>NZ_CP170126.1:0-165099 GCF_055698645.1 Methylocystis sp. NC52PC | reverse complement strand
TCCCCAGCCCTATAAATGGACCGCAAAAGGCGAGGCCATCCTCGAAAAAATCAGCCGCGCCCGCAAGGCTCTCGAGAAATCAGAAGCGGATGAGTTATTGGTCGTCAATTGAGAGTCAGGACACTAGCTGCGCCTTCCGAAGCGATTATAGGCTTTCGCCTGACACCGTTCGCAATAGACGGCCGCGATTGGCGCGGGTTCTCCGCAAAACCACTCGGGCGGATCATTGATCGTGCCGAGCGGGAATTTGCAGCGGCCCTCGCGAAGCTTTTCAAAGGGAACCCCCTTCCGCCTATGGTCTGCCTCCCGCTCGCTCATTTTGACCCTGCCTTCCTCAGCCGCGCGCCCGGCCCCTCGCCGTTTTCGTCGACGAAATCACGCCGGCCGCCTCAAGCGCGGCGCAGACGGTAAGCTCGTAATCCCGCGAGAAAGAACGGTTTGAAGGGTGGACGGTTCTCTCCCGCCTTTTTGCCCCGCCTTACAATTTCGTGCAACGTGACAACCCAACTTACCGGCCAATTGATCAGGAGTATGTAACCGTTCGGACACAGCTTCCAGGAGTAGAAGCTGAAACTAGACCTTTACTTCCATGAGCTGTGAAGGGCTTAGAGGATCATCTGCGTCCGTGACAGCGAAAAAGGTCGTAGTGCTCTCATCACTTCTGGCGACCGCCAGACCCTCAACCTTAGCCGCCTCAATCTGAGTTAAAAGATCTGGTCTCGGTCCCATTCGCCCGATCGCCGAGGCAATAATCTCTCCGTCGTCATATGTTGAAGACCCGCGCTCAGCGGCGGCGGAGAAATAAACTTGTCCCTCGTATACGCATGCGTCAGTAAACGTGAGACTGACTCCGGTTATCTTCGGCAGCTGCATCTCAGTAATTTGGGGACTAAACGTCGCCCTCATAAATTGGCCATGGACAAGCGCCTCCAAGCGATCGAGGCCAAAGTCGATAACTGCGTTGACGCCGGCCTTTCCGTTTCCTCGCTGAAAAAGCAGGACTTTTTCTCCTAAGACTACAGCGCCTCCAATATTCAAATCTGGAATATGTTCACTTAAAAATCCCAGCAGTGCCGAGACGTCAATCTCTCGCGAACCTACGAACTTATCAGCCGTATCGACACGGATCTCGCTAGCTCGGACGCGGTAGCGCTTCGATCCTGACGGAAACGCCAACATCGACAAACTCTCGGGATGGGAGCTGAGCTGAATGAGGCATTCGGTGTCGGGCTTCGCACGCTTGCGCGCCTTCAACTCCTGTGGCAACTCACCTGAGAGAATTCGGAAGCCTTCTCCGAGAAGCTGGTCTTGCCTCCCAAGACGCACAAGATGGTGAAGGTCATCAGCTACAACCCAAAGACTGCGCTCCGTGGCAATCAGGCCCGAGCCCGCGGCCAGGGCGTGTCTCTCAAGCGTCTCCGGGTCAATCCAATGTAGTGGGCCGAGCCGCTTCCAAGTCATAGGCGTCCTCCTGGCGACGAACATGCGCCAACCATCGGGCAGCGCCAAGGGGACACGCGAAAAAGGTTGAGACGCCCCACTCGATCGCGTGCCGCTTATGGCGCGACAGAAGACTCTCAAGCTGAGAGTCGCGCGGCAGACACTCAATCTCTAGAAACAACCTCAGGCGAAGGCCTTTTCCGACAATTTCCGAACTAAGCCGAGATTCGCCTAATGTGTCCGATCCGAGCAGACGTTCCTTCACTTGGGGCATCATCCGGCGAACGCGGGTTCAAATCGCTGCTATCCCGGCGAGGGGCGGCTTTCTCCTCATCTCGGAATCGTGAAAATGAGCGGACCGCCGTCGCACATGCCGTCGGAGAAAATCACCGCCCTGTATGGCTTGCCCGCCTCGTCCTCCGTCACGGCGAGCGCCTCTGGTTTTATCTTCTTGTCGCAGGGCCGTATCTCGACGACTTTCAAGTCTAGGCGGCCGAGAATCTTAGGATGAACGACCGCTTCGCTTGCTTTCGGGTTCCAGCGCGCCACAGCCCAGCCCGCGTCTTTGCTCGTCTCGGCTTCGTCGGGGCCCGCTAGCACCAGTATGCCGTCGCTTACCGGCGAGAGATCTCGCACCGCCCGGCCCGGCCCGAGAAAAAGCGTGAATAATTTTGGATCTGCGCCACCTCCGCTGAAAAGCCGTTCAACGTCTACGGATAATATCTTGGCCGCGCCACCGACGGCCGGACTACGAAAGCCGAAAAAGAGACGACCATCCTTCACGGCGAGCCCTTCAATGTTGACCCCGCGTTTTTGCGAATCAGTGTTGGAAGCCTTTTCGCACGGAACAACGTCGACAGATTCCGTTAGCTCTGGCACGCCTTTCATAATGGTCCAAAGCGCGCCCGTAACGGACAGATCGGCACTGCTTCCGTTGGGAGACGCCTCCACTGGGAAGCGAATGACGTGCCGGCTGTCCGGGTTATTTACGCAATTTTCCTGCTTTGCGCCATGCGAGCCGGTAACATAGAAGTAACGGCCATCGGTTGTCGCACCTTCTGCGTCCAGCTCCGCTTTGCCGGGCAGTAGGACTAAGCTTTTGTTGTCTGTCGAGTAGCCGTGGTCCGCAAGTGTGAGGCGCCGCGCCTCTCCTCCTTCATCGAACACCGCAAGGCAACGGCGCTGCCCGCGCGAGGCAGGCAGGCAGGCCACCCCGCTCAGCGCTCTCCGCGTCTCCTCCTTTTTCTTGAATTTAAAGCCGCCGTCTAATTCCCACGGCCCTTCGTCTGGGCCGATCAGGGGCGGTTCGCTGGCTTGTGGAGCCGCCATCCCCGGCACAAAAATGATCAAGATGACTGCTGCAAGCGCGCTCCGAAAAGCTCCAGACACCGTCGTCTCCCCTTGGACGCCTTTTTGTGTATCGCCAGCCCGGCTACGCGCTCTTATGTAATATTGGCGACAGTCGCCACCGTCATCGCCAGCCAGTCCATCATTACCGGCGCCTTTTTGATGACACCTCAAGCGATCCAGCTTCGGCTTCTCCCGCGCGTTCATATTGTGCAGACTTCGGAGGAAAGTGATCGGCCAGATTTACGTCGGCTTCGTCAATTGGGCGCTGATGACGTTGACGCTGATCCTGACCATGGTCTTCCGCTCCTCAGACAGTCTTGCCGCCGCTTTCGGCATTCCCGTGTCGCTGACGATGCTCCTTACCAGCGTTCTGATGTTCATCGCGATGCGGGAGGTCTGGCGTTGGAGCCTGCCGCTCAGCCAGCCGAGGTGGGGCTGTTCATCGTCGTCGACGGCTCATTCGTTGCGGCAAATATGGCGAAGTTTTTCGAGGGTGGCTGAATACCGCTTGTCGTCGCCAGCAATCTCTTTTTTCCTGATGACGTGCTGGAGCCAGGGTTCTGCAGCTCGACGCCGCGCGCTGGAGAGCGGCACTATTCCAGTCCCCGACTTTCTCGCGAAACATCAAGACCAAACGTGCGTGAAGGGAACGGCAGTCTATCTCGCGGGTCGCAATGATGTTGTTCCCGTTTCGCTTCTGCAAAATCTAAAACACAATAAAATATTGCATGAACGCATCGTGCTTCTACACGTCACGCCAGAACACTCCCGCGCATCGATATGGCGAAACGCGTTGAGGATGCCTGCCTCGCCAAGGACTTTCAGGCCATGAGCGTTCGCTACGGCTGGAGCAACCGAATATCCCGCGCGCGATGCTACTCGAATCGCTTTCGTGTCCGATCAGCTTCAATATGGCTGAAACAACATTCGTAATTGGACGTCCGGTGATTGTCGCTCTCTGCGTCGAAATGGAGCCGCATGAAAATACACATCTTCAAGTTCATCCACAGGAATGCGCTGCCGGCGACGGAATTTTATCAGATTCCAGTCGGTCGCGTCGTCGAACTCGGGGGACAGATCGAAATCTGAACCGCGACGGAGGCATAAGTTTAATCCATTTGTCCGCTTGTGATGTTGTGGACGGTTCCTCTCGGCACGAGAATGCCGTGAATTTGGGCGTAGGGCCCCTTCGATTCTGAGGAGCCGAGCATGCACACGGTAAACGACAATCGGTCTTGACATCGCGAAGTCCGTGTTTAGCGTCTTATGCGCCGGATTCTGCAGGACGCTCCCGTCCATCTTCGAATCCTGCCCGTCACATCTCGACCTTCGGAAGAATCTGAGATCTGCCAACCGTGATGAAACCCGAAAACCGAATGGGAGATCGGCGAGTTCACCCTCGCGCTTACCCCGCAGCCAGTAGACGTCGAGGGCGACGAGGTTCGCCTGGTCCAGGTCGTTTCAAACCTTCTCGATAACGCCGCCAAATATACCCCCGAGCATGGACGCATTCGCGTCGCTCTCCGTCAGGAGGGCCACTATGCAATCCTCTCGGTCGCCGATAATGGGATCGGCCTCGCGCCAGAGGCGCTGACCAGCGTCTTCGACGTCTTTGCGCGTGTTGAGCCTTCGGGTGAGAATCCCGTCAGCGGCCTGGGGCTGGGTCTGACGCTTGTGCGGCGCCTGGTTGAGCTCCACGGCGGCGCCGTCGAGGCCCATAGTGAAGGGTTAGGAAAAGGCGCTGAATTTGTCGTGAGGCTGCCGCTGGCGACAGCGGACGCGCCCGACGCATCTCTGACGGCGGCGTTTTCGGAACCTGGCCCGATCCCCCCGCGGCGCATCCTTTTGGTCGATAACAATCGCGATGCAATTTACAGTCTGAAATTGCTGCTGGAGATGGAGGGCCATACCGTTTTCAAGGCGCTCGACGGGAAAAGCGCGCTCGAGACGGCCGCCAGGGAAGCGCCCGAAGTCGTCGTCGTGGATATCGGCCTCCCGGATATGGACGGCTATGAACTGGCGCGACAACTGCGCCGCCTGGCGGCCACCTCTAAGGCCGTTCTGATCGCCGCGACGGGATTCGGCCGAGAGCAAGACCGGGCCCGCTCCGCTGAGGCGGGCATCGATTATCATCTCGTCAAGCCAGTAGGCATGAATTCGTTACGCGGAATCCTCCGGAAGACGCCCGCCCGTGAGCGAGGGGAGCAAAAAAGAGCATCAGACCCCAAACATTAAAAGCCGAGAGCAAGGACATTGTGCGGAGGCTCATTACCTACGCACTTTCTTGCTGGACCTCTGGATCTTAGCCCGAAGCGCAAACAAGCCGGCCTTCGCCGAGCCCCCACAGAGAAGCGCCACCTCCTCCCGCCGGGAGCGAGGCAGGACCCGCTTCTCACGAGATCAGTCGTCCGTGAAGAACGCGTCTGATGCTGCGGGGGCATGATTCTCCGAAGACGGGCTCGACTGAGGCGGCGAGCAGCGCGGCGTAAAAAGGCGCGAGCCATACGTGGAGGCGTTAGCGGCGTCTCCGAGCCCAAGAGCGAGCGGCCCATCTGGTGGTCCGCCTGGCGACGGCAGAGCGGCGGAAGGACTGCCGTTTCGTGAAGCGGGGCTCGCCATTCATTCATCGTGCACCGGTTATGGAGCGCGTCCGCGGCTCGCCTCCAAGGGCGCCGCCAAGCGCTCGAAAGCAATCAAGATCGGCAAACGGCGCCGCGTCGAGCGCGACTTCGACGCCGTCGTCAACGTCTCGACCCAAAGCGCCAGCGTCTTCGAGCGTGTCGAGGTCGGGCAGATGCCGCAGGCTCCCGAGCGCAAACACTTCGAGAAAGCGTTGCGTGGTCACCCAGGCGATCGGCGCGCCGGGTTCGGGGCCGCGGGGGCCAGGGGCGACGACGCCGAGGCTCTTCAATCGGCCGAGGATGTCGCGCCTGATGTTATGGCCGGCAAGGCGGGAAAGTTCGGCCCGGGTGATCGGCTGCTGATAGGCGATGGCGGAGAGCGCCAGCATTTCAAGTTGGTGAAAGACGGCGGCCCTGCGGCTTTTGTCACTCCTGCCAGCGCATCCCCTCCGGCAAGTCGGAGAGATCGCGATCAAGACGGGCGGCGTTGGCGCGGCTCATTGACCATAGATCCTGAAGGTCTCGCGCCCAGTGAGTTCGAGCCTCGTTGCGTTGCGTTTTTCGGCTTCCCCGGAGAAAGCAACCATGCTTGTCAATTCTCTGATTCAACACCGCGGGCGTCGAGATCAACGTTGACCGGAAGCGCTTGATGCGTCGTGCGTCTCCAATCGATCATCCCCCATCCGCGATCCGAAACGCTTAGGCGCTCGTCGAGCGCCCATGACGCCGACCGCGCTGCTAGGCCGGGGAAGAGTCGCCCTGAAAACTCGTCAGTAGGGCGTCGTGCGCCCCCCCCATGGCGACTAAGAGAAATAATCCTTCGGAGTGAGGGGACGTCGGCGGCGGCGATAGAGTAGCTGCGGTGGTGATTTACGCTGCCGTGTAGGTGCTTTTCGCATCATTTCCCAAGTCCGCTGGGCTCCTTCTTCCTTTCTGAACTCGCAGGTTCGATCTGCGCCCACTTCCCGGATGATGTAAAGACGTTTCAAAGGGCGATAGGGCTCTAGCGTAGAATAGGGCGCACAATGACGGGGCAGCTTTGCGCCCAATCTCGGTCATTGCGCCATCGCGACGCGTGACTGGAAGCGGCCATCGGCGCCCAACCGCCCTAAAACATTGCAGGACGATTTCTTATCTCAAAAACCGCTCGTCGTTTCGATGCCGATTTCGGAATTTAGCGACCTAATTTATTCGCTGCTGGACCGCTTTTTCCCTTGACCCGGCCCTGACTGTGCATCGCGAGCTTCACTCAGTCTTGTTTGCTCTTAGTTTGCTCGGCCTCGTTTTCTTGGTCGCTCTCCGCCCCGATGTTGAGCCGCTGGTAGATCCCCAGCCCGACCACGATGAGAATCCCAGTCGCGAGCAGGGCAGTCGGGTAGAGCATTTTCTCCACGTTCTGCTTGCTCACCTGAAACACCGTGACCAAGCCTTCGATAAATACGGCCATCGCAATCGTCGAGATGAATCGGGTGAGGCTGCGCCGAGCCTCAAATGCGGTGGGTAACCCGCGCGCGCTGACGACCTCTTCCTCCATGAAAAACTTGGCTACGTCAAAGACCGCCAGGGCGATGACAACATAGCCGATTGCCGTCAAAACTGCGTCGCCGCCCTCGCGCCAAGATTCGTTCAACGCAACGATCAGGTTGATCGCGCCATAGGCGACAAGTGTCAATGCCAAGAGCATCAAGGTGACGCTCGCGATCCCGAAGGCGAGACGCGACAGGGTGTCGATCATTTAGCCAGCCCTCCCCAACAGACGATCCTGTGGTTGGTAGAAATCGTGGATCTAACAGGCAGGCTGCGCATACGAATTAGCGCGAGAGATCGCAGTTGGCATTCAGGTTGCCGACATGCGCCGTTCGCCCCGCTCGATACACATCCGCACTGCGTGTACCAGGGTGCGTTTGGTCAGTGTCGAAGGAGCAACCATGCTTACCAGCCACTTCCGAAACGTCGCACTTTCAAATCTCCAGTTGTGCTCGAGGCCATGGGCTTCGACTGGGCGCGATCCACGCCGCCAGCGACGAGCAAAGGACTGCCATTCACGGCAATTTGGATGGGCGCACAGTCGGTTGGCTAAACCGCGCCGCCAAAACTGCAACTGAAAGTGTGAAGGCGGTCTATTCATTTGCTCCACGCCCCCGCTGACGCTCCTTGTCGCACAGCGGCTGGCTCACAACCGATCGCCGTCGGCCTTCTTGAGACGTGGTTACTCATGTCTCGGCCGCAGCAACTCCGACGATCAGGTTGCAGCGCTTTGCTCCAAGCGCTGCCGCTCATTAACCACCCGATCCGTTGGACCGGTGGCTTTCCGGGTGCAGTCGAAGACTACTCCCGCGGTCCTTTCGTTAGATCAGATCCTCCCAAGCAGAATCAGAACGACAAGGATAATCAAAATAAGCCCGATCACGCCGACACCGCCGTGTCCATAACCGTAACCGTAACCGCCAAAGCGTCCGCTGAAGCCGCCCAGCAAAAAAATAAGGAGGAGGATGATCAGGAGGGTTGAGATTGACATGGTAGCATCTCCAATTTCAGGACCTCAGTCCCGGAGGCGGCTTAGTCAGCGTTTAGTTCTTCTTCAGGTCCGATATCTTTCGTGCCGCGGACAGCGTCCTGAACGGCGGCGCCGACTTCATCGGCTTTTCCCTGGAGCTCAAGCTCCCAGTGCGTTCCCTGCCTCGTTATGGAATAAATATCCCACGCAGCGATGAAAATCGCCGCGATCACCGGCCCCATAACAAAGCCATTTAGCCCAAACATTTGAATGCCGCCTAACGTGGAGATCAACACAACGTAGTTAGGCATCTTGGTGTCCTTTCCCACCAAGATCGGACGCAGAACATTGTCCGCCAGACCGATCACGAACGCGCCGTAAACAATCAGAACGATGCCCTGCCAAATTGCGCCAGAAGCCAGGAAATAGATCGCAACGGGACCCCATACCAAGGCGGCGCCTATTGCTGGGACCAGAGACAGTATCGCCATCAACGCTGCCCATAGCAGTGGGGCGCTGACTCCAAGGATCCAGAAAATGAGGCCGCCGAGCGCACCTTGCAGGACCGCGACGAGCAGATCCCCTTTTACTGTAGCGCGAATGACAACGGCGAATTTGCGGAGGAGTGCGTCTTTCTGCTCAGCGCGGAGCGGAATCGCATCCCTGATTTCGTGAGCGAGCGCCTCCTCGTCACGTAGCAGGAAGAACAACAGGTAAAGCATGACGCAAAGATTCACGGTTAAGCTCACCGCGCTCTGCCCAATACCGAGCGCCCTTGTTGCGAAAAACTGGCTTCCCTTGATAACCTCCGCGGACAATTTCTCCTGCGCTTCCCCGAGGCTGGCGAGGCCAAAGCGCCGCATGAGATCGGCGGCCCATGCGGGCAAGGCTTCGAAGACCTGCCGAAAAAGGCGAACGAGATCTAGATCTCCGGATTGAAGCTGTTCATAGACGCCGGACGCCTCCTGCGCCATTGACACGGCAATCAACGCCAATGGCAGGATAACGACCAATACAATGATCATTACCGTCACGATGGCGGCGAGGTTACGTCTTGGCTGCATTGAACTCAACAGGCGGCGATACAGCGGCGCAAACACTATTGCCGTCACGGTCCCCCAGAGAACGGCCCCGTAGAAGGGCCAAAGTATCCAGGCGAAGGCGACCGATACCGCCAAGATCAATGCCAGTAAGGCTGTGTCTTCAGTGTCGCGCATTCGCATGTTCCGTCACAGTTTGCCCTTGCCGACGGATTTGACAATAAGTAAGCCGCATGTAGTCGACCAGCGCCGACCGCGGGTCCAATGCAAATTAGTGGATAGTAGCAGTAGGCAGAAGGGATTCGGACATTCTAGCGGTCAGGCTATTCGCGGAGGCTCGGCAATGCATTGGATGACATCGCCCGTCGAAAATCAGTAACTCCTTGAGCTTTTGAGGCAGGCCTCGCCTTGAGCTGAATCTCTCGGTCGTAGAAGCGCTTGTCCAGGTTGCGGCGTGCGGCATGGATGATGGTCGAGCCAGGCGCCCCTTCGTTGAGCAGTTCCATCAGCCGGGTCCGGCTGAGGTCGTCGAGCGCCGAGGTGGGTTCGTCCATGATGATGATATCGGGCGGCTTCAGCAGCACCCGCGCGAAGCCAAGCTGCTGCTGCTCGCCGCCGGAGAGCACATCAGACCAGCTCTGCTCCTCGTCCAGCCGCGAAAGGAGATGAGCCAGGCCACAGGCGGCGAGGATCTTTTCGATATGCGCGGGGTCGGGTGGGGCCTCGTCGTGGGGATAGTCGAGCGCATCGCGTAGCGTGCCCCGCGGCATGTAGGGCTGCTGTGGCATATAAGCGATGCGTGCATCCCTTGGACGGAGAATGCGGCCGCTGCCCCAGGGCCACAAACCGGCAATCGCGCGGATCAGCGTGCTCTTGCCCGCGCCGGACTCTCCCTTCACGAGGACTTTCTCGCCGCGTTCAATCACGGCGTCGGTGTCGGCGAGCATCAGTGTGCCGTCGTGCTGGGCGATCGAGAGCCCGCAGAGATGCAATGCGCCATCGTCGCTGAAGGCAAGATCGATCATCTTCTCCTCGGCTGCGATCGCGAGTTCGTCGAGGTTATCGAAGAAAAGGTCGAGCGTGGCGACGCGCCTCGCCGAGGCGAACCAGTCGGCGAGGCGCATCGAATTGTCGGCCAGCCAGTTGAGCGCCAATTGCACCTGTATGAAGGCCGCCGCCGCTTGCATGAGGTCGCCGAGCGACATTTCGCCGGCAAGATATTTGGGGGCGCCGAGCATGAGAGGTATGACCGGCGCGAGGACGTTATTGCCGCTCGACAAGAACAGCATGCGCGCCTGCCGTCCAATCACGGCAACCCAGCGCACGGCGACTCGATCAAATCTCGAACAGTGCCGCTCTCGCTCGGCGTCGTCGCCGCCAATGAGCGCGATCGTTTCGGCGTTTTCGCGCGTGTGCGAGAGCTCAAAGCGAAAATCAGCCTCAGCCGCCGCTTTTCCCTCGACGCATGCGACGAGCGGACGGCCTAAAAGCAGCATTCCATAGGAGGTGCATGCGGAATAGATTACGACCGCAATCACAAGGTAGCCTGGAATCGTAAGGCCCCAAAAGGTCAGCGAGCCGCCGATGATCCACAACACGCTAACGAAAGAGGCCGCCATGAGCAGAGCATTCGTCACGCCGGTCGCAAAGTCGACAAAAAGCTCAATGGCAATGCGCCCGTCCTCGGCGATGCGCGCTTCCGGATTATCGACGAGGCGAAGGACGCTGAGCTGATAAAAGCGCCGGCGCTCCATCCACCGCCGCACAAGCGTCCGCGTCAGCCATTCTCGCCAGCGTAACTGAAACCGCATGCGCATTTGCAGCAGTGCGACGCTCGTCGACGCAGAGATCAAAGCGAGCGCCAACATGAGGCCGATGCTGAACAGGATAAGGCGATGGTCCTTGTTTTGCAGCGCGTCGAAGAAAGACTTGTTCCATCTGTTCACCGCGATTGCTGGGATGAGGTTCAAGACAAGGCAGCCGAATAGGCCGAGCACAAATAAGGCGGCCTGTCTGCGCGTCGGTCCTGTCCAGAAACCGAGGGAGAGCTTTGCAAAGTGTCGCAGAAGCTTCGCGTCGGCTCTCGTGGGAATAATGGCTTTGACCATGTTGTTGCTGATGCTCAGTTTGGGAGGGCGACGGATCCTCGCGCCTGCGCCTAGGGCGAAGTCGACGGAAATCCACGATCTCTTGGGCGATCATGTACGACTAGGACGGTCGAACGGGGCAGCGCATCCCATACGCGTTTTCGAGTTTGCTTGAGTATCTTCCGAACCTATACGACGCGTGTTCGATCCGCCTATGGTAGCGATGTCGAAAGAGACTTTCGGCGCGCGCAGTGTGATGAAGCATTGCTCTTAACTCTTTAAGGAGCCGATCATGGGCAGTACTACCGACAAGATCAAGGGAATGGCCAATCAGGCCGCCGGCACGATCAAGCAGGGGGTGGGCGAGGCCGTGGGTAACCCGAATCTCGAGATCGAGGGCGCGGCTCAAAAGCTTAAGGGTCAAGCCCAGGAGACAGTCGGCGAGGCGAAGGACGCTGTGAAGAAGCTCGTCGACAAGGCCTAACTGTTAGGCAGATCGAGATATCGAGATAATGAAAGAGCGGCCCGTTCGGGTCGCTTTTTCATGGCGTGATTTCCCCCCAGAAAGATCGAGAGAGCGTGTCCATCTGGAGCAATTCTCGTGAAAAGCTCGGATACCTATTCTCCGCGCCTCATTTTCCGCGTTGAGGCCTTGGGTCATTTGATCAGCCCCAGGCCCAAGATACCCGAGACAATCAGAAAGATTGCCACGATGTAATTGAGCAACTGCGGCATGATCAAGATGAGAATGCCGGCGATCAACGATACGATCGGTTGCAGATGCGCCAAGCCAACAGTCATTTTCTCTCTCCACAAACTAGAAGCTTTGGTATTTCCCACCGAAACTGGCGCGGCGTCGACGAGTGCGCCTTTCGAGCGCGCGCGCGCACCTAAAGTTTGCCGAGGAGGACGAGGATCAGAACGACAATGAGAACTGTTCCCAATGTCCCCGACGGGGCATAACCCCAACTCGCACTATGCGGCCAATTCGGAAGTGCGCCGACGAGCAAGAGGACCAGGAGGACGAGAACGATGGTTCCGAGCACAATAATGCCCTTTCTTTTTGTTGTGTGCCGCAGCGCCTATTCACAAAACCCAACGACAAAGTTTTATCTCGCCGCGGAAAATCTGTAACTGGTGCAGCAAACACGTTTTTGTGAGCATATGATTGATTCTGGATGTGTGCGTCGGCAAGGTTCGGAAAATACTCATCGGGTTGCGCGGGCTTTTGCCTCGCCCACCACGCTCGTAATCTTGGGGACGGTTGATACGCTTCCTTATTCGTCAATCTCATGCCGGCAAGCCGTTGAGCGCAAGTCGAATGGCGTGAACGAGGTCGGCTTCCCGAAAGGGCTTTTGAACCGCTATCGCGCCAGGCCTGAGCACCTTGATCCTCGAAATATCGCCGCTCACAAAAAAGTGCGGGATTAATCCTGCGGCGCATGCTTTCTCTGCTGCGGAGACGCCGCTTCCTTCGCGTAGCCCCGCATCGATGATCATCAAATCTGGTTTGGAGCGGCGCGCGGCAGCCACCGCGTCCGCTTCGGTGCTCTCGATGCCACATACCTCGTGGCCCATCGTTTGGAGCATTTCGGCAAGCAAGTCACCGAGCATGGGGTCGTCTTCCACGACGAGGATGCGGATTGTCTTCATGGAGTGGCTTTGCCCCCACCTTCGTTGATCGTTATTTCGATCCGCGTACGTGGCAGTGTGGCTGTTTCGCCTGGGCGTGCAGATCACTTGTCGCCACCAGATGCTTGTTGAGGAGTTCAACGGATCGGTCCCGAACATTTTGAGATAGGGTGTTGTTGGTTGCGTGCATAGCTCAAGTTCCGTTGGCTGGCGAAGGCAGAGGCCATTTGGCACTGGGCGAATGAGACGTGCACAGGATTGGCTGCCTGACCACAAAAGCTTGAGGCTGGACGCTAGCGGACGATCGTGCGCCCTGGGAAGGCACGGAAACTACTCAGGCTATCGCCGTAGCGGCGGTCCATTCGGGGCAGCGACGCCGCTCGCCGAGCGCCGGCCCATTTCAGTGGGCCGCGCCTGACCCCCAAACGTCGACGCAAAGAACCAGGCGTGATATGCGTAAACGGCTGTGTTGTGGGGCAATGACAGAAAAACGAATGCTGAAGCGCCGCCCCAAGGATACGAAGAGGACTCGATCAGAGCCGAAGGGGCCCTTCGCGCAGGCGCCAAGGCCACCCCGCAGCCCCGGAGAGTTTCTGGTCGTGGGGATCGGCGCGTCGGCGGGTGGCCTCGACGCCTGTAAAAAGCTTCTGGGCAGCCTCTCCGCCAGCGATGGCATGGCGTTCATCCTCGTCCAGCATCTCGATCCAACCCACGAAAGCATGATGGTCGAGCTGCTCTCCGCGCACACGTCGATGACCGTCGTGCAGGCAACGGACGGCATGCCGATTGAGCCCGATTACTTCTATGTGATCCCTCCAGGGACGTATCTGTCTGTGGACGACGGCGCGCTGAGGCTCTCGCAACCGCTTGCGCGTCACGGGGCGCGCCTGCCCTTCGACTTTCTACTGCACACGCTGGCCGCGAACTTTGGTCCGCGCGCCGTCTGCGTGATCCTCTCGGGAACCGGAACCGACGGCAGCCTGGGGCTGAAAACCATCAAGGAAAAACGTGGCCTCGTTATCGTGCAAGATCCCGACGAGGCGGCATTTGACGGGATGCCGCGCAGTGCGATCATGACCGGCGCCGTCGACTCTGTGCTTCCAGTGGCAAGAATTGGAGAGGCGCTCGTCACCTACGACAAACAGATGGCTGGTTCAGATAAGCATTCCAGACATCCTGGAGCGGGGCCAGAAGACTGTCTTCCGAAGATCGTCGAGCTTCTGCGCACAAAGACCGCCCACGATTTCACGCTTTACAAGCCGGGCACGCTAAAGCGCCGGATCGAGCGGCGGATGGGGATGGTAGGGGACGGGGCGCCCGACATGAGCCACTACCTTGGCCTACTCCGCAGCGACGCGAGGGAGCTTGACCTTCTCGCAAAGGACTTGCTCATCCATGTGACCAGTTTCTTTCGTGACCCTCGGACCTTCGCGCTGCTGGCCGAGAAAATCGTCCCGGATATTGTCAGGAACCACGCACCCGATCGAAACATTCGCATATGGGTTGCAGGTTGTAGCACGGGCGAAGAAACCTATTCCCTCGCCATGCTGTTCCTCGAGCAGATCGCTTTAGAAAACCGTAGCCTCAAGCTTCAGATCTTCGCCTCGGATATTGACCCGGACGCCGTCGCCAGCGCGCGTGGCGGCCTCTACCAGGAAACCATCGAAAAAGACGTGTCGGCGGCGCGCCTTGCCCGCTTCTTCACGAAAGAGGATCATTGTTATCGGGTGACGCCTGAACTGCGGTCAACGGTGGTGTTCACGGTACAGGATTTACTCGCCGATCCCCCCTTTTCCCGTCTCGATCTGGTTTCATGTCGCAATCTTCTCATCTATTTGCGCCCCGAGGCTCAGGAGAAGGTGGTCGCGCTCCTCCATTTCGCCTTGCGGGAAGGGGGCGTCGTTCTCCTCGGCGGCGCGGAGACGGTTGGTAATGTCGACGGTCGCTTCGAGGCGATCTCCAAAGCCGACCGCATCTATCGGCGCATAGGTCGGAGCCGACCGGGCGAGCTCAGCGCTTTGATTAGCCCCGCCTATCGAGCCGGGCCACTCCGGCGTCACGATCAGGAACAGAAAGGGTTGCGCTCGGCGGCGCTGGCCGACCTCTGCCAACGGTTGGTCATGGAGACCTACGCGCCGGCGGCTGTGCTGATCAATCGCAAGTATGAGTGTCTCTATTTTCTCGGGCCGACGGACAGCTATCTGAAAGTCGCGCCCGGTCATCCCGACCAAAACCTGCTTACTTTGGCGAGAGAGGGCTTGCGGACCAAGCTGAGGGCCGCGGTTCAACGGGCCGGGCAGGAAAATAGACGCATCGTCGTCGCCGGCGGGCGGATGAAACGAAATGGCGACGAGCTTTCATTCAGCATCGCCGTGCAGCCGGTCGTAAACGAAGGGGAAGAGCTGCTGCTGGTTTGCTTCATCGACCAGCCTGAGCCCGCGCACAGGCGAGGCCAGCTATCCGGAGAATTTTCACGGGTCGCCGAACTCGAGCAAGAACTCGAGGCCACGAAAATCGAGCTTCAGGGCGCGATTCACAATCTGGAGACTTCCAGCGACGAGCAGAAGGCGACCAACGAAGAGGCGTTGTCCGTCAATGAGGAATTGCAATCCACGAACGAGGAGCTTCTGACCTCGAAGGAGGAGTTGCAATCGCTCAATGAGGAGTTGACCGCGCTTAACGCTCAGCTCCAGGAAACCTTGGAACGACAGCGCATATTGTCCAACGATCTGCAAAACGTTCTCTACAGCACCGATGTGGCGACGCTCTTCCTGGACGCCAATCTCAATATCCGCTTTTTCACGCCGACCACCAAACTGCTGTTCAGCGTCATCCCGACCGACGTTGGCCGGCCATTGGCGGACCTGCGCTCTCTGGCGGCGGATGACGCGCTTCTGACCGACGCACGAACGGTGTTGCAAAACCACGCGCCGATTGAGCGGGAAATCCAGGCTCAGACCGGCGCCTGGTATAGCCGCCGGATTATGCTTTACCGCGCCCAGGACGATCGTGTCGAAGGCGTTGTGATAACCTTTGCCGATGTCAGCGAAAGACACCACGTTCAGCAAGCGCTAGAAGCCGCCAAGCTTCAGGCGCAAAAGGCCAATATGGCAAAGTCGCGCTTTCTCGCCGCCGCAAGTCATGATCTCCGTCAGCCGCTACAATCGCTCGTGCTGCTGCAGGGGCTGTTGGCCAAGACCGTCGAGGGAGAGAAAGCAAAGAAGCTGGTCGCGCGCTTCGACGAAACGTTGGACGCCATGTCCGGTATGTTGAACGCGCTGCTCGACATCAACCAAATCGAGGCCGGCACGGTGCGACCGGAAATCGTCTGCTTTCCGATCAGCGATCTTCTCCAGCGGCTGAAAAGAGAGTTCACGGATCACGCGCAAGCACAGGGACTTTCCTTCCGGTTGGTCTCGTGTGGGCTTTCAATATGCAGCGATCCGGCGCTGCTCGAGCAGATGATCCGCAACCTGTTGTCTAACGCCCTGAAATACACCCGAAAAGGCAAAGTGTTGCTCGGTTGCCGTCGGCGGAAGGGAATGCTGAGCATCGAGATATGGGACACGGGGATCGGAATTCCCGAGGGCGAGCTTCGCGCCATCTTCGACGAATATCATCAGATCGACAATGCCGCGCGCGAACGCAAACGGGGACTTGGCCTCGGTCTTTCCATCGTGCAGCGCCTGGGAGGCCTGCTCGGCCATCAGGTCCGTGTCGCCTCCAAACCTGGCAAGGGCTCGGTCTTTGCCATTGAGGTCACGGTCCCGACAAGCGACGCCGCGCCGCGGCCGGAACGGGATAGTCCAGGCAAGAGTGTCGAAGTCGCTAAAGGCGCTCCCCACACAGGCGCGGTTCTGGTCGTCGAGGACGATCAAGAGGTTTGCGACCTCCTCAAACTTCTCCTTGAAGAGGAGGGTTATCGCGCAGTGACGGCGCCAGATGGGGATGCAGCCCTCGACCTCGTCGCGCAGGAAGGCTTCCGCCCAGATCTCATTGTCGCGGATTACAATCTTCCGGGCAGCATGAACGGGCTCGACGCCGCCGGGACGGTTCGAAAAAGACTTCACCGCCAGATTCCGGTCATTATTCTAACGGGCGATATATCGACGGGCGCCTTGCACAAGATCGCGAGCGGCGATTGCGTTCAGCTCAACAAGCCCGTTAAATCAGCCGAGTTGATGCAGGTCGCCGAACGGCTTCTCGCGCCGCCCGTTTTCCCAGAGTTATCACGCACGCTTGTTCCAAACACAGGCGAAGGGACCCCGGATCGGGAACCGGCCGTCGTCTTTGTCGTCGATGACGACAAGCGAGTTCGCGAGACGCTGCGGGAAGTGCTCGAAGACGATGGACGGGTCGTCGAGGAATTTGACAGCTGCGAAGGATTCCTCGAAGCCTATCGCCCGGGCCGAGCGGGCTGTCTCCTGCTCGACGCCTATCTTCCTGGGATGAGCGGACTCGACTTGCTGAAACGGCTGCAGAAGCGCGGCGTCCATCCACCGATCATCATGCTCACCGGGGCCGCCGACGTCACGATGGCTGTCGACGCCATGAAGGCAGGAGCTTTGGATTTCGTTGAGAAGCCGATCGGCCGCGACGACCTGCTCGCCTGCATCAGGCGCGCGCTCGAACACGGACAGGATGCAAGCAAGTTATTGGCATGGCAAAAAAGCGCCGCTGCTCACGCGGGTGGCCTGACGGCGCGACAGCGGCAGATTATGGAATTGGTTGTCGCTGGACACCCCAGCAAGAATATCGCTGCCGATCTTGGCATTAGCCAACGTACCGTCGAGAATCACCGTGCTTCGATCATGAAGAAGATGGGTGCCAAATCGATTCCGGAGCTAGCTAGATTAGCGCTCGCGGCCGCCTCGAAAGGTTGAGAGCTCATTCGTGGAGCTGGGCCCACCGAGATCTGCGAGACGACCGCCCCTCAGGCGACGCCGGGCCGCCGATCGTTCTACCGTTTCGAGGATAGTCGCCGCGCGGAACACCTCGAACGCCATCTAGGTGGCTGTCGCGGCATTCTCCAATGCCGCGTATTGCAAGCTTAGGGAGCGCGACCGGCCCGGTGGACCTGCAACGCTCGCCTGCAGTTGAGAACATCTGCGCCTGGAATTCTGCAAATCTAAAATTGTCTCCGTCTCGTGGACGGAAACCTGGACGGTCGACCGCATCGCCGAGCTATGGCCGTTGAGACGCGAATCGGAGGCTGCGACCCACCGACTCGTCTCGGCGCCCGACGCCAGGCTTCAACGCCGATTGTCCACGAGCTTTATAGCCGGTGGGAAAACGACCTGCCGTGGATCTCGGGAAAGCCAAATCCTGCCAAGGCGGCTGGCGCCTACTGGTGGCCTCCGATCATTTCTTGATAGGCGTGATATCAATCAAAGTGAGGCGCCCAGCACCACTATATGATAATACTCTGTTAGATAAATCAGCGGGAGCGGATATTGACACTCACGGCGACCAGAGCGTCGCGGAAATCTACGCAGGCATCGCGGCGAGGGAGCGAGCAATCGGCGGGCAGCGACGCGTCTTGGCGCATCTCGCCACCCAGGGTGGCCTCCCGCAGGACCGGCCCGCGCGGGAGCGGTCCCGTCGACATCATGTGACGACGATCAGGACGCTGGAGTCGGACGTGCGGGCGATGGAAGCCGAATTGCGCTCCCGGGGGCATTGAAATGCACTCGCCGTTCCCGCCAGCCGTGAGGCACACATGAACGTTCATTGGTGGACCTGGGTTAGCTATGCGGCGGCCTTCCTCATCCTCGCCGCTTTGCATATCGTCTGGTTCATCGCCACGCATGATCCAACGATTTCGATGCGCTTCGGCACGGCGGTGATAACTCTTGGCATTGTCGTTACTGCGCGCCCTTATTTTCGGATCTGCCTGCGGGAAACCGTCGATCGTCAAATGCCGGGGCATCATCTCTCGGCCCAGGCGTCCAGCGCGCACCTTCAGCGACAGACAGCGGCGCACGTCATCGCGCGTCCCGGAATTGTGCATGACGTCGTGGCCGAGCGCGTCATCGGCGTAGCCCTCATCCTGTTCGGAACCTTGGCTAATGGCTATGGCGACCTGCCGTTGAGATGGATCGGATACGGCCCAAAATGACTTCCTTGCTCCCCTTCGTCTCCGCTTCACGGGATCGATTTGTAGCCGCCAAAATGAGGGGATCCATGAGGGCGTGCGCATAATCTGCTTGTTATAGATGTAAGGCAGGCTAGAGTCCGTGCCGAAGAGGGCTTGCAATGTCCCGATCTTGGAGCCTGCGTTGATCACGCTCAGGATTCACCACAGAACAATCTATCGTTACAGTCAGCCGGTAAGCTTCGGACCTCACCGTTTGATGCTTCGCCCACGTGAAAGCCGGGAACTTCGCCTGATCTCGAGCAATATGACTATCGCTCCTGCCGCAGCGGTGACGTGGGCTCAGGATGTCTTTGGCAATGCCGTTGCAACCGCCACCTATCAGAGCATGTCCGACAATATCTCGATCGATAGCGTCACTGAACTCGAACTCGAGTCCACAGAATCTACACACGGTCGGCGAAAGCATTAGCAGGCTGTTGAAAAAGCCCTCGGCTCTTGCTCGGCCAGCCTCGCTCTAATTTTTTTGGCGGTCTTGGTGCTGTCGAAGGTGCTCTGCTGCCCTTCGAACCTGTCGGCTCACGCCGCGGCGAGCAGCTTCGGCAACCGTACCAGATTATAGGCGGCGTCCGCGAAGGTGAAAGCGAAGCCCACTCTGTCGCAGCCTCGAAACGTCGTCTTCTCCTGCCCGGCGACCGTCTTGATCCAGCCGAAGCCCTCCTCGATCCGCTTGCGGATGCGCTGGCTGAGCCCGTAGCCTGCATGTCGTGCTGTTCGCCTGTCGATGGCCGACGACCGACCGCTGAGGTTCTGCGCCACATGCGGCGTCACCCGCATCGATCGCAACTCGTTGACGAAGTCTTCGGCGTCGTAGCCTTTGTCTGCCGCGAGCGTGATCCGCCTCGGCCGGTCAGCACGCGGCTCGATCATATGCAGCGCAGCGATGCGTTCGGCGTGGCCGTCGGCTTTGGTCAGGCAGGCGTCAACGAAAAGCGCGTTGCGGTTCTCCATCAGCGCGTGGCCGATGAAACACAGATGATGCTTCTTCCAGTAGATCCCGATATAGACAAAGCGCAGCACATAGCTCGTGCACAGTGGCCAGAGCGGAATGACCGATGCGAGGCCTCATTAGCTTCCATTAGATTTCCATGCGCGGATCGGGAGTAGCGTAAGCTTCAGCGATGATGACGACTACGAGCAGGGTCGGGGGCGGAGCGCAAGAAGCGATAGGCTTCTACCGTAAGCTCCCGAATGCTCCTATGCTCGATTTCTCGAGATCAGCGATTGCTCGAAAGAATTGAACCGGGGAAACGCGATTTTCGGCTGCAGGGGGTTGAATCCGGAGCAGATCATGAGCCGCGAACAACATCATCATCACCTTGGGGGAGCTCACAAGCGTCGCGACGGAGCGCTAGCGGAGTTGATCAATGCGTCGGACTTGAAGATGGGGCCGGCGGAACGCGTCATCTACACCTGCCCAATGCACCCGCAAATTCGCCAGCCTGGCCCCGGCAACTGCCCGATATGCGGGATGACGCTGGAGCCGCTCGTCGCCACGGCTGAAGAGGCCCCGAGCGCCGAGCTTGCCGATATGACGCGGCGCTTCTGGATCGGGCTCGCGCTGACGACCCCGGTTTTCATTCTGGAGATGGGCGGGCATTTCCTTGGTTTCCATCGTTACGTTCCCGCACACATATCGCACTGGGCGCAACTCGTCGTGGCGAGCCCTGTCGTCCTATGGGCCGGGTGGCCTTTCTTTGTGCGGGGCGCGCACTGACTCCTGACCCGCAACCTCAACATGTTCACGCTGATCGCCATGGGAACCGGCGTGGCATGGGTCTATAGCGTTGTCGCCACCATCGCCCCTTCATTGTTTCCGCCTGCCTTCCGGAGCGTGGATGGTTCCGTGCCCATCTATTTTGAGGCCGCGGCCGTCATCACGGTGCTGGTGCTGCTCGGGCAGGTCCTAGAACTGAGAGCGAGAGAGCAGACCGGCGGGGCCATCCGCGCCCTTCTCAACCTTGCACCCGTGACGGCGAAACGGGTCAAGGAAGACGGAACTGACGAAGAGGTCGCTCTGGATCAGGTACATGTCGGAGACCGTCTGCGCGTCCGCCCAGGCGAAAAAGTCCCTGTCGACGGCGCATGTATGGATGCCCCCGTTTGCGCAAGAATTTTTTCGAATGGCTGGGTCACGTGATCGGGTGCGGTCATGTATCAGGCCTTGAGTTGCGGCGGCATGTCACGACCGCTGGCCGGTATGGAGATACGCGGAGCTGACGCAAATCATCATCGCGAGCTTACTGCTCCGTGGACACTAATGCGTTTTCAGACCCGGATCTGTCCGATCATTTGCCCTTACCGTTCCTCGACCTCCTCACGCTCCCGACGTTCCCGTGCCGCCCCGCTCCAATCGTCCGATTAGAGCGCCGCAGCCGCAGGAATCCTATAGTCTTCTCCCTTCGTCAGCATGGCCCAGATCGAGCGCGCCATCTTGTTGGCGAGCGCGATCGCCACGAGCTTGCGCGGTTTGCGCTCCAGCATGCGATGCAGCCAGGTTCCCTCGGGCGCTCCCTTTCGCAAGGCCGAGCGCACGACGGCCATGGCGCCGGTGATCAGCAGCCGTCGAATGTCGCGTTGCCCCATCTTCGAGGTCTTTCCGAGAACCTGCTTACCGCCGGTCGAATGTTGCCGGGGAACAAGCCCAAGCCAAGCGGAGAAATCGCGGCCGCGCTTGAAGACGACCATGGGCGGCCCAAAGGTCTCTATCGCCATGGCGGTGATCGGCCCCACGCCCGGCAGCGTCTGCAAACGTCGTGTTGTCGCCCCACGCGCCGCTTCGTAAGCAGTGGCCTTCTCGAGTCCGGCTACCTTTTTTGACAGCTCGTCAATCTGCTCAAAGAATACGCGCGACAGCTCCACAACGAGAAGCGGAAGCGATGTGGTCAGCTCCGCGATGGCCTCTGCGAGAACCTTCACATTCGACGGCCCTTGCGCCGCGACAACGCCGTGCTCGGCTAAATGACCGCGCAGCGCGTTGATCAGTTGCGTGCGCTGGCGCACCAGAAGATCACGGGTGCGAAACAGCATTGCTCGCGCCTGTTGCTCTTCGGTTTTGACCGCCACAAATCGCATTGTTGGCCGGCTTGCGGCTTCGCAGATCGCCTCCGCGTCGGCCGCGTCGTTCTTTTGGCGTTTGACGAAGGGTTTGACATAGGCTGGCGGGATCAACCGAACCTCGTGACCCAGGTCGCGGATCGCGCGTCCCCAGTGATGCGCACTCCCACAAGCTTCCATAGCGACAACGCATCGCGATTGCTTGCCAAAGAAGGCGAGGAGGTTCTCACGCGAAAGCTTCTTGCGGAACGCCACGCCTCCGTCGGCGTGGGCGCCGTGCGCCTGAAAGGACCGCTTTGCAAGGTCGAGACCGATAATGCTAACCTTTTTCATGGATGCCCTCTTCGTTATTTCGTGGGATGCGTAAACATCGCCACATTGGCACATGGCGATGCCGTCAGGAGGGGGGCATCCACTCCATCATCATGGTGGGCATTGGACGCGGCGCGCAGTCCGGCGTGCTCATCAAAAACGCCGAGGCTCTGGAGCGCTTCGAGAAGGTCGATACGCTGGTGGTCGACAAGACCGGCACGCTCACCGAGGGGCGGCCAAGGGTCACGGCCATCCGCCCGGTCGCGGGGTTGAGCGAGAACGAGCTTTTGACGATCGC
This sequence comes from Methylocystis sp. NC52PC, assembly GCF_055698645.1. NCBI lineage: Bacteria > Pseudomonadati > Pseudomonadota > Alphaproteobacteria > Hyphomicrobiales > Methylocystaceae > Methylocystis > Methylocystis sp. NC52PC. Next base: position 142,611 of record NZ_CP170126.1, on the reverse strand, counting down.
TGCAAGCCTCGAGCGGGGCAGTGAACATCCGCTGGCGCAGGCCATCGTCGAGGCCGCCCTTGAGCGGGCGCTACCGCTTCGCGAGGCGACTGATTTTGACTCGCCAGTCGGCAAGGGCGTCAGAGGCCTTATCACCCCCGACGAAGCTACAGCGAAGCGCGCCTATCAGGCGCGCGGCGCGGGTATCCGATCAGGCGCCCTCAATGGCCTTTTTGAGAGAGATAGCAAGATCATCCGCCCCGAGGTCAGGGCGCTCATAGACGCCGAGCTCGCCAATCGGTATCCAGCGTCTGGCCGTCGGGAGGCTCCGGCGCAGTAATCGTGACCTCTTCGAGGCCGCCCTATGTCGAGGCGCAAGCGGGTGTACGTGATCAACGACGGCGTCGAAACTGACCATAGGCCTTTTCGATATGATCACGTCCTCAACACGGTCGCTTCAGTCGCGATGCGAGCTTGCGCTGCGAGGCGGATTATCTCGCCGGTCGACCGGCCGTGGCGCGTTCACTCCACCGCGTTCCTGCGGACGCGAGTTTTTTTCCTCGTGGAGCGAGCCGATTGGTCTTGGGGCGCTTTTGGAATGGACCGACGACCGGTCGCCTGACGCCGGAGCGCCACCGTCATTATCCCAACTCTCGACTGCTTCGGGGTCGGCGTCAGTCACGGGTTTCTTCATTTTCGTCATGCGCATAATATGTCTCTAACGGAGACGGTTTCCATGGCGTCAATCCTTCAAATTGCGAGCTGATCCGCTGCAGCGATCATCTGGATAAACGGCATCCGAGGACGACGCCCTATTCTTTGAGGCGCGCGCGCTCCCATGAACTCGTCTTCTTCACCGGCGGTTATCAACTGCGCCCCCAGGCGCAGTTCGCCATCGCCATTCGGGCGGCGCAGTCAAGCGAGCCGCGCGACGGCGGCGAGTGGAGCTCACGCTCACGGGAGTTCTTGCGCGAACTTTCTCGGTGCTCCGGCGACACCGGAAGGGGCTTCCTGAATCCATGGGGATGGCGAGGACTTCACGGCGGAAATTCACAGGCTGCGCGAAACCACGCTATGGAATTGCGTCGCAAAAGCGCGCAGAGTGCGCACATGCATAACGCTGAGCAATTTACGGTCAGGATTGAGCCGGATCCGCTTGGTGGGGAACGGTTTCGATGGACGGTTTGTGAGGGAAATCAAATTCATCGACGGTCGGCACATTCCCACGCGACTAGACGCGAAGCTGAGCGAGAAGCGGATAAGGCCCGACAGAAGTTCGCTGAAACATGGCGCGGGAATAGGTTGCCGGAAAGCATTCCGAAAACCCCAATGACACCAACCAAGCGCTAAGCGCCTTTCCCCACTCCTAGCCGTTTTCGGAAGTGCGCTTACATCTTTAGGATGGGCCAGACAGGAAAACGCAGTTTCATAGCTATCGTGAGGACGCAGGGTTCTTCGACCACTATCCCGATTGAAGCTATGGACGAGGCAGCGGCAACAGAGGCTTTACAGTCTCGATACGGAACAGAGAATATCGTCGAAGTTCGAGCTGTAGTGGGAAGCGAAAATCCCGAACCGATGTCTCAGGCTGAAGCTGACGTTCGCAAGAAGTTTATTATCGGCTTGCCTGCAGCATGGTTCGCTATCGTCAAATGGGTGCTGCTGGGCTCTTTCCGAAAGTGATTTTGGAGCGTCGTCTCAGCGCTATTATCGGCGACGGCGGCGCCGCATGATGGCGACAAGGGATTGGCTGAGCGCTCGCCACATGGACGCCACCAGAGGGCGTGGGAAACTGTAGGAGCGGCTGTGCCTGCCAACTGTCTCGTCAACAAGGCGAGCAGAAGCTTTCGCCAGGGCTTCTATCTCAGCGCTGGTCGTATGGCGCGGGAGCTTTTGGAACATGCGGGCGCTTGCAGAGACATCGCCACACACCTCGTCAGAGCAGCTGTCAACCAGAACGAGTCGCAATTCTGACGCCTGTGGCAGGAGCCGGGACCCACCCAGGCGCCGCCCAGAAAAGCTATTCTGGCCGGGAAATTTCTCAAGTGAGGGAATCTACACACGTTTGGCGAATGAATTACCCCTGGCCGGGATCGCAAAGCCTGAAGTAGGCCGTGATGAGCGCGGACTGGCGGACAAGGCTCGTTAAAGCTATTTAGCAAGGACCAGGGTCATCACGGAATTTCGAACCTTCCCAGAAATCCCCGGGGGCGACGTATTGAGCACAAATGACGCACGGCCCCTCCACACCCCGGTATGCGCCATTGGGGCTTCGGCGGGCGGCGTCACTGCCCTGCAGGCATTTTTTGCCAATGTCAGAACCGACCTAGGCCTGGCCTTCGTCATCGTGGTGCACCTGGCGCCCGACCATCCGAGCGCGTTGAGCGAGATCCTGGCGACGCGGACAACCATGCCAGTCCACCAGGTCGAAACATCGGAAAAGCTTAAGCCTAACTGTGTTTACGTCGTGCCGCCGGACCGCGAACTCGTGGTTGACGGCGATCACGTGACAGCGCGCGCTTTTAGCGAACCGAGAGGACGCCGCTCCCCCATCGACCTGTTTTTTCGTTCGGTTGCGGCTGGCAGGCGCGACGGGATCGCGGTTGTGCTGAGCGGCTCCGGCTCCGACGGAGCGCTTGGCGTCCGAGCGATGAAGGAGGCCGGCGCCGTGATCTTCGCTCAGGAGCCGAGCGAAGCCGAATATCCGATGATGCCAGAAAACGCCATCGCGACCGGCGTCGTCGACTTCGTCGCTCCCACCGCGGAACTTACGGCGCGCCTTGCCGAGGTGGTACAGGGAAAAATGGCTTTTCTCGCAACAAGCAAGGAAGACACCGAGCAGAAAATCCGCGAAATTATCGCTTTGCTGCGCCGGCGCACTGGCCATGATTTTTCGAACTACAAGGCGGCGACCATCACGCGGCGCGTGACCAGGCGCATGCAGCTCTCGCGCCAGGAAGGTTTTGACGCCTATTACCATTATCTCCAGAGCAATGAGCAGGAAGCTCGTGAACTCCTTTCGGACCTGCTGATTTCGGTCACGTCGTTTTTTCGTGATCCGGACGCATTCGCTGCGCTGGCTGAGAAGGTCGTCAAGCCGCTGTTCGACAGGCTCGACGGCGAGGCCTCGATCCGGGTTTGGGTCGTCGGATGCGCCACTGGAGAGGAGGCGTACAGCATCGGCATCCTCTTGCTCGAGGAAGCGGGCCGCCGAGGCGTGCACCCCCAAATTCAAATTTTCGCGAGCGACATCGATGATGAGGCGCTCGCCATCGCGCGAGAAGGCCGTTATCCAGAAGCGATCGAATCCGAGGTGTCGGACGAACGCCTCACTCGCTTCTTCGTTCAAGACCAGGCTTACTACCGCGTTCGGAAGGAGCTGCGGGAGCTCATTTTGTTCGCCTCGCACAGCGCGTTGAAAGACCCGCCCTTCATCAAGGTGGACTTCATATCCTGTCGCAATTTGCTCATCTATCTGCAGCGTGAGCTGCAACGGCAGCTATGCGCGCTCTTTCATTACGCATTGAAACCAAATGGTTATATTTTTTTGGGTTCGGCCGAGACGATCGATGCGGAACAGCCGAATTTCTCTGCCGTCGATCGAGACGCCCGGATCTACCTCGCGCTTGGCGTGTCGGAGAAGGTCGCGCCTATTCTGCCGCAGCTCTCATCCGGACTTCACTTGCCAGAGCGCCACTCGAAACCGTCACCTCACGTCGAGCAGAGCCCCGGGGTCAAATATGCACACGCGGCCGCCCTCGAGAAGGACACGCCACCGAGCGTACTCGTTGATCGTTGCTACCAAATTTTGCATCTGTCTCCGACAGTCGGCCGCTTCTTCCGACCTTCCGAGGGGCCGTTCAGCTCCGCCTTGGCGGACCAAGTGCGGCCCGAACTGCGCACCGATTTGAACTTCGCGCTTCAGCGCGCGCTGGAGCACGGCGAGGCGACGCTATCTCCGCCCATCCCTGTCGTCCTCGATGGCGACAATCGGCTTGTCGCCCTTCATGTGACGCCGTCGAGCGAGAGCGATGGGACCGTCGGCCATGCTCTGGTTTATTTTCTGGACTTGGGAGTCGCCGAGCCGGTAGTCGAGAATCGAAACGAAGAGGGGGCAGGAGACCGGGGCGAAGTCGCACGCCTGCGTCAACAGCTGACGATCGCGCAGGATCAGCTCAACGTGACTCGCAAGGAGTATGAACATGCGGCTGAGGAGTCGCGCGCAAGCAATGAAGAGCTGCAGTCGATAAATGAAGAATACCGCTCTACCGCGGAGGAATTGGAAACCAGCAAGGAAGAGCTCCAGTCGATGAACGAGGAGCTGCAGACGGTCAACGCCGAGCTCAAAATCCGATTCGATATAATCTCCTCGGCGCATAATGACTTGCAGAACTTGGTCGCGGCCACGGAAATCGGGACGCTGTTCCTTGATACTGATCTCAGGATAAAATTTTTCACGCCGCGGGCTGTCGAGTATTTCAACATCACCATCGCTGACATTGGTCGCGTTATTTCTGATTTCACGCATCGCCTGATCTACGATAGTCTTGGACAGGATGTTGCAGAGGTTCTCAAGAACCTGATCCCCATCGACAAGGAAATCCGGACGACGGACGAGCGATGGCTGTCTCTCCAGATTCGACCCTACCGCACCCTTGAGAATCGAATTGAGGGGGCCGTCGTCACGCTTAACGACGTCACAAAGCTGAAGCGCGCCGAGCAGGGCCTGGCTACCGAGTTGCACGCAATGACGCGCTTGCAAAAGCTCAGCACCAAAGCCATGCAAGCCGATCAACTGGAGGCGCCGCTTGCGGCTATTCTGGAGGCGATCGTCGAGCTGCTCGGGGCAGATTTCGGCAGCATTCAGCTCTGTGACGAGACATGTAAAACACTTCGTATCGTCGCGCACTATGGTCTCGAAAAACGCTTTCTCGATCACTTCGCCACAGTCGACGCCTCTTCCGCTTCTCCCTACGGCCTGGCGCTCGCCACATCGCAACGAGTTGTGTTTGAAGACGTTGAACAGGAACCAACTTTGGCCCCCAGCCAGGATGAAACAAGGGCCGCTGGTTATCGAGCAGTCGTCTCAATTCCGTTGTTCGCCAACTCCGCAAAAATAGTCGGAATGTTGGCCGCGCATTTTCGTGAGCCACATAAGTTCTCGGACCACGAGTTGCGTCTCGTTGACATCTGCGCCCGTCAGGCTGCTGACGCGATCAGCGTCTTCTTGCTGCAGCAAGCATTGCGGGAGGCCGACCACCGGAAAGACGAGTTTCTGGCAATGCTCGCGCACGAGTTGCGCAATCCGCTAGCGCCGATCCACAACGCCCTGGCAGTGTTGAAGCAGCCGAACCTTCCGCACTCCCAAATCGAGCGCTTGCATGGCATGATCGGCCGGCAGACGACGCATCTCTCTCGACTCGTCGACGACCTGCTCGACATTGCGCGCATCACCCGCGGCAAGATCGAGCTGCATCGACGCTCCGTCGATTTGACCGATATCCTCCGCCAGTCGATTGAAACATCCCTACCGCTGATCGAGGCTAAGCAGCAGGAGCTCAGGGCTTCGCTGCCTGAAGAGCCGCTGATCGTCGATGGCGATTTCGTGCGCCTTGCTCAAGTATTCTCCAATCTGCTGAACAATGCGTCGAAATTCACGCCGCACAAGGGCCGCATCGAAGTCTCCGCCATCCGCGAGGGCGGTGACGTCATAGCTAGGGTGCGTGATAATGGCGTTGGCTTTTCGGCAAATAGTCTGGCGCACGTGTTCGAGCTTTTCAACCAGGGAGATCACCCGTCAGGGCAGGGGCAGACCGGGATAGGCGTCGGACTCGCTCTCGCTCGCGGCATCGTCGAGTTGCATGGCGGCGAGATCGAGGCGTTCAGCGACGGCGAGGGCAAAGGCTGTGAGATGCGGGTTCGCCTGGGTCTTTCGAACTCGTCTTCGCACGAAGAAGACCCGAAAGCGCCGGCTCAATCAGACTCCCGCTTGCCGCCGGGACGCGTGCTGATCGTCGACGACCAGCAGGATATCGCCGAGAGTCTGGCGATGGTTGTCCAATCTCTTGGGCTCGAAGCTCGAACGGCGTGCGACGGTCCCGCGGCGCTTGCCCTTATCTCCGAGCTCAGGCCTGACAAAGTTATCATGGACCTTGGTTTGCCGGGAATGGACGGTTACGAGCTGGCGCGCGCAATCCGGAAACTTCCTGAGGGCAAGAACATCGTCTTGATCGCCCTCACGGGCTGGGGTCAGGAAGAGGTCCGCGAGAAAGCGTTGAACGCCGGGTTCAATCAGTTCTTCGTCAAGCCGCTTGACATCGAAGGTCTGAAAGATCTGCTCCAGTCGCGCAGGGCAACCTCGGTGAGCTGAATGACGAGCAGACGCGCAGTCTCGTAACCGATCGCTCGTCAAAGAAGCGTGCTCCGTTTCATGGGCGCAGAGCGGTTCATTTGGGACGGATACGGAACAATCTTCTACTCAAAAGCTTAAAGCTGGGTCAGCCGTCGACTTCCAGGCTCGAGCCTTCCACCTTCCGAAAAGAAACCTGGGCTGGAGATGAGCGTCAGCGTGTGAGGGTTCATTCCCTCTACGTTGGGGCAGTCGGCGCGTTGCTCCGGACTGTCGAGTTTACGGCATCATCGCGTCTAAGGAAAGCAACCAATGACAACTGGTACAGGCACAAGCAGTTCCGATCTTGAACGCGTCCGCCGAGCGGAGCATCCGGTCCACGAAGCGGGGTCTATCGTCGCGGAGCGCGCCGGGGACGCAGCCGAGCAGATCGGCAAGAGCACGAAAGCCGCCATGCAGACGGCGAATGCGGCTGTGACATCGGCCAAAGAAATTGGCGGGCAGGCAGTCGATCAGGCGACAAACGTCGCCGGCACTCTCCGCCAAGCCGCGGAAACGTCTGCGCGGGAAAATCCCTTGATGACGATTCTCGTGGCGGCGGGCGCCGGCTTCTTGTTTGGGGCGCTTTGGCGCTCGGCGGCGTCGAAAGACTAAAGCCGGGGGCATGGCAAGCGACAATCCCGCTTGCGGCGAAACAAAAAGGAATCAAGCAATGGCGGATGTCATTTCAACTCTGACGCATCTGGCGGAGATCAGCCGCGATGGCGCAAAAGGCTTCGCCGACGCGGCCAGCGCCGTGCAAAGCGACAATCTCAAAGCGACTCTGCAAAACGCCTCACGGCGTTGCGAGACAGGCGCTCGGGAATTGGATTCGGCGATTTCCAGACTCGGCGGACAGACCGACGCTTCAGGAACCGTAGCCGGTGCGATACATCGCACCTGGACCAATTTCAAGGCCGCCCTCACCGGCGGCGACGACAAGGCCATTCTGGTCGAGTGCGAACGTGGCGAGGACGCAGCGAAGTCCGCCTATCAAAAGGCGCTCCAGTCGGATCTTCCGGTCGACGTTCAAACTCTTGTTCAACGCCAGTACAAGGGCGTTATAGAAAATCACGATCTGATCAAGCGACTACGGGATAGCGCTTGATCAGCGTCGCTCCAAGCCTTCGAGGTCTCTTTCTGCCGATCTCTTCAACGAGGTCGGCAGCCTTCATGAACGATCGGCCTGTGTCGGCGTTGAGTGCTTTCGGACGCGGGAGAACCTCATGATCAAATCTATCTCTGGAACCGATCCAGTCGACTCCGCTCTTGGAGCTCGCTCGGCTGTCGTCGGTTCGGCAATGCTCGGCGCTACGGTCGCGATGGGGGCGCTGGCTTATTACATCTTCCGCAAGATTCGCCACCAAGAAAGGGCGTTTCCTCCGGTTGGCCGGTTGACCGTCGACAATGTGAGCGGTCCCATCGGTCATGAGACCGAAACCGCGGTCTCCGCGACCGACGCCAACGCGACATGGCCCTTCGCGATCGCCGCGGAAGCGATTGAATACTGGCGGCGGTCAGTCGACGATAGCTACGCATTTCTACAAAGGCTGACGCGCGCACAAGAGCTCGACGACGTGATCGAGATACAGTCGGAGTTCGCGAGAAGGGCCTATAGCGATTTCATCACGCGACCCTCCAAGGTCGTCGAGCTCTGCTCGAACATCACGAGGGAAGCCTTCGCCTCTTACCTCAACGTGAACGAGGCAAAGACCAGCATCGCCACACATAACGAAAAAGACGACTGACGTCGTGAACCATTCGCGCGCGCGCCTGGCCTTGTAAGTTTCAAGCGAGCGCGCCGCCGTTGCGTGTCGAGGTCGCAGAGGCGATTCCGCTCAATCAACGGGCGCTTGCTTCACTGACGCACGTTTTTGGCTGCCTGTTCCGAAGGCTGTGCTTTGGCGACGCCGGTCCGTCCGCTATCGCCAAACACCGACGCGACGGTTTCCAGGCGCAACGGATCGTCGACCAGCCGGCTGTTGCGCTTGCGGGAATTCTTGTATTCGACCTGGAAGGCGCGGATAACGCGTCTCATAGCGGTTCCTTTTTTTCTTTTGAGGAGGTTGGAGATCGCGGGCAGCCGCCGCATCGAGCGAGGCCCGCCGTCCATGCGACTCTAAGCTTTCGACCGAGAAAATTGTTCCTGAGCGGGCGTCGAGCTTTGGTTTCGTTATCCTTGCAGCGAAAATCATCTTTCGCCGGCGTGTTCGCGTTTGAGACTGCGGCGTGTTGTCGCCGCTCCTCCAGTGCGAACAAGCAACGCTTGTATTCCCATGTGAAAAGTAATTAGCATTCCTCACATCGAGTGTCGGCCACACGACCCCAATCTCGATCCGGGAAGCTGGTCAGCGTGACTGCCGCTTGCTTTCAACCCCCAACATGTGAAAAGGAAAAACTATGGGAGCTATTCTTGAGCTGACGACCTACGCGGCTACGCCGGTCGGAATGGTGGCGATCGTCGCGATTGGCGCCGCTGCCTATTTCGCAGCGCGCTGGGTTCTGGTTGACTGATCGACCGAATCCGCGATCGGCCCGATCGATGCTCGTTGGAAGTATCGGTCGCGAGATCTCTAGTATGGTTGCATCCCAGGCTTGCTGAGATGCAACTAATAAGCCCTGAAAGCCGCCAGCTTCGTTCGCGAAGCGCACAAGCCGAGTAGTTGTGAGATCTCGCGGAGCGCCGTCGTCTCGGCGTCGCTACCCTCACCCTCGCCAAAACTGAGAAGGCGCCTTCGGCCCCGCCTCTGCGCGAGGCTCGGAGATTTGCGCGCGCCCGCCTCTGAAGATTCGCGGCCGCGCGAGGCGCTCTTTGTCCATGATCCCCGCCGTTTCCTTCCGGGCGCCCAGCGCCTTAATCGCGTCCGGGTGCGAGTGTCGGACGTAAACTCCCCAAATGTTGGAGTGGGGCCCCTGAGGCCGGGCAGAGGTCATGCCGCTGGTTTGACCGCCTGCCGGGGGTGCTGATCCTCGAACTGCTGGGGGATAAGCGCCAGACTGACGCCACTGACCATGCCTTCGTGGGAGGCACGTCGCTCGAGCCGCAGCACCGCCTGATCAGGCGTGGATGGCAATGGCTTGAGCGACGCCTCCTCGCGGAGGCCTCATTGACGACGCGCCTGGTTGTGGCGTGGACCCGCGGATTGGCGACGGTGTCGAGCCAGGTCCGGAGCTGGACGTTCAGATCGTCGAGATCGCGGAAGGCGCCTCCGAGGAAAAATCTTGGCGGATGTAACGAAAGGGCCGTTCCACCTTGCCCTTCGTTTTGACGCGGTAGCGTTTGCACGGTCTTGCCCAGAATGCCGAGCTCAGGCAATCTGTTACCGCTACCGAGACCCTTTGTCGGGAGCCATCTTGGCTTGAGAATTTCCGATTTCAAATCAAAAAAGCCATGATACGTGAGAATAAGGACCGTCGATATTCTCACGTTTCATGGGTCTTCCTCACTTTCTGTGGGTCTTCGTCACTTTCCGGGGAGATCGACTTGTTGGAGCGGCAGGATTCGTGCCCGCAACAGTTCGATGCCCGCGCGGCCGAACATGGCCCGCTTGAGGGTTTTCAATCTGTTGATTTGGCCCTCGGCCTGGCCACTGCTCCAGGGTTCGGCGATAGCGTTCCTGACGGCGTCGATGTCGCGGGCCAGTGTCCGAGCGAACTGCTGTAGGGCATGAATGCCCGAATGGCGCGCGTCATCGAGCCAAGAGCCGAGCTTGTCGGGGTCGGAACCCCGCAAAAGGCCACGAAATCGCATCGCCAGTCCGCGCATGACGACAAAGCTGGGAGAGGCTTCTTTCAAAACAGTGACCTTGGCGGCCTGAGGATGGGTGAGCATGCGCGTCGGCTTCATACAAAGAGCGGCCGCGACGAGAGGAGAGATTTGCCAGCCCGTCGCGGGATCGATAGCGCGCTCCTCTATTGCCGGCTCTCTCCGCCGGCTTGTCTCGGGACGCTCCACGCGCCGCCATTCAGAAAGAAAGCGCTCCAAATGGGAGCGGCTGCCTGTGTAGCCGCGATTTCGTACATCGTAAAATAATCGACGACCAATCTTATCGCCCTCCGCCCATCGGCGGGCAAGAAACTCCTGGAAATATAGTGGCGAACTCGGCTTCAGCGTCACTCGGCGACGATCCGGCAAAGCATCCGCCTCGATCCACTTGGCGATCGTAGCGCGACCGATCCCGATCTCGGCGGCGATGGCGACAAAGCTCTTGCCCGAGGCGTGGAGGGCCTTGGCCTGCGCGAACATCTGCTCCCTCACGTCACGATTTCTGCCGCGCAGCACCAATTGACGGTCGCCCGGGGCAGGCGGAAGTCGGGAGCGACCGCCGAAGCAACTGACCGCCGTCATCTGTCGCTCGATGGCCTCGCGCAGGTTCTGCAGCAGATGAAACCGGTCGGCGACCTGGCGGGCCTGCGGAGCGCCCTGCCGGATGCCTTGGGCGTAAAGTCCGCAGCGGTCGCGGCTCACGATCTCGATCTCTGGCCGTCGCGCGAGCCAATCCGCGGTCTCCTTGGCCGAGCGGGTCTCCATGACATCGGCGACGGTTCGGCGCTCCAGATCGACGATGATCGTCCCATAGGTGAAGCCCTTGCGCCAGCTCCAGTCGTCGATGGCGATGGCCCGCAGAGGAGCCGTGTCGGCGCGCTCACGAACATGGCGTTTCAGCTGGCGCAGGATGGCGTTGTCGCTGACCGGCATGGCGAGCCGAGCCAGTAACCTTTCGCTCGGCAGGCCCCCTGCTGCGTATCCGAACAGCCGAACGATCTCTGCGACCCGGACGGTGCGGCGCGCCATGGGAGCCGCGAGCGAAGGCAGGCGTTCCACGAAGGTCTTGCGGCTACACCGTTCGTTGAGGCACCGCCAGCGTCCCAGACGCAGGTCGAGCACGAGCGGCGTTCCCTGAACAGGAAGGTCCTGCAGGCGCCGATGATGCCAGTCATGCCGAGACGTCGAAGGCGTGCTACAGACCGGGCAGGATCGTTCGCCGGCAGCACGCGCCGAAAGGACCCAGCGGCCGTCCCGCAATTCAATCTCTTCGACTTCAATTCCGGGACCAACAGACAGTTTGATTTTCTTTCGCATGCCCCTTCCTCTGCACGGAAGGCGCAACCTTGACAATCAGCTCCCCGGAAAGTGACGAAGACCCCGCCAAAATGGCTCCTGACAATGGGAGAGGGAATCACCGTCGCCCTGTCCTACATGGTCGCCGACAAGATTCGCGACGGTCAGCTAGCGCCGGTTCTGGAGGAGTTCTCGCCGTCGCCAGCGCCTGTGAATATTGTTTACCCTCAGAGTCGCCTGGTCTCCCCCAAGCTGAGAGCATTCGTCGACTTCGCCGCCCCGCGCCTGCGGGCCACGCTCCACAGCCTCACTCTTCCCGGGGCGAATGCCAAAAAGCCGCCAAGTTGATGGGCTGTAGGGTCTGGGCTTCGATAGGGCATGCGCAGAGCGTCATAGACGCTGATGAGATACGGCCGATCGGATCAACAGAAACTTTTCTGTCGGGTTGTCGGCGACGGTTTCAGCGACCTGGGCGGGGCGCCGTAGGAATTATCGCCAGCTTGCAGGTAGCCGGAGGTACACCCCCTGCTTCTGTCGGCCGTGTGGTTCCTATTCACTGTGTAGCCTATAAAAGTGAGAGTGCGGATGGGCTTCGCCGCGACGGGTTGAGGACCGAGAGAGAGGCTCTCGGGGCCGTCGCGGAGACGTTCAATGACTCAGGTGGAGATTTTAGACGCAGGTCGCGGGCGTGATGTCGGCTACAAGGTGGACACAAGCCGCGGCGAGCGCATTGGCCGTGTGTCGTCGGAGTGGTTTTCCAGGCCTTCGGACGAGCGTTATCTGTCCCTGTCGGATCTGTTCGCCGCCGTGCGTGGCCGGACCGAAGGCAGCCGCACGAGGACAATCGAGAGCGCCGCAATCCGAGTGGAAGCCAGCCGCGACGACGCCGAACGGCTTTTGCTTGCAGTGCCGGGTTCCGACAGTCCGGTCGCCATGACCCATTGGAGCTTTGGTCAGCTCGCAAGCCTAGTCGGGGCGCCCGCGGCGTACCTGCGCCAACTCCCAGCCCCGCTTGCCGGGATTAATCTGCAATATGGCCTAACTTCGCACCGCGCCGAGCAAATCAAGACGCTCGAAATCGAAAATGGTAGGGACGAACTGCGCGCCGTGACCGGCCCCGACTATGGCCGGATCTACGACCATGAACTCGTCTCCGCCGTCCAGCGCATCGCTGGCGATGGCTTGGGCGACACCCGCTGGAAAGTGCCTGGCGTTCTCGACTGGTCGACCGGGATCTACAATCCCCATGTCGACGTCACGGAGGAGACGACGACGCTTTACGCCTCGGACCGGGATGTCTTCCTGTTTCTCGTCGACGACTTGAACCCGATTGAAGCTGGCCGCCTTCCCGACGGCTCGCCCGATCTCTTCTTTCGCGGCTTCTATTGCTGGAATTCAGAGGTGGGGGCGAAGACGCTTGGCATCGCCAGCTTTTATCTGCGCGCCGTGTGTCAGAACCGCAATCTCTGGGTGCGCCGTGGCGGCGCGATCAATTGAGTGAAGGATGCCTTCTCAGGAAACCAAGAACAGCCTGATGCTCACCCGACTTACCTCGGCCAGAAATGGCTGCAACCGGGAAACCGCGCGGGGGACAATAGCATGTCGGGAAAAGGCGTCATCCGGGCCGAAACCACTGTGGGCTATCGGGACGTCAGGGCAAGACGTGTATGGTGAATGCTGAATTGCGTGAAGCTCAGATCGCGGGACTTTATGCCGGGTTGTGACGCAGCAGTGGTTGACGCGTCATGTCGTGCGAAGGACGGAATACCCCATGAGATCCGTCTAAGCTTGGTCGCGCGACCCACCCCTCGTCGAGGGAATAACGATCGAACGGGCCACCTAACCACGTCGCATCTCACTGATCGCGTAAACACGGGATCGCCTAAGCGGGCGCCACTCCGGCGACCCGTAAGGCGACGGAGCCGCCATAGTAGCCGAACGCTCGGGGCAATGCCCGAGACAGCCATTCTCGAATGGACGCGCAGGAGTGAAATCGGCCGGGCAACCGGCGGGGAATCTTTGCTGCGCGGGTGAAGGGCGGCGCGCTTGCTGAGTCTTATCCACTTCATAACGGAGGTTTGCTGATGCAACCGAATACCGTAGAGAAGAGACTTGGCTCGATCATCGAACTGTCTCGCCAGGGAAAGCGAATAAACGGCTTGCACCGTCTGCTCTCCAGCCAGCTCTTGTGGGAAATGGCCTATGAGCAGATCGCTCCTAACAAAGGAGCGCTCACGCCGGGTGTCGATGTCGGCAATACTCTCGACGGGTTTTCTCTCGAGAGGATGAAAGGCATCATCACTCGCGTGATGGACGGGTCATACCGCTTCTCCCCGGCGCGCAGGCAATACATCCCCAAGGCCAACGGGAAGAAACGCCCGTTGGGCATTCCCACTGCCGACGACAAGCTGGTGCAGGCGGCGGTGAAGATTCTGCTCGAACATGTTTACGAGCCGATCTTCTCCGATCAATCGCATGGCTTTCGCCGGGGACGCTCGTGCCACACCGCACTGACCGAAATCAGGAGGACGTGGCATGGCGTGAAGTGGCTGATCGAGGTCGATATCGTCGGATACTACGACAATATCGACCACGACATTTTGCTCGAACTGTTGCGCAGGCGCATCGACGATGAGCGCCTGATCAAGCTGATCGAGCGAATGTTGAAGGCCGGCTACCTAGAAGACTGGAGGTTCCACAAGACCTTCAGCGGAACCCCGCAGGGCGGTGTGATCTCGCCGATCTTGGCCAATGTCTACCTCCACGAACTCGACAAGTTCATGGAGGAAGTGAAGGCTGGGTTCGAGCGAGGTCAGACGCGTCGGCGCAGCGCCCACTATCTGGAATGCTCCAAGCAAATCCAGATCAGGCGCAGAATGATCGAAAGGCGACGAGCGAACAACAACGAGGGCGAAATCCCCGCGCTTGTCGACGAGATCAGGGAATGGGAGCGCCGGCGGCGCGAAGCGCCGTCTGTTGATCCGTTCGACCCTGAATACCGGCGTCTCCGCTATTGTCGCTATGCCGACGACTTCGTCATCGGCATAATCGGCGACAAGGACGAGACCCGCAGCATGATGGCGAGGGTCAGCCAGTTTCTGGCCAATCGCCTGAAGCTCACGGTCTCCGAGGAGAAGAGCAGGATCAGAAAGGCGAGCGAAGGAGCCACGTTCCTCGGTTACGATCTGAAGACCTACGGCGATGGCCGGACGAAGCGGATGGTGAGCGGCGGTCGCGCCGTCACCAAGCGCGCGCCCGACGACCGCATGCAGCTTCACGTATCCGTCGATCGTCTCGCGCGCTTCGCCAAGCGTCAGCGCCTCGGTAATCTGCATACGAACCGAGGAGAGGCGCGGTGCGAATTGATCAACAACTCCGACATCGCAATCCTGACCGGATACAATGCACTGATGCGCGGCCTTGCCGAGTATTACAAGCTCGGCACGCTGTGGAAACGGGAAGTCTCCAGACTTCATCATCTTTGGTGGTGGAGCTTCATGAAGACGCTTTCTCGGAAGCATAAGTGCTCGGTCAAAGCGACGGCGGAGAGGCTCCGGAACGGAGATTGCCTCGGCCTGTGGTATGAGGGTCGCCGTGAGCGGCGTTTCATGCCGATGTTCCGTCTAGCAGATGTCAGCCCTGCGCTGATGTCGGGACATGTCGACCGTCAGCCGTTGGCGGTCATGCACTTCGCCGGTCGAAACGACATCGTCGATCAACTGCGCGCCCGTGCATGCCAAGCCTGCGCTGCGAAGAATGTGCAGCTGGAAGTACATCACGCCAGAAAGATGAGCGATATGGAAGGGACCACTCTGTGGACTCGGGTCAAGGCGGCTCGCACACGCAAGCGCGTCGTGCTCTGCCATGATTGCCACGTCGCTCACCACGCTGGAAGATTACAGGAAAGACTGGATCGCATGGTGCAAGCGTAGGAGCCGGATGATGGGAAACTATCACGTCCGGTTCCGTGGGAGGGGTAGAGGTGATCCCACTGGGACGCTTCGCCCCTACCCGACGGCGTGGAAGATTTCGAGGAGATCACCATTCGCCACTCCAAATACGCGGCCGCACGCTTCGCGCATGAGGCTGCGCCAGCCTTGGCGCGCTTCGCCGATTCATCGCCTCTGCCGTTCATCAACGGCGTCAAGGCGGCGCGGCAACGAATCGTGGCCCGCAACGACGATGATCGCACGGAATTCTTACGCAAGCGGGGTTTCTCGAAAGCCGAGACGGCGAAAATCATCGGCACAGTCCTCGCCGAGGAAGGCCGCAAGCCCGAGAGCGTCTTCGATTTCGTGCAGGGCATTACGGCTGTCGCGCGGGGAAAGGCCCACCAGGACGCGCGCCTTGATTTCGAGGCGCGCGCCAAGAAGCTCTTCGAGCGCGTCGACTGACGATCTAAGTCTTGCAGGGCTTGACGCGCAGCCTGCAGCTGTCGCGGCGGCTCCCTCCCCAACTAAGTGTTTGCGGCGTCGCTCTCAGAGTTAGAGGGCGGCGCTGCGCTTCGTGACGGTGTGGAGGTCGAGAAAGAGGTTCTCGGTCGCCCGTCGCGGAGTCGAAGACCATGACCAAATCGGTGCAGAAGATCCAGTTGAGCGCGTCGCGCGATATTCCCTTCAACAAGCTGGTGCTGTCCCAGTCCAATGTGCGGCGGATCAAGGCCGGTGTCTCGATCGAAGAGCTGGCGGAAGACATCGCTCGCCGCACCCTCTTGCAGAGCATCACCGTGCGGCCGGTCGTCGATGATCACGGCGCCGAGACCGGCATGTTCGAAATCCCCGCGGGCGGGCGCCGCTACCGCGCGCTTGAGCTTCTGGTGAAGCAGAAGCGTCTCGCCCGCAACGCCCTGATCCCTTGCGTCGTGCGGATGGACGGAATCGCCGAGGAAGACAGCCTTGCCGAGAACGTCCAGCGGGCGCCGCTGCATCCGCTCGATCAGTTCCGCGCCTTCCTGACCTTGCGCGAGAAAGGAAATAGCGAGGAGGAGATCGCCGCCGCCTTCTTCGTCAGCGTCGCCGTCGTCAAGCAGCGCCTGAGGCTTGCGTCGGTGTCGCCTCAGCTTCTCGACGTCTATGCCGAGGACGGCATGACCCTCGACCAGCTGATGGCCTTCACGGTCAATCCCGACCATGAGCGCCAGGAGCGGGTCTGGGAGGCGATCCAGCGTTCCTACAACAAGGAAGCCTATCAGATCCGCCGGCTTCTCACCGAGGACACTGTGCGCGCCTCAGACAAGCGGGCGCTCTATGCGGCCGAAGAATACAAGGCCGTCGGCGGTCCTGTCATGCGCGACCTCTTCCAGAGCGACGACGGCGGCTGGCTGCAGGACGTTCCCCTGCTCGAACGGCTTGTCGCCGAGAAGCTGGCGCGCGATGCCGAGCCCATTCGGGGGGAGGGCTGGAAATGGGTCGAGACGGCGATCGACTTCCCTTACGGCCACACCTATGGACTTCGCCATCTTCAGGGCGAGCGCCAGCCTTTGACCGAGGAAGACGCGGCGGCCCGCGAGGCGCTTCGGAGCGAAGCCGAACACTTGGAGGCGGCCTATTCGGAGGCGGAGGAAATCCCGGAGGAGGTCGACGCGCGTCTCGCCGAGATTGAGGCGGCGCTCGAAGCTTTCGAGGATCGCCTGGTTCTCTATGCCCCAGAGGAGATCGCCCGCGCCGGCGTCTTTGTCAGCATCGATGGGAGCGGACGTCTACGGGTCGAGCGCGGCTATGTGCGGCCGGAGGACGAAGCGCCAATCGAAGAATTCGAGACGCCCGAGGGCGAAGCGGGGACCACAGCGACCTACGCCGCGTGTGCGGAGCCCTCGGTCTCGTCTTCTTGCGAACCCGATGACAGCGCAAACGGGCGATCCGCGGTGGACGAGGAGGATGAGGGGATGAGGCCCCTGCCCGACAAATTGCTCACCGAATTGACCGCCTATCGCACCCTGGCCCTGCGCGAGGCGGTCGGCAATGATCCGGCAATCGCATACCTCTCGGCCCTCCACGCCATGTGCCTGCGGCTGTTCTATCGCTATGCCGTGGACACCTGCCTCGAGATTGACGCCAAGAACGTCTCCTTCGGCGCCCAGGCGCCGGGGCTCTCCGACACACCGCTCGCCGCCAAAGTGGACGCCCGCCATCTCGACTGGTCCCGGCAGTTGCCGGCGGAGCCGCAGGACCTGTGGGACGTCTTGACGACCTTCGACGTTGATACGCGCCAGCGTCTGTTCGCGCATTGCGTCTCGTTGACCCTGAACGCCGTGCACGAGCCCTGGAGCCGCCGGCCGCGGGCGATCGCTCATGCCGACCGTCTCGCCTCGACGCTCTCTCTCGACGTCGTAGCGAGGGGCTGGACGCCCACGGTCGACAATTTCCTCGGCCGCGTCACCAGGGCGCGCATCATTCAGGCAGTGCGCGAGGCGAAAGGCGCCGATGTCGCCCGACGGATCGAGACGCTCAAGAAGGGCGAAATGGCGCGCGAGGCGGAAACGCTTCTGACTGGCGCTGGCTGGCTGCCCGAGCCGCTGCGGACCCCGGGCCATGGGTCGCAGGCCGCATTGGAAGGGAGTTCTCTTTCGGCGCCGGAGGAAGCGGCCGCAGTCGAAGAAGGCGCGGCGGCGGAAGGTGACCCCGCCTTCGACGAAATTGTCTCGTCTGATGAGGATGCCGAGCCGGCGCCGGTCGACGACGCTCAAAGCATCGCCGCCGAGTAGACCTCCAAAAGGTCAACTGCGCATGGGCTCGCCAGAAATGGCGGGCCCTTTTTTTGTTGGAGGCGATTCCATGTCGGGTTCAGTTGCGTCGGATTTATCGCGACGCCTTGCGCAGGATGCCGAGGCGGTCTGCCGATACTATTTGTCGAACGGCCGCCGCCATGGCCGTTATTGGATTGTTGGCGACGCCCGCAATACGCCGGGCCGCAGCCTGTTCGTCCGGTTGATGGGTCCGGAGAGCGGCAAGGGCGCCGCCGGGCATTGGACCGATGCGGCCTCGGGCGAATATGGCGACCTCCTTGACGTCATCCGCGAAAGCGTCGGGTTGACTGATTTCTCCGACGTTCTCGACGAAGCGCGGCGATTCCTCAGCCTGCCACGCGCTGATCCACGGCCGAAGCAGAGGCTCGATCGCAGAGAGCGGCCGACAGGCTCTCCGGATTCGGCGCGCCGCCTGTTTGCCATGTCACGGCCGATCGGAGGCACATTGGCGGAGCGCTATTTGCATCATCGGGGGATCGCAACGCCATGGAATCTCGAAAGCCTCCGTTTTCATCCACGCTGCTACTACCGATCCGGGGACGGGTCGGCCCCTGAAACCTGGCCCGCGATGATTGCGGCGGTCACCGACCTCGAGGGCAAGATCACCGGCGTGCATCGCACATGGCTCGACAGGTCGGGGCGCGGCAAGGCGCCGGTCGGCTCCCCACGACGCGCCATGGGCGAGCTTCTCGGCAATGGCGTCCGTTTCGGCGCGCCGCTCGATGTGATGGCGTCTGGCGAAGGGATCGAAACCGTGCTCTCGGTTCGATGTCTTCTGCCCGGCATGCCGATGATCGCGGCGCTTTCTTCCGCGCATCTCGCGGCGATCCTGTTCCCCAGGGGACTGCGCCGCCTCTATGTCCTGCGCGACAACGACTCCGCCGGCGAAAGGGCTTCGGCGAGCCTTATCGACCGCGCGACCGCCGAGGGGATCGAGGCCGTCGTTCTCACCTCCGAATTTGGCGACTTCAACGATGATCTCCGGCGCCTTTGCAAGGCCCGGGTGCAAGCGGCGATCAGAGACCAACTCGCCCCTCAGGACATCAGCCGGTTCATGAGGCCTGCGCGGTGACGTCGCCTTGTGACGCAACGAGCGCCCGATCCCCTGCCTTCACGCGATTGCGTCAATCGCCTTCTTCCCAATTTCTCGGAGCCTGCCGCGTCCCGGCCTTCTGAGAGGGCGACCCTTGCGTCGGACGCGCCGGCATGGACAATGGCTGCAGCCGGCTATTTTCCGTCGCGCCCTGCGGGCGCTTTACATCGCGAGGCAAAATAGCCGGCGCTTCGCCATCCTTCGCTACGCTGCGGCCGGTCGCTGCGCGCCCCGGTGCCAGCCGGTCCCGCCCCGCCGCCTTTTGTCGCCACGAAGGCCGCGAGGGTCGCGGCCGATCCGACGAAGGAGAGCGCCAATGACGACCAATCACGACGATCAAGACATCAGGACAATTCCTGCCGCTTCCTCGACCGAGCGCGTTCTCGCCGAACTTCAACTCTATGGCTATCGCCCCTTCCACGACGAGCCCGACCCCCGGCCGCTGCCCGGCGCCCAAGCGATCACCGGCGCCGTCGCCGACATCTTCGACGCCCTCCTCGCGACGTTGACTGACACGCGCCTCGAGCCCGATCTCGAGGAACTGCTCTGGTCGACGGTCAACCTCTTCCACCGGGCGGTCCTTCGCGTCGAGCGCGACCTCGACGACAATGAGCAGGCGCAGCGGCGCAGCCAAAAGGAACAGGACGGCTCGGAAATCCGCTCGGTGGAGCTGGAGCGCCTGATCTGCGAAGGGCAAACGCTGCTCGAACGCCGCGACAGTTTGGAGCTCTTCCGCGACCAGGCCGCCGACGCCTTCGAGTTGCACACTGGCTCATCCTGGCGCCCCCGCACCGGCTCGAAGGTCACCCATCGCTCCTTGACGGCCGCCATGATCGACAGCCGCGATTTTCTCGCCGCCAAGCGCCGCGTCGACTCCGAGCCACTCCTTCCGGCCGGGCCGCGGATCGCCTTCACCGGCGGGCTCGACTTCAATGACCATCGCGCGATCTGGGATCGCCTCGACAAGGCTCTCGCCAAACATCCCGATATGGTGCTGTTGCATGGCGGGTCGCCCAAGGGAGCGGAACTCATCGCGTCCTGCTGGGCGAATAATCGCAAAGTCACGCAGATTGCGTTCAAGCCAGACTGGACCCGCCACGCCAAGGCGGCCCCCTTCAAACGCAACGATCAGATCTTGGAAACGCTTCCCATCGGGGTCATCGTCTTTCCCGGCTCGGGCGTTTCCGCCAATCTTGCCGACAAGGCGCGCAAGCTCGGGATCCCGGTGTGGAAGTTCGAGGACGGCGGCGCATGAGCGCCGTCTTCTCGTTGCGACCCGGCGGCAAATTTCGCTCGAGGCATGCGACGCTCGATCGCGCCTTGGACATTGACGGATTCAAGCATGGCCATGGCCCAGGGGTATTGAAAGCGCCTTCCGAACGTCGCGATGCTATGCTAAACTATATGATATAGCATTCAGCAGCGGACGCAAGCGCCATGACCTCTCGAAATCTCTTCATCATTTCCGGAAACGTCTCGCAAAATCCCCGTCGTTTCGGCGACAATGCCCCAAAGACCGTCCTCACGGTCGCAGTCGACGATATTTGGACGGATCGCGAGACTGGGGAACGAAAGAAGCGAACGGATTTCCTGACCGCCTATACGTTCAACAAGAAAATTGGCGACTTTGTCTTGGCGCAGGTAAAGCCAGGATATCAGGTCACGATTGACGGCCGCATCCGATCAAACTCTTACGAGAAGGGCGGCGACCGGGTCTATTCGACCGACCTCGAAATCATTCGCATCGATGCGCACCCGCCGCGAGCAGAAGCCGGCGGTGGCATCCCTGAATGACCCGTCGAAGGGTGATTTCCTTGGTTGCGGTTGGCCTTAGTCTGAGCGTCGCTAGGGCTGAGGAAGCAGGCGTCTACACGCCGCAGAGTGCGCTGCAATCGACGCCCATGCGTGTCGAAGTGATCGACGCGACGTCTTTTCGCGACATAGAGACCGGTGCAAAGTACCGGCTTTATGGCGTCGACTCCTGCCTGCCGACGCAGACCGCGAACTTGAATCGTCAATCCTGGCCTTGCGGCGCCGTCGCGATCGCCTGGCTCACGAACGCGACCCTCGGCAAATGGGTGTCCTGCAACGCTTTGCGGGAAACGGCCGACCAGCGGCTATCGCGATGCGCGTCGTCAGAGCATCCGGATCTCGCGGCCGATATGCTGAAAGAAGGCCTCGCGATTGTCTTGCCGATTGCCGAGGGCCAGGAGGTGCGCGCCTACAGCCAGCTGCAGGATCAGGCTCGCAAACAATACAAGGGATTATGGTCCAGCCAATTTATGATGCCCTGGGATTTGAGGGCGAAGCAGGCTGGAGGGTCGGCCTCAAGCCGCTGAGCAAGCGCGGCTTGCCCTCGAGCTCTAAATCGGGTTAAGGTCTTCTATCATACTATATGGTAGAGAGATGCCCGCGCGCGCTGCCCTTCTTATTGCTCCATTGATCTTCGGCGGCCTCGCCGGCTGCGAGGCGCCAAGGGCTCAATACGCTTCTATGGCCGAGGCGACTGCGGGCGACCGACTTCTCACGCCCCGGGAGGTGGTTCCCGGCCGTCTCACATACGCCGACGCGCCGGATGCTTTCGCGCCAGTTCTGGCAAGCCGTGTCGCCTATCCCACCCAGGCCCAGGCTAATTACGCCTTGCAACGCTCCCGGGGGTCCAGCGAGTCGTCCGACGGTGCTCCCTTGGCCCTCATCGGTAGTGATCCCAACGGCTCTGATCGTGGGACCGTTCGCGTCCGGCTCTTCGCCTGTCGCTCCGGCGCCTTGGACAACATCACGGGGCGCATTGTACCGGCTCGCGGAGGCGTCGTGCATTGCGCGACAGATTTCCTCGACGCGCAGGATCGTCGATTGTTCCGCGAAACCGTGAACTTCCTCTATGAGCGCGGCGCATGGCGCATGGCGCAAACGGCGCCGCCCCAAGCCCAGGCGCCGTGGATTGCTCCGGAATCCTCTCCGAAGGATTATTTTTCATGGTCGCCATGGGGACGGCGCACCACGCCTTACTGACGTGGTTCAGGGCGATTCCTCCTGGCTCGGCGACGCGATCGACGTCTTCGGCGCTGGAGGGGCGCAGAAGTTTTCCGGAGCCCGGATGGGGGACGATCGACCGAAGGGGAGCGATGCATCTGGCGCTTGCGGTCGCAATATTGATCTTTCGAGACCGGCGTTGGTGGATCAGAAAATCGACAAGTACGGGTGCGCAGGACCCGGGCTTTTCTGGGGGGCCCAGAAGGCGCAATGCGACGACGCTGGGGCCCGTTTCCTTGTGCGCCATCACAGTGCGACGCGCGTCAGCGTCCGTTCGGCTCGGCCGCACACCCATTCTGAGAAGCGCTTTCCCAGAATTTGCGCCGGCCTTGTCAGGATAGTTTCGAGCAGCAAAGCAAGAACCAAGGTTAAGCCTGCTGCAATGCTTAAAACCAGGATCGCTGGCGCCAGGTCGCCAAGCGCCTGATGGACCCCGGACATAATTGGGAGATGCACGAGATAAACCGAGAAAGATAGCTCGCCAAGTCTTTGGAGCACGCTTCCTTCCTGAGGCTCAGGTCTTTCTTGGATGGCCGAGGCGACGACAAGTCCAAATATGATCGCGACTATGGTGATCGCGGATCCTGAGGCCAAAGCCCCAAAGACGCGCGCGAGAATTGAGGCGGCTACGAGCCAAAAAGCCGCGATGGCCTTGCTAAAGCGCGGCAAGGGCCATTGCCTTGCCAGGCCGAGCGACAGCAGGATGCCCACAGCGAAGCCGTCGAGGCGGAACGTCCACCAGAAGGCGCCCCAGGGGCGTTCGCTCACGGCGCCGGCGGCGAGAGTCGTCATGCAGACCACGGCCATCAGCTTAGGGCTCAGCGCGATCAGAAACGGCGCCGCCAAATAGAAATGCATTTCGCTCGCGAGCGACCAGAAATGCGAGGTGGCCGTCGGTGCGCCACAGCCGGCCTCGCCAGCAAAGCAGGGGGCCCAATAGAAGTTCGCGTAAAACCCCGCGGCCGCTTTCAAATCGTCCGCAGTCTCGCCGAACGAAATTCCGTGCGCCTGAGAGAGTGCGACCAGGACGATCACGGCCCAGGCCGGCAGACCGATCCGGAGAATTCGTCGGCTCCAGAACGCAAGCGCGCCTCGCCAAAAGGCGCCATCTGCCTCCAAGCTTAATCGCCTCGCGCTTTCGGAGGCGGCAAATCCTGAAATGACAAAAAACAAATCGACGCCTACGCCAAGATTTGGAACGCTCAACGCGCGCGCTGCGGCCAGGTCGGGCCCGAAAACGAGTCCAATGTGGGACGCGACGACCGCCAGGATCGCGAGGCCGCGCAGTTCGTCGAGGGCGCGGATCCGCGCCGGAGAGTGATCGAAATCTGGCCCCATGAGCGCCTTGCCTTTGTGCTTCCACTATATAATATAGAGTAGTGGATCAGCCGACAAATCGTTCCGCCTCAAAACGCCGGCGCTCCCTGCCAGCGGCGGCGCTTTGTCTCATCGCGGCGACTGCCCAAGCGCAGGAACTCACGCCAGATCCGGA
The DNA here is from genome assembly GCF_055698645.1 of Methylocystis sp. NC52PC. Classification (NCBI taxonomy): domain Bacteria; kingdom Pseudomonadati; phylum Pseudomonadota; class Alphaproteobacteria; order Hyphomicrobiales; family Methylocystaceae; genus Methylocystis; species Methylocystis sp. NC52PC. Next base: position 118,819 of record NZ_CP170126.1, on the reverse strand, counting down.
AAATTGGCGGCCGATCGTCTACCGCGACCTGCAAATTCCGGGGCCCCAAGATCGAATTTATGCCGACCTTTGGGCCGACATCATCCAGAGCAATAACCGCCGCTATCTCGCGGCGGGAGATCGGCGTTTTCTGCTCGGCAATGCGCCAGTGCGCGAAGCGCATGCGCTCGTGCGCGGCGGCGATAAGGTCGCGCTCCTGAGCATTCTCGATACGGCCACCCATTGCGTCGCCGTGGCGAGAGATCCGAGCAGCGACGTTTCGGTAAAGATGTGCCCAATGCGGCTTACTGTTTGGAATGAGACCTCGACGACGCTCAGAGAGGCCAAAGGCTGCTATCTCGAACCCGGCGCTGGGACGCGGAATAGCATGGCCAACGCTCCTTACGCCGCTTCTTACGCATCTTATGATGTCGTCACAAAATCCTTCAGGCTTGGCGTCATCCTGGGGCGCCGTGTCGTGGAGCAGTGCTCGCAAACCGTGCCGCTCTATCCGAAATGAGGCCCCGACGATGAATCGGATCTACGCCGTTTCCTACGCAATCTACTACTGGTCGGAGTGGCTGTTTCTTCTGGCTTTTGCCAGCTTGTTCGTCATTCCGTTCACCTCGCTGGACGCGCGTTTTGCGGCTTGGTGCATCGCGCTCGCGGTCGCGATTGCAAGCCTGGCCGCGGGAGTCATGTCGGAGGCGCTATGCCGAGCCCTGTTGCGCCGGCGCCGCGAGAGGCGAGGATTTTCACAGGAAGAGGCGCGACGGATCGAGTTTCTTGAAGAGAACAGACGCCTCGCGCATGTCGCACAAGAGGCAAGCCGGCTCGCGGCCGACCGCCATCAACAGAGCGTCGAGACGTGGTGGATAAACAACCGCCGGAGCTGAGCGCGTGTCGACGACTGTCTCTGATTCTTCCAGGCGGATACGAGGGGACGATTCAGCCTCTCTTCACGGCGCGGCGCCATAGCGCCCTGCCCGGTGAGAGGCGTCGCAGCCGCCTTGAAGGCTTTCGGAGAGTTCAGAATGGCCAATGTGTGGAATCGTCGAGCAACGCTTGCAATTCTTGGCGCGTCGCTTGGCTGAGTGCACTCCGTTCGCGTCGCGCGAAGACGGAGCACCAGAACAGGGCTTCGTCCGGTTCCTTTTCGTAAACGGCTTTTCCGATCAGGATGGCGATCAGCGCCAATCGGTCGCATTCGTCTGGGCCGAAATGATCGTTCAGAAAACTGACGGTCTCTTCGGCGGATCGCCTCTTCTCTTCGCATTGTTCCATGGGAGAAGAAGCAATCATTTTTGGCCTCCATTCGCCGTCAACACCGGCTCTAAACGATTGACGACCGCAAGGCGTCGAGAGAAACGCCTGTGCGGGCAATCCGCACTCCTGCATCCAGAAAGCCGCCCCGCTGTGGTCTCCTCTGTTCTTGCCGACTTGACGCAGCCTCTTCCAGCCGACAAAGCTTTGCGCCGCCAACATTCGTGCCACGAAGACTCAGCAAGAGTCGCTTGGCTGAAGTAGCTGGCGGGACCGGGGCCATTTTCTGCGCCACTTTGTCGGAAGTTAGGCTCTCTTGCGCGACTTGGTCTTTCGTGTCGCCTTTGCCTTTGAAGCCGAAGCGGGCTTGTCGACGGCGGACGGTTTCGTCTCAGCGGGTCGTTCGACGGGTTTCGAGGCCGGCGGGGTGATTGCGAATTGATCTGCGCCAAATTTTGAGCGCGTCTGACGTCGCGCCTCGACGCTTTGCGTCAGCCGGTCGAGATCGATGTTCTGGCCGGCGAGCCAGGCGCGCATGACCTTCTCGTCAATGCCGAGCATGTCCCAAACCGTGAGGTCCAGCGCTTTGGCGGTCCGTTCGATCGTCCAAAACGTCGGATTGCCGATGCCCTTTTCCAAATTGTAGTAGGCGGCCATCGACATGCCGATCTTGTCGAGGAAGGTTTTGAGGTTGGGATATTCCTTGGCTTTCCGCTGTAAGATAATGGCGAACAAGGCGGTCGCGACAGAATCCCTGTCTTCGCCTTCTTGCTGTTTTGGCATCGCCATAACTGTTTTATCTCCTCTCCCCGAATGACGAACCGTGACGCCTTGCGCCGAGCCCGAAACGAGCGACTCACATTACCGTCAGGCTTTCGCCTAAAATATATCATATTCTTTCCTGGCAGAAGATCATTGAGTTATCCTTTACGCCAAGGCAAAGCCTAGACGGCGCTTTGTCTTCTCACGGCCCTGTCCGGTTAAGGCCTCACAAGCTCGCGGGGCGTTGTGGGGGTCGACCGAAGGCGCACGTCTAAGGCCGTAAGTCCCTGAATTATAAGCCTGAAGATTGCGGATATCGAAAAGTTTGCTCACGCGCCGAAAAGCTGTGAAGGCTCGGCCGCGGCCTGGAACCGCTGCGCTTCTGATACTGCCTACGCAAGCAGGTTGAGCGGCTGTCGATCTCTCTGCTAAAGAATATAGTATAAGAAGCTTCGGTGCCTTATGCTCCGAGCCAGGCCGTTTGCGGGCAAATTTTCAGGAGGCCGATCATGTCGCGACCTTTTCTTTCGAGAGAGGGGGCGTTAGCGCCCACTCATTTCATCGGGGTTCATCGGCGTAAATCGCGCGGCAGCCTGAGATTTTGCGCGTCTTTATGCATCATCTTGTTCGCTCCCTCGGGCAGAGCGCTTGCCGACGACCGCGACCGTTTGGCGCCGGGGCTTTACGTTGCCGCGACGGTTGGATGCGACGGCCTTGGCGGCGGCGGCACGGTCGATTTCGACGGCAAGAATTTCTCGCCGCACTACCAGGCATGCCTCACTCAGGCGCTTGGGCAAAACGCGCGCTATCGTCAGACCTGCATTGAGGGACAGGGAGCAAACTATCCCACGATAGCGGAAATTCAGGGCGATCCTTCCAAGACGATGAAGGACGTGACGATCGCGGTCATCTCGCGAAACGCCTTCTCCATGAATGGTGTTCGATACGACTATTGCGGGGCGAGATGATGCGTCGGGCCGCTCTGCTTCTCCTGCCGCTCGCCTCTACGCTCGCCTTCGCGAGCGACTGTCCCAACGGCGACAATCTTCTCAAAAACAACACGCCACTCAGCCAGTTGTGTTCAAAGGGCTTCGGCCAGTTCTACCCCGGCTCGTTACAGCAGGCGATCGGCAACCAGCCGAACAATGTCGCGATGATCACCGCAGCCGCTGAGCAGCAGGGCGTGCCCGTCGATCTCGCGCTGGCGGTTTCCTATCACGAGTCGGAAGGCTTCAACTCCTGCGCCGGATCCGACACCGGCGTCAAAGGTCCGATGCAGCTCACGCAACGAACCGGAAACAGCCTCGGCTACAACCGTGACATCAACGAACAGAACATCATGGGCGGCATGAAGCTGCTCAAACAATGCGACAACAAGTGCGGCGATACGGCCTTTTCTTGTCTCTCGGCGTGCTACAACGGCTCGCCGCGGCCTGGCGAGCAAGCCGGCTGGGCGAGAGGCGTGCAGAACGCCTACGGAAAGCTCCACAGCGATCCTTCGCTTCTGGCCTCCGCCACGAGCACTTGCTCTTCCTCGGGCTCGAATTCGAGTTGCCCCGACGCCGCAGGCGGCGTGGTGGCGTCCTCGGCCACGCCGAACGCCTCGACGACGTTGCCGAGCCTCGGCGCGCCGCCCGCATTCGCCAGCAGCGACATCGTCGTGGCGCCGACGCAAATCTGAGCGGCGCTCTGGACGGTGCGGGCATCGCATCCGCGCCGTTGCCCGGGGCGGCGCTGAGCTTTTGTGAGTTTGGCCAGCAGAAGTCTCGCCGACGCCTCGCCAACGATTTGTGGCCTTTGACCTTGAACGGAATGGCGGCGTTCAACCCTGCGCCACTTAGGCGCGCCGCAGTCTCCGATTTTTTCAAGCGCTTGGGATTTTCAAGATGCGGCCAGCATCGGCGCGCGCCGTTGCCACGACCATCCCCCGCCGCCAAGGGAGCTGGCGGGTGGCCTTTCTGATTCTACTAAACTATAAACTGTAGTCGCAAGAATCGCATGGAGGGAAGCAGGCCCCAAAAAAGAAAAGCCCGGCGCGAAGGCCGGACCTCTCGAACAGCTCGCTAAAAGGGACGGCAATCCCTTCACAGCCAAACACCAACCGTGTTTGGAATTTTAGCGGGCTTTTCTCATTACGCAAGAGGTTTTGCGCGTTTCGCGCCACGGAAATTCTTTGCCTGCTTTCCGCTCAACGCGCGGAGAGCAAAAGGATGACCCATGCCCAATTGAACGCGACAGGCCGTCGCCGCGATTGCGCGGCGAGCTGGCGTGTCGGCAAGCTTTTTGACGCGCCTCTCTTCGCGGTCTCGCGCAAGGAGCTTTTGAAAGCCGCGCGCAATGCTGTGCGTGCGCTCGCCCTCGACCGCAGCGAACGTCAGTTGGTCGAATGCCTTGCGGTTTGCTTTGGCGAGCAGCAGCTGGCGCATGGCCTGCTATGCTGGCCGTCGAACGCGCAGATCGAGAAGAAAACCGGCATGAGCGAGCGCACGATCCGTCGGACGATCGTAAAGCTTCGCGAGCGCGGTCTGATCGTGATGCGCGACAGCGCCAATGGGAAGCGCTTCCCGATCTCGAACGCCGAAGGCGAGATCGTCGACGCTCGGGGTTTCGATCTGACGCCGCTGCACGCCCGCGCCGCGGAATTTGCGGAGCGCGCTCGCGCCCTCGATATTGAAGATCGTGTGCGCCGGCAGCTCCGCGACGACCTCACGGCCGCCCGCAACGCGCTGTTCGACCTGTGCGCCGAGGATCCGTCCGGCGCCTATGCGGAGATTCTGGCGCGCTCGAAGGGCGTGGCGACACCTTTGAAGGACGCCACGCCAGAAGAATTTGCCGCAGCGATCGAAGCCTATGTTGCGTTGACCGAGCAAGCTCGCGAAATCCGCTATCGGCGCGATCATTCCACTCAAACGCCCCGCTCTGCCGGCCATCCTGGCCCTCACTCAGAGCAAAATCCCAAACCCTGTATCGAAGATTGCAACGCCTCTCGCCTCAACTCCGTAACGCCATTCGACCAGTCCCGCGACTCCGGCAATGAGGCTTATCGAGAAAAGAGGGGCGGCGACGTTCGGCGAAGCGAACGGACGCTGGAGGCGGCCGACCGAGCCATCCCCAAGGACCTCCCGCTCTGGCTCGCCGCCTGCCCTGAGCTATCCGAATGGGGAACAGTCACGACGATCGAGCGCGCTGCGACCCTGGGAGCTCAATTCATTCGGGCCTGCGGCCTCGCTCGCCACGCTTTTGACGCGGCCTCGACGCGTCTCGGAGTCGTCAACGCCGGCCTACTTGCCCTCTTTGTCGTTCAGCGTCATGCCGATGGGGAACAACGCGGCGGCACGCCGATACGCTCTCCGGGAGGGCTATTCGTCATGCTCGCCCGCGAGATTGAGCGTGGCCGCCATCCGCTCGAGAGGGAGCTAGTCGCCATGCGCCGCCGGCGCGAGCGCAATGGGCGCCGATGACAGCATGAGGGGCGCCTCCTCCTAGCCCGCGGCCCTTTTGCGGGCGGTCAGGCGCTTCGGTTGCCGCGTTGCGCGGATGGCTGTGACGATCCTCTTGGGAGGCCGAATCCGAGTATCGCATCGGTCGCGCTGAGCCGTGTTTGGTCCGTGCCCGCGCGGCTAAGATCATTGGTAGATTCAATCGGAGCTCACATTCGTCACGAATTTCGAAACAACGAAAGTGAAGCGTTCCAGCAGCGTCGGACCCATGCCGAGCTTCGATCCCGGTTGCATCACGCGCAGTCACTCGCAGTCATATCGAGGGTCCGTCGCCGAGGCCGCCGGGGCGAACCGATGGCGACGTCGAGCGCTTTCTCCTAAGCTCCAAGACGCCTCCCCTTTCGCTTAAGTCATTTACGCATACGTCCGGCGGGCCGTGCGTCGGCCACTGCCGCCGAACATTTTCCCCTTGCCGCTTGCAGCGGCAATTCCTCGCGCTCGGGCGCAAACGCCCTTTCAAAATCTCCGTCGCCGGGCGTGGCGCGGCGCTTCGCTGGCCCCTCGCCTTCGGCTCGGGCTCTGCCCTGCCCTGTGCCGCCCGTCTTGCGCGACATAAGCGAAGGGGATGGCTCCTTCGCGAATATCAGGAGAAAGACGATGTTCGACTTCGCCCGCTTCCACATCCTCGGCCGCGTCGGCAAGATCAAGACCTTCGAAAAGAACATCCGCGTGTCGATCGCCGCCAACGCCTCCTATAAGAAGGATGGCCAATGGATGGACGAGACGGACTGGAACGAGATCGTGATTTTCGACAAGAACACGCGTCAATACGTGACCGAGAACGTCGAATCCGGCGACTACGTCCGCGCGCAGGGCCGCCTGCGCCAGAACAGCTTCAAGCGCGACGGCGAGACCGTCTATGTGGTCGAGCTGATCTGCGACGAGTTTAGCCGCGCCCCGAAAAAGAAGGCCGCCGAATCTGCGGCCGCGTGAAATGGAGCGCCACCCTACGGGGTGGCCCTCGCCTCTCGCATCGGCGCGCCATCTCGCTTGCAAGGCCGAAAGAATCGTCGTTCGCTCTCTTTAGCGCAGCAGGTCGGTCGCGAGACACTGCGCCATCATAACCTTGGCGTTTTGCCATTCGCTTATCCAGGGCTTAGCATTTCAGACGATCGGCGGGGAAAAAGCTTTACTTTCTTCCAGACGGAGCAAGGCGGGAAACATGTTTGGATTGCTTGCGCTCGTGACGGCTGCAACCTTCTTCGGGGCTGCCTTTTATGTAAGCTTTGCCGAGCAGCCAGCAAGGCTGGGTCTCGATGACCGGGCCGCTCTGGCGCAATGGGGTCCGGCCTACAAGCGCGGCTTTGCTATGCAAGCTTCGCTTGCGATGATTTCCGGCGTGCTCGGTGCCGCCGCGTGGTGGACAACTGGGGTCATGACTTGGGTTTTCGGCGCGATTTTTATCATCGCAAATTGGCCTTATACACTGATCGTGATCATGCCCGTTAATCATCGCCTCGAAGCATCGCTTTCGACCGGGGCGTCTAGCGACACAAGGCTGCTTCTCACGCGTTGGGGCCGCCTCCATGCGGGCAGATCCGTTCTTGGGGCCGTGGCGACGTCGCTATATCTGATTGCCGCCCTGAAAGTCGGCCATAGCACCTGCTAACGAACGCGCGGCGCGAAACTGCGGCGTGTGTCGGGTTCGAACCGTTCTATTTCGAGAATTACCGAAGCTAAGGGTAGGCCGCTCTCTGGACTATGCTTGGCCTGCGGTTTCCTGGGTCGAAGGGGGGAACGATAGCGCCTCTAACCGGTCCCTCACCTCTTGGAAGGATAATATGAGCCGTTGTTGATGGTCCATGATCCAGAAACGAGCAGCCTCGTAGCGGAGTCGATTCCGCGCCGCTTCAAGCGCGGCCTCAATGGTCAAATATTTGTCGTCGACCCTGAAATGCGTCCCATCGGAGATCAACCGTCCTTCCAAATAAAAGCACATGTCAGACCTCCCCGCGGCATTCGAGGCGATTTTCCCGATGGTTGCCCCGATCTTTTTGTTTGTTGGATGAAGATCTTATCGTGAAGCCAACTTCGGGGAGGCTGACAAATCGCCGCAGCTGGCTGGCCCGAGCACATGAACTTTATCACCTCCCATCTTTCATAGTTCGAGCAGCCACCGCACCGAGCGTTGTCGGCCGAATTCCAAGATCACCCTCCGTATGAGAAAACCGCCGGCGACGCCGAGCGCGACCCACACGGCCGTGGGTAGGCGGTCGATCCAGCTTAGAATTGTGACCGTGTGTCCACCGGCGCTCGCTGGCGCTCCGGGCGGCGCGTCAAGCCACAGCGGCAACGCGCAAGCCCGGGCGCCTTGAACGAGATACACGCCTTTTCCACCAGCGCTGCAGTTCTCTCGCAACGACCGGGCTAAATCAGTGTTGGCGCGTATCAAGGAAACCCAGCTCTCCGCGTCGGCGCGCAGAGCCAACGCCTCGACGCCTCGCCGAATCCCAGCCTGGTCAACACGACCGGCAGCATATCCTGAAGCTACGCCGAGAGTCGCCGCAAGACACAGGCCCAGAAAATAATGAAAGCTTCGCCTGCCGTCGCGGCGGTTGCTAATTTCCTGCAGCGCAAGCGTTGCCGCCTGCCGAACTTCGCTCTTGGTCTCTTTGACGCTTTTTGCGATCTCGTCGGCGACGGTTGGCCGCGCGGCCGCAGCCGCCGCAGTCGCCGCAGTCGCCAAGGGAACTAGAGCCTCATTCACCGCATCTTGCATCTTTTGCGGAAAGGCCGCCAGCGCTGTCGGAATATCGCTTGCAGCTTTTTCCAACACGCCGGCAACGGCCAAAAACACGACGGTGGGGTCGTCGGGAGACAATTGCAAATCGCCTATCCGCCGCCACATCGTCTCACGGACCGTGGGATCGACGTTGAGCGCCTCCGCGGCTTTATCGAAGCGGGACTTCGCGCCCGCGTCCATCAGGGGCCTTCCAGCCCAAGCAGCGGGAGGGCCGGCGCAATCATCGCCGCGAAATCACGCTGAAACTTCGCGACATGCGCCTGTTCGGTAATCGTCAGCAAGCCGACCGCTTGCGCGTGCGAGAAGCGAATGTTTTCGGCGTCTAATTTGGCGAAGGTGCCGCTCTGCAGCGAGGGGAACTCAATTTCGAACCCGCCTTCCTGCAGCAGGCGACGCCGCGTGCCGCCGCCCTTGCTCTCGCCCTTAGCGTCGCGGAACCCGAACCAGAAGGGAAAGTCGCCTGGCGGCTTGCCGTGCTTCAGATTGACGACGGCGACATGGTCGACGCTCGCGCCGGTGAGATCAAGCCAGCGGGCGACGGATTGCGCGGAACCGATGTCGGGCGAGATCACGTGGAACACCGTCAGCCGACAGCCGTGCGTCGCGAAGGCGTCGAGCAGGCCGGAGAGCCCCTCGCCGTCGTCGACGATCTTCGTTAGGTCGGCGAGCAGTCCGCCGGCGAGGTCATGGATGTAAAGCGGATCGTTCGAGGCGATCGAGTCGAGCAGAATGTTGCGCTCGTTGTCGCTGCGGCCATTGTAGAAGCCGATCCCGACTGCGGGATCCTGGGTCTTGGACAGGGACCCTTCAGTCTCTCGCGTCCCAAGCACGCGGATGGTTGCGCCGATCGAGCCATCCGCGTCGAAGGCAAGGACGCGCTCTCCCTGCGTCCGCAGCCAGTCCACCAAAGCGCGGGTGAATACGGACTTGCCGACACCGCCTTTTTCGTTGGCGATCAACGCCACCCGTCGCTTGCCGTTCGACGCCATTCCTGCCTCCAGAGCTCCATTCTCCTAAACTATATAGAATAATAATCCGAGCGCCACCCCTTCCGAGGCGGAGGCGCGCCGGCTTTCCGCCTACACGTCTTCATTGAAGCGATGGCCGAGCACCTCAGCGGCTGTCTTTCCCGTTTGTCTCGGTGGTTTTGCGACAGCCTGTGAAATCGGCGCCGCAGCGTCCTGCGCGCCCGACATCGTCGGCGGCGCCACGGGCGTATCGACGCGTTGCGCCACAGACTGCTCCGGCCTTGTCGCGTCTGCTTCGCGGCTGTTTTCCGCCTTTGTTGTCTGCGCATGGCTGAAGATATCGGGGCTATGTGCATTGGATGCGCGCGCGGCTTTGCCCCTTCCCCCCGATGCTTGCTGCGCCTTCGTGCGGCGGGCCTGCCGCACATATTGCCGAAACGTATGCAGGCTCATTTGGATCCCGTTTCGTGCGAATATCGCGAGGATATCGCTGTCCGTATGCCCCCGTTCTCGGCAAGACATGACGTCGTCTATCGCGTCTTCGATCGCCTGCCTGAGGCTTTTTGCGCCACGGGGTTTTGCGGGCGCCTCGCGCAAATCGGCGAGGGCTTGCGCCCAGTTCGCTTCGGTGTGTCTCTGCGTCATGCGCGCGAATCCTCTGTGGCATTATGCTCGGACATTCGCGAGACGTATCGACGCATTGTCGTGATGCGTGCGCGATACGCCTGCGGATACATTTCCGGTACGCAGCGGAGCATCTATCAATATGCTAAAGTGTAAAGTGAGACAATGCCACATAAAGAGGTGAGACGCGTTGGCGGGACAAAATTGCGATAGAATGCTGATAAGGAAAGGGCTAGCGGGCGTTTTGGTTGTTTCCTGGTTTGACAAGATACCGGTTTCGTGAGTATGGTATAAAATATACAAGAAGCAAAAGCGCCCGCCTTCCTTTCCCTGCCCCAGGATCGCCGTGCCCCTTCCGCGCAAGCCCGACATCGCCAAGCATCGCGTCCAGGCGGACTTTTCGCCGGAGGATTTCGCGCGGCTCGAGCAAGCCTGCGCCATCTTCGGACTCGGGAAGTCCGACCTCCTGCGCCGGCTCGTGCGCGCGTCCATCGACGTCGGGCCCGCGCTTAGCGTCGACAACGTCGAGGCGCTCGCAGCGACCACGCGGGAGCTGCGCGCCTGCGGGCGCAACATCGCGCAGATCGTCAAAGGCATTAACCTCGGCTATGCGCCGCAGCTTGCCGACGACGAGGAGCTTTTCGTCGCCACCCATCGGGCGCTCTCCGAGATCAACGCGCTCGTTCACGAAATGACCGCCGCCTATGGCGTGCGGGTTCGGCGCGTCGCGGACCTGAAGCCGCTTCCCGGGACGGAGGCGTCGTGAGCGAGGCTCGAACGCACCTCCGCGCCTCCCTTGTCGCGGAAATGAACCGGCTCGCCCTTGCGGCGGGCGCATCTCGGCGTTCTCGCGCGGCGCGGGAGAAGCGGGGACTCGAGGAGCGGCCTGATAGGGTCGTAGGATTGAGGCCGGCGACGGCCTCCTCACTGGAGCATTCACGGGTCTCCGTTCTGGAGCCAGCCCCGCGTGCCTTGGCCTCGGACCGCGTTCTACGTGGAATGTCCATCACGGGCGGGGAGGACGAAGAGAAGCGGCGGCGGTTGCCGGACGTCTCCGCGAAAGGTGGGACGCGACCGCGTTCGAGTGGCGTCGCGGCGTCTTCCCCCGCCGTCATCGGCCGCGGCGCGCCACTGATGGCGCGCGCGAGAGCCTTGGCGCAAGGCTATCAACCGGCCGTCATCAAGGTCGTCTCCTATGCGCATGGTGCGGCGCGGGCCTCGGCGACCGCGAATTACGTCGACCGCGAAGACGCCCTTCTCGAAACCCAGGACGGCGTCGAGTTGAAAGGGCGCGCGGCCATCAACGGTGAAATCGCCGAATGGGCAAAGGATTTTGAACCACGGAAGGAAAGCCAGGACGTCGCCGGCGTGCGCTTCCAGATCATGGGCCTCAAAGACACGCCGGCCGACCGCGGAACTGTGGAGAAAGCGATGTCAGCCGCCTTCGCCGGACATCGTTACGCTTATCGGATCGACGCCTTGAAGGATGGCGCCATCGAAGCGCGGGCTGTCGTCGCCTTCGCCGGGACGCTCGGCGAGGGCGAAGCGGTCACGCGGGAACGCTTCTACGTAACCGAACGCCACGTCGCCGAGGGTTTTGAAGCTCGCGTGTTCGCGCCCAAATCCGAGGCGCGAATGAAGGCGCGCATCGAGGCGGCGACCGGGATCTGCCAGCATCGCATCGTGCTCGAGCCGGGCGCACCCGGTAACGGCCCCACAAGTGTCGTCGATCGCCTGACGCGGCTCCAAGAGCATGGCGCGGCGGCCTCAGATAGCGGCGCCTTTCTCGACAACCCAAGCGCCATCCAGGCAGAGTCGCGGGCTTGGCGGCGGGATCTGCGCTCGTTCAAGCCGCGCGACACGATGCATCTCATCGTCTCCGCCAAGGCCGGCGTCGACGTCAACACCTTCAGAACCGCCGTGCGGCGCTTCGTCCATGAGCAGTTCGCCGCGCACAAATTCATGTTCGGCGTGCACACCGACAAGGCTGACGCTGGGCATGTCCACGCCCATGTGATCGTCGCTGTCCGGGACGCCGAGGGCGTGAAAATTCATCCCGGGCCGCAGGATTTTGGACACTGGCGCGAGACCTTCGCGGAGCATGCCCAGATGCAAGGGCTAAAGATCGTTGCGACCTCGGCCGCAGAACGCGCCTCGTCGCAGAGCTATGGCCCCAAGGACAAGGCGATTGTCGACGCCGCCGATCATCCTCGGCCGGGTCGAGAGGCGCGCGATCGCGCCTACGCGAGCGACCCCGCGAACAAGACGCTCATGGACAATGCGCGTCGGCGCATCGAGATCGCGCGGACGAATCCAATCCGCATGCCGGCCTCGGAGCGTCAGCTCGCCGTCGCGAACGACACGGCCTCGACGTGGCGGCAGCTGGCTGGGGAGGAACCGCAGAGCGCGACGGCAATCGCTCTCGCCCAGCGGATGCAATTCTCTCAAGCCGCCGGGCAAGCTATCGTCACGCTCGTCAATCAGGCTCTCATCACCCAGACCACGAGGAGCAGCGCCATGCCAATCACCGCCGCGCAAATGGGATCCGACCTCAAGCTACTGAACGAAGCCGTGGACAAGGTCGGCGCCGTTCTGCCGGTGGATACGAGGTCCGCGTTTTTCGAGCGTTCGGGACGCTATCTCGAAAAGCTAGCAGCGCGCGTGGACATGCAGCGGGAATTCGAGGCCAAATCCTCGCAAGCGGCCCTCGCTCCTGTCGTGGAGCGGGTCGCGGGCATCGCTCGCGCCGAAGATCGCGCAGCGATCAGCACGCGGAGGCTCGTGGAACGCGCCGAGGCCGTCGAACGCCACGTCGAGGCGGCAGCCAATCCAATGCCGGCCAGCGGGCGCGATATCGACACGTCTCGCGTCATCGTCCGTGAAGCTGAGAGGAAAGCCGCGGATGAACAAGCCCGCGCGCACGCCGCCCAGGAGGCGCAACGTCTGCTGGCAGCCAATGCCACGGCGCCTCTCGCGGCTTCGCTTGCTGTCGACGCGCGGCTTGAGGCGTTGCGCCGGGAACAAATGGAAAAGCTTCGGCAAATTTCGGCCGAGAAGGAAGCCGGCAAGGCGGCAGAGCCCGAGATCGAACAATGATGGAAGCGAGTGAATCAGAGGCTGAGCGGCCACTCTGACTGAGCGCCTTTGAGCAGCCTCGCCGAGGTTGGGGTCGAGGGCTCGAATCCCTTCGCCCGCTCCAAAACTCCTCAAGGAAATCAGAGAGCTAAGAAAGCTCCACCGCGAGGTAGCCCTTCGCTTAACTGGCGTGGTATCCACATGGTGTCCACCGTGGCAAGCAAGGACGGCGGGTCCCTCGCCGCAGAAGGTGGGATGAGGTTCTTGATGTTATAGTTGGCTGACCGATTGGGTGAGGCGGGAGATTGCAAGCTGAAGTCAAAACGAAGCTGCTCGCGTCGATGCACGCGGGACGGCTGTTGGTAGTTTGTGGCGCTGGCCTGTCGATGGCTGCGCCCAGCAGCCTGCCGGCGGCATGGCGGGTCGCTGAGGCCAGTTTCGATAAGTACGCTCTTGAAACGGACCCCGCTTGCGATCCGGCAATGCGTCACGATCTCGAAGCGTTTGCGCAGCACTTCGTCGGCCTTCACACGCTCCAGTCGGTGTTCATCGAAAGCCTCGTACCCTGGCAGATGTTTGTGAAGCCGCCCAACGCCGGCCACGCGGCGGTGGCGGATTTCCTTGTCACGCGAGCGGCCGCAGCAGCCCTATCCGCCAACTACGACACGCTGATCGAGCAGTCCGCGGTTGCGAACGGATTTGACTTTCAAAACTCATTGGACGGAGACGAGGCGACCACTCGGTCCCGCACCCAGAGCCCGCTTTTGAAATTTCACGGATGCGCGACGCGTGATCGGCTGGCGACGGTATGGGCACCGTCGCAGTTGGGCGAACCGCCCATCGCAGAACGCATCGCGAAGAGCAAAACGTGGATGGCGGCAAACCTCCGGCAGAAGGACCTGCTGGTCGTCGGCTTCTGGTCGGACTGGGCCTATATGAACACCCTCCTGGGAACGGTCCTCGACGGGCTTGCTCCACTCTCCGTCACAGTGATCGACTTAGCGGGTGCGGCGGCGCTTCAAGCCAAAGCCCCGGACCTATGGGCTTTAGCCAACGGCCCACAAGTCGAATTCACGCACGTGCAGGAATCCGGGGCAGAGGCGCTGGCCGAGCTTCGAAAGGCTTTTTCCCGGAATTACCTTCGTGGGGTTCTTGCTGCCGGTAAGCCGGCATTCGAGGCGTCGACCGGAGTGGCTTGTGATCCAGCATGGCTGGAGCCGCCGGACTTTGACAACGAGACTCTGTATAGTCTGAGACGCGACGCTGAAGGAGTCCCTAAGGGACAGCCGGCCAGTAGGTCAAAGCCGAGCCAATGCGAGATCTTTGGGGTGTTCCATCTGCTGCTCAGGCAGGCTGGAGCGGCGCCGACGGCCATGGGCTACGATCTCGCGGGCCGATCGATTCGGGTCGTGAATGGCGCGGGTGCGGTTCTCAACCAACTCCGCTCCAAATTTGTTGAAGCGCCTGCGGTTGCTCCGACAGATATTGTCGTAGCGGCCGGTGCCACTAACCTGCCCCTGCCAGGAAGCGTCGTTCGGCCGGGGTCCGCTGGTAGCTTTATCCGTCCGACGGCGATGGGCGACTGGTACGATCTTGACGGCGCGCGGGCGGAGTTGGGCATATGATGGACATAGGCACACGGTCCGAGGTCGTCCTTCGTGAGGCTGGTTATGAGACTTGGCCATGGACCGGCGCGTCCCCGCCCGTGATCTGCTTCGAAAGCGCGACGGTGGTCGGGTTCGTGCATGTCTTTCGCAGCGCTAAAGAACTGCTGGATACTTGGGAAGCGGCCCAGCAACGGGTTCTGGCGCGACACGCGCCGGGGCTTCGAGCGGCCGGCACCAAGGCGTGGAACGTCTACTCTGTGTTCCTGACCTCCGAGCTGGCGCCAACCCTCCAGCACCAAGTCGAGAAGCTGGAGGAGAATTTCTCTCTCACACGAAAAATCGCACGAACCGCGATCCAAACCGCGGAAGACGTGACCAACGTGTTGATGCCCCTAGGCCCGATCAAGGCTCAGCCGCTTCTCGAAAACGCTGACATCGCCGACCGATTGCGCGCGCGCGCGAAAGACGTTCCGATCGAGGCGCTGAACGCCTTCTTGGGCGATCTGCGGCCAGAGGACGTCGCCGAGATATTGGGGAGCCCGACATGAGGCTCGACTACGTTGAAGTTTGCGGGTTCCGTGGGTTTCGCGAGAAAGTCCGTGTCGACTTCGGACCGGGGTTCACCGTCATCACCGGGCGCAATGGGGTGGGCAAAAGCACGCTCTGCGATGCTGTTGAATTCACCATTCTCGGCGAGATCGCGAAGTACACGGTGGAATCGGCCGCAAAGGAGACGGTTCGTGACTACATATGGTGGCGAGGTGATGGTTCACCGACCAGCCACTATGTGACCGCGTCTTTTGTCGATCGGGACGGCAAAGCGTTTTCCATCACACGGACTCGCGACGGTGGCGCCGACAAGACCCCGGCGGAAATCGAAGCCCAGCTCTGTCAGGGTGCGGCCCCGGACGATCCGCTTAGGCAGCTCTGCAAAACCTCGGTCATCAGGGACGAGTGGATCGCGAGCCTCAGTCTGGATTTGAGCGAAACGCAACGGTTCGATCTGGTTCGCGCGGCCCTTGGGTCCGTCGAGGGCGCTGATCTCGCCGCTAAGGCGAAGGCTGTGGTCACGCTCGCGGAGGCGGCCTGCGACCGTGTTGAGGCGTCCTACCAACAGGCCCGGTCGGAGCTGCAGGGCGGGCTCGTGCAACTGTCGGAGGCGAATGACGCAGCGAACCGAAGCGGCGACATTTCCGCGGCGATGGCGGTACTCGATCGGGTCATCCCGCCGAGGGATGGAGAACTTGCACAGAGGATCGACCTCGCTCAGCGAACCCTTCCCGATCGACGCCGGCGCCTTGAAGGTATTGGCCTTGCCGCGTTCGAGGGGCACGAAATCGCAGCACACCAAAGGGCGTTCAATTCGCCAGACGAGGTTGCGCGCAGAGAGCGGGCGAATGCGGCGCTGGAAGCTGCTCGATCCCACTTCGATCGCCTGAAGGCCGAGTTGGAAGTGGCGCAGCGTGCCTATGACCTTGAGGCGACGGCAAACGAAATTGCCGCTTCGTTGTCCATCCTCGTTGAACACGGGGAGGCGTTGGGCCTCCACGACGAGCATTGTCCGCTTTGCGCGGCAACGCGAACCAACGCCGAATTCGCTGCGGGCATTCAGAGCGCCCGGGCGCGGATCGATCAGCTTGCCGGGGGCGTGAATTCAGCGCGGGACAATCTCGCGAGCGCCCGTCGGGCGGCCAACCAGGCGGAACAGCAAGTTGCGGAGACGGAAGCGGTCTGGGACGCGATCGAACAACAGTTGCGGACCCTGCGCGCGCGAGAGGAGGCCCATATCGAAATTTTCGAACGCTACGGGCTGAATCCAGCTAACGCGGCGAACCCGGACGCGCTTGACCGAGAAGCATTGGACGAGCACGAGCAATTGGTCGAGCTCGAGCGTGCGCTCAACGCCCTAGAGGCCTCGCGGGCCGTCGATGCGTTGACCTCGGTTGATGCGCGAGTTTCGCTTTTGCGGCGCCAAGCCGACGCTGCTGCGGACGAACTCGCGCGCGCTCAGGGCGCGGTGGCGTCAGCCAAATCTCTGGAGAAAAGCGTTCGGCGTTCGGCGGCCGAAATCGTTGATGAGCGGCTTGCTCGCATCAGCCCGCTGCTGAACGAGATTTACCAGCGGCTCCGCCCGCACACGAACTGGCGCAGCATCGACTACAGCATCCGCGGCGATGTCCGACGCTTCCTCAGTCTGAAGGTGGGCGACAACCTTAATCCGCAATTCGTCTTCAGCAGCGGTCAGAGGCGAGCCGCGGGTCTCGCTTTCCTTCTGTCGGTTCATCTGGCTAGGCCGTGGTCCCGATGGGAAACGCTCATGTTGGACGATCCAGTTCAACACATCGACGACTTCAGAGCGCTGCATCTCGTCGAAGTCCTTTCGTCATTCCGACAAGTTGGTCGTCAGGTTGTCGTGGCGGTCGAGGATGAAGCCCTCGCCGATTTGCTTTGCCGACGGATGCTCAGCACACCGGAGCAAGGCGGGCGGCGATACACGATCGACTTCAATGAGCGCGGGGCGGCTGACGTAACCGCGCGGCTGGAAATTCCGCCGATGTCCCCGGGCATTCTCCGTCAGTTTGACGGAACTCAGGCGACCGCGTGATCTGACCCGTGGCGAAGAAGCCGGTCCACCTTCCAAACGGCAGGGCTTGGTCCACCCAGACCGAGGCATTTTACCCACTTCCGTTCGATGCTACACCGCTACGCCGACAACGCTTTGTCCATTCTCGGGCGCACCGAGCAGCAGCGCAACACCGTTGTGTCCAGAGAGCCGATGAAACACTTCACGAAGTCCAAATTCTTAGGCGACCTGGAACCTAAGCGGCAGTCCAACCTTTTCGGACTTTCGCCGTTATTGCTGTCAAATCCTCCAAAGCGGATCTGACGTCGTCGCCAGAGTCCGAGCTGACCGTGCGCTGCGACTCTGCGTTTATCCCGGCGATCGCATCCGAAATCTCAACGTCGATTGCCGCACGCCCCTTATGCGCGCTTTCGCCGTCAGAGTTTCCTGGCGGCTCCTCGACAGCGGAGCCCTCGCTCGCGTCCACGGCCGGGATCGTCTCAGACTCGCATTGCGCCGCCTTCGTGGCCAACTCCAATTTCGAATGAGCGTCGAGCCATGCAGAGGTCTCGGTCCAGCGTCGCAAGGCCGGAGGGTAGACCGGCGCGGTCCCAACCTGCTCAATGAGCCGCCGCATTCGACGATCACGAAAGAAATAAACCTTCCCAATCTCGAACGGCCGCGCGTTGGCGACGAGCAGGATCGACTTGTCCTTGGGCATGCGGGTCAGCTCTTGCGGTCGACGCAACGGCGCCGCCATGTGGCCGAGCGAGACGCGAGATTGCGAGAGTCCGGCTCCCATCATCTTCGTCGTATGCGTCGCCGTGTACGTCCCGAGCGCGTCGGAGACATATTTCGCGGTCTCATTGTCGTTGATCGCGACGAAGAGCTTTAGCGCTGCGCCGGCGACGAGCGTCTCGCGCATCGCCTTGCCGTAGGTCTCGTCGAGCTGGGAGATGTTTTGCAGCACGATCGCCATGCGGAAGCCATAACCGGCGCTGACCGCGATCTTGGAGGCGAGCGACGACATTCTGCCAAGCGTGTAGAATTCGTCGAGGAGTAGAAGGACCTGATGCGGCTCGTCGGCGCCAGGAAGATTGCGCATCAGCACATCGTGGATCTGCTGAAACAGGATGCGAATGAGCGGGCGGTAGCTCTCCAGATCGGCAAGCGGCGAGCCGATAAAGATCGACATGCGCTTGCGGCGCAGTTCGCGAATATCGAAATCCGATGTCTCCGTCACGGCGCAGATGAGCGGCGAATCCCAAGGCG
The DNA here is from genome assembly GCF_055698645.1 of Methylocystis sp. NC52PC. Lineage (NCBI taxonomy): Bacteria > Pseudomonadati > Pseudomonadota > Alphaproteobacteria > Hyphomicrobiales > Methylocystaceae > Methylocystis > Methylocystis sp. NC52PC. The sequence goes on along the minus strand of NZ_CP170126.1, from coordinate 100,463 downwards.
CGAAAGCATTATTGACGTTGAACATGACCGAGCCGCGCGTGCGGTCGGGAATCGCGGCAAATTGATTGAAGGCGTCGAGCACCCAGGAGGGAACGGAGCCGTCATTTTCCGTCGCGACGATGGTTTTGAGCACGTCGGCGATGTCGTGCCCAGTCGAGATGACCCGCACGGCGGAGCGAATATGCCGCGCCTTCTCGCAATGGATGCTGGTCATCACATAGCCAAGCAGCGCCGCGACAGTCTTGCGCGCGGCGAGCGTCCATTCGTTCTCGACTGACCCCATCGCGACGAGGAAACTCGCGATATTGGCGCAGTCCGTCGCCATTTCTGCGCCGGGCCGTACATAGTCAAGCGGATTGTAACGGTGGGAGGAGGCCGAGCCCGGCGCAAAGACGAAGACTTCGTCTCCCTTCGCTGCACGCGCCGCGCCGAAGGATTTCAGATTCTCGCTCTTGATGTCGAGCGTCACCATGGACCCCGGCCAGGCGAGCCCGTTCGGGATCACGAAACTCACGCCCTTGCCGGTGCGGGTCGGGCCAACAATGAGAACGTGGCCGGGATCGCTTGAGACCAAAGTTTGCCCTTTGAGGCGGCCGAGAATAATTCCGCTTTTTGCCGCCAGCCCCGCGCGGCGCGCCTCAGAGAGCGTTCCAAACCGCGCGTCGCCATGAAGCGTCGATTTGCGGTTTACGTAGAGAAAGACCCCAAGGGCGACGAACAGCGCGAGCACCACGCCGGCGGCGATGGCGCCGTTTTCCAGCGCAAGTTTGGAAACGCGCTCGTCCTGCGCATAGACATAGAAATGCTTGTAGGCGAGCGGGAAGCCGTGGTCGAAGGAGAGAGGCGGAAACTGCTCGAGGTCCACGCGGGGATTTTCAGTCGTGACCCTCTTGAGAAGCGCCCATTTCTGCGCAGGCCTGGAGAAGCCCGAGCGAAAGCCGGTCACGATCCCATAGGGCACGACCCAGAGTAGCGACGCGGCGAGGGACAAGAGTAGCCCAATGACCAGCCGCTCGAGATGTTCCCGCGTCATCGGCGGCCGACCTTTCAGCTCGACCGCGCTGCGGCATGCTGCTTCCAGGCCGCCATGCGCGAGAAATAGATCTCAGACGTTCCGCGCCAGCCGCCCCGCCGGCTCTGCTGGATTACGATTGGCAGGACCGTCTTCACGTAGGAGATGATTTCCTCCTTACGCAGGCCAAGTCCGCTCTGCATGACCATCAGCGCAAGCTGCTCGAAGGCGCCCGCGGGGCTGTCGGCGTGAATGGTCGTGATCGAGCCGGGATGACCGGTGTTGACCGCCCGCAGGAAGGAATAGGCCTCGGATCCCCGGATCTCGCCGAGAAAAATTCGGTCCGGGCGCAGGCGCATGGCGGCCTGGAGCAGGCTCTCGATCGTCACCCGCGCCTGACCCTGGTCGCCTTTGGAGGCGACCAGCGGCAGGAAGTTTTTCTGTAGCGGCTTTACCTCGCGGGTGTCTTCAATCGTGACGATCCGTTCTTCGGGGGCCACCTCCTTCAAAATCGCGTTGAGGAAGGTTGTTTTGCCCGACGAGGTGCCCCCGGAAAGCAGGATCGAAAAGCGGTTATGGACAGCGAGCCGGATGAAGGCCTCGATCCGCCCGGCGTCCAAATGCTCGCAGAGCGCGCAGTCGAAATCAGACAGTTCATCACCGGCGGACACCTTTACCCGCTCGAAGGAGCCCATGCGGCGATAGTCCTCGAGCGCAAGCTCTTTGATCACCTGCTTGCGGATCGCGAAGGCTCCGCCGTTGGTCGTCGCCGGCGGGAGCACCCCTTGAAAGCGTTCTCCGGTGGCGAGCGCGGCCGAGAGCAGGGGATGCTCGCTGTTGACGCTTTGGTGCGAAAATCCCGCGACGCGCTCGCAGAGATGCCTGATCCAATCGCTCGTGACCGCAGGCGCCTCGATGCGTCGCATCGACGACTCGCCCATGACCTCGACGAAAAGCTCGCCCGGGCCGTTGGCGACGATTTCGACGACGGTCTCGTCGTTCAGCCACTGCCGCAGCGGCCCGAGCGCGTCCTCGAGGAAGACCGTATGGGCGTCGGCGTCCTTATCGACGAGCCTTGGCTTCACGACGCAGCTCCCTCAGTTCCTCCTTGACGGGGTCGGGATAAAATAAAGAGAAGTCGAGATCCTTCTTGATGAAGACGACGATGCGCGCGCCCTGGTCGACGTAGACGGTTGGAGGAATGTTGATGGAATCCCGCAGCGCCTCTTGCGAGAGCCGGGTCAATGATTGCGAAACCTGCTGCGCGCCGATCTGCCTGGCGTTGATCAGATTTTGGTTGGGCAGCGTCGTGACCGCGGTAAGCTGGCCGGTGAGGGGATCGAGCACATATTGGCTTTGTTGCTGGTAGCTGTTGACGTTTTGGCCGAGCGTCGCGACAAACTGCGAGACGCCGCCGATGACGCTGAGCGCCACTGCCGCCCCGAAACGCTCGACATAGTGATTGTCGAGGAAGCCGGAGTTACCCGCGCGGCCGAGGTCGTCGGTCCCCGGGGAGCCGAGCTGAACGGAGACGCCGTCGGGGCGCAACAGCCTTGTCCAGACCACGAAAACCCGCGTCTGCCCGCGGGCGAGCCCGGAGCGATATTCGCCGATCAGGGTCGATCCCGAGGGGATGAGCACACGGCGGCCGTCGAAGGACCAGACATCTTCGCGGGTGATGGCTTTCACGGAGCCCGGGAGGTCGCTCTGGATCGCGGTCAGCAGCTCGCCGTGGACCATCGTGCCTTGCGGCACGAGGGCGTCGATCCGTTCATTTTTCGTCGCGATGGACCGCTCGACGCCGGCCGAGCCGGCGCGGGCGAGAAAGCGCCGGTTGGGATCGTCGTCGGCGATTTCCGAGGCGCTGCCCGCTGCCTGCTCATTGTTCCCTGCCGCCGCGCCGACTGCGCCATCGGCGACGAGCTGGGGCGCGCGTAGCCGCTCCCATCGCCGCCGCTCCTCTTCGGCGGCGAGACGCCGGGCCTCGGCGTCGTCGACTTTCGCTTCGCTCTCGGTGTCGAAGGCCGGCGGCGCGACAAGAGGCGTGGGAGGGGCGACCGGCGGCGGGGGAACCTCGGCGGCTGGGGGCGGCGGCGGGGCCGTCATCTTGCCGAGATCCAGATTTGGGCGCTGGTCGATCGCGGGCGCCGGAAAAGCGGTGGTGTGAAATTCCTCTTTCTCCGGCGCGGTCATCGGCCGCGTCTCCTTATGCTGGGAGGCGTAAACCATCCAGCCGACGAAGAGCGCTGCGACGCTGGGGACGCCGATCTTGATGAAATTCCCCATCACGTGCGACGCGCGCTGGACCGAGCTTCTCGCCGCGTCTTCGAGCTCGAGCGAACGATAATGTTCGGGCGACGGCATCTTCGCTCCCTACCAAAATCGAAGGCCATTGAAGCCCACGCGCTCTGGCGCATAGGGCTCGAGGCCGTCAGGTTCGTGGAGATTGTTCAGCCGCCGATTGAAGACGCAGATCGCTTCCGCGCCGTTGCGCAGCGTCCATTGGAAATTGACCTTGTCGACGATGATGTAGGGACCTTCTTTGTGGAAATTGACGACGCTCTCCTTGCGGTCGCGGTCGACAACGAAGATCGCCGGCGTCTCCTGATCGGGCGCAAAGCGGAACCAGGTCTTGACGCCATCGTCGAAGACCGCGGTCGGCTTCGAGAGCGAGGAGCCCTTATAGGCGTAATCGCTGTTGGCGTTGGCGACGTTGAAATTCTTGGTATTGGGATAGCTTGCGCGCTCCTTGGCGAGCGCGATCAGCCTGGCGTCGGCCTCGTCCTCGGGGAAGCGAAAGCGCACCTTGAACACTTGCGCCCTGCCCTGCCGGAAATCCGCCCGCAGGAGGAAGGAATAGATCCGCTTCGACGTGACGACGTTCAAATTGGAGAACGCATTCTTCTCGACCGGCTTGACGAAGATGATGTTGCCGCGCTTGTTGGGCTCGACCCTCCAGGCGACAGAGTCGCCGAGCGCCAATGTCTCGATCTTCTCGTCCTCGCCCAGCACGATCATCGTCGAGACGCCATAGGAGCCGTTGATGGCGACGACCTCGTCGGGACGAAAACTTACTTCCCGCACCCGAGCGTCGTAGCGGCCCGCCCAGGGAGACTCCTCAGCCTGCGCGAGGCTCGGAGCGCCGATCGCGAGCAAGCCGAGAAGGAGGGGGAGGCCGAGACGCCGGGTCATTTGTCGGCTCCCGTTGCGGTCGGGACTGTTTCCTGGTCGCGGCGGTATTCCGTCGTCTGGAATCCGAGCGGATTGTCGAAGCGCATTTGGTTCGACATGGGCGAGCCGGAATAGCGGAAACGCACCAACGCCACCCAGTCGCGATGGACGATGTTAGAGGCGGATTTCTCGTCCGTGCCAAAGCGCACCAGCGCCGTGCGCTGGTTCGGGAAGGTCACCGATTTGACCGAGACGGCGACCTCCGTGGTCGCGCCGAGGAGTTTGACCGGGTTCTTCGGATTGGCGGGGCTGAAAATATCAGTGATATCGCGGGCGGCATCGCCGGTCGAGAGCAGCTGCGCGAGATCGAAATTGTCCTTGAGCGCCTTGGGATCGTAGGTCTCGCGCGCCTTCACATAGCGCACGACATTGAACATGGTGACGGCTTCATCCTGGCTGAGCGCCCCCTCGGCCATCGGGCGCTTGACCTCGACGAAGCCTGAGGATTTGTCGACGACGATCATATAGGGCTCAAAGGTCTTGAGGGGCGCGAGGCTGACGAGGGAGACGATCGCGCCGAGCGCAATGACGGTCATCACGGCGGCGATGATCCAAGCGATCGAGAGCGAGGAGTTTTTCCAGAGCGTCCGGTCCTCTTCCCAGGTCCCGCCCTCCCGGTAATAGCGTCCGCCCTCCCCTGTCGCGGAAGCCCCAGGGCCCGTCGCAGTGGGAGCGAACTCTTCTCGCAACACGCCGCGCCAGAGGCGCCAAAACGGCGGTTTCCTCATCGTCAAATCCGATCCATTTTCTTGGCGAGCACATCGGCGGCGCGCTGGCCGTAGATGCGCTCATAGCGGGCGCGCGTGAGGCGATCCTGCAGCGACCGGTCGAGGCCGAGGCGCGCGCCGTAACCAAAAGGCAAGCGGGCGCGATAAGCGCCTGAAGCGACGAGCGCGCCGTTCGCCGTGATCGAGCGCCACATTCCGCCGATCGTCGTCGCGTAGAGAGGAATGCCGCCGGCAATCGCCGCAGCCATGCCGGGGAGTTGGCTCAAAAGGAAAAGGCCGGTCAGACCGACGAGAAAGAAAGGCGCGAGCGCGCCCCAATCCACCTGGCCGCTGTTGATGGCGGCGCCAAGACCCGCGAAGATCGGCTGCGTGACGGTGAGGTAGAAGGCGAGAAAGGCGTAAACCAGCACCTGCAGCATCGCGTACATCACCGCGGCGGTGAGCCAGCCGGAGAAGAAGCGCGTGGAGGCATCGAAAAGCAGGAGCAGGATCATCAAGGGCGCGATCCCGAGGATCAGCCACAGAAAAACCTTCGAGAGAATGATCGTGAAGGTGGCGACGGCGAGAAAGAGCGCAATGATGATGACGCAGGCGAGCCCAACGAGGGCCGAGGCGAAGGATTGCAGGCTGAACGCGAAATGCAGTTGGAAGCCTTGCGCGACCTGGTTCCAGATCGCTTCCAGCGCCGAGACGACGGCGTTTGGGGACGTGTAAGTATTATTGTTGCCGACGCTGAGCAGCCGATTGCCGATCGCCGCCGGTCCGTCGTTGAAGAGCGTGTAGGCGAAGCTCGTGAAGTCGCTCCAGGAGGTTGCGAGCGCGTAGATCACAAAGGCCCGAAACAGCCGGAAGGCGGCGTCGGTCGCGGTTCCCGTGGCGGTCCCGAACCAGACGCCGAAGCCCCAAAAGATCACATAGGCGATGAGAAGGAGCGAGGCGATCGAAGCCCCTGCCCCGCCCGCCGTCACGTCGCGGGCGAGCTCCTGAAAGGCCCCTTGGACATAGGTGCAGCCGGTCTGGTCGACGCCGGAGAGAATCTGGGGAATGACTCCGGACCCGTAATTCTGCGCCGAGCAGTTCTGCAGGACGGTCACTTAAGCCGCTCCGCGTTGATCGGGCGCAAGGGACCGCAGTCGTCGGCGGCGGAGCTGAAGGGCGCAGGCGCGCGCTTGGCTTCCGGCTCGGCATAGAACAAGGCTTGCACGGCGTTCTGTTGCGGGCCCGCCGGCGCGGGCGTGGGTTGTTCCGCCGCAGCTAGCATGCCGCCTTCGGACATTGCGCAAGGCGCCTCCAACGGCTTGTAGCCGCAGCCAGAAAGAGCGGCCGCGATCAGTGCGACGCTCGCCATAAAGAAAAGCCGCATCAATTTCATTGTCCGTAGGGTCGGAACTGCATGGCGCGGGCCGCGGCGGAAAGCCCGGCGATGCGGTCGAGATTGGCCTGGTTGGCCGCCGCCGCAGCGGTGTTGACGGCGCCATTGAGCTGGACGATCGACTGGCCGTTCTGCGCCTGGATTTGCGAATTCTGATCGATCGATCCTTTTACGTCGGGGGAGCTTCCGATCTGCTGCCCGCCGGACGTGTAGGCGTTGCTTGCGCTCTTGACCGTCCCTTGCGTCGAGTTGATGAGGCCGAGGATGAGTTGGGCTGTGTTCGAGGAGTTGAGATAGGCCGTGTCGCTCGGGAGCGCGCCTTGTAGCCCGGAGAGCGTTTTGACGAGATTGAGCCCATTGATGAGCGAGCTGATGATCTGTTGAGAATTCCCGCCAAGCCCCGCGAAAGATAGCGGTCCCCCTGAAATGACCGAGCCGAGCGACGGCGCGCTCCCCATCGAAAAGCCGCCGCCGAGCGCCATCTGCGCGAGCGGCCCTTGCGCCAGCGACGAGCGGTCGCCGGTTACGGCCTGCAGGGTCTTCTGCACATTGGAAAGAATATCTTGGTCGGTGGAGAGGATCTGCTTGGTGTTCGTCGCCGTCTGCTGTGACTGGGAGAGATTGGCGGCGTCGATCACCGGAACCTGGGCATGGGCGCCGCGAACGAAGAAAAGGTGCGCCAAACAAAAAGCTAGTATCGCCCGTTTCATGGAAAGCCCTTTTTTATTGCGACTGTGCGCGTTCGAGATAAACGGTCACATTTCCGAGAGCGTCGGTGGCGCGACGCTCGACGCAGCCGCCATCGAGCAGCGATTGGCAGAACTGGCTTGACGCCAGTATGCAGGGGCTATTCGCTGTGCCGCCGCCGCGGTAGCCAGCGCCGCAAATCGCGTTGCCGGGGAGAAGCCCGCTTCCCGAGGCGAAGGACGTGAAGCTCATGCCGCGCGCGGCCTGGCTTGCCTGCGATACGCGCATCATATTGATCGCATTGTAGGCGCTGACGAGCAGATTGGCGGTTGCGAGCACCTGGTTCCAGCTGACGCCGTTCTGCGCGCCTCCGGAGGAATTCTGGTCATAGCCGGCCATGATCGTCGGCGACCCGCCGATGAGGACCGAGGCGTTTTGGTAGGTCGGCCCGTTGGTGACGATCGTCGCCTGCGTCGCCATATTGCCAGCGACGACGTCCCCCGCGACCGAACCGAGGTTTTGCGTCGCCAGCGTCGGGCCGCTGGCGTTGGCCGCAGGCGTCATCGGCATTTGGGAATCGTAGCTTTGGACAGCGGCGGCGCCCGCGGCCCTATCTGGCGTCGCGGTGTTGTTTTTCACGGCGCCCTTCTGACCTGTGTGGGTCGCGCAATCGATCCCCTTCTGCCCGTCGCGCTGCTTCTGCTGCACCGGGACCAGGGTCGTCGTCAGCGCCGAGGTCTGGATTTTTTGCGTGAGCTGCTCAGCATCCTCGACCGGAATATCAGCGAGGGCAGCGGTCGCTGAGGCGAGAAGGAGAGCTGATGTGAGGAGGACGCGCATCAGACCGTCCTCCCCATGAAAATCGACAACCAGGCTTCGGGCGCGCTCCCGACCGCCTCCATTAACGAATAGAGCTCGGCGACTGTCTCGGTGCGCCCGGAGAGCACCTTGATGACCTCCGGCATGCCGCCGAGGTCCAATTTGGCGATGACCGAATCCTGCCCGTGCTTAATCAGAAAGGATCGCCCCTCCGGGACCGTCTCCCTGATCCAGCGCATTTCCCGGTCGGAGAGCTGAAAGGCCTTGCGGTAACTTTCGTCGTCCGCCTTGGCGTTGGCGAAGAACACATTGGTCGCGGTCTGCTCAATCAAAGTGTTCGCGGGTTTGGAGCGCACGATGTCGGCGGCGCTTTGGGTGCCAAAGCCGATGATGCCATTTTGCTTACGGAGAGTCTTGAGCTTGTCCTTTATAAAGTAAGAGAAAACCTCGTCATCGAGCAGCCGCCAGCCCTCGTCGAGGAAGATCATGATCGGCGTCCCGTCGATCAGCTCCTCGATGCGGTGGAAAATATAGAGGAGCGCCGCCGTGCGGATCGTCGGATTATCGAGGACCCGCGTCATGTCGAAGCCGAAGATCGCGTTAAGCGAAAAGCGGTCCTCAGGATTATTGAACAGCCAGCCGTTCTGGTCCTTGCGGATCCACGGCTCCAGTCGCGAGGCGAGATCGCTCTCGCTCGCCTGAATTCGGCCGCGCAGCAGCGATTGGAAGGCAGGAAGGTTCCGCCCCTCCCGCGGGCCGGAGACGACGGTCTTGATCGCATTGCGGATGACTTGCTCTTCCGTGGCCGAGAGGTCCGTGTCCAATCCGCCCTTGGGTCGCAGCAGGAAGGAGAAGAGCCGGTCGAGAAATTCCCGCGTCTCGCCGCCGTCAGGCAACATCAGCGGGTTGAAACCTGTGGCGGTTCCGGGCTCCAGCGCCTCATATTGGCCGCCGAGCGCCCGGATGAAAATTTCGGCGCCGCGGTCTTTGTCGACGAAGACGAGCCGGGGCCGAGGCGTCAAGCGTTGCGCCTGCGCCGCGATGAAGGAGAGCCACACGGTCTTCCCTGAGCCCGAGGGGCCGACGACCGTGAAATTCCCGAGATCAGCAACGTGAAAATTGTAGAAGTAGGCCGTCTGCGACGCCGTCTGGAACACCGAGATCGCCGGCCCCCAGTGGTTCCCGGCGGGCGAGCCGCTCGGGAAATTATGCAGCGAGACAAAGCCCGCGAAGTTCTTCGAGCTGATGATCGAGTTCCTCGCGATATAGGGGAAGTTCCCTGGCCACTGCGCCCAGAAGGCCGGCTCCATATTGAGGTCTTCGCGCACCCAGATCACGGAGCGATCGGTGAGCGCTGCGCCTGCCGCCGTAGCCGTGGCGTCGACCTCCTGCATGCTCTTACCCAACGCCAGCACCGTCATATGGTGCTCGCCATAGAGGGCCTCGGAGGCGAGCAACTCGTCCCGCGCATCGTTCAAATGCTCGGCGACGATCGATCCAGCTTCGTCGGACATATCGACCTGGCGCGCGACGCGGTCGATGTGGGATTGCGCGACAGGCCGGTCGATGATCGCGAAGGACTGCGTGACGATGAATTCGTGCGGGATGGCGAGGAGGTTGTCGAGAAAGCCTGGTCCCGTCTGCGCCGGATATTCCCTCACCGACAGCGTCGCGCCAAAGCGGGTCTCGCTCGCCGAGCCGCCGCGGATTTCGAGCGCATTCTTGCCGAAGAACAGGCGCTTTGTCCCGAGCGCCTGGTCGAGAGACATTCTGGGAAGATGCATTGGTCGCGGGATGGCCCCATTGCCGAGCTGGACCAGGAATTCGAGCGGCTCCGAAAACCAGGCCCCTGCCCGCTCGACGACCTTAAGATGGCGCGGACGATAGGCCGCCATGGCGGAGAGGACCGCCGTCGTGACGTCTCGCAGCTCCGCTTGCGCCTCATGCTGATCGAAGGAGTCGCCGGCGCCGGTCTTTTTGCCCAGGACCGTCTGCATCAACGCTTCAAAGGTTCCGGCATGCCCCTGCAGCGGCCTGCGGATGATGGTGAGGTATATGTCGTTGACGAACATGCGCCGCTTCGACAGCGCCGCGTGATAGCGCGCATCGAGCTCCCGGCAGAATGCGTTATCGAAGCTAGACGGGATCGTCGGTTCGATCTCGCGCCGGATGATGTGCGAATACAGCGCGAAGCGGCTGTTGCCGAGCGTGCGCACGAGGTCGTTGCGGCCGAGCATCCGGACATTGATGTCGGACCAGTCCGCAGTCTGGAACGAGAAGCCCTCCAGCTTGATGAAGGTCATCAACAGGCCAGACTTGGATTTGACGATAAAGTCGTCGACGTGGCGCAGATACGGCAAATGCGACGAGACGGGGCGTTCCCGCCGCGACACCGCGCCAAAGCTCATCTGGTCCTGCAGCGCCCGCAGCATTAAGCCCCCTCAAACCTTATAGGAGTCGCAACCCCAAAACTCACGGGAGCGCGGCGGGCATTTGGAGGATCTCACGAACAGGACCTCGAAGATCCGATCGTCTCTTAAGGTCATGACGTAGCCAAAGAGATGCAATGGGATCATCCAGAGCAGATTGAAGAGGTTGTGCGTCGCGAGGAAAATCACCGAGGTCGTAACCATCTCGAACATGAAATACATGTAGGGAACGCCAACAATCGTCGGGGCCCGGGTCAGCGCTTTGACGAGCGGGACGATCATTGGCTTCTCAGGATCGGCGTTGCTCATCGTCAGCCGCCGACCGAGGACTGGAAGAATTGAACGATTTGCGTCGAGCCGAAGACCAGCACAATGCCGAAGATGATGGAGCCGGCGATGCCCCAGGTCATTCGGCCCGCCCAAGCAAGGAAACCGGCGGCGATGACGGCAAGAATGGCGAGAGACGTCGAGATCGGCCCCGTGAGAGTCTGAACAAGCGTTTGCAGAGTCGACTGCACGGGGGAAAGCGTGCCACCCGTCGCAAAGGCCGGAGAGCTTGCGTGGAGCAGCGCCAGCGCGGCCAGAATGGAAATCTTGCCGCGACCAGCTTTGCTAAAATGCCTCATTCCTGTTCACCATTCTGTTCGAGATTCCAAACGAATCCAGACCGCCAATTACGGTCCTTGACGCTTTCTATCTGCGGCGCCGCGGCGCTAGAGGCGCGGTCGTCACGAGTCTTTCCGTTGATCTTGGGCCAGTCGTAGAACTCGTTCACGACCGCGGCGACGAAGCTCACAGTTTCCGGAAAGGGTGGAATGCCGCCATGCTCGATGAGCGCCTTCTCGCCGGCGTTGTAGGCAGCGAGGATGAAAAGCGGATTCCGATAGCGGCTGTGCAAGTCGCGCAGGAACCGGACCCCGCCTCTGACGTTGTCGGCGGGGTCGCAAATATCGATGCCGTAATGTTTGGCGGTCTCGGGCTCGAGCTGCATGAGCCCGATCGCTCCGCGCGGCGAAACCGCGTCGCTCTGAAACTGGGACTCGGCGCGCGCCACGGCCAATACGAAGTCGGGGTAGAAATTCCCCTCGCGGGCGATTTTCTCCACGAGGTCGCGCGCGGCGCTTGCTGGCATTGATTGTGATCTCGGGCAACCCGCCCCCTTCTGCGCGCCGCCTTCGGCTACGCGTTCGGCCTCTGAGTCCGCGACGGGCGCCGGAACCACCTTGCCAGACGGCGAAACAACCGCTTCCAGGGTGCGCCCGCGCGCGATCATCGCTGCTTCGCCCGCGAGAACTTGCGACGCAGCGCCTAAAGCGAAGAGAATTCCGAGAGCGGGGCCGCGCATCTTGCCTCTGTGTTCTAGTAAAATATATACTAAACGAAATCGAGCCAACGGCGCAAGCGCCCCGAGACGGAATTTTTCACCCACGCCGGAAGCTTCCGGCGGGATCCCGGCTATGGAATGCTGGCTGTGTCTAGGGGTTCCGAGGGACCAAAGGTTGAAAAGGTAATTACAGGCAGTGCCTTAGTGCGCACTAGAAATTCGTGCAGCGGTTCGATCGAGATTGATCCGTTTTGGTGCCGGCGCGCACTGTCCCTCTCTGTCAAGCGGGCGGCGGTTCTGTGCTAAAATATACTTTAGAGCGTCCGGGACCCCGCTTTAGGGCGACGAGCGTTCTTGGCTCTACGAGTCACGCCTTCGCATCGCGCTTGCTCTCATTCCTCGGGGGCCACAATAGTTGTGAGGACGCTGATTTTGCGCCATTCTTAGATGATTACGAGTTCTGAGAGGTCGCCCATGACGAACGACGCCATTGCTCAACTCTCAATCCTCACTGAAGCGTTGACGGAGATTGTCGACTTGGCGACAGCTCGATCGAGTTCGGTCCCTTTGTCTAATGATGTGCTCGATCGAATGAGCGAAATCGCTGCAGGAGCGCTCACAGCTGCCGCAACCTACGGGCAGTTGCCGCCCTTCGCGATGGAGATCGGTCTTCGCGGGGAGGCGCTAAGTTAGCGTCGCGTGATCCCTGAGGCAGCTTCTGGCTTTCCTGGATGCGCGCTGGTGGGCGGCCCTCTCGTTTAGTAGGGGCCGCCGCTGTGAATCGTACGCAAGTCGGCCGCCGAAGGCTTGAAGTAAAATCAAGCCCCAGGCTCACTATCTCTCAGCCGCTGGCCAATTCCTTGGTGGCTGTTAATCAACCCCGACTATGCAGACGATGCGTGTCGCGCCCGCGCAGTAGTCGAAGCTATCGTGCGTGTGCCCGTGGATCCAAAGCGCCGGCCGGCGGGCCTCGATGACGTCCGAGAGGTCGATGACGAAGCAGGGCGTGGTGGGTCGCGACCACCGTCGGGCCGTCGAACGGCGCAGCGAGGGTGGTCTCGATGAACCGGCAATCGTCGACATGGCGGTCCAGGGCGTCCTCGGGCGAGAAGCGGGCGGACCCCATCGGGCCCCGACGCTCGATGCGATAGTGGTTGAGCCCGCGTGCGGCTTGAGCCATCGACCACTCGGGATGTGCAAAGAGCTTATAGTCGGTCCAGAGGGTCGCGCCGACGAAGCGCACGCCGTCGATCACGACGACGTCGCAGTCGAGCAGATGCACGTGCGCGGTCGTCCCGGCGTATTCCTTGCCGGTCCGCATCGAGATTTCGACCTCGCGTCCGTAGAGTTCGTGGTTCCCCGCGACGACGATCACCGGCTTGTTGGGGAAGCTCTCATGCCCGAAGTGCACGGCCTGCCGGGGCGACCCGGCGATGTCCCCGGCGAGCACGGCCACGTCGAACTTCGGCAGCCTTTGGGGGAGCGCCCAGAACTGGCTGACGAACTGGTGTGCAGGTCCGACAAGGATATCACCTGCGAACGACTCAAACGTCAGAAGATGGCGCGCTTGAAGGCGCTGGATGCGCCATTTGACGCGCCTTGCTTCGCGTTCAAAACTCCAGTCACGTGGAGCTTCTTGAGCAATCTGGTCTGCATATTGTTGAGGAGGTGCGGGTTCTTGACCAAACAGGTTGCTATGAGCCACTTCTCGAGGAAGTCGACCGAGAGCAGCTTGCCGCTTTTGGGTCTTTTCCTGAGCCTGCCAGTTGTCGTCATCATCGGAAGGAGAAAGATCACCGGCTTGCCCCTCTTGGGGAGCACGCGATTATACTTGAGACAATTAGAGGCGTTCATGGCCTCTGCGACAAGGCGGGTCGCGCATGCTTGTCCCACGTAGAACGGCGTGAATCCCTTGCCGGCGCGGATCGCAAAAACATAGCACCCGCAAGCACTCGAAAGGCCTTCCCATTTATCGTCGGCCTCCTGCCTCAGGTCGAAATAGGATTGTGTGTCGATGAGGTTGTTCGGACCGTGCCTCGTGATGACGAACGGGCCAACGACATCGAAATTCACGTTGCTTCCTCTCAAATCAATCGAGCGAAGAATCAGAATCACTTCAGCGTGGCAGATGTGCAGGCGACGTCAAGGGTCGAGATCAGGTCGGGATCATCGTCTCCAACGCCCGCCCGGTTCACCCGGGTCGACACCACCCATTCCCGCAAGGCATCCTCAAGCGGCGGCTTGAGCAGCGAGGACGGGTCGTCGCCCCGCATCCACGCTGAGGCATCGCGCCAGTCGAGGATTACCGGCATGCGGTCGTGGAAGCGGCTCATCCAGCCGTTGGCGGGACCCACCACGATCGTGGTCGACGTCAGCGGCTCGCCGGTCTCGGGATGTTTCGCCTGCTCCCAAAGTGCGGCGAAGGCCAGCGGCTCGCCGGAAGGCGCCGTGAAGTAGTGGGGCGTCTTGGAGCCCGGTGCGCCGGTCCATTCGTAGAAACCGCTCGCTGGGATGATGCAGCGGCGCGCCTTGAAGGCCGAGCGGAACATCGGCTTCTCGGCCACCGTCTCGGCGCGGGCGTTGAACGTCGCAGGAAGCTCCTTCAGCGGCTTCTTCCACCACGAAGGGACGAGGCCCCACCGCATCGGGACGAGTTCGGCGCCGTCCTCCGTCGGCCTGATGACCTCGACCGCCGTCGTGGGGGCGATGTTGTACCGCGGCGGCAGGTTGCGCGGCTGGCCGATCAGCCCGGCGAGCCGGTGGATCTGCGCCCATGACAGGTGCTGGGTGAAGCGTCCGCACATGGCGGGACGATACTGAAGGAGCCTGTTCGGCGCCAGATGGCCCGACATGGCCCGGAGGCCGGGCGGTCGCAGGCGACGGGGCAGGTGAGAGGCACCTGAGCGCTGTTGCAATCTGGGGGCGACCGCCTGATCAGTCCGGGATCTTCTGCCTCCGCCCGAAGACGGTCCGATACTCACGCTCCACGCTACGCCTTAGTGGCTCCGGGCTCCGAGGAGGACGAACGGAGCCGGCCGGCTGCGTATCGGCAGCCGTTCGAAGGTGCGTTCGCGTATGGTGAGAGCCGTGTTCATGGATGTGAAAATAAGAACAAACCTAGAACAGAGGCAAGCCGGCCAAGCCGTGTTTTTTCGAAAAATGATGCCGCTCATTTGAATCAATGGGTTGGCGGGAAAGCCAGGTTTTCCCGCGGCTTCCGCGGAATCGGGTTGGCGAATCGGTGTCCTCATGCCACGTTAATTATGTTGAAAGTCAGAAAGCCAGATATCTAGGTTTCCATGGTAGGAAGGAAGAAAGGCGAGGCCAAATCGGAGAAACCCGTCCGCGCGGACGGGCGCAAGCCGTTCTTGGCCTACCTCGAACCCGAGCTGATCAAGAACCTGAAGAAAGCCGCGCTGGATGACGAACGCAACGCCTACGAGATCGTCGAGGAGGCGGTCGGGGACTGGCTCGCACGACGCGGGAAGAAGCGTTCCGGCTGACGTCTCTGCCGAAGCAAATGGATTTCAGGAGCGGGATTATAAGATGCTGCAAACGGTCAAGGACGCCTGCCGGTTCGACCCGAAGGCCATCGATTACGCCCTGAGCGAGCAGATTGAACAGCTCGAGGATCTCGTCGGCCACGACGAGAAATCTGCCGAGGCTTTCTTCGCGAAGACCTATGTCACGAACGGCATGAAGACCCTTCTCCGGCAGGGTCTCCAGCGCCTTGCCGGGTCCGCGGGACAGGCCGTCTTCGAACTCAAGCAGTCCATGGGCGGCGGCAAGACGCACTCGATGCTCGCATTGGGGTATCTGGCCGCGAACCCCTCCCTCGCGCACCTCGTCCCCGGCGATGTCGTGAAGGACTTGTCGCCGTCGATCGCCCGCGTCGTCGCGATCTCCGGGCGTTCGATCTCCCGCGACAAGTATCTCTGGGGCGACCTCGCAGCGCAGCTCGGCAAGGCCGAGAAGTTCCTTGAGTTCTACAAGGGCAGCCCGCAGGCGCCCAACGAGAAGGACTGGATCGACCTCTTCGGCGACGAGCCGACGCTCATCCTGCTCGACGAGCTTCCGCCCTACTTCGGCTACGGCGTCACCCAGCAGGTCGGCGGCGGCAATCTCGCGGACATCACCGTCTACGCGGTCTCGAACCTGCTGTCGGCGGCGCTGAAATTGAAGCGCCTGTGCATCGTCATCTCGAACCTGTCGGGCAGCTATCACGACGCGACGAAGCAGATCGCCGGGATGATCCAGAAGTCCGTCGGCGACCTCCAGAAGGAGGCGAACCGGCAGGCCAAGAGCATTACGCCGGTCGAACTCGGCTCCGACGAGATCTACCACATTCTCCGCAAGCGCCTGCTGCTGGAGGAGCCGAACTCCGACGTGGTCGACGCGGTCGCTGCCTCCTTCTCCGAGGCGATTTCGGACGCCGTGAAGTCGAAGACGGTCACCAAGTCCGCCGAGCAGATCGCTGACGAGATCGTCGCCTCCTACCCGTTCCACCCCTCGTTCAAGCACATCCTAGCCCTCTTCAAGGACAACGAGAGCTTTCGCCAGACGCGCGGCCTGATGACGCTCGCGGCGATGATGGTGCGCTCCGTGCAGGCGCGGGGCACGAACGATGTCTACCTCGTCGGCTGCCAGCACATCGACCTGACGCAGGCCGACATCCGCGACGGCCTGACCAACATCTACGACCTCTCGGGCGCCATCGCGCACGACATCGCCGGCACCGAGAGCGCCCGCGGCCACGCGCAGGTCATCGACGAGCAGATGGGCAGCGACGCGGCCAGTCAGGTCGCAAGCCTGCTGCTGATGGCGTCCCTCCCCGAGGCTAGCGGCGCCGTGAAGGGGCTCACCAAGCCGCAGATCGTCGAGAACCTCGTCGCCCCCCTCCGGTCGCCGATCTCCTTCGATGAGGCGTTCGAGAAGCTGCGCGCCGAGTGCTGGTATCTCCACAAGCGGGAAAACGAGGCGTGGGTCTTCGCCAAGAACGAGAACCTCCGCAAGAAGATCGAGAAATACGCCGAGGGGGCGCCGCAGCCGAAGATCGACACCGAGATGCAACGGCGTCTGCTCGCGGTGTTCGAACCCGCCCGGAAGATCGCCTATTCCCAAGCGCTCGCCCTGCCGAAGGTCGAGGACATCAAGACGGGCAGCGGACGCCTCCTCTTGGTTCTCAGCCCTGACAAGAAGGTGCCGCCGGAGGACGCCAAGCGCCTGTTCGAGGCCGTCCCCGAGAAGAACAACTTCTGCATACTGACCGGCGACGGCAGCGATCTCGCGAAGCTCGAAGACAAGGTTCGCCGCATCTGGGCGGTGGCGAAGGTCTTCGCGGAGGACGGAGGCGAGAAGTCCCCCAATGCGGCGGAACTCAACGAGGAGACGGAGCAGGCCGAGTTCGATTTCAATTCGACGCTCACCACCCTGTTCAACCGGCTCCTGTACCCCGGGAGGGACGCCAAGAGCGGCGAGGCCACGCTCCTCGCCGTCGCCCTCAAGATGACGCCGACGAAGGCCAAGGACGGCAAGTCGAATACGATCGACGGCGAGACGGCCGTAGAGGAGGCTTTGGCCTCGGTCGGGGCTTCCAAGCTCTACCGGTTAATCACCGACGAGAACTGGGACACGCTACGCAGCCGCGCCGAGGCGATGCTGTGGATCGGCGGCGACCGGCGGGCGCGCTGGAAGGACATCCAGGAGCAGGCAATCTGCAACGTGCGCTGGCCGTGGCTCCCCTCCAAGGGCCTCGACGAGCTTCTGAAGCGCGCGCTCAACACCGGCGTCTGGCGCGACAACGGCGATGGCTACATCGAGAAGGGGCCGTTCCCGGCGGCCAAGACCTCCGTGAAGGCTGTCACGCGCGCCTATGACGACGCGACCGGCAAGGCGACGATCGACCTGACGGCGGCCAACGCCGGTGACAAGGCCCGCATCCATTACGCGTCGACCGAGGACGTCTCCGCATCCTCTCCGACCGTCGAGGAGTTCACCTTCGAGACGGACGCGACGGTGCTGTGGTTCGTCGCGGTCGACCCGGAGGGCAAGCACGAAACCGGTGCCCCTGAGAGGTGGACCAACACGTTGACGATCACCCACGACCCCAAGGAGGTCATGGGCAAGCGGACGGTCGCCCTCACCGTCAAGCCGCGGGGCGAGATCCGGTGGAACATCGACGGCACGAACGTCAAGGAAGGCAAGATCTACGGCGGGCCCATCGAGATCCCCGGCGAGGCGGAGACGACCCTCTACGTCTACGCCGAGGACGCCGGTGTCTCGGCGACCAAGAACTTCACGATCCGCGCCGTCACCGGCGGCAAGGCGATCATCGACCCGGCGAAGCCTGCATTGGTCCCGAAGAAAACCAAGCTCGCGACGACGGCGGACACGTTCACGACGATCAAGGCCGGCAAGAAGACCAACGCGGTCTTCGGCAAGGGAGTCGTCATCACCGTCGGCAAGGGCGACCTCAACGCCACGACGCGCTTCGGACCGGGGACAGATCTCACGTCCGAGGCCGTCGAGAACTTCGTCACGGCGGCGCGCGCCGCCCTCGGCGACGAGAGCGCGGAAGTCGAGTTCGCCTTCGGCGAGTTCAGGTTCGCCAGCGGCGCGGACCTGAAGGAGTTCCTCGATGAGACGTCCGCCCAGATCAGCGTAGACCCCGAAGAGGTCCAGCAGTGAGTGGCAAGAAGACGATCGGCTTCGGCGTTCCGAACGAGATGGATCCCCACCATTTCACGGTGGAGATCCCTGCCGCGCGGACCGAGCCTGTCGTCATCACGGAGCACTTCGGGCTCCGCGGCGGCAGCGATGGCCGCCCAGATTCCGTCGTTCGTTGCCGCCTGCCGCGCGCCGCATGGGGCGCCATCGCCGAGGAATCGAAACGCGTCCTGAACGAGCGGCTCAAGGAGAAGAAGCTATCGACGAGCCGCTGGTCGAGCGGGACCAACAAGGTGGAGCGCCTTCTCGGGCGGGAATTGTGCGTGCTCGCTTGGGCGGTGGAGTCGGCCTCGAAGGACCTTATCTCCAACGCGATCCGCAACTGGGTGGGCCTGAGGTCGGACGAGCGCTGGTGGCTTTTCTCAATGGCATCGGCGATGACCGGGGGTGAGGACGACGGCGATGTAGGCTGGCGCAAGGCCATCAGGATCGCCCTGACGGAAAATCCGACCGGGGAGGAGGTCGCCGCCATTCGGACGAGCAAGGTCAAGGCGAAGGAAAAGGCCAAGGCCGACCGCCCCGAGCTTCCGCGTCTGTTCGAGGATTGAGTGGATAAAGAGATGGACAAATTGATTTCCAAGGTGCCGGTGACGCCCTTCTCATTGAAGGACGCGCCCTCTCTCATCGAGCGGGTCTGGCCGGCGCAGAAGATTTCCGTTGAAACTAAGCGTGAATTCGACGCGCATGGCGCCCAGACGCTGACCCCCCTCGGCTCCTATTGGAAAGGGCGGAAACGCCTTGTCTATGTGCGCGCCTGCGTGCTTGGAGCCCTCCTCCCGGCGACGGGCGATCCTGAGACGGATCTCGATGTCTTCGAGAAGTTGATGGCGATCGACGACCGAGCCTTCCTCGCGCGCGAGATCAAGCTTAAGCCTTTCGAAATCGCCGGGCTGGCTGTCCAAGCTGGAGCCTTGGAGAAGGCTGAACTTTCACGTTTCTTTTCGGTCCGCCGCGTGGAGGAGCCGACGCAGGACGATTTCGAACTTGCGTTGGAGGCGGGTGGACTGGAGTGGAATTGTCCGGAGAGCGAAAAGGATCGACTCCGGCTCGCCGCCTACTCGCAGTGGAGCTACGAAGGAAAAGTCTCCAAGTGTCTTCGACCTGAAGAGCTGGCGAATTCGGCATATGACGCCATCTGGCCAGAGGTGAATCGCCATCTTGGGACCAAGGCGGGTTCGATCGTCGAATTGGTCGAGCAGTTGGGTATCATGCGCTTCGGCCACCGACCCAAGGTCGCCGATACATTCTCAGGCGCCGGCTCGATCCCCTTCGAAGCGGCGCGGGTGGGGTGCGACGTCTATGCGTCCGATCTGAATCCCATCGCATGCATGCTGACGTGGGGCGCCCTCCATCTTATCGGCGGTGGCGATCGGCTAAAAGACAGCCTGGAGGCTGCCCAGAAGCGCGTCACCGACGCCGTCGACAAGAAAATAGTCGATCTGGGCATCGAGCATGATGAGGAGGGTAACAGGGCGAAGGCCTATCTCTACTGCGTCGAGGCGCGCTGCCCGAGCACGGGCTGGCTGGTCCCCCTCCTGCCGTCGCTCGTCATCAGCAAGATCCGCCGGACAATTGGCCGGCTCGTGCCGAACCACGGGGAGAAGCGGTTCGACATAGAGATTGTTTCTAATGTTTCGATGAAGGAGCTGGAGGCGGCGAAGAAGGGAACGGTGCAGAAAAGCGCGCTGGTCTACTCGCTCGACGGGGAGGAGCATCGCACGCCGATCGCCACGCTTCGTGGCGACGTCCGCAAGGCTGGCCGCGACACTGAGAACCGGCTTCGACGCTGGGAGAAATCCGATGTCGTCCCACGTCCGGATGACATCCTCGGAGAGCGTCTTTATTGCATCCAATGGATCGCGAAGGAAACGCTCGACAAAGGGCGTCAAACGACGTTCTTCGCGGCTCCGTCAGAGAAGGATCTTGAGCGGGAGGCGAAAGTCGTCGAGTTGGTTCGGAAAAATCTTGCCGCGTGGCAGGAGAAAGGCTTCGTCCCGGACATGGAGATTGAACCGGGCGAAAAGACTGACGAACCTATTAGAACGCGGGGTTGGACCCACTGGCACCACCTTTATTCTCCGCGACAGCTTTTGATCGCGGCCTACGTGGCCGAGGAAATCAATAAGGAGAAGGACGGGGAGATTCGAGGCTGCCTCGCTTTCGACCGGACATTCTTGGCAGACAAGTCGGCTCGCTTGTCGCAGTGGCGTCTAGGTTCTCCGGGACGGGAAGACCGCGCCGCCTCGGCGGATGGTGTAGAACACGTCTTCTACAATCAAGCGCTGAACACCTTCTATAATTTTGGCGCCCGCGCGTTCTATGGACTCCGCACTAACGAACGGATCAATTACAAATTCTGCCAGTTGGAGGCGAGTTCGCGGGTCGTCACACACCCGGCTGAGGCGATCAAGGAGAGCGCCGATCTCTTCATTACAGATCCGCCCTATGCCGACGCCGTAAACTATCATGAGATTACCGAATTCTTCATCGCGTGGCTGAGACGAAACCCTGCGCCGGCCTTCGCTGGATGGACTTGGGACTCTCGTCGATCTCTGGCAATCGCTGGCGATGGTGAGGCGTTCCGCAAAGCCATGGTCGACGCTTACGGCGCGATGGCGAAGCACATGCCCGACAACGGCCTCCAGATCGTGATGTTCACCCATCAGGACGCCGCCGTGTGGGCCGACATGGCGCAGATCTTCTGGGGCGCCGGGCTAAGGGTCATGGGCGCTTGGTACGTTTCGACGGAGACGACGTCCGAGACCAAGAAGGGCGGCTACGTCCAAGGAACCGTGACCCTCGTCCTCCGCAAGCGGAAAGACGGCGAGGACGGATTCAAGGACGAGGTCGTTCAGGAGGTCCGCTATGAGGTCGCGGAGCAGATCGACACGATGGTCGGCCTGAACCAGTCCCTGAAGGGCCATGGGCGCGTCGAGAACCTCTTTGAGGACGCCGACCTTCAGATGGCCGGTTACGCGGCTGCCCTGCGCGTGCTGACCAAATACGCGAAGATCGATGGCGTCGACATGACGAAGGAGGCCCTGCGTCCGCGCAAGAAGGGCGAGAAGGGGATCGTCGGCGAAATCATCGAATTCGCGGTGCAGGTCGCGAACGAGCACATGGTCCCCGAGGGCATGCCTCCGAAGGTCTGGGAGAGCCTCTCTGGCTGCGAGCGCTTCTTCTTCAAGATGATGGACATTGAGACCACCGGGGCGAAGAAGCTCGACAACTACCAGAACTTCGGGAAGGCTTTCCGGGTCGCCAAATACGACGACCTGATGGGATCGATGGCCCCGAACGACGCGCGCCTGAAGTCCGCCAAGGAGTTCAAAAAGGCCGGCTTCGAGGGCAGCGAGTTCGGCGCCTCGAAATCTCGCGCCTTGCTCTACGCGATCTACGAACTTCAGAACGACGTCGAAGGAGACGATGTCCTCGCGCACCTTCGCGATCTGGTCCCTGATTACTTCAACAGTCGCGAGGAGTTGATGGCGCTGGCCCAATACGTCGCGACCAAGCGCGTCGGGAAGGACGATGCAGAATCCCGGGCGGCGGGTATCCTCCATGGATTGATTCGCAACGAACGTTTCGGATGACCTGATGGATGCGGCGGCGGGCGGGAAGCGGGAAACGGCGCTGGTAGGGGGCGGGAGGCTGAACCGCTTCTCCTCCCGCCACGGGCGCCTGTCCCATGTCTACCTGAAGGATCGCCTTCAGGGGGCTACCGAGTATCTTCGGATCGCCGGCTACTTCCGCTCCTCGATCTTCGACCTGGTCAACGAGGAGATCGAGTCGATCGGCAAGGTCCGCGTGATCTGCAACGCCGACCTCGACCCTCAGGACATAAACGCCGCGAAGCAGGCCCGAGAGCAGCTCCTGAAGGAGCGCTGGAACGACGTCGACGATTCCGTCGAGAGTTTCCTCCGGCGCCCACGATACAAGCGGCTCTACGAGATCCTGAAGAAGGGGAACGTGGAGATCCGCGTGGTCTCCCGGGTCGACGCGCCCTTCCTTCACGGCAAGGCGGGGGTCATCCGCGGCGCCGACGGGTCGTCGACGGCCTTCATGGGCAGCCTGAACGAGACCCGGGAGGGCTGGAGCGAGAACTACGAACTGGTCTGGGAGGACTCGTCGCCCGACGGCGTCGCTTGGGTCGGGGACGAGTTCGAGCATCTGTGGGCGCTCGGGAAGCCGCTCCCGGACGCCATCGTCGACGAGATAGGCCGCAGCGCGCGACGCGTCGAAGTCCAACTCGAAGAGCTCGAGGCGCAGGATCTCGCGCCGGCGGCCCTCGTCGAGAGCAATCTCTACCGCGGTGGCGAGCAGTTGATGTCATGGCAGAGGGCCTTCGTGGGCCTCTTCCTGCATCACCGCGAGGTCTACGGAAAGGTGCGCCTCCTTCTCGCGGACGAGGTGGGCGTCGGCAAGACGCTGTCGCTCGCGGGCAGCGCGCTCGTCTCTGCGCTGCTCGGCGACGGGCCGGTTCTCATCCTCTGCCCGGCGACGCTGACCAACCAGTGGCAGATGGAGCTGAAGGACAAGCTCAACATCCCCTCTGCGGTCTGGCTTTCCTACGAAAAGGCTTGGCAACTTGATCCCGACGAGGCGCCGCTTCCGTCCGTCGGACCGGAGGGCATCACCAAGTGCCCGCGCCAGATCGCCATCGTCTCGACCGGCCTGATCTTCCACAAGACGGAGGAGCGGCGGCTCCTGATGTCGAGGAAGTTCGGCCTGCTGATCCTGGACGAGGCGCACCGGGCAAGGGGGGCCAAGAACAAGGGAGCCGACGAGCGCAAGGCGAACAACTTGCTCGACTTCATGATGACGGCCACGGGGCGCGCAAGACACGTCCTCTTGGGAACCGCGACGCCGATCCAAACCGATGTCGCCGACCTGTGGGACCTTCTCAAGGTGTTGAGCCAAGGGGTCGAGTTCGTCCTTGGCGACGGGTGGAGCAAATGGCGCGACCAGTCCCAAGCTGTGCCCATGATCACCGGCGCGGTCCGGCCCACGACTGAGCGCGAAGGATGGGAATGGTTCCGTAACCCGATGCCTCCGGCCAAGGAGGCCGACGTCATATTCGGCCACGTGCGGAACGCGATCGAGCTTCCGGACACCTCGTTCGTGGCGACCCGCGCCTACAGCGAAATCCCTGACGAATACGGGGATCTTCGCCCCTTGTTCGAGGAGACCGTCGTCGAGCCTTCCAACGGGCTGACCTTCTTCCAGAAGAACAACCCGATCGTCCGTCACGTGGTGCTGCGGCGCCGGTCGACCTTGGAGGATGCGGGCCTGATCCCGAAGATCCCGGTCGATGTCCACCCTCTCGAAGGACAGGCCGCGCCCGTGATGTTCGACGGCGTCGCGCTGCGGACCTCCTCGTCATTCGGCGGCGCCTACGAAGCCGCCGAGAAGTTCACCGCCGCCTTCCGCAGGCGACAGAAGGCCGCCGGCCTCCTGAAGGGGCTTCTGCTCCAACGGCTGTGCTCCAGTGTTGCCGCTGGCGTGGCGACGGCCAAGAAGCTGCTGGAAGGACGCCCGATCGACGACGAGGAATTCCGGCTGGAGCTCGGGGACGGCAAGATCGACATCGTGGACGAGGAGCGTCGGCATCTCCAGACGATCATCGACCTCCTTGAGAGGGACCCCGCCGATCCGAAGCTCGATGCGGTGATGTACTACCTGCTCAACCCGCAGCGGGCGTGGCTGGAGATGGGCTGCATCATCTTCAGCCAGTACTACGACACGGCCAAATGGGTCGGCGATCGCCTGACCGCGAGCCTGCCCGGGGAAACCGTGGCCGTCTACGCCGGCGCCGGGAAATCCGGGCTCTTCAGGGACGGCGAGTGGAAGAGCGTCGAGCGCGAGTTCATCAAGAAGGCGGTCAAGGAGCGTGAAATCCGACTGGTCGTGGCGACTGACGCGGCCTGCGAGGGCCTGAACCTTCAGACTCTCGGCACCCTGATGGACGTCGACCTTCCGTGGAACCCCTCCCGGTTGGAGCAGCGCATCGGGCGCATCAAGCGCTTCGGGCAGCGTCGCGAGAAGGTCGATATGCTCAACCTCGTCTACCAAGGCACGATCGACGAGAAGGTCTACGCGACCCTCTCGCAACGCATGCGCGACCGCTATGACATCTTCGGCACGCTGCCGGATGTCATCGAGGACGAGTGGATCGAGGACATCGAAAACCTCGCTGAAAAATTGAAAGACTACACGACGAAGCGGCAGCAACAGACCAACGCCTTCGACCTCCGTTATGCCGAGAGCGTGACCGAGGACAAGCACCAGTGGGAGTTGTGCGAGCGAGTCTTGGCGCGAACGGACGTCACGAAGCGTCTGTCGCGGGGCTGGGGCGAGCGGGAAACCGCCTGAAACAATTACGATCATTTGAGGAGCAACCGATTCCATGCAGCCGTCTTACCTGCCCCTTTTGACGATCTTCGGCTCGGAGACGCGGCACACGGTTCCCTTGTTCCAACGGCCTTACGTCTGGAACGAGGAGGACAACTGGGAGCCGCTTTGGGACGACATCTCGGATCTTGCCGACCGGGTCTTGGCCAACTCCGACGCGAAAGCGGTGCGAGGGCACTTCTTGGGGACCGTCGTCCTCGAGCAGGTGCCGCACAAGACAGGCGCTATTGCTATGCGGGAGATCATCGACGGCCAGCAGCGGCTAACGACCCTGCAAATATGCTTGCATGCCGTGCGCCATGCCTTCGACGAACTGGAGCGTCTGTCCGCCGAGGCCGGGGACGATGCCGGAGCCAAGGCATCCAAAGTCGCGGCTCGGCAGATCGCGTCCCTGACCGAGAACAATGCCTACGCGGAGGACGAGGAGAGATACAAGGTCTGGCCGACCAACGAGGACCGGGCGCCCTTCCGGCAGGTCATGGACGCCTCCGGTCCGAAAGAGATCGGCGCCGATGCATCCCGGATGGCGGCGGCCTACCATTACTTCTTGGGCAAGGCCCGGGAGTGGCTGGGAATGGGCCCCGTTGCCGAGAGGGTGCCGGCCTTGGGGGGCGCGCTCAAGGATCACCTGCGGCTGATCGTCCTCGACCTCGAGGACAGGGACGAACCGCAGGCGATCTTCGAGACCCTGAACGCCCACGGCACGCCTCTTCTTCCGGCGGACCTGATCAAGAACTGGCTCCTATGGGAGGCGGGGAGCCAAGAGCCGCTTGAGAAACTTTACGAGAAGCACTGGCGTCATTTCGACCGCGACCATGAATACTGGCGGAAGGAGGTTGGCACCGGTCACGCGGCGCGCGCCAGGATCGATACCTTCCTTCAGAACTGGCTGTCGCGGAGATGCCGAGAGATGATCCCGGTGAAGCACCTCTACGATCGCTTCGTCAGGCGCATGGAGATCGAGGCCGCCGAGGCGGGGAACGGAGGGCCGTGCGACGTACCGGCGGTCATGGCTGACATCGATGTAAACGCCAATCGCTTCCGCGTCATCACGCATCCCGATGGCAACACACGTTTCGACGTCACCCTCCGTCGCTTGGCGACGATGGGTCTCGTCGTGTTCCACCCCTTCCTGATGGGCTTGATGGGTCGCGAGGCGTCAGACCAAGCCGACCGCGACGAGATCGGCGTGATCTTGGAAAGCTATTTGGTCCGCCGCATGGTCTGCTACCTCGACACCCGCGGCTACGGAAATCTCTGCATGACGCTTCTCCAAACGCTCGACGAGGTCGCCGGTGGCCCTGCGGCGCAGAGAATTCGCGACGTCTTGGCTCAGACTGGCAGCAAGACGATCAGGTGGCCGGATGACCAAGCGTTCGAGCGGGACTGGCTCCGTCGGCCCTTCTACGGGAACATCCGCCGGGACCGCGTCGCCATGATCTTGCAGGCCATAGAGGAGCATTATCAGAGCGCCGACGGGAAGGCGGAACCCATCGTCCACTTCGACTACAGCGCGCTTCAGATCGAACACATACTCCCGCAGGCTTGGCACAAGACGTGGCCGGTCGAGGGCGAGGAGGCGGCGCGGGCACGCGACGCCAAGATAAATGCTGTCGGCAATCTCACGCTCGTCAGCGAGAAGCTCAACCCGACGCTCTCAAACGCCCCGTGGCTGGATCCGGAACCGGGCGAGAGGGGCAAGCGCTCGGCATTGAATGACCACAGCATGCTCAGGATGAACGCCAAGCTGGTCAAGGAGTATCAGGAGCGCTGGGACGAGGTGTGCATCGACGAGCGCGCAAGGAATCTCTTCAAGACGGCTCGGGTGATTTGGCCTCATCCGGGCTCGCAACCCGAGTGACTCTTGAGGTTGTCTCTTGCGATCGGATCGACGCACCATGCCAGCGTTGATGGATCTAGCTCCCCGTAGGGGCACCCACATCGGGGCGGCGGCGTAACCTGCCGCCAGCTTCTTCCAACTGGCTCTGTTTGAGCAAGGCTTCAAAGTTCCTTTCGATCTCCGCTTTCAGATCCGGGCCCGTTCGGTCGAAACCAAGTATGCGGGCGGTTTGGACTACGAGGTCGTCCCGGAGGAGCGAGACCGATCGACGATAGTGATCATCGCCAGTCGGTATTCCGATGGCGCGATGCTCACTGCCTTCTTCACGTGCGAGGCGGCGTTCCTCCGATCGCGGACCGCCTGAAGATCCCTGCCTGATACCGTCCAGAACTCGCCATCCCGCATAAGGCTTCCCGCGTTCGCCATCGCGAGCAGCCCTTTGCGCACGTGCGCGACGATCTGCGTCCCCGATCTCTTGTGACCGAAGGCTGCATGCTTCCCTGAAGGCGCGTCTGGTCGAACGGGTTCAAGGGGCCGACCCCGGCGCCGCGCACGGATGCGTCGACGTGCGGCTTTCCGGCCTTGGCGAGCGCCGCGCCAGCCATCTCGAGAGCCCGGTCGACATCGGCGATCTTCGCCGCCGTCCGGCGATGATGTTTGTGATCGTCTGCGACTTGCCGGTGCACGGAGGGCCTTGGACGACGAGGTTGCGGCCCGCCTCGGCCTCCGCGACGACCACGGCTTGGGAACTGCCCGCGTCGGCGACGTGGATCGCCCGCGCGAGGTCGATCTTCTCGTCGATCGGCTCGTCATCGCCGACCACCGGCGGGACGCCCTCGACCGGGGTATCAGTGCCGAGCAGGGCTCGGATCAGGCCGTTGGCGAGGAGGCCGTTGTTCGGCCAGAGGTCCGGGTCCAGGTCGCGCCACATCAGGAGCTTCGAGAAGGCGAAGAAGCCGAGGCCCACGGCCTCCGTCTCGACCTCCCACTTGGCTTGGCTCGCGACCACGCGCGCGACGGACGCGAGGTATTCGGAGGCCGTCCATTTGTCGCCGTCGGGGATGTGGGGCAGCAGGATGCCGAAGGGCGGATGCCGGTGCCCGCTCCCCCGCGGTGCCCGCGGCCGCGGTCTCGGGCGAGGGCAGCGCGAGGGGCAGTCCGTCCTGTCCGTTGTCGGCACCTCGCGCGTCCCTCACGGGGCCGAACGCGTAGCCCTTGAAGCCGTCGTCGCGATGGAGGTTCTCGAGGACTTCGTCGGCGGTCTGTCCTTCGACGGCGAGACACCAAGGCCTCTTGCCCTTCAGGGGCGCGTTTATGAGGCGGTTGTTGCGCGTGGGGTCGACGAGGACGCTTCGCGACCTTTCGAGCTTCCTGATCGGCTCGTCGTGGCCGTGCGGGTCTCTCGCGGGAGCGGCTTCTTGTTCGAAATCGACTTCGACCTGCTGCATGACGGCTCTTCGGCGCCTGGACGATCTGGATTGTTTTGTATGGGGAAACGGAACTGATTGAATCCGCGCAGAGGATTGGAATACTGTCAACACTCAGGGTCTGCTAAGGGGTAATGGACCTTGCTGATCACGTCGGTCTCTTCAAAAAAACCGCGCTCGATTATGGCCTTTGTTGCCCGTTCCACGTCCGGATTCGGAACGAAAATAGCGACAACCAAATCTTGGAGGGCCCTCGAACAGCAGACGTAAAACAAGCGCCTGGTTCTATCTATGACGCTCTCTTTGCCTTCTCTGATATTGCGCTGGTCAGTTTCTGAAAGATCCTGTGTTCCGAAGTATTTGTTGTAAGAAAAGGACGAATAATTATCCTCTTCGTCGTCTAGAATAACTATAACTCGTTCCGACTCAGCTCCTTTTATGCCCTGCTGCGTAGCGAATGGGGATTTGTCCTCAATGTAAGTGCGGTAGCCCCAGAGCTGGCCGGCAGGACAGGCGAGGAACCCCCGGACCGCTTGGTCCTCGGCGCTATCTTCCTCGCCGACAGCAGGTTCAAGATATTTCAGAAATCGATCGTCGATCGCCGCTATTCCTTTATCCCGAACGAAGGTCACGACCTCCTTGATCGGGACATCGGAACCCGGCCCCAAAATTTCCCCGAGCCTCTGCATGTCCGTTTTCAGGCTCAAGAGAACGTTTTTCATGTTCTGATGAGCCGGTTCATCTCTCGACAGCACTGGACTGTGCTTTCGAAGAAGCGAAATGACCTCAAAATCATCATTCCGCATGACCGCTGAAGCCAGCGGCAAAAGATAACTGAGGAACGGCCTGAATGCCCATGCCGAGCCGTCCAGCAATCCATCTTTTAGCGCGGAGGCTCCCGGACCGTTGATGGCCTGAAAAAGATCCAAGAATCCTAGCTGAGCCGCAGCTTTCCTGTGCACCAGAACAAGCAGCCTCACCGAATCGCCGTCTTCAATCCAGCTAGAATCGCCATCTTCTTTCGCCAGCCACTCCCTTAGCTGAACAATTCTCTCGTTACGCCGTTCGTCGCTCTGGATGATGGCGATCCTAGCGGTTCCTTGCACTGAGACCGGCTGGCCGTCACAGTCGACAGTCCTTCCGCGGATCTGCTCCAAGCCGTCGCCTTCGGCTCGAATCTTATTGATGACGTCTAGTACGCTTTTAGGACACCTGAAGTTTTCTCGCTTCTTGATCGTCTTCCAGCCTGCTTTCGGGACAATGTCGCCCGCGCCAGACATGTAGATCTTCTGCATGGGGTCGCCGAAAAAGCCAAGGCAGAGGTCGCCGCCGACCGTATCGGAGGCTGACATGAGCGCGGAGACGAAATCAGGGTTGGTGTCTTGGCTTTCATCGATGAAAATGAAGGGAAACCGCTGAGAAACCAGCTTTTGCAGTAGGGGGCGTTCAGACAGGAATTTCGGGCCTATCTTGAGGACATCGTCGTGCCCGAGAATTCCGTTAAGGTAATCGCTTCCAACTCCATAGGTGAACTTCGGAACTGATTGTATCTTTGCTCGTTGAGCGGCGTAGCGTTCAATATCACCCGCAAGTTTTTCTCGGGTCTTAGCCTGTGTCCTCGGCTTACCAATTTTGTCATTTGCCTCAGAAATTTTTGCGTCGATTCTTTCCATGACCCAATTTCGAATATCTACCTGAAACGGTCTTATGATGGTCCAAAGAAAACTGTGAATTGTGGAAATATGGAATAACTCCATGCTCCCAACGTCGGCCCAGATCTCTCCGACCGCCACTTCCGTGAAGGTGATACAGGCGATTTTTTGGCCACGCCGCCGGAGTTCAGGTCCTTTCGTTTTCGCCAAGTGGGCGAGCCCCTTTACGAGCGAAGTCGTTTTTCCCGATCCTGCTCCTGCGATCATCACGAAACTGATCGGAGGCTGTTGATCCAAGCAGGCGCGGAGCTCTATGTCCGCTTCCGTGTCGGGCTGCCGAACTCGCTTGGTCACGGCGCTTCCTCCGGCTGGATTGCTTCCTCGGACGTCTCCTCCTGCGCCGGTGCGACTTGATCTTGAAGCCACGCCAAGCCGTCATTGATGTAGGTAGGAACCTTCCATTCGGTTGGGTCCATTGCCAGCAGGGCAAGGGCGAAATCGGTCTTTTTGAACGAAGAAGCTTTTATGCGGTCGTGGAGCTTTTGGATTAGGGCGTCCAACGCCAACTGCTTGGATTTCCTGATTTGCAGCTTCAGTTGGGCCGCCTTGTTGTCTTGGCAAAGCGTGATGTTCTCGAACGCGAAGGACTCCTCCAGTGTGCGTCCGACAAGGTTGCGGCTTTCTTCGTTCCAGCTTACCTCGGTCCGCGTTTGATAGGCGACCCTGATCAGCGCGCTGCTAGTGGCGTTTGGTTGCTGTAAGCGCTCATCGTCTCCCGCAGCCAGAAGCTCTTCAATCGACTTCTTCTTCGGAAGCCAATTCAGTAGCGTCTGATTGGACGTCACGGCGTCCGGCGCGTCGCCCAAACATGCCTTCGGTCTTCGCCTTCTGCTGGAAGGAGCGCCGTCTTCCGAGCCTTGGTCCTCACCCTCGGTTTCGATGTCGCATTCATCATCTTCGCGGTCTTCTTCATCGGCAGCAAGAGGCGGAGAACCCTCGACGCTATCGATGTCGGTGACGATCAGCGTCGTGATTCCTAGGAACTCGATCAGCTCCCGGAAGCGGTGGGCAAAGGCTCCGCCAATCTCCAAGATAGTCAGATAGCACGACCGGAGTCTTGGCGCGCTCATCTCGATCATCTGGGGAAGCAGAAGTCGCTCGACGTTGCCTTCGACAAGAATGGCGGCGTCAGCGAAGAAAAGATCGCAGTGCATTGTCTTGAGATAGCGCTCTAGAAAGTCCCTCGTCGGGGGCTCGCTTTTGGCGTAGAACTCGGAAAGATTCAGGATATCTGAATATTGGCTCAGTGCGCTCCCTTGCCTTCTGAAATACCTGATGGGACGAAAGCCGCGCTCATAGAGTATGTGCGCGGAATGGGTCGAGACCACGACCTGGCTGACGTAGTTTGTCGTGTCATCGCCTTCGATGGATAAAATATCCATAACCTTGCGAATGAACACTTGTTGGAGTTGGGCATGCAGGTGTGCCTCGGGCTCCTCAATGAACAAAAGGTGTAAAGGCGGCCTGTTCTCGGCGACCTCCGTCCAGCGGGCATGCAGATCGAGCAGTTCGACAACCATGTAGATTAGGTTCTTGAAGCCCAGTCCGTTGTACTTGTCGGGCAAGGTTGGAGTTTCGGTTCGGGTTGCCTCTCCCATGGCGTAGTGAACGCGGGCGCCGTCATGGCTGCTCATGATGGCCGCCGGATTCAGGGTGGATTTCAGGACGAGGGTCGGATTCGACAACCCCGGGTAGCCGAGCGTGCGGAGCTTGTCCAAGGTGGGGCCAAACACTTTCGCGAGATGCTCGTTCAGCATCGCCTCCGAAATGGCGAGAGCGTGTATCGCGTCGTAGTCGCTTTCGCACTTTTCCAAGTTCCGCTTGTAGAAACGACTCAGACACTTGGAGAGATCTTCGGATCGCCCGCCGTCGCCGCCATCGGACAGATGCCGCTGGGCGTTCAGGAAGTCGACCCTGACCAGCGAGCCGATGATCTCTTTGCCGCTACGCCCTTTGTCAGGGGTCAACGGCATCGCTGTGATTTTTGTGCGTCCGGCTTCGTCTGCCGGTCCCATATTCAGGACGTAATAGCTTAGGTCGAATTCACGCGTTAGATGATCTTCAAGGTACTCACGCAGACGTCGCGGAGCCGGTTCGTAGCCTGTGCCTCCGTCTCTTGAAGGTGCCATCGCGCGCGCCTTCTCGCGTGCCGCTTCAAACCGCGCCAGCAGATCATCCTCGTTCGTGGCTCCGAATTCGACGCGCAGACCCACTAAAGACCCCTCCCAATCCAAACTCGGCAGGAGGTCCACCACACGGTGGAGATCGTCTTCTCCGACTTGAAACCAGAGATCGATGGACATCTTCGGAAGCTTCGAATTCTCGCGTCGTTCCCCGAAATTGTTGATTTCAGCCCAGCAGTCCGCACTGAAATCATGCAGTGAAAAGCGGTCTCGCGAGGCCGAAAGAAAAAGCTGTAAAACCTGCGACGCGGACGTCTTCCCGCTATTGTTGGCTCCGACGAATATCGAGATATCTCTTTCGAGCTCAATCTCGACATTCTTCAATCTGCGGAAGTTCTGGATATTGATTTTTTTGATATGCATTTCGCATCTCGCGTTCAAATTTCACTTGAGTGCATTGCAACTCTTGAAAGCCTCAATGCAGATCCCTGCTCTCGCCAGTATCGAATAGCAGCACCTCGCCCGTGATCGGCAGGTGCAGCGCCAATAGGATCGACTTCGGTGCCGGTAGGGCCGCCTCGATCGCCTCCCGATAGAGGCGAAGCTGCCCGGCGTGCTTCCTGACCTGATCTGCATACTCGCTGGAACGCCCCGGGAAGCTCTTGTGGTCGAACACCACGACGATGTTGGTCGCCTCGGCTGCCGCGTCGATGCGCCCGGACATGGTTCGATGGCCCATCCGGCAGACGATCGGCGCTTCGCGCCGCAGTACGGCCCCCGGCCACCGCTGGTCGATAAAGCTGCGGAAACGCGTTCCCATGGTCACTACGTCCTTCGGGTCGAGCGCCGAGACGCCCCACGCGTCGAGCAGCCGCCGGGCGAGCTCTTGCCGCCGCGCCTCGTGCCAAGCGGGATCGTCCGCGGCGAGAAAACGGTGGATCGCCTCGCCGACATTCTTCATGTCGGGCGTTCCAGCCATCGGCAGGCGGTGGCCGAGGTCGATCCGTTCGACGATCCTGGCGTCCTCGACCGCGTCTCCCTCGCTCGGCTTCACGGCGAGCGGCGGGAACTCCTTCGGCTCCGCGGCCGGCGTCACGTAGGCGATCGAGGCGACCAAGGGAGGCGCTGTTCCGGCGGGCATCGGCTCAGCCACGCGGACCGGGTGGGCGACGCCGTTGACGAGGACCGTCGTGTCGCCCGCGGCGGGGACGGCGATGGCCGGCTCGCCCGAGCCCGAGCGCAGTTCATCCACCCAGACCCAGCCCTTCTTGGTCTTCGGACGGACGAGGACGAGGTAGTCCCGCGCGCGCGTCGCGCCGACGTAGAGCAGCCGGGCGCGCTCCGCCGTATCGGCGCGCGCCGCCTCCCGACCGGGTTCGGAGTTCGCCGCGGCGCCGTCGAAGTGGACGTCGTCCCTCTGCGAGCCGAGCGGCCACGGCCAGAAGCGGATCCATCGACCGGCGAGCGGATCCATCGGGTTGATCTCCGTGGACGCGACATCGCTGGCCACGTGGGCTCCGAACGCGTCGCCCTTCGGCTCGTCCTCAAGGTCGGTAATGACCACGAACTTCCATTCGAGCCCCTTGGACTTGTGGTAGGTCAGTACGGTCACCGCGTCCGTGGCGCGGCTCGCCGGCCGGCTCGCCTCCTGCGCCCCGAGCCACGCGCACAGGTCGGTCGCGGTTGTCGGCGCGCGCTCGCGGTCGCGTTGGTCCTGATAGGCGGCGACCAGCTTCCGAAGCTCTTCGAGGTTCAGCAGGCGGTCCTCCAAGGAGCCCCAGCGCGCGATCGCATTGGCGACGCCGCCTTGGATGAGGACCGCATCGAGGAACTCGAGAGGCGTCTTGTGGACGGAGCCCTCGGCGACGGCCCGCAGTCCGGGCACGATCGGCACGAGGGCTTCGATCGCCTCGGCGCTGTCGTCTTCGAGCCCCGCTGCGAACCACGCGGGCTGCTCGTCGCCGTCGCTGAGGAGGTGGGCCATCTCCGCGAGCGCGGCGGTGTCGCGCCGGTCGGCGCACCAGCGCAAGGCGGCCAACGCGAGCCGTCCCTCGAGCATGCCGAAGAGGCCCGCCCGTTCGATGGCCACCTTCAGGCCGGCCTTCGCGAGGGTGAGGGCGACCCGCGCGCACGCCTTGTTGCCGCGGCAGAGGACCGCGACGTCGCCGGGCGCCAATGGTCTCGCCTCCCCGTCATCTTCAACGAGCCAGTCGTTCGGGTTGGCGAGGGCGTCGACGATGCCGGCGACGGTCCCGTCCGTCCTCGGCTGGAGTCCACGTCCGGCCTCTACGTGCCAGATGGCTAGCGGCGTTCCCTGCCCGGGCAGGTACTTGCGGTCGGTCTCCTCGATGCGCGTCTGCTTCTCCGACATGCCCGCCGCTTGGAAGGTCGGCGCGAAGGCGTCGTTGAAGAAGGCGACCAGTCCCGGCCTGCTCCGCCAGTTCTTCTCGAGCGTGCTTTCCCCGCCCATCGTCGCCCGCATCACCTTCGGCGCGACGTGGGTGATGAGGTCGGGGTCCGTGCCGCGGAAGCCGTAGATCGCCTGCTTGGGATCGCCGACCCAGACGGTCCATTTCGCGATCAACGACAGGGCGACGAAGACGGCGAGTTGAAGCGGGCTGGTGTCCTGGAACTCGTCGATGAAGACCGCCTCGACGCGTTCGGCCAACTGCTCCCTCAGTTCGGCCTTGCCGAGGAGCTCAAGGGCGAGTCGGTCCTGATCGGCGAAGTCGACGAAGCCCCATGCCCGCTTGTGGTCCTCGTAGGCGCGCATGGACGTGGCGGCGCAGGAGAAGACGCCGAGGATGTAGCGGCGGACCTGTTCCAGCAGGCGCGGATGGCGGGCGAAGGCCGACGCCGCCGTCTTCACTGGTTCGAAGCGGGACTTGTCGACGACGGCGACATCGAGCTTGGAGAGCCTTGCCCATCGCTGCCAAGGGATCTCTGAGAGATTTTTCGAGGCGAGGTCGCGGACATCCTCGAGGACGGTCTCAGTCTTTCCCTTCAGGCCGGTGGCGCTCGCATAGGCGGCGACGACCGCCGCCATTGCCGACTTCAGTGCGGTGTCGAGATCTGCCTCCGTCTCGCCTTCGGGCCGTGACCGCATCAGATCCCGGAAGCCGGCGAAGGAGCGTTCCGCGCAGGCCGTCAGTTCGTCCGGGCCGACATTGTTGGCGCGCGCAAGCTCGACGACCTCCTTCACGTCCTTCCGCCAGTCGGATGGTGGATAGGCGTCTTCGTATCCGAAGAGGCGTGCGAGGCTCCCGAGCTCGTCCGCATGGTCGCCGATCGCCTTGTCGGCGGCTTCGAGGAACGCCGCCTTGGCCACGTTCTCGTCGACCACGTCCACGATCGGCGACAGGCCGAGGCCGAAGGCGAATTCCTTGACGAGGCCGCCACAGACCCCGTTGATCGTCCCGATCCTCGCGCCGAGCAGCCGCACCGCGTTCGCGGCGTAGCCGTTGGCGATCAGCCGGCCGCGGGCGCGCTCCAGAAGCTCCTCCGCCGCCTTGACGGTGAAGGTGCTCGCGAGGATGCGCTCGGGCGCCTGACCGTTCGCAATGGCCTGCTGGATGCGTTCGGTCAGGTGGTAGGTCTTGCCAGTCCCGGCGGACGCGGTGACGAGGCTGACGGAGCCTTTCCGGGCGATGGTCATTCGTGCGCTCCGCAGATGCCGTAGTAATCGCAGCGTCCGCATCTCGGCGGCGTCAGCAGGTAGGGGTCGGAGAAGTCGGTCGGCTTCACGCCGTCGTGTTCCATGGCGGCCCGGATGTCGCCGGAGCGGAAGTCCTGCATGGCGGCGTTGAAGGAGACGAGAACCTTCTCCCACGTCTCCTTCGGCGTCGGGCCCTCGATCACGGTCGCCGACCCGCCGCCGAGAGGCGTCGTGGTCAGGAAGCGCTTCTGCCGCAACATGTAGTAGCCGGCGGCGACGTCATCCTTGGAGCCTCCGGCCCTTCCGTCGGGGACGTGACGGGCGTAGACGCCGAGCTGCAACGCAGTGCCGTTCTCCAGTTCCCGGCGCATGTAGGTCTCGGTGAAGTACCATTTGAGGTCGATGACGACGGGCCGGCCTGCCTCCGTCGCGGCGTGCAAGTCGATCCACCCCGCCACGCCGACACCGGGGGCGATGGCGTCCTTCTCCTCGATGCGCGACTCGACCCCGACGACGGTGAGCTTCTCCGCTTGAAGGAAGCGGGCGAGTTCGGCCAGCGCGGACGGCAGTGAGCGCCGCGCCGCCGCGAGTTCGCTCGCGGCGCCCGGAAGGAGCAGCGTGGCGGCGATCTGGGGCAGAAGCTCCTCGAAGCGCTTCTCGGCGAAGCTGCGGACGGCCTCGGGCGACGGCGGGGCACCGGGGACGAGGATCTCCTGAGCGATGTGATGGGCGACGATGCCGACCAGCTTGTCGGCGTCCGGAACCGACTGTCTCACGCCGGGGCGGAGAGGGGATGCGTGCGTCAGCGTCCAGCGCAGCGGACAGGAAAGCAGCGTCGAGAGCGACGACGCCGACTCGAATTCGCGTGCCGCCACCGCTTCGGGCGGGGCCTTCCAGATCTGCCTTGGCGCCGGCGGCGTGACCGCTTCGAACGCGGAGCGGGTGAGCGCGCGACCCGCGATGGACGGCGACGGATCGCTCAGCACCGTCTCGGCGCGAACCGAGATCTCGTCCTCCAGATCCTTGCGACGCGCCTTGAGCGAGTGCCACAGCGGGTGCGCGGACGTCTCGGCGCCGGCGGCGAATGTCGGACGCACGAACAGGATCTTCTCGCGGGCGTGGCGCAGGGGACGTTCCCACGCGGCGGCGAGCAGTTCGAGTTCGTTTTCCGGGTCGTCCAAGGGGCAGCCGGCCTCCTCGAGGGCGGTCCGTTCCAGCCTGTTCCAGCGCTCCGCCGCGCTCGTCTCCTCTGGGTCCGCGAAATGCCACCACACGACAGTCTTCGCCTCGCTCCAGATGGCGCCCGGATGCGAGACCGCGCGCCATGGGGCCGCCTCGGCCACCGCCAACGGATCGGACGCGCCGTCGCCCATGGCCTGCTCGATCATCCGCTCGACCAGCACTCGGTCGAGCCGCTCCGCGCCGAGCGTGTCGATCGCCTCGGAGAGGTCAGCGGCGACGCCCGCAAGCAGATGGAACAGCGGGGCGCTGCCGTCCTCGTCGGAGGCGGCGCGCAAGAGAGCCCAAGAGCCGACGCGATCCGCGATCGCCATGGCCTCGATCCGGGGAATGCCCTGCTTCGGAGCGTGCCTCGGGGGCTCGACGAAAGCGCGCGATCCGGCGATCCGCTCGGCGTCCTTCCTGGCGTCGGCGCCTTCCTCCTCGGCGAGCGCCTGTTCGATCCCGCGCCATGCCGCAAGCCATTCCTTGCCGCCGATGCCGGGCTGCGCCGCGACGACGCCGGCGAGCCGGTTCGCGTGGCGCCGCGGGATCGGCCCCGTGGGCAGGAGCAGGAAATCGAGGAGCCTGCGTGGGTCCGGCGGGTCCCACGCGAGCGCGAAGGCGAGCGACAGCACCTGCAAGAGCGCCCGATGCGGGGACTGCGCGGACAGTCCGAGACGCGGCAGGCCCGTTCTCGCCATCGCGTGATCGAGCAGGGAAGTGTCCTTCCCGAGGACGAAGACGAGACCCTCGTTGTTCGCGGGCTCTGCGGCCAGCCATGCCGAGAGCGCTTCGGCGGCGACAAGTTCCGTGTCGGCGGAGAGCAGCGCCAAGCGACCGTCGTCCAGCGTCGGAGCGGTGGGCTGCTGCATCTGCTCGATATGGATGTCACATCGCTCCAAGGCGTCGAGCAGCGTGCGCCAGCCGACCGGCAGCAGGGAGCGGTCGTCGACAAGCGTGATCGATGACAGGCGCAACGACGGCTTTCCGTCGAGCACTTCAATGACATCGCGCAAACGGTCCGCCCGCCCGGGCGGCAGGATCGGCCCCGAGGTCTCCGCGACGGAGAGATCGGCGAGGCGGCTGCGCGCGGTCCCGACTCCCGGCTTCCATCCGGCCTCGATCAGTTCGTCCCGCCAAGACAAGAGTTCGCGCGTCGCCGACCAAGGGTCGACCTCGAACGACTTCGACCAGAACCGGTCGGCGCCTGCTTCGAGTAGCTTGCGCTGGAAGATCGCGATGCGTTTTACGGCAGCGGTCTGAGGACGCCCAAAGCCGAGCATCGTCTCGACATGGTCCAGCAGGCGCAGGGGACCTACGACCTCTTGGTCGAGCGCGGCAATTCCTGCACCGGGGTGTTCCGGCCACGCGCCGGAATCGGCGAACCATGAGAAGACGAGGTGCATAAAGGTACGCTCCGAAACAGCATTGTTATCGACGGTGAAATGAGAAACGTGATTCGGCAACCGAATTCGTGCATGGAATGTGATCTCACCACGTCCGACAAAAAAGCATGGTGTCAACATCGAAACTCCGCGGAAATGCGCATAGAACTCTTGACCGGACTCGACTTCCTCTCTGCTCCTCCGTCATCGCCTGAAGCGGTCCGACTGCCTCAGAAATGAAACGCCACCCCCGCCGCCGCCATCGTATGGAAGCGTTCGTAGGCGGCGAGTGCGACGTCCTTGAAGGACGCGTTGTCGGGGACGGAGAGGAAGGCCTTCGTCTCGGGCGGGATGGGGCGCCAGCCGATGGCGTCGATCCAACGGAATTCGTCGGCACATGTGCCGGCCGGCAGGACGATGGCGGTGGGGAAGGCGCGATCCTCGCCCCGGTGGGCGGCCTCCAGCAGCGCGGAGACGATCTCGACGTTCGCTTCGATCTCCGCCTCGATGTCGGACGGCTTGCCGCCGAGGGCGCGCGCGAGGCCGCCGACGAGGTCGCGGCCCGGGTTCGCGCCCGAAGAGATCATGCTGTCGTTGCCGGCGCCGGGTCGGGGGTGGCCCGAGATCGCGCCGTCGAACCGGCCCCCGAGCTCCCACCAGTCCCGGCGTCCGAGCGGGTTCAGCCACTGGCCGTAGCCGCCCGCGTCGGGGTCGCGGGCCTTCCACTTGGTGAAGCGCGCCGCGAAGGTGTCGAAGTCCGGCTCGATGTCGGCGATGCTCCCCGACCACGACGTCTTGCCCGCAGCGTCGAGGAAGGCCCGGATGCCGCCGGAGTCTGGATCGTAGGTCAGCGCGGGGTCGTCCCCGGCGATGGACAGACAGCCGCCCTCGACCCGGAATCCGAAGCGGGCGGCGTGAAGCTTCCGCAGAGCCTCGGTGATGTCGTCGAAGGCGAGTTTCTCTCGCGGGAAGTCTTCGGGGCCGCCCCGGCGGAACGGCGCCAGCGCCTCGTCGAGGACGCCCTGCAAGGAGGCGAACTCGGTGGGGATGATGACGTAGGCGAGGCCGTACATGGTCCATTCCTAGCGCAGCGCGGACGGCCACTACTATTCGCAGCCGCGCGCCCTGATCCAAATGAAGTCGGCAGTGCGCATGACTTCGCGGGATCGCGGCCCTCTGAAGGAGAAGCGAATGGCGGCCTATACGATCAAGCCGCTGGTCACGGCCACGGCGGTGAACACCGGCGGGCGCAACGGCCACTCGCAGACGACCGACGGGTCCGTGAGCGTCGACCTCTCGGTGCGGAAGGAGATGGGCGGACCGGGTCTGCCCGGCACGACGACGCCCGAGCACCTTTTCGCGGCTGGCTATGCGGCCTGTTTCGGCGGTGCGCTGGAGCTGGTGGCCCGCCAGCACCGGAAGGATGTTTCCGGCGCCGTGGTCACCTGCCACACCTCCGTCGGGCCACGTGAGGGCGGCGGTTTTGGCATCGCCGTTTGCATGAATGTCAGGGTCCCGACGCTTCCCGTGGAGGAGGCGCGGGCGCTCGTCGAAAGGCGCCTGACGGACGGGACCTCCAGACGCGCGGGCCGGCGAGCTCACCTCCCCGCCGGCCTCCACCCAGCCGCCTTGGCCTCCGGCTCGGAGCAGAACCAGCGCTCGTCGGGACCGTTCATGACGACGCGGGCATAGTTCCGGCTTCCCGGCAGATGATAGATGCGCTCGCCGCGCGCATTGACGTTGCCCTTAATGGAGCAGGTGGAAGGCGGCGCCGGTTGCCCCTTCGGTGCCTCTTTGGATGCGAGCAGGTTGCCGGATTTCGGGACCGGCTTGGAGGCCTCCCATAGCTTCTCGAAGCGGGCCGTGAACCGTTCCGCGAGCGCCGGGTCGCGCACGATGACGATGTCGTTGTCCTGCTGCTTGAGCCCGGAGGCCGACAGGTTGGCGGAGCCGGTCCGAAGCACGCGTCCGTCGATCGCATAGGACTTCAGGTGCATGTAGGGGCCGGGCGGCGCCGTCCGGACGAAGCCCTCGATCTCGCGCAGACGGTCGAAGGCGTGCTGCTGGTTCGGGTCGAGGACAATTCGGATGGCGACCCCGCGTCGATGTGCGTCGACCAGCGCGTCGACGACGGGCCAGTCGGTCAGCGTATAGGCCGCCATATCGATCTTCGCGTGAGCCGAACGCAACAGGTCGACATCCACGCGCTCGAGGTTCTCGACCGGGGCGTAGTGCACCTCGACCTCGCCGGCCGCGGCGGGCGCCGTCGCGCCGAATGCCGCCGCCAAGGCGATCGCGACCAAGCCCCCGCGCCCTGTCCGTCCCATCAAACCCGCCCTTGACCTGCACCTGTCCGCTCGGCTCATATCGGAACGAATACAGAACAAGAGGCCGCAAGTCCATGCCCAGTCGATCGAAAAGGTCGGATCGTTTCGTCGACCGCGAGCGCCTGCTCGCCGCCATGGGCGATTGCCGGGAGACGATCACGCGGGAACTCGCGCGCATGGAGATCTCGGGGCCGCTGTATTTTTCGTCATCGACCGTGCTCATGGCCATCGACGGCCTCGCGCTGATGCTCACGGGCCGCAGGGACCACTTCCATCTGAGGGGCCACGGGGTGCATGAGGACGCACGTGACGTCTCATGGAGGAAAACGATGCCCGCCGCCGGCAACCTGTTCGAGAACCTGCCCGCCGCCGGCGCCGAGGAGGAATTCACGACCTTGGCCGAATTCCGCGGCGCCCGCATCGAGCGCATCGTCTCGACCGGGCAGGTAAGCCCGCCGGGCTTCTGGTACGATCAGGAGGAAGCCGAATGGGTCGTGCTCCTCAGCGGCTCCGCCGGCCTGCTGCTGGAGGGAGAGGAAGCGCCGCGCATCCTGCGCCCGGGAGACTACGTGGAGATCCCGGCACGCACGAAGCACCGGGTCGAATGGACCGACCCGAAGGAGCCGACGGTGTGGCTCGCCGTGCATGCCAATGCCCCATATCCATAGAAAATTGGACGCGGTCCGAATCCCGGGCCGCATTTCAGGAGCCGGAGAATGAGTAACCCAGCCGAAGAAGGACGCCGCCCCGTTTGCGCCATCGCCGGGGCCGGGCCCGGGAACGGCGAGGCCTTCGCCCGTCGCTTCGCTGTGGAAGGCTATTCGGTCGCGCTGCTGGCGAGAAACAAGGAACGCCTCGAGACGCTCGCAAGCGAACTCCCCGAAGCCCGCGCCTTCGCATGCGATGTGACGTCCGAAGCCTCCATCGAGGCGGCCTACGCCACCATCGAAGCCGAATTGGGTCCCGTCGAGGTCCTGATCTACAACGCGGGCAAGGGCGTCTGGGGAGACGTCGAGCAGGTCGCTCCCGCCGACTTCGAGGAGGCGTGGCGCGTCAACGCCTTCGGCCTGTTCCTGACATCCCGGCGCGTGATCCCGGCGATGAAGGCGACGAAGAAAGGCGCGATCATCGTGGTCGGCGCGACCGCCTCGCTACGTGGCATGGCTGGGACCGCTGCGTTCGCGTCTGCCAAGGCCGCGCAGAGATCCTTGGCCCAATCGCTTGCCCGACATCTTTGGCCTACCGGCATTCATGTCGCCTTGATCGTCATCGACGGCGTGGTCGGCGGACCGGACGCGCGGAAGCAGCTTCCCGACCGGGCGGAGGATTTCTTCGTCCAGCCTTCCGCCGTCGCCGACCTTGCTATGACCCTGGTCCGCCAAGACTGCTCGGCGTGGAGTTTCGAGGTCGAGGCCCGTCCGTTCGGGGAGAAGTGGTAGGGCCGCTGCCAGGGTAGAGGGCGGGGCCGTTTGAAGTCGGCCTGCCTTACGGCTAGCCTTCCTAGATGCTGGAGAAGCTCGTTTCCGAAGCGATCACCGACTTCCGGGAGGTCGCGCGCCTGGCGCACATCGAAGCCCCCTTCGAGCAAGTGCGTCGCCAGATCCTGATCAAGCCCCATAAGGCCAAGACTCTTCCGATGGGGCATTTGGCCATCTACGCCTTCTTTCTCGACGGGCGTGCCCTGAAAGTGGGGAAGGTCGGCCCGAACAGCGGGCCGCGGTTCACCTACCAGCACTATACCGGAAGCGCGCAGAGCACCCTGCGTGGGTCGTTGCTGTCGAACTTGGAAAAGGTCGGCGCCACGGAGCTTGACGAGGGGACGGCGGCGGACTGGATACGCAACCATACAGATCGCGTCGACCTCCTCATCCCGGCCACCTTCGGGATGCCGTTTCTCTCGCTGTTGGAGGCGTTCCTGCACGCCCGCTGGAAGCCGATGTTCGAGGGCAGGCCGGACTGGGACTAGGGCGTTCCTTCGCCGGCCAGCCGCAGCCTGAACGCCGCGCATTCCCGCGTGGCGGCGGAGAACTCGTCCGGGAACTTCATCACGGCGGCCTCTATCGTCCAGTCCAGCAGCCCGAGGTCTCGGAGCCGCTTGAATCCGCTTTGCACGTCGCCGCTCTCCACCAGCCGCGATATCGCGCCGATGGTCCCGTGGCGCTGGCGCATTCCGATGAACGCGGTAGGGTGATAGCCGTTCTGCCTGGACAGGCGGACCGTCTCGTCGATGAAGGCTTCCAATGCGATGCTGGCCGCCATGCTCACTCTCCTGTGCCCCGCCTCAAGAGCACACCATGGGGCGCGTTGGATACGAACTGGAGCAAATTTTCTGCATTCCGTGAACCAGGCCGGAATTAATCGCAGTCATCGTGCGTTCCGCTGCCCTATCAGCAGCCCGAATTCCTCATGGCCCGGATTTTCGCGAGAGGACAAGATGAGCCACCAAGCCTATGCGATCGATGACGACGGCAACAGCGCCATCGTGGAGATCGACGAGGAAGACGTCCGCCGCAAGGTCGCGTTCTACGACATGTTCGGCCACCTTCCTGCGAAGAAGGTGCTCGAAGTCCTGGACCTGCCCATGACCACCGATGCCGAACGCTATTCCGGCCCGCTGTGGAACGGGGTCCGCGTCTCCTTTGAACTGGTGGCGAAGGGGGACGAGGAATGCGGATTTTCGCATGCCGACCCCGGAGCCGTCGAGCGGTCATGCAAGCCTGCCCGTCCCCGCCAGTAGATCGATAAACCCGCCGGCCGCGGCCATCAGTCCGCGGCCACGATCGCCAGCTTATCGGGATCATGCGGACCGGGCACGTGCCCGGCTGGGACGACCGCCGCGGCGCCGTCGACGTGCTTCTTCTGGTCGTCGAAGAAGATGTGCGCGCCGATGGCTTGCAGGAAGCCGGCCTTCGGGGTTGAGCCGACCAAATGGATCTCGTCGACCGGCGTTCCCCAGTCGCGCAGGGTGTGGATGACGCGGGCATGCGCCGGGGCGTTCCTCGCGGTGACCAAGCCGATCCGGATCTTGCTCACCCCGTCCGGCTTCATGAAGATCTCCCGCACCTTGGCAAGCTTCTGGAGGAAGTTGCCGAACGGGCCCGGGTTCATGGGGACCTTGGCGTGATCGCGTTCGTGAACGAGGAACGTGTCGAGCCCGTGCTGCTTGTAGATGAGGTCCGACTCCTCGCTAAACAGCACGGAATCGCCGTCGAAGACGATGCGGACCTCGTCCGTGTGCGGATCGCATTGGACGCAGGGCGGGGGACCGAGCTTCGCCGCCGCCGCGCCACTGGCGAGCGCCTCCCTGACATCCTTGTCGTCGTTGGAAAGGAACAGGTCGATGTTCCAAGCCTTCACGAACGGGGCCACGGAACGCCCGCTGGTGAAGCTGCCGCGCCGGATCGGCAGCCCGTAATGCTCGAAGGAGTTGAAGGCGCGCAGCGAGAGATCGGGCGAGTTCTGGGACAACACGACGACATCGATGAGACGTCTGCTTCGGTCGTTGAGGGCGAGGAGCCTGCGGATGACCTCGAACGCCGTGCCCTCCTTCAACAGGTCTCCCTCGCGTTCGCGTTGGAGCTTGGTGTAGGCGGCGACGCCCTCGCTCTTGAAGACAGCGTGCTCCTCCTCGAGGTTGAAGAGGGCGCGGGTCGA
Source organism: Methylocystis sp. NC52PC (assembly GCF_055698645.1). Classification (NCBI taxonomy): domain Bacteria; kingdom Pseudomonadati; phylum Pseudomonadota; class Alphaproteobacteria; order Hyphomicrobiales; family Methylocystaceae; genus Methylocystis; species Methylocystis sp. NC52PC. The sequence continues at coordinate 56,380 of NZ_CP170126.1, read as the reverse complement.
GACGCCGATGACGATAGGGAGATCCGGCGACAAATTCCGGTCCATGAAATACTCCGAAACCCAAAAAGGAAGCCGAGAGCCAAGGCGCGGCACCCTCGGTCCAGCCGTAGATAGGCGCCCGAGACGCCGGGCGCCATGGGCCGCTCCTGATGGGCGTTACCGGCCTGGAGCCTCGCTTAGGCGGCGCTTCGCCCCAGCGTGACGATCGCCGAGCGCCCGACGGCGCCGCTCTGCCTTTTGACCTCGCGCCCCCGGGAGAAGAGGATCATGGTGGGGATGCTCCTGATGTTGAAGCGGGCGGCGATCTCCGGGACGCGTTCGGTGTCGAGCTTGGCGAGGCGCGCCATCGGCTCGAGGTCGCGGGCGGCGGCCCCGAACTCCGGCGCCATTGCGCGGCACGGGCCGCACCACGCCGCCCAGAAGTCGACGAGGACCGGCACTTCCGTCTTCCCGATCATCCGATCGAAGCCCTCGGCGCTATCGAGTTCGACCGGGTGGCCGTTGAACAGCGGCGCATGGCAGCGTCCGCAGTCTGGCAGTTGTCCGGCGACCAGCCGACTCTCCGGGGCCTTGTTGAGGCCCCCGCAGTTCGGACAGACGACGACAAGGCTTTTTTCCAAGGCTTCGCTCCCCGTAGTCCCGGACCGGCGCCGCTGGCGCTGAGCGGGCTGGATCTGTGACCTTCATCTAATCATCCTAATCGAGGCTCGATAGGCCGCGGACGTCTTCGCCGCGCTCATGTCGCCGCCTCTTCGATCTCGTCCCCCGGGTCCGGCGGCGTGTCGGGGAGCGCCGACACGATGAGATCGATCTCCGCCGGCGTGAGTTCGTCCACGCGCAGGGCGACGCGGACGGACCGCGCCCCGCAAGCCGGACAGGCGACGGGGATCTCCCCCGTCGCCTCGACGCAGCGATCGCTGCTGACTTGCCCGTGATCGACGGCCGCAAGATAGATCTCGGCAAAGTAGCGGAACGCGCGATCCGCTGCCCTGCAACGCGTTCTATTATGGGCCGCTCATCGCGGTCGCAGAGGCTTACGCTCGCGCTGGAGCTAATGTGTGCAACTTGGCTGTCTGCGGAGCGACGGAGGCGGCAGCCTATGAGCGTATATTTCCAGACGTGAGGTTACAGCACCCGCCGGCCTGGACGAGCAGCGATGGCGCCACAAGCGGCTCGCTTGCCGCAACGCTCCCCCGCCGACTTCTTTCCCCTGCCCTACGCGTGCGCTTCGGGCATTCCCCGCGGATGAAAGAAGTCGTCGGGTAGCGTTCTTCGCTTTGCTTCGACCCTTCGGGTGCGGCGCGATCCGGCCGCGGCTCGAGATCGCTGTCAGGCGCGATCGGCACGGCCTCAAGCGAAAGACATCCGACATGAACGATGAATTTGCCTCTCAGTCATTGGAGACCATTGCTCCCGGCCGCGACACTTCATCTCCTTCTTCGCATCTTCTGGACGAATTGGCTTCGCACGGCTATCGCCCCCTGGACGACGAACCGGATCCGCGCCCCCCGCCCTCTTCAGACGCCGCTTCCCTCGCGCTCGAGTCCGCCGTCGAAGCCTTGTCGAGCCTCTTTCTCGACACCCGTCTCGAAGCTGATCTCCCCGATCTCCTCTGGTCCTTCGTCAATCTATTTCATCGCAACGCGCGACGCATTAACCGCGAGCTCGACGACAACGAAACCACGCAGCGGCGTTCGCAGGCGGAATAGGTTGGCTCGGAAATCCCCTCGGTCGAACTTGAGCGGCTGATCGCGCAAGGGCTCACACTCACTGAACGATGCAACGCCTTCGAATTCTTCCGCGACCATCTCGCAGAACTCTATGCGACCGAGACCGGTTCCTCCTGGCGTCCACGCTCGGGATCGCAGGTTAATCACCGCGCCCTGACGGCGGCGATGATCGACAGCCGGGATTTCCTGAACGCGAAAAAGCTCGCCGAGACGCAGGTGCTGTTGCCGCCCGGGCATCGCATCGGGTTTGCCGGCGGCGCTGACTGCAACGATCATCAACGGATCTGGGATACGCTCGACAAAGTGCGGGCGAAGCACCGAGGCATGGTCCTCCTCCACGGAGCGGGGCCGAAGGGCGCAGAGCGCATCGCCGCCTGCTGGGCGGACAACCGCAAGGTCCCGCAAGTCGCGTTCAAGCCTGATTGGACCCGGCACAAGAACGCCGCGCCCTTCAAGCGCAATGACGCCATGTTCGAAGCGCTGCCCATCGGGTTCATCGTCTTTCCGGGATCGGGGATCGTCGAGAACCTCGCCGATAGGGCCCGGAAGATGGGAATTCCGGTGTGGCGGTTCACTCCTCCGCCGGGTGCTTGAGCGCCCGGCTATCCCGAAATCCGCTCCAATTTTTTCGGAGCTAAACCTTTCGCATAGCCAAGCTTTGACAGCCGTACAGAGCGAAGAAAAAACGAAGAGAATCAAATGGTTTATGCGCTTCACAGATGCCGAATATTTTGAGTCCTCGCAACTGACGACGTTAACTTCTCATTAACCAAAAATCCGTTGCGACTCGAAGAGAATCGGGCATAATTCCCGATTAAAGGCCGGGTTCGCGTGAAAAAGCGTTATTCCGGGGAACAGCACCGATGAACGTGATGACAGCAATCGACGAAACTGAAGCGTTCAGCTTCTACGAGACCATTCTCGAACAGGGAGAGTTGATCTCGGACAAGCTGAATATGCTTCGGTTGGAGCATTATCCGCCGGATGCCATCAAGAGCCTCCGTCCCTTTTCACTGGCGGAGGTTGCATATTTTTTGGGTGTGACACCATCCAACATCAAGAAGCTTCATCTCGAAGGCAAGGGCCCCACTCCGACAACCTCTGTTTCGGGACGCAGAACCTATACGGCCGAGCAAATGTTGGAGCTGCGGCAATATCTTGACCGTCATGGCAGAGCTGATTTCAAAAAATACGTGCCGTACAGACGCGCGGGGGAACGTCTTCAGGTCATCGCGGTCGTCAATTTCAAGGGCGGCAGCGGCAAAACAACGACGGCGGCCCATCTAGCTCAACATCTTGCCCTTACGGGTCATCGCGTGCTCGCGATCGACCTTGATCCACAAGCATCCCTGTCCGCGCTTCATGGCATCCAGCCCGAGCTCGACAGAAACCCCTCGCTCTATGAGGCGCTCCGCTACGACGACGCTCGGAAGCCGATTTCCGAGGTTATTCGGCGCACGAATTTTCCTGGGCTCGACATTGTTCCTGCGAATCTCGAACTTCAGGAATATGAATACGAAACCCCCCTCGCGGCTTCCGATAAGTCCTCGGCCGAAGGGCGGATGTTCTTCACCCGGATCACCGACGCTTTAAAGGAGGTCGATGGTAATTACGATATAGTGGTGATCGATTGCCCTCCGCAGCTCGGCTATCTCACCTTAACTGCTCTGACCGCCTCTACCGCCGTTCTCATCACCATCCATCCTCAGATGCTGGATGTGATGTCCATGAGCCAATTTCTGCTGATGCTGGGCGGCGTCCTTCAGTCGATCAGCGGCGCGGGAGCTGACGTCCGCCTCAAGTGGTTTCGCTATCTCGTCACGCGCTACGAGCCAACCGACGGCCCTCAGGCGCAGATGGTCGGCTTCATGCAAGCGCTTTTTCCAAAGCAGATGCTGAAAAACCCAATGGTGAAATCAACCGCCATTTCGGACGCGGGCATCACCAACCAGACCCTGTATGAGGTCGAGCGCTCCCAATTCACCCGCGCCACCTATGACCGCGCCCTAGAGGCGCTGAACGCGGTCAATGAGGAGATCGCGGCTCTCGTCCACAAAGCGTGGGGTCGCAAATGAGCCAGATTTTGACAGCCGTGCAGAATCGTAGAACCGCCCGAAACCTCAAGCGATTGGCGCAAGAGGAAGGAGCCTGACGTGGCCCGCAAGAACCTCCTCACGAGCATCACCGGGGCAGAGACGTCGAAGGCTGACGCTGTCGCCCGCCACGATTACGCGCTGCGCGGGGCGTCGCGCTCGATGATGCTTTCCATCGACGAGATGGCTGAAAACGCGAAAAAAATGCTGGCGGGTGAGACGATCGTCGAACTCGACGTCGCCGTTCTGGATCAATCTTTCATCGCCGACCGCATCGAAGACGACGATGAAGATTACGTTCATCTCCGGGAGGCGATCCGGGAGCGTGGGCAATCGACCCCGATCCTCGTGCGGCCGCATCCGCAGATCAAAGGTCGCTATATGATCGTGTTCGGGCACCGTCGCGCCCGGGTCGCCAAAGAACTTGGCGTTCCCGTTCGCGCCGTCGTCAAGAATCTTGAGGATATCGAGCATATTGTCGCGCAGGGACAGGAAAACACTGCGCGCGCAAATCTGTCTTTCATCGAAAAGGCCCTGTTCGCCAAAAAGCTCCTCGATATGGGACAGCGGAAGGAAACGATTAAATCGGCCCTGACGATCGATGACACTTTGATGTCCAGAATGCTTTCCGTCGCGGAGACGGTTCCTCCCCCGGTGATCGAAGCGATCGGCGCTGCCAGAACGGTTGGTCGCGATAGGTGGGAAGAACTCAAGAAGCAGGTGAAGCAGCGGCAGAATGCTGAAGCCGCAATTTCCATCGTAAAGTCCGAAGAATTTCGCTCCAAAGACGCGATGGATAGGTTCAACTATCTGCTTGCGCAGCTGAAGGCACTTGGAAGGAAGCCGCGAAAGCCGGCGCGAGGGCGGATCGAAGCGGCGTCCTGGGCGCCAGAAGACAAGACAGTGGCCGCAAGCTACCGGAATACCGGAGACAGCTTCAACCTCTCGCTCAAATCAAAAAATGCAGGCGAGTTCGGCCGATACATCTCGTCCAACCTGGATTCGCTCTACCGGGCGTTCAGGGAAACGAAGATCAATAGCGAATCAGGAGATTAAACCGCAAAAGAAAAAAGCCCCCGAACGTCGCCGCCCGGAAGCCTTTCTCTGATCTAAGCACTCTGAGAATCCCACTTCCGCGAATCACAGTCAAGAGTTTTGGCGCCTATTTCGGCGAGCGGATTTCTTTTGCCTGAACGAGGCAAAAGATCATGCAAAGACAAACAACGACGCCCTTCGGGCGACGATCGCTGTCGCTCGCCATGGTGGCGAGCCAAGCGGCGACGAAAGAATTCGCGTCCCGCCCTGACGCGTCAGAAACCGTCGTCCACAAATGGCGGCTGTTTCGGGCGTTGACAGAGGCAAAAGCGCCGCTTTGCGTTACCGACCGGGCGCTATCGGTGCTGCACGCGCTGCTGAGCTTCCATCAGGAGACGGCGCTGACGCTCCCCGAGAAGGACGCGAGGGCCTCGGAAAACGATGCGACCTCGGGGATCATCGTTTTTCCGTCGAACAAGGAGCTGTCGATCCGCGCCCACGGCATGGCGCCGGCGACGCTGCGCCGCCATCTCGCCGCGCTCGTCGACGCCGGCCTGATCCTCCGCCGCGATTCCGCCAACGGCAAGCGCTTCGCCCGGAGGGGGCAGGGGGGCGCGATTGAGGACGCTTTCGGCTTTGACTTGACGCCCCTCGTCGCGCGCGCCAGCGAGATCGAGAACCTCGCCGAGGAGGTGCGGGCGGAGAACCGGGCGATCGCCCTGCTGCGCGAGCGCATCACGCTGGCGCGACGCGACATCGCCAAGATGATCGAGATGGCCATTGAAGAGGGTATTCCCGGCGATTGGGAGGAGCGCCACAGGCGCTACGCGACGCTCTCCGGGCGCTATGCGCGTAACCTCTCAAGAGCCGACCTGGAGGCCTTGGCGACAGATTTGACGGCGCTCGCGACCGAAATCCGTAACCTGCTGGAAAATCTTGCCAAAGCGCAAAATTCAAGCGCCAATGAGTCTCAAAATGAGCGCCACATACAAAATCAAACCACAAACATTTCTGATCTTGAACCTAGCCTTCGAGAAGGCAGGGCCGAACCGCCCGGGCCAATGCGCGACGAAGCGGAAGCCGTTCGGGTAGGGGCTTTGGACACTGAGCGCCTCGAGCTCAAAACGCCCCACCGTCCGACGCCAGCCCTCAGAACCTATCCGCTGGGGATGGTGCTGCAAGCCTGTCCCGACATCGTCGATTACGCCAGGGGCGGGGAGATTTCGTCCTGGCGCGATCTCGCTTCGGCCGCCGCGACCGTGCGCTCGGCGCTCGGCGTCTCGCCGGACGCTTGGGAGCAGGCGCTTGAGGTTCTCGGCGAGCATGACGCGTCGATCGTCATCGCCGCCATCCTACAGAGAGGCGAGGAGATCAAGAGCGCTGGCGGCTATCTACGCGCGCTGACGGCGAAGGCGCGGGCAGGGGAGTTTTCGCTCGGTCCGGTGTTGATGGCGCTGTTGCGCGGCAAGGCCGCCAGCTCGGCGAGATTGCGAAAGGCGGCGGGGTGATCGCGAAAGCTTTTGACGGAGGAGGGGCCCCGCGGGTTCCGCGGACTCAGAAACTCAGGCCGGCCTTCTCGACCCAGCCGGTGACGTTTTGCCCTGTGGCGCGCAGCTGCACCCATCTGCCGTCTTGCGCGAGGACCTCAACGTGGGAGCCATAGACAACTCGATTGAGGATCTTCCCATCTCGCCTCGGTGCGTCTCTGACCGGCAGATCGATTTTAGAGACGAGCGCAGCGCCCAAACCTGCCGGGGCCGTCTTGGCTCCTGCGCTGGATTGATCCGCCGCTGCGGTTTTCTGCCTGGCGACGATTTTCTGTTTTTCGCCGGCGGCATGCGTTATCTTGCGAGGGCCGGCCGCTGTGTAAATGAGTGCGCAGAGGGCGCCGAACACAAAGACCGTGGCGATCATGCTCTTCCCGGCGAGTTGGGCATATCTCAATGCGTCTGCGCGAGGCAGAGGCGCGGTCCACAGCTTTGTAGCGGGTCGCGGTGTCGACGCGTTGACGCGTCGACGCTTCGAAATATTTGCTCGAGTACGTGACGCCCCGCCGGTCGTGGCCGTCGCCATGGATAACCCCTTGCACGCCGTGAAAACGAGCATTAGACGGCGAGGGGTTTATGAATCCTTAGAAGCCGAACTTACCGCGTAAGTCGTAAAAACCAAGAGCGAGTCGGCCGAACGTCTCCCATGCCATTACGACCATCCGAGTCGTGATAGCTCCAGCCGCCACGATTACCCTCGTCGGGCTCGCCTATTCGGCTCTTATCTCCAAGGCGTGCATCGGCGCACATCCTTTGCGACGGGTCTTCCGCTACTGTTCTGTCATCAACCAAAGGGTGACGGCTTCCGTGGCTGCATCCGCCTCTTGGTAGCAGGGAGTGAAGAAGATGCTCGGTTTTGAAATCGGCCTCGTCCTCTGGGGCGCCTACGTTCTGATTGTGTCCTGACGATCTTGTCGGCGGCTTGCGTCGCCGGCCACACGATCACAGTGCGAAATACCCTCGCCGCTCCTTAATGCGTCGTTGCTTCGCAAGCGCCTCCTGGGCATCTGCTGCGCTCTCATAGGCCATCATGCGCAGCCGGCCGGCGCGGCCAATCCGTCCCCATTCCGCGACTAAACACCAACGCCCGAATAGATCCGGCGCGACCTCAAGGCGGTAGAACCGGCGCATGTTCCTGGCCGGGTCGATGCGATGCAAAAGGATAGCGTCCACGATCGCGAGTCTGAGTCCTGGCGGGGCGCCGGTCAAGAGACGGCGCCCTGGCGACGCCGCTGTGCGCGAGGTTCGCTGGCGAAGCTGCGCAGAAAGGCAGGAGCACGAGCGCAAGAGGGCGGCGTCGTGGGCTTGCCTGTCGAGGTGTAAACGTCGCGCCCTGAACTCCTCGCGCAGACGCCACGGCGCGGCAATGTCGATTTGGCTTCGCCTTTTATCGCCGAGTTGGAGCCAAGACGCTGGAAAGCGCCCAGGAAGCAGGGCGCGACGCTATACTCGGTGATGTCGAAAGGGCGAAAATCCTATTATCATGATGGTCACGCCCGGTTTGAGCGAAAGAGGAGCAGGCCGTGAGTGAACTGCACCGCATCACCATTGACCCAGAGCTGTGCGGCGGACGCCCTTGCATCCGGTCCTTGCGGATCCGCGTAAAGGACGTCCTCGATCTCCTGGCGTCAGGCGCCTCGCGTGAGGAGATTCTGGAGGATTATCCGCTGCTCGAAGAGGGGGACATCACCGCGGTTCTTGAATTCGCCGCGCGTCAGAGCGATCACCCGGTCTTGCGCGTCGCCTGATGCGCTTCCTCGTAGACGCCCAGTTGCCGGTCGCGCTGGCGCGTTGGCTTGCCGGGGAGGGGCACAATGCCGAGCATGTGGCCGATATCGGTCTCGCCGGCGCGCCAGACAGGGCGATTTGGGACTACGCCCGCGCGGTGGGCGCCGTCATCGTGTCGAAGGACGAGGATTTCGCCCAACGAAAGGCGCTCGAAGGCACAGGGCCGACAATCGTTTGGATTAGGCTGCCTAACACGCGAAAGCGTGAATTGCTGATGTGGTTCGCGCGTGTCCTTCCGAAGTTATTGGAAGCGCTTGAGCGAGGAGAGACATTTATCGAATTGATTTAAAATCACAATCCGGCCGCCTTGGTGAGATTGACCCTGAAGCGGTCGCGTTTCCTCTGATAGCGGCGGGTCATTTCGGGGGAGGCGTGGCCGAGGTGCCGTTGCACATGTCCTTCCTCGATCTGCGCCGAGGAGGCGAGGCCGGCGCGCAAGGAGTGGCCGGAGAAGGCGCGTCGCCGTTCGCCTTCCGGGAGATCGCCGCGCAGCCCGGCGGCCAACGCCGTTTTCTGAACGAGGCGCGCCACATGCTTGTCGGAGAGCCGCTCGGGTGCGACGCCGCCGTTCTTGCGGGCGACCGGTCGAAACACCGGGCCACGATTGATCCGGCCGAGGCTGAGCCAGGTTTCGAGCGTGGCGACAGGGCAGGTGAGGGGAGAGGAGCCCCGGCCGATCTCCACCTCGCGCCAGCCGGTCTTGCCGTTAAGGGTTAGAAGCAGGCCGCCGCCGTTCTGGTCGGCGCCGACCATCTCGATCCAGCCGGTTCCGTCGTCCGTTTGCTCCGGGCCGCAGTCGAGGCCGACGATCTCGGAGCGGCGCAGGCCGCCCGCGAAGCCGATGGCAAGAATAGCCTTGTCGCGCAGGCCGCGCAGGTCGTTGTCCAGGACCGCCAGCATCGCGAGAAGCTCGTCGGCGAAGATCGCCTCCTTCTGGACCGGCGGACGGGCGTGGGCGCGGCGGATGCCGGCCAGCACGGTGGCGATATGCGGATCGCCCGTGTTCAGCAGGCGGCCGAGCTGGCGATAGCGCCAGCAGATGCCGGAGAGCCGGCGCTCCAGCGAGGAAACAGACAACGGCGGCCGGCCTCCGGCGCCGATGTTTCGAGCGCCGGCAGAGTCTGCGCCCTCGACGCAGGCGGCGAGATACAGGCCGACGGTCTGCGGGTCCGGGGGCAGGGGGTCGAGGCCCTGCCGGCGCAGCCAGGAGGCGAACTGACGCCAGTCGGCGTCATAGGCCTTTTGGGTGTTCTCCGAGCGGGCGTTGCGGGCGTAGTCGCGGGCTTTTTGGGTGAGCGCGGCGAGATGCGGGGACGCCCGCTCGGCGAGGGGGGCGTCATCTTCGGGAGGGGCCATCTCATCCTCGGTTCGGGCGCCGCGTGGGGGCCGAGCGTCGTTTGGGGCGGAAAGATCCGACGCCTCGGCGGGCCCGGAAGGGTCCAAAAGAGCGCATTCCGCCCGGCAAACCGAGGCTTTCGAATCGTGTCCGATAAGCGCACATTATTGGACATCAAAACCGCAAGACAACCCCGGCGGATTCGACACGAATGCACATGACAAAGCGCCGCTGTCCGGTAGGATTCTTCCCATGCATGCGCTTGATTCGACCTCCGCGTCCAGGCCCGTTTCCGCTGCCAAGCGTTCCTCCCGCGCGCGTCGCGTCCCGGCGCCGTTGGCTTCAAAGATCACTGAAATTCAACCACTTCCGCGCTGGGCGTGGCCTCAAAGCGGAGAGCAGGCGCTAGCGACGTTTTCCGCTGGCGCCGGGCTCGCCCTGTTCGACCATCCTGCGCGGCGCCGACGGGGGCGAGCCGGTCTATGCCGGTTGTTTGCGACAACGGCTCGCGCTGCGCGGCGCCGATTCTTGCGCGGCGCTTTGCCGGCTGCGTGTAGAGGCGGCGATCACGGCGCCCGATCCGCTCACTGCGGCGGCATGGGCCAGCGCCGCGGCGATGAAACTCTGCCCGCCCTCCACAGACGCTGAAATTTTCGCCTTCGTCGTCGCCGATTTCGCTCTAGCGCGCCGCCTCGACTGGGCGCGGCCGGTCCCTCTGCTCGCCGTCGCCATGGCGCATCCGTCGCTTCGGCGCGGGGCAGGCGGCAAACGTCCGCGACCGGCGGGCGACGACTGGCCGGACTGCGTCGCGCGCGCTTACGGCCTCGCAATCGTCGAGGCGCATGCGCTCGCCGTAGATCTGGCCGGCGGTCGCAAAAGCTTCTCGCCGTCGCGCCGATGCTGCGCGCAAAGGGCGCGCGCCGCGTTATTGACATGCTGCTCGCCGACGACGCCGTGACGCCCGCCGCCGCCGCGCGCCGCGCCAGTCTCTCCGATCGCGCCGCGCGGCGGCTATTCGACCGGCTCGTCAATCTCGGCGCCTTGCGCGAACTCTCGGGCCGCGACAATTTCAGGATTTACGGCCTGTGACCCGCGCCGCCGCGCCCCGTCTCGATCGCAATCTGTCCGATCTCCCCGAAGGCATGCGCTGGCGTGAATGGATGATGCGCGCCGAGGCGGCGATCTTCGCCTCGCCGAAGCCGGTTCCGCGCGAGACGCTCGCGCAGCTCGTCGGCGGCGCCTGCCGGCTGGATGCGCTGATCGCCGACGTCAACGAGGAACTGAGAGGGCGGCCATACGAAATTATCTTCGTCGCCGGGGGTTGGCAGTTTCGCACGCGCCCGCGCCACGCCGACACCCTACGCGCGATGGCGGGGCCGCCGTCCTTCACAAAACTGGAAATGCTGGCGCTCTCGGCCATCGCTTATCAGCAGCCGGTCACTCGCGCCGCGCTCTCGCGTCTCGCCGGCCACGACATCAGCCGCGACATTCTCGGCCGGCTGAAGAGCCTCGGCGTCATCGCCCCTGGGCCCCGCGCGCCCATGCCCGGTGTGCCGATAGCCTGGGTGACGACGGCGCGCTTTCTGGAAATGTTTGCGCTCGGCAGCCTCCGTGATCTGCCGGACCTCGACATGCTCGAAAGCGCGAAAGACCGCGACGCCGAGATAGAAGCCGCGCTGGACCACGCGCTCGACGACGCTCTCGGGGTGCGGGACGATGAAGGCCCAGAAGACGAAGCCTTTGACGACACGGAGGTCGGCGCCTGACGTAGCGCTATCAGTCAGGCTCCTCGCCTCCCGGCGCGGCCTGACGCGCCGTTGCATCGAGCCGCGCGCAGGGGAGGGGAAACGCCAGTCCGAGGATCAAGCCCCAGAGCAATTCGCCCAGCAGTAGCCCCACCGCTGGATAGCCGGTCAGGATCGGCTGTTCGGGCGCCCATTGCAGCAGGGGGATGGGTCCGAGCATCCACAGGACGAAGCCATAGGCCATTCCGAAAAGCCAGCCGCCCCTCGGGTCGTTCGCCGCGCGCAAACAACCAACCGTACAGCACGCCGCCCGGCAGCATCAATCCGACATAGGCGAGGGCCCCGGCGGCGACGGGCCAATGCGCGCGCGTTGAGCGCTCCGAAGGTGCCCAGGACCATAAGGCTGGAACTTCCGCGACGACGCTCGCCTCCGCGCCTGCGAGTAATGGCCGCTGCGTCGGTCCTGCGTCGAGTCCGTGGGGAGCAGGATCTTAAGCGTGACGTCGTCGCCGGGCTTCGATCAGAAACCTCCTCGATAGACGGCGCCTGAGGCGGGGATCACAGTTGAGATCGAAGCCCCCGACCGGGTTCACGTGCCCGACAGGTTCCCGGAGCGCAATGTAGCAGTCGATCTGGTCGGTGAGAGAATACCAGGTGAAGCCAATGATCGGCACGCCGCTTTGACGCATGAGCTGCACATTGTGCCATTGCCGCCAGAGCCAACGCGGGCCATCGCGCGCGTCGAGACGATTGGTCTCGGTATGCATCATGGGGCGCCGATAGCGCGCGTAAATAGGGGACGACTGCGAGAATGAGGGGTCGCGCTACGGCTTCCCACGCAACTGCGCCGGCCATGCCGGCAAGAACCGCTTTGCGATATGCAACATACCGGATCATGCGCCCGCGCCCCAGGTCCCGTCCCGCAGAAGCGATGGATTGGAGAGCAACCCGGAAACACAGCGCCGGGCGCCGAGTTCCTGCAAATTGACGCGTCATGCGCCAAGCGTCGCAGGCTTTTTCTTGGGAAGAGGCTTGATTTCCACAGTAACGGGAGGTGGAAGATGTCCAACCAGATGTTTGAGATCGGGAAAGAATACCTCGTCACAATGCTTGTTGCTGAGGATGGCGAATTGATCGAAGAGGTGACCAACTGGAATGTCACGGCGGTTGAGGGTACACTGGTCAAGCTGACGAGCCCGTTGGCGCCAGATAAGATCATCAACACAGCGTCCCGCCGCTTTGTGAGCGCCCAGCTCTCGAAGCACCATCAGGCTCGGTGAGCGCAAATGCGCGGCTTGTCGAGACACAGCGCTCCCTTTCGCCGACCTCTCTGTCTTGGTTCGAGCGCCTCGACCGTAGGCGTCTGGCGGTAGATCGTAATGAGCCGACGCCGAGTTCCAATGCAACTTCCTCGACGTCCCCTGTCTTGAGTCGCCGGCCACCGGACTTACGGAGTAGCTCGCGGATCGCCTCCTCTCGTTGGCATGCTTCGAGCCAGGCCGGGTCATCGGGCTCAGCCTCATCCCGGCTCGATCGCGCGCCGCTTCTCGAACGACGCCCTGACGCCGGCGTTCGTCAATGACCTCTCCGATCTCATCGAGAGACATCAGCCGGCGCTCTGGATCCACGGTCACACACATGACTGCTTCGACTATCGGGTCGGACAGACGCGGATCGTCTGCAACCCCAAGGGCTACGGCCCCATGCGGCCAGGGAAGCCACTCGAGAACCGGGCGTTCGATGTCGGGAAGGTCGTGGAGGCGTGAGGGCGGAGCCGCGCTGCCGCTTCTGGCCGCCGGCCCCCTCAATGGTTAGGTTATTCCAAGCTGCGCTGACCGCACGGAGGTCCCTTTGGAAAACGGCGTCGTCATCGTCTGCCCGAAATGCGGCGGTCTCAACCGGGCGCCGCAGTCCCGACTGGCCGCGCGCAGCCTCCCGGACTGCGGACGCTGCCATGCGCCACTGTTCGACGGCCATCCTATCGAACTCGGCGCCGCGGACGTCTTCGACCGGATCATCGGCAAGACCGAGATTCCCGTCCTCGTCGACTTCTGGGCCGGGTGGTGCGGGCCGTGCCGGGCGATGGCGCCTGAGTTCGAGGCCGCCGCCCGCGACCTTGAACCGATGGTCCGCCTCGCCAAACTCGACACCGAGCGCGTCCCCGAGATCGCCGCGCGCTTCAACATCCGCAGCATCCCGACGATCATCCTGTTCTCGCAAGGTCGCGAGGTCCGGCGGCAGAGCGGCGCGGTCGGACGCTCGGCGATCGTCGCCTTCGCCCGAAGCGGCTGACCGGTCGGCTACTAACGCTGTCGTAACGATTGCGCCAGACGCCGCCGCCGCTTCCGATTCGACGGGGTTTGTGCCCGTCGCGTTTCGGCAATCCCACTGCGGCACATGTCGAACCGGCGGCGTCTTCATACTCGGATAAGGCTCCGGGGTCGCCGCGCCCAGTCGCTTCGTTGACGCTCCGCGCTAGGTTTTCTGGAAGGAAGCGATGCCCGGAGGGGAACATGCCGACATCGATCGAGACGGCCGCCGCCCGCGACCGACTGGCCGCCGCGGGCTTGGGCCCCGTGGATCTCGCCTGGTTCGACCAGCACTGCTGGAACGACGCCGACATCCCTCCGCCGGAGCCGAACGAAATTGCCGCCTACGAACGGCGCGAGGCCGCGCTGAACTCTGCCATTGCCGGGTTGGGCATCACGGAACGCGGGCGGTCGCTGGAAGGCAGGCTCGCGGCCGCCATCGGGGCGCGGCTCGCCGATCTCCGCGACCGAGACGAGGACGCCGAGTAAATCTCACCGATCCAAGACCATTTTCCCTACATCCGCCGGCGCCGTTTCGACAGCGAGCGGCCGAAGGCGCTTGATTGGCTGCAGTTCATTGCTGTCAGTGTCCGGGATGATGGGATCGGCATCCTGCCAGAGATGCAATCGAGAATTTTGGTCTGTTCTCACAGTCACACCGTGTTTGTGTGGGCCCCTTGCCAGACGCTCTCCTTGCTCGCAGATTCACGGTGGATCTGACATCATTCACAGCGGAGGGCCCGCCTATGACTCGCATTCTCGTAATTGGAGGGAGCCGGGGCATCGGACTGGCGGTGTGCCGCATTGCCGCCGGAAGAGGACATTTTGTGCGCGCCATGTCGCGCGATGGCCGGCTGCCGAAGGATATTGGCGGGACTTGCGAGGCGTCCGCGGGCGATGCTCGGAACGCGGCTGATGTCGCCCAAGCGTTGGAGGGGATCGACGTCGTTGTGCAGGCGCTTGGCGTACCGCAATCGCTCGACTTCATCCTCAAGCCGGTGACACTGTTCTCGGAAGCGACCCGCGTTCTCCTCCGCGAGATGAAGCAGGCAGGCGTCCGCAAGCTCGTTGCTGTCACGGGCTTTGGGGCGGGCGACAGCCGCAGCGCCATCAACATCCTGCAGAGGCTCGCTTTCAATGTGATTTTCAAAAATGCCTACGATGACAAGTCGATTCAAGAGGCACTGATCGCAAAAAGCGATCTGGAGTGGCTGATCGTGCGACCCGGCGTCCTCTTGAATGGGCCAACGAGTGGCAAATACACAGTTCTGACCCGCCCCAACGAATGGCGCAACGGGATTGTCGCCCGCGCGGACGTGGCAGACTTCATCGTCAAACGGATTGAGGCCGGTACTCTTGATCGCGAAAAGCCCGTGATCATCGGCTGCGCCCTCTAAGCCAAAGCCCTATCGAAGGCGTGGCGAAAGCTCATGCGTTAAGGCGGGAGACTGGGAATGCAGGCGCTTGTTGTCGGGGCATCCGGTGGACTTGGATCGGCGTTCGTCGCGCAGCTCGCGGCCGATGCCAGGTACACTCAGATCATCGCGTGGTCTCGCTCGGCAGCAGTCGTGACCGGCGCGAAAATCCTTGCGAAACGCATTGACCTGCAAGACGAAGCGACGATCGCAGCAGCAGCCCAGAGTCTTGGCGAAGTCGATCTCGCAATTGTCGCGACGGGGCTGCTCCACAATGGAGATTTCAAACCCGAGAAATCCTGGCGTTCGCTCGAGCCAAGCGCCATGATACGCGCTTTTGAAATCAACACTATCGGTCCGGCCTTGATTGCCAAACACGTTCTGCCCCTCTTGCCACGCGGCCGGCGTGCCGCGTTCGCGGCATTATCGGCGCGCGTCGGCAGCATAGGCGACAACCGGCTCGGCGGTTGGCACAGCTATCGCGCTTCGAAAGCCGCGCTGAACCAGCTTATCCGGTGCTTCAGCATCGAGTTGTCGTCCACGCGGCCGCAAGCTATTTGCGTCGGCCTACACCCCGGCACGGTGGATACAGATTTGTCGAAGCCGTACCAAGCGGGCGTGCCCATTGGGCAGCTGTTCCCACCAGAGGAGTCCGCGCGACGTCTTCTAAGCGTGCTCGATGGCTTGACGTCGGCCCAATCCGGCCGCGTGTACGACTGGGCGGGCGCTGAAATCCAGCCGTAAATACCCCCTGTACCCTTTCCGAGGTCCATGATGCATAGCGCGCGCATGGGAGTGCGGCGCGGAGGGTAGCGCAGCAGCGCGAACCTCGAGCTGCATCGCTTGCTGAGATTTGTGTGTATAGGTTCGGGTTCCCTGCGACGTTTGACTCCTTGGCCAAGGGAAAGCTGCCGCTGCCGTCGCCTAGACGCCGGAATGCGACGCGCGTGCGTTCTTCCGTTTTTGACGGGCCGTTACAGCGGCTATCCGCAGCGTGCCGCCCGCCTCCAAAGTCTCTCGGACGGCGAATTTTCCCAAATGGGAACGGTCCCTGTGTGGTTGCCGTAGCCTTTTGGTACGAGATTAATTATTCACCAACTCGTTTGCGATTCTGCCATGTTCGATCCTCCCTCGTACTCTCTCGGCGCCGTACCGCAAGGGTGGAGGTAACGCCGCTCGGCGGGAATTTCAATGGCAACACAAGAGCGCAGCCGGACAGCTTGATGGCAACTGTGTGCCATTAAGGGCCATTGTGGCAGTCGGTTGCCGCCGCCCGCTTGCTGACGGAAGTTCCAATGCAGCGATATCAGATGTGGAAGGAACGGGCGGCGACATAAGCTTTGATGTGTGCGCAAGCGCACCTTCGCGCATGTTGGTCGATTCTATGATGCACCGATAAAGGTAACCCTGCTCTCATCGGAAACCGACATGACCCTGCTTCGCTCCTTCGTCGCCTGCACGAGCGTTTTCGGACTGACCGCATTCTTGGCGTCGGGAGCTTCAGCTGCTGACTGCACACGGGCTGATCCTTCACTCGCCGGTCACTACTCCATGAGAGGCGTGATGGAAGTCGGCTCAGAGCTGCGGCTGCAGGCGAACGGCCGGTTCGAATATATGCTCGCTTATGGCGCGCTCGACGAGTACGCGACCGGCTGCTGGTCGCGTGACGGGGAGACCGTCACGCTCTTCGCATCGAAATTCGAAGCGAACGCGGAGGACCCGATGAAATTCGAACAGCTCGAACTGGAGGTCAAGCCGGGCGGCAAGCTCATGCGCCGGTTCGATGGCGGCTATGCCGGCACATATGCGCGTTAGCTTCGTGCGGATAACAAAATGAGCCCTGACACGAATAAATGACTATTGCCCATATGGGTATGATCGCTTTTGATTGCCTGCGTCTCCTTCTGGGCTACCGATCGCCAGCCAAGGTACACGATCTTGATGATTGTGCCCTCTCGCTTTTGGGTTGGGCTCGACCTATCACGCGATCCATCGTGCCACCGGGATCGTAGGTGTCGGGCGTCGGCGAAAACCTTCGCATGGTCTCCTCAACCCGCTCTGAACGGGAAGGCCACGCCCCAGAATGAGAACCGGTCCGCAGAACCTGCGCAACATCGGCGGCAAGCCGATCGAATCCGCGGTGCATCAGGACCCGCTTTGGCGCCAGATTGACTTTCACTTTCGGTGCGATCTGAACAGCAAAGATGGCTTGGTGCAGACAGGACATGCGCCCCCCGCTCTCGTCTAGCAGCGAGCAGCGACCATCGTCGCGACCGTTCCGCTCGACGGGCTGCCGGGCGCTAAGCGACGCTGAAAGGCAAGCCTTCATGACGAAGCCTTTCCAACGAGCGGAGCCTGAAAGGCGAGCAAATGCTCGATGACCGCGTCCGGCCTGTCGAGCGGCAGGAAGTGCCCCCCGTCCTCGACGGTCGCCATTTTTGAGCCGGGCACAATTTCCTTATCATGTTCCCGTTCCTCGGGCCGCGACCAATCGCGATCGCCCCAGAGCAGCAGCACGGGTACCCTGATGTTCGGATAGGCCATGGTCGCCGTTTCCCAGGTTTCGGCGTTGCGGAACAGATTGAGGAAGGCACGGTAATGGCCTTTGCGGTTGCCGACGAGATACATTTCCTTCAGCAGCTCCGGCGGAATGCGCTGCGGATCGGCGACGCCGCCGTTGAGCACTGATTTCATGATGAAGAATTGGCGCAGGCGCATCACTGTGTCGCCGAGGATCGGCAGATCCGCCAAGGGGACGATAAGGCGCGCGAGAGAGGAGCTGCGCGCCATCCCGCGCCCCTTGGCGTAATCATAGGGATTGATCGCCACGACGCGCGAAACCCGCGAATTGTTGCGCGCCGCGAGAATGAGAGAGATCGAGGCGCCGATTGAAACGCCCGCGAGCGTCACGTCATGAAGACCCAAAGCTTCGAGAAAGCCCGCGATCGTCTCAACGAAATAGTCCGCATCCGTATTTCGCGCGCGGTATGTCGGAATAGCCGTGGCCGGGATAATCGACCGCATACACGGAGAAATTCTTCGCCAGCTCGGGGATGACCTTCTCGAAAAGGTCGAGTTGTGTCCTCAACGTGTGCAAGAGAACCAGCGCAGGACCTTCACCCGTCTTGATGTAGCGAAGGCGGACGCCGCTGACGCTGACATATCGGATCGGGATGTCTGGCGCCCAGGAGAGACGTTCCGGAGTTGGCGGAACGGGCCGCATCGCCTCGACGAGGAATGAAACCAGCACGATAGTCGCCGCCACGACAACGAAACCGACGAGGGCGAAGATCACAACATTCAACATGGCGTCCTCCTATGATTCGACGACGACGTCGCTCTCGGCGAGCGCTTGGCAAGCGAGAATGTAGCCGCGTTCCTTCTCTCCCTGCGTCAGGGAGTCCTCGACCGGCATACGCACCTTGCCCGAGAGCAGCTTGACGCGGCAGGCGCCGCATGTGCCCGATCGACAGCCGGCGCGCCGTTCATCATACTGGTCGACGGAAAGGTGGACCTGCTCGGTCTCTCCATCTCGACTCACATCACGCTCGATGAAAAGGGCTTCGAATTCGAGATCAAGGGCCCGATTTTTGGCCTCTTCCAGGCGACGATCAAGGCGACCGGCGGTCGGCTGAACTCAAGCGTCGGATTTGCGCTCTCGGTGAGAATGGACAATGACCTTTGACCTATCTCTCGGAAAAGGCGACCCAAGCCATCAAGGCCTCGGCAGACGAGGCGAACCGTCAGCTTACGGCGGCGCAAAACGCTCTGACGGCCGAGCAGGCAAAGGTCGCCGCGTTGGATGCGGTGGTCTTTGCCGCGCGAGAAAAAGTCCGCGCGCGGAATCAGGCGAACCTCGACAACGCTTTGGCCACGGTCGCGAAATGGAGCGCGGAGGTAAAGCGGCTCGGCGATGTCGTCGCTCAACAGCGCGCCGCGGCGGCGCTTGCTCAACAACAGGCGCAAGCGGGGTTAAGAAAAGTGCTTTCGGATCTCGACGTGGCGCAGAGAAGCGTCGACGATTTTCAGAGGCAGATAAACGATCAGAAAAACTGGATTCACGCCCTGGAAGCGCAGATCGCAGAAAAAAAGCAATGGGTGGACAGCGGGAACGTTTTCGAAAAAATCGGTCGAGGCATAGAGTTCGCGGGGTTTTCAGCCGGCAAGGGCGCGGAGATAACGGTCGCCAACACGAAGATCGGCGGCTTGGAGAGCGCACGCGGGCTCGCCTGGGTTGGGTTGGAAAGCGCGAAAGCGATTTTGAAGGGCGCGCAAGAGGCAGCGAGCAACCGCCTCGATGATTTGAATCTCGCCATTCAAGGGCCCCTCGGCGCTCAAAGGACTGCTCAGTTTTCGCTCGATCAGGCGCGCAGCGTTCTGCAGGGATTGCAGCGCCTGACCACCAACGAACTGATCGATCTCGATCCCGAGGTGTCGGGACCGCTCACGCAGCGCAGCGTCGCATGGGCCGCCCTGGAGGGCTCCAAGCAATTTCTCGAGCTCAATAAGAAGACTTACGGCGGGATGGCCGACGTCAGCGCTTTCATCGTGACAAACGGGCTCACGGGGTTGATCGACGTGCGTTCCGCCAGCTTCGAATGTAGCCTTGTGAGCGGCCATAGCGGTTCGGTCGATCTCGACATCGACGTCGGGTTCATGAAGCAGCCGCCCAAGAGGCTTCAACTTTCATTCAATTTTCATGACCCGACGGCTGGAGCGACTGCTCTGGCCGAACAGTTGCGATCCCGATGACGACGCGCGGCAACTGTTCGACCGGCTCGCCGCGCTCGCCGTCGCGCGCGAACTCACCGGGCGCGACGCTTTCAGGATTTACGGCCTATGAGGCCCCGCGCATCCCGCCTCGATCGCGACCTCGCCGAACTGCCGGAGAGCCTGCGGCGGCGCGAACGGATGATGCGTAGAGGCGACGATCTTCGCTTCGCCTCAGCCGGTTCCGCGGGCGACGCTCGCCCGCCTCGTCGGCGACCACTGCCGGCTCGAGGATCTTCTCGCCGACACCAGCGCCGAACTCCGGGCGCGCCCTTATGAGATCGTCTTTGTGGCGGGCGCTATTGCCCCGCTCCAGCGCGATCACGCCGTGGACGAGGGTTTGCACTTGAAGATCGTCCGGACGGGCCGTCTTGTCGTCAAGCATAAGCACGACGCAGCCCAAGCGGGTTAAGAGTCGGCGCAGTGCGAAGAACTGCCAGCGGTAGCGCAGCGGTGTATGGGCCAGCATGCGCAACTCGGAAAGGTTGTCGATGATGAGCCGATCTGGCTTCTGCTGTTCGATCGGCTCCAGGATGCGGCCGGTGGTCTCGCCGAGTTCAAATTCGGCGGGGTGGAGCAGGGTCTCCTCTTGGTCCTCGCCACGAAAGGTGCTCAACTCGACCACCGAGATCCCGTCGAGTGACCAGCCGTGGGAGGCGGCAGCTTCCTGCAACTCCTCCTTGGTCTCCGACGTGACTCCATTGTTGGCTTGAGCGCAGAGGGCACTTCAAAATAACCGGGGACGCGTTCAAGGTTTTTGGGCGGCGGGTTACCGCCCACCCTGCGCCGTCGATTTCCGCCCCGCGACCGCCTTTCGGCTGAAAAGGGGGCCCGTGACTTCTCTCACAAAAGAAGCCGCCGCGCGCCCGCCGCCGACCCGACCCGCTGGCGAGTGAGTCTGGGACAAAGAAGTTCTCCCCATGCTGAAAGCGGTGCCCGGCTTGAGGCCGATAGGCACATGTTCGAGTTGCGGTTCTGTCACCCCGATCTCGCACCGGGCGTGCGCCGCACGCTGGAGCAGCGCATCCGGAACTGCCGCGCCCTCTATGGCCCCGATCACTAGGTGATTTTCCGTCAGGAACATCCGCCGGGCCGAATGGCTCTCTCCGCCTCCCGCGTGTCCGTCGTCAGATGGTTTGAGACACTTTTGGCTTTTTGGAGCGGAGGCTCCGGCTCACTTTGTTGCGGGTTAAATTATGCGGCTTTCGGCTGATGCTGCAAGCGACGATTGTGGATCGTGAGCTTTTTGATCCGTTCCCTTTCCTCCAGGATCTGCTGACCTCGTCCAAAGTAGACGTCTGCCGGCGTGAGGTTGTTGAGGCTCTCATGCAGACGGCAATGATTGTAGTTTTCCACAAGGCGGCGATCTCAGCCTCCAGTTCACGCGGTAGATAATAGTTGTTCAGCAAGACCCTGTTTTTTGCGTCTGATGCCAGCGCTCAATCTTTCCCTGCGTCTGAGGGCGATATGGCGCGCCGCGAATATGTTCGATTTTCTTGTCTTCAACAGTGCCGACCACACCCGAAGTATTCCTGTGAGCAGACCTCCAGCGCCAACTTTCCTCAAGCGGGCGGCACCGAACGGGCCACCGAGACTTTGTTATCCTTCCGCCATGGCGTCGGCGGGCGTCCGGGAGAGTGCTTGATCAAGCCCCGCCTAGTCGTTGCCGTGGCGCTGGCCAACCGCATCGCGCGGATCGCCTGGGCGTTAATGACAAAGGGAGGGATCTATCGAGCTTCGAGCGCGGCCGCCGCGTAAGGCGTCGTCCGGGTTCCGGGTCGTCGGGGATGTGAGCAGGTCGATCAGGGGGTAAGGGCGAACGGTCAATGAGACGGGGTCGGGAAAACCAGAGTGTTTCGGAGCGCTTCGAGCGCGCCACGCCGATTTGGACCCGATCGCGTACTTCCACGAGCCCGTGGCGAGTGAACGGCCGCATTATGAGGCCGGACACACGAACGAGCCTGACCACATGCGAGAACCCAAGGAAAACAGCTTGCATTCCACGGTGCGTCCACACACGAAACACATTCCCGCTCTCAGGCCACCTCATTGCTTATTCGCGCCATAGCGCTCGGTGAAGTGCGGCTGCGCGACTGGTGGAAATTGGGGTGCGGCACGGTTAGGTGAGACAGCCGGCTGCGGTAATTTGAACCGCAACCGGAGATTTGAAAGTGACCAAGGAAGAGAAGGTTAGCGCCAGGGGCCGGCGTTTTTCCGTTCAGCGCAAGATGGCGGTCGTGGCCCGCCTCCTACGCGGAGAGCCGTTGGAACTGGTGGCTCGCGAGACCAATGTCACCATCCAGAAGCTGACCGAATGGCGGGATCGGGCTCTGGCGGGGGCCGCCTCGGCTCTGAAAGAGCGCGAGCGGGATGACCGCGACGATGAGATCGCCCGGCTGAAGGCCAAGGTGGGCGAGATCACCATGGATAACGAGCTTCTCTACGCCAAGATTGACGTCCTGGAAAACAAACGCCCTTTGGCCCGCCGGAGGCCGAGGAAATGAGCCGGGCTCGTTCTCTGTCTTTCGGTCGCATCTATGGATTGTCGCGCGTGACGCGGGTGTGGGGCCTGTCGCGGGCAACCGTGTATCGATCTCGCGTGGAGACGCCTGAAGACACTCCCCGACGTCGACCCGGCCCCATTGGGGCATGTTCGGATGCCGAACTGGCGGATCACATCCGTCGCGAAATCGAGGCCTCTGAATTCCATGGCGAAGGCTACCGGAAGATATGGGCGCGGCTACGAGTCTCCAGCGTGCGCGCCAGTCCCCGACGGGTGCGGCGCGTGATGCGCGAACATGGATTGCTTGCGCCGCATCGAGTGGTGTCGGCGTCGGCCAAGACGCATGACGGCACGATCGTCACCGATCGTGTCAACGAAATGTGGGGAACCGACATGACACAAACGGTTACGACCGATGAAGGCAAGGCTTATGTGTTCGTCGCCGTCGAACACGCCAACTCGGAGGTCGTCGGCGTTCACGCCGCAAAATCAGCCAATCGGTTCGAGGCGCTGGAGCCTGTTCGACAGGGCGTGAAACGCTGCTTCGGCGCGATCGCTCCAGAAATCGCCTGCGGATTGAGACTGCGTCACGATCACGGGTCCAATTACATGTCGGAAGATTTTCAGTCCGAGGTCAAATGCCTGGGAATTGAAGCCTCGCCCTCTTTCGTGCGAGAGCCCGAGGGCAATGGCGTCGCCGAGCGCTTCATCCGGACGCTGAAGGAGAACCTGTTGTGGGTCAGGGCCTTCCGCACGATCGAGGACCTCAGGGTGGCGCTCATCGAATTCGCCGCGCGTTACAACAAAACTTGGCTCGTCGCCAGGCACGGCTACAAAACGCCCGATCAGGTGAGAGCCGAACAGCTTTCGGTTGCCAAGGCAAACATCGCAGAGCTACCCTTGGCCGCCTGAATAAGCGCAGTCGGTTGTCTCAAAACCGGGCCGCAGTACACGACTGGTGGAAATCAACAGAACAGCAGCAGGGACGCGGAGGCACAATCTCCTCAATCTGTTAACGGCTCTCGCCCATGGCCTCATAGCTGCACTTTAGTTGTTTCCTAATCCAAGACGCCGCCGAAGGGATTCAGCTAGATTCTCGGCGAGGCGAAGTGCGGATCGAAGGGCAGCTGCTTCATTCTGAGCCGCAATTCCTTCATCCGGTACCGCGATCGGAAATTCCATCCTTCCATCGGGGGCTTGCATACAAATAATGTAAAGCAATCGTCCACTCGGGTGCTCTTCGACCTTCCTCACCTCGATATCCGCCTTGATTTGCCCATAGCCGCTGGGCTCCGCCGTCGCAAATTCCCACGATCGGTCACCAGAAGCCGGAGCGCCACCCTCATTGTCCCAACTTTCTACAGCTTTAGGGTTAGCGTCGATTACGGGTCTTTTCGTTTGCGTCATGCGATTTAATATGGCGCTGCGTTGACCGTTTTCATCCCTGACAGTTTGGTAGCATTGCGAACTCACCCGTTAGCCTCGCAGCAATGACCCTTTCCCGAGGGCCGCCTAAGTCCCCGCTTCATACCTGTCTCCACGCAACCTTTGCGTCGCCTCCGGGTCCAGGGAGAACGCGGCGTCAAGTTTTACACGCATATCTCGGATCGCTACGCGCCGTTTCATACGAAAGTCAGTGCGGCTAACGCCAGCGAGGCCGCGCATATTTTGGATGGCCTGCTTCACCACGAATGCGCGCTGGATATCCGCGCGGCCGGCGTCGGCAGGAATGAGATCATGCGCCGGACAGGCAGGTCGAAGACCTGCATCTGGCGCTGGCAGGAGCGTTTCGTGGAGGAAGGCGTAGAGGGCCTTCTGCGGGACAAGACCCGCCCCTCCCGTATCGCGCGCCTTGGACAAGACATAGCGGAACGCATCGTCGCCCTGACGCAGCAGGAGCCGCCTTTCGAAGCGACGCATTGGACCGGCATGATGATGGCCAAAGTCGTCGGCGTCTCGGTGAGCTCCGTGCAGCGGATCTGGCGGGCGCATGGGCTTCAGCCGCATCGCGTCCGGATGTTCAAGCTCTCGAAGGATCCAGAGTTCACAGCCAAGTTGCGCGACATCGTCGGGCTCTATGTCGAGCCGCCGGCGTATGCCATCGTGCTCAGCGTAGACGAAAAGAGCCAGATCCAGGCGCTCGACCGCACTCAACCTGGGCTGCCTATCAAAAAGGGCCGCGCCGGGACCATGACCCATGACTACATGCGCCACGGAACCACCACGCTATTCGCCGCGCTCAACGTGCTCGACGGCACAGTGATCGGGCGCAACATGCAGCGCCACCGTCATCAAGAGTTCATCCGCTTCCTCAACGCCATCGAGGCCGAAGTTCCTGCGGAAAAAGTGGTAGATCTTGGACAATTACGCCGCCCACAAGCACCCCAAGGTGCGCCAATGGCTCGCCCGCCACGAACGCTTCAACTTCCACTTCACGCCGACCGCCTGCTCCTGGATCAACGCCGTCGAGGGCTTCTTCGCTAAGCTTACAAAGCGGCGGTTAATGCGCGGCGTCTTCCACTCGGTCGCCGATCTTCAGGCAGCCATCAACCGTTTCGTCGAGGAGCATAATGGTGAGGCGAAGCCATTCACATGGACCGCCAACCCCGACAAAATTCTCGCCGCCGTCAAACGCGGGCACCAAGCGTTAGACTCAATCCACTAGATAACGAAAAACGCCCCGCCGATACATCCACGCTCGGGGCGTTCTTTCATCAACTTGGGACAGTTGCTGCGGTTAGATTACACCTCCTGTCCACACCGTCACCGGTTCGTTTGGTTCAATGCAGCGTCTTCAGCCAGTCGTCGACGTTGCGTTTTGCCTGATCTTTTTCGATCCCGTATTTTTTCTGGATCGCGCCTTCAAACTGCTCGCGGTTGCCTGCCATGGGGTTGGCCGGCCGCATAAGTCGCCAGCCCGGAGCGCTCAGAACGCGTTCACCCGCTGCCTTGTTCCGGCGCGAGCGCTGCTGAGGCGAGCGAAGCGCGCGGCGTGTTCTTTGCAGCGGCGACGGCCTCTTGCATGGCCAGTTCCACCGCTGTGAGGCCGAACCGCCTTATAAATTTGTCGGAGTGAGATCCGCGCGCGCTTACGAAATGCAGCCACCGGTTCTCCCGGAAACGCAAGGGCAAAACTTCCGACATCGGAGCCCGCGACCGTAGATGCTGGGGTGGTGCGGGCGTTTCGTCGGGATGACGGCGCTAAGCCCACTGTACGGCCCCTGTACTTTCGCCCAACGGCAAGTTGAGCCCCGCTGTTCCTCCAACACCTATAGCCCAGGGATGCGAAGTTTTTGGCCGGGATAAATTTTATCGGGGTCCCTCAGCAACGGCCTATTCGCCTCGAAGATTTCTTTATATCTGCCGCCCTTGCCGCGGCCATAATGCGATTCAGCGATCTTCCAGAGAGTATCGCCTCGTTGCACCGTATAGAATCTGGGTTCCGCATTGGCGTTCACAGCGACTATGTTGTTCTCGACCCTAGCCACCCCCTTGGCGGTGTCGACGGCAAGAACAATCTTATCCACATCTGCCGCGGTGAGTGCGCTACCGCTGAGCGTCACCTTGTCGCCGTCGACCTTAATGTCGATCTTGGATGCGTCGAGGCCCTGCTTGGCGATTTCTTTCTTCAGGTCGTCAGCAGTAACCGTGGTGTTGACGGCGACTGTCGGGGCGGGCGCGGCTTTACCCTTGCCTGTTAAAAAATCCAAGAGCCCCATTTCACCCTCCGCTCATACGCACAGGTATTCGGCCTTGCGCAGCTCCGATAAGCCACTGGCATTAACTCTAGGGACTGTGAAGTCGTTCCTGGACAATCAGGCCCGAGGCCATCAACGCATTCTTGGACTGTGCCCGCAGCAGCGACACGCAAGAGCGCTTGCATGAGGATGGATGACGTTGCGAGGCAACCGTTATCCGAGGGGACGAGTTACTCGGTCATGAACGCTCAGGGAAAGCTATCGTAAGGCGTGGGGAAAGACGTCGGTAGCTTCCTCCCGTCGTTGCGCTGCGCGATATCAAATCGAAGGATACCTATCCGAATATCCTTCTCTTCCCTCCGGATTGAATCTCTGCCACACGGTGATGATCAAAATGGAGCCCACGAGGGCTGCAATAAAATGCCCAAGCGACCCGCGCACCACAATGCCTAAAAGGTCTGCGAGCTGCGATCCGATCCACGATCCTGCGACCCCCACAAGGACGTTCGTCAGTAGCCAGTGACGCGCCCCTGTAACCATACCCGCTATCCAGCCCGCCAGTCCGCCAATGACAAGAAGAGCGAAAAATCCGACGTCGGGCGTTCCGAGAATACCTAGCGGCTGATCCATCGCGACCTCCTGATACCATGGACTGAGGTGACAAATGGGTCGCCCTTGTTGATTGGCGCGCCCTCGCGAGGAAAAATTTCTTCATGCCAGACAAGCACGCGGCCTTTGGCAACCCCTCTGCGCTGATCGCGGGCGGTTCGGGACTATATTCATCGTCGGATACTGCTCCTGTCTTGCTGAGGCCCAGTTTGTCGGCTCCGCTTATTGATCAGTCTCCGTCCAGCCTGAAGAATCTGCCAAATAGGTGTATCCGGCGTCACATGAAGGCGATTGCATCAAGTTTTTCATTTCCACGTTCCTCGAATTTTGCCACAATTCCAATTTCTTCAAAGTGAAGCATGAGACGCTAGCCTTCAACCGAAAGCGTCAGTTCGACCGCCGCGACTGACCCAGCCGGAAATCGCCAGGTCGCCGCCTTCAGCTCGGTCTCGCATGGGCGGAACGTGTCCGGCTGGTCCTGATCGACATAGCTCCTCAAGTTCTCTGGCGCGATTTCGATCACGCGGCCACCCTTTGTCCCCGGGAAGCTCGCCTCGACCGCTCGGTCATACAGGACGTTCGCGACATGCAGGAACAACCTGTCGCCCGCTCGACTCGCAGCGACGTCGAGCCCAGCCGGCGCCGATCTTACCGCTACCCCGTGCGTTCCATTGTGCTTGCGGAAGAGCCGCGCGATCGACCCGGCCGGCATGAGGTAGCTCCTGCCGCGTGGGGTCGGCGTCATCACCGACGTCGTTGTCCAGCGGCTGCCCTGCAAGTCGGCCGCAGTGGCGATGCGGACACGCGCGCCATGCCGCTGGTAAATGTTCAGCGACCGCGCGTGGTATGCCGCGGTAAGCCATTCGTAGAGAATTGGGTTTATATTGTGAGGGCCGAGACTGAGATGCCCCTCCGTGATTGCAATTGGCATCTGCGTCGCCTGCTCGATCTCCACGACCCGCCGCTCCACATCATCCGACAGCTCGAGCAATTCATCCCACGCGCGCGCAGGGTCCTGCTGATAGCGCAGGCCCTCGAGCGCTGTGTCCGGCCGCTTCGGAATCTGATTCATCATGTGAATGGCGACGAGATCGATGAATTCGCCGGCCTGTTTCTCCATGTCCGTCGCCCAAAGCTTTCCGTCACCGCCGCGGTCGCCCCACCCTATCAGCTTGATGGACGCATCGACCCGCCGCATCGCCCGGGCGAATTCGATGGTGTGCGCGATCGCCTCCTCCTTGCCGAAACATGACGGCTCATAGGAAGTCTCGTTGCCGATCTGCCAGAGCTTCAACTTGGAATAGCGCACCCATTCGGCCGCCTCCTCGGCATCGCCGGCGCGCGTGGCGTAGCGCTTCACCCCATCGGCGAGGAAATTCACACAGAAGAAGGGTTCGGCGTTGACGCGTCGGCAGAGGTCGATGAACTCGTCCGTGCCAACTCGATTGGTCTCCCATCCGCCCCAGACATAGTTGCGCATTGGCGGCCGCTCGGCGGCCGGACCGATCCCCTCGCGCCATTTGTAGTAACGACTGAAGAGTCCTCCCAAGCGTATGGCTCCCGGCGCGAGGTCTCGCACCGCGTCGACGAAGTCCTCGCGCCAGTCGTCAGCGTCATCATCCCAGCAGGCTGCAACCGAGCTGTCGGTGACGCCGAGCGGTTCCATGAATTGCATATAAAGCCACGGAGAGATTTCGAATGACGGCGCGAGATCTACGACGATCGCGTTGGCGAGAGCGCCGGAGCGCGCGGCTGTGGCGGGAGCGGAGAAGGGGTCGGGGCGGTCATCCATAATGGCTTCAACCCGCGAACCAGGTCGATGGGCGTTGCGGCGAAGGTTCTAGAAGCGCGTCGTCATGTCTCCGGCGAGACCTGAAAAATTCAATTTACACGGCAATCCCCATCTCCAACTGCACTTGGGGGAGCCTATGCAGGGTGCATCCTACCTGAGCCTTCCCGCAACGCCACAGCAACAAAGCAGCATTAGTGCAGCTCTGTTTCGTGCAAGAATCGGGTTCGCAGTTACAATTGTGCTCGACGACCTGTGCTTTAGCATCCTACATGGGTTTAGGACAAACGACTCTGCTTAGGTCCTCGCGGATGAAATATGTCATCGGCGCGGGCTTCGAATACGCCTTCGCCGCTGACTGGTCGGCGCGGGCAGAATATCTCTTTCTCAGCCAGTCGTTGAATACGCAGATCTTCGACGACGGCTCTGGCAACCAATATTTCTCGCGTATTCGTAACGAAAATCACATTCTGCGCTTTGGCCTCAACTACCACTTCGGCGCGGAAAACCGCATTCCGGGATCGATTGACTATGGTAGGCCGGAGGCGGACCGTAGCGCAGGCAGCAGCGACAAGGATAAGAGCGGGACAGAGCAATACAGCGTCCACGCGCAGACCACGCATGTCGCGCAGGGCTATCCCAGGTTTCGCGCCTTGTATGATGGTCCAAATAGTTTTCCATCTGGCGGCAAGGCTAACGTTGGCTCCACGACGAATTTATTCGTCGGCCTGCGTCTATGGGAAGGTGGGGCCGCCTATCTCAATCCTGAGATTGACCAGGGCTATGGCCTGGCTAATTCCGTAGGCGCGGCAGCCTATGTGAATAGCGCTGTGGCGAAGGTCGGTCGCGCAGCGCCTTATATATTAAATGCGGTTTCAGCGCTATTTCCTGCGCCAGATTTTTGGTTTAGGCGGCGGCGATCAGGGGCATGACCCGGACGAAGGGTCGAGAAGTGAAGTGCTGGAATCGACGCAAAATCAGATCTCCGGCAAAGTGGACAAGGACCGCGTCATCGTCACGCTCGGAAAGTTCGCCGTTGGCGACGTCTTCGACGACAACGCTTACGCGCACGATCCTACAACTGGCTTTCTGAACTTCGCCTTCAACACCATGGGGCCTTCGATTACGCCGCAGACGCGTGGGGTTACACCCACGGGCTTGCAGTGGAATGGAAACAAGATTGGTGGACCGCGCGCGGCGGCGCTTTTCAACTCTCGACGATTCCAAACAGTCTTGACATTGAGCCAAGGCTGTTTCGTCAGTTCATGGGCGTCGGAGAGTGGAAGGACGGTACGAACTACTGGGTCGGCCTGGGGCAATTAAGTTTCTGCTCTACGGCGACAACGGCTACCTCAGCAAAGTGAGCGACCTCATCGATTGCGCGTTCATTACTGGCGAGTTCCCTCCGGGCGTAGGCCCCGCCCGCCGCCGCGCTGTGAAAATGGGAGGGGGAATAAACATCAAGCAGGAAATCATACCTAATCTCGGCTACTTCATGCGGGCGAGCATAACGGATGGTCGATATGAAACGGTCGATTACACCGATGTCGACCGGCAACTTTCTATGGGCCTTGTCGCGGCGGGAGCCATGTGGGATCGCGAAGATGACGAGATCGGTGTCGCCGGCGCTTTGGGTGGCTTGCATGGCGACCGTGTGCGTTATTTTCGACTTGGCGGCACAAGCGTCTATATCGGCGATGGGGCGCTAACATATGGCGGGGAGAAGAATTTGGAGGCCTATTACAAACTCGGATTCGGCAAAAACCTGGACGCTACGTTCGATTACGAACTGATTGTCAATCCTGCACACAATCTTGATAGGGGGCCCATCAATGTGTTCGGCCTGCGGCTTCGCGCGGCTTTCTGAAGCGGAACGGCACGCGCTGGGTTACGCAATCATTTTATTTTGTCGTTTGGCTTCGCTTCTTCCGTGATACATTCATGCTTCTCGCAGGATGCTTTCGTGTCGTGGAGGCTCATTCCCAAGCAGAAGGGGTATTTTCTGATAAGCGCTTCTCGCGCTTCATCTTTATGCGTTGCATTCACGGCAAGGTCATTTTGGCAAGGAACGGAAACCAGATCGCAATCTTTCTCTGATTTGCAATTGAACCACTCGGCGGGCAGATGAGCCTCGCCTCGAATACGTGCGTCAAATCCGTCTAAGTGGTGTGCTGCTGCAGAATGGACAAATGCAGCAAAAACGCCAGCCAAGAGGAAACATCTCTTCATTCTAGTCGCTCCTGCCCCAAGCGTGAATAACCGCCACGCCACTGATTGTTGCCTGTCAGCTTTGCAATTGACGCCGTTCTCTCGTCCAGATGTGCGCATGAAGAGATAGAGCTATGATTCCCTTTTTCTAAATGGCCAACGTCATGGCCAGCGGCGTTGTCTTTACCCGTGAGGGGCGTAGACGTCGCGCAAGCGCGTGGGCTCTGAGGAGATCATGGCCGATTTGCTTCGCGGCCGTCAATTGTCGTGTAAAGCTAACAAGCAACCAGATCCTCTCCTCTGCGACAAACTAAGGCGCGAAACCAGATACCCTACGACTTAACGAAATCCGATCGGGATTGAGATTCTGTCTTTTCGGCGGCTAAGAAATTCCTGATAGGCGTCATCAAATCTTTTAATATGAAACCGGAGCCAGCTTTGCAGGCTCTCGCCAACACTTGGAGACAGAGTGGTTTCGTCGACAAGCTGCGACGTAAACTCCCTGAGGCCTTTCACGAGATAGTCATGGTCTCTTTTGTGAAGGATAGCCCCTGGGTACCCTTCAAGGATCATCCAATGCTCCTCATGCTTAAAATGTTCTTCAGTCATTGAACGCAATGAACGCAGATATTCGTAAATGCGCATCGCATCCGGCGAAGCGCTGTCGAGCTCGCGCCTGATTAGATTGATTTGATCTTCGATAGCCCTGTGCTCCTTTGCCTCGAGGCAAAGCGGGTTTGAGTCTTCTGATTTCGGCTCCTGCATTTTAAGAGACCCTTTCAGCGGTGATTGTGTGAGAAGGGGCGGCTTTCTCCTCATCTCGGAATCGTGAAAATGAGCGGACCGCCGTCGCACATGCCGTCAGAGAAAATCACCGCCCTGTATGGCTTGCCCGCCTCATCCTCCGTCACGGCGAGCGCCTCTGGCTTTATCTTCTTGTCGCAGGCCGGCCCGGCCCGAGAAAAAGAGTGAATAATCTTGGATCTGCACCACCTCCGCTGAAAAGCTGTTCGACGTCTACGGATAATATCTTGGCCGCGCCACCGACGGCCGGACTACGAAAGCCGAAAAAGAGACGACCATCCTTCACGGCGAGCCCTTCAATGTTGACCCCGCGTTT
This sequence comes from Methylocystis sp. NC52PC, assembly GCF_055698645.1. Taxonomy (NCBI): domain Bacteria; kingdom Pseudomonadati; phylum Pseudomonadota; class Alphaproteobacteria; order Hyphomicrobiales; family Methylocystaceae; genus Methylocystis; species Methylocystis sp. NC52PC. The sequence continues at coordinate 24,685 of NZ_CP170126.1, read as the reverse complement.
TTGCGAATCAGTGTTGGAAGCCTTTTCGCACGGAACAACGTCGACAGATTCCGTTAGCTCTGGCACGCCTTTCATAATGGTCCAAAGCGCGCCCGTAACGGACAGATCGGCACTGCTTCCGTTGGGAGACGCCTCCACTGGGAAGCGAATGACGTGCCGGCTGTCCGGGTTATTTACGCAATTTTCCTGCTTTGCGCTATGCGAACCGGTAACATAGAAGTAACGGCCATCGGTTGTCGCACCTTCCGCGTCCAGCTCCGCTTTGCCGGGCAGTAGGACTAAGCTTTTGTTGTCTGTCGAGTAGCCGTGGTCCGCAAGTGTGAGGCGCCGCGCCTCTCCTCCTTCATCGAACACCGCAAGGCAACGGCGCTGCCCGCGCGAGGCAGGCAGGCAGGCCACCCCGCTCAGCGCTCTCCGCGTCTCCTCCTTTTTCTTGAATTTAAAGCCGCCGTCTAATTCCCACGGCCCTTCGTCTGGGCCGATCAGGGGCGGTTCGCTGGCTTGTGGAGCCGCCATCCCCGGCACAAAAATGATCAAGATGACTGCTGCAAGCGCGCTCCGAAAAGCTCCAGACACCGTCGTCTCCCTTTGGACGCCTTTTTGTGTATCGCCAGCCCGGCTACGCGCTCTTATGTAATATTGGCGACAGTCGCCACCGTCATCGCCAGCCAGTCCATCATTACCGGCGCCTTTTTGATGACACCTCAAGCGATCCAGCTTCGGCTTCTCCCGCGCGTTCATATTGTGCAGACTTCGGAGGAAAGTGATCGGCCAGATTTACGTCGGCTTCGTCAATTGGGCGCTGATGACGTTGACGCTGATCCTGACCATGGTCTTCCGCTCCTCAGACAGTCTTGCCGCCGCTTTCGGCATTGCCGTGTCGCTGACGATGCTCCTTACCAGCGTTCTGATGTTCATCGCGATGCGGGAGGTCTGGCGTTGGACCTGCCGCTCAGCTAACCGAGGTGGGGCTGTTCATCGTCGTCGACGGCTCATTCGTTGCGGCAAATATGGCGAAGTTTTTTCGAGGGTGGCTGGATACCGCTTGTCGTCGCCAGCATTCTGTTTTTCCTGATGACTTGCTGGAGCCAGGGTTCTGCAGCTCTACGCCGCGCGCTGGAGAGCGGCACTATTCCAGTCCCCGACTTTCTCGCGAAACATCAAGACCAAACGTGCGTGAAGGGAACGGCAGTCTATCTCGCGGGTCGCAATGATGTTGTTCCCGTTTCGCTTCTGCAAAATTAAAACACAATAAAATATTGCATGAACGCATCGTGCTTCTACAGGTCACGGCAGAACACGTTCCGCGCGCATCGATATGGCGAACCGCGTTGAGGATGCCGGCCTCGCCGAGGACTTTCACGCCATGAGCGTTCGCTACGGCTTTATGGAGCAACCGAATATCCCGCGCGCGATGCCTCGAATCGCTTTCGTGTCCGATCAGCTTCAATGTGGCCGAAACATTATTCTTCATTGGACGTCCGGTGATTGTCGCTGTCTCTGCGTCGAAATGGAGCCGCATGAAAATACACATCTTCAAGTTCATGCACAGTCAATGCGCTGCCGGCGACGGAAAGATTCCAGCCGGTCGCGTCTTCGAACTCGGGGGACAGATTGAAATCTGAACCGCGACGCATTTGTCCGCTTGTGATGCTGTGGGCGGTTCCTCTCGGCACGAGAATTTGGGCGTAGGACCCCTTCGATTCTGAGGAGCCGAGCATGCACACGGTAACGACAATCGGTCTTGACATCGCGAAGCCCGTGTTTAGCGTCTTATGCACCGGATTCTGCAGGACGCTCCCGTCCATCTTCGAATCCTGCCCGTCACATCTCGACCTTCGGAAGAATCTGAGATCTGCCAACCGTGATGAAACCCGAAAACCGAATGGGAGATCGGCGCTTACATCAGAGTGCCCGTTCGAGCCCAAACATTGTCCGCCTTGTCCGAACTCGGTCGAGGTCAATATTCATAGGATGAGCAAAAAGGCCATCGTCATCGCCATGGGCATCGGACTCGTGCTCCTCTTTGTGTTCGCCGGCTTCGTCACGCCATCCATCGGGCGGACCATCTAAAGGGGCCCGGGCGCCCTTCCACCGCATGGGTCAGTGCTGTGGCCGACTGGCTGAATCACGCCGCGGTTGCTCTAAAGAAGATTATCGGACCGCCCCGTCAAAGGTGAACGGCGGCGCGGGCCGTGAAAGGATGGCGGCCTCTGCCCGCCGCAGGATCAAGCTTCCTTGCCGATCTCGAACATCTGTTACCCCGAGCTGAGCTATCGAAGACCGCTTTCTCGCACTGGTATTGTTTGTGATGAAGGTGTAGGCGATCTTTGCAAAAGCAAGTGGAAACAAGCAGAATCGAGGCCCTTAGCGACGGCGTCTTTGCGATTGCAATTACCTTACTTGTTTTAGAGATCAAGGTTCCCAGCCAAGCTGATGCCGTAAAGGCGTTGTGATCACTTGCCGATGTCAGCGAAAGACACCGCGCTCAGCAAGCGCTAGAAGCTGCCAAGCTTCAGGCGCAACAGGCCAATATGGCAAAGTCGCGCTTTCTCGCCGCCGCAAGTCATGATCTCCGTCAGCCGCTACAATCGCTCGTACTTCTGCAGGGGCTGCTGGCCAAGACCGTCGAGGGAGAGAAAGCAAAGAAGCTGGTCGCGCGCTTCGACGAAACGTTGGACGCCATGTCCGGTATGTTGAACGCGCTGCTCGACATCAACCAAATCGAGGCCGGCACGGTGCGACCGGAAATCGTCTGCTTTCCGATCAGCGATCTTCTCCAGCGGCTGAAAAGAGAGTTCACGGATCACGCGCAAGCACAGGGACTTTCCTTCCGGTTGGTCTCGTGTGGGCTTTCAATATGCAGCGATCCGGCGCTGCTCGAGCAGATGATCCGCAACCTGTTGTCTAACGCCCTGAAATACACCCGAAAAGGCAAAGTGTTGCTCGGTTGCCGTCGGCGGAAGGGAATGCTGAGCATCGAGATCTGGGACACCGGAATCGGAATCCCCAAGGGCGAGCTTCGCGCCATCTTCGACTAATATCATCAGATCGACAATGCCGCGCGCGAACGCAAACGGGGACTTGGGCTCGGTCTTTCCATCGTGCAGCGCCTGGGAGGCCTCCTCGGCCATCAGGTCCGTGTCGCCTCCAAACTTGGCAAGGGCTCGGTCTTTGCCATGCGACCGCGTGCTTCGCTTACATACTATGGAAACCCAATATCAGACGCCCATATATCGGACGATCGCGCATCTGCCATCGCGAGCGCGCGCACAAATTCATGGGGTTCTCTAATGAATGTTAAAAACGCAATGCTTGCTGTTGCTTTCAGTGGAGCCTGTCTTATCACCAGCGCCTCGGCATTGCCGATCTTTAGTGTGCCGGGCGTTACGACTGCAACACAGGTGCGCGACGACGACGCAGGTGACATCGCCGGTAGGGTTATTCGAGGTCTTGGGGGCTCTAACAGGCACCGAGACAGCAGCTATGAAGGGCGTCGCTACCGGGACCGTGATTATGACGGACGTCGCGACCGAGGCCGCGATTATTATGGACGTCGCGATCGCGGTTATGATCGGCCTCGCTATTAGACCTTCGAAATCGCGAACGAGAGTGTCGCGGGCTTCGGCGAGACTCTCGGGCGCGGGCGGGGCTTTCTTTAGCCCGGGTTAGCGGGTCTCTGGCGTGCGCCGCCGGGTCGGCCGGGGGAGTGGCGTGCACGCTTCCTGGGCCGCCTCCCAGAACCCTGCGCGCCAATTCGTCCGAACCTCCGACCTTCGTGGAACGCCTACCTTCGCTCGCTACTCCCATGGCGCGCCGCACCGTCCGGGTCGCAGAGATCGTCCGGCGGGCACACTGCAGGAGGTCTGCCGAGCGAAAGATTGCTGGCGCGGCTTGCCATGCCGATCAGCGACAACGCGATCCTTCGCCAGCTGAAACGTCATGTTCGTGAGCGCGTCGACCTGGCTCCTCTGCGGGTGATCGCCATCGACGACTGGAGCTGGCGCAAGGGCTTTACCTATGGGACGATCATCGTTGATTTGGAGCGCCGAACCGTCGCCGACGTCCTGGAGACCCGCTCGGCCAAGGAGACCGCTGATTGGGTCGCGCGGCGGCCTGAGATCGAGATCGTGAGCCGCGACCGCTGCGGACTTTACGCCCAGGGCATCCGGCAGGGCGCTCCGCAGGCCCGCCAGGTCGCCGACCGCTTTCATTTGTTGCAGAACTGCGTGAGGCCATCGAGCGGCAGATGACAGCGGTCAGTTGCTTTGGCGGTCGCTCCCGACTTCCGCCTGCCCCGGGCGACCGTCAATTGGTGCTGCGCAGCAGAAATCGTGACGCAAGGGAGCAGATGTTCGCGCAGGCTAAGGCCCTACACGCCTCGGGCAAGAGCTTTGTCGACATCGCCGCGGAGATCGGGATCGGCCGTGGGACGATCGCCAACTGGATCGAGGCGGATTCTTTGCCGGATCGTCGTCGAGTGACGCTGAAGCCGACTTTCTTGCCCGCCGATGGGCGGAGGGCGACAAGATCGGCCGTCGACTACTTCACGACGTCCGGCATCGCGGCTACATGGGCAGCCGTTCCCATCTGGAGCGCCTTCTTTCTGAATGGCGGCGCGTGGAGCGTCCTGGGACGAGCCGGCGGAGAGAGCCGACAAGAGAGGAGCGCGCTATCGATCCAGCGACAGGCTGGCAAATCTCCCCACTCGTCGCGGCCACTCTTTGCATGAAGCCGACGCGCATGCTTACCCATTCTCAGGCCGCCAAGGTCGCCGTGTTGAAAGAAGCGTCTCCGAGCTTTGTCGTCATGCGTGGACTGGCAATGCGATTTTGTGGCCTTTTACGGGGCACCGACCCCGACAAGCTCGCCTCTTGGCTCGATGATGCGCGGCATTCTGGCATCCATGCCCTACAGCTGTGAGTGCCGGACGTAAACTCCCCAAATGTGCCGATTGAAAATTCCCCAGTTTTCGTGACGCCCGGCCTTCCAGGGCATGCCCTGGAAGGCCGGGCGGCGCGCCGACTCACCGATGCTGCTCCCGTTGGCGGGAGGGAGGGCGCGGTGATCAAACTCGGGGAAATTGTCATGATCCTGGAATTGCATCGTCAGGGTGTCTCTGTGTCCGCGATAGCGCGCCAGCTCGGAATCGACAGGAAGACGGTCCGCAAGCACATCGCCTCGGGGCTGGCGGTGCCCAGCTACAAGGCACGGCCGCCACGCGAACGCGCGATTACAACTTTCGAGCCCTATCTGCGGGAGCGCCTCGGGGCCTATCCGGCTCTGAGCGGCCGCCGGCTATGGCGAGAGATCAAGGACCGCGGATATGCCGGTGGCTACACTGCGGTCACTGACTTCCTGCGCGAACTTCGGCCGCCGCGCCCGAAAGGCTTCGAGGTGCGCTTCGAGACGCCGCCCGGCGAACAGGCGCAAGTCGACTTCGCTCGCTTCGATGTCGAGTTCCTCGACGAGCCCGGCGCCAAGCGGATCGTCTGGCTCTTTTCCATGGTCCTGGGCCGTTCCCGCTTCATCTGGGCGCGCTTCGTCCTGCATCAGGATATGCAGAGCGTCCTGCGCTGCCACATGGCCGCCTTCCAGGCGCTCAGAGGCGTCCCGCACGAGATCCTCTACGATCGAATGAAGACGGCCGTTATCGGCGAAGACCCGGATGGCCTCGTCGTCTACAATCGCGCGCTGCTGGATCTGGCGCGCCATACGGCTTTCAGCCGCGCGCCTGCAAACCCTACCGCGCCAAAACGACGGGTAAGGTGGAGCGGCCCTTCCGCTATATCCGGGAAGATTTTTTCCTCGGCGGCGCCTTCCGCAATCTCGATGACCTGAGCGCCCAGCTCCGGACTTGGCTCGATACGGTCGCCAATCCGAGGGTCCACGCCACGACCAGGCGCGTCGTCGATGAGGCTTTTGCTGAAGAGAAGGCGCTGCTCCAGCCGTTGCCGTCCACGCCCTATCAGGCCGTGCTTCGGCTCGAGCGGCGCGCGTCGCATGAAGGCATGGTCAGCGTCGGCGGCAATCTCTACAGCGTCCCGGACACAACCCGGCGGCGCGTCCTCGATGTCCATGTCTTCGCCGACGCCATCCGCATCTTCGAGGACGGCGAATTGATCGCCGCCCATGCGCCGCTCGAAGGCCGCGGCGAAAAACGTCTCGATCCGGCCCATCGCAAAATGCCGTCGCTAGCGCCACGCCGCCGACCACCCGACGCATCGCCGCCCCTCGTGCTGCGCGCCGGCGATCATGCCGCAAGGCGCCCGTTAGCCTTTTACGACGCGGTCGGCCGTCGCCTGGCCATGCAGGGGGGCTCACGATGAATGCGATGTCCTCGGCCATCATCGACCGCGTCAAACGCAATCTCGTCGGCCTGAGAATGCCGCGCGCCCTCGAAATCCTCGACGTCACCCTGCGCGGCATCGAGCGAGGCGAGACTACAGCGCTGGACGCGCTCGACATTCTGCTCACCGAGGAGCTTACCCTGCGCGAGAACCGCCGGGTCCGGATGGCGCTTCAGATGGCGCGCCTGTCCGCCGTCAAGACGCTCGCCGGCTTCGACTTTGCCTTCCAGCCTTCGCTCGACAAGAGCCGCGTCATGGCGCTGGCTGAATTGCAGTTCATCGACCGCGCCGAAGCTGTCCATCTCATTGGACCGCCCGGCACGGGGAAAACCCATCTCAGCCTGGCGCTCGGGGTCGAAGCGGTCAAAGCCGGTCGCAGCGTCTACTTCGCCTCCCTTGCCGACATCATCGCGACGCTGGCGAGGGCCGAACGCGAAGGGACGCTTCGAGAAAAGATCCGTTACTTCTGCCGCTTCTCGCTGCTGATCGTGGACGAGATCGGCTATCTGCCCGTCACGCCGGGTGGCGGCAATCTCTTCTTCCAGCTCGTCAACGCCCGTTATGAAAAGGGCGCGATGATCCTCACCTCGAACCGCGGCTTTGCCGAATGGGGCGAGATCTTCGGCGATCCCGTCGTCGCCACGGCGCTGCTCGACCGCCTCCTGCACCACGCCGTCGTCTTTCAAATCGAAGGCTCAAGCTATCGGCTCGGCGAGCACGCCGATCTGCTGCCCGAACATGTTCGCATGAAAGCGAGCATCCAGCCCGCGCCAATCCCGCCGACCCTGCGTCGTCGTGGGCGCCCGCCCAAAAACGGAGGCGCCGATCAAGACATCGGCTGATCGCCCTGCCCGCCAGACTGGGGAATTTTACTTCGGCGCTTCTGGGGAATTTAAAATCGGCATTTACAACAGCAGTTCGCGCGAATATTGGCCCGCGACGCCGACGCCGTCAGAAACGCCATCGCTGAACGATGGAGCAGTGGCCAGGCCGAAGGCAAAATCAGCAGATTGAAAACCCTCAAGCGGGCCATGTTCGGCCGCGCAGGCATCGAACTGTTGCGGGCGCGAATGTTGCCACTGCAATAAATCCGCTTCCCGGAAAGTGACGAAGACCCTTTCAATCTGAGACTGGTCAGTTACACAGAATCAATGACTTAGTTGAGACCTAAATGCTATCGGTTCAGGATCAACCTCACCAAGGCCGCCGGGCTGTGAGCGATTATCTGAAGCTTGGCGCGCAGGCGGCGGATCGTTTCTGGCGACGGCACGCCGTCCGCCTTCTCCTTGAGACCGCGCAACGCCTGGTCGACAATAGCCATTTCCTTGCCGATGTGGACGCCTTCCCCCTCGCCAGCGGGATAATAGCCCGGCAGATCGACGACGACGCTCTCGCCCTTATAGGCGACCGTGAAGGGACGCACGCCGCGCGTCAGCGTCTCTCCGGTTTCAGGTGTTGGCACTTCAATTGGGATTTTTGCAGGCATTTTATGGCACTCAAATTGGGATTGATCGACCGGTCCATCGACCGTAGCCTTCGGGGATGAATTCGTACCCCTTGGATCCCGTCGGGCGGTAGCGAGCGAGAGGAATTCCTCCGTCAGTTGCTTCGTCGCGCGCGTTGACGACAAGGTTGAGTAGGGCGTTTTCAAGCTCATGGGAGTCGATGCACGTCTCCCACAGCCCATCCGCCAGCTGCTTCTCCAATTCAACGTCGGAGCCGAGAGTTCTCCGCAGGATGTCAGACATTCCTCTGATGAGCTCGTTCGGGTTCACGACTTTGGGATCGAGTGGCTGCTCCCGCGAAAAGGCAAGTAGTCTGCGCACGAGTCGAGCGGCCTTGTTCACTCCTTCCTCCGCCGAGTCGATCAGTCCGTCGATCTCGTGACTTCCACTCCTCAGCTTGCGTCGCACGATATTGAGACTTGCCAAGATGACCGATAGAAGATTATTGAAATCATGGGCAATGCCGCCCGCTAACTGACCTAGAGCCTCCAGTTTTTGGGACTGGCGCAATTGGGATTCAACTTTCACTCGCTGCCGGGCCTGTTCAATGACCTCGTCGTAAGCCATCTGTATTTTCTGATTGGCAGCCTGCAACCTTGGAGATCAGGCGACGTGGGACAAAGACTTTACCTTAAAGCGACTGGAACTGGCGCCTATCAACGAGCATGGTGAAGGCCCGGCTCAGGCGACGAGCGAGAGCCATCGAGACGGCTCTGCGCCCCTTCGGCTTCAAGGCGTTCTTCTCCTTTACTCAGTCAGCTGTTCTGCCTCGTAGGTAGCGTCTAGAGGCTTGTATCTCAAACGTATTACCGCTTTTTATCATCAGGCGCCCCCTTAGTTAGCATTAAACAACATGCATTGAGCATGTGTGTTGGTCGATCCTCACAGGACGCAGCTACGCCTTTGTCGCTCCGCAGTTAAACCGCCTTTGACTGCGCCGTCGCTACCGTGTCTTAACAGGGGCGCCCGCTCCGCCCAGGCGCAAACCGAGCCTCGCCAGCATTAGCTCGAGCGCCACCACTTTAACACACCGTGCATGAGGTCGAGCCGCATCGCAGGGGCCAACTGCTCGCATTCCCCCAGAGGGGCAGGAAGTTCATCTGTCCCGAATATCATCTTTGGAGTCATCGGGGCCCCAAGCTTTAACTAACGCTGCTGCGCCAGCACCGCTGCAACGGCGTCAAACTCCGGGCCCCTGAGGAAATACCTGACTGCTTGCCACCTTGACAGAGTTCGTTCGTGGGCTGATCTAATTTTACGTCCGGGCGACCTGGGGGGAAGGTTCCTTAAACGCGGGAATGAATCGGATGGCCGTCGATCGGAGCGGAGGTCTCACCTCGATTTATGTCATGCTTTTGCTTGGTTTGGGCCTATGCGTCGGTGCTGTTGTGGGAAGCGTTTTGGGTAACTTTTTCAGTAGCGGCCTCTTGATTGGTGTGGTCGCGGGGTTGCTGTCGGTCATCGTCATTGGACAAGCGCGCGTCGTGGCGCTGAAGTTTTTTCCTAGCGGCACGGTTCCCGATGAACTCGCGGATAAGTTTCCCCGCATCGTGCACATAAATGCCCTCTTCGTATCCTTACTGGGAGGTATGGCCGGCCACGATGTCACCCGCGAGATTGGCGAGTCGTCGGGCCTGTGGATCGGAGGTTTTTCCGGACTATTCGCCTCCCTTGCGATGCTCGGGCTGATGTTCACCTATTTTTACAGCAACGCTGAGTTCGGGCCGGTCACGCCTACGACTTCGGAAGACGGTTAGACATCTGAGGATGTTATACTTTAGTGCCTGATTGGCTTAGGTCCAGAGTCATAACCAAAAGCTGACGGTAGCTGCGATACAGACTGCAGCAAGGAAGTTTGCAGAGCTGCGGTCATACCGCGTTGCGACGCGCCTGAAGTCCTTCAGTCGACAGAACATGCACTCGATGGTGTTGCGGTTGCGATAGAGGAACGGCGAGAAGCAGTTCTTCCACTTGCGATTGGCCTTCGGCGGGATGTTCGGCATGGCCCCGTCAGCCTCAATCTGGTGGCGAAGGGCGTCGCTGTCGTAGCCCTTGTCGCCATGCAGGATGTCGCAGGCGGGCATCTTCGACAGAAGCTCGGCTCCTGCTGTGCAATCGGCGACATTGCCGCCAGTGAGCATGAAGGCGACCGGCCGGCATTGCGCGTCCGTCAGCGCATGGATTTTGGTCGTGCGTCCGCCGCGCGATCGACCGATCGCCTGGGCGCGCTCCCCCCTTTGCCCCCGCTGGCCGACCGATGCGCCTTGACCGCGGAGGAGTCGATCAGAAGCTGTGCGGGCGGCCCGCCAGCCGCGGCGAGCACATGGAACAGATTGAGCCAAACGCCCTTCGCCGCCCAGCGGACATAGCGGTTATAGAGCGTCTTCCTCGGCCCGTATTCCGGCGGCGCATCGATCCACCGCCCGCCAGATTTCAGCACATGGATAATGCCGCTGATCACCCGCCGATCGTCGACCCGCGCCTTGCCGCGCGTGTCGGTCGGAAGATGCGGCGCGATCTTCGCGAACTGGGCGTCTGTCAGCCAAAAGCGGTCGGGAATCATGAGCGCTTCCTTTCGGAAGCTGTGAATCACGATACGGCACTCACGCCAACCATTTTATTGGTCCGGGCCCTAAAGCTATCGTTCGTTATCGGCGTGGCCGTCTTGACGAGGGGATGTCCCGCTTGCTGTTGAAAAGCGAGCAGCGGGCGTCGCTGGTTGAAAGACTATGCTGCCCTCGCGGCATCAGCAAGAGTCGAGCTGGCTGAAGTGACGTTCAGCTTTCGGGCGGCGAGCGCCGCCCTCAGGATCGGGAGCTGCTTGTGGGCCTTGAGCCGCCGAAAGCCCTTGGCGGCTTCTTGCATGGCTGCGCCCGCCCAACGGAGAGCCATCGACGGGGATCGCCAGTATTTCACGTTCCGGCAGACGCGCCGCAACGTCCCCATCACGTTTTCGATCATGTTCGTGCACGCGAGCGATCGCCGCAGCTCAGGCGGCAGACCCAGCCTCGTGACGGTCAGCATCTCGTCGAACCCCTCGAGGATCGAGGCGGAAACGCCTTGCCAGTCCTTTTCAAGGCGCCGGGCGAGGTTGCGCAATAGCTTCTCGGCCTTCGAGGCGTCATTCATCTCCCATGCCTGACGCAGCACCCGGCGAACGGACGCATGCATGGATTTCGGGCGCCGGTCCAGGATGTTGCGCGCCTTGTGGATCTGGCAGCGCTGAATGGCCGCCTCGCGCCCGAAGGTCGCCCGGATCGCCTTGGCGAGCGCTTTGGAGCCGTCGATGATGAACAGGCGAGGAACAGCGGGATCGAGCCCGCGCTCGACGAGATTGTCGATCAAGGCCTGCACGGTCGCTGCGTTTTCCGTCGCGCCCTCCACCAGCCCGAGCGGATGTTTGTCACCGCTTGCGTCAACGCCGAGCGCCGCCACGAGGGTCATGTCCTCGACGATGCGCACGCCGTCGATCTGGATCACCAACAAATCCAGGGCGGAGAGGTCCCGCGCCATCCATTCCCGCAGCCGCGCCGCCGACAGCGCCACGAAGCGCCGCGACGCCGCCGATTTCGACAGGCCGGACCCGTTACGCGCCGGAACGTCGCCCTCAGGCAGCCGGACCGAACGCTTGAACCTACGCGTCGAGACATTGATCAGCATCTGGTTCATCGCCCATTTGCCAAGCCAATCCTCGGCTTGCGCCGCCTCCCAACTGGGTAGCGCCAACTCCTTGCCGTCAAATCCGCGCAGACGCGGACGGTCGATCTCCACCTTGCCGCCATGGAAACCGATCTGGCCCCTCGTCTTACCCCAGCGATGCGCCCGTCGCCCTTTGCCGCGCCCATGTCGAGGGCCGCAGGCCGCCGTCGCGTCGCTCTCCATCATCTCGGCCAGCGCCTCCATGCCCGAGACAAGGCAGAAGCTCTCGAAACTCACCGTCATGTTGGCCAGCGCCTGCGCCTTCCAGGCGCTCGCGGGAATCGCCGTCGATGTGATAGCTTTGTTCATGGCGTTGCTTTCCTTCTGTGGAATCAGCACCCCGAGCCTACAAGCTCAAGGTGAGCAACGCCGCTCCCCCTATTCCAACATCGTTCGGGACATCGCCCTTGACGAGCACTCTGGCATTTAAAATGGCGTGGATGGCTAGCGTTCTTCTCGCTCTGACTGCCTGGTTTTTCTCGATGCTTCTTATTCCACTCTTATGTATCTCCGGTGAAATAAAGGACGATGAGGAAATGCAACCACCCTGACCGCGGCGTCCCAAGAAGGCCTGCCTAACGGCTCCTGCGCGTAAAACCGGCGCCAAACCGGAGAAGGACCGACGAGAGCGATACCTACCGCAAAAAAGGCCAGCCGCTTTCCGATGAACTCTTCGATCCACTCGTCGGGAATGATCGCCAAGAGCAGCCGGGCAAGGGAAGCAGGATTTCAGCCCATCGTACTCGACTCTCCTTTAACCACGCATTGATTTCAATTGGTTAACAGGAAGTTTCGGGGATAGGAGCTGTCGGAGGAAGACAATTATTTGAGGAGGATTTGCTGTGGCGGCGATTTTTCGTAACGTCGCGACGCCGAGGGCGAACAGCGACCATGCCCGGCGCCCATGCTTTTTGATTGGGATCGGACGAAGTCGCGCCGCCGCCACGCCGGTCTTGACGCACAGCGTCACGGTCAGCGCCAGCACGGCCAACAGGGTCGACAGCTTGCCGGGATTGGTGATGCGCGTGTCCTCCAGATTGAAGCCCTTGGTTTTGAGATTTGCGAACAGGGTTTCGATCGTCCACCTTTGGCGATAGGCGGCGAACGCCTGACGCGGTCTGCGGGAACACGCCAGCGCCAGAACCTCGTTCGTTGGCAAGCGCATCACGACGAGCCGCACCAGCGGCGAGCGAGGGCCGACGTTTTGCCCGAGCCGACACCGACCTTTGAGGATCATTTTCTCTCCCTTGTTCAGACGCCGCGCGATGTCGGCGATCGTCCATGTGGCGTAGCCCTCGCGCACGACATGCTGGTTCTCGCGAAGCCGCAGAACGAAGGGGATTTTCTTGGCGTGCAGATAAGCCATCCAGGCGTCGCCGATGAACTCTCGGTCGCCCATCAGCGAAGCAATTTTCAGATCCGGAATGGCGGCTCTCAAACGATCGAGCAGGTCCGTTCGCGCTTGCGTGGCGGAGTTCCCCGCCGACGGCAGCAGCGTCCAGATTAACGGGACGCCCATGCCGTTCCAAATCACCGAGATCATCAGAATGTTGATCGTGGTCTTGCCGAACTCCCAGTTGGTTCGATCCATCGCCAGAACCCATGGCTTGCCGCGCATCCCCAGCAGTTCGACAACCACCCGGGCCGTCATAGCGCCGTCCAGCTCGACGTGTTGGAAAAACCGATAGAACCGTCGCCGCACCGAGTCCGTTGTCGCCGCCGTCGCGACATTCGCGGCCAGCCGCCACAAGCAGATCGTCCCCTGCCGCATAATCAGCAATGTCAGCCACGCCAGCGTCTCGCGCCTTGTCGCGGACAGCGGCATGTGTTTGGATATCGCTGCGGATAAGGCGTTTGAGAAAGTATTCTGCATCAAGGCGGTCCTTCGTTTGCCGACAAAGAATCGCTTTTCTGAATCGTCTCAACGCCTTATTCAACCGCGTCTAGTACGATGATTTCAGCCATAAGCGTTGTTAATAGAGATTAGATAACTTTCGAACGATTGCGGGCACAACATTTTTGTGACACGCCGGCGTATGTGTGTAGTGACGTAATCTCGAGCGAATATTTAGTGGCGCTTTGCCTCGAGAATGGAGAGGGTTAGTTCGCCGCTGTCCAGTTTCGCCTCTGGCGCAACCAGGACGCCCCCCTCATAGCCGCCTTTTGCAATCCAGATATCCAGGGCTTCGAAGGTGCGGGCTCCATTCGCAGTGCTTATTCTGACGGCGAAGGGCTTGTACCCAATAAATCGCCCAGCTGCGACAACTGCATAAGCCAATCTGCCAAACCAGGACTTCATAATCCTGGGCGTGGCTTTTGCAATCGCTGCCGGTAGGCCTACCGATGCTCCATTTACGAAACAATGGCCGTTGATCTGGCCCATGTCGACCTCTGAGACCTTGCCCGAGACGAGCACATCGACGGCGCCGGCCAGATTCAAAGGGAGCCCCAATTGCCGTGCATAATTGTTCGCCCGTTCCTAGCGGCAGAATCCCAAGCGCAACGTCGGCGTAGGCAAAAAGATGGGCGACAGAATGAATGGTTCCATCTCCGCCGCCGACAATAACAAGATTATGTCCTCGCCGGATGGCTTGCTGGACAAGGTCGGGGAGCCGCTGCGCTTCTCCGACCGGATCGGCGGCATCCAAGGCAAAGCCGCTATCGACCAACTTTTGCTTGGCCTCGCGGTAGTATTCAGCGCCTTGACTTGACCGCGTGTTAACGATGAAGGCAGCACGTTTTTTGCTTTTGATGGCTCTTTCGACCCGTTCGCGCCGATCATTCATCGCCGACCCCGCCTTCTGCATTTGCCGGCGCCAGTAGAGAGAATCCAATCGTCCATAGGCGCGCTTTCCCTGTCTTCGACCGAATGCTGGGCTCCTTTCCTGCTATAAATAGGCTTTCGGAAAAAGTTGACTAGGATTTCGAGTTCAGGATCGGGATCGCGCTGCCAGCGATTGTACTGCGGCCCGGTTTTGAGACAACCGACTGCGCTTATTTAGGCGGCCAAGGGCCGCTCTGCGATGTTTGCCTTGGCAACCGAAAGCTGTTCGGCTCTCACCGGAGGGGGCGCTTTGTAGCCGTGACGGGGTCCGAAGCCAGGTTCTGTTAAGGCTCGGCGAATTCGACGAGCGCCACCCTGAGTTCCTCAATCGTGCGGGTTCTCCTTCAGCGTGCGGATGAAGCGCTCGGCGACGCCATTGCCTTCGGGGCTCGCGCACGAAAGAGGGCGACGCTTCGATTCCCAGGCATTTGACCTTGGATTGAAATCTTCCTACGACTGGACCCGTGATCGTGACGCAGTCTCAATCCGCGGGCGATTTCTGGAGCGATCGCGCCGAAGCAGCGTTTGACCCCCTGCCGAACCGGCTCCAGCGCGCCTCGAACCGATTGGCTGATTTTGCGGCACGAACGCCAACGACCTCCGAGTTGGCGTGTTCGACGGCGACGAACACATAGGCCTTGCCTTCGTCGGTCGTGACCGTTTGCGTCATGTCCGTTCCCCATTCGTTGACGCGATCGGTGACGATCGCACTGTAGCTCCGATCAGCATTTTCAGACAGCAGTGTTGTTGAGATCCAACCATCGCTTTTTTCTAGTAACAAGTGGAGCATTCTGCAGCCGCCAAACTGAGACCCCAGTCGGTCTCTTCGCTTCGACCAGATAGACATCGCTATAGGAAAGGCCTATAGGATCAATCTTATCTCATCTTCGTCACTCAGTGTCCCGCCATCGCGCTGCTCTTTCGCCCGCAACTCCGCCTACCTGCTTTACAGGTGGTCAGTAAGATCCTGAGCTCCACAGGCAGATGCCCGGGATTCAGATAAGGGTATCCTGACGCCGCCCAGTGCGTGATCAGGCTGCAAAGCGAATTTGCGGAAGCTTACCGCGACATATCGACGAAATTCGCCGATCAGCCGCTTGTCTTGCCGAAAGCAGTCGCGAGCATTCCTGTCTTTGGTCCAATTCTGGACGAGGCGGTGACCCAGGTATGGAACGATCCCGAGCTGCGCAAAGAACAACTGAAAGATTGGTTGGAGCCGTGGGTGCGTGAGCTTGCCGGGATAGTCGGACGGATTGGGCGGACAGCCGTGCAACTTGCCGTAACCACCATAACGCTCTTTTTCTTCTATCGGGACGGCGAGCTGGTGTTGGAGCAGGCTCGCAGAGGACTCCGCAAAGTAGCTGGCGAGCCGGCGGACCATTACTTGAAAGCCGTAGGAGATGTCGATCGGCAATTCAATATGGGACTCGCCTCTCATTGACATCCAAAGACTTAGCTGAGACCGAAGTGCCACTCTTGGCATTTCAATCGAGACTGGCGCAGACGTTTTATGCACTGAAAGCGGAATTCGTCGACCGGTCGATCGACAAAGGCATTCTCGAGCGTGATGCCAGTTTCACCCAACAAAAACCACGCACTACCTTACCCTTTCAATCGAGACTCAGCCTGCTAAAGTCTCATATGAAAGGCTCGAAATCGCCGCCGTATCCCAAAGTCTCATATTGAACTGCCGATCGACAGCGCCGATTGGCATGACCATGAATTCCTGGAAGTCCACCGAGTTGTGCGCATGCTTGCCGCCATTGATGATATTTATCATGGGGATCGGAAGCCGCCTCGCCCCCCGCCCCGCCAAGATTGGCATAGAGCGGCAAGCCCTCTGGGCGGCGGCGTGGGCGACGGCCATCGAGGCGCCGAGGATCGCATTCGCGCCCAGCTTCGCCTTGTTCGGCGTGCCATCGAGTTGCAATAGCAGCGAATCGCTTTCGCCGCCTAGAACGACCGATGAGGGCGGCGCGTTGATTATGGTAGCGCGACGAAAGGCGAGCGCGCCCAAGAGCAGTGCTTGAGTAAGCTCCCCAAGGACGATCGAAACAACTGGAATAGCTTTCCTTAGCGGGAAAAAGGGTGATGACACTCTTTGACTCATGGGCGTCGGCACCCTTCTCGAGCGCAGTCTAGGATTCGAACGATCCGGTTACGGCTCAAACGCACTGCAGCCACGTCCGCGACTTCGGCAGCAACTGCCGTAGCGTCGTCAGGCGCCTCGAATAGCGCGAAACCGTCATAATCCGCGCCAGGAAGATGTTCTTCAAGGGCAATGTCGATTGGGGGATGGCGCCTCTGGCAACAGCCGCTCAGCGGTCGAAATTCGTAGGAAAATCTGGCGACTAAAGGGCCCAGATTTTTTTGAGCGATAGCCCAGTGAGCGCCGTCGCTATTTGCGGGCCTTTCGGGCGGCGTAGCGGGCATCCCTGGCTGCCTTGCGTTCGGCCGCAGCGGCGACTTCACGCTCTGCCTGTTCTACAAGACTTGCCTCGCGTTCAGCCTGCTCAGCTTTCAGGGCCATTGCGCGTGCGGCCCGATCCTCCGCCGCGCGGGCTTCAGCGGCGAGCCGGGCGGCTTCACGTTCCGCGGCCCTTACGTCGCGCGCGGCAATGATCGCTTGCCGGGCCGTCAGCCGCTCGGCTGAGCCCTCATTGATCTGCGCAGTCAGGGAGCGGAATTTTTCCAACTTGGCTTTTTTCGCGGCCTCGGCAGCGCTCCTGCGCTCGTCGAAATTGGCGTTCTTGAAAACTTTCATTCCTTCCGATCCTCGCTGACTTAGGTTTTTCACTCATAGGTGACATCTAAGGCATCATGCCCCTTTAACAAAGCGCAGCTTCAAGCTCAGTAGCACGGCTAACGCTCAGGCTAGGACGACCGCTCCGAATGCGCAGCACATTCTGCCCAGATGGGCGCGCCGGTCGCGCAACCTCGACGCCTTGCTGCCGGTTCTTTACCTGCGCGGCGTCTCGATGGGGGACCTTCAGGAGGCGCTGACGGCCCTTCTCGGCCCAGAGGCCCCAAACCTGTCGCCCGGCGTGATCGCGAGTCTCATCGAGGCCTGGCAGGAGGAATATGACCGCTGACAGCGTCGCGATCTTTCCGCCCGCCGCTACGCCTACATCTGGGCCGACGGCGTCTATCTACAGGCGCGGATGGAACCGGAGGCCGAATGCATCCTCGTTATCATCGGGCCCACGCCCGAAGGTAAAAAGGAGCTTCTTGGCTTCCATGTGGGCACTCGGGAAAGCGCGCAGAGCTGGCGCGAGTTGCTTGTCGATCTCAAGGCGCGCGGCCTTACGATCCCTCCCGAACTTGCGGTCGGCGACGGCGCTTTGGGCTTCTGGAAAGCGATGGATGAGATTTATCCAGCTACACGGCATCAGCGCTGCTGGTTTCACAAGATCTCCAACATTCTTGGCAAGTTCCCGAGGTCCAAGGCGGCGACGGTCAAAGCCGACCTGCAGGAGATCCATCACGCTGAAACCAAGACCGCGGCGCGAGCGCTATAAGCGTCTTCAAGGAAAAATATGGGGTCAAATACGCACCAGCCGTCGCCTGCCTGGCCAAGGATGGAGAAGCACTGTTGGCGTTCTACGACTTCCCCGCCGAGCATTGGGATCACCTGCGAACCTCCAATCCGATCGAGAGCGTATTTGCCACCGTCCGGCACCGAACCGTGCGCACCAAGGGCGCTCTGTCGCAGAAGACGGTGAAAATCATGGTCTTCACGCTCATCCGGGCGGCGTCGAAAACCTGGCGTAAATTGAAAGGCGCAAATCAGTTGCCTCTGCTCATCGAAGGCGTCAAATTCGTCGATGGCATCGCAAGCAGTGACGCCCGAGAAAATCGCGCCGCTTGATCAGCGCCCATCACCCAAATCTAGTCATAGCTCGCGGCCCGGAGGTTTTTGTTCAAATCAGCGCGGTCGAGCGCGCGGGCCTGCATGACCTGCACGAGGGCCAGAAGGTGAGCTTTGAAATCACCCAGGATCGCCGCACGGGCAAGTCCTCGGCCGATCAGCTCAAGGAAATCTGAGGTAGCGTGATCGCTGCGGTTCTTGGCCGCGACCTTCTCATGAATCAAGGTTCGCCGTTCGCGGCGGCCCCTTCCTTCTATAACAACCGCCCTCTCGATCTCCTCACTCGCGGGGATACCACGCCATAGCACGAAATAGAGGTCCATCGATGGACTAGGGCGCGTCGGCGGTGATGCGCGAACGACGCTAGTACTCCAGAATGACTGTTCCGCGAAACACGGTTTGAGGCGTTTTTGATGGACTTCGCTTTTGGTCCAGACGAACGGCCTTGCGGTTTCATTGTAGCTTGCGATGAACGCCTCGATATGGGCGATAAGTTCGGGGACGCTTTGGAACGAGGCGCCGTTCAGTGACTTGCCCGAGAGGATCGAGAACCAGATTTCGACTTGGTTGAGCCAAGAGGCGTGCGTCGGCGTGAAGTGGAAATGCACGTTTTTGTGGCGCTTGAGCCACATGTCGCGCCTGGGCTTGTGGGTGGAGAGATTATCCAGAACGACATGGATTTCCTTGTCAGGATAGGCGGCGACGACCTTGTTCATGAAGTCAAGGAACTCGACGCGACGGCGGCGCTTGTAATGTTTGCCGACGACCTTGCCACTCTCGAGATCGAGCGCTGCGAAAAGCGTCGTCGTTCCATGCCTTTTGTAATCGTGCGATTGACCGATCAGGGCGCGTCCGTTCGGCAGCTTCAAATAACCCTGCGAGCGCTCCAGTGCCTGGATTGATGGTTTTTCGTCCACGGCAAGCACGATGGCGTTCTCGGGTGGCGCCATGTAGAGCCCGACGATCTCAGCGGCCTTGGCCGCGAACTCCGGGTCGTTGCTGACGCACCAGGACTTGCGGCCTGACAGGTCGATCTTGTGCGTGCGCAGGAAGCGCCAGACATATTGGACATTGACGTCGCCGAGCGCTTTGGCGACGAGCGGTCCAGTCCAGTTGGCGTAGCCTTCCGGCGGTTTGCGATTGAGCAAGGCCAGGATGCGCCGGTCGGTTTCCTCGTCGTATTTAGGCGCCGCGCCGCGCTCGCCGACTTCCGAAAAACCGGCAAGGCGATGCTCGGCGTAGCGCACGCGCCATTTCGACGCCGTGCCGGTCGTGCATCCGAGCGCGCGACCAATCGCCCGGGTAGCGGGCGCCCTCGGCCGCCATGAGCACGATCTGCGCCTTCAGACGCGTGCGATGCTCCGTTCGGGTCGAGCGCGCCAAACCCTCGAGCTCAGTCCGCTCTTCATCCGTCAATTCAATCGGTGTCGCTTTCAATTGGCTGCTCATGCAGCCTTGAATCATGACTCACCAATCAGCGATAGTGGGGCATTTCAGAGGGTGTAGCTTAATGACGGCGGCGGGGCGCGGGCCGTTCCAGTGCATCCCGTCAGTATGGAAAAACGCACTTAAAGCCGCCTTAAGCCTCTCCGCTTAGTCTGCTCGTTACCGTCCGCGCGTTCCTCGTCTCTCAGCCCGAGCGCGTCGTCGAGTTCGGCTTCGACCCCGTCATCAACGTGGCTTTTCCCAAAGTGCGGCCACGCGGACGTGACCGCACGCACGCGCCAGATCAGCGATTAGAACCCGAGCCGGTTTCGGTGGGACGCTTCGGATGGGAGGGTAATCTCGGATCCTGGGTGGTTCGCGGAGCATGAACCTGCATCTCGTCTGACTTCGGCGGCTCCTTGTAGCCTGGCTGGCCCGGAACGTTCGGCATGCTCCACTTTTGGTCCTCAGCAAGCGACACGCCGCCGAGGCCACAGAGAGCTGGAACCCGCTAGCAGCGCTAAGATCACAGAATGCTTATAGGCCATCATTTCCTCCTCACGCTTGACAGGACGCAGATGGAAGCTCTCGCTTTCATCTGTAAGCATAGGGGACACGGCCATTAAAAAGCGCAAGTGAAAAACCATGCGTCTCCGCGAACAGTCAAGCTTCAGCCTGCTTTGCGAAGGTTGGCGGAGCCTCAGGGAGCTTGGTCGTGACGTCGCCCCTCTCGCCAAAAGCCATTTTGGTCGGCGTTGTTTCTACGGCCATTGTTGAGGCGAACCACACCGTTTCCCCCGACAGGCTGGCTGGATGCGGACACTTCCGTGGCGCTTCCGGACTCTTTGCGGTCGGACGTCTTGGGCTGCGCGCGTCGCGGCGCTCAAGCTCCTGTTCGGCGTCGATGACGTGCTCGATCGCGTGAAGGCGCGATCGGTAAAGACCGTGGGCGGCGCAACCGTCCGCAGAAAATCCCCGCTACACCACGCCCGTGGACGCTACCTGATCTGGAACGGCGCGTCTCACGCAGCCCCAAACTGCGCATCAGCGCAAGGACCCGCTTCACAATTGTTGCCGATGCGAATAAGCGGTCCGTTTATCAGCGCAGGGTCGAGAATCATCTCCACTAGCGCGGTTTGAGGAGTGATGCGATCAGGGTCGATTTCTCCGGATACGATGCGACTCGCGTGCGGATTAAACCATTCTCGAACTGGTTTTGAGCCGAAGAACGGCCGCAAACTTGATACGCTCCAAGGCTCGCCTCATCAGATCGAAGCTTTCGACATTATGGCCGAGCGCAACCAACCGCTCTTTCTGAGGAGCGCAATGAGGATAGGCTTCGGATCTGAAGAAAACCACACGAGCCATGCCGAATCGCCCCTCTTTGATCCAATCTAACTTATGCTCCTATAGGCCTTTCCTATAGCGATGTCTATCTGGTCGAAGCGAAGAGACCGACTGGGGTCTCAGTTTGGCGGCTGCAGAATGCTCCACTTGTTACTAGAAAAAAGCGATGGTTGGATCTCAACAACACTGCTGTCTGAAAATGCTGATCGGAGCTACAGTGCGCAATATTGAGTCTTCTATCAATGTGTTCGCTCCGGTAGGACTCCTATCGACCCCACATTCCTCGATGCGGGCGCGAGACGAATGCCCTTCCTTGCGCCAGTATGCTCCCCTTTCACCGGCGGTCGGATTTGAGGGGTCTTCCTCACTTTCTGTTGCGCCCTTGATCGATTGGGAGCAAGGCCATAGCTTGGCCGCGTGGAAAGAAAATCGGTTTGGTCCCTCGGACAGGGCATACGCATTTTGGAGGCCAAGCAACTCGGCAGCCAATGGATGATTTCGGCAGCGGCCGTCGGGTCCGGTGTCTGCCCAGATTGTGGAGGGCGATCAACACGCCGCCACGGCTGGCATGAGCGCCTTCTACAAGACTTGCCGGCGCAAGGCGCCCCAGTTGCTGTGAAGCTTCGCCTCCAGCGCTGGCAGTGTCGAAACGAAGCCTGCGAGCGTAAGACGTTCACCGCGCTGCTGCCCGAGGTCGCGGCGCCACGAGCGCGCCGCACCGAGCGGGCTACCGAAAATCATTTTTCTTCTCGGCCATGGCGTGGGCGGGCGTCCGGGAGAGCGCTTGATCAAGCGAATTGGTATGCCGACGAGCGACGACACGATCCTGCGCTGTCTCAAACGACGTAAAGGCGCGCAGCTCGGAGGAGACGACGCGCGTCGTGGGCGTCGATGATTGGGCTTGGCGCAAAGGCTCCACTTACGGGACCATCATCGTGGACCTGGAGCGACGGGAGGTGCTCGATCTCTTCCCGGAACGCGCCGCAGGCATGACAGAGCGCGCGGTTACACCGGCAGTTTATCAAATCTCGAACGGCTGCTGGCGAAATGGCGCAATCCGAAACGCAAAACCACAAGGACCGCACTGATTGTTCCAAGGCCGCAGCCACTGGATCCGGCAACCGGACGTTCGATCTCGCCGATCGTCGCCGCCGCGCTCTGCATCAAACCGCGTGGGCTGTTGACCGTCAATCAAGCTGCAAAAGTCGATGCCATGAAAACGGACTGGCCAGAGTTCGCAACAATGCGTCGGCTCGCTATGCGTTTCAGGGGCATGCTAAAAAGCAAGAAGGCCAGCAAGCTTGGCGCCTGGCTGAGAGACGCCCAGAAATCGGGCTTGTACGCGATGCAACGTTTCGCTCGCACGGCGCAGAGAGACATCGACGCGGTGAGAAATGCGATCACTGAGCCGTGGACCAACGGCCAGACAGAAGGACAAATCAATCGGTTGAAAGCGCTCAAACGAACGATGTATGGTCGAGCGGGGCCAGAACTCCTCCGGGCCCGGCTGCTTCCTGTGTAGGATTCACTGCAACAGAAAGTGAGGAAGACCCCATTTGATGGCATTTTCAGCGCGAACTCGGAAATTTCCAGGCCAAGATGCTTCCCGACAATGTACGCCATGAAAGCGGCGATCCTTGCCGATCTCAATTCGCGCAATCCAGTCGTCTGAGGGCCTCGCGCATGGCCAGCTCGATCGGCCATGCTGACAAAACCGGGCTGGCGGCCATCGACGGCCAAGCGTCGGCCGTGTAGGTTTCTCCGGCGTGAATATCGCCGCAATCTCGCCGCCCGTCGCATGCAGCGGGCGAGGGCTGGCGGTCATCCTCCGGGAGTTGCTGGCCGCCAGCGTAATCGACCGTGTGGGTGCACGTCTAAAATGCGAATAGAACGACAAATAAAAGCGCGAAGCCGATAAACACAATCGCGACGAAATAGCTCTCGTCGTCCTCTCCAGGCTGATTTCCGCGCCCTCGCATGAATTTCGGCCGTTTTCCCCAAAGCGAGCGAAAAATCGTCATTCTGCCTTCCCCTTCCTCAGCTTCACGCGCTGCGCTTCGCGGCTTGTATATTACTTGCCCACATCTCGAACTGGGCGTTTCTCCGGCGGGAACAACCCGCCGGGGTCGTCAATCCAGATCACCGTGAGCTCGGCGCGTTCGGCATAGGCGAGCGCCTGCAGGAATGCCTCTTCGACGGGCATGCGTTCGGGGAAGGCGTCGGGCTCCGCACGCTGACCGAAAACCTCGACTGCTATGTGGGCGAAAACGGCCGGCTCCGCGCTGCCGTCGTGGCGCACGTTCATCGCAAGGATCGGCCCAGTTGGAAGAGCGCTGCGGTGTTCGACGATCCTAACCATGTGCGCCTCTGGCCTATTCGTCATTTTCGGCGTTGAGACTCTCCAGCGGAATTGTTCCAGCCGCCTTCACCTCGCGCGCCCGCTCATAATCCTCAGCTATGCGCATCAGGATAGCCGCCGCGAGCATACCATCGTCCCCGAGATTCATCGCCGCGATGCGTTCGCCCGTCTCCTTCAGCCTCTGGGCTGTTTCGGCCGTGAGCGTCATTTCAACTCTCAGCTTCATCGCCTTGGCCCCCGCTGGCCGAGTCTAGTGTCCCGTCTCTCAAATATCGACTATAATCTCCCTGCGAGTGATTTGCAGGAAGGCTTACTGAGATGGCGCGGCCAATCAAGCGGATACAGGCTGAAGCAGAGGTCGTAGAGGAACTGCGGCGGCGGGCGCGCGCAAGGACGAGCCTGGTGCGCGAACGCGAGCGCGCCGAGATTATTCTTCTTCGACCTCGACGGCATCGGCGTCGCTGAAACAGCGGCGCGATTAAAGACGACGGCAAAGCGTGTCTCGACATGGTCGAAACGTTTCGAGATGCACGGGCTCGCCGGCCTTGAAGAAGCCGCAGGACGGGGTCGCAAACCTTCGATCCCGACGAGGAAAGTCGCTCGCGTCGTGACCGAAGTCACGCAGCCGCCGAAGGGACGCAAACGCTGGAGTGTGCGCAGCATGGGTCGCCACGCCGGCGTCTCCCATAGCACGGTGCAGCGCATCTGGTCGAAGAACGACTTGAAGCCCCACGTCACCAGGACATTCAAGCTGTCGACCGACACTGACTTCGAGAGGAAGTTCTGGGACGTGATCGGCCTATATCTCGACCCGCCGACGAATGCGCTGGTGCTGTGTTGCGACGAGAAAAGCCAATGCCAAGCGCTGGAGCGCTCACAACCCAGTTTGCCGCTCAGTCCCGGTCATCCGCGCACGATCACGCATGACTACAGGCGCCACGACACAACCACGCTGTTCGCGGCGCTCGACTATCTGCAGGGCAAGCTGATCACGCGCACCGAGCAGCGCCACACACATGTCGAATGGTTGCGCTTTCTCAAGCAGATAGACCGGGAGACACCCAAGAGCTTCGAATTGCACCTGATCGCTGACAACTACGCGACCCACAAGCATCCAAAGGTGAAGGCATGGCTCGCCAAGCGTCCGCGCTTCCATATGCACTTCACGCCGACATCCTCATCGTGGCTCAATTTGGTCGAACGGTTCTTCGCCGATCTGACCGAGGATGTCATCCGATCGGGCAGCTTTGCCTCGGTAAAGGAGCTGGTTGACGACATCAATGCCTATCTCGCCGAACGCAACGCCAA
>NZ_CP170125.1:0-167949 GCF_055698645.1 Methylocystis sp. NC52PC | reverse complement strand
GTCAGGACGCCTGGACCATTCGGTCTGTCGTTCTTGAACGCGCCCGTCCACTTCGACCCGTTCGGGCTCGTGTAGACGCCGGGGCCGTCGCGGCGGTCGTATTTGAAGCCGCCTCGATATGTCTGGCCGTCCGGATAGGTCATCGTCCCCTCGCCGTGTCGCTTGTCGTCCTTGAAGGCGCCCACATATTTCGACCAGTCGTCGTAAGTGTAGGCGCCGCGGCAGTCGGTCCAGACGACCTTGCGGCTCGACGGGCAGGGCGGCAAAGTCGGCTCGGCGGCGGCGGCCTGCGGCGCGAGGGCGAAGAGGGCGATCGAAAGCCATTTCGTCTTTGACATGCGATGCATTTCTTTCGTTAATGGTCCAGCGGCGTGGGGCGCAGCTGGAACTGCACGACGAGCGGCGCCGAATAGGTTTCCGGCGCGCGGCCCGGCGCGCCCGGCGCCGGCGCGTCGATCGCCTCGATGTGGAAGGGCGTGCGGTTGCCGGAGGTCGCCCACAGGCCGCGTCCCTTCCAGCCGATCGACGGATCGTCGATGCGGCCGTCGACGCCCTTGGCGTAAAAGCCCATGGGATAGGGCACGCGCAATTCGACGATCCGCCCATTGACGAGCGCGTGCAGCGAATCCGATTGATTGCCCGTCGCAAACGGCGTGTTGGGTCCAAGCCCCAGAATGTCGTGCTGATCGACCCAGGCGTAATAGGGCGTCTCCGCCGCGCCCGGCGCGCCGGCGAAGCCCGGTCCCGGCAAGGGATGGAAGCTCCAGCCCTCGGGGCATTTCTCGCCCTTTTCGGCGCCCGCGCCATTGAGCGGCCCCTTGCATTTGCGGCGATCGAAGCTCGCCAGATGCCCGCTGCCGAGCGCCGCCCAGAACACGCCGTCGCGGTCGACGTCGGCGCCGCGGATTCCATAGCCGGGCGGGGGCACTTTGTAGATTTCCGTCAGCGCCGTCTCGGGCGGATTGGGCCCGAGCGCGACGCGCACCGCATAGCCGGGGAAGGTGAGGTTCGAGCCCCAGACCGAGCCGTCGAGCGGGCTCGCGGCGACGCTGTAGAGACCATAGGGCGCGCGCGTGTCCTTCGTCGGATCGAGCGGCTTGCCGGGCTGGTTATAATTCTCCGAGCGTTTGCCGTCGCCATTGGTGTCGACGACGAGCGCGGTCCATCCTTGGGACCCCGCCGCGTCGCCGGTCGCCCAGAACTTTCTCGTGTTGACCCAGCCCAGGATCGCGAGCTCGCCCTGGCCGACATTGTTCAGGAAAAGCGTATTGTCGGCGTCCTGCGCGAAATTCAGATGATGCGAGCCGAAGCAGGTGTCGATGAAGGACCATTGCTTCGTCTTCGGATCATAGACCGAGACCTGACGCGCATTGCCGACGAAGCCTTCGGGCTTCGCGGGCAATGGATAGAGCTGCGCCGAACGCAGCGGCGAGGCGCCGGCGCAATAATCGGGCGCATTCTTGGGCGCGCGCGTCTGGGCGGCGAAATAAATGCGCCCCTCGGCGTCCATCGTCGGCGTATGGGCGTTGAACTTGCTGTCCCACAGGGCCTCCGAGCCGAAATACGGCGAGGGCGCGATCACCGGATTGGCGAGGAGCGAACTCGGCGTATCGGCGTCGCGAACCTTGGCGGGCAGCAGCGTCTTGGTGTTTTTCACCGGATCGAGAACCGGCACGTCGTCGCTGCCGAGCTCGGTTGCGCCATAGATCAGCCCGTAAGGGTTGACCGTCGGCTTGCGCCTGTCGGTCAAGGCGAGGTCGTGGAGATAATGGCGCGCGTCGGCGTAGTCGCGCACCGTTACGACGAGATTGCGCTCGACGCCCGCCGGGCGCGGCGGCGTTTCATGCGGGAGCGCGCCGGCGGCGATGCGGTCGGTCCATTCGGCGAAACGCGCGAGCTGGCCGCCGTCGGCGGAATCGAGGCGCGCGATTGCGTTGATCATCGCCGTTCCGCCCTGTCCGGACTGGAGACGGCGCCGCCAGGCGTCGATTGATGAGTCGAAATGCTGAAGCGACGCCGGCAGCGTGCGCGTCGCGACATTGCCGATCTGGTGACAGGGTCCGCAGCCATTGGTCTTGACGAAATCGAGCCACTGCTCCTGCGTCTTGAAATTTTCCGGCACGCCGTTGCCGCCCGCGCCCGTGCCGGGGAAATTTTCGCGGCCCGGCACGCTCAACAGCGCAAGCCAATAGATCGGCGGATAATATTGCGCGGCGGCGGCGAGATTGGGCGCAATCGTCGCCTCGAGATCGAGGCGCTGGCCGGGCTCGGCGGGTCTCTTCGAAGAATCGACGAGGCCGTAGCCGCGCGTCCAGACGCGGTATGTCGCTTTCGGCAAATCCGGAATGACATAGCGGCCCGCGTCGTCGGTGACGACGATCTTCGCGAAGCGGACGCCGAGATCCGTCGTCTCCGCGATGACCCACACGCCCGCCTCGGCGCCCTGCCGGCTGACGACGCGCCCGCCAATGTCGTCGGCGTCGAGCGACGGCGCCGACTGCGCCAGCGCGGCCACGGGCAAAACGGCGGAAAGCACAAGGCAAAGGACGGAACGCCGTCGCGTCATCATCTCGACTCCTCGGCTGCAAGGACGGGCAAAACATATCCATAAAGTCTGTGAAATAAAAGCCTGGCCGGCAAAATTAGGGACAAAACGCAGCAGAATGCCGATAGTCACGATTTTCGTCGCGGGGTATTGCATACATTTTTAGTAGGAATATAGTGAGCAGATCGACCAGGACGAACGGAGGTGACGACATGTCGAAGGCGACGCGGAAGATGGCGAAGGGCGCGGGCGCGGTTGTTTTGGCGTTGACGGCGATCGCGCCGGCCGCCGCCGAACCCAGCGTCTATCCGACGGGGGCGACGATTTACGATCCGGCGCGGGCGTATAATTCCTTCGTGCTCTTTACCGGCGGCGACGACGTCTCGATGCTCATCGATCTTTCCGGCAAGGTCGTGCACGAATGGAAATATGCGGGCCAGCCCGTGACCTTCATCGATCCGGCGCTGATCGACGGCCAGCGCGGCCATGTCTTCGTGACGCTCGAGAGCGAAGAAGGGAAGGGGACCGATCTCGTTCCGGGCCGCGTTCTCACGCGCATTCGCAAGACTGTCGGCGAAGTCGATTGGGACGGCAAGCCGGTCTGGCGCTTCGGGCCGAGCGCGCCGGGCGGACGCGCGCAGCAGCATCACGACATGGCGCGGCTCCCGAACGGCAATACGCTCGTTCTCGCAAACGTTCTCTATCCCTTGCCGGGCTTCGCCGCGCCGCAGTCGCTCGACGACGTCGCCTATGAGGTCAATCCCGAGGGCGATATCGTCTGGACCTGGGCGGCCTCGGATCATCTCGACGAGATCGGCTTCACCGCCGAGGAATTGAAGCTCGTCAAGGCGACGAAGAACGCCGATTTCCTGCACGTCAACAATCTCAAGACCGTCGGACCCAACCACTGGTTCGACGAAGGCGATCAGCGCTTCGCGCCCGACAATCTCATCTTCGATTCGCGCTCGGCGAATTTCATCGCCATCGTCGACCGCAAGACGCGCAAGATCGTCTGGACGCTCGGGCCGCATTTTCCGCCGATCTCGGAAGACGGGAGCACGACGTCGCGCAAGACGCCACGGTCCGTGGACCAGATTTCCGGCCAGCACGACGCGCAGATCATTGCGAAGGGATTGCCGGGCGCCGGCAATCTTCTCGTCTTCGACAATCAGGGCGAGGCCGGCTATCCGCATGCGGCGGTCAGTTACACGGGCGGGTCGCGCGTTCTCGAGATCAATCCGGTCACCAAGGAAATCGTCTGGCAATATACCGGCGCGAGCTCGGGCCAGCCCGGCTGGACGTTTCGCTCCACCCATATCAGCAACGCGCGGCGGCTCGCGAACGGCAATACTTTCATCGACGAAGGCCAGATCGGGCGCTTCTTCCAGGTGACGCCCACGGGCGAGATCGTGTGGGAATATGTCAATCCCTATCCGCGCCGCGGCAAGGATGCGGAAACCGGCCGGCCGACCGTCAATCACGCCGTCTATCGCGCCGAGCCCGTTCCCTACGACTGGGCGCCGACGGGGACGCCGCACAGCGAGACGGCCGTCGTTCCGCCCGAGAATGTCAATTTCCACCTTTCGTCGAAGTGAAGGAGCGCGCCCGATGTTTCATGTCTATCTGATCAAGATCGCCGCATCGCCGGTCGGCGTCGTCGCGCGCTCGCCGGAAGGATTCCGCTTCTACGCCATGGCGCGCCATTTCACCGCGCTCGAAAATCTCATTTTCGACAGCGCGGAGGACGCCAGAGCCGCCGCGATGATCCTCTCGGAGAGCCGGTGAGGATGCGCGGAATAACGCGGCCTCGCCCTTCGAGACGCCGCCGTCGGCGGCTCCTCAGGATGAGGCCTGAGCGTTCGAAGATGGTTGCAAAAAGCCCCTCATGCTGAGGAGCCTGCGCAGCAGGCGTCTCGAAGCACGAGGGGCGTCAAGACGCGGTTCGGCCCAGCAGGCCGCCGCGCATTTCAGGAGACGTTCGATGAAAGGTTCCGTCTCGGCGCCGCTCGCCGCCGCGCTCGTCGCGTCTGCGGCGCTCGTCGCCCTCGCTCTCCCGGTCGGCGCGGAGACCGACGGGGGCTTCCTCCGCCTGCTCCCCGAACAGGTCCCCTTCAAATCGCCGCTCGGCGCCGGGCCGTCGCAGGCGGTGATCTACGGCGACCCGTCCAAGCCCGGCGTCTACGTCGTGCGCAACCGCTTTCCGCCGGGATCCCATTCGAGCCCGCATTTTCACTCGCAGGATCGCCACGCCACGGTCATCAAGGGCGTGTGGTGGACGGGCGTCGGCGAGAAGCGGGATTGCGCGGCCGCCACGCCCGGGAAGGCCGGCTCCGACATGCTGCATCCGGCCAATGGCAGCATTGGGACGTCGCGGGGGACGAAGAGGTCATCGTCCAGATCGTCGGCGTCGGCCCCGTCACGACGACGCCGGTCGGCCCCCGCGACGCGCCGGACAACTGGCCGAAGCCGAAAACCGACTGACTTATCGCAGCAGATGCGCGTCGCGGTTGCCGCGATTGCAGAGCGCCGAAATCGTCGTGCGGTCGAGGATCAGCGCGATCGAGTCGCGCACGTCGAGCATGATGTCGCGGATGGCGCAGGCGTCCTCGTCGGGGCAATCGGCGCAGCGCTGATAGGCGGTGCGGCTCGCGCAGGCGATCGGCGCCAGCGGTCCGTCGAGAATGCGGATGATCTGCCCGACGGTGATTTTCTCGGCGGGGCGGGCCAGATGATAGCCGCCCCCCTTGCCCTTGCGGCTGTTGAGAATGCCGGCGTTGCGCAGTTCGACGAGAATGGCGTCGAGAAATTTTCTCGGAATATTGTTTGCGGCCGCAATGTCTCCGGCGAGGCACTTTCCCTCCGCCGAGGTGATGTGCATCAGCGCCTTCAGGCCGTATTTCGCTTTGTTCGAGAGCATGGTGACGTCAAGGCCCCGGGCGGGCCTCCTTGCCGGATCGTTGGAGCGGGGCGCGGCGTTGCCCGCGCATGTTTACCGATCCGGTATATATGAAATTATCAGCAAAAGCTAAAGTCTCGACGGCCGGAAAGGCCGAGGCGGTCTCAAAATCCAAAACAAAAAGACGTCCCGGGAGGGGGGCGCGCCGCCAGGACGGCGGCGGCCGCGCCTCCCGGCCCGGGACCTTCGCGCGCCCTATTGCCCCGCCGCGGCGGCGCGGGGGCCCGAGGCGCCGCCCGCGGAGACGAGGGCGTCCATTTCGTAGCCGGCGGCGTTGATCACGCCCATGGCCTCGGCGACCTTGCCATAGGCGACGGCCTTGTCGGCGCGGACATGGATGCGGCGATCCTTGTTGTTCTCGCTGTTCGCCTTGAGCACGGCGAGCAGCCCTTCGACCCCGGACGCTTCCTTCTTGTCGACGAAATAGGAGCCGCTGGCGTCGACGCTCACCACGATCGGCGGCTGCTGATCGTTGAGCTGCTTGGCCTGGGTCTTTGGCAGATCGACCGGGATGCCGGAGGTCATCAGCGGCGCCGCCACCATGAAGACGATGAGCAGCACCAGCATGACGTCGACGAGCGGCGTGACGTTGATGTCGGCGATCGGCTGCGAGTCGAATTCGGAATCGTGCTTACGCAACGCGAAGGCCATTGCGCTCTCCTCTCTTTGACAGCTGACGGGACAGTTCGACTTCGAAGACGCCGACGAAGGCGGTGAGGCGCTTGCCATAGGCGCCGATGTCGGTGCTGATGCGATTGTAGAAAATCACCGCCGGAATGGCCGCGACGAGGCCGAGCGCGGTCGCAAACAGCGCTTCGGCGATGCCCGGCGCAACGACCGCGAGGCTGGTGTTGTTGGAGGCGGCGATGCCCTGGAAGGAGTTCATGATGCCCCAGACCGTGCCGAAGAGGCCGACGAAGGGCGCGACCGCGCCGATCGTCGCAAGGCCCGGCAGCCGCGCCTGCAATTGATCGAGGGCGCTCGAGCTCGCGAGTTGGGCGACGCGATGCACGCGCTCCTGAAGCGAGTCGCGCTGCGCCTCCGTATAGACGAGGTCGGCGGAGCGCGTCTGCTCGTCGACCATGGCCGTATAGACCTGCACCAGGGGATCGCTCGGCGCGGCGTCGGCGAAACTCTCGGCGACCGCCGCGACCGGAAGCCCGCCCTGAATGCTGGCGACGAGCCTGTCGGCGCGCTTATGCAGAATGCGCAGGCGCACGAGCTTTTCCGCGATCACCGCCCACCCCCAGGCCGAAGCGATGATGAGAAGGACGATAACGCTTTTGACGATCGCGTCGGCTTGAAGGAAAAGTTCGATCGGCGTCAACGTATGCGCAAGCGCCGCCGAAGCTGTCGTGGAGACTGGATCCGCCATGTAAATTGCCTTTCTCGTGACTCTTATGGGCTGAAGGTGAAGGCGCCGGAGAGCGACACCGGCTTTCCGGGCGCGGCGACCGAGCCGCAGCGGGCGCCGAGGCGGTTCGCGACGGCGTCGAAGGGGCCAATGCCCGAAGGCGAAATCGAGAAGGAGGTCATCGAGCCCGTCGCGCTGAACGAGGCGTGATAGGCGATATGCGCGGTGCGCGGCGCCATGGCTTCGGGATAGGCGTTCGCCGCCGCGCGCTGCATGCAGGCGTGGAACTGGTTGGCGATCGCGGACGGCGTCGCGCCGGGCGGCGCCGCTGGCGCGCGAACGGCGGGCGCGTCGGTCCGAGCGCCCGTCGGGGCCGCCGCGCGCGGCTGGGCGGGCGCGGGCTTCGCGTCATTGCGCGGCCGCGGCTCGACCTTTTTTTCGACTTTGGGCTTTTCGACCGGCTTGGGTTTGGGGGCCTCTTCGACGGGCGCAATCGGGTCCAGCATCGGCGGCGGCGGCTCGGGGAGCGTCAGCTCCTCCGGTTCGGGCAGAACGTCCTCGAGCGGCGGCTCCTCCGCCGGCAGCGGGGCCAGTTCGATGACCTGCTGCTCTTCGATCGCGACTTCCGCCGCCTTGAAGGACAATGTCACGGTGAGGCCGAGCAGCAGCGCGTAGATCGCGGCGGCGGCGAGCTGCGCCTTGTAGTGCGGGCGGTCCGGCGTTGGTTGAAGCAGGCCCTGCACGCCGTGCGGGTTCGAGGAGAAGGGGGCATCCGCGACTGCGTCTTCCAAATCCGCTGCAACAGCTGTCGCCATCTGAAACGCCCTCTTTCTTGAAGCTCGGAGCCTCCGTTTGAGTAACCGATAAATCCTATAGACGCAATATAGAAAGTGACGGCGCCTCTGCGCGACTTTTGAGCGTTCCCCCAATGAATCACGGGCCCGAAGCGTTTCCGCCTCGAGCGTGCGTGAGGTTTTTCTAAGTGGTTTTGCAGGTTATTGGGGCAGTACAGGCGCCGCGGCGGGCGCGCCGGCGGCGAAATGGTAATTGACGCCGCCGCGCACGATATGCCCCTGGCTCGAGACATTGGCGCCGAAGACGCCGACATTCGTCGTGTAGGAAACGCCGGTGTCGGCGAGCCAGGCGTAGAGATATTCGCCCTTGATCGAAATGCGGTCGCTCCAGGCGTATTCGAAGCCGGCCCCGGCGGCCCATCCAGGCCGGACGGTCGGGCCGTTGTTGATGCGGCCATAGGCCAGCGGCGCGTAAGACGTCACGCTGTTCGGCAGAAAATTCGTGCCATAGGCGAGCCCGCCGCTCACGAACAGCAGCCAGCGCGGCGCGACGGCGTAGCCGACGCGGCCGCGGACCGTGCCGAGCACGCCGGCGTTGGTGGCGCTTGGATAAACATTCCCGGTGAAACCGGCTCGGATGACGCCGCGGTAGCCGATATCCGCTTCCAGGCCGAGAAGGATCGTTTCCGTCCACTGATAATTATAGCCGAGCGCGCCGCCGCCGACGAAGGCCGCGCCGCGCAACGGCGTCTGGTTGCCGAGCGTGAAGGAGCCTTCGCCGAGCAGCGCGCCTGCATAGCCGCCGATATAGCCGCCCTGCCAGCTGAAGACTGGCGGGGGCGGCGGCGGGGGCGGCGCTTTGGCGTTGGGAAGATCGGCGGCGCGCGCGCCGCTCGCGGCGAGGGCGAAGGCGAGGGCGGCGAGGCGCAGGCAAGTTGGACGGTTCATGCGGGAAACTCCTCGAGAGGAAGGGTCAGTAAAGCTTGATGCGGAGCGTGGCGCCGAAAGTGCGGGGGTTGAGGGCCGAGAAGGTCACGGTCGAGAACGAACCGTTCGAGCCGCCGGACCCCACGGTCTGCGCGATGAAGACGCGTTCGTTGAGCAGATTGCGGACCCACAGGTTGAAGCTGTAGCCCTCGTCATCCGTCTTGAGGCCGACGCCGGCGTTCCAGATCGCGTAGGCGGGCATGAACAGCGGATAGACCGAATTGGGGTTGGAAAGCTGCGTCTTTGCGCTCCACGCCGCGTTCGAATAGGAAAACAGCGTGACCGGACCCGCAAAGCCATAATCACGCAGGACGGGCCCGAGCGGATATTCGTGGTTGAAGCCGACATTGCCGGAAACGGGCGCCACGGGATTATTGCCGGAGACGCCGCCGGTGATGCTGTGTCCGGAAAGGCTCATGTAAAGCGGCGCCGGCGCGCCATTGACGTTGGAGGACGCCGGCCACAGCCACTCGGCGGGCGCGGCCGCCTTGGCGTAATCGACATATTGCGCATTGGTGTAAGCGCCCGCAAAAGTAAACCACAGGCGGTCGATCGGGCTCCAGCGCCCGTCGAATTCGAAGCCGCGCAGACGCACATGTCCGATGTTGCCGAGAAAATTCTTGCGGATCGGCACGCCGTTGACGTCGGTGTAATCGGTGTTCACCAGCACCGACTGGAAATCGAAAATATCGTTCCAATAGAGGTTGGCGTTGACGATGAGCCGGTTGTCGAGCCAGTTCGTTTTCACGCCGAGCTCGTAGTCCCAGGAGACTTCCGGCTTGGTGATGACCGGCTGCCAGGCCTGAAACACGCCCCGGCTGTTCAAGATGGGCAGGGCCTGCGTGTTGACCGCGCCGGACTTCTCGCCGCGGGCGACGGAGCCATAGGCCATCACATTCTCATTGAACCGATAGGAGGGGTTGAACAGTCCGGAGAGCGAATTGACGGTTTTGCGCTGACCGCCCGTGTCGAAATAGGTCGTGCCGCCCGTCGCCTGGCTGACCGCCGCAATCTGGTTGAAATTGGTCAGGCCCTGGATCCATCCGAAATTGGAGCCTTCGCGGATCTCATAGGTGTCGCGCAGGCCCGCGGTCACCGCCCATTGTTCGTCGATATGCCAGGTCGCCTGGGCGAAGGCCGCCGTGCTGAAGGTGCGCGCCTTGCCGTCGTTGCGATAGGAGAGCCCCCACAGGTTGAACGGATTGGCGTTGAAGTTGTTGGAGAACCATTGCGAGGCGTCGGAGCCGTAGTCGACGTGATTGTAGGAGAAGACCTTTTCATAGAGATTATAATTGCCGATCGTCCACTCGAGCTCCTGCCCGGCGGGCGAGGCGAGCCGCGTCTCGTGCGAATATTGATCTACCCAGACGTCATAGGCGTTGCTGCTGATGTCTAAGAGATTATTGCCGGTGGAGTTATTGGGATGCAGCGTGAATTCGCGCCAGGCGCTGACCGCCGTCAGCGTATTGTCGCCGATCTGATAGTTCACCTCGTTCGAGGCGCCCGTGGTTCTCTGATCGAGTTTGCCCAGGCGGGTCATATAGGGCCGGTAGGGGTTGTAGGTGAGAATGGGTTGCCGCAAACGCGTCGCGACATTCTGCGAATAGGTCGTCGCCCGGGTTCCGTTCGCCCATAGCGGAAACGAGTCGCCAATAACGCCGGCGTAATTGTTGTATTCGTCGGAACGCAGCCGGTCGAAGATCAGGCGGTCGGTGAAATTGTCGCCGACGTAAAGCAGCTGCCCGCGAACGCCCCAGCGATTATTGTCGAGAAGCTGCTGGCTGTTGAACTGATTGTTGATCCAGCCGTTGCCGCGGTCGTAATACATGGTGACGCGATAGGCGAGCTTGTCGTCGATGATCGGCCCGGTGACGTTCAATTTCTGAGTGACGCGGTCGTAATTGCCGAAGGTCGTTTCAGAGGTGGCCGAACGCGCGAAGGCCGGGAGCTGCGTGCGAATGACGACGGCGCCGACGGTGGTGTTCTTGCCGAGCAGCGTGCCTTGCGGTCCGCGCGCGACCTCGAAAGATTGCAGGTCGACGAAATCCGCCCATTGGAAGCCGACGTGGGTGTAGAAGACATTGTCGACGATGAGGCCGACCGCCGATTCAGAACCATCCGCGCCGCCGGAGATGCCGGAAATGCCGCGAATCGACATGGCGGAGGTGCGCGGATTGGTGATCGACGGAACGAAATTCGGCACCTTCTGCGCGAAGTCCTGCAGGCGCTCGAGCCGTTCCCTTTCCTGCGTCTTGGCGCCGACGACGCTGACCGGCAGCGGCACGTCCTGCGCCTTTTCCTCACGCTGACGGGCGGTGACTTTCACCTCTTCAACCTGCGCGTCCTCCGCCTGCGCGGTTGCGACGGCGATGACGCCGCCCATGAAGGCGAGCGGCGCAAGTCCGACGCCCGAGAGAAGCTTCCTGCGAGACGCCGTAGCGCTGCACGTCATGTTTAACTCCACGCCCTTGTGCCGACTGGCCGATTAGTTGATCTACTAACTATGTAGGATTAAAGAGCCTGGTCAAGCTCGCTCGGGGGATTTCGGGGCGCGTCGCGGCTTGCGTCGGCGTTTTTTCCACTCAGTTGCAAAATAGCAACAAATGAAACATGAAAAACAAAAGCCGCGCTCTTTAGCGGAGCGCGGCCCAGGGTCGGCGATCAGCGTGGCCAGTCGTCGCCCGCCCTTATTAACCATAGTTGTGGAGTAGAGTTAAAATCCAGCGACGTCGATGTCCTGCGGCGGCGCCAGTTGCAGTCCGAGCGCCAGGGCGCTGACCAGCACCGTCAGGAGAACGACGGCGAGGACGCCGCGGGAGGAGACGATCGCCTCCTCCGGCAAGACGAGGCCGGCGGGCTTAAAGCCCGTCAGCATGGCGCGAATGAGCGGCTCGCCCTTCAACAGCACATGGGCGAAGACGGCGCCGACGTGCAGGACGATGGCGAACAGAATCACATAGAAGAATTTTCGATGCAGGCTGGTGAGCGCGAGGCTTGCGTCCTTGCTGACGAGGCCCGCGAGCGGCCCCGCGTTGAAAATCTCGTCATCGCCAAAAAGCCCGAGCGTTGCCTCTGCGCCGAGCGCGCCAAGAAGAATGAGCGTCATCACCGCGCCGAGCGGGTTATGGCCGGCGTAGCGGGTCTTGCGTCCCCGGCCGAGGGCGCTGACATAACGCAGCACGCCGCGCGGGCCTTCGACGAAGCTGGAAAATCTCGCATGGCGCGTCCCGACGAAGCCCCAGACGATGCGGAAGACGACGAGGACGATGGTGGCGTAGCCGAAGAAAAGGTGAGCCGTAAAATAGCTCGCGCCCCATCGGTTCGTCGCATAGGCGCCGAGGATGGCGGCGACGAGGCTCCAGTGGAAGAGCCGCGTCGGCCAGTCCCAGACCTTGTGAAAGTCCTGCGCCTGGCGCGCGGCTCTTGTCGAGAGATCGTCAGTGTCGAGCGTGGTCATGTCGTGCCCCGTCGCCGTCTCGCCTTACTTCGCCTTGTAGGTTTCGTGGCAGCCCTTGCAGTCCTGCGCCAGGGAAGCGATCGCCGTCTTCAAACTGTCTGTCGCGGCCTTTTCCTTGGCGTTGGTTTCGGCGAGCGCCTGGGCGTGCGCCTGGAAATCCTTCAGCTTCTTGTCGAAGTCGGCGCGGTTGCTCCACACGTCGGGCTTGGCCTTGGACTCGGGCTCCGCGACATTCGAGCCTTCCGGAAAGGCGTCTTCGACAACCCCCGAAAGGAAGGCGATGCGCGTCGCGCGTTTCGTCGCCTCCGCCTCGTCGTAAGGAATGGCTCCCTTGGCGACGCCGCCGAAATAGCGGAAGTAATTGCCGATGAGCGTATAGGCCGCCTTGCGGTTTTCGACCGCCTGCTTCGACGGCGAGGGCGGCGTCGGCTGCGGGCTTTGGGCGCGCGCCGAGGCGAACAAGGCGCCGCCCACGGCGACGCCGGCGACGAGAGAGGCAAGGACAAAAGCGCGCGAAGAGATGCGTTGCATGCGACTAAGGCTCCATGAGGGCTTGAAAGATGATCAGCGCTTGTTGTCTTCGCGCCACTTGCGGACGAATTCGAGCGTCGCCTCGACATGTCGCGACGGGTTCGAGTCGATGAGCGAGAAGCCGATGTTCCCATTGGGAAGGATGATGTAAGAGATGCGATCGGCGACCGTATCTCCATTCGCGCTCGGCTTGAGGCGCTTGGCGTCATAGGCGTTGATGACGTTGAAGGAGGGATCGGCGGCGACGGGGAATCTGTCGCGACACTCCTTCGTCGAGAACTCGCGTTGCACCTCGATCGGATCGCCGGACACGCCGACGAGACTGGCGCCGGCGGCGGCGAAATTATCGAAATTCTCCGCGAATTCATGCGCCTCGATGGTGCAGCCGCGCGTGAAGGACTTCGGGTAGAAGTAGAGCACCACGGGGCCCTTCTTCAGCGCCTCCGCGAGCGAGAAGCTGAAGTCCTTGCCGCCGATCGCGGCGGGGGCGGTGAAGTCGGGCGCGCGATCGCCCGTCTTCAAGGCGGCCTGCGCCGGGCTCATGAGCAGCGCGAGCGCAAGGCCGCCGATATTGAGCTTGAGCATGATCGGGACCTATTTCTGGGGGGACGCGGGAGCGGCGGCGGCGGTCTTCGGCGGCGGCGCGAGTCGCACGAGCGTTCCGCCTTCGTCCTCATAGTCGCGCACGCCAATGGCGCCGGCGACGTGAAAGCCGTAGCCGGTGAGAAGGTCGCCGATCGCGCCGGCGCGATGGGCGCGATTGGAGACGACGACGATGAGCCGTTCGCGCGGAATGAACGCGAGGCTCTTCTGCACGTCGCTCGTCTGAACGCTCAGATAGACCGGAAAGCCGCCGAATTTCGTCAGCTCGTCGGGGCGTCGCACGTCGAGAACCAGAAGCTGTTCGGGATGCGCGGCGATCGCGTCGAAGGCGCTGCGATTGAGGCGCAGCGTCTTGTAAGTGTAAGCCGGGTCGTTCGCCGGCGTGACCGCTTCCCCCGCCGGCGCCGCAGCCGCAGACGGTTGCGGCGCGGCCGGCGCGGCGGTCTGGCTTTGCGCGAGACCGCTCGATGCGGCGCCA
Source organism: Methylocystis sp. NC52PC (assembly GCF_055698645.1). NCBI lineage: Bacteria > Pseudomonadati > Pseudomonadota > Alphaproteobacteria > Hyphomicrobiales > Methylocystaceae > Methylocystis > Methylocystis sp. NC52PC. The sequence goes on along the minus strand of NZ_CP170125.1, from coordinate 154,244 downwards.
ATGAGAAACAGAAGACCTGCGCCGAAGCGCAACAACGTTTGCATGGGATGTTCCCTTTCGTGGAAGGCGTCGATCAGCCGCGCAGATGCGCGTTGAAGAAATCGATGGTGCGTCCCCAGGCGAGCTTCGCCGCGGCCGCGTCGTAGCGCGGGGTCGTGTCATTGTTGAAACCGTGCTGGACGCCCGGATAGACGAAAGCCTGATAGTCGACCTTGGCGTCCTTCAAGGCCGCTTCATAAGCGGGCCAGCCGGCGTTGATCCGGTCGTCGACGCCGGCATAGTGAAGGAGCAGCGGCGTCTTGATGTTCTTCACGTCCTCCGCCTTCGGCTGCGCGCCGTAAAATGGAACGGCCGCGCCGAGCTCGGGAAGTCTGGTCGCGAGAAAATTGGCGATCCCGCCCCCGTAGCAGAAGCCGACGACGCCGACCTTTCCGTTGCCGTCGGAAAGCGCTTCGAGCGCCTTTGCGGCGGCGATGAAATCCTGCCGCGTCTTTTCCTGATCGAGCTTTTGAAAGAGCTCGCGGGCCTTGTCTTCGTCGCCGGGATATCCGCCGAGCGGCGCCAGCGCGTCGGGCGCGAAGACGATGAAATTGGCGGTCGCGAGACGCCGCGCAATGTCTTCGATATGCGGATTGAGGCCGCGGTTCTCGTGTACGACGAGAATGACCGGCAGCTTCCCCGTCGTCTTGGCGGGCTTCACGAGATAGCCGCGCACCGACCCATTGCCCTCGGGCGAGGGAAACTGCGTGATCGCGCCGATGATGCGCGGATCGTCCTTGGCGATCTGCTCGGCTTCGGCGAAGCGCGGCTGCAAGGCGTCGAGCGTCGCCGCCGCGCCGGCGACGCCGAGGCCGAGCTTCGCCACGCGATCGAGAAAGGCGCGGCGGCTGATGTCGCCGTGGACATAGCGGTCGAAGATTTTCAAGACTTCCGGATCGAAGTCGTTTGCGGTTTGTCTGGTCATGCTGATTCCTGAAAGTTCGACGCTATCGCGCGAGGCGCGGCTTATAGAGATCGTGGCAGGATTTGCAGAGTTGCGGCGCCTCGCGCGCGGCGGCCGCGGCGGCGTCGAAATCGCCGCCGTCGACCCGAGCGATGACGTCGCTGATGACCTTCACGCCCTTTCGGGAAATCTCCACTGCATCCTCGGCGTTCTTCTTTGCAAAATAGTTCTCGGTGTATTTGAAGCCGTCGAGAAGGATCTGCGCGTCCTCCTTGGCGGCGTCGGCGTTTTTCGCCGTGATGTCGGGCTCGAAATATTTGATCGTCTTGTCGAGGTCGCGCATCAGGTCGTTGTCGTAATCGCGCAGATCGATCGCCGCGAGCACCGGCGCGCTCGATGCGAGCGCGACCAAGGCGACGACGGAAAATCCGTGAACGGGCTTGAACCGGTCGCTCATTGCGTCACCGTGATCCTTCCTTTCATATTGGCGTGAAGGCCGCAGGAAACGGCGATCTCGCCCGGCTTGGTGAGCGTGACGCTAAAGGTTCCGCCTTCCTCGATCTGATCTTCGGAACGAAAGAGTTCTCCGCCGGCGCCTTCGCCGACGACGCCGTGGGGCATTTGATCCTTGTTGACGAACGCGACTTTCGTCCCGGCCTTGATGGCGATCTCGGCAGGCTCGAAAGCAAAGCGTTCAATGACGATCGTCGCCGTCGGCGTCGCGTCGTCGGCGTGCGCTGGGAGGCTGACGACGCCTGTCGCCAGCCCGCCAATGAGAAGGATGCTGAGAAGACGCACGGGCGTTCAGGCGAGAATGTCTTTGACGACCTTGCCGTAAACGACCGTCGGACGTTCCGCGCGGCCGGCCTTCAGATAGATCGTCTTCAAATGGTCGAGGCCGAGAAGTTGCAGAACCGTCGCGTGAACGTCGTAAGTGTCGACGGGATTCTCGACGGTCTTCAGGCCGATCTCGTCGGTCTGGCCATAGCTGAAGCCATGTTTGAGGCCGCCGCCGGCGAGCCACTGCGTATAGCCCCAGGGATTATGGTCGCGGCCGTCGCCGCTTTGGCCGTAGGAGGTGCGCCCGAATTCCGACGTCCAGACGACGAGCGTCTGATCGAGGAGACCGCGCGACGCGAGATCGGCGAGGAGACCGGCGATCGGCTTGTCGACCGCGCGCGTGTGGGCGCTGTGGTTCTTTTCGAGCTGGCGATGGGCGTCCCAATTCGCGTCGTCGCCCACGCCCGCGCCTTCGATCGGACCGGATACGACCTGGATGAAGCGAACGCCGCGCTCGACGAGACGACGCGCGCGCAGCAGCACGGTGCCGTAATCCTTCGTCGCGTCTTCGTTCAGCCCGTAGAGCGCCTTGGTCGCCTCGGTCTCCTTGGAGAGATCGACGGCCTCCGGCGCGGTCGACTCCATGCGATAGGCGAGATCATAGGAGCGCGTGCGCGCTTCGAGCTCGCTGTCCTCGGGGTGCGCGGCCGCGCGAAGATCGTTGAGCTTCTTCAAGAGATCGAGGCTTTCGCGCTGCTGCTGAGAGCCGATGAGATCCGGCGGCGCCTGATGCAGGATCGGCTGCGCGCCGGGGCGGAAGGCCGTGCCCTGATAGACGGCCGGCAGGAAACCGGAGCTCCAGTTGACCGAGCCGGCGCGCGGCTCGCGCTTGCCGTTGTAGAGCACGACATAGGCGGGGAGATCGGGGTTGGCGGAGCCGAGCGCGTAAGTAACCCAGGCGCCGAGCGACGGACGGCCGGGGCTCACGTCGCCGGTGTTGAGCTTGAGGATCGAAATGTCGTGCGTCGCGCCGACCGTGACGCTCGACTTGATGAAGGTGAGCTTGTCGGCGTGCTGCGCAATGTTTGGAACCCAATCGGAGAACCAGGCGCCGCTCTCGCCATATTGCTTCCACGTGCGATTGGAGGCGAAGAGCTTGCCGACGCCGCCCTGCGTGCTGGTCTTGATGCCCTTGAGGAAGGATTCGGGCACCTCCTGTCCGGCGAGACGCACGAGCTCGGGCTTATAGTCGAAGAGATCGAGCGTCGACGGGGCGCCGTCCATATGCAGCCAGATCACCGATTTCACCTTGGGCTCGAAATGCGGCGGCTTGGGCGCCAGCGGATCGAGGAAATTGGCGGCGTTCGCCTGCGGCGCGCCGAACCAGCCGCCGCCCCGCAACATGCCGCTGACGGCGTAGCCGCCAAGACCATAGGCCGCTCCGCGCAGCCATTCACGACGTGAGCTCTTGATCAACATTTCTGTAAATCCCCTTGTTTGTCCGGCGTTATTAGAAGCGATAGACGAAGTCGTTCGAATTGAGCACAGTGTGGACGAGATCGACGAAGGCCGAGGCGCGCAGCGGCTCCGCGGGCTTTTCCTTCACGCCAACCGGGATGGCGATGGCGAGCTTCCCGTCGTCAGCCTTCTGCGCAATCGTCTTCTGGTGCTGGTCCAGGAAGGCCCGCAGCGCGTCCTTTTCACTATCCGTGGCCTGGCGCGAGAACAGGATCTGATAGAGCCGGTCGATCCGCGCCGACTCGTCGGGTCCGGCTTCGTTGATCACGCGGCCCGCGAGCGCCTGCGACCATTGGAAGATCTGATCGCTGTTGTAGAGCGTGAGCGCCTGCAGCGGCGTCGTCGTCACGTCGCGTTTGCTGTGAATCTGCTGCGCATTAGCCATGTCGAAGGTCTCGAGCAGCGGATAGGGGAGGCTGCGGCGCGTGAAGATATAGAGGCTGCGGCGCACATAATCCTTGGGGTCTTTTGACGTCGTCCAGGCCGGGTCGGCGTTGAAATTATTGCCGCCGATGAGATTGGCGGGAACCGGCGGATACACGCTCGGGCCGCCGATCTGTTCATTGAGCTTGCCCGAGGCGACGAGAATCGAGTCCCTGATCTGCTCCGCTTCCAGGCGCTTGCGCGGGAAGACGGCGAGAAGCTTGTTTTCCGGGTCGGCCTTGGCGACGTCTTCGCGATAGTCGGAGGATTGGCGATAGGTCGCGGAGAGCAGGATGGCGCGATGCAGCTTTTTGACGCTCCAGCCGTCCTTCACGAAGCTGTCGGCGAGATAATCGAGGAGCTCGGGATTCGTCGGCTTGTCGCCGGCCTTGCCGAAGTCGCTGACGGTCGCGACAATGCCCTTGCCGAAATACTGGTTCCAGACGCGATTGACGAAGACGCGCGCCGTCAGCGGATTGCCCGGGCTCGCGAGCCAGTTCGCGAGCGCCGTGCGGCGGCCCGACGAGGTCTCCGTCGGCTTGATGTCGGGCTTCTCCGCGGTGATGGCCTCGGGGAAGGCGGGCTGCACTTCCTCGAGCGGGCGTTCGTGATTGCCGCCGAAGAAAATATGCGTTGGCGGGGCGTCGGGATGGCCGAGTTCGGTCGCCGTCGTGAAAGTGTTGGCGCCGCGCGTCGGCCGCTTATCGACGTATTTCTGAAGTTCCTTTCTGAGCTTTTCATACTCCTCAAACTTCTGGACCATCTCCGGGCTGTGCTCGGGCGCGGTCTTGTCTTCCGCCGCATAGCGCAGGAAGGCGGCGAGCTGCGCCTGGTCGGTCACGGCGTCGAGCCGGTGATTGACCCAGCGGTCGAGCGCGTTCCACTGCTCCTTGGGCTTGAAGATCGATTCACGGCTGTCGGTGAGGTAACGCTCCTTGTGATATTTGAGCGCCGCGTCGCGCACCGAATCGATGATCGCCTTCTGCCTGGCGCGAATGTCCTTCGTGGCTTCGTCGTAGATCGCCTGCGCCTTTTCATAGGCGAGCTCCTGCTCGCCTTTCTTCGCGGGCGCCTTTTCCTCGAAAGCCGTATTGGCGAAGAAGGCCTGCAGCGAATAATAATCCTTTTGAGTGAATTTGTCGGTCTTGTGGTTGTGGCAGCGCGCGCAGCCGACGGTCGTGCCGAGAATCGCCTGGCCGACCGTGTCGACCATGTCGGTCGTGATCTGGTATTTGCGCTGAACGAGGTCGCGCGAATTGCTGTTGTCGGGATAGCCGGCGAGGAATCCCGTCGCGACCAGCACGTCCTGATCGCCGGGCGCGATCTCGTCGCCGGCGATCTGCTCCTGAATGAAGCGCGAATAGGGCTTGTCGTCGTTGAACGCCTTGATCACATAATCGCGGTAGCGAAAGAAATTCGGCCGCGTGCTGTCGTTCTGGAATCCCGTCGAATCCGCGTAGCGCGCCAGATCGAGCCACAGACGGGCCTGACGTTCGCCATAGCGCGGCGAGGCGAGCAGGCGATCGACGAGTTTTTGATAGGCGTCGGGCGACGCGTCGGCGATGAAGGCGGCGACGTCCTCCGGCGTCGGCACGACGCCCCAGGCGTCGAGCGTCGCGCGCCGGATGAAGGTCGCGCGGTCGGCGTCTTTGGACGGCGTCAGGCCCTTGGCTTCGATCTTCGTCAGCACGAAGGCGTCGAGCGGCGTGCGCAGCCAGTCCTTCTGCTTCACATTCGGAATGAATTGCGCCTGCACGGGCTGCCAGGACCAATGTGGCTTGGAAGCGGGCTTCGGCGCTTCCGTGGTCGACGCGACAGTCTGGTTTCCGGGTTGACCCTCCGCGGCGACGGCAAGCGCAGCGATCGAAACGCTCAGAAACATGGCGAGATAGGCTTTTTTTGCGGTCGATGTCATCTCTTGGGCCTCGGTCCCGGGCGGTTTTGCGAATGGTTGCTTGCGGCGCGCGCGGCCGCGACGAAGGCAAATTAAGCGATAAAACCTTCAAAGTCTACCGGGTAAATAGCATAATGTGACGCATTCCGCCGACTCTGCGGGCGCGACGCGGCGCGCAGGCGCGGCTTTTGGAGCAGACGACGGCCACAGAGCTTTTCATGAGGCGCACGGTGCGCGGGATGTGCGGAGAGGCGACAAATTGATTGGCGCCCGCGCAACGCTCCTTCGCCCAAAAAGAAAATGACGGCCCGCCCCGGACGAGAGGCGAGCCGTCACTTGCCAAGTGAGGGAGCTGGACACCTTGCCGCGCAGAGGAAGAAGGGTCGGCGAGCTGTCCACTGAAATCATACTAAAAAGGTAAGGAGTGTCAACCGCGAATCGACAGGAATGAGAAGGCCTCGAACGCGATGGCGAAAAATTTCTTCAGGCGCGCAGGCGCCGGACGATGGGGGCGGCGGCTTCGGACATATTGACGAGCGGGCCGTCGACCGCCGGGGCCGCGATCATTGCGGCGAGCGTGAAATTGTCGAGAACATTGGCGAGCGCGCGCTTCGCGTCGAGCATCACCAGGCGAATGGCGCAACGCTCCGGCTCACGGCAATCGTCGCAGCGCTGGAAGCCTTTCTGGCTCGCGCAACGGATCGGCGCCAGCGTCCCGTCGATGACGCGCACCACGGCGCCAACCGAGATGGCGGTTGCGGGCCGCGCGAGCGTATAGCCGCCGCCCTTGCCCTTCTTCGACTCGACGAGGCCGGCGTTGCGCAATTCACATAAGATGGCGGAGAGGAATTTCCGGGGCACGTCCTGGGCGACCGCAATCTCTTCGATCGCGACGGCGTCGCCGGGTCGAAATCGCGCAAGGTAGATGAGCGCCTTCAAGGCGTATTTTGCTTTCTTGGTCAGCATGTCGCGCCGCCTCGACTGCGATATCGAAGAAAATGCTCGAAAAAACTCAATTATTGGCTTCGCCGGGCGCCGAGTCGTAGGAGATGACGAGATAGGCCGTGGCGGCCTCGGGCGACGCATTGTGATAACTGTGCGGCACGTCGGCCAGGAAGTCGATGGCGTCGCCTTCGCCGAGCTTTTGCGGCGCTTCGCGTCCGACGATGACTTCGAGCGATCCCCTGGCGATGACGAGATTCTCCTTCGTCCCCGGCGCATGCGCCTCGACGCTGTGGCGATGATGCGGAGCGATCTCGACCTCGTAGAATTCGACCGTTCGCTGTGAATCATAGGGAAAAAGCGGGCGGGTGCGAAATTTCCCGTCGTCCGAGGCGACGCTCTGACGCGCGCCTTTTCGGAACACCAGCACGTCGCGGCGGCCTTGCGAGGCCACGAGACTGCCGAAGGAAATGCCCAGCGCATTGGCGATCCGCCAAAGGTGATTGATGGTCGGCGTGACCGCGCCCGCTTCGATCCTCATGAGTTCGGAGGGGTCGATGCCGCTCAATTCCGCCAATCGCTCGAAGGAGCGGCCTTTCTTCGCGATCAATCTGCGCAGGCGCTCCGCGACGAGCACGGCCACCGCGTCGCCGGCGGTGGGTTCAAGCGGGTCTCTATGTTTTGACATATCTATAAATCCTATCACATGTGCATATTGAACCTTTTGGCGGAGACGTCAAGCGGCGCTCGAACGTCGGCAAGACGCCTGCGATAGAAGGGCTTTATCGCTTTTACGAGATTTTCGATTTTCGGCCTTGCCCATCAAAACGCATCATTTTAGTATGAAAGAGCATGTCGACCGCGTCGACCTTTGCGTGGAGCAAATTCCAATGAAGTCCCGTTTCGTCACGATCGCCGCCGGGCTGCTGGCCGCGAGCTGTTTCTCCTTGTCCGTCGCCAGGGCGGAGCTTCTGACCCTCAAGGCGATTTCGACGCCGATTGCGCTCAACATCGCCCAAACCGCTTATGACGCCTGTCTGACCCAGGGCTATCATGTGTCGGTGACCGTCGTCGGTCTGGAAGGACAGCCGCTCGTGTCGCTGCGCGGCGACAACACCTCGCCGCATACGATCGAGAACAGCTTGCGCAAGGCCTATACGTCGCGCACCTTTCGCGTGCCCTCCGGCGAATTCGCGCAGCGCGTCAAGGATAACCCCACCTCGGGCCAGGTGCATCTCGCCAATGTCGTCGCCGCGCAGGGAGCGCTGCCGATCAAGGCCGGCGACACGGTGATCGGCGCCGTCGGCGTCTCCGGCGCGCCTGGCGGCGAGAAGGACGAAGCCTGCGCGAAAGCCGCCATCGACAAGGCGGCGGATCAACTGAAATAGCGGGCTGACGAAAGGGCGCGGCCGCTCCTGACAGGTCCTCTTTGCGGGCGGCGTGAACAACGCGGCCGCCCGAAAGTTTCTCATTGGCGCAACGCCCGGCGGCGCGGGCCTTTCTCTGCGCAAATGGCAAAAAATCGAAGGGCGGCGGCATGGTCGAGCGCATTCGAAATTGCTCCGGTCTGAGAGCGGCCGAATGCCGATGATCTCTGGTGCGTCGTGAATGAGCGCGACATGCTCGGAGACGATCTGCCGCCCGATTATGCGACGCATGTGACGCCCGGCGCCTTCTATGGCTGGCCCTGGTATTACATCGGCGCCAATGAGGACCCGCGCCACGCCGACGCGCGGCGGCGGGAAAGCCGACGGGCGCCTATCAGGATTTCGTGAGCGGCTTCGTCATCGACGAGACGCGCGTCTGGGGACGTCCCGTCGACGTCGCCGTCGCGCCGGACGGCGCGCTGTTCATCAGCGAGGATGGCGCGGGAACGATCTTTCGAGTCTCGAAAAGGCCGTGACGCGGGCCGCAGCGTGCGCCCGCGTCCCGCTTGCCGCCGCCGCTTCAGCCCGCGGCAGGCTTACGGGAGAACGGGACTCGCGGCGAACATGGCTCGCGGCGAACAAGGCTTGCCGCGAATATGGCTTGCCGCGAGCGGCGCGAAGCTTACATGACGACATCGCCCTTTCTATTGGGAGGTTCGCCATGACTGGCAGAAAGAGAATTGCCTTATCAGCCTGTGCGCTCTTCTTGTTCGCCGCGCCGCCGCAAGCCGACGCAAATGATCTTGTCGACAGAAGCCCGGTCGTCGTGGCCGGTTCCCGTTTCGCCCCGCGCCTGCCGGGAGATTGCCCGACGTGCTACAAAGGGCATGACTTTGGAACGGACTGCTTTCAATACGTGTGGACGGGCTTCGAGCAGGTTTGGACGAACGTCTGCCTGTGGGGATGGCGCTAGAGCTTTCGATGCGCAGGCCTTCGCCGGCCCGGCGCTCTCCAGCTGATCGCGGGCGGCGCTCAGTCTGCGTTCAGAGCCGCGAGGAGCAGCCCGGCGTTGATCGCGAAGCTCGCGGCGGCGAGGCCTGCCGCGAGCGGGAGGGAGCGATCGCGATAACCCAGCAGGATCGCGGGCGCGGTCAGCCACAAGAAGACGAGGTCGAAGGGCAGCGCCTCGTTCCGCGGCTCCTGCAAGGTGAAAAGCCAAAACAGCGTCTGCGCGAGGACGCCGGAAACGACGAGAGGTCGGACGCAAGCAAGCGGTCTGGTCATCTGGCCAAATCCAGTGCGCATGACGGCGCGGCGGCGAGGCGGTGGTCGCCCGTGCGGCCGACAGCCTAACGTTTCTGTATCTCGTCGAAGACGCCGCCGTCGGCGAAGAACTTCTTCTGCGCCGCCGGCCATCCGCCGAATCCTTCGCCGATCGTGACGAGCTCGACTTTCGAGAAACGCTTCAGGTCGGACGCCGCCGCATATTTGGGAAAGGCCGGGCGATAGCCGAATTTGGCGATGAGCGCCTGCGTTTCCGGCTTGAACAGATAGTCGAGAAAGGCCTCCGCGGCTTTGCGCGACCCTTTGGCGTCGACATTGCCGTCGACGAGCGCGACGGCGGGCTCGGCCAGGATGGAAAGGGACGGCGTGACGATTTCGAATTTATCGGCGCCGAACTCCTGCTGGGCGAGGAAGGCTTCATTCTCCCAGGTGATCAGCACGTCGCCGATGCCGCGCTGGGCGAAGGTCACCGTCGAGCCGCGGGCGCCCGTGTCGAGGACGGGCGCATTGTCGTAAATCGCTTTGACCAAAGCTTTGGTCTGCGCCTCATCGCCCTTGAAGGCTTTCAGGCCATAGGCCCAGGCGGCGAGGAAATTCCAGCGCGCGCCGCCGCCCGTCTTCGGGTTCGGCGTCACCACGGTGACGCCGGGCTTCGCGAGATCGGACCAATCCGTCACCGCCTTGGGATTGCCCTTGCGCACGAGAAAGACAATCGTCGACGTGTAGGGCGCGGAATTGTTCGGAAGACGCTTTTGCCAGTCCGGCGGGATTTTGCCGGTCTTCGACGCAATGGCGTCGATGTCGTTGGCGAGCGCGAGCGTCACGACATCGGCGGGAAGCCCTTCGATGACGGCGCGCGCCTGCGCGCCAGACCCGCCATGAGACGTCTGGAGATCGACCGTTTCGCCCGTCTGCTTTTTCCATTGCGCGGCGAATGCCTTGTTGACGGCCTTGTAGAGCTCGCGCGTGGGGTCGTAAGAGACGTTCAGGAGCGTCGCGTCGGCGCGCGCGGTGGAGATGGCGGCGGCGCCGAGCGCCAGCGCCGCCAACGCAAGAGAAAGGCGAGCGTTCATTCTTCTTTCGTGCTCCACTTTGGTCACAGCCCCTCGAACAGCGGCGTCGACAGATAGCGTTCGGCGAAAGAGGGGATGATGACGACGACGTTCTTGCCGGAAGCTTCCGGCCGCGCGCCGATTTCCAGCGCCGCGGCAAGGGCGGCCCCGGAGGAAACGCCAATCGGCGCGCCTTCCAGACGCGCCGCGAGCCGCGCCGTGTCGAAGGCGGTCTGATTGCCGATCGTGATGATCTCGTCGATGACGCTGCGGTCGAGGATGGGCGGCACGAAGCCGGCGCCGACGCCCTGGATTTTATGCGGTCCCGGCGGGCGGCCCGACAGCACAGCCGAGTCCTCGGGCTCGACGGCGACGATCCGCAGCGACTGGCGTCGCGGCTTCAGCGCCTGTCCAACGCCGGTGATCGTGCCGCCGGTGCCGACGCCGGCGACGAAGTAGTCGATCTCGCCATTGGTGTCGTTCCAGATTTCCTCGGCGGTGGTGAGGCGGTGAATTTCGGGGTTGGCGGGATTTTCGAACTGCTGCGGAATGATCGCGTCGGGGTTCTTGGCGACGAGCTCGTCGGCCTTGGCCAGCGCGCCTTTCATGCCTTGCGCGGCGGGCGTCAACACGAGTTCGGCGCCGAGCAGCGCGAGCATCTTGCGCCGCTCGATCGACATCGACTCCGGCATGACGAGGACGAGCTTGTAGCCGCGCGCCGCCGCGACGAAGCCGAGCGCGATGCCGGTATTGCCGGAGGTGGGCTCGATGAGCACCGTCCGTCCCGGCGCAATGCGTCCCTCGCGCTCCAGCTTCTCGATCATGGCGACGCCGATGCGGTCTTTGACGCTGGCGATCGGGTTGAAGAATTCGAGCTTGGCGAGAATATTCGCCTTCGCGCCTTTTTCGCGCGCGATGCGATCGAGCCTGACGATCGGCGTGTCGCCGATGGTTTGCGTGATCGACTCGTAGATGCGCCCGCGTCCCGGTCGCGCGGCGGGCGAAAAATTCACGTTGTGAACCGTCATGCGCCGATCCTTTCCTCGTTTGCGTTCGGCTCGCGCCGCGACTGGGTTTTCAGATTCCCGCGCCATGGTCGAAGAATTCGACATGGGCCTTGGCCTGGGTGATGTTGCTGCCGGGCGGCACGCTATGCGTCAGCCACACATTGCCGCCGATGGAGGAGCCGCGGCCGATGGTGATGCGCCCGAGGACGGTCGCGCCGGCGTAGATCACCACTTCGTCCTCGACGATGGGATGGCGCGGCTTGCCTTTCTCGAGCGCGCCCGTCTCGTCGACCGCGAAGCGCTTCGCGCCGAGCGTTACGGCCTGATAGAGACGCACGCGTTTGCCGATGACGGTCGTTTCGCCGATCACGACGCCGGTGCCGTGGTCGATGAAAAAGCCTTCGTCGATCTGCGCGCCGGGATGGATGTCGATCCCCGTCTCGGCGTGCGCGATCTCGGCGATGATGCGCGCAATCATCGGCGCGCCCAGCCGATAGAGGCGATGCGCGACGCGGTGGCGGATGACCGCCGCGACGCCGGGATAGCAGAACACGACCTCGTCGAGGGACTTCGCCGCCGGATCGCCATCGAAGGCGGCGCGGATGTCCTTGTCGAGAAGCGCGCGCGCCTCGGGCAGCGCCGCCGCAAATTTGCGCGCAATCTCTTCCGCCTGTCGCGGCGCTTCCGCCGCCTTGTCCGCATCGAACAGCGCGAGCTCGCGGCGGATCTGTTCGCAAAGGGCGCGCAGCGCGCGGTCGAGCGTGCGAATCAGATAAGCGTCCGTCGTCTCGGGCGTGAGCTCGCACGGGCCAAAGTGGCGCGGATAGAGAACGGCGGTCAGATCTTCGACGAGATCGACGATGCGCGCCTTCGACGGCAGTTCAGGAAGCCGGCCGGCGCCATATCGCCTGCTTTGAGAGGCTTTTCTCAATTCGCCGAGCGCGGAGACGATCCGCGCCGCATCGAAGGCGTCCGCAGCGCGGGATATTCTGTCAATTTGTTCGGTCATCGACCAAGCCTTCGGCAAAGGGAGCGCAACACTTGATAAAAAATATAGACTAAATTAGAAAAGGCAACAGGAAACGCGTGGGGGAGGCGGCGTCTCCCGCGAGGGCGGGGTCGCAGCCATCCTGAAAGCCAATGTTTTTTGTAAAGGTTATGTGGTTTACTAGAACTATATATGTATTTAAAGAATTAAGCTTGGAAATTACTCTTGAAACCCGCCTGAAGCTGTGTAATCTGGCGGCCATCGCAAGCAAATCGTTGGCGATGAGCAGTAATTCAACGGCGGCGTTCGTCGCGGCCACAGGCGCGCGGCGGCTCCGTCGCCGAACGCCCGTTCCAGGAAGATTGCATGACAACAGAACCTGAAGTCCGGCGCACGTTGAGCGAGGCGGCGGCGCGCCAGCTCGCAAACGCCACGAAGACGCGCCCGCAATGGTCGGGCATTACGCCGCGCTGGTTGATCTCCTTCCTTCCCTGGGTGCCGGTCGAGGCCGGCATCTATCGTCTCAACAGGGTCAAGGAGGCGGTCGCGCTGACCGACGCCGACGTCCAGTGCAGCCCGGCGCGCGACCGCGACGCGGATCTGCCGGAGACCTTCGTCGATTACGAAGAAGCGCCGCGCGAATATTCGATGAACGCCGTGACGACCGTTCTCGACGTGCAGACCCGCGTCTCGGACCTCTACAACCATCCTTATGATCAAATTCAGGAACAGGTCCGCCTCCTCACCGAAAAAGTGAAGGAGAAGCAGGAATCCGAACTCATCAACAATCCGGAATACGGATTCCTCGCCAATGCGGCGCCCTCGATGAAGATCAAGACGCGCCTGGGTTCGCCGACGCCCGACGATCTCGACGAGCTGATCGCCAGGGTTTGGAAAGAGCCGGCCTTCTTTCTGGCGCATCCGCGCGCGATCGCGGCCTTCGGGCGTGAATGCACGCGCCGCGGCGTGCCGCCGCCGACCGTGACGCTCTTCGGCTCGCCGTTCCTGACCTGGCGCGGTCTGCCGCTGGTACCCAGCGACAAGCTCTACATCGACGAGACGGGCAAGACGAACATCCTGTTGCTGCGCACCGGCGAGAAGAAACAGGGCGTGATCGGGCTGTTCCAACCGGGCGTTCCCGGCGAGGTGGCGCCGAGCCTTTCGGTTCGCTTCATGGGCATCAACCGCAAGGCCATCGCGTCCTATCTGATCTCGCTCTACTGCTCGGCGGCCGTGCTGACGCATGACGCGCTCGGCGTGCTCGAGGACGTCGACGTGAGCAAATTCCACGACTACGACGACAGGCGCGTCTGATCCGCGCAGACTGACGAGACAGGCCGGCGGCGCCCGCCGCCGGCCCCATTCACGGGGAATGCGTAGTTCATGTCGTCCGCGAAGCCCGCCGTTCCGGCGTCCGCCGATCTGCCTCTCGACAATCTTCCCGTTCAGGACGCTGGCCATCATGCGGCGCCCGCGATCGATGCGGACGTCATCGCGCGGCTCGCCAACGCCTTTTTCCAGCAGCCGCCCGTGGCGCTCGCGGCTTCTCCGTCGCCGTTCGGTCCGCCGGCGTTGACGCCGAGCCTGCCCGACGCCCCGGCGCCCTCCGTGGTGACGACGGTCGCCCCCTATGCGCCGGCGCGCGCCTCCTTCGGCCCGCCGGACATTCCGCAGACGACGATTCCTTCCGTCGTTCCGACGCCCAATATCCCCGCGCCCGCCGCGCCGACCGGCCTGCAATCGCCGACGCGGCCGCTCGGACTCGACCAGATCCCGCAGCCCGGCGCGTCGGTTGGAAGTTCTAATCCGTCGACGATCCCGTCCGACGTCGATTACAGTCTGATCCCGCGGCTGCTTCCGGCCGACATGGCGCTCGTTCCGCAGGACCGCGCCGCGGCGCCGGGCGATTTCGGCCTTTTCGAACCCGGCGTGCCGGGCGGCGTTGCGCCCGCGCGCTCCGACAATCTCTATTTCCTGCACGAGCGCGGCGTTCCGGCGAGCGCGGACCCGGCGCGCGCGCCGCAGCTCGACGCGCCGGCCTATCTCTCGCCGCACGCGCCCGCCGTCGCGCCGCAGCCGGAGCTCGGCCACCCGAATATCCCCGTCTCCGCGCCGAGCGCGCCCGCGCTCGCAGAAGCCAGCGCCGCGCCGGCGCCGGAGCGCTTCGCCATTTCCGGACCATCCGAAGCCGATCCCCACCGTTTGTCCGACGCAGCGGCCCTGGCGACGCCGCCGATCGGCGGCGAGCAAGTGTCGAGCGGCTTCGACAGCGTCCCCGCCGTCGGGCAAAGCGGGCCGGCCGCCAGCGACGCGCTTTATTTCCTGAGCCATAGCGGCGGCCATTCGGGCGTTCTCGACACGACGCCCGCCGAGCCGTCCGCGCCGCAGGGCTATGCGCCCGAACTTTCAGCGAGCGCGCCGGAGACGCGGCAGGCCTTCGATCCCTATCGGGTCAAACGCGACTTCCCGATCCTGCAGCAGCAGGTGCACGGCAAGCCGCTGATCTGGCTCGACAACGCCGCGACCACGCAAAAGCCGCAGTCGGTGATCGACCGCCTGGCGCATTTCTACGAATATGAAAATTCCAACATCCACCGCGCCGCCCATGCGCTGGCGGCGCGGTCGACCGACGCCTATGAAGCGGCGCGCGAGAAGGTCCGCCGCTTCCTCAAGGCTCCGAACGTGAAAGACATCGTCTTCGTGCGCGGCGCCACGGAGGGCGTCAATCTCGTGGCGCAGGCCTGGGGCCGCCGCAATGTGCGCGAGGGCGACGAGATCGTCGTTTCCTTGCTGGAGCACCACGCCAACATCGTGCCCTGGCAAATGCTCTGCGCCGAAAAAGGCGCGCGTTTGCGCGTCGCGCCCGTCGACGACCGCGGCCAGCTCATTCTCGAGGAATATGAGAAGCTCCTGAACCCGCGCACGCGCATCGTCGCCGTGACGCAGGTGTCGAACGCGCTGGGGACGATTACGCCCGCGCGGGAGATCGCCGCCATGGCGCATCGGCATGGCGCCTGCGTGCTGATCGACGGCGCGCAATCGGTTTCGCATATGCCCGTGGACGTCCAGTCGCTCGACTGCGACTTCTTCGTCTTCTCCGGCCACAAGGTTTTCGGACCGACCGGCATTGGCGTGGTCTATGGAAAGGACGCCGTCCTCGAGCACATGCCGCCCTGGCAGGGCGGCGGCAATATGATCGCGGACGTCACCTTCGAGAAGACCGTTTATCAGGGCGCGCCGGAGCGATTCGAAGCCGGCACGGGCAATATCGCCGACGCCGTCGGCCTCGGCGCCGCGATCGACTATGTCGAGAGCATCGGCATGGAGGTCATTGCGCGCTACGAGCATGACCTGCTCGTCTACGCCACCGAGAAAATGCGCCTCGTCCCGGGACTGACCTTGATCGGAACGGCGGCCGAGAAGGCGTCCGTGCTGTCTTTCGTGCTCGACGGCCACAGTCCGATGGACGTGGGCAAGGCGCTGGACCGCGAGGGCGTCGCCGTGCGCGCCGGCCATCATTGCGCCCAGCCCATCCTGCGCCGCTTCGGCCTGGAAGCCACCGTGCGGCCGTCGCTGGCCTTCTACAACACATGCGCCGACGTGGACACGCTGGTGGCGGCGCTGCTGAAGCTGCAGGCCGGCCGGGGACGACTGTGACGTTTTAAGTCTATAGAACTAGTTGACTAGATCGCGATCGGCTGCTACGGAGACGTTCGAAACGTTATCCGGAGAGTCGCCGCCGTGCTCACCAAGAAGGGAAAATACGGCCTCAAGGCGATGGTGCATCTCGCCCGGTCGAATTTCGGGCGCCCCGTGCCTGTTCTGGAAATCGCCGAGAGCCAGAACATCCCGAAGAAGTTTCTCGACGCTATTCTCTGTGAGCTGCGCAACTCCGGCTTCGTTCATTCGCGCATGGGCAAGGGCGGCGGCTACAGCCTCGCCCGGCCGGCGCGCGACATCATCGTCGGCGACGTCGTGCGGGCCATCGACGGCCCGCTGGCGCCCATGCCCTGCGCGAGCAAGACGCGCTACCGCCGCTGTGACGACTGTGTCGATGAAAACGCCTGCGCGGTCCGCAAAGTCATGTTGGACGCCCAACGCGCGCTGTCCGACGTTCTCGACAATTGTTCTCTCGAGCAGATGTCGGACGCGGCGCGAGCCGAAGCTGAAGTTCTTTTCTATGACATCTGACAGCGCAGGCCCGCAGTCCGCAGGAGAAGCCCGCGACGACGGCCTCGCCGCGCTCGCCGCCAAGGCCGAAGAAGCCGAGCGATTTCTCAAGACGCTCGCAAACGGGCACAGGCTCATGATCCTCTGCGAATTGCATGGTGCTGAACTTTGTGTGATGGACCTGCAGAACGCCGTTGGCCTCAGCCAGTCGGCGCTTTCGCAGCATCTCGCGCGGCTGCGCAAGGATCGGATGGTCACGACGCGCAGAGACTCGCGATCGATCTACTACTCGCTGAGCGACGAGCGGCTCAAACCGATGATCCAGTTGCTCTCGGACATTTTCTGTCCTGCGCGGCCCTGATCGCCCCTTCTGTCGCGTATCGTTCCAGATCATCGGCGGCGACTGCGCAGATCGGGCAAATTGCCCGGTTGCAGGAAGGCGTCTCGCCATGGGCGCCCGGCGCCGGCTTTCTCTAATCTGCGCCGGAGCGAGAGGAGGAAGAGCCCATGCGCGCGTTCGCTTTCGACGACCACAATATCTGCTGGAAACAGATCGACGGCATCGATCATCTATCGCTGTCGGTTCTCGACATGGACGACAAACACGGCGTCATGCACGTCGTCTTCAAATTCGCCGCCAACCGGCAAATTATCCTGCATCGGCATCTCACGCTCAACAAGACGATGACGCTGCAGGGCGAGCATCGCCTGTATCATGTCGACGGGCGGCTCAAGGAGCTCAGGCCAACGGGGCGTTTCACTGTCGCGCCGCCTTCGGACGACCCGCACCGCGAAGGCGGGGGCGATCAGGACGCCGTCGTTCTCTTCGCGATCTACGGGGATGGCGCGCTCTACGAGGCGCTCGATAACGAGATGAACGTCGTGCGGACTCTCTGCGCGGCGGACTTCGCCAGCCTCTACGATCGCGACGCGAGCCGCAACATGTAAGCTCTCCGCTGACGTCGCCGCTCAGCCTTTGAGCGCGCCGAGCGGAGCGTGGCTGCTTCCGGCGCTCGGCTCGCTCAGGGCGACGGCTGCTTCGAACATCGCCTGAACCCTGGCGGCCAATTCATCGAGCGTGAACGGCTTGCGCAGCACCTCCATATTTGGCGCCAGCCGCAATGTCTCCGCGGATTTGCCGGCGTAGCCGGTAATAAGCAAAATCGGCAAATCCGGATGCGCGAGGCGCGCGGCCTCGGCGAGTTGAACGCCATTCAACACCGGCAGGCCGACGTCGCTGATGAGCAGGTCCAACGGCTCGCCCGCCTCTATTATTTTCAGTCCGGCCCCGCCGTCGCCGGCTTCGATCGTCTCGCAACCCATATCGCTGAGCGTGCTGACGATCTGGGCGCGCACGTCCTCTTGATCCTCGACGATCAAGGTTCTTCTCCGATGCGTGGCGCGCGCAGATGCGGCTCCGTTGACGGCGGGCCGGTCTTCCGTGGCGGCGGCGGGCGGCGCGGCGCGGCCCGGCAAGTAAATCCGCGCGGTGGTTCCCTTGCCCGGCGCGCTTTCGATCCGCACGAACCCGCCGGATTGTTTGACGAAGCCGTAAACCTGCGACAGGCCCAGACCCGTCCCCTCCCCCAAGGGTTTGGTTGTGAAGAACGGCTCGAAAACGCGGCTGAGCAGCTCGTGGCTCATGCCCACGCCACTGTCCGTCACCTCGATCTCGATATAGTCGCCGGGCTCGATGTCGGGCTCCGGAAGCTTGGTCTCGAACGTCCGGTCCAGCGTCGTGATCCTGAGCAGGCCGCCTTGCGGCATGGCGTCCCGGGCGTTGATCGCGAGGTTCAGCAAGGCGCTCTCGAGTTGAGACGGGTCGCAGGTCACGCGGCAGCGGCAAGGCCCCAAGCGCAGATCGAGCTCGATTTCCGGTCCGAGCGTCCGACGCAACATCTCCTCCATGCCCGCAACGAGCTTGTCGGGCTCGATGACGCGCGGCACGAGAGTCTGCCGGCGCGAGAAGGCCAGCATCCGGTTGGTGAGGCTGGAGGCGGTGGTCGAGGCTTTCCGTATCGCGGCCAGGGGCCGCTCGATGGAGGCGGCGCGGCCAAGCGCAATCTGGCGTTCGATGACGCTGAGGGAGCCGACAATGACCTGCAGCACATTGTTGAAGTCGTGCGCAATGCCGCCGGTGAGCTGCCCGAGCGCCTCCATCTTATGGGCGTGGGCCAGCCGCTCCTCGCTCGCGAGCAGCGCCGCATTGGCGTGACGCAATTGCTCGACGGAAGGAAGCGCGAGAAAACTCGGCAAGGCCCACCATAACGCCACCGCGGTCGCGATCGAGGCGAGCGCCGTCAACGCCTTGACGAGGCCCTGCAGCCCATAGAGCGGGCTCCAGAGCGTGAAAAGATCGAGCCAATGCGTCGTGCCGCAGAGCAGGATAAACGCCGCAAACAGCCACAGCATCGGCCGAAAGACGAGATCGCTGCGTTTTTTTCCGACGATCACGAGCGCCAGCGGAATGGAGAAATAGGCCATTGCCGTGGTTGCGTCTGAAATCGCGTAGAGCCAGATCAGCCCGGGCTCCCAAAGCAGGCAGTATCCGTGTGGCGTCAGGCCAGAGGCGCCAAACACCCACTCGCTCAAAGCGGAGAGCATGAAGTCCTCCCAGGAAGGGATCGCCGAAGCATGAGCCGGCCACGTCCAGGTTCATCGCCGCGCCCGCGAACTATGCTCCAGCTATGTTTCAACGTCGCCTCCTGCAACCGGGGCGTGAGGCGCGCTGTCTGACAAGTAAGAGACGCCTGGTGCGATCATGTTCTTAGCACGACGACGCGCGCTGCAGCGCGCAAGCGCTAAGGGACCGTCAGGTGATGCGTTCAAGCACACGCTCGGCAATGGTCCGCCAGTGAGACGGGCGGGCGTCCCGCTTGTTTGCAAAGCCGCTCTGCGGGCGGCGATAAGGGCGGTAGCTGACCTCCAGTTCGCCGACGGCGACGCGAGCCCCCCGAGGATCGACCCAAAATCGTCGCGGCAGAGGAACCACCAACGGCCCGACCCGATGCCGCCCCCACTCCGGCCTGTTGGCTTGATCGAGCGTCGGATCGAGAAGCCACGCCGTCTCGATCGCGACGACCAGATGGCCGCGCCACATGCCCGGCGCCGTCGCGCGCCGCTCCCAGGGGCCGCGCCCCAAAACGCAGCCGGCAAATGCGCTGTCGGTTCGATGCTGGACCGTGGTCTCGACGCGCAGGAGGTACGAACGCCGCCCCAGCTGCTGGAGCGCTGCATTGAGGGCGTGCGCAGTAAGAACGCATGTGGCGCGCTCGCCCGTCGCCGCAAAGCTTTCTGCGTTGGCCGCCTCGACGGCGTATCTGAGGAAACGGGAGTCGTCCATCGGGGCGCCAAGCGCATGCGGCGCAACCCCTGCGCTGCGCGACGCGTCGAGATCGACGACCGTTGCAAGCCCGCCTGACCCTTGCCGCCGGCGCCGGCGCGCGGTTTCTATCGACATGGCGATCTCACCCGGCTTACGCAGGAGAGGCGCACTTCTATAGCGTTCAGCGCGATAAGCCAACTCGAGACGGGGCGGCGGCTGCGTTCGAGCACGACAGGGCGACGCCGTATCGCTGACGATCAGCCAGCGCTGTTCAAGGAGAGGCCTCACATTATTTGCGCTGAAGCTTTGGCGCGCGCAAAGCTCTGTTCACGATTGTCGCTCGGTTCGAGCGCATCGGCTCACTGGCCAAGCAGCCTTAAGTAGAAGACACAGCTACTCAGCAGGCTGTTTCTCTGGCCAGATTCAATCTGCGGCCGCCGATGGAGAGCTAGAGAGTTTTGATATCCGCCCTGCTGTTCCTCGGCGCTGTAGCCTGTGCCGTCTCTGGACTGATCATCGCCATCGCTACCTGGAAAGCCGCGAAGGCTCGCGATTGGGAGGCCGCAAGGATTGGCCTGGCCCTCGTCGCCATCTGCCTGATCTTCGCATGGGGGCTCGGCTCAACGCCCTTAGTGTTGGTGGGCGGGTCTTCAGTTTTCCTACGGTCGATCAATAAAAACCCTCGGGCGCTCGTCCGCCAGGTCAGCGGCGCAGCGTCCTCCCGGGCTCAGCCATGACCTCGTTCTTCGCCGACTCTTCCACTGCGGGAATCATGGCGATAGGCTTGGCCGGGATGGTCTTCAGCCTTTTCCTCGCCCTTTCCACGTACAAGGCCGCGAAAGTTCGCGACTGGCAAGGCGCCGGGATCGCCTTGGCGTTCGCCACGGCTTGCATGATCTCGACGGGCAGGCTCATCCTTGCCTTTTTCCACTAAGGCGCAATGGCCCCGCATGTACCGGCGGCGAATGAGACGCTTTTGGCTTAACGCCTGGCGACGGGGTCGGAATCCGCGATTCTCGAGCCCGCGCGCCGTGTTTTAGCGATGCGCGACGGGCTAGACGTTGTCGCTCGATTGACGCGCGCGCCGCCTTTCGCTCGCCGACCGGACGATTGCGAAGAACGCCCAGCCTGCAAAAAGCAACAGGTCGAGCAGCAATTTGGTTATGAAACTAACGTGCAGAAAATAGACGCTGGCCATCAGGACCAGGGTGATGACCGTGATGATTTTCATATTCGGCATGATCAACCTCGCTTAACGTCTTGCATCCCACGGGGCGTTAACACGCCCTTCCCCAGTCCCGCGCATTTTCCTGCCTTGCTTAGACCAAATCCGAGCGCCGCTTGTCATGCGCCAAGTCGAAACAGCCTGCGCATCGGCCGGCCTCGGCCTTGGCGCTCGACGCACATATGCCACATGCGCCCGCATAAATCACGCCCGCCCCTGCCCGACGGCAGGCGGCAGGACGGCGAAAGTGCGGCTTACTCCAGCGCCATCAGCGATTCCGGCAGAACCTGGCCGCCATCGATGACGAGCGTCTGACCCGTGATATAGGCGGCTTCGTCGCTGGCGAAAAAGAGCGCAGCGTTCGCGATGTCCTCGACGCCGCCCAATCTGTGCTGCGGGATGGAGGCCGTCATCCTCGCGATATAGTCCTCGCCGAGGTCGTCGAGGCCCTCGGTTTTGATATTTCCGGGCAATACGGCGTTGATCGTGATCGCGTGTGGCGACAGCTCCAGCGCCGCCGTGCGCATGAACCCGAGTTGCCCCGCCTTGCTCGCCCCATAATGCGCCCATCCGGGGTAGCCGGTGATCGGTCCTGTAATTGAAGAGGTGAGGATCACACGGCCGCGGCCGCTTCGCGCCAAAGCGGGCATGGAGGCTTGCACACACAGATAGGCGCCGGTCAGATTTACGGTCATCACCTCGTTCCACTGCTCGAGACTCATGTCGGCGAGTCGGGCCGCAGGGAAAATGCCGGCGTTCGCGCAGAGGATGTCGAGGCCGCCGTGCCGCTCCAGCGCCGCGGCGACCATGCGCGCGACATCTGCAGGGTCGCCAATATTCGCCGCGAAGGCGCTCGCGATGAATCCTTTGTCGCGGATCGCGGCGGCGGTCGCTTCCGCTCTCGACGCGTCTCGCGCGACGACCAACACCTGCGCGCCTTTGCTGGCGAAGACGCGCGCGAGGCCGGCGCCAATGCCTTTGCTTCCCCCCGTGACAATGACCGACCGGCCGCTGATCGAGCTGAACATCGCAACCCCCCTCCTTTGTAGCTTGCCGGCCCTCTCGCCTTCCCGCGGCCATCCTACATCGCAATCAATTGGCGCGCACGGGGGCCGTGTCGGCCGCGCAAATACGCGGGCATAGCAGGCGCCTAATGTGCGTCTGAAGCAGACGGCCCTATTCATGTCGAAAGCGCTGTCTCACGTTCCGGCGTCGGCGTCGTTTTCATTATTTGGCCGGCGCAAGCGCATCGACCCCTCCGCGCGCGCCGTTGCGGCGGAGCGCGTCGGCGCCTTTGGGAAAAACTCCAGAAATATATCTCGCAGGTGCGAAAAACTGGGGAAACAGCCGCTTGCAAGTTTGATTGCGAGCCGGCGGTCCCGGATGAAGCCATCTCAGATTGTCGAGGCGCGGGCGCGATGCGATGCGCTTTGTCGCCGGATGACTTGTTTTCTTTAACAGGGGAACGTTCTCCGGGCGTCGCGTTTGTGCTCGCTCCATTCTCGTAGAGGTCGCTCCGACAATGAACGTCTCTGTCCAGCCGCCCGACGTCGCTTTGCCCAAGAGCGGCCTTTCCGCCCTCGCCGAAAACTGGCGCGCCGACGTCCTGGCGGGATTTCTCGTCTTTCTCATCGCCTTGCCGCTGTCTCTCGGCATCGCCATGGCCTCGGGCTTTCCGCCGCAGGCCGGCATCATCACGGGGATCGTCGGCGGGTTGCTGGTGTCGCGCATCAATGGTTCGTTCGTGACCATCATGGGGCCGGCGGCCGGGCTCATCGTCGTCATTCTCGACTCGGTGCAGGAACTCGGTCAGGGCGACGCCGTCGCGGGCTACCGCTTTACGCTCGCCGCCATCTTCTTTGCGGGGATCATCCAGATTCTCATGGGCGTGATGAAGGCCGGCAAGATGAGCGCCTTCTTCCCGTCCTCGGCGGTGCACGGCATGCTCGCGGCGATCGGCGTCATCATCATCGCCAAGCAGAGCCACGTCATGCTGGGCGTGAAGCCCGAGGCGCAGACGCTGTTCGAGACCATCGGCGCCATCCCCGCGAGCCTGCGCGACATGAACCCCGAGGTCGCGATCATCGGGATAGTGGGCCTGCTGATCATGGCGCTTTGGACATTGGTCGGCAATACGAGACTGAAGGTCGTGCCCGCGCCGCTTCTCGTCGTGCTCCTCGGCATGGCGCTGGGGAAATATTTCGATCTCGAGGACGAGCACAAATATCTGTTTCTCCCCGATGCGGTGTTTCTGCCGCACCACGAATTCGTGATCGGACCCAAATTTCTCGTCACGCTGCCGCAAAACTTTCTTGCCGGCTTTTCCTTCCCCGATTTTCATCTCGTGGGCGCGATCGCCTTCTGGCGGCAAGTGTTCGCGATTGCGCTCGTGGGCAGCCTGGAAAGCCTGCTCAGCGCCGCCGCGGTGGATAAGCTCGACCCCTACAAGCGTGTGTCGAACCTCAATCGCGACGTCGCCGCGGTTGGCGTCGGCAATGCGATCTGCGGTCTGATCGGCGGCTTGCCGATGATCGCGGAAATCGTGCGCAGTTCGGCGAACGTCAATAACGGCGCGCGCACCGGCTGGGCGAATTTCTTCCACGGGCTCTTCCTGCTCGTCTTCGTGGCGCTGCTGCCCAAGGTCATCCACGAGATTCCGCTGGCGTCGCTCGCCGCGCTGCTGGTCTTTACCGGCTACCGGCTGGCTTCGCCCCGCGAGTTCAAGAAGACGCTGGAGATCGGCTGGGATCAGCTCGGCGTCTTCGTGATCACCATCGTCGGCGTTCTCGGCTCCGACCTTCTCATTGGCGTGGCGATCGGCGTGCTGGCCGAGCTTTTCTTCCACTTCTGGCGCAGCATCAACTGGCGCAACGTCCTCAAGCTCAGCCGCGCCATCGAGGAGACGGCGCCCGGCGTCTATCATGTTCAGGTTGCAGGGGCGGCGTTCTTTGGCAATTATCTTGCGTTGAAGAATGACCTTGCGACGATTCCGCCGGGCGGGACCGTCATATTCGATCTGTCGGGCGCGTCCTCCGTCGACCACACGGTCATGGAGAACCTGCATCACTTTTGCGAGGACTATCGGAGCAGAGGCGGCGACGCGGAAATCAGGGGGCTCGATCAGCTCGTTGCGACGTCCAAGCATCCGCTCGCGCCGCGCAAACGCTGCGCGTAGAAGGGGCCGCCGCGGCGCCGGGAAGGACGTTTCATGTTGCTTGACTTCGCGCTGTTTTGCGTCGCCGCTCTGTTTTGCGTCGGCGCCCTGTCGCTTTATTGGCGCTCGCGCGCGGATGTGACGCGCCGCGTCTATGGGCTGAGCGGCGCGCTATGTGGGGCGATCTTCGTCGCGGCGGTCGCGCCGCGCGGCGCCGGCGCGCTGACGACGACGCTGCCGCTGGGCGTTCCGTGGATCGGCATGCATTTCCGCCTCGATCCCTTGAGCGGCTTCTTTCTCGCCGTCGTCGCTCTCGGCGGCGCGGCGGCGAGCGCCTACGCCATCGGCTATGGCGCGCAGGAAAAGGACCCGATGCGCATTCTGCCCTTCTTCCCGGCCTTCGTCGCCGCGATGGCGGCGGTGGTTCTCGCCGACGACGCCTACGCCTTCCTCGTCGCCTGGGAGTTCATGTCGGTTGCGTCCTGGGCGCTGACGCTCGCGCATCACGACCACGCCGAAAACCGGGCGGCCGCTTACATCTATCTGCTGATGGCGAGCTTCGGCGCGCTTTGCCTGCTCATGGCTTTCGGCGTTCTGGCCGGGACGACGGGCGCCTATGATTTCGCGACCATTCGCGCGACGCCGCTCGACCCCTTTAAGGCGGGCCTCGTCCTCGCTCTCGTGACGCTCGGCGCCGGCTCCAAGGCCGGCCTCGTCCCCTTGCATATCTGGCTGCCGCTCGCCCATCCCGCCGCGCCGAGCCATGTCTCGGCGCTGATGAGCGGCGTCATGACCAAGGTAGCGATTTACGGCTTCATTCGCTTCGTCTTCGATCTGCTCGGCCCGCCGTCCTTTCTGTGGAGCGTCCATCCGCTGGTTTTCGGCGCGGCGAGCGCGCTCATCGGCGTTCTGTTCGCCTCCGAGCAGAGCGATCTCAAGAAGCTCCTCGCCTACAGCACGATCGAAAACGTTGGCGTCATCTTCATCGCGCTCGGCCTGGCGCTGGCTTTCAAGGCGAATGGCGAGGCCGTGCCGGCGGCCCTGGCCTTCACCGCCGCGCTGTTTCATATCTTCAACCATTCGCTGTTCAAGGGCGCGCTGTTCTTCGGCGCCGGCGCCGTTCTGGGCGCGACAGGCGAGAAGAACATCGAGCGGCTCGGCGGGCTGATCCGATGCATGCCCAGAACCGCCTTCGTCTTCCTCGGCGCCTGCGTCGCCATCGCGGCGCTGCCGCCGCTCAATGGCTTCGTTTCGGAGTGGCTCGTCTTCCACGCCATTCTGCTCAGCCCGGCGTTGCCGCAATGGCTGCTCAAGCTCACGATCCCCGCCGTCGGCGTGACGCTCGCGTTGAGCGCCGCTCTCGGCGCGGCCGCCTATGTTCGCGCCTTCGGCGTCGTGTTTCTGGGGCGCCCGCGTTCGGAGGCGGCGCGGCGCGCGCGCGAAACCGACCCCTGGTCGCTCGGCACCATGTCGGCCCTGCTGCTCTTGTGTCTACTCGCGGGCGTTCTGCCGGGCCTGATGATCGACGCGATCTCGCCGGCGGCGGCCGCATCTGTCGGCGGGCGCATGCCGACGCAGAGTCAGATCGGCTGGCTCTCCATCGCGCCGATCGCCGAAGGCCGCAGCTCCTATAATGGCTTCCTCGTCTTCGCCTTCATTCTGTTCTCGTCGCTTGGCGCAATGTATGCGATCAAAAGGATCTGGCCGCGCCCCTTGCGCCGCGCGCCGCCCTGGGATTGCGGCTATGTCGACGCCTCTCCCTTGACGCAATACAGTGGGAGCAGCTTCGCGCAGCCGATCCGGCGCACGCTCGGGCATATCGCCTTTTCGGTGAAGGAACGGCTCGACATGCCGGCCCCGGGCGAGACGCGCGCCGCGCATTTCACCGTCGACGTCGGCGACCGTTTCATCGCCTATTTCTACGAACCGCTGGGCGAGGCCGTGACGGCGATCGCCAAGCGGCTCAATTTCGTGAGCTTCCTGCCGATCCAGGAATATCTGGCGCTCGTCTTCGCAGCGCTCGTCCTCATGCTCATCATCGTGGCGCTATGACCGGCTTGCTCTTCGATCTGTTGGCGCAGGCGGCGCAGATGGCGCTGACGCTGGCGCTCGCGCCGGCGCTCGTCGGCTTCACGCGCAAGGTGAAGGCGCGGCTCCTGCGCCGGCGCGGCGCGCCGATCCTGCAACCCTGGTACGACCTCATCCGCCTGCTGCGCAAGGAGACCGTGCTCGCCGAGGACGCCTCCTGGCTCTATCGCGCCGCGCCCTACATCGTCTTCGCGACGACCTGGGTCGCGGCGTCGCTCGTTCCGACCTTCGCGACCGGGCTGATGTTCAACTGGATAGCCGATCTCATCGCGCTCGCCGCGCTTCTCGGCGCCGGCCGCTTCTTCCTCGCGCTTGCGGGAATGGATGTCGGCACGAGCTTCGGCGGCATTGGGGCCAGCCGCGAAATGATGTTCGGCTCCCTCGCCGAGCCGGCGACCATCATGATCGTCTTCGTCGTCTCGCTGATCGCGGGCTCGACGCAGCTTTCCGAGGTCGCGGCTTACATGGCCTCGGACTTCTCCTTGCGCGTCTCCGTGCTGTTCGCGCTGATCGGCCTCGTCATCGTGGCGATCGCCGAGAATGGCCGCATCCCCGTCGACAATCCGGCCACGCATCTGGAATTGACGATGGTGCATGAGGCGATGATCCTCGAATATTCCGGCCGGCATCTCGCCGTGATGGAGCTCGCCGCCGCGCTCAAGCTGCTGCTCTATGTCTCGCTCATCGCCTGCGTCTTCTTTCCCTTCGGTCTCGCGCCCCCTGACGCCGGCCTTGGCGCGATGGGCGTCGGCGTGCTCGCCTATATGGGCAAGCTCGCCGCCGGGGGCTTTCTTCTCGCCCTCTTCGAGGCGTCGACCGCGAAGATGCGCATTTTCCGCGTGCCGGATTTCCTCGGCGCCGCGCTGATGCTCGGCCTCCTCGGCACCTTCCTCGTCTTCATCACCCGGAGCCTTTGATGGCCCATCTGTCTCTCGACGTCGCGCAGCTGCTCGCCGGCGGGCTCGTGCTGGTGAGCTTCATGCTGCTCTACCAGGACAGGCTCTCCGGCCTCATCAATATTTTCGCCCTTCACGCTCTCGTTCTCGCGCTCTCCGTCGCCTGGCAGGCCTATGTGCAGGATGCGCCGCATCTCTACGTCACCGCGGGCATCGCCCTCATCTTCAAGGCGCTCGTCATTCCGTTCAGCCTGCGCGCCATCATCAAGCGGTTGCGCATTCACCGCACCGTCGAGATCGTCGGCGGCGTCGGCTGGACAATGCTCTTCGGCATGTTCCTGATGGCGCTGTCGCTCGTGGTGATGCTGCCGGCGACGACGACGGCCGATCCTTTCGCGCGCGAGGACCTCGCCTTTGCGCTCGCCATCGTGCTGCTCGGCCTGTTGATGATGGTGACGCGGCGCAATGCGGTGAGCCAGATCATCGGCTTCATGTCGCTCGAAAACGGCCTCATCCTCGCCGCCGCGGGCGCCGACGGCATGCCGCTCGTCGTCGAGATCAGCGTCGCGCTGTCGGTGCTGATCGCCTTCATTGTCGTCGGCGTTTTCCTGTTTCGCATTCGCGAGCGTTTCGACACCGTCGATCTATTCGAACTCGATCGCGTGCGCGAGGAGCGTCGTCGATGATTTCAGAACTGTTCATGCTGTCCAATGCGCTCGTCGTCATTCCCGCGGCGGCGGCCTGCATCCTCGCCTTCGAGTCCGATTATGGGCGGGCGTCGCAGATCAACGTCGCCGCGTCGGGCGCGACGCTCAGTTTCGCTCTGCTGCTGCTCGTCAAGGGGAGCGAGACCGGCAGCTTTTTGTTCGTCGACGAACTCAACATCGTCTTCGTCGTGCTCTCGACGTTCATCGGCTTCACGACGAGCCTGTTCAGTTCGAGCTATATTCGTCACGAGATGGCGACCGGCAGACTGTCGGCGGGCAATCTGCGCTTCTATCACGCCATGTATCAGATCCTCATGTTCTCCATGAACCTCGCGCTGCTCGCCAGCAATATCGGCCTCATGTGGGTTTCGGTCGAGGTTGCGACGCTCACCACGGTGATGATGGTCGGCGTCTATCGCACGCGCGACGCGCTCGAGGCGGCCTGGAAATATTTCATTCTCGGCAGCGTCGGCATTGCGCTGGCGCTGTTTGGGACCATCCTCGTCTATATGGCGGCCGAGCCGGCGCTGGGACAGGGCTATGACGCGATGGTGTGGTCGTCGCTGATGCAGCAGGCCGCGCATTTGAGCCCGCGCCTGCTCAATGTCGCCTTCGTCTTCCTCATGCTCGGCTATGGCACCAAGGTCGGCCTCGCGCCGATGCACGCCTGGCTCCCCGACGCCCATGCCGAAGGCCCGACGCCGATTTCCGCCGTTCTCTCCGGCCTGCTGCTGAATGTGGCGCTTTACGCCGTGCTGCGCTTCAAAATGCTGCTGACGGCGAACGCCATGGCGATGACGCCGGGACCGATGCTGATCACGCTCGGTCTCGGCTCGGTGTTGTTCGCCGCCTTCATGCTCTACCGACGCGACGACGTCAAAAGGCTGTTCGCCTATTCCTCCATCGAACATATGGGGGTCATCGCCTTCGCCTTCGGGATCGGCGGGCCGCTCGCCAATTTCGCGGCCCTGCTGCATATGGCGATGCACAGCCTCACCAAGTCGGCGATCTTTTTCGCCGTCGGCCAGATCGCCCAGGCCAAGGGCACGCAGAAGATCGCCGACATCCGCGGGCTCACGCAGAGCCATCCGACGCTCGGCTGGGGTCTGGTCGTGGGCGTCATGGCGATTTGCGGCATGCCGCCGCTCGGCGTGTTCATGAGCGAATTTCTCGTGGTGAGTTCGGCCTTCGCGCGCCAGCCCTGGCTCGCCGCGCCGCTCGTGCTCGGCCTGCTCGTCGCCTTCGGCGCCTTGCTCCTGCGGCTGATCGGCATGGCCTTCGGCGCGCCCTCGAAAAGCGTCGGCGCGGTCGAGGCGTCCTCCGCGCCGCTTGTCGCGCATCTTGCATTGGTGCTCATGGCGGGTCTGTATCTGCCCGCCTATCTCGTGAGCTGGTTCGAAAACGTCGCGCGCCTGCTGGGCTAGGAGAGGGAGATGCCCGTCAATCTCAAGCACAAGACCGGCGCCGCGCCGCGGTCCCCGTCCTCCTGCCGCCCCTTCGCCTGCGAAGACGTCGACGCCGACCGCTGGCGGAGCGCCGCGCGTCTCATTGCCGAAGGGAAAGCCGATCTGTTCAGCCTGTGGAGCGACGGCGCGCAGGTCTACCTCGCCCTCGCGGACCGGGAAACCTATGCGCTGCGCCTTCTCGCCCTCGCCTGTCCGGAGCGGCGCTTCCCCTCCGTCGCCCGGCTGCACCCGCCGGCGCTGCGCCTGGAGCGGACGATCGGCGATCTCTACGGGCTCGAGGCCGAGGGGCTGCCCGATGCGCGGCGCTGGCTCGATCACGGCCGCTGGGGGCTGCGCCATCCCTGCGGGGACGCGGAGCCGCTCGCGGCGACGAGCGATCCCTACGCATTCCTGCCCGCCGAGGGGGCCGGGCTGCATCAGATTCCCGTCGGCCCGGTTCACGCCGGGATCATCGAGCCCGGCCATTTCCGCTTTTCGGCGAATGGCGAGACGATCGTTCGTCTCGAAGAGCGGCTGGGGTATGTCCACAAGGGCGTCGACGGTCTCATGGCCGGCGCGCCGATCGAACGCGCCGCGAAGATCGCCGCCCGCGTCTCGGGGGACAGCACCGTCGCCTATAGTCTCGGCTTCGCGCAGGCCGTCGAGGCGGCGCTTGGAATCGAAGCCCCGCCCCGCGCGGCGTGGCTGCGCGCGCTGATGGCGGAGCTCGAGCGGCTCGCCAATCACTTCGGCGACATCGGCGCCATCTGCAACGACGCCGCCTTCTCGCTCATGCTCGCCCAATGCGGCCTCGTGCGTGAGCGGCTGTTGAGAGCGGCCGCCGCCTGCTTCGGCCACCGGCTCATGATGGACCGGATCACGCCCGGCGGCGTGACGGCGGATCTCTCTGAGGAAGGCGCCGCGGCGCTGCGGAGCCTCCTCGACTGGATAGCGCTGATGACGCCGCGCCTCATCAGCCTTTACGGCGACACCACCTCGCTGCAGGACCGCACCGTCGGCGTGGGCGGGGTCAGCGCGGACCTCGCGCGGCAATACGCCTGCGGCGGCTTCATCGGCCGCGCCTCGGGGCGCGCCTTCGACGCCCGCCGCGCGATCGGCTACGCGCCTTATGACGAACTGTCGTTCGATCTCGGCGCCTCGACCGACGGCGACGTCGACGCCCGCGTCTGGGTGCGCTTCGACGAAGTGCGGGCGTCGATCCAGATCATCGAGCAGCTCCTCGACCGGCTGCCGCACGGGCCGCTTCAGGCCGGCGCCGCGGCGAGCGGAGCCGGCGAGGGCGCGGCGCTCGTCGAAGGGTTTCGCGGCGACATTTTCGTCTGGCTGCGGCTCGACGGGGAAGGCCGCGTCGCGCGCGCGCATCTCAGGGACCCGTCCTGGTTCCAATGGCCGCTGCTCGAAGCCGCGATCAAGGGCGCGATCGTCGCGGACTTCCCCTTGTGCAACAAATCCTTCAACTGCTCCTATTCGGGGCACGATCTTTGAGGACGGGCGACCGATGCAGAAATTTCTCTTCCAGGGCCTGTTTCGCGGCGCTCTGACGGAGCCCCCGCCGCTGCCCGACGACGCGATGCTCGCCGAACTCGGACGCGCGCTCGAGAAGACCGCGCGCGAGCGGCTCGGCCGCAGCCTGTCGATCCGCGAGGTCGACGCCGGCTCCTGCAACGGCTGCGAGCTCGAGATTCACGCCCTGAGCAACGCCTATTACGACCTCGAGCGCTTCGGCCTGCGCTTCGTCGCGTCGCCCCGGCACGCCGACGTGCTGATGGTGACGGGCCCGGTGACGAAGAACATGCGCGAGGCGCTCGAGCGCACCTTAGCCGCCACGCCCGATCCCAAATGGGTCGTGGCGGTGGGCGACTGCGCCTTGAACGGCGGCGTCTTCGCCGGAAGCTACGCCTGCGTCGGCGCGGTCTCGGAGGTCGCGCCCGTCGATCTTCATATCCCCGGCTGTCCCCCCGATCCCGTCGCTTTGCTCAAAGGCCTCATCGCCTTGCTCGACGTCGCCGCCTGACGCCGGGACGAGGCTTCGCGCGCGCCCGCCTCGCCCTCGGCGGCGGCGGCGGTTCGTCGCTTTCTAAGGGGCCGCCCCGTCGCCAGCCGGATTTTCAGGACGATATGCATCGCGTCAGCGGTGGAGGAGGACATGCGCGCGCAACACAGCGTGGCGGCCGCCGCGCCGGCGAGGCGGCTGCCGGCGGCGGATGAAATCTGCGCGGGGCTCGTCGTCGCCGTCGCGGCGCCGCTCATCCAGGTCGGGCTCGCCGCCAATCCGCGCGTCTTTCATATGGCGGCGCATATCTACGTCATGAACGCGCTGGCGCCTCTGCTCGCGGTGGCGGCGTTTCGCGTCGGCCTCGCCGCCGGCCCCGCCTGGCGCGGCGCGCTGGCGCTCGCGACGGCGGTGCAAATCATGCTGCTCTATCTCTGGCATGCGCCGAGCTTGGCGTCGGCGCGCCTGCACATGAGCGCGGCGCCGGCGCTGATGCAGCTGACGCTCCTTCTCGCCGCGACGATGTTCTGGGGCGCGATCCTCGCCGCCAATCCCTGGCGCAGCGTCGCGGCGCTCGCCATCACCGGAAAGCTTTACTGCCTGCTCGGCGTCCTGCTCCTGTTCGCGCCGCGCGTTCTCGGCGCCGCGCATGGCGCGGGAGAGGCGGCGCTCGCCGATCAGCGCGCCGCCGGCCTGCTCATGCTCGCCATCTGTCCGTTGAGCTACGTCCTGACCGGCGTCGCCATTTCCACCCGCGAAGTCATGCGCGCTTGAAGACGCGACCGGAGGAGCGCCATGCGAGCCCGCCTCTCCCTCCCGCTGTTGTCGCTCCCGCTCGCGGGATGCGCCGACATGCAGTCGGCGCTGTCGCCGCAGGGACCGCAGGCCGAAAGGCTGGCGGCGCTGTTCTGGGCGATGACGAGCGCGAGCGCGGCGATCCTCGTCATTGTCGTGGTCTTCATTGGTCTCGCTCTCTTCGGGCCGGCGCGGCTGCGCGAAACTCTGTCCGCCGACGCCATGGTGGTCGCGGGCGGCGTGATCTTTCCGGTCGTCACGCTCAGCGCTTTGCTCATCGCCAACTTCGCGCTTTTCGGCAGGGGCGCGGAGGCGCGCATGGGCGAGGAGCCGATACGCGTCTCGGTCGTTGGCGAACGCTGGTGGTGGCGCGTCGCCTATCGCCTGCCGGACGGCGGCGGGTTCGAAACCGCCAATGAGGTGAGAGTGCCGGTGGGACGCACGATCGAACTCACCTTGACGAGCGCCGACGTCATTCACAGCTTCTGGGCGCCGCGGCTCGCGGGCAAGCTCGACATGTTTCCCGGCCGCCAGACGACCTTGCGGTTCGCAGCCGACAGGGCTGGCGTGAGCAGAGGCCAATGCGCCGAATATTGCGGCGGCGCGCACGCCATGATGGCGTTCAACGTCGTCGCCATGGCGCCGGCCGACTACGCGCAGTGGCTGCGCGGCCAGGCCGCGCCCGCGCCCGCAGGCGACGCGCGCGCGCGCGCCGGGCGCGACATGTTCCTGTCGTCCGGCTGCGGCGCCTGTCATACGATCCGCGGCGCGACCGCGGCCGCCGCGCTCGGGCCCGACCTCACGCATGTCGGCGGCCGGCTGTCGATCGGCGCCGGGGTTCTTCCCGCCGATCGGGCGTCGATCGCCGCATGGATCGTCGACAATCAGCACATCAAGCCCGGCAATCAGATGCCGGCTTTCGACACGCTCGGCGCCGATCGGGTCGCCGCCATCTCGGCCTATCTGGCGGGGCTGCGTTAGCGCGCCCGCCGGCCACGCTCGCTTCGGCGCCGCAGCCTTCTATGTCAACGGAAAGTCTGCTGCGCGCCCGATGGGGACAGATGAACGACGACGCCAAGCGGGCGCCGGCGCCCCCAAGCCGGACGGCTCCTCCCAATGAGACGCCGCGCCCCGAAGCCGAACTGGCGGCGCTGACGCGCGCCTGGGCGCTGCCGCGCGGCTGGCGCAGACTGAGCGAAATCAACAACAGCGTCGTCGGGATCGTCTATATCGGCGCGGCCTTTCTCTTCTTCCTCCTCGCCGGCGTCCTCGCCCTGATGATGCGCGTGCAGCTCGCGCAGGGCGACAACCGTTTCATCGGCCAGGAGCTTTATAACCAGATCTTCACGATGCACGGCACGACGATGATGTTTCTCTTCGCCGTGCCGGCGATGGAGGCGCTCGGCGTCCTGCTCCTGCCGCAAATGCTCGCGGCCCGCGACCTGCCCTTCCCGCGGCTCTCCGCCTATGCGGTCTGGGCTTATGTGATCGGCGGCCTCGTCTTCTTTTCGACGATCTTCTACGACCTCGCGCCGGATGGCGGATGGTTCATGTATCCGCCGTTGACGCTGCGGGAATTTTCGCCGGGCGACAATGCGGACTTCTGGCTGCTCGGCATCGGCTTCATCGAAATCTCGGCGATCGCCGGCGCCATCGAGATCATCGTCGGCGTCTTGCGGACGCGCCCGCCGGGCATGACGCTCGACAAGCTGCCGATCTTCGCCTGGTCCATGCTGATTTTCGCCGGGATGATCGTCTTCGCCTTTCCGGCGATCATTCTGGCGACCCTGCTGCTCGAAATCGAACGCGCCTTCGGCTGGCCGTTCTTCTCGGCGGCGCGCGGCGGCGATCCGCTGTTGTGGCAGCATCTCTTCTGGTTCTTCGGCCATCCCGAGGTCTACATCATCTTCCTGCCGGCGGCGGGGCTCGTGTCGATGATCGCGCCGACCATGGCGCAACGCCCGCTCGCCGGCTACCGGCTCATCGTCATTGCGCTCATCGCCACGGGCTTCTTCAGCTTCGGCCTCTGGGTGCATCACATGTTTGCAACCGGAATTCCGGCGCTCAGTCTCGGATTTTTCTCCGCGGCCAGCATGGCGGTCGCCGTGCCCTCCGGCATCCAGGTCTTTTCCTGGATCGCGACGATCGCCTCGGGAAATCGCCGCTTCATCGCCTCGACGCCGTCGCTCTTCATCATCGGGCTGCTCGTCATCTTCACGATCGGCGGCCTCACGGGGGTGATGGTCGCCGTCGTGCCGTTCGACTTTCAGGCGCACGACACCTATTTCGTCATCGCGCATCTTCACTACGTGCTGGTCGGCGGCATGGTCTTTCCGCTGTTTGCAGCCTTCTACTATTGGGAGCCGCTGTTCGGCCGCGGCCGTCTTTCGGAGCGGCTGGGCCGGATTGTGTTCTCGCTCATGTTCGTGGGCTTCAACGTCGCCTTCTTTCCCATGCACATCGCGGGGCTGATGGGCATGCCGCGCCGCGTGTGGACCTATGCGTCCGACAGAGGCTGGGATACGCTCAATATGATCTCGACCGTCGGCGCTTTCGTCTTCGCGGCGGGCGTGGCGCTTTTCCTCGTCGATCTTCTCATCGAGTTCAGAAGCGAGCGGGAGATCCGTCAGCACAAGGCCAATCCCTGGAACGCCGGCACGCTCGAATGGGCGCCGAGCGACCTTTATTCCGTGCGCAGCATCCCCTTCGTGCGCGACCGCTATCCCCTGTGGGAGAATCCCGGTCTCGCCAAGGAGATCGAGGCGGGCGCCTGGTGGCTGCCGGGCACGGCGACGGGACGGCGCGAAACGATCGTCACCGCGCCGCTCGACGGGGAGCCCGAGTATCTTCTGGAAATGCCGGGGCCGGGATGGGCGCATGTGTTCGCGGCGATCTTCACGGCGGCGTTTTTTCTGCTGCTCACGGTGAAGGCGGTGACGCTGGCGCTGATCTGCGGCGTTCTCGCCATCCTCTCCACGCTCGTCTGGTGCTGGCAGCTCGATCCGCCGCCCGGCGAGAAACGCGCCGACATCGGCGGCGGCGTGACGCTCTCGACCTATGTGTCCGGGCCGCAGTCCCATTCGTTTTGGGCGATGATCGTGCTGATCTTCGTCGCCGCCTCGCTCTATCTCACTTATGTCTTCTCCTATCTCTATCTCTGGACGGTGAGCCCCTCGGTCTGGCCCGCGCCCGGCGGGCCGCAGCCGCCCACGCTCGACTGGCCGGCGGCGGCGGGCGCGCTGCTCGTCATCGGCTCCGCTCTTTTCGTCGCCGCCGACCGTCTGCTGCCGCCGCCGGGCGGCGCCAGCGCGACGCCGCTGTTCCTCGTCGCGGGCGCCGCCTGTCTCGTCGCCGGCGTGGGAGCGGAGCTTTTCGGGCATTGGCAGGCGGGGCTTCGCCCCTGGGAGACGTCCTACGGCGCGCTCGTCTATGTCGGGGGCCTGCTCACAGGGCAGCTCGCGCTCGTCGTCTTCATCATGGCCGGCTTCGTCGTGGCGCGCTATGCGACGGGTCAGCTCGACGCCCGGCGCCGCGTGACCTTCGAAAGCACGGCGCTCTTCGCCTATTACACGTCGGCGCAGGGCCTTCTGGGGCTTCTCCTGCTGCATGGCTTCCCACGGCTCTTGGAGTGACGCGATGCAGGACCCCGGCAAGGCCGCTCTCGAGCGCCGCAGCTTCGCGCATGCGCTGTTTCTTCTGCTCCTCGGGCCGTTGGTCTGGGCGCTCTATTTCTCTTTCGCCTATGGCCTCCATTCCCTGGCCTGCGCCGCCGGCGGCGTCGGCTGGCGGAACATGGTCTCCGCCCTCCTCCTCATTGGCGCCGCCGTCTCGCTCGCAGCGCTCGGCGTCAGCGCCGTCGTCATCGCCCGCCGGCGCGGCGAAGCGGCGGAGCCCGGCTTCGAATCCTACGCCTCCGCCGTCCTCTTGCTTCTCTCCGCCGTCGCCATCCTATGGACAGGCGCCGCGCCGCTGTTCCTTACGACCTGCGAGATGATGAGATGAGCGTTTAACATGATTGACCGGCGATCCGTTTCGCCCGGCCGCCCGTCATGACGGGGGGATCGCGACGCCGGCCGGGCTTGCATTTTGAGACGACTGGTCATATTGTCGGGCCATGAGCCGCCGTGACGTCAAAGAAATTCGTGAGAAGCTGCTGGACGAAGGCGTCCTGCTGCTGATGGAGCAAGGCTACCATGGGACCGGGCTGCAGGAGCTCGTGCAGAAAGTCGGCGTGCCCAAGGGGTCGTTTTACAATTACTTCCCGAGCAAGGAAGAATTCAGCGCCGAGGTTGTCCGGCACTATATCGATCCCTTCATCCGCCAGCTCGACGCGCATCTGTCGCGCCCGGACGTCGCCGCCGACGTCGCGCTTAGGAACTATTTCGAAGAGCTCATCGTCGAGACGGAGCGCAAGGATTTCAAGGGCGGTTGTCTGCTCGGCAATCTCATCGGCGAGATTGGCGACACGAGCGAACTGTGCCAGACCTCGCTGCGCACGGCGGTCGGCCGCTATCGCGAAAAGCTGCGCGAAGGCCTTGCGCGCGGCCAGCGCGAAGGAAGCTTCCGCACGGACATCGACGCGAAGGACATGGCGGACTTTCTGGTCAATGTCTGGCAGGGAGCGCTGCTGCGCATGAAGATCGAGCGTTCCGTGCGCCCGCTCACGCAAGTCTGCGACATGCTGCTGAAAGGCTACTTCCGGGCGTGATTTTTTGCCCGTAGACGAGACGACCGGTCATATAGCGAACAGCGCAACGCCGCCCTGGAGGGAAAATGAAAAAGTTCATCATCGAGCGCGATATCCCCGGCGCCGGGCGCATGTCGGCGGCCGACCTCGAGGCGGTCTCGCAGAAATCCTGCGCCGTGCTGCGCGAGCTCGGAGAGCAGGCGCAATGGGTCGAAAGCTTCGTCACCGACGACAAGGTTTACTGCGTCTATCGCGCCACGGACGCCGAGATCATCCGCAGACACGCCGAGCTCGGCGGCTTTCCCGCCGACCGCATCAGCGAAGTCAGGGCGATCATCGGTCCGGCGACCGCCGAGCCTTTGCAAGGGAGGAAATCATGACGCTCACACTCAAATCCGGCGCCGTCGTCAAACGCGCGCTTGCGCTCGGCGCGTGCGTCCTCGGCGGGCTCATCGCGCATGAGACGTCGGCCGCGCGCGCCGACGAGACCTGCAATTCGCCCTTCATGAGCGGCCTCATCAAGGGTCAGGAACACTATCTCCACGTCTGGACGCTCGGCGAGAAGGGCGTCGGCGACGAATCCGACAAGCTCGTGACGATCGACGTCATTCCCGGCTCCGCGACCTATGGAAAAGTCATTCACACGCTTTCCGTGGGCGGGCGCGGCGAAGCGCATCACATGGGCTTCACGGACGACCGCAAATATCTCTGGGCGGGCCGTCTCGACGACAGCAAGATCTTCATCTTCGACGTCGGGTCCGATCCCGCGAAACCTGCGCTCGTGAAGACCATCGACAATCTCGCCGAAACGACGGGCTATGTCGGGCCGCATACGTTTTACGCGCTGCCCGGACGCATGCTGGTGCAGGCGCTCTCCAACAAGAAGGATCACGGCGGCGTCACCGGATTGATCACCTATAATAACGCCGGCGATCTCGTCGCGACGACGCCCATGCCGGTCGGCGACGGCGGCGACGGCTATGGCTACGACATCGCCATCAATCCCGGCCAGAACCGCATGCTCACGTCGAGCTTCACCGGCTGGACGAATTACATGATGGACGCGGCGCAAATGATGCAGGACAGCGCCGCGATGAAAAATTTCGGCGGCACGATGGTCCTGTGGGACCTCAAGGCGATGACGCCCGTCAAGATCTTCTCGGTCCCGGGCGCGCCGCTCGAAATTCGCTGGGCGCTCAAGCCCGGCGCCAATTGGGCGATCACGGCGAGCGCCCTGACCTCGAAACTCTATCTCATCAGGGAAGACGGCGATCGCCAGTGGCGGGCGAAGCCTGTCGCCGACGTCGGCGACGCGTCCAAGATCCCGCTGCCCGTCGACATTTCCATTTCGGCGGACGCGTCGTCGCTTTGGGTCAACACCTTCATGGACGGCACGGCGCGCCTGTTCGATCTCTCCGATCCGGAAGCGCCGAAGCAGGTTTACGCCAAGAAAATCGGCGCGCAGGTCAACATGGTCTCGCAGAGCTGGGACGGCAAGCGCGTCTATTTCACCAGCTCGCTGCTCGCCAACTGGGACAAGAAAGGCGCTGACAACGAGCAGTTTCTCAAGGGCTATTCCTGGGACGGGAAAGAGCTCAAGGAAGCCTTCGTCGTCGACTTTCACAAAGAGGGCCTCGGCCGCGCGCATCATATGAAATTCACCGAGCGCGCGCAGAAGGCCGAACTGCCGTGATCCGACGCAAGGAAGCGAAAGACGGGCGCGCGCGTTTCGCCGCGCCTGTCGCCGCCGCGCTGCTTGCGCTCGCGCCGCTCGCGCCGCCGCAGGCGGCGGAGCACGGCGCCGCGGCGACCAATCTCCCGGCGCCCGGGACCTATGTCCTGCAGAAGATACAGCGCGTCCCGGACGCTACTCTCCTCGATGAAGCCGCCGCGCCCGTGAAGATTTCCGCCTACACGCGCGGGGCTGTGACGGCTTTGGGATTCTTCTACGGCCATTGCGCCGATCCCACGGGCTGTCCTGTCGCCTGGTCCGTCTTCGAGGCCGCGCGAGAGGCGGCGCGGCGCGATCCTCTGCTGGCGTCGCGACTGCGTCTCGTCTTTGTCAGCCTCGATCCCGAGCGGGATACCCCGTCGACGCTGCGCCTTCTCAAGTCGAGCGAAAATGGCGACGACGGCGACGCGCCCTGGTCGTTCCTGACCGGCGCCTCCGAACGGGAGATGACGCCTCTTCTTCGCGCCATGGGCCAGGACGTCGCTTACGAGATCGACGACTCAGGCCGGCGAAGCGGCGCCATCAACCACATGCTCAAGGTCTTCCTCATCGATCCCGACGGCTGGGTGCGCGAGATTTACAGCACCGCCTTCCTCACGCCGGAAAGCCTGCTCAATGACGCCCGAACGCTCGCGCGCGCCTTTCCCAACGCCAGCAGCCGGCTGGTCGAGCCTTAACACGGAACGCGGCATGGGACTGGGCGGAGAACTCCGACTGACGCTGGGCGCCGCCGCCTTGTCGCTCGTCGTCGGGCTTGGCCCGGCAAAGGCCGACGACATGGCGCGACCGCTCGGCCTGCCGCCGGTTCCGCGCGAGATCGCCGGCGCGCCGGCGATGCAAAAGCTCGGAGAGAAGCTTTTCTTCGACCGCAGCCTCGCGGCGAACGGGACGCTCTCCTGCGCCATGTGTCACATTCCGGCGCAGGCTTTCGCGTCGAACCAGAGCGCGCTGTCGATTGGCATGGAAGGGCGCAGCCTGCGGCGCAACGCGCCGTCGCTCTATAACGTCGTCTTCAAGCGCTATCTCTTCCACGACGGGCGGGAAACCGATCTCGCCGCCCAGGTCTGGGGGCCTTTGCTCGCGCCCGACGAAATGGGCAACGCCGGCGTCGGCCCGTTGCTCGCCCGGCTGCGCAGCGACCCCGATTACGGCCCCTCCTTCGACGCGGCCTTTCCCGGGGAGGGCGTCACCATGACGACGCTCGGCCGCGCCATCGCCGCTTATGAAGCGACGCTCCTGCGCGGCGACAGCCGGTTCGATCGAGCCCTCTTTGGCGGCGACAAAGCCGCCCTGTCGGCCGAGGAATGGCGCGGCTACGAGATTTTCGTCGGCAAGGGCGGCTGCGTCGCCTGCCATCGCATCGAGAGCGACGCGGCGCTCTTCACCGATCAGGCGTGGCACAATACCGGGGTCGCGTTCAAAGCCCGCGCCGCCCCGGCGACGCGGCGGATTCAATTGGCGCCGGGTCTCGTGAAGGAGGTGGACCTTTCCGCCTTGGGCCTCGCCGGCGCGGCCCCGCGCGACGTCGGTCGCTTCGAGATCACCAATGATCCGGCCGACCGCTGGGCCTATACGACCCCGATGCTGCGCGGCGTCGCGAACAGCTGGCCCTATATGCACGACGGCAGCCTCGCGACGCTCGAAGAGGTCGTCGACTTCTATGATGGCGGCGGCGGACCGAATCCGGCGCTCGATCCAAGGATCAAACCGCTCGCGCTCACCCCGGCGGAAAAAGCCGCCCTGCTGGCGTTTCTCGAGGCGCTTTGATCTGACGCGGCGCGGCGCCCCTGCCCTCTCGCGCCTTGACCGGCTGCGCGGCCGGATTCAGACTCGCGCGCATGGACGCCATCCGCCTGCAGCGCATCGACGCGGCGCAGAACATGCGCCGCTTCTATCGTCTCGACGTCGCCCGCGACCTCTTCGGGCGCTGGTGTCTCGTTCAGGAATGGGGGCGGATCGGCGGCGCCGGGCGGCTGCGCTTGGCGGCCTATGAGAGCGCGGCGCAAGCGCAGGACGCCCTCGCCCGAAAGCGGCGCGCCAAGGAGCGCCGGGGCTATGTCGCGCTGTAACGGCGCGCGCTGAACACCGCGAAAAGCGCGCGATTCGCTTCGGCGCGCCCCCGATTGAAAGCCCCTTGAAAAAATTGGCCGCGGCCAACTTTCCCCACCCCCCGAAATTGGCCGTATGGTTGACGGGCGTTAAGGATAAAGCGCTTGCCGGAATCGGCGAATCGTGAGTTTCTACGGAAACAAACGAGTTTTCGACCGAAAAGCGTATTGAGGAGAAAAAATCGTGGCGGCGGTTTCTGCGCGTCGGGACATGGAGACATCGGATGCGCGCATTTTCACCCATGCGCGGCTCCTCTCCGAACAATTGCAAAGGCTCGGCGCCCGGCTGTTTCCACCCGACAGCCAGAAGGCGCTGCGCTCCTTCTCCTCGGGAGAGGCGGCGAAGCTGCTGCACGTCTCCGACGGCTATCTGCGGCAATTGTCGCTCGACGGCGTCGGTCCGGCGCCGGCGACGACGCCCTCGGGCCGGCGCTCCTACACGCTGTCGCAAATCAATGAATTGCGGCTCCACATCGCCAACGCCAAACCGCGCGACGCACAAAAGATTCTGCCGCAGCGGCGCGCCGGCGAGAAGTTGCAGATCATCGCCTGCGCCAATTTCAAGGGCGGCTCGGCGAAGACGACGACGGCGCTCTATCTGGCGCAATATCTCGCGCTCTCCGGCTTTCGCGTGCTCGCGGTCGATCTCGATCCGCAGGCGTCGCTCTCCGCCATGCTCGGCCTGCAGCCGGAATTCGACCTCGGCGAGGGCGACACGATCTATGGGGCGATCCGCTACGACGACAAGCGCCGGCCCGCGCGCGAAGTGGTGCGCAAGACCTATTTCGACGGGCTCGATCTCGTGCCGGGCAATCTCGAACTCATGGAGTTCGAACATGAGACGCCGCAGGCGCTCGCCCGCGGCCTGCGTCCCGAAGGCGGCATGTTCTTCGAACGGCTCGGCCGCGCCCTCGACGAGATCGGCGCGGATTATGACGTCGTCGTCATCGATTGCCCGCCGCAGCTCGGCTATCTGACGCTCGGCGCGCTCTGCGCCGCGACCGCGCTGCTCGTCACCATTCATCCGCAGATGGTCGACGTCGCCTCCATGTCGCAGTTCCTGCTCATGGCCTCCGACCTCATGGCCGTGGTGCGCAAGGCCGGCGGCGACCTCACCCATGATTTCATCCGTTATGTCGTGACTCGGCACGAGCCGCACGACGGGCCGCAATCGCAGATCGTGGCGCTGCTGCGCGGCCTCTTCGGCGAGGAGGTTCTCGCCGCGACGGTGTGGAAATCGACCGCCATCGCCGACGCTGGCCTGTCCAAGCAGTCGCTTTACGAATTGGAGCGCAGCGCCGTGGGCCGCGCCACCTACGACCGCGCCATCGAGTCGCTCGAGGCCGTGAATAGCGAAATTCTCGGTCTGATCCTTTCCGCCTGGGGGAGGCCGACATGAGCCGCCGCAACCTCTTGACCAATCTTCTCGGGGCCGCCGACGCGTCGCCGGCCTCCGAGTTGGCCGCGGCCAACTCGCCTTTGAACCCCCCTGCCCGTCCCCGCGCGCCGGCCGGGGCGGTTCGGGCGATGAGCCTCACCCTCGACAAGATCGAGGAAGAGTCGCGCGCCCTGCGCACGGCGCTGTCGACCGGGGCCGCGATCGTCGAACTCGATCCCGAGGCGATCGACGCCGCCTTCATCGCGGATCGCCTGCCGGGGCCGGACGACGCCGAATTCGAGGCGCTGAAGCAATCGATCGCCGCCCACGGCCAGACCGTGCCGATCCTGGTGCGGCCGCATCCGACGCAGGCGGGCCGCTATCAGGCGGCTTACGGCCATCGGCGGCTGCGGGCGGCGCGCGCGCTCGGCGCCAAGGTGCGCGCCGTCGTGCGGACGCTCGATGATCACGAACTGGTGCTCGCCCAGGGGATCGAAAATTCGGCGCGGCGCGACCTCTCCTTCATCGAGCGCGCCCTCTTCGCGCTCGCGCTGGAAAAAAGCGGCTATGACCGCCCCGTCATCATGGCAGCGCTCTCGACCGACAAGACCGAACTTTCCAAAATGCTCACCACGGGACGCGCTTTGCCCGAGGCGATCGTGCGCGCCATCGGGCCGGCCCCGCGCGCCGGGCGGCGACGCTGGATGCAGCTCGCCGAACTGCTCAAGAGCCGCGAGGCGGCGCGGCGCGTCGAAATCGAACTCTGCGGGCTCGATCCGCAAACCGATACGGATGCGCGTTTCGTGCGCGCGCTGACGGCCGCCGCGGCGCCGGCGCCCCGCCCTGCCCCGGAAATGATCCGGGGCGCGGATGGCGCGCCGCTGGCGCGGGTCAGGCGCGACGGCGCGGCGACGCTGTTGCGCTTCGACGAGAAGACGGCGCCCGATTTCGCCGATTTCGTCGCGACGCGGCTCGCGGCGCTTTACGAGGAATTCCGCCGGCGCGCCTGACGCGCCGCCGGTGAGTGCTCATCTGAACGAAAAGGAAGGCGCGGCAAAAGAAAAAGGCCCCCGAAACAACGTCCCGGAAGCCCTTCTCTCGATGTAGCAATCAGAGAATCACACTTCCGTCCATCCCTGTCAAGCGTTGGCGCCTGTTTCGGCGAGCGGATTTCTTTTGCCTTGAACGAGGCGAAGAACCATGCGGACACATCTCACGACGCCCTTCGGGCGGCGATCGCTGACGCGCGCCATGGTGGCGAGCCAGACGGCGACGCAGGCCTTCTGCGACAGCGCCGGCGCGTCGGCGGCCGTCGCCCATAAATGGCGGCTGTTTCGCGCGCTCACCGAGGCCAAGGGCGCGCTCGGCGTCACCGACCGGGCGCTCTCCGTGCTGCACGCGCTTTTGAGTTTTCATCAGGAGACGGCTCTGTCCCTGCCCGAAGCGGGCGAGGACGCCGGCGCGGGGATCATCGTCTTTCCGTCGAACCGCGAATTGTCGATCCGCGCCCATGGCATGGCGCCGGCGACGCTGCGCCGGCATCTTGCGAGCCTCGTCGAGGCGGGGCTGATCATCCGACGCGACTCGCCGAACGGCAAGCGCTTCGCCCGGAAAGGGCAGGGGGGCGAGATCACCGACGCCTTCGGCTTCGATCTCACCCCCTTGCTCGCGCGCTCCGAGGAGATCGAGCGCCTCGCCGAAGCCGCCCGCGCCGAGGTCCGCGCCCTGGCGCTCGCGCGCGAGAAGATCACGCTGGCGCGGCGCGACCTGGCGAAAATGATCGAGATGGGGCGCGAGGAGCGCGTTCCGGCCGATTGGGCCGGGCTGCAAGCCGAATGCGCGGCGTTGACGGCGCGCTATGCCCGCAATCTGTCGCGCGCGCAGCTCGAGGGCCTGGCGGCGGATTTTGCCGCGCTCGCCGCCGCGGCGCGCAAGCTTCTGGAAAATCATCTGAAAAGTGAGAAAACAAGCGCCAGTGAGTCTCATTCTGAGCGCCATATACAGAATCAAATTACAAAATTATCGGATCTTGAACCTCGCCTTCGAGAAGGCCGGGCCGAACCGCCCGGGCCAATGGGCGAGATGGGCGCCGCCAATCGGGGAGACGCGGACGAAACCGAGGGTCTCGAGATCAAATCGCAGGTCCGCCCCGCGCCGACGCCGCGGACCTATCCGCTCGGCATGGTGCTGCAGGCCTGTCCCGATATCGTCGATTTCGCCAAGGGCCGGGAGATTTCGTCCTGGCGCGACCTCGCGACGGCGGCCGCGACCCTGCGTTCGGGGCTCGGCGTCTCGCCCGACGCCTGGGCGCAGGCGGTCGACGTCCTGGGGGAACACGACGCCGCAATCGTGATCGCCGCCATCCTCCAGCGCGGAGACGAGATCAAATCCGCCGGCGGCTATCTGCGCGTTCTGACCGCCAAGGCGCGGGCAGGGGAGTTTTCGCTCGGGCCGGTGCTCATGGCGCTGTTGCGCGGCAAGGCCGCAAAAGGGGCGCGCGAGCGGAAGAGGGCAGGGTGAGGACGGGAGCGTTGAAATAACCCCTCACAACCCCGCCGCCTTGGTGAGATTGACCCTGAACCGATCGCGTTTGCGCTGATAGCGGCGGGTCATTTCGGGGGAGGCGTGGCCGAGGTGCCGTTG
Source organism: Methylocystis sp. NC52PC (assembly GCF_055698645.1). Classification (NCBI taxonomy): domain Bacteria; kingdom Pseudomonadati; phylum Pseudomonadota; class Alphaproteobacteria; order Hyphomicrobiales; family Methylocystaceae; genus Methylocystis; species Methylocystis sp. NC52PC. The sequence goes on along the minus strand of NZ_CP170125.1, from coordinate 109,679 downwards.
CACATGGCCTTCCTCGATCTGCGCCGAGGAGGCGAGGCCGGCGCGCAGCGAATGGCCGGAGAAGGCGCGCCTGCGTTCGCCTTCCGGGAGATCGCCGCGAAGGCCGGCGGCGAGCGCCGTCTTCTGCACGAGCCTTGCGACATGCTTGTCGGACAGGCGCGCGGGCGCAACGCCGCCGTTCTTGCGCGCGATGGGCCGAAACACCGGACCGTGATTGATCCGGCCGAGCTGGAGCCAGGTTTCGAGCATGGCGACAGGGCAGGTGAGGGGCGAGGAGCCGCGGCCGATCTCGACCTCGCGCCAGCCGGTCTTGCCGTTGAGGGTCAAGAGCAGGCCGCCGCCGTTCTGGTCGGCGCCGCCGATGATCTCAATCCAGCCGGTCCCGTCCTCCGTCTGCTCCGGCCCGCAATCGAGGCCGACGATCTCGGAGCGGCGCAGGCCGCCGGCGAAGCCGATGGCGAGAATGGCCTTGTCGCGCAGGCCGCGCAGGTCGTTGTCGAGCACGGCGAGCATGGCCAGCAGCTCGTCGGCGTAGATCGCCGCTTTCTGGGCGGGCGGGCGGCCATGGGCGCGGCGAATGCCGGCGAGCACCGTGGCGATATGGGGATCGCTCGTGTCGAGCGGGCGGCCGAGCTGGCGATAGCGCCAGCAGATCCCCGAGAGCCGGCGTTCCAGCGACGCCACGGACAGGGGCGGGCGTCCACTTGCGCCGATGTTTCGAGCGCCGGCAAAGCCGTCGCCTTCCATACAGGCGGCGAGATAGAGGCCGACGGTCTGCGGGTCCGGGGGCAGGGGGTCGAGCCCGGAGCGCCGCAGCCGCGCGGCTGCGCCGCTCGAGCTCAAAAATCCGACGCCTCGGGCGGGGCCGAGGGGTCGAAAAGCGCGCCTTTGGCCCGGAACGGCGGGGGGGTCGCTTCGTGTCCGATAAGCGCACATTATCGGACTTAAAACAAGCAAGACAAGCCCGGCGGATTGGGCGCGAAAGACAGTGACAAAGCGCCGCCGTCCGGTAGGATTCTTCTGATGCGCCTTCTTGAACCGCTCCCCTCGCGTCGCCCGACGGGAGGCGAGTTTGGGGAGCCTCCGGCCGGCTTTCGCCAAGACACCGAACGAAGACGCGCGTCGTGAAAATTGCTCCGCCGCCCGCAGGAGGTGCGCCTCCGTCGGGAGCCTGGATCAACAGCGCAAGAAGGGGAGAGCCTTATCCCTCTCCTTGCAGGCGTGGGCCTGTTAACATCCCAAAATAGAGCAGTGCGAAGAGCCCGTAGGCTAAGCTCCACATCCCGGCGGCGACCGCGAGAGCGACAAAATAGTACTCGCCCGTGAAGGGCGCGGCGATGCGGAGGATAGCTGCGAGCGTTATGGCGACATAGATCGCGACCGTGCCCGGATCTGCGACGAGCGCGCGCCCCGTGTGGCCGCGCGTGGCGCGCGTCATCACTGCGAGGGTCATTGTTCCGATGGCGCCGGCGGTGAGCGCATGCAGAGGCGCTGTAGAATCGGTGACGCTGAGAAGTTCGTTTCCACCCATGAGGAGGAGGCCCAGGGCGACCCAGCCATAGCCCAAATGCAGTACGAAGAGCAGCGGCTCCACCCGCGCGCGGACGCCGCGCCAGCGCATGAGACGCAGAAAAAGCGCGGCGCCGGCGACGATCTGGAGAACTCCGGTCGGCCTCGTGTCGGGGAGCGCCACCCAGGCGACGAGCGCCACGAGCGTCGCTGCGAGCGCAAAGCGGTCGAGCGCGTCGAAAGGGGCCGGCTGGTCTTCAGCCGGCGAGGTTTTCGCCAGCCAGTTACGTGTGAAGCTCGGCGTGATGCGCCCCCCGATGAGCGCGACGAGCATGACAAGCGTCGCGACGCCGATGTGCGCCCCGATCGCGCCCGTCGCAGCAAGGTCCATCGCTTCGAGATGCGTAAGGAGATTCCCGATGAAGAGGAGCGCAAGGGCCGCGACCATGGGCAGGTTGCGCCAATTGCGCCCGGTGGCGATCTCGCGGGCGACGACGAAGATAAAGACGGCGGGAAATGCGAGATCGAGCGCCGCGGCGACAAGCGCAGGCTCGCTTCTCGAGACCAGGACCGCGACGCGGCCGAGAAGCCAGAGCGCGACGAGGCCGGCGAGCGGCGCGCCTTGCAAGGGCATTCGGCCGGTCCAGTTGGGAATCGCCGTCAGCAAGAAGCCCGCGACGACCGCGCCTCCGAAGCCAAACGCCATTTCATGCGCGTGCCAGATAGACGGCGGGAAGCGTGTCGGCAGTTCGGCCGCCGCCTCCAAATAGGCGACCGAGAGCGGCAGCCCGACAGCCGCCCAGAGCGCGGCGGAGAGGAAGAAGGGGCGGAAGCCGGCGGAAAGAAAGACCGCCAGAAGGTTTTGACTTGCCGGGGCGCGATATCGCGGAATTGGAGGCATGACCGACATCTCGCTTGCTCGTGGTGGACAGTATAAGGAGCGCAGCGCCCGCTGCGACGCAATGAGCGGGCGCCCGCCACGTCTCGGCTTGTCGCCATGGTCGCGTTCTCGACGTTCGCCCGCGCGGCGACCTTGCGGGATTATTCAGGCGCCGCGAGGCTGTATGCAACCACGGGCGCCGGCAAGGGGGCGCGTCTCTCATTATCTCTCACGCTATTGCTCGAGCTGGCGGAAGCGAATGGCGCCGCTTCCTTTCAAAAGAGACAAAAACGACGGCCGGGGTTGCCGAAGCACAGAAACATCTCAGTTCTTGCATCGGAAGGCGACCTTTCGGGCCGCGCGCGAAAAGACCATGACGACGAGGGAGTGCGCGTTGCACGTTGATCTTGTGGCCGACGCGCACGCCGCCACGGGAGAAAACCCGGCGTGGAGCGAAAAGGAACAGGCGCTGTACTGGGTCGATATCGAAGAGCCGGCCCTGCACCGCCTGAGCCCCGCCACGGGCCGCGACGAGAGCTGGGAGACGCCGTCCGAGATCGGAGCCTTCGCGCTTTGCCGGAGCGGCGCGGTGATTGTGGCGCTGCGCACGGGACTGGCGAAAATGACGCTCGCGAGCGGCGCCTTCGAATCTCTCTGCGCGCCTTCCTACAATCCGCTGAAATATCGCTTCAACGACGGCAAATGCGATCTTTCGGGACGGTTCTGGGTCGGGACGATGCGCGATCCCCTGCGCGGACAGGAGGCCGGGCCGCCGGCCGCGCAAGCGCTGGGCTACTTCGCCGATCGCACGGGCTTCGTCGAGAAAGGCGCAAGCGCGACGATCGCCAATGGAATAGCCTGGAGCCGGGACGGGCGCACCATGTATTTCACCGACAGCGGGGCGCGAACGATTTGGGCTTACGACTATGATCTCGAGACGGCGACGCTCTCCGCGCAGCGTCTCTTCGCGCAATTCGAAGCCTCGGACGGAACGCCGGATGGCGCGTCGGTCGACGAAGAGGGTTTCTATTGGTGCGCGCTCTATGGCGGCGGACGCGTGCTGCGCCTCTCGCCGGACGGGCGCGTCGTCCAGGAAATCGCGACGCCCGTCAGCCAGCCGACCATGTGCGCCTTCGGGGGCGCGGATTATGCGACGCTCTATATCACCAGCGCCGCGCATGGCGTGGAGACCGAGCCCCTCGCAGGCGGCGTCTTCGCCTGTCGTCCGGGGGTGAGGGGAACGCCGCCCGCGCTTTTTGCGGACGATTGACGAGATGCGCCCCTTCTCACGCCAGCGACCGCGCGAAGAGGCCAAGCCCGTCGAAGCCGCGGCGGCCGGGGCCAGGCTCGATCCGACGCCCGCGACGCAAGGCCGGTCGCCGGAGCGATCCTATTACACGGGCCGAAACCTTGCGAGCGCCCGCACCGTCGAGGATCTGCGCCGGATGGCCCATCGCCGGCTTCCGGCCTTTGCCGCCGAATATCTCGAAGGCGGCGCCGAGGAGGAGGCGACGCTCGCCCGCAACCGCGCCGCGCTCGCGAGCTATCGGCTGACCCCGAGGGCGCTCGTCGACGTGTCGCGGCGGGACCAGAGCGTATCGATTTTCGGGCGGGCCATGCCGCTGCCCTTCGCCATCGCGCCGACGGGACTGAACGGGCTGTTTTGGAGAAAGGCGGACGTGCTCTTGGCCCGCGCGGCGGCGCAAGCAGGGATCCCGTTCATTCAAAGCACCATGTCGAACGATCCGATGGAGGAGGTCGCGGCCGTTCCCGGCGTGCGGCACTGGTGGCAGCTCTATGTTTTCGGCCCGCGCAAGATCAGGGAGGCGCTCATCGCCCGCGCCGAACGCGCGCAGAGCGAAGCGCTGGTCGTCACCGTCGACGCGCAGTTCTATGGCGACCGCGAATGGGAGCAAAGGCGTTTCGCGCATCCGGGGCGGCTCACGGTCGGGTCCGTTTTCGACGCGGCGCTGCATCCACGCTGGGCGCTGACGACGCTGTCGGGCGGCATGCCGCGCTTTGCGAACGCCATCGACTACGTCCCGGAAGACAGGCGCCGGTTTTTCGACAGCGCCTTCTGGATCCGCGCCAACATGGACCCTGCGCTCGACTGGGCGGAGATTGCGCGGCTGCGCGCGCTGTGGCCCAGAAAATTCCTCATCAAGGGGATTTTGAACCCTGCCGACGTCGAGAGGGCGGCCGATGTCGGCGCGGATGGCGTCGTTCTCTCCAATCACGGCGGCCGTCAATTGGACTGGACCGTATCGGGGCTCGATAGTCTGCCGGAGGCGCGGCGGCGTGCGGGCGACCGAATGACGCTCATCGTCGACGGCGGCGTCCGCAGAGGGACGGATGTGCTCAAATGCCTGGCGCTCGGCGCGGACGCCGTGCTGCTCGGCCGCGCCGCCCTCTACGGCCTGGCCGCGGCCGGGCGCAGCGGCGTCGAACGCGCGATCGATATTTTGCGCGAAGAGATCGACCGCGACCTCGGCCTGCTCGGCGCGCCCTCCGTCAAGGATCTCAACCCGCAATTTTTGACGCGCTAGCGAGCGAGCCGGCCGCGGCGAGGCGCGTGATTCGATCCGCCGCGCGACAGGCGAGGGCCTGGATGGTGAGCGACGGATTGACGCCGCCGCATGTCGGGAACAGCGAGCCGTCGCAGATCCAGAGGTTGCGAATGTCCCAGCTGCGTCCATCCGCGTCGACGACGCTTGTCCGCGGATCGTCGCCCATGCGGCACGTGCCGAGCAGATGGCTCGTGTCCTTGTCATTGGTCCAGATGTCGTAGCCGCCGGCGGCGGCCAGCATCTCGCTCATGAAGGCGACGGCGTGGCGCTGCAGGCGCTTGTCATTTTCCGAATAAGAGAAGTCGACGCGCGGGATGCGCAGGCCAAACTGATCCACGTCATCGGCGAGCGTCACGCGATTTTGCGGACGCGGCTCCGTCTCGCCGACCGGCACGAAGCCCGCCATGTGGTTATATTTGCGCATTTCATCGCGCAGCGCCGCACCCCACAGGCCGCGCGTGGTCGCGAGCGTCTGCGCCCAGGCCATGGGCAGGGGGCCCTGGCTCATGAAAGCGTAGCCGCCGACGAAATCCTTGCCCGCATCGGCGTAATTCCAGTGTTCCGTCACCGCCATGTTGGGCGGGCCCTTGTACCAGCGGATTTCTTCCTCGAAGGTCGCCCAGGCTCCGGGGCCGGCGTGCGTCGTCAGATATGCGCCGACGAGTCCGGAGCTGTTGGCGAGACCGTCGGGAAACAACGGGCAGGCGGAATTCAGCAGCAGACGCGGCGTTTCGATCGCGTAGCCGGCGACGACGACGTTGCGCGCGCGCTGGAAGCGCCACTCGCCGGCGCGGAAATAATCGACGCCGGCGGCGCGGCCGCGCGCGTCGAGGACGATGCGCCCCGCCATGGCGAGGTCGCGCACCTGCGCGCCGGAACGCAAGGCGCGCGGAATCCACACGGTCAGGGCGCTCTGCTTGGCGTTCGTGGAGCAGCCGTAATTGCAAAAGCCGCGGTAGACGCAGGGCGGGGACTTGCCGCGCGGCGCGGAAACGGTCGTCAGCGGCGTCGCCGCCCACGCGATCCCGAGCTTTTCGGCGCCGCGCGCGAGCACGAGCCCCGCCGCATTCACCTCGTGCGGCCGATAGGGATAGCGCCGGCGGGGCGGCCCCCAGGGATAATGCACCGGGCCGGACACTTTCAGCGCCTCCTCGACCTCCTCGTAATAAGGCGCGAGGTCCTCGTAGCGGATCGGCCAGTCGACGCCATAGCCGAGCCGGCTTCGCGCCTTGAACCAGTCCGGCCGGAAGCGCAATGCGATCATGCTGTAATGGACGGTCGAGCCGCCGACCCCGCGTCCCGAATTATTGCCGCCGAGCGCGATCGGATCGTCGCCGCCGATCAGGCGGTCGTCGGTCCAAAAGAGCGTCTGCTGCGCCAATTCGTCCGACGCGAAATCCTCGAGCGGGCGCCAGAACGGACCGGCTTCCAGAATCACGACGGAAAAGCCTTCTTCCGCCAGCCGGCAGCCGAGCGTGGCGCCCCCGGCTCCAGCGCCGATGACGAGAAAGTCGACCGGTTCGGAATCGGCGTATTCGCGCATCGGCGTCCAGCCGCCCGGCGTGAAGACGTCGGGCGCCCGGCCGTTCGTTGCGCGCGGCGCCTCGACGTTCATCGGCGCTCCCTCGCTTCCCAAGGATCGCGGGCGTCGAAGCCCAGCCGAACATAGCCGCGCGGGCTCGCCGGGCCGCCGAAGCCGATGTCGCTCCACGCCGAGGGATGCGCATAGGCGAGACCCGCCACCGTTTTCGACAGCGTGTCGGTGAAGAAGGAGGCGGCGTCGAGGCCTCCCCAAAGCGCGGCGTCGATATCGCCATGCTCGATCGCGCGCAGCGTTTCGTCTCTTGCGTCGGGCGCGAGATCGGCGAAGGCCGTCTCGAACCGACGACGCGCTTCGGCGTCGACGCCTGCGAGTCCGAGCCGCCAGCACTGTTGCAAAGGCGGCGCGCCCGGCCCCCGAAAACCTTCGCCGAGATTTTGGTGGAGACGGTCGTCGATCCAAAGCGCCAGGAGGCGCGGCTCGAGGCCCGGCAGGGGCGGAGCCAGCCGCTCGACGACGGCGTCGAGAAGCGACAGTTCGTCCGGGGTCAGAAAGCGACGCGGCGGCGCTTCGTTCAGTCTGGCGGCGAGAACCTCGCGCGTGCGATCGTCGAAGGACGGCGTGCGCCATTTCGCCAGGACGTCGTAGCCCGCGTAAGGGGCCCGCGCGTCACGCGCTTTGTCGCTCTCCCGCATGCGCTTGCCTTTCGATCAGCGAAAGCGACGCAAGGCCCGCAATCGACAGCGCTGAAAAGCTCGGCGGCGCCGGCAGCGGCGGGCCGTCGATGAGATTCTGGCTCCAGTTGCGCCAGCCGCCCATGGCCCGCGCCACGCCATAGGCGTGAAACCCCATGCCGAAGAGGCCGAGCAGAAAGCTCGCCCAAAGCCATGCGCGCGTGAACGCATGCGTCGTCGCGGGCGGCTCGAGGGACGCTTTGGCGAGAAGGCCCGACGCGACCGGCGGCACGGCGACGGGCGCATACATGAACGGATTCTGGAAGGCGCCCCTGAAATGGAAGAGGGCCGCTTCGCCGACGGTTCCCGCAATGGCGACGCTGGTCAGGGCCGCGAGCGCGCGGCCGGCGGGGAAACCGAGAAGCCGCGGCGTCTGCGCGCCTTCCGCCGCCAGCCGCTCCCCCGCCAAGCCGAGAAGGCCGCTAAGGGAAAGCGCCGCCGGGGCGCCGACGGGCGCGCCGTAGAACAGGTTGAGCCAGCTCAGCCCGCCGGGCCTTTTGAAGATGTTGTAGACGTGAAAAGCGAGCCCCGCGGCGCCGACGCCGACGGAAAGCGCAAAGGACTTGCGCCTGAAGGCGCTTGCTGCGGGCTTCGCGGCGACCGCTCCCTCGACCCCGCAACCCAGCGCCAGGGCCGAACTGACGAGCGGCGCGAACATGCCGGGGTTTTCGAAGGAGCCGCGATAATGCTCGAGCGCGCTGTCGGCCAGCACCGACGCCGCGAGCAGCGCCGCGGCGCCCTCGAGCGCCCGCGCCGGCGGATCGGCCTCGCGCGCGGCTGCGGGCTTTGCCTCCGTCGCTGCGCCTGTCGCAAGGCGCGCGGCCGCGCCGCAGACGGCGCAAAGCGCCAGGCCCCCGAGCAGCGCGGGGAGCGGCCTGGTCGTCATTCGTTGCGGCCGGAGGGCAGTATCGGCGCGAAGACCTGTCGAACCGCGCCGGCGATCAGCGCGCCCTCCTCGGGATCGCCCTTGAACAGCGTCGCTGCGAAATTGCGCGCCTGCTCGAAGGAAATATGCGCCGGCAGTGGCGGCACTTCGGGGTCTGTCTTGACTTCGAGCACAACGGGCCTGTCGCACGCGAAGGCCTCGTCCCAGGCGTCCGCCAGATCAGCGGGGCGGTCGACGAAAATGCCCTTCAGCCCGATCGACTCGGCGAAGCGGTGGTAGGGAACGTCGGGGATGTTCTGCGTGGCCTCGAATTTGGGATTGCCCTGCATGACGCGCTGCTCCCAGGTCACCTGGTTCAAATCTTCATTGTTGAAGACGCAGCAGATCCATGTCGGGGATCGCCATTGCCGCCAGTATTTCGCCACTGTGACGAGCTCGGCCATGTTGTTCATCTGCATGGCGCCGTCGCCCACGAGCGCGACCACCGGCCGACCCGGATGCGCGAATTTCGCGGCGATGGCGTAAGGCGCGGCGGCGCCCATGGAGGCGAGCCCGCCGGAGAGCGAGCACATCATCTCGCCCCTGATCCGGATGTCGCGCGCATACCAATTGGCGCAGGAGCCCGAGTCGCAGGTGATGATCGCGTCGTCGGGCAGGCGGGGCGAGAGGTCCCAGACGACCTTCTGCGGATTGACCGGATTGGCGGGCGCGAGCGCGCGGTCTTCGAGCAACTCCCACCAGTCGGCGACTTCCTTTTCGATCCAGTCCCGCCAGCCGACTTCGGTCTTTTCATCGAGGCGGCGGAGCAGTTCCCGCAAGGTGACGGCGGCGTCGCCGTGGAGATTGACCTCCATGGGATAACGCATGCTCAGCATGGAGGCGTCCACGTCGATCTGCACGCCGCGCGCCTGTCCTTCGCGCGGGAGAAACTCGGAATAGGGGAAACCCGAGCCGATCATGAGCAGCGTGTCGCAGGCCATCATCATGTCATAGCTCGGCTTGGTCCCGAGCAGACCAATGGCGCCCGTGACCCAGGGCAGAACGTCGGGCGTCGCCGCCTTGCCGAGCAGCGCCTTGGCGACGCCGGCTTTCAGCTTCTCCGCGACGGCGATGACTTCCTCCTTCGCGCCGAGCGCCCCCGCGCCGACCAGTATCGCAACCTTCTCGCCGGCGTTGAGCGCGTCGGCGGCGCGACGGATGTCGTCGGAGCAGGGAACCACCAGCGGGCGCGAATAGCCGACGCCCGTCCGCACCGCGCCGTGTTTTCGCGGCGGCTCCTCATAGTCGAGATCCTGCACATCGCCGGGAAGGATAATGACGGATACGGCCTTCTGCGCCAATGCGATGCGGATGGCGCGATCCGTCAGCATGCGCACCTGCGCGGGCGTCTCCGCCTCCTGCACGAAGGCCGCCGCGTCTGAAAACATGCGATCGAGATTGAGCTCCTGCTGATAATGCGCGCCGCGCGCCGTGCGGGGGGCCTGGCCGGCGATGGCGAGCACAGGCATGTGATCGCATTTGGCGTCGTAAAGGCCGGTGATGAGGTGGGAGGCTCCGGGGCCCCCGGTCGACAGACACACGCCGAGTTCGCCGGTGAACTTGGCGTGGGCGCACGCCATGAAAGCGGCCATTTCTTCGTGCCGCACCTGGACGAATTCAATTTTCTCCTCGGCGCGCTGCAGGGCGCCGAGCACGCCGTTGATGCCGTCCCCCGGATAGCCGAAGATCCTGCGGACGCCCCACTCATAAAGCCGATGGACAAGGAAATCGCCGACGGTGTTGCTCATGACGATCCGCTCGCGCTGAGAGGAAATCGGGCGCGGCGCCCAATTCGTTTAACAGGGGCGATGGGCGGCTCGTTCCAACCGGACGGTTCTTCGCGCAGGCGATGGTGGTCCCACTATTGCACGCGGCGTGGCGAAGGCATGGCGGCGTCGCTGGCTTCCGCGTCGCAACCCCTTCGTTTCCCGCCGCAGATATTCAAAGGCGCGATCGGCTCAGCTGGCTCGAGCTGCCAGCGGACGTTGTCCTCTCAATTCTCCTCGCGGGCAAAGGCGAGCTTGAATGTCGCGCCGCCGCCAGGCGTTTCCTCGGCCCAGAGCCGGCCTCCCTGCTTCTCCATCAACTCTTTTGCGATCGCGAGACCTAATCCGGTCCCCGGGGTCGAGTCGCTCTTGCGCCAGAAGGGTTCGAAGATCATGTCGCGATCCTCGAGCGCAATCCCCGGGCCATGGTCGATAACGTCGACGATCGCGTCACCCGTTAGGCGAACGCTGACAAAACCGCCCGGCGGTTCGACGCGCATGGCGTTTTCAATGAGATTGGTGACGACGCTTTCCACGGCCCAGCGATAGGCGCGAACGGAAACGCCGACATCGGGCGCGTCGAATTCAATCTGGCGGTTGTTCTCATAGGCGATCGGCATCAGATCCGCGATGATCGACAGGAGCGCGCCGCCCAGCTCAAGCGCAGGCGGCGGCTTTCCTTCACTGCGTTCCTCAATCTGCGCAAGAACGAGCAGCTGCTCCAGGATTGTCTTGATCCGCGTCGCGTCCCGCTGCAGCTCGATCTTCAGGGCGTCATCGGCCATTTTATCGACGCGGGCGCACAAAATCGCGATCGGCGTACGAAGTTCATGGGCCGAATTCGCGGTGAAGCGTCGCTGACGCGCAACGCCGTCCCGAACCCGCTGGAAAGCTGCATTCACCTCTTCGACGAATGGCAGAATTTCCGATGGCAGCTCGCTGCTTGGCGCCTGCCAATTCAGCGTGTCTATATTTATCTGTCTGACATTCGAAGCAGCCGCGTGAAGAGGAGCCAGGCTCCCGCGGATAACGAAGAACCAAATAAGTGAGACCAGGGCGCAAAACGGAAGAAACGCCAGAATATTTTCGGTTACGATGTAGGCGTGCAACTGATAGAAAATATCGTCCCAGTGAAAGTCCGACCCATAGACGATGGTGCCGAGCTTGCCGTATCGGGTCAGCGTCGTTCGAACATAGCCTCGTGCGTTCGGATTTTTGTCATCTGTCAAATGAAAAAGCGAACCATACACCTCGACGTCTCCGATCAGCGGCTTGAAATGCGCCGCCAACGCTTCGGACGATCCAGGCAATAAGGCGCCCGTTTGCGGCTTGAACACCGCGAAGCGGAAGTTGGGATTGCGTTCCTGATGCGCTCTCAGGCGTTCGGTGAGCTCGAGGCGCAGGCTTCCGTCCGCGTCGCGTCTGAGCGCGTCGACAACCACGTCTCGGGCGCGCTTCGTCGTCCAGACCTCGAGCGCCTGGCGGTGATCGCGGCCCCAAAAGAACGCCAGTGGAATCTGCACGGTCAAGGGCGTTGAAAAGTAAGCCAGCAAGGAACCCAAAATCCAAAACAGAATCAGACGGGATTTAAGCGAGCGTATCCGCATCAAGCGCGCGCCGGCGCGATCAGATAGCCGACGCTCCGCGTCGCGTAGATCTCCACGCCCGCGTCCGCGTCTCTGAGTTTTTGGCGCAGACGCGAAACCAGCATTTTCAGCGCGTCATTCTGCACCTGTTCGTCCAGGCCGTATACTTCGTCGATGAGGACCGAATAAGTGACGGCCCTCCCGGCGCGCCGCATCAGCGTCTCGAGCAGCAGCAATTCACGTTTGTGAAGCACCAACGGGCGGCCGTCGACGTGGGCTTCGTGTAAATTGAGATCGAAGGACAATGCGCCCAGCGACACCGCGGGGATCGGGGCCGCCCCCGGACGTCGCAGGCTGGCGCGGATGCGGGCGAGAAGCTCGTCCGGCGCGAAGGGTTTGATCAGATAATCGTCCGCGCCCGCGTCCAGACCGTTGACGCGGTCGTCGAGCGAACGCAGCGCCGTCACCATGAGAACGCGAATATTTGGCCTGAGAGCGCGAATCTCCGGCAGGAAATCGAGACCGTCGCCATCCGGAAGCCGTCGATCCAGCAACAAGATCGGATAGTCGTAAGCGTGCAACGCTTCTCGCGCGTCGGCGATCATGCCGACGCGGTCGACGAGAAACCCTGACCGTCCGAGGCGATCGGACATCAGCGCGCCAATTTCGATTTGGTCTTCGACGACCAAAATCCTCATCGGAGGGATTTCCGCATCTCGCGCCAATTCAACTATCGAACGCGCCTCCGACAAGCAGGTTACTCGTGATTGTTGCGCTCTTGCAACACCAAAATTTTCCTTTTTCGATCAGCGGCGAGATTCCCTCGCGGTTGCGCTGGCGTTACCTTCCGATGCTATCGAGCTCTATCCTCCAACCGAGGTCGACGCTTGCTCCGAACCGCCTGGATATTGCTGCTCCTGCTCACCCTTCAGGGTGCCGCATTGTCGGCGAACGGGTGGTCGCTCGAGCGCGGTTCTCTCCTCCCGAGCGGGATCGCCGCCTCCATCGGCGCAGATTGCTCGGCGGGGAAGGACATGGGGGAGGCGCCGAGTCACGGCGACGCCGGGAGACATTGCTGTCTCGCGTGTTTCGCCGGCGCCGCCGACGAAGCAGACCAGATCGCCGCGTCGAGCCTGGCGCTCGTTCTGCCGCTCGGCGCGCCGGCGACACTTGGCAAATACTTCTCCTGGGACGCTCCGTTCAGGATTTTCAGCCGTCCGCGATCGGCGTCTCCGCGATCGCCTCCTTACCGCTCCTGATTCGAGGCGCAAGGGCCGTCGAGGTCCGCTTACCCGCTTGAATCGTGCGGTTCGTCGAGCCGCCCAGGAGCACATCAATGTCACACGCACGCCTGTCGCGCGGCGCTTCCGTCGCGTCGCTCTTACTCGCCCTGTCTCCTTCCGTCGCCTACGCTCAGCACACGCTGCCGCGCATCGATGTCGGCGGCGACCGGCGCGCGGCGTCTCCCGGGTCCAACGCGACGCTTGGCCCAGTCGCCGCGCCGGCGGCGGGGATGCAAAGTCCAATCGTCGCCCCCGGATTCGAGGCCTCGCGCGCGAAACTGCCGATCTACCGGGATCCGCCCGGGCAGACGGTCACGACCGTCGATCATAAATTTCTGCGGCCGACGCCGATGTTCACGGTCCGGGAGATGTTGCAATATAGCCCGGGCGTCTCAATTCAATCGGGCAATTTTGCGCGTGAGGTCAATATTTCGATCCGCGGATCGGGTTCGCGGCTCGGCGTGGGTTTTCCTCTCGGCGTCCGCAACATCATGATGTACGAGGATGGTTTTCCGATCACCACGGCGGACGGCGTCGGCCGCACCGATATGCTCGATCCGCACGCTTTCAGCGCCACCGACGTCTACCGCGGCCCTTCGTCGGCGCTTTTCGGCAACTACGCCTATGGCGGCGCCATCAATTTTCGCACCTTCTCCGGCGCGGAGATCGACGGCGTCGACACCGGCTCCGAATTCGGAAGCTATGGGTACATCAACAACTATGTCCGCGCGGGCAAGAAAGTCGCGACCAAAGGCCTTGGCGAATTCGACGTCTCCTTGTTTGCGTCGGATGCGCGCGGCGACAATTATCTGGCGCGCGGTCCCTATTCGGGAGATCAGGCCAGACTGCTCGCAAGGTGGGCTCCGACGCCAGACGATCGGTTGACGCTGAAATACATATTCAACGACACTTTCGCGCAGTTCATGAATCGCCTTTCACAGGCTCAGTTTCATTTGAATCCCTTCGGCAAAAGCTACGGTTGCGCCATCGCCGTTCCCGCCAATCTGCCGTTTTGCAACAACCTCAACGTCCCCGCCAACGGCCTCTTTACCTCGGCCCGGGCGCCGCTGGTCAATCAAAGCGTTTGGCAGCTCGGCTCGCATATCCACACGCAACGCCAGATCGGCGGCTTCCGATGGGAGCACGATTTCGACAACAGCACGACCTGGCGGAGCCAGTTCACTTATGATTACTTCGACTATATCAACGGAACCTGGCCGCCCCCGAAAGTCGGGCCAGCGGCCTTGGGCGGCCTCGGCGGTCCGGTGGCGATCAGGGGCCCTTCCGTCGGCATCGACGCCAACACGACCATCACGAGCCACGCCGCGCTTTTCGGCTTCCCCGCGACGCATTATCTCGGCTTCTTCTACAATAACGTCAAAACCACGAACCCGCTCTTCAATCAGATCCCCAATGTCTGGAACTATGGCGCGACCGGCGGACCTGTCGGGAAGATCGACAGCTACACGTCCAATATCAGCCTGCGGGCGCGGGAGGAGATCGCCTTGACCCCGCAGTTGACCGGGGTGGTCGGATTCAGTTCGAACTGGAATCGCGTTTGGGGGGTCAACACCGTTTACACCTACACAGCGAATGGGGCGTTGAGCGCCCCACAACGGGTCGCCCTCGACAACGACTATTGGAACACGGCGCCCGAGGCGTCGCTGACCTATCGTTACAGTCCCGAGTGGCAGGTTCGCGCGCGCTACGCCGCAGGCTACGGAACCCCTGCCTTCGTCTTTCTCACCTCGACGCAGAACGGCGCCGGCGCGAATTCGGATCTGAAGGCCCAGACCAACATGGGCGTCGATCTGGGTGTCGACTGGACCCCCGCGCCAAATGTGATCGTCAGCGTGACCGGCTTCAACGAATGGTTCCGCAACGAAATCCTGACTCTTTCGAACGGTCTCGTCAGCTATCAGGCGAATATTCCGGCCTCGATTCACCGGGGCGTCGAAGCCAATATCGATTGGCGGCCGATCGATGGGTGGCGTTTCATCGCCGCTTATACCTTCAATGACCAGTTCTTCACCAGCTACTGGGATAATCTTGGCGCTGTCAGAGGGCAGTTCGTCTATTACAATCGCGCCGGCGCCAAAATCCCCAATGTCGCGCCGCACACGCTCACCTCTCGCGTCGGATACGATCAGCCGAGCGGCGATTTCAAGGGGCTCGGCGCCTATGTCGAGTATATTTTCAAAGCGGGGTACAGCATCGACAACGCCAATCTCACGTCGCTTCCCGGCTATGGGCTCGTCAATCTGAATCTTCATTACAATCGCGACATCGTGGACAGCTATTTCAGAAATGTCGAGCTCTATCTCAACCTGGAGAATGTTTTCAATCGCACTTATATCGCGGGCTCTTTGGTGATGAGCAATACGCTGATTGCGGGGACGGTCGTCCAGACGCCGGGATTGCTCCTGGCGACGGCGCAAGGCGCCGGGATTCTCGCCGGACAGCCGAGATCCCTGGTCGGGGGAATCAAGCTGAAATTCTGATTACGCGTCTGACCGCGACGCAGTTCTTTGAAGGCGTCGAAGAGAGAGAGGAGCTAATGGCGATCGTCCTGTTCGTGGAAAACATGCATTGCGAGGGTTGTGCGCAGCACGTCATCGAGGCGGCGCGCAGCGTACTCCCCGAGGCCGACGTTTCTGTGGCGCTTCCGGCCAAGCAAGTATCAGTCGATCCCGCGCCCGCTGATCCGCGTCAACTTCTCGGCGCGATTTTGGAAGCCGGTTACGACGCGAAAATTGTGAGATAACAGATGGACCCTGATTTCATAGCCCGTCGCTCCGCCGCTCGTGCGCGTTTGGACGCGATAAATCCGCATATGAACGCTGATGGCGATCCGAGCGATCCCAAAGGGGACCGGTGGTTTGCAAAAGTGTACGAACTTGCGGGCGACGACGCCGCAAATGTTCCCTGGGCGGCTCTCGCGCCGAACTCCCTGCTCGCGGATTGGCTCACACGCCACGCGGTTCGGGGAAAACGCGTTCTCGACGTCGGCTGCGGACTTGGGGACAATGCGGAAGCTTTCGCCGCGGCGGGCGCGCAGGTTTGCGCATTCGACTATATCGAACGCGCCGTGGCATGGGCGAAGCAGCGATTTCAAGACAGCGCGGTCGATTACCGCGTCGCCGATCTCTTCGCGCCGCCGCAGGAATGGCGCGAAGCGTTCGATCTCGTGCATGAATGCTATACGTTGCAGACGCTCGGAACGACGATGCTCCCTGCCGCGGCAAGCGCCCTTGCATCGCTGGTTGCGCCGGAGGGACGTCTGCTCGTCATTTCCTCGGCGCGGGAGCCGGACGAACCGCAGTCCACGCCGTGGCGGCCGTTGACGCGCGACGAGATCGAAGGCCTCGCGGTCGACGGCCTGTCGCTCGAAGAACTCGATGATTTCCCGCAACAGGGCTGCCTCTCACGACGCTGGCGCGCAGTTTTTCGCCGTTCGCGGACGTCGGCGACGCGCGGCCGACGCGCCGGAGAATGATGAAGCGGACGCGAGGGAGCGCGGCACATGAGAAAGGAACGACCATTGCGCCATGACGCGCGCTTTATGCGCTTCGCACGTGCACGGGCGCTTCGCCGCGCCTCGATCCGCGTTGCTTTTTCGTTTCTGAGCATTTGCCTCGTAGAAATTGTCGGGCCGGCGATTGCGGATGAGAGCCCGAGACATGGCCTCGCCCTCTACGGGGAGCCCGCTCTTGCGAAAGACTTCGATCATCTGCCCTATGCGAACCCGAACGCCCCGAAGGGCGGCAGGTTGAGGCTCGGAATGACCGGTAGTTTCGAGAGCCTCAACCCCTTCAATTTGAAATTCGCCTCGGCGCCGCAACTCCTGATCGGCAACGTCTATCAAAGCTTGATGGCGCGCTCTCAGGATGAGCCTTATAGTCTTTACGCGCTCATCGCGGAGTCGGTGGAGCTCGACGAAAAGAGAGAACATGTCACTTTTCATCTCGATCCGCGCGCGCGCTTTTCCGACCGGCGGCCGATCACGTCAGAGGACGTGCTGTTTTCATTCGAGCTTTTGAAGGCGAAGGGCCGTCCCGGACAGCGAGACGCGTTTGCGCGCGTTCGGAGGATCGAGGCGTCGGATGAGAAGACCATTCGCTTCGACCTTGCCAGCGGCGCTGACCGGGAGCTGCCGCTCCTGCTTGCGGCAATGCCCGTTCTGTCCAAAGCGTCGACTGACGCCGCCCGTTTCGACGACGTTCGCATTGAGATTCCCGTGGGGTCCGGCCCTTACCGCGTCAAGGAAGCCAAGGCGGGCGACCGCCTCCTATTGGCGCGCGACCCCGACTATTGGGCGAAAGATCGGCCGAGCCAAGTCGGTCTCTACAATTTCGATGAGATCGACGTTAGTTGGTATCGGGATGGCGACGCGCTGTTCGAAGCGTTGAAAGGGGGTCTCGTCGACTATCGCGAGGAAGGCGGCGCCTCGCGTTGGCTGACAGGCTATGACTTTCCGGCGATGAGCGACGGGCGAATCGTCAAGGACACGTTGCGTCCGGGGCGGCCGGTGGGGATGTCCGGCTTCGTGTTCAATCTTCGCAATAAGTTATTCGACGACGTCCGGCTACGCGAAGCATTGGCGATGATGTTCGATTTCGAATGGGTGAACGCCAATTTCTACGGGGGCCTTTACAAACGGACGTTGAGCTATTTCGATGAATCGCCGTTTTCATCGTCCGGCCATGCGGCAAGTGAGGCCGAGCGCGCTTTGATCGCGCAATTTCCCGGGGCGGTGCGCAAAGACATGCTGGAAGGAAGCTGGCGCCCGCCTAAGCATGACGGGAGCGGCCGCGATCGCGCGATTGCGCGACAGGCGCTCGAGCTCCTCGCCCAAGGCGGCTACAAGCCGACGGAGGCAGGGGTCATGTCAAAAGACGGCCAGCCCGTCGCGTTTGAAATCATGGTTCGCGATCGCGAAGAAGAACGCCTCGCGTTGAATTTCGCCAGCGCGCTGCGACGCATTGGCGTCATGGCGCAACCTAGGCTCTATGACGAGGTCCAGTATCAGCAGCGGCGTCGAAAATTCGACTATGACATGATGATCGGCCAATGGCTGCCAGCGGCGGTCCCTGGGGTCGAGCAGGCAGGACGATGGAGCTCGGCCAGCGTCGACAAGGAAAAGGGGACGAATCTCGCGGGCGTGTCGTCGCCTGCGCTGGACGGGTTGATCGACGCGCTTATCCGGGCGCGCGGGCCGGAAGAACACCTTACTGCGGCGCGCGCGCTCGATCGGGCGCTGCTCTCCGGCTTCTATTTCGTTCCCTTGTTCCACACGGGCGAAATCTGGACCGCGCATAGCAGTAAGCTCGAGCGACCGCGCAATTTGCCGCATTTTCCAATGTATCCCTTTGGCTTCACGCTCGAGACGTGGTGGTTGCAACGATAGCGGGCGCTTAGTTCTCGTCGGGCAAAGTCGAACGGGCGCTGGTCTTGGGACTTTGTCGCGTCGCAGGTGATAGCTGTTGTCGGCGTCAACTGGCGCCGACCAGCTCCATCCTGACTCGGGCGACGCCCACTGAACGGATGCCGAGCGCCCGCGCCGCACGGGCGGAGACGTCAATGTGGCGGCCATGAATGAAGGGCCCACGATCAGTAATCGTGACGACAACAGAACGGTTGTTCGCCAGGTTCGTAATGCGAATGCGGGAGCCGAACGGCAGGGTCCGATGCGCCGCGTTGAAGGACCCGACGCCGGCTACGTTGCGACCGCTCGCTGTCTTCCCCTGCACATGGTAATAGGAAACATTGCCGATCCAACCCGCTTCAGCGGCGCAAGTTACGGTGACAAGCGCGGCAGCCGCAATGCACGTGCTTTTCGACGACACTTGCCTCTTCCCGCTCCGGAGGTTGCGCGTTTCACGCGGAGACGAGAGAAACAGCCGTCCGAAACTATTGTTCCCAAAAGGGGGGCTTCCTGATCTCCTGTTGCAGTGGCCGCTACACAGTGATTGATTTGTCCTTCCGTCTGGCCGTCGCTCCACGGCTTTAGCGATTGCAGTTCTTACCGCGTCGGATCCGCGCCCGTCTTGCGACCGTCACATATTTCCGATAATCTGGAAATATGGATAATATAGACGCCATCGCCGCCCTGGCCGCGCTTGCCCAGACGACGCGGCTCGATACGTTTCGACTTCTCGTTCTGCGGGAGCCGGAGGGGGCGCCCGCCGGCGAGCTGGCGCGCCTGATGGCGGCGCCGCCAAACACCATGTCCGCCCATCTGAGCATTCTTTCCCGCGCGGGGCTGGTGAAGGGGGAGCGGCGCGGTCGTTCCATCATCTACCGCGCCAATCTGGCGCGCTTGCGGGAGATGACGCTGTTCCTGCTCAAGGATTGCTGCGGCGGAAGAGCGGAGGTCTGCGCGCCGCTCATCGCCGATCTCTCTCCCTGCCGCACAAAGGCCAATGTCGATGACTGAACGCGTCTACAACGTTCTTTTTCTCTGCACCGGCAACACGGCGCGCTCGATCCTCGCGGAAGGAATCCTGCGCAAGGACGGCGCAGGCCGCTTCAACGCCTTCTCGGCCGGGAGCCAGCCCAAGGGCGTCGTGAATCCTTATGCGCTGAAGACGCTTCAAGCCTATGATTACCCTACGGAGGGCTTCCGCTCGAAGAGTTGGGAAGAGTTCGCCGGCCCCGATGCGCCCGTCATGGATTTCGTCTTCACCGTCTGTGACAACGCGGCGGGCGAAGCCTGTCCGGTCTGGCCGGGTCAGCCGATGACCGCGCATTGGGGCATCGAAGACCCCGCCGCCGTCGAGGGCTCGGACATGGAGAAGCAGAAGGCCTTCAATCTCGCCTTCCGTTACATGAGGACGCGCATTTCGCTGCTGCTGGCGACGCCGATCGCCCGCCTCGACAAACTCAAGTTGAAAGCGCGCATGCAGGAAATCGGTGAGTCCGAAGGGGCGTCTCACGGCCACAAAGCGGAGGCGTGAGCGTGACGGCCACGATCGACGACGAGGCCGCGCGCTCGGTCTCGCCGCGCCCGAACACGCCCGACCGATCGAGAGAGAGAGAGTGACAACCATGAGCGAAGCGACCGCCGTCCCCAGCGCTTTGAGCGCAAGCAAGGCTCCGGCCATGGGCCTTTTCGAGCGGTTCCTGACGCTCTGGGTCGGCCTCTGCATCGTCGCCGGCGTCATCCTGGGGCAGATCATGCCTTCGGTCTTCCGCGCGATCGGCGCCGCGACGGTCGCCGAGGTCAATCTGCCGGTCGCCGTGCTGGTCTGGCTTATGATCATACCGATGCTGCTGAAGATCGACCTCGGGGCGCTTGGACAGGTGAAGGAGCATTGGCGGGGGATCGCCGTGACCGTCGGCGTCAACTGGCTGGTGAAGCCCTTTTCCATGGCGCTGCTCGGCTGGATCTTCATCTCGCATCTTTTCCGGCCCTTCCTGCCCGCCGACCAGATCGACGGCTATATCGCCGGACTGATCCTTCTGGCGGCGGCGCCCTGCACGGCCATGGTCTTCGTCTGGTCGAACCTCGTTGACGGCGAGCCGCATTTCACCCTGTCGCAGGTCGCCTTGAACGACACCATCATGGTCGTCGCCTTCGCGCCGATCGTCGCCTTGCTACTCGGTCTCTCGTCCATCACCGTGCCTTGGGACACGCTGCTGCTGTCGGTCGTGCTCTACATCGTCACGCCGGTCATCGTCGCGCAGCTTTGGCGGCGGACCCTCCTGGCCCAGGGCGGCGAGGCCGCGTTGAAGAAGACGCTGGCGCGGCTCGGCCCGCTGTCGCTCTCGGCCCTGCTGCTGACGCTCGTCCTGCTCTTTGGCCTGCAGGGCGCGCAGATCGTCGCCCAGCCGCTCGTGATCGCCCTGCTGGCCGCGCCCATCCTGATTCAGGTCTATTTCAACGCCGGTCTCGCCTATCTGATGAATCGCGCCCTCGGCGTCGAGTGGCGCGTCGCCGGTCCTTCGGCTTTGATCGGGGCCAGCAACTTTTTCGAGCTGGCCGTCGCGACCGCGATTGCGCTCTTCGGCTTCCAGTCCGGCGCGGCGCTGGCGACGGTCGTCGGCGTGCTCGTCGAGGTGCCCGTGATGCTCTCCGTTGTCCATATCGTCCGCCGATCGCGCGGCTGGTACGAGCGGACGGCGTGAGACGGTTTGCGAACCGAGTTGCGCCTCGATGGCGGCCGTCGAGGATCGGCGCTCGACGCCGTGATCTCCAGCCAGAATGGATCATCGGCTGGCTGGCTGACGAGGGCCGTGACGGTTGCGGCGCTGGCCTGCCTGCATCCGTGACGGCGCGGGGCTGAATTTTCGTTTCGGACGCGCGGCCAGCCGCATCAAAGCTCCGCCGCCAAAGTGGAAAGCGCGAGACCATGATTTTCGTCGACTCGGCAGATAGAGCGGAGCTCTTGCATGCGCTTTCGCTCCCCTATGTGAAGGGTTTCACGACGAACCCGACGCTTTTCCTCCGCGCTCTGGGGGTCGAGCGGCTGCGCGTCGCGGACTATGTTTCGTTCGCACTGGACCTCGTCAGTCTTGCCGCAAGCGGGACGGCCGTGCGCGATGTCATGATCCAGGGAGTTGGCGCGCCCGACCAAATCCCGACTCAGGCGCTCGCCTACAAAAACGCTCTGCGCGACGAGCGTGACAAGAACTTGTGGATCAAGCTCTTGCCAACTGCAGACCATCTCTCGCTTTGCCCCGAGCTCGCTTCTCTCGGTTGCAAGACGCTGGTCACGGCCGTTTTCACCCCGCTCCAGGTCCAGGCGGCGCTCGAGAGCGGCGCGGACGGCGTCGCCGTCTATCTCGGGAGGCTCATGAAAAACGACGAGTCCTGGGAAGGGAAAGTGGAAACGATCGCGCGTCTGATCCGCCTGCGCGAAAAGACGTTGCTCATGGCGAGCCTGTCCGACCCGTCGAAAGTGGAGATCGCGCTGCGTTATAGCGACGAAATTACGGCGCCCATTGCAGTAATAGAGCGGTTGCTGCACTCTCCCTTTTCGAGCGCGGCCATCGATGCGTTCGACGCGCAAGTAACAGATTGATAAGGGCGTAGCCTAGTGTCCTGTCTCTCAAATATCGACTATAATTGATTTGCACTTGATTTGCAGGATGGAGGGCTGCAATGGCGCGGCCAATCAAGCGGCTTGAGACGGAGCCAGCGGTAACAGAAGAGTTACGACGTCGGTTGCGTTCGAGAACCTGCTTGGTGCGTGAGCGCGAGCGCGCTGAGATCATTCTTTTGAGACTGGAAGGCATTGGCGTCGCCGAAATAGCGGCGCGATTGAAAACGACGGCGAAGCGCGTCTCGACTTGGTCGAAGCGTTTTGAGATGCGCGGGCTTGCCGGCCTTGAAGAAGCGGCGGGACGTGGCCGCAAGCCTTCGTTGCCCGTGAAAAAGATCGAAAGCGTCGTGGCCGAGGTCACCCGGCCGCCGAAAGGCAGAAAGCGTTGGAGCGTGCGCAGCATGGCGCGCCACGCCGGCGTCTCGCCGAGCAGCGTGCAACGCATCTGGTCAAAGAACGACTTGAAGCCGCATGTCGTCGAGACGTTCAAGCTGTCGAACGATCCAAGGTTCGAAGAGAAGTTTTGGGACGTGATCGGACTCTATCTCGATCCGCCCGAGAGGGCTCTGGTGTTGTGCTGCGACGAGAAGAGCCAATGCCAAGCGCTGGAACGCTCGCAACCCGGCCTGCCGCTTGGCCCGCGGCATCCCCGCACGATGACGCACGACTACAAGCGTCATGGAACGACGACGCTATTCGCGGCGCTCGATTATCTTGAAGGAAAGCTGATCGCCCGCACCGAAGCGCGCCACACGCATGTCGAATGGTTGCGCTTCTTGAAGCAGATCGAGCGGGAGACGCCGAAGGGCCTCGATATTCACCTCATCGCCGACAATTACGCCACCCACAAGCATCCGAGGGTCAAGGCGTGGCTCGCAAAGCGCCCGCGTTTCAAGATGCATTTCACCCCAACATCATCCTCATGGCTCAATTTGGTCGAGCGGTTCTTTCGCGATCTCACCGAGGACGTGATCCGCTCGGGCAGCTTCGCATCGGTTCAAGAGCTGGTCGAGGACATCAATACTTATCTCGACGAGCGCAACGCCAATCCGCGTCCCTATAAATGGAAGGCGAAAGGCGAGGCTATCCTCGAAAAAATCCATCGGGCCCGCGCGGCGCTCGACAAAGCCCACGCCGCTTGAGTTTTTGGGCGCCAATTGAGAGTCAGGACACTAGCGTCTGATCCGATTGAGACCGGGCGTTGTTTTTTTGGAAAGTTGCGATGTTCGAGACGTCATGCGTCGAAGCTGTAAAGGCCAGGGGGATCACGCCATGGGCGTCGAGTCGATCATCTTCTACTTGCTTCTCGTCGACGCGATCGGCGCAAACATAGTGGCGCGCTTCGGGAGCAAGTGGTATGCGCAGAATTTCCGCACACTCTCGCGTTGGTTTCCGCCCGCCGAAGGCTGGGCGATCTATTACTTGGCGCTCGTCCTGTGGGTCGGCTCGCTGCTCTACCGCGCCGGCAAGCTTCTTTAGTCGCTTGCTGCGGCTGATCGCGCGGCGCGTCGGCCCTGACAGATGCGCGCGACGCGCCGCCGACGAAGGCGTTTCTCGCGGGGCGTGATTGAGCGTATAATGGGGCCTTCGGCGCAAACTTTGCCGACGAAATTGACGAGGTCCTCCTATGTGGCGCGAGGCGACAACCGACATGCGCGGGCCCAGAAAGCCGAAGCGGCCCAGCGCCTATTCCGAAGGCGAAGACGAGGCTGCGAAACTCGTCGAAACGGAAATGACCGATGTGGAGCGGGAGCTCCCCGAGACGGGGAACGAGCCCGTCGAACAGGTCGAAACCGACGAAACGGAGTCGCCGATCTTCGAGGAATAAAAGGCGCTTTCGCCGCGAAGAAGCTGAAGTCTCACTCCCCGAAAAGTGTAAAAAGGGGACTGAAGAAAGGCTCCTGTCTGGGCCGGTACGTTTCGCGCGCCCGATACAAGCTGCGGCCGCTGGCGTAATGTAAGGCGCGTCGTGGCGAACCTGTAATCGAGATGCTCGCGCCCTCTTCTTGAACCAGCTGGTAGAGCACCGCCGCGTTTCCGGGCGCCAATCTGACACACCCATGCGACGCCGGGCGCCCCAATGCGCTGGTCGCGTAAGAGCCGTGAATCGCATAGCCTCCGCGGAAAAAGATCGAATGCGGCATGGGCGAATTATCGTATTTTCGTGAATAGTGCATCCGCTGGAGACGCGTCGCGGAAAAATGTCCGCGTGGCGTCACATATCCCGCGCGCGCGGTAGACACCGGCCAGGAGTAGCTCCCACGCGAGGACTCCACATGCATGGTCTGACTCGCGAGGTTGATATGGATGCGGACGCGCGCGCTGGCCTCAGGCGCACAGGCGAGCATAGCCATGACTGCGATCGAAAGGCCGTGGTGAACGCGCATCGCAAACTCCAACGCTCAAGTACAGGCTACGCTCAATGTCGGTCGACGACACAGTGTAAAATGGAGCCGTTCGCTTGGTTGACAATCAGGCGTCCGAGCCGCAGGCTCTCTTCCAATAGCCGATTTGGCCCGCGTTTTGTCGCGCGTCGCTGTGTCGAACACGTCGCAGCGGCGGTCAAGCTCGGCGGGGGCCGAGCCCGCAAGCTGGCGACGCCTCTCCTCCCTCGAGCTGAAAAGACGTCGCTAGAGCCGCTGCTCGACCGCCAATATCGCTTGCTGCAAATCTGCGACGGTAATCGGCTTCACGAATTGGCGGTCGAAGCCTGCTTCGATCGCCTGCGCCTTGTCGAGCTCCCATCCGCTCAGCGCAACGAGATGGACGCGCCTTCCGTCCGGGAGCTCGCGGATGCGTCGCGCGGTCTCGAAACCGTCCACTCGCGGCATGCCGATATCCAGCAGGATCAGATGCGGCTTGTAGTCGGCAAGTAGCTCCAACGCTTCCTTGCCGCTGTAGATCACCCGGGCTTCTACACCGAGGCTCTTGAGAAACATGACAAGACTATCGGCGACATCCCGATCATCGTCGACGACAAGCGCCCGACATGCGACAGGACTCGTCCAGCTCGTGACGTCCTGCCTGTTCTCTCTCTCATTCGGCGCTCCGCCCAGGAGCGGCAGATAGACCAGGAATTCACTGCCGAGCCCCGGACCGCCGCTATGCGCTTCGAGCTTCCCGCCGTGCTGATGAACGAGGCTGCGCGCGAGGGTCAGGCCCACGCCGAGTCCGTCTTGAGAATATCTGGGTCGGTTGCTCTGGTTGAACAGATCGAATATCGACTCGAGCTTCTCGGCGGGAATGCCCACGCCATTGTCGCGAACGCTTACGATCACATTCGCGCCGTCGTTCGTCGCGGTCACATCGATCCGCCCATGGGGGGCGGCGTATTTGGCGGCGTTATCGAGCAAGTTCGTGAAGATTTGCATCAAGCGGGCAGGGTCGCCCTCTACGATCGACGCTTCCGACGGGAGACTCAAGCCGATCTCCTGAACACGCGACCGTAGCGATGGCTCCGCCGCCTCGACCGACTGGGTGACGATGCTCATGAGATCGACGCATTGTCTCCGAAGCTCGATCTTGCCAGTCTTGATGCGCGCGATGTCCAGCAGATCGTCGACAAGCCGAACGAGGAGATGAAGCTGACGATCCAAGATCGGGCGCAGCTTCGGCATCGCCGCGCCGCCGCCGGGCTCGTTGAGCACGCTGAAGGCGTTGTGGATGGCGGCGAGCGGGTTCCGCAGCTCGTGAGCCAGCGCCGCTATGAATTCATCCTTGCGCTTGTCGGATTCGCGTAGGGTGCGGTCCATTTGCGCGCGCGCCATCGCCATCGACACATACTGGCTCAAGGTCTCCATGATCTCGATCTCCGAATCGTTGAATTCGGAGCGCGTTCGAGACCCGAAAGACAGCAAGCCAAACACCTCTCCCTGGGCGAGCAGCGGGTGACAGCAAAAGGCCGTGACGCCATAGGAGTCACGCAGTTTGGCGTGCAGGTCGTAGGCGGCGCAGGCCCTGCCGGGTTCGCTGTTGCGCGCAACCCATCCGCTCATGATCTCGCTGTAATCGAGCTGCTCGAATTTCCGAGCCTCTTCCTCCGGCACGCCGGCGAAGGCG
This sequence comes from Methylocystis sp. NC52PC, assembly GCF_055698645.1. Lineage (NCBI taxonomy): Bacteria > Pseudomonadati > Pseudomonadota > Alphaproteobacteria > Hyphomicrobiales > Methylocystaceae > Methylocystis > Methylocystis sp. NC52PC. The sequence goes on along the minus strand of NZ_CP170125.1, from coordinate 83,786 downwards.
TTGAGGCGCAGAGAAGCGGATTCCCGATCGAGGAGGAAGTTGAAGAAATACTGGCAATCGAGCTCGGCCATCGCTTTGCGGCAGATGTCCTCGACCACGACCTGCGGGTCCCCCCTCCGCAAGAGCTCGGCCGCAGCTTCGGATGTCAGCGCAGTGCTGCGGGCGCTTCGCCTCAGCGCATCCTCCATCCGCTTGATGTCGGTAATGTCGCGCGACACAGTCAAGTATCGGGCTGTTCCGCCGCCATCCGACAAGCGCGTCACGATGACGTCCCAAAATTTCGGCTCGCCGTTCGCCGTGGCGCACCACCCGCGAAACCGGCCCCTGCCTTCGCTCCTGGCCGCCGCCATGGCCTTGTCTACTTGCGGGCGAGCGCTTTCCGGCCACAAGATCCGCCACTCTTTCCCGCTGGCGGCGGCGAAATCGTCAACCGCCAGAAGATTCCGACACGTCTCGTTGATCAGAAGCAAGCGCCCTGCAGCGTCGAGAAGCCCCAAAGAGTCGGGACTGTTTTCCAGGATCGCACGCGTGAGATCCTCGGACGCCGGCAGGGAGGATTCAAGTTTTTCAGGCTGCATGGCAACGCTTTCACACGCCGCAGCTCGGATGCTCGTGACGCATTCAAGATCAAAGTTTCGCCGCTCGTCAAGTGCACGAACGCCGGGAAAAATAGCAATCAGTATTAGTACGGAGAGAGCCGTTCTTGGCGGCGATCGGCGCCTTCGCTCCCCGGAAGCCGCCAAGCGCGCTCTTTCTACCGCTACATCGCCGTCGCCAGCAGCCGGCGACGGGATTCATATTGGAGAGTCCGACTTGGCGCTCGAGCGCCCTCGACGCCGCTGTCGGCGCCCTTTACTGCGCCCGGTAGTAGACGGTCTTGAAATAGGACCGAGCGTCATCCTGCGCAACGATAATCCTTACGTCGCCTGGTAGATCCGCGATCGCCTTCTGCGAGAAATTCATCGGCAGCCCGAGCGCAAACGGGATTCGCCGCGCCAGTGCGAATTCGATCAAGGGCGTCGGATCGGGAGCGAAATCCTCCCAGAGAAACTCGGCTTTGCTATTATAACTCGGCCCACCCCACGGCGGGTCGAGATTCAACGCGTCGAACTCGAGACGCTCAAGGACTGTAAATACGTCTGCATGCAAGAAGTCGATACGCTGGTCCACTCCATAGACTCGGGCATTATGCCGCGCCATCGACAAGCGACGGGGTTCGACATCTGTCGCGACGACGCGCTTCCCGCGTCGTGCGAAAGCAATCGCCGAGCCGCCAATCCCGCAAAAAGCGTCAAGAATTCTGCGTCCGGGCAATATGTCGGCCGTCTCCAACGCAAACTTTTCTGGCTTTACAGAAAATAGCCCCTCCTCATCCGTCTGGACGCCGTGATCCCACAACGAGAACAAATCGCGCCGCTTATCCCAATACCTCTGGGTCGCCGCGCCAAACGGGCTCAATGACGGAGTAAGGACATTCATACCTTTGCGGCCCTTCAAGGAGTTACACTGGCGTCGCTTAGTATCAATCTGCCGGCAAGACAGTGCGCTTGTCCCTATCCGGCCGGAACGAGCGTCAGCCGCCAGATCGCGTCTCCGGGCAGGAACGGGGTCGCCCGCCCTTTCGCCCAGTCGTCGTGGCCCAAATTATAGTAAGGCGACAGCGGATGGCCGCTCTGGCCCGTGGGCATGTGGTAGAGGCCGTCCGACTCATGACCCGGCGCCACGACAAAGCGCACGGAGGCGCCGAATCCGGGCGCGGAAACGCGCGGCTGATAGACGTCGCCCGGTTGCGGCTCGTCCGGCGGATCCAGAACAATGGCGCCGATCCCGGGCGCAGCCGCGTCGAGAGGGTGATTGATGCCGGCGTGATTGGCCCGGCCCCAGGTAAAGGCCTCCAATCGCCCGCCGGCTTGCGTTTCGAGCGCCGTGGATGTCTTGGCGAGCGCGGCGTCGATGACGCCGTCCCAGTTTTCATAGCCCGGCGGCACGAGCGCCGGCGGCCGTTCGCTGAGCAGCCGCCAGGCCGGTTCGTCCGCCTGGTTGGTCGGCAATCGGCGCGGCTGAGAAGGGGCGGCCTCGAGCGGCGGCATCTTCGCCATGTAGCTCTCGTAGATGGATGAAATCAGCTCCAGCCGGAAGTTTCGCACAAGTCGATAGCCGATCGACTCCGGCGCCGCGCGACCCATCCAGTTCTCGACTGCGGGTACGAGGCGCGCATATTCGGGCTCTTGCGCATGATCTCGCAGCGTTTGCAGCAGAAGCTCCTGCCAGCGCTGCAGGACGAGGCCGCGATCGTCGAGCTGTATCGCGAAAAGGTCGGGTTCGGACAAACGCGTGCGCGAAAACAGATCGTCCCGTATCTGGCGCGCTCTCGCGCCATGGGCGTAAAGCCCGACGCCGAGCTTTTTCAAGGCGTCCCCGCCGACGACGCGCGCATTGGCCGTCCAAATGCGCTGACCAGCCGGATTGTAGATGGCGGGGACCTCATCGGGCGCCAGATATCCGGTCCAGCCCCTTGAGCCGTCGGCCCATGAGACTGGCGCTCTTCCATCGAGGCCAAACCGACGGGGAAGCCGGGTCGTTATCGTCCATCCCAGATTGCCCTCGGCGTCGCCCGCGACCATATTCTGATGCGGAATGCCCATGCGATGCGCGATTTCGAGCGCGACGCGCGCGCTTTCCGCGCGTTCCAGCTCCAATGCGCCCTGCAGATTCACCGCGGCGGGATCATGGGCGATCCACCGATAGGCAAGCTTGCGGCCCTTCTGGTCCTTGCCGATGACCGGCCCCCAAACGCTTTCCTCAACGACCAGAGTCTCGCTCGCCCGGCAGGCCCCGCATAACGGCTCCTCCACGCGCGCCAGCTCTTTCGGGCCGTCGGGCGTGAGGTAGCGGTCGCCTTTCTCATCCGCCTGTTCGAGAATGACGACATCGCTCGTGTCGACGTAGCTGTTGGTGAAGCCCCAGGCGACGCGGCCATTGCTGCCCGCCACGATGTTCGGCGCGCCCGGCAAGGTCACGCCGGCGACGTCGAGCGCCGGGCGCTCGGCGCCTTGCAGCACGAGTCGGGCCCTGAACCAGGTGTTCGGCACGCGCAGGCCCATATGCATGTCATTGGCGATGATGGCGGCGCCGCGGACGCTCGCCGAGCCGCCAACGCCGAAGGCGTTGCTGCCGGGCAAAGCGGGCTCGACCCAGCCCTGCGCCGAGGGCTTCGAATGGCTTGCATGCTTCACGCCCGCCGCTGGCGTTTTTGGCGTCGGCAAGACGGATCCATCCAAAGCTGCGTCCCAGGCCGTCCCCTCCGGGAAGAGAAAGTCCGTGAGCGGCTGGCCCAGAGCGTCGAGCACGCCGGCGCGTCGGCGCTCGGTGAGCCCGTCCGATTCCTGCAAAGTGAGATACATGGCGAAGACGGTCAGGATCGTATCTTCTGGCGCCCAAGGGGTCGGCTTGGCGAAGAGGACAAAATATTCGAACGGCGCCGCGCGCAAATCGCTCAGGCCCCGATTAACGCCCGTTACGTAAGCATGCAGGACGTCGCGTTCCTCTGCGCTCATCGCCGCGATGATCGCCGCCGCGCGATGGCGAAACCGGTGCAGGCGGGCTGTCCTGTCCCGCTCCAGCGTCGCCCGTCCAACGAGGTCGGAGAGCTCGCCTGCGGCTGAGCGGCGCAACAGATCCATCTGAAAAAAACGCTCCTGCGCGTGGATGTAGCCAAGGCCCCAGGCCAGATCCGCCCGCGTCCGGCCGGTGAGCGTCGGGGCTCCTTTCGCGTCACGCTCGACCGTCACGGGCGCGGAGAGCTCGGCGGCCGCAACGGTCCCTTCCAGCTTGGGCAAACTGAGACGCAGCAGGCCGACGGCGCCGAGGCTGGCGGTCAGAAGAGCAGCGCCAGCTAACAGCATTGCGGATTTCAAGCGGGCGCGAAGCATCCAAAGCCCTTCCTGGCTGGGATCGCCTGTTCAACTCAAGACCGCCCGCCCGGCGCGGCTGTGGCGCCCGGCCCGAGCGAGCGCTGCATGATAACTGAATCCGTCCACGGGACATAAATAGCCCGACTGGACGCGCCTTGAGGCGCGGCCTTTGCGCGGAGAACAGGAAGGTGAAGCGCTGGAGGAAATCCATCGGGCGCCGCTCTCGTTCTGCGCCCCCTCTTAGCAGGGGCGGTTGCGGGCGCCGCCTCAAGTCGATCTCAAATCAGCAGGCCTGATCGGAAGCCGTCGCAAGCGCTTGCCCGTCGCGGAGAAGATCGCATTGACGACCGCGGGCGCGATCGCCGAGGTCCCAGGCTCCCCGACGCCGCCGGGCGCCGCGTCGCTTTCAATGATGTGGACGTCGATCGCCGGCGTCTCGTCGATGCGCATCATCCGATAAGTGTCAAAATTGCTTTGTGCGACGCGTCCCCGTTCGAGGGTGATTTCGCCATAGAGCGCCGCGGTGAGGCCGAAGATGACGCCGCCTTCGATCTGGGCCCTGATCGTGTCGGGGTTGACGGTCCGTCCGCAATCCACCGCACAGACGACGCGCTGCACGCGCAGCTGGCCATCCTTGGCGACGGCGACCTCGGCGACCTGGGCGATGTAAGTCTCAAAGCCAAACATCACGGAAACCCCGCGGCCGACGCCAGGCGGCAGAGGCTGGCCCCACCCCGCCTTCGCCGCGGCAAGGTCGAGCGCGGCCCTCATGCGGGGATTTCCGTCGAGCAGCGCGCGCCGATAGGCGACAGGGTCGCTTCGCGTCGCCACAGCCAGTTCGTCGATGAAACCTTCGACCATAAAGGCGTTGTGAGTCATGCCGACGCCGCGCCACCAGCCCGTCGTCAGCCCCGAGGGCGGCTCCTCACGCACATAGTCGAGGAGAACATTGGGAAATGCATAGGGTCCGGCGGCGCCTTCGACAGCGTCCGAGTCCAGCCCGTTCGCGAAGGCCTCCGGCGACCAGCGGGCTTCCACCGAAGAGCCGACGACGCGGTGGCTCCAGGCGATCGGCAAACCTTTGTCGTCCAGGCCGGCGGCGAGGCGGTCATAATAATAGGGGCGATAGACGTCGTGCTGGATGTCCTCTTCGCGACTCCAGATGACCTTTACGGGAAAGTCGACCTCTCTGGCGATCAGAACCGCCTGGGTGACGTAGTCGACGTCGAGCCGACGGCCGAATCCGCCGCCAAGCAGTTGATTGTGGATCTGCGCCTTTTCCAGAGGAAGGCCCGCGGCTGCGGCCGCCGCGGCTCTTGCGCGCGTGACGACTTGTGTGCCGACCCAGACGTCGCAGCCGTCCTTGCGGACGTGCGCCGTGCAATTCATCGGCTCCATCGTGGCGTGCGCCAGAAACGGCGCCTCATAGGTCGCTTCGATCATTCTCGCCGCGCCCGCCATGGCGTTGGCGACATCGCCCGCTTGTTTTGCGACGACGGCGGGGCGGTTGGCGGCGTCTTCGAGTTTCTTGACGACGTCCGCGGTGGAAAGTTGGGCGTTTTCGCCTTCGTCCCAGTGGATGTCGAGCGCCGCCAGGCCCTTCTTCGCGGCCCCCATATGGTCCGCGATGACCGCGACGGCGTCGTCGAGGCGAACGACCCCGCGCACGCCTCTGACGGCTCTCGCCTTGTTTTCATCGACGCGCGCCAATTTCCCGCCGATGACCGGCGAGGCGGCCACGGCGGCGATCTTCATGCCGGGGACCTTGACGTCGATCCCGTATTGCGCCGCGCCGTTCACCTTGGCGGGCGCGTCGAGGCGCTTCGCCGCCGTGCCGATCAGCTTGAAGTCCTTCGGCTCTTTCAGCGCGACCTTGTCGGGAACCGGCAGCGTCGCCGCCCTGTCGACCAGCGCGCCATAGGCGACCCTGCGCCCGGTCGGCGCATGGATGACCTCTCCGGCCTCCGCGCGGCAGGAAGAAACGCTCGCCTGCCAGCCTGCCGCCGCCGCCGTGATGAGCATGCTGCGCGCCGCGGCGCCAGCCGTGCGGAGCGGCTCCCAGAAAGCGCGCACCGAGGTCGAGCCGCCCGTGGCCTGAAAACCAATGAGGCTGTTGCCATAGAGCTTATCGTCGGGGGGCGCGTGCTCGACGCGCACCTGCGCCAGTCTAACTTCCAGCTCCTCGGCCACGAGCATGGGCAGCGACGTATAGGTCCCCTGGCCCATTTCGACCTGGGGGATGACGAGCGTCACCTGTCCGCTGCGATCGATGCGGATGAAGGCGTCTGGCGCAAAGGCGCCCGCGTCGGCGGCTTCCGCTTCGCCCATCGCCCTCGGCAGGGTCACGCTGACGAGGAGTCCTCCGCCGACGGCGGCGCCCGCACGCAGGAAGGTTCGGCGGGAGACGTTCCTTTTGGACGACTCTGCGGAACCACCGGCGCCAGAGGCAAGTCGATTGAACGGCATGCTGAGCCTCGCTACTTCTCGACCCCGGATTTCGCGGCCTGCCTGATCGCCGCTCGGATGCGAACATAGGTTCCACACCGGCAGATGTTGCCGGACATGGCCTCGTCGATGTCGCGATCGGTCGGGTCCGGGTTTTTCGCGAGCAGGGCCGAGGCGGACATGATCTGGCCTGACTGGCAGTATCCGCACTGGACGACGTCGAGGTCGAGCCAGGCCTTCTGGATTCGCTTGCCGACCGCGGTTTCTCCAATGGCCTCGATCGTCGTGATCTGAGAATCGCCAATCTCTTCGATCGCCGTCACACAGGAGGGGATCGGCGCTCCGTCACGATGAACGACGCAGGCCCCGCAAAGCGCCATGCCGCAGCCGAATTTCGTTCCGGTCATGCCCAGGACATCGCGCAGAACCCATAACAGCGGCGTGTCCGAGTCGACGTCGACAACGTAATCCACGCCGTTGACTGTGATTTTATAGGCCATGGGCGTCGTCCCCTTTGGCGTTGAACTCGGTAGGTAAGTCGTGACGTCAACGCGCCTCGCTCGAACTCGTCTTCTGCGCTCGGAACCGTTCGACGAGCTGTTCGCTTACCCGGCGAGCGGAAAGCGCCGCGCCGTCGGAGTGCGAGCTTTCGGTAAAGTCGCCGGCGAAATAAACGTTGCCGAAGGGGCGTCGGAGCAGGTCGGAGAGCGCGTCGAAGCGGGAGCGTCCGACGGGCCATGCAGCGATGGCGCGCGGATGATAGCGGTAGAAGGTCCAGCCGTGGATAAGCGGCCGGATGCCGGGAAAGCGCGCGTCGAGCGCCTCTTCGAGCCGGGCCTTGACGTCGTCCATCGCGCCCAGTCGCGCGTTGAAGCCCTCGGCCGCCGGGCCGTGGACGAGCAGATTGAGCAGGACCTCCTTGGGGGCGGCGGCCTGCCCCTCGGTCGATCCGCCGAAATATAAGACGCCGAGCGAACCGCCGGCGAGGAGAGGCAGAACGCTGCGCCCCTCAATCGTCCAAAACCTGGCCGCAGCGGGATCCAGCGCGACATGCGCCGTGAAATAGGAGCCCCAGCCCTGTGTCTGAATGGCTTGGGAATGCTCTTCCGACAGGCGGGGCGTGAACTGCAGCTCGAGCAGACGATAGAGAGGGATCGCCAGAACGGCGGCTTTCGCGTTCAGGCGCAGATTGCGGGACGTCCCGGCGTCGATGGCGCCAATCTCGACGCCGGACGGCGTCTGGATCACATGCGTGACCTGCGTATTGAGCCGCAGATGCGCCGCTCCCAGATGGGCGGCGAGCGCCTCGACCAGGCGCTGGTTCCCGCCGACGACGTGATGGGGGCGGGCGCCGGGCGCGGTGAAGACATGCCACTCGGCGACGCCGTCGACGGCGCTGACGCTCTCCAGCGTCGTTCCAATCTCGGGTTCGAGAGTGGCCCGAATGAGCGCGCGGGCGCGGGCTGGGAGCTTCTGGTCTTCGAGCCATTTGCCGAAAGAGACGTCCTTGAGCGCCATCATTTCGGGCGGGATGGGCCGCGCGTCGAGCGTCTTCAGAAGGGCCTGCATCTGGCGGTCCCAGGTCTGATAGAGCTCGTAATCCTTGGCGCCGAGCACGGCTTCGAGGAAAGAGGCGTTCGTGGCCTGCACGATGGGCTCGATTCGTCCGTCGAGGACCACGCTCGAGAACGTCCTCTCGTCGTATTCGAGCGGAAGTTTAAGCGCGCGCGCCACCTCGATGGCCGGATTTCCTTCCCACAGCTCGGCGAGGCCGGTCTCCGCGCGGAGCCCGCCGGGGTAGGCGGCCGTTCGGATTCGGCCGCCGAGCCTCGGGGCCATCTCCAGGAGGGCGAAGGAGACGCCGGCCTGCTTCAAGTAATAGGCGGCGCAGAGCCCCGAGAGCCCGCCTCCCACAATCACGACGTCGACGGCCCGCTCGGGCTCCTCCGCCGCGGCCCGCGTCACGGAAAGCGAGATCGACGCCAAGAGCAGGAGCGCGGCCAAAAATGCGACGAGCCGGGGAGTGAAGCGACTGACATGCGGTTTCATGCTCGAGTCGTCGCATGAGTCAGCGGCATGGTCCAGTCGACGAGGCGCGTGGCTGCCGAACCGAAGACGCGCAAGGAAGATTCCGAGGGAGAAAGCCGCGGCGCGCCGGTATAATCAGCGACCTCGTCCCTGCAATGGAGCGCCTGGCGTCATGCAGCCTTCACAATATGAGCGTGCGTTGGGCATGCGGCGCTCGATCAGCCGCCGCGACTTCCTCAATGGCGTTGCAGTTGGCGCGGGCATGGCGCTGGCGGATTTTCCGCCTGTGGCCGACGGCCGGCCCGCAGGCGGATTCCGGGGACAGACCGACCAGGGTTTTGCGGTCATGCATGCGCTGCGCGACGGCCGCTTCTGGGAAAATGCCGGCCCGGCGCAGGCGCTCGACGAGCGCTACGACCTGATTGTCGTCGGGGCCGGGATCAGCGGACTTGCATCGGCTTTTCTCTATCGCCAGCAGGCGGGCGCGCGCGCGCGCATCCTCATCCTGGACAATTCCGACAATTTCGGCGGCCACGCTGTCCGCAATGAATTCACCGCATCGAACGGGCGCCGCATCATCGGTTATGGCGGCTCCAAATCCCTGCAAACGCCGAGCTTCTTCTCCCCGGCAGTCGCGACGTTCTTGACGGACGTCGGGATCGACGTCAGCAAATTCGACAAATGGCGCGACCGACGCTGGGCGGCCGACCGCGGCCTCGGGCCAGCGGTTTTTTTCAGCCGCGAGGCCTTTGGCGCAGACGGTCTCTTCAGAACCGACGGCAAACCGGCCGAGTGGATCGCGCGCACGCCGCTCGACGAAAAGGCGAAAAGCGACCTCGTCAAGCTGTTGAGCGCGCCGGACGATCCCTTCAAGGGCAAGACCCGGGCCGAGAAATTCGCGCGTCTTTCGGAAACGACTTATGAAGCGTTCCTTCTGGAAATCCTGGGCCTGCATCCGCAAGTCGCCGCCTATCTGGCGGACGCCACGAAATCCTACTTCGGCGTGGGCGCGGAAGCCGTCGCCTGTCTCGACGCTCGCGCCATGGGCGCTCCTGGCTTCGACGCCATGGATCTGGGCGACGCGGTTCACCCGACGCTCAGTCCCAGCGGGAGGCTGATGCAGAGGAACCCGGATCCCTACATTCACCACTTTCCGGATGGCAACGCCTCTTTGGCCAGAGCGATCGTGCGTCGCCTCCTTCCCGAGGCGCTGCCAGGGGAGTCAATCGAAGATCTCTTATTGGCGCAGCTGGACGACAGCCGCCTGGATCGGGAGGAGAGCCGAACCCGCATTCGCCTCGGCTCGCCCTGCGTGCGCGTTCAAAATGTTCACGACGCCGTGGAGGTTTGCTACGTCAATGACGGCAGATTGTTCAAGGCGTCGGGGGGCCATGTCATTCTGGCCTGCTGGCATCGGGTGATCCCGCTGCTCACCGACGAACTTGCGATGGAGCAGGCGGAAGCCCTGAACGATCAGCACAAGGTCCCGCTGATTTACGCCAATGTCTTGCTGCGGTCGTGGGAGTCCTTCGCCAGACTGGGCGTCGTCGGCTTCAGGGCGCCGGGCGCCTGGTGGGAGGGATGCTGGATCGACGAACCCGTGAGCATTGGCAGTTACCGCTTTGCCGATACGCCGAGCGATCCTGTGCTGCTGCACCTTGGAAAGGTCGTGATCGGGGGCAAAGGGGAGCCTGCGAGAGAGCAGGCGCGCCGTGGACGCCATATGTTGGCTGGCTTGGCCTTTTCACAGATGGAATTCCAGATTCGCGATCTCCTGGCCCGCGCCATGGGAAACGGCGGACTCGATCCCGCCCGTGACATTGAAGCGATTGCGATCAATCGCTGGTCTCATGGCTACAGCTACGAATATATGCGCCCATGGGACCCTTATTGGCCCGAGGGGCGGCTGCCGATTACGGCCGCGCGTCGCGGATGGGGGCGCATCGCGATCGCCAATTCGGATTCGGGCGCTTACGCCTACGCCCATTCCGCCATCGATCAGGCGGCAAGGGCAGTGCGAGAATTGCTGGGCGCCCCTGATGGCGCGCCAGCCTACGCCCGCTTTCCCGGTCCGCCGTTAGAGAAGATCGGACTGGAATAATCCGCAAGCGTCGACTTGCTTTCAAGGTCCGCGATTTGACCGGCGTTATGGCTCATTGATTGGTCGCCTGCATGTCGCAAAAATGTTTTCGGCGATCCCTATTAACATCGCTGCTTCAGGTGAAGCGATGGAGGCGAAAATGAACGGCTTTCTGATCCCCGCCGTGATGCTCATTATGGTGGTGGGCGCCGCCCTTTATATCGCGCGCACGGGGCGCAACGTGAATTCCTGATACGAATCGACCCGTTTCTCCTCTAATCGACTCCCCCGCGATCGCGGGGGTTTCTTTGTGCAGCCTTCCCCTCTCGGATTCGGGCCGGCGCCCTTGGGTGAGGGGCCGACGCAAGCTGCTCCCGGCGATCCGCCAGGGCGCTGGCCATGTTCCTGATGCGCGAGGACGGACGCAGACGCCGACGCCGGTCAGCCGGCCGGCGATCTCGGCGCGCGTGGCCATTGCGTCTCGTTCGAACTCGCCATACAGATAAGCTCGAGATGGGCGGCGAGATGAAGCGATTCGTGTCTATGCGGGCGAGATCGATGGGCCCGTCCGATGCGGCGCGATGGGGGAACACAGTGCAAGGCGTCGTCCTCCGCACGCGCAAGATTTCAGCGCTCCGTTTCGCTTTGCGCCAAATCTTGCTCGTCGCCGCCGGCTCCGCTTCGGCGGAAATCAGCGTGAGGCCGGACGCGCTGATGCATTATTCCTATTGCATCAGCCACGCCAAGCAGCGCAACGGCGTGTTCCTGCTCGATCGCGGCACGCTCTATCGCTGCGGAGACGACGTCGCGGTCGCTTATTTCAACTATCTTGGTCGGCGGCGAGCGCCGGAGAAGCGCGCGGTGGAGAGCGAGGGCGTCTTCATCTACCGGCTTATCTCCGGCGTCGGCAAATGCTGGAACAAGATTGAAGATGCTGAAGGCAATCCTGTCTCAATCTATGGTTGCGACGTCTACGTGGAACTTTGACTTGCTCGTTTGGGGGATGGACTAAAGATGCAGCCGAGGGGATTGGAACGCAGCATAAAATCGACGGGCGGCCGCGCCCGACTGAAGCCTCCCCTGAGCCGTCGCGCCGGCTTCACCCTCGTCGAAATGCTCGTCGTGCTCGCCATCATCGGGTCGATCGTGGGTCTCGTCGGGCCGCGCGTGCTGAACTATCTTTCGGAATCGCGCGTCAAGACCGCGCAAATCCAGATGGAAAACATCGCGAGCGCGCTCGATCTCTTCTATCTCGACGCCGGCCGCTACCCCACGACGGAGGAGGGGCTCACGGCCCTGGTGCAGCGGCCAGCCGCAATCTCCTCCTGGAGCGGCCCCTATCTCAAGGGGAACGCCGTCCCTCAGGATCCCTGGGGTCGTCCCTATCTCTATCGGGCGCCGGGCCGAAATGGTCCCTATGACGTCGCGTCAATGGGGCCCGAGGGCCGGGAGGGGTCCGCCGGCGCGCTCTCGCGCAGCGTGCAGGCGAAGTAATTTTGGCGCCGACGCAAGCCTGCGGGCGCGTCGGCGGGAAGCGCGCGGGATTCGCTTTACTTGCCGTGATCTGGGGCCTCGGCGTGATCGCGATGCTCGTCGTCGCCTTTCTCGACGCCGGCCGCTTGCGCCTCCAGACGGCGGTCAACGTCGCCGCCGCGACGCAGGCGGCCTATGTGGCTGAAAGCGCCGTCAATCGAGCCATTCTCGCGCTTCTCGCCGGTCGCGACCGGCGGCCGCCGACGGCCGAGACGATCTATGACGGCGCGCCGGAGTTTTGCATGTTGGACGGCGCGGCGGTGGCCCTCGGCGTGGCGGACGAAGGCGGCAAGATCGATCTGAACGCGGCGCCGCCGGAGCTCTTGCTGGCGGCGCTTCGCGCATTCGGAATCGACGAGCGCAACGCGCAGGACGCGACGCGAGGGATCATCGCCTTCCGGACGGCGCCGAGCGGCGATCCCGGCCTGTTCGGCGAGAGCCCCGCAGGCGACAAGCCAACGCCGCCAAAGCAGGGCCTGTTCGAGACCGTGATGGAGCTCGATCAGGCGAGCGGCGTCGATCCCGCTCTGTTTCGCATGCTCCTGCCCTTCGTGACCATTCATTCGAAAGCCGCGGGCGTCGACGCGCGCGCGAGCCCGCCGGCGCTTTTCGCCGCTCTTTCCGGCTATCCCGCCGAGGAGGTGAGAGCCCTCGCCGCAACGCCCTATCCCAATCGTCTCAATCGCGCCGACCCGCGCTTTCCGGCGCGTTTCAATCAGGCCGGCGTCCAGAGCGCCTTTTTGATCCACGCCGAAGCGCGCCTTGCAACAGGTCAGACGATCGCTAAAGACGCTCTGGTCGATTTGCGTCCGCCGAGTGGCAAGCCCTTCGCCATCGTCGAGTTCAGGCGGGGGCCGTCCCAGTATGCGGCGCCGCTGCGCGCAATGCTCGAGGCCAATGGCGCCGGCGTTCCGGCGTGCTAGGCCTCACCGAGTCTCCCTGTCCATGCGCCAGGGGCTTTTCGACCAGGGATCGAGGAGCGTGCGCCGCGCCGACTGTTCGATGTCATGCGGGCGTCCGATAGCGCGCGAGGAAATATCGAGCAGTTTACGCTTGTATTCCTCCGTGATCTCGCGGCCCTCGCTCAGCGTGCGCACCACATGCGGCGTCAGCATGATGATGAGCTCCTGCTTTTCGATCGAATCCCCATGGTTCTTGAACAGGTTTCCAAGAATCGGGACGTCGCCTGCGACGGGGATTTGGGCCGCGCTCTTGCCCGCCTGATTTTTCACGAGCCCCCCGAGCATGAGCGATTCATTGTCGTTGACGACGACTTGGGTCTTGACCCTGCGTTGCTGAATCCGCGGGGTCGTGCTGCTCGGGTCCGACAGGGGATCGACATTGGAAACCTCCTGCTCGATCTCCAGCATCACGCGGCCGCTTTCGCTGATGTGCGGCGTGATTTTGAGAATGACGCCGGTGTTGGTGTAATTGACCGAATTGAACGTGTTCCCGATCGCCGAGACGCTGGTGAGCGTCTGTACGGGGATCTGGTCGCCGACCTGCAAAAGCGCCTCGCGATTGTCGAGCACGGTTAAGGAGGGCGTCGAGATGATGTCGGTGTCGGTGATGGCGTTCAGCGCATCGAGCGTAACCTGCTGGTTGAGCGTGCGGAAAGCGTAAGCAAATCCCGGAAAGGCCGCGCCGACGTTCGCGCCCAGAAGATTGCTGCCGAGCAGCGTGTTCGGGGCCGGCTCCCGGCCGGGCAGGTTGCTGAAGCCGAACAGGTTCGGATGGCTCTGCATGAACCAGCGCACGCCGAAACGAATCGTGTCGTTCAGCCGCACTTCGGCGATGGTGGCTTCGAGAAAAACCTGGTTCGGCAGCACGTCGAGCGTCTCGATGACTTGCCGGATCCGGCGGTAGTCCTCGGGCGTCGCCATCACGACGAGCGCGTTTTTCGCGTCGTCGACCCCGATCTTGTAGCGGTCGTTGTCGAGGCCGATTGCGGGCGTCGGACCCCCGCCGTTAGTCGAGGCCCCGCCGGGCACGCTCAAGCCGCTGACGCTGCTGGGCCCGCTGGACGCGCCGGGAAAGCCTGCGCCAGCTCCGTCGCCGCCGAGCGGCCCGCCGCCCGTCGACGCGCCGCCGTTTCCCATCGCCGCGCCGGCGTTGGCGGGTCCCGACATCGACGCCGCGCCGATTGCGCCGGAAGGCCCGCCGCTTGCCGGGCTCGAGAGCGACGACGGCGTGAACCGCGGCGAAACATTCGACTCGACCTGTCCCTTGGAGCCGAAGAGCGAGGTCAAAACCGTCATCATTTCTTTGGCGGGCCGGTTCTGGACGCGATAGGTGAAAAACTGCTTCTCGCTGTGCTCCGCGCGGGCGTCGAGCTTTTCGATCCAGGCGCGGGCGCGCGCGATGTATTGCGGCTGAGGCGAGATGACCAGTATCGACGACAGGCGCTTATTGCCGATGAAACGGACCATCCCGCCCATCGGCCCCTCTCGTTCGGAGCCGAAAACGGCCTTGAGGTCGTCGGCCAGGAGATCGGCGTCGCCGGTGCGCACCGGCACGAGCGCGAAGGACATGCCTTTCATCGTGTCGATGTCGAACATGCCGATGGCGTCGAGAATCGTGCCGACGTCCTGTGCGGAGGCGTTGATCGTCAGCGTATTGCGGGCGTCGTCGGCGCGCACGATGGAGCCGCGCTCGGCGATGGGCTCCAGCACCCGCCGCATCTCGGAAGCGGAGACATAGCGCAGCTGCACGACCCGCGCGGTCTCGCCGAGCGGCGTGGCCTCCGGCGGCGCGGAATCGCCGACGATCGCCTCGCCGGACTGAGCGGCCTGGTCGCTGGGGACGATCTTGTAGACGCCCCCGGCTTTGACAGAGGCCCCGGAAAGTCGCAAAGCAGACTGGAAAAGGTCGAGCGCGACGCTCTTGCGCACCGGGTTCGCCGTATGGACAGTCACCTTGCCATCGAGCTTGGGATCGACGACGAAGTCGCCGCCGACGATGTCGCCAATGACGATTTTCGCGGCCTCGGCGATCGGAAGATGGGACAGGTTCAACGTCACCCCTTCCTCCTCGCTCGGCTCCGGAGCGGCCGGACGCGGCTTCGCCGATCCGACCAGCCGACCCGTGCCGGTCGCGATCAGAGTCTTGCCCTTGCTCCGCGGGGACAGCGCAGCATGCGTGGAGCCGGTTTCGTCGCCAAGCGGTCCCTGCGTCAGCGGCGCCACGCTCCATTCCGCCACGGGCGGACCGCCCGAGACCGAAGACGCGTTGCAGGCGGCGAGCGCAACGGGCGCCAAAGCCAAAGTCGCAGCTCGGGAGATCCAGCGCACGTTAAATAACCCGCAAGTTAAACCACATCTTCAGGGGGCGACTCACCCATCCACGCTCGCTTTGCGCGCATCGATCGCCGCGCGATTCGAGCCGTAAGCTTAACCATTTGACAGCCGACGGCCAATCGACGAAGACGAGCCCGCCGTTTTCACGATTTGGAAGGCTCTTTGGCGAGCGATCTCGCTCATTCTTTCCGTCGCCGTTTGCGCGTCGAACTGCCGCCGCCCGCGTGCCGTCGTCGGCGACGCGCCCTTGTGCCCCTGGCCTGGAATATTTTGCTCGGCCGTTCGGCGGGTCGGCCGCTGACCGCGGCCGCCTGGGCCTCGCTCCTGACGTTCGGCGCATTGCTCGGCCAGAGCGCCGCGCTCGGCTGGCTCATTCTTCCAAGCGTCTGTCTGTTCGCCGCGCTCTGCGTCGTCTCGCTGTTCGACGTCCGCTATTTCGTTATTCCGGACGGACCGCTCGTGTTTCTCTTTCTCTGCGGGCTCGCCACCTCCCTGGCGCACGCGCCGCAGGAGACGGGGGCGCGGCTCGCAGCCGTCGTCCTGGCCTTCCTCGCCTTCAGGGCCGTCGCCCTCGCTTATGCGGCGCTGCGCGGCGCGCCGGGCGTCGGAGAGGGCGACGCCCGCTTCTTCGCCGTCGCAGGGATCTGGCTGGGCGTCGAGGGACTCGCGGGCTGCCTGATCTATGCGACGTTCTCGGCGCTGTTCTCGGCGGCCGTCGCGCTGCGTCAGGGAGATCTCGCCGACGCGAGCGCGCCCGTGCCCTTCGGACCGCATCTGGCGCTGGGCCTGTGGCTGTCATGGGCCGTCGGTCCCATCGGGTTCGGTTGAACCGCTTCGGAGACGACCCCGCCTAGCGCTGACGGATGGCGAGCGTCGAGGCCGCCTCCAGGATGCGGCCCAGACGTCTGGCGCTGATCTTGACGGAAACGAGCGTGGGAAGCGCGCCGGCGTTGCGCCAGCCGCCGCTCCAGGCCGGGGCCTGGTCCTGCTGCGGCGCGCCGAAATAGGCGATCTCCAAGGCGGCGAGGCCGCGAAGAACAACGGTTTTTCGCATCGTCGCCCGGGTTGGAGCCAAGCCCTCCTGCGGCCGGTAGATTTTCGTCCACACGGCGAGTTCGTCGCCGCCCTCGCTTCCGATCTCCGTCAAGATGAGCCCGCCCCAATGCGCGCCGCCCTCGCTCAGCATGACGAAGCGGCAGAATGTGGCGGCCCCGAGAAAGACGGGCGCCGGCTCGGACTGCCCGCGTTGGGTCTGTTCCGGGTGAACGAGAAAGCTTCTCGCAACGAGCGATGAAACCGCCCGCGCCGCGCTCTCGATCTCGTCCAGCGCCTCGCTCGCGCGGCTGGTTTCCCAACTTCGTCGGCCAAGGTTTACGCCGCCCATGAGCGACGCCGTGATCAAGGAGACGAGACTGATCGCCAGCAGCAGTTCGAGAAGGGTGAAACCATTCCGGCCCGGTCGCTTCATGGCGGGGCGGGCTCCTCGAGCGGCCTGATCTTTACGGCGGACAGAGTGAAGCTCTCTCCGTAACCCGACGGCTTCCTGATGACGAGGCGCGCATGAAAGCTCGTCAGCGCCGGCCGCCCGTTCGCGCCGGCGACGCTTCGCCCCGGCGTGACGGACAGCGACCAGTGGAGACCGTCGGGATAGCGGCCGCTCGATTCGCCGAAGGGCGTGGGTCCGTCGACGCCGAGCGCATCGAGCTGCGAAGCGCCCTGCCGCGCCGCGCGTAGGAGAAAATCGGCGCGCGCCTGATTGCGCACGCCGCCGCTCACCCCATTGAGGAGCTGCCCGAGCGTCATCGCCAATATGGCGAAGGCGGCGAGGGCTTCGATGAGTGAAAAGCCCCGCCGCGATTTCAGCTGACCGCGCATCTGGCCTCGCCCGTCAGCCAGTTGACGGCGATGGTCGCCCGCGCGTCCGGCGTCTGCAGCGTCATGTCGCCGCCCGTCGAGCCGCCGTCGGGAAAGAAGGCGATGGCGCCGCGCGGCGGCGTCAGTTGCGGGGCGCCGGCGACGTCGAGGGTGATCAGCGCCTCGGGGGGAAAACGCCCGGGCGCGCCGACGGGCGACGCATAGGCGTTGCGCGCGAGATCGATGACGATGGAGGTCTCGCTGTTGGTGGCGATGGCGCGGGCGCGCGCCGCGCGCAGCGTCGCGCAGAAATTTCTGGCCGCGATCTCCAGCCGCACGCGCGCGGACGGCGGCCGCAGGCGTTGCGCCGCCGCTCCGGCGACGAGGGCGATCAGCGCCATCACCACGACCGCCTCGAGCAGGGTGAATCCCTGCCGGCGCTCCAGACCTTTCGGAAGCCGCCTCATTTCGCCGCGAGATCGTTGATGCTGAGCACGGCGTCCATCACCGTCATGATCAGCCCGCCGACAACGGCGGCGATGGCGATGGTCAGAGCGGGGGTGAGCAGTCCCATCGCCCGCTCGATCGAGCGTTGCGTCTGACGTTCGAACATGGCGGCGACGCGCAGGAGCATCTCGCCCAGTTGCGCCGTCTCTTCGCCGATGGCGATCATCTGCGTCGCGGCCGGCGGCAAATGGGGCACGCCCGAAAGCGCGCTGCTGAGATTGGAGCCGCCGCGCACCGCCTCGATAACGCCGGCGAGTTCATGATTGAAAAAACTGTCGGACACCGCCGCGCGCGCGCTTTCGAGGCCCTGCAAGAGCGGAACGCCGGCTTTCAGCATCGCGCCGAGGGTGCGGGAGAAGCGCAGCGCGGCGAATTGCGACAGCAAGGCGCCGATCACCGGGAGGCGAAGGTAGAACCGCGCGATCGCGATCCGCCAGGCGGGCCGCGATCGCGCCATTCTGTAGAAGAGCGCGACGCTCGCGGCGACGGCGCTGAGCGCGAAAGCGACGACCCCGGCGTTGGCCTCCATATCCAGAATGAACTGAAGCCCGGGCGGCATGTCCTTGCCATTGTCGGCGAAGATCGGGGCGACGCTGGGAACCAGCGTGCCGAGCACGACGCCCGTCGAGATCACGGCGAGCGTCATCAGCAGCGCCGGATAGATGAGGGCGCTCTGAATGCGCGCTTTCAGTTCGAGACGCCGCTCGAGCATCTCGGCGAGATCGGCGAGCGCAGGCCCGACGCGTCCGACGGCCTCCCCCTCCCGCACGACATTGACATAGTCCGGCGCGAATAGGTCGGGTCGACTCGACAAGGCGTCGGAGAGCGACGCGCCCTCGACGATCCGCGTCAGGATCTCTTGCGCCAAAGCCCGCAGCGGCGCGGCGGGGCTCTGCGCGGCGAGGATGCGCAGGCTCTGATCGAGCGGCACGTCGGCCTGTTCGAGCGTGGCGAACTCCCGCGTGAAAGACGCGATCTGCGCGGCGTTGGGGCCGCTCTTGAAAAAGGCGCGCCGGGCGATGGCGGCGGCCGGCTCCGCCGCCTGCGTCTCGAAGGGCGTCAGCCCGCGGCGAAACAGCGCGTCTTCGGCCGCCTCGCCGCTCGGCGCCTCTATGTCGCCCTCGACGAGATCGCCCGAGCCGCTATAGGCGCGATAGTGGAAGATCGGCATTTAGCGTCAATCCATGCGTGTGACGCGCGCGACTTCGTCGAGGGTCGTCTCGCCGCGCCAGGCTTTGGTCATGCCGCACTGATACATGGTCGTCATGCCGCTTTCGCGGGCCACGGCCTCCAGCGTCGCGTCCGGCGCGTTCTCGCAGACGAGGCGCTGCAGGCGGTCGTTCATGATGAGAAGCTCGGCGATCGTCGATCGGCCCGCGTAGCCCAGTTGGCGGCAGTGGGGGCAGCCCTTGGCCGCGGACAGCCGGTCGCTCCCGGCGGCGAAGCGCTCTCCTGAAAATTGCGCGCGGAGCTGCGCGCGCGTTTCGAGCGGCGTCGCGCAGGCCTGGCACAGGCGACGGACCAGCCGCTGCGCCAGAACCGCCTTCACTGTCGAGGCGATGAGATAATTCTCCACGCCCATGTCCACGAGCCGCGTGATCGACGCGGCGGCGCTGTTGGTGTGCAAGGTCGAGAACACGAGGTGGCCGGTGAGCGACGCCTGAATGGCGATGCGCGCCGTCGCGGCGTCGCGAATCTCGCCGATCATCACGATGTCGGGGTCCTGGCGCAAAATGGCGCGGAGCGTAGTGGGAAAGTCGAGCCCGATCCCGGGTTGCACCTGCACCTGATTGACGCCCGCGAGCTGATATTCGATCGGGTCTTCGACGGTGAAGACCTTGACGTCGGGCGTCGTCAGCTCCTTGAGCGCTGTGTAAAGCGTCGTCGTCTTGCCCGACCCCGTGGGGCCGGTGACGAGGACGATGCCGTTTGGATTGCGCATCGCCTCGCGCAACTGCGCCGTCGTCTCCGGCTCGAATCCCAGCCTGTCGAAATCGAGCGCGATCTGACTGCGGTCGAGAATGCGCAGGACGATGCTTTCGCCATGCGCCGTCGGCAGCGTCGAGACGCGAAAATCAATGTCCACGCCGCGAATGGCGAGCTTGATGCGCCCATCCTGCGGCAGGCGGCGTTCGGCGATGTCGAGCCGCGCCATGATCTTGATGCGCGACGCAATCGCGGCCTTCAAGCCCGGCGGCAGGATCTCGGCCGAGTGCAGCGCGCCGTCGATCCGGTAACGAACCTGCACGGCGTCGAGCGATGGCTCGATATGAATGTCCGACGCGCGCGCTTCGATGGCGTCGGCGATGATTTCATTGACGCGGCGCACCACGGGCGCCTCATTGGCGATGTCGCGCAGGCGCTGGAGATCGTATTCGCTGGCGTCATTGGCGCGAAGATCGTTTTCGATGAAGGCGACGCCCTGGCGCGGCGCGCCATAGAGCGACGACCACGCCTTTTCGAACTGCGAGGGCGGGATGAGGCGCAAGTCGATGTCGTAGCCCGTCGCATAGGACAAGGCGCGCACCGGATCGAGGTCGAGCGGATCGATGACCGCGAGAGTCAACCGCCGCCCCTCGACCGAGAGCGGCAACAGACCGTTGGCGTGGATGAATTTCTCGGGAACGTCGCCGCACAGGGGCGGTTGGAGCGGAATTTCCGCGGGCTCGATGCGCGGAATCTCGAGGAATTTGGCGAGATGGGCGCAAAGATCCGCCTCTGGAACGAGGCCGAGCTTCGTCAGCACATGATCGAAGCGCTCGCCGCTCTGCGCCGCCGCGCGAAGCGACCGCTGCAACGCCAGCTCGTCGATCGCTTTCTCCTCGACGAGAAAGGCCCCGAAGCCCGCCGCGAAATCGGCGTCGCTTCCGAGCGGCGAATGTTTGGCCGCGGCGTCGCCGGTTGCATCCCCAGCCAGAAGTTGCGTTCTCATCGACAGCCCTTTGCAGCGTCCGCGCGCCGATCAACGCTTCGGGTCAGGATGACATATTTGCGGGTCCGAAGACAGCCGCGCGCGCACAATCGCGTCTGCGTTTCTATCCCCTTTCGAGCATGAAAGATTTTGCTCCAGGCGCCCGATGTGGGCCATTTCGACGAACGCTTTTTCTCCGGCCTGATTGCCTCGCCTCGCGTCGGCGGCTATTTTGAGGCGTCGCAACTGTCGGGGTCTTTCGAGTGGCGGGCGCGTTGTGGACGCAAGACAATCTCGGACATTCGCTGAAGACGGCCGCGCAGCGGCTCCTCGCCTGGTATCGGCGTGAATTTTTCAGCCTCTTCTCGCAGGAGACGATCGCCTGGCTGACCGACCGCGGCGATCGGCGCCTGATTTTGAAGGCCGGCGAGCGCGATCTCTCCTGCGTCGACGCGCGCGGCGCGCCGCTTTGGCGTCTTTCCGGCGACGAAGTCGCGTCCGCGTCGCTCGAAGGGGCGCTCGGCCGTCGCGGTCTGACGCGCAACGCCGTCCGGGTCGGACTCGAGATCGAGACCCGCGCTTTCTTCGTGCGCCGCTTCGACATTCCCAACGCCGCCGTCGCCAATCTGCCGAAGCTTCTGATCGCCGACATTGAGCGCAAGACCCCTTTTCGGGTCGCGGACGTGCTTTACGGCCATACGATCGCCAGGCTCCCGACGACGCCGGAGAAGTCTCGCGTGAGCCTGTGGATCCTGCGGCGCGACATCGTCGCGGAGACGGTCGAACGCGCGGGCCTCGCGGTCTCGGACATCGCTTTCATCCGGCCCTGTGGCGAGGGCGACGAAGAACCCCCCGTCATCCGCCTCGCGGCGACACAGGGGACGTCCCATCGGCTCCGCAACATTGCGCTCGGGCTCTTCATGGCGACGGCGATCTTCACGGCGACGGGCGTCGGCGTCACGCTGTGGCGCCAAGACGCGCTCATTGCGGAACTGGACGCGAAGATACAGGACATGTCGGCGCGCGCCGCCCGCGTGCGGCAGGTGGTGGATCGCGCCTCCTCGGAGAGCCGGCTGCTCGCGGTGCTGCGCAGCGCCCGCCGGAACGGCCCGCAATTTGGCGACCTATGGGAGGAGGTCGCGCGCATCCTCCCCGACAGCGCCTATGTCAGCGATTTTCGCTTGAGTGAAACACAGACCAATGAGCGGGCGGTCGACATCATCGGCTTTGCGAGTTCCGCAGTCGGTCTCCCCGCCCTTTTCGATCATTCGCCGCTTTTCAGCGATGCGGCGCTCACGGCGCCCATCACGCCCGACCCGCGCGAAAAGCGCGAGGGCTTTTCGTTGCAGGCCAAACTGGAACAACAGAAGCCGGCGGGCGGCAGATGACGCGGCGTCTCGCCTGGCCCCTGACCTCGCGCGCGCTGCGTCAGGCGCCGGCCGGGCGTCGCGCCGTCTTCGCTGGCGTCAATCTGCTGGCCCTGGCGCTTTTCTATCTCCTGTGCATCGAACCCGCGCGCCGCCTGATCGCGACCGGCGCCGAGGCTGTCGCCGAACGGCGTCAGACGCTCGCCCGCTATGAGGCCGTGGTCGCCCATGAAGAGCAGATTCAGGCCTACGCCCGGCAAGTCTCCGACATCAATGGTCGCGGCGAACTCCTGGACGGCGACGGCGACGGCGTCATCGACGCCAATCTGCAGGCGCGGCTGAAGACGCTCGCGGAAGCCTCGCAGGTCACGGTCAGGTCGATCCAGGTATTGCCCCCAAAACCGTTCGAGGGCGTGACGCTGGTCGGCGCGCGGCTCAATGTTTCGGGCTCCTATGACAATATCCACGCACTGGCGCGCGCCCTCGAGGGCGAGCCGCCCTTGCTGCTCATCACCGGGGCGAGCATTCGCAACCAGGCGATGTTTTGGGGCATGCCGCGGCAGAGCGAAGAACTGGAAGCGCAATTCGACGTTTTCGGCGGCGCGCCGAAAAAGGGCCGCCCATGAAGCGCGATAATGCGATCCTGCGCATCGCCGCAGTGACGAAAAATGCGCCGTCGCGGTTCTTCAGAGTCACGCGCTCGCCGCTTTCGCCCCTCTCGGCGATCGGCCTCGCGGTCTTGACCGCCTTTACCTGTGGGGCGGGCTTCTTCGCCCTCTACGCCGCCGTCAGCCCGGTGGAGAGCGACGGTTTCGTCAACGTCGCCGACTGGACGCCGCCGAGCCTGGGCGTCGTCGACCTTTATCCGCCAAAGCCAGCCTCGGCCGACACGGAGTCCCTTTCGCGGCCGATCTTCGCGAAGGACCGCAAGCCGGCGTCAAAGACCGCCGCTTCCGCGACGGAGGCTGTCGTCGAGGGGCCGACCGGCGTGACGGTCGCCGCAATCGTACGACACAACAATGCGACAAAGGCGTTCCTCGTCTCACCGGATGCGCCCGACGGCGAATGGCGAAAGGTCGGCGACGCCGTCGAGGCCTGGACGGTGACCTCCATCACGGCGACGGAGGTCGTTCTCGAGAGCGGCGGACAATCGAGCAAACTGAAGTTATATGGCGAGGCGACGCCAGACGCCGGAAGCGAGGCCCCCGCTGACGACGCCAATTCCGATCCTGCCTCCAGATAAGGCCCCTCCGAGCGTCTCTCTCCACCCGCTCGCCGCGCGCGGGCGCTCGAGCGGGACGCCGGCGATCGAAACGCAAAGAGTGCGCATATCGTCGGCGCCTGTCGCGCTGTCGTCATTGTCTCAGTTGCGATCTCGCGCGGGCGCGCTAATAATCTCTGCTGCGCTTGCGTCCGCTGCCGTAAGCGCTTTCGTCGCGATCGCGGCGGCCGACGCGCTCGTCCCGGGCCTCGAACTCCTTTTGAGTCAGGCGGAATTTCTTGTTGAAGGTCAGATCGTATCTGCCGTCGCGGCACATGGCGTCATCGATCTCGTATTTGCCGTCGTCGAACTCCATTTTGCCGCCGCGGCAACCCATGTCCTGAAGCGCCGAGCGCAGGCTTGATTTTTCGGCGCTCGTCAACGCCCGGTCCGCGAAAGCCGGCGCCGTGAGAAGCCCCAACACGCTCAGCAGGGCGAAAGATGAAAGGTGAAGGCGACGCATGAGGCGCTCCTTTCTGCTTGCGGGTAAATAGGACGGCTGCGGCCACGCAGTCGCATCTGCGAATGCCTGGTCCTGCATCCATATTAGGCGGCGCAAGCAAACGAAAAGGCGCCAATCGACCGACGTCGGGTAAAAACGCGCGTTAGCGCCGCGCGTCAGCCACGCGAGGACCGCGCCATTGCCAGCCGGGCCTGCGCATCTAATTAATCGTAGCTCTCGCGGCGTTGTTTGCAGCTTACCGGCGGACTGGAGAGCAACCGTGGCTTATGCTGTCGTCTACGGCGCTGATCGGCGGATCAGCCGAGCGGACACTGCGACGCAATGCCTCGGGCTCGTGAAGCGGCTACAGAGCAGGGCTGAATCCAACATCCAGGTTTTCGATGACGCCGGGGCCGAGTTGAGGCTCGGCGAGCTCGAGACGCGCCACAAGAAGGAAGTGGAAGGGACATACCGCAGCGAAGACCCAAGCGACAAGCACGCTCTGCCTGTGGGATCGAGAATGCGAAGGCTTGAACAGCATGACGTTGCGAGCGCGTCGAGGTCAGGATGGGTCACGAGCGTGTTGTTTCTGACCGTCACCGTTCCGATTGGAGCCGCCATAGTCGTTCGTTGGTTGCGTGAAAAGCTTGTGCAAAAAGAGAGGCCGTGAAAAGCTCTTTGCCGCTATTTCATGCGCACCCATTCGCGCAGGAAGGCGTCCCGCGTTCGGGCATAGGTTTGCTCGGGCACGAAAAGCCTCTCGACGACGGCGGCGTCGGGATAAACGGACTTGTTGCCCGAGATGCTTTTGTCCACGAGAGGCTTCGACGCGAAAATTCCGTTCGCCGCATGCGTGAAGTCGGTGTTCCGGGCGGCGATCTCCGGACGCAGGAGGAAATCGATGAACCGATAGGCTTCCGCGACATGCGGCGCGGCTTTCGGGATTGCGAGATTATCCATCAGGACCGGCGCGCCTTCGCGGGGAAGCACGTAATTGATCTCAGCCCCGTTATTTGCTTCCCGGGCCTGATCGCGGGCGCGAAAGCCGTCGAGAGAATAGCCGACGGCGAGGCAGATTTCGCCATTCGCCAGAGCGGCGACGAAATTCGACGCGTCGAGCTTCTTCACATCGCGTAAGACGGCGCCCAACATGTCGCCCGCACGTTTGAGATCTGTTTCATGCGACAGGCCAGCGGCGGACTTCCAGTCAGACCACAAATATCGCCGCGCGATCGCCAGCAGATATTCGCGGTCGTCGACGACGCCGACGCCGCAGTTCGAGAATTTGCGCAAAGAGTCGGGCTTGAACAGCACGCTCCATGAATCGAAGGGCGGCGAAGCGAGGGACCGCGCCGATGCGCGACGCGACGCGACGGCTTCGACATTGCTTCTTATTTTCTCGGCGTTGTAAGAAATGCCGAGTGTAAACCACATGTAGTTGACGGCAAACCGGTTGCCGATGTCATAGGCGGAAAGAAGCTGCATGATTTCAGGCCAGAGATATTTTCTATTGGGAAGCCTGTTTTCGTCGAGCTTCTGATAGACGCCGGCTGCAATCTGTTTCGAAAGAGCCGGACCGGACACGATGACGACGTCGAAGGTTTCCTTCCCCGCCTTGAGCCTTCTCTCGAGCGCGGCGTCTGAATTGTACGAGTCGTAGGTAACCTCGATCCCGGTTTCCTCGGTAAAGTCAGCGATGACGTCGGGATCGATGTAGTCGTTCCAGCCGAGCACATTGACGATCTGCGCCTGTCCGGGCGCGGGAAAGGCGCAAAGCGTCAGAAGCCAGGCCAGCCAAACGGCGGCGGTGCGGGATAATCTCAATATGGTCATCGCGAAGGACCCCTATTGAGCGGCTGCAGTCCGTTCGGCGCGTCCTACTTCTTCATCGGCGTAAATTGCTGCGGCGCTGGCGCCAGAGATTGCGGCGTTTCAGCTTTCTCCGGGGCCGCTGCGCTCGTCGACTGCTCCGGCGCCGGGGCAAAGCACATCGTCCGGTGGATCTTCTGGATGACCGCCATCGCTTTTTGCGACGCGTCCATCCTCTCGGCGAGGTCCAGAAGCCGTTGCCGCGTCGTGGCGACGTCCTTTATGTCTCCCTGAAGCGTATCGTTCATCGATTTCAAGATTTCGTCGGAGCGCGGCATATCGGCCAGGCTGACCTGCTGCAGCGATTGCTCGACTTTCGCCACACAGGCGAGGCGCCGGTCATATTCCTCTCTCAGCTCCCGGAATCTCGTTGCGAAAGTGGAGGCCTTCTCCATATGGACGGAGAGATTTTCGGGAGCCATCGTGCAAATGGCGTCCACATTGGCGACGTCGGGATAATTGGCTTCGATGATTTTGGCGAAATCCTGAACGAGAGCCTTCGCCTGCAAAGAAAGCGCCGCGAGACTGCAGACGAGCTGCTCGCGGCCCCGATAGCATCGGTCGAGCTGTATTTCCCCCTTGGTTCCAGGGAGACTGAAGTTTTCCGATTTGCCGATCCCTTTCTCGCAGGCGGCGAGCGCCTCGCCCGTCGCGCCGCCGGATTCGGGCTCCTCCGCAACATGTCCGGCGCTTTGCGGTTGGCGTGCGAAGCGCCGTGGCGCCCGGTAACGCGCCGCCGTGAACTGGTCGGGCGTCGTCAGTCGCGCCATGCCCATGTCCGACAGAAGCTCCGCGGATGCTGGCGACGTCATCGCAATCGCGAGGGCGAACGCCGCCGCCTGCGCCAGATTCGCGGCTTTTCCTTTCATGCTGGCCATCGGCTCTGCTCTGCTTGCGATGGACGCGGCCGCCGCTGATGGTTAGGCGAGATCAATCTAGGGCGGCGTTCATCGGCTTAACGGATATTAAAGCGAAATGTATGCATTCACGCGCCCGGGCAAGGGGGCGCGTCTCTCAATATCTCGCGCCTGTCGCTCGATCAGGCGCAAGCGCAATAGCGCCGCCGCGTCGCGCGGCGCGAGATCAATGGACCCGGCTTGCCGCCGTCCGTATCCGAGCTACGCGGGCGGAAGGGCGCCTTCAAACCTCGCGCGGCCGCCCTTGCAACCGCGAGGCCCGGTCCCGTTCACCGCGTCGCGCCGGTCTTGCGCCGGAAAGGCGCGCCGCGGGGTCGACGCCGTCGCAGGCGACGCCCGGCGTCGTCGTCAGATTTGCAAAGATCGTGAGCAGTGTTCACAATGGTGGCGTTTTCCGCTGCGGAAACGGTACTCAAAGACGAAGGACGTCACACTGATGGAACGTCGTGATTTTATGACTGCGCTGGGCGCGGCCGCCGCCGCCGCTTCTGTGTCCTCCGCCCTTGCGGAGGAAAAGAAGGCGGCCCACCATCATCACCCGGCGACATACAAGGGCGTGGCGGATGCCGCCGCCAAATGCGTCGCGGAAGGCGCCAACTGCCTTCGCCACTGCTTCGGCATGCTGTCGATGGGCGATTCCAGCATGGCCGACTGCACGACCGCGACCTATGACACCATCGCCGCTTGCGCGGCGCTGAACAGCCTCTCCTCCGTGAATTCGAAGTTTACGCCGGCGATGGCCAAGACCGTGGCGGCCATCTGCGAGGCGTGCAAGAAGGAATGCGACAAGTTCCCCGACGTCGCCGAGTGCAATGCGATGGGCGCCGCGTGCAAGACCTGCGCCGAGGAATGCCATAAGGTCGCCGCTTAAGGCTTGCTGAGCCCGAGAGAAGCGCGCCCCGGCCCTTTGTAGCTCGGCCGGAGCGCGCTGTTTAAAGAACCCTCACAGCAAACTCTATCGATGGCGCGCCGCCGTGCGCCTCGCCTAAGAAAAGGGGAGGGCGAAGACCAGCGGCGACCGGCGCGACGGATCGTTTAGTCCTTGTCAAGTCCGATCGTGATCGTTCCGTCGTTTTCCAATACGGCAAAGCGCACGTTGGAAAGCGACGTAGAGCCTTCGCGTCGCACGGCTTCCATGAGTTCGGACCGCGTGATCTGCTCTTTGGCGAGCGCCGCCGCCCTGACTTTCCCGTGCCGGACCAAGATCACGGGAACGCCTTCGAAAAACCGTTCGGCCTTCCTGTTTCGCCAACTCACATAGCTGACCGCGCGGCCCATGAAGACGAGCGCCGCGGCGGAAAGGAGCCCGCCGACGAGCGAATTGTCGCCGCCGATGAGCGCATTCTGCACGGTCTCGCTCAACACGAGCAACAGCACGAGGTCGAAGGGGGCCATCTCGCCGACATGTTTCTTGCCGCTGAAGCGGATCAGAACAAAGAGAAAAGTATAGACACAGGCCGCCCGCAGGATGATTTCGGCGGGGCTCATCGAGGGCGCGAACATGGTGCTTTCTCCGATGCAGGAGCTTCTTCCTTCGCTTCGGCAGAAGCTTTGTCTTCCGCCTCGGCCGGACGCTTCGGGTTCACACTGCACATGGGCGCAATCCGCCGCCGGGCCATGCTCATCGGTCGGCGCGTCGCGGTCGGCCTTCGCAGCCATGCGACGGCAAGCGTTTCTGTTCGCTCTTCACGGTTCCGCCGGCCTGTGTTGCGATAAAAAGCGCCTCAGGCGGCTATCTATCGGGGCTTGAATGCATTCGCCGCGTCCCAATGTGATTTTTTCGCGACGACAGAGGAGAACCGCAATGGCGCTGCTAGAGGATCTGTTCAAATTGGAAGGCGCCGCGGGAGCGACGGCGCTCGGGGTAGGCGCGCTTCTATTGGCGCCGACAATCCTGCCAGCGGTTGGGCGCATGCTTCGGCCGGTCGCCAAGGAACTCGTCAAGACCGGGATGCTCGCTTATGACGAAGCCCATGGCGCGGTTTCCGGGGCCTATGACGCCGCGAGCGATCTCGTCGCGGAAGCGCGCGCCGAGCGGGCGGGCGAGGGTTCGCGCGTCGAAAGGCCCCGTCGGACTTCCGATCGCGCCAGACACGGCCGAGACGGCCACGCGGCAGGCCACGGCGCCGGCTAGGCTTTGGCGTTACGCTGGTTGGCCTTCGGCCCGGAACGCTTCGCGCCCTCCGGCCTCCGCTCCGGCCGGAGGCGCAGATTTGCCGCGCTTACAGACCCGAGCCGGCTGAAGCCATGAGGGCGTTCCTGTCATAAGGCGCCTGCAGCGCCCCGCGAGAGCTCTCGACCCCTTCAAGAGACCGCTCGAACCCCCGCAGCCAGATCGCAGCTCTGCGGCCACGGTGACGCGCGCCAAAAGCGGTGCGTCTCTAAAGTGCGCCCCCTTGAATGAGCGCTGCTCACCATCCATATACCATCCAGTAGGATGGTGTAGGAAGACGGGGATGGGCGACGTTCACAAGCTGCGCGAAAAGGCCGGCGAGACGGAAAAGATCACGATCAATGTCGGTCACGTCGACCTCGGCCATGTCGACCTTCTCGTGCGCGAGGGATTCTATTCCAATCGCACGGACTTCATTCGCACGGCGATCCGCAATCAGCTCGCGACCCATTCGGACGCGATCAAGCAATCGATCGTCCGCAACACGCTCGAGCTCGGTTTGCGCACCGTCACGCGCGAAGAACTCGAAGGGGTCCGCGCCGCCGGTCGCAAATTGCGCCTCCGCGTCTTGGGGCTCGCCGTCATCGCCCCGGACGTCACGCCGGAGCTTGCGCGCCAAACAATCGAATCCCTCACCGTTCTCGGCGCGCTTCAGGCGAGCCCCGCGGTAAAGGCGGCGCTTTCGGATCGAATGAGCTGAAACCCTCTCCCCTCAAAAGAGGCGTCAAAAATGGAAAATTTCTTCGCCGGCGCAATCGACGAAGCCCTGAGGCTGACCCGAGAGCAAAACCTGGCGGAGGCGACGCGCGTGCTGTTGCGAAGCCTCTCCGGGAACCGCTCGAAGACGCCGACGGATGGCGAACAGGCCGCTTTGGCCGCGCCTCGGCTCGACCTTACGGGCGACGCCGCCCCGCGCGCCGAAGCCGCCGCGGCGCGCTTGCGCATGCCGCTCGGCGAGACGCTGACGCGCCTGCGCAGCGGCGAGCTTCCAAGCTTCGCCTTGAGTCCGGACGCGCTGGCGAAACTCGGCAAACGGCCGACCGTGCGCGTGCCGGAGGGCGCATCCTTTCTCTCTCGCAGTTTTGCCTGTGAGGCGGGAGTGCGGCCTTACAAGGTCTATGTGCCGAGCGCATTGCGCGGCGCCAGAGCGCCGCTGATCGTGATGCTGCACGGCTGCACCCAGAATGCAGACGATTTCGCCGTCGGCGCCGGGATGAACCGGCTCGCCGAAGAGCATGGGCTTGTCGTCGCTTATCCCGAGCAGCCGCTCACCGCCAATCATCTCGGCTGCTGGAACTGGTTCAACGAAGGCGATCAGCGCCGGGATTCGGGCGAACCGAGCATCATCGCCGGCGTGACCCGCTTTCTCATAGCGGAAATGAACCTGGACCCTGCGCGCGTGTTTGTCGCGGGCCTTTCGGCCGGCGGCGCGATGGCCGATGTGATGAGCGCGACCTACCCGGACCTTTACGCGGCCGCAGGCGTCCACTCGGGCCTTCCCTACGGCGTTGCGACAGACCAGGCCTCGGCCTTCCTCGCCATGAGCGGAAAGTCGTCGCGCCGACCGCGTCGCGCCGCGCGCCGCGCGCGCACCATCATCTTCCACGGCGCGTCGGACGCCAAGGTGCATCCAACCAACGCAGATCGCATCATGAGCGAAGCGCGCGCCGGAATGTCCGGGACGCATCACGAGACGACGCAGCGGGGGACGTCGAACGGACGTCACTATCGGCGCACGGTCGTCGCCGATGAGAGAGGCGTTTCGCAGCTCGAATATTGGGCGATCGACGGATTGGGACACGCGTGGTCAGGGGGCTCGCCCGAGGCGTCGCACACCGAGCCGCGCGGACCCGACGCGTCGCTCGAAATGCTGCGCTTCTTTCTGGAAAGCTGAGTCGTCTCGGCGCAGACGAGACGATTGCGCCACGGCGGCGACGTCGCCGTTGGCGTCGATTTCTCGCGCCAGGCGCAAGGCCTCGCCCTCGCCCTCTCCTGGCGGAGAGTTAGATCACTCAACCAATAGGCGGAGGATCGACATGCAAACCTTTATCATGCTGACGCGGCTAAGCCCCGACGCCGCGCGCTCGCCGCAAGCGCTCGAGGAGCTCGAGCAGAAGGCGATGGCGCGCGTGCGCAAGGATTGTCCGGACGTCGAATGGCTCGAGAGCTACGCCGTTCTCGGCGGTTGCGATTACGTCGATATTTTCCGCGCCGAAGACATGGAGTCGGCAAGCCGCGTCTCGGCGCTCATTCGCACGCAGGGCCACGCCAGCACGGAAGTGTGGCCGGCGACGACGTGGAAGAAATTCAAGCAGACGATCCGCAACCTGTAAGCTTTGGCTCGGCGCCTCGACGCACTCACGTGATGATGTCGGTTACGACCTGGACCGTGAGCTGTTCGAGGCTCCACCAGAGGAGCGCCCTGACGCGCGCTTCCATGTCGTTGAGCGCACTGCTCGCCGATACGGAGACGCCCGCCAGGACGAACACCGTCTCGCCGGCCTCGAAGCTGTTGTCCGTGGCCGCCACGAGGTTGAAGGCGCCCTGCTCGATGTCGGGCAGCGTCTTGCTCACGTCGTCGCCGTCCGACGTCAAGGTGCGCTCCGCGAGGAGACTGTGGAGAATGACGCCGCCATTGGGCCTGAGCACGGCGATGAACATGGTCGCGTCGACGCCCAGAGTTCCCGACGAGAAGCCCCATTCATCGTGAAGCGAGAGGGTGACCTTACTGTAAAAGTTGCGGAGCGACGCCGTCACGAGCAGGCGGCCATCCTGCGGCAGGGCGTAGGCGGAGCCACAGGCGGCCGAGACGCAGCCGAGATCCAAGGGGAGAATGCCGAACCATTCGTTGAAGCCGAACACGGCGCCGGGATCGGCGGCCAGATCGGCGTCGACGATAAGGTGCCCGATCTCCCGCCGAACGAAGGAGCGGTCGACAATGTCCATCGTGTCGACCAAGCCTTCGAAGGGAGACAGCGACCCCAGCATCTCCAGCCCGAATGGGACCCGGAAGACGGTGGGAGGCGGCTCCTCGGGGACGACCACGGGCTCCAGCTCCGGCCATTTCGGCCGCGCCTTGTCCAACAGGGCGTCGAGGTGCGCGCGCTGCAATTTACGGATTTTGGCGAAGCTCGGGACGGCCTCCCCGAGCCGCTCCTGCAGCGATCGACGCGCGCCGGCGCGCGCAAGATCCCAGCGCTTGCCGTCGCGCGCCGCCTCACGCGCCGCGACGGTCCAGTCCTTCCGTGCAGTTTCGATCGCCGCGCGCGCCGCCGCGAGCTGATCGTCGGGCGCGAGTTTGCGCATGTGTTGTCTGAACCCCTCATGAGCCGCAAACAGCTCCGCAGGGGAGCGTCGCGGCGTCGCGGGGCCAAGGCGTGACAACGGATCAAAGCGGCCGATCTGCGGGTGCGGAGGCGGGAGCAACATGAAAATGCCCTCCAGGCGATGATGAAGCGATTTACAGAAAACGTCGACTTGATGTTGAGAAGCGGGAACGGGCCGCCGCATCTAAAAGAAAATATGCTTGTCTCCGGTTTGAGCAAGATGCGCGTTCGATGAGATGGTCTTTGTCGTGATCCGCAATCCGCGTTCATCGCCGCGAGCGGCCTGCAAACCTCGAGGCCGAGTCGCTCGAACGCCCAGGCTCACGCGTCCAATACACGCAGGCTCAAGAGCTCGGACGGAACATCTGGATCATCCGCATCCGTGACGGCGAGGAAGGTCAGCGCGCGCGCCTCGCTCTCGGCGACCGCGAGGCCTTCTATCTTCACCTTATCGATTTGCGCCAAAATCGCTGGACCGTCGCTCAAGCGACCGATGGCCGATCCGACGACTTCGCCGTCATCGTAGGTCGAGGCTCCGCGCTCCGCCGCTGCGGCGAAATAAACGCCGCCGTCGTGAACGCAGGCGTCGGTAAAGGTGAGAGCGACGCCCCCAAGCTTTGGCAAAGGGATTTCAACGATGCGGGGGTTGAACGTCTCGCGCTCGAATTGGCCGTTCAAGAGCCTGCTGATAACGTCGACCTCGAATTGGATGATGGCGTTGAAGCCTGCTTTACCGTTGCCGCGCTAGAAAAGCGAAACCTTGCCGTCGACGACGACGCCGCCTTCGATGTTCAGATCGGGAACGCGTTGCTGCAAAAATCCGAGAAGGGAAGAAAAGCTGATCTCGCGCCAGCCGACGAGATTATCCGTAAGGTCGATTTGCACTTTGCTTGCAAGCGTGCGGTTTGGCCTCGAGCCGGAAGGAAACGCCAGCAACGCCAAACGCTCCTTGTCCTGTCCGAGATTGATGAGGCATTCGGCGTCCGGCTTGACGCGCTTGCGGGCGGCGACGTCGGTAGGCGGCTCGCCAGAGAAAATTCTGAAGCCTCGACCAAGGAGCGCTCCCTGCCGCGGGAAGCGCACGAGGTGGTGCAGGTCGTCGGCCATGACCCAAAGGTTGGCGCGCGTGCAAATGAGCCCCGAACCCGCCGTCAGGGGGCGTCTCTCGAACGTCGGCGGTCCGATCCATTGCAACGCGCCGAGCCGACTCCAAGCCAAGGGACGCCCATCCTTCATGCGCCAAACGACGCGCAATCATAAACCCGGAGGCCTTCCAACGCGACTCCCGCGTCGCCGCTTCGCTCGAGCCCGATCGCGACTGCGCGTCGGCGCGACGATCTCACGTTCGCAAAATGATCCATGGCCGGCCCGAGGACGTAGAACGAAGGAGGGGACGACCGGGGGAAGCCGATGCGCAATTTTTTCGTGGCCTATGCGGCGGCCGCCGTCTGGATGTTGGGGCTCGACGTGATTTGGCTGTCGACGATGGCCGAGCGTCTCTACCGTCAGCAGCTCGGCGACCTGCTGGCGCCGGAATACCGGCTTTATCCCGCGCTCGGCTTCTATGCGCTCTATCTCTTCGGCGTGACCTATTTCGCCGTGGCGCCGGCGATGAAGGACGGCGGCTGGCGCAAGGCGGCGCTGAATGGCGCCCTGTTCGGCCTTGTCGCCTATGCAACATATGATTTGACCAATCAGGCGACGCTGCGGCGCTGGCCCGTTCTCGTGACGTCTCTCGATTTGCTGTGGGGCTCCTTCCTGACGGCGACAACCGCGGCGGCCGGCTTCGCCGCGACGCGCCTCATCGCCCGTTTGCGTCAGGCTCCAACCGCGCGCGACGAAACATCCATGCAGCAATGACGCTCAGAATCGATGCGCTATAAGCGTTGAGCGACAGTAACGCCGAATATTGCGCCTGCCCGGTCTCGTAGAGCGGCGATCCGTAGCGGCCGTGCAGCAGCGCAAAAGCGGCGCATACGCCGGCAAGATAATAGCAAAGAGCGGCCCGCTCCGATCGTCGGCAGGAAAGCGCCGCGATGATGATGCAGGGCGCAAGGAACAGTTCGACGCCGGACGCTTCTCCAAACACATAGGCGCAGAAATAGGTGTTGAGCGCGCCGATCGCCGGCAGCCAGAGCCTGCCGACGCCGGGAAACCGCCGCGAGATCCAGGGCGTCGCCACGAAGAAGGGCGTCGACACGAAGGTGAGCGCAAGCAGCGGGCTCGCCTCGCCGGTCACGAACCACACATAGAGCGGATAGAAGGGCTGGTTCGAGGCGAGGATGAGCGCGAGCCGGTTCGAGGCGCGCGTCAAAGGGTCGTCGGCGGCGGCGTATTCGGCGAGCCGCCGCCAAATCGCCGCGTCAGCCATTGACGGGGCGCAGGCGATAATGGCTCACGGCCCATTCCTCGCCGTTCTGGTCGCCGAACAGGCCTTCGGTCGCAAGAAAGAACAGCCGCCAGCGTTTGCGCCACAGCGCCGCGTCCGCGCCATAGGTCTCGCGCAGCACGGCGTCGATCTCTGAGCGGTTGGCGTCGAAATTCTTCAGCCAGTCCGCCGCCGTCCGCTGATAGTGAAGACCGCTCCAGCGCCATTCCTCCTCGACGTCGAAGAGATCGCCGAAGGTGCGAATGAGGCCATGGCTCGGCATGATGCCGCCGGTGAAGAAATGTTGCGCGATCCAGTCCGACTTGTCCGCGTGGTCGAAGCGATACGCCTGGTCGCGATGGGTGAAGACGTGGATGAAAAGCCGCCCGTCCGCGTCGAGCCACGCGCGCAGGCGCGCCAGGAGCCCGCGCCAGTTCGACATGTGTTCGAACATCTCCACCGAAACGATGCGATCGAAACGCGCCGTCGTGGTGAAATCGTTCATATCCGCCGTCACGACGCGGAGATTCGCAACGCCGAGCCGCTTCGCCTCCGACTCGATGTGCGCGCGCTGACTTTGCGAGTTCGAGACGGCCGTGATCGACGCCTTCGGGTAGTTTCGAGCCATGAACAGCGACAGCGAGCCCCAGCCGCATCCGAGTTCGAGGATGCGCTGCCCGTCGGCGAGGCCGGCGTGACGCGCCGTCTCTTCGAGCGCGCGCAGCTCCGCTTCGGCGAGCGTCGTGTCGAACCGGTCGTAATAGCAGCAGGAATATTTGCGTCGGGGTCCGAGCGTCAGCTCGAAGAAGCGCGCCGGCACTTCGTAATGCTGCGCATTCGCCTCGCTCGTATGGATTGCGATCGGATAGCGCGCCATATCGGCGGAGAAGGCGTCGACGGCGCTCACGGGTGCGGCGCTGAGGCGTTCGCGCGTCCGGCCGACGAGATAGGTCACGCCCATGCGCAGGAAGGAATCCGGCAAAGGCGCGCGTTCCACGACATTGATGGCCGAAGCGATGAGGGACATGGCTCTTTTCTCCGCGAGACGAATTCAGATGCGTCTTTGAGGCCCCGGAAAGAACAGGTTGACGCGCGCCTGATAGGCGCGGAACGCCGCCCCGCGCGAGGCGATCATGTGCTTTTCGAGCGGCGGCGCCCCCGAGACATGGACGAGGAGCCAATACATGAAGGCGGGAGCGCCGAGCGCGAGCCAGCCCTGCGGCCACGCGCCGGCGAAATTCATCGCGACGACCGCATAGCCGACCCAGCTCAGCCACTGGAAGAAGTAGTTGGGATGGCGCGAGAACGCCCAGGGCCCGTCCATGCAGACGCTGCGCTCGGCGCCGCGCGCCGCGCGAAAGCGCGACAGCGTCGCGTCCGACCAGGCCTCTCCGGCGATTGCGGCGACGAGCAGCAGTCCGCCCACATAATCGGCGGCCGCGGGAAAGGGCGCCGGATTGCGCGCGGCGAGAAATATGGCGAGCGACAGGAGAAAGGCGCAGAAAGCCTGAATCTGCAGGAACCAGAACAGCCGGCGCGGGAAGTCCGGCCCCCATTCGCGCGCGAGATCGAGATAGCGCGGATCCTCGCCGGCGTTGAGGCTGCGGGCGACGATATGCGAGCCCAGCCGCACAGACGCCGCGACGGCGAAGGCGGCGACGAAATATTGACGCGCGCCCGGCTCGCGGCCGTCGAGCGGCGCGAGCGCCAGATAAATACCCGCGGCGCCGAGGGCGAAGGACCAGGTCGCGTCGATCCAGCCCGACTGACCGGTCCGCCGCTGCAGGAGCCAGGCGAGACTCATGGCCGCCGACAGTCCCAAAGCCGTTGTGAACAGAAGCAGGCCGATGCTCATATGTCTCTGAACTTCTGATAGAGGCGCCCGATCCAACTGGCCGGCCGCGTCCGTCCCTCCATGGCGATGAGGCACAGGCAGGGGACGGCGGGATCGACCAGAATGTCGTGCTCTGTCGCCTCGTCGACATGCGCGACGTCGCCCGCGCCGAAATGCGCCGCGCCATCGCGGAAACCGCCCCGCAGCACGCAGGTCGCTTCGTCGCCCTCATGGCCATGTCTCGGCACCCGCACGCCGGGGGCGATCTCCAGCAGAAAGGCCCGCGAAAGAGAGGGCTTCGGCAGGGCGACGCGCGCCGAGCGCACGCCGGGCGCAATCCAGCGCCACGGCCCGATGTCGGCGTCGGCGAGCGGCGCGGGCAATTCGAACCCCTTTGGAAGCTTGAGACGCTTCGCCGCGCGCGTGGCGCGAACCGGCGCGGCGGGCGTCTGCGCGTCCAGCGACTGCAAGGCGCGATTGAGCGCGTCGGGATCGACGTCCGCCGGCGCGATCTCGTCGAGCAGCGCGCCGCCCAGCGACTCGAACTGCGCGCTGAGCCGCCGTGCGGCGGGCGACATGTCGAGATGGGTCTCCACGAGCAGCGCGAAGGCGGCGTCGAGCGCGCCCGCCGCATGGCGCAGGATGAGGTCGTCGACGGAATGCGAGGGGGAGGTCGTCATCCGAGATCCTCCAGTTGGGAACGAAGGCGCTGCACGGCGAGGCGCACGCGCGACTTTACGGTGCCGAGCGGAAGGCCGAGCCGGCGCGCGATTTCGGCATGCGGTCGCTCCTCGAAATAAAACAGCTCGATGATGAGCGCCTGCTCGCGCGACAGCGCGGCGAGCGCCTTGCGCACCCTTTCGCGCCGCTCCTTCACGATGGCGATGGCCTCGCCGGTCGGCGGCGCGTCCGGCTCCTCGCTCGGATCGAGGTCGAGATGATCGAAGCTGCGCTCGCCGCGCAGGCGGTCGATGCGCAGATTGCGGGCGATGACGAAAATCCAGGTCGACGCCGCGCCTGCCTGCGGATCGAACGCCGGAGCCTTGCGCCAGACGCGCAGCATGGTCTCCTGGGCGAGTTCCTCGGCGGCGGCGGGCGCCGCCCCGGCGCGCAGCAGATAGGCTTTCACGCGCGGAAAATAATAGGCGAAAAGCGTCGCGAACGCCTGGCGATCGCTCTCGCGCGCCAGTCTCGAGATGAGTTCGCCCGCCTCCTCCTGCGACAAGGCGACGGCGCCGCCCGCCGCTCTCACCGGCGCAACCCTGCGCGGCGCGGCGGCGCGCCCGCGCGGTTCGAGAAGAGGAAGGATGGCGTCACTCAGCATGCTCCCTTTTACGGCCGGCCAGCGAAATTGGATCACCGGGCCGTCGCGCGTCGACGGGCGCGACGATGCGCAAACCAAGTGATCCATTTGCAAAGTGATCCATTTGCAAAGTCCTAGCGTATACCGCCTGGAGTGCGTTGAAGCCATGACCGAGACCAGACGAACGAGTCCTTGTCCCAAAAAGGCCGCTGCATGGCGACTAATTCATTGAATTCGCGTCTTAAAATCGCGGTCGTCGGAAGCGGCGTGTCGGGTCTGTCGGCCGCATGGCTTCTCTCCCGCGCCCATGACGTCACGCTCATCGAACAGCATGAGCGCCCCGGCGGCCACAGCAATACGGTGGACGTTCAAAAAATTGGCGGAGAGATCGCGGTCGACACGGGCTTCATCGTCTATAACGAGCCCGCCTATCCCAATCTCACCGCGCTTTTCGGCCATCTCGGGGTGGCGACCAAGGCGACGGAGATGACGTTCGCCGTGTCGCTCGCCGACGGCGCCCTCGAATATGCGGGCAATGACCTCTTCACCCTCTTCGCGCAGAAAAAGAACCTCTTCAGCCCGCGTTTCTGGTCGATGCTCTTCGACATCCGCCGTTTCTACGCCGAGGCGCCGGGCCATCTCGCGCAGATGGAGGGGCTCACGCTCGGGGATTATCTCGACGCCCATAAATATGGCGCGGCGTTTCGCGAGGATCACCTTTATCCGATGGCCGCGGCGATCTGGTCGACGCCCGCGCGTCAGGTCGCTCACTATCCTGCGCGCGCCTTCACCCGCTTTTGCGAAAATCACGGGCTGCTCAAAATTACCGGGCGGCCGGTCTGGCGCACCGTCGAGGGCGGGAGCCGCGAATATGTGACGAAGCTGCTCGCGCCCGTCGCCGACCGGCTGATGTTGAACGCGCCGGTCACGCGCGTGCGCCGGGAGGAGGACGGCGTGACGATCGACTGGCCGGGCGGGTCGCGGCGTTTCGATCAGCTCGTCATCGCGGCGCACGCCGATCAGGCGCTGGCCATGCTCGCCGATCCGACCGAGGACGAAACGCGTCTCCTGTCCTGCTTTTCCTATGGCCGCAACGAGACCATCCTGCATGGCGACGCCGCGCTGATGCCGAAGCGCCGCGCCATCTGGTCGAGCTGGAATTATCTGTCGCACGGCCCCGACGCGGCGCTCTGCGTGACCTATTGGATGAACCGCTTGCAGGGCCTGCCGCAGGAAACGCCGCTTTTCGTGACGTTGAACGCGCCGACCGCGCCGCGTGACGACCTCGTCTATCGCCGCTTCGTCTACGAACATCCGATCTTCGACCTTGCGGCGATGCGGGCGCAACGCGAATTGTGGTCGCTGCAGGGACGCCGCCGCACCTGGTTTTGCGGGGCCTATTTCGGCTCCGGCTTTCACGAGGACGGGCTGCAGGCGGGTCTCGCCGTCGCCGAACAGCTGGGCGGCGTGCGGCGGCCATGGACCGTCGAAAACGCGTCGGGCCGCATCCATCTCGGCCCGGCGCCGCAATTGTAGGAGCGGATAAGAGATGCAATCTGCGCTTTACGTCGGTTCCGTCGTTCATCGAAGGCTGCGGCCCAGGGCGCATCGCCTCCGCTACCGGGTTTTTTCCCTGCTTCTGGATCTCGACGAGGCGGAGCGCCTCGCGCGCAAGCTGCGTTTCTTCTCGGTCGACGGTTTCAATCTCTTCGGATTTTGTCCGGCCGACCATCTCTTCGAGGGCGGAGGCGACCTGCGCGGCGAGATCGAGCGCATCCTGCGCGGCGCCGGAATGGAGCCCGACGGCGGCGCGATCCGCGTGCTGACGATGCCGCGCATCCTGGGCTACGGCTTCAATCCGCTGAGCATCTTCTTTTGCCATCGCGCCGACGGCGCGCTGCGCGCGATCCTTTACGAGGTCAACAACACCTTCGGGCAGCGACACTGCTATCTGTTTCCGGTCGACGGCGAACGCCGCGCCTTCGCGCATGTCTGTTCGAAGAATTTCTACGTTTCGCCCTTCCTGCCGATGGACCTGACCTACGGCTTCCGCATCAAGCCGCCCGACGCGTCTTATGCGATCGCGATCCGCGTCGCGGACGCCGACGGCGCGATGCTCAACGCCACGCAGAACCTGCGCCGGCGGCCGCTCGACGATCGCGAGTTGTTGCGCGTCTTTTTCACCCACCCGCTGCTGACGCTCAAGGTGATCGCGGGCATTCACGTCGAAGCGCTGCGGATATGGCTCAAAGGCGTCGCCCTGCATGTGCGGCCGCCGCCGCCCGCGCGCAGCATCACCATCGTCGCCAAAGAGCAAAGCGAAAAAGAAGGCGCTCCATGTCAAATTTGATCTCTTCGGATAGAGTTCGCGTTACGCTCTCGACCCGGCTCGCGGGCGGCGGTTTCGGCGTCGCCGCGCTGGTCTTGCGCAAGGTGCTCGCCGCGATGGAGCGGGGCCGCCTGATTTTCATTCTGCCGGACGGCGCGCGCGTCGACTGCCGCGGCCCGAAGCCGGGCCCGGAAGCGACGATCGTCCTCCATGAAATGTCGGCGTTGCGCCGCTTGCTGTTTTCCGGCGACGTGGCCTTCGCCGAGGCTTTCGTCCGCGGCGAGTGGAGCAGCCCCGATCTCGCCGCGGCGATCGAAGTCGCCGCGGTCAACGGCGACGCCTTCATGCGCGCCGTCGAGGGCTTTGCGCCCGCGCGCTTCGCCAATTGGCTGGCGCATCGGCTGCGCGCCAATTCGAAGCACGGCAGCCGCCGCAACATCGCCGCGCATTACGATCTCGGCAACGCATTCTATCGCCTCTGGCTCGATCCCTCGATGTTTT
Source organism: Methylocystis sp. NC52PC (assembly GCF_055698645.1). Classification (NCBI taxonomy): domain Bacteria; kingdom Pseudomonadati; phylum Pseudomonadota; class Alphaproteobacteria; order Hyphomicrobiales; family Methylocystaceae; genus Methylocystis; species Methylocystis sp. NC52PC. Next base: position 43,528 of record NZ_CP170125.1, on the reverse strand, counting down.
ATTCGTCGGGACTCTATCGCACGGGCGCGGAGACGCTCGAAGAGTCGCAGCAAAACAAGGTCGATCGCATCCTGGAGCTGCTCGACGCGGAAAGCGGCGAGAGCGTGCTCGAAATCGGCTGCGGCTGGGGCGGCCTCGCCGTCGCCGCCGCGGCGGGCGGCGCCGGCCGCGTCACCGGGCTGACGCTGTCGAGGGAACAGCTCGCCTATGCGCGCGACAGGGTGAAAGAAGCCGGCCTCGAGTCGCGGGTCGATCTGCGGCTCGAGGACTACCGGGACGTTGCCGGCAAATTCGACCGCATCGTCTCGGTCGAAATGATCGAAGCCGTCGGACGCGACTATTGGCCGATCTACTTTGCAACGCTGCGCGAACGTCTCGCCGAAGGCGGCCATATCGTGCTGCAGGCCATTACCATCGACGACCGACGCTTCGAGAAATACATGACCACGCCGGATTTCATCCAGCGTTACATTTTTCCCGGCGGCGCGCTTCCCTGTCCGCGCGCGCTTCGCGAGGAGGCGGAACGCGCCGGGCTGCGGCTCGAAACCATCGAGACCTTCGGCGACGACTATGCGCGCACGCTCGTCGAGTGGCGGCGCCGCTTCAACGACAATTGGAGCCGCATCGAGGCGCTCGGCTTCGATCCGTCGTTTCGACGTCTGTGGGATTACTATCTCTGCTACTGCATCGGCGGCTTTCGCGCCGGCGCGATCGACGTCGGCCTCTACCGGCTTACTCACGCGAAAGGATGATGGAGGAAAGGATGGGCAGATTCTTGTCGAAATCGTCTCGTTCGAGAGCGCTTATCACAATGCTCATATGCGCAGCGGCGTCCGTCGCCGCAGCGTCTGAAGCGCGTGACGGAATCATCGGCGATTGGGCGCGCGGGGATGGCGCGGCCCGGGTGCGCATCGCGCCCTGCGGCGGCGCGCTCTGCGCGATCAATACCTGGATCAAGGACCCGTCGGGCGGCGAACATGTCGGCGACCGGCTCGTCATGAAAGTCACCGGCGGCGGCTCGTCGATGTCGGGCACGGCGTACGATCCCCAACGCAAGCTCAGCTACAGTCTCCAAATCGACTACGGGGCGCAATCGATGCAGACGCGCGGATGCGTCCTCGCGGGCATTGTGTGCAAGACCGTCGGCTGGACGAGGGTTTCGCGCTGAGCGCGCGGCGTCGCCGTCGAGAGAGGAGAGTTCAATGATGAAAACCGCCTTCATGCGCGCGGCCGCCATCCTCGCGCTGGTTCTCGGCGGCGCCGGCGGCGCCGTCGCCCAGGCCCCCTCCGTCAAGCCGATCGATCCGGCGCGATTCTACAAGGGCGCGTGGCTCGAAGTCGCCCGGCGGCCGATGTGGATCACCGACGGCTGCGTCGCCGGCACGACGAGCTATGCGCGCGGCAATGGGCCAAATGAAATTCTGGTGCGGGACGCCTGCCGGAAAGGAGCGGAGGAAGTCGCTTTGACCGGCGCCGGCGCGATTCAGGATCCCGGCGTCAATTCGCGTCTGAGCGTGCGCTACAATCCCTTGCTCTCCGTCGACTATCATATCGTCGACGTGGCGCCGGACTACAGCTGGTTCATCGGAACCAGTCCGACGCTCGACAATCTGTTCATCTATACGCGGCAGCGCCCGTCGGCGGCGCGTCTCAACGCGCTCGTGGCCCGCGCTCGGGCGCTCGGCTACGACACCTCGACGCTGGAGTTCCCCTGGAACGGACCGCGTCGATGAAAAGCCGATAAAAAGGCGCGGGCGATCATGTCGCCCGCGTCCAATGCTTCGCCGCGCGCCCCGCCATAGGGGACGCCGCCCTCAGGCTGCTTGTCGCCCGGCGGCGACGTCGCGCCAGTCGCCGAGAGCGTGAAAGCGGCGGATGCGGCCGTCGGCGTGCAGCGCGTTAAGATGCAGCCAGCCGTTTTCGACGAGCGCGCGCACATTGCCGTGCTTTTGCAAGACGGCCTCCATGGCCGCTTCCGGCGCTTCGATGAAGACGTTGAGGCGCAGCGGCTCGTGGACGAAGCGTTTGCCGTCGTGCACCGATTGCAGAGGCAGCCCCGTGCGCAGATCGCCGCCATTGCCCTCGAGCACGCCGAGCTGACCCACGACATTGTGCAGCGTCTTGTTGCCGCTGCCGAACACCCTGTTGTTGGTCGTCGAGCCGAAATACTGCAGATTGATCCAGCTCGCGACGACCATGGGCGCCGTCATGATGAGTTCGAGAACCTTGCCGTCCTCGTCCTTTGCGGCGTCGTAACTGTGCAGGAAGGCGCGGCCGGCAAGATCGAGTCCCGCTGTCCGGGCGCGCGGCGCGGCGATGAAGGCGGCGTTGCCCGCAAGCCCCCATTCGGGACGCACCTGCGACCAGTCGCGGCTGCGCGCGACGATCTTCCGGCGCGTCGCCGGACCCTTCTCGACGCCGAGCAGCGCGGCCCGCTCGAGGCGCGCGAGCGCCGCGGCCGCGGCGAGGCGCTCCTTCAGCCTCGCGATGTCGTCGCGATGAGAGGCCGGGGCGGCCGCTTCGTCGAGGATTTTGACCTCGTCGGTCGTCGTGTCGTGCAAGGCGGCGAGGAACCATGTGTCGTCCGGAACGAAGACGCCCTTGCCGCGCAGCCCGGCGCGCACGCCGGGGTCGTTCAAGACCCCGGCCGCGACGCGCGCATTGGCTTCGCCCGTATGGCCGCCGCAGGCGCCGCAATCGAGGCCCGACGCATGCGGATTGTTCACCGTCGTCGAGCCGTGGCCGGCGAGAAGGACGAGCCGCGAGAAGCCGTCCGTCATCGACATGGCTGTGAGGACGGCTTCGGCCATCGCCAGGCGCTGCGCGGCGTCGAGGCCGGTCGTCCGCTCGCCGACCACGCGCGGGTCGAGCCGGGGCCCGACGCGCGCAAGCACGCGCGGGTCGAGCCCGTCGAGATTGGGGTCGGGCGCCGGGCGGGTGAGGCCGAAGCTGTCCGAGACAATCTTGACCGCATAACTCAGTCCGACCGTTTCAACGAAGGCGAAAGACGAAACCGCGGACAGCTTGAAGGCCTTCCAGGCCTTGGCGGCGCGGCGGCGCAGGAGACGCAGGTCGAGAATCCGGCGCTCCTGCGCGGGCGAGACCGCCTCGACGGCTTCGCAGATGGTGAAAGCGGGTTTGAGCAGCACGGGACACTGAGCGCCGCCGCGCAAATGGCCGATCGGCACATATTCGATCGGAAAGCCGAAGAACCCCGCGAAGCCGACGGTCTGGGCCTGCGGCCAGACCGTCTCCAGCGCGCGTCGAAAGACCTCCGAGCGCACATCGATGCAGAAGGCGGCCTGCAGCGCCGGCCTCGGCGCGTCGAGCCGGGCTTCCCGACGAGACGACAGGCGCGCGTAAAACTTCTTTTGGAAGGCGATCTCATAGGCGTCCTGGAGGATGAGATCGACGGCGAGATCCGGATCGCCATTCAGTCGATGGTCGAGCGGGGTCGAGACCGCCTCCGTCATCGCCCTCGCCCAGGCGCTGTGGAAGGCCATGTCCGTGCGCGCCTTGAAGAGCCCGTAGCCATAGGCGACGCGGATCGCGAGGAGCTGGACCAGCGTGTCGTTTTGTTCGCCCTTGAGTTCCGAGTTCCAGACGAGGTAGCGCGCATAGGCGGCCCAGCCGCCAATATCGAGGAGCGTGCGCAGCAGATAATCCTCGACGGCGCGGGGCGGGATGCGAAGCTTTTCGACGACCGCCTGAATGGTCTCGACAGGGTCTTCGGGGAGAGACAGCACGGTCTTGCGGAAGTTTGCGACGCCCATCGCCTCCGCGCTCAGATCGAAGCGCGCCGTCCTGCGCCAGGCGGCGTAGGGCGCCAGTGCGCGTTGGGGCATGCGCCAGCTCGCTTGTCCCTCGTCGAAATAGGCGGCGCACCATTTCGAGATTTCCTCGATCATGAAGCCGACGAGCGAGGCCTGTCGATCCCCGTCCGCCAGCGCGTCGAGAATCTCGGCGACCGTGGAGACGGCGGCCGGGGGCCGCGAATTTTTCACAGGGTCCTCGGCGACGGCGCGTTTGAGCGACGCGATATCCGCGGGGCGGTCGATATCCTGCGGCGCGCGCGCGAGCGCTTCAGCGAGCGCCGCGTCGTCGATGACGCCGGAGGCGATCGCCCCGCGATAGAACTGGCGCGGCGCGAGCATGTCGATCTTGGCGACGCGTCGCAACGCCGCGGCTGTCGCGGCGAAGGGCTGGTCGGCGAAGCCCAGAAACGGGTTGACGGCGACGAAATGCTTGAGCGGCCAGAGCGGCGCGATCCGGCTGCACGCCTTGGCGACGCCGTTCTCGATCTCCTGTCTGCGGCCAGGCGCAGACAGCGCGCCGGAAGTCGAAGGAAATTGCACGTGAGCGTTCATCCTTGGGGCCCTTCCCGATCAAAGAGAGGAGGAGGTCGCCGCCCGCCGCGGCCAGATGCGGAGCATGGCGCGATTGGCGAGCGTGTTGAGATAAAGTCCCTGTGAGAGGTGGACGTAGACCGCCTGCCAGAAGGGCGAGGTCGCATGACGGGCCATGACGCTTTGAAAGAGCGTGACCGCGCCAAAGGAGACGATGACCACGACAACGAGCAGGAGGTCTTCGGGGCCGCGCAGCGGGGCGGCTTGCGGCAGGCTCGATGAAAACATCCGCTCGACCGCCGCATGCAGTGAAAAGAAGGCGACGGCGACGATGGCGGACATGGCGATCGCCTTGCCCAGCACATAGGCTTTGGTCCGTTCGTCGAGCGCATTGGCGATCAGATGCGCGAGGCTCATGAGAAGGATCGTCGCCAGCGTCGCGGCGCCCGGATTTTCGATGACGCCGGCGTGGAACATCCCGCCGACGGCAAAGGCCAGAGGCAAGGACGCCGCGAGCGCCAGCGCGAAGCGGGCCGGATGCGGCTGGCCGCCGGGGCTCGGCGTCCAGGAGGCGCGGGCGAGGTCGATGACGCTGCCGGAGCTCAGGAAGGCGTGCGCCTTGTAGAGGGAGTGGGCGAGGATATGCAGCAGGGCCGCCGCAAAGGCGCCCAGTCCGCATTCGAGCATCATGAACCCCATCTGCGCCACGGTGGAATAGGCCAATGAGACCTTGACCGAGGTCTGGGTCAGCATGACGAGGGAGCCGAAGAGCGCCGTCGCGCCGCCGACGAGCGAGAGCATGTGAAGCGCGCTGTCGGACGGCGCGACGATGTCGGCAAGGCGCAGCACGAGAAAGCCGCCGGCGTTGATGACGCCCGCATGCAGCAGCGCCGAGACGGGAGTCGGCGTCTCCATCACTTCCACGAGCCAGCCATGGAAGGGAAGCTGCGCGGACTTCAGCAGCGCGGCGCAGACGATCAGAACCGCCGGGAGGGCCAGGGTCGCCGCCGCGCCTGAAGAGACCGCCGCCCGGGCCGCGGCGAAGAGTTCGGGGAAGGCGAGCGTGCCGAAGCTCGTCCACAGGCTTGCGGCGGCGCCGATCAGGCAGAGATCGCCGAGGCGGCTCGCCACGAATTTCTTCTTCGCCGCGAGCTGCGCCGCCGGGCGCTCGGGGTAGAACAGCAGCAGCGTGTTGAGACCGACGCTCGTTGCGATCCAGGCCAGGATCAGGAAGGCCAGATTGCCCGCCGTCATGAGGCTGAGAACCGCCGCGAGCGTGAGGGCGAGCCTCTTGTAGAAGGAGCCCTGCCCGGGGTCGCCGTCGAGATAGTTGCGGCTGTAGAGCAGGACGATCACGCCGATGAAGGAGACGAGCGTCGTCATCGCCGCCGACAGCGCGTCGACGTAAACCCCGACGCCGACGCCCGCGACGCCGACGACGCCCGTAGTGAACGGCCCATGAAGGACGACGGCGACGTCAATGGCGATCGCGGCGAGGAAGGCGAGAGCGCCGGCGGTCAGGCCGGCGGCGGCCATCGCGCGCGGAAAGGCGTTTGCGGTCCGGTTCGGCGTCAGGCTGAGGGCGAAGAGCGCCGCGGGCGCGAGAAGAGGCGACCAGGTAAGCGGGTCCATCTTTGCATGTCTCCAGGTCTCGATGGAGACAGAGACTAGGGCGGGCCTGTCGATTTTGAAAATTCAAATATTGCAATGTTTCGTTCTATAAAACAGAATAGTCGTCATGGCCTTCCTGAACTATCACCATTTGCGCTATTTCTGGATGATCGCCAATGAGGGAAGCCTCACGCGCGCCGCGCGGCGCTTGAACGTTTCGCCTTCGTCCCTGTCCGTGCAGGTCAAAGCCCTGGAGGAGCAGCTCGGCCAGGCCTTGTTCGAAAGACATGGCCGATCGCTGCAACTCACCGAGGCCGGCCGCATCGCGCTTGGCTACGCCGACGCCCTGTTTAAACTCGGGGACGAATTCTTGAGCACGCTGGAAGGACTGAGGCCCGCCGCGCGGCAGACGCTGCGCGTTGGAGCGGTCTCGACCCTCTCCCGCAACTTTCAGATCGAACTGCTGCGCCCGCTGCTCGGGCGCGCCGACGTCGAAGTGATCATCCAATCGGCGACGTTCCTCGAACTTCTCTCAAGGCTTCGCGACCACAGGCTGGATATTGTTCTCGCCAACCAGCCGGCGATGCATGATCAGGACGAGGACTGGCAGAGCACGCTCATCGCCGAACAATCGGTGAGCCTCATCGGCGCGCCGGCGCTGAAACGGCGGAAATTCCGGTTTCCGCGAGACCTCGCCAATATAGCCGTCGCCGTCCCCGGCCGCGGCAGCGGGATCCGCAACGCTTTCGACAAGCTGCTCGAGTCCGAAGACGTCAGGCCCGCTTTCGTCGCCGAAATCGACGACATGGCGATGCTGAGGCTGATTGCGCGAGAGGGGTTTTGCCTCGCTCTCGTGCCGCCCGTGGTCGTCATCGACGAGCTTTCGAGCGGCTCCCTCAAGGAGCACTGCACCTTTCCCCACATCAAGGAAGCCTTCTACGCCATCACGAGACGACGCCAATTCCCGAGCCCTCTTCTCAAGACGCTCGATCTGCATCGACGGAAACTCTGATCGGCGTCCGTTCGCCCGCTTCGCGATCTGGGTCCTTGGCGCAATGATGTGAAGCCATTCGCTACGGGAGCCCGCTTCTGCGCTTGACTCGCGCTTCGGCCTCTCATTACCTTACGAATGGAACCAAAGGCGGCGGCGGTGGATCCAATCAAACGAGTAAGCGGCGTTGCGCGCATCTTGGCGACAGTCGTCGCCAGTCTGCTGCTGCTGCAAGTCGCCTTCGCAGGCGCGCCCGCTCTCGTCGGCGGCGCCGCAGGGGCGATGTGCTCGACTCAACAGGCGCCCCGCGATCAGCAGCAGCCAGCCGTTCCGGATCAGGCGCGCGATCACGGCCAGTGCTGCGTCGTGCAATGCGGATCCGGCTCCGCGCCGCCGCCAAATACGAACGCCGCTCTTCACGCGCCAGCCTTCGCCGTCGCGCGCGCCGCCGTCGAGCCTGCCTATGTTACGCCAGCGGCGCGCGCAGAGCCCAAGGGCGCGCCTCAGTCGCCCCGGGCGCCTCCTCTTGCCGTCCTGGCGGCCCTCGCCTGAGGGGCGCCTTTCCGCCATTGGTCATCATCGCCGATCTGGAATTTGACGTTCCCGTTGTGGGGCGGCCATGGCGCCGTTTGCGTCGCTGCGCCTCGGCCCCATGCAGGAACCGGCGCTCGAGACTCATCTGAGCTGTTGCAGCTTTTCACAGAACTTTGCGCGGCTTGGACTCCTCCGGCCGCGCAGGGACCCCCTCCCAAACTTGCTCCGCCTGCTCCGTCAGGCGGAGTCTTTTTGGACGCGGGAAAGCTGACCAGAGCCTTAGCCCGTCACTGTCCCTCGACACGTCAGATGGAGGAAAAACCATGACCCAAGCCAATTTTCAGGCGCCGATCGAAATCCGCGAATATGTGCAAAAGAGCATCGGGCAGGCGCGCGGCGCCGTCGAGGCGTTTTCCCGAGCCGCGAAGCGCGCGGTCGAGTCGATGGAGTCGACGCTGCCCCCGGGCGTCAAAGAGGCCAACGAAAAGGCTTTCACCTATTCGCAGGCCAATATATCGGCGGCTTTCGACCTTGCGCAGAAACTGACGCAAGCCGAAGATCTGGGCGAATGTCTGCGCTTGCAGGGCGAATTCATGAAAACGCAGAGCGAAGCCCTGCAGGCGCAGGCGCAGGCCTATTTTGCAAATTTGCAGAAATCTCACCGCAACGAGGCGGGCTGACCTTGCAGCCGGGCGAGCTATCGCCTGGTTTTCTACTTGCGACGGAATAACCGAAACGGGACCGCCGAACAGGGGCGCGTCTCGATTGCGCGCCGAAGCGATTCCTTTGCGCGCAAGCCCGCTCGAGCGTTTCTGGCGGCGGGTCGGGAACTGTGAGACAACGAGGAGGCGATAGATGAAAAAGACGACGCTAAACGGAGCCGCAATCGCCGTTGCGGCCGTTTCGATTGCGCTCGCGGGCGCAACCCCGAACGCCGCGAAGGCCGCGTCTTCCGCAGCCAAGGCGCGGTGCTTTGGCGTCAACGGCTGCAAGGGCAAGTCAGATTGCCACACCCCGAAGAACGCGTGCAAAGGCTCGAACGCGTGTAAGGCCCAAGGCTGGCTTTACGTCGAAAACGCGAAAGCCTGCGAAGACGCGAAGGGAAGGGTTCTCGACTGAGCGTCGACGCGCGCTTAGCGAAAGGGGCTCAATGAGCCGTTGCATCGCAATTGCGCCCGGGAAGAAAGGCCGTCATGAAGAAGCGTCGGGTTGATCTCTGTGCCGTTGATCTTTGCGCAGAATTGCAAAGGCTCGCAGCTGTCACGAAGCGGCCTCTTCTCTTTCACGCGCCCGGCCAAGCGCCGGCCGCCGACCGCGCTCGCGCCGCGCCGACCGCTTCTTCCACCAGATGTAAACGCCGGTGACGGAGAGCGTTTTCGAAACGCCCGGCGGCGGCGCGACGTTCAGGGTGGCGTTTCCCAGATTGACGTGACATCGAGCCCGTCGATTTTTCGCGGCGGGTCGCGCCGGTGTCGCTGGAAAGACAGACTTTCACAATTGCGTCTGCTGCGCGCGCTTCGTTTCGAGGCGATGCGGTTCAAATTTACGAAGCTTCCAATCAACCGCGAACTTTCCCGGCAAGTGGAAGGTGATCTTTTTTTGGGGTGCGCGCGCCGGAGGGCGTCGCGTATCGTGCGACACGGAAATGGTAAAATCTCCGGGGCCCGCCGAGGCGCGTCGCTTCGATTCTCAAAGCCGAGCTTATGTCAGGCGAGGTCCGGCTGTGTGCTTGACGCGGCCCGGCCGGGGTTGGCGCAAGCGCGCGCTCCGACTAACATCAAGGGCCGGTCGTCGCGCAGGGAGGGTGCGGGATGGTGAAAGTCCTGTTCACCGCCAACATACAGCGTCATGTGGCCTGTCCCGAAACAGAGGCCGACGGTGCGACGCTTCGCGAAGTCTTGGATAATGCGTTCAAGGAAAACGCCCGGGCGCGCGCCTATGTCCTCGACGATCAGGCGGCGCTGCGCAAACATATGACGGTTTTCATCGACGGCCGCGCGCTTCGCGACCGCGTCCGCTTGTCCGATCCCGTATCGGCCAGCAGCGTGGTTCATGTCTTTCAGGCGTTGTCGGGAGGTTGACGATGAGCGACGAGATTCTCGTTTCGACGCGCAAGGGGCTTTTTAGCGTCGTTCGCAACGGCCGACGCTGGGACATCGACGGCGTCGCGTTCCTGGGCGACAACGTCTCTCTTACGCTGACGGACGCGCGCAGCGGCTTTCGTTACGCCGCGCTCGATCACGGCCACTTCGGCGTCAAGCTGCATCGCTCGACGGGCGACGGCTGGCAGGAAATCGCCGCGCCGGCCTATCCGCAAAAACCGGAGGGCCTCGAGGAAAAGGACATGTGGGGGCGTCCCATTCCCTGGAGCACGCAGCGGATCTGGGCGCTCGCGACGGGCGGAGCGGACGAGCCGGGCGCGCTCTGGTGCGGCACATTGCCCGGCGGGCTGTTTCGTTCGTTGGATCACGGCGAGAGCTGGACGATCGTCCGCGCGCTGTGGGAGCACCCCAAGCGCACGCAATGGATGGGCGGCGGCGCCGATTGGCCGGGCATTCATTCGATCATCGTCGACCCGACGAATTCACGACGCGTGTGGGTCGCCGTTTCGACCGGCGGGATCTGGTTTACCGAGGATGCGGGGGAAAGCTGGAGTCAGCGCGGCGAGGGCATGCGGGCCGAACATGTGCCGCCCGAACTCACGCATGATCCGATCGCGCAGGACATTCATCGCCTGGCTCAATGTCCCGCCGCGCCCGAACGCATGTGGGTTCAGCATCATAACGGCGTTTTCGTCTCGTCCGACGCGGGACGGACGTTTCGCGAGATCGTCGGCGTGACGCCGTCGACCTTTGGCTTCGCCGTCGTCGTCCATCCGAGCGACCCGGACACGGCCTGGTTCATCCCCGGGATCAAAGATGAAAAGCGCATTCCCTGCGAGGGCCGCCTGGTCGTGACGCGCACGCGGGACGGCGGCGAGAGCTTCGACGCGCTCACCAACGGCCTGCCTCAGACCCACGCCTATGACCTCGTCTACCGGCACGCGCTCGCGATCGACGCGACGGGCGACCGGCTGACGTTCGGTTCGACGACGGGAGGCTTGTGGATCAGCGAGGATCAGGGCGATCATTGGCAGTGCGTGACGCACACCTTGCCGCCGATCTACGCCGTGCAATTCGCTTGATCGCCCGCCGATTGCCGGAGAGGACTCATGACCGCCAGCCGCACGCTCGAAAGCCTCTTGAGCGCCGCGCCCGATGGCGCCGTCGCGCTCGGTGGGGCCGGCGCGCCGCCGCTTTCCTTCGGCAGGCTGCGCGCGCTCGCCAAGGAGACCGTTGCGACGCTCAATCGCGTCGGCGTCGGCCGCGGCGACCGGGTCGCGATCGCGCTTCAGAACGGCCCCGAAATGGCCGCCGCCTTCCTTTCGATCGTGCAGGGAGCGACCGCCGTGCCGCTCAACCCCGCCTATACGCTCGACGAGTTCGAACTTTACCTTAAGGATCTCGAGGTCGGGGCGCTCGTTGTCGCGGCGGGGGAGGCCTCGCCCGCGCTCGAAGCGGCGAAAAGGCTCGGCGTCCGCGTGCTCACGCTGACGCCATGCGGCGGCGGCGCCGGCGATTTTATCATTACCGGCGGCGCAGCGGCCGCGGGCGCGGCGGGGAAGGGCTCTGTCGGCCCGGAGGACATCGCGCTCATCCTGCATACCTCGGGCACCACCTCGCGGCCGAAAATCGTTCCGCTCACGCAACGCAATGTCGCGGCCTCGGCGGAAAACATCGCCCAGACCCTCGACTTTCGCCCAAGCGACCGCGGGCTGAACATCATGCCGCTGTTTCACGTGCACGGGATCGTCGCGGGCCTTCTCGCGCCGCTGTCGCGCGGCGGCTCGGTCTTCTGCTCCACGGGTTACAACCCGGTGAAATTCTACGGCTGGATGGAGGAGGCGAAACCGACCTGGTACACGGCCGTGCCGACGATGCATCAGGGGATCCTGAGCTTCGCCGCGCAGAACAGGGAGGTGATTGCGCGCCACCCGCTGCGCTTCATCCGCTCGTCGTCCGCGTCGCTGCCTGTGCGGGTCATCGAGGCGCTGGAAGCGGCGTTCCAGGCCCCCGTCATCGAGTCCTACGGCATGACCGAGGCGGCGCATCAAATGGCGTCCAACCCGCTGCACGGCCCGCGCAAGCCCGGCTCCGTCGGCAAGGCCGCCGGGCCCGAGGTCGAGATCCTCGATGAAGCGGGTCGGATCGCGCCGGCGGGCGTCGTGGGCGAGATCGTGATCCGCGGCGAGAACGTCATGGCCGGCTATGAGAACAACGCCGCGGCCAACGCCGAAAGCTTCGTCAACGGCTGGTTTCGCACCGGCGACCAGGGCGTCAAGGATGACGACGGCTATTTTCGGCTCACGGGACGCCTGAAGGAGATCATCAACCGCGGCGGCGAGAAAATTTCGCCTCAAGAGGTCGACGCGGCGCTCATGGACCATCCGGCCGTGGAGCAGGCGGTCGCTTTCGCCGTTCCAAACGAGAAGCTCGGCGAGGACGTCGCCGCCGCCGTCGTGCTGCAGCCGGGCAAGAGCGTCTCGGAGCAGGAATTGAAAGCCTTCCTCTCGGAGCGGCTCGCGCCGTTCAAGGTTCCGCGCCAGATCGTCTTCGTCGACGACATCCCGAGGGGCCCGACCGGCAAGCTGCAGCGCGCCGGGCTCGCGCAAAGGCTCGGGCTCGCGGCGGCCTAGGGCCGACTTTGTTCCGATGGTCCGTCCATCGTCTCTATGAGCTGACGGCGCTCTTGGGATTGAGGCTGCCGATATGGCCGCTCTCGGTTCCGGCGGTCGGATCGATGGCGCAGTTGATGATCGCCGGCGCGCCGGCCGCGAGCGCCTCGGAGAGAGCCTGCGTCAGCGCGTCCGGATCGGCGACGTTATACGCCGTTCCGCCAAAGGCTTCGATGAGCCTGTCATAGCGCCCGTGCAACGAGAGCGCCGTCACGGCCGGCGCGCCGTCGCCGCCGCGGTTGACGTCGTCGCCGCGGTAGACGCCGCCATTGTTCAAAATGACGACCACGATCGGCAGCCTGTAGCGGCAGATCGTCTCGATCTCCATGCCGCTGAAACCGAACGCGCTGTCGCCTTCCACCGCGACGACGGGCTGTCCCGAGACGACCGCGGCGCCGATGGCGTATCCCATGCCGACGCCCATGACCCCCCAGGTTCCGCTGTCGAGGCGCTTGCGCGGGAGAGCCATGTCGATGACGTTGCGGCCGACGTCGAGCGTATTGGCGCCCTCGCTGACCACGAAGACCTCCGGCTTGTCGGCGAGAACCGCGCGCACGGCGCCGAGCGCGCTGTAGAAATCCATCGGCCGCGGATCGGCGGCGAGACGGGCGGCCATGTCCGCGATATGCTTTTGCTTCTGCGGTTCTATGGCGTCGCGCCATTCTGTCCAGGCGGGAAGGCGGTCCGGCTTCAAGGCGAGAAGCAGGGCTTTGATCGAAGAGGCAATGTCGCCGACGACGGGCGCGGCGATCGGCCTGTTGCTGTCGATCTCCGTCGGCTGAATGTCGAACTGGACGAATTGGACGTCGGGCGACCAGTGCGGCGGCTTGCCGTGGGCCAGGAGCCAGTTGAGGCGGGCCCCGATGAGAACCGCCACGTCGGCGTGAGCGAGCGCAAAGGAGCGCGCGGCCTCGACCGATTGCGGGTGATTGTCCGGCAAGAGGCCCTTCGCCATCGACATCGGCAGAAAGGGGACGCCGGTCTCCTCGACGAAGCGCGCAATATCCGCGTCCGCCTGCGCGTAGGCGGCGCCCTTTCCGAGCACGACCAGGGGACGCTTCGCCTTCGCGAGAAGATCGAGCGCGCGCTCGATGGCTTCTGGCGCCGGCGGCTGCTTTGGAATCGCATCGACGACCTCGACCAGAGAGCGCGTCCCCTGGTCCTTGTCGATGACGGCGCTCAGCACATCCGCCGGCAGGTCGAGATAGACGCCGCCGGGACGTCCCGACGTCGCCGCCCGGATCGCGCGCGCGACGCCGATCCCGATATCCTCGGGGCGGTTCACGCGATAGGCCGCCTTGACGAAAGGCTTGGCGGCGTTCATCTGGTCGAGCTCCTCATAATCCCCTTGCTGGAGATCGACGATCGCCCGATCGCTCGACCCGCTGATCTGAATCATCGGAAAGCCGTTTACCGTCGCATTGGCCAGCGACGGCAGTCCGTTGAGAAAGCCCGGCGCGGAGACGGTCAGGCACACGCCCGGCCATTGGGTCAGATAGCCGGCGATCGCGGCGGCGTGGCCCGCGGACTGCTCGTGACGAAAGCCGAAATATTTGAGCCCTTCCGCCTGAGCGAGGCGCGCAAGATCGGTGATCGGAATGCCGACGACGCCGAAAATCGTGTCGAGCCCGTTGAGTTTGAGGGCGTCGACGATCAGATGCAGGCCATCGGTGACGGCGTCCCTTCTGTCGGGGTTGGCCATGGCGGCGCTCTTTCTTGCGGATGGTCGGAGAGAGAGGGTCAGACGACTTTATTCGCGCGCATCCGGGCGATGCTTTCCGCGTCGTAGCCGAGAGCCGACAAGACGTCGTCGGTGTGCTCGCCAAGCAGCGGCGCGCCTGTAATCTTGGGCGTGAAGTCGGAGAATTTGATCGGGCTTCCGACCGTCAGATATTTCCCGCGCAACTCCTCCTCGACTTCGACGATCGCGCCCGAGCGCCGCAAGGCGGGATCATAGGCGATCTCCTTCATCGACAGCACAGGCGCGCAGGGAACGTCGAATTTGCGCAGAATATCGACCGCCTCGAATTTCGTTTTGTCGGCGAGCCATCTCTCGATCTCGGCGAAGATGTCGAAGATGTGCGGTTGACGCGCTTTGGCGGTCGCATAGGCGGGATCGTCCGCCCACTCGGGCTTGCCGATCGCCTCGCAGGTCCGCGGCCAGTTCTGCTCCTGGATGGTGAAATAGAGATAGGCGTTGGGATCCGTCTCCCATCCCTTGCACTTCAAAACCCAGCCCGGCTGCCCGCCGCCGCCCGCATTGCCGCCCCGCGGCACGGCGTCCGTGAACGTGCCGTTGGGATATTGCGGATATTCCTCGAGATAGCCGAGATGCTCCAGGCGCTCCTGATCGCGCAGCTTCACCCGGCAGAGGTTCAACACGGCCTCCTGCATGGAAACGGAGACCTTCTGGCCCTTTCCCGTGCGCTCGCGCCCCAGCAGCGCGGCGAGCAGGCCGATCGCCAGATGCATTCCGGTATTGGTGTCGCCGAGCGCTGCGGCGCTGACCGTGGGCGGTCCGTCCCAGAAGCCGGTCGTCGAGGCGGCGCCGCCGGCGCATTGCGCGACGTTTTCATAGACCTTCAGATCGGCGTAGGGCGAGTCTTCGCTGAAGCCCTTGATCGAGCCGAATATCAAACGCGGATTGAGCTCCTGCAGACGCTCCCAGGGAAATCCCATGCGGTCCAGTGCGCCCGGCGCGAAGTTCTCGACGAGCACGTCGGCGTCGCGGATGAGCTGCTCGAAGATCTTCTTTCCCTCCGGCGTCTTCGTGTTCAGCGTCAGCGAACGCTTATTGCTGTTGAGCATCGTGAAGTAGAGCGCGTCGAGATTAGGCGCGTCGCGCAGCTGCCGCCGCGTCACGTCGCCGACGCCCGGCAGTTCGACTTTGAGCACGTCGGCGCCGAACCATGCGAGCAGCTGGGTGCAGGCCGGTCCCGCCTGGACGCCGGTGAAGTCGATGATTTTCACACCTGCGAGAGGGAGGGTCATGCGTGCGGCGCTCCTCTGTCAATCGAACGAAACAGACCCGCTCAACCGACGCTCATTGGCAAGAATTCTTCAAAGCTGACATGGATATGGTTGCCTAGCCGCTCGCAAAAGTCCACCGTTTCCTTGGCGCCGGCCGCTCGCTCGCGGCCTCTCGTCAGCGGCGGGCGCGGGCTTCCGGGAGCCCCTTCGATCAAGGGTCATGGAGTCTCGGCGTCGACGCCGCTCGACGCCGCTCGGCGCGTCCGAAACGATGCGGCTTGTTTCGCCGCCGAATATCGAGCGGCGCGCCGACTAATGGGACGTTCGTTTCTACGAGCCTCGCTATTGACAAGCTGAAGCTCGCCCTCTTACCTCACTCCGCTGCGTCGAATTCAGCCGTCGCCGACTTGACGGCGCCGACCCGGAGCGGGACAAATCGAAGCGTTTTTCAAGCCCTTCTCGGGCTCCGACTTTGGAGCGCAAGATGAACTTCACGAAACGCTTTCGCATCGAACCCGGCTCCAGGGTCGACCTCTCCTCGATCGACGCCGGATTTCACGGCCGTCACGCCAATGACGTCGAGGCGGCCGAGGAGCTGCAGCATCATTTGCAGCGCATCACCAAATTGCAGCGCGCGCTCTATGCCGAACGCAATCATTCATTGCTCATCGTCCTTCAGGGCATCGACGGCGCCGGCAAGGACGGCTCCTGCTGGCATGTCATGAGCGCCATGGATCCGCAGGGGGTCCAGGTGACGGGGTTCAAACAGCCGACGGCGGAGGAGCGCGACCACGACTTCCTGTGGCGCATTCATCCCCACGCCCCGGCGCGCGGGAATGTGGCGATCTTCAACCGCTCGCATTACGAGGACGTCCTCGTCGTGCGGGTGCACAAGCTCGCGCCCAAGGAAATCTGGAAGCCGCGCTTCGACTTCATCAATGAATGGGAGAAGATGCTCGCGGTCGAGAACAATACGACGATCCTGAAATTCTTCCTTTATATCTCGAAAGACGAGCAGCTCGCGCGCTTCAAGGAGCGTCTCGACGATCCCACGCATCAGTGGAAGATCAGCGCGACCGATTATTCCGAGCGCAACAGATGGGACGATTATATCGAGGCCTTCGAGGCGGCGCTCTCGCGCTGCTCGACCGCGCATGCGCCCTGGTTCGTCATTCCGTCCAATCACAAATGGTTCCGCAATCTCGCTTTGTCCGCGATCGTCGCCGACGCGCTCGAAGATATGAAGATCGAGGCTCCCAAGCCGACGGTGGATATTGAAGAGATCCGCCGGCTCGATCATCAGGCGAGCGAGGCGGAGACCAGAAAGAAGAAGAAGTCGGCCGCCGGCGACGGGAAGGCCACAGACGCGACAGAAACGCCGGCGCAATCGTGACGCCGGCGCGCGCGACGAGCCCAGCGTCGTTTTTCTCGGCGATCGATCAGGCGCCGATGACCTGGCGTCATTATGCGCTTTGGCTCGCCGCGAGCGGCGGGGCGTTTCTCGACGGCTTTTCGGTCGTCGCTCTCGGCCTGTCGCTGCCGCTGCTCAAGCATGAATTCTCGCTCTCGCCCCTGCTCATCGGGTTGATGGGCTCGGCCCTCGTGCTGGGGGCTGCGGCCAGCGCCTGGCTCGGCGGCGTCCTCGCCGACAGGTTCGGGCGCAAGCGCGTGCTGATGTTCGATATGGCGCTGATTGCTCTCGCCGCGGCGCTCGCCGCTTTCGCGCCGCATCCCTGGCTTCTCGTCCCCGCGCAGCTTCTGACCGGAATGGGGGTCGGCGCGGATTTTCCGACGAGCGCCTCCTATGTCTCGGAGATGATGCCGCGCGCGACGCGCAGCCGCATGACGGTGGCGACGATCGCCATGCAGTCGGTGGGGATGCTCGCCGCGGCGCTGGCCGGGATCGCGATCACGCGCATTGATCCCGAAACCAGCGACTGGCGCCTGCTGCTCGGCGCCGTCGGCGCGCTCGCCGTGGCTTTTCTTTTCGCCCGCATGTGGGCGCCCGAGAGCGTGCGCTGGCTGGCGACGAAGGGGCGGATCGACGCGGCGCGGGCGCTTCTTGCGCAATTGAGCCGCGCGTTCCACGAAAAGCCGCCATCGACGTCCGCGCAGGAGGCGTTGGCCGAGCGGCCGATCGTCCCGGCGCCGCCGTCGAAGTCGCACGGGGCCGGCTTAGGAACCCTCTTCAGCGCGCGCTTTCGGGCGCAGACGCTGCTCGTCGCCTTGCCCTGGATGCTGATGGACGTCGCCACCTATGGCGTCGGCCTGTTCACGCCAGTCATTCTCGGCGCGCTTCATTTCGGCGGCGCGGGGGCGGGGCCGATCGCCGCGGAATTCGCCGACGCCAAAGGGAGCGCCCTGGTCGATCTCTTCCTGCTCGTCGGCTTTCTCGCCAGCCTGTGGGCTGTGCCGGCGCTCGGACGCATTCCCATGCAGATCGCCGGCTTCTTTGGCATGGCGGTCGGCATGGCGCTGCTGCTCTTCGCGGTCGTCGCGAACGACGGCGCCAGCGCCCATATGGGTTTCATCATCGCCGGCTTCGTCCTGTTCAACTTCTCCATGAACGTCGGGCCCAATGCGACGACCTTCATCCTCGCCCCGGCGCTTTTTCCAACCGCCGTTCGCGCCTCGGCGAGCGGCTTCGCGGCCGCGGCCGCGAAGGTCGGCGCGACCTTCGGAACCTTTGTCGCGCCGCAACTGCAGGCGGCCTGGGGCCTCGACGGCGTCGTGGCCCTGATGACGCTCGTCAGCCTCGCCGGCCTCGTCGCGACAGCCTTCTTCGCGCATGCCGTGAACGAGGAGGGCGCGCTGGAGGAAGATTAGAAGCCGGGGACGATCGCGCGACGGCGAACCCGGCGGAAGAGCGACCCGTTCTCGGGCTCGGACATCTTTTGTTGAAAGGAGCGTCGCCATGGATGCGCGCGTCGATTTATCGAAATCCCCCATCCCCGAGGTTCTCGCGGCGCTGTCGACCGATCCGCTGAAGGGTCTCGACGCCAAGACGGCCGCCGATCGGCTGGCGCATTTCGGGCCGAACGCGCTGGAAGAGAAGAAGACCAGCGAATGGGTTCTCTTCTTCCGCTACTTCTGGGGCCCGATCCCCTGGATGATCGAAGCGGCCGCGATCATGGCGCTGGTCGTCCGCGACTGGGGCGACTTCACCATCATCCTCGCCTTGCTGATCTTCAACGCCGCGCTCGGCTTCTTCGAGGAGCATCAGGCGTCGAACGCGCTGCAGGCATTGAAGAACGCGCTGGCGCTCAAAGCCAAGGCGCTGCGCGACGGCGTCTGGAGCGAGATCGACGCGACGGACATCGTGCCGGGCGACATCGTGCGCGTGCGGCTGGGCGACGTCGTGCCCGCCGACGCGCGCATCGTTTCGGGCGATTATCTCAGCGTCGATCAGGCGGCGCTCACGGGCGAGTCGCTTCCCGTCTCGAAGAAGCCGGGCGACATTCTCTATTCGGGCTCGATCGCCAAGCAGGGCGAAATCCAGGCGGTGGTGACCGAGACCGGCGCGCGCACCTTCTTCGGCCGCACCGCTTCTCTCGTGCAGAGCGCCGGCGCGACCTCGCATTTCCAGGCCGCTGTGATGCGCATCGGCGATTTCCTCATCGCCGCGGCCGGCGTTCTCGCCGTGATCCTCGTCGCGGTGCAATTGTCGCGCGGCGCCGATGTGCTGCGTCTCGCGGAATTCGTGCTGATCCTGCTCGTCGCCTCGGTTCCCGTCGCCATGCCGGCGGTGCTTTCCGTCACCATGGCGCTCGGCGCGAAACTGCTGGCGCGCGAAAAGGCCATCGTCTCGCGCCTCGAGTCGATCGAGGAAATGGCGGGGATGGATATCCTCTGCTCGGACAAGACCGGGACGCTCACGCAAAACAAATTGACGCTCGGCGAGGTCAGCCCCTGGAAAGGCGCCGATCCCAAGGAGGCGCTGCTCGTCGCGTCTCTCGCCTCCAAGGCGGAGGACCGCGACCCGATCGATCTCGCCGTGCTCGCCGGCCTGCACGACGACGCTGCGCTGAAAGCCTATACGCAGTCGGCCTATCAGCCGTTCGATCCGGTGACCAAGCGCACCGAGGCGACGGTGAAGGGGCCGGACGGCGCGACGTTCAAAGCCGCCAAGGGCGCGCCGCAGGTCATCATGGCGCTCGCCAAACTCGAAGGCGCCGATCTCGACGCGGCCAACGAGGCCGTCGACGCTTACGCCGCCAAGGGCTTCCGCACGCTCGGCGTCGCGCGCACGGACGCGAGCGGCGCGTGGCGCTTTCTGGGCTTCATTCCGCTCTATGATCCGCCGCGCGCCGACTCCAAGGAAACCATCGCCCGGGCGGAAGGCTATGGCGTTCGCGTCAAGATGGTCACGGGCGACGACGTCGCCATCGCCCAGCAGATCGCCGGCGATCTCGGCCTCGGGACGCGCATTCAGCCGGCGACGGATCTCTTCGAGGGCGGCGTCGGCAAGGGCGACATTCCGGCCGACATTGCTGAGCGCATCGAGGCGGCGGACGGTTTCGCCCGCGTCTTTCCCGAACATAAATATGCGATCGTGAAGGCGCTGCAGGAGCAGGGCCACATCGTCGGCATGACGGGCGACGGCGTCAACGACGCGCCGGCGCTCAAACAGGCCGACATCGGCGTCGCCGTCTCGGGCGCGACCGACGCGGCGCGCGCCGCCGCCGCGCTCATTCTCACCGCGCCCGGCCTCTCCACGATCATCCGCGGCATCGAGGAAGCGCGGCGCATCTTCGAGCGCATGATGAGCTACACGCTCTATCGCATCGCCATGACGCTCGACATCATGGTGTTCATCGTGCTGGCGACGATCGTCTATGGTTTCTTCCCGCTGACGCCGGTGATGATCATCATGCTGGCGCTGCTCGACGACATTCCGATCATGGCCATCGCCTTCGACCGGGCGAAGGTTCCGAGCCGTCCGGTGCGCTGGCGGATGGACCGCGTGCTCGTCGTCTCCTCGGTGCTCGGCGCCCTCGCCGTCCTTCAAAGCTTCGGGCTTCTCGTCCTCGGCCAGAACGTGCTGCATCTCGACGCGCCGCATCTCCAGACGATCCTGTTTTTGCAGCTCGTCGTCGGCGGTCATCTGATGCTGTTCGTGACGCGCGCCAAGGGCCCGTTCTGGGCGCCGCCCTTCCCGGGAACGGCGCTGTTCTGGGCCATTGTCGCGACGCAGATCGTCGCGGCGCTGCTCTGCGCCTATGGCGTGCTCGTGCCGGCGCTGCCGTGGGCGCTCATCGGCCTCGTCTGGGCCTACAACCTCGTCTGGATGTTCGTTCAGGATCTCGCCAAGCTCGCGATCTATCACGAGCTCGACGCGCGCGTGACCAAAGCGACGCCGTTCCTTGCGCGGCTGACCGAGCCGCTGGGCGCGACCGCGCGCCGACCGGCGGCCGTGTCGCCCGCGGCGCCTGCGCCGTCCCGGCGCGCCGCCGATCATGTGGCGACGGTCCTGGGCCTCGCCGCCGTCGCGGCGCTCCTTTGGGCCGCCCACATGGCCGCCGAGAACGCCGCTTCCCCGGTCGCGAAGGCGGCGCAGCCGGCGGCGCCGGCCAGCGGCGAGGCGCCGGCTGCGTCCGCGCCTGCGGCGCCTGCGGCGGACACGGCGGCCCCCGCGCCGGCGCCCTCCGCGCCGGCGAAGACCTCGGCGCAATTGGGCGTTCTCCCCACGGAGGCGCGCGCGAAAGGCAGATGGCGTCAACTTCAAAAGCGCGCGCCGGGCGTGATCGGCGCGCATCAGCCGACGATCCTGCGCAAGGAGAAAGACGGACAGACCGCCTGGTTCGTCGAGATCGCCGACTTCAAGGACCGGCTCGAAGCCGCCGCATTCTGCGAGTCCCTTCGCGCCAGGGGCGCGGAATGCGCGCTCCTCGGCGAGTGACGGTCGAAGGCGCGCGGGCGCCATCGGCCCGCGCGTCTTTTTGGCGTGCTGTGGGAAAAGGCCGGCGGATAACGCGTCGAACGCCGTGACAAAGCGCCGCCGTCGGCTAGGATTTCGATCGTGCACGTCCTTGATTCGCTCCCCGCGCGCGACCCGCCCGCCGCTGTCGACGCGCCTCGCCGGCGCGCCGCCCGCGCCCGCCGAGGGGCGGAGCCGGCGGCTGGGAAGGGCGCGTCCATTCCACCGCTCCCGCATTGGGTGCGGCGTTCCGGCGCGGATCGCGACGCGGCGTCGTTTTTCGCCGGCGCGGCCCTCGCCCTCTTCGATCAGGTCCTGCGCGGCGCCTACGGGGCCGAAGCGTCGAGCGGCGCAAACGACGCCGCCGAGCCCGCCTTCGCGGGCTGCCTGCGCCAGCGCCTGGCGCTGCGCGCGGCCGAGAGCTGCGCGACGCTGTCGCGATTGCGCGAGGATGCGCTGGCCTTGCGCGACGCCGAGCATCTGGCGATGGGCGGCCAGATCAGCCCGGCGGGGCGCCTGCATCGGCTGTTTCGGCTCTGTGCGGCCCCTCCCGTCGCGCGGCTCGACGCGGCGACGCTGGCGCGGGCGGGCGCGGCGCTCGGCCTGCCGGAGATCGACTCAGCCGGCGCCGCCAGGGCCTTGCAGGGCTGCGCGGCCGATGCGCCCGAGCCGCTCGCCGCCGCCGCCCAGGCCAGCGCCGCCGCCCTGAAGCTTGGCGCGGGCGCCTCGGCGCTCGACGCGGAAATCTTCGCGCTCTTCGTCGCCGATCTCGCTTTGGCGCGCCGTCTCGACTGGGCGCGCCCCGTCCCCTTGCTCGCCGCCGTCGTCGCCCATCCCGCGCTCCGGCGCGGGGCAGGGGGCCGGCGCCCGCGACCCTTGGACGACGATTGGCCGGCGGCCGTCGCGCAGGGTTACGGCCTCGCGCTTCTCGACGCCCATGCGCTTGCCGCCGATCTGGCGCGGCGGGCGCAAAAGCTTCTCGCCGTCGCGCCGGCGTTGCGGGCGAAGGGCGCGCGCCGCGTCGTCGACCTGCTGCTGGCCGACGACGCCGTCACGCCCGCCGTCGCCGCTTCCCGCGCCGGCCTCTCGGATCGCGCCGCGCGGCGCCTGTTCGACCGGCTCGTCGCGCTTGGCGCCGTGCGCGAACTCTCCGGGCGCGACGCTTTCAGGATTTACGGTCTATGAGCCGCGCCGCGACATCCGCCCGTCTCGACCGCGACCTTTCCGATCTCCCAGAGGGGATGCGCTGGCGCGAATGGATGCTGCGCGCCGAGGCGGCGATCTTCGCTTCGTCGAAGCCGGTCCCCCGCGAGACCCTCGCCGGGCTTGTCGGCGACGCCTGCCGGCTCGACGCGCTCCTCGCCGATATCAACGAAGAGCTTAAAGGGCGGCCTTATGAAATCGTCTTCGTCGCCGGAGGCTGGCAGTTTCGCACGCGCCCGCGTCATGCCGAGACGCTGCGCGCGCTGGCCGGGGCAAAGGATGCAGGGCCGCCGTCTTTCACCAAACTCGAAATGCTGGCGCTCTCGGCCATCGCCTATCAGCAGCCGATCACCCGCGCCGGCCTCTCGCGTCTCGTCGGCCACGACATCAGCCGCGACATTCTCGGCCGGTTGAAAAACACAGGGGTCATCGCGCCGGGCCCGCGCGCGCCGCAGCCCGGCGCGCCGATCGCCTGGGTGACGACGCCGCGCTTCCTCGAAGTCTTCGCGCTCGGGAGCCTGCGGGATCTGCCTGATCTCGACGCCATGGCGGCGGACGACGCGTCGTCGGGAGAGGTCGAGGACAGCGTCGAGGCCGCGCTCGACGACGCGCTCGGGCTGATCGAGGAGGGCGCCGACGACGCGCAAGACGACGCAAGCCTTTAGGTGAGGCCTTAGGTGAGGCGACGGCCCGTCGCCGCTGTTTTCCAAAGCGCGCCGCTGCGGCTTTCGAGCCGCGCCGCCGTCAAAGATATGCGCGCGCCCGCCGCGCCCCTCCGACGCCGTCGCCCCCGTCGTCGCGACAGGGAGCGGGCTCTACATCGCCATTCTGGCGTGACGTTTCAGAGGGCACGGCCATGTTCGTGACGATCGACATTGGCGGAACCAAGACGCGCATCGGCTGCGCCCATGATTTCGACGCGCTCGGCCCCGTCGCTATTTTCCCGACGGCCCCCGATTATGCGCAAGGCCTCGACGCGCTCGTCGCGGCGGTGACAAAGCTTGCGGGCGGCAGGCTCGGCGGCGTGGCGGTGGGGGCGCCGGGCGTTCTGTCGCGGGACAGGCGCCAAATCGTCCATGCGCAAAATCTCCCGCGCTGGAACGGCGCGGCGCTCGCCGACGATCTGGAAAGGGCCCTGGGCGCGCCGGTGATCGTGGAAAACGACACGGCGCTGGTCGGGCTCGGCGAGGCGACGGTCGGGGCCGGCAAGGGCGCCGCCATCGTCGCCTATGTCACCGTCTCCACCGGCGTGAACGGCGCGCGCTTCGTCGACGGCGCGCTCGACCGCGCCGCCTTCGGATTCGAAATCGGCGAGCAGCTTCTGGGTTGCGGCGCGAGCGCGCGCACGCTCGAGGATCTCGTTTCAGGCCGCGCCATCGAAGCGCGCTTCGGCGCGCCGCCGGCTACTCTGGGCAAGGAGCATCCAGTGTGGGCGGAGCTCGCGGAAATCGTCGCAGTGGGGCTTCACAATACGATCGCCTACTGGTCTCCCGAAAGGATCGTCGTCGGCGGCTCCATGATCGGAGAGGTCGGCGTTTCTCTCGAACGCATCGAGGTCCAATTGAAGCGCCTGCGGCACAAGAATCCGGCGCTGCCCGAGATTGTGCGCGCCGCGCTCGGCGATCTCGGCGGATTGTGGGGCGGGCTCGCACATTTGCGGGGGCGTTTGACCTGACGCCGAACGATTGGCCGCAACTTCACGCTTTCTTGAGGAACTCCGTCCTCAACACGAGATCCTTGATCTTCTCGGCGCGACATTCGATCTCCGCCGGATCGCCGGTCAGACGAATATTCTTGATGAGCGTGCCACGCTTCAAGACCGTGGAGGTCCCTTTCACCTTCAGATCCTTTATCACCGTCACGGAATCGCCGTCCTTCAATTCCGTTCCGTTGCTGTCTCTCACGATCTCAGTCATTTTTACTCCAATGTCGGCGTCGGCATGTTGCATGGCGAGACGTCGACGGCAAGTCTACGAACACATCGCCGCGACACGATCACCGGGGCCTGAAACGCGCGCAGGCGGCTTGCGGCCCTGTTGAAGGCGTAGGCGGGGCCGAGGCTTTGTCCAGCCTTGGACGCATCGGACGATGCACGACGGGAAAGGCGACGCCGAGAACCAAGCCCCAGAGCAGCATTCCGAGCAGAAGCCCAACGGCGGGATAGCCCGTTAGAATGGGCTGCGGCGGCAGCCATTGCAGGAGCGGGATGGGCCCGAGCATCCACAAGACGAAGCCGAACGCCATTCCAAAGAGCCAGCCTCCGCGCGGGTCGTTCGCCGCCCGCTGAAACAGCCATCCATACAGCACGCCGCCAAAGAGCATCATGCCGATATAGCCGAGAGCGGCGGCGACGATCGAGAAGTTCGCGGCGCGGCCAAGGGCGTCGAGCGACTTGAACGCATGCAGCAACCACAAGGCTGGAACGTCGGCGACGAGGCTCGCCGCCGCGCCGGCCAGCAAGGGACGCTGCGTCGGACCTGCGTCGAGTCCATGCGCGAGCAGGATCTTAAGCATGACGCCTTTTCCCTGGCGCGGTCGTCAGCCGGGCCGCGTTCAGCACAGTCTCGATGGAGGGCGCCTGCTGAAGGTCGGACTCGAAGAGGCTGATCAGATGCCGATAGGCCAGGCCGACGAGGCGGGGATCGCGGTTGAGATCGAACAGCCCAACCGGATTGACGTTTCCGAGAGGCTCGCGCAGCGCGATGTCCCAGTCGATCTGGTCGGTGAGCGAATACCAGGTGAAGCCGACGATCGGCACGCCGCTTTGGCGCATGAGCTGCACATTGTGCCACTGCCGCCACAACCAGCGCGGGGCGTCGCGCGCGTCCAGGCGGTTCGTCTCAGTATGCATCATGGGCCGCTGGTAGCGCTCGTAATATTGACGGGCGATGACGAACCAGCCAAACAGCTCCCCGAGCGCCCGCGCGTCGCCGGACGCGTCGATGAGCTTTTCGTTCCATTCGTAATAATCAACGCCGAGGATGGCGCGCGCGCCGACGTCCTGCTGCATGAACCATGCGTATTCCTCGGCCGGCATGCCATTTTGCAGGAGATACTCCCGCATGTCGGCGCGAACGCCGCGGGCGTAGAGCAAATCGAGGGCGAGGAAGCGTCGCTCGTTCTCGAAATCGGCTTTGTCGCGGACCTTGCGATCGGGACAGCAGGGCTGGAAAAACTCGCCGCTCTCGCTGTTGACGAACACCGCATCGGGCCGCGCAGCCGCGATTTCCTGCATCATCAGCACGCTGGCTTTGGCAAGATGCCGGATGGCGGTGACGAAGGCGCGCTCGTCCCGGCATTGCTCGTTCCACAGGCCCTCGAGCGCGCTGAATCTCGCGCACACATACATTTCGTTGACCGGCGTGTAGAAGCGCACCCAGTCATAGCGACGGACGAAGGCGCGCGCATAGTCGGCGAGCGCCTGCGGCGTTTCGGGATTCTGGAAGTTTCCCAGCCAATCCGGCAGGCCGAAGTGGCAGAGGTCCATGATCGGCGTGACGCCGAGCCGCTGCATCTCGGCCGCGACCTCGTCGAGAAAGGCCCAGTCGTATTGGCCTCTACGCTGGTTCACGAGGTGCAGCGGCGGGCCGTAGCGCAAATAGCGCAGGCCCAGATCGCGCACGAGCGCGAGATCGGCGCGCCAGTGGCGATAGTGGCCGCAGGCGGCCATCTCGTCCAAACGCCAACGTCCGCCGTCGAGCGTCGGATAACTGCATTCGACGCCGGTCGCGAACATGAAACGGTCCTCGGCCGGTTGGGGCGCGCAGGCGATGGGACGATGCGGCCGATGCGCTCCGGCAGCGAGGCGCGTTCCCCGCGCCGCCGCATAACCGACGGGCCTGACATAGACGAGACCGAGAACCGCGCCCCAGATGAGATGGCCGACAATGATCGCCGCGGGCTCGTGCAGTCCGCCCGAAACGCCGAACAGGCCCGAATAAGGCAAGGCGCCGCTGCGGACGAGCGGGTGCATGAGTTCGAACTGCGGGTGCATGATGAAGAGCGCCAGAGGCATCGGCACGAAGGCGAACAGCAAGCCTTGCAGAACCGGCGGCGCCGCCACGACGGACCAGAAGAAATACGCGTAAAAGACGCCCCAGATCGCGCCGACGAGCAGATGCAGGGACATGCCCGCCGGCCACCAGGCCCAGGCGCGGCCATGCGGGAAGGCCAGCGTGCCGAGCGTCCCCACAATATCGAAGGAGGGGACGCCGGCAAGGATGAGCGGGCGCGCCGCAACCTCCCACGCAATGGCTCCGGCCATGCCGGCGAGGACTGCTTTGCGATAGGCGACATGACGAATCATCGCCCGCCTGCTCCTGCGCCCGCCGCTGCGCTAACGAGCCGCCGTCATCGCTTCGAAAAACGCATTTTCGAAACCCCGCATGGCTGGTGAGGTTCCGACCGGCGCGGCGCCGCCGCCACCGCAGGGCTCGACGCTAGCCGCGGGAGAAACCCGCCATGCCGACGAGCGCCAACGGAAAAATGACGATCAGGCTCAGCAGGATGAGCATGACGGTTGCGGCCGGAAACAAATAAACCGCCAGAACCAGCACAACGGCGAGCGCAGCGAGAATCTGTCTCGACTTCTCTCTGCCGTATTCGAGTTTGCGCGCCAATTGCGCGGAGGACTGAACCCAAAAGCGCAGCGGCTGCGCTTCGTCCGCCATGAGCACGACTTCGATCCGATCAGGTTGGGGAGGCGCCATCGATTTTCTCTCCTGCTCGCGCCGCGTCGCAAAGACCATAACAAATTCACGAAGGCGCGTCCCCGCGGGAGCGGCGGCGAACGGGATTGCGGAGCAAAACGCGAGAAGACGCCGGCCGCCACAGCGTGATCTTGTCGGCGCGCTCGAAACTCGTCAAAGTAAAGCTGTTGGTTTTTTCTTTTGCAGACGCGAGTCGCTCGAAATGGACGCTTCCTCCGCTATGACGATCCTCGGCGGCCTCGGCCTGTTCCTGTTGGGGATTCATCACCTCACCGAAGGTCTCAAAGGGCTCGCCGGAGAATCGCTCCGGAAAGCCCTGGAGACCCTCGTCCGCGGTCGTTTCAGCGCGGTGGCGTTCGGCGCGGTTTTCACGGCGCTCATTCAGTCGTCGAGCGCGACGGTGCTGACGGTCATTGGCTTCGTCAGCGCTGGCCTCGTGAGCTTTCCCCAGGCGATCGGCGTGCTCATCGGGGCCACCTTCGGCACCACGACGACGCCCTGGATGGTGGCCTTCTTCGGATTCCGGGTGCAAATCTCTTCCTTTGCGATGCCGCTCATCGGCGTCGGCGCCTTTCTGTGGCTCGCGGCCAAGGGCCGATGGCGCGCGGCCGGCGCCATCCTCGCGGGATTCGGGCTGATCTTCGTCGGGCTGGATTATCTCCAGACCGGCATGGGCGCCGTCGAGTGGAACATCGACTCCTTTGTCGGCGACGGCTGGGCGGCCAAATGGCTCCTGGCCGGATTGGGTCTCGTCATGACGGTCGTGATGCAGAGCTCCAGCGCCGCCGCGGCGGCGACCCTCGTCGCCTTGCATGCGGGGAGCCTGAACTTTCTCCAGGCCTGCGCCATGGTGGTCGGACAAAGCATCGGCACGGCGGCGACGAGCGCGGCGCTCGGGGCGATGAGCGGCGGCCTCGCCGTGCGGCGTTCGGCCCTGGCGCATATCATCTTCAGCGTCATCGTCGGCGTGCTCGGCATGCTGCTGCTGTCGCCGCTCGCCAAGGCCGCGACCTGGGTCGTCTCGGGCCTCGACGACTATGACGGCGTTCTCGCCGTCGCGGCGTTCAGCAGCCTGTTCAAATTGATGGGCGTCGTCGTCTTCTTTCCTTGGCTCGACGCCTATGCGCGCTTCATCGTCAATCTGTCCGGCAAAGGCGACGACTCGGCCGTCAGCCGTTTGGAGCCGGCGCTCGCCGAAGCCGGCGGGCCGGTTGCGCTGGAAGCGGTCTGGCGGGCGCTGCTCGAGGTTTCGCGCTGCGCCGTCGACGCCGCGGGCCGGCGTCTCGCCGGCGAACAGATCGCCTATCAACCGCCTGAAGAGTCCGTGCGGCGCATCGATCATTTTCTCGAGTCGCTGTCGTTGGAGACTCTCGACGTCGCCGATATGGAGCCGCGGCTGGTGCGTCTCTGTCACGCCATCGACCACCTCAAGCGGCTGCATGAAGACCTTGGCGACGCGACTGCGACGACGGCTCTGGCGACGTCGACCACGGCCGCCGCCGCAGGCGCGCAGGTGCTGGCCGCATGGCTCGAGGCGCAGAAGGCGCCGTCGGACGTCGTCAGCGGCTCGGTCCTGCACGCCGTCGACGCCGCCTCGACGCAATTGTCGGCGGAGCGAAAGGCGCTGCGCGAAAAAATTCTCGAATCCGTCGCGCGCCAACAGACGCCGGCGGCGGCCGCGAACGACGAATTGCTCGCGCTGCAATGGGCCGACAAGGCGCTCCACCATGCGTGGCGCATCATCGACTCGCTGGATGCGGCGGCCGGCAAGTAGCGGCGCGGCGGCCGGATCACGCGCCGATCCAGCGAGACGTTACGAACGAGACGCGCCGCGCCCCCAGGTCACGGGCAAACGGTCGCCATCTGCGGTTGAAGGCGGGCGCGCGGCTCTTTGCTGGAAAGCCCCTTCACTCGCTCGCCTTATTATTGCGCTCCGCCTCCATCAGCATCTTTTCGTCGGCCGGCGTGAGTTTGGGACGGTCGACGGTCAGCGTGATCTTTTCGATCTTGCCGTTGAAGGCGAAGGGCGGCTGATAGTCGGCGTCATCGACGCCGGTCAACGTGTCGGAGCCGATGTCGAGCGATTCGTCCCACTGCAGGATCAGCGGCAGGGTGCGCTCCATCTTCGCTTCCGCCACAAGCTCGCCATCGACCTTCAGCACGCCCACGCCGCTGCGGCCGATGCCGGAAATATTGTTGAAGGCCAGGGTGGCGAGGCCGAGACCCTCATAGTTGAAGTCGAATTCGATCGTGTGTCTGCCCGGGGGGATCTGATCGCCGACCCAGCGTTGCCGCTTCAGATCGACGAGGTTCCAGGTGAAGACCGGCTTGCCTTTCAGGAGATAGAAGCCGTAGCCGCCGAAGCGGCCGCCCTGGGTGATCAGCATGCCGTCGCCGCCGCCCTGCGGGATGTCGACTTCGGCCTTGATCGTGTAGGAGGCGTCGAGGATGAACGGGGCGTTGCCGTTCGGCGTGCCGGTCATGGGCTGCGTCCAGGTGAAGACGGTGCGGCCCGCGGTCAGGCTCGGGCGCGGCGTCACCAGCCGTGTGGCGACGGTCGCGTCGAGCGGCAGCACCTGATATTTCCCGGCCTCCCGCCAGAATATTTTTTCGAGCTCCTTGAGTTTCTCCGGATGCTTGGCGGCGACGTTGTCGGACTGCGTCCAGTCGTTCTTAAGGTCGTAGAGCTCCCAGGGGAAGTTCGCGGGATCCTCGCTCACCTTCCCCATCACGTCCCATGGCGGGCGCATGACCTTGGCGCTGGCGATCCAGCCGTCGTGATAGATGGCGTGGTCGCCGAGCATTTCGAAATATTGAGTCTTGTGCCGCGAGGGGCTTTCGGCGTTCCTGGCGTCGAAGGTGTAGAACAGGCTGACGCCCTCCATCGGACTCTGCGTGACGCCGTCGACCGATTTCGGCTCCGCAATATGCGTCGCCTCCAGGATGGTCGGCGCAATGTCGATCATGTGGTGGAACTGATTGCGGACGCCGCCCTTGTCGGCGATGACTTTGGGCCAGGAGATCGCCATGCCCTGCCGCACCCCGCCAAAATGCGAGGCGATCTGCTTGGTCCAGGAGAAGGGCGTGTCGAAGGCCCAGGCCCAGCCCACCGCCATATGCGGATAGGTCTGATCCGTGCCCCATTTGTCGTAGAAATATTTGAGCTGCTCTTCGACCGGGACCTGCACGCCGTTGAACATGGCGACTTCGTTCGGCGTGCCGTGAAGCTGGCCTTCGGCGCTCGTTCCGTTGTCGCCGTTGATGTAGATGATCAGCGTGTTGTCGAGCTTGCCCATGTCGTCGACCGCCTGGATCACGCGCCCGATCTCATGGTCGGTGTAGGCGGCGTAAGCGGCGAAGATTTCCGCCTGCTTGATGTAGAGTTTCTTTTCGTCCGGGGTCAGCTCGTCCCAGTTCTTGAGGAGATCGTGCGGCCAGGCGGTCAGTTTCGCGGTCTCAGGGATCACGCCGAGCTTCTTCTGGTTTTCGAAGATCTGGTCGCGCAGCGCGTTCCAGCCCTTGTCGAAAAGATGCAGGTCGCCGATCTTCTTGACCCATTCCGGCGTCGGATGATGCGGGGCGTGCGTCCCGCCGGGAACGTAATAGAGGAAGAAGGGCTGCTCCGGGGCAAGCGCGTTGATGCGGTTGAGATAGGCGATGGCGTCGTCGGCCATGGCGGTCGTCAGGTTCCAGCCGGGCTTGCCGAGGAAGGGATAGATCTGCGTCGTGTTGCGGAACAGATTCGGGGCCCATTGATTGGAGTCGCCGCCGACGAAACCATAAAAATAGTCGAAGCCCATGCCGGTCGGCCACTGATCGAAGGGGCCGTCCTGGCTTGCGTAAAAGGACGGCGTATTGTGATCCTTGCCGAACCACGAGGTGCGATAGCCGCTCTCCTTTAGAATTCGGCCGATCGTCGCCTTGTTGTCGGGGATGATGCTGTCGTAGCCCGGATAGCCGGTCGCCTGTTCGGCGACGACGCCGAAGCCGACGGAATGGTGGTTGCGTCCCGTGATCAGCGCCGCGCGCGTCGGCGAGCACAGCGCCGTCGAATTGAAGTTGGTGTAGCGCAGTCCGTTCTGGGCGATGCGGTCGAGCGAAGGCGTCGGGACGACGCCGCCAAACGTGCTCGGCACGCCGAAGCCGGAATCATCGGTCATGATCAACAGCACATTCGGCGCGCCCTTCGGCGGTTCGATCCGCGGCGGCCAATAAGGCGTCGACTGCGCCGCGTTCTTCTCGATCTTGCCGCCGAATTTGAACGGCGGCGCCGGCAGCTGGTCGCCCTTGATCGTGATCGTCGCGCTCGGCGAGCCGGGCGCGCCCTCTACGACGCCGCCGCCGGAGGATTCAGCACCGCGCCGCTGCGCGTGGGGGTCGCCGCTTCGGCTTTGCGCATGGGCGGGAAAACCGGCCAAGGCGGCGATCGACAGCGCCGCGAGCGTCCGCCGCAACAAGAGGAAGATGAAACGCTTTTCGGGCGCGGACACGAGCTGCATGAATGGCCTCCTGGAGAGTTTTTCCCAGCACCCGACCGTTTGCGCCTCGGCGTGAAACGAAACGACCGACGGGAGCCGGCGGCGCGCCCCGCTCTAACTTTCATTGGAGACTTGACCATAAATGCTTTTTCGACAAGCTGCTAGGGAATGTCGGACAGGCGCGCGGAGCGGCGTCGACGCGCGGTCCGGCAAGGCGGACGCCGCGCCGTCATTCTTCGACCGCGCTCGCGCCGTTCAGAACTTCATGCCGAGTCCGGCGACGGGTCCATGAATGATCGCGTTCATGCCGCTCTGCCTGCCGTCCACCCATTTGGAAAAATCCATGCCGAGGGCCCGGTAGCCGACGAGCCCCGTGAAATGCGCGCCCTTATAGTCGACGTCGGCGCTGTAGCCGCCGTAAGCCTGCCAGCTGAATTTGCTGCCCGCGCCGAAGCCGCCAATGTCGCCGCGCATCTCGAACGCGCTTCCCGGCGCAAAAGCATGGCGCAGGCGCAGGCCGACGACCGGGTCCATCCACCAGAGCGCGCCCGTCTGGACAGTGCTCTTCAGACCAATCTGCTGGACGCCGAGCTGAGGGAGATTTGCGCCCGCGACGCCGTCGACGTCGAGCTTTACGGACATATTGACATAGCGAAAGCCGGCGTAGGCGCCAATCGAGGTAAAGGACGCCGGCGCGTTCATCAATCTCCAGCGCGCGAGCTCATAGCCCATGCCGGCCTCGCCGATGCCGAGCGTCATTTTCATGCGTCCGCTGACGCTCGCCGAGGCCGACAAATCAGCGATCGGCGAGCGCAGGGAGAGGGCGGAGCCGCCAAAGCGCATCTGCGCCCAGACAATGTCGCCATAGGCCCAGAACGGGCCGTTCTCGGCCTCGGCGCGGCCCATGAACGCCAAGGGGAAGGAAGAGCTCCGCGTGAGCGCGTCGATGAAGGTCGCGTCCGTTGCAAGCGTCTGGTTAGCAAGGGTCATCGCGCCATTGAGATTGATCGCCCAGAAATACGGCAGCAGGAGGAAATTCCACTCTCCATAACGCGGCCGCCCGACGGATTCGAATTTCGGCGCGGCGAAAAGCGGCGTCGCGGATGAACGCGCCTCCGGCAGGGTGGAGTCGAAGCGGTAATTCAGACCCAGGCGCAGAACATGGCCGTTATAGCGCGTGTTGACGCCCGTGGCGTCCAAGACGACCACGGCGCGGGTGAGGGGGTCGTCGTGATGCAGCGAGGGATTCGCCAGCCAGAGTCGACCCAGCTCATAATAAAGATATTCGAGCTTTCCGGAGAGGTTATGGCCGAGCGCCATTTCCGCGCCGGCGCCGACCGTCCAGCCCGTGAGAATATTGAAGCGGTCGCCGCGCACCGTATCGGAGAGCAGGAGTCCCGGCTGGAGATTCTGCGACACCGCGCCTGAGAGATTGGCGCCGCCATAGGCGAGACCGCCCGTGACATAGGCCATGAGGGTCGGGGTCATGGCATAGCCGAGACGGCCGCGCGCCGTGCCCAGAAATTCGAGTTGCCGATCGAGCTTGAGACTCGTCCCGGCGTAACCGCCCGGGGCCTGGTCGACGCGGAGCTGGCCGCCGCCGCCGCGCACGCCGGCGCCTTGAATGTCGGCCTCGACGCCGGCGATCAAACGCTCGGCGAATTGCCAATTATAGCCGATCTGGCCGCCAAAGAAGAAACCGTCGAGCCGTGCGCCGATCACGCCCGTTGCGCCCGCCGCCGAGGCGGCGCCGAACCGGGCGGCCGACGCGTCGAAGAGATTGATCGTCGAAATCGTTATCGGCTTGCTTGCCGTCCATGTGTAGCCCGCATTGAAGCCGACATAGAGTCCCGTCCAGGTGAACGCGGGCGGCGGCGCAGGAGCGGCCTTCGCCGGCAGATCGGCGCCATGAGCGGGCGACGCCAGAGAGAGGGAAGCGAGAAACGCCGCCCTTGTCCGAAAATCCGAATAGTTCGACATATGTCCGCGACAATTGGAGCAGCCTGTCGCGACTATAGCAGAACGTGAGCGCAGCTGAGGCGTTTCCCTGGCGGCCGCGCTCGAATTTCGCCGGACGTTGCCGGCCAGATACACCTATTTGCGCGCGCCCTCGCGCATCGCGCGCAGAAACGCCGCAAGGTTGCGAACCGAGGCGTCCTGCGGTTCGAGTTGCGAGAGGGTTTCGGCGTGTGGCGAGGCGGCGGCGTAATCGCCTCTTTCTATTTCATAGGACGCGAGCGCCATGAGAATGTCGCGGTCGAACGCATGGCGCGCGAGCGCGCGCAGCAGAACGTCGCGGGCTTTCTCTGGCGCGCCCGCGTCATGCAGCGCCACGCCGTAGACATAAGCAAAGCGCGCATCCTCCGGGGACAGGCTGACCGCCTTCTCGAGGCTCTCGAGCGCCTCCGTGAGGCGCTTTTGTCGAATGAGGCTCAGCCCCAGCGCATGCGCGAGCGGTCCGGAATCGGGGTTTTGCTTAAGAAATTTCCGCAGCGTCTCCTCCGCGCTGCGCTCATCGCCCTGCGCACGCGCCATCTCGGCGAGCGCAATGGCTGCGGGCGCGAAGGTCTTGTCGAGGGCGAGCGCCCGTTCATAGGCGTCCCGCGCCGCCTCGAGCCGGCCGCGCGCCAGATTCAACGCGCCGAGATTGGCCTGCGATTCCGGCCTTTCGGCGTTGAACGCCTGCCCCGCCTCATATTCGCCGAGCGCCTTCTCGAACGCCATCCGGTCCTTCGCCGGCAACGCCGCTTCGGCGTCGCCGGCGAGCGCGCGGGCGGCGTCCATGCGCACGAGGCGGGTTTCATCGGCGAGGAGCGGCGCGAGCGCCTCGATCCGGGTTCTCGCGTCGGCGTTGGCGACAACGGCCGCGGCCGACGACCGCACGATCGGGCTCTTGTCGGCAAGAGCGCGCCTGGCGCGTTCGATTGCGGCCGGTTGCGGAACAAGAGCGAGACGCTGCAGCGCGCTGGCGCGGGCGACGGCGGACTGGCTTTCGTCCCCGATGACGCGCAGGAGGGCGTCGGCGGCGCCGGGCGCCTGACGATCGGCAAGGTCGAACGCTTCGGCGAATGTCTGGAAGCCCGGCTTGCCGTCCATTCGCCATCGCGTCAGCGTCTCGGCGGCCCATGCCGCCGTCTTCGCGCCATGGCATTGGCTGCAGGCGTTCGGCGCGGCCAGAGTCGCCGAGCGGTCGGGACGCGGGATGCGCATCGAGTGGTCATGGCGCGCGTCGACGCCCATGTAGGTCGTCGTCGGCATGTGGCAATCGACGCATTGCGCTCCGGCCGATCCCGGCGCGTGATGGTGATGCGCCGCGCCGTCGAACGTCCCCGGGTCGTGACATTGGCCGCACAGCGCATTCCCCGCGAGCCGCGTCTTGCCGGCGTGCGGATCGTGGCAGTCCGCGCATGTCACGCCCGCCGCAGACATGCGGCTCTGCAGGAAGGAGGCGAAATTATAAACCTCCTCGCGCTGCTGGCCGTCGGGATAATAAAGGCCGGCGTCGAGCGTTACGGGACGAAAAGCGTCGTAAAAGCGCGCGGCCGCGACCGGGTCGTCGGAAAATTGCTGGCGGCGCGCGTGGCATCCGGCGCAGGCGAGCGCCTCCTTGTCGCTCGGCGGCGGACCGGAACGCGTCGCGGTCGCGCCGCCGCTCGCTTTCCAGGCGACTCCGGCGCGCTGGTCGAAACGGAAGGCGAAGCCATGATCCGTCTGCGACGCCGAGGGATGCGCCGCCCAGTCCAAATGCAGGGACGCCGGGCCGTGACAGGATTCGCAGCCGACGCCGATCTCTGAAAATGTCGTCGAAAAGACGTGCGACGTCGGATCGTAGTTCTTGCGCAGATTGGTGGCGTGACACCAGGCGCATTGGTAATTCCAGTTTTGATCCAGGCCGGTCCAATGAAGCGGGTCGCCGGGCGCGGTCGCGGCGGCGGGATAAAGATCGAACCAGCGCTGCCCGCCCCGCTCCGCCGGGCGGCTGTCCCAGGCGATCGTAAAGGCTTGCAGGCGCCCGCCGGGCGCCTCGATGAGATATTGCTGAAGCGGATAGAGTCCGAAGACATATCTGACCGGGAAATCGCCCGCTTGGCCGTCCGCGCCGTCGGCGCGAATGATGAATTTGCCGTCCCTCTCGAGAAAGACCGTCGCGTTCTCGCCCTTGCGGAAGGAAGAGCCGTC
Organism: Methylocystis sp. NC52PC; assembly: GCF_055698645.1. Taxonomy (NCBI): domain Bacteria; kingdom Pseudomonadati; phylum Pseudomonadota; class Alphaproteobacteria; order Hyphomicrobiales; family Methylocystaceae; genus Methylocystis; species Methylocystis sp. NC52PC. The sequence continues at coordinate 7,816 of NZ_CP170125.1, read as the reverse complement.
GAAGCGGCCCAGAACCGTCGTCTCGTCCGGCTCCTGCATGGCGGCGCGATGCTGCGAGCCTTGCCAGCTCTGATACGCGCTTGCATGACAGGAGGCGCAGGCGGCCGAGCCGACGAAGCGCGCCTCCTGTGGCTGCGCGACCGCGGCGGGGCCGAACCCGACGATAAGCGCAATCATCGCCCAGAGCCTCAGAACAAGCAGCAAGATGAAAATCCTTCCCTGCGCGACGACGCGAGGAGCCGCCGCAAAAGCCGGCTCTCTTGGCGCGAAGACGCGCAAACTTACCGCATCTCGTCCGGGAGGCCACGAAGGACGCGGAGCCGGGATCGCTTCGACGTCAACCGCTCACGGCGATTTCCACGAGGACTGATCGGTCGGGAGGTCGCGCAGCGGATCGAGCGCCACGACCCGCGCCGCGCCGTCGACGTTCCACGTCCACAGCACGAGATTGAAGCCCGGCGCCTGCGCCGAGGGCGCGCGAACGCCCGCCACATGGGCGGCGCGCAGCCGCGCCACGAGGGACCAGGTGGGCGGCTCGCGCTTTTCCACGAAGGCGATCTGCTGCCAGGGTCCGCGCAAGACCGCGTCGTCCACCCCGAGCGCGCGGCGCGTCTCAGGGTCGCCGAGGTCGACGATCCGGTCGCAGCGAACGTCGTAAGCGCAGAGCGTCCCGGGCCGGATGCCGAGATCCTGCTCATATTCGGCGACGGCCGTCGAGAACTCCTCCGACATGTAGAGAGCCGGCGTCCCGGGCGGATTGAAGCGGCCGCCGCGCAGGGCGGCGCCCGCGCCGCTCAAGGGATCATGCGCCCATTTCGGCGCCAGCATGCGCCAGTAGCGGCGTGCGACGGCGATCGTCGGCACGCGCTTTGCGGTCACGCGTAGGCGCCCTCGCGCAGCAGATCGAGATGGGCCAGGACGGCGTCGCTGTGGCCGGCCGCGACCAGCTCCTCGGCCGTTCGCCCGTCGAAGCCCGCCAGAGGCTGGTGCTTGAACCAGACGATCGCGCGACCCTGCTCGCCGCCCAGAAGCTCGGTCGCGGCCGTGATGATGCGCGCGAGGTCGCCGAGCCGCGCCTGAACGACCGGCGATTCCGGGTGCTGCGCCAGCGTGTTGCGATGGACTTTGGCGAGCCGCGCGATTTTGGCGAGGGGCACATGAAGCGCCTCGCTCACGCGCTGCGGCGAGATGAAGCCGCCGCGCCGGTCGGTCACCTGGTCGAGAAAAGCGCTGAGCATGCCGTGATCCGGGGTTGTGCGTGCTTTGGGCAATATATGCTCGAAGCACGCACAGTTTCAAGCGCGCCGCTCCGGCGGCTCCGCCGCGCTCAATTCACCTGACACGTCGTTTCATATTTTGCGCAAGCGCGCGCGTCGCCTCTCTCGCAACCGCGGCGCCAGCTGTATCGACGAAGGGAACGACCGTCTTTCCCGAGCGTTACCATCCATATTCGCGCCCTCTCTCCACGGCCGAAAATTTATTGCGCGATTTCATCTATTGGAGAAATGTCATGACCAGAATCTTTGGTCCGCTGGTTATTGCGCCCTTCCTCCTCATCCTCGGCGGCGTCGCGGCTTCCAGCGCAATCGTGTCGGTGGGACGGCACGGCGCCGTTCTGTGGCGGCGAATGTTCGGGCGGCGAACAGGAAATGGCGCGGCTCTCCACCTGGCCGGGGCATTGGACGCCCGTCATCGTCAATCCGGCCGTGAACCATTTCGGCAGCGCTTGCGTCACCGGGACGAAGGCCTTGTGTTGCAGGACGGGCCTGACATGCCGCTGGGACGGCACGGCGCCTTTCTGCGATGGCGAATGCCGCAGCAACGAGACCCAGTCGACGCCGCCGCCGGGCTCCAGCAGCGGCTCGTCATGTTGGACCGGCTCGAAAGTTTATTGCTGTAGCAGAGTGGGAACCACCTCGTCGCCGCTCGGCGTCGCGCCCATCATCGTCAGCGGCGCAAGGAAATGCCTCGACGTCCACGCGCCCGATCAACATGTGAACGGCGCCAAGGTGCAGGTGTGGGATTGCAATTACGCGCTCCAGCAGACGTGGCGGTTCGATGGCCAGGCGATAAAGAGCGGCCGGGAAATGCCTGGACGTGCACGCTCCGGACCAGTTCATGAACGGCGCCAAAGTGCAGGTGTGGGACTGCAATAATTCGATGCAGCAGACGTGGCGCATCGAAGGTCAGGCGATCAAGAGCGGCGCCGGAAAATGTCTGGACGTGCATGCGCCGGACCAATTCACCAATGGCGCGAAAGTGCAGGTGTGGGACTGCAATAATTCAACGCAGCAAACCTGGTTCGCTCCTTGAGCGGAAGCGACGGCGCATCGTCGGGACGCGATCGCGTTTTCGCCTTCACGCGCCACCGCCGTGGCGTTCACTGGAGACGCCGTGCGCGCGTCGAGCGGGCTCGACCCGCGTCGCGCGCCGGCGCGGGACGTTGACGCCCCGCGCCATCACACGCCGCCTTTGCAATTGTTTTTGCTGCAATCTCAAAAATGCGCCCAGCCCTCGTTTAGCGATCGCTTAGCGCTCCGCTTGCTTTGGCGCTTCCGTCCCTCTACGTAATTTTACGTAAGCACCGTCATGAGGCGCGCGCCGCTCTTGTGACCGCGGAGCAGCCAGGAGGCGACGTTTTGGCGAGCTACAAAAAGCATCATGCAATGGCGGCGCACCGACTGGGTCAAAGAGCCGCGCGCCGGATGGCGCTGCTGAGCGCCACTCTCCCCCGCGATCTCGTCGACGAGACCTGCCAGCGCGAGTCCGAATTTCTTGGGCTAGCCGTCAGCCTGACGGCGGATGAATTCGCGCTCCCCGGCGGCAGCGCGCGAAGCCGTTTCGAAGCGGCGGTGGGCAAGGCGCTCGACAAGGAAACCGACCGAATCCTGTCGCTGATTGCGAAAGGCACGGCGTCTCCGCAGTGAAATTTCAAGATGCCCGCGATGCTTTCCCTATGATTTGTTGGAGCGCTACTGAGGGCCAGCCGGTTTCTCCCGCATCTCCGCGCCAAGCTTGGCCATCACCATCACCTCAGCGGCTGGTATCTCGTTGCCTATTCCCGCAAAATGGCTTGGCGCGAGGGCCATCGTCGCGCCAGCAACAGCGAGCAATACCTGGTGGGTGCCAATGCGGCGCTCACGCATCCTGAGTCGCGCGTGTGGAAAGGATATGGGCAGAGGTACGACGTGATCAAATTTTAGACAAAGCAAGCCTTTGAATCTTTACAAAATATTAACGAGTTCCTATAATGTTCTCATCGGATCGGGCAATTGTCTTACCCACAGAAAACTGACTGCGACGAAAACGGACTCGAAATTTTCCCGCGAGTCAGTTCCCATAAGCTCAAAAACAGGAGAGGACATATGGGAACAATCAACGTTGGCGAAATTATCAAAATTCCGTGCGAGGTGAAGCCGGGACCCTTTTCAGATGAAAAATTCATTTCATTCGAAACGCTAGACGGTATTGTTTCAGGATTTGTCGCGGCGCGTGATTTACAGGAAAAAGACCATCATTTTTTCGTATCAGGCGTCGTGCGAGAAATTAAACTAGATCAAATCGTGGTTATCGTGCGCGGCTCGTTTTTCCAAACCAACGGAATTGCTACTTTGTCAAAATCCGTCGCGTGCGCGGCTTGATCTTTTCGAGGTGCCATCATGATCTTAGCGCAGGCCGAAATTCGGGAGGCTGTAGATAAAGGCGAAATCGTTTTTGATCCTCCGCTACAGGAAAAGCAGTGGGGTGAAGCGACTATAAACTTACGGCTTGGCACGAAATTCACGAAGCTGAAGACTGCAAAGGGCGTAAAATTATCCATGGTTCACGGCATCGGGACGGTTTCGGATTCCGGCCTATGGGTTGAGGCCGATTACGGGCTCGATACCTTTGGAAAAAAGCAGAGTTTCTGCCTCGAGCCAGATGAGTTTGTGCTGGCTCTTACCCATGAACGAATACAGATGCCCCGAAACCTTATCGCTATGGTCGAGGGACGGAGCACCTACGCGAGAGTTGGTCTATCCATGCATCAGACGGCGCCATGGATACAGCCGGGGTGGGGCGGAAGGATAACACTGGAGATTAGGAATAGCGGCCCGCTCCAAATCGAGCTGACCCCTCTGGATGACATGCCATGTCAGTTGACATTTTTTCGGCTAACCAGCGAAGTTCCAGAAACTGCGGCGTATGGCTCGCGAGATACAAACCTCTTCCAAAATCAAACCAGCGCTCTTCCTAAAAAGCAGCAATAACTGAGCACTCTTCCAAGAACATACGCCCCTACGCTTTCCGACGCCTGCGACTCTGCCACGTACTTCCTGCATCCACATAGCCTGAACGGCTCTACGCAGCACGGCGTCGCCTTCGTTCATCCCCTTTGACGCGGATCACAGCAAGACAAGCTCCCACGTATTCAGCCCCTCGGCGCGCCCGCCAGCGCCTCCTGGCAGAAGCTGTTTTGCCGATGCGCGTAATATTGCCGCTGCGTCAGCGCCGCCACGCCCGGCAACGTTCCCAGCACCAAAAGCCGCGCGTCGCGTCTGGCGACCCACGGCAGACCGACAGACTTATCCATCACCGGCTTCCGCCTCTTTCGCTCCCGGACGACGATACGCCCTGTCGCCAGGGGCGGAAAGCCAGGCGCGGGACGCGCCGCGAAGGCGCTGCATCCTTGGTCCGGGCGCGCGCGCGCCGCGCGCCCGACGGAGCGGCGATGGTCCGTCGGGTCGACCGTCGACGCGCTTATTTGGCTTTCTCGAGATGTTCGAGCGCCCCCTCGGCGTGCTTCGTCGCGACGTCGGCGTGATTTTGTTTGCCGTGATCAATCGCCGCATCGAGATGCGCAACGCCCTCCTTGGTGTGCGGATTGGCTTTGGCGGCCTCCGCCGCTTTCGCATGGGTGAGGCCGGCCTGAGCGTGCGTCACCAGCACATCGGCGTGTCCGGCCTTGCCATGTGCAATGGCTTCCTTCGTGTGAGAGATCGCTTCGCCGAGGTGGTCTTGCGCGAAAGCAAGCTGCGGCGCGGTCAGCGCGCCGAGCGTCAGGGCGACGAGAAGGGACGGCGACTTGAGGCGCATGAGGACTCCTTTTTCATCATTCTTGATAGGAACAATAGACTGATATTTGCGGAAATATGGCTTCTTGTCGAGGCGAAATGCGCAGCGTCAGAAAAATTGTTGACGCAATGCCTATATCAACGGTAGGAAAAAAGAGGGCGATTGCCGCCCCTTGCCTGATGGAAAGTTTCGATGCGGCTGCTGTTGTTCGTTCATCGCTGGATCGGCGTCGCGATCGCCGTCTTCATGCTGTTGTGGTTTTCGACGGGGCTCATCATCGCCAACAGCGGCTCGGTTGCGTTGTCGCGGGCGACGCAACTTGCGCATCTGCCAAGCCTCGATCCGCAGGCGGGCTGGCTGTCGGCAAATGAGGCGATCGCGAGATCGGCCGAAAGCGGAGGGCCTTTCAACGTCGGCGCGATCGCCGAGGCGCGGCTGCGCCGGCTCGGCGACGAACCGGTGTGGATCGTCGAGAACAGGCTCGGCGAACATCTCGCGGTCTCCGCCGCATCGGGGCGTCCCGTCAGCGTCGGGACGGCGCTCGCCGCGCGCATCGCCGGCGATTGGCTGGCCGCGGAGCGCAAGGTCGCGTCGATCGCTTATATCGACACCGTCGACGCCGTGACGGGCCTGCGCAACGCCGAAACCTTGCGGCCCTTTCACAGATTTGCAGTCGGCGACGGCGCGGGGACCGTTCTCGTCGTGTCGGCGAAAAGCGGCGAGATCCTGCAGGCGGCGACGCGCCTCGAACGCGGACTCCATTACGTCGGCGGGTGGCTGCATCTGTTTCGGCCGCTCGATCTTTTCAACGCCGGCGACTATCGTCGCGCGGCGCTGGCCTATGCCGGTTTCCTCGCCTTTGTCGGCGCGGCGACGGGGGTCGTCGTGGGCTGGCTGAAATGGAAGCCGGGCCTGTTCGGACGGCCGACCTATGCGCGGGGCCGCACGCAGCCCTACCGCGAGGCCTGGCTCAAATATCACTTCTGGGCCGGGCTCGTCGTCGGCGCCTTCGCGGCGCTTTGGGCCGGCAGCGGCTTCCTCTCGACCAATCCCGGCGAGATCTTTTCGCCCGCGGCCGCGAGCCGCGACGAACTGGTCCGCTACTACGGCGCCGGCCCGGCGGCGCCGGTCGAAAATTGGGCGTCCATTCTCGACGCCGCGCGCGACGCCGTCGAGCTGCGCGTGAGCCGGCTCGGAGAAAGCGCCGTTCTCGTCGCCTATGATCGCGACGGCGCGCGGCGTCCGCTCGCGCCGGCCAAACAGGGCGTCGCGGAGGACGACATCGTCGCGGCGGCCGCCCGTCTGAGCGGCGCGACGCCCATCGCAGGGCGCGCGTGGCTGCAGGGTTACGACAGCTATTATTCCCCGGCGCACGGACAGGGCGCGCTCGACCGCCCGCTGCCGGCGCTGCGCGTCGATCTCGCCGATCGCGGACATACGTCGCTTTACGTCGATCGCGCCGACGGCCGCCTGCTGCTGAAGATCGACGACAGCCGCCGCGCCTATCGCTGGCTTTATTCCGCCGTGCACCATTGGGACTTCGGCTGGTTCGACGCCCATCCCGCGGCGCGGCGCGTGTGGATCTCGCTTTTGGCGCTCATCGGGCTGGCGCTCGCCGCGAGCGCCGTGACGCTCGCGTGGCGACGCGTCAAACGCAGCCTGCCGGCGCCGGCGAGCGAAGCGGCGAAGCCGGGCGCGGCGCCCGTGGCCCCGGCGCCCTGAGACGGCGAACACATTGAACGGAGCTTGGTAACACCATGGGCGCAAGTTTCATCAAAACGATCCGACCCGCCGCGGTTGGCCTTGTTGCGGTCGGCCTCTCCACGCCGCCGGCCGTTGCGGCGCCGCTCAGCCCCGCCTGGCAGGCCTGCCGCGCGGCGGACCCCGACGCGCGCATCAAGGGCTGCACGGTGGCGCTTGCCCACGCCGAGAAGGAGCCGAAGCAGAATCGTCTCGCCGCCTATGTGAACCGCGCCGGCGCCTATCAGGCGAAGGGCGATCACGCCCATGCGATCGAGGATTACGCCAAAGCGCTCGAAGTCGATCCGTCGTCGGCCGTGACGCTGACCGCGCGCGGCGCCGCCTATCAGGCGAAGGGCGATCTCGACGCGGCGCTCGCCGATTACAATCAGGCCGTCCTCAAGGACAGGAAAAGCGCCGCCGCTTTGCTGGCGCGCGCCTCGGCGTGGCGCGCGAAGGGCGAGCCGGACAAGGCGCTCGCCGACATCGAGGCCGCGGCGGCGCTCGACAAGAAGACCGCGGCGCCGCTCCTGGCGCGCGCGCATCACCATCAATCCAGGGGCGATCACGACCGCGCCGTCGCGGATTATTCGGAGGCGCTGAAGCGCGATCCGCGTGCGGCGGCGGCGCTCGTCGGACGCGGCGCGAGCTATTACGCCAAAGCGGATTACGACAAGGCGCTCGCCGATCTCGACGCCGCCGTGAAAGCCGATCCCCAGAACGCCGCCGCGCTGATCAACCGCGCCAACGCCTGGCGCGGCAAAAAGGACTATGCGAAGGCGAAAGCCGATTACGAAGCGGCGCTCGCGTCGAAGCCAGATCTCGCGGCGGCCCGGAAGGGACTGGACGACGTGACGAAGCTGCTGGCGCAAAAGACCGCGGCTGGAGCGGCGTCGGGCGTCGAGCGTCCCTGAACGCCAGGGCTTCGCCGTCCCCGCGCTAGCGGGCCGGGGACGGCTTCTCCTCGACATATTTGCCGTCGACCCAGAGGCCGGCCTTGAGAACCTTGCCGCTCTTGTCG
>NZ_CP170127.1:3917500-3935904 GCF_055698645.1 Methylocystis sp. NC52PC | reverse complement strand
GGGCGAGCGCCCGGTCGAATCATTCTCGATCGTCCGCTTGCCCGTGCAGGGCGATCCCTCGATCGCCGACGAACTGCCCGTCGGGGTGGACGAGATGGCGCTCGGGCTCGTCGCGCGGCCCGACGAACGCGTGCGCATCGTCCTCGACGACGTTCGCGCGCCGCGCGGCCCTTCGCTGTTCGAGCGCCTGACGGAGGCGCTCGCGCCGCTCACGACGCGCCTGCCGCTCGCAGATTTCGACGAGGCGGCGAACAGCGACGTCCGCTTCGCGGCGCGCGAATGCGGGCTGGAGCGCGCGGACGTGGCCGACATGGCCGACGCGCATCGGCTCGCTCGCGAGGTCGAGCGCCGGCCCGAGCACGCCTTCGCCGTCGTGCGGCTTCTCAGTGCGCGTGACGCGCGCGCAGTCGCCGCGCAGACGCCGGCCGCGCTCGCTCGCGCGTTCACGGACGCAGGCGCGGACGGGCTCATTCCCCCGACGCCCGAGGCGGACATCGAGGATGCGGCGGCGCGGATGCGCGACGCCGCGGCGCGGCGCGCCATGGCGCTCCCGCTGGACTCTGGGGCGAGCTTCGATGCGAGCCTGCGCGACGCCATTCCCGATCCGGCGGTGCGCGCCGACCTGTTCGCCCGCGCCGCGAGCGGCGGTCTCGACGACGAGGCGTGGGCGCGCTTCGCGGCCGACCGGCCGGGCCTGGACGTGGCAGGGGCGCGCTTCGCCCTGCAGACGGCCGCGCTCGCGGGCGGCGCCCCCGGGCTGGCCGAGCGCCTGCGCGCGGCCGCGCCCGGGGCGACCACCCTGCGCACGCTGGCTCTGGAGCTCGACGAGCGCGCATTGGCGGACGCGGTCTCGCTGGCCCGGCCGGCGCCGCGGACGGGCGAAGACGCCGAAGCGGCGGCCCAGCGCAGGGCTGCCGAGATTGCGGGGCTGCTGGCGGTCACGCAGACCACCGCCGTGGTGGCCCGCGACGTCGCGGCCGTGGCGCGCGACGCGCCAGGGCTCATGCCGCAGGCGACCGCCGACGCGCTCGCCCGCGCCGTACGCGCCACGCCGTTCGACCTCGCCCGCGACCGCGTCGCCGATCTCGTCAATGCGCATGCCGACACGCTTTTCGAGGGCGTGAATGACCCCGCCGCGCGCGCCGAGGCGGTCGCCGGCCTGGCGCGCGTGCAGCGCCTCTTTCGCGTGAGCCCCGACCCGGTCACGCTCAAGACGGCGCTGTCGATGCGCGGGGCGGACGGAGGGCCCTTCCGCGGCGCGCTCGACATTGCGCGCCTGAGCGAAGACGCTTTCGTGGCCCGCGCCGTCGGCGCGACGCCCGAGCAGGTCTCCGGTCTGCGCGCCCTGCACCAGCGGGCCGCCGGCCAGGCGGAGACCGTCTCCACCCTCGTCGTGGGCTACCACCAGGAACGCCACGACGCGACGCCGGCGCTGGCGGTCCCCGGTAGACCGCTGGGCGCCGAAGCGTCGCCTGTCGCTCCTGCAGAGCCCGCGGCGCAGGGCGCGCCGGGAGACCCGAAGCCGGACGCCGTGGCTTCGCTGCAGGATCTGCTCGGCGGCGCGGAAATGTGCGAATGCGACGACTGCCGCTCCGTCATGGGGCCGGCGGCCTATCTGGTCGACCTGTTCGAGTTCCTCGACAAGCGATGTTCGCCCGACGCCGCCGGGGTGACGCCGCTCGACGTATTGATTGGCAACGTCGACAAGCAGGCTCCAGGTCGGCGACCGGATCTCGCGCACATCAAGTTGAGCTGCGAGAATACCAATACGACGATCCCGACCATCGATCTGATCAACGAGATCCTCGAAAGCATCGTCGCCCAAGATAAGCCCCCGAGCGGATTCGACCTGGCCGGCAAACCGCTGGAATCCTCCTACGGCGTCACCGGACCACAGCTGTCGGCCGCGCCCGAGAACGTCCAGGACAAGGCGTACGAGATCGTTTCTGCGGCCGTCTATCCGATGAGCCTGCCGTTCGACAGGCTGCTCGCCACGGCGCGGGCCGCCGTGGCGCTCGGAGGGGTCGACCGCGCTGCGTTGCTGGAGCTGTTCGACGCACGCGGGGCCGCCGCGACCGCCTTGCAGGCCGAACGGCTTGGCCTGTTCGCCCGCGACGTCGAGATCCTCACCGGCATGAGGCTCGACGGAACGCCGGGCCCGACCCCGATCCAGACCGCCGCCCTGTTCGGCCGTGAGGGCGCGGACTGGATGAAGGACCTGCCGAAGGTCCGCACGCTCCTGGACGCGCTGGACATCACTTACACGGAACTGGTGGCCCTGCTTCGCACGCGCGTCGTCGGCGGCGAGGTCCCGGATCCGGACGCGCGTGACGTTCGGGCGCGGATTTACCTGACCGTCGACCAGCTCAGGACTGTGCGTCAGCCCGGCTACCAGGAAGGCTCGGACGCCAAGATCACCGAGGCCATGGCTCTTGGCCAGGTCAGCCTGGCCGACGTGACGGACCTGCTCGAGGCGCGTAAGAATCGGCTCGACCGGATCTGGGTGCTCGATCCGCCGCTCGGCTGCGACCTCGACCTTCTCGAGGTTCGTACGCTCGACGGCGGCCGTCTCGACGGGAGCGACCCCGGGACACGTGCGCGCACCGAGGCCGACTGGCGGCGGATCAACGGGTTCGTTCGCCTGGCGCGGCGTATGGGGGCGACCTTCGACGAGCTCGATGCGGCGCTCGAGGCGGTCGGCCCACATGGCGACGAGGCCTTCTCGCTCCCCCACCTGGAAGCCTTGGGAGCGCTGGCCGAGCTGCGGCGCCTGTGCGACGTCAATTGGCATGTCGCGGCGGCCCTGGCTGGCGGCATCGGCGCCAGCGGTCGGACATCGCTCTACGCGCGGCTGTTCCTGGCCACCGGGATCGCGCGACTGCACCCGGCCTTTGGGCTCGACGCGGATGGCGCTCCGCTCACGGGAAATTCTTCTCTGGAAACCGGCGTCCCCGGGATCGCCGCGGCCCTGGCGCTGGAACCCGCGTCGGTGCGTGAACTCGCCCGATCGATGAATCTCCCAACCCTCACGCTGGAAGCCGTGTCGGCGCTGCACCGCGTGACGACCATGGCGGGCTTGCTCGGGCTCCCGGCGCTGGACCTCGTCTCGCTGGCGCAGGCTCTCGGCGGCCCCGACCTGGCGGCGCCGGTCGCCCCCTCGGCGCTGCTTGCATTCATGCGGCGCGCCCGCCTCGTTCTCGACGCCGTCCCGGACGTCGACGCCATCCGCACGTTCGTGAGCGACGCGCCGGACGCTTGGAAACCTGCCGCCGTCAGCGACGCAATTGCGCGCGCGCTCGTCTCCGCCAACGATGCAGACGCGGCCGAGCGCGCCGACGAAACGACCGCTCCGGCGCAGGGCGAGTCCGATCTGGACGAAGCGACGCGCGTCAGCCGCGCCGAGGCCCGCCAGGAGGAGCTCGAGATCCGGGAGAATGCGCGCCTGCGCCGCCGGCGCGGCGCGGCGCTCGCCGCGGCAACGTCCGCGATCGGCGGGTCCGCGGCCACCGTGGCGGCTCTGCTGGGTGCGGCGGACGATCCGGCGAAGGCGCTGCTGAAGGTCGGCGGCCGTCCGGCTTTGGACGTGATCGCGGCCGGGGAAGATGCCTCCGGCGAGCTCCTGGCGGCCTGGCGTGCGGTCCAGATCAGCGCCGCTCTCGGTTGGGACGACGCCACGACTGCGCTCGCAATGGGAGACATGGGACTTCTCACGCAGGCGCGCCTGGGCGGCGGGGCGGCCGTCAGGGCCATGGCCTTGGGCGAGATCGCCGTCGCTCAGATGTGCATCAAGGCGACCGGCCGTCCCACCGCGCTGGCGGGTGCGGCGGCGGCGCTCGTCAAGGCCGCAGGCGCCATCGACGCCACCGCCGCGGCCGCCGTGGGTCGGTGGCTCTCGACGCCGGCCGCCGCCGTTTCGGATGCGGGAGCGGCGGCTTTCGGGGCGCTCGAACCGGACCAGGCGGCGGCTCGCCCCTTTGCGGCGCTGGCGCTGCTGAAGGCGCGTATCGAGGCGGCGCACAAGCTTGGCCTCACCTGTGCGCAGTGCGCGGCGGTTGCGGTCGAACCGGTCCCCGCCGCGGCCCTGGACATCGTGTTGCAGGGGCTGAAGTCGCGCTTCAGCGCGTCGGGCTGGCTGGACGCTTCACGACGGATCTTCGATCCCATCCGCGAGGCAAGTCGGGACGCGCTCGTCGCCTATCTGGTTCGCAAGAAAGAATTGCGCGATGCGGACCAACTCTTCGGCCTTTACTTCATCGACATGCAGACCAACGCCTTCGTGCTGACGTCGCGTATTCGGCAGGCGATTTTCGCCGTGCAGATCTTCGTGCAGCGCTGCCTCATGGGGCTCGAGATCAAGAACGGAGTTGCGCCGAGCCAGATCAACGCCAAAGAATGGCGCATCACCGGGCGCTATCCCACCTGGGCGTCGCTGGTGCAAGCGCTGCTCTTCCCGGAGCATCTGCTGGAGCCGGGTTGGCGCGACGACAAGACTCCGGCCTTCATGGCCTTCGAAAACGCTCTGCGACAGTCCGATGCGACCGCGGCGACGGCCGAGCGCGGCTATTCCGACCTTCTCGAGTCCGTGTGCGGGGTGGCTTCGCTGGAAGTTTGCGGCACGTTTCTCCAGACCGTCTTCGAGGGAGACGAGATGGGCGCATTCACCTCTGTGCTGCACGTCGTCGGCCGCAGCCGCGGAGGCGTGCCGCGCAAATACTATTACCGGAGGCTGAACCGCTACGAGCATCATCAGGAGTGGACTGCCTGGTCGCAGATCAACGCCGACGTCCAGGGCGTGGAAAGGGATCGCCTCAGCCCGCGCGCCGGCGACGGGTCGAACGGGAGCCTGTTCGAAGCCGGCGTCCACGTATTGCCGGTCATGCACGAAGGCCGGCTTCATCTGTTCTGGCCGACGCTCGTGCGCAAGGTCGATCAGCCCGAGCCGGCGTCGATCGACCCGCAGAAAAAGATCACGCCACGGTTTGCGTCTCCCTACTGGGAGGTCAAGCTCTGCTGGTCGCAGCTGCAGGGGGAGACCTGGACGCCAAAGCAGCAGTCCTCGGCGCTCTACGAGAGCTGGTGGAACGACACAGGCGTCTCGATCAGCGGCGGCCCCAGGGGAGCCGGCGGTCTGTTGGCGGGCCTGTCGCCGGGCCAGCTCGTGGCGGTCTTCGCCCGGGACGAGCCGCAATTCCCCAATCCCGCCGACCTGGTGCTGAAGGCGACCGGGACCGGCGACGCCGCCTCCATCGTCCTGGGTCTGCGCAGACCGAGATCGGCCGGCCGCGCGCAGCGGGTCGAAGCCCTGGCGCGGTTCTCCCTGCCGACGCGGTCGCGTGAGATGGTTGCGCGCAGCCAGGGCGGGTTCGTAGACGGCGACCACGTAGCCCTGTCGGCGGCGTCCCTGTCAGGCTCCTACATGGGGTTGTCGGCAAGCGGCGCCGTCAAGGCGACGCCGCCCGGTCAGACGCGTGAGGGCGATCGGCTGTTCGATGCGCCGGCCGATACCCGGATCGTGACGCTGAACCAGGGCTTCGGAGCGCCCCTGCAGGCGCCGCTCTTTCTGAACGCCAGCGGGCGCAGCTACATCGCCTTTCCGTCGGTTGGGACCACGACGATCGCCGCGGATGCGCCCAAGACGCCCAAGGACCATCTGCCCTGGACGACGGCGGTCACGAGCGGAGTCGACCGCGCGGCCCTGCTCGCAGTCCAGCCCCCCGAAACGGCGCCCACCCATCCGTGGGCCGCCACGGCGACTGCGGCAATGCGCCTGTCGTCGGCCGCCGTGATCCAGACCGCTCTGGCGCCGAAGGACGATGGCGCGGCCTTCGCCGCGCCTGCGATCAGGCCACAGGTCAGCATTGCGCGGGCCGCCGCCGTCAGTCCTTCGTTCCTGGACGGCGTCGCGCAGCTTGGACGGCGCACAATGTCCGTCGACGCCGTCAACCTCACCGTCGAACCCTTCTGGCACGCCCACGCCGAGGACTTCGCGAAGGCGTTCCGCACCGGCGGCCTGGACGCGCTGCTCGCGCCCGAGACACAGCTGCGCAGCCTCGGCGCTCCGGCGAGCTTCATGGCCGCGTTCGGCGCCGACCCCAATCGTTTGACCGGGCCCACGGATGAGGGCGTCGCCTTCGAGGCGAGTTCGGCCTATGGCGTCTACAACTGGGAGCTGTTCTTCCACGCTCCGATGCTGCTGATGAAACGCCTGTGGGAGAATGGGCGTCTCGATGAGGCGCTCGAGTGGTTTCACCGGGTGCTGAACCCGCTCGACTACGGCGACGACGTGGCGAACGCCTGGCGCTTCACCCCGTTGCGCCATGTCGACATGACGCCCATCGACGAACTTCTGGCGTCGCTTTCCCGTCCCGACGGGGATCCTCAAAAGACCGCCATGCTGGCCCAGATCCAGGTGCTGCGGCTGTTTCCGTTCCGCGCGCATCGCCTCGCGCGGCTCAGGCCGGGCGCCTACAGGCGTTGGGCGGCGATGCAGTACATCCTGCTGCGGGTGGCGATCGGCGATCGCTTCTTGCGGCGTTTCACCCCCGAAGACGTCAACGCCTCGATCCAGCACTTTGTCATCGCGCATGCGTGCGCCGGCTCCCGCCCGCAGACGGTGACGGCGCGCACGACGCTGCCGGCAATGTCCTATGCGGAGCTTCGGCCGCGGCTGAACGCTTTTGGCAACGTCGCCTATGAAGCCGAAACCCTGCTGGGGCCGGCCGCGGGCGCGACCCCGGCCGCGACCACCGACGCCGCGCTGGGCGTCGTGCGGCGCGCCTCGATCCAGTATTTCGGAGTGCCGAGGAACCAGAAGCTGCTGGCCCTGTGGGACCTGGTGGAAGACCGCCTGTACAAGGTCCGCAACGGCATGAACATCGACGGCCAGCAGATACAGCTGCCTTTGTTCTCTCCGCCGATCGACCCGGCCCTGCTGGCTGAGGCGGCGGCGGCCGGGCTCGACATTGCTGACGTCGCGGCCGCGCTGACCGCGCCGCCGCCGCGGCGGCGTTTCCGCGCCGTGCATCGCGAGGCCGTGGCGCTGGCCGAAGCGGTGGCGAGGCTCGGCTCGGCGCTCAGCGAATCGCGCGACCGTCGGGATGCGGAGGAACTGGCCTACAAGCGGGCCCAGAACGAGAAGGACCTGGCCGATCTCATTCTCCAGACCCGACAGGCGCAGGTGGACGAGGCCGCCAGGGCGGTGGAAAGCGCCCGAGCCGAACGGCTGGCCCCCCTGGAGCGATGGCGCCACTACCGAGACCTATTGGGAGCCGACCTGGCCGAACCCACCTTGGCTCCCAAACCCGAGGAAGCCGGCAAGGCCGAGCGCTACACGTTGCAGCGCACGTTGAATCTCGTGCAGGCCAAGGACGTGAAGGTCGGCTCGCTTTCGGTGTTGAGCGTCGCTCCGCTGCTGCTGGGCGCGGCGTTCGGGGGGCCGGCCGCCGCGGCCGCCATGGGCGCGACCGGCGTGGGAGGCTCCACCACAGTGAGCGGTGCCGGCATCATCTCCGGCGGCACAATCCTCTCCGAGGAGGCCGGCGAGATCGAGGAAAGCTTCAAGGCCGCCGACAAGGCCGCGGAGGCGTCCAACATCGAGATCCTGGGGTCTGTGCTGCAGATCATCCCGAGCATCGAGGCCGCGGTGAAGCCGCTCGGCGGCGGCGTGGCGGTCCATTTCGGCGGGCAGCAACTCGCGGGGCTTCAGTCCGCCCTGTCGCGCGAGAAGCAGGCGATCGGCGCCATGCACAGCTTCTTCGCCGGTTTGCTGGGCAAGCAGGCGAGCTACGTGCTGCGCGAGCGCGAATGGGCGGCGCAACTGCATCAGGCCGCGGCCGACGTCAAGCGGGCCGAACACGCCGCCGCCGTGGCGGTCCTGCGCAAAGGCGTGGCCGAACGCGAGCTCGCAGTCCAGCAGGACGCTGTGTTGTACGCGGATCAGGTGAAGACCTATCTGGAGCAGAAGCACTCGAACGTCGAGCTGTTCGATTATCGCATCGAACGCCAGATGGAGCTGTTCCGCCGCTGCTTCGACCTGGCGCTCGAGCGCGCGCTCATGGCCCAGGCCTCGTTCGGCTACGAGCGGGAGCCACGCGCCTTCGTGCGCGTCTCGCGGCCCGCGGATGCGCGGGGCGAGCTCATGAGCGGACACGAGCTGCTGGCCTGCCTCGCCGACATGGAGCGCGCCTATGTCGAGCCGCCGGAGCTCGCCGAGATCACGCGCCAGATATCCCTGCGTCAGATCGCGCCGCAAGCCCTATGGACGTTGCGCGAAACCGGCGAAGCGCGTTTCACCATCCCCGAGGCGCTGTTCGACATCGACTACCCCGGTCATTACGACCGGCGCCTGCGCAGCGTGCAGGTCACGATCCCCTATCTCCAGACCCCAGGGGCCCCGTTGACGGGAGAACTGGTGCTGGAGGAGGCCTTCCGCCGCAAGGTCGCGCCGGCCGCAAACATGCCCGACATCGCCCCTGACGGCGTGACGCAGGCGCCCTGGATCGCGCTCAGCACGGTGCGCGAGGACGGTGGCCGCTTCGAGCTCTCGGGACAAAGTGACGATTACCTGCCGTTCGAAGGCCGGGGCGCGGTGTCGCGGTGGACCCTTCGGATGCCCAAGACGTTCCGAAGGGTGAATTACCGCGCCATCAGCGACGTGGCCATGACGTTCCGTTACGTCGCCAAGCCCGGAGGAGCCGTTGCGCGCGACGCAGTCGAGAAGCGCCTCGGGGCGCTCTATGCGACCGTGCAATCGCTTGCCACTGCGCCAGCCGGCGCCCCTTGCGTGCTGCTGAGCCTCAAGCACGATCTTCCGGACGTGTGGGACGCGTTCCAGAAAGCGGCGGGCGCGCCCATCCGGCTCGACACGCTGGACCAGTCGCTGCCCTACCTGTTCCGCCGCTCGATGAAGACGAAGCTCGTCGAAGCGCATTTCTCGGAGATGTTGAAGGACGGCTCGCCGGCGCAGGACTGGCGACCGATTCCAAACGGCCAGGCGACGTTCACGCCGCAGGCCGCCGCGAATGATCTCGACGACGTTGCCGTCCTGGCGCTGTTCTCCGCCAGACGCAGCTGAAAGGCTGCCTCCGGGGAGAAAGAGCCTCGGCGCGACACGGTCGATCCCTCACCTTCAGCGGGCGTCGCATCGGCGGCCCTTGAAGTCGCCAACCGCAAATCAGCACGAAAAGTGAGGAAGCCCCCTTATATTTGACGCGATCGGTTGCAGGCGCCTGGTATTTTTGCTTCTATGGCGTTCTTCGCAAGGATGCGGTTTCAAGACTGAAGGCGTTCTATGCCCCGTCGGTGGCTGACATTTGCCCTTTTCGCTCTGGCGCTGGCCGTGCAGGCCATCGCGCCGGCGGCGAATGGCGTCGCCACTGCGCATGAGGCCTTCGGGCTGTCGGAAATCTGCCTGAACGCCGTGGCCGAACATGCGTCGCAAAAGGCGCCCGGTCATACGCATCGTCACCACCGTCATCATGACTGCGCCCTGTGCCAGTCCTTCTGCGATGGCGTCGCTCCGGTCGCTGCGCGTCCCATGACGCTTGGCGTCAGGTCGGTCGATTGGGCGCCGGTCCAGTGGGCGGCGTCGGAGCGCCTTCCAGTTGCGACGCCGCGCGATTTTGCGCGTCAGGCCCGCGCGCCGCCGAGTTTCTCCTGATCTTCACACGCTGACGGCACAATGCGGCGATCGCCTGTCTTCAGGACGCGCATGCGTTTGGCCATGCAACGGAAGAGGCCGTGGAAAAGCGGCCATCGGGAGAAATGCAATGGGCATCAAGAAGCCGCCGAGCGGCCGTAGTTGCGCTTTGGCGCAAGCGGCGCTCGCAACGCTCAAAACACAAGAAAAACAGGAGCGCAGCATCGTCGTCGCCTCAGGCGCGACGCTGGGGCCGCTCGGTTTGTGGCGGGACGTGCAGGGCGGCGCCATCCGCCTCATCGATCTCGAGCGCCGAGCGCGGTTTCCGCGCGTCGCGTCATAAGCGGACGCGGCAGTGACGCGAATGGTCTCCCTCCTGTCCTTGCGCGCCAAAGCGGCGAGCCTGATCGGCCATGTGGTCGGGCGCGTTCTGCTGACGGCGGCCGCGCTGGTGACGAGCGCGCCCTTCGCGGCGCCGCTCGCCGCGCGCGCAGTCGCGGGACCATCGGACACTTTCGCGTCTTTTTTTATCTGTTTCGCGTCGGGCGCCCCCCTGTCCGACGCGCAGAAGGGGCGGCCGGGCCCCGCAAACGACCGTGGCATTGACTGCGTCCTCTGTCAGACGCTCTGCCGCGGCGCCGCTCCCCCAGCGGCGTGGCCCGGTCATGTCGGCAAGGCGGCCATCCAGCCTGTTAGCCTCCCCTGGATGGTGGCGGACCACGCCGCGCCGGCGCCTCGGCCCCGCCTGTCGAACCGGGCGCGCGCGCCGCCGGCCTGATCTTCTTGGCAGCATGCGCTACGCCCGCGTCGACGCCGGTCCCTCCTTGCGGCGTCGACGCGGAAGTTTCACCGCCTGGAGGCGGCGAGGCCTTCGGCGAGATCCTCGATCAGATCCTCGACGTCTTCCAGACCGACCGACAGGCGCAGCATGCCGTCGGTTATCCCAAGCGTCGCCCGCGCCTCCGGGGTCAGGCGCTGATGGGTGGTCGTCGCCGGATGCGTCATCAGGCTCTTGGCGTCGCCCAGATTGTTCGAAATCTTGATGATATGGAGCGCATTGGCGAGCTTGAAGGCCTGCTCTTTGCTCTCCATGAAGAAGCTCACGAGCGTGCCGCCGCCGCTCATCTGCCGCCGAGCAAGCTCCGCCTGCGGATGGTCCGGGCGGAAGGGATAGAGCACCTTGGTCACGCCCGTTTGTTCAGCGAGAAAATCCGCAATTCGTCCCGCGCTCGCCGTTTGCTGGCCGACGCGCAGCGGGAGGGTTTCCAGACCTTTGAGCATCACCCAGGCGTTGAACGGCGACATGGCCGGGCCGGTCTGGCGCAGGAAATTATGGATGCTCTCCTCGATGATCGCCTGTGAGGAGAGAATAATGCCGCCGAGACAGCGTCCCTGGCCGTCGATATGTTTCGTGGCGGAATAGACGACGACGTCGGCGCCGAGCTCGAAAGGCTTTTGCAAAAGCGGCGTCGCAAAGACGTTGTCGACGACGAACCGCGCGCCCGCGTCATGGGCGATGTCGGCGATGGCCTTCAGATCATAGACCTCGAGCCCCGGATTGGTCGGGCTTTCGAGGAAGAACAGCCTGGTTTCGGGACGAACCGCCGCTTTCCACTGGGCGAGGTCGGCGCCGTCGACGAGGGTCGAGGCGACCCCCAGCCGCGGCAGCAGGTCCTCGACGACATAGAGACACGACCCGAACAGCGCACGCGCCGCGACCACATGGTCGCCCGCCTTCACTTGCGCAAGAAGGCTCGCCGTGACGGCGGCCATGCCGCTCGCCGTCGCGCGGGCGGCCTCCGCGCCCTCGAGCAGGATCATGCGCTGCTCGAACATGGCGACGGTCGGATTGGAGAAGCGGGAGTAAATGAAGCCCGGATCGTCGCCCTTGAAGCGCGCCTCGGCCGCCTCCATCGTCGGATAGGCGAAGCTCTGCGTGAGAAACAGCGCCTCCGACATCTCGCCGAAGGTGGAGCGCGTCGTCCCGCCATGGATGAGCTGCGTCGCCGGCTTGAGCTTGCGCAGGCCGTCTTTGGACATTCTTCTCTCCCTCCGGGCGCGCCGACGCGCCGCATCCTGAAAGCGGCGCCGACAGCGGGCCGCGGCTTGATCGCAAACGGGTTTCCGGCGGGAGACCCGGCCTTTTAGCGCTTTGGTTTAACGTGGCGGCAAGCCGGCCGGCTCAAATAACCACGGCGCAGTAATCCGAAAAGCGGGCGGGCCTGTCAATCTCCTGAAATGGCGGGGTCGCTATTTGCCCTTTTGCAGGCTCGGCGCTATCCCAGTTCGAGAGCTTTGTTGGGTCCAGGAGTTGAAGCGGCATGACGCCTCCAGAACATGCGCAGGGCGGCGTGCTCTCCAGCCGACAGATCGCCGCCATGGCCGAGACGGGGACGATCCGCGTCTGCGCGCCGCTCGCCGAGGGGCAAATCCAGCCTGCGAGCCTCGATCTGCGGCTCGGCGCCACAGCCTATCGGGTACGGGCCAGCTTCCTTCCCGGCAAGGATCGCAGCGTCAAGGACATCCTCTCGGCGCTGGCTTATGACGAGATGTCGCTTCAGGGCGACGGGGTCATCCTCGAGCGCGGCTGCGTCTATGTCGTGCCGTTGCTGGAGAGCCTCGCGCTGTCCGGGAGCGTCTCCGGCGCGGCCAACCCCAAGAGCTCGACTGGGCGGCTAGATATTTTCACCCGCCTCATCACCGATCGCGGCGATCGCTTCGACGAAGTCGAGCCCGGCTATCAGGGGCCGCTCTACGCCGAAGTCTCGCCGCGCAGCTTTTCAATTCGCGCGCGAATGGGATCGCGGCTCAACCAGCTTCGGTTCCGAACGCGGCCGTCGGGCCCGGGGCAGGGCGCTCGCGCGCTCTCGGATTCGGCGCTCGCCGAGTTGCATGCGCGCCTTCCGCTCGTCGACGGGCCGCTCAATCTGCGGGACGGGATGGTGCTGCGCGTCGCGCTCGGCGCCGAGGCTTTTGGCGGGGTCGTCGGCTATCGCGCCCAGAAGCATACCGATGTCATCGACGTCGACCGGGTCGGCGCCTATCGGGTCGACGATTACTGGGACCCGCTGCCGGCGCGGGATGGCCGGCTGATCCTCGATCCCGGCGATTTCTACATCCTCGCCTCGCGCGAGCGGCTCGCCATTCCACCCGATCTCGCCGCCGAAATGGCTCCGATGGACGCCGCGATCGGCGAGTTTCGCGTTCATTACGCCGGCTTCTTCGATCCCGGATTCGGCGCCGGTCCCGATGGCCGGCCCGCCGCCCGCGCGGTTCTCGAAGTGCGTTCCCGCGAAGTGCCCTTCGTGCTGGAGGACGGCCAGTTCATCGGCCGCCTGGTCTACGAGCGCATGGCCGAGACGCCGGAGGCGCTCTACGGCGAGGGCGGCGTCTCGAATTACCAGGGGCAGGGTCTCAAGCTCGCCAAGCACTTCGGGGCCAAATAGGGCGCCGCCTGCTCGCAACTTCATACGTCCGTCGATTTGGACAACAGCCCGCGGAGGAACCCCCAATGGCGCTGTCGGACATCATCCGCCGGCTGCGGCCCGATCATCTCCTCGGCCAGATCTCGCTGCTGATTCTCGGCTCCATTCTGGCTTATCAGCTCGTCATCGTCGTGATGCTGCACGTGATGGAGTCCGAAGGGCGGCGGCACTACGTCTCAGAGGCGGACTTCCTGACTGGCGTTCTGGTCGCGCTCGATTCGGCGCCGCCGGCGGACCGCGAGACCATCATCCACAAAATTCATTTCGCGGCGCCTTACACCAGCATCGTCGTCAGCGACGCGAAGCCGGTTCCGTTCGAGACGAAGGAACCGGTTTTTTCAGCCGAGATCAGGCGTATCAATGCGCATCTGACCGGCGCCGCCAAAGCATTCGCCACGGCCCCTCTCAACGCCGCGCATGACACGCTCGCGCTCGAGCTGGAGAAGGGCGGTTATGCGCTCGTCTCTGTCGCGCAGCACAGGAAGCCGCCGCGGCTGCTGTGGCGCTGGCTCTGGGAGCCGGAGCCGAGTTATCCCTTTTTCTTCACGCGCTGGGCCCGGGTCGGCTTCCTGTTCTTCATCAGCGCGACGGCCGTGATGCTTTTCCTGTCGAACGCCATCATCGCGCCGCTCGCCGAGCTCGCGCGGCGGGCCGAGTCCTTTCCGACCCGCGAGGGCCTCAAGGCGGCCCTCACCGACCGCGGCCCGCGAGAGATTCGCGATCTCAGCCGCGCCATCCGCGGCATGAAGGAGCGCATTCTGGCGATGATGACCGAGCGCACGCATGTTCTCGCGGCGGTCAGCCATGATCTCAAGACCATCATCACGCGGTTGAATTTGCGGACGGAGTTCATCGCCGACCCGGAATTACGCCGGAAGATGCAGAAAGACATCCATCTCATGGATTTGATGCTGCGAAAGAATCTGGAATATCTGCGAACCGAGAACACGCGCGCGGATCATTCGCTGATCGACCTCGGCAGCGTCATCCAGACGGTCGTCGACGAGTTCAACGATCTGGGCCACAACGTCGCTTATGCGAGCGACGGCGAGTTCATGATGCGCGGCTCGCTCTCCGAGATGGCCCGGGTGTTCACCAATCTGGTCGAGAACGCGGTCAATTACGCGGCGAACGTCGAGATCAGGGCGGCCGAGGATTCCGAGGGCCGTCTTCAGATCGACGTCTGCGACGATGGCCCGGGCGTTCCCGCCGAAATCAAATCGACTGTTTTCGAACCATTCGTGCGCGGCCAGGCCGGGCGGACGATGGGGGACAAGGGCGGCTTCGGACTCGGCCTGTCGATCGTGCGATCGCTCGTCGAAAGCCATGGCGGCTCGGTCGCGCTGCTCGACCGCGCGCCCAAGGGGTTGATCGTGCGCGTGACGCTCCCCAAGGCGGAGGCGGAGGCCGAGCAGGACGCGGCTTGACCGCGCGACCGCGGCGGAACCCAAGTTGAATTCTGGCCAAACGAGCGTTACACATGGAATCGCGCGGGCGTAGTTCAGTGGTAGAACGACAGCTTCCCAAGCTGTATGTCGTGGGTTCGATTCCCATCGCCCGCTCCAGGACAAATTCCCGCGCGCTGGCCGCGGCCCCGTAGCGGCGGCCGCGGATGCGCGCCGCTTGCCAAGGGCCCGCATTTTGGACGCCTCCCACGCTCCCGCCGCGCCGCTGAGCGCCGCCGCCTCCGGCCCGCTGACGGGCCGCGTCCGTCCGCCGGGCGATAAATCCGTCTCCCACCGCTCCATGATCTTCGGCCTGCTCGCCATCGGCGAGACCAGGATCGAGGGGCTGCTCGAAGGCGAGGACGTGCTGCGCACGGCGCAGGCGGCGCGCCAGCTCGGCGCCAAGGTCACGCGCCATGGTCCCGGCAGCTGGAGCGTCTGGGGGGCGGGGCTCGGCTCGCTGCTGCAACCCGTGGAGACGCTCGACTTCGGCAACGCCGGCACCGGGTCGCGGCTGATGATGGGCGTCGTCGCGGGCCACCCCATCGTCGCGCGCTTCGATGGCGACGCGTCGCTGCGCAAGCGCCCGATGAAGCGCATTCTCGACCCGCTGACGCTGCAGGGCGCGCAGGTGCTTGAACAGGCGGAGGGCGGGCGGCTGCCGCTCGTCCTGCAGGGCTCGGCCGAGCCGCTGCCAGTCGAATACAAGACGCCCGTCGCCTCGGCGCAGATCAAATCGGCGGTGCTGCTCTGCGGCCTCAATTCGCCTGGGCGCACCGTGGTCATCGAGGCCGAGGCGTCGCGCGACCATACCGAAAAAATGCTGGCGCATTTCGGCGCGAAGGTCACGAGCGCGCCCCATGGCGCGCATGGCCGCAAGATCACGCTGGAGGGGCGGCCCGAACTCGTCGCGCGCCCCGTGCGCGTGCCCGCCGACCCGTCGTCAGCCGCCTTTCCGCTGGTTGCGGCCTTGATCACGCCGGGCTCCGACATTGTCGTCGAAGGGGTCATGACCAATCCGCTGCGCAGCGGACTGTTGACGACGCTCGGCGAAATGGGCGCCGACATTACGCTCGACAATAAGCGCGAGGAGGGCGGCGAAGAGGTCGCCGACGTACGCGCCCGCTTTTCGACGCTCAAAGGCGTCGACGTTCCGGCCGAGCGCGCGCCCTCCATGATCGACGAATATCCGATCCTCGCCGTCGCCGCCGCCTTCGCCAAGGGCGAGACGCGCATGCGCGGTTTGTCCGAACTGCGGGTGAAGGAGTCGGATCGCCTCGCCGCCATAGCGGCAGGGCTCGTCGCCAATGGCGTCGATTGCGAGATTGTGGGCGACGATCTCATCGTGCGCGGCGGCCCGGTCGCGGGCGGCGGAATCGTCGAAACGCATCTCGATCACCGGATCGCCATGAGCTTCCTCGTCATGGGCCTCGCCGCGCGGCAAGGGGTGACGGTCGACGACCAGACCATGATTGCAACGAGCTTCCCCTCCTTCCGCCCGCTGATGGAGGGTCTCGGAGCGCGCTTCTCGTGAGCTTCGTGATCGCAATCGATGGGCCTGCGGCCTCCGGCAAGGGCACGCTCGCCCGCCGGCTTGCGGCGCATTACGGCCTGCCGCATCTCGACACCGGCCTGCTCTATCGCGCGACCGCCTGCGCGCTCATGGACGAGGGTCTGCCGCTCGACGACGTGGAGGCGGCGGTGGAGGCGGCGCGCGGCCTGTCGCTCATCGACTTCGACGAGGCGCGGCTGCGCGGTCGCGAGATGGGCGAGGCGGCCTCGCTGATGGGCGCGATGCCGGCGGTGCGTGCCGCGCTGATCGACCTGCAGCGCAATTTCGCCTCACGGCCCGAGGGGGCGGTGCTCGACGGCCGCGACATCGGCACGGTCATCTGCCCGAACGCCACGGTGAAGGTTTTCGTCACCGCCTCGCCCGAAACCCGCGCCCAACGCCGCGCGCTGGAGTTGGCTTCGCGCGGCGAGGAGGTCGATTACGTCGCCATCCTCGAGGATGTGAAAAAGCGCGACGCCCGCGACAGCGAACGCAGCGCCGCGCCCTTGAAGCCGGCCGCCGACGCCGTGCTGCTCGATACGAGCGAGCTCGACAGGGAACAAGCCTTCGCCGCCGCTCTGGCGATCGCGGAGGGCGGGCGGATGAAGGCCCGCGCCTGAGGCGGGCGCCGGATGAGGCGGCTGGGGCGCTCGATGATAGTGGGATTTGCAATCCTCGCCCTAACGCTTTCCGCGCAAGCGGGCGTTAGGGGAAGGCTTTCGCCGAGGCGCGCATGACGTCCCGCGTCTTCCGCTTCGCGCCCTCGCCGAATGGTTTTCTGCATCTCGGCCACGCCTATTCGGCGCTGCTCAATTTCACCCTCTCGCGCGCAAGCGGCGGCCGCTTTTTGCTCCGCATCGAAGATATCGACCGGGGCCGCGCCCGCGCCGAATTCGAGACGGCGATTTATGAGGACCTCGCTTGGCTCGGCCTCGCTTGGGAAACGCCCGTGCGGCGCCAGTCGGAACACTTCGAGGATTACGCGCGCGCGCTCGAAGAGCTCGACGCCATGGGGCTGCTCTACGCCTGCGACTGCAAGCGCTCGGACATCGCGTCCGTTGCGGCGGCGCATCCCGATTGGCCCAGGGACCCGGACGGCGCGCCGCTCTATCCCGGTACCTGCCGCGAGAAGCCGCGCCGGTCTGCGCGCGACATTCTGGCTCGGGGCGGCGTTGCGCTGCGGCTCGACATGCAGAGGGCTGCGGCTCTGGCCGGGGAGGGGCTAAGCTGGCGGGAATGGCGGGAGGGCGACGACTTTGCAATTACTGCCTGTGATCCTGCGCAATGGGGCGACGTCGTGCTCGCCCGCAAGGATACGCCCGCAAGCTACCATGTCGCCGTCGTCGTGGATGATGCTTTGCAGGGCGTGACCGATGTCGTGCGCGGCCATGATCTCTTCTTCGCCACGAGCCTGCACCGCCTGCTGCAACGCCTTCTCGACCTGCCTGAGCCGCGCTATCGGCATCACGACCTCGTTCTTGATGATGCGGGCGAGAAGCTCGCCAAAAGCCGGGGATCAGAGACTCTGCGCGCCTTGCGGGCGGCTGGCGCGCGCGCCGAGGGCGTCAGGCGACGGCTTGGGTTCTAAGACCATGCCTGCCCGTCGGCCATGTGCGCACGCGCACGAACACGGCGCACGCCAGCGCCTAATCTTCGAACATCGGTTTTGAGAAGCGATGCGGAGATAGAAAAATGATCGCGGCCATCCAACGCCTCATCCAGCAGGAAGCGAAGCTCGTCCTTCCGGCGGCGCAGTTGACGCCGCGCGCCAACCTTTACGCGCTGGGTCTGAGCTCCTTCGACGCGATCCGCCTGCTTGTCGCTCTGGAGCGGACCTTCAAAGTGGAGTTGCCGCGCGAGACGCTCAAGCGCGAGACCATGGCCACGATCGACGCCATTGCGACGGCTATCCGTGCGGCCCGCCCGACGCCGGCCGCCCTGCGCCGCGCGGCTTGATCTCCTTATCGGCTTGCCGTCGGAGCAGCTCCGCTGCGCGTGGCGACCTTGCTGCTGTTGGGCGCCTTGGCCATCAACGAATCGATGCGGTCGCGCTCCTTTTTGAACTCGGCCAGCATGCGCCCCTCGATTTCGCGCGTGCGCGCAAGCTTCACGCGCATCGGATCGACGAAATGGCCGTTGACCATGACTTCGTAGTGGAGATGCGGGCCTGTCGAGAGGCCCGTCGAACCAAGAAAGCCGACAACCTGCCCCTGCTTGACGCGGACGCCCTCGGTGATGCCGCGGGCGAAGCCCGACATGTGATTATAGGTAGTGATATAGCCGTT
>NZ_CP170127.1:1717500-3912500 GCF_055698645.1 Methylocystis sp. NC52PC | reverse complement strand
GAGGAAAGGACATCAACGAGACTCCGTTAGTAGTGGCGAGCGAACGCGGACCAGGCCAATGCTCATAGTCTTTTAACTCGAACCGACTGGAAAGTCGGGCCATAGTGGGTGACAGCCCCGTAGGGATTTCGAAGGCTATGGGATACGAGTAGGGCGGGACACGTGCAATCCTGTCTGAACATGGGGAGACCACTCTCCAAGCCTAAGTACTCCTCAGCGACCGATAGTGAACAAGTACCGTGAGGGAAAGGTGAAAAGCACCCCGACGAGGGGAGTGAAACAGTCCCTGAAACCGGATACCTACAAACAGTCGGAGCCCGCAAGGGTGACGGCGTACCTTTTGTATAATGGGTCAGCGACTTAAAGTAACGAGCAAGCTTAAGCCGGTAGGCGTAGGCGCAGCGAAAGCGAGTCTGAACAGGGCGTTCAGTTCGTTGCTTTAGACCCGAAACCGAGTGATCTAGCCATGAGCAGGTTGAAGGTGCGGTAACACGCACTGGAGGACCGAACCGGTGTCTGTTGAAATAGACTCGGATGACTTGTGGTTAGGGGTGAAAGGCCAACCAAACTCGGAAATAGCTGGTTCTCCGCGAAAGCTATTTAGGTAGCGCCTCGCATGTATTCTCCAGGGGGTAGAGCACTGGATGGGCTAGGGGGTCCCACAGACTTACCAAACCCAACCAAACTCCGAATACCTGGAAGAACTATGCGGGAGACACACGGTGGGTGCTAACGTCCATCGTGGAGAGGGAAACAACCCAGACCAACAGCTAAGGCCCCCAATTCGTGGCTAAGTGGGAAAGGATGTAAGAATCCCAAAACAACCAGGAGGTTGGCTTAGAAGCAGCCATCCTTTAAAGAAAGCGTAACAGCTCACTGGTCTAAATAAGGGTTCTCGCGCCGAAGATGTAACGGGGCTCAAGCCACGAGCCGAAGCTTTGGGTTCATCCGCAAGGATGAGCGGTAGCGGAGCGTTCCGTAAGCCGTTGAAGGAGTAGCCGTGAGGCGCTCTGGAGGTATCGGAAGTGCGAATGCTGACATGAGTAACGAGAAACACTGTGAAAGACAGTGTCGCCGAAAGTCCAAGGGTTCCTGCGTAAAGTTAATCTTCGCAGGGTTAGCCGGTCCCTAAGGCGAGGCCGAAAGGCGTAGTCGATGGGAATCACGTTAATATTCGTGAGCCAGTGGATGGTGACGCGTTGCGGAAGTCGTTCGAACTTACTGGATTGTTCGGGCGGCCTAGCGGCGCCAGGAAATAGCCTCCACATCAGACCGTACCCGAAACCGACACAGGTGGACTGGTAGAGCATACCAAGGCGCTTGAGAGAATGACGTTGAAGGAACTCGGCAATTTACCTCCGTAACTTCGGGATAAGGAGGCCTTCGGTTTGGGCAACCAGATCGGAGGGGCACAGACCAGGGGGTGGCAACTGTTTAACAAAAACACAGGGCTCTGCGAAATCGCAAGATGACGTATAGGGTCTGACGCCTGCCCGGTGCCGGAAGGTTAAGAGGAGAGGTGCAAGCCTTGAATTGAAGCCCCGGTAAACGGCGGCCGTAAATATAACGGTCCTAAGGTAGCGAAATTCCTTGTCGGGTAAGTTCCGACCTGCACGAATGGCGTAATGACTTCCCCGCTGTCTCCAACGTCAGCTCAGTGAAATTGAATTCCCCGTGAAGATGCGGGGTTCCTGCGGTCAGACGGAAAGACCCCGTGCACCTTTACTGTAACTTTGCATTGGCATTCGTGTCGGCATGTGTAGGATAGGTGGTAGGCTTTGAAGCATGGGCGCCAGCTCGTGTGGAGCCACCCTTGAAATACCACCCTTATCGTCATGGATGTCTAACCGCGCTCCGTCATCCGGGGCCGGGACAATGCATGGTAGGCAGTTTGACTGGGGCGGTCGCCTCCCAAAGAGTAACGGAGGCGCGCGATGGTGGGCTCAGAGCGGTCGGAAATCGCTCGTCGAGTGCAATGGCATAAGCCTGCCTGACTGCGAGACAGACAAGTCGAGCAGAGACGAAAGTCGGTCATAGTGATCCGGTGGTCCCTCGTGGAAGGGCCATCGCTCAACGGATAAAAGGTACGCCGGGGATAACAGGCTGATAACCCCCAAGAGTCCATATCGACGGGGTTGTTTGGCACCTCGATGTCGGCTCATCACATCCTGGGGCTGGAGAAGGTCCCAAGGGTTCGGCTGTTCGCCGATTAAAGTGGTACGTGAGCTGGGTTCAGAACGTCGTGAGACAGTTCGGTCCCTATCTGCCGTGGGTGTAGGAGAATTGAGAGGATTTGTCCCTAGTACGAGAGGACCGGGATGAACATACCTCTGGTGGACCTGTTGTGGCGCCAGCCGCAGTGCAGGGTAGCTATGTATGGACGGGATAACCGCTGAATGCATCTAAGCGGGAAACCCACCTCAAAACGAGTTCTCCCTCGAGAGCCGTGGAAGACGACCACGTTGATAGGCCGGGTGTGGAAGCGCGGCGACGCGCGTAGCTTACCGGTACTAATAGCTCGATTGAGCTTGATCGCTCTCATTTATCAACGCCCATCACAATCCTTGCGCATACGTTCATCCGAAAACCGCTACGCACTTTTCGGACGTATGCGTCAGGGCCGAGATAGAAAGACAAGCGCCAAAAGCGCCCATTTGCTTCGATGTGTTTCGCCGGCCTGGTGGCCTTCGGCGAAGCGATCAGACCCGATCCCATCCCGAACTCGGCCGTCAAACGCTTCAGCGCCAATGGTACTATGTCTCAAGACCTGGGAGAGTAGGTCGTCGCCAGGCCTGCCAAACACATCAACCTTCCTCTTCCGATCACACACATAGCGCCGCCCAAAAGCGGCGCTTTTTAGCGTCTCGGCGCGGGGTGGAGCAGCCCGGTAGCTCGTCAGGCTCATAACCTGAAGGTCGCAGGTTCAAATCCTGCCCCCGCATCCAAGACGTCCTAATCCCCAATAAATCTGAAGCCAAGCGCGAGCCAGGAGCAGCCCTTCAGGCATGCGATTGCATTGCAGCAATTTTTTCTTGACACTTGTGCGATGCAGCATTATGAATATGGTTACGCAGCGAGATTGGTCTCGCTCCGTAGCCCTCCTTGGGCGTTTCCTCCCTTGACTTGGGCCGCTGGTCTTCCGGCGGCCCCTTTTTTTGTCTTACGCAATGAGGTGGAAGAAGGAGCCCGAAACGGCGCCGGTCCGCAGGCCCTCGGTTTTGTCTGTTTCGCCATACGCGTCCCTGGCCAGAACGAAGGGCTCGCCCGATTGTCTCACGACTGTGGCGTAGTGAAATTCGTGGCCCCGGAAGCTCGCGCCCTTTTTTCCCAGGAAGTGGTCGGCGGCGAGTTTGGCCTGCCGGTAACCGAGATGCAGCTTGCGCGTGGCGAAACTGGTCTCGAGATCCAGGAGGCCCGCCATCTCATGGGCCGCGCCCTTGGCGTCGATCAGGGAGCGGCCGAGAACCATGAACCCCCCGCATTCCCCATGTATCGGCCGCGTCTTGGCGAAATGACGGAGGCCCGAGAGGAAGTTGCGGGATTGCGCCAGCCGCCCCGCGTGAAGTTCCGGATATCCGCCGGGCAGCCAGCAGAGATCGCAATCCGGGGGCGGCGCTTCGTCAGCCAGCGGCGAGAAGGGAAGAAGTTCAGCGCCAGCCGCGCGCCAGCCCCGCGCGTGATGGGGGTAGAAGAAGGAGAAGGCGTCGTCGCGGGCGACGGCGATTCGTTGCGCCGGGGGCTTTATCGCAAAAGCGGGCGCGGGCGAGACGCGGCCGGCGCGGGCAGCTTGCGCGATTCCCTCGATGTCGAGACGCCTCTCGACGAAATCCGCAAGCGCATTCAGCCGTCCGTCGAGGCCCTCAGTCTCATTGGCCTGTACAAGGCCGAGATGCCGCTCGAGGAGACGGACCGTTTCGTCCCGGGGCAGCGCGCCGAAAAACGGCAAGCCCAACGCCGCGACCGCGTCGGCGACGAGCCGAAGATGGCGCTCGCTGCCAACGCGATTGGCGACGACGCCCGCAATCGTCAGCCGCGGATCGTGGGACGCGAGGCCGCGAATGACGGCCGCCGCCGTCTGCGCCTGTCCGGAAACGTCCTGCGCGAGCAGCACGGGCCAGCCCAGCAGGGCGGCGATATCGGCGCTCGCGCCGACTCCCGCCGCGCCGCCCGGCGCCCCGTCGAACAGCCCCATCGCGCCTTCGGCGATGATGATGTCGGCGTCGGCGCTGGCAAGCTCGGCCAATGCGGCGATCGCGCCGGGGGCCATGGCCCAGGAATCGAGGTTGAGGCTGTCGCGCCCGGTCGCGGCGGCGTGGAAGGCGGGGTCGATATAGTCGGGGCCGCATTTGACGGCGCTGACGCGCAGGCCGCGCCGCGCCAACGCCCGCATGAGCCCGAGCGCCAGCGTCGTCTTGCCGGAGCTCGACCGCGCCGCTGCGACGAGCAGGCCAGGCGCCGTCACCGCTCTCCTCGCGGCCGGAAGCGCCGATCGTAGCTCGCATCATAGAGCGCGCTTTCGCGGAAATCTTCCGCGCCGAGAGAGGGGCCGACAAGGATCAGCGCCGTACGCTCCATCGGCGCCGGTGCGGCGAGCGTCTCGATGTCGGCGAGCGTGCCGCGCACGATCGTCTCATCCGGCCAGGAGGCGCGATAGACGAGGGCCACGGGGCATTCGGGGCCGTAGAAGGGCGTCAGCTCTTCGACGACGCGCGCCAGCACATGGATGGAGAGATGGATCGCGAGCGTCGCGCCCGACTGGGCGAAGATCGGGAGCGTTTCCCGCTCAGGCATGGCGGAGGCGCGCCCCGAGGTGCGCGTCAGGACGAGCGACTGCGCGACCTCGGGCAGGGTGAGCTCGCGTTGCAGCGCGGCGGCGGCGGCGGCGAAGGCGGGGACGCCCGGCGTCATCGTATAGGGAATGCCGAGGGCGCGCAGGCGGCGGGTCTGTTCGCCGACTGCGCTCCAGATGGAAAGGTCGCCCGAATGCAGGCGGGCGACGTCGAGGCCCTTCTCATCGGCGGCCTGCATTTCGATCAGGATGTCGTCGAGCGATAGCGGCGCCGTGTCGACGATGCGCGCGTTTGGCGGACAATGCGCGAGGACCCCTGCCGGTACGAGAGAGCCGGCGTAAAGACACACGGGGCAGCGCGCAATGAGATCGCGGCCGCGCAGCGTCAGGAGATCGGGCGCGCCGGGGCCGGCGCCGATGAAATGTACGGTCATTCTGATTCCTCTGCGCCGATCGCCAGCGCGCAGGCCACGTAAGGCGTCGCAACGCGGGGCGCGAGCAATCGGCTTCCGGGTCCCGCGCCCACGAGCGCGGCGGCTTCGGCGACGCTGCCCACGCCGAACATGGCCTGCACGCGCGGCGAGTGAGTCGGGGCCGCGCCCTTTCGCGCCCTGAGCGCTTCAAGCGGCAGGAAAAGAAGTTTGACACCGAGCGTCTCCGCCGCTTGGCGCAGCCCGGCTTCGTCGGCCTTGCTTTCGAGCGTGAACAGCGTCAGCGACGAGAGCGGCGCGCCATGGCGGGAAGCGACCTCGCGCACGAGATCCACGACGGCTTCCGCCGCCACGCCTCGGCGGGCGCCAATGCCGGCGGCGTAACGTGCGCTCACGCTTTCACTCCGCGCCATTGCAGCACCGCCATGGCGGGATCGAGCGCGTGAAAGCGCCCGACCGGGCGGGCGCGCGAGATTTGCAGATGTGTGAGGTCGCCGCCTTTTTCTTCGAAGGCTTGCGTCAGCAGCGTCTGCGTTTCGAGCGTGACCGCGTTGGCGACGATGCGGCCATGAGCGGGCAGCGCGCGCCAGGCCGCCTCCAGCGTTTCGGCATTCGCGCCGCCGCCGATGAAAATGGCGTCAGGGGCTTGCAGATCAAGCAACGCCTGAGGCGCTGCGCCCGTGACGATTTCAAGATCGGGAGTTCCGAGCGCGAGGGCGTTTCGCGCAATGCGCGCCGCGCGCAGCGCATCACGCTCGATGGCGACGGCGCGATTGCTGGGATCGCTCAGCATCCACTCGATCGAGATCGAGCCCGAGCCCGCGCCGACGTCCCATAAGGTTTCACCCTTGCGCGGCGCGAGCGCCGAGAGCGTAACGGCGCGAATTTCACGCTTGGTAAGCTGGCCATCATTTTCGAACCAGTCGTCGGGCAGGCCGGGCGCGCGCGGGATGATGCGCGCGCTTGGATCAGCGACGATCTCGATCGCGACTGTGTTGAGCGCGGCGACGTCGTCAAGACAAAACGCGTCAGCGCGCGTCTCGTGGATGCGTTCTTTCGGGCCGCCGAGGCGTTCGAGCACGATCAGCCGCGACGCGCCCATGCCGTTTGCGGTGAGGCGTTGGGCGATACGCGCCGGCGTCGTCTCGTCCCATGAGAGCGCAAGGAGGCGCGCGCGCGGCTGCAAATGCGGCGTGAGACGCTCGAAGGCGCGCCCATGCAGGGACAGCAAAGCGCAATCCTGCTGACTCCAACCGAGCCGCGCGGCGGCGAGCGAAAAAGCGGAGGGCGATGGGATGACGAACATCTCCTCGCGCGACACATGCCGGCTGATGAGATCGCCGACGCCGTAGAAGAAGGGATCGCCCGAGGCGAGCACGACCGTCGGGCTGCCGCGCTCGGCCAGAAGGCGCGGCAGGGCGTCCGTGAGCGGAGAGGGCCAGCTCAGCTTTTCCGCCGCCGCGTCGCCTATGAGCGCAAGATGTCTTGCGCCGCCGATGATCAGCCTCGCATTGGCGATGAGCGCGCGCGCGGCAGGCGGCAGCGACTCGATCCCTGCTTCGCCGATGCCGATGATGGAGAGCCATTTCTCCATTCTAGAGCGCCTTCCGCGAACTATAGACCCAATCGCGGGCCCCGCGGCGCGCAATGCGACGCGTGCCGCTTGCGCCGATGACGACGAGCGTCGCCATGTCGACCTGCGCAGGGTCGACGCCGTCGAGTTGCGTCAGGATGATTTCTTCCTTTTCCCGGCCCACGGATTTGGCGAGGCCAACGAAAGTCTCGCCGGGAAGAAAGCGCCGAAGCAGCGCAAAAGCGTCGGCGATGCGCGTCGGGCGGGCGCGGGAAGCCGGATTGTATAAAGCGATGACGAAATCGCCGCGCGCGGCATGTTCCAACCGCTTCTCGATCACATCCCAGGGTTTGAGATTATCCGAAAGCGATATCGCGCAGAAGTCGTGCCCGAGCGGCGCGCCGAGCCGCGCTGCCGCGGCCTGCATGGCGGAGACGCCGGGGAGCACGCGGATGTCGAGATCGCGCCATTCCTGCGGGCCGTGATCGACCGCTTCGAAAACGGCCGCCGCCATGGCGAAGACGCCCGGATCCCCGCCCGACACGACGGCGACGATGCGCCCGCCCTGTGCGCGCGTCAGCGCCTCGCGCGCGCGGTCGAGCTCGACGCGATTGTCGCTTGCGAGCCGCGTCTGGCCTTCACGCAGGGGCACGCGGTCGACATAAGGTTCGTAGCCGATAATGTCCTGCGCCTCGACGAGCGCTTCGCGCGCTTCGAGGGTCAGCCAGCGTTCATCCGCCGGGCCGAGGCCCACGATGTAAAGACGGCCGCTCACGGACGACGGCCCTGTCCCGGCACCAGCGCCATGGAGAAATAGGGCGCCGCGTCGTCCTGCTTCTCACTCATCGGCATGATCTTCTCGCCGGCCATCGCGCCCCGCTCAACATAGACCGCCCGCGCCAACACGCCGGCGCGCTGCATGGCGCGGCGGAGTTTTGCGAAATTGCCGCCGAGTTTCATCACCACGGCGGCGTCGGTGCCGGCGAGACGCGCGGCGAGCGTGTCTTCGTCGAGCGTCGCGGGCAGAACAGTGAGAATGTCGTCTCCCCATGTCATGGGCTGGCGCGCCGCCGCGAAGCAGCCCGACATGCCGGAAACGCCGGCGCAGATCTCGACGCGGAAGCGCGGCTCGAGCCGCGTGAACATATGCATGAAGGAGCCGTAGAACAGCGGATCGCCTTCGCACAGCAGCGTGACGTCCAGTCCCTGTTCGAGATGGGCGCTGATGCGCGCGGCGCTTTCCTCGTAAAACCCCGCGAGCGCGGCGACATAGGCCGGATCGTCGAACGGGATTTCAGTCGTGACGGGATAAAGAAGCGGCAGTTCTTCGCGAACCTTCGGAAAGTAGCGCTCTGCAATGCCGCGCGCGTGGCTCGCGCGGCCGCGCTTGGCGAAATAGGCGATGATCTTGGCTTCGCCGATGAGGCGCGCCGCCTTGACGGTCACGAGTTCGGGGTCGCCGGGACCAAGCCCGACGCCGATCAGCGCGCCGAGCGTCACGGCGCGCTCCTGCGATCTTGCCGGCAGAGCGTTCATTCCTTCTCGCTCGCCAGCGCGTTGATGGCCGCCGCAGCCATGGCGCTGCCGCCTTTGCGGCCCTTGACGATCGCGTAAGGCACGCGCCCGTCGGCGGCGAGCGCCTCTTTCGATTCCGCGGCGCCGACGAAGCCCACTGGCATGCCGATCACCGCCGCGGGACGCGCGGCGCCTTCGTCGAGCATTTCGAGCAGGCGAAACAGCGCCGTCGGCGCATTGCCGATCGCAACGACGGCGCCGTCGAGTCGATTGCGCCACAGCTCCATGGCGGCGGCGCTGCGCGTATTGCCGAGCTCGGCGGCGATCGTTGCGACATCGGGCTCGGCCAGCGTGCAGACAACCGGATTTTGCGCCGGCAGTCGCGCGCGCGTGACGCCATGGGCAACCATATTGGCGTCGCAAAGAATGGGCGCGCCACGGCGAAGGGCGGCTTTGGCGTCTGCAACGAAGGTCGGCGAAAATTCGATGTCGTCGGCGAGCTCGACCATGCCGCAGGCGTGGATCATGCGCACGGCGACTTTTTCCTGCTCTTGCGTAAAACGCGCGAGATTGGCCTCGCTGCGAATGATTGCGAAGGAGCGCTCGTAGATCGCCGCGCCGTCGCGGATGTAGGTCAGGGCGTCGGACATAGCTTTTCCTTTGTGCGCGCGGCGAGCGCGCTTTCCACGGCGTCGATCGTCAGCCCCTTCAGATGCGCAGCGTCGCCGGCGCCGCCGTTTTCGACAAGGTCGAATAGGCCGTTGCTGGCGACGAGCGTGACGGGCGCGCTTTTCGGCCGTGCGCAGCCTTTGGCGCAGCCGGAAAGATGGAGCCCGACGCCATCCGTCCCTGCAAGCTTTTGCGCGAGTGGCGCAAGGCGCGCAAGATGCGCGCGCGTCTCGCCCTGCGCCTGCGGACATTCCGGCGCGCCGGGGCAGGCGACGACGGCGAGCCGCGGGTCATCCGACGAGACGATGAGGCCCCGCGCGGCGGCCTCGGCGACGATGCGCTGCGCCGCTTCGCGCGTCTCCGTTGGAATAAGAAAGGCGCGCCAGGGCGTGAGGCGGAGCTCCGAAGAACCGTGTTCTCGCGCCAGCGCCGCGAGGCGCAAAAGCTCCGCCGCCGTCCAGCGGCCGAACGGCGCGGCGACGCCCGCATAGCAGACGCTGGTTCCGACGGCGCCGAGAAAGGCGGCCGGCGCCGCTTGCCTGGGTCGCACGTAAGCTTCGGCTATTATCTCCGCCTTATTCATCACAGCGTCCACGCCGAGGCGGGCGACGAGGCGGCGCATGCGGCGCAGCTCGAACGCGCCATCGCGCAGCCCTACAAAAGCCCGGGCGAGGCTGAGCGCGGCGGGAACGGCTTCGGCCGGATCGAGAACGGCGGCGCGATCGTCGCCGCCGGCCAGGCTGACGGCGACTCTGTCTCTTTGCGCCGCCTCGATGCGGATGTCCGCTTCCACGTCGTCCAGCGGCGGCGGACCGCCGTCGTCGATGGCAAAGAGGAATTTCGGCGGGAGCGCGCGCAGCGACGCATCCGCCTGCAGCCCTTGCGCCAGCTCGGTCGCGAGCGCATTGGCGTCGAAGGCGCCCACGCCGAGGCCGGCGAGCGGAGAGGCGACAATATTCGTCACGCGTTCAGCGTCAGCGTCGGGCGCGAGCAGGCCGGCGGCGTCGAGACGCTGCAGCGCATCGCCGAGCGTGGCCTCGCTCACGCCGCGCAGCTGCAATTGCGCGCGTTGCGACAGGTCGACGAGGCCATTGCCGCAAGCGGATGCGATCGCGGCCAGCGCCTCAACTTGCGCAGAGGCGATGCGCGAGCCGACGATTTTGGCGCGCATGAGCAAGCCGTCGTTGCTCTGCATCGGGGCGTACGCGCCCGGACACCAGCCTTTCACTTCTGGGGCGCCGGGGCGGCAGCCCTTGGCTTCAGGCGCGCTCGGCATCGGCGCCCCCGATATCGGCGAGCGCGTCCCGCACGCTGTTGCGGCGCGTGCGCCAAAGTTGACGCGCCAGCGCATCACTGAATACGCGCGCAATCGCTTCCAGCGCGCGCGGGTTCTCTTGGCAAAGAAAATCGCGCACCTTGTCGTCGCCGAGCGTGGCTGAGAATGCGAGCTCGAATTGCGCGTCGCTGACAAGCCCGCTCGTCGCCGCGAAGGCGTAAAGATTGTCGATCGCCTCGGCGATCTCGCCGCCGCCGCGATGGCCGTGACGCATCTGGCCGTCGAGCCAGCGTGGATTCGCAAGCCGCATGCGCAGCGCGCGCGCGATCTCGTCCTGCAGCGGCCTTGCGCGCAAGGCGTCGGGCCGCGTCGCGTCGAGATGCACCAGAGCGGCGTCGCCGCCGAGCAGCCTGTTCGCCGCGGCGAAACCGCCTTCGTAATCGACGAAGGCGGGGCCGGTCAGCACGTCGACTTCGGCCATATCCTGCACATGCACATGCGCGTCGGCGCGCGCGACTTGCGCGCTGAACGCGTCTCGCGCCGGCGCGCTTTCGCCATTGCGGTCGAGCGCGTGGCCGCCAGCGGAGAGAAAAGCGTTTGCGAGATCATCCCGCGACCTCCAGTCGCTTCGCACGACCTTGTCGCTCACGCCGAGGCCGTAGCTTCCCTGCGCCGCGCCGAAAATGCGGGCAAGGTCGGACCCTTCTTTCAACGGATTGAAGTCTGCGTCTTCATCCAGCGCGGCGACGGCGCGCACGGCGTCGTCGAAGAGCGCGATGAGGCCGGGAAACATGTCGCGGAACAGGCCGGAGACATGCAGCGTGACGTCGACGCGCGGAAAGT
Source organism: Methylocystis sp. NC52PC (assembly GCF_055698645.1). Taxonomy (NCBI): domain Bacteria; kingdom Pseudomonadati; phylum Pseudomonadota; class Alphaproteobacteria; order Hyphomicrobiales; family Methylocystaceae; genus Methylocystis; species Methylocystis sp. NC52PC. The sequence continues at coordinate 3,901,404 of NZ_CP170127.1, read as the reverse complement.
CGAGCTTGGCCTGCGGCAGAATCTCGAAGCCGATGACGCGCGCGCTGGCGTCGTCCCAGCGCGGCGCGACGCCCATCAGCGCCAGCGCCTGCGCGAAATCCTCGCCACCCGTGCGAATGGCGGCGCTGCCCCAGAGATCGAGCATGATCGCGCGCGGGAACTCGCCATGAGTCTGCGCATGGTTCGTCATAACTTCCCGAGCGGCGCGGCGGCCGATGTCATAAGCCGTCTGCGTCGGCGCATGGCGCGGGTCGATGCAATAGAGATTGCGGCCCGTGGGCATGACGTCGGCGCGGCCGCGCGAGGGCGCGCCGGCGGGTCCGGGCTCCACGAAGCGCCCTGCGAGCGCCGCGATCAAGGCGTTGCGCTCGGACGCGGCGCAGGCGTTGCGCGCCGGGTCATCGTCGGCGCGCCCGAAGACATGCAGCCCGTCGCCAATGCGCAGCTCCTTGAGGTCGCACATCCAGGCGTCGAGGCGCGCCAGCGTCTCCGCAAGGTCAGTCTCGCGCGTTGCGCCGCATTCTTCCGCGAGTCCGCTGCGCTCGGCTTCGTCGATGATGGCCTCAGCAATCAGCTTCGCGCGCCGGGGGTCGAGCGACGCCGCAGCCGCATATTCGTCGAGCAGCGTCTCGATTCGCTGCGCCTTGTCGTAGAGTTCGGCTTGCACGAGCGGCGGCGTCAAATGGCCGATGACGACGGCGCTCGTGCGTCGCTTCGCCTGCGCGGCTTCGCCCGGGTCGTTGACAATGAAGGGGTAGATGAGCGGCGTCGGCCCCAAGACGGCCTCGGGCGCGCAGTCCGGCGACAACATCACCGATTTGCCGGGCAGCCACTCCAGCGTGCCGTGCGCGCCGAGATGAATGAGCGCGTCCATCCGACGAACATGACGCAGCCAGAGATAGAAGGCGACATAGGCATGGCGCGGCGGGCGCTGCATGTCATGATAGGTTTCGTAACGCTCCGCGCGCGCGCCGCGGTCCGGCTGCAGGACGACGACGAGATTGCCGGCTGTAAGGCAGGAGAAGCGAAAGGCGCCGTCTTCAATAGCCGGATCGTCTTGCGGCGCGCCCCATGTTTCATTGACGCCGGCGACAAAATTATCGGGGAGGGTCGTGAGCAGGCGCGTGTAATCGACGAGCGGAAAGTCGACGCTTTCCGCGCCTTCTTCCAGCGCGCGGATCAGTCGAGCAGGCGAATGGGAAGCGGGTTCGTTTGTGTTGCGCAGGGAGGCGTCGACCGAATAACCGGCGTGGTCTAACGCAGCCACAATCTCCGCAACGCTCGCCTCGGCGTCCAATCCGATCGCATAGCCGCCTCGTCCACGGCGCGCGGGGTAATCCGAAAGGATCAGCGCGACGCTTTTCTCACCGTTCGGCTTGCGGCGCAGGCGCGCCCAATTCGCCGCGAGATCGGCGACGAAAGCGATGCGCGAATGCTCCGGCGCGTGGCGCGGCTCGTCGAGTTCGGCGGCGCCGCGCGCGGCTGTCTCCTTGAAGGAGATGGCGCGCGTGAAGATGCGGCCGTCGACTTCCGGCAAGACGACGTTCATCGCGAGATCGGCGCCATTGGCCCCACGCGCGGAGGCCGCCCAGGCGGCCCGCGTCGAGGTCGCCAAGGCGACCTGCAAGACCGGCGCGTCGGCGCGATCGAGCACGCAACCGCCGTCACGCCGCGCGGAGAAAGCGGTGGCGTTGACGATAACGTCGGGCGCAAAACGATCGAGCGATTGCGCGACGAAAGCCTCGCTTTGGCTTTCCTTGAGGCTCGCCACATAAAGCGCGTCGACGGCAAAGCCGCGGGCGCTTAACGCCTCGGCCAGCGCCTCGATGGGCGCGACATCGTCCGCGAGATAGAGCGAACGGTAGAACACGATCGTCGCGCGCGGCGCGTCGCCCGCGGCGCTGAAACAGGCGGCGTCGAAGCGGCCCGCGCTGGATACAGGCGCGCTTTCACGCCAGGCGGCCGGACGTCCCGCGAGAGTCGATGCGTAGGCGAGGAACGAACGCAGATTGTCTCGCCCCCCGTCCTGGAAGAAGCGCCAGATGCGATGCAGCGCCGCCGCGTCGAGCGTCGACGCCTGCGCAAGCCGCATGTCGGCGACCGTATCGCCCGGCACGACTGCGAGCGCCACGTCATGGGCGCGGGCGAGCGCCGCGACCTGCTCGACGCCATAGGCCCAATAATCCTTGCCGCCCAAGAGCCGCACGACGATGAGCTTCGCATGACGCGCGACGGTGTCGAGATAGAGATCGACGGAATAGGGATGCGTCAGCTGCGCGAGCTGGGCGCAGCGCAGGCTCGCAAGCCTCTCGCGCGCCTCGTCATGCAGGCGGGCGACGAGGCGCAGCTCCGAGTCGGAGAAAGACAGAAAGACAATGTCGCCCGGCGTTTGCTTGAGATCCGTCGCCGCGCCGGCGTCGTCGAGGCTATGAAGATCGCGCGGAAGGAGATGCATGGCGCGTCACGGCTGGGCCAGCGCGGCGGCGATGGCGTCGCGATCGAGACCTTTCTGGCCGATCACCACGAGCCGGCTCGCGCGCTCTTCGCCCGGATTCCAGGCGCGATCGAAATGGTGCTGGATGCGCGCGCCGACGCCCTGCACGAGCAGCCGCATCGGCTTGCCGGCGACCTCGACAAAGCCCTTGATGCGCAGCACGTCGTGGGCGCGCGCGACGTCTGCGAGTTTCGCAACGAGAGCCGCCGCGTCGGACGCGGCGGGCAGGCTCACGACGAAGCTGTCGAAGTCGTCGTGATCGTGATCGGGCTCGGCGTCGTGATGCGAGGGGCGATTGTCGAGATCATTTTCCGCCGCCGCCGCAAGTCCGAGCAGCACGAGCGGATCGACCCTGCCTTCGTGCGCGCGCACGAGTTTCACCGCCGCGCGCGCGCCCGACGTGAGACGCGCGGCCACCTCGCGCGCTTCATCTTCGTCGAGCAGATCGGTCTTGTTGAGGATGACGAGATCGGCGCAGGCGAGCTGATCCTCAAACACCTCTTCGAGCGGATTGTCGTGGTCGATCGTCTCGATCGCGGCGCGTTCCTCGGCGATCGCGTCAAGATCGTCGGCGAAGCGGCCTTCCGCAACCGCCTTGCCGTCAATGACGGCGATTACGCCGTCGACGGTCAACCTGGAGCGGATCGCCGGCCAGTCGAAGGCCTTAACCAGCGGCTTGGGCAAAGCGAGGCCGGACGTCTCGATGATAATGTGATCGGGCCGCTTTTCATGCGCGAGCAGCGCTTCGATGGCCGGCACGAAATCGTCCGCCACCGTGCAGCACAGGCAGCCATTGGCGAGTTCGACGATATTTTCGTCGGGGCAATTCTCGACGCCGCAGGCGCGCAGAATGTCGCCGTCGACGCCGACGTCGCCGAATTCATTGATGACGAGGGCGAGACGACGGTCGCGGGCGTTCTCCAGCACGTGACGGATCAGCGTGGTCTTGCCGGCGCCCAGAAAGCCGGTGACGATGGTCGCTGGGATTTTCTGCGCGCTCATGCCGCCTCCGTTTCATCGCGTGACGAGAGCCGCCAGACGAGGCCGGCGAGCGCGCCGGCGAGCACCCAGCATGTCGCCTGCACTGCGAGCGACGCGGCGGCGAAACGCGCGGCGAGTTCAGCCGGAACCGTGCTTTCGGGCGCCGCCGGCGTCGGCCAGAAAAAATGCGGGGCGACGAGCATCGCGACGCCGAGCGCTCGGGCGAGGACGGAGTCTCCCCGTAAAAGCGCATAAAGGCCCGACGCCGTCGAAACGGCCGTGGCGAACCACCAAAGCTGACGGCCCACAAGATCGGTCTCCGCCGCGCCGGGAAGCTGCGGCGCGAGGCCGAGGCTGGTGGCGAGGCCAGTGGCTGCGAAAGCGCAGGCGCCCCACAGCGCGGCGCGGCGCGGTCCGATCCCGTCGCCCGACGCCAGCATGCCGGCGAGCAGGATCAGCGCATAGCCGATGCAGACGGCGACGGTTGCAACGCTCGTCGCCGCGGTGCGCCGCAGGCCCTCGAAAGCGGGCGCCGACTGTTCGGCGGCGTCATGCGCATGCTGCGCCGCCTCATAGACCTCGGCGGCGAGGATGAGGGGAGTGGTGGTGACATGCTGCAGGGCCGCGACAGCGAGTCCCGCAACAACGCCGGCGACGAGGCCGGCCGCCAGAAGGCGCGCGATCACGGGTCGCGTGGCGCGGCGATCAGTGACACGGGAAAGAGAGCGCGTGGCGCGAATCATGCGCCGCGTCGTGAACGCTCTCGGTATTGGCGAAGCCGGCGCCGTAGACGAGGCCGACGCCAAGCACAAAGGCGACGAAGGCGGCTTTGAGAACTTCCGCGCGCGAGGTTGCAAGCGAGCGGACGGCGGCGGTGTTGGTCGTCATGCGACGTCTCCCTGCCGCCCCACCGGCGGCGAAATGTTGCGACAGGCGATGAAGCATCGCCGCGACGGCAGGTCTCCTGGCTTCCGGTGCATCATCCGCGCCGCCTTCCCAAGCCTCTCGCTCAGTGGCCGATGGCGCAGCCTTCCCGGTTACAGTTGCGGGGGCAGCCGCGGTTTTGGGGCGTGCCCGCACCGCGTTCCCTGTTCGCCTTCTTGCGAAGGACCGTCGCGACCAGTCATATGCGTTGGTTCTAGAGACGTCAAATGAGGAGTCCGGCTTGACCGAAGAGGAAAACGACGCCGCGCGCCGTCATCGCGCCAAGATGGAAAAGCGCAAGGCCGTGCAGGACGCCGAGGTCGCCGGCAAGACCATCGCGCAACGGGGCCTGCTCATGGTCCACACCGGACCAGGCAAGGGAAAATCGACTGCGGCCTTTGGTCTTGCCTTACGGGCGCTCGGCCACGGCTGGAAAGTAGGCGTCGTGCAGTTCGGCAAGGGTCAGTGGCGCAGCGGCGAGCGCGAGATGCTCGAAAAGCTCGGCCCGGTGTCCTGGCATACGCTGGGCGAGGGCTTCACCTGGGAGACGCAGGACCGCGCTCGCGACGAAGCGGCCGCGCGCCGCGCCTGGGACAAGGCCTGCGAATTGATGGATGACCCCGGCGTCCGCCTGCTGGTGCTCGACGAGCTGAATATTTCGCTGCGCTACGACCATCTCCCGCTCGAAGAGGTTCTCTCCCGACTCGGGTCGCGACGCGCCGACCTTCATGTCGTCGTCACAGGAAGAAACGCCAAGCCGGAACTGATCGCCGCCGCCGACCTGGTGACGGAAATGACGCTGGTGAAACATCATTTCTCGGCGGGCGTGAAGGCTCAGGCGGGGATCGAGTTCTAGTCCGACAGGCGCGTCTGCATGGCGTCGCGCCGCTCAAAAAAAAAGGAGGCCGACGCTCGAGCTTGTCGAGACCGTCGGCTCCCATTTGCTCGACCACATAAAGAATATGGCCGACCCTGCAAAGACGAGACCGGGAGCGAAGCCCCCGGCAAGTCCATGGCAGGGGTATGATTACTGAACCATGCGAACGGTGCGGCCGACGCCCGGATCGGTGCCGTTGCCCGTACCGTTGGTGCCCTCGGGGGAGATCCAGTCCGGAACCCACGTGAGAGCGACGATGACGAAGCCGACGAAAGCGGCAACCCAGATCAGCATCTTGCCAATGTCGCCGGAGTTGTGAACGTTGACGGCCATGCGTTTTCCCCCTGTTGTTTTTTTACCAGAATGCTTGCCGCATCGAGGTAACCCTAGCTCGATTCAAAACGCTTGGCAATGCGCCTGTAAAACCGGTTTTTAAGGGTTCAAAATTGCCATATAAGCCAATAAATTCATGGCATTAGACTGCGACAACAGGTCGCGGAGGAAATAATTTTTGCGTCGCAAAATTTAAAGTTTTCGCCCTCACGGGTCCTTTCCCGGCGGGCTGCTCGGGCGCGCGCGGGGGTCGGCGCGCAACCGGCGCGACGAGGCTATTGCTCCTTGGCTGCGCTTCGCCTATAAGCGCGCGCATCCCACAGGCGAAAGTCTCACGGCGTCTGATCCAAGACGTCGTTTCCGGTGGTCGGATTTCCGGCCCGTCCAAGCTTTCGCCGAGGCTCAACCGGAGAAAAAACATGGCGATTCCCGATTTTTCCATGCGCGGCCTTCTCGAGGCGGGCGCTCATTTCGGCCACCAGGCGCATCGCTGGAACCCGAAGATGGCCCCTTATATCTTCGGCGCGCGCAACAACATCCACATCATCGACCTCGCCCAGACGGTGCCGCTGCTGCATCAGGCGCTGAAGGTCGTCTCCGACACGGTGGCCAAGGGCGGCCGCGTGCTCTTCGTCGGCACCAAGCGCCAGGCGCAGGACCAGATCGCCGACGCCGCCAAGCGCAGCGCGCAATATTACATCAATTCCCGCTGGCTCGGCGGCACGCTGACCAACTGGAAGACGATTTCCGGCTCTATCAACCGTCTTCGCAAGCTCGACGACCAGCTCTCGGCCGGCGCCCAGGGCGTCACGAAGAAGGAACGCCTGCTGCTGACGCGCGAGCGCGAGAAGCTCGAAAAGGCGCTGGGCGGCATCAAGGACATGGGCGGCACGCCCGACCTGATCTTCGTCATCGACACCAACAAGGAGCAGCTCGCGATCAAGGAGGCCAACCGCCTCAAGATCCCGGTCGTGGCGATTCTCGACACCAACTGCGATCCCGACGGCGTGACCTTCCCGATCCCCGGCAATGACGACGCCGGCCGCGCCATTGCGCTTTACTGCGATCTCATCGCCAAGGCGGCGATCGACGGCATCTCCCGCAGCCAGGGCGCGCTGGGCGTCGACCTCGGCGAGGCCGAGGCGCCGGAAGCCGAGCCCGCGGTCGCCGACAGCGCTGGCGCCGGCGCGGCTTATGAGTCGACGGAAGCCTTCGAGCTTCTCGCCGCCCCGCGCGGCGCGCCCGACGATCTCGCCAAGCTGAATGGCGTCGGTCCGCAGCTCGTCAAGAAGCTCAATGACGCCGGCGTCTTCCATTACTGGCAGATCGCCGCGATGACGCCCGCCGACGTCGAGAAGGTCGACGCCGATCTCAAGCTCAACGGCCGCATCTCCCGCGACGGCTGGGTCGATCAGGCGCGCGCGCTTTTGTCCGCGTAACGCGGACCGTCATTTTTTGGCTTTACCCCGGGCGCCGGCTCTTTCCTGAGCCGGCGCCCGTCGCAATAAACGCCCCAGAGAGCCGGGAAGCCGCCCGCATGCTTCCAACCGGCGAAACAGAAGGATTTCAACCATGGCCACGATCACCGCCGCCCTCGTCAAGGAACTGCGCGAGAGCACTGGCGCCGGCATGATGGATTGCAAGGCCGCGCTCACCGCGACCGAAGGCGAATTCGAGGCTGCGGTCGACTGGCTGCGCAAGAAGGGTCTCTCCAAGGCCGCCAAGAAGGCCGATCGCGTCGCCGCCGAAGGCCTGGTCGCCGCGCTGACCGGGGACAAGACCGGCGTCGTCGTCGAGGTGAACTCCGAGACCGACTTCGTGTCGCGCAACGCCGACTTCCAGACGCTCGTCAAGAACATCGCCGAAGTCGCGCTCAAGAGCGGCAAGGCTGACGCCGCGGACCTCGGCGCGCAGGCCTATCCGGGCGGCGGCACGGTCGCCGAGAACGTCACCAGCGCCGTCGCCACCATTGGCGAGAATCTCACGCTGCGCCGCGCGGCCGCGCTCACGGTCGGCGACGGCGTCGTCGGCCGCTATGTGCACGGCCAGGTCGTCGACGGCCAGGGCAAGATCGCCGTCATCGTCGCGCTGGAGTCGACGGGCGACAAGGAAGTCCTCGCCAAGCTCGCCCGCGAGATCGCGATGCATGTCGCCTCGGCCAATCCGCAGGCGATGGACGCGTCGGGCCTCGACCCGGCCGTGGTCGAGCGCGAGGCCAATCTGCTGCGGGAGAAGAACGCCGGCAAGCCGGAGAACGTGCTGGCCAAGATCGTCGAGTCGGGCGTGAAGACCTTCGCCAAGGAAGTCTGCCTGCTCGATCAGGTCTCCAACCACCCGGAGCACAACGGCAAGACCGTCGCGCAGGCGGTGAAGGAGCTCGAGGGCAAGGCCGGCGCGCCGATCGCCATCAAGGGCTTCATCCGCTACGCGCTCGGCGAGGGCATCGAGAAGCAGACGAGCGACTTCGCGGCGGAAGTGGCCGCGGCGGCGAAGGGCTAAGGCCCCGCGGGCAGGCCGGGGCGCTCACGCCTCGGCCGCGTCAAGAACCAGGCATTCATGCCCCTCATGCTTCGAGACGCCGCCTTCGGCGGCTCCTCGGCAGGAGGGGCTTTTCATTTTTGCGGCGCTCACTGAGGCCTTATCCAGCCGCGCGCGCCGCGCGCGTGCGAAGGACGAGGCCGCCTCGCGATCAGAAACTGAGCGGGCGGGCATTCCCTTCGTTTCCGCCGGGACCGCGGCCGAGCATCCTGAAACAATCCCGATTCCCCCGCGTTTCGCCCGACTGGCGGGGCGCCGGGAGGGTTGCGATGCCTGCGCATGAACATCCAATCGAAGAAACCATCCGGGAGAATGTGTCGGTCAACGGCATCGAGAGCGAGCCGGTCGCGCCGGGCATGACGCAGGGCGATGGTCTGCGCGATCCGCGCGAGCTTTATCCCAAGCCGCCCTTCGACAAGCAGCCGCAGCCCTGGCCGGGCCTTGCCTGCAAGATGCGTCCGCGCCCCGATCACGGCGAGATGAGCTATCGCGGCTCGGACCGGCTCGCCGGCCGCCGGGCGTTGATCACCGGCGGCGACTCGGGGATCGGGCGCGCCGCGGCGATCGCCTTCGCCCGCGAGGGAGCGGACGTCGCCATTAATTACCTGCCCGAGGAGGAGGAGGACGCGCGCGAGGTCGTGGAGCTCATAAATGACGCCGGCTGCAAGGCGGCGGCCCTTCCCGGCGACATACGCGACGAGACCTTCTGTAAGCGCCTGGTCGAGGACGCCGTGGCCGAGTTCGGCGGGCTCGACCTTCTCGTCAACAACGCCGCGCGCCAGCATGTGCACGAGTCCATCCTCGAAATCACCACGGAAGACCTCGACTGGACCTTCCGCACCAACCTCTACGCGCTGTTCTGGATCACCAAGGCCGCGATCCCGCACATGCCGCCCGGCTCGACCATCATCAACACGACCTCGATCACCGCCTACCAGCCCTCGCAGCATCTGCTCGATTATGCGGTGACCAAGGCCGGCATCCTGAATTTCACCTGGGGTCTCGCCAAGCAGCTCGCCTCGAAGGGCATTCGCGTCAACGCCGTCGCGCCCGGCCCGTTCTGGACGCCGCTGCAGCCGTCGGGCGGACAGACGCAGGAGCATCTGACCGAATTCGGCGGCGACACGCCGCTCGGCCGCCCCGGCCAGCCGGCGGAAATCGCGCCGCTTTACGTGCTGCTGGCGTCGGCGGAATCGAGTTACGCAACCGGCCAGGTCTTCGGCGCGACGGGCGGCGAGACCGGACCGTGAGCGCTGCTCACGCACTTGCGAAGGCGGCGCTCGGTTCGTATGTAAAGCGCGCCCCGCCCGAGCAAGACAGCGAGATCCGCCATGCCCGACTACGCTTCGAAGCGATACAAACGCGTGGTCGTGAAGCTTTCGGGGGAGGCGCTTCAGGGCTCCTCTCCCCATGGGCTGGACGCCGTTACGCTGGAACAGATCGCCAGGGATCTCGCCACCGCCTCGGAGAACGGGCACGAGATCGCGGTCGTCGTCGGGGGCGGCAATTTCTTCCGTGGAATCAAAGGCGCGGAAACCGGAATCGAGCGCGCGCGCGCCGATTCGATCGGCATGCTCGCGACGGTCATGAACGGTCTTGCGCTGGAGCAGGCCGTGGAAGGGCAGGGGCGTCCGGCGCGTTGCCTCTCGGCGGTGCCCATGCCCTCGTTGTGCGAATCGTTCTCGCGCCGCGCCGCGCTGCACCATCTCGCCAAGGGCCGGGTCGTGATCGCGGCGGGCGGCACCGGCAATCCCTTCTTCACGACCGACACGGGCGCCGTGCTGCGCGCGGCGGAGCTTTCCGCCGATGCGGTGCTGAAGGCGACCCAGGTCGACGGGGTCTATACGGCCGATCCCAAACGCGACCCTTCAGCGCGACGTTACGATCGCTTGACCCACGACGAGGCCATCGCGCAAAATCTCGCGGTGATGGACACGGCGGCTTTCGCGCTGGCGCGGGACAACCGGATTCCGATCATTGTTTTTTCCATTGGGGAGCCCGGGGCTATCGCCTCGGTTCTATCCGGGGGCGGGCGATCCACCCTCGTCGCGCCATAGGGCCAGGACGCTTTCCACGCGCGTCGGTTCTAAAAACATGCCATAAGGGGCCCTTGCTTCGCGCATCCCGGCCTCCCGCGGGCTCGGGTCGCAAAAAAAGACCGCCCCCGTGCGCGTTGCGTCGCCGGGAGCGTAAGACAGGTTTGGGGAGATCATGACGGATAAATTCGACCTCGCGGATTTGAAGCGCCGCATGCAGGGCGCCATCGCGACGCTGAAACACGAATTCGGCGGCCTGCGCACGGGTCGCGCCTCGGCGAGCCTGCTCGACCCGGTCCATGTCGACGCTTACGGCCAGGTTTCTCCCCTCAACCAGGTCGCCACCGTCAGCGTCCCGGAGCCGCGCATGATCTCGGTGCAGGTGTGGGACAAGGCGCTGGTCATCGCCGTCGACAAGGCGATTCGCGAGGCCAATTTGGGTCTTCAGCCGACCGTCGAGGGCCAGATCTTGCGTATCCGCATGCCGGAGCTCAACGAGCAGCGCCGCAAGGAACTGGTCAAGGTCGCCCATAAATACGCCGAGGAGGCCCGCGTCGCCGTGCGTCACGTGCGTCGCGACGGTCTCGATATCCTCAAGAAGCTCCTGAAGGATCACGCCATCCCGGAGGATGACGAGAAGCGGCACGAGACTGAAGTGCAGAAGGCGACGGACGAGGCGGTGAAGGAGATCGACGCCGCGCTGGCGACGAAGGAAAAGGAAATCATGCAGGTCTGAGCGGCGGCTCGGACTTGGGACCATTGGGGTCAAGCCTGGGTCTCTGTTAGGATTTCTCCGACGAACTGGAACGTGAGGATGGCGGAAGGCGAGATTCTCGACATGGCGGCGACGTCTCTCGGCGTTCCGGCGGCGCCGCGGCATGTCGCGCTGATCATGGACGGGAACGGCCGCTGGGCCGCCGCCCGCGGCCTGCCGCGCTTCGAGGGCCATCGACGCGGGGTCGAGGCGCTGCGGCGGGCGGTGCGCGCCGCGATCGATCTCGAGATTTCCTACCTGACCGTCTATTCCTTTTCGGCCGAAAACTGGTCGCGGCCGCGCGAGGAGGTGCAGAGCCTGCTCGGCCTGCTGCATCGCTTTATCCGCAACGATCTGGCGGAACTGCACGCAAACAACGTGCGCGTGCGGGTCATTGGCGCGCGCGACGATCTCGCGCCCGAGATCGCCGACCTCCTGAAGGAGGCCGAGCAGGTCACCGAGGCCAACACCGGCTTGACGCTCGTCGTCGCCTTTAACTATGGCGCGCGTCAGGAGATCGCCGCTGCGGCGCGAGCGCTCGCACAGATGGTGGCGGAGGGGCGTCTGTCGCCGCAGGAGATCGACGCCGACGCGATTTCCGCGCAGCTCGACACAGCCGACATCCCCGACCCCGACGTCATCATCCGCACCTCCGGCGAGCAGCGTCTGTCCAATTTCCTGCTCTGGCAGGCGGCTTACGCCGAATTCGTATTTCTGCCGATCCTCTGGCCGGACTTCGACCGCGCGGCCATGGTCGCGGCGCTCGAGGAATATGCGCATCGCGAGAGACGCTTCGGGCGGGTCGAGGCCCCGCGCAGCGCCAAGACCGCGTCATGAGGAGGCAAGCTTAAGTGAGCGCCACGCCGAATAGCGCGGGCGCTGGGAGCGGCGGCTTCGCTGATCTCGGCCCGCGCGTCCTGTCCGCCGTCGTGATGGTCGGGGCGGCGCTGCTGACGCTCTACCTGGGTGGAGACGTCTTCGCCCTCTTTTGGATTCTGGCGGGATTTGCGATCAACTGGGAATGGCAAGGCCTTGTCGGCGGCGACCGGCGGCGGTGGCGCGTCGCGGCGGGCGGCGCGGCGGTGGCGGCTGCCGCAGCCCTGGGGCAGACGGGCCTCGTCGGCGTCGCGGCGCTGACCATCGCCGTTTTTGCCGCCGTGGCGGCGAGTCTGGCGGGACCGGAGCGGCGGATCTGGGCGGCCGCGGGCGTCGCCTACGCCAGCGCCCCGATCTTCTCGGTCTGCTCGTTGAGGCAATCGCCCGACCATGGAATCCTCGCCATCGCCTTCCTCTTCGCCATTGTGTGGGGCACGGACATCTTTGCCTATTTCGGCGGCAGGTTGATCGGCGGGCCGAAGCTCTGGCCGCGCGTCTCCGCCGGGAAGACCTGGTCCGGCACGATTACGGGCGTTCTCAGCGGGGCGGCCTTAGGGCTCGCGACCGCCTATTTCGGCGGCGGCCCGGCGCTTGCAGGCGCAAAGACCTTTTTGGTCGCGCTGCTGGCGGCGGCCGTGTCGCAAATGGGGGACTTGTTCGAGTCTTCGGTCAAGCGCCGCTTCGGCGTGAAGGATTCGAGCCGGATCATTCCCGGCCATGGCGGCGTGATGGACCGTCTGGACGGCTTCATTTTCGCCTGCGTCCTGGCCGCGGCGATCGGCGTGGCGGGCGGCAATCCCAACCACAATCTGTTTTTCTGGTGACGAGAGCATGGGTTTGAACAAGGCAAAGGCGAACGGGCGCGCGCGGCCCCCGCGCCGCATCGTTCTTCTCGGCGCGACTGGATCGATCGGCCGGTCCACTGTGGATCTTCTGGAGCGCGATCCCGATCGCTTTTCGGTCTCCGCGGTGGCGGGCGGACGCGATGCGGCGGCGCTTGCGGACGTGGCGCGCCGCACCAAAGCGGAATTCGCGGCGATCCGCGACGAAAGCGCTTATGTGGCGCTCAAGGAGGCGCTGTCCGGCACGAATATTCAGGTCGCCGCGGGTCGCGACGCCGTGATCGAGGCGGCCGTCCGTGACGCCGATCTGGTAGTTTCCGCCATTGTCGGCGCGGCGGGCGTGGAGCCGACCCATGCGGCGATTTCGCTGGGGCGGGCGGTGGCGCTCGCAAACAAGGAATGTCTGGTTTGCGCGGGCGCCCCCTTCATGCGCACGGCGCGCCGCATGGGGGCGCATCTGCTGCCCGTGGACAGCGAGCATAATGCGATTTTCCAGGCCCTCGGCGGCGAGGACCCCGCCCGCATCGAGCGCATGATCGTCACGGCCTCCGGCGGCCCGTTCAGGACCTGGAGCAAGGAGCGCATCGCCGCCGCGACCGTCGACGAGGCGCTCAATCACCCCAATTGGGCGATGGGCCCCAAGGTGACGGTCGATTCGGCCGGGCTGATGAATAAAGGCCTGGAGCTCATTGAAGCGCATCATCTTTTTGGCGTGCCGGCCGAAAAGCTCGAAGTCGTGGTGCATCCGCAGTCGATCGTGCATGGCCTCGTCACCTTCTCCGACGGCTCCGTCACCGCCGGTCTGGCCCCGCCGGACATGCGCGTGCCGATCGCCCATTGCCTGGCTTTTCCCGAACGGCTGACGACGCCGGCGCGGCGGCTCGATTTCGCGCAGATCGGCTCGCTGACCTTCGAGGCCCCGGATTTCGAGCGCTTCCCGGCCTTGAAGCTGGCCCTCGACGCCCTGGGTCAGGGCGGGGGCCTCGCCACAGTCTTGAACGCGGCCAACGAAATCGCCGTCGCGGCGTTCCTCGATCGGCGCATCCCCTTCTCCGGCATCGCCAAACATGTGGCGGAGGCTTGTGAGGCGGCGCTTCGTGACGGCTATGCGCAGGAGCCGGCAAGCGTGGAAGAAGCGCTCGGCGTTGACCATATTGTCAGAGAAAGATCGCGGCGGGCCTTGGCCGTTGACACGCCATCGGGCATGTTAACCCTTCAGTAACCACGCTGCGGCCCGCGGCGTGAAGCGTTGGAGGCGACGAGTGCTAGACATGCTGATGACTTTTGCAACCTACGTCATCCCCTTCGTCTTCGTCCTGAGCATCGTCGTTTTCATCCACGAATTCGGCCATTTTATCGTCGGCCGCTGGTGCGGCGTGCAGGTCGACGCCTTCTCCATCGGCTTTGGGCCGGAGCTTTTCGCACGCGTCGACCGGCGCGGCACGCGCTGGCGCGTCGCCGCCATTCCCCTCGGCGGCTACGTCAAATTCCATGGCGACGCCAATGCCGCGAGCGGTCCCGACGCCGAGTCGGTCGAGGCCATGCCGGCGGCTGAGCGCGCAGTGACGTTCGCCGCGCAGCCTGTCTGGAAGCGTTCGGCGATCGTTTTCGCCGGGCCCTTCGCAAACTTCATTCTGGCGATCGTAATTTTCACCGGCATGTTCTCGATTTACGGCCGGATCACGCTCGCCCCCCGCGTCGGCTCGCTGGTGGCGGGCGGCGCCGGTGAGAGCGCTGGCTTCCAGACGGGCGATCTCGTGCTGTCGATCGACGGCGTCGCGATTCCGACATTCGCGAAGATGCAGGAAATCGTTGCGAGCTCCGCCGAGACGAAGCTGGTTTTCGTCGTGCGCCGGGGCGAGCGGGACGTGACGATCGAGGCCACGCCCGCGCTGAAGGACGTCGAGAGCGCGGCCGGGAAGGTTCGAATCGGCATGCTCGGCCTCAAGGCGTCGACCTCGCCGGCGGACATGCACGAGGAGCGCTACGGGCCGGTGGCGTCGGTCGGGGCGGCCGTGGACGAGACCTGGCAGATCGTCCGCCGCACGGGCGTTTACATCGGCGGCTTGATGACTGGGCGGGAGCGCGCGGATCAGCTTTCCGGCCCGATCGGCATTGCGCAGATTTCGGGCCATATGGCCCAGGCTGCGCCGAAGGTCGGGTTGGGGCCCTTCCTCAACCTGATCGCTATCCTGTCCGTCTCCATCGGCCTGTTGAACCTGTTGCCGGTTCCGCTGCTCGATGGCGGTCATCTGCTGTTTTTCGGCATCGAGGCGATTCGCGGCCGCGCGCTCAACGATCGCGCTCAGGAAGTGGCTTTCCGACTGGGCCTCGCCATGGTCGGCACGCTGATGATCTTCTCGACCTATAACGACATCGCGCGCTTGATCCAGCGCCTGGCCGGCGGCTCCTCCTAAGCCAGCGCCGTTGTCGGCGATTTTTGGCGAAACCGTGGCCGCCGCCACGGTTTTGTCGTTTTTCGCCGGAGGCGTCGCCGGCGATTAACGATCTGCTGACCATGAATCGTGGCTTTGCGGCCACGCCTTCGACAAATTGCTCGAACAGATTTTATTCTGCGTTTGCAGGGTAGGTTAAACCCTGTAGAAGGTTCAACTGGACCGATATGGCGTCTTTCGCCATGTACATATCATTGTAAACATGCCGCGCTCCGGGCGGTGACGTTGCGACGAGGACCTGCTTTACATGCAATCCATCTGCGGCATCTGGAAATCTTCGTCATTGCTGGCCGCCCTGCTGGCGGCGCTGGTGGTGTTGTCAACGCCAGCCGCCGCGGCGATCATCGTTCAGGGCAATACGCGCGCCGACGCGGAAACCATCCGGTCCTATTTCACCGGGTCGAGCCCGCAAGAGGTGGAGAAGGGACTGGAGGCGCTGCGCGACAGCGGTCGGTTTGCGACGGTCTCGGCGTCCCGCAAGGGCAATGACGTGATCATCCGCGTCACCGAAGGCAATCAGATCAATCGCGTCGTCATCGAAGGCAACAGCAAGGTCAAGACCGAGAATCTGCAGCCCGAATTGCGCACCCGCGCCCATGGCGCCTTCAGCCAGCAAGTGGCCGAGGCCGACGTCGCCCGCCTCACCGAGATTTATCGTCGCGCCGGCCGCGCGGCGGCGAAGGTCTCCTATCGCACCGTCGAGCTGCCGAACGGCCGCATCGACGTCGTCTTCGCCGTTGCGGAAGGCGACAAGACCGGCGTCAAGGAAATCCGCTTCGTCGGAAACAACGTCTATTCGAATCGCCGCCTGGTCGGGCTCATGGAGACGACGGAGATGAATCTCCTGTCGTTCCTCAAGACCAGCGACGTTTACGATCCCGACCGTATCGCCTCCGACCTCGAACTCGTGCGCCGCTTTTATCTGAAGAACGGCTACGCGGATTTCCGCGTCGTGAGCTCCGACGCCCAGTTCGATCCCGCCTTGGGCGGCTACATCATCACCATCGTCGTCGAGGAAGGGCCGCAATACCATGTCGCTTCCGTCGACGTGGAATCGCACCTTCCCGACATCAACGGCGCGGCGCTGAGCGATCTGCTGCGCATCTCGCCCGGCGACGTCTATAACGGCGACGCGGTCGAGAAGACGGTCGAGTCGCTCACGCGTGAGGCGGCAAGGAAGGGCTACGCCTTCACTCAGGCGCGTCCGCGCGGCGAGCGCAATCCCGCCGCCCAGACGGTGTCCATCCACTTCGTTCTCGACGAAGGGCCGCGCGTCTACATCGAGCGCATCAACATTCGCGGCAACACCCGCACGCGCGACTATGTGATCCGGCGCGAGTTCGACATCGGCGAGGGCGACGCCTACAATCGCGTCCTCATCGATCGCGCCGAGCGTCGCCTGAACGGCCTCGGCTTCTTCAAGAAGGTGAAGATCACCAATGAGCCGGGATCCTCGCCCGACCGCGTGATCCTCAATGTGGATGTCGAAGATCAACCCACCGGCAACTTCGGCGTCTCCGGCGGCTATTCGACCAACCAGGGCTTCATCGCGGAAGTCTCGGTCTCGGAAAGCAACTTCATGGGCCGCGGCCAGGCTGTCCGTCTGTCGGTGCAGGCGGGCCAGATCGCGCGCGGCGTGAATTTCAGCTTCACGGAGCCCTATTTCCTCGATCAGCGCATCTCCGCCGGCTTCGACGTCTTCGCCCGTCGCCAGGACGCCTACAGCTACTCGATCTACTCGTCGACCTCGGTCGGCGGCACGATCCGCTTCGGCGTTCCGGTGACCGACGAACTCAGTTTCTCGCCGCGCTACTCGCTGTATCAAACGACGATCTCGATCCCCAACACGAACAACAAGCCGTACAATGACTGTACCGTTCCGACGGCGGTCACGCCCGGCCCCTCGCCCTTCTTCCCCTATGACCAGGGCTACCCGAACCTGCAGTACAACTGCTTGTCGAACGGCGAAGCGTCGCTCGCGATCAAGGAGTCGCAGGGCACGATCACGACCTCGTCGATCGGCTATTCGCTGAACTACGCCACGATCGACAACTTCATGAACCCGCACAATGGCTGGATGGTCAATTTCAGCCAGGACGCGGCGGGTCTCGGCGGCTACTCGCGCTACCTGCGCACGACGGGCGACGTCCGCTACTTCCACGAGGTCCCCTATCTGGATGACGTGGTCGGCATCGCGCGCCTGCAGGGCGGCAATCTGACGCCCTTCGGCGGCTATACGCCGCGCATTCAGGACAACTTCAACCTCGGCCCGAGTCTCGTGCGCGGCTTCGCGCCGGGCGGCATCGGTCCGCGCGACTCCAATCTGTTCACGACGTGGAACGCCCGTAACGGCAACTCGCTCGGCGGCACCGACTATGTCGGCGGGTCGCTCGAAGTTCAGTTCCCGCTCTGGGGCGTGCCGAAGGATCTCGGTTTGAGAGGCGCGCTGTTCGCCGACGCCGGCAGCCTTTGGAACTTCCAGGGCCGCACCAATTACGCCAACAATCTGCCGACCATCCCGGGCGTGACCTGTCTCGCCGCCTATACGCCAGAGGCGGGCTATGGCCAGGGCACCTGCGTGGTGCCGGCGTCCAACGGCTTCCGCCTCCGCTCGTCGGTCGGCGCATCGATCCTGTGGAACTCGCCGATGGGACCGATTCGCTTCGACTATGCGGTCGTCACGTCGAAGGCGGCGACCGACATCACACAGAACTTCCGCTTCTCCGGCGGCGCCAACTTCTGATAATGCATTGGCTCGCCGGGCGATCCTCGCCCGGCGAGCCTTTTTGCGTCCGGAGTCCCGCGACCGAAATGAGCGTTGCAGCCTTTTTTCATCTGTCCCGGCCCTTCTCTGTCGCGGAAATCGCCGAGGCGACCGGCGCGACAATCAAAGAGGCCGGCAGGGACGCGGCCCCGCCGGTGATCACCGGCGTCGCCCCGCTCGCCGCGGGCCATCAGGGCGATATCTGCTTCTTCTTCTCGCCGCGCTATCGCGAGGCGCTCGCCTCATGCCGGGCGACGGCCTGTTTTCTGAAGCCCCGGCACGCGCATCTGCTGCCCGAGCGCATCATTGGCCTGCTCGTCGACGATCCCCAGCGGGCCATGACGGTCGCCGCTTCACGCCTGTTTCCGGAGGCGCTGCGGCCGGGATCGCTGTTTCGGGGCAATGGCGTGTCGCCGAGCGCGATCGTGCATCCCGAAGCGCGGCTCGAGCCGGGCGTCACGGTCGACCCCTGTGCGGTGATCGGACCGGGCGCTGAAATCGGGGCCGGCACGATCGTCGGCCCGCAAGCGGTCATCGGGCCGGACGTGCGGATCGGGCGCGACTGCTCGATCGGCGCGCAGGCCAGCGTCATCTGTTCGCTCATCGGCGACCGGGTGATCATTCACCCCGGCGCGCGGCTGGGACAGGACGGCTTCGGCTTCGCGCGCGGCGACAAGGGCTGGCTCAAGACGCCGCAGCTCGGCCGGGTCATCGTGCAGGACGACGTCGAGATCGGCGCCAACGCCGCCATCGACCGCGGCGCCACGCGCGACACCATCATCGGCGAGGGCACGAAGATCGATAATCTCGTGCAGATCGGTCACAATGTCGTCATCGGCCGGTTCTGCGCGATCGTCGCTCAGACCGGCGTCGCCGGCTCCTGTGAAATCGGCGACTATGTGGCGCTCGGCGGACAGGCGGCGATCGGCGGCCATCTCAAGATCGGCGAAGGGGCCGCCATCGCGGCGAAATCCGGGGTCATGCGCGACGTGCCGGCGGGCGCGCGCTATGGCGGAGCGCCCGCGCGGCCGCTGCGGCGCTATTTGCGCGGCGAGACGCTCATCGACAGGATGGCGCAGCGCGACAAGCCCGACGAGGCGATATAAAAGACCCCGCGGGCCGCGGCAGACGCCCAGATCAACGAGGGGGGACGACCATGTCAGAGACTGAAGCCGGCGCGACGCTGGAGAGCGCGGACATTTTGGAGATCATGCGCCTCCTGCCGCATCGCTATCCATTTCTGCTCGTCGACCGCATCGTCGACATTCGTGGAGACGAGGCGGGGGTCGGGATCAAAAACGTCACGATCAACGAGCCCCAGTTCATGGGCCATTTCCCCGAGCGCCCGGTGATGCCGGGCGTGTTGCTGGTCGAGGCCATGGCGCAGACGGCGGGCGTCATCGTCATGCGCGCGCAAGGCCAAACCGAGCGGCCCAAGCTCGTTTACTTCATGACCATCGACGGCGCGAAATTCCGCAAGCCGGTGACGCCCGGCGACCGCGTCGAATTCCACATGACCAAGACCGCGCAGAAGCGGAATATCTGGTGGTATCAGGGCCGGGCGCTGGTCGACGGCGCGCTCGTCTGCGAGGCGCAGATCAGCGCGATGATGGGCGTCTGACTAGCGCCTCGATGACGGCCGCAATCCATCGCAGCGCGATTGTGGAATCGGGGGCGAGGCTCGGCGAGGGCGTCGTGGTCGGACCGTTCTGCCACATCGGCGCCGCTGTCGAGATTGGGCCCGGGAGCCTGTTGCATGCGCATGTGGTCGTCGCGGGACTCACGGCCATTGGGTCCGGCGCGCGCATTTTCCCTTTCGCGTCTGTTGGAACGCCGTCGCAGGATCTCAAAGCCGCTCTTGCGGAGGGTCGGGTCGCCATTGGCGCCGATTGCGTCATTCGCGAGGGCGTCACGATCAATTCAGGCGGCGGCGCCGGCACGCATATTGGCGCCGGTTGCGCCTTGCTGGCCCATTCGCATGTCGCGCATGACTGTCGCCTTGGCGACGGCGTGGTGCTCGCCAATCAAGCGCTGCTCGGCGGCCATGTCGAGATCGGCGATCACGCCTCGATCGGCGGCGGCGCGGCGATTCACCAGAATGTGCGCATCGGCGCCCACGCCTTTGTCGGCGGCCTCGCCGGCGTCGAAGGCGACGTTATTCCTTTTGGCCTCGCGAGCGGCGATCGCGCGCATCTGTTCGGCCTCAATCTCATTGGCCTGCGGCGGCGCGGTTTTTCCGCCCAACGCATCTCGCGGCTGAAAGAAGCGTATCGCCGGCTTTTCGGAAAAGAAGACGCGCGGCCGCTGCGCGAGAGGCTCGACGGCGTGGCCGCCGCCCATGCGGGGGACGCCGACGTCTTGCGCCTTATCGATTTCCTCCGCGCCCCCACGCAACGCCCGCTCTGTGCGCCGCGCGCGCGGACAGGGGGCCGGTGACCCGCATCTTCGTCATCGCGGGCGAGGCGTCGGGCGACGCGCTCGGCGCCGCGCTCATACGCGCCTTGCGCAAGCATTGTCCGCCCCTTCGCGTCGAGGGCGTCGGCGGCGCGGCCATGGCCGAGCAGGGGCTCGCCTCGCTCTTTCCGATTTCCGACATTGCCGTGATGGGATTGACGCCGGTTCTGGCGCGCCTGCCGAAACTCGTCGCCCGCATCGCTCAGACGGCGCGCGCAGTGGTCGCGGCGAGGCCGGATTGCCTTGTAATTATCGACTCGCCGGACTTTACGCACCGGGTGGCGCGCAAGGTGCGGCGGGCGCTGCCCGATCTGCCCATTGTCGATTATGTGAGCCCGACCGTCTGGGCGTGGCGTCCTGGTCGCGCCAAGGCGATGCGCGCCTATGTCGATTGCGTGCTGGCGCTGCTTCCGTTCGAGCCCGAGGCCCATGCGCGGCTCGGCGGCCCGCGCTGCCTTTATGTCGGCCATCCGCTCGTCGAGCGCCTCGACGAGCTTGAGCCTGCGCAGAGCGGGCGGCCTTCGCTCCTCGTGCTCCCTGGCTCGCGACGCGCGGAAATCGCCCGCATGACGCCGCTTTACGGCGAGGCGCTGGAGCTGCTGACGCGCGGGCGAGACGACCTCGACGTCGCCATTCCAGTCGCGCCGGACATGGATGCGCCGTTGCGAGAGGCCTTGCGCAGCTGGCCGCTGGCCCCGCGGCTCATTGGCCAGAGCGAGAAATTCGCAGCCTTCCGGCAGGCGCGCGCGGCGCTGGTCACGTCCGGCGCGGCGACGCTGGAGCTGGCGCTGGCCGGCGCGCCGATGGCGGTGGCCTATCGCGTCTCCGGCCTCGAATCGCGGTTGCGCTTTCTCGTGACGGCGCCTTCGATCGTGCTGCCGAACCTCATCATCGGCGATAACGCGATCCCCGAGTTCATCCAGGAGGCGGCGACCCCTCGGGCGCTCGCCGACGCCTTGGCGCCGCTCCTCGAAGACACGCCAGCGCGCGCCGCGCAGCTCGCCGCCTTTGGCCGGGTGCGGGAGCGGCTGCTCGAGGCCGGCGCCCATCCGAGCGCGCGCGCGGCGGCCATCGTCCTCGATTATGCGGCGCGCGGGCGGGATTGAGGCGGGCTTCGCCAAGGAGCGCGCGCTCGGCCTTTTCCGCTTGTATCTTTTTGCCCCGCACTCATAATCCTTGGGAACTGAAGGCCTCGTCCTGACGGCGCGAGCGACGCTTGCGCACGAAGGACGAGACAGCCTATGGGCGGCTCCCGCCGCTCGCGCGAAAGGGAGCTGCATTGAGCGTCGTGGCGACAAAGAGAATCTATCTCACTCGGAAATCCCTGCATGCGATCATCGCGGCGCATGAGGCTGAAGGCGAGGGCGGCCTCAAACGCGCGCTCGGCTGGGCGTCGCTCATGTCGCTTGGCATCGGCGGCATCATCGGCGCCGGCATTTTCGTTCTCACCGGCACGGCCGCCGCCAATTACGCCGGCCCGGGCGTGATGGTCTCCTTCATCCTCTCGGGAGCCGCCTGCGCCTTCGTCGCGCTGTGCTACGCCGAACTCGCCGCGCTCATTCCGGTTGCGGGCAGCACCTACACCTACACTTACATTACGCTCGGCGAAATCTTCGCCTGGATCATCGGCTGGAACCTCATTCTCGAATACGCGGCGGGCGCCGCCACGGTCGCTGTCGGCTGGGGCGGCTATTTCAATCGCGTTTTGCACGGCTTCAACATCCACGTGCCCGACGCCTTCACCACCCCCACTTTCGCGCCGCTCGCGAGCGATCCGTCGGCGCATGGTTTCTTCAACGTCCCGGCGGCGGGCGTCATCCTCCTGCTGACGGCGCTGCTCGTGCGCGGCACGTCGGAATCGAGCCTCTTCAACAACGTCATCGTCGCCATCAAGGTCACCGTGGTGCTGATGGTGATTTTCTTCGGCGCCGGGCATGTCGACGCCGCCAATTGGTCGCCGCTCATTCCCGAGAACGCCGGCGAATTCGGCGTCTACGGCTGGAGCGGCGTCGCGCGCGGGGCCTCGGTCGTGTTCTTTGCCTATGTCGGCTTCGATTCTGTTTCGACCGCCGCGCAGGAGGCCCATACGCCGCAGCGCGACATTCCCATCGGCATTATCGGCTCGCTCATCATCTGCACGATTCTTTATGTCGCGGTCGCGGCCGTGGCGACGGGCGTCGTTAATTACAAAGAACTCGGCGTGCCGGATCCGATGGCGCTAGTCATGGACCGCACCGGCATTTCATGGCTCGCCTGGGTCGTGAAATTCGGCGCGCTCGCCGGCCTCACCACCGCGATTCTGGTGCTGCTCTACGGGCAGACGCGCATTTTCTTCACAATGGCGCATGATGGATTGCTGCCGGCGGTCTTCGGTCGGCTGCACGCGCGCTACCGCACGCCTGCGGTCAGCCAAATTCTCGTCGGCGTCGTGGTGGCGCTGGCCTCGGGCCTGTTCCCGATCGACATTCTCGGCGAGATGGTCAGCATCGGCACGCTGGCGGCCTTTGCGCTCGTTTGCCTGGCCGTGATGAATCTGCGCACCATGCATCCCGAACTGCACCGGCCGTTCCGAGCGCCGGGCATTCCGGTGATGCCGATGCTCGGCATTTTGTCCTGCCTCGCGCTGATGGTGGCGCTGCCGCTCGACACCTGGCTGCGGCTCCTTATCTGGACCGCTTTGGGTCTCGCGATCTACATGGTCTACGGGGTCAAGCACGCGAGACGCTAAGCGCGAGGAGGCGCAATGGCCGCGCCGCTCATCCTCTGGTTTCGCAACGACCTGCGCCTCGACGACAACCCGGCGCTCGAGGCCGCCGCCCGCAGCGGCGCGCCGGTCCTCGCTCTTTATGTTCTCGACGACGAGAGCGCCGGGCGCTGGCGCATGGGCGCCGCGAGCCGCTGGTGGCTGCATCATTCGCTCGCGGCGCTCGCCGCCGATCTCGGGCGGCTCGGCGTGTCGCTGATCTTGCGGCGCGGGCGCGCCGAATTCGTGCTCGAAGGGCTGCTCGAGGAGACGGGCGCGGGCGCGGTTTATTGGAACCGGCTCTATGAGCCCTGGGCGATGCGGCGCGACGGCGAGATCAAGGCGTCGCTGCGCGCGCGAGGGCTTACGGTTGAGAGCTTCAATGGCGCGCTGCTGTTCGAGCCGGCGCATATGCGCAACAAACAGGGCGAGACGTTCAAGGTTTTCTCCCCCTTCTGGCGCGCCTGCCTCGCCAGCGGCGGACCGTCGCCGCCGCTGCCGGCGCCCAAAAAGCTCGCCGCCGCGCGGGCGCCCGAAAGCGACGCGCTCGACGACTGGCGTCTGCCGCCGACAAAGCCCGATTGGGCTCAGGGACTGCGCGAGACCTGGCGCGTCGGGGAAAAGGCCGCGCGGGCGCGACTTTCCGAATTCGCGAAGGACCGCTTGCGCGATTACAAGACGGCGCGCGACTTCATGGGCGAAGAGGGGACCTCCCGGCTGTCGCCACATCTTCATTTCGGCGAGGTTTCGCCACGCCGCGTCTGGGCGGAGGCGACCAGCCAGGCCGGCGAAGCCGGCCTTCCGTTCTTGCGCGAACTCGGTTGGCGCGAATTCTGCCATCACCTGCTCGTCGCCTTCCCCGAAATGCCCGATCGCGGGCTCGACAAGCGTTTCGACGCCTTCTCATGGCGAGACGATCCCGCGGCGCTCGCGGCGTGGCGCAAGGGCGTGACCGGCTATCCGCTCGTCGACGCGGGCATGCGCCAGCTCTGGCTCACGGGCTACATGCACAATCGCGCGCGCATGGTGGCGGCGAGCTTTCTCATCAAGCATCTGCTCATTCCGTGGCAGATCGGCGAGCGCTGGTTCTGGGATACGCTGGTCGACGCCGATCTCGCCAACAACAGCGGCGGCTGGCAATGGGTCGCGGGCTGCGGCGCCGACGCCGCGCCTTATTTCCGGGTGTTCAACCCGGTGCTGCAGGGCGAGAAATTCGACCCCTATGGCGACTATGTGCGCCGTTATGTGCCGGAGCTCGCCGGACTCGACGCGCGCTGGATTCACCGGCCCTGGGAGGCGCCTGCGGATGTGCTGGGCCAAGCCGGCGTGCGGCTCGGCGAGAGCTATCCGCGTCCGATCGTCGACCATGCAGAGGCGCGCGCGCGGGCGCTGGCGGCGTTCGAGGACGTGCGGCTCAATTGAGACTTTGGGCCCAACGCCCTGCTTGCTTTGCCGCGCCCGGGATGAGAAACCCGCCGGCGTAGCTTGCCCATTGGACCCATGCCCTCAGAGATCAGACCTTTCGAAGAAATCCGCATGCTGTTCGCCGCATTGCCGGGGCCGAGCGCCGACAGCGTCGCGGCCGTGCGGGCGCGCGACGCCCAGCTCACCAAGCCGCCGGGATCGCTCGGCCGGCTCGAGGAGATCGTCGAATGGCTGGCGGCCTGGCAAGGGGCCCCACAGCCCGCTGTCGAGCGGCCGCTGGTCGCGGTTTACGCGGGAAATCACGGGGTCGTCGCGCAGGGCGTTTCGGCCTTTCCGGCGAGCGTCACCGCGCAGATGGTCGAAAATTTCAGGAGCGGCGGCGCCGCGATCAATCAAATCTGCAAGGCCCATGGCGTCGGGCTGAAGGTGTACGAACTCGCGCTCGAGCGCCCGACGCAAGATTTCACCCAGGCGCCGGCCATGGACGAGCGGGAAGCCGCCGCGACCTTCGCCTATGGTTTCGAGGCGATCGAGGGCGGCATTGATCTGCTCGCCCCGGGCGAGATGGGCATTGGCAATACGACGAGCGCCGCTGCGATCTACGCCGCGCTTTACGGCGGCCCCGCGTCGCGCTGGACGGGGCGGGGGACCGGCGTGGACGACGCCGGGCTCTCGCGCAAGAACGCCGCGATCGAGGCGGCGCTGGCGCTGCATGGGCCGCATCTTTCCGATCCGCTCGAGATCATGCGGCGGCTCGGCGGCCGCGAAATCGCCGCCATGATGGGCGCCATTACGGCGGCGCGGCTCAATCGCGTGCCGGTCGTGCTCGACGGCTATGTCGTCTGCGCGGCGGCGGCGCTGCTTCACGCCATGACGCCGGACGCCATCGCGCATTGCGTCGCCGGCCACGTGTCGGCGGAGGGCGCGCATCGGGAGGCGCTGGAGCGGCTCGGCAAGAAGCCGCTGCTCGATCTCGGGATGCGGCTCGGAGAGGGGTCAGGCGCCGGCCTCGCGATCGGGCTCATCAAGACCGCTCTCGCCTGCCATCGCGACATGGCGACTTTCGCGAGCGCCGGGGTAAGCGGGAAAGAAACTCAGCCCGCACCATGAATTGTCATATCGAGACGGTAAGGTTGGCTCAGTCGAAGGGAAGCGCCGCCGCATGAATCCTGCACTTTTGTCCGCCAATCTTTCCCTGGCGTTCCTGCCCGTCGCGTTCCTTGCGCTGCTCGCGCACCTCAGCCATCTCGCGGCCCCGAACCGGCTGATCCATCTCTTCGACGCCGCCATCGCGGCCGGACTGGTTTACCTCTTCGGCTCGCGCGCTCTTGGCTGGGCCTTCATGCCCCGCGAGGCGCTGCTGGGCCTTTACGCCCTTATTTTCGTCGCGGTCGCCGCGGTTTCCATCCAGCGCAAGATGCGAGGCGCCAACGCAGGCTTCGCCTCGGGATCAATGCTGACGCAGAGCGCGGCGATGGCCTATGTGTTCGGCCCGCTCGATTACTGGAAGCCCATCGTCTCGGGCCTTCTCGTCATCTATTTCGGGCTGGAGCTGCTTCGCTGGCTGGCCGGGACCGAGCAGGCGGTCGAACAGCGCGAGGAAACAGACCACCGTCCGCCCCTGTTCCCGCCCAAACGCGTGCGCGGCCGACGTGAAATCGCCCTTGCCGGCGTCGCGGCGGCCTTCGTCTATCTGTTCGTCACCGGAATGGGAAGGACGCCGCCCTCGCTCGCGTCGCAGGAGTCCGCCGACGCTCAAAATACCGCATCCGCGCCGGCGGAAAGCGGCGCGGCCCCGTCCGATGAAACGGCGACGTCGAACGACGCACGAGGCGGCGCCGAGGCCAACGCCAATATGGGCGAGCGGGGGTCCGTGAACGCTTCGGATCCGGCTGCCGCAGCGCCCCAACAGTCGGCCGGGAAGAACCTCTACACGGCGGCCGCCGGCGATACGCTCAAATCCGTTGCAAAGAAGCTTTATGGAAAGCCGGAGAAATGGCGCGCCCTCGCCGCCGCCAATCCCGGCCTCAAGCCTGCGACGAAGCTCAAGGCGGGGCAGGCGATCTCCGTGCCAAAGTAAATTTTGGCGAAGGCCGCGCTTAGACGGGCCTCTTACCTCGCGTCGGGGAAGGGCTCCGGCGCGGCGTAATTCGCCGGGGCCGCGCCCGTCAGAGCTCCGAGGAACGCGACGATGTCCGCGGTCTCCTGCCGGGACAAAGTCTTGCCGAGCTGGGTTTTGCCCATGATTTCGACGGCCTTCGGCAGGTCCTCGACCGAGCCGTCGTGGAAATAGGGCGCGGTCTTCGCTACGTTCCGCAGGCTCGGGACTTTGAAGACGTAGAGGTCGACGTCGTTCTTGGTCACGTCGGCGCGGCCCTTGTCCGGCGTCTTCGCGCCCGTCTCTTTCCAGTAATCCTCAACTACGCCGAATTTCTGGAAGGAATTGCCGCCGACGCCCACGCCGTTGTGACAGGCGGCGCAGCCCGTGTCGATGAACAGGCGCAGGCCGGCGAGCTGTTGCGGGGTCAACGCCTTCACGTCGCCGGAGAGGAAGGCGTCGAATTTCGACGGCGTCAGCAGCGTTCGTTCGAACGCCCCGACGGCGACGCCCCAGTTCCGTGAATTGACCGGGTCCTTGTCGCCCGGGAAGGCTTTGGCGAAGGCCTCGGGATAGGCGGGAATCGCCTTCAGCTTGCCCATGGCCGTGGCCTGGTCCGGATTGCCGAAGCTCGCGGGGCCGAGCAGCGACTTTTCCGCCTGGTCCTCGAGCGATTCGCGATCGCCCCGCCAATGCTGCTTGACGTTGAGCGCAGCGTTGAAAATCGACGGCGCGTTGCGCGGGTTCTCCTTGCCGAAAACGCCGATCGCCTTCGGCAGGCCGTCGCTCGCCTGCCTGTCGGGCAGATGGCAATGCGCGCAGTTTACGTTGCCGTCCATCGAAACCCTGTTCTCGAAGAACAGTCGGCGGCCGAGCTCGACTCGCGCGGCTTCGACCGAGTCCTTGGCGACGGGGACAGCGGGAAGCGGCTGAAAGACTGCCTTCGCCTCGTCGAGGAGTTTCTTTGAATCAAGGGCGCCGGCGGCGGCGGGCGCCGCAAAGCCGGCCACCAGAAGCAGGGAAAGGATGGGCTGTCGCATATCAACCCCGCGGTGGCCCGCGGCCTCTGAAACCAGGCAAAAAAAATCGAGCCAAGTAGAGACGCCGGCGTGCCGCCGCGCTGTTCCTACCGGCTCGATTTTTTGTGAGCAGACCGCCGAAAAGGCGGCGACTCGCGTGAAATCTTAGATTTCGGCCGACGAGTAGGCGGTGACTTCCATGCCCACGCAAACTTCGACGATCACAGGGGTGGTCCAGGCCATTGTATTTCCTCCGTTTGGAACTCAGTCGGCTGCATCCTGCTCTTGGATGTCCTCGGCTTCTCGGGCCGGGCGACGGGGGCAGGTTCGAGCTCGGCGAGACGATTATCACGTTCATCTCGGCGGCGCAATTGGCCTAGCCTGCGCGCCTGTTCAAAAGAAACGCAGGCGCGTGACCGCGCGGGTGCGGCACCTTACGTCTCGACATGGGGCGTGACGGCTGCTAGGCATAATCGGCCTTCGGAAGGGGCGGCGGCGCAAGCGGCCCGGCCCGAAGCGCGTCAAACAAAAAAGCCTTTGAGTTTTCCTCCGGCCGCCGGCATAGCGAGGGCGACTTGGGCCCGCGTGGCGACCCGCCCGCGGCATTTTCAACGACCGCCCAGCGGCACGAGGCAGGAAGCGGATGAGCAAGGCGACGCTCGACGGCAAAGCGATTGCGCTCGAAGACGCCTATAAACAGGCGGCGCGGATTCTGAGCGGCGCGACATTTCCTCTTGTCGGGGGCCTGGGGGCCGACGTTCCGGGCGCCCGCGCGGCGATTCTTCTCGCCGAGCGGCTGCGCGGCGCCTTCGATCATCTCGCCTCGCGCGATTCCCTCGCCGATCTCGACGTCAAGCGCTCCTTCGGCATGTTCACGACGACGGCCAACGAGGCCCGCGTGCGCGCCGACGTCGTGGTGCTTCTCGGCCCCGGCCTGACAAAGGAATGGCCCGGCATGCTGGAGCGCCTCGCGCTCGATCAGGCCCCGCGCCACGGCTCGCAGGCCGGCCAGCCGCGCAAGGTGATCTGGCTCGGGCCGGACGCCGGCGAGACGGACGCCGTTCCCGGCGCCAAAATCATTCCCGCCAGCCTTCAGGAAATCTCCGGCGTCCTCGCCGTATGGCGCGCGCGCGTCGGCGGCCGTCCCGTGGCGCTCGACGCGGCCAAGCTCGAACGCGTCGACGGTCTTGCGGAGACGCTGAGGAGCGCGCGCTTCGGCTGCTTCGTCTGGGCGGCGTCGACCGGGCTCGACGCGCTCGCCATCGAGATGATGCAGGCGCTCGTGACCGACTTGAACGTCACCACCCGCTTCACCGGCGTCCATATCGGGGCCCGCGCCGGCGCCGCAGGCGTGACCCAGGCGTCGGGCTGGATGACGGGCTTTCCGCCGCGCACCGGCTTCGGCCGCGGCTATCCGGAGCACGATCCATGGCGCTTCGAGGCCGCGCGCCTCGTCGACAGCGGCGAAGCGGACGCGGCCTTGTGGATTTCCGCCTTCGACGGCGAGGCGCCGCCGTGGTCGCGCAACGACATTCCGCTTGTTACGCTCGCACCGGCGGGCGCCGCGCCCGCGCGCGGGCTTTACATCGAGGTTGGCCGGCCCGGCGTCACCCATGACGCCGTGCTCATGGCCCAGGAGACCGGCGGCCTGACGCTGCGCGCGGCGACGGCGCCGTCGGACGCGCCGACAGTTGCGCAAGTCATCGACGCCATCATGGCGAATGTTTCGGAGGTCGCGCCTTGCTGACAGTTTTGCGTGGCGGCCATGTCGTCGATCCGGCGACGGGCAAGGACGGCGTCGGCGACGTCTGGTTCGAAGACGGCCGCATCGTCGCGCCGCCGGCGGGCCGCAAGGCCGATCGGGAAATCGACTGCACGGGCCATGTCGTCATGGCCGGAGCCATCGACATCCATTCGCACATTGCCGGCGGCAATGTGAACACGGCGCGCCTGCTGCTCCCCGAGCTGCACCGCGCGATCCGCGCGCGTCTTTCCGGCACGCCGCTCTCGACGGCCAAATGGTCGACCTATGAGACCGGGCGGCTCTATGCGCAGATGGGCTTCACCACCGTCGTCGAGCCGGCGATGGCGCCGCATCATTCGCTGCAGACGCACTTCGAACTCAACGACGTGCCGATCATCGACAAGGGCGCATTGACGGTTCTCGGCAATGACGACTTCCTGCTGCGCCAGTTGCGCGCCGGCGAGTCGGAGACCGCGATCAACGATTATGTCGCTCAAACCGTGAGCGGCACGAAGTCGCTCGGTTTGAAGTGCATCAATCCGGGCGGCTGCGAAGCCTTCAAGGAAAATATGCGCGCCTTCGGTCTGGACGACGAGGTGCCCTTCTACGGCCTTACCTCGCGCAAGATTTTCCAGTCGCTGCAGAAGGCGACGCAGGCGGTGGGCATCCATCACCCGCTGCATCTGCACATGAACAATCTCGGCATCGCCGGCAATATTCAGACGGCGCTCGACACGATCGACGCGTCCCAGGGCCTGCCGCTGCATCTCGCCCATGTGCAGTTCTACGCTTACGGCACGGAAGGGAAGAACGCCTTTTCTTCCGCCGCAGCCGCCTTCGCCGAGAAGATCAACGCCAATCCGAATGTCACGGTCGACGTCGGCCAGGTGATGTTCTCGCAGACGGTGACGATCTCGTCGGATGTGCTGAAGCAGTTCAACAGCATGCCGGGCGGCAGCCCCAAGAAGGGCGCGATCTTCGACGGCGACGCCAATGGCGGCGGCATCGTGCCTTACGCCTACAAGATTTCGAACTACTACAACGCCGTCCAATGGGCGGCGGGGCTGGAGCTGTTTCTGCTCATCAAGAATCCCGAGCAGGTCTTCTTCACCACCGACCATCCGAACGGCGGCCCCTTCACCGCCTATCCGGAACTTTTTGCGCTGCTGATGAGCGCGGATCTGCGCGAACAGGTCATGTCGCGCCTGCCGGCCGAGGTGCTGGAGCACACGACGTTGCCGTCGCTCAAGCGCGAATATTCCTATTACGAAATCGCGCAGATGAGCCGCTCGGGCGCGGCGAAGCTCTTCGGCTTCACCGATCGCGGCGCGCTCGCGCCGGGAGCCATCGCCGACGTCGCAGTCTATAAAGAGAGCCGCGACAAGGCGGGCATGTTCCGCCGCGCGGCTTATGTCTTCAAGGACGGCGACCTTGTCGTGCGCGACGGCGAGGTTTCGCATTACCGTCGCGGCAAGACGCTGCACATCAGCCCGCGTTTCGACACGTCCATCAACAAGCGGCTCGACAGCTATTACGAGGAGCTCTACGGCCTGCCGCGCGGCGTCTTCGACGTGCCGGACGCCGCTCTGCCGCACAAGGACGCCTTTGCGGAGGTCGCATGCAAGGTATAGTTCGCAACGGCGTTCGGATCGACGATAGTTTCGCCGAAGCCTTTCCCATGGCCGCGACGGGACTCATCGTCACGGCGCCGACTCGCAAATGGGCCAATCAGGCGGCGGCGACGGCGACGGGCTACGCCACCTCGGTCATCGGCTGCGACTGCGAAGCGGGAGTTGACGCCGAGCTTTCCGAAGACGAGACGCCCGACGGCCGCCCCGGCGTCCGCCTGCTGTTCTTCGCCTTTTCGGCGAAGGGCGCGGAGAAGGCCCTCGTCAATCGCGTCGGCCAGTGCATTCTCACCTGTCCCGGCACGGCCCTTTATTCGGCGTTCGACGGCGATCTGAAAATCAAGGTCGGCGACTCGATGCGCCAGTTCGGCGACAAATGGCAGACGTCGAAGGCGATCGACGGGCGCCGCTTCTGGCGTGTGCCGGTGATGGACGGCGAATTCTTCGTCGAGGGCCAGGTCGGCGTGCTGAAGAAATGCGTCGGCGGCGGAAATCTGCTGGTGATGGGCGCGGACTGGGAATCGACCATGCGCGCCACCGAGGCGGGGGTGAACGCTATCCACGCCGTCCCGGACGCGATCATGCCCTTCCCGGGCGGCATCGTGCGTTCGGGCTCCAAGGTCGGCTCGCAATACAAGGGCATGAGCGCCTCGACCAATGACGCCTACTGCCCGACGCTGAAGGGCGTGACCAAGACCGCGCTCGAGCCCGACATCGGCTGCACCCTGGAAATCGTCATCGACGGCTTGACGGACGACGCCGTGCGTCAGGCCATGCGCGCCGGCCTCAAGGCGATCATCGATCTCGGTCCCGAAAAGGGCGCGAAGCGCGTCGGCGCCGGCAATTACGGCGGCAAGCTCGGACCGTTCCACTATCACCTGAAGGATTTGCTGCCGTGAAGCCCTTCACCTTCACGCTTCGCCAGGAGCCGCCGCAGCGCGTCGACCTCTCGGCGCTCACGCCCGATCGCCTCGCCGGCAAATCCCTTGCCGAGATCGAGAAGATCGAGATCGGAACGACCCGCGCCTCCGCCAAGGTCGGCGATCTGTTCAAGCTCGCCGAGGGCGACCTCAAGAGCGTCCGCTACGACGGCGGCTCCGCGCGCTTCGACCGCGTCGGCGCCAAGCTGCTGCCCGGCTTCTCGATCCATGTCGACGGCGACGTGGGTTTGGAGCTCGGCCGCCTCGCCAAGGGCGGCGTCATTACCGTGACGGGCGGCGCCGGAGCCTATGCCGCCTCCGGCAATGAAGGGGCCCATATCGAGATCAAAGGCGACGCGGGCGAGATGCTGGCGGGTCCGCTCGCCGGCGAACTCGCCGGCATGTCGGGCGGGCGGGTCGTCGTGCGCGGCAAGGTCGGCGCGCGGGCGGGCGATCGGCTGCGGCGCGGCATTCTGATCATTGAAGGCGACGCCGGCGACGATCTGGGCGCGCGCTTCATCGCGGGCACGATCATCGCGCTGGGTCAGACCTCGGGCCGGGTCGGCTATCTCAACAAGCGTGGCTCGATCATTCTCGCCAAGCGCCCCGAGCTTTTGCCGACTTATGTTGATTGCGGCGCGCATGTCTTTACATTTGCAGGGCTTTTCGCGCGCGCGCTGAAGGCGGACAGCGCCGGCGCGGCGGCGTTGCTTTCGCAAAAGCTGCATCGTTATGGCGGCGATACGGCGGTCTTTGGCAAGGGCGAGATATTGACCCCCGCTTGACCGGCATTACCCTTGCTTAATGTCAAACGCCGCCGTCAGGGCGGCGTTCACGCAAGGGGTGTTGCCGATGAATTTCGTCCAACTCATCCTGACGGTCTGCGCCATTTCCCAGCCGACGTCCTGCGACGAGCGCAAGCTGACGCTCGAATCCGCCACCGGATCGACGCGCAACTGCGTCATGCAAGCTATGCCCTACATCGCGCAATGGTCAGGCGAGCATCCCAATGTGACGGTCACGCGCTGGCGCTGCGTCACGCCGGGCGCCGAGGGCGACAAGATTTAACGGCCTTCACACTTTCGGGTCCGGGTCCTTCGTATTGTCGCGCCCTTCTTGCAAAATCATGCGGCCGCTCGATGAGGCGCGCCGAAAGGCGGCGGCGCTCTGGTAGTCCGCGTCGTTGTACCAGGCCAGCGCGGTCGCTCGGTCGGGGAATTCGAGGATGACCATACGCTCGGCGAAGGCGGTCCCCTCGACCGTCGTCACCTCGTCGCCGCGGGTGAGAAATTTGCCGCCATAGCGGGCGACGGTCGCCGGGGTAAGCGCCGTGTATTTGCGGTAGGTCTCGGGATCGTAGATTGTCATCGTGCAGATGAAATAGGCGGGCATCCGCGTTTCCTGGCTATGGGCGCGAACAGTCGAACGACCCAAGGACTGCTATAGACGAGAGCGTGCGCGCGGAGAAGCTCCAGGGCGCGACCTTTACCGTCCGCCCTTTGCCGGCGCGCGTCGGCGACCCCATATCCTTCTCGCAGGAACTTGAACAAGGCGCTGCGAGCCCATGCCGCACGACCCACCGCCGCCATTCGCCGCGCCCTATGCGCCGCCGGACGAAGCGCTTGCCGCGCGCCTGCTCGCTCACCGCCCGGACCTGCAGACGCGCAACGACATCGAAGGCGTAGCGCGCGCGCTGATCCGCGGGATGCGGGCCGGCCGTAGCGCGCTCGGCGGCGTCGAGGATTTCCTGCACGAGTTCTCGCTTTCGTCCCGCGAAGGCCTCGCCGTCATGGCGCTGGCGGAATCGCTCCTGCGCGTGCCCGACGACGCCACCGCCGATCAGCTCATCGTCGACAAGCTCGCGGCCGGCGATTTCTCTCATCACGCGGCGGATTCGGACGTGCTGCTCGTGCAGGCCTGCGCCTTCGCGCTCGGCTTTTCCGCGCGTCTCGTGGGTCCGGGGGAGCCGCGCGGGCTCGTCGCCGATCTCGCGCGGCGCATCGGCCTGCCGGCGCTGCGCGGCGCTGCGCGGCGGGCCATGCGCCTGATGGGATCGCATTTTGTGTTCGGCGAAACGATCGGCGACGCGCTGGAGCGCGCGCATGGCCGGCGCGAGCGCTTCTCCTTCGACATGCTCGGCGAAGGCGCGCGCAGCGGCGCGGACGCGAAACGGTATTTCGACGCTTACGCAAGCGCCATTGAGGCGATCGGCGCGCAGGCCGGCGACCAGGGGCTCCCGGCGCGCCCGGGCATTTCCGTGAAGCTCTCGGCCCTGCATCCGCGTTACGAGGCGATCTCCCGGGAGCGCGTGCTGTGTGAATTGCCGCCGCTCGTTCTGGAGCTGGCGCGGTTGGCGCGCGCCCGCGATCTCGCTTTTACGATCGACGCCGAAGAAGCGGACCGGTTGGAGTTGTCGCTCGACGTCATTGCGCGGGTCGTGGCCGACCCATCGCTTACCGGTTGGGAAGGGTTCGGCCTTGCGGTTCAGGCGTATCAGAAACGCGCCGACGCCGTGATCGATTATGCGCTCGCTCTCGCCGAGGCGCATGGTCGCCGCTTCATGGTGCGTCTCGTGAAAGGCGCCTACTGGGACAGCGAAATCAAGCGCGCGCAGGAGCGGGGGCTCGCCGAATATCCGGTGTTCACCCGCAAGGCGATGACCGACCTCAATTACGACGCCTGCGCCGCGAAACTGCTCCAGGCGCCGCGCCTCTATCCCCAATTCGCAACCCACAACGCCCGCAGCGTCGCCGAAGTTCTCGTGCGCGCCGGTCAACGGAAAGATTTTGAATTCCAGCGCCTGCACGGCATGGGCGAACCGCTCTATGAAGCGCTCGCGGAGAGGAGCGACGCGCCCGTCCGCGTTTACGCGCCGGTCGGACCGCATCGCGATCTCTTGGCTTATCTCGTCCGTCGGCTGATCGAGAACGGCGCCAATTCGTCCTTCGTCGCGCGGGCCGCCGATCCTCAGACGCCCGAAGCGGCCCTGATCGCCGATCCGCACGACGTCATCGGCGACGCCACGCACGCGCGTCACCCGCGCCTGCCCTTGCCGGCGGAGATCTACGAACCTCTGCGCGGCAACTCGATGGGCGTGGAGTTCGGCGACAGAGCGGCGCTCGCGGCGCTGCTTGCCGAGATCGAAGCGGCGCGCGGCCGCAGCGAGGCCCGCCCGGAAAGCTCGGCCGGCAAGCCGTCGCGCCCCGTCGTCTCGCCGATCGACGGCGCGGCGATTGGCGAGGTGATCGAGTGTGACGACGTGGCGGCGCGTGACGCGATGGCCAGCGCGGCGCGCGCCTTCGCCGGCTGGAACGCCACGCCCGTCGAGACGCGTGCGCGCATCTTCGATCGCGCCGCCGATCTCCTGGAGGCGCGGCGCGGCGTCTTTCTCGCGCTTCTGCAAAGCGAAGCCGGCAAGACGCTCGACGACGCGCTCGCCGAGGTGCGCGAGGCGGCGGATATGTGTCGCTATTACGCCAATCAGGCGCGGCTCGTCTGCCGCGAAGCGCGGCTTCCCGGTCCAACGGGCGAAGACAATCGTTTACGTTACGAAGGGCGCGGCGTTTTCGTTTGCATTTCGCCATGGAATTTCCCCTTGGCGATTTTCCTCGGGCAGGTCGTCGCTGCGCTCGTCACGGGCAATGCGGCCGTCGCCAAGCCGGCCGAGCAGACGCCGCTCATCGCCGCGAGAGCGGTCGCGCTTCTCCATGAAGCGGGCGTTCCTCGCGCGGCGCTGCGCCTCGCGCCGGGCGCGGGCGACGTCGGGGCGGCCCTTGTCGACGATCCGCATACGGCGGGCGTCGTCTTCACGGGCTCCGTGGAGGTCGCACAGCAGATCAATCGCGCCCTCGCGGCGCGCGAAGGGCTTTTGGCGCCGCTCATCGCCGAGACCGGGGGCGTCAACGCGATGATCGTCGACTCTACCGCCCTGATCGAGCAGGTGGTCGACGACGTGCTGGCCTCCGCCTTTCGCTCGGCGGGTCAGCGCTGCTCGGCGCTGCGGCTCCTGTGCCTGCAGCACGATATCGCCCCGGCGGCGATCGAGACGTTGATCGGCGCCGCGAAGGAGCTGCGAATCGGCGACCCGCGAACGCTCGGCGTGCATGTCGGGCCGGTGATCGACGCGGCGGCCAAGGAAAAGCTCGATCGCTATGTGGCGCGCGCCAGGGCCGAGGGCCGGCTGCTCTATGCGGGGGAGGCGCCTTCGGCGGGAACCTTTGTCGCGCCCGCCATCATCCGCCTCGATCGCGCCGCCGACCTGCGCGAGGAGGTGTTCGGCCCGGTCCTGCATATCACGACATGGCGCGCCTGGGCCTTCGAGGCTCTTGTGGAGGAAATTCAGGCGGGCGGCTATGGCCTGACTTTTGGTCTCGAGACCCGAATCGGCGAACGGATCGAGGAGGCGGCGCGGCGGGCGCCGGCGGGAAACATCTATGTGAACCGCAACATGATCGGCGCCATCGTCGGCAGCCAGCCTTTCGGCGGCTTCGGCCTGAGCGGCACGGGGCCGAAAGCCGGCGGCCCCGATTATCTGCGCCGCTTCGTCCGTGAAACAACGGTGACGATCAACACCGTGTCGAGCGGCGGCGACGCCACGCTCCTCTCGCTTCAGGAATAGCCGCGACGTTTCGGCGCAAAGCGTCGCGCTTGAATCGCTGATTTTCGGCCCCGATTTCTACGTCGTCGTCAAAAGGTGACGAACCTCGCTCAAATTCGTTGTGTCATTTGTGCATCATCACGAAACGGAGGAGAAAAATGGCTCAAGAGCAAAACGCCCCGGAAAAAAAGGACGGCGGCGCATTGATCTCTCCCGATCTCTGGGACTGGCGCCCCTTCGAGGCGCTGCGTCGTCAGCTCGACCGCTTCTTCGACGAAGCGCCGTTGCAAAAGCGCGGCGGCGGACTGGAGCCGTTCGGATTCATGGGTTGGCAGGGCACGCCGCCTGTCGACTTCGTCGAGCGCGACAATGATTACGAAGTGACGGCGGAGCTTCCGGGCCTCGATGAGAAGGACGTCGAAGTGAAGCTCGCCGGCGGCGCGCTCGTCATTCACGGCGAGAAGAAAATGGAGCGCGAGGAGAAAAAGGAAGGCATGTTCTTCTCCGAACGGCGCTACGGCTCGTTCAGGCGCAGCTTCCATTTGCCCGAGAACGTCGACGTCGCCAACATCTCCGCGTCTTTCGACAAGGGGGTGCTCAAGGTGACCCTGCCGAAGGCGGTCCAGACCAAGACTGAAGAGAAGAAAATAGAGATCGCGGCGAAATAACAGGCGCCGCCAATGCAGGCGAACCGCCTAGCATATGGTCTTGGAGAGGCGGAAGCGGCGCGCGATAATGCTTCAGCGCGCCGTTTTGTTTTGCGCCTTGCTCCCAAGGATCAGGTCATGAAGGTCGAGGATTTTCTCGCTCACGCCGTCCAGCTGGAGGCGGAAGCCGCCATGCGTTTCGACCAGCTCGCCGACGCCATGTCGACGAACGGCAATCCGAAGGTCAGCAAGTTGTTTCGTCGGCTTGCCGACTATTCGCGCCTGCATCTCTCCGACGCGCGCGCCCGGTCGGGGTTCCGCGAGCTGCCGGAGCTGCGTCCCGAGGAGTTCGTCTGGCCTGATCTCGAGAGCCCCGAAAGCGCCGCCATCTGGGGCGCAGATCCGTTCATCGGGCGCGAAGAGGCGCTGAAAATCGCGCTTCAGGCGGAAATGGCGGGACTGGACTACTACCAGTCGGTTCACGACAACACGGACGACCCGGAGACCAGGATCCTCGCCAAGGAATTCGCCGACGAGGAGCGCGACCACGTCTCCGAATTGCGCAAGTGGATCGCCGCGCACGCCGCCGGCGACGCTTTGCCCATCGACCCTTGAGGCGCGCTAGCGCATCATATGGCTCAGAGCCTCGAAGAGGCCGAAATCCACCGCCGCCAGCATCACGCCAATGAGCGCCGCCTGGGCGATGAAGCGATAATTATAGCGATAGCTGGACTGCGCCCGCATCTGACGCTCCTCTCTCCTTCGCCGGAGTTAGAGGGAGGTTCGGGTCCGGCAAGCGGCCGGCTCTCCAACATTTCTCAATATTCGCCGCGCCTCCCGGCGCCCTCTCCCCGCAGGCGCGTGCGCCAGATCGCGAACGCCGCTTCTCCCGCTTGCGGGAAGAGGGGTGGGGTGAGTGTCCTCCCGGACCTCTCGTGCTAGAAGCCGCGCGAGAACAGG
This sequence comes from Methylocystis sp. NC52PC, assembly GCF_055698645.1. Classification (NCBI taxonomy): domain Bacteria; kingdom Pseudomonadati; phylum Pseudomonadota; class Alphaproteobacteria; order Hyphomicrobiales; family Methylocystaceae; genus Methylocystis; species Methylocystis sp. NC52PC. The sequence goes on along the minus strand of NZ_CP170127.1, from coordinate 3,863,294 downwards.
CCCCGATATGATCGACGATTCGCCCCTCCGCTACGCCCGCCTCCGTCAGATCCCGTCGAGCGTCTGGGCGCTGGGGGTTGTCTCCCTGCTGATGGATTTCTCGTCCGAGATGATCCATGCGCTGCTGCCCCTCTATCTCGTCGGCGCCATGGGGGCGACGATGGCGGAGGTCGGCGTGATCGAGGGCGTCGCCGAAGCGACAGCCTCGGTGGTCAAAGTTTTTTCGGGCGCCGTTTCGGATTGGTTCGCGAGTCGGAAGCTGCTGGCGATCCTGGGCTACGGGCTCGCGGCCGCGACCAAGCCGATGTTTCCGCTGGCGCCCAATGTCGCCTGGGTGATGGCGGCGCGCTTCATCGACCGGGTGGGCAAGGGCGTTCGAGGCGCGCCGCGCGACGCGCTGGTCGCCGACGTCACGCCGCCGGATTTGCGCGGCGCCGCTTTCGGCCTGCGGCAATCGCTCGACACGGTCGGCGCCTTTCTCGGCCCCGCCGTCGCGATTCTCGCCATGTGGCTGACGGTCGACGATATGCGCGCCGTATTCTGGGTGGCGACGATTCCCGCCGCGCTCGCCGTCCTCGTTCTCGCCGCCGGCGTCAGCGAGCCGGCCGATACGCGCCCGTCTCGCCCGGCGCGCTTTCCGCTTCACTGGGACGAGTTGAAGCGGCTCGGCGGCGGTTTCTGGCTGATTGTGGCGGTGGCGACGCTCTTCGGCCTGGCGCGTTTTTCGGAAGCCTTTCTGATTCTCAAGGCCGCCTCCGTCGGCTTGCCGGACGCGCTCGCGCCGCTGGTGCTCGTCGTCATGAATATCGTTTACGCGGGCGCCTCCTATCCCGCCGGCGCCTTCTCGGACCAGGGCGACCGACTGACGCCGCTGGCGGCGGGGATGGGCGTGCTGCTCCTCGCCGACGTCGCCCTCGCTGTTGCGCCGTCTCTCCCTCTGGTCTGGGTCGGCGTCGCCCTATGGGGACTGCATATGGGGCTGACGCAGGGACTGTTCGCGGCGCTGGTCGCCGACACGGCGCCGGGAGCGCTGCGCGGCACGGCCTTCGGCGTCTTCAACCTGGCCGGCGGGCTCGCCCTGCTGCTTTCGAGCCTCGGCGCCGGGAAGCTTTGGGACCTCTACGGCCCCTCTGCGACATTCGCCGCAGGCGGGCTTCTGGCGGCGCTATCCCTCGTGGCGATCGTTCCGCTCTCAACAGCCGCACGACGCGCGCCGTGACGGACAGGGTTCATCCTTCGAACCGGGTCAGGAAATGGTAGAGTTGCGGCGCCGCACCATTTGAATTATCCACTCCGAGGGGGCGTTTTTCGGAAACATTCCGGAAAAGCGCGGAAGAGGAAGCAAGCATGGCAAACGCCGGAATCGACGAGCGCGCCGCGAAGCGCCCGCTGTCGCCGCATCTGACCATCTTCAGGCCCTGGCTGACCATGGCCATGTCCATGGCCCACCGCATCACCGGCGTCGCGCTCTATGCGGGCATGGCGCTGCTCGCGCTTTACCTGCTCGGGGCCGGCTTCGGGGGCTTTCTCCACGCGCTCACCGGCTGGCTCGCCTCGGGCTTCATCGGCGGCTTGATCGTCTTCCTCATCACCTGGGCGATTTTCCATCACACGCTCGGCGGGGTTCGGCACGCGCTGTGGGATCGCGGTCTCTACATGGACCCACAAGGCCGCGAGCTTCTGGCTCAGGCGACGCTCTACGGCGGCGTCGGCTTGACGTTGCTGCTCTGGGTTCTCAAGTCTCTCGTCGGCTGAGGAAAGGCGCGTAGATGTCGGTTCCGACTCACTTCAAAAGCGGGCGCACGGGGCAGGGCGAGGCCTATGTCTCTGATCACGAGGGCTCGGTCCACGCCCGCTTCATGCGCCTCTCCTCCTATGCGCTGGCGCCGCTCGGCGTCCTGTCCGCCTGGTGGCTCGCGGGCCTCGTCGGCAAAACGCTCGAGGGCGTCAAGGCCGAGATCGGGCATCCGATTCCGGCGATCGTGCTCATCGTCTTCGGCGTCGTCGGCATGATCCACGCCCGCCAGGGCATGAATGAGATCATCGAGGACTACGTGCATGACGCAGCGCTGCAGGAAAAGGCGCTTTATTGGAACAAGGTCGCATCCATCGCGATCGCCGCCGCCTGGACGCTGGGGATCATGCTGATCGCCGCCCCCAAATAAGCGCGATTTCTGACGAAAAAGCCGCTCAAACGACGACAACAAAGGCTTTGATTATGGTTGCCACTGACGCTGCGACTTCCGTTTCCGTCGGCGGACGGGCCTATCCGATCACCGACCACACATTCGACGTCGTGGTCGTCGGCGCCGGCGGCGCCGGTCTGCGCGCGGTCGTCGGCTGCGCCAAGGCGGGTTTGAACGTCGCCTGCGTCACAAAGGTTTTTCCGACCCGTTCGCATACCGTCGCGGCCCAGGGCGGCGTCGCCGCAGCGCTCGGCAACATGGGGCCGGACGACTGGAAATGGCACATGTACGACACCGTCAAGGGCTCCGACTGGCTCGGAGACCAAGACGCGATCGAATATCTGTGCCGCAACGCGCCGCAGGCGGTCTATGAGCTCGAGCACTGGGGCGTGCCTTTCTCGCGCACGACCGAGGGCACGATCTATCAGCGCCCCTTCGGCGGCATGACCACAGACTATGGCAAGGGCCCGCCTGCCCAGCGCACCTGCGCCGCCGCCGACCGCACCGGCCACGCCATGCTGCATACGATGTACGGCCAGGCGCTCAAGCATGAGACGAAATTCTTCGTCGAATATTTCGCGATCGACCTCATCATGGACGCCGAGGGCGCCTGCCGCGGCGTCGTCTGTCTCAAGCTCGACGACGGCACGATCCATCGCTTCCGCTCGGCGCTCACCGTGCTCGCGACCGGCGGCTATGGCCGCGCCTATCTCTCGGCGACCTCGGCGCATACCTGCACCGGCGACGGCAACGCCATGGTGCTGCGCGCCGGCCTGCCGCTGCAGGACATGGAGTTCGTGCAGTTTCACCCGACCGGCATTTACGGCGCGGGCTGCCTCATCACCGAGGGCGCGCGCGGCGAAGGCGGCTATCTGACCAACAGCGAGGGCGAGCGCTTCATGGAGCGCTATGCGCCTTCCGTGAAGGACCTCGCGCCGCGCGACATGGTCTCCCGCGCCATCACCGTGGAGATTCGCGAAGGCCGGGGCGTCGGCAAGCGCAAGGACCACGCCTATCTGCACCTCGAGCATCTCGATCCGCAAATTTTGCACGAACGTTTGCCGGGCATTTCGGAGAGCGCCAAGATTTTCGCCGGCGTCGACGTGACGCGCCAGCCGATCCCGATCCTGCCGACCGTGCATTACAACATGGGCGGCATCCCGACGAATTATCACGGCGAAGTGCTGCGCAAGGTCGGCGACGATCCGGACGCCGTCGTGCCGGGGCTGATGGCGCTCGGAGAGGCGGCCTGCGTCTCCGTGCATGGCGCAAACCGTCTCGGCTCCAACTCGCTCATCGACCTCGTCGTCTTCGGCCGCGCCGCAGGCCTGCGCGCCGCGGAACTCGTCAAACCCGGCCAGTCGCAGCCGGAGCTCCCGGCCGATTCCGCCGAATTGCCGCTCGCGCGCCTCGACTTCTTCCGCAACGCCAATGGCGAGACGTCCACGGCGACGCTGCGCGACAGGATGCAGCGCGTGATGCAGTCGCATTGCGCGGTCTATCGCACCGGCGAAGTGCTCGCGGAAGGCGTCGCAGGCGTTCATGAAGTCTGGCAAGAAGCGGCGGACGTGAAGGTCACGGATCGCTCGCTGATCTGGAACTCCGATCTGGTCGAGACGCTGGAGTTCGACAATCTCATCGTGCAGGCGGCGGTGACGATCGAGTCCGCGGCGAACCGCAAGGAGTCTCGCGGCGCGCACGCCCGCGAGGATTTCCCTGAGCGCGACGACAAGCACTGGATGAAGCATACGCTGGCGGCGATCGATCGCGACAAGAAGACCGTGTCGATCGATAACCGGCCGGTGCACAGCTACACGATGACGAATGAGGTCGCTTATATCGAGCCGAAGGCGAGGGTCTACTGAGATGGTCGAATTCACCCTCCCCAAGAACTCCGTCGTCGCCGAAGGCAAGGTCTGGCCGAAGCCGGAGGGCGCGGCCAATCTGCGTGAGCTCAAGATCTATCGCTATAATCCCGACAGCGACGCCAATCCGCGCATCGACACCTTCTTCGTCGATATGGACGACTGCGGGCCGATGGTCCTCGACGCCATCATCTGGATCAAGAACAAGGTCGATCCGTCGCTGACCTTCCGCCGCTCCTGCCGCGAGGGCATTTGCGGCTCCTGTTCGATGAATATCGACGGGGTGAATGCGCTCGCCTGCACCAAGGGCATGGACGAGATCGAGGGGCCGATCAAACTCTACCCGCTGCCGCATATGGGCGTGGTGAAGGACCTCGTGCCGGACCTCACGATTTTCTACGAGCAGCATGCGGCGATCGAGCCCTGGCTGCACGCCGGCGTCAATCCGGAGAAGGAGCGGCTGCAGTCGCCGGAAGACCGCGCCAAGCTCGACGGCCTTTACGAGTGCATCCTCTGCGCCTGTTGTTCGACCGCCTGTCCGAGCTATTGGTGGAATTCCGACCGCTTCCTCGGGCCGGCGGCGCTGCTCCAGGCCTTCCGCTGGGTGCAGGATTCGCGCGACGAGGCGATCGACGAGCGGCTCGGCTATGTCGACGACGTCTTCCGTCTCTACCGCTGTCATACGATCATGAACTGCACCAAGGTCTGCCCCAAGGGGCTGTCGCCGGCGAAGGCCATCGCCGAATTGAAGAACATGGCGATCGCCCGGCAGGAGGGGTGACCCTCCGGGGACTTTGGGGCGCGCCCGCACGCGACCCCGCCTGCGGCGGCTTTCGGCGCGATCTTTGACTTCGCCCACGACGCCAGCGCCGCGCGCGTCTCAAAGGGCGGGCCGCCTTTGGCCAGTTGCTCCTCAGAGGCGCAGGCCCCGGTGATCCCGGCGCTTGATCCCGCCGCCTTGCGGGGTTAGGACGGCTGACTGTTTCATGGAGAACAAGGCTATGCGTTCCAGCGCGCGTCTTTTTCGTGGATCTATCCTCCTCGCCGCGTTCCTGATGGGCGTTGGGTTTGAAGCCGCCCTCGCTCAGGAATTGCAGCTCGACCCCAAGGCGCTCGATTCGTCCGGCGCTTCCTCTGTTCAGGTCAAGCGCAAGGGCAAGAAAGGCGCTGACGCCGCCGCCCAGCAGCCGGCGCAGGGCGGAAAGGCCGGCGCCGCCGCTTCCGGGCCGAACCGTCAGTTCGGCGAACTCGAAGGCTGGTCGCCTGGCAAGGCCCCGCCGAAGCCCAAGGACAGCAAGGACCCGGACCCGTCGCCGAGCCAAGGCAACGCTGTCAACGTGACCCCGTCGGGCAATATGTCCGTCGGACTTCCCTTCTGATATCGGCCAAGGCCGCACGGAGTTCAAAATGGCGTATAAGGTCGCCGTCGCCGGCGCCACCGGCAATGTGGGCCGCGAGATGCTCGACATTCTGGCCGAGCGGCGCTTCCCCGTGTCGGAAGTCGTGCCGCTCGCCTCCTCGCGCTCGATCGGCCTTGAAGTCTCCTTCGGCGACAAGACGCTGAAGTGCAAGCATCTCGACACGTACGACTTCTCCGACACCGACATCTGCCTGATGTCGGCCGGGGGAAGCGTCTCCAAGGAATGGTCACCGAAGATCGGCGCGCAGGGCTGCGTCGTCATCGACAATTCCTCGGCCTGGCGCATGGACCCGGACGTGCCGCTGATCGTGCCGGAGGTGAACGCCGACGCGACGGCGGGCTTCACCAAGAAGAACATCATCGCCAATCCGAACTGCTCCACGGCGCAGCTCGTGGTGGCGCTGAAGCCGCTGCATGACGCCGCGACGATCAAGCGCGTCGTGGTCTCGACCTATCAGTCGGTCTCCGGCGCCGGCAAGGAGGCGATGGACGAGCTCTTCGCGCAGACGCGCTCGGTCTTCGTCTCGGACCCGGTCGAAGCCAAGAAGTTCCCCAAGCGCATCGCCTTCAACCTCATTCCGCAGATCGACGTCTTCATGGAGGATGGCTTCACCAAGGAAGAGTGGAAGATGGTCGCGGAGACGAAGAAGATCCTCGATCCGAAGATCAAGCTCGTCGCGACCTGCGTGCGCGTGCCGGTCTTCATCTCGCATTCGGAAGCGGTGAACATCGAGTTCGAAAATCCGATTTCGGCCGACGAAGCGCGCGACATCCTGCGCGAGGCGCCCGGCGTGCTCGTCATCGACAAGCGCGAACCCGGCGGCTACATCACGCCGCATGAGGCGGCGGGCGAGGACGCGACCTATATCTCGCGCATTCGCGAAGACCCGACGGTCGACAACGGCTTGGTGCTCTGGTGCGTCAGCGACAATCTGCGCAAGGGCGCCGCGCTCAACGCGGTGCAGATCGCCGAAGTGCTGATGAACCGCAAGCTGCTGACGCCGAAGAAGGCGGCGGCATGAGCTTGCAATCAAAGAGTTTTTATTCTCGAGCTGAGGACTGGGCGGCAACAATCCTGAATGCTGCTTCCTCCTTCTCAAACTGGTTGCCGTGAGCTCGCCTGCGCACTCGGGGCCGACCCGAGCTACGGCCGTGGACGGTGCGACGGTTCCTTGCACTGGCGCAAACGCCGGCATAGCTTCCCCCTGAGCCGCCGAGTCGGCTCGCGTTGGCCTCTCCCTTTTAATTTGAAAAAGCATCCCGTTTGAGCAGCATCTCTCACCAACGAAAAAGCCTGCGCACACTCACACACGGTTTGCTCCAGTCCGTGTCGAGGTGGAAGAAATGGGCGAAGATCGTATTGGTGCTTGGCGGAGCCCTGATATCGGCGCTAGCTAGCCAGTTTTCCAATCTGTATCCTGCTGAGTTGCGCTGGGCATTCTACCTGACCCAAGGCGTTGCAGCCGTTCTTGTCTTCATAGGTGCCGTTTTATTGGAGGCTGTCGACGAAAACGCCGCGGATGCGCTTAATCGCGCTAACGAGCTGCTAGAGAGCTTAGAGGAACGCGAGAAGGAAATTGAGTCGCTAGGCAATGACTTCAATTGGTTTACCTGTCTTTATGCGACTGCTGGGGCGCTCCGCGATATCGTTGAAAGCGTGATCGTTAATGGGCCGGGCGATTACGTCGACCAGAATAAGCGATTTGGCTCAATGCTTGACGTAGTAGTTGCCGAAAAGGCGATCTTGTTTGGCATTGATTCGGATAGATGGAACTTTGCAGTTTACCTACACGATCCGGTGCTCGATCAGTTGAATTGTGTTGCTTGCCGTAGGCCTATCCGCGCCGAGGAAGACGCTCCACATCGCTCCTGGAAGCCCGGACAGGGCCATGTCGGAGCCGCTTTTCAAATGGAGAGGGAGATTGTCGCTGGGGATACGTCCGAGAGAGAGGCAAGGGCACTTTTTGACTCTCCTGATGCCAGCCGCCATGAAACCGATCGCCGTCATTACCGCTCGATAGCGTCAATACCCATCAGATTGGCCGGCGAGCCGATTGTGGGAATCCTTGTCGCGACCAGTGATATACCGCAGCGTTTTCGTCTACGTCAGCCGTCCGAAGCGGCAATGGACCCGGTCGAGCCATTGCGAATTCTGGCGAGCGCCCTTGCTTTCGCTATCAAAAGCACCGATTTTCATCTCAGGGCGGAAAAGGTCGTGAATCATGAGCCAGAACAAAAGTGAATGGCCTACCTCCGTTATCGAGACGATAGATCGCAAGATTTCGGAGAAACTTCAAAGAGTTGCGGCTGGAAAGGCGACCTCTGAAGAGGTCAGCGAGGCGAGTGGTCTTATCAGAGCGCGGGCAGATTTTATGATGCCGGGAATTTTTAGAGCCGCGCGGGCGCGTAAGGGAGTGAAGCAGGCAAGCTAGCCGGGCGATTGGAAGGCGAGGCCCAGACAAGCCGTTTTGCTTCATTGATCGCGTGCTTTCTCTGATGCTGCTCCAGACAGGGTTGATAGAGGCCGAAAAATGTATGCCTCCTCACAACAGCCGAAACTCTAGGATGTTGCGCAATACGCATGCAATCTTAATTGCGTGCGAAGAGAAGGTACCCGGAGCGGTCAAGCGGCCCTTCGACCGCTTCGGTCGCTACCCACTTGGCAACAAAAGGTTGCTCACTTGCTGATCTTGAACAGCGCCGGGTCGGGCGTCTTGGTCTGATCGATGTTGAAGAGCGTGATCAGCGTCTCGTAGCCCTGCGGGTCTTTCACCTGCCATTGTTTCAGCTTGAACGACCGCGGGTCGAAGATCAGGCGCAGATGCGAGGTGCCGCCGAAGGTGGCCTTGTCCTCGATAAAGATGGTGACGCCGGAGTCGTCGATCTGCACGTCCTGGACGGTGACGTCCTTGTCGAGATCGATCTTCTCCTTCATCAGGAATTTGAGCGGCGTCTGATTGATGAAATAGAGATCCTGCGTATTGAGCTTTCGGTCGCGCACCGCGACCTGCGCGCCGTCCGCCACGACTTCCATGGTCGCCGGCTGGGCATATTCGAAGCGCACCCGGCCGGCGCGCTGCACATGCAGCTTGCCCTCAGAGCGCAGGCCGTCGGCGCCGATCTGCACGAAATCCGCGGTCATCACCGGCGAGGCGTTGAAAAAGGCGTTGGCGCGCTTGAGCGCCTCGTCGCGGGTGAGCGGCTTGGCGGGTTCGGGCGGGGTCGCCGGATTGGCGAGCTGCACCGGCTCGCCCGGCTTCGCGGCGGCGGCAGCCTTAGCGCCCTTCTTGCCGGGCTTTGCGGATTTCGCGTCCGAGGGCTTTTCCTCAGGCCCCTTTGCCTCCGATCCTTTGCCCTCCGATCCTTTAGCCTCCGACCCTTTGGCGTCGGCCGGCTTGGCCTCCGCGGGTTTTCCCTCCACAGGCTTGCCCTCCACAGGCTTGGCCTCAGCCGGTTTTGCCTCCGCGGGCTTGGGCGCGGTGGGCGTGGCCTCCTCGGCGACGGCCGGCGCGGCGAGGGCGCATGCGAGGGCGATGGCAAGGGCGGTGTGCTTCACTGGGCGGTCATCCGGTGTTCAGGGGCCGAGGTTTCGTCTTCGTAACATAACTTGGCGGAAATAGGGGCGCCCCGCGCTCGCAGCCGCGCGCCGTTTTGACTTTCCCCAAAAGGCGGGTCGAAGAAAGCGGCCGCGACCTCGGGAGCCAAAACAATGATCGACTGGATATATGATTATCCACCCGGCTGGGTCGGCTTTTTCGCCGCGACGGGGCTCGCCTTTGTCACCTGCGCCGGCCTATATCGGGCTCGTCACCGCCTTCATCGCGGTCATGGATCGCCCCTTCCGGGGGGAGTTCAACAAGGGCCCGACGGCGATTGTGGATGTGCTGAATAATGTGATGTCGAATCCAAGCGCCCACAAATAGGCAAGCGTCGCCCGCCTCACTCCGCCGCTTCGATGTCGAAGGCGCCGCGGTCGATCCCGCCGCCGACCAGGATCTCGCGCTTGCCGGCATGATTCGGGGCGGAGACGACGCCCTCTTTCTCCATGCGCTCGACGAGCGAGGCGGCCTTGTTGTAGCCGACCGAGAGACGGCGCTGGATGTAGCTCGTCGAGCATTTCTTGTCGCGCAGCACGATGGCGACGGCGCGGTCGTAGAGGTCGCCGCCTTCCTCCGCGTCCATCGAGCCGGGCAGGGGCGCTTCGCCGTCGTCGCCCATCTCGTCGTCGTCGGCGGTGATGGCGTCGAGATATTGCGGCGCGCCCTGGGCCTTGAGATGGGCGACGACGTGTTCGACCTCGGCGTCGGAGACGAAGGGGCCGTGCACGCGCGAGATGCGCCCGCCGCCGGCCATGTAGAGCATGTCGCCCTGGCCCAGGAGCTGCTCTGCGCCCTGTTCGCCGAGAATGGTGCGGCTGTCGATCTTCGAGGTCACCTGGAAGGAGATGCGGGTCGGGAAATTGGCCTTGATCGTGCCGGTGATAACGTCGACGGAGGGGCGCTGCGTCGCCATGATGAGATGAATGCCGGCGGCGCGGGCCATTTGCGCGAGACGCTGAATCGCGCCTTCGATGTCCTTGCCGGCGACGAGCATGAGATCGGCCATTTCGTCGACGATGACGACGATATAGGGCAGCGCCGAGAGATCCATCTCCTCATGTTCGAAGATGGCTTCGCCGGTCTCGCGGTCGAAGCCCGTCTGCACCGTGCGGGTGATCGTCTCGCCGCGCTTCTGCGCGTCGGCGACGCGGGCGTTGTAGCCGTCGATGTTGCGCACGCCGAGCTTCGACATTTTCTTGTAGCGGTCCTCCATCTCGCGGACCGCCCATTTGAGCGCCACGACCGCCTTCTTGGGGTCGGTGACGACGGGCGTGAGAAGATGCGGGATGTTGTCGTAGACGGAGAGCTCCAGCATTTTCGGGTCGACCATGATCAGCCGGCACTCCTCCGGCTTGAGCCGGTAGAGCAGAGACAGGATCATGGTGTTGATCGCCACCGACTTGCCGGAGCCCGTGGTGCCGGCGACGAGGAGATGCGGCATGCGGGCGAGGTCGACGATCACCGGCTCGCCGCCGATGGTCTTGCCGAGCGCGATGGCCAGCTTGTGGTTCGAATGGATGAAATCCTCGCTGCCGATCAGCTCGCGCAGATAAACCGTCTCGCGGCGCTGGTTGGGGAGTTCGATGCCGATGGCGTTTCGGCCCGGCACCACGGCGACGCGCGCCGAGACCGCCGACATGGAGCGGGCGATGTCGTCGGCGAGGCCGATGACGCGCGAGGATTTGATGCCCGGCGCGGGCTCCAGCTCATAAAGCGTGACGACGGGGCCGGGACGGACATTGATGATGTCGCCGCGCACCGAGAAGTCTTCCAGAACGCCCTCCAGAACGCGGGCGTTGGATTCGAGAATGTCTTCTGAAATTTTGACTGCGCCAGCGGTCTTCTTGGGTTCCGCGAGGAGCGTCACCTCGGGATAGTCGTAGACGCCCGGCGCGACCCGCTGCGGACGGGGGGCGGCCTCGCGGGTGACGCGGCGCGTCGGCGCCGGCGATGGGGCTTGCGCGGCCGTCCGCGCCGACGTCGCCCGCTCGGGGGACACGTCGTCGTAGGAGTCCTCTTCATCGTCTTCGACGGCGGCCGCCTGGCGCGCGCGACGGGGCGCGTAAGGCATATAGACTTCAATGTCGTCGAATGTCGGCTCGACGCGCGGCTGCGGGGCCGCTGGCTCCTTGGCGGCCGGTCGCGGGGCGAGGCGGCTGCGCATCTTCCCGGCAAGGCGCAGGAGCGACGCTTTTGCGGTGAGGCCGAGATGGATCAGGGCGCCGATGGAAATGAGCGCGAAGCCAGGCTCGCCGGCCCGATCCTCGTCGTCCTCGGCGTAGGGCAGCGGCTCTTCTTCCGGCTCGAAGGCCTCGTCGCGAATGTCATTCGTGGACTCGAAGCCGAGCCCCATGGCCCCGCTGACCGAGAGAATGGCGACGAAGGCCGCGCCGAGGCCGAAGATCGCCATGATCACGCCCGAGCCCGCAAACATGGTGCGGGGCACGGCGAGAATGGCGTCTCCGGCGACGCCGCCGAGGCCCGTGGGCAGCGGCCAGCGGTCGGTCGGCGGCAGCAGCGAGGCGGTGGCGGCGGTCGCGAAAACGCCGGCCACCCAGAGTCCGAGACGCAGCGCGGCGCGCTCGATGCGGCCGCGCCGGATCATGCGCAGGCCCTGGGTCGCCAGCGGCAGGATCGCCGCAATGGCGCCGAAGCCGACGAGCTGCATGAGAATATCCGCCACCGCCGCGCCCGGATGGCCGAGCAGATTGCGGACATGGCCGCCCGTCGCATGGTTGAAGGAAGGGTCCTGCGCGGACCAGCTCACCAGCGCGAGCGTCATGGCGCCGGCGCTTCCCACCATCAGCGCGCCGGCGGCCTCCGCCGCGCGCCGCGCGGAGAATTCGCGAAGCTGTTCGGAAAAATGGTGAAAGCGATGGCTACGCATGTAAAAAAAGCCCGCATGGGGAGGCGCTTCACGAAGGCGCGCCGACTCCGCGACGGTAAAAAACCTCGGTTAAGACGCGCTTAACCCTCGCCGCGCTTATGCGGAAAGCCCATTGCGACGGTTTGGTTCAGTTCTGCGCCGTAGATGAAGATGAGCGCCAAGGTGTAGAGGAAAACGATCGCGATCATGATCGAGGCCAGCCCCGCGTAGGTCGAGACGTAATTGCCGGCGAAGGCCGCGAGATAGGCGCCGAACCCGGCGCCGAAGGCGAGCGAGAGGATCAGCGTCAGCAACAGGCCGGGCGCGACCTTGAGCAGGCTGCGCCGCCCGGCGGGCAGGAGCTTGTGCGCGGCGAGAACCGCAAGGCCGACGACGGCGGAGGTGACGCCGTAGCGCACCGGCGCATAGAGCGGCTCGAGTTCGTGCATCAGCCCCGGCGCATGTTTCTCCGCGATCGCGCGCGCCAGCGGCGCAAGCACCATCAGAAAGGCGATGGCGAGGAGCGACGCCGCGCCGAGGAAGACATAAATAATCGACTCGAGCCGCAGCAGCCACCACGGGCGCTCATCGCGCACGTCGTAAGCGCGGTTGAGCGCGATGCGCAGCGCCTCGACGCCGCTCGATGAGAAATAAATGGCGAGCACGGCGCCGACGGTGAGCAGGCCGCCGCGCGGCTGGGTCAGCACATTATGGATTTCTCCGGCAATGGGCCCCGCGACATTGGGCGGCCAGGTCTCGAAGATGAGCGCGGTCGCTGCGTCGGCTTCCGCGCGGAGCCCGAGAAAGGCGGCGAGCGCGGTGAGGAAAATGAGAAAGGGAAACAGGGAGGTGAGAATCGAGAGCGCAATATGGCTGGCGATGGCCCAGCCGTCGTCTCGGTTGAGCTTCAGATAGGCGTCGAAAAGGAGTCGGATCAGCCGCATCGCAGCCAGCCTAACGGCGACGGGCTTGGGTGGCTAGCGCGGCGCGGAAGCGGCAAGCCGCTGGCCGACGTCACGCCTGCGCCTCTTGCAGGCGCCCGATCAGCGCCATGGCGGCGGCCGGGTTTCGCGCCTTCGCCCCGCGGATCACGTAGAGAAACACGTCGCGCGCGGCTCGCCTCGGCGAATTGGCGGCGAGCCGCGGCAGATCGTCGGGGGAACCGCCGGCGGCCCAGGTCAGCGCCCGCGACGCCCAAAGATCGAGCCCCGCGGCGTCGTATCCCATGCGCCGCGTCGCTTGCGCGCCCATAATGCGCGCATAGACGAAGGAGGCCGTAAGGTCGGGGATCAGCGGAAAATCGGAGTCGCCCGCGATGACGACGGCGGCGCGATGCGCGCGCGCCAGCGCGACGAATTCGGTCGTTTTGAAACTGTCGTTTCTGACTTCGAGGGCGTGGCGCAAAGCGGCGCCTTCCCATTGCTGCGGCAAGGCTGCGAGAAACCCCTCGAAAAATTGAGGGTCGAATTTGCGGCTCTGCGGAAACTGCCACAGAATCGGCCCGAGCTTCTGGCCCAGCGCCGTGACGCCGCTGTCAAAGAAGCGCAGGATCGATTCTCTCGCCTCCGGCGCGCTGCGGCGCGTGACGGCGTAGCGCGGCGCCTTGACGCTGAAGACGAAGCCCTCGGGCGTGGCGTCGCGCCATTTGAGAAAAGTCTCGCGGGTCTGGGTGCGGTAGAAGGTGGCGTTTATTTCGATCGACGTCAGCCGCCGGCTGGCGAACTCGAGCTCATGCGCGTGCGGGAGGTCTTTCGGATAAAAGAGGCCGCGCCAGGGCGCGAAGCTCCAGCCGCCGACCCCGACGTAAATGCGGCCCGCCGCCATTTGCGCGCTCCTTTCCCAGAGAGCGCAGGTAGCGCGCGCGTTTTGGGGAGCGAGCGGCGAAAGGCGTTTCCTTACGCCGCCGGCTGTGTCGTCGCGCACAGCCCAACGCTTCCTGCGTGATATATTGCCTCGACTCAGCCCGGGAGCAGATTGTTCATGCCGGAGTTCTTTCACGGCCTGTTGGCCTTCGCGGTTTATTTCGCCGGCGCGGTCGGCTTCTGCGCGGCATTCTGCCTGCTCTATTCGCGCGTGACGCGACACGACGAATTTTCGCTGATCGTCGAAGAGCACAATGCTTCCGCCGCCATCGCCTTCGGCGGCAGTCTTCTCGGCTTCGCCATCGCCCTGGCGGCCGCGATTCATCACACCGGTTCCGTCGCCGAGTTCCTGACATGGGGCCTCGTGGCGCTGGTGACGCAGTTTATCGCCTATGGCCTGGCGCGGCTTGCGCATCCCGGCCTGTCGCGCGCGATCGAGGAGAACGCGCTCGCCGCGGCCGTTTGGGTCGCCGCGGTCTCGGTTTCCGCGGGTCTGCTCAGCGCCGCCTGCATGAGCCCGTAAGCCATGACGGAGAAGAAGCCGAAGGAGCCCGGCAAACGCCCGCCTCGTCCGGTCGTCACTCACAAGCCGGCGGCGCGGGGCGCAAATGCGGGTCTTGGGCAGAAGCGGTCGCTGGCCGTAACGCTCGTCATCATGGGCGCCGTGTCGCTCGGCGCCTATGAGGCGTTCGACTGGATCGACCGCAAGCTCAATTGCGAGCCCGATCCCGCCAATCCCGAAGAGCCCATCTGCAAGCATCGCAGCGGCTCCTCGTATCGCCGCTCCAGCAGCAGTTGGTCGTCGTCACACGGCTCGTCTTATTCGTCGCACAGTTCCTATTCGACCCATGGCCTGTCGTTCGGTGGCTTCGGCCATTCCGGCTCCGGCCATTCAGGGGGCGGCTGATGCGGCGGGAATCCTCGCCGCCGCGCGCAGACGCCAAGGCGCATTTCGAGAAGATCGGTTTTGCTTATGCGCAGATGGACGGCGCGCCCTATTGGGACGAGAGCGCCCGCTATGTGTTCACGCTGCGCGAGATCGAGGAGGATATCGAGGCGGCGGCAAGCGAGATCGACGCCATGTGCCTCGAGCTGGCGGGCCGCATCATCGCCAGCGAATCGCTGATGAATCGTCTGCGCGTCCCTGAACACGCTCGCGAAGTCATTGCGGAAAGCTGGAATCGCCGCGACCCCTCGCTCTACGGGCGTTTCGATTTCGCCTATGACGGCAAGGGGCCGGCGAAGCTTCTCGAATATAACGCCGACACGCCGACGAGCCTGTTCGAATCCGCGGTGGTGCAGTGGCATTGGGTCGAGCAACTCGTCGCGCGCGGCGATCTTCCCGACGGCGCCGATCAGTTCAATTCGCTGCATGAGCGGCTCGTGGCTCGCTGGGCGGAAATTCTCGGCAAGCGCTTCGTGCATCTTGCGGCGATGAGCGACAACGTCGAGGATTTCGGCACGGCCGCCTATCTCGCCGATTGCGCCGCGCAGGCCGGCAGCGCCGCCGCGCTGCTCGACATGCAGGACATCGGGCTCAAAGACGCGCAATTCTACGATCGCGACGGCCGCCCGATCGAGACGCTCTTCAAGCTTTATCCCTGGGAATGGATGTTTGCCGACGAATTTTCCCATGCGCCGGCCATGCGCGTCACGCGCTTTCTGGAGCCGCCGTGGAAGGCGGTTCTTTCCAACAAGGGCATGCTGGCGTTGTTGTGGGAGATGGCGCCGGGTCATCCCAATCTGCTCGAATGCTATTTTTCCGACGACCCGCGCGCCGGCGCGCTCGGCAGCTACGCCGAGAAGCCGATCTATTCTCGCGAGGGAGCCAACGTCGTGCTGGTGCAAGAGGGGCGGACCTTCGCAAGCGCTTCCGGCGGCTACGGGGCCGAGGGCCATGTAAGGCAGGCTTTGCATCTGCCGCCGTCCTTCGACGGACGCTATCCGGTCGTCGGCGCCTGGATCGTCGGCGGCGTCCCGGCCGGCATGGGCCTCCGCGACGACGCGACGCCGCTTACGTCAAACCAGTCGCGCTTCGTGCCGCATGTCATCCTGGGATGACTTAGAATTTCGGCGCCGGATGAGTCTTGGGTTCCGGATCGACCCAGTCTTCCGACTCGGTGACAAAGCTGACGCCGCGGCTGTGGAGGAAGTCGATGAGACGCCGCTCGACCTCGTCGCGCAGCGCGAAATCGGGCGTGTAGACGAGGCGCCGCCAGGGCAGGAGCGGCGGCTCCAGCGTGACGGCGAGGATGTAATCTTCGGCCGGCTCGTCGGGCAGGGGCCGTCCGGCATGGGCGATCGCGACCCAAAGCGGTGAAAAGCCCTTCTCGCCGATCCAGAAACCCCACCCGTAATCCTCGCCGACCGGATCTCCGAGCTTCAGACGCTCGCCTTCGCGGGCTCGAAGAAACTCGGTGAAATCCAGCGCGAACTGGCGGCCCGGGTGGCCGTGGATATTCTGCGCGCCGCTCGGATCGCCGACGTAACGGTCGGTCGTCGCCTCGAACAACCGCCCCGCGTTTCGGTCGCGCGACATGATGAGCGCCAGCCGGACATTGGCGGCGGAGATGAGCGCGGCCAGGAGGACAAAGGGGACGAGCAGCGCTTTCTCCGGCGTGAATTCATAGATCGCCAGAGAGGGGTCGAGCGCGGCGGAGATTCCCGTGAGCACGCCAAACGGCAGGAGCAGGATCAGCGCGGCGAGCGCCGGGCCGGACAACAGGGCGACAACAAGGGTCCAAAGCAACCGCGTTCTCGTCATTCAGGCTCTCCCGGCTCCGGCGGCAAAGCAGAAACTAGGCAAATTTGGTGGGAAGGCAAAGGGCCGGCTTTCCAGTCCGGCGCGACCTGCGCGGCGTAGGGTCGCCGCTCCGCAGGAGGCAATGAAATGAAACTGATGAGCGAGGCGTTTATCGACGGCGGGGCCCTGCCGCCGCATTTCACCTGCGACGGCGAAGACATGTCGCCGCCGCTGCACTGGAGCAACGCTCCAAAGGCGGTGAAGAGCTTCGTCCTGTTCGTCGACGATCTCGATGCGCCGGACGGCGTCTTCCACCACTGGGCCTGCTACGATATTCCCGCCTATCACACCGCCCTGGTCGAAGGGGCGGGCCGTCCCGAAGGCTTCGAGGACTTTCGGCATGGCGTGAATGACTTCGACGAACTCGGCTATGTCGGCCCCTGTCCGCCGGAGGACGACGGCCTGCATCGCTATCGATTCCGCCTGCTGGCGCTCGACTGCGCCGAACTCGCGATCCGCACGCATCCGAGTTGCGAAGAGGTCGAGACAGAAGCCTCGAAACACGTTCTCGCGCAGGCGCAGATCACGGGGCTCTATCGACGGCGCCTGGATGAAGGCTCTTCGCCAGGGTAAACTCTGGCCTCCGGGAGGAGGCGATGGGCGTCTTCGATTTTCTGCGGCCCCGACGGGAAAAGGCGGTCGAGCCCGCGATCGAGGCGGTGGCCGAGGCGGTTCGCGCCAATCTTGCGGCGCTCGGCCTTCGTGTCGGCGCGCAGTCTTACGGGAGGCGCTTCGTCGAGATCAGGGGGTCGACGTCGGACAGGCTCATCACCACGCCCGACAGCATGGAGGCGTCCGGCGTCGCCGTGCTCCTCGCTGGCGGCTACGAGCCGCCGGCAATTGTGTTCGAGCAGATCAATTCGATCGAGCCGGGGCTCGGCCGGCGGATGGTTGGGGCCGTGCTGGCGGGGGCGCGGACCAGGCCCGGCCTCTTTCCCTGCGTCAAGGTCAATGACCTCTCGCCATTCCAGCGCGACGGGCGGCGCTGGTGGGCGCATGTGGCGGACGCCCATGGGGACTTCGACTGGCGCATCACCCACGACCCCGACGACTCCCACTGGCCCGCGCCGTCGGAGGATGTCTCCGACACGCCGGATTTTCTGCGCAAGCGTGAGAAGCTTCGCGCCTTGGCTGTCGAATTCGGCCACGACCCCGCCGTCGTGACGCTCAGCCCCGAGCGCAAGGTCTTTCCCTATCTCGGCCAGAGTTTCGCTTCGGAGGGAGAGGCGACGCCCGATGGGCGCGTGACGATCTACTACGACCCCGACATGAGCGACGCGCGGCTCGGCTGTTGTCTCGCCCATGAGCTTCAGCATCTGCGCTATTTCGTGGTCCGCGACGCCTGGCGCGCGGAACCCCCGGACGGCCCGCTGCATCGCCGCTTCGCGCCCTTCACGCCCGAGCTTCTCGCCGCGCAACGCGGCGTCTCCAATTACGCCAATGAACATTGGGACGCCTGGGCGGGGCCCAGCCTACCCCGGCTGTTCTCGGACGAACTCGCGGAGGGCGGCAGCGAACCGATCAACGAAACGATCGCCGAGGTGGCCAAGGCGCTTTACAATTGGGGGCCGGAGGCGCGGATCAATGTCGTCTGGCGGTCGTTGCGCGAGGCCATAGATCAGGAATGCCAGCGCGTCATGTGCGCCCCTCGAACCGCGCCCGGCCAGAAGCGCGGGCCGCCTCGACCGTAAAGGGAGGGAAGAGCGGCGAGCCTCTTCCTCAAATTCCAACGCCGAAGCGCCGCAGGAGCGGCAGCATCATCAGATAGGCGCCCGCCGTCGCCGCCATGGACAGCCCCAGGCTCGTCCAGAACCCGAATCCGTAGCGGACGAGCAGGGGCAAGGTCGGGAACAGCACCAGCGACGGGATGATCAGCCAGAAAATCTGCGCCGAGAGCTCGGCGATCCTGCTTGGCTCGGCGCCATCGATCCTGAGCCAGACGAAGGCGAGCAGGGAGGTGAGCGGCAGCGAGGCGACGAAGGCCGCGACGGCGGTGGAGCGCTTGGCGATTTCCGAGACGGCGACGATGACGAGGGCGGAGAGGAGGACTTTGACGACGTAATAGAGCATGGCGGGCGGGACTGTAGCTTTTCAGCGGCGGGTCGGGCAATGGCGCTTCCTCTCGCGTCATGCTCGCCTTTCCGGCCCGCCTGTGCTAACCCCGACGCTCCCCGCCGGGGCAAGAACAACGGGTCAGGAAACGCAAGGGTCGCGCGAGAGATGTCGGACATTTTCCATGAGGTCGACGAGGACGTCCGCCGGGACAAGGCCGCCGAACTGTGGCGGCGCTATCAGACGCCGATTTTCGTCGTCGCCTTTCTCATCGTCGCCGCGACCGGCGCCTGGAGCTATTATCAGGACAAGCGCCTGAAGGCCGCGGAGGCTGCGAACGCCCGCTATGTGGCCGCCGTGCAGCTCGCCGAAGAGGGCAAGAACGCCGAGGCGGCGGCCGCCTTCGACGCGCTCGCCAAGGACGCTCCCAAGGGCTATGCCGCGCTCGCCCGCATCCGCGCCGCCGAGGCGCGGCCGGATAAGACGCAAGCTTTCGCCGAACTTAACGCCATCGGCGAAGACCCCAACGTCGACAAGCTGACCCAGCATATCGCGCTGCTGCGCGCCGCCTTGATCGTGCTCGAGGGCGACGACCGGCAGAAGCTGGAGCGTGCGCTGGGGCCGCTGATGATCTCGGACGGCCCCTTCCGCTTCTCCGCGCAGGAATGGAACGGCCTCGACGCGCTCTTCAACGACGATTTCGACGAGGCCGAACGGGTCTTCGAGCAGGTGCTCGCCAACGCGGACGCGCCCCAATCCATGCGCCAGCGCGCCTCGGCCTATAAGGGGCTTCTGCACGCCAAGCGCGGCCCCAAGCCCGCGCCGGCCGCGGCTGGCGGCGGGGTCGACGGCGGCAAGATCAACGTCACCCCGGTGATCGAGCCCGAATCCGGCGGGGCCATGCCCGCCGGCAGCGCCCCGCTCGAGGCTTCGCCTGCGAAGTGAGAGGCGGGGCTCCTTCGAGACGCGAGCTTCGCTCGCTCCTCAGGATGAGGCTTCGAGACGCGAGCTTCGCTCGCTCCTCAGGCTTCGAGACGAGAGCTTCGCTCGCTCCTCAGGATGAGGCCTCAGGCAGGATGCGGCGATAGACAGCCCCTCATGCTGAGGAGCCGCCGAAGGCGGCGTCTCGAAGCACGAGGGGCGGTGCTCCGCACTGGTCGTTGACATGGGACCCTCTCCTGCCCGGAGAGGGTTTCGCGTTATAAAGGTTCAAGGGTTCGCCCATGTCTTTCTCGCTCGCCATCATCGGCCGGCCCAACGTCGGCAAGTCGACGCTGTTCAACCGGCTGACCGGCAAGAAGCTGGCGCTGGTCGACGACAGGCCGGGCGTGACCCGCGACCGCCGCGAGGGCGAGGCGAAGCTCGCGGATTTGCGCTTTACGATCATCGATACGGCGGGGCTCGAGGAGGGGGCGCGCGCGACGCTCGAGGGGCGCATGCGCGCCCAGACCGAGAACGCCATCCTCTCCGCCGACGCCATTCTCTTCGTCATCGACGCGCGCGCCGGGGTGACGCCGGAGGACAAATATTTCGCCGATCTCGTGCGCCGCGCGGGGAAGCCGGTGATCCTCCTCGCCAACAAGGCGGAAGGGAAGGCGGGGGAATCCGGCGTGCTGGAGAGCTTCTCGCTCGGCCTCGGCGATCCCGTGCCCTTTTCCGCCGAACATGGCGAAGGCGCCGGCGCGCTTTATGACGCGCTGCGCGAGGCGCTTCCCGAACAGACCGCAGAGCCCGCCGAGGAACACGAGACGCAGGAGGAGAATCTCTACGACGACGAAGAGGACGGCAGCGACCTCGACGTCTCGAAGCCGCTGCGCATCACTGTGGTGGGGCGGCCCAACGCCGGCAAGTCGACGCTCATCAACCGCATCCTGGGCGAAGAGCGGCTGCTCACGGGGCCGGAAGCGGGCATCACGCGCGACTCGATCGGCGTCGACTTCCTCTGGCGCGACCGCAAGATGAAGCTCTTCGACACGGCGGGCCTGCGCAAGCGCGCCAAGGTCGTCGACAAGCTCGAAAAACTCTCCGCCGCCGATGCGCTGCGCGCGGTGCGCTTTTCGGAAGTGGTCGTGCTGCTCATCGACTCGACCATCCCTTTCGAAAAGCAGGATCTGACCATCGCCGATCTCGCCGCCCGCGAGGGACGCGCTTTCGTGATCGCGCTCGGCAAATGGGACTTGGTGGAAGACAAGGGCGCGACGCTTACGAAGCTGCGCGAGGACGCGGAGCGCCTGCTGCCGCAGGTGCGCGGCTGTCCGGTCGTGCCGGTCTCGGGCGCGACGGGGCAGGGGCTCGACAGGCTCATGGAGGCGATCGTCTCCGTCCATGAAGTGTGGAACCGGCGCATCGCCACGGCGCGGCTGAACCGCTGGCTGTTGCAGGCGGTCGAGGAGACGCCGCCGCCGGCCGTCTCGGGCCGGCGCATCAAGATCCGCTACATGACGCAGGCGAAATCGCGCCCGCCGCATTTCGTGCTGTTCGGCAACCAGCTCGAGGAATTGCCGACGAGCTACGAGCGCTTCCTCATCAACGGCCTGCGCAAGACCTTCGATCTCCCGGGCGTGCCGATCCGCATTTCCCGGCGCGCGGGCGAAAATCCCTATGCCGGGAAAAAGCGGAAGGGGTGAAAATCCGTCGATCACCGCCCTCGCTCTGAGAGCCGCCTCAGCGGCTCCTCGACGAGGGGGCTGCGGCGAACGGCATCCCGGCCTGATGAGGCGCTCCAGAAGAGCTCATTGCTTCTCTAGCCGGATTCTGTAGGCCGGGACGTAGGCCGGAAGGGCGCGCGGATCGGACGGGTACCGCGTGGCGAGGTTCGCTGGGTCCAAGGTCGCGATCAAAACAGAGCCGTTGGCCGCTACTGTAAGATTGTATATTGGCCGCGGTCCCAGATACTCTTGCTCCGTCTTATTGCCATTTTGATCAAACCACATAGCATTCATTCCGCTCTTGAAAGGAAGGGAGAGTGTGCCCCTGCAGGCGTCCTCGTCCCACGTCAAGGAATACGTTGGATAGTCGAGGTAATAACCATAGTCGCCGAAAGCGGACGTCGGGACGCCGGGCTGTGGCGGCGTGCGCACGACTATACGGAAATTCCCTCCTCCGCCTTTTGCGTAGTTCGTCGGATCTTTTATGGGGATGAACCCTTTCCAGGTTTCAGACTGGTTCCCGAGCAGCGCGCCCCCTGGGGCGTAAACCGGCCCTGCGCCGCCGCCGACAAACGAGCCGTTCGGCCTGGCGCAGCGGGCCAGGGCCGGCGAAACCAGCGAGACTGCGAAGACAGTGGCGATGCAGATAGGCATAGCGTTGTAGTTAGGCATCTCTCGCTCCCGAGCGTAAGCCGTTCCCGGCTCTGTTTACGCAGATGTATTGGAGGTTGTCCCTGGACCTGCTCTATTGCTTCTCGAGCCGTATGCTGTAGGCCGGGACGTAGGCTGGAAAGGCGTCGTCACGGGGCAGGAATCGTTCGGCGAGGTTCGTTGGGTCCAAGGTCGCGATCAAAACAGAGCCGCCGGCTGCGGCCGTCAGGTTGTATCTGATCTTCGGCAAATGGAGCGGCGTGTCGTTTAACGAAGAACCGCCTGTCTTGTCGCCTTTTTGGTCGACCCACGTGGGGGTTATGTATACGTCATTCGTCAAGCGAAATGAGAGAGCGCCCCTGCAGGCGTCCTCGTCCCAGCTCACAGATCCATCTGGATACTGCATGCTCAAGTGATAATATCCAAAAACGGATGTTGGGACGCCGGGCTGGGGCGGCGTCCGAACGTCTATGTCAACGCTCGACGCCAGCTTCCCTTGCCCTTTTGGGCCAGCCGCCGGCTCCGTTTTCGCGATGAAGGCGTCCCAGGTTTCAGACTGGTTCCCGAGCGGCGCGCCGCCTTTTGAATAAACCGGACCTGCGCCGCCGCCGACAAACCGGCCGTTCGGCCTAGCGCATCGGGCCAGGGCCGGGGAATTCAGCAAGAGAGCGACGATCGTGGCGGTATGAATCGTTAGAAGGTTGTATTTTCTCATCTCTCGCTCCCCGGGGCGCAAGCTCGTTTCCTGCTGTCTATGCAGGCGTTTTCCTTTGTCGCTTCTAGAGCTGCTTCATTGCTTCTCGAGCCTGATCTTGTAGCCCGGAACGAATGGGGGAAAGGCCGAGGGAGACGGTCGGAACTGCGCGGCGAGGCTGTCTCGATCCCAGGACAGAAGCAAAGCCGCATTGTTATCCGTGATCGTGAACTCGTAGGTCTTTGTTGCTCCCCCTACATACGACTGCGTCTTCTTGTTCCCACTTTGATCAACCCACGTGACAAGGGGATTGAAATTCAGGGTGAGAAGGCCTTTGCAATTGTCTTCATCCCAGACGATGGGAAAGCCGCCGGCTGCTGCGGCCGTCCCTTCCGGTAGAATCGCCAAATCCTTGGCCGCATAGAATCCGAAAGCGGAGGTCTGGTCGCCGGGCTGGGGCGGGCTCTGAACTTCGAGCGTCAAGCGCCCCGCCACTTTTTTTGTTGGGAGCTGCAAATACCAACTTTCGACCTGGCCTCCGACCGGCGCGCTCCCAACTAAGGTGACCGGCCCCGCGCCGCCGCCGACATAGACGCCAGTCGGCTGCGCGCATTTCGCCAGGGCCGGAGAGGCCAATAGGAGTGCGACGGCGGCAGCGACGCTGACGGGCGCTATTTTGTTTTGTGACATCTCTCTCGCTCTCCGATCCCAGCCGGTCAGGCGGCCGTTTACAGACAAGCTCAAGATGTCTCATTTTGGCGCAGTTGCCAATGTTGCGCTCAAGTTGTGCGAAAAAGCTCGGGTTGAGTCGCGCGCGACGAAGCGTCGTAAAGGGTCATCCTGCAAAGGCGGCGAGAGAGATAGAAGAAGCGTCTTTCGGTCGCCGGCATCGAACAAAGCGCGAAGCCGCCTTATCGCGCCTTCGCGCCGCGCGGCGCGCACGACATCAGCGAAGGCATGATGTCGTGCTTCGTCACTACGGCCGTCTTTGCGGCTCCTGGACGAGGCGCCGGCAGGCAACGCATCATCGCGGCCTGACGACTCGTCGTTACAGCTTATTGCTTCTCGAGTCGGATGCTGTAGGCCGGGACATAGGCCGGAAAGGCGTACGGATCGGGCCGGAACCCCTCGGCAAGGATGGTTGGGTCCAAGGTCGCGATCAAAACAGAGCCGCCGGCCGCAGCCATATAGTTATATTTTCTGTCCGCCCTGACGTAAGTCTGCGTCGTCGCATTGCCTTTTTGATCAATCCAGGTGGCTTGGAAGGGTTCAACGTCAAAAGTGAGAGTGCCCGTGCATTCGTCCTCATTCCAAGTCAAACGAAATTTTCTAGTCGCGTTATTACGTTCGTAATAGCCGAATGCGGACGTTTGGACGCCGGGCTGGGGCGGCGTCTGAACGAGTATTATACCGGAGCCCACCGCACTCTTTGGACCGCGCTGCGGCTCGTTATAGAGACGTATTCTCCAGGTTTCAGCCTGGCTTCCGAGCGGCGCGCCCCCTTTCGCATAAACCGGCCCTGCGCCGCCGCCGACAAACACGCCGATCGGCTGGGCGCATCCGGCCAGGGCCGGGGAAGCCAGCGAGAGTGCGACAAGAGTGATGATATTGACGAGAAGAACTTCGTATTTAGGCATGTCAAACTCCCCGAGCATAAGCTCGCTTTCCCTGCTATTTGCGAATGTTCATTTCGATGACGTCGCGAGAGAAGCTTTATTGCTTTTGGAGCCGGATGTTGTAGCCGGGGACGAAGGCGGGAAAGGCCAAGGCGGTGGGTTGGAATTGACTGGCGAGGCTGGACGGATCCAAGGCCAACACCAAAGTCGAGCCGTTATCTGCGATCGTGATATTGTATACTTTGTCCGCTCCCCCTAAATACGATTGCGTCTTCTTGTTCCCGCTCTGATCAACCCAGGTGACAACGGGGTTGAAATTTATGGTCAGAGTGCCCGCGCAGAGGTCAGCGTCCCAAGTGATGGGATAGGCGCCGACGGACCCGACTGGCAGGATCACCAAATCGTTGACGGAATAGAATCCGAAAGCGGACGTCGGGACGCCCGGCTGGGGCGGCGTCTGCACTTGGAGCCTCATCCGCCCTACGACTGTTTTTGTTGGGAGCTGCAAATACCACGACTCGACCTGGCCTCCGGCCGGCACGCTCCCCGGTAAAGTAACCTGTCCCCCGCCGCCGCCGACATAGACGCCAGTCGGCTGCGGGCAATTCGCCAAGGCCGGGGAAGCCAGCAGGAGCGCGACGGCAGTCGTAACGCTGAAGTGTAGGAACTTATTTTTTGACATCTCACGCTCTCCGATCCCGGCCGAGTTGAGCGACCGCTTACAGACAAGCTCAAGATGCGCGATTCTCACGTTCGCGCCAATGCTGCGCTCAGGTTGCAGCGTCGAGCGGAAGCTCGCGAACGGGATAGGCGCGAGAGGCGTATTTGCTGCGCAGGTTCAACACGCGTTTAGGCGCGCGGGCGCTACTGTGGCCCCCCGCCTCCGCGCGTAATCAAGCAGCGCCCCACGCATGGGACGCCGCTGCGTCATTTACTCCTGCTCGAGCCGGATGCTGTAGCCCGGAATGTAGGGGGGAGGCGACGCAAGGCCGGCTGGGAACTGAGCGGCGACGCTATCCGGGTCCATCGTCAGTATCACGACGTCGCCGCGATTCGAGCTCCTGTAATTGTATTTTTGAGGTTGGCGCACATACGTCTGGAAGGTTTTTGTTTTATTCTCGCCGTACCACGTGATGTTGACGTTTGCGTCGACCCAAATCGAACCCTTACAGCCCGCCGGATCCCAGGTTATTTTGGCCCCGATCTGGGGCCTGTCAGTAAAGGAATAGGTTCCGAAAAGTGACGTAGCTACGCCGGGCTGGGGAGGCGTCCGAACGTCTACTGACAATGTGCCGTCGAGCGTCTTGGTGGGGAAAGTCAGATCCCAGTTTTCTACCTGATTACCCAGCAATGCGCCTGCCTTAGAAAACGCTGGACCCGCGCCCCCTCCGAAATATCTCCCGCTCGGTTGCGTGCATTTGGCCGAGGCAGGCGCAGCCAGCAAGAGTGCGGCCACAGTGGCGACGCTGACGGGCAGGAACTTGTTTTTTGACATCTCTCGCTCTCCGATCCAGGCCGAGTTAAGCGACCGTTTACAGACAAGCTCAAGATGGCTCGTTTCGGCGGCGCTGCCAATGCTACGCTCAGGTTGTTGGCGTGACGCTCAGGTTGCGCCGTTGCAACAAGCGGCGAGAGCGACGAAGACGCCGAGTTCGGTCGCGAGCGTCGAGCACAGCACGCAGGCGCCGTGTCTCATCCGCCCTGACGCAGCGCCCCGCGCACAGCGTCGGCGAAAGCATGGCGGCTGGCTTCGTCATGCGAAAAGCTCATGCGCAGCGCGCGTGGGATTTCGAGTTGCACGCCCGCGCCACAGCGCCCCCTGTTGCAGATATTTCGGGGGTCGCGTCCGGCGAGCGGATGCCCTTCGCCAACCGGCTTGGCGCGAAACCCGCTGTCCAGAAGCGCGGCGCATATCGAGTCGCGCAACGCCTCGTGCAATCCGCCGACCCAGACAGACGCCCCGTCGTCGCCATTCTTGCGGCCATGCACGCCGATCACGACTTCTGACGCGGCCACGAGTTGCAACGCTTGCGGCTCGTCGAAGCGCGTGGAAGTAATGTGCAGGCCGTCGCCCTTGGCGCGCAGCGTCAGACTTTCGAAGCAATAGAACGAAAAGCATTCGTGGGCGATTGCGAGCGCCGCCTCCGACGTGCCCGGCTCGATGAAGCCGCCGTGCGGCGCGACAATGGCGAGGGGCGAGGCGCGTCGCGCGACTCGAATTCGATAATGCGCGCCCTCGATCTCTCGCGCCGCCAGAGCGGCGAAGCTGTCATATCGATCCGCCATAGAACGAAACTAGCTGCATAGGGAGGCGTATTCCATGACCTTGAAGCCCTCGCCCGAAAAACTCCTCTCGCTGGGCATGTCCTTCTGGAACGCCAAGGCGTTGCTCACGGCGGTGGAGCTCGGCGCGTTCGACGCGCTTTGCGAAGCGCCCGCAGACTGTGAGACGTTGAGAGAAAGGCTGGGCCTGCATCCCCGTTCCGCGCGCGATTTCTTCGACGCGCTGGTGGCGCTGAAGCTTCTCGAGCGCGAGGAGGGGGTCTATCGCAACACCGCCGAAACCGACTTTTTTCTCGTTCGCGGCAAGCCGAGCTATGTCGGCGGCCTGCTGGAGATGGCTAACGCCCGCCTCTATGAGAGCTGGGGCCATCTCTCCGAAGCCCTGAAGACCGGCAAGCGTCAGAGCGAGAACAAGGAGGAGGGCGATCTCTTCGCGGCGCTCTACGCCGATCCGGCGCGGCTGCGGGGCTTTCTCGCGGCGATGAGCGGCGTCAGCGCCGGCGCCGCCAACGCCATCGCCGACAAGTTTCCCTGGAGCCGCTACAAGAGCTTCGTCGATATCGGCGCGGCGCAGGGCATGGTCCCGGCCACAATCGCCCGCGCGCATCCGCATCTGACGGGCGGCGGCTTCGACCTGCCGCAGGTGAAGCCCATCTTCGAGGAATTCGTCGCCGCCCATCGCCTCGCCGACCGGCTGCGCTTTTACGCCGGCGACTTCTTCGCTGATCCCCTGCCGGCCGCGGATGTGCTCATCATGGGCCATATCCTGCACGACTGGGACCTGGCCCAGAAACGCACGCTGCTCAAAAAGGCCTATGACGCTTTGCCCTCGGGCGGCGCGCTGATCGTCTATGAGGCGCTGATCGACGACGATCGCCGCGATAACGCTTTCGGCTTGCTGATGAGCCTCAATATGCTGATCGAGACGGCCGGCGGCTTCGACTACACCGGCGCCGACTGCCAGGGCTGGATGAAGGAAGCAGGCTTCGCGGAGACGCGGGTCGAGCATCTGGTCGGCCCCGACGCCATGGTGGTCGGAATCAAGCGGGGGTGAGGCTTAGGCCCCGCCGCAGCCCGCGCTGGGCGAAAAGCGGCGGGCAAATGTCTAAAATCAGTTGGCCGTCGGCCAGTTTTGAATTATTCTAAGGAAGCGTCGCCGGAGCTCCTGGCGGGTTCCGCGCGCGCCCAATTCTCCTTGGAGGCAATAATGGCATCGCTCAAGGGCAGCAAGACCGAAGAGAACCTGAAGGCCGCTTTCGCCGGCGAGTCGCAGGCAAACCGCCGCTATCTGTATTTCGCTCAGAAGGCCGACGTCGAAGGCTACAATGACGTGGCCGCCGTGTTCCGTTCCACCGCCGAAGGCGAGACCGGCCACGCCCATGGCCACCTCGAATTCCTGGAGGGGGTCGGCGATCCGGCGACGGGCCTGCCGATCGGCAAGACGTCCGACAATCTGAAGGCCGCCGTCGCCGGCGAGACCCATGAATATACCGACATGTATCCCGGCATGGCCCGCTCGGCGCGCGAAGAGGGCTTCGACGAGATCGCCGACTGGTTCGAGACGCTGGCCAAGGCCGAGCGTTCGCACGCCGGCCGCTTCCAGCGCGCGCTCGACGAGCTGAAGTAAGCGCTTTAGATCCCTCTCCCCGCACGCGGGGAGAGGGTCAGGGTGAGGGGCAGAAAAATCAACGTCGGCCCTTTACTCAGCCCTTCCCCGCATGCGGGGAGAGGACGACTCGGGTTTTGACAGGACGATCATGAGAGAAGGCAGTCTCGAAGCGCCCACTCGGCATCCGCTGGACTGGGAAAATCCCGATTTCTATGACGAGGAGAAGCTCGACGCCGAGATGCGGCGCGTCTTCGATATCTGTCACGGCTGCCGCCGCTGCTTCAATCTCTGCGACTCCTTTCCGCGGCTCTTCGATCTCGTCGACGAATCGAAGAGCGGCGAACTCGACACGGTCGCGAGCGCCGATTTCAAGAAGGTTGTGGACGCCTGCACGCTCTGCGACATGTGCTTCCTCACCAAGTGCCCTTACGTGCCGCCGCACGAGTTCAATCTCGACTTCCCGCATCTGATTTTGCGCTATCGCGCAGTGGAAGCGAAGAAGAACGGCGTTGGCGCGATCGATCATGCGTTGACCGAGACGGACCGCAACGGCAAATGGGCGACCCTGATTTCCGGCGCCGTCAATTGGGCGACGCGACGCGGCAGCCCGTTGCGTGGGCTCGAAGAGAAATTCGCCGGCATCGACAAGGACGCCGAACTGCCGGAATACGCCAACCAGTCGCTGCAGGCGAAAGCCAAGGCCATTCCGCCGGCGCGCAACGAGAAGGCGCCCGCGCGGGCGCGCAAGGCGGCGCTCTACGCCACCTGTTACGGCGATTACAACGACACATCGATCGGCATGGCGGCGCTCGCCGTGCTCGCCAGGAACGGCGTCGAGACCGAGGTGGTGCATCCGCACTGCTGCGGCATGCCCAAGCTCGAACAGGGGCTGCTCGGCGAAGTCGCCGAAGCCGCGCGTAAGGTTGCGGCCGCTTTCGCACCCTACATCGAGCAGGGCTACGATATTGTGGCCCCTGTCCCCTCCTGCGCGCTGATGCTGAAATTCGAATGGCCGCTGATTCTGCCCAATGACGTCAGCGTGAAACGGCTCGCCGAGGCGACCTTCGATCTTTCCGAATATATCGTCGACATCGCGCGCAAGGAGGGGCTCGTCGACGGCATGGCGCCGATCGAGGGCGGCGTCGCCTTCCATATGTCCTGCCATTCTCGCGCGCAGAATTTCGGCCAGAAGGGCGCTGAGCTGCTCAATCTCATCCCCCAGGCGGATGTCGCCGTCGTCGAGCGCTGCTCCGGACATGGCGGCGCCTGGGGCTATAAGAAGGGCAATTTCGAAACGGCGATGAAGGTCGGCAAGCCGGCGATGCGCCAGCTCAATACGGCGGGCAAGAAACATGTGGTCTCGGAATGCCCGCTCGCCGGCATTCATCTGGAGCAGGGAATCGAACAGCTTGCCGGCGACGCGCCGAAGCCGGAGCGGGTTGGTCACCCAATCGTGCTGATGGCGCGGGCTTACGGGGTGACGAGCGAATAGAAGCGCGCGGCTCGCTTTTCCTCATCCTGAGGAGGCCGCTTGCGGCCGTCTCGAAGGACGCAGGAAAAAGCCGCTAATACTGAGAGGCGGCCTCGTCCTTCGAGACGCGAGCTTCGCTCGCTCCTCAGGATGAGGCCCAAGTGGATGCGACAACGAGCAAGCCCCTCATGCTGAGGAGCCGCCAAAGGCGGCGTCTCGAAGCACGAGGGGCGCCCTTGGTTTGACTGCGTAGTTCGAGGTTACGGAGCACCAACGAGATGACGAACCGTCACGAACTCACCCGCGCCGACATTCTTCCCTGGGCGGAATACGCCAAGGGGCGCGCCGAGCATCGCCGGCGCATCACCGCGATCAAGCGAAACCGACGCGTCGAGGTCGGTCCCTTCGTGACCTTCTATTTCGAAAGCTTCGACACGATGTGGCTGCAGGTGCAGGAGATGCTGCACATCGAGCGCGGCGGCGACGCGCAGATCCCTGAAGAGCTCGCCGCCTATAATCCGCTGATCCCCAAGGGGCGCGAGCTGGTCGCCACCTTCATGATCGAGATCGACGATCCCTTGCGGCGCGCGCGCGTGCTCGCGGGGCTCGGCGGCGTCGAGGAGACCGCCTTTATCGAGGTCGGCGGCGCGCGGGTCGGCGCCAAAGCCGAAACCGATCAGGACCGCACCAGCGCCGACGGCAAGGCGAGCTCGGTGCAATTCGTGCACTTTCCTTTCACCGACGCCGAGGTCGCGGCCTTCCGCGAACCGAATACGCGGGTGATTCTGGGCCTCTCGCATCCCAATTACAGCCATATGGCGGTGTTGTCGGAAGCGACGCGGGCGGCGCTGGCGCAAGATTTCGCGTAAACCTTCACTGTTCCTCCCTTCGCGCCGAACGCGAAGACGGCCCCGCGAAGCGGGCCGACGAGGGGGGTTGAATCCGTCTCGGGATTGCGAAGGGACGCGCTTGCCTTTAAGGCGTGCGCCAGACCAATTGGCCAAACGAGCTTTCCTTGACGACTCCCGATACCCGAGACCCAGTCTCACGGCGACGCACCTTCGCGATCATCTCGCACCCCGACGCCGGCAAAACGACGCTCACCGAAAAGCTGCTGCTTTTCGGCGGCGCGATCCAACTCGCCGGCGCGGTGAAGGCCAAGCGCAATGCGCAGCAGACGCGCTCGGACTGGATGAGCATCGAGCGCGAGCGCGGCATTTCCGTCGTCACCTCCGTGATGACCTTCGAATATGGCGGCTGCGTTTTCAATCTGCTCGATACGCCCGGCCACGAGGACTTTTCGGAAGACACCTATCGGACCCTTTCCGCCGTCGACGCCGCCGTCATGGTGATCGACGCCGCCAAGGGCATCGAGGCGCGCACCCGCAAGCTCTTCGAAGTCTGCCGCCTGCGCGACATTCCCATCGTCACCTTCGTCAACAAGCTCGACCGCGAAGGCCGCGATCCCTTCGAGCTTCTCGACGAGATCGAAAAGACGCTGGCGCTCGATACGACGCCCGTCACCTGGCCGATCGGCTCCGGCAAGAATTTCGCCGGCACCTATCGTTTCGCGACGAAGACCATTCGCAAAATCGACAAGGACGACGAGCTCACGCAGACGCGCGGCCTCGACGATCCGATCTTGGACACGCTGTTGCCGCAAGGCGCCGCCGACGCCTGGCGGGACGAAGCGATGCTGGCGGCGGAAGGCTCGAAACCCTTCGATCTTTCAGCGTTCCGAGAGGGCCATCTCACGCCCGTCTTCTTCGGCAGCGCGCTGCGGAACTTCGGCGTGCGCGACCTGATCGACGCGATGGCCGAATATGCGCCGAGCCCGCGCGCGCAGGCGGCCGACAAGCGCGCCGTCGAAGCCGGCGAGCCGAAGATGACCGGCTTCGTCTTCAAGATACAGGCGAATATGGATCCCAACCATCGCGACCGCATCGCCTTCATGCGCGTTTGCTCGGGCAAGCTCACGCGCGGGATGAAGGCGAAGCTCATTCGCACGGGCAAGAACATCCCATTGAACGCACCGCAGTTCTTCTTCGCGCGCGACCGCTCCATCGCCGACGAGGCCTATGCCGGCGATGTGGTCGGCCTGCCCAATCACGGGCAGCTGCGCATTGGCGATACGCTGACGGAGGGCGAGGATCTCGTGTTTCGCGGCGTGCCGAGCTTCGCCCCTGAAATTCTCCGCCGCATTCTCATCTCGGACGCGATGAAGGCCAAGAAGCTGCGCGAAGCCTTGCAGCAGCTTGCGGAAGAGGGGGTCGTGCAGGTTTTCACGCCGCATGACGGCTCCGGCTCGATCGTCGGCGTCGTGGGCGCGCTGCAGCTCGACGTGCTCGCGACGCGTCTCGACGCCGAATATGGCCTCACGACGCGGTATGAACAGCCGCGCTTCACCGTCTGCCGCTGGGTGACGTCGGACGATCCCGTCAAGCTCAAAAGCTTTCTCGACTCGCATGGTTCGAGCATCGCCGACGATCTCGACGGCGCGCCGGTCTTCATGTCGCCGTCGGCCTTTCAGCTCAATTATGACGCCGAGCGAAACCCGGACATCAAATTCTCGGATGTGAAGGACTATCAGAAAAAGGCGGCTTGACAGGCGCAAAGCTCCGCCGCCTGGCTTGCCGGGAGGACTGGAGCGGGTTTTCGGCGCAAAGCGACATATCTTATTTCCTCTGGCTTCAGAGGGTCGTCGATGTTTGCAGGGAGCGCCACAGCCGCCTTTTTTGTCTTTGCATTGGCGCTGAGCCCAGCCGTGGTGCAGTCCGGCATGGCCAGGCAGTTAGCCAAGTCTTTACGTCTGGAAATCGCCGAGTCACGGAAATTGGAGTGCGTCTTCGGGAAGGAGGGCGCGCCTTCCAAAGTCACCATCAAGCTCGCCTCCAAGAACTCAGGCGACGACGGGTCCGTCTACAACGGGCGCATATGGCTCGACAAAAAGCTCATGTTCGGGGACTCGATCAAATTTCTGTATTCCAAAACGGAAGACGGCAAAGCGACGCTCGGCGCCGGCGTTCTCACGCAAAAGCGCACGCTCTTCTACACGGAGCTTTTCATCAATTATGACCCCGACAGCGGCGAGGCCACTTTCGAAGCGGCCACGAACAAAGTGTCGACCAAACTGCAGGGACGTTGCACATTGAACTAATTTGCAGCCAATATCGCGGACGAGCTTTCATTGAAAGGGCGGTCATGCTGCAGATTGCAATGCTGATCTATCCGAATATGTTCGACGTCGACCTCATCGGGCCGCAGACTTTTCTGCAGCGTCTCGGCGACGCGGACGTTTTTTATGTTTGGAAAGACCGGGGACCGATCGTCAGCGATCTGGGCGTGACCTACGCCGCCACGCACGACTTCGCTTCCTGTCCCGCAAATCTCGACGTTCTCTTCGTTCCTGGCGGCCTCAAGGGCGCGATCCCGCTCCTGCGCGACGGCGCCGTGCTGGACTTTCTCGCCGATCGCGGCGCGCGCGCGAAATATGTCGCAAGCGTCTGCACGGGGTCGCTGCTGCTCGGCGCCGCAGGGCTGCTCACGGGCTACAAGGCGACGAGCTATTGGATGGTGCGCGACCTGTTGCCGCTGTTCGGCGCCGAGCTCGTGCCCGAGCGCGTCGTCATCGACCGCAACCGCGTGACGGGCGGCGGCGCGACCGCGGGGCTCGATTTCGGCCTGACGCTCGCGAGTTTGCTGCGCGGCGAAGATCACGCCAAGATGCTGCAGCTTCTCGTCGAATACGACCCGCAGCCGCCCTATGACGCCGGCGCGCCGGAACGGGCGCCGGCGGGGATGGCCGAGCGGATCAGAGACAAGCGGGCAGGCGAGATGGCGGCCGCGCGGGAAGCGGCGCATTCCGCGGCGAAGCGGCTGGAGGGCGGGCGAGGGCGCCCGCGATCCTCGAACGGCGCTTGATCGCTCCGCCAGCGATGCGAGAATGCCGCATTGGTTCTCGGGGAAAAGACGATGCTTGCTTCTGACGCAGAATTCATGGCCGAGGCCTATCGGCTCGCCGAAAAGAGTTTCTCGGAGGGCGGGCTTCCGATCGGGTCGGTGCTCGTGCGCGACGGAAAGATCATCGGCGGCGGGCATAATCAGCGCATACAGCGCGGCAGTCCCATCCTCCACGGGGAGATGGACTGCCTCGAAAACGCCGGTCGGCAAAGCACCTATCGGGACACGACCATCTATACGACCCTCTCGCCTTGCATGATGTGCTCGGGAACGATCGTGCAATTCAAGATCCCCCGCGTCGTCGTCGGCGAGAACGTGAATTTCGGCGGAAACGAAGACTTCCTGCGGTCGCAGGGCGTCGAGGTCGTCGTTCTGAACGATCCGAAATGCGCGGCGCTCATGCGTCGTTACATCGAGCTCCACCCCAGCGAATGGGGGGAGGACATCGCCGAGACATAAATCAAGCCTTGTGCAGAGGGGGTTTCGCCCGGCCTGTGACGGTAATACGCATAAGCCGTCCTTTCCATTCGGGTGCCGCGTCGAGTTTGGATTCGCGCCGCCGCTCCCGAGCCTGCAGAAGCTCCCGCAGCCGCCCGCCCTGGCGCGGATTGCCGAGTCAATCAAAGGCAGGCGGCTGAGGGTATTATAGCTGTGGAGATGGCGACGGTGGCAATGCTTTCAAGGAGACTTTGCTTTAAGATTGTCATCTGTCATTCACGTGGATCGTGACATGCTTCAAAAATTTAGGAAAGCATTTTTTGCTTATCCCGGCCAACCCGCAGATTTGGCGGACACCATTAACGCTGCAGTGGAGTTAGCCAATCAGCAGTCGGACCGGGTAAGCATAAAACCCTGGCCAGAAATGCATATTTTCGGAGTCGGCCTCGCTGATAGGGTACGCGAGGAGATAAGCTCCGCGGAACTTGTTCTCTGCGATATAACCACCCGAAACTTGAATGTATATTATGAGGTTGGCTACGCTATCGGATGCGGGAAATCGATCGCGCCTGTGCTCAATGATTCCTTTTTGAACGCAACTAAGGAAGCGACTATTAACGGTTTCTTCGATGGGGTTGGCTTTAGGACATACGAGAATTCACAACAATTGGCTGACGTATGTTTGGATTTTCCACCTCACAGTCTTCTCGACCTTTATAGCAAGCCCATAAATTTTCAGCAGCCCCTCTACATCCTTGACACTCTCAAGAAAACTGATTTTCGAAATGCGATAGTGTCCGCTGTCAAAGCGTCGGGTGTTTTTTTCCGTAGTTTTGACCCGGTCGAGGTCCCGCGTTTCTCTACGATACCAATCGTTTCAGAAATCACTGCTTCCGCCGGGATCGTTGTCCCCTTGTTGGCACCCCACATTGAAGATGCGACTCGACATAATCTGCGCGCCGCTTTCATAGCGGGCTTGGGTCATGGGCTAGGTCGCGAAACGCTTATTTTGCAGCGCAACTATGATCTGGTGCCGATGGATTATCGCGATTTCGTTGAGTCTATTTCAAACGAACGGGAGGTTGATGAGAAAGTCGGAGAATTCGCAAGGACCGCAGTGATCTCGGCGCAGTCCGTATCTCAGGCTAGGTCTCGGAAGTCAAAGAGCTCGCTGCAAAAACTGACGCTCGGATCTTCATCAGCCGAGAATGAATTTCGATCGCTCGATACCTACTTCGTGGAAACCTCCGAGTACCTCAGGGCTATCAGAGGCGAAGCACGAGTCGTAGCTGGACGAAAGGGATCGGGGAAGACGGCTATTTTTTTCCAGGTTCGAGACTTCTATAGAGAAATTCGAAACTCAACGGTAACTGACCTGAAGCCTGAGTCTCACCAGCTGAGCTTATTCCGAGAAGAGCTATTGAGGATATCCGACGTTGGGATATTCGATCATACTCTAGCTGCATTTTGGTACTTCGTTCTGTTATCGGAGATTCTCGTAACTATTCGAGCCACTTCGAGCGAAAGGCAAAAAGGGATGGCAGTGCGCTGGAGCCTATCCGGGAGCTAAGCGCCGTCTTAGATAATTTCGGCGTATTCGACAGCGGAGATTTCACCTCGAGAATTAACAGGCTCGGGAAGACAATCATTGAGGATATTCGGCTATCTCAGGCTAAAGGACTGTCTCTAACTCCGGAACGAGTCACAAATATTGTTTTTCGTGATGGAATAATAAAGATAAGGGAGTTAATTGAGAAGTATGTATCTGATGGAAATCAGATGGTCTTGCTGTTCGATAATATCGACAAGGGGTGGTTGGCGCAGGGTGTAAGTGAATTTGACATACGTCTCGTTCGGCTGCTTGTCGAAACGCTTGATAAGATGCGCCGCGATTTCGAGGCGAAGGGAAAAAAGTTTATGTCAATTGTATTTTTGCGAAACGATATATACGAATTACTCGTGGATCAAACGCCCGACCGTGGAAAGGCTGGCCAAATCCGAATTGATTGGACGGACAGGGCTAAGCTAAAGCAAGTGATTTTTAAAAGACTGCAGGTATCCGCTCGCGCTGACGGGGCTACTTTTGAGCAACTTTGGACAAAATACTTCTCGGCAACAGCCTGTTCGCAGCCTTCTTTTGAGTATTTCGTGGACCATTGCCTCATGCGCCCTCGATTTCTTATTAATCTTATCGAGAACGCCATAGCTAATGCTATAAATCGCGGGCATGAGCGGGTTCAAGAGATTGATTGCATAGATGCTGTTCGGCAGCACTCTCTATACCTTATCAACGACTTCGGTTACGAAATACGAGATGTATCCGGATTTCCGCCGGATATTCTCTATGCGCTCGTTGGCGTATCTCGTTTGGTAACGCAGGAGGAGGTGAAGGCGAGATTTAAGAAATTCGGCGTAGCCGAAGCAGATTTAGACAAGTCGTTTCGGCTGATGCTTTGGTATGGAGTAATTGGGTTGGCGCTTGGTACTGGTGCCGAAAGGTATATTTATGATTACGACTACGACATGAAACGTCTGGATGCAGAAATTCGCATTCACGGCAATGAAGTATTGTTCACCACGAATCCAGCACTGCATGTGGCAATGCAGTCTTGAATAGCTCACCCCGCGCCAACACGCCGCTCTTCCCGTTCCGCCCGCGTCGTGATAAGCGGAGCGCCTCAACTCGCGCGGCATGGAGAGCCGGTTTGTCCCGCGATATCCGGGCAGCCGACATTTTCGCTTATCTTTCGCGCACTTAGGCTAGAGGAAATTCCATGAGCCAGTCCGGTTTCTTCACCAACTCCGTCGCGCAGACCGACCCGGAGCTCGCCAAGGCGATCGAGCTCGAACTGGGCCGTCAGCGTCACGAGATCGAGCTGATCGCGTCGGAGAACATCGTTTCCAAGGCGGTGATGGAGGCGCAGGGCTCGGTTCTCACCAACAAATACGCCGAGGGCTATCCGGGCAAGCGCTATTACGGCGGCTGCCAGTATGTCGACATCGCTGAGAATCTCGCGATCGACCGCGCCAAGAAGCTCTTCAACTGCGGCTTCGCCAACGTGCAGCCGAACTCCGGCTCGCAGGCGAACCAGGCCGTGTTCCTCGCGCTGCTGCAGCCGGGCGACTCCTTCATGGGCCTCGACCTCGCGGCGGGCGGCCACCTCACG
The DNA here is from genome assembly GCF_055698645.1 of Methylocystis sp. NC52PC. Classification (NCBI taxonomy): domain Bacteria; kingdom Pseudomonadati; phylum Pseudomonadota; class Alphaproteobacteria; order Hyphomicrobiales; family Methylocystaceae; genus Methylocystis; species Methylocystis sp. NC52PC. The sequence continues at coordinate 3,826,104 of NZ_CP170127.1, read as the reverse complement.
CACGGCTCGCCGGTGAACCTCTCGGGCCGCTGGTTCAAGCCGATCAGCTACACCGTCCGCAAGGACGACCAGCGCATCGACATGGAGCAGGTCGCCGCGCTCGCCCGCGAGCATAAGCCGAAGCTCATCATCGCCGGCGGCTCCGGCTATTCGCGCATCTGGGACTTCGAGGCGTTCCGCAAGATCGCCGACGAGATCGGCGCCTTCTTCATGGTCGACATGGCCCATTTCGCCGGCCTCGTCGCCGCGGGTCTGCATCCCTCGCCGTTCCCGCACGCCCATGTCGTCACCACCACGACGCACAAGACGCTGCGCGGCCCGCGCGGCGGCATGGTGCTGACGAATGACGAAGACATCGCCAAGAAGATCAACTCGGCCGTGTTCCCGGGCCTGCAGGGCGGCCCGCTCATGCATGTCATCGCCGCCAAGGCCGTCGCCTTCGGCGAAGCGCTCACGCCCGAGTTCAAGGCCTATCAGCAGCGCGTGAAGGACAATGCGCAGACCCTGGCGCAGACGCTCGTCGACGCCGGCCTCGCCATCGTCTCCGGCGGCACCGAGAACCATCTCATGCTCGTCGACCTGCGCCCCAAGAAGATCACCGGCAAGGCGGCCGAGGCCGCGCTCGGCCGCGCCCACATCACCTGCAACAAGAACGGCATCCCCTTCGATCCGGAGAAGCCCTTCGTCACCTCCGGCATCCGTCTCGGCACGCCGGCGGCGACGTCGCGCGGCTTCGGCAAGGAGGAGTTCAAGCAGGTCGGCGCCCTGATCGTCGAGGTGCTGGACGGCCTGTCGTCGAAGGGCGAAGAAGGCAATGCGGGCACGGAAGCGGCGGTCAAGGACAAGGTCCATGCGCTGACCGGGAAGTTCCCGATTTACTGAGACCAGTCCCTCTCCCCGCTCGCGGGGAGAGGGCTCCCATTTTCTTGAGAACCCTCACCCCATCCGTCTCCCCCAGCGGGAGAGGGTCAGGCTCCCCTCCATGCGCTGTCCCTATTGCGGCTCCTTCGACACGCAGGTGAAGGATTCGCGGCCTGCCGAGGATTCGTCCTGCATCAGGCGGCGCCGGGTTTGTCCGACGTGCGGCGGCCGCTTTACGACCTTCGAGCGCGTGCAGCTGCGCGAGATCATCGTCGTCAAGAAGTCCGGCAGGCGCGCGCCCTTCGACCGCGACAAGCTCACCCGCTCGGTCGAGATCGCGTTGCGCAAGCGCCCCGTGGAGCCAGAACGCGTCGAGCAGATGATCTCGGGCGTCGTTCGTCAGCTCGAGAGCCTGGGCGAAGCCGAAATCGAGAGCCATCGCATCGGCGAATTGGTGATCGAGGGCTTGCGTTCCCTCGACGCCGTGGCCTATGTCCGCTTCGCCTCCGTCTATCGCGACTTCCGGGAGGCGCGCGACTTCAACGCCATCATCGACGAACTGGAAAGCGGCGGCGACATCGCCGGCGACGCCGACGACTAGATGAGCCTTCACACCAAGATCCTCACTCCCGCGACCGACGACGCCTACATGGCGGCGGCCCTGGCGCTCGGTCGGCGCAATATGGGCCGCACGGCGCCCAATCCCGCCGTCGGCGCGCTCGTGGTGCGCGACGGCGTGATCGTGGCCCGCGGCTATACGGCGGAGGGCGGGCGCCCTCATGCCGAGGCGATTGCTCTCGCCGCCGCCGGAGAAGCCGCGCGCGGCGCGACGCTTTATGTCACGCTCGAGCCCTGTTCGCACCACGGCGCCACGCCGCCCTGCGTCGACGCGATCATCGCCGCAGGCGTCGCGCGCGTCGTCACCGCCATGGAAGACCCCGATCCGCGCGTCGCCGGCAGAGGCCACGCCCTCTTGCGTGAGGCGGGCGTCGAGGTCGTCGTCGGGCCGGAAGCGGCGATGGCGCGCTGCGACCATCTGGGCCATTTGCTGCGCGTGACCAAGCATCGGCCGATGGTGACGCTGAAGCTCGCCCAGACGGCCGACGGCTATGCGGCGGGCGCCGTGCATGATCCGCGCCTGCGCATCACCGGGCCGATCGCCGACGCCTTCACCCATGTGCAGCGCTTGCTGCACGACGCCATCATGGTGGGCTCCGGAACCGCGCGGGAGGACGATCCGCTGATGACCGTCCGCCTGCCCGGCCTCGACGGCGCCAGGAAGCTTCGCGTTGTGGTCGACCGCAAGCTCACCCTCTCGCCGGGCTCGCGCCTTGCAGCGACCGCGCGCGAGACGCCGCTGCTCGTCATCGTCGGCGAGGATGTTTCCGAAGACCAGGCGCGCGCCTTCGCGGCGGCCACCGGCGCGGAGATCGCGCGCGCGCCGGCGCAGGACGACAAGCTCGATCTGCTCGCCGCGCTGCGGCTCCTCGCCGACCGCGGCGTCACGCGCGTTTTCAGCGAAGGTGGGCCGCGCGTCGCGGAAAGCCTCCTGACCATGGGGCTGGCCGACGAGGTGATCCTGCACAAGGGCTATAAGCCCTTAGGGCGCGAAGGCCGCCCGGCGCTGACCCCCGCCGCGCGATCCGCGCTGGAGAGGCGCTACCGGATGATCGAGAGCCGCATGCTGGGGATGGACCAGATGACGCGCTATACGCGGATGGATTGAGGCGACGGCCGATGCGCCCCTCGCTCCAACCCTCTTCTCGCAAGCGGGAGAGGGCGTTGATGCGGAGAGAAGCATGTTTACCGGCATTGTGACCGACATTGGCGAGGTTGTTTCGGTCGCGCCGCGGGGCGATCTGAAGCGGCTGCGCATCGCCTGTTCCTATCCGGCCGAGACCATTGCGCTCGGCGCCTCCATCGCCTGCGCGGGGACCTGCCTGACCGTCGTCGCGGTCGCGCGCGAGGGCGAGCGTACGGTGTTCGACGTCGACGCCGCCGCCGAGACGCTGGCCAGGACGACCGTCGGCGCCTGGACGCAGGGGACCCGCGTCAATCTCGAGCGCGCCTTGAAGATCGGCGACGAACTGGGCGGCCATATTGTCACCGGCCACGTCGATGGACTGGCGCGCATCGACTCGCGCGACGATTTCGACGGGATGGCGCGTTTTTGGATCGAGGCGCCGCGCCAGCTCTCGCGCTTCGTTGCGCAAAAGGGATCGGTGGCGCTCGACGGCGTGTCGCTCACGGTCAACGACGTCGACGGCGACCGCTTTTCGATCCTGCTCATTCCGCATACGCTCGCGGTGACGACTTTTGGCGGGCGCGCCGCGGGAGACGCCCTGAACATCGAAGTCGATATGATGGCGCGCTACGCGGCGAGGTTGAGCGGACGCGACGGCTGACAAGGCGGCGCTCCTGTGACATAACACGCGCGCACGAAATCTAAAGAGAAACGGCCCCCACCCCAACCCTCCCCGCTGCGCGGGAGAGGGAGCTAGGTTGCCGCTTGTACGCAGCGAGAAGCTCACGCCGCTCGTGAGCGAACCTTCTCCCGCGCAACGGGAGCGGGCTGGGAAATGGGTCTTCGGAGTTTCAAACGCATGGCAGGTTTTTCACCCGACGACAGCGACGCGACGCCGGTTCCGGGCGCACGGATTCTCGTCGTCGCGGCAAGGTTCAACGCCGATATCGTCGGCCTTTTGCGGGCGGGCGCGCTTGCGGCGATCGAGCGGCTCGGCGCGACCGCGACCGTGATCGAGGTTCCGGGCGCGCTGGAGATCGCCGCCGCCGCCGCGATCGCGCTGGATGCAGCGGAAGAGGACGGGGCTCCGTATGAGGGGCTCGTCGCGCTTGGCTGCGTCATCCGCGGCGAGACATATCACTTCGAAATCGTCTCCAACGAAAGCTCTCGCGCGCTCACCGATCTTTCGGTCGCGCGCCGACTGCCTGTCGGCAACGGAATTCTGACCGTGGAAAACGAAGGCCAGGCGGTCGTTCGCGCCGATCCGGCAAAGGGCGACAAGGGCGCGGACGCCGCTCTCGCGGCGCTTGCGCTCATCCGTCTGAAACGGAGCCTCGCATGAGCCTCGACCAGCGCTCCGCCGCGCGCCTCGCTATCGTGCAGGCGCTGTATCAGATGGAGGTCGCCGGCAAGGGCCTCAACGAAATCTTCGCGGAATTCGAGTCGCATTGGATCGGCCGCGAGATCGAGGGCGTGCAATACAAGCCCGCCGAAATCACGTTTTTCCGCGACGTCTTGCAGGGCGTGCTCACCGATCAGGTGGCGATCGACCGGCAGATCGACCGCGTGCTCTCCGGCGGCTGGCCGCTCGCGCGCATCGAGGCGGTCATGCGCGCGGCCCTGCGCGCCGGCGCCTATGAGCTGCGCGCGCGCAAGGATGTGCCGCCCCGCGTGGTGATTAAGGAATATGTCGACGTCACGGCCGCCTTTTTCGGACCGACCGAGTCCGGCATGGTCAATGCGGTGCTGGACAAGATCGCGCGCGAGGAGCGGCCGGGAGAGATGGGCTAGACCATCCCGGCTCCAGAAACCCTCTCCCCGCCCGCGGGGAGAGGGCAGGGCGGGGCCAGACAGGCCGGTCAGGGAGGGGGCGCAGGCGACATGACGGGGCGCTATAGCGAAGACGAGCTCATCGCCCGCCTGTTCGCGCCCATCGCCGGACCGGCCGGGCTTGGGCTCGAAGACGACGCCGCGCTGCTGCCGGCGTCCTCCGAGCCGATGGTCGCGACGACCGATATGATCGTCGCCGGCGTGCATTTCTTCGCTGACGACCCGCCTGCCCGGATCGCCAAGAAGGCCTTGCGCGTCAATCTCTCCGACCTCGCCGCCAAGGGCGCCGCGCCCGTCGGCTTCTTGCTGTCCCTCGCCTTGCCGCCTGACTGGACCAACGACTGGCTCGCGGCCTTCGCCGCCGGTCTCGCGGAAGACGCCGCCCTTTACGGCGCGCCGCTCATCGGCGGCGACACCGCGTCCACGCCGGGGCCGCTGACGATCTCGATCACGGCGCTCGGCCGCACGTCGCGCTTCGCGCCGCGGGCCGGGGCGCGGCCGGGGGACGCCATCTTCGTCTCCGGGACGATCGGCGACGCCGCGCTGGGCCTGGCCGTGCGGCGCGACCCCGCGCTGGCGGCGCGTCTCTCGCCGGCGGCGCGCGACTGGCTCCTCGATCGATATTTGCTGCCGCGCCCGAGGCTCGACCTCATCGAGACGGTTCGCGGCGGCGCGAGCGCCGCCATGGACGTCTCCGACGGACTTGTGGGCGATCTGGCCAAGCTTTGCCGCGCCTCACGGGTGAGCGCTCTCGTCGAGGCGCCGCTGGTTCCGCTCTCGACGGCGGCGCAGGAGGCGATCGGGCTCTCGCCCAGCCTTTTCGAGACGGCGTTAACAGGCGGAGACGATTATGAAATTCTCTTCGCCGCCGACCCCGCCTTCACGCCTCCGCAAGGCGTCGTCCGTATTGGCGCGATCGTCGCCGGCTCGGCGGCCCCGGCGTTTCTCGACGCCTCAAAAATACAGATGATTTTCGGAAAAACCTCTTTCAGTCATTTTTGACCCGCCATTGCCGCTCTGCCCTGTTTCTGGCAGAAAGTCCGCGGAAATTCGCGGCGGCCCGGGCCGATTCGTCGGCGCGGACGCTCTTCCTTTTTTCCCTGTCGCGCGAACCTCTCGCGATCCCGTCCGGCCGCCCTCGGCCGAGAAACGAAAAGGCGAACCCTTATGGTTTTGTTTCTGACCATCGTCTTCGGACTGATGTCCGTCGCCTACGGCGTAAAGACGTCGCAGGAGCTGCTGAAGGCCGATCCCGGCTCGCAGCGCATGCAGGAGATTTCCGGCGCCGTGGCTGAAGGCGCGCAGGCCTATCTCAACCGCCAGTACAAGACCATCGGCATTGTCGGCGGCGTGATTTTCGTGCTGCTCGTCATCCTGCTCGGCTGGGCGGTCGCTTTCGGCTTCGCGATCGGCGCGGCGCTCTCGGGCGCGGCGGGCTATATCGGCATGAACGTCTCGGTGCGCGCCAATGTCCGCACCGCGCAGGCGGCGACGCAGTCGCTGGCGGGCGGCCTCGACATCGCCTTCAAGGCGGGCGCCATCACCGGCCTTCTCGTCGCCGGCCTCGCGCTGCTCGGCGTCGCGGTCTATTATGCAATCCTCACTTGGTTCGCCGGCTATACGGCGGCCGACCGCGTCGTCGTCGATGCGCTGGTGGCGCTCGGGTTTGGCGCCTCGCTGATCTCGATCTTCGCGCGTCTCGGCGGCGGCATCTTCACCAAGGGCGCGGACGTCGGCGCCGACCTCGTCGGCAAGGTCGAGGCGGGCATTCCCGAGGACGATCCGCGCAACCCGGCGACCATCGCCGACAACGTCGGCGACAATGTCGGCGACTGCGCGGGCATGGCGGCCGACCTCTTCGAGACCTATGCGGTCACCGTCGTCGCCACGATGGTTCTGGCCTCGATTTTCTTCGCCGGCCAGGAAGGGCTTTCCAGCGCGGTGCTCTATCCGCTCGCCATCGGCGGCCTCTCCATCCTGACCTCCATCGCCGGCACCTATTTCGTCAAGCTCGGCGAGGACGACACGGAGTGGGGCAAGTTCGCGGCGCCTTATTTCGCGAAGATCGGCCTCAAGAACGACTCGATCATGGACGCGCTCTACAAGGGCCTCATTGCGGCGGGCGTTCTGTCGGTCGTGGGCTTGTTCCTCGCGACGCTGTTCACCGTGGGCCTCGGCGAAATCGGCAAGGTCAATGGCGAGCCGATTCACGGCATCGGCCTGTTCGTCTGCGGCGTCATCGGCCTAATCGTGACGGGCGCCATCGTCTACATCACCGAATATTACACCGGCACGGGCAAGCGCCCGGTCGTGTCGATCGCTCAGGCGTCGGTGACGGGCCATGGCACCAACGTCATTCAGGGCCTCGCCGTGTCGCTCGAGTCGACTGCCGCGCCGGCCGTGGTGATCGTGCTCGGCATCATCCTCACCTATAATTTCGGCGGCCTCTACGGCACGGCGATCGCGGTGACGACGATGCTCGGCCTCGCCGGCATGATCGTCGCGCTCGACGCCTTCGGCCCGGTGACCGACAACGCCGGCGGCATCGCCGAAATGTCGGGCCTGCCGAAGGAAGTCCGTCAGTCGACCGACGCGCTCGACGCCGTCGGCAATACGACCAAGGCGGTCACCAAGGGCTACGCCATCGGCTCGGCGGGCCTCGGCGCGCTCGTGCTGTTCGCGGCCTATACGAACGACATCAAGCACTTCGCCGCAACGGGCGTGTCCTTCTTCAAGGGGCTCGAGAACATCGACTTTAGCCTGTCGAATCCCTTCGTCGTCGCAGGCCTGATCTTCGGCGGCCTCATCCCCTACCTCTTCGGCGGCATCGCCATGACGGCGGTGGGCCGCGCGGCGGGCTCGGTCGTGGAGGAAGTGCGCCGTCAGTTCAAGGAGAAGCCCGGCATCATGGACGGCTCCGCCCGTCCGGATTACGGCCGCGCCGTCGATATGCTGACGCAGGCGGCGATCAAGGAGATGATCATCCCCTCGCTGCTGCCGGTCGCGGCGCCGCTGGTGATGTTCATCGTCGTGCTGCTGCTCGGCGGCGGCAAGGCCAACGCCCTCGCTGCGGTGGGCGCGCTGCTCCTCGGCGTGATCGTCAACGGCGTCTTCGTGGCCATCTCCATGACCTCGGGCGGCGGCGCCTGGGACAACGCCAAGAAGTCCTTCGAAGACGGCTTCATCGACAAGGACGGCGTGAAGCACCTCAAAGGGTCCGAGGCGCATAAGGCGTCGGTCACCGGCGACACCGTCGGCGACCCCTATAAGGACACCGCCGGCCCGGCCGTGAATCCGGCCATCAAGATCACCAATATCGTCGCTTTGCTGATGCTCGCCATTCTGGCGCATTGGGGCTGATCGAAAGCCAAACGCGTGACGTGAAGGGCGGGGGAGACCCCGCCCTTTTTCGTTCAAGCCTTCGGCGGTCCGTAATAGCCGGGCTTTTTCTGCGTCTCGTCCACGAGCAGCTTGGCGCCGTCGATCACATGCGGCGCGAGCCCCGCGCCGCCGGCGTCGATCAGCGCCAGAAGTTCCTCGCGCATGCGCGGATCCCAATAGGTCCGCAGGTGGTTGCGGATGCCTTCCGCGCGCCGCTCCGGCGGATAGGGCGCGAAGAAGTCGCCGATCTGATTGGCCATCAGAACGATGCGGTCGAGCGCCATCACGGGGATGTCGCCGCCCGTATTCTGCTGAGTCACGCTCATTCCGCCGGCTCCAGTTCGTCGATGCGCGGCTTCGCGGCGTCGCGCGCCACATCGGCCGCGGGGCCGTTCGTGCGCACGACGTCGACGGCCGTCACCTTGTATTCGGGGCAGTTCGTCGCCCAGTCAGAGAGATCCGACGTGACGGCGTTCGCCTTCGATGTCGCATGGTGGAAGGTCGTATAGACGACGCCCGGATTGACGCGCTCCGAGATCTTCGCGCGCAATTCGATCTCGCCGAAGCGGCTCGAAACCTTCACCCAGTCGCCATCCTTCACGCCGCGCGACATCGCGTCCTGCTCATTGATCTCAAGAATGTCTTCGGGGTGCCACATCGAGTTCGGCGTGCGCCGCGTCTGCGTGCCGACATTGTATTGCGACAGGATGCGGCCCGTGGTGAGCAGCATCGGATATTTGTCGTTGGTGCGCTCGGCGGTCGGCACATATTCGGTGAGCATGAAGGTGCCGAGACCGTTGGCGCGCGGGAACTTCTCGCGATGCAGGACCTCCGTGCCCTCGGGCGCTTCCTCGTTGCAGGGCCACTGCGCCGAGCCGATGCGGTCGATGAGCGCGAAGCTGATGCCGCGATAGTTGGGCGACAGCCGCGCGATTTCGTCGAGCACCTCGCCGGAATGGGCGTAGGAGACGTTGTAGCCCATCGCGTTCATGAGCTTGACGGTGATCTCCCAGTCCTGCAGGCCGGCCAACGGCTCGATCACCTTGCGCACGCGCGACACGCGGCGCTCGGCGTTGGTGAAGGTGCCGTCCTTCTCCAGCGACGACGAACCGGGCAGGAAGATATGGGCGTATTTCGACGTCTCGTTGAGGAAGAGGTCATGGAGCACGACGCACTCCATGTTCTTCATCGCGGCGATGACGTGGTGCTGGTTCGGGTCGCTCTGCACCGGGTCTTCGCCCATGATGTACATGCCCTTGAACGAGCCGGCGACCGCGGCGTCGAGCATGTTGGGCAGGCGCAGCCCGGGCTCCGCGTCGAGCGTCACGCCCCATTCCGCCTCGAAGCTGGAACGGGTGGCGTAATCGGTCACGAAGCGATAGCCGCTGAAGACATGCGGCCAGCTGCCGAGACAGCTGCCGCCCTGAACGTTGCCCTGGCCGCGCAGCGGGTTCACGCCCACGCCCTCGCGCCCAAGCATGCCGCAGGAAAGGCCGAGATTGCCGAGGCACATCACGCCCGTCGAGCCCTGCGAATGTTCGGTGACGCCGAGGCCGTAGTAGATGGCGCTGTTGGGGCCGCCGGCGTAAATGCGCGCGGCCTTGCGGATGTCGTCCGGATCGACGCCGGCGAGCGGGCCGATGACCTCCGGCGCATATTTGTCGGAGCCGACAAGCTCCTTCCAGTTCTCGAACTCGTTCACCTCGCAGCGCGCGCGCACGAATTCCTCATTGTAGAGCTTCTCGCGCACGATGACATGGGCGATGCTGTCGAGGATAGCGACATTGGTGCCGGGGCGGATGGCGAGATGCACGTCTGCCTTGCAATGCGCCGATTCCACCGTCTCGGTCTTGCGCGGATCGATGACGATCAGCTTCGCGCCCTGGCGCAGGCGGCGCTTCATCAGCGAGCCGAAGACCGGATGGCCTTCCGTCGGATTGGCGCCGACGACCATGATCACGTCGGCCTGCAGGATCGAGTCGAAGTGCTGGCTCGCCGCGCCGGCGCCGACCGTGTTCGTCAGGCCGAACTGCGTCGGGGAGTGGCAGATGCGGGCGCAATTGTCGATATTGTTGTTGCCGAGAACGGCGCGCGCGAATTTCTGCGTGAGGAAGATTTCCTCATTGGTGCAGCGCGAACTGGAAACCGCGCCGACGGACTTCACGCCGTACTTGGCCTGGATACGCTTGAACTCCTTCGCGGCGTAGGCGAAGGCCTCGTCCCAGGAGACCGGCGTCCACGGTTCGTCGATCGAGGCGCGGATCAGCGGCGTGCGGACGCGGTCGGGATGGTTGTAGTAATCAAAGGCGAAGCGGCCCTTGATGCAACTGTGGCCATGGTTCGCCTTGCCTTCCTTCCATGGCGTCATGCGCACGATCTTGCCCCCGCGCGTCTCGGCCTTGAAGCCGCAGCCGACGCCGCAATAGGCGCAGGTCGTGACGACCGATTTTTCAGGCTTCAACGGGTTCGGCATGGACATACTCTCCTTCGAAGAGGCTCTTTTCCACCAGCGCGTGGCTGGGGCAGGCTTGCACGCAGGCGCCACAGCTCACGCATTCCGATTGAAAGAACGGTTGATCCTGGCTCGCGACGACTTTGGAGTCGAAGCTTCGGCCTGCGATCGTCAGCGCGAAAGTTCCCTGCACTTCGGCGCAGGCGCGCACGCATCTGCTGCACACGATGCATTTCGCCGGATCGAACAAGAAATACGGGTTCGACGCGTCAATGCCGGCGCTGAAGTGGTTTTGCCCTTTGCCGTAAGGATGCGAAGCCACGCCCTCGGCCTTCAGCGTCTCGTGAAATTCGCTCCAGCCGCCGTCGACCTCGCTTGGCGGGAAGTCGGAGAGATAGAGCTCCAACACACCCTTGCGCAGACGCTGCAGCGTTTCCGTCTGCGTGCTGACCTTCATGCCGTCGACGACCGGCGTCGTGCAGCTTGCGGGAAAGCCGCCGCGTCCCTCGATCTCCACGAGACAGACGCGGCAGCTCCCGAAGGGCTCGAGCATGTCTGTCGCGCAAAGCTTCGGGATGGCCCGTCCCGCCGCGGCCGCGGCGAGCATGACGGAGCTGCCGGCCGGAACCGTCACGGAAACGCCGTCGATTTCCAAAGTGACCGGCGCGCCGTCGCGCGGCGGGGTCCCGTAATCAATGTCGTCCTTCAAGGCGCGCAGTTCGGACCACATTCGCGAAACCTCCCCGTTTAAAACGGCGCCGTCGGAGGCCGGGCGCCTCTCCGTTTGCGCGCCGGCAAGACGCGCCTCTTTTTTAGAACTCTTCAAAAAGGCAGTGTAGCGAGGGAAGTCGGCGGGAAATCATAGAAAAAGTGAAATTCATTCTTCGTAAAAACGGATGAGTCGGGCGGAGCGGCGCGGCCCTATCCCCGCGCGGAACATGACAGGCGCCGCCGCTTCCGGCATTATGGCGGCCCATTCCTCGGGCCGCTCCCGCGCAAGTTCATGACCCACCCCTTCTTCTCGCTCCACACGCATGGCTTTGTTCGCGCCGCCGTCGCCTGTCCGAGCGTGCGTGTCGCCGATCCCGCCTTCAACGTGGCGCGCACCATCGAAATGGCGGAAGACGCGCATCGGCGCGGGGCTTCTCTCGTGCTGTTTCCGGAGCTTGGCCTCTCCGCCTATGCGATCGACGATCTCTTGCAGCAGGAGGCGCTGCTTGGCGCGGTCGAGACGGCGCTCGCCACGCTGCTCGCCGCGTCGCGGTCGCTGCATCCGGTGATCGTCGTTGGCGCGCCGCTGCGCCATCAGGGCCGACTTTACAATTGCGCCGTCGCCATTCTCCGCGGGCGCCTGCTCGCGGTCACGCCGAAAACCTATCTGCCGAATTACCGTGAATTCTACGAGCGCCGGCATTTCGCCTCGGGCGCTTTCATTTCCGGAGAAGAGATCGCGGTCGCTGGGACGCGCGCGCCATTTGGCTCGGACGTCCTGATCGAGGCGAGCGACTTCCCGGGTTTCGTCGTCCACATGGAGGTTTGCGAGGACGTCTGGGTCCCGATCGCGCCTTCGGCGCGCGCGGCGCTTTCCGGCGCGACGGTGCTGCTCAATCTCTCGGCGTCCAACGCCATCGTCGGCAAATCCGATTATCGCCAGACGCTGTGTGCGTCCCATTCGGCGCGCTGCCTCGCCGCCTATCTCTACTCGGCCGCGGGGCAGGGGGAGTCGACAACCGATCTCGCCTGGGACGGCGAGGCCGTGATCTATGAGCAGGGCGATGTTCTCGCCCGCGCGCCGCGCTTCTCGGATACGCCGCAGCTCGTTATCGCGGATATCGACCTCGGCCGCCTCCTGGCCGAGCGCACGAGGCAGGGCACCTTTGGCGACTGCGCCGATGTCGAAGCGGGCGCCGTGCAGTATCGCCGCGTGGACTTCGAGCTCGCGGCCCCGCGAGACGTCGATCTCGGGCTTTTGCGAGATGTGCCGCGCTTCCCCTTCGTGCCGAATGACGAAGCGCGGCTCGCGGAACTCTGCTTCGAGGCCTTCAACATTCAGTCGCACGGGCTCGAGCAAAGGCTGCGCGCCGCCGGGATCAAAAAGGTCGTCATTGGCCTGTCGGGCGGGCTCGACTCGACGCAGGCCTTGCTCGTCGCCGTCACGGCGATGGAGCGGCTTGGACTGCCTCGCGAAAACATTCTCGCTTATACGATGCCGGCCTTTGCGACGAGCGACCGCACCAAGAGCAACGCCTGGGCGCTGATGCGGGCGCTGGGCGTGTCGGCGCAGGAGATCGACGTCTCCGCCGCCTGCCGACAGATGCTCGAAGACATCGGCCATCCCGCCGCGCGCGGCGAAACGGTGTATGACGCGACCTATGAGAATGTGCAGGCGGGCGCGCGCACCTCGCTGCTGTTCCGCCTCGCCAATTTTCATGACGCCATCGTCATTGGCACGGGCGACCTCTCGGAATTGGCGCTCGGCTGGTGCACCTATGGCGTCGGCGATCAAATGTCGCATTACAACGTCAACGCATCTGTGCCGAAGACGCTCATCCAGCATCTCATCCGCTGGTGCGCCCGCGACGCGCGCTTTGGCCCTGAGACGGTCGCCGTGCTCGTCGATATTCTCAAAACCGAAATCTCGCCCGAACTCGTCCCCGGCGAAGAGGCGCAGCGCACGGAAGCTTTCGTCGGCCCTTACGCCCTGCAGGATTTCAATCTGTTTTACACGACGCGCTACGGCTTCCACCCAGCGAAGACGGCGTTCCTGTCCTGGCGCGCCTGGCGCGACGCGGGTGCGGGCGAGTGGCCTTCGGTCATCGCGGAGAGCGACCGCTGCGCCTATGATCTGCATGAGATCAAGCATTGGCTCACAGTCTTCCTGCGGCGCTTTTTTGCGACGAGCCAGTTCAAGCGCTCGGCGCTGCCCAATGGGCCAAAGGTGAGTTCGGGAGGCTCTCTCTCGCCACGCGGCGACTGGCGCGCGCCGAGCGATTCATCGGCGGAGGCGTGGCTCGCCGGCCTCGACGACATTCCGTAAAAAAAGGACCGGCCAACGCCGGTCCAGTTGGGAGCACCAAGAGAGAAAAGCGCCTGTCCCGTCAGGCTCGGCGGACGAATCCGATGACCGCCGAGATAACGAAGAGGGCGAGCGCCACCCAGAACAGAATCCGGGCGCCTTCCATCGCCGTGCCGGCGACTCCGCCAAAGCCAAAGAACGCGGCGATGACGGCCACGATGAGAAACAAGATCGCATAGTGCAGCAGGCTGCCCATGTTGACCTCCGTGGGTGAAACCTAACTCGCAGGCACAACGCGCGCTTGCCAGCAGTGTTCCAACATGAACGCGACGGTCGCCACAAAAAGACGGCCAGGGGCGCCGCGGCGTCCCTGGCCATCAACCTCCCGACCACGCGTAGCGCACTACGCGGCGGTCAGACCGCGGTGGCGCGCGCGAAATTGAGATAGATGGCGCGCAGCCGCTTCGCTCTTTCGCCAGGAACGCCCGTCCCCACCGGGCGCCCGTCAATCGCGACGACCGGCAGAACGAGATTGGACGCGCTTGTCAGAAAGGCTTCCGCCGCCTCCTGAGCTTCAGCCACTGTGAAGGGCCGTTCCTCGACCGATAATCCTTCTTGATCGGCGAGCGCCATCACGGCGCGGCGCGTGCAGCCGGGCAGGATCGCCGTCGAATTGGGACGCGTGACGATGGCGTCCTGCTTGGTGATGATGAAGGCCGTCGAGGACGAGCCCTCGGTGACGAAGCCTTCCTGATCCACCATCCAGGCTTCCTGACAGCCGGCTTCCGTCGCCGCCTGTTTGGCGAGCACCTGCGCCAGCAGGGCGACGCTCTTGATGTCGCGACGCGCCCAGCGCAGATCAGGGACTGTCAGGATCTTGACCCCAGTCTGCGCCGCGGGGGAGGCGAGAATATTCTTTCGCTGCGCAAAGGCGACGAGAGTCGGGCGGGCGTTGTTCGGGAAGGAGAAATCCCTTTCGGCCGCCCCGCGTGTGATCTGGAGATAAACGAGCCCTTCGTTGATCCCGTTGCGCGAGACGAGCGCGCGCTCGATCTCGACGATCTCCGGCATGGGCGCGGGACTGGTGAGCCGCAGCGCGTCGAGCGAGCGCTGAAGCCGCGCCAGATGCGCCTCATTGTCGACCAGCCGGCCGTCGATGACCGCCGCGACTTCGTAGACGCCGTCAGCGAAGAGGAAACCGCGGTCGAGGATCGAAACTTTGGCGTCTTCGAGCGGCGTGAACACGCCATTGACATAGGCGACGTCGGACAAGCGGGCTCTCCTGTTATTCTGATTCGTCTCTTAGCGCGGCCTTTCGTCTTGCGGTAGGCGGCAAGACGTGAACTTTGCAGATTCTTCGCCACGACGAGAGCGGGGAGGGGTTCGCGACGCATCGTCGCGCCTGCTTCCCCGACTCGCTTCTAGGTAATAGAAGGGGGCGAGCGGGAGGCGTCGTGGGCGAGGAAATCAGGGCAACCGGATTTACCGGCGAAGACAAGGTCCGCTTCAGGGCCCGGCTCGCCGAAGAGACCGAAATGGCCCGCGCTCTGTTCGCGGCCGGCAAATTTTCGCGCGCGGGCCACATGCTCGGCTTCGAAGTCGAGACCTGGATCGTCGATCACAATTACTTTCCGGCGTCCATCAATCAACTGCTGCTGGAGACGCTCGCGAACCCGCTCGTCGTGCCGGAGCTGTCGCGCTTCAATCTAGAGCTGAACTGCGATCCGCTGCCGCTCGAAGGCGACGCGCTCGGCCTGGCGCATGACGCGCTGACCGAGGTGTGGCGGCGCTGCAACGACGCCGCGCATCGCCATGACGCCAATCTCGTACTGATCGGCACGTTGCCGACGATCCGCGACGAGGATCTGACGCTCGCCAATATGTCGCCGCTCAACCGTTATTACGCGCTCAACAGCGAGGTGCTGCGCATGCGCGGGGGCCGGCCGCTCAAGGTCGACATATTGGGTCGCGAACATCTCGTCTCCGAGCATCGAGACGTGATGCTGGAGGCCGCGACGACCTCCTTTCAGGTGCATCTCAAGGCGCCCGCCGATCTCGCGCATCTCTATTACAACGCCTCCATCGCCGGCTCCGCCCCCATTCTCGCGGCGAGCGGCAATGCGCCTTTCCTCTTCGGCAAGGCGCTTTGGGAAGAAACGCGCATCCCGCTCTTCGAACAGGCGGTGGACGTCCCCGGCCCGGCGCGCGTCTGCATGGGCTCGGGCTACGCGCAACAATCGCTGCTCGAAATCTTCGAGGAGAACCTGCGCGACTATGACGCGCTGCTGCCGATCCACTTCGAGGACGAACCGGCCGCGATGCGCCATTTGCGCCTGCACAATGGCGTCATCTGGCGCTGGAATCGTCCACTGATCGGCTTCGACGCCGATGGCGCGCCGCATTTGCGGGTGGAGCATCGCATTCTGCCGGCCGGCCCGACCTTCGTCGACATGATGGCCAACGCCGCGCTCTACCTGGGGCTCGCCCGCGCGCTGGCGGTCCAGGGCGACAATGGAACGGGCGGCCTCTCCTTCGAGGAGGCGCGGCGCAATTTTTACACGGCGGCGCGTCATGGGCTCGACGCCGTGCTCACCTGGCCGGGGGAGGGCGAGATCGGCGCCGACCGGCTGCTCACGGAGCGGCTGCTTCCGTTGGCGCGGCAGGGGTTGGACGACCTCGGCGTCACGGACCCGCGCGGCTATCTCGACGTGATCGAGGCGCGCGTGCGCTCGGGACAGACCGGCGCGGCCTGGCAGCGCAAAGCGCTCGACGCCTGCGACGGCGACCTCTATGCCATGATGGCCGCCTATTGCGAAGGACAGCGCAGCGGCGCGCCCGTGCATGAATGGGACTTGTGAGAATGACTGTGACCGACGCGCCCTGCGCGGTGATGGATCGGCTGCCGGGAGGCTTTCTCGACTGCCCCGCCAATAGATTGAGCGAAATCCTTCCTGGCCCCACGCTGTTCGATCTGCCGGGGCGCGATCCGCATCCGCTGTTCGTTTCGACCTTGCTGCATGGGAACGAGTATAGCGGGCTCGAAGCGATGCAGGCGGTGTTGCGCCGCCATGCGGCGCGGGGGCTCAACCGTTCGCTGCTGCTCTACATCGGCAATGTGCGGGCGGCGGCGGCGAATGTGCGCACGCTGCCGGCCGAACGCGACTACAATCGCGTTTGGCCGGGCACGCTCTATCCGGACGACCCGCAGGCGGCGACGGCGCGATGGGTCTATGATTTCGCCGCGGCGCGCGGCCTCTTCGCCAGCATCGACATTCACAACAACACCGGCTTCAATCCACATTACGCCTGCGTGCGGCGGCTGGAGCCCAACTTCATCGCGCTGGCGCAGCTCTTTTCGCGAACCGTGGTGCATTTCCAGCGCCCCGTCGGCACGCAGGCGGCGGCTTTTGCCAATCTTTGTCCCGCGATCACCGTCGAATGCGGCAAGGCGGGCGCGGGCTCGGCGACCGAACATGCGATCGAGCTCGTCGAAGCGGCGCTCTCCATTACCCAACTGCCCGAACATGCGCCGTCCGCGCATGACGTCGATCTCCTTCGCACCTTCGCCATCGTCAAGCCGCCGGCCGGATCGACCTTTTCCTTTGACGGGTCGCCCGCGGACTTCATGTTCCGCTCCGATATCGACCGTCTGAACTTCAGCGAACTGTCGCCGGAGGCGACTTTCGGCGTCGCCCGCGCCGGGATGAAACTCGACATCCTGCCCGGCGACGGCGACCACCCGCCGCCGGAAGATTGCTTCGCCTATGACGGCGGCGAGATCAGGCTGACATGCCCCGCCATCCCCGCCATGCTCACCGTCGATCCGCGCGCGGTGGAGCAGGACTGCCTGTGCTATCTGATGCACCGCATCGGCATGGACGGCGCCCCGCTCTGAGCCACGACAAAGGGCAAGCGGGGGAAGGCGCGCCGCCAACGCGCGCTTACTGAACCCGTTGGATCGCCGGCGGCGCCCAGCGGCCGTCGAGCGCTTCCGGCTTTGGCGCATAAAGCCGCATGGTGACGCTGGGGCCGCCCGACGCTAGCGCGGGCAGCCAGTTCGCCTCTCTGTCCGGCCCCGGGCTCGCAGGCTGAATATAGATATCCAGCGAACCGTCTGGATTGTAGGCCAACGGGTCTCTGTCGCCGATGGCAAAGCGGTTGATCGGGTTCGGGATCTGAAAGCCCTTGTCGTCATACATGGTGAGCGACCAGAAAGCCTCGACCGGCGGCAATTCGCCTTTCGCGAAATGCAGCACGTAGGGGCTTCCGCCCTTGAGCGGCTGGCCCTCGCTGTCGGCGAGGTTGAACGGGTAGATGGCGTCCTCCGGCTGGTTGGCGCCGAGGCCGATCTGCGCAACGATGGCGCGCTTCAAATAGTAATCGCCATAAACGCCCATTGTGTCGGTGTTCATCTGCCAGCCGTTGACGACGCGGGCGAGCGTCGGCGTCTTGGCCTTCATCTCCGCCAGCGCATCGACGCGGGCGCGCTCCAGGGCGGCCTTGATTTTCGGGTCCGCCTTCTCGCCGTCGAAACTCTTCCCGGGTTCGATCCCGAGGCGCTTCAACCGCGCGATCTGCGACCAGTCGGTCACATGCGGCGGGTTCGCCTTCATGAGCTCCGCCCCATAACCGAGGAACTTTGCCGCCGGCATGGAATCCACCTGTTCCATGGGCGGCGTCTTCATGTCGACGCCAGGATCGGGCTTGAACGGGGCGGCGGGCTTCTCCGGCTTGCCCCAGCGCGAGAGCGGCGTGAGCTTGTAGCCGTCCTGCACCTCGTGAACCGCCGCGTAATCTTTCGGCCCGTTGGTTTGTGTGCGGCCGACGACCCACACATAGGGGGTCGGCGCGTCGATCCGCTCGACGTCTTTCGGCAGTTTGCCCTTCCAGCCCTGCGGCGTGATCGCGAAATGGCCGGCGGCCGTTCCCGTCGTGCGCTTGCCGGGCGAGGCGAAAACGTCGGTCCACATGTCGAGGAGCGGCAGCAGATAATAGCGCCCCTTGGTGTCCGGGGCCGACATGACGATGGGCTCCTTGGTCAGATCGAGCCAGGCGATCGAATAGAGCGTGTCGAAGTTGGGCCGCACGACGTCGTGGAAATCGGCGGGCGGATATTCGCGCACATGGGCGAAGGCGTTCATCGGGCCGGCGCCCGGCTTTTTTCCGGGCTCCACATTGGTCATGACCTTGCGGGTCACATCCATCGTGACGAGCGGGTAGAAATAGACATAGGCCTCCTTGCCGATCTCATAAGCGTCCTGCTCGGTGAGCGGCTGCGCGGCGCGGGCGACGGAGACGAGCGACAAGGCCGCGACGAACGCGGAAAACGGACTTGCGAATTTCATGTGGCTCTCCTTGCAACCAGCAAAGCTTACAGGCTGGGGCCGTCAACGCAACCAGTCACAGAGACAGCCCCGCAACGATCGGCGCATGGAGCGAGCCGAGGATCGGGTCCTGCGCAAAGACCTCGTCCTCCAGGCCGTCGTTGAGAATGCGCGTCTCGCACCAGCCCTTGGCGAGGGCGTTGGAGACGAGAATATGATCGATGAGCCTGGGCCGGCCGGCATGGATCACCGTGTAGCGCTGCGGGGGGTCGACGCAGACTTCGAGCGGCGTCAGCGCGCGCGGCCCCTGTTGCGTTTCATTGTCGCCGCCGCGCAGCAAGCGCGTCGGCGCGTCATACTCGTCGGCGTTGAAATCGCCGCAGACGGCGAGACGCGCCTCGGGTTCGGCGTCGAAAATCGTTTCGATGAAGAGTCGCGCCTCCAGCGCCTGACCCTCGCGCTTTTGCGCCGCGACGAATTGCCCTTCGACCTGCGACTTGCTCGAGCCTTCCCCGCGCGCGGTGGCGACGGGGGCGGGGCGCGGCGCGCGCAAATGCAAATCGAGCACATGCAGGAGCGTCCCGTCTGGCGGTTCGATCGCGGCATAGAGCAGCGGCCGGTCCCATTCGATGAGAATAGGCTCGGGCGCGACGTCGCCGTCGCGCGGCGGCGGCCATGACCAGCGCTGGACGAGATCGTGATGGATTTGCCGCGCTGTTCGAATGGGCCAGCGACTGAGGAGCACGAGGTTATGAACGTCGGCGGGCGCGTCGGTTCCCGGCCGTACGCTCGCGGCTCGCGCGTAATCGGCGTAAGGCGTTCCGGCCAGCAGCCGCTCGAGCGCGAGATAATCTCGCGGCGCGTGCTTGTGCGGCTTTTGCGCGCCGACCTCCTGCAGGCAGAGCACGTCGGCGTCGAGCGCGAGAATAAGCGGCAGCAGCGCCGCCCGCCGCGCCTCGAACGCCGCCGCGCGCGTCGCGGCCCAGTCGAGGTTTTCGAGATTGAAGGTCGCGAGCCGCAGATCCATCCGCTAATTGTCGCGCGGCGGGCCCCATCGCGCCAGAGAGCAATGGCGACGCCTGCGCCAAAAAAACGCCCCTCGACGGCGCGGCCCTTTGCCGGCACTATGTCGCGCCCCTCTCGTCATCTTTTCCCGGAGCGTTTTCCGTGTCGGTCTTCGACGGCATCCCTTTTTTCGCCGGACTCGATTCGGCGCGCGCCGAAAGCCTCGGCCGCCAATGCGTCCGCAAGCGTTATGACGAGGGGGAGCTTGTCCTCGACTTCGAAGACCCGTCGGAGGACGTTTACTTCATCGTGAGCGGGGACGTGCGCGTGCTGGTCCGCACGGCGGCGGGCAAGGAGATGATCCTCGGCGATTTCGGCCCCGGCAAATTCTTCGGGGAAATGGCGGCGATCGACGGCGCCAAGCGCTCGGCCAACGTCACGGCGCTGACCAACGCCGAGATTATGCTCGCCCCGCCAGGGGTCTTTCGCGACATCGTGCTGCACTCGCCGGAAATTTCCGAGCGGCTGATGCGTCTGCTCACGGCGCGCATACGCGAACTCAACATCCGGCTGTTCGAGCGCTCCGTGCTGGATTTGCGCCACAGGCTCTATTCCGAGTTGTTGCGCATGTCGTCGCCGCGCAAGGGGCACGACGGCCAGGCGATCATCTCGCCGCCGCCCTTCCAGCATGATCTCGCCGCGCGCATCGGCTGCCGTCGCGAGCAGGTCAGCCGCGAGCTCGGCGCCATGATCGAGGAGGGCACAGCCGAGAAAATCCGCGGCGGCCTTGTCCTGCTGCGCCCGGCGGTTCTCGAAAAGCGCGTGCGCGACGCGATGAACGAAGCGGAGTGACGCGTGCGCTCGCGCACGCACGCGCTCTCCGCCAACCCCTATACAGGGTCTAGCTCGCATTATTCGAGCACTGACCTTTGGAGGGGTTGTGATGAGCATCCAGTTGACGCCCATTGCGCGCTGCCAGGAAATCGCCGGGCTCGGCCCGCATGAAATCATGCTCGGCGCGGTGCCGGGCGAGAAGCACGAGCGTCTCCTCGCCCGTTATTGCCGCAACCGGCGCTCGGCTGCTCTCGCGCGTACCGCGATCGTCGCCGACATTCGCGCCGCTGTGACAGATGGCGCGACGCGGGAAGCCGCCGATCTCCTGATCGTGCTGCGCCGGCTTCTGTCGCAGCCTGCGTCGTCTCGCCGGCCGCCCTGCGCGCGCCGCCCGCTCGGCAGGCGCCGCCATGGTCGAGCTGTCGCCTTGGCGCAACATTGAGTTTTTCTTTGCTGCGGGGCTCGAGTCCCGAAAAGCGTTGTCGGCAATTGATTCTTCTTAAGCTGAAAAAGAGATCTGCGACCAGATCGGCGCTCGTCCAGCGCCTGGGCGCTTATTGCAAAGATTAAGGCTGCGGGCGATGATTCCTTCGTTGTGAAGGGGGCGCCCGGTGCTTTCTCTTAGAGCTTTGTCGGCACAGGTTCTGACGGCCGTCTTGATCGTCGGGGCGCTTCACGCGCCCGCGGTCGCGCAGGACGGCGACGCGGAGCGCGATCGCCTCGCCGCGCATATTCAGAGCCATCCCGAGGACGATGCGGCGACCTACCGCTTCGTCGTCCTCGCGACCGAGCTCAAGGACTATGAGGGCGCCGTCGGGGCGCTCGAACGGCTGTTGATGTTCAATCCCGATCTGTCGCGGGCGCGCAAGGAACTGGGGTTTCTTTATGCGCGCCTCGGCAATTGGGACATCGCCGCGCAGCATCTGCGGGAGGCGCGCGAGAGCGAGAGCCTCGACGCCGTCCAAAAGGCCCAGATCGACGCGCAGCTGCCCGACATCGAGAAACGCGCGCAGCCGAGCCGCCTGTCGGTCCGTCTGCATTCGGGTTTTCGGGCGCAGTCCAACGCCAACTATTTCCCCGCCAATAATCTCTTCCAGGTCGGCGGCGCGGGGCTCGTCGCGCCCGGCGGACCGGCGGGCGACGTCAATACGTTTCAGCTCGTCGAGGCGCAGCACGAATATGAGTTCGGCGCGCGGCGCGGCGACCGCCTCGAAACGCGCGGGACCGCTTACGCCACGCAGCAGTTCCGCTTGCCGCAATATAGCGTGGCGCTGTTTTCCGGCTCGATCGGCCCGCGCTTTTTTCTCCCGTCGAGCGCGTTGAGCGGTCTGTCGGTCAGGCCTTATCTCGCGGGCGTCGTCTCGCTGCTCGGCTCGGACAATTATCTCAACGCCGGCGGCGCGGGCGCGAGCGTTCGCGCCGAGCTGACGCCCGACGCCTGGCTGGAGCCCGGCGCCGAATGGCGCAGCCTGTCGGTCGCTCCTATGCGCGGCTTCTTCGGCGTCGCGCCCTCGGCGACACTGTCGACCCTCGCGTCGGGCGACGCCGTGACCGGTTATGTGAGCGGCGGCTATGCGTTCTTCGACACGGTCCGGCTCGAAGGGCGCTTCGGTTACACGCGGGCGAACGCCTTTTACGCCGCGCAGAGTTCCGACCAGATCGACGCGCAGGCGCTGCTGAGGCTCGAGGTCGATCCGCCGCATCCGATGTTCGGGCGCCGCTGGACGATCGCCCCTTATGCGCGCTTCACCCATCTCTCCTTCGACGCGCCAAATCCGCTCGTCTCGCCCTTCGTCGCGCGACGCGACTCGGCATGGACGTACGGCGTCATGCTGGATGCGCCCGTGACCGCCATGCTCGGCTTCGCCGGCAATCTCGAATTCTCCCGCAACGACTCCAATCTGCCGAACTTCCGGACGCAGAACGTCTCGGTCTCCTTCGGCCCCACGGCGAAATTCTAGGGAGACCGCTCATGTCCACAATTCAAAGATTCGCGCTCGCCCTCGCGCTCTTGCTGCCGGCCTTGCCGGCGGCGGCGGAAAAAGTCGGCAACGTCGGGGCCGCCAACCCGGCGGCTTTCGGCGCGCCGCCCGGCGCCGCGCGGCATGCGCTCGCTATCGGCCTCGGCGTCGAAAAGGGAGAGCGCATCGACACTTCGGCCGAGGGCAGCGCGCAAATCATCTTCAACGATTCCTCCACCATGACCGTCGGACGAAACAGCTCGGTCGCCATCGACGACTTCGTCTATCAGGGCGGCGCGGGCGGCCAGGGCGTGCGGCTCGCCAGGGGCGTCATGCGATTCGTCGGCGGCGGCGTGAGCCATGGGGCCGGCGCGACGCTGAATACGCCGACGGCCGCGGTCGGCGTCCGCGGCGGTTCGCTTCTCCTGCGGATCGGCGGCGACTGCGGAACCCTTGTCGTGCATCAGGTCGGCGTCATCGAGGTGCGCGGAGCCGGCGGCGGGTCGCAAATCCTTAACCGTCCCGGTTTCGGCGTCTGCGCCGCCGGGGAGGGCGTTTCGGAGCCTTTCCGCGTGCCGGGCGAGACCATCGCCGCCATTACCGCACAAATGGCCAGCCGTCGCGGACAATCGGGCGGAGCCCGCGGCCGCCACTCAAACGAGAGCGCGGCCGCGCTCGGAGATCACGCGCCCGCGAGCGTGGAGCCGCCGCCGGGGCTCGAGGCGCTTGCGCCCGTCTGGGCGGGCGGCGCCCTGGTCCAGAGCAGCGCCAATGCGACGAATCAGCCTGCGCCGCCCCAGCCGCGCGCCGCGCCTCGGGACGCGCCCGAGACCCCGACGGGCCATTACACCCACTCCTATCCCCATGGGTCCTATTCGCACGGGAAGGACTGAAGCTTTGCGCCTCGGAGCGCGGCCTTGGTCTTGTTGAAGGGCGCAGCGTGAACTAGCGTGGCCAAAAAGCAGGTTGGCCGCGCGCTTGCGCCATGTTCACGGACCCTAGATGCGATCGCGCAAACATATCTTCGTCGTCGCGGCTGTGCTTGCCGGCCTGTTGACGCTGCCCTGGGGCTTGTTGCAGCCCCGCCTCCTCGACGACCTGCGCAACATGGTCTTCGATTATTATCAGCGGCTGTCGCCGCGCGTCTACGACCCAGAGGCGCCGGTCCGCGTCGTGGGCGTCGACGAAGAAAGTCTCGAGGCCTATGGGCAGTGGCCCTGGCCGCGAACGCGCATCGCTGCGCTGGTCGACCGCCTGAGCGAATTGGGCGCGGCGGTGGTCGCCTTCGATTTCGTTTTCGCCGAGCCGGATCGCGCCAGCGCCCGCATGCTCGTCGAGGCCTTGCCCGACGCCAAGCTGCGGGCGGATGTCGCGCGGCTCGTGGCGAAGGCGCCGGATAGCGACGCCCTTTTCGCCGATGCGGTCGGGCGCGGACCGGTCGTGATCGGCGCCACGCTGGCGGCGCAGGGCGCAAAGTCTTTCCCGGCCAAGGGGGGCGTGGTCTCGGCGGGCGACGACCCGCTGCCCTTTGTCTATGAATTCCCGGGCGCCATTTTGCCGCTTGCCGCGCTGATCCAAAAGGCGAAGGGCGTCGGCGTCACCAACTGGCTGCCCGACCGTGACCTCGTCGTGCGACGCGTGCCGCTGCTGTTGCGCGTCGGCGAGTCGCTTGCGCCGTCGCTCGCCCTGGAGGGCTTGCGCGTCGCGCAGGGGGAGCCGAGCATCATCGTGCGCTCCTCGAACGCCAGCGGCGAGACCGCCTATGGCGCGCATACCGGCGTCAACGCCGTAAAGGTCGGCACCTTCGAGATCGCCACGGGGTCGGCGGCCGACGTGCGGCCGCGTTACGCCTTCAGAGATTCGCGACGGACTCTTTCCGCCAAGGCGGTGCTGGAAGGCCAGGTTCCGCGCAGCGAAGTCGAAGGGCGGATCGTCTTTGTCGGCGCGCTCGCGATTGGCCTCGGCGACGTTCGCGCGACGCCGCTGGAGCCGGTCGTCCCCGGCGTCGAAGTGCACGCCCAAATCCTCGAAGCGCTCACCAGCGGCGCGCTGTTGTCGCGCCCCGACTGGGCGCCGGGGCTGGAAATCATTCTCTCGTTCGTCGCCTTTGCGGTGACCATGCCGCTTTTGTTCCTCGCGCCTTTGTCCGTCTCCACGCTTTACGCGCCGCTTGCCGTGGCGGGGCTTTTCGGCGGCTCCTTCTACCTTTTCGAAAAATACGGGATGCTGCTCGATCCCGCCTATCCGAGCCTCGTCGTCATCGGGACTTATATCGTCGGCGCCGTCACCCTGTGGCGCTCCGAAAATTCAGCGCGACGGCAGGTTCGCAACGCCTTCGGCAAATTCGTCGCGCCGGCGGTTGTCGACCGCCTCGCCGAAAATCCGAAATTGCTCGTTCTCGGCGGAGAGACGCGCGAATTGACCGTGCTGTTCTCCGACCTGCGCAACTTCTCCGGCCTCTCCGAAGGCATGAGCGCGCGCGAGCTCACGCAGTTCATGAATGATTATTTGACGCCCATGACCGACGCCATTCTCGAATGCGAGGGCACGGTCGACAAATATATGGGCGACGCCATTCTCGCCTTCTGGAACGCGCCGCTCGACATCGCCGACCATCCGCGCAAGGCGCTGAAGGCGGCGTTGGAGATGCGCGAGGCGCTGCTCGCCTTCAACGCGGCGCGGGCCAGGGCCGCTCAGGAGACGGGGCGTCCTTATGTCGAGGCGCGCATGGGCTGCGGCCTCAACCTCGGTCCCTGCAACGTCGGCAATATGGGCTCGGTGCGCCGATTCGATTACTCGATTCTCGGCGACAATGTGAATCTCGCCTCGCGGCTCGAGGGGGCGAGCAAGGCCTTCGGCACGGACATCATCGCCTCTGGCGCGGTGCGCGACGCGGCGCCCGACCTGGCTTGGCTCGATCTCGGCCGCATCGTCGTCGTCGGCCGCAGCGAGCCCACCCAGGTCTTCGCGCTCGCGGGCGACGCGCACTTTGCTACCTCTCAGCCGTATGTGCGCTGGCGCACATCACACCAAGAAATGATGGCTGAATATGAGGCAGGTCGCTTCGAGGCCGCCGCGGCGCGCGCGGCGGAACTGGCGCGAACTCGTCCCGGCCTCTGGGCGAGCCTCTACGCGGCCCTAGAAAAGCGATATGCGGGCCTCGCCCGCGACGGCGTGCGGGAAGGTTGGTCCTCGGTATGGAATTTGACAAGCAAGTAGACGCCCTCGGCATCGATCCAATCATTGGGAAATACTGGTCGCTTTTGGCCTCACGCCATGACGCCGACGCCTTCGCCGCGCTGGACGCCGGCTATCGAGAGCCCCAGCGCGCCTATCACGCCTGGGGCCATATCGCCGACATGCTGGAGAAGCTCGATCGCCTCTCGTCACTCGCCGCGCGTCCCGACCTGGTCGCCACGGCGATCTTCTGGCACGACTCGGTCTACCTCACCCGCGATCCCGATGGCCGCCCGCGCCTCGATCCCGAAAACGTCCGCGACAGCGCCGAGCTGTTCGAGCGGCATTCGAAATTCGACGCCACCGAGGCGCAGGCGATCCACGATCTCATCATGGCCACCTCCCACCACATGAAGGCCAAGGCGCGAAGGGAGCATTATCCAGGCTTTGCGCGTGACCTCGACCTCTTCCTGGATCTCGATCTCTCTTCCCTCGCCGCGCCCTGGCCGGTTTTCCTCAAGAACCTCGACGATATTCGGTTCGAGTTCGGCTGGGCGCCCGAGCAGGAGTTTTTCCTCGGGCGCACCAAGATGCTGGAGAGCTTCCTTGGCGGCGGCGACGCGCTTTTCCGCCTTCCCGAGACGCGCGCGCTTTGGCTCGACGCCGCCCGCGACAATCTGATCCGCGCCGACGCCGATCTGCGCTCAAAGATGGCCTGCCAGAAATCGGCGTAACCTCAGCGCGTGGAAGCCGCCGCGAGAAGCATTTCGAGCGCCTGCCGCACCGCGCCCGCGCGGATGTCGCTTCGACTCTGCGGCCCGAATCGGCGCTCGACATGCTCCGTCGCCGCGCCGCGCCGCGCCAGAGCGAAGTGGACGAGCCCCACCGGCTTCGCCGCCGATCCGCCGCCCGGCCCGGCGATTCCGGTGATGGAGACGGCGAGGTCGGCGCAGGAATGGGCGAGTGCGCCCTCGGCCATCGCCCGCGCGACCTCTGCGCTCACGGCGCCGTGGGCGAGGATCAGCGCTTCGGGCACGCCGAGCATGTCCTGCTTGGCTTTGTTGGAATAGGTCACGAAGCCGCGGTCGAAAATCTCGCTCGATCCGGCAACTTCGGTGATCGCTCCGGCGACGAGGCCGCCCGTGCACGATTCGGCCGTCGCCGCGACAAGCTTGCGCTCGCGAAGAGCGACGAGAAGTTTATTTGCTAAATCAATGACTTGATGTTGCACGACAGGCCCGGGCTCGATGACGGCCGCAGCTTACACGCCATGGGCGTCCTCGAGCCATAGCCTTGATGCCGCCGCCCTGGCCAATCGCAATTATGGCTGGCGCTTGCCCGCGCATTGCCCTAAATAGAGCCGGCGGGGCCGTTCGACTGTCGAACTGGAGCCTCCCGCCCTCGAATCTTCCTGATACCCGAGTTCTCGCCATTTTCGCTTCGATGTCGGAGCATCGAGCGCATGGTTCGCGCCATCCCCCGAGAGCCGGGTTTCCTCTTTTTTGCAGATCGGAAAACTCGTGCAGGTTTTGGTTCGCGACAACAATGTCGATCAGGCCCTTCGTGTGCTCAAGAAGAAGCTGCAGCGCGAAGGCGTCTTTCGGGAAATGAAGCAGCGTCGCGCTTACGAGAAGCCCTCTGAGCGGCGCGCGCGAGAAAAGGCGGAAGCCATTCGCCGCGCCCGCAAGCTCGCTCGCAAGCAGGCGCAGCGCGAAGGCCTCCTGCCGGCGCCGAAGCAGAAGCCGCGCCCCGCGAAGCCTCGTCCGGCCACGCCCGCCGCGCCGACGCCGTCGCTCACGCCGGCCGCCGGCGGCTTCTGATCGTTCGCGGCCGCGCCGACAGGGGAGTCACCATGGCCCGCAAACCTGCGACGAAGAGCGAGTTCGTTCTCTTCGACGTCGTTTATGACGATGGCAGCCAACGCTCCAATCGTCGCGTTCCCAAGGAAGCGCTGGGCGGGCTCGACGGCGACGCGCCCGCACGCGCGATCCTCGAAGCCCAGGATCTCGAGATCGCCGAACGCTCGGGCCGACCGGCCGCGACGATCAAAACGGTGCGTCGCTCCTCGTGAGCGACCGCTCCTCAGATCTCGGCGGGGGCAATCCGCGACGATAGCGATCCCCCATGCGGCCATAATCCCTCCTCCGGCAGTCCGACCACGGTTCGGCTCGCCCGCGCGTTCAATATCGCCGCTGCGTCCGTGCGGCTGGTAGGAGTTGGGAAGAAAAGCGACGGACTCTGCTTAATCGTCGGCGCTCGAGGGTGGCGTGCAGAACGCGTCGGTAATGATGTATGTCGGCTCGGGGGCGATCGCCGCGGGCTGACACCCAAGGGCCGTGCCATCACTCGATCGTGATCCGCCCGTCGACCGCCGGCGAAATGGTCCCCGCCTTGCGGATCGCCTCGATGACCACCGCGGAGAGCAGCGGCGCCGCGTCCTCGGTGACGAGCGGCCGGCCGCGAAGCAGGGCGTCATAGCCGTCCTTGCCGTTGGCGAGATAGTCGTTCGTCGCGATCCTGTAGAGCCGCGTCTCGTCGAGCGGCGCGCCGCCGATGGCGATGGCGAGGAGGCGCGAGCCTGGAACCGCGTCGCGCCGCAGCGCGAGACGCGCGCCGGAGATTTGTGCGAAGCGCCCCGCATCCTTGCCGAGCGCGCCATAGGCGCTCTCCAGCGCCGCCCGCAGATCGGCGCCGCTGAGTTCGATCGTCACGAGCCTGTTGGCGAAGGGCAAAGCGGCGAGCACGCTCTTTCGCGTCAGCGTCGCGCCGGCGGGGAGGACGGCGTCGCCGCGAATGGCCCCGCCGTTGAGAATCGCCACATCGGCGCCGGTTGCGGCGCGCATGGCGTCGGCGAGGTAGTCGCCGAGCGCGGTCTCGCGCGTGCGCACGCTCGCCTTGCGTCCATCCAGTTCTTTCTGCGTGACGCCGATCGGCTCGTCGAGACCCTTCTCCAGCCGGGCGCGAATTTCGTCGGCGCGCGCGGCGACGGCGGGGTCGGGCGCAACGTCCCCCGTATCGAGGATGCGGAACTTTGGCGACCACGCGACCTTGCGCGCGCCGGCGTCGGACACGGTAACGGCAAGATCGACGGCGACGAGCTGCGCGCCGTCGGCTTGCGTCTCGGCGATGACGGCGCGTCCGTCATAGGCGACGAAGAGATTGTGGTCGTGGCCGGAGAGGATGACGTCGATGAGGCCGGTCTTGGCGAGGCGCAGATCGTCCGTCCACTCGGAATGGGTGACCGCCACGATGAGATCGGCGCCCGCGTCGCGCAGCCGCCGCGCCTCCCGCCGCGCGGTTTCGATCGCCGGGAAAATGCGCAGCGTCTCCGTGTTCGAGCGTTCGCGCGACTCGTCCTCGGTCAGGCCGATGACGCCGATCCGCACGCCTTCCACGTCGATGATCGCGCTGTCGGCGAAGCCCGGCAGCGGACGCCCCGCGCCGTCGCGCAGATTGGCGGCGAGACGCGTGGCGTGCAACGCGTCCATGCGCGCGCGAAATACGTCCTCGCCGAAATCGAACTCGTGATTGCCCGGCGTGAAGACGTCGACGCCCACGAGATTGAGCAGTTCGACGATATGCGCGCCTTTGTCGAGACTCGAGAGAAGCGACGGCGACAGCGCGTCCCCCGCAAGCGCGACGAGGGTCGCTTTGGTCTTGGCGCGCTCCGCCTTCAAGACGCCCGAGACGCGCGCAAATCCCCCGCGCCCATTGCGCTCGTCCATCTCATAGATGTCGCTGAAGACGAGCAGCGTGAGATTGACGAGGCGCTCCGCCGCCGCCGATTCGCAAGACAGCGCGAGAAGGAAGAGGACGACGGCGAGAGGGCGGCGCATGAGTTGATCCGTGTCGGACGCAGGGGCGCATGTTGCCGCCCCGGCATGACAGTTTCAACGCCCGGCGGTGCAAGGCCCGCGTCCACCCCTCTCCCCGCTGGGGGAGAGAGGGGGAATCACCCCGTGGTGACGATGACGAAATCCTTGCCGCTGCGGCTGTCGGGCGAGAGGGGCGCGTCGGTGAGCACCATGGTCATGCCGGGGTGCATGCGCGTCTGCATCGCCTCGACGAAAGCGGGCTCGGCGCCGATTCGCTGCATCACGGCGTCGTCGCGCATCGCCGGCGACGCCGCGGCGCTGTGGGTGATGGCGCTCCACCTCAGGCCGCGCGCGTCATTGGCCGCGCCGTTCAAGACGAAGACATGCGAGCCGAGCGCGTCGCCGCCCTTGAGGGTGAGCTTGGAGCGCGCGACGACGCGGTCGTTTTCGATGAGCTCGATCACACGATCGGCGGAGGAGACGATGACGCTCGTGACGGGATAGCTCTCCGCCGCCGCCCAGTCCGAGGGGTGCTTCTTGCCGTCGAGGCTCGAGACGACCTGCTCGAATTCCTGTTCGGCATAGCCCGAGAGCACCATGCCGGGATGCGTCAGCTCCCAGGGGTCGGTATGCGCGCCGGCGATGATGACCGGCGTGCCGATATGGGTGACGCCGAACAGCAGTTCCGAGAACTTCACCGGCAGGCGCACGCAGCCGTGCGAGGCCGGGTAGCCGGGCAGATTGCCGGCGTGCAAGGCGACGCCGGACCAGGTCAGCCGGTTCATATTGGGCATGGGCGCGTCGTCGTAGATCGACGAGTGATGATTCTTGTCCTTCTCCAGCACGACGAACACGCCCGTCGGGGTCGCATGGCCCGGCTTGCCGGTCGAGCAGGTGGAGACCGCTATTCGGATGCCGTTGCGATAAACGTGGACGCGCTGCTCGGGGATCGAGACGACGACCGACACCGGCCCCGTCTCGGCGCGCTCGGGATGCCAAGTATAGTCTCCGGGCTTGAGCTGCGCGATATCCTTCAGCATTTCGCCGGCAAAGGCCGGCCGGCCTGCGAAAGCGGCGGCGCCCACCAGTCCGAAAACAAAGCTGCGACGGGACGAATAAAGGATGCTCATAATATTTCTCCCCTGTTACCGGGACGTATCGCGCCAGTAACACGGCCGTATCGTTCGGCCAAGTTTCGGAATAAGGGAGAAGCGCATGGCTGTGCGTGCGCCCGCGCACGGGGCGAGGGGGAGGAGCGCCGATGAAACGGTCTCTCGACGTTTCCATCCCCCCCTCTTGCGGGGAGGGTGGCGCGCGCGGCGCGCCGGGTGGGGGACTTGGGGCGGCCGCAAGCCGGTATTAAGAAAGCAGTTTCACAACGCTGCGCGCCCCGCCCGACCCCGCTTCGCGGGGCCACCCTCCCCGCAAGGGGGAGGGATCGTTCGCGGGTGAGGTTGGTTCTCGCGGCTCGTTATGCTTGGGCTTCGCCGGCGACCTTGCCGAAGTCGGCCACGCCCATCATCACCCGACGCAGTTCCGCGAGCAGGCGCAGGCGGTTCAGGCGCAAGTCGGCGTTGTCGGCGTTTACCGTCACATGGTCGAAGAAGGCGTCGACCGGCGCGCGCAGATGCGACAGCGCGCGCATGGCGCCCGCGAAATCCTCCTTCGCCAGCCGCTCGGCCGTCTCCTCGCGGGCCCGGGCGATGGCGGCGGCGAGCTTGTGCTCCTGCGGCTCGATTCGCAGATTGGGCGCGTGGCGGTGGGAATAGGCCTGCGGCCCGTCCTTCTTTTCCTCGGCCTTGAGAATATTGACCGCGCGCTTGAAGCCGGCGAGCAGATTCTTGCCGTCGTCGGTGGCGAGGAATTTGTCGAGCGCTTCGACCTTCTTCGTGATCATGAGCAGATCGTCCTGCAGAGGCGCGGCCGCGGCCGGCTCCTCCTCGGAGTCGGCGAAGGCCACGGCGCCGAGCGCCGCATCAATAAGATCGTAGCGCGCCCCCTTGTCCCGCAAGTAGACTTTCAGGCGGTCGACTAGAAAATTCATGATGGCGTCAATTGTTTCATTTGGATCAGCCAATCCGTGCCTAAACTGCTCGAAATATCCTTTTGCCTCGAACCCTTCATCGCCATGAAGATCAGCAGTAACCAGCGCAATCGAAGTAAAGGGCTCGTAAAGCCTTATTTCTCCAAGGGTATCTGGCGAGCGAACATGCTTGAATTCCCTACCCAAAACGAGGGGGCTATCAGGATCGGAATAATCAAGCTGTCTGCTCACCGAGTCCGATATAAGCACAATTGAATTGTGCAAATTGTCCCAAGCCGACAGTGGTTCCCACAAGCCGAAGAGGAGCATTCCCCTCATAGATAGAGAAATTTCGTTTTCTAATAGGATTCGGATTGCCCCGAGAGCAGCCCGTCGAAGCGCAAATGGGTCTTTCGACCCTGTCGGAATTTCTCTCGCCCAGAATAGCATCACCAGCGTGTCGAGCTTGTCGGCGAGCGCCACGGCGATGGAGACGGGGTCGGTCGGGATGCGGTCGCTCGGCCCCTGCGGCTTGTAATGCTCCTCGCAGGCGGCGGCGACGAAGGCGTCCTCGCCCTGCGCGGTCGCGTAATAGCGGCCCATGAGGCCCTGCAGCTCGGGGAATTCGCCGACCATCTCCGAGACGAGATCGGCCTTGCACAGCGTCGCGGCGCGCGCGGCCTTCTCCGGATCGGCGCCGACGACCGGCGCCAGTTCGCGGGCGAAGGCGGCGAGGCGCTTCACGCGCTCGCCCTGCGTGCCGAGCTTCTCGTGGAAGACGATCTGGTCGAGCTTCGGCAGCCGGTCTTCCAGTTTCGTCTTGAGGTCCGTCTCGTAGAAGAATTTCGCGTCCGAGAGCCGCGCGGCGATGACGCGCTCATTGCCGGCGACGACCGTGGCGCCGCCGTCCGCCGCCTCGATATTGGAGACGAGGATGAATTTGTTGGTCAGCGCGTCGCCTTTGCGAAGCACGAAGCACTTCTGGTTCACGCGGATCGTCGCGCGAATGACTTCCGGCGGGATCGACAGGAAGCTCTCGTCGAAAGAGCCCATCAGCGTCACCGGCCATTCGACGAGGCCGGCGACCTCCTCCAGAAGCCCGACGTCCTCGATAAGTTCGAGCCCCTGCGCGAAGGCGAGGTCCTTGGCGTCATGCAGGATGATGTCGCGCCGCCGCGCCGGGTCGATAACGACCTTGGCGCGCTCCAGCCCCATCGCGTAATCCTCGAAGCGCCGCACGCGGAAGGGCGCCGGCGCGAGGAAGCGATGGCCGCGCGTGACGTCGCCCGAACGAACGCCGTCGACCTCGAAGGGCACGACGTCCGGCGTCTCGGTCTCCGGCCCGAAGGTGGCGACGATGGAATGCAGCGGGCGCACCCAGCGCAGACTCTCTGTGCGCTCCGAAGCGGCGCCCCAGCGCATGGACTTGGGCCACGGGAAGCTTTTCACGATCCCCGGCAGGATTTCCGCCAGCACGTCGATCGTCGCCGCGCCGGCGCGCTCGATGACCGCGAGATAGAACTCAGCGCCCTTCTTGTCCTTCTCGATGCGCGCCTGCTCGAGCGAGGCGAGCCCGGCGCTTTTCAGAAAGCCCTGGATCGCCGCCTCCGGCGCGCCGACGCGGGGCCCTTTGCGCTCCTCGCGCACATCCGGCTGGCGGCCGGGCAAGCCGACGACCTGCAGCGCGAGCCGGCGCGGCGTGGCGTAGGCGGCGGCGCCCTCATAGGTCAGCCCACGGTCGACGAGGGCGTTGGTGACGAGCTTCTTCAAGTCGTCAGCCGCCTGCCGCTGCATGCGCGCCGGAATTTCTTCGGAGAACAGTTCGAGGAGAAGATCGGGCATCCGGGGATCTTTATCGGGCGAGGGTGAATCCGGGACGATGTTTAGAGCCCGATGCGGCGCCGCGCAAATCCGCGAGGCTCAAATCCCTTGAGCGGGGCTTCCCGGAGCCCAGCGCCTTACAGCTCCTTATGCGTGCCGTCGCAGAGTGGCTCTTTCCTTGAATGCTTGCAGCCGCAAAAAAACGCCTTGCCGGTGGCCTCGGCCTTGTAGGCCACGGGCTCGATCCCCGAGCCCTTGTGGGCGCCGTCGCAGAAGGGCTGCTTGGCGCTGCGGCCGCAGGCGCACCAGTAATAGGTCTTTCCTTCCTCCACCTCGACCGGCATGGCTTTCTTCTGGAAGATGACGCGTTCTGTCATGTGTTCTCCTCAAGCGGGCTCGGTGGCCAGCGCCGGCGCGCCGAGCAGAAATTTCTCGACCTCCAGCGCGGCCATGCAGCCGAGCCCGGCGGCGGTCACGGCCTGGCGGTAGACTTCGTCGGCGACGTCGCCGGCGGCGTAGACGCCGGGGATGTTGGTGCGCGTCGTGCCGGCCTCGACGGCGATATAGCCAGAGGGCTTCACCGTGAGCTGGCCCTTGAACAGTTCGGAGGCGGGCGCATGGCCGATGGCGATGAAGACGCCCTCGGCGTCGAGCGTCTGCGTCTCGCCGGTAAGGACATTCTTCACCCGCGCCCCGGTGACGGCGAGCGGGCCTTCCACGCCGACGATTTCATCGATCACATGATTGAACAGAACGGAGACGTTCGCCTGCTGGCGCAGCCGCTCCTGCAGGACGCGCTCGGAGCGCAGCATGTCGCGGCGGTGCACCAGCGTCACATGCGAGGCGAGGTTGGAGAGATAGAGCGCCTCCTCGACCGCGGTGTTGCCGCCGCCCACCACGATGACCTTTTTGCCGCGAAAGAAGAAGCCGTCGCAGGTCGCGCAGGCGGAAACGCCGAAACCCTTGAATTTCTCCTCGCTCGGGATGCCGAGCCATTTGGCCTTCGCGCCCGTCGCGACGATCAGCGCGTCGCAGGTGTAGGTCGCGCCGCTGTCGCCGATCAAGGTGAAGGGGCGGGTCTCGAGACGGGCCTCCACAATGTGGTCGGAGACGAGCTTCGTGCCGACATGCTCGGCCTGAAGCCGCATCTGCTCCATGAGCCACGGCCCCTGAACGGGCTCCGCGAAGCCGGGGTAGTTCTCGACGTCAGTGGTGATCATGAGCTGGCCGCCCTGGTCGAAGCCGGCGATGAGCATCGGCTCCAGCATGGCGCGCGCGGCGTAGATCGCGGCTGTATAGCCGGCGGGCCCGGAGCCGATGATGATGACGCGCGCATGCTTGGGGGCGGACATGGGAAACTCTTTCGAAACGGCCGCGAAGGAGCCCGCAATCTAGCGATTATGCGCCGCGCCGCAAGGCGGCCGTCTCTCCCGCGCCTCATGCCGCGTGGCCGTCACTCACGCCCTCATCGTGAGGAGACCCGGAGGGCAGTCTCGAAGGATGGGCCGCTTGGTCCTGCCGGATTTCCTCGTCCTTCGAGACGCGCGCTTCGCGCGCCCTCAGGATGAGGAAATCCTCCGGCCGGCGTTTTTCGCCCGCAGCTCAGAGAGGCGTTGGCCGTCTCTCTCCCCTCATCCTGAAGGAGGCCCGAAGGGCCGTCTCGAAGGATGGGCCGCGCGGTCCTGCCGGATTTCCTCGTCCTTCGAGACGCGCGCCTTGCGCGCCCTCAGGATGAGGAAATCCTCCGGCCGGCGTTGGGACGGTTGTTCGCCTGCGGCTTAGAGGCGTTGGCCGTCTCTCCCCCTCATCCCGAGGAGGCCCGAAGGGCCGTCTCGAAGGATCGGCCGCCTGGTCCTGCCGGATTTCCTCGTCCTTCGAGACGCGCGCTTCGCGCGCCCTCAGGATGAGGAAATCCTCCGGCCGGCGTTGGGACGGTTGTTCGCCTGCGGCTTAGAGGCGTTGGCCGTCTCTCCCCCTCATCCCGAGGAGGCCCGAAGGGCCGTCTCGAAGGATCGGCCGCCTGGTCCTGCCGGATTTCCTCGTCCTTCGAGACGCGCGCTTCGCGCGCCCTCAGGATGAGGAAATCCTCCGGCCGGCGTTGGGACGGTTGTTCGCCTGCGGCTTAGAGGCTTTGGCGGTCTCTCCCCCTCATCCTGAGGAGGCCCGAAGGGCCGTCTCGAAGGATCGGCCGCTTGGTCCTGCCGGATTTCCTCGTCCTTCGAGACGCGCGCCTTGCGCGCCCTCAGGATGAGGAAATCCTCCGGCCGGCGTTGGGACGGTTGTTCGCCTGCGGCTTAGAGGCTTTGGCGGTCTCTCCCCCTCATCCTGAGGAGGCCCGAAGGGCCGTCTCGAAGGATGGGCGGCCTGGTCCCGACGGACTTCCTCGTCCTTCGAGACGCGCGCCTTGCGCGCCCTCAGGATGAGGAAATCCTCCGGCCGGCGTTGGGACGGTTGTTCGCCTGCGGCTTAGAGGCGTTGGCCGTCTCTCCCCCTCATCCTGGAGGAGGCCCGAAGGGCCGTCTCGAAGGATCGGCCGCCTGGTCCCGACGGATTTCCTCGTCCTTCGAGACGCGCGCTTCGCGCGCCCTCAGGATGAGGAAATCCTCCTGCCGGCGTTGGGACGGTTGTTCGCCTGCGGCTTAGAGGCTTTGGCGGTCTCTCCCCCTCATCCTGAGGAGGCCCGAAGGGCCGTCTCGAAGGATCGGCCGCTTGGTCCTGCCGGATTTCCTCGTCCTTCAAGACGCGCGCCTCGCGCCTCAGGATGAGAAACTGGCGAAATCCGCCGCGATGCGCGCGGCGATCATCGGCGTCGAATTGATGGGCGTATAGGTCCAGTCCTCGAAAGGACCGCGCCAGATGCGGATGGCGCCGGCCGTTTTAAGCGCGGCGAGATAGGCGCGGATCTTCCGGCGCGGGGCCAGGGGTTCGATCACATGGACCGGGACGCCGGTCGCGACCGCTTCGCCGACCATATTGACGCTGTCTCCCGTAACGACGAGGCGATCGGCGTTGGCGAGAATGGAGAGATAGGGGTTTTCGCCCGAACCGTCCCAGCAGAAGCCGCCGGGCCCCGAGAGCGCCGTGCGTAATGCCTGCGCGACCTCGGGCGGCGTGCGCCGCGAGGGCGTCGCCATCACCCCGAACCCGCCCTGGAGCAGGGCGCCGGCGATATGGTCGAGGTCATGGATGACGCCCTCGGCCCCGCCGATCAGCATGGCGACCCTCGGGCGGGGCAGGACGGCGATGCGCGGGTCGGGGGCGGCGCGGGCCTCGGCGAGGCGCGCCGGGGTGATGCGATTCGGCGGCGTCAGCGGCGAAATCACATTGGCGCCCTTGAGACGGTCATGGCGCGGCGCGACGATGAGATCGGCGGCGTTCCAACAGAGCGCCGGGGCGTTGACATAGATCGTGAAGACACGCCCCCCAGAGTCGCGCTTCAGCCGCCGCAGCGCCGGCAAGGCGCGCCGCCCGGCGGCGAGCGCAATGTCCGGGTAGGGTGCGGCATAGGCGAAGGCGTCGCGCGGGTCCGGCGGGCCGAAGGGCGCGAGCGACGAATAAGGCGGGCGCGCGTCGACGGCGCGAATGTCTGGCCCGAGGCCCAGCGCCTCCGCGAGCCCGAGCGTCTGCGCCTCATGCCCGGCGCGGCCGTCGGTAATGATGCGGAGCGTTGCTCCGAGTCTCACTCCCGCTTCGCAGGAGACGGGACGCTCGTGCTCAGCCATTTGAATGAAGGCCACAATCCGCTCCCTCTCCCGCGAAGCGGGGGAGGGCCGGGGAGGGGGCCTTACACAAAAGCGACCTTCAGAATTTCGTAACTCTTGCCGCCGCCGGGTGTTTTCACCTCCACCGTGTCGCCGACCTTCTTGCCGATCAGCGCGCGGGCGATGGGGCTCGTGATGGAGACGCGGCCGCTCTTCACGTCGGCTTCGGTCTCGCCGACGATCTGATAGGCTTTCTCCTCCTCGGTGTCCTCGTCGACGACGGTGACGGTTGCGCCGAACTTGATCGTCGAGCCCGTGAGTTTGGCGACGTCGATCACCTCGGCGCGCGAGAGCTTGTCCTCGAGCTCGGCGATGCGGCCTTCATTGAGCGACTGCGCTTCCTTGGCGGCGTGATATTCGGCGTTCTCCGAGAGATCGCCATGCGCGCGGGCTTCGGCGATCTGCTGGATGATGCGCGGCCTGTCCTCCTGTTGACGGCGGCGCAGTTCCTCTCCGAGCGCCGCATATCCTGCGGCTGTCATGGGCACCTTGTCCACCATTTCTCGCTCTTCGCTCCGATCATATGCGGCGCTCCCACGCAGGCGTTCAGCCGGCGCGAGAGGCGCGTGTCCCGAATCATATGACTGACGGTTTTGCCGCAAAATCGGCGCCGGCAGCCGACCTTCGGCGCCTCAGCGTCCGAAGGGGCGCCGGGGGCGCCGTCCTCATTTCCTTTTTCTCTCAGTCTTTTGCAGGCTCGAAATAATCCTGTAGCGCCCGCGCCTCGAGGT
The DNA here is from genome assembly GCF_055698645.1 of Methylocystis sp. NC52PC. Classification (NCBI taxonomy): domain Bacteria; kingdom Pseudomonadati; phylum Pseudomonadota; class Alphaproteobacteria; order Hyphomicrobiales; family Methylocystaceae; genus Methylocystis; species Methylocystis sp. NC52PC. The sequence continues at coordinate 3,788,368 of NZ_CP170127.1, read as the reverse complement.
CTCCCGACACATAGGCCCTGACCCCCTGCGCCGCCGCAATAGCGCCTGCGAGGGTCGTATAATAGGGAACCTTATGCAGAAGGGCGGCGCGGCGCAAGGAACGCGAATCCGCGAGCGCCTGGGCCCCTTCGGTCGTGTTGAACACGAGCTGAATCGCGCCGTTCTTGATGGCGTCGACGATGTGCGGCCGGCCTTCCGAGACCTTGTTGATCTTCTGCGCGGCGATGCCCTCCTCCTGAAGGAAGCGGGCGGTGCCGCCGGTCGCGACGACGCTGAAGCCGATTTCTTTCAAGGCTCGGATGGTCGGCACGATGCGGGGCTTGTCCGCGTCGCGCACCGAGACGAAAACGACGCCCTCGCGCGGCGCCTTGGCGCCGCCGCCGAGCTGGCTCTTCACAAAGGCCGCGTCGAAGGCGACGTCGAGGCCGATCACTTCGCCCGTCGAGCGCATCTCCGGCCCGAGAACCGTGTCGACGCCAGGGAAGCGCGCGAAGGGGAAGACGGCCTCCTTCACGCCGATATGTTTCAACGGCCCGGAGGGCAACGCGAAGCCCGAGAGCTTCTCGCCCGCCATCACGCGCGCGGCGATCTTGGCGAAAGGCGCGCCGACGACCTTGGCGACGAAAGGCACGGTGCGCGAGGCGCGCGGATTAACCTCGAGCACGTAGATTTCGCCGTCCTTGAGGGCGAATTGCACATTCATCAGGCCCACGACGCCGAGCGCCATGGCGAGGCTCCTGGTCTGCGCCTCGAGTTCGGCGACGACCTCGGGGGCGAGCGAGCGCGGCGGCAGCGAGCAGGCGGAGTCGCCCGAATGGATGCCGGCCTCTTCGATATGCTCCATCACCCCGGCGATGACCGCCTGCTCGCCGTCGGCGACGCAGTCCACGTCCACTTCAATGGCGTCGGTCAGATAGCGGTCGAAGAGCAGCGGGTTCTTGCCGAGCACCATATTGATCTGCCCGGTCTTGTCATTGGGGTAGCGCGTCTTGATCTCCGACGGCACCAGGGTCGGCAGCGTGCCGAGCAGATAGTCGTCGAGGTCGGTCGCGTCCCGAATGATCGCCATGGCGCGGCCGCCGAGCACATAGGACGGACGCACGACGAGCGGCAGGCCCAATTCGCCCGCGACGATGCGCGCCTGTTCGACCGAATAGGCGATGCCGTTCTTGGGCTGCTTGAGGCCGAGCTTGTCGAGAAGCCGCTTGAAGCGGTCGCGGTCTTCGGCGAGATCGATCGAATCGACCGGCGTGCCGAGGATCGGCGCGCCCATGGCGGCGAGGCCGTGGGCGAGCTTCAAGGGCGTCTGGCCGCCATATTGGACGATGACGCCGGCGAGCGTTCCGCGCGACTTTTCGACGTCGAGGATTTCGCCGACGTCCTCATTGGTCAGCGGCTCGAAATAGAGGCGGTCCGACGTGTCGTAATCCGTCGAGACCGTCTCCGGATTGCAGTTGATCATGATCGTTTCGAAGCCGGCGTCGTCGAGCGCGAAACAGGCGTGACAGCAGCAATAGTCGAATTCGATGCCCTGTCCGATGCGGTTCGGTCCGCCCCCGAGAATGACGACCTTCTTGCCGTCCGAGGGCGCCGCTTCATTGGCGAGGGCGCCGGCGAAGGGCGATTCGTAAGTCGAATACATATAGGCCGTGGGCGAGGCGAACTCCGCCGCGCAGGTGTCGATGCGCTTATAGACCGGGCGCACGCCGAGCGCGTGGCGCGCGGCGCGCACGGCGGCTTCCTCGACGCCGGCGAGGGTGGCGAGCCGCGCGTCCGAGAAGCCGGCGAATTTGAGCCGGCGTAAATTCTCGGCGTCCTTGGGCAGGCCGAATTTCTTCACCTTCGCTTCGAGCGCGACGATTTCGGCGATGCGGGCGATGAACCAGGGGTCGATCTTGCTCGCTTCGTGGATTTCATTCTGGCTCATGCCGAGGCGCAGCGCCTGGCCGACGACGAGCAGGCGGTCCGGCGTCGGCGTGCCGAGCGCGCCGCGCAGCACATTCATGTCGTCGCCCTTGCCGAGCCCCTCGATCTCGATGTCATCGAGCCCCGAGAGCCCCGTCTCCAGCGAACGCAGCGCCTTTTGCAGCGATTCCGCAAAATTGCGGCCGATGGCCATGGCTTCGCCGACCGATTTCATCGCGGTGGTCAGCACCGGCTCGGAGCCGGGAAATTTTTCGAAAGCAAAACGCGGAATCTTGGTGACGACGTAATCGATCGTCGGCTCGAAGGAGGCCGGCGTCGCGCCGCCGGTGATGTCGTTGGCGATCTCGTCGAGCGTGTAGCCGACGGCGAGGCGCGCGGCGACCTTGGCGATGGGAAAGCCCGTCGCTTTCGACGCGAGCGCCGAGGAGCGCGACACGCGCGGATTCATCTCGATGACGATCATGCGGCCGGTGCGCGGATCGACCGCGAATTGCACGTTCGAGCCGCCGGTCTCGACGCCGATCTCGCGCAGCACGGCGAGCGAGGCGTCGCGCATGATCTGGTATTCTTTATCGGTGAGGGTCAGCGCCGGCGCGACGGTGATCGAGTCGCCCGTATGCACGCCCATCGGGTCGATGTTTTCGATCGAGCAGACAATGATGCAATTGTCCGCCTTGTCGCGGACGACCTCCATTTCGTACTCTTTCCAGCCGAGCACGCTTTCTTCGATCAGCACTTCGCTCGTCGGCGAGGCGTCGATTCCGCGCTCGACGATCTCGATGAACTCGGACTTGTTGTAGGCGATGCCGCCGCCCGTGCCGCCGAGCGTGAAGGAGGGACGGATGATGGCCGGAAGGCCGATGTCGTCCAAAGCGTCGAGCGCCGCGGTGAGGGTCTTCACGTGATGCGAGCGCGGCGTGTCGAGGCCGATCTTGGTCATCGCCTCGCGGAACAGTTCACGATCTTCGGCCTTGTCGATGGCGTGCGCCGTGGCGCCGATCATTTCGACGTCGAATTTCTTCAGCACGCCCATCTTCTCGAGCGAGAGCGCGCAGTTGAGCGCGGTCTGGCCGCCCATGGTGGGGAGCAGGGCGAAGCCGCCTGGAACGGCGTAGCGCTCCTTCTCGATGATCTTGGCGACGAACTCCGGCGTGATCGGCTCGACGTAAGTGCGATGCGCCAGATCCGGGTCGGTCATGATCGTCGCCGGATTGGAGTTGACGAGCACGATCCGGTAGCCCTCGGCTTTGAGCGCCTTGCACGCCTGGGTGCCGGAATAGTCGAATTCGCAGGCCTGGCCGATGACGATGGGGCCCGCGCCGATGATCAGGATGGTCGATATGTCGGTTCTTTTCGGCATGTCGCTTCTGTGGTTCGGCGCGGCTCGCGCACATTTGGTCTCGCCCTCGCGCCAAGGACTCCCGTCAGGCGGGCGCCTCGCAACGCGGGGGCGCGGAAGAATTCGTCCTCGGCCCGTTTGCGCGCCCTCTGGGTAAGCGCGCGCATAAAAAAAGGCCGCGTTTCCGGCCCTTGGACCGGCACGCGTCCCGTATGTGCCCATCTTGCGGGCGGCGAGCGGGCGCGCCCGGCTCGAAAGTTGTCGTTTGTTAGACGATTATCCGGCCGATGAGAAGGGGGCAGAAGCCGCGAGCGGGCGGAAGCCGTGGAGCGTAGCCGCGACATTTTTATTGCCCATTTTGGGCGCACACCTGCTCAGGTTGAGCAATTTACGGATTCTCGTACTTTCCAACCACAGCTTTACGGCCAAGATTGAATATGATCAGATTCGGTAAATACTTACTCGGCGGGCGGAAAAAATGGGCGTAATCGATTCAGCGGTCGCCGAGGCGGTCGGCCGACGCATTTTGGAGCGAAGGGGCGCAGAGCTCATCGAATTCATGTATCTGCTCGATGAGAAAAATACCCTTGAATTGCTGCGAGAATTCGTCGTCCTGCGCGGCGAGGACCAGGCCAAAATCGTAGATTTTTTTCAAAAAGATAAACCGCCGCGGCGATCTCAAATTGAGCTTTGGCCGCGACGGCATAAGGGTTCAGCCCGGGGGTTTGGGGGGCTGAACGGGTCGGCTCCGACCGGCTGCCTCCGGCCGGAGCCGACCTGATCATGTTATCAGACCGGAGCGCATCGCGATGACGATCGCCGAGGTCCGGTTGACGGCTTTGAGCTCCTGCTTGATCTGCCGCATATATTTATCGACCGTATGCCCGGAGACATTCAAAATCGCGGCGATTTCCTGATCCGTCTTGCCCTCCGCGGCCCATTTCAAGGCCAGGATCTGGCGTTCAGAGAAGCGCGGCGCTTCGTTCACGCAGTCAATCTTCAACATGCGCGCAAAGGCGTAGTGTGCGAGGAAGGCCAGGCTCCTCTCCAGATCCGGCCCGGACGATAAGGCGGGGCCGAAAAAACCGAGGCCGTAGATGACCGCTTCTTCCGCGACGACCGGAAAAAGCAGCCCTTCTCCACCCTGAATCCATGCGTCGCGGCAACGCGCGCAGTCGACGATCCAGTGGGCAACTTCGCCGGTGTCCAGAATGCGATCGAAGAGATGCGTTCTGCTCGGATTGATGAAAAAGCTCGACGCTTGTGTCGGCGGCTCAGAGTCAGCGATTGGCGGCGGAACGGGCCGCCAGCATGGGGTCCGCTCGCAGGGCCCTGGCGGATTTCGCGACATTTCCTCGGGGATTGCGCCGGCGAGGACGGACTCGACGCCGAATGAAGCGGTGATCGCGAGCAGGCCGGCCCCGAAGTCGCGCGCGGACGCAGCCTCGTCCAGGGACTTGACCATCTCATTGGCGGTGGCGATTCTGGTTAAAAGCCAGCTGCCTTCGGGGATCAAACGCGCTCCATTGCAATTTTGTCGAACGACGACCTGGCCTTCTGCCCGTAAGTGCAAGCCCAGAAAAACAAAATTACTTGAGCGGAAGGGTGGCGATCAAGGAAAAATGATGTGCAGTGACGTTTTCCGACTGGCCCTCGTCCGCTTTCGCGCCTTGAGGGCCGCAACGCTCGCCTGCGCTTTCTGCTTCGCCAGCTTGACGTGGCAGGCGCCGGCGCGGGCGGAGGAGCCGCCCGTCAGCCTTGCGGAATGCGCGGCCTGTCATGGCGCCGATGGCGTCGGGCGGGACGAAGAGATTCCCAATCTCGCCGGCCAGCACGAACGCTATCTCTATACGCAGCTCCAGGCCTTCAAATCCGGCAAGCGCCCGCACAAGGAGATGCGCTACGAGAGCCGCCATCTCTCCGATCAGGAGATGCAGGCGCTGGCGCGCTATTACGCGCAGCTGGCGCGCTGAAATGGTTCCTTTTCGCCAGCTTACGACTTACGCCTCGGTCGGCGCGGCGGCGACGGCGGTTCATTACGCGATCCTCGTCGGCCTCGTGGAGGCGGGCGGCTGGCGGCCGGTGCCCGCGACGCTGTGCGGCTATGTCGCCGGCGGCGTCGTTGCGTATCTCCTCAATCGCCGCCACACATTCGGCAGCGACCGGCCGCACGCCGAAGCCGGTTGGCGCTTCGCTTTGACGGCCTTCATCGGCTTTTGCATCACTTATGCGCTGATGAGCCTGTTCGTGGAGCGTCTCGGGGCGCCCTATCTGCCCGCGCAGATCGTCACGACCGTGCTCGCAATGTTCGTGACTTTTGCGATCAACAGGTCCTGGACCTTCGGGGTCGGGTGACTCTTTAGGGCCATTTCACCGTCGGCGGCATGGAGGACAAGATCGAGTCGACATTGCCGCCGGTCTTGAGGCCGAAAATCGTGCCGCGGTCATAGAGCAGATTATACTCGACATAGCGCCCGCGGCGGATGAGCTGCTCTTCCCGCTGCGCCGCGCTCCAGGGCGTCGGGACGTTGCGGCGCACGAGTTCGGGGTAGATTGCGAGAAAGCTTTCACCGACGTCGCGGGTGAAGGCGAAGTCCTTGTCCCAGGCGCTGTTTTCCGCGTCGCCCGCGCTGTTGAAGTAATCGTAGAAAATGCCGCCGATCCCGCGCGGCTCTTTGCGGTGGGGCAGGTAGAAATACTCGTCGCACCACGCCTTGAAGCGCTCGTAGTCGGCGACCGGATGGCGCTCGCAGGCCCCGCGCATGGCGGCGTGGAAGGCGATCGTATCCGGGTCGGTTTGCGTGCGGCGGGCGTCGAGGACGGGCGTGAGGTCGGCGCCGCCCCCGAACCACGCCTTCGTCGTCACGACGAAGCGCGTGTTCATGTGCACGGCCGGCACATTCGGGTTCCAGGGATGGGCGATGAGCGAGATTCCCGTGGCGAAGAAGCGCGGGTCCTCGGCGGCGCCGGGAATCTGCTTGGCGAATTCCGGCTGGAACGTGCCGAAGACGGTGGAGCAGTGGACGCCGGCCTTTTCGAAGACCCGTCCGTGGATCATCCCCATGCGCCCGCCGCCGCCGGGAGCGCCGTCGTGATTGACCCGCTCCCAATGGCTCAGGTCGAAGCGGCCCGGCTCGGAGGAATCGGCGAAGGGCCCGGCGGCTTCGTTCTCGAGCGCTTCGAAAGCGGCGCAGATGCGCAGTTGCAACGCCTCGAACCATTCGCGCGCCGCGCTTTTGCGCTGTTCCATAAGGTCGTCCGTCACGCCGCCGCCCTTCCTGAGATGACCGGATGACCGACGTTTTGGGGTGGACCGCCCGGCGTGTCAATTGATGGGCCGGGTCGGCTCGATCATTGGCCCTGGGACAACCGCACCCGCCGCTCGGCCGATCCATGGGCCGCGCCGCTGCGTTCGGGCTTCGCCGGCGCGGCCTGGGCCTGCGCGGGCTGGGCGCTGGAGGGTTCGGAGGCAGGGGCGGACTCGACCTCTCCGGAGAGCGCCGCGCCGAGCGTGTAGGCGATCGCCGACCGCACGTCGTAACCGCGGGCCGTCATGGTCATTCGGTAGCAACGAACCGGCGCGCCGAGTTGCGGATTGAGGTCCTTCTTTGCGAGGACTTCGGCCCTGACGTCCTCCGCATCCTTGATTTCCACGAGGTCGAGATCACGAAGACGGTGATCCGCGGCGACATCGTCGAGAAGGCCGGCTTTCGGCCCATCGAACAGGCAGAGGTTGCTCAATGTTCCGACGTTGAGAAGGCGCGCGAGCAGCCTGCCATTGAGCTTCGTCAAGTCCGCCACGGCCTGACCGCCGACGAAACGGCTGTCCCTCGGAAGGATCATCTTGTCGAGCCGCCGGGCGTCGAAGGTGACCTTGGTCCCCATCATCTCGACCTGATTGACGTGGTCGATGAGGCTCCCGATCTTCGCCTCGACAGCCATATGGTTATAGGCGCCATAGGCGAGCAGGCCGGCGAAGGCCGCGGAGGCGAGCGTGCGGTTGAGAATGTTCGGCAGGGCCTGAAGCTTGTCGAGTTCCATGGCGGAGCTCCTATCGAATGGCTTTGCTCAATGAGAGACCCTCCCACGGGGCGGCTCTGCGCGCCGTGCGTTGGCGCACAAAAAGGTTAATGGCCGTTAACTTTTCAAAAAGCCGCCATGCGGACGCGGAGCCTCACGCGCGCGCGTCAGTCCCGAGCTGGCGGAGCGCCTCGCCCATGACCATCGCCGCCGCGACGGCGACATTGAGCGAGCGCGCCGGCGGCGCCATGGGAATGCGCAAGGTCATGTCCGCGGCGGCGAAAACCGCGTCCGGCACGCCCGCCGACTCGCGCCCCGCCAGGAGGATGTCGCCGGGCTGGAAAACACAGGCGGTATAGGGCGTTGAGGCGCGGGTCGAGAGCAGGACGAGGCGCCGCGGGGCGCCTTCCGCCGCCCGGGCGGCGCGCCAGGCCTCAAAGGCGTCGAAAGAGGCGTGACGCTGGATCGTCACCAGATCGAGATAGTCCATGCCCGCCCGGCGAAAGGCGCTGTCCGTGACCGGGAAGCCCGCCGGCCCGATTATTGCGGCCTCGACGCCGAGACAGGCGCAGGCGCGCAGCATCGTGCCGGCGTTTTGCGGAATGTCCGGCTGGTAGAGTGCGAGCATGAGCGGGGGCATGTGTCAGACTTTGCGGCAAATCGACGCGAATGGTGCGCTGCGGCGGGAAACACAGGGCGAATGGCAAAGATTCCCGGCCCGCGCAAGTGGACATGATGGCGGATTGGCGCCACATAAGCCGCGCGCGAGCGGGGTTCAACTGCTTTCGCCGGGCCGTGGCCTTGCGGGCTGGCGCGCGGCGCGTAAAAGTGAAACGATTGCTCTGAGTCGAGTTTGCGCTTGTCCGCCAGGCGCTCTTTGCTCGCAGCGATTGGGAGAGGTCAAGGCGTGAACGATAGAATCGCACAAAAAGCGCCGGCGGAGCCGAGCCGGCGGGACATTCTCTATATCGCCACGGGCGCGGCCGCGGTCGTCGCCGCCGGCGGCATGGTCTGGCCGTTGATCTCGCAAATGAACCCGGACGCCTCGACGCGGGCGCTCGCCTCGACGGAAGTCGATCTGTCGGCCATCCCGCTCGGGCAGATCGTGACCGTGAAATGGCGCGGCAAGCCGGTCTTCATTCGCCACCGCACCCCCGAGGAAATCAAAGCGGCTGAAGACGTGCCGCTCGCCGAGCTGCCCGATCCCGAACCCGATTCGAAACGCGTCCAGAAACCGGAATGGCTCGTCATCGTCGGCGTCTGCACCCACCTGGGCTGCATTCCGACCGGCAAGGCCGGCGAATTCGACGGCTGGTTCTGCCCCTGCCACGGCTCGACCTACGATCTTTCGGGCCGCATCCGCAGCGGTCCGGCGCCGAGCAATCTCGAAGTGCCGCAATATGCTTTCCTGAGCGACACGAAGATCAAGATCGGATAGGCCCGCCGCCTTTTCCGCCTTTCCCGCGCCCTTCGCCGCGCCTGACGCATTCGAGAAAGTTCCATGAGCGGACATTCCCAATATACGCCCAAGAGCGGCTTCGCCCGTTGGCTGGAGCGCCGGCTGCCGATCATCAGCTTCATGTATGACGCCTTCGTCGCCTATCCGACGCCCAAAAATCTCAATTATCTCTGGACCTTCGGCGCCATTTTATCCTTCATGCTGGTCGCCCAGATCGTCACCGGCGTGGTGCTCGCCATGCACTACACGGCCGAAACCACGCTCGCCTTCGACTCCGTCGAAAAGATCATGCGCGACGTGAACTGGGGCTGGGCGCTGCGCTATGCGCACGCCAATGGCGCGTCGATGTTCTTTCTCGCCGTCTACATCCATATCTTCCGCGGCATGTATTACGGCTCCTACAAGGAGCCCCGCGAGGTGCTGTGGATCCTGGGCGTCATCATCTTCATGGTGATGATGGCGACGGGCTTCCTCGGCTATGTCCTGCCGTGGGGTCAGATGTCCTTCTGGGCGGCGACGGTGATCACCAATCTGTTCACGGCGATCCCCGTGGTGGGGCCGTCCATCACCACTTGGCTGCTCGGCGGCTATTCAGTCGACAATCCGACGCTCAACCGATTTTTCGCCCTGCATTATCTGCTGCCCTTCATCATCGTGGCGGTGGTCGCCCTGCACGTCTGGGCGCTGCATGTGACGGGGCAGAACAATCCGACCGGCGTCGAGGTGAAGAACGTCAAGAAGGACACGGTGCCCTTCACGCCCTATGCGACGCTGAAGGACGGTTTCGCCATCGGCGCCTTTGTGGTGCTCTACGCCTGGATGACGTTTTTCGTGCCGAACTATCTTGGCCATCCCGACAATTACATCGAGGCGAACCCGTTGGTGACGCCGCCGCATATCGTGCCGGAATGGTATTTCCTGCCCTTCTATGCGATCCTGCGCGCCATCCCGAACAAGCTGCTTGGCGTGATCGCGCTGTTCCTGTCGATCCTGATCGCCGCCGCCTTGCCCTGGCTCGACAGATCGCCGGTGAAGTCAGGGAGCTATCGCCCGCTGTTCCGCAAATTCTACTGGGTGTTCGTGGCCGTCTGCATCGGGCTCGGCTATCTCGGCGCGCAGCCGGCGGAGGGCGTCTATCTCTGGCTCGCGCGCCTCTTCGCCTTCTATTATTTCCTGCACTACGTGGTCATCCTGCCGCTGCTCCCGAAATTCGAGAAGCCCGAGCCGCTGCCGGACTCCATCGACGCCGCCGTCGCCACGGGAGAGGTCTCCCATGTCTGAGGCCGGCCGCATGTTTGCCCAACAGGACTATTCGATGACCCGCAGACCGATTCTGGCTTTCCTTTCGGGCGCCGCTTTGCTTCTCGCCGCTTTCGCTTCCCCGGCATTCGCGGAAGGGGGCCATCACGAGAAGAAGCCGGAAGTCCATTCCTGGAGTTTCGCAGGGTTCTTCGGTCAGTACGACAAGGCGCAGCTGCGTCGCGGCTTCAAGGTCTATAAGGAAGTCTGCTCGACCTGCCATTCGATCAAAATGCTGGCCTTCCGCAATCTGAGTCAGCCGGGCGGGCCGGAGTTCACCGAGAAGGAGGTCGCGACCCTCGCGGCAACCTATAAGGTCAAGGACGGTCCCAATGACGCGGGCGAATATTACGATCGTCCGGCGCGTCCGAGCGACCGCTTCCCGCCGCCCTTCGCCAATGAGCAGGCGGCGCGCGCGGCCATGTCGGGCGCCTATCCGCCGGATATGTCGGTCCTGGCCAAAGCGAGGGGCTATGGCCGCGGATTCCCGACCTTCCTGCTCGACGCGCTGCCCGGCCTGTCCTATCAGGAGCATGGCGTCGACTACATCGCCTCGCTGCTCGAAGGCTATACCGACCCTCCCCATGACGTGAAGGTTCCGGAGGGGCAGTATTACAATGCGTATATGAGCGGCAACCGCATCGGCATGCCGCCGCCCCTGTCCGACGGCGCCGTCACCTATGACGACGGGGCGCCGCAGACGGTCGATCAATATTCCAAGGACGTCACCGCCTTCCTGATGTGGGTCGCCGAGCCGCATCTCGAGGCCCGCAAGCATATCGGCCAGGGCGTCGTCGCCTTCCTGATCGTCTTCGCGCTGCTGCTTTACTTCACCAAGCGCATGATCTGGCGCGACGTCGCGCATTAGCGATCGGCGCGCGCCTCACGCCAGAAAGCTTCGCGCGCCGTCCATGACGAACTGGACGGCGAGCGAGGCCAAAAGCACGCCGACCAGCTTCTCCATCACAATGCTCGCCGAGGCGCCAAGGAGGCGCTCGACCTGCGTCGCGAGGCGACATACTGCCCAGCAGATGGCGACAACCACCAGAATTGCCCCGATCAGCGCCGCAAGTCGCGCCGGATCGCCATGCGCGTCGCCCGCGATCAGCAGCGTCGCGGTGATGGCGCCGGGGCCGGCCATCATCGGAATGGCGAGCGGGAAGGCGGCGATATGCTTGCCGTTTTCGACCACGGCCCGCTGCGCCGTGGCGGCGTCGCGGTTGATGCGCACGCCGAACACCATCTCGGAGGCGATCGAAAACAGCAGCAGTCCGCCCGCGATGCGGAAGGCGGGAATCGTGATCCCCATGGCCGAGAGCAGGGCGGCCCCGCCAAAGGCGGCGCCGGTCAGGATCAGAAAGGCGTAGAGACAGGCGCGGGCCGCAATCTGCGCCCGAGCGGCCGGCGTCTCCCGCGCGGTGGCGGCGAGAAAGATCGGCGCGAGGCCTGCCGGTTCGACGACCACGAGCAAAGTGACGAAAGCTGTCGCCAGACCGCCAAGGTCGATCGCCGCCATGGGACCTCCCAGCTCGGTCGCCGCCGCCGCACGACCTTCATTCCTTCATACTACCTGAAGTGGCGATGGGGCGCTTCATGCGCCAACGCCCAAAGAGGGGGCGCAGGCCCTCTGCGCTCTTCCTTGATCCCCTGACTGAAATCGTGCACAAGGCGCTTCGCATGGGCGGGGGCGCCCCAGGGTTGATCGCTTTTTCCCGGAAGGGTGGAAATGTCGGAGATTTTGCGCGTCGGGATCGCGGGACTCGGCACGGTCGGCTCGGCGGTGGCGCGGCTGCTCCACCGGCAGGCGGAGGCGCTGACCGCGCGCACCGGACGACGGATCGTCGTCACCGGGGTTTCGGCGCGCGACCAGGCGAAGAAACGCGACGCCGATTTCTCTGGAGCGGAATTTTTCGCGGACCCGGTGAAGCTCGCGGCGTCCGAAAGGGTCGACCTTTTCGTCGAACTGATCGGCGGCTCTGAAGGGCCGGCCCGCGCCAGCGTCGAGACCGCGCTCGCGCATGGCAAGTCGGTCGTGACCGCCAACAAGGCGCTGCTCGCGGCGCATGGCCTGCATCTCACGCAGCTCGCCGAGGAGAAGCATGTCGCGCTGTCCTTCGAGGCCTCGGTCGCCGGCGGCATACCGCTCGTGAAGACGCTGCGCGAGGGCCTCGCCGGCAATTCGATCGAGCGCGTCTATGGCGTTCTCAACGGCACCTGCAATTACATTCTATCGCGCATGGAGCGCGAGCAGCTCTCATTCGAGGAGTGCCTGAAAGAGGCGCAGAAGCTCGGCTACGCCGAGGCTGACCCCACCTTCGACATCGGCGGCTTCGACACGGCGCACAAGCTCGCGATCCTCACCTCGCTCGCCTTTGGCACGCGGATTTCGGCGCAGTCGATCGATATTGAAGGCATCGAGCGCGTCAGCCTCGCCGACATCGAGGCCGCCGACGAACTCGGCTTCCGGATCAAGCTCCTGGGCGTCGCCCAGCGCACGGCGGACGGCATCGAGCAGCGCGTGCATCCGACCATGGTCAGCAAGAACTCGGCGATCGCCCAGGTGATGGGCGTGCTCAACGCCGTGACCATCGACGCCGACGCGGTGCACGAATTGACGCTCGTCGGTCCCGGCGCGGGCGGCGACGCCACCGCCTCGGCCGTCGTCGCCGATATCGCCGACATCGCCAAGGGCGTGCGCTCTGCGCCCTTCGGCCTGCCGTCGGCGCAGCTTTCCGAGCTCAAGCGCACGCCGATGCGCCGCCACGAAGGCGGTTATTACATCCGCATGTCGGTGCGCGACGTGGCGGGCGCCTTCGCCAAGATCGCCGGGCGGATGGCGGAGCGGCAGATTTCGCTCGAGAGCATCATGCAGCGCGGCCGTCGCGGCGCGCCCGGGGCTTGCGTGGACGTGATCCTGATCACGCACGCGACGAGCGAGCATCTCGTCCGCGAGGCGCTGGAGCTTATTTTTCAGGATGGCACGATCGTCTCGCGCGCCCAGGTCATCCGCATCGAGCGCGAATAGGCCCACCGCCTCATGACACTCAAACCGCAGCTCGACGCCGCGTCCATCGACCGCCTGCTTACGATCGAGCTCGCCCGCGCCACGGAGCGCGCGGCGGTCGCGGCGGCGCGACTGCGTGGGCGTGGCGACGAGATGAGCGCGGACCGCGCCGCGGTCGAGGCCATGTATGAGGAGCTGGCGCGTCTGCCCGTGCGCGGCCGCATCGTGATCGGCGAAGGCGACGACGCCGAGTCGTCGCGCCTTCATGTCGGCGCCGAGATCGGCGCGGCGGCGGGCCCGCATGTCGAGCTCGCCGTGGCGCCGCTAGAGGGCGCGACGCTCTGCGCCAAGGACATGTCCGGCTCCATCGCCATCGCCGCCGCCGCCACGTCCGGCTCCTTCCTGCATGCGCCCGACTCCTACATGGACAAGATCGCGATCGGTCCGGGCTATCCCGAGGGCCTCGTCGATCTCGACCGTGACCCGGCCGACAATGTGCGCGCGCTGGCAGAGGCCAAGGGCGTGCCGGCCGCCGAGATCACCGTCTGCGTGCTGGACCGTCCGCGTCACGCCCAGATCATCTCCAAATGCCGCAAGGCGGGCGCCTGCGTGCGACTCATTTCCGACGGCGACGTCGCTGGGATCGTCTTCGTGACCGACCCGACGGAAACCGGCGTCGACATGTATCTGGGCCGGGGCGGCGCGCCCGAGGGCGTGTTGGCCGCGGCGGTCCTGCGCTGCGCCGGCGGCCAGATGCAGGGCCGCCTTGTCTTGGAGACGCCCGAACAACGCGCCAGCGCTTTGCGCCACGGCCTCGACGATCCGCGCAAGAAATACAGCGTCGCCGACATGGTGACGGGCGACGTCGTGGTCTGCGTCACTGGCGTGACCGACGGCCCGCTGGTCGACGGGGTCGTGTTCGACAAGGGCCGGATCGAGACCGAGACCCTCGTCTATCGCTCCGCGACGAGCACAGTGCGCTGCATCGGGGCGCGGCGGCGCCCGCGGATCTAACCTTTCGCGGGCGCGCGACCGCCGGCCGCTGTAAAGCCGACGCCGACGTCCGCCCTTCGCCCGGAAAGCCCTTTATGACCCCCGCCGCCCATATCTCCGCCGCCATTGAAGTTCTGGCCGATCTCGCGCAGCGCCGCCGCCCCGCCGCGGAGGCGCTCAAGGACTGGGGGGCGTCGCATCGCTTCGCGGGCTCGAAGGACCGCGCCGCGATCGCCAGCCTCGTCTTCGACGCGCTGCGCAAGCTTTCGTCCGCGCGGTGGATCATGGGCGCGGAGACGCCGCGCGCGACCATGCTCGGGGCGCTGCGGGAGGCGCGGGGGCTCGACGTCAACGCCATCGCTGCGCTTTGCTCGGGAGAGCGCCACGCTCCGGCGCCGCTGACCGAAGAAGAGCGTCAGCGGCTCGACACGGCGACGCTCGCGGACGCGCCCGCACATGTGCGCGGCGATTATCCGGAGTGGCTCACAGAGCGCTTCGCCGCCGCCTTCGGCGCGCAGGCGGCCGCGGAGGGCTCCGCGCTCGCCACGCGCGCGCCCGTCGATCTGCGCGTCAACCTTCTGAAGGGCTCGCGCGAGCAAGCGCTGGCGAAGCTCGCGCATCTCAATCCCGCGCCGACGCCGCTCTCGCCGATCGGCCTGCGCATAGAGGCCGGGCAGGGCAGGGGGCCGGCGCTCCCCGCCGAAACCGCTTATGTGAAGGGTCTGGTCGAGCTGCAGGACGAGGCCTCGCAGCTCGCCTCTCTTTTATGCGCCGCCGCGCCGGGCGAGCAGGTTCTCGACCTTTGCGCCGGCGGCGGCGGCAAGGCGCTGGCGCTGGCCGGGCAGATGCATAATCGCGGGCAGCTCTACGCCTATGACGCCGACGGGCGCCGGCTGATGCCGATCCACGAGCGGCTGGAGCGGGCGGGGGCGCGCAACATTCAGGTGCGCCAACCGAAGGGCAAGGCGGACGTCCTCTCCGATCTCGCCGGGCGCTGCGACCTCGTGCTGATCGACGCGCCCTGCACCGGCGTCGGCGCCTGGCGGCGCCACCCCGACGCCAAATGGCGCCTCGCGCCCGGCGCGCTGGAATTGCGGCTGAAGGAGCAGGCGGCGCTGCTCGAGCAGGGCCTGCGCTTCGTGAAGCCCGGCGGCCGGCTCGCTTATGTGACCTGCTCGCTCCTGATCGACGAGAACGAAGAGCAGGTCGAGGCGTTTCTCCGCGCGAACACTGACTTTGCCGCTCTTTCGGCCCAGGAGGCGGCGGAAGGCGCGGGGCTTCCCGACCTTGCCCGCTTCGCTTCGCCACATGGGCGGGGGATCAGGCTTTCGCCGGCGACGAGCGGGACGGATGGGTTTTATGTGTGTTTGATGCGGAACTCCCGACCCTTCTCCCGCTTCGCGGAAGGATAAGGTTCAGCTAAGCTTCGTCGCGAGCGTCCCCTCTCCCGCAAAGCGGGGGAGGGACAGGGAGGGGGCGATGGAGAAGGGCAAACTTCCAAAGATTGCCTTCGCCCGGAAGCTTCGCCGGGAGATGACCGAAGCGGAGCGTAAGCTCTGGCATGCGCTCCGCGGCCATCGCTTCAAGGCTTTGCACTTCCGCCGGCAGGCTCCTTGTGGTCCCTATGTTGCTGACTTTCTCTGCCACGCTCTCAAACTCGCGCCACGCATTCCACCGACGCCGAGCTTCTGCGCGACGGTCTCCGCGACAGATGGTTCGCGAAGAATGGATTTTCGGTCTTGCGATTCACCAACGGGCAGGTTTACGCAGAGTTCGAGGGCGTGCTGGAGATGATCCGCCTGCGCGCTGAGGACAGATTACCCCCTCCCCAACCCTCCCCCGCTGCGCGGGAGAGGGAGTTAGACTGTGATAGCTGAGAGACGAAGCTACCACGGGCGTGAGCGTCCCCTCTCCCGCGAAGGGGGCGGGACACGAGGGGGCGACGCCGAAAGAACCCATGACCGCCGCCGAAACCTTCCACCACGACATCGCCGACCGCCACGACAAGGTTCTCATCGTCGACTTCGGCTCGCAGGTCACGCAGCTCATTGCGCGGCGTGTGCGCGAAGCGGGCGTCTATTGTGAGATCGCGCCCTTCCAGCGCGCCGATCGCGCCTTCGCCGAGATCCGCCCCAAGGCGGTGATCCTCTCCGGCGGGCCGTGCTCGGTGACCGACGAAGGCTCGCCGCGCGCGCCGCAAGCGATCTTCGAGTCGGGCGTGCCCGTGCTCGGCATCTGCTACGGCGAGCAGACCATGGCGACGCAACTCGGCGGCAAGGTCGAGGGCGGGCATCATCGCGAATTCGGCCGCGCCGAGATCACGGCGCTGGAGCATAGCGCGCTCTTCGACGGCGTCTGGGCCAGAGGCGCCAGCGCCACGGTCTGGATGAGCCATGGCGACCGCGTCACGGACTTACCGGAAGGCTTCCGGGTCATCGCCGCGTCGGAAAACGCGCCCATGGCGGCGATCGCAGACGAGCAGCGCCGCTATTTCGGGCTGCAGTTTCACCCGGAGGTCGTGCATACGCCGGACGGCGCGAGGCTTCTCGCCAATTTCGTGCACAAGGTCGCGGGTCTCAAATCCGACTGGACGATGGCCGCCTTCCGCGGCGAAGCGATCGCCGCGATCCGCAAGCAGGTCGGCGAGGGGCGCGTGCTCTGCGGCCTCTCCGGCGGCGTCGACAGCGCCGTCGCAGCGGTGCTCATCCACGAGGCGATCGGCGATCGCCTGACCTGCGTCTTCGTCGACCACGGCCTGTTGCGGCTCGGCGAGGCGGAGGAGGTGGTGCGCCTGTTCCGCGACCATTACAACATCCCGCTGCATCACGTCGAAGCCGAGGAGCTTTTCCTCTCGGCGCTCGAGGGCGTCGACGATCCGGAAGTGAAGCGCAAGACGATTGGCCGTCTGTTCATCGAAACCTTCGAAGCGGAAGCCAAGAAGATTGCTGAGGACGGCCGCGGCGCGCCGCAATTTCTCGCGCAGGGCACGCTCTACCCCGACGTTATCGAGAGCGTCTCCTTTACTGGCGGGCCGTCGGTCACGATCAAATCGCATCACAATGTGGGCGGGCTGCCGGAGCGCATGAATATGGCGCTCGTCGAGCCGTTGCGCGAACTCTTCAAGGACGAGGTGCGGGCGCTCGGCCGCGAACTCGGTCTGCCGGAGGCTTTCGTCGGGCGCCATCCCTTCCCCGGACCGGGCCTCGCCATTCGCTGCCCTGGCCTCATCACGCGCGAGAAGCTCGACATTCTGCGCAAGGCCGACGCCGTCTATCTCGACGAGATTCGCAAGGCGGGTCTTTACGATGAAATCTGGCAGGCCTTCGCGGCGCTGCTGCCGGTGCGCAGCGTCGGCGTGATGGGCGACGGCCGCACCTATGATTACGTCGTCGCGCTGCGCGCAGTGACGAGCAGCGACGGCATGACGGCGGATTTCTATCCCTTCGACATGAATTTCCTCGGCCGCGCGGCAACGCGCATCATCAATGAGGTGAGGGGCGTCAATCGCGTCGTCTACGACGTGACGTCGAAGCCGCCGGGCACGATCGAGTGGGAGTGAGGGGGCTGCGGGCTCGATCCCTGGCGAGGGCCGCAATCACCCTCCGGCAGAACTTCTATTCAACCGACCCTATCGCCGATCCGCGCGAAACTGCACGGGCACCTCGAAGGACAGGCTTTCGTCGGCGATGACCGGTGGCGGCGCGGGGACCGGATCGGCCTTCTTCATCATCGTGAGCGCGGCTTCGTCGAAGACGGGGAGGCCGGAGGAGCGCTTGATGCTGTAGGCGAGGATGTGACCGCGTCGATCGAGGGTGAAGTGGACGCTTGCCTCCGCGGCCCGTCGGCCGCCGCCGGCCGGGTAACGCTTGGCGCGATTGAGATGCGCCATCAGCGCCTTCTGCCACGTCAGCTTGACGGCGTTGGCGGCGGCGTCCGCGCCTTGCACCGGCGCGGCCGGGCGGTCGGCCAGCTTTTCGGCTTCGGATTTCGGCGGCGCCGTCGCTTCGGAGGCGGCGGATTCATTCGACACCACCTGCTGGGCCTGCCGCGACTTCTGATCCTCGACCGGCTTCTCCGGCTTCGCGTCGCGCGACAGCTCCGCATCCTCGGCCTCGGCCCGCGCTATTTTCTCTTCGATATTTTCCTTGGTTTCGGCCGAGGCGACCGACGGCGCCGCCGCGGCGGACTCGTCGGTCACGGGGCCGGGCGGATGGTCGAGATGTTCGATCTCGCGCGCCGCCACGGGCTCGAGCGAAATCTCGATCGCCGGCGCGCTGCTCGCCTCCTCGTCGATGTCGCCCCGAAGCGTGAGGAACGCGGTCGCGGCGCCGCCGACATGCAGGAAAATAGCGCAGAGCGTCGCAAGGCCCCAGAGCCTGTTGTTCAGCGCTTCGTTTCGCAGAGCCGCAGCGCCGCTCATTTGGCGCCGCCCGCGTCTTTGCCCCCGCTGTCTTTGCCGCCAGCGTCGAGCGCAACCAACCCAACTTTCAGGAAACCGCCGGCGCGCAGCCGCTCCAAGATCGCCATCATCTCGCCATAGGGCACCGCGCTGTCGGCGCGCAGATAGATGCGTTTGCCTTTCTCGCCGAGATGCTTTTCCAGCGTCGCGACCAGATCGTTGCGCTTCACCGGCGTATCGCCGATGGCCAACGCCAGATCGGATTGGATCGTCACATAAACGGGCTTGTCCGGCTTCTCATGCGGCGCCGCGTTGGAGGCCGGAAGATCGACCGGCAGGTCGACCGTCGCCAGCGGCGCCGCGACCATGAAGATAATGAGGAGAACCAGCATCACGTCGATGAAAGGCGTGACGTTGATCTCGTGCGTTTCCTGCAGATCGCCTTTGCCGAGATGCGCGGCCATGGTCGCTTACTCCGCCGCTTGAATCTTGCTTGCGTGATGTCCGCGATCGAGATCACGCGACACGATGCGCAGCAGCTCGCCCGAGACATTGGAGACGAGCTCGAGATAGGCGCTCGTCTGCCGCGCGAGATGATTGTAGATCAGCACGGCGGGGATCGCAGCGAAGAGGCCGATGGCCGTCGCGAGAAGGGCCTCGGCGATGCCGGGCGCGACGACGGCGAGATTGGTGGTCTGGGCCTTGGAGATGCCGATGAAGCTGTTCATGATGCCCCACACGGTTCCAAAGAGGCCGACGAAAGGCGCGGTCGAGCCGACGGACGCCAGAAACCCCGTGCCGCGCTTGACGGACAAAGCCTCGGCGCGCTCGACTTCCACAAAGCAGGAGCTGACGCGCTCCTTGACGCCGGGCCCGGCGAGAATGTCGGAAGAGAGTTTCAACTCACGCGTCGCTTCCGAGAGGAGAGCGGTGGTCAAACGGTCGCCGTTCCCCAAGGCTAATCGCGCTTCTGCAAGTCCGCGCGCCTCGGAGAGCCTGGCGAGAGCGTCGAGAGCGCGTTGGCGGGCGCGCTTCAATTCAATCGTCTTGGCGATGAGGACGGTCCACGTGCCGACGGAGGCAAGCAGCAGGCCGATCATGACGATTTTCACGACGATGTCGGCGTTTGAAAACATCGTCCAGACAGAAAGATCATGAGGCTTCGTCGCGGCGATCGCCGCATCGACGGCGCGCGCCGTCGGGGAGCCTTGAGCCCAGCTCGCAGAGACGAGGGCGGCGAGAGAAAGCATTCCCAGGAACGCCGATCGCATCATGTTTTTCATGCTTCCGCCCATACTCGAATGAGATTGTGGTAGATTCCAGTAAGCCTCACACAAGCTGGATCGCCTGCGCCAAGCCGATGGCTCAAGGATTGAATCGCCTGGTCCAGATCGAACAGCAAAGCGCGGGCCACATTGTCCCGGATCATGCTTTGCAGCCAAAAAAACGAAGCGACGCGTTCGCCGCGCGTCACTTCACGAACGAAGTGTAGGCTCGTCGAAGGGTAGAGAACGAGATCGCCAGCGGCAAGCTTGACCTCCTGCTGCCCCACGCGGTCCTCGATCACGAGTTCGCCGCCTTCGTAATCTTCCGCCTCCGAGAGAAAAAGCGTGCACGAGAGATCGGTGCGAATGCGGATCGTCGTGCCGGGAATCCCGCGGATCGCATTGTCGACGTGGAGGCCGAAATTCTGCCCGACGCCATATCGGTTGAAAAGCGGCGGAAAGATTCTGAGCGGCAGCGCCGCCGAAACGAACGCCGGGCAGCTCGCGAGAGCCTGCAGGACATGCTCTCCCAGCTCGCGGGCGGCGGGGCCATCCTGGGGAAGCTGCAGATTGTTCTTCACCAAGGAAGACTGCGAACCGGCGGTCGTCCGCCCGTCCTCCCAATCGACCGCCGACATGGTTTCTCG
Source organism: Methylocystis sp. NC52PC (assembly GCF_055698645.1). Lineage (NCBI taxonomy): Bacteria > Pseudomonadati > Pseudomonadota > Alphaproteobacteria > Hyphomicrobiales > Methylocystaceae > Methylocystis > Methylocystis sp. NC52PC. The sequence goes on along the minus strand of NZ_CP170127.1, from coordinate 3,768,017 downwards.
AAAGAACGCCACCTGCTGCTTCGTCAAGACCTCGGGGATGCAGATCAGCATGGGCTTATGCTTCTCCCCAGATTCGGATGAGGTTGTGATAGACCGTCGTGAGCTTGCGCAGGTCGGGATCGTCCCCGCCAATGCGCGGCGAAAGGTCCTGTATCGCCGCGTCGAGATCGCAGACGAGATCGCGCGCTTCGTCGGACTGGATCATGCTCTGCAGCCAGAGAAAGGACGCGAGACGCACGCCTCGGGTGACGGGCGTCACCATGTTCGGACTGCCGGCGGAAAAAAGCACCGCGTCGCCGGCTTGCGGCTTGAATTTCCGGGACCCGAAGATGTCTTCGACGATGAGCTCGCCGCCGTCATATTCTTCGGGTTCCGACAAAAGCAGCGTCGCCGCGAGGTCGACGCGTATGCGCGCGCCGGTCAGCGCGTCGCCGCGCACCGCATTATCGACATGCGGGTCGTAGCGATCTCCCACCTCATATCGCTCGAACAGAGGCGGGAAGATGCGCAGCGGGATCGCCGCGGCGACGAAAGCCGGACTCGCGAGCAGCGCCGAAGCCACCGCCGACCCGAGCTGACGCGATAACTCGGAGTCGGGCGGCGTCTGGCTGTTGCGCTTGGCGGTCTTGCTCGCTCCGCCCGACGCCGCGCCGTCCTCCCACGACGCGCTGGCGAGCGCGTCGCGTAATCGCAGGACTTCCGCCTTTCCGAGGGCGGCGGGAACATGAACGAGCATAGCCGGTCTCCCTAGAAGTTCACATGGGCTTCAAGGTAGGCGGCGCGACCCGGCGCCACCTGGGTGAAGGGCGTCGCCGTCTGGTAGAAGGCGTCGTAATATGTCCGGTTGAAGATGTTCATGAGCGTGAATTTCATCCCCACGTTTTTCGACAGATTCATCTCCGCGAAGACGTCGAAGCGCCAGTAGGACGGTAGAATCGTCGGCACGTTGACGAAGGGGTTCGCCGCCGTCGGCGCCGGGAAGCCCGCCGCGTTGATGACCGTCGCGCCATTCGCGATGATGTTGTTGCCGCCGTAGATCTTCGAGCGGTAGATCGCCTGGCCGCCGATCTCGAGGCCGTCGAGGGGGAGACCGATGAGATCGCCGAATTTGTATTTCGACAACATGCTGAAGGATTCATGCGCAATATTGGCGAGCTGCAGGCCGACGTTTGACCAGGCGAAGGAGTTCTTGACCTTCGACTCCATGATGACGAGGCCGCCGAGCACGCTCCACCTGTCGGTGATGTTGCCGGCGACTTCGAGATCGACGCCCTGGATGTAATAGGCGGCGTTGCCGGTGGTTATGCCGGAATTGATCTCGCGCGCATTGGATACGTCGGTTCGAAACAGCGCCGCCGTCGCGAGCAGATGGCCGAAGAGCTGCCACTTGACGCCGATCTCTTTCGCCCGATTGAACTGTGGCGGGAAAATCTGCACCGCAGTCGTCAGTCCGCCATAGTTGGCTGCGCCGCCATCGAGTTCGGCGCCGACCGGATTGCTCGAGGTCGCGTAGGCCGCATAGAGGCTGACGTCGGGAATGGGCTTCAACACCAACCCGCCATTGTAGTTGATCATCAAGGAATGGTTGTTTGCGAAGGTCGTGCCGAGCTCGTTGCGATTCCAGATCGTGTAATCGTCGGCGCGCACGCCGCCGTTGGCGATGACGATATCCTGATAGTTCGCCGTCTCGATCAGGTAGCCGGACCTCGTGTCCACCCCGATACGCGTCACATTGGGATTGCGGTAGGGTTCGTTGGGGAAAGGCAGATAGGTGCAGGGCAGGTAGAGATTGCAGTTGAGCGGGCCCGCAACGAGCGGCACGCCGTTGAACTCCGAGTTCAGCCCCGCGTAGTTGGTGCGCGTCACCCCCTCGTGCGCGAACTCCACGCCGGTGACGGCTTCATGCTTGATCGGCCCGGTGTAGAAATTGATGTTCGCGTCGGTCTGGTTGTCGACGACATTCGTCACCTGATAGCGGCTCTGCGCGCCGAGCGTCACGGTCCCACGGAAGATATTGGTATTCTGCGCGAGCGTGCCGATGTAATCGACAACCGAGCGCGACTGCCGCAATCGGCTGGTGATCATCAAATTTTCATTATAGCGGTACTGCGCGGTAAACGTGCCGAAGTCCTGCGAATAAGCCTGGAAGTCGCGGTTGATGAGGCCGTACCAAGTGTAACGCGGCGTGACGCCTTCCGGATAGGGCCGGTTGCGAATGCGGTTGTAAGGCACGCCGAAGTCGGGCAGGCCGTTCTGATAGACGTGCGTGTATTGCGCGGTGAAGGTCAGATTCTCGAGCGGCCTGAAGACGACCGATCCGGCGGCGCCGTTGCGGTCGTCGGTGACGAAGCTGCGGCCGGCGACGTTCGCATTCTGGAAGAGTCCGTTGGCGCGGATGGCCAGGATCGGACTGATGACCTTGTTGACGTCGAGCGTGACGCGCTTGGTGTCGTCCGAGGGTCCGCCGATCGCGCGGAAATCGACGAAGTCGCCAATCGTGTTGGCCTGTTTCGTGACGATGTTGATGGCGCCGCCGGAGGTGCCGCGACCGGCGAAGGTCGATCCGGGCCCGCGCAGAATCTCGACCTGTTCCGTGTAGAAATTCTCGCGCAGATTGACGCCCGGATCGCGAATGCCGTCGATGAAAATATCGTTGCGCGCGTCGAAGCCGCGAATGAAGAAGCGATCGCCGAAAGCGTTGCCGCCCTCGCCCGTGCCCAGCGTGACGCCGGCGGTGCTGCGGCCGATTTCGCGGAGCGACCAGGCGTTCTTGTCCTCCAGAACCTCCTTCGTGAGCACGGTCACGGTGCGCGGCTGGTTCAAAATCGGCTGCGTGAATTTGTTCGACGCGAGCCGGACTGCGCGATAGGGCGCAGCCGGATCCGCATAAGGATCGGCCTCCGCCTGGATGAAGAGCGGAACGCTCGTGGCGGCGACGCCGCCGCCTGGTCCGCCAGCCGCCGCGGCCGCGGCGGAAGCAGCGCCGGCGCTGCGCTGTCCTGTCGACGCATTCGTGTGCGCCGTGTGATGCGCCGGTTGCGGCTTGGCGACAACGACGGGCGTCGGCTTCGGCTTCACGGGCGCGACGGGACGCGGCTTTTCGCGCGGCGCGTCGACCTTGACCGGCGGCAAAGTCGTGGACGCATCCTGAGCGAGAGCGACGCTCGCTGTCGAACTGAGGAATGCGGCGACGCCCAGCGCCGTAACCGACCCCTCCCGCAGGGCTGCGCTCGGCGACGGTAGTCGCAAGGTTCTCAGCGAGAGCGGGGACTTGATCGAGCTCGGAACACGTTTCACCAGATGTATCTCCTGCCATGCGGAATTTATCTGCGATGGCTGGCTGGCTGGGCGTTTCGCCGTGGCTGGCTTGCTGGTCGCCTGAACTGCTTTGCTTGTTTAGAAGTTGCTCGCGCGCACACTCAAGAAGAAACTAGGATTTCGTAGTTGGAAGATTTCCATGTTTGTAGCGTTCGGCACATGAAGGGATCGGCTCTGAAACAAAGCGCACACCCTCAGAGGCGAAATGATCAGTTTCCTACAAATAAGCGGTCGCAAAGCTGGAAGCATTCCAATGAGGGGCTTCGTCAGTTGAGGCGCGCGCCCACCTCGTTGGATGTGTTTCAACTATGGAGAAGGAAAGAAGGACGCGGCGTCACAGACAGTCGCTTGCACAAGCGCCCAATTCGGAGTGTCCGGCGCTCGAAATAGACACGCGTGATTTGCTCGGTCGACGCCAAGAGGCGACGATAGTTCATGCCGGAGAACGGTACCGGCTCCGCATCACGGCGAATAACAAGCTCATATTGACGAAGTAATGCTCGCCCGCAGGATGTCGCCAGCGCGCCAGCGCGCGCCGACACCCGTCGAGGCGGATCGAAGTTTTGAACTTTGCTAAATTTCCAATCAACGTCGGCTGGCGTTGACCATGAGACTTGCTTGCTTCAGCGTGCGGCTAAAGCGAGATGGATCACGATGTCAGACCAGCAGGATGAAGAACCGCCCTCTTTACCAACCCCTTCGCCGCAGCCCTTCCTGAAGCAGTATGTCGCGCGCGAGCTGATCGGGCAGGGCGTAGAAGCGATCATCATCCATGACGGAGAACGGTATCGTCTCCGTATTACGAACAACAATAAACTCATCTTGACGAAGTGACTCTGGAGCGCCCTTGGCCCGCCATCCGCTTTCTTCTCCCACTAGAGCCTCGTCCGCGCTCCAGCAAATGGGTGACATCATGTGCGACATAGCAAATGAAAAGAGCCGAATCGACGCAATCCTCGAATGGGCGATGACGCAGTCTCCGGTCCGCCATTGCGTCGATGAGGCGAAACTCGCCGGTTACGGGCTCGCGGTGCTGCGAGGCTGTTACTCCGACTCCTGTCCGGACGAGTGCTTGCGCCAGAGAAGCGCCGAATATGCCGCTTTCATCGCCCGTTCGCGTCGCTCCGACGCTCACTCGTCGGACGAGCCCCTTCGGCGAGCAGGTTAGTGCAATATCGCAAGCGGCCGAGAGCGTCAGAATTGACGGGGTCGCCAAGGCGTAGTCTTTGGCGATGAATCGGCCGCGCTTCCCGTGCGTCGTTCGCGACAGGCCGACGCGCGCGGTGGTTCAGAGTCGCGGCCGTCCGCCGACAACGCGTGAGCGCGCGCAGAAAGGGAGGGAGTCCACGCCTTCCGCCTTCACGCCAGCGTCGCCATTTTTATCCCCGCCCTTTCGCCCGAGGCGCGCACGCCACTTGATCCTGCAACGAAGTCGCGGGAATAGTGGCGACGTAGATCCAATTTCGGGCAGGGCGGATGCCGACGTATCACGAAGTTCTTGGCGTCAGGGAAGATGCGTCGCGGCGCGAGGTCAATGCGGCCTATCGCCGGCTCGCGAAGAAATATCATCCCGACGTCGCGGGCGGAGACGCGGCCATATTCCAGCAGGTCACGGAAGCCTATAACGCGCTGACGATCCGCGGCCAGCGGCAGCAGACGCCGGAGGCTGTGCGTCCCGTGGATCCCGCCCCGCGTCAAGCGCCAAATCCGCCTCCGCGTCCCGGCTTTCTGCGCCGACGCGCCTATCTCATGCTCGCTTTCGCGGCGTTTGTTCTCGGGCTTTTCCTGCTCGACCGCGGCGACGGCATTCACGCGGCTTTCCGGCCGGGCCTGCTTGTCGCGGGCGGGTTCGCGATTCTGTTCAGCGCCGGCTTTTTCGCCAGCCGCCGGCGCGAGTATGCCGGTCTGTCGGACGCGTTGGAGCAGGCTGTCCTGGCGGTGCTGCGTTTCTTCCTCGACATCGTGATGCGCGTCTATATGGCGCTTCTCTTCGTCTTCGCCGTCGTTGCGCTGCTTGCGCTCGTCAACTGGCTCGAGGCGTTCTGGAAGTGGTGAGGCTAGTCGCCGCGCTGGAAGTGGTCATAGACCATGCGCGCCGTCGCCTTATTGATGCCCGGCGCCTTTTCGAGATCGGAGAGCGCGGCGCGGGCGACGGCTTTCGCCGAACCGAAGGCGAGCAGCAGCGCGCGTTTGCGCGAGGGGCCGATTCCCGGAATTTCGTCCAGCGGGTTCTTGGTGAACTCCTTCTTGCGCCGCGCGCGATGCGTGCCGATCGCAAAACGATGCGCTTCGTCGCGCAGGCGCTGCACGAAGTAAAGCGCCGGGTCGTGCGGGGGCAGACGGAAGGGGTCGCGTCCGTCGATGAAGAAGGTCTCGCGTCCGGCCTCGCGGTCGCGGCCCTTGGCGATGGAAGCGAGCGCGACGCCGTCGACGCCGCTCTCGCGCAGGGCCTCGCGCGCCACGTCGAATTGTCCGCGGCCGCCGTCGATCAGCACCAGATCGGGCTTTGTCGGAAAGGCCTCCGGATCCGCATCCTTCTCTGAATCCTTGGCGAGGCGCGCGAAGCGGCGGGTGAGCACTTCGCGCATCATGGCGTAATCGTCGCCCGGGGCGATGTCCGCGCTCTTGATGTTGAAGGTGCGGTAATGGGCCTTCATGAAGCCGGCAGGCCCCGCGACGATCATCGCGCCGATGGCCTGCGCGCCGCCCGTATGCGAATTGTCGTAGACCTCGATGCGGCGCGGCGGCGCAGCCAGTCCGAAGGCTTCGCCGAGCGCTGCGAGCAGCCGCTGCTGGCTCGCGTCCTCCGCGAGTTTGCGGCCGAGCGCCTGGCGCGCGTTGTTGAGCGCATGTTCGACGAGCTCGCGCTTCTCGCCACGCTGCGGAGCAATGACGTCGACGGCCTTCTTGAGCTTGGCGGAGAGCGCCTCCTCGAGGAGGGCGCTGTCTTCGATCGGATGCGAGAGCAGCACGCAGCGCGCCGACGGATGTTCGTCGTAGAATTGCGCGAGGAAGGCGTCGAGCACTTCAGCCTCCGAGAGGCTCGCGTCGGCGCGCGGGAAATAGGAGCGGTTGCCCCAGTTCTGATAGGCGCGGAAGAAGAACGCCTCGATGCAGAAGCGCCCGGCGTCCTTCGCGATGGCGAAGACGTCGGCCTCCTCGACGGTGCGCGGATTGATCCCCTGCGCGCCCTGAATCGCGGAGAGCGCCGAGATGCGGTCGCGCAGCCGCGCCGCGCGTTCGAATTCGAGCCGCTCGGCGGCCTCGGTCATTTCCTGAGCCAATTGCTCGCGCACGCTGCGGCTCTTGCCGGAGAGAAAGTCGCGCGCCTCGCGGACGAGCTCGGTGTAATCCTCGATCGAGATTTCCCCGGTGCAGGGGCCGGAGCAGCGCTTGATCTGGAAGAGCAGGCAAGGGCGGGTGCGATTGTCGTAGAAGCTTTGTGCGCAGGAGCGCAGCAGAAAGGCGCGCTCCAGAGCGTTGAGCGCGCGATTGACCGCCCAAACGCTCGCGAAGGGTCCGAAATAATCGCCCTTGCGGACGCGCGCGCCGCGATGCTTGGCGATCTGCGGCGCCGCGTGGTCGCGCGCGATGAGAATATAGGGAAACGACTTGTCGTCGCGCATCAGGACATTGAAGCGCGGCTTCATCTGCTTGATGAGATTGGCCTCGAGAAGCAGCGCCTCAGTCTCGGTCTCGACCGAGATGAACACCATCGAGGCCGTGCCCGAAATCATCCGGGCGATGCGGTTCACATGGCCGGCGAGCCGCGTGTAGCTCGCGACGCGCTTGCGCACATTCTTGGCCTTGCCGACGTAGAGCACCTCGCCGTTCTCGGCGATCATGCGATAGACGCCCGGGCCGTTCGGCGCATGTTTCCAGTAGCGCTTGATCACGGCGACGCCGCGTCTCACGCTCTCGGGCGTCTGGGGAGCGTCATCTTCGGGCGTCGCCTCGTCCAACGGCTCCGGCGCGGCGTCTGCGGCGTCAAATGCGTCGTCAGCCTCCGGCGGGAGGTCGCGCGTCTTTCCGGGGGGAGGGGTCATGGTCCCCCAGACTTATGCCGCGTTTGCGGTCTTGGGAAGGCTTTCGACGCGGCTCAGCCGGCGGCCGTGGCCCACGCCTTGAGGAGCCCGCCGAAATGCTTGTCGGCCAAGGTCCGTCCGATCGCCTGGGCGCCGGCGTAGACCAGGATGGAAAGGAAGCAGCCGATCGCGGCGTATTCGACCGCGGTTGAGCCGTTTTGATCCATAAGAAACGCTCTGATCATCTGAAATCCCCGATTTCCGTTTCGAAATCGAACGCCTCGGCGCTGTTCTCCCCCCACGCGGCATCTCTGGCGCCAAAAAGCCTCTGGTCAGGCTTGCGCTCGTGGCGCGCCATGGCCAAAGTCCCGCGCGCTTGGCGAGCTTTAGACCGGAGAGATCATGATTGGCGTTGGAGTCACGATCGGCAGCGTCGTCTTTCCGGCGCTGGCGCTCGGCTATGCGGCGGTTTTCGCGGCCACCGAGGGCTGGATCGAAAACGTTCACCCGTCCATGGCCTTCGTCGTGCCGCTGACGGCGGCCGCGCTCGTGATCGGTTCGGTCTTCGCGGCGCTTCGCCACGCGGAGAACATTAGCGCCAAAGTAGGGGAGCCGGTCGGCACGCTGGTGCTGACGATTGCGGTGACGATCATCGAACTCGCCATCCTGACCTCGATGATCAATCACGGCATGGATGACCCGACGGAAGCGCGCGAGGCGGTCTTCTCCGCGATCATGATCGTCTGCAACGGCCTTGTCGGGCTATGCCTGTTGCTGGGCGGGTTCCGCCATGGCGAGCAGGAGCTGCAGCCGATGGGGGCCAGCGCCTATCTGGCCGTGCTGATCGCGCTGTCGATGCTCACGCTCATCATCCCGAATTACACGACCTCGTCCTACGGGCCGACGCTCGCGCCGGCGCAGCTCGTCTTCGTCAGCGTGCTGTCAATCCTGCTCTATTGCGCCTTCCTCTTCATTCAGACGGTGCGGCACCGCTCCTATTTTCTCGACGCGCACGCCGCCGCGCTGGGCGCGCATGCGCATGCGCCGACGACCGGCCAGTCTATTTTTGCGGGAGCTGGATTGGCGGCCAGCCTCCTCGGCGTGTCGCTGCTCGCGCAGCGGGTGATCCCGAGCCTCGAAGAGGCGTTGGCCTGGGCGGGCGTCGCCGAGGTCAATCCCGTGACAGGGGCTTGCGCGGCCTTGCTGGTTCTTCTTCCCGAGTCGCTGAACTCCATTCGCGCCGCGCACCGCAACGCGCTGCAAACGAGTCTCAACGGCGCGCTCGGCTCTGTCGTCTCCACCATCGGCCTGACGGTCCCGACCGTGGCGCTGTTGAGCCTCTCGACGGGACGCGAGATTGTGTTCGGCCTCGGCAGCCGCGACACCGCCATGCTCGTGCTGACGCTGATGCTGAGCGTGGTGAGCTTCGGCGCCGGGCGCACCAACGTCTTTACGGGCCTTGTGCATCTCGTCGTCTTCGCGACATATGCCTTCTTCCTGTTTTTCCCATGAATCAAGGAGCGCGCCGATGAGTGAGAGCGACCTGATCTTCTACCATTCCCCGCAGACGCGTTCTTCCGCCGTGCTGACCCTGCTCGAGGAGCTGGACGCGCCGTACGCTTTGCGCGACGTGAACTTCAAAGTCGGCGCGCAGCGCGAGGCCGACTATCTCGCCGTCAATCCGCTCGGCAAGGTTCCCGCCATCGTCCACGACGGCGCGCTGGTGACGGAGCTTGCGGCGATCTTCATCTATCTCGCGGACGCCTTCCCGCAGAAGAAGCTCGCGCCGCCGATCGGCGATCCGCTGCGCGGGCCTTATCTGCGCTGGCTCGTCTTCTACGGCTCGGCTTTCGAGCCGGCGGTGATGGACCGCTACAACAAGCACGAACCGCAAAGAAGCATGAGCGCCTATGGCGATTTCGAGAGCGTCATGGCGCTGATCGACAATCAGCTCGCGGCGGGCCCCTATCTCTTCGGCGCGCGCTTCACCGCGGCGGACATTCTCTGGGCGACGGCCCTGCGCTGGACGACCGGCTTCGGCCTCGTGCCCGCGACGCCGAAAATTTCAGCCTATGTCGAGCGTGTGGCGTCGCGCCCCGCGTTCGCGCGGGTGGCGGAGACCGACGCGCAATTGCTGAAAGTTCACGAAGCGGCCGCGGCGGCGAAGGGGTGACGCCAGCCACGCCCCCTCTCCCCGCGAGCGGGGAGAGGGTTGGGGTGAGGGGCCAGGGGATTATCACAAGGTTTCATTTTATCATTGTCACTTACTGCCCCGAGCCCCTCTCCCGGCCTCTCCCCGCAAGCGGGAAGAGGAGGAGAGGTTGGGCCTTCCTTGACGACGCCGTTCACGAGCCACGCCCCCCTCTCCCCGCGAGCGGGGAGAGGGTTGGGGTGAGGGGCCAGGGGATTCTCACAAGGTTTCATTTTATCATTGTCACTTACTGCCCCGAGCCCCTCACCCGGCCTCTCCCCGCAAGCGGGAAGAGGAGAAGAGGTTGGCCGTTCATTGACGACGCCGTTCACGAGCCACGCCCCCTTCTCCCCGCGAGCGGGGAGAGGGTTGGGGTGAAGGGCCAGGGGATTCTCACAAGGTTTCATTTTATCATTGTCACTTACTGCCCCGAGCCCCTCTCCCGGCCTCTCCCCGCAAGCGGGGAGAGCCACGCCCCCTTCTCCCCGCACGCGGGGAGAGGGTTGGGGCGAGGGGCCGGGCGGCGGTCACCAGTCGATGGGCGTTTCCCCGTGGGCGACCAGATAGTCGTTCGCCTTGGAGAAGTGCTTGCAGCCGAAGAAGCCGTTGTGCGCCGAAAGCGGCGAGGGGTGGGCGCATTCGAGCACGAGATGCTTCTTGCGGTCGATCCCCGCGCCCTTGCGGCGCGCATAGGAGCCCCAGAGCATGAACACGACGCCCTCGCGCTCGCGCGCCAATGCGTGAACGGCGGCGTCGGTGAAGCGCTCCCAGCCCTTGTTCTGATGCGATCCCGCCTGCGTGGCGCGCACGGTGAGCGTCGCGTTGAGCAAAAGCACGCCCTGTTTCGCCCAGCGCGAGAGGTCGGGGTCGCGCGACACGGGATGGCCGAGGTCCGCCTCGATCTCCTTGAAGATGTTTTGCAGCGACGGCGGCGGCGCGACGCCGGCGCCGACGGCGAAGCACAGGCCATTCGCCTGTCCGGGGCCGTGATAGGGATCCTGGCCGAGAATGACGACTTTCACCTGATCGAAAGGGCATTCGTCGAACGCGCGAAAGATCTGCGCGGCGGGCGGATAGACCGCGCAGGACGCATATTCGCTTCGCACGAATTCGCGCAGCTCGGCAAAATAGGGCTGCTCGAATTCGCGCGCGAGACGCTTTTTCCAGCTGTCGTCGATGCGGACGGGCTTGGTCATGCGTGGGTCATTATCACGCGGCAGGAGTGCAGGACAAAGGGTCGCCGTCCGCCCCGGCGCACGCCGGCGCCACGGCCGCTCAATCCTGCAGCGGCCCCCACGCCGGGTCGCTGGCGTAGCCGGGCGTCGGCACCTGCGTCTCCGAGCGGCCGAAGACGTCGACCATGTAAATCTTCGGCCCGCCGCCGCCGCCGCTGTCGCGGAAGAACATCAGGAACAGGCCGTTCGGCGCCCAGGTCGGGCCTTCGTTGTGGAAGCCCTCGGTCAGGATGCGCTCGCCCGAGCCGTCGGTCTTCATCACGCCGATCGAGAAATTGCCGCCGTTCTGCTTGGTGAAGGCGATGTAATCGCCCTTGGGCGACCACACCGGCGTCGAATAGCGGCCGCCGCCGAAAGAAATGCGCTTGGCGTCGCCGCCGTGCGCCCCCATCACATAAATTTGCTGCGAGCCGCCGCGGTCGCTCTCGAAACAGATGCGGGAGCCGTCCGGCGAATAGGAGGGCGCCGTGTCGATGGCGCTGGTGTCGGTCAGGCGCGTCGTCGTGCGCGAGCGCAAGTCCATTGTATAAAGATTTGTCGACGAGCCCTCGGAAAGCGACATGATGATCTTCTGCCCATCCGGCGAAAAGCGCGGCGAGAAGGTCATGCCCGGGAAATTGCCGACGACCTCGCGCTGGCTGTTCTCGATATTCATGAGAAGGACCTTCGGCTCGCCGTCGTCGTTCAAGGCCATGTAGGTGACGTCGAGCGAGGAGGGCGAGAAGCGGGGGGTAACGACCAACTCGTCGCCACGGGTCAGATAGCGCACATTGGCGCCGTCCTGATCCATCATGGCGAGGCGCTTGCGCCGCTTGTCCTTGGAGCCCGTCTCGTCGACGAAGACGATGCGCGTGTCGAAAAAGCCCTTTTCGCCCGTGATGCGGCTGAACACGGCGTCCGAGAGCAGATGCGCGACGCGGCGCATATTGGCGGACTCGGTGACATATTGCTGCCCCGCGACCTGCTCGCCCGTGGTGACGTCGAAGAGACGGAATTCCGTCTTCAAACGACCGTCGCCCGCGCGCACCGAGCGGCCGGTCAAGACGAATTGCGCATTCGCCGCTTTGTAGGCGGAAAGGTCGGGTTGATCCGGCGAGCCGGCCGCGACGCTCGAATCGACGGGCCGCAGGAAAACCGACCGCTTGAAGTTATTGACGGCGACCGACGTGATGGTGCGCGCGGCGTCGTCGCCGGCGAAAGGCGCCACAGCGATATTGGTCGGCTGAAAGCTTCCTCCCTTGAGATCGATGATGCGGCCGGCGCGGGCAGGCGTGAAAGGCGCCAGAGCGGCGGAGGCGATGAGTCCGGCCGCGGCGCGGCGCGTGATGGGGCGTGTCATTTCAGGCGTCTCGTTGGATGGTCATGTTCAAAACCGACGCCATCAGTTGGCGTCCTGGAAGCGGATCGTCACGTCATGCAGCGCTTCCTCGTAATAAGGCATGAACTCCGGCGGTATGCGCATGGGGCTGCAGCGGCGCACCGCCTGCACGGCCTGTTCGCCGCGCGCTTGCTCCACCGGATTGCTCGAGGGATTGAGCAGGCGCGGTCGCCCCTCGAGGGCGCCCTCGCGGCTCAAATGGAACTCCACGACGGGCGCGAAGGTTGCGCCGCCGAGCGTAAGCGCGGAGGCCCAGCACGGATGATAATGGTCGTGGATATAGGCCGCGATGCGCGCCTCCATCGAGGCGGACATTTTCGGCGCCGTGCCCTCGGGGGCGCCGAGCGACGCCGTGCGAAGTTGATCACCGGTCGCCGCGCGCCGCTGCGGCGCCTCCTTGCTCAAAAGCTTGGAGATGCTCGCGGCGTCGAACTTCGACTTCGGCGCGCTCTCGTCGCCTGACTTCGGCTTCGCGCCCTTGACGCTCTTCTCGGCCGTCTCGCCCTCGCTGTTTTCGGGCTTGGCGGGCTTTTCCTCGGCCTTCTTGCTGTCGAGGAGCTTCGCCACCTCGTCGATCTTGAGGCGCTCCTTCGGCTTTTCGGGCTTTGGCGTCTCCTTCGCCTCCTTCTCCTCGGGCTTTGGGCGCACGGGAGGCTTGGGCTTCACGACCTCGGCCTCTTTCGGCTCCTCCTGCTCCTTCTCCTGCGGCGCGGCGGCCTTCGGCTTGGCGGGCGGCGTCGGGGCGGGCTTCGCCTCGACGGGCTTCGGGGGCTCCGGCTTCTTCTCGGGCTGGGGCCGCGTCGGCGGCTCCGGCGCCGGGGGCAGGGCGGCGATGCGCTTCGGCGGCGTCGGCTCCGGCGTGTCGTCGGCGCCGGGGTCGGGCAGGCGCTTGAGCGGCGGCGGCGGGGTCGGCGTATCCTTCTTCGCCTCAGCGAGCGGCGGCAGCGGCTTGGCTTCGCTTTCCGGCGCGACCTTGTCGACGCGCTGCGAGGGTTTCAGGTCGCGCGCGGTCTTCTCGCCCTTGGCGACCTGATTGAGCCCGTCGTCGGTGACCACCTCGATCGGGATCATCTCCTGCGCATCGTCGAATTTCCGGGCGTCCGAGAACAGGACGAGCGCCGCCAGCAGCAGTCCGGCATGGGCTGCGGAGGAGATGACGACGCCAGGCTCGGAGCGCGAAACCCTCACCGTCGCAGACTCACTTCTTCTCCTGCTCCGTCACCAGAGCGACCTTCTTGTATCCCGCGCTGATGACGAGAGACATGACTTCGGCGATGCGGCCGTAATTGACCGCCTTGGAGCCGCGCACATAGATGCGCTCGTCGAAGCCCTGTTTGACCGTATCCTTCAGCCGGTCGAGAAGCTCGCCGACCTCGACGGGCTGATCCATGAGGAAGATCTGGCCCTTGTCGTCGATCGCGATGGAGACGGGCTTCTGGTCGATATTGAGCGGACCTGCCTTCGTCTGCGGTAGATCGACGGCGACGCCGGTCGCGAGCAAAGGCGCCGCGACCATGAAGATGATCAGCAGCACCAGCATGACGTCGATGAAGGGCGTCATGTTGATTTCCGCCATCGCGCCGTAACGCGGCACCCCGCGCCGGCGTCGGCCGCCCTTGCGTCCGGGCGTGGAGAGCGACGCGCCCATCGCTTAAGCCGCCCGGTCGCGGTTCGAGGCCGCGTGCTGGTCGATCTGGCGCGAGAGAATGGCGGAGAACTCGTCGGCGAAGCTCTCCATGCGCGCCTGCGCCTTGGCGACGTCGCCTTGCATCTTGTTATAGGCGATGAGCGCCGGAATGGCGGCGAAAAGGCCGATGGCGGTGGCGAGCAGCGCCTCGGCGATGCCGGGCGCCACGACCGCGAGCGAGGTGTTCTTGGAGGCGGCGATCGAGCGGAACGACGTCATGATGCCCCAGACCGTGCCGAAGAGGCCGACGAAAGGCCCCGCCGAGGCGACCGTCGCGAGCACGAGGAGATTGGATTCGAGTTTCTCGACCTCGCGGGCGATGGAGACGTCCAGGACCTTCTCGATGCGCGCCTGAAGGCCCATGAAGCTGGCGCTGGCGCCCGTCTGGAAGGAGCGCTTCCACTCCTTCATGGCGGCGACGAAGAGGGTCGCCATGCCCGAGGTCGGACGCTCGGACAGCTTGCTGTAAAGCTCCTCGAGCGAATTGCCGGACCAGAAATTCTCCTCGAACCGATCCATCGAGCGGCGGATGCGCGCGAACAGCAGCGTCTTGTCGATGATGATCGCCCAGCACCAGACGGAGGCCAGCAGCAGGCCGACCATCACGAATTTCACGACGATATGCGCGCCCCAGAACATGCTCCAGATGGTGATGTCGGCGGCGGGGGCGGCGGCGCCGGCGGTCGCGGCGATGTCGGCTGGATTCATGATTTGTCCTTGAAGCGGAATTTGGCGCGCTTTTCCTGAGCAAAAGCGCCGCCCTTATTGCCCGCAATTTCGCCCTTTCTGGGGCTTCGTTGCGCCGCACAAGGATAGCTACCGCCGAAATCTTAACAAGCCGTAAGGGTTAAAAGATCGTGACCCGGCGGCTTAAAGGGGGGCATGTCATCGGACTGTCAGCTTGTTTCTAGATTATGACAGTCGCAATCCTTTGGCCAAAGAGCCCCTCATGAAACGTATCCTCGCGACAGTCCTCGCCTTTTGCGCGATGACTTTTCCCGCCGCCCTGTCCTTCGATCTGGAGCTTTCTCCCTACAAGCCCGTCCGGGTTCTGTCCGGGAAGCTGAAATCCGTCGGTTCGGACACGCTTTTGCGCGAGATGGAGCTTTGGGCGGAGGGCTTCAAAGCCATTTATCCCGGCGTGGAGATCGAGATCGAAGGCAAAGGGTCGAATACGGCGCCGCCCGCTCTGCTTTCGGGCGAGTCGCAGCTCGCCCCGATGTCGCGCCAGATGACCCCGGACGAGATTGCGGCGTTCGAGGCTAAACGCGGTTATCGGCCGACGGGCGTCCTGGTCGCCGTGGACGCGCTGGCGATCTACGTCCACAAGGACAATCCCGTGCACTGCCTCACGCTGGAGCAACTCGACCGCATTTTCGCCGAAAACCCCAAGAGCGCCGGCGGCAAGAGCGCGCATGTCTGGGGCGATCTCGGCGCGACGGGCCCGTGGGCGGCGAAACCGATCACGCTTTTCGGCCGCAACACGCTTTCCGGCACCAATAAATATTTCAAGCAGAACGTGCTTGGCGGCGGCGATTTCAAGGAGGCGGTTCAGCAGCAGGCGGGTTCCGAAGCGGTGGTGAAGGCCGTCGCCGCGGAACAGGGCGCGATCGGCTATTCGGGCATCGGCTACAAGACCGACGGAGTCCGCGCCGTGCCTGTCGCCGCCAGCGCCGGCAAGCCGTGCTACGACACCTCATTCGAGAGCGCCTATACGCGCAAATATCCGCTCGCCCGCGGACTCTACGTCTATTTGCTCAAGGACCCCAAATCGCCGCTCGACACGCTTTCGGGCGAATTCGTGAAATATATTCTGTCCCGCGACGGTCAGACGCAGGCGAAAAAGGGCGGCTATTACCCCATCACCCGAAATATCCGCGAGCATGAATTGACGCGTCTGGGCCTGCTCGCATCCGCGGAGTAGGCGACAGGCGGCCGGGCGCCGCTGCCAGCTTCAGCGATCCGCGCGCAGCGCCTCGAATCTTGCCCGCACCTCGGCCGGCAGGCGTTTGGCGCGTCCATTCTCGACGCAGACCACCTTCACGACCGCCGTCACCAGCGGCTCGTCGCCGCGCATCACGCGCTGATCGAGGCTGAGCGACGCGCCGCCAAGATCCAGCGGCTTCGTTTCGACTGAAAGAAGATCGTCCAGCACCGCCGGTCTGCGAAAATCGAGCTCCATCGCGCGCACGACGAAATAGATCGGCGCGCCGGCCGCGCCGTCGAGGAGCTGACTCTGTTCAAGCCCAAGCGACCGCAGAAGCTCGGTGCGCCCGCGCTCCATGAAGCGAATATAGGAGGTATGATAGACGAGCCCCGAGGCGTCGGTGTCTTCCCAATAGACGCGGACGGAGAGGCGATGGGGCGACGTCATGTGAAGGGCTCGCGCGTTTTGACATGTCAGGGGCGTCGCCGACGAGCGCCGGCGGCCGGGCCTCCTATACCATGTGCGCGCGACGATCGAGCCGTCGGATTATAGGCCCGGCGCGTCGCCGCAGCCGGGCCAATACGAGTACGTCTAGTGGGCGGCTGCGCCCGTATTACCGAGCAGGAACCGGCGAACGCGATTGCCTTCGACCCAGGTGAAGCCGGCGGCGGGATCAGCGCAGGCGATCTCCTGTTCGGCAATGAGCTTGTCACAGAGCATTTCGCAGATCACTTCGATCGGCGCGCTCGCGTCATTCTCCTCGGTCATGCGGTCGATCGAGATTTCGCCCATCTCTTCGCCGTCCGCCCTGCCTATTTTTTGATCATCGATGAATTTGCCCGCGTTCCAGGCAGGGGTGACCGTAGCCGCGCCTTGCATGGCGTTAAGCGCTCGTTTTGTCGCGGGGGAGGCTCAGTCGTTTTCTGCGTCGAAGAGCCCGAATTGTCCGGCCGGCCGCGGCGGCTCCGCAAGGCCCAGATGCCGGAAGGCGTGGGACGTCAGCAGGCGGCCGCGCGGCGTGCGCTGGAGGAAGCCCTGCTGGAGCAGATAAGGCTCGATAATGTCCTCGATGGCGTCGCGGGGCTCGGAGAGGGCCGCGGCGATGGTCTCGATTCCGACCGGGCCGCCGCCGAAGTTCACAGCCACCATGTCGAGATAGCGGCGGTCCATGACGTCGAGGCCGATGGAATCGACGTCGAGCAAGGTGAGCGAGCGGTCGGCCAGCGCCCGCGTGATCGTGGCGGCGCCTTCGACGACAGCGAAATCGCGAACGCGCCGCAGCAGGCGGCCGGCGATGCGGGGCGTGCCGCGCGAGCGCCGCGCGATCTCCCGCGCGCCCGCGTCGTCCATGCCGACGCCAATGACCCGCGCGCCGCGCTTGACGATGAGCTCCAGCTCCTCCGTCGTGTAGAAATTCAGCCGAACCGGGATGCCGAAACGGTCGCGCAGCGGCGTCGTCAGCAGCCCCGCGCGCGTCGTCGCGCCGACAAGGGTGAATTTCGCGAGGTCGATCTTGACCGAGCGCGCCGCCGGCCCCTCGCCGATGATGAGGTCGAGCTGGAAATCCTCCATCGCCGGATAGAGAATTTCCTCCACAGCCGGATTGAGGCGGTGGATTTCGTCGATGAAGAGCACGTCGCGCGGCTCGAGATTGGTGAGCTGGGCCGCTAGATCGCCAGCCTTGGCGATCACGGGCCCCGACGTCGATCGGAAATTGACGCCGAGCTCGCGGGCGACGATCTGCGCCAGCGTCGTTTTGCCGAGGCCCGGCGGGCCCACGAGCAGCACATGGTCGAGCGCGTCGCCGCGCCTTTTCGCGGCCTCGATGAAGACCTTGAGGTTGGCGCGCGCCGCCTCCTGGCCTGTGAAGTCGCCGAGCGACAGCGGCCGGAGGCTCTGGTCCGCATCGTCGTCGCGCTGCTCTGGGCCGACGAGCCGGGCAGGGGTGGTCAAGGATCGCTCCCATGCGCCGGCGCGCGCGCTATGCTAATCTTCGTCAAACGGAGCCGCGCCGTGAATCGCCCGTCCTCGCAATACGAGTATATGTCCCTCGACGATTTCGAGGAACTTCTCGCCGACAAGCCCGCCGACGAAAAGTGGGAGCTGATCGGCGGCCGCGTCGTGCGCATGATGGTCGGCGCGCGGTGGGAGCATAACCGGATCTGCCAGAACGTCGCCACGGCGATGATGACGGATTTCCGGCGCAAAGGCTCCAATTGCCGGCCTTTCGCCGAGACCTTCTGGCTTAAGGAGAGGCTTTTGGACCTCGCCTGTTTCCCGGACGTCATCGTCAAATGTGGGCCGCTGCCGCCTGACGCCACATCCCTCGACGATCCGGTCGTCCTTGTCGAAGTGGTTTCGAAAGGCTCGGCCCAGCGCGACCGCTGGGAGAAATGGGCGCTGTATCAGCGGCTGCCGTCGCTACAGCATTACGTTCTCGTTGAGCGCGATCAGTTGGCGGTTGACGTCTTCGACCGGGTCGAAGGCGGCTTTTTCGAGCGCCCCAGACTCGAGCGGGCCGAAGATTTGCTGCGCCTGCCCGCGATCGGCTTCGAGCTCTCGCTCGCGGAAATCTACCGCGACGTCATTTCCGCCTGAGCGCGCCATCCCAACCAGCGGTTCACGCGGGCGCAATAGGCGCCGAAGGCTTCCGGGTGGCGGGCGCGCAGCGCTTCCTCCTCATGGGGCACGATGAGCCTGTCCATGCCCCAAAAGTGCCCATAAAGCAGCGCCGCCGCGGCCAGCAAAGTCAGAGGACAGAGACCGGCGCCTCCGAGTCCGAAGCCGATCAGCCCGAGCGACCAGGCCAGGCTCTGGAGAAGCGAGACGGCGTACACCGGATTGCGGGAGAACGCATAGACCCCGCTCGTCACCAGCGTCTCGGAGCCGATGAACTGCCGCGCGTCGCCGCCGCGCTTTTCGAGATAGACGACGAGGCCGATCTTGAGCAGGAGCAGCGACACATAGGCCGCGCCGGCGACGCAAAGAGCGCGCGTGCTTTGCGAAGTCGCGTCGCCCCAGGCAAGCAGCAACAGCGTTGTCGCGCCATAGGCCGCGGTCGCGGAGAGATCGACGAGAAAGATGCGGGAGAACTGCAGGTCCTGTCGAACGCGCCGCGCCGTCAGCGCCAGAAAGGCCGCGAGGGGCGCCGCGGATGTCACGCTCATGCCGATCTCCAATCGCGCCGCGCGCCGGCGCGCCTCTTTTATTGTCGACCGAGCTTTAACGTTGCCTTACGCTTTCGCCAATTCCTTCAACCCGTGGCGGATGAGGGCGCCCGTCTCGGCGCTTTCGCCGAGCGCCTTGACGCTGGCGGCGACGGCCGCGGCGGCCTGGGGGCGGCCATAGCCGAGATTGACGAGGGCCGAGACGGCGTCCCGCACCGCGGAAGGGGCGCTTTCATCCGCGTCGCCGGAAAGTTTGGCGACGACTGGATCGACCGAGCCGAAGGCGGGCGCCTTGTCCTTCAGTTCCGCGACAATGCGCGCGGCGAGCTTCGGCCCGACTCCTGAAGCGCGCGCAATCATCGCCTTGTCCTGCGTCGCGATGGCCGAGCCCAGTTCGGAGACGGAAAGAATGGAGAGAATGCCCAGCGCCACTTTGGCGCCGACGCCCTGAACGGTTTGCAGCAGACGGAACCAGTCGCGCTCCGCCTCGCCCTGGAAACCGAAGAGCTTGATTGAATCCTCGCGGACTTGCGTCTCGATGGCGAGCGCCGCCGCTTCGCCGGGGCGGGGCAGTTTTTGCAGCGTTCGCGCCGAACAATGCACGATGTAGCCGACGCCGTTCACGTCCAGAATGACGAAATCCTCGCCGTAGCTGTCAATCAGGCCCTTTAGCTTGCCGATCATGCGAGCGCCGCCTTCAGCGCCCGCGCGCCTCGGTGCTGGGCATGGCAGATTGCGACGGCCAGCGCGTCGGCGGCGTCGGCGCTGGTTGCGGCGCTCGCGGGCAGCAGCACGCGCACCATCATCTGAATCTGCGCCTTTTCAGCGTGTCCCGCGCCAACGACGGTCTTCTTCACGAGGTTGGCCGCATATTCGGCGATGACGAGGCCGGCGAGGGCGGGGGCCATCAAGGCGACGCCGCGCGCCTGACCGAGCTTGAGGGTGGATTGCGGATCGCGGTTGACGAAGGTCTCCTCCACCGCCGCCTCATGCGGCGCATAATCGGCGATGACCTGCATCAGCCCTTCGTGGAGTTGCCGCAGCCGGTTGCCCATGTCGAGCGATCCGTCCGACCGCACCCGCCCGCAGGCGATGAAGGAGAGGCGCGAGCCCTGACACTCGATGACCCCCCAGCCGGTGTTTCTCAAGCCGGGGTCGATGCCGAGGATGCGAATCGGAGGGGCGGTCATGGCGCAACATAGCCGGAACGGCGCGTGCGGGGGTAGGGCGGCCGCCACGCCGCGCAAGCGCTACTGCGCCTCCTCCGCCTTCCCCACAGCGTCAACCACCGCGTCGAACGCCAGCATCGTCGACCCATGCCGCGCCTTGTAGTCGCGCACGGGCTCCAGCACGGCGAGGTCGGCCCATTTTCCTTCGGGGGGCGGGCCGTTCTCCTTCAGCATGCGGCGCAGCGCCTCGCGGGCCTCGCGCAATTCCTGCGGGGTGGAGCCCACCACATTGCGCGCCATGATCGACGCCGAAGCCTGGCCGAGCGCGCAGGCCTTCAACTCATGGGCGTAATCGGTGACTTTCCCGCCCCGAAGGTTGAGATCGACGGTGATCGTCGAGCCGCAAAGCTTGGAATAGGCCTTGGCGGTGGCGTCCGGCTGCGCCAAGCGGCCGATACGCGGGATATTTCCGGCGAGTTCGAGGATTCTGGCGTTGTAGACCTTATCGAGCATGTCACCGCGGTCTCGGCGCGGGGCTTACGTTCGGTCCCGCTCGCCTTTATATAGAGTTTCGAGGGCCGGCGCGAAAGCGGCGGCTCCGGCGCAACGCCGAGGCGCCGCAGCTTCTGCAAGACTCGGGCGAAGTCTCGAATTTCGCGTCGGTTTTATGGTTTCCGAGGGGCGTGATTTGAGGTGATGACCCATGCGTCTTGACCGCATGGAGGCCAGCGTCGCTCGTTGCGGCGCGACAGTTTGAGGAGGCGCCACATGGATGACGTGGTTAAGACCTTTCCCGCCCGCCCCGGTTTCGAAGAAGATCGCACGCCAATGATCGACGCCACGCCTGCGACCGCCGAGCGCCCTGCCGCGTCCGAAGGCGCCGGGAAGAGGCTCGAGCGCCCGTCCCGCGCCGAAGCCGAGGCGGCGGTGCGCACGCTGCTGCGCTGGGCCGGAGACAATCCCGACCGCGAGGGCCTGCGCGAGACGCCCCGCCGCGTGGTGAAGGCGTACGAGGAGTTTTTCAAAGGCTATCAGGAGACCGCGGACGAGGTGCTCTCTCGCGTCTTCGAGGAGGTCGAAGGCTATGACGACCTCGTCCTGGTGCGCGACATCCCCTTCACCTCGCATTGCGAGCACCATGTCGTGCCCTTCGTCGGCAAGGCGCATATCGCCTATTATCCCACAGGCGGCGTCGTCGGCCTCTCGAAGCTTGCGCGTCTCGTCGACGTCTTTGCGCGCCGCCTTCAGACCCAGGAGGCGATGACGGCGCAGATCGCAGGCGAGATCGAGACGCATCTCAATCCGCGCGGCGTCGCCGTGCTGGTCGAGGCGGAGCATATGTGCATGTCCATGCGCGGCGTGCTGAAACAGGGCTCGTCTACGGTAACGGTCCAGTTCTCGGGCGTCTTCCGCGACGATCCGGCCCAGCAGGCGCATTTCTACACGCTGCTGCGCGGCGCCCGTTGATGGACAAGGCGGCGCTGGAGGAGGGGACACAATTTGCGCCCCGTTTCGACGCGAGCGGCCTCATCGTCTGCGTGACGGTGGAGGCCGCGACGCGCGAGATTCTCATGGTCGCCTATATGAACCAGCTGGCGCTGGATAAGACCATCGAGACCGGCGTCGCCCATTACTGGTCCCGCTCGCGTAACGCGCTCTGGCGCAAGGGCGACACTTCCGGACAGGTGCAGCGAGTCGTGTCGCTTTCCGTGGACTGCGACCAGGACGCGCTCATGTTGACGGTCGAAGCCGGCGGCGACGGCAAGGCCTGCCATACCGGCCGCAAGTCGTGTTTCTATCGGCAGGTGACGACTGACGGCGGGCCGCGGCGATTGATTTTTACAGAGTAACGGCGCACGCCGGCTCTTCCTGCATCTGGTCCGCAGCGCCCAAAATAGGCGACGCTTGCTCGAGGCTTGACGGCTCTCGACGGAACCTGCGGCCTGCATAAGGTGTTTGGCCAAAGGTTAACCTCCTGGCCATTTTCGAGGCGCAGCCTCGCTCCCATATAAAATCAAAAAGATTGGCAGAGGGGACGACTGAGCAGGAATTATGTGATGTTATCGCTGCTACGACGCACGGACACTTCGATCACCAGCGAGTCGCGGGAAGTGACGAACGCCACGGAAACACCCGAAAGGGGCGGGCCCCCGGCTGTTTTGGGCGAGGATCGCGACACGCGCACACGGCCCCGCGGCCAGCCGCTGATCGGGCTGGCCCTCGGCGCGGGCGCAGCGCGAGGCTGGTCCCATATCGGCGTGCTGCGCGAACTGTCCGAGCAGGGAATTCATCCAGACATTGTCGCCGGCACGTCCATCGGCGCCGTGGTGGGCGGATGCTATGCCGCCGGCCGGCTGGATCAGATCGAGACCTTCGCGCGTTCGCTCACTCGGCGGCGCGTGTTCACCCTGATGGATCTTTCCTTTTCCGGCGCCAGCCTCATCACCGGCGAGCGGCTGAAGGCGGCGCTGGAGCAGGAGCTCGACTCCCTCAACATCGAGGATTTGCCAATCCCCTTCGCAGCTGTCGCGACGGAAGTCGGGACGGGTCACGAGGTCTGGCTGCAACGCGGCGGGCTGGCCCACGCCATCCGCGCCTCCTACGCGCTCCCCGGCATTTTCGAGCCGGTACGCGTGGGCGACCGCTGGCTTTTCGACGGCGCGCTGGTCAATCCTGTGCCGGTGACCGTCTGTCGCGCCCTCGGCGCGGAATTCGTCATTGCGGTCAACGTCACCGCCGACACGATGTATCGGGCGCGCGTCATTCGCGACGATCCGGCGGCGGCGAAGCGCGCGGCCGAGGCTGGGCCGTTTGGGGACAAGCCAGACATTTCTTTCGTGGATCGCATCCTGCCGCGCTATTTCGAGCGTCAGCCGGGCGATGCGCCGAACGTCGCGACGGCGATGATCGACGCTTTCAACATTATTCAGGACCGCATCCTGCGTTCGCGGCTAGCCGGCGACCCGCCGGACGCCACCATCACCGCGCGGATGGAGGATATTGGCATGTTCGATTTCCACAAGGCCGATCAGCTCATCAATGTCGGACGCTCCGCCGCGAAGCGCGCTTTGCCCAACATTTTCGCGCATATCCCCATTCCGGGCGCGACGGTCTGATCGCTCGACCGATCGCGTCTGCGACGCGATCGGGCCAGGCTTTCAAGTGGGGCCTTCAAGCCTGGGCGATGTATTCGCGCATCGAGCGATGTTCTTCTTCGATGACGCGAATACGATATTTCACCACGTCGCCGATCGAGACAAGGCCCGTCAGACGGTCGTCCCGCATGACCGGAAGGTGGCGACGCCGTTCGAGCGTCATGGTCTGCATGGTGGTGTCGACCGTGTCGTTTTCGTGAGCCGTCACCGGCGCCTGCTGCATGTGGTTTGACACCGGCTCCTCGAGCGCCCGCGCCCCGCCGGTTGCAACGGCCGCCACGACGTCTCGTTCCGAGATCAGTCCAACGACCACGCCGCCGCCGTCGACGATAACCAGGGCGCCGATCCCGTGACGCATCAGCTCCTGGGTCACATGATGCAGGGTGACCGTCGGCGCCGCCGTCACGACATGCCGGCCTTTTTCAGAAAGAATCATTGCAACAGTCATCGCTTCCCTCCCTCGATCAGCCCGGCCCCTGCGCGCGCCGCGGCGGCGGCCCGGCGGCTGTTCAAGCGAAGGGCGCTAGACCTGCCGCCCCCAATGGTCGAAGGCGCTGAAGGTCAGGAGCCCGAAAAGGAACCCTCCGAGATGCGCTTCCCAGGCGATCGGCTCGGACGAACCCATCGCCTCGGGGAAGGCGCCGAAGAGGAGGTTCGCGCCGAACCAGACGATCAGAAAAAGCATCGCCTGTCTGTTCTCGCGAAGCTGCGAAAGCGACGCGGTCCGCGCCCTTGTCCCGCCAATCGAGTCGTAACCCAGCCGCGCGCCGGGGGTAAATGCAAAACGCACGATCGCCGCCATCGTTCCGGAGATCGCCGCCGAGGCGCCGACGACTGGAGTCGCGTCGAGGGCGTGCAGTAAAAAATGCAGCATCGCGCCAGCGACGGCGCAGGCGCCGAAAAACCAAAGAAAGCGGGCGCCGCCGAGACGGCGCGCGACGGGCGCGCCAAAAGCCGCGAGCGTGAGAGCGTTGATGAGAAGATGCGTCCAGCCGCCGTGAAGAAAAGCATAGGTGATGGGCGTGACATAGACGAGCGGGCCGGCCCCGAGAAGGGTGGCGAACTCTTCGCGGCCCTGATCGAGGGGACTCGCGCCGAGCGCGGCAAGAACCCGTTGCGGGGCCAAAAGGAAACTCAGGCGCAAAGGGATGAAAGCGAAGGCGTCGTACAGGGAGTGGACGACGCTTGGCGGCGCGACCGCGACGAAAAGCTGAATGGCCGCCATGACGCCGAGGAGGGCGCTGATCACCCCCGGCAGATTGAGCATCTTCTCCCTGTCGTCGGCCACGTCTCTCTCCAGGCGGTCCCGCGCCAGCCCCCTGCCGCGCCTTGCCGCGACGCCGGCGCTGGAGCAACGCGCGTTGCAGACGCCAAGGAGAGGACAAGGGGAAGCGCCGGAGCAAACGCTCCCCCTCTTATCCGCGTCTTGTCGCTTAAGAAAGATGACTTCCCGAAAACAGTCAGCTTCGTCTTGGTTGAGACCTTCGAAGGAAGCGGAGCTTCTCCCTGTCGCCGGCCCACGCGGCAAATCTCCCATAAGGCTAAGGTTTCGGCAAGAAAGAGATTGAGAAAAGGTTAACCCACGCCCATGGCACGCCGACTGCTGAACGTCGCGTAAGACGGGCGCTGTGGGGGCGCCCTGTTTCGATCTGGCGCAAGCCGCCGGTCACCGGGACGGGAAGAGATGAGACATCAGGTCAGCAAGGAGTTGTTCGCATATTGGAACAAGCTGAGAGGCGCGCGCGCCGCTCCCGATCGCGCGCATATCGATCCGGCCATGATACGCAACATCCTCGCTGACGCCTTCATCCTTGAGGTGGACGCGGAGGGCGCCTTTCCCTTCCGGTTTTCCGGGGCGCGCATCGATGCGCTCTGGCAGGCCGAGCAGAGAGGCGAGTCTTTTGTCGACTTGTGGCAGGAAAAGCATCGTCGCAGCGTATCCGCGACGCTGATGACCGCGATGGACGGCGTCACGCCCGTTATCGCCGGCGCGAGAACGAGCGTCGCCGCGGCAGAGCACCAGCTCGAACTCGAGCTGCTGCTACTGCCCTTGCGTCATTTCGGCAAGACCCATGCGCGCATGCTCGGCGCCCTGTCGCCAGCCCATCCGGCGGAGTGGCTCGGGGAAATGCGCGTGGACCCGCTGGAATTCCTTTCGATGCGCGTCCTGTTTCCGGGGTTCCTTCCTGGCGCCGTCCAGGCAGTTCAGCATGGGCAAACTCGGCCGCGTCTCGTTGTATATAATCAAAACAGATAGTATTATAGTCCGTCTTTTCTTCCGTCTGTAAGAATCCTTAAAGACGCTCGTGGTATCGTTCTGTAACTCGAGACGCAGATACGCGAAGACATGGCGGCCACCCAGCTTGAATACAATCAGTCCTGGAAGCTGCATGAAAGTCGACGGTTCCAGCGCGTGCCCGTCACTTTGTTCGGGCGCTGCATGCTGGAGTCACGGCGCGAATATCCCTGTCGGACGCTCGAGATGTCGCCGGGCGACATGACGCTGATGGCGCCGGTCCGGGCGGCCATCGGCGAAAAGGTCATTGTCTATCTCGACCAGATCGGCCGCTTCGCGGGCGTCGCCACCGACCATACGGAGGCGGGCTTTGCGCTGACGATGAATCTGTCGGCCGCGAAGCGCGACCGGCTCGCCGACCAGCTGACCTGGTTCGCCAACCGCCACGCCGTCAATCTTCCGGACGACCGCCGGCACGAGCGCATCGTTCCGATCATGCCGAGGACCCTTCTGCGGCTGCCCGACGGACAGGAGACCATTGTCAGGATCCGCGATCTGTCGCTCTCGGGCGTCGGCCTGGAGACTGAGGCGCGGCCTGATCCTGGCTTGCGCATCGTCGTCGGCGCGACTCCGGCCATTGTGGTGCGCCACTTCGCCGGCGGCATAGGGGCCGAGTTCGAGACGCCCTTCCGTCCCGGCGAGATTGACGAAGGCACGAGACTTTGAGGGCTGGTCAGCCGCCGCCAATGCCCTCGACGATGCGGCCGCTGCCGTCGCAGCGCGGGCATGGCGCGTCGAACCGGGCGCCTGTGTCCGGATCGGTCTTCTTGCCGGTTCCGTGGCATTCTGGGCAGACATCTTCTCCCGTCCCCGGCGCGCCGGGCGCCGGATCGTCCTCGGGAGTGCGTTGCCGGACGGGAGGTTTTGACGACATGGCTCTCGCGCCGTTCGACGGTAGAGCAGGGGAGATAGCGCGTTGTCGGCCCTCGGCGAGCGGCGCGACGTCCGCTCGCCTTCGGCGGGTCAGCGCTGATCGAGCGGCAGGCGCGCGAAGCGGGCGCGCCGCTCCAGGTCGATCAAGCGCGGCGGAAAGCGCCTGCAGACGGAGGGCCCGGGCCAGCCGTTCACTGGGCTGCGCCATGCCGGCGCATCGAAATCATGCCCGGCGTCGGGGCGTTGCGGAAGCGATCCTTCTGCTGTGACGCCGGCGGCCCGGATCGCATCACGGACGGACGACGGACGAAAATCCATGTTTCCCTCCAGACGGTCGTGGTGAAGAAAGCGGCGGCAAGAGCCTCCGACCCAGCGCCTATCTTTGCTCGAATTTTCTGATTATTCAAGGAGCTGATCGAAAACGGAACATCCCCGGGAACGGGGGCCGCAAATGAAAAGCGGCTTGTCCCCGGCTGGCGGAGACAAGCCGCATACCCCTGAAAACTGCCCCTGAAACCTTGCCGAGGCTAGCGCCTGACAAGGCCGTTCGCCAAGCTTGGCGTTTTACAGGAAGCGACATTCCTCTGCGACTGTCGCAGAAGTACAACTGTAGCTCGCACTACTGACTGGCTGGCGGCGAAACCGCGTCTTTGACGCATTTTCTCGTGAAGCTGGTCCGTGCGGCTCCGGCCAATTTCTTCTCGGCGGCGGCGGCCTCGCAGCCGCGGGTCGCGGCGTCACGCTCGCACTTCTTCATGAAGCTGTTGAGCGCGGCGCCAGCGAGCTTCTTCTCGGTCGCCCGGGCCGCACAATCGGGCGCGGCGGGCGCGGTCGTTTGAGCGGAAGCGCTCAAGTTGAAACTCAACGTTCCGACGGCGCATATCAGCGCAAGGGCAAATCTCGGCATTGGCGGTCTCCTTCCGAGCGAGGCCGGCCAACCCGCCAGCCCCAAGTTGTGGAGGCCTTACTTACCCTTGTCTGGCGCGGGAGCCGGACAATTGGACGCGAACGGCGACACGCCGGGCGTCGAGCAGGGTCCTCTGACATGAAAATTGGCGCCGCAGGCGCCGAGAGCGACCGCCAGAGCGACGATAAGCGCAGCTTTCAACATCGCGTTCGGGTGTCTCAGCAGGCCACCTTGACGCGCTGGTATCGGATGAATGTTCCCCAGTCGTCATATATCGGCTGCCAGGCGGGACACAGACGCGCTCCGCGGCGGGAAGGGGGCGCGGCGTAATAAGGCTCCGCATATTGCTCTTGAGAAGCGACGGCTGCGCCAAGCATCGTCCCCAACGCCAGCCCGCCGATGGCGGCGCCGGCGACCGCGGCCCCGTTATTATACCCGTAGCCCCAGCCCCAGCCTGGACCCCAACCCCATTGGGCCGCGGCCGGCGTGGTTAGGGTGAGGCTCGACGCCAATCCCGCGGCGGCAAGCGAGAGCGAAACAATTTTACGAAGAGACGCCATGACATGACCCCGCTCAAAAAGACAGCGGATACTATACGACGTTGGTCAAGGCTGAACAGCCCGCCTTACGCCTGGGCGCAAGGTCTGGCGTCTGTGACGCGTCGGTCGCTCACCGCGTCGCAAACTGCACGCTTAAGGACGTGCCGGCGCCGCGCGCCACCTCGAGCGAGCCGCCGAGCTGAGTGGCGAACGCCTCCATGATGCCCATCCCCAACGAGCCCATCGGGTCGGCGCTCTCGAGCATGCCCGGGCCGTCGTCGCTGATTTGGAGAAGCAGACGCCCGGCGGCGTCCTTTGCGAGAGAGACATTGAAACGCGCGCCGAGCCCCTTTGAGAACACATGTTTCGCCGCGTTCAGGGCGGCCTCGTTCACCAGCAGGCTAATAGCCGTCATCTGATCGATGGAAAGCTCCGGCGCGCCTTTGATGTCGACCGTCGCCTTGACCGGCAGGTCTCGAAAGGCGTTCGCAAGCATTTCCCGCAACAGCGGCTCCAGGCCATTCCCATAAGCCGTCCCGTCGTGAAGCCGCCGATGCAATTGCGACATCGCGATGATGCGCTCCTCGGCCTCGTTGAGAGTTTGAGCCGCGAGCACCGGATTGCGCAAATTGCGCTGGGCGTTTCGCAGTAATGCGACAACGAGCTGCAGATTATTGGCGACCCGATGCTGGAGCTCGCTGAACAAAGTTTCCTGCACGGCTTTCGCCAGCTCGACGCGCCGAACGGCCTCGCGCAGCCCCGCCACGAGAGCGACGATGAAGCCGCCAACCAGAAGAAAGCCGATAATCGCTCCAACGGTCGCCTTGTCTTTGAGTTCGAAGGAATCGAACGGTTCTAAGTAGAACCGCCATCCCGTGACGGCCGACAGGGCCAGGACGACCGCGCCCTGCCGCCAGCCGCAGATAAGCGTGGCCAATGCAATCGCCGGATAGAAGGTGAGAAATTTCATCCCGCTCAGAACAGGGTCGAACAGGACGCGGACGCCGAGGCTCACGGCGAACAGCGCCAGCGCAATCGTCCAGCTAAGGGGCCCTTGCCGCTTGATCGACGCCCGGCTGAGCTGATGCATCCAGGGCACTGCTTACCTCGGTTGGGACGAATGCGCGCCAGTCATTGCCTGGCTGCTTCATAACCGGAGAGCGCGCTCCCGAGTTCCAACGCTCAGAAGAAGCCATCCCGAATTGGGCGATTGCTGTGACGAAGCTCGGTTTCTCCGCGCATTTTCTCGCAGGAGTTTCAATTTCTTGCCGCGGCTTTCCGGAACGCCGCCGTAATGTAGCGGGTTATCGGCATAACATAGGGGCGGTTGGCGGCGGCCGCGACCGGAAAAGGAAAAAGCAGCGTGCATACTGTTCGGCCCGATATATTCCATAAGGAAAAGGCGCGGGATCACCTGATCATTCAGCGTCAACTGGGCGCCGCGCTTCGGGAGTGTCTGAACACGATCGTCGCCGAGCCGGTCCCAGAGACGCTGACGCGCCTCATCCAGGCGCTGGATGTCGAAACCCGGCGCCCGGACGCCCAGAGCGGCGCCCTGTGCCGCGCGCCCCAGAAAGACCGCTAGTTTGATCTGCGCCTGTCGGGATTTCCGTCGTCATGAACGGCGCCGAGCAGGTCTTTCATCGCCCGCCGCAGGCCGTGAAGCTGATCGATGAGGTGCAGGATGACGCCGACGCCGGGGTCGTTCACGCCCAAGTCTTTCTGCAGCTCCATAATCAGCCTGGCGCGCGCGAGGTCGATCTCGCTGTAATCGCGCTCGCCGGCGCTCTCTGCCGGGATGAGCCACGCCTCCGCGATCCACATCTTCAGCGTCACATGGTCGAGCGCGGCGTGTTGGAGAAACTCTTGCTCTTTCACGGCGCGTCACTCCATGTCCTGGCGCGGATTGTAGGGCGATGCTGGTTTCCAACTCGAAAGAAACGCCTCCAATTCGGGCTCCGGCTGCGTCGGCGCCATGACTTTGAGTCTGACGAGTTCATCGCCGCGCCGGTCCTTGCGGGCGACGCCCTTGCCCTTGAGACGAAGCACTGTGCCGGTATTCGATCCCTTGGGGATTTTCAACAGCACCTTGCCGCTGGGCGTCGCCGCCTTCACCTCCGCCCCCAACGCCGCCTCGGCGATGGTGATCGGCAAATCGAGCAGGATATCGTCGCCTTCTCTGGAAAAGAAATGGTGCGGACGAACGGCGATCTCGATCAGCGCGTCGCCGGCTTCTCCCTCTCCGTGCGACGGCGCGCCTTTGCCGCGCAGTCGCAGGATCTGTCCTTCTTCGATCCCTGCGGGGATCGTCACGTGCAGCGCGCCGCCCTGCGGCAGGGCGATCTCCTTTTGCGCACCATTGACCGCGTCGAGAAAGTCGATCTCGAGCCGGTAGTGGAGATCGGGGCCGCGCGCACGTCGTGATTCCTGCGCCCGACGTCTCAACAGCTCGGCGAAGATATCGTCCTCGCTGAAGTCTGAATACGCCGCCTGCGATTCATACGGATGGCCGGAGGCCGCGGCGTAATCCCGATAGTATCTGTGCTGCGGCCGTTCCGCGCCCGTCGCGTCGATTTCGCCGGCGTCGTAACGACGGCGCTTTTCGGCGTCGGAAAGAAAGTCGTTCGCGCTCGAAACTTCTTTAAACCTTTCTTCGGCGTTCTTGTCGCCGGGGTTGAGATCCGGATGGAGCTTCTTTGCGAGCCGCAGATAGGCTTTCTTGATCTCGTCGGGCGAAGCGGTGCGGGCGACGCCCAGCGTCTCATAGGGGTCTTTCATAGTCGACGAGGATAAACGCCGCCTGCGCGGGGTCAATGTTGGCGGTCGATCCTAAAGCCGCTTGAGCATGTTGTAGCCGAGGAGCCCGCCCAGCGCCGCGCCGGCGACGGCAGTGACGAGACCCGCCATTCCCCCGCCGGCAAGTCCGCCGAGGACCGCGCCGACGCCCGCAAAAATATAGTGGTTCGCTTTCTTCCGAGGGCTTTGGTTTGAATTGCTCATTACGCTCTCCGTCATCAAGCGGGCGCCGATGCGCCGCAACGCGCCCAGAAGAACGTTTTCGTCATGCGAAGGGTTGCAGGCCGCGGCGATTCCTCGCGCCGCCCTGTGCCGCACGCCGTGACATACGACAGGTCCGAGGTTAGCATCGCGGCTGGACATGCGCCTTTCAAGGAAGTCGGCGATGACGGATATTTATGGCCGCTATCTTGCAGATATTTTTACAGAGCCATCCAACGTCGATCCTGACACGCTCGCCAACCTCGGCCCCTTGCGTCCAATGGCCGGCGCGTGGCGCGGCGAGAAAGGCGTGGACGTCAATCCGAAGGCTGAAGGGCCAGAGACGCAAATCTTCGTGGAGCGCTTGGAGCTGCAGCCGATCGACCCGCAAACCAACGGCCCACAGCTCTTCTACGGGCTGCGTTATCATCAGCATGTCGTAAAGCCCGGAGAGGTCGAGACCTACCACGACCAGATCGGCTACTGGCTGTGGGAGCCGGCGACCGGCGTGATCTTGCAAACGCTGGCAATTCCACGCGGACAGATCGCCATGGCGGTCGGCAAGGCGACGCCGGACGCGAGGGAGTTCGAACTTGTCGCGTCGCGGGGTCTCACGACAAGTGGAATTTGCTCCAATCCCTTTTTGGAATCGGCCTTTCGGACCGACGAATATCGCATCCGCGTCAAAATCAACGATGACGGAACGTGGAGCTACGATGAAACCACGCGGCTGATGCTCAAGGGCGAAAAGCTCTTCGAACACACAGACAAAAGTATGCTGTTCAAAATCGGCGAACCGACGCCGAACCCGCTGGCCGCGAGGAAATTCTAGGACACTGAAATCCGTGAGGTCGGCGCCGGGGGACCCACGAGCGCCGACCGAAACGATGTCAGAAGAAGAGCCCCAGGCAACCGCCCGCCAATCCCCCCACGACCGCGGCTGCGATGGTGTTCTGCAGGCCGCCAAGCGCCGCAGCCGCGAGGCCGCCCATAATTACCGCGCCAACGCCCGCCATAATGTAGGTCGTCGAGGTGATTTCGAGTTCTTTGCTAGCCATTTCGTCATTCCTCTCATGATGCTGCGCCTTGTCCGGCGCTTTGCCCCAAAGGGAGACGCGCGCGTCATATTGACGCAGGCAAAGGCTAGCATGAATCGCGCTTCTGTCCAGCGGATTCCGACGAGCCTGCCTCAGGCTTGGAATAGCGGCCGCATCGTCGGGACGCCCCCCCGCCATTGCAACCTAGTGTGGCGCCCTGAGCACAGCCGTCGGCTATTTCAGAAACGATCGGAAATATCCTTTGATTGTGAAAAATGTCTCTGCCAACTTCTTCTAAGCTGCACTCCTGAAACAACAAAATGAGACTGATCTAATGAGACGAATGTTGATTTCGGCCGCAGTATCGGCGCTTGTCGCCGGCTCGGCTTTCGCCGCCGATCTTCCGTCCCGCAAGGGGCCGCCTGTTCTTCCGCCGCCGCCCCCGCCGCCCCCCATGTGGACCGGGTTCTACGTTGGCTTGAACGCCGGCGGCACTTGGGCCGCCTCAGGCAATATCACCAATACCGCTTTTGGCATCGTTCCCGGGCCAGGCGTCTTCCCCCAGCCTGTCTTGTCCGCGGAAGCGGCGGCGAGCGCTACGAGCTTCGTCAGCGGAAACAACAACGGCGGCTTCATCGGCGGCGGCCAGATCGGCTATAACTTCCAGTTCTACAATAACTTTATCGTAGGTCTCGAAGCCGATATCCAGGGCATCGCGGGGACTTCCGGCTCCAGAAGCTTCATTGCGACGACGCCGTCGTCGTTCCCGGCCGGGACAGGCTCCACCTTCACCACGGTTGGACAGTTGCGCGGCAGTCTCGATTATCTCGGGACGGTTCGCGGCCGCCTTGGTTGGCTGTTCACTCCGACCCTGCTGGTCTACGGCACCGGTGGTTTCGCCTATGGCGGCGTGAGCGTGAATAACGCCTTCGTCACCAGCCACAGCTTCGGGGCGTTTTTGCCCTCGCCTCTGACGTCCTTTGGCGCGTCGTCCTTCGCGGACACGCGGACCGGCTGGACCGCCGGCGGCGGCCTCGAGTGGATGTTCTGGCCCAATTGGAGCGCCAAGGTCGAATATCTGTACTATGACCTCGGCAGAATCACCACCACCGCCTACGGCTTCGAGTCGGGCGCTAACACCGGCGGCGTGCAGTTGTGGGGCCTTGGCCTCCAGACCTCGGCGCGGGTCAACGGCAATATCGTCCGCGCCGGCGTGAACTATCACTTCAACTGGGGCGCTCCGGCCCCGGTCGTTGCAAAATACTGAAGCTATGCTGACTAAGCGAAGTCCAGCCTCGCTTCGTTTGGATCGGTAGAAGAAAGCACGGCCGCTGGCCGGCCAGATCAGTGACAAACCCCCGTCATTTTTGGCGGGGGTTTTTTTGGTTGGCGCGGTGGGCGGGGCTCGCGGCTTCTTGCTGCGGCGTCGTCCGGTTCGCGCGCGGCCAGACATCTCATGTCTTGAATGTCGCGTCCGAGCGTCCATGCGAATAATCGGCCTGTCGCGCCAGCACGAATAGCAGATCGCTCAAGCGATTCAGAAAGGCCAGAGATGTTGCTGGCGCAGCCGGCTCAACGAGACCAGCTATCGCGCGTTCGGCCCGGCGCGCAACTGCGCGCGCGAAATGGAGGCGGCAGCTCGCCTCGTCCGCGCCGGGATAAATGAATTCTCGAAGTTCAGGCAGCCTCTCGCTGATGCGGTCGATCTCGTCTTCGAGCGCGATGACCTCGGCGTCGGAGAGGGTCATCTCAGTCGGCCGATCCTCTGCGCTGACGATAGCGCTGATCGTATAGAGCGCACGCTGCACTGAACGCAGCAGGTCATTCGCAGACGGATAGGCGAGACGCGCAAGCCCCACGCTCGCCGACAATTCGTCCAGGTCGCCGACGGCGCCAACGCGCGGGTCGAATTTCTCCGCACGACGGCCGGAAAACAGGCTCGTGGCGCCGCCGTCGCCTTTCCTGGTATAGAGCTTTGCAGTCATCGTGTTCCCTTCAGTGGGAAAAAGGCTGCGGAGCGCCAGCCTTCGCCAGGCGCTCCGCAATGTGCGTCAGATGTGACGGGGCGCGAGCGTCGCCGCTCCCTCGGGCCTCGGCGTCAAGCCGGCGACGAGCGTCTTCACCGCGAGAAGACCGCCAAAGGCGCAGGCGTTGATGAGGAAAATCCGGGTCGCGACGGCCGGGGCAAAATCGTCGCCGCCCTGCAAGACGACGAGATCGATCAGGATCAGCGCGCCTTCATAGACGAGGAAAGCTGACAGGAACGCGGCGACGAGGCCCAAGGGGCCAGACAACCGCCGATGCGCGAGACCGGCGGCTTCGCATGAGAGCGCAGCGATGACGCCGAGCGCGCCGCCCCAGGCGAAGGTCTCAGCGTCGAGAGGATAATGCATGAAGGCGAAGCCCCACGCCTGATTCGCAAGCCAGACCACACCGATCGCCACAAGCGCCTCGCGCCGCCCGAAGCACAGCGCGGCGATCGCCGCAAAGGCCGCGAGCGGAACCGCACAGGCGAAGCCGACGGTGAATAGGACGCTCGCGACCGCGAGCGCCGCGATCCCGATGGCGGGCCGCGAGAGGAAGCAAGGCAAATATCGTGCGCTCATGTCAGTCTCCTTGGTTTTGAGGATGACGATCAGTTGTCCTCGGCGAGGAGGAGCGATTCCGCCGGGTGAAGCGTTCGCGCCTATGCGCCGCGGCGCGCGGACCGGTCGATCGGGTCGGGTTCGGTGAGGCCGAACCATCGCGCCCGAAGCTTGTCCCACAGGGCGAGGCGCGACCAATCCGGCTCCTTGAGAAACCTGTCGGTCTCCGGATGGAGGAAGGGATTGGGCAACAGCACCGTGATCTGCTGCTCATTGGCTCCATTGAAGAGCTGTAAGCCCCAGGACATGGGCACGCAGGAGCGCCCGATCCGGCGATAGATTTCCGCCCGCGCCGTGCGTCTGTGTCGCGCCACCTCCGGCGGCGTCGGACAGCTTCGGGTTCCCTTGTGCTCTCCGATACACAGATGGAAATGCGGGACGCCGAAGGCGACCGTCAGATAGCCATCGAGCATTCCGATCCGCGTCGGCGGCCGATCGGTCTTCATCTCCCAGGCGGCGCCCTGGATGAGGATGCCGAATGTAATCTCTCGCCAATGGTTCTCGAAGAGGTCGCGCAGTAGTTCCTCGAGGCTCGCCGGATCCGTTGGCAGGGAGAACACGTCGAGCGGCGTTCCGTCCGGCTCGACCACTCGTGTTGGAGCATGTTCAGCTACCTCTGACATCACGTCCACCTTCTCTTCTTTGGCGCGCCGCTCACGAGAGGCGTAGCCGCATGTCACATTCAGAACGACGCTTTGATCGAACCGCGAAACGTCCGTGGGGCGCCGATGACGTTGAAATTGTAACCAGGCATGTTCCAACCCACCTGGATTGGATTCGTATAGGGCACGACGTAGCCGCCGGGATGGGCGTCGTCGAAGGCCTGCGGACCCAATCCGCCGGTAACGAAATAGGTCTTGTCGAGGAGATTGCTCACATTGAGCTGCGCGACGATCTTGAATTGGTCGAGGCTGAACTCATAGGCGCCGAACAGACCGACGAGGCCATAGCTTGGCGTCGACTGGCCATAGATATAGCTGGCGTCGTTTGCGGCATGAAAGAAGGGCAGATAGCCGGTGTAATCATAACGCGCCCCCACGCGCAGACCCTTCAGCTGACCTTCCTTGAACTCATAGGCCGAAGCCAGGGAGCCGACATTGCGAGGAACGAAGGGGATCGGCTGTCCGACGACGGGAACGCCGAGGTGCGTCGGATTTGATTTGGTGG
This sequence comes from Methylocystis sp. NC52PC, assembly GCF_055698645.1. Lineage (NCBI taxonomy): Bacteria > Pseudomonadati > Pseudomonadota > Alphaproteobacteria > Hyphomicrobiales > Methylocystaceae > Methylocystis > Methylocystis sp. NC52PC. Next base: position 3,732,304 of record NZ_CP170127.1, on the reverse strand, counting down.
TGATGGCGACGGTGTTGGCGTAGGCGAGATTCAGGCTCCAGCCGGGCAGGATCTCGCCCTGAATGTCGAGTTCCGGTCCCTGCGAACGCCCCTGACCGACAAGCGTCACGTGGTTGAAGTCATAGGGGACGCCGATTGGAATATTGGTCTTGACCAGATGGTAATAGGCCGCCGTCGCCTGAAGCCTGTCGCCAAATAGCGATAACTTCAGTCCGGCTTCCTCTTGCGCGCCGGCGCTCGGCGGGGTCGGGTCGTTCGTGCCGTAGACCAGCTTGCCGTCGTAGTTCGGACCGTAGGATTCCGCATAATTTCCATAAAAACTGAGCCATTCCAGCGGTCGCCACAAGAAACCGACGCGCGGCGTAACCCTCTGGCTGACAAAGCGCGAGGTGCTGGCGATCGTGGCGAAGTTGCACGGGATCGCAACGCCTGACCGCCAGTTCGACGAATACGGCCCGCAGAAATTCATATTGTCGGAGGCTCCGGTTCGGCTGTCGATATACTGCCAGCGGGCGCCGCCGAGCACGTGAAGGCCGAACGGCAGTTTGATCTGGTCCTGCAGATAGACGCCGTAATTGTCGGCGGATTGCCGTGTGGCGTTGTAGGGAACGAGCCCGCCGATGGGGGTCGGGAGATAGGGGGCGCCGAATATGGCGACCGTCCCGGGATACTGCGGGATCATGTTCTGACCGCTGAAGTTGTAACGATAGTAATCGGCTCCGGAAAGCAAAGTATGGCTGGCGTGTTCGCCGGTGTTGAAATGTCCGACGAGATTGATCGCCGTCGCATATTCCGCCTGTCTGTTGTCCGACGGATATGAGCCGTAGTTCAGCAGGACATTGTTGGGCGAGTAGGTCTGATAGAAAGGAATGAAGTTGACCGAGGGCAGATAGCAGCTGGCGCTTCCCGGCGTTATGCAGTCTGAGATGGAGGTGGTTCCGCCATTGTTCTGCCAATTGGCATGCAAGATTTGCATGAACAGGGTCTGCTGGATCGACCAATCCTTGCTGAAGTCGTGATGCCAGGTCACCTCGCTGAAGTTTTGCCGCTGGGCGTATGGCGACTGCGGCCCCCAGTTGAAACTGCGCCCGAGCCACAGGGGCAAGAACATCCCGTAATAAGGAACGTAAAACCAGTCCTGATTCATATTGTTCTGCTGGAACTGCGTCGACGCTCTGATCCAGTTGCTGGCGTCGATGTTCCATCTGACGACCGGATTGACCATCGTGTTTCTTGTGTAGTCGAAGCTGCGAAACGACCCGTCGTTCTCATAGGAGAGGATGAAGCGGTAGAGCAGATCCTTGTTGGAGGCGACCGGCCCGGTGGCGTCGACGACCGTGCGATAGGAGGCGTAGCTGCCGATCTGCTGCTGCACGGAGGCGGAAGGCTTTGCGAGCGGCTGCTTTGTGTTGATGTTGACGATGCCGCCGGGCTCCACCGCGCCGTAAAGGATGGCGGCAGGGCCTTTCAGCACCTCGACGCTCTCCACATTGGCCAGCTCGGCGCTGCTCGAGCCGGCGAAGTTGAGGCCGAAACTGTCGACCCGGAAACCGTCGCGGAAGTAGTTCTGCGTCTGAAAGCCGCGAATGATGATCTGTCGGAAGGAATTGCCCAGCGCCGCGTCGCCGCCGCCCGAGGTGGTCACGCCGCTGACGTTCTTCAACGCCTGGTCCAGCGTGATGGCCTGCTGGTCTTCGAGCATGCGCCGCGTGACCATCTTCGTCGTGACTGGCGTATTCATCACCGGCGTGTTGACCTTGGCGCCGAGCGACCCGATCGGCGCGGCATAGGAGGCGGGATTGTTGCAGATGCCGTCGGCGCAAATTTCCCCGTTGTCGCCGGGACCGATTTCCGTGCCGCCGCCGTTGGCTTCCGCCTGTTGGCCGTCCGCGGTCGCCCCACTCGAAAAGGCGCTTCCCGCGCGCGTCCCGGTGGGCGTCGGCTTGCCGACTTCGATAACCGGAAGCGTCTCCCGGCCGAGCGCCGGCGAAACGAGGCCCGCGCAAAGGATGTAGGAAAGAAGGGACGGGCGACGGCGCGCGACGCCGTAAATGCCGCCATTGGCGGCGGTCGAGGAGAGAGTATGCATGAGCCGAGACTCGCAGCAACGTGGGCCGTCACTGCGAAAGGTCTTGTACTGCCGAATTAGCGCCTAAGGCGCGTGACGACAGTTTTGGACCGCCTCGGTGCACCCCGCCCGACGCTCTCGCGCGTGACCACGATCGATGGCAGGTCTCCTGGCTCGCGGGTCGCCGCCTTGAACCGCCTTCCCAGGGTAAGATCCCCAGTGGCTTTGTGGCTCTAAGGCTCGCCGCTTACAGTTGCGGGGGCAGCCTCGGCATAGCGCCGTCAGGCGCGCACCGAGTTCCCTTTTGATCCCCGAAGGGAACCATCGGCGGCAATAACGAAGCAGACCGAACACCATGTCAAGACATTTGTGGCCGGCCATAAAGGCGCCATCGCCGCGCGGCCATCTGATGCAGAGTCGTCGCCCTGCCGCGCAAACGGCGCCGATCGTCCCGTCCGCCGAGCTAGCAGACTTTCGCTGATTGACTCGAGAAATGTAGGACAGTTCGCGTTAAGTCCGATTTCCATCCCCGCTCGTGCAAGCGCCGGAGATCGGCGAAGCTCGCGCAGGGCATGCTCTGTCAAACATGCAAACGCCTCCTTTGCGCTGAGGCGGCGAATTTCATCTCTGCAAAATCCCAGCGCACGCCAGCTTGGCTGGTCTGCACATCCTTTTCGAGGAATGACAAAGACTTTTGACGCAGGACTTGCCGTGCTAATCTGGAGTCCGTCCAGGGGTGTTTATGCAGCGAAGCTGGCTACGCCTTCTCGTCTGTGCCTTCGTCGTCGTCGCGGCTCTCGCGGCGGCGGGGACGAATGCGTTCGCCGCCCCGGACGCCCATCCCTGCGCAGAGATGGCTTTTGGCGACGGCGGGCATAATGGCCACGGCGACCATGGCGCGGTTCCAAGGCGCTGCGACTCGCTCGTCTGCGGCGCTGTTCAGTTAGCGCCTCTCGCCATCATCGGGAAAGCAATCGAGGTCCGCAGCTTCCGTGCGCCACCGCCGCGCGACGACGACGCGCGTCTTGGTTTCACCGGCCCACCCCATCTGCGACCTCCAATCTCCTGAACGCCGAGCAGATAGAGCCTCGGTTTCGAGGGCGCTGACCTGCGCTGGTTCGCACGTGCGCCCGCCTTTGGCGCCGAGATACCGTCCGTCACCGTGCTTCCGCTTGGAAGCAGGAGATCACTTATGAGCGCTTCTGTTTTGCGGCGAGTTGCAAGAGCTCTGCTTGGGTTGGGGCTTCTGTCGACTTCAACGCCCGCGGTCGCAGACATCAGGGACTACGAGTTCAAGCTTGTCCGAGAGAAGGTCAAGAAGGGCCAAGCCGTCGTTGACGTTCGGCTGATTCATAAGCCCGACGATCGGGCGGTCTCGGATGCGGTTATCTTCGCCATGCGTCTGGATATGGCCCCTGATGACATGGAGCAGATGACGAGCGCGATTGAAGCGGTGAAAAGCCCCGAGCCTGGTCTCTACCGGTTCAAGGTCGATCTGACCGCTGAGGGACGCTGGCGAATCTCACTCGCGGCGAAAGTCCAGGGCGAGACGGAGACCCTGCAAGGCCGTCTGGTTTTACAGGCGACCCCATGACCATTCGCCGCCTCACTTTGCCAATGTTGATCGCCATTGCTACAGCGGCGTCGCCAGCCATCGGCGGCGAGCGCGAGGCGGCGCCCGGCTCTAGCGCAGAGAGCGTCGTGGGTTACGCGAGGCGTCTGAGCCCGGAATTAGCGGCGTCGATACTCGACGCAGACGCCGCGGCTCACCGCGTCGGCGCCGCCGGCGTGCAGCCGGACCCGACCGTCACTCTCCAGGCCTGGGACGTAAACAACAAGGGCGTCGGGCAGGTCTGGGTCGGCGCCGAGCAAACCTTCCGCTTGTGGGGCAAGACCGATCTCGAGAAAGGCATTGCGTCGGCCGACGCGGACGCGGCCCGGCGCCGGAGCGAAGCCATCGAACTCGATCTCGTCGCGCGCGTAAAGGCGGCTTACGCGCAATACAATGCGGCGCATCGCGCCGTCGAGCTTTCGAGGTCTCTCCAGCAAAGGGTCGATCAGCTCGCCGAGATTTTGCGGCTGCGTTACGGCGCAAGCTCGGTCAACCAGCAGGAGCTGATCGAGGCGGAGCTCCAAGCCGCCAACGCCGCAACGGACGTGGTCCGCCGGGAGGGAGAGGAAAAGTCTGCGGCTGCCCGGCTGAACGCTCTCATCGGGCGCAAGGCGCAGGCGCTGCTCGCCTCGCCCAAGGGGTTTGCGACATTGAAGACCAAGATGAGCCTCGCCGGCGTGCAAGAACTCGCGAGATCGCGCAACCCTCAGCTTGCGGCGACGCATGCGCAGGTGCGCTCGGCAACCGGGACGAAGGAACTCACCGACCTCAACTACTATCCGGACATTACCGCCGGCGCAAATTTGGTGCAGCGCCGGGATGGCGACACGAGCGGGATGTTCCTGCTGGGGTTCAAGGTGCCGCTCCAATATGAAGCGAAGGACGCCGAGCAGCGCGCCGCGAGCGCCAGTCTCGGCGCCGCGCAGGCTCGAAACGACGCTTTGGGAATCCGTATCGACGGCGAGGTGGCCGAAGCCTGGTTCCGTCTGGAGGCGATCCGCAAGGCCCTCAAGATCTTCGAGCAGCGCCAGCTGCCGCCGGCCAAGCTTTCTGTCGAGACGGCGCAGAAGGGGTTCGACGCCGGAACAACTGATCTTTCGACGCTGCTCGACTCTGAGCGACGGCTTCGCGCCGTTGAACTGGAGCTTCTCGCGCTCCGGGTCGAGGAGCAAAGCAAATACGCCGACCTCGAACGCCTCGCCGGAGGCCCCCTATGAAACGCGGTCCGCTCGTCTTCACTCTTGTCACGACGCTGCTGGCGTTCGGCGCGGCCGGCTATCTCGTCGCGCGCAGTCCGTGGTTGTGGCGTGGATCAAGCAACACGGCGACGCAGAGAACCGCGGGCGCGGGTCCGATAATCTATTACCGTGACCCAGATCGTCCGTTCTTCTCCGCCACCCCGAAGAAGAACGCCGCGGGCAAGGACTATGTCGGGGTCCGGGCGAGCGAAGACGTCAATTTCGACGAAAAGCCCTCGGCCGCTGCGGAGCCTGCGCAGGAGCGATCGTCCGGCCGCCGAGTCCTGTATTACCGCAACCCCATGGGGCTGGCGGATACGTCGCCGGTCCCGAAGAAAGACCCCATGGGCATGGATTACGTGCCCGTCTACGAGGACGAGGCGCAGGATGCGCCGACGGTCGCGATAAGTCCCGGAAAGCTGCAAAGAACGGGTGTTCGCTCCGAGCAGGTCGAACGGCGGCCCATCGCCATCCCTGTGCGTGCGGCGGGGCGCGTCGATTTCGATCCGCGCCGGTCAGCGGTCGTCGCTCTCCGCTTCGAAGGCTTCATCGACTCCGTCCGGAAGGTCGCGGAGGGCGATTATGTTCGCAAGGGCCAATCGCTCATGCGCGTCTACGGGCCGGACCTGTCGAGCGCGGCCGCGGAATATGTCGCGGTGCTCAATTCAGGCCCGGCGGCGCGCGTCGAGGGCGCGCGTCGCCGCCTCGTCAATCTCGGACTAGACGATGCGACGATCGCCTCGATCGCGCGCAGCCGCCGCGTGCCGCGCGTCATCGACTGGCCCGCCCCGCAAGATGGACACGTCATCGAACGTGACGCCTTGAGCGGCATGCGGGCGGCGCCGGGCGAGACTCTGTTCCGGATTGTCGACCATAGTCTCGTCTGGGTTCTGGCGGATGTTCCTGAGCGGGACGTCTCTTCGATCAGGCCGGGGCAGACGGCGAGCATCCGCGTCCGCTCCTACCCGGACCGGCCCTTCAAAGGGCAGGTCGCCCTTGTCTATCCACATCTCAACATGGAGACACGTACGGCGCGCGTGCGCATCGAACTGCCCAATCCGGACGGGCTGCTGCTCGGCGACATGTTTGCCGATGTCGAGATCGAGGCCGCCGGCAAGCAGAAGGTTCTCGCCGTGCCTGAGAGCGCCGTCATCGACGCCGGCAAGAGGCAGGTCGTGATCCTCGACAAGGGTGAGGGGCGCTTCCAGCCGCGAGAGATCAAGATCGGTCGACGCGGGGAGGGCTTCGCCGAGATTACGAGCGGGATAGCGGAAGGCGACCGCGTGGTGACCGCCGCGAACTTCCTCATCGACGCGGAGAGCAATTTGAAGGCCGCCTTGCAGTCGCTCGAGCAAGGAGCCGCCAAATGATCGGGCGCCTCATTGCGTGGTCGGCGCGCAACTTGGTTCTGGTCTTTGTGGGGACGGTCTTCGCCATCGCCGCAGGCGTCTATTCGCTTCGAACTCTGCCGCTCGACGCCATTCCCGACCTCTCCGACGTGCAGGCGATCGTCTATACGGAATATCCGGGCCAGGCGCCGCAGGTGGTCGAGGACCAGGTCACCTATCCGCTCGCGAGCGCCATGCTCACCGTGCCGAGATCGAAGGTGGTGCGTGGCTTCTCCTTCTTCGGCGTCTCCTTCGTCTATGTGATTTTCGAGGACGGCGCCGACGTCTATTGGGCGCGCTCACGCGTCCTCGAATATTTGAGCTCGGCGACGAAGCGCCTGCCCGCCGGCGCGACGCCCGTGCTCGGCCCGGACGCGACGGGCGTGGGCTGGGTCTATCAATATGCGCTCATCGCCAAGGACATGACCCTCGCGGAGCTGCGCTCCTTGCAGGACTGGACCCTGCGCTATGGCCTCGCCAAGGCGGAAGGCGTGGCGGAGGTTGCGAGCGTTGGCGGCTTCGTGCGGCAGTACAACGTCGTCGTCGATCCTAATCGGCTGCGCGCCCTCAATATCCCGCTCTCGCGGATCAGGGAGGTCATCCGCGCCAATAATGCGGACGTCGGCGGGCGCACGGTGGAGCTCTCCGAGTTCGAGTTCATCATCCGCGGGCGGGGCTATCTGAAGGGAATTCCCGATCTCGAAAACATCGTTTTGAAAGCCGGCGGCGGGACGCCGCTCCTGCTGAAGGATGTAGCGCGGGTTGAGCTTGGTCCCGACGAGCGGCGCGGCGTCACTGAGCTGAATGGCGAGGGCGAGGTCGCCAGCGGCGTCGTGCTACAACGCTACGGGGCCAACGCGCTCACGGTCATCGATAACGTCAAGGCCGCTCTGGCGCAGATCGGGCCGAGCCTGCCGAAGGGCGTGGAGATCGTTCCGGTCTATGACCGCTCGGAGCTGATCCATGCCGCGATCGAGACCCTTCGCGAGACCCTCGCCGAAGAGAGCGTCATCGTAGCGTTGGTCTGCGTCGTCTTCCTCCTGCATTTCCGCAGCGCATTGGTCGCGATCATCATGCTGCCGGTCGGCGTGCTCATGGCCTTTGCGGCGATGAAGGCGCTGGGGCTGGGCTCGAACATCATGAGCCTCGGCGGCATCGCCATAGCGATCGGCGCCATGGTCGACGCCGCGATCGTCATGATCGAAAATGCGCACAAGCGGCTCGAGCGGGCGTCGCCATCCGAGTCGCGGATCAACATCCTGATCGACGCCGCGACCGAAGTCGGGCCCGCCCTCTTTTTCAGCCTGCTCATCATCACAGTTTCCTTCCTGCCGATCTTCACGCTCGAGTCTCAGGAGGGACGATTGTTCAGCCCGCTCGCCTTCACCAAGACCTTCGCCATGGCGGCGGCGGCGCTTCTGTCGGTGACGCTGGTTCCGGCGCTGATGGTCATCTTCGTGCGCGGCAAGATCGTCTCCGAAGAGCGCAACCCGATCAACCGGGCGTTGATCTACGTCTATCGCCCGATCATCCGTCTGGTCATGCGCGCCAAGATTCCGACGGTCCTTTTGGCGCTCGCCGTCCTCGGCGTCACCATCCTCCCGGCGCGCCAACTCGGCTCGGAGTTTATGCCGGCCCTGAACGAAGGGGCGCTGCTTTACATGCCAACGACCCTTCCCGGCCTCTCCGTGACGAAGGCCGCTCAACTCCTGCAAACGCAGGATCGGATCATCAAGTCGTTCCCCGAGGTGAAGTCGGCCTACGGCAAGGCGGGGCGCGCCTCGACCGCGACCGACCCTGCGCCGCTCGAAATGTTCGAGACGATCATCGACCTGAAGCCCAAGGATCAATGGCGGCCGGGGATGACGGTCGAGGGTCTTGTCGCAGAAATGGACAAGGCGCTGCAGTTCCCCGGCGTCTCCAACGCCTGGACGATGCCGATCCGAAATCGAATCGACATGCTGGCGACCGGCATCCGAACGCCGGTCGGCGTCAAAGTCATGGGGCGCGATCTGGGGCAGCTCGAAGCGCTCGCGCGTCAAATCGAGAAGGTCGTGAAAGGGGTTCGAGGCGCGTCCTCGGCCTACGCCGAGCGGGTGATGGGCGGTTATTATCTCGACGTCACGCCGGACCGGCCCGCGCTGGCGCGCTATGGCTTGATGATCGACGACGTGCAGGCGACCATTGCGACCGCGCTTGGCGGCGAAGTCGTCACGACGACCGTCGAAGGCCGCGAAAGATATGGCGTCAATGTGCGCTATCCCCGCGATTTCAGGTCGAGCCCGAGAGCGATCGCCAGCGACGTCCTGATCGCGCTACCCGGTGGAGGGACTGTGCCGCTGGGCGAAATCGCAAAGGTTGATCTTGTTCGAGGGCCGACCGCGATCCGGACGGAGAACGGGCAGCTTGCCGTTTACATTTACGTCGACGTCCGCGACCGCGACATCGGCGGTTTCGTGAAGGAGGCCCGCCAGGCTGTCTCAGAGGCGATCGAGTTTCCGCCGGGGGCCTACGCCGTCTGGAGCGGCCAGTTCGAGTATCTCGAACGTGCGGAAGGCCGGATGCGGGTCGTGGTTCCGGTGACGCTCTTCATCATCTTCCTGCTGCTCTACCTCAACTTCCGCACCATCACCGAGACGTTGATCGTCATGCTGTCGCTGCCTTTCGCCCTTGTCGGCGGCGTCTGGCTGATGTGGATGATGAACTTCAACATGTCTGTCGCCGTGGGGGTCGGTTTCATCGCGCTCGCCGGCGTGGCGGCCGAGACCGGCGTGGTCATGCTGATCTATCTCGACGCCGCCATGCGCGACGTTGCCGAAGACCGCGTGAGAGAAGGGAAGCCATTCACAAAGTCCGACCTTCACAAGGCCATCATGCTCGGCGCGGTCGAGCGCGTGAGACCCAAGATGATGACCGTCGTCGCGATCATGGCCGGACTCGTCCCTATTCTATGGAGCACGGGAGCGGGGTCCGAAGTCATGCAACGCATCGCCGTGCCGATGATCGGCGGCATGGCGTCGTCCACGCTCCTGACGCTCGTTGTGATCCCGGCGATTTACGCGCTGGTGAAGGCCGTGGGCTTGCCGAGCGCGGCCACTGGCGCCGCGGGCAGTCTCGCAGGCGAAACACATCCTCGACAAAGGCAGGAGCGCACTCAGACGATCCCTGGGTAGGGCGGCATTTCTCGGGGTTTGCGAGGATCGATCTCCGCTCGCCGCAGGCGCAATGAATTTGCAACGACGCTGACCGAGGAGAGCGCCATGGCCGCCGCGGCGATCGTCGGCGAGAGCAGCAGGCCAAAAGCGGGATAAAGCGCGCCCGCGGCGAGCGGCACGCCCGCAGCGTTGTAGATGAACGCGAAGAAGAGGTTCTGGCGGATATTCCTCATCGTGGCGCGCGACAGGCGTCGCCCGCGCACAATGCCGCGAAGGTCGCCCTTGAGCAGCGTGACGCCGGCGCTCTCGATCGCGACATCCGTTCCTGTTCCCATGGCGATTCCGACGTCGGCGGCGGCGAGGGCGGGGGCGTCGTTAACGCCATCGCCCGCCATGGCGACTATTCGCCCGGCTTGGCGGAGGCGGGTGACGACGGCGCTTTTGTCCTCGGGAAGGATTTCCGCTTCGACCTCTTGGATGCCCAATCGCCTCGCTACGGCGCGCGCCGACGTCCAATTGTCGCCGGTCAGCATGACAACCGAGACGCCGTCCGCGAGAAGAGCGTCCAGCGCTTCTGGCGTGGTCCGCTTTATCGGATCTGCAATCGCGATCATGCCCGCCGCGCGCCCGTCGATCGCCACGAAAATCACTGTGGCGCCGTCCTCACGTAAGCGCTCGGCTTCATTGTCGAGCGCGCTTGTCTCGATACCGGTTTCATCCAGAAAGCGGCGATTGCCGATGACAACCGCTTGCGCGCCAACGCGGCCCTTAACGCCCTTGCCGACTGGCGAATCGAAATCCGACGCTTCGACAAGCGCCAGGCCGCGCTCTTTGGCGGTCTCGACGATCGCGTGCGCCAGCGGATGTTCGCTCCCTCGTTCGAGACTCGCGGCGGTCGTCAGAAGCTCATTCTCGCCCAGCCCTGTAACCGTGTGAATGGCGGTGACGCTGGGCTTGCCCTCGGTCAGCGTGCCGGTCTTGTCGACGACAAGCGTATCGATCTTCTCGAACCGCTCCAGAGCCTCGGCGTTCTTGATCAGCACGCCGCATTGAGCGCCACGGCCGACGCCGACCATCACCGACATCGGCGTCGCAAGGCCGAGCGCGCAGGGACAGGCGATGATGAGAACGGAGACGGCCGCCACGAGCCCATAGCTCATCCTGGGCTCAGGACCCCAAACCGACCAGGCGGCGAAGGCGAGAACGGCGACAAGGATCACAAGCGGCACGAACCATCCGGACACCTGGTCGGCGAGGCGTTGAATTGGGGCGCGGCTACGCTGGGCGGCGGCGACCATGGCCACGATCCTCGACAACATCGTGTCGCTGCCGACTTTCTCCGCAAGCATAACGAAGCTGCCCGTCTGATTGAGCGTGCCGCCAATGACTTTGTCGCCGATATTTTTGGTCACCGGCATCGACTCGCCCGTAACCATTGATTCATCGACTGTGCTCCAGCCTTCGAGGATTGCGCCATCGACAGGCGTCTTCTCGCCGGGGCGGACCCTCAGCCGGTCTCCGACATGCACCTGATCGAGCGCGACCTCTTCGTCTGATCCGTCCTCCTTGACGCGCTTCGCCTTGACGGGCGCAAGGTCGAGGAGTGCGCGGATCGCGCCGCCAGTCTGCTCCCTGGCCCTCAACTCCAGGACCTGCCCGAGCAGCACCAGCACGGTAATGACAGCCGCCGCCTCGAAATAGATCGGCGCGGCGCCATTGGCGTTGCGGAAGGCGGGCGGGAAAAGCGAGGGCGCGAAAGTCGCGACAACGCTATAGGCCCAGGCGACGCCGGTTCCCATGGCGATCAGAGTGAACATGTTCAGGTTGCGGGTCAGGAGCGACTGCGCCCCTCGCACGAAGAAGGGCCATCCTCCCCATAGGACCACGGGGCTCGCCAGGGCGAATTGCGCCCAGTTGGAGAGCTGCGGCGCGACATAGCGATGGAGACCGAGGAAATGCCCGCCCATCTCCAGGATGAAAACGGGAACAGTCAGGGCCAGACCGATCCAGAAGCGCCTCGACATATCCCTGAGCTCGGCGTTTGGCGGCTCGTCCGTCGTTGCGATCAGCGGCTCCAGGCTCATTCCGCAAATCGGGCAATTGCCCGGTCCAAGCTGCTGGATTTGCGGGTGCATGGGGCAGGTGTAGATGACGCCTTCGGTCGATTGTTGAGCCGGCGGCGCGGGGCTTGGCGCAGGGCGATGCCGCCGATGAGTTTCATGCTCGGGATGGTTCGGGTGATGGTCCTGTCTCATCGTCATTTCTTCCCGATTGGCGACGAAGGCTCGATGAAAAGTATATTGGCGCTCAGGCGGAGGCGAGGCGGAACGCCATCACGTCGGCAATCACATGCTCGGCGCGTTCAAGAAGCGCTGTCAACGAAAGAGGCGGAGACGGGTTTCGCCGCTTCTGGACGAATAACGGCAGTCGCGGTTCGGGCGAGCTCGATTGAGCCGCGGGCGCCCGACACTCTCTCAATGCACGGGTTTCTGAAGGCGCCGAGCGACGTCTCGCCAAATCAGGATCACGACGCATGATCCCATCGCCGAGCACAAGGCGCTCGCGGTGATCGAGCGCTAAAAGCAAGCGAATGATTTTTAATGTGTTTCTGAAGCGCATGGTCGGAGTGGCGGGATTCGAACCCACGACCCCTTGTCCCCCAGACAAGTGCGCTAACCGGGCTGCGCTACACTCCGACTGCGCGCCCTTATAGAGACGCGATCGCCCGCTGGCAACGGTCTAACGGCGGGTGACGTTGAGAAGACGCCTGCACTCCTCGATTTCGGCAAGCGCGCGGCGCAATAGCTCGGCCTGCTCGGTGTCCTCGAGGCGCGCCACCACGACGGGCGCGTTGAAGACGGGCGCGGGGACGGGCGGCGGATAGGCGGGCGCTTCTTCAGCGGGGGGAAAAAGCGCCGCTGCAGATGGCTCTGGCGGCTGCTCTGGCTGGGGCGGGTCGAGCGTCGACAGGTCGAAAAGCGTGGGCTCGCGAGGCTCGACGCGCGACGCCTCAGTCGAGGACGGTGGGGCAGGGGCGGGCGCCCCGCCCGTCTGGCGGAGGCGCACGTCGGCGATGACCGCGTCGACTCCCTGTTCCTTAAGGATGCGCTGCACCCCCTTGATCGTATAGCCCTCGCGATAGAGCAGATGGCGAATCGCCTCGACCAGTTCGATGTCGCGCGGCCGGTAGAAGCGGCGGCCGCCGGCGCGCTTGACCGGATCGATTTCCTTGAAGCGGGTCTCCCAAAAGCGCAGCACATGCTGGGGCAGGTCGAGATGCTCCGCCACCTCGCCGATCGTGCGCAGCGCGGCGAAATCTTCCCTTGCTGTCGCGCCCTTGCCGGCCACCTGGCCCTCCGACTCACTCCGCAACGCGAACATTACCCGCAGCGTCAAATCCGTTCAGCCTCAAAAAACGTAAACGACCCGCCGGCTTCCCACGAGGTGTGGACAAGACTTGCCCGCATCCCTTAAGTGCCGGGGGCAAAAAACACCGGGCGATCAGCTATGGAAGACTGGCTTCTCTTTCCCCATCCCGTGGCGGAGGTGCGGCATCACGCAACGGAGGAAAACGCCGTTGCCGTGCGCAACTGGCTGTGGATCGTCGCGGCTCTGGTCTTTCTCATGGTCCTCGTCGGCGGGGCGACGCGCCTCACCGAATCCGGCCTCTCCATCGTCGAATGGAAGCCCGTCACGGGCGTCATTCCGCCGCTCTCGGAGAAAGAATGGCTGGAGGCCTTCGAGGATTACAAAAAGATCCCGCAATACAAAGAGCTGTTCCCCGATATGGACCTCTCGGGGTTCCAGTACATCTACGCCTGGGAATGGGCGCACCGGCTGCTCGGCCGCCTGATCGGCGTGGTTTTCGCTGTCCCGCTCGTCTGGTTCTGGGCGACGCAGCGGCTTCCCGCTTCGGTGAAGCCCAAGCTCATCGGCATTCTCGCGCTGGGCGCGCTCCAGGGCGGGATCGGCTGGTGGATGGTCTCCTCGGGTCTCGTTCATCGCACCGAGGTCGCGCAGGAGCGGCTGGCGATCCATCTCGTCATCGCGGCGCTCATTTTCGCGTCATGCCTTTGGGTCGCGGGCGGCCTCGGGCCGCGCCGGGCGTCGAGCGCCCATGACGGGGCGGGGCGGCTCAAGGCGACCGGCCTCGCCATTCTGGCGCTGGTCTTCGTGCAGCTCTTCATGGGCGGCATTGTCGCGGGCCTGCGCGCCGGGCTCGTCGAAAACACCTGGCCGCTGATCGCCGGGACGTTCATTCCTTCGGCCGACGTCCTCTGGCCGAAGGACCCCTGGTGGTCCAACATTGTCGACACGCCCCTCACCGCGCAGTTCTTCCACCGGATGATCGCCTATGTGATCTTCGCGGCCGCGGCCTTCCACCTCGTCGATGCGGCGATGAATGCGGCCGGCGCGGCGCGCAAGGGCGCCGTCGTCCTGTTCGGCCATGTCGTGGCGCAGATTGCGCTCGGCGTCGCGACCCTGCTGCTGGTCGAGCCGCCCTTCACGGGAACGCCGCATCTCCTGTTGGCGCTGGCGCATCAGGCCATCGGCATGGCCGTCCTGGCCGTCGCGACGCTGCAGGCGCGCCGCCTCGTCGGCGATCTCGAAACCATTTGAGGCAAAGCGTGGAAAACCTTCCGTTTCTCAATCTGTCCGGCCCGGATTTTCTCAACGTCTTCGGGATGCTGGTCATCATCGTCCTCGCCGCGGCCTGGCTCGTGATCCATTTTGCGGACCGGACCGACCGCCTCCCGCCGCCGCCTGTTCCCGAGAAGCCCGACGCCATCGAAATCGCCTTTCTTCAGGGTGGGGTGAACCAGGTTGTGCGCACCGTCATCTATGATTTGGTGCAGCGCGGCTACGCCGCCCTTGGCAAGGACGACAGGGTCATTCCAACCAGCAAGACGCCGGAGCCGGGCGAACTCGACCCGATTGAAACGCGCGTGCTGGGCCTGATCCAGGCCAAGCCAAAAGCGCATCAATTATTCGAGAATCGCGGCCAGCGCGACGCGCTGCTAAAGCTTTTGCAGCCCGTGCGGGCGCGGCTCGCCGCGCAGGACCTCCTCAAGCCGGAACCGGTCAAAATCTGGCGGCGGCGCGCGCAGATCGTCGGCACGCTGGCGCTTCTCGGCTTCGCCGGAGCGAAAATCTATGTGGCGGCGACGACGGGACAGACGAATGTCTCCTACCTCGTCTTCCTGTGCATTGCCGCGATCCTGGCGCTTTTCGCGCTCGCTTATGTGCTCACGCGCAGCCACGCGAGCCGTCGCGGCCGCGCCTATCTCGAAGCGATGGAGCTCGCCTATCGGACGCGTCTCGACCACGCTCTCGTCGAGCTCGGCGCGTCGCGCGGCATGAGAGGCTTCGACGGCGCAGCGCTGTTTCTCATCGGCCTCTACGGATTCTCGGTGCTGAAAGGCACGCCGGACGCGGCCTTCGCCGAGCACTTCAAGCGCGCATCGGGCGACGGCGGCGGAAGCTGCGGGTCGAGCTGCGCCGGGTCCTGCGGCGACGGCAGCGGAGGGAGCTGTGGCGGAAATTGAAGCGCTCGGCTCGGGGCTCGGCTATCGGCCGCAGTTCCGCGCCGACCTTTTCGCCCATCGCTCGCAGGTCGACTTCCTCGAAATCATCGCCGACCATTATTTCGACGCCGCGCCGGAGAAGCTTGCTGAACTCGACCTTCTCCGCGCGCATTTTACTATTGTCCCGCATGGTCTCGATCTGTCGATCGGGAGCGCGGATGGGATCGATCCGACCTATCTCGACAAATTTGCCGAACTGATCGCGCGTATCGATCCGCCCTGGTGGAGCGAGCATCTGTGCTTCACGCGCGCGGGCGGCGTCGACATCGGCCATCTCGCCGCCTTGCCCTATACGCAGGAGGCGATCGACGTCGTCGCGCGCAATGTCGAAGTGGTGCGACGACGCATCGCGGCGCCGCTGCTTCTCGAAAACATCACCACCGTCGTGCGCGCGCCCGGCGGCGAGATGGACGAGCCGGAATTTCTCGCGCGCGTCCTCGACCGCACCGGCTGCGGCTGGCTTTGCGACGTCGCCAATCTCTTTACGAACGCCGTCAATCAAGGCGTCGACCTCGACGCGACATTCGAACGATGGCCGTGGGATCGGCTGGTGCAACTTCATTACGCGGGCGGACGCTGGCGCAACGGCGTCTTGATCGACAGCCACGACTCGGCGACGAGCGCGGCCGTCTGGGACCTCTACGACCGCATCGTGGCGCGTGCGCCGGTCAAGGGCGTCATTCTCGAACGCGACGAGCGCTTGCCCCCATTCGCGGAGTTGCTCGCAGAAGTTGCGCGGGCGCGCGGCGCGCTCCAGGAGCATGGCCGATGGGGCTGAGCCAGACGCAGGCTTTGCTCGCGCGCCTCTTTACTGACGCGGGGCTACGACGCGCCTTCTTCGATGCGCCGCAGGAGACCGCGCGCCGCTTCGGGTTGAGCGATCGGGAGGCGACGGATATGGCGGCCCTCGATCGGCGCGAGGTCGAGGATTTTGCGCAGAGCCTCCTCGGCAAGCGCGCGCTCGACGCCCGCAAGGCGCTGCCGCTGACGGCGAAGGCGTTGGGCAATGATTTTGACAGGCTGCTCGTTCAGGCCATCGAGGGGCCGCCGGCGCCGCAACGTCACCGCGCCGACGCCGCCGCGCTCACAGAGTTCCTGAACGAGCGCCGGGCGGCGTTCGGATGGATCGCGGATCTTGCGCGCTATGAAATGGCCTTTGTCGCCGCGGCGCGGCCGGGCGCTTTCTTCCTGCTTCGCCGCTTCGCTTTTCCGGTCGACGACATTGCGCGTCAACTTGTGGCGGGAGCGACAGTGGCGGCGACGCCGCGTCCGCGCCTCGGCTTCTGGCTGCGCGCGCCGGGCGGACGGCTCTTTTGGCGATTGCTGTAGCCTTCGGCCGCGATCGCGCGTCGTAACGGAGCAGCGGCTTTCAGGACCGCCGCTCCCGGCTTGCACTGACGGCGGACAGGGCGCTTCAGGCGCCCCGGCGATAGGCGTGCGGCATCGCGTGGCGGCGGTCGGCGACGACCTCGATGAGCCGTTCGGCGCCGCGGTCGCGCGCTTCCTGGCTCTGCGCCTTGGCAAGATCCTCGCTGGCGTCCTTGAACTGCGCTTCGGCTTCCTCGAGCTGCGCGCGCAGATCATTGAGGGAGGCGACGATATTGTCCCTTCGCGTGCGCGCGGCGCGGGCATAGGTCGGATAAGCGAAATGACTGGGGTCGGCGATGTTGGCCCGCTGCTCTTCCGTGGCGATCTCGCGTTCGAGCTCATTGGCCATGCGGGTGAATTCGGCGATCATCGCATTGAGCTGAGCGACGCGCCGACGTTTTTCCTCGGCCTGGAAACGCTTCAGGCGGACCAACGTATCCCGCGATTTCATGTTTTCGACTCCGTTACGCCACACTCATAAAAAACAAACCGTTAATTCCGCGAGACGCGATTAATATGCCCGGAGCTGGTTGCTCTTTGGTTACCGCGCGCAAAATTTGCGCGCAGTGTGGCGCCAGTGCAAGAAAGAGTGCGAATTTCCTCTAAAAACAATTTGAAATACTTGAGCGTGGCCGTTAAAAATAACGCGGTTTGCGGCGTTCTCGGCGTGGCGTCATGCGTGTTGCCGGACTGTGTCTCGTTTGTTGTGCGCTCCTCTTCGTCGTGCGACAGGCGCAGGCGGGCGCTTGGCTTTACCCTGCAGGGAAAGGCCAACTCATCACCACGATGGGGTTCGCACGCGCCCATAACGCTTATGACGCGTCGGGGCGGATCGTCTCGACGCAGCCCTATCGTAAGCTTGAGGCGCGCGCCTCTCTCGAACATGGGCTGACGGATTGGCTCACCCTCGTCAGCGAGGGGGACGCCATGAGTTTTCGCGGCGCGCCTGTTCCCTACGACGTGATCGAACTGCTGATCGCCGAGGCGAAGGCCGGACTGCCGCTCTATGCGCCGCCGCTTCAGGCGGTGACATATGAGGGGCTCGGCCTTGGCGCGGCGGGGGCGCGGCTGCGCCTCCTCGAGGCCGGCGATTATGTCCTTTCCGTCGAAGGGCGGTTGCGCGCCGCCTCGCCGCAGGCGCGTCGTTTCCTCGACATGCGCGGCCCCGTCCAGGTCGACGCGCGGCTATTGATGGGGCGGTCGTTCAGCCTCTTCGGCTTTTCGGGCTTTCTCGACGGACAGCTGGGCTTTCGCACCCAGGGCCAGAACGGAAATGAGATCCGCGTGGATCTTACGGCGGGCCTTCGCCCCTTCGAGAGCCTCTTGCTGCTGGCGCAAAGCTTTACCGCCGTCGCCCCGGGCGCCGGCGCGACGACCGCCCTGTCGCAGCAGAAATTCCAGCTTTCCGCCGTGTATGACGTGTCCTCGTCTTTCTCGGTCCAGCTCGGCGGCGTTGCCGCGCCCGCCGGCGTCAATGCGCCGGTCGAGCGCGGCCTGATCACCGCCGTCTGGTGGCGCTATTGAGGTTAGCGCTCGGCGACCGAGATCGGCTCGATCATGACCTGGGCGAGGCCGGCGGACCGAAAGCCGAGGGCCTCCGCCGCGCTGGTCGAGACGTCGATGACCCGCCCGCCGCGGAAGGGACCGCGATCATTGATGGTGACGACGACCGAACGGTTGTTGGTCAGATTGGTGACGCGCACCTGAGAGCCGAAGGGCAGGGTGCGATGGGCGGCGGTAAAGGCGCCGACATGAGCGCCGTTCGCGGTGCGCCGGCCAGAGTAATAGGAAGCCTTGCCAACCCAGGCCGCCTCGGCGTTGCAACTCAGCGCAACGAGCGCGGCGGCTCCAAACACAAAACGCTTCAACAGCACGCTCCTTTTGCGCGCACGCGGACTGCGCGCGCTTCCGGCGCTGGAGAGATCCAGCGCGGCCGGAGCGGTAAGGGGAGGTTTTGGCGAAAGAGTGGCTGAGCGCGAGGATGCCCGCGACAAGCGCGGGCATGACGCTGCGAGCTCTTGAAATCATGGCCGGGCCTGTCCCGGCCATCCACGCTTCGTGCGCATCGGAAGCGCGGGGTTACGCCGCGGCGGCGCTCGCGGTCTGGGCGTGCACGTCGCGGCCGCCGTTCTTTTCCATAATGCTGACGGCGGTTTTTTCCTTGGCTTCGTCCCAGACGCGCGCCCAGAGCAGCAGGCCGCCATGGGACATTTGCGCCTTGACCCAGGTCGCCTCGGCCGAGCCGATGAGCTGGGCGAGGGTCGCGCCGATGACGCCGCCGCCGCCGCCGAGCGCCAGCGCCGCCGCGACCGCCGCGCCGAGCGTGCCGCCCGCCGCCAGGACCATGCCGGCGCCGCCGATGGCGCCGATATAAAAGAGCGCGCCGATCAGCCCCGCCTTGGCTTCGTTGCGCGCTTCCGGGTCGATATAGGCGCCGTGCGGCGCTTTCGGATCGCCATGCAGCTTCTCGGTCGTCACGCTTTCGTCGCCGACCGCCTCGCGAACCACTGTCTGGGGGGCGAGCACGCTGATCGTCGTCTGGTCGAAGCCGTCGGTGAGGAGATCGTCGATCGCCGACTGTAGCCGCTCGAGGTTGTCGAACACGCCGACAACCTCGCGCACCTCGCCGCGCTGCTCGGGGGTGAGAGGTTTTTGCGTTTCCATGTCCGGTGCTCCGCGAGCGCGGCGCGAGCGTAACGCTCCCGACCAACCGCGCTCCCGCTTTGTTAAAGGGAGCGGAGACGGCAGGGTTTCAAGGGGCCGCGGGGCGCACTTGCGGCGACGGCGCGCCGTCCTCATCTGAGGGGCCTGCGCAAAAAAAGCTTAACCAGGGTCGCCCCAGCGACGGCGCGCAGAAATGAAAGGCGCGCTTATGAATTTGCTCGAGACCGTCTCCTCCGCGCTGGCCGCGAACCAGCTTCTCGCCGGCGGCGTCGGCACGCTGGCCTTTGGCGCGATCATGTATTTGTTGCGCGCGGTCCCGGAGCAGGCGCTCGACGTCATGGGGCGGACTCTCTGGACCAAGGTTTTCGTCGAGAGCCTGTCCAACGAATATCGCGACGTCGACGCCTTCATCGAGGGAAAAAGGCTCAACTTCTTCAGCCGGTCGCTCGAGATCAAGGACGGAAGCCTGAAAACCGGCTTCGGCGGCGGCTGGGGGCTCTACGACGGCGTGCTGTTCAAATATTCGAAGACCAAAATCACGCAGGCGGTCGCGCCTTTCGAGACCATCACCGTCTCCTTCTTCACCCGCGACCGCGCCGTGGTCGAACGCTTCATGCACGACTGCAAGCCGGAGGAGCACCGCAACTCGATCAGCATTTCCGCCTTTTCCGCGACGGGGAGCGAAGGCGGCCTGCGCCGGCGCAAGCGCGGACTCGACACGGTGTTCGTGGATCAGGCGATCAAGGATCGTCTCGTCGGGCGTCTCAACTGGTTTCAGGGCGCCGAGGCGTGGCATTCGGCGCGCGGCATTCCCTGGAAGCTCGGCGTCGTGCTGCACGGCCCGCCGGGCACCGGCAAGACGAGCCTCATTCACGCGCTCGCCTCGGAATTCGGCTTCGACATAAAATACGTCAAATCCCTGCACGGCCTCGGCGCGGCCTTCAAGACCGGCTCGAAGAGCGACCTCTTCGTCATCGAGGACATCGACACGATGGCCGGCGGCTTGAGCCGCGACGCAGACAAGCCCGCCGAGGGCGCGCGCGGCGCGCCGCTGCATGAGATTTTGAATTCCATGGACGGCATGCAGACGCGGGACGGGCTGAAATTCATCGTGACGACGAACCATCTCGACAGGCTCGACCCGGCGATCGTGCGGCCGGGGCGCATCGACGAGGTGATCGAGGTCGGGCCGCTGTCGATCGAGAGCGCGCGGGCGATGTTCAAGGCGTTTTACGGGCGCGAGGGGATTGCAGCCTATGCGCCGCGCACCGGCGCCGAGTTGCAGCAGATGTTTGCGACGATGCGCGCGGAGGAGGCGGAGGCCGAGTTGGCGCGCGCTGTGCGGGGCAGGGCGCGGGAGGCGGCGTGACGAGGCCGGCCCTTCGTCCTTTGAGACGCGTGCTTCGCACGCGCCTCAGGATGAGGGACCTTGCAATGTCAAAGCTTCTTGAATGCAACTTTGACAAGCAATCCTCATCCTGAGGAGCCGCAGCAGTCGGCGTCTCGAAGGACGAGGATTGCGACGCCGGAAGTCTGCAGGCGTCACCGCGTTCGTGGCCAATCGGGTCGGCCCCTCGCCCTTCGAGACGCCCGCTCCGCGGGCTCCTCAGGATGAGGGGCCTTTCATCGCCAATGCTGCTCGAAACCAGCCATGACAAGCAGTCCTCATCGTGATGAGCCGCCGCAGGCGGCGTCTCGAAGGAGGAGGACTGCGGCGCCGGAAGTTTGCAGGCGTCATCGAGAGTTCGTGGCCAATCGGGTCGACCCCTCGCCCTTCGAGACGCCCGCTCCGCGGGCTCCTCAGGATGAGGGGCCTTTCATTGCCAATGCGGCTCGAAACCGGCCATGACAAGCAGTCCTCATCCTGAGGAGCCGCCGCAGGCGGCGTCTCGAAGGAGGAGGACTGCGGCGCCGGCATATGAACTTGCATGGATAGAGCGCGGCTTGCCGGGATTTTTTGGCCAGCCGGATCGGCCCCTTTCCTTCGAGACGCGTGCTTCGCACGCTCCTCAGGATGAGGGGCCTTGCAATGTCAAAGCTTGTTGAATGCAACTTTGACAAGCAGTCCTCATCCTGAGGAGCCGCAGCAGGCGGCGTCTCAAAGGACGAGGATTGCGACGCCGGAAGTCTGCAGGCGTCACCGCGTTCGTGGCCAATCGGGTCGGCCCCTCGCCCTTCGAGACGCCCGCTCCGCGGGCTCCTCAGGATGAGGGGCCTTTCATTGTCGAGAGTACTGAAAGCTGTTTGACAAGCAGTCCTCATCCTGAGGAGCCGCCGCAGGCGGCGTCTCGAAGGACGAGGACTGCGCGCCAGGCGCTTGCAATAATGCCAAGCTGTCGCCATCCTTGCAGGGTTGAGGAACGACATGCAGATCGACGGCGCGAGCGTCTATATCGTCCTGTGCGCAGATAACGCCTACTATACGGGATTGACGCGCAAGGCCGTTGAGACGCGCGTCAGCGAGCATAATCTCGGGATCAATGCCGAGTACACGACGCGGCGCCGGCCCGTACGGCTCGTCTGGTCCGCGCATTTCGAGCGTTTAACCGACGCCATTGCGATGGAGCGGCAAATCAAGGGCTGGAGCCGCGCCAAGAAGGAAGCGCTCATCAAAGGCGATTACGACGCTTTGCCTGTGTTGGCGGCGCGGCGGAAGAAAGGTTGACGGGGCCACGCTGGACGCCGGCCCCTCGTCCTTCGAGACGCCCGCTCCGCGGGCTCCTCAGGATGAGGGGCCTATCATTGTCGAGAGTACTGAAAGCAGTTCTGACAAGCAGTCCTCATGCTGAGGAGCCGCCGCAGGCGGCGTCTCGAAGGACGAGGACTGCGGCGCCAGCAGGTTGAAGATGTCGCCGAGGGCCTGTGGCCAATCGGGTCGGCCCCTCGTCCTTCGAGACGCGTGCTTCGTACGCTCCTCAGGATGAGGAGCCTTGCATTGTCGAGTGTACTGAAAGCAGTTCTGACGAGCAGTCCTCATCCTGAGGAGCCGCCGCAGGCGGCGTCTCGAAGGACGAGGACTGCGCCGCCAGCAGGTCGAAGATGTCGCCGAGGGCCTGCGCCAATCGGGTTGGTCCCTCGCCCTTCGAGACGCCCGCTATGCGGGCTCCTCAGGATGAGGGGCCTTGCATTGTCGAAGAGTACTGAAAAGCAGTTCTGATAAGCAGTCCTCATCCTGAGGAGCCGCCGCAGGCGGCTTCTCGAAGGACGAGGACTGCGGCGCAAACCGGTCAGCCGCTCACGAACACCCCGTCGTGCTCCCGCACGTCTCACACTTCAAGCACGTCCCATTGCGCACGAGCGTAAAATTCGCGCACTCCGGACAGGCCTCGCCGACATAGCCCTTCATGCGCGCTTCCGCCCGCTTCTCCGCGACGCCCTGCACGGTTTTGGTCGGTTCGGTCCAGCCGAGCGAGGAGAGCGGCTCTTCCTCCACCATGTCCGGCGTTTCGCGCAGCGCGACGGCGCCGCCTTGCACGACCATCAGCCGGTCGGTCTTGGAGCGCAGCAGGCCGCGCGAGACGACTGAATTCGCCTCCGGCGCCTTGCCCTCGTGCTCGCCCTTGCCGAGCACGTCGTGGCCGATGTCGTCGGGCGAGACATGGGCGAGGTCGTTGCGGCCGAGGTAGGAGACGGCGAGTTCGCGGAACACATAGTCGAGGATCGACGTCGCGTTCTTGATCGCGTCATTGCCCTGCACCGGACCCGCGGGCTCGAAGCGGGTGAAGGTGAAGGCGTCGACATATTCCTCGAGCGGCACGCCATATTGCAGGCCGAGCGAAATGGCGATGGCGAAATTGTTCATCAAGGAGCGGAACGCCGCGCCTTCCTTGTGCATGTCGATGAAGATTTCGCCCAGACGCCCGTCGGCGTATTCGCCGGTGCGCAGATAGACCTTGTGGCCGCCCACCGCGGCCTTCTGCGTATAGCCCTTGCGGCGATCGGGGAGTTTCTCGCGCTCGCGCACGAGCTGATGAATGACGCGCTCGACGATGCGCTCGGCGACATGGGCGGCGCGCGCCGGCATGGTCGCGGCGATGACTTCCTCCACCGCGTCGATGGCGTCGATGTCGTCGTCGCCCTGGATGAGCTGCGCCGACAGCGGCTGCGACAGTTTGGAGCCGTCGCGATAGAGCGCATTGGCCTTGAGGCCGAGGCGCCAGGACAGGAGATAGGCCTGTTCGCAATCCTCGACGCTCGCCTCATTCGGCATGTTGATGGTCTTGGAGATCGCGCCCGAAATGAAGGGCTGCGCCGCCGCCATCATGCGAATGTGGGAGTCGACGGAGAGATAGCGCTTGCCGGTGCGGCCGCAGGGATTGGCGCAGTCGAAGACGGCGTAATGTTCGCGCTTGAGGAAAGGCGCGCCTTCGAGCGTCATGGCGCCGCAGACATGCACATTCGCGGCCTCGATCTCCTGCCTCGAGAAGCCGAGATGCGCGAGCAGATCGAAGTTCCTGTCGTCCAATTGCTCGGGCGAGACCTTCAACACGCCCGTGAGGAAGTCCGGTCCCAGCGTCCATTTGTTGAAGACGAATTTGATGTCGAAGGCCGAGGGCAGCGCCGCTTCGATCGCCGCGAGCTTTTCGTCCGTGAAGCCCTTGCTGCGCAGCGACGCCGTGTTGACCGCGGGCGCATTGGCGAGCGAAGCGTGGCCGACGGCGTAAGCCTCGATCTCGGCGATCTCGCTTTCGCGATAGCCGAGCGCGCGCAGGCCCTCCGGCACGGCGCGGTTGACGATCTTCAGATAGCCCCCGCCGGCGAGCTTCTTGAATTTCACCAGCGCGAAGTCGGGCTCGATGCCGGTGGTGTCGCAATCCATCACGAGGCCAATCGTGCCCGTCGGCGCGATCACGGTGACCTGCGCATTGCGGTAGCCGTAGAGTTCGCCCTGCGCCAGCGCTTTGTCCCAGGCGGCGCCCGCGCGCTGCATGAGCACGGGATCGGGGCAGGCGGCGTAATCGAGCGGCACGGGCGAGGTGTTCAAGCCCTCATAGCCCGCGCGCTCGCCATGGGCGGCGCGGCGGTGATTGCGGATGACGCGCAGCATCGCCTCGCGGTTCTCCAGGAAGCGCGCGAAGGGCCCGCGCTCCTTCGCCATCTCGGCGGAGGTCGCATAGCAGACGCCCGTCATGATCGCCGACAGCGCGCCCGCGATGGCGCGGCCGGCTTCGCTGTCATAGGCGACGCCGGACGACATCAGCAGCCCGCCGACATTGGCGAAGCCGAGGCCCAGCGTGCGGTAATCATAAGAAAGTTGCGCGATCTCCTTTGACGGGAACTGCGCCATCAGCACAGAGATTTCCAGCACGATCGTCCACAGGCGCACGGCGTGCTCGTAGGAATCGACGTCGATGCGCTTCGTCGCCGCGTCGCGGAACTGCAGCAGATTGAGCGACGCGAGGTTACAGGCCGTGTCGTCGAGGAACATATATTCCGAGCACGGATTGGAGGCGCGGATTTCGCCGCCCGCCGGGCAGGTGTGCCAGTCGTTGATCGTCGTGTGGAACTGAATGCCCGGATCGGCCGACGCCCAGGCCGCATAGCCGATCTTGTCCCACAGCGCGCGCGCCTTCACGGTCTTCGCGACCTTGCCGTCGAGACGCTTGATCAAGCGCCAGTCGCCGTCATTCTCGACGGCGCGCAGGAATTCGTCCGTCACGCGAACGGAATTATTGGAGTTCTGTCCCGAAACGGTGAGATAGGCCTCGCTGTCCCAATCCGTATCATAGGTGTCGAAGGAGATGTCCTTGTAGCCCTGCTTGGCGAATTGGATCACGCGCTTGATGTAATTATCCGGAACCTCGCTTTTGCGCGCGAGCTTGATCTCGCGCTTCAAGGCCGGGTTCTTTTCCGGATTGAAGCAGTCATCGCCCGGACCTTCGCAATTCACGCAGGCGCGCAGGATCGCCTTCAAATGCTTCTTGACGATCTTTGAGCCGGTGACGAGAGAGGCGACCTTCTCTTCTTCCTTCACCTTCCAGTCGATGAACTGCTCGATATCCGGGTGGTCGATGTCGACGACGACCATCTTCGCGGCGCGGCGCGTGGTGCCGCCCGACTTGATCGCGCCCGCGGCGCGATCGCCGATCTTCAGGAAGGACATCAGGCCGGAGGAGGAGCCGCCGCCCGAAAGCTTTTCCTTCTCGCCGCGCAGCTTCGAGAAATTGGTGCCGGTGCCGGAGCCGTATTTGAAGAGCCGCGCCTCGCGCACCCACAAATCCATGATGCCGCCGTCGTTGACGAGATCGTCCTCGATCGACTGGATGAAGCAGGCGTGCGGCTGCGGATGCTCATAAGACGACTTCGACTTCACCATTTTGCCGTTGGCGTAGTCGACATAGAAATGGCCCTGGCTCGGCCCGTCGACGCCATAGGCCCAATGCAGGCCGGTGTTGAACCATTGCGGCGAATTGGGCGCGGCCATTTGCGCGGCGAGCATGTAGCGCAATTCGTCGCTGAAGGCCTGGGCGTCTTCTTCCGTATCGAAATAGCCGCCCTTCCAGCCCCAATAGGTCCAGGCGCCGGCAAGGCGGTCGAAGACCTGCTTGGCGGAAGTTTCGGAACCGTAGCGCTGATCCTTCGGCAGTTGCGCCAGCGCCTCCGTATCTGCAATCGAGCGCCACAGGAAGGCGGGCAGGCTGTTCTCCTCGACGCGCTTCACGCGCGCCGGCACGCCGGCCTTGCGGAAATATTTCTGCGCCAGAACGTCGGCGGCGACCTGGCTCCACTGGGCCGGAACCTCGATATTATCGAGCGAAAACACCACGGACCCGTCGGGATTGCGGATCTCGCTCTTCGTCGTCTTGAACTCAATAGACGCGTAAGGAGACTCGCCCGACTTGGTGTAGCGCCGCTCGATTTTCATTCTAAAATTTCCTTGCTAGGTATGGACAACACTCCACACCGCCCAGCCGATCGCTGGCCAGCGACAAAAGTGAACTCACCCACACTGATCTGCTACTGGCCACTTCGGCCGTGCTGGGACTAGCGACGAGCGACTGGGGTGCTCAACACCTACCGAGCGCGACCGTGACAGAGCATCTTTGCGATCCCGCGAACCTTCGAGGCGACCGTCGAACACACCTATTTGATGCGTTGAGCGGCCGTGATGAGTCCATATTCATCGGATCTGTATCCACAAGATATGCGTAGCTGTGCCCAGCTTCCACACAATTAGTGGATAACGGGGATAAATGAAGCGTTAAACGGCGATTCTCGCAAGTACGTTTTAATGAGCTTTTCTGCGCAGTTTGCGCTGACATGGCTGTTTGGGTGCCTTGTTTCGAGGCACCCAAGGGTTTATCTCGGTTTCGGCCGCTCTTTGGTAACGCCTTTGAACGGCGTTCCATTTTGCTTTGCGTCGATAAAGCGCCCGTTCGCCTTATCCCGTTTAATCCATT
The DNA here is from genome assembly GCF_055698645.1 of Methylocystis sp. NC52PC. NCBI lineage: Bacteria > Pseudomonadati > Pseudomonadota > Alphaproteobacteria > Hyphomicrobiales > Methylocystaceae > Methylocystis > Methylocystis sp. NC52PC. The sequence goes on along the minus strand of NZ_CP170127.1, from coordinate 3,705,826 downwards.
GCTCGGTCACGGGGTTGAAGGTTTGGGAGCGATCGCGGACGGCACCGTTGCGATGTCCGTCTCCTTTAGGTGGATTGGTAGCCATTTTCACCTCAATCTGGAAGTTTGTCCGCAATTCACACACCGCATAAGAGAGCCAATCTTCACTACCCTGTAGCTTCCACACTCAGGGCAAATCACGTCTGTGAACTTGAGCGGCCTCCTATCTCGTAACTCGAACCAAAAGTCGGTGAACGCGCTAGGAAAATTGAATCTGTCGTGAAACGAGTGCCGATCGTTACATTCGATGGCTAAGTAGGGAGGTGCCATGGAAAGCGCGGCGTAAACGTTTGCTTGCCATTCAGTACTCTCTTCATCTTGGGCAATTCGTAACAAGGAATGCTTGGCAGATGTGAAGCCTTGATGCGGGTGACGATGTAGAATTGCGTGAGCAAGTTCGTGTAAGAGTTTGAAGCAAGCTAAAGGCTCTCCAATTCCCGCCTCCTCCCAAAGCTCTCTGTTTGCATGCAGCGTATTACTAGGCCGCCGAAAAAACGGTTCTCCGTCTTCTTCGAAGAGTACCAGCCTTGGTTTTGCATTGTCGGCACCATTCGTTCCGACGTAAGCTTCTATCGTGGCCCGATGGCGAGGCTGGCACAGATGATCGATACGAAGCCTCAAACGCTCTCTTAAGACGCGCTCCATCAACATTTCATAGGACCGAAAAGTCGCCTTTTGATCTCTGAACATTCGTCAAGCCCTCTAGGCGCGAGCGAAGCCCGGCGCTCAGCCATTTCTGGCTGAGCGATGCTGGGGATCGTCACTCAGACTCGAAAGGCGTGTCACCGACGTCGAATAAGCAATCGCGCTACCGGGACAGCGAAACCGACGAATACATCTAGGAAGAGGGACGCCATGCGCCGACTTTGGGGCGTCGGACGTTGGGACTACGCGCGCCGTACCACCTCCTGTATCTCCAAACTGAGCGAGTCTTAGACGCTCGTCAAGATTTTGTGTCGTTTATCAACAAGGAGACAATATGTAGAGAAGATGGTGAGTAGTGGGGACAAATCCAGTAGTCAGTTTCCATAGGCTCGGCCAGGCGCGAGATTTTGGAGCGAGGGGCCTTTTCAGCGGCAGGTCGCCTCGGGCGCGGGCTTGAGCAAAAAGGCCCGATTCTCTGTGTTTTCAGGACTCAGATAGAGGAATGACGCCCCCTCCAGCGGCCCGGTCAGCTCGAGCCGCTCTCGGATGGTCAGAAGCAGGCCGGCGCCTTTCTGGGCGATCTCGAACACGCCGGAATCGTCTGTGGACAGCCGGCAGTTGCGCACGCCGTCCTCCTTTGTTTTACACCGGCGCGTCTCGGCCGCCGAGAGCGCGGCATTGCAGACGAGGCCGAGCTTCTCCCAATAGCAGGCGCCGATGGTGCTGAAGGCCATGTCGGCGGTGCGCATCACGAGCTGCGCGTCGGCGAGGATTTTGATCTTCTCGCCCGGCGTCTCGGGAACCGAGGTCTTGGTCACGGCGAGGGTGACCCGGCGGACGATCTGCCCCGGATGCGCCTCGAGCCAGGCCGCGTCGTAGCGACGCTCGTAGCAGCCCGAAAGCGGGATGACCTCCTCGGCCGCGGCGGGCCCCAAAACCATAAGAAACGTCGCCGCCAATAAGCCGCGCGGGCTGACAACCATTCATCGCCTCCTTCGAGAATTGGCGCGAAACTAGAGAGCGGAGCCGTCGATGTCATCAGAAAGGCTTGGGAAAGGAGCTCCGCCCTTGACGCCGCCATCTTGGGCGCCCTTATGTGCGGGGCCGCCGCGCTGGCGGTCGTGAGAGAGGTTCAGGAGATTTTCCCATGTCCTTTGTGATTGCGCGCCGCGCTGTCGTCGTAGCGGCCCTGTCGCTTGTTTCCGCTGGGCTCGCCTCGGCGCCGGCCTTCGCGCATGGCCCCTCGCGCCAGAAGGTCGTCGAGAAAATCGAGATCGACGCGCCGGCCGACAAAGTCTGGGCCATCGTCGGCAATTTCCAGGACATGGGCTGGCATCCGGCGATCGCCAAGACCGAAGGGACGGGCGGCAGCGACGTCGGCGCCAAGCGCACGCTGACCCTCAAGGACGGCGGCAAGATCGAGGAATCGGTCACGAAATACGACGCCGCTGGCAAGTCGATCAGCTACAAGATCGACAATGTCGACGTGAAGGTCCTGCCGGTGAATAATTACGCCGCGACCATCACCGTCAAGGACGCGGGCGGCAAGAGCGAAGTCGAGTGGAAGGGCGCCTTCTACCGTGGCTTCATGAACAACGACCCGCCGCCGGAACTCACCGACGAGGCCGCCGTCAAGGCCGTCACCGCCGTCTACACGAGCGGGCTTCAGGCGCTCAAGGCCAAGGCCGAGGGCAAGTAAGAAGGAAACGGGAGAGGGGTCATGGCCGTGCTGGCGCGCCGCGCCTTTCTCCTCTCCGCCTGTGCGGCCCTTGTCGGCCTCCCCAGCGCCGCCAGGGCGGCGCATGCGGCCTCGGTGCTCAAGGTTGTCGAGGAAGGCGCCGTCGACGCGCCGCCTGAAAAAGTCTGGGCGATCCTGGGCGATTTCGCCCATGCCGATTGGCTTCCCGGCGTTTCGCGCGTCGAGGCCGACGGCGGCAATACGCCCGACAAGGCGGTGCGGCGACTCTTCATGTCCGACGGCGGCGTCGTCGCGGAACGGCTCACCCGCTGGGAGGCCGAAAAAATGATGATCGGCGTCCATCGCGAGGGCGATGACGTCAAGCGTCTGCCAGCCGTGAATTTCACCCATATTGCGACGCTGCGTCCGGGCGAAGGCGGCAAGACCATCGTCGAGTGGAAGGCGCGCTTCTATCGCGGCTATCCCAATCCCAACCCGCCGCCGGAACTCAACGACGACGTCGCCATCGCCGCCGTGACGGCGTTGCTCCAAGCCAATCTTGCCGCGCTAAAAGCGAAGGTCGAGGCGCGTTAAGCCGCTTGTTCCGCGGGGGGAGAGGGTCAGGGGGAGGGGCATCAAGAATGCTGGGCCATGATTGCATCCGGACGCCCGCGCGCGCGAGGCTTTCTGGGGAAAATTCAGAGAGACCATGGGGTATTGATCCCTCCCCCTTGCGGGGAGGGTGGCGCGCGCAGCGCGCCGGGTGGGGGTCGTCCGATGGTTTTACGTCTCGCAATGCAGCGAAGAAGGCCAGGCGGGCGCGTGCCGGATTACGGGCCCTTTTGTTTCTCTTCGCGTTTTCCATGCCAGCCCTGGCGGATGAAGCCTTCATCACCGCCCAGAGCGCAGACGCGGTCAATGTGGTCGATCTCGCCGCGATGAAGACCGTTGCGACGCTGCCGATCGGCGGCAAGCCGGCGGGCGTCGCCGTGACTCGCGATGGATCCCGCGTTTATGTGACGAGCCCCGACGGCCAGTTCATCACGTCGATAGACGCCCGCTCGCGCGCGGTCCTCAACAAGATCCCGCTCAAAGGCGCGCCGCTCGGCGTCGCCGTCTCGCCAGACGGCAAGCGCCTTTATGCGACGCTGGCCTATGATCGCCTGCTCCTCGAAATCGATCCCGAGCGCGGCGTCGCCCGCGAGCTGAGCGTCGGGGCCATGGCGTCGGGAGTCGCAGTGACGCCCGACGGCAAGACCGTCCTCGTGGCGGATCGCGACGACAACGGCCTGTCCGTCATCGACGCCGCCAGCCTGACGCGGGTTGCGACCATTCCGGTCGGCAGGCATCCGTTCGGCGTAACGATCGACGGGGCTGGCGCCCGCGCCTATACGGCCAATGTCGAGTCGGACGACGTCAGCGTGATCGACATCGCCGCCCGCAAGGTCGTCGGCGTCCTCAAGACTGGCAGCCGGCCTTATACGGTGGCGCTGGCGGCGGGGCGGGTTTTCGTCGCGGACCAACATGCCGACGAAGTCAGCGTCTTCGACGCGGCGAGCCTCGCGCCGGCGGGCGCGGTCAAGGTGGGCGAATATCCCGAGGGAATCGCCGCGAGCGCCGACGAGAGCCGAGTTTATGTCGCAAGCTGGTTCTCGAACGAGCTTTGGGCGATCGACGCGCGGACCCTCAAGGTCGCCGGCAAGGCCGAGACGGGGGACGGGCCTCGGGCGTTCGGGGCGTTTGTTGCGACGACGAGATGACTGGACTTCGCGGCGCAGCGACGCCATAAGGGGCGCAAATACGCCGACGGAGCGGCGCGGCGGCGCGCCGCAAGCAAGAGGCCAAATCCGAAATGTCCTACATCGTCCGTTTCTTCACGTGGTGGAACAAAGCGACCCTCTCCACGGGCCTGTGGACGCTGCTCTATGGCGAGAAGGTCGGAACGGACGAGTTCGGCAATGTCTATTACCGCCGGCGCGGCGGCAAGAAGGACAAGGCGCTGGGGATCGAGCGCCGCTGGGTGATCTTCAACGGCTATTGTGAAGGCTCAGCCATTCCGCAGGGCTGGTACGGCTGGCTGCATCACACGGTCGATACGCCGCCCACGCAGGAAAACTATGCGCGCAAGGAGTGGGAGCTGCCGCATCAGCCCAATCTGACCGGCACGCCCTTGGCCTATCGCCCGCCGGGATCGCAGCTCTCGACCGGCGAGCGCACCCCCACGGGCGGCGATTACGTCGCCTGGAAGCCGGAGGGCTGAAAAGAGGCCTTTTGAGCTCCTTGGAAAGGCCTTTCTTCCCTGATTTACATGCGCCAGCCTTTTCCTTTGGCCGCAAAGCGCGGCGCGGTGATCTGATGGTCTCATCCTTGCGTAACGGCCTGGCGCTCGGCGCCTTCGCGGCAGCGATGCTCGGCGTCGCCCAGGCCGATCCGATTCGTCATCCGACGGCGGTATTCGCCGGTCTCGACAAGACGACGGGCCGCATCATCAATTTCGACGTGGCGATCGACGAGACCGTGCAGTTCGGCTCGCTGAATGTGACGCCGCGCGTCTGCAACACCCGCCCGCAGACCGAAGCGCCGCAGACGACGAGCTTCGTCGAGGTGGACGAGCTTGTTGTGAAACAGGAGCGTCAGGCCAGGGCCGAGCTCAGGGAACAGGGCAAATCCGACGCCAAGCCGCCGGAAACCAAGCAGGAAGCCAAGCGCATTTTCTCCGGCTGGATGTTCGCATCCAGCCCTGGCCTGCACGGCGTCGAGCATCCGGTCTATGACGTGTGGCTGCTGGACTGCAAGGGCGGCAAGGAAATTGTCCCGCAGCCGGCCACGGCCGGCGCCGAGACTCCCGCACAGCCGGGGGCGGACGCCGCCGCGGCTGCGCAGCCCGACGCAGGGGCGCCGCCGCCGGAAGCAGGCAAGAAGAGGAAATCCCGCAAGGTCGAACCAAAGGCGCCGACCCCGGTTGAGAACACCCCGATCGGCCCGGCCGATTCGGCGCCGCCGCAACCCGCCGTCGACGCCCAGCCGGCCCCTGACGCAGGGGCGGCCGACGCGCCCGCCCAGCCCGGGTCGCGGAAGAAAAAGCGCAAGCCCGCGGCCGCTCCGGCCGCACAGCCGGCCGCGCCGCAGGGCGGGGGCGGGTTTTTCCCGTTCTGACCGACGGTCCTAAAATCGGGATGAGAGGCTAATCCTCGAGCGCCGCCAGCGCCTGACGTCCGCTGACAGGGGCGTCCCGCCCCCATACGTCGTAATTCGCGTGCACGACGAGCGCTTCTTCGAGCGCGCGGTGGTAGGCGTCGCGCGAAATCTCGATCGCGCCGAGCGACGCCAGATGGCTGGTGATGAATTGGGTGTCGAGCAGCTGAAAGCCGCCCGCGCGCAGACGCGCGACCAGATGGGTCAGCGCGACCTTGGACGCGTCGCGCTCGCGGTGGAACATGCTCTCGCCAAAAAAGGCGCCGCGTAGCGCGACGCCGTAAAGCCCGCCAACGAGCTTCCCCTCCCGCCGGCATTCAACCGTATGGGCGAAGCCCATGTCGAACAATTCGCGATACAGGCGACGGATTTCGCCGTTGATCCAGGTCTTTTCGCGGTCGGGCGCCGGGGCGGCGCAAGCGTCGATAACAGCATCGAAATCGCGGTCGACCGTCACCTCGAATTTGTCGGAGCGAACCGTCTTGGCCAGAGAATGAGAGACGATAAAGGTATCGAGCGGAAAGATCGCGCGCTTTTCCGGATCGACCCAGAACAGTTGATCGTCCTCGGCGCTCTCCGCCATGGGGAAGAGGCCGATCGAATAGGCCCGCAGCAAAAGCTGCGGCGTGATGGCGAAAGGCGCGCCGGGTCGTGACATGAGGTCAAGTGTAGCGGCGATTGTGGCAGGCGCCACCCCCCTTTGGCGCAGAGCGCCGTCGCGACCTATTTATCGAGCGCGCATTTCGCCTTTTCGCCGCGCCATTCCAGAACGCCGTCGTCGCCCTTGTTCCAGAACTCGACGCGCTTCGCCGTATAGAGCGCGCCATCGGCTGAAAGGGCGTGTCTCGCGACGACCGTCTCGCCTTTGTAGGTCAGGCGCGCGCGGTCGGCCTGCGCGCCGAGGAAGACGACCGTCAGCTCTGCCGGCTCCTCCGAGACGCAGTCGAAGACAAAGGGGCCGCGAATGGCGCCTTTCGCCGCCGCGGGGCAGGCGGCGCCTGCGACGAGCGTTCCGATAAGCAGAGCAAGGATCGTGCGGCTTTCCACCTGTTCGATCTCCGTAGTCTTCAGCGGCGTCAGAATCCCGGCTCGATTCCGCCCGTCGCCAGGAAGTGCTCCAGCCAATGGATGTCATAAACGCCGTTTTGCACATCGGAGTTGCGCACGAGCGTGCGGAACAACGGCAGAGTCGTATCGATGCCGTCCACAATGAATTCGTCGAGCGTGCGGCGCAGGCGCATCAGCGCCTCGGTGCGGTTGCGGCCGTGCACGATCAGCTTGCCGATCAGCGAATCGTAATTCGGCGGGATCGAATAGCCCTGGTAGACCGCTGAATCGACCCGCACCCCGACGCCGCCCGGCGGATGGTAATAGGCTATGCGGCCGGGCGAGGGGCGGAAGGTCGTGGGATGCTCGGCGTTCACCCGGCATTCGATCGCGTGGCCGTAGAAGACGACGTCTTCCTGCTTCATCGACAGCGGCGAGCCGGCCGCAACTCTGATCTGCTCGCAGACGAGGTCGACGCCGGTGATCGATTCCGTCACCGGATGCTCGACCTGAATGCGCGTGTTCATCTCGATGAAGTAGAACTCGCCGTTCTCGTAAAGGAACTCGATCGTGCCGGCGCCGGCGTATTGCAGCTCGCGCATGGCCTTGGCGCAGACCTCGCCGATCTGGCGGCGCTGCGTATCGTTGAGCGCGGGGGAGGGGCTTTCCTCGAACACTTTCTGGTGGCGACGCTGCAAGGAGCAGTCGCGCTCGCCGAGATGGATCGCCTCGCCCCTGCCGTCGCCGAAAACTTGAATTTCGATATGCCGCGGCTTCTCGAGATATTTCTCGATATAGACCGTGTCGTCGCCGAAGGCGGCCTTCGCCTCGGTGCGCGCAGTGGCCATGGCGACGCCGAGATCATGCGCGTCGCGTGCGACTTTCATGCCGCGCCCGCCGCCGCCAGAGGCGGCCTTCACCAGAACCGGGAACCCAATTTTCTGCCCAACTTTCAGCGCCTCCTTCTCGCCGAGCACCGGCCCGTCGGAGCCCGGCACGCAGGGAATGCCGAGGCGCCTGGCGGTGGCCTTGGCCTCGATCTTGTCGCCCATCAGCCGAATATGCTCCGACTTGGGGCCGATGAAAGTAATGTTGTGCTCTTCGAGAATCTCCGCGAAGCGCGCGTTCTCCGAAAGGAACCCATAGCCCGGATGCACGGCGTCCGCGCCCGTGATCTCACAGGCCGAGAGCAGGGCGGGGATGTTGAGATAAGACTCGCGCGCCGCCGGCGGTCCGATGCAGACGGACTCGTCGGCGAGCTTCACATGCATCGCGTCGGAGTCCGCAGTGGAATGGACGGCGACGGTCGAAATGCCGAGCTCTTTCGCGGCGCGCAGAATGCGGAGCGCGATTTCGCCGCGGTTGGCGATGAGAATTTTGTCGAACATTCCGACCCTTATTCGATCACGAGGAGCGGTTCGCCATATTCGACCGGCTGTCCGTCCTCGACCATGATGGCGGTCACGACGCCCGCTTTCGGCGCGACGATGTCGTTGAAGGTCTTCATCGCCTCGATCAGCAGCAGCTTGTCGCCAGCCGACACGCGCGCGCCGATCTCGACGAAGGGCTTGGCGTCCGGATTGGGCCGCAGATAGGCGGTGCCGACCATCGGCGACTTCACGGTCCCCGGATGATCGGCGAGCGACTCTTCCGCGGCCGGCGCGGGTGCAGAGGGCTTTGACGCCGGGGCGGGCGCAGGCCCCGGGGCGGCGAGAGGCGCTGGCGCATAGGCCTGGGCGACGGGAGGCGCGGCGATGGTGACGGTCGCGGGAATCGGCGGGGCTGGCGTGCGCGCGGCGCGGATGCGCAGATCGCCCTTTTCCACCTCGAATTCGGTCAAATCGCTCGACGCCACCAGCTCGGCGATGGTTTGCAGCAGGGCCGGGTCGATCAGCGGCGCGGCGGCGGGGGCCGGACGGTCGGCGGAGCGGGGGGCCGGGGTGCGGCCGCGCGTGGCTTTGGAAGGCGTTTGTGCTTTGCGCGCCATGGGGGTCTCAGGTCTTTCTCAGATGCTTTCGAGAATGGCCTCGAGGGCCAGATCATAAGAGAGCGGGCCGAAGCCCGCGATGACTCCCCGCGCCGCCGGGGAAATGTAGGAATGATGTCGGAAGCTCTCCCGCGCGTGGACGTTGGAGAGATGCACCTCGATCACCGACGCCTGTGCGCCTTTGATCGCGTCATAAAGCGCAATGGACGTATGCGTCAGCGCCCCGGCGTTGAGGATGACGGGCGCGCCCGCCGCGCCCGCCTCCTGGATCCAGGTGACGAGGTCGCCTTCGCTGTTCGACTGTTTGAAGACGAGCGTCACGCCGCGCGCTTTGCAGCGCGCGTCGAGTCTCTCGCGAATATCGTCGAGGGTCGCCGTGCCATAGATGCCGGGTTCGCGCTTGCCGAGGAGGTTGAGATTCGGACCGTTGAGGACGTGTACGGCTGACATTTCGTTCCTGAAACGATCGACAAAAGCTCGAAAGCGCGGGGCGCTGTCTCTCTTAGCCTCATTATTGGCGCAAAGGAAGCCCGCCGCGTGCGGCGCAGCGGGTTCAGCACGAGGTCGAAATTCAGGCGCGCCCGCTCAGCAGGCCGTCTTGCCGCATCTGCGAATATTGTCGACCTTGACCTTGAGCTGCGCATAAGGAACGCCGCCGACGAAGGCCTCGTTGCCAATCACCCAGGAAGGCGTGCCGTCGAATTTGAGCTGTTCTGCGAGCGTCGCCACTTCCTTGAGCGCCGCCTGCGTCTCGGGGCTGTTGGCGTCCTTTTCGAGACGATCCATGTCGGCGCCGACTTCCTTCGCGGCGGCGAGCGCCTGCGCCTTGCCGATATGGCCGCGCGTCGCCAGCAGCTTCTTGTGAAACTCCCAGAACTTGTCGCTCGGGAGCTGCATGCGCGCGGCGGTCGCCACATGCGCGGCCTCGACCGAGTCGGGGCCGAGAATGGCGAAATCCTTGAGGACGACGCGCAGCTTGGGATCGCCCTCGATCAGCTTGGCGACCGACGCCAAGGCCTGTTTGCAGTATCCGCAGTTGTAGTCGAAGAATTCGACGAGCGTGACGTCGCCGCTGGGATTCCCGACGACCGCCTGGTTCGCGGAGCGGGTGATCTTATCGCTCTGCTCGCCGATGACTTTCTCGCGCATGGCGACTTCCGCCGCGTCCTCTTTCTTCTTCAGCGCGTCGATCGCTTCGCGGATCACCTCTGGATTGGAGATGAGATAGTCATGAATGATCTTCTCGATTCCGGCCTTTTGCGACACCGTGAAAGCGTCGGCGGCGCGCGACGTCGCGACGCCGGCCAGAGTGACGCCCGCAATGGCGGCGAGCGCAAGAGCGCGCCGGGCTGAAGCTAGGGAGAGGGGAAGGCGCATCTCTTTCTCCTTCGTGCGCAAAACGATTGTCCGGCGCTTCTATCAGACGCCCCCGCGCCTGTCATGGAGGGACGCGCGGCGGGCTCGCTTTGCGATCAGGGCAGGCCGGCGGGGGTCGGGTTGCGGACGCCGTCATTCACGAGCACGGAGCCGAGGCCGTAGTTGAAGCGCGCCTCGCCGAGCGTGCGGAATTGCAGAGACACCATCACCGACTGATTGCGCGCGGGCAGGCCCGTATAGGCCTGCGGCTGATAGATCTGCGAATAATTGACCATCAGCGTCGCGCATTCGTCGTGATAGCCGACGCCCGCGCCGAGAGCGGCGACCGAGAAGACCGGCGCCGCGCCGATGAGATTGGTGCCGGTGTAGGTCGTAAAGACCGACGGGAGCGCGGTCAGCCCGTTGTAGAGATAACGGCTCATGTCGAAGGTGACGGTGCCGTTCAGAAAATAGTTCTTGGTCAGGTCATAGCGGCCGGTCGCCGACATGCCCTGGCGCCGCACGTCGAAACCGATCGCCGGCTGCGACGCGTAATTGGCGTATTGGAGCTGGAAAGTAATCGGATCGAAATTGATCGTCGAGAAGAGGTCGATGCGTTTGGCGACGAGGTTGTCCTTGTCGAAGCGCCCTTTGGCGATAAAGGTGACGAAGGAGGCCGGCGCGAAGGCGAACCGTCCGACGATGTCGGAAACGCGCGAGTTGAGCCCCGAGTCCAGGCCGACATTGGCGGCGTCCGCGGTGGCGTAGGAATTGGCCCCGGCGATCTGGCTCGACTGGCCGACCATGGCGTTGACGAAGCCGCCGTTGGCCAGCGACATCGTCGCCTGTCCGCCGTAATTCAGGCGCACGCCGGTCTCGAAGCGGTCGTAGCCGGAGAATTTGCTCCATTCGAACAGGGTCGAGTCGTCGAAGACGAGGCTCTGCGCGTCCATGTTGACGAGCGAGGGGATGGACGTCTGGTTCGGACGCGCCACGAGCTGAACGATCGGCTCGACGACGACGCCGCCGAGCGGGCTGCGCGCGAGCAACGGGTAGCGCCACTCGGCGCCCACGCCCGGCAGGGCCTGGCCACGGAAACGCTGGTCCTGGCCGTCGAAGAAGAAGCCCTGCGCATAATTCGGGATCGGCTGCCAGGAGTTGTTGTAGATCGGGAACAGGCCCTGGCGGTCGTAATCCAGATAGCTGCCGACGAAACGCGCGAAGGCGAAGCTCGTCCAGACGCCGCCGACAGGATCGATGACCTTCCGCTTCCAGGCGCCGCTCAGAGTCGCATGCTCATAATTGCCGCCGACGCCGCGCAGCAGGCACTGGCTGTTCGCGGGGATCGTGCTGCGCTGATAGAGCTGGCAGACGTTGTAGAGGCCGTAGACGGAGTCCAGCGTGCGCGGATTGATCGATTCGTAATTGGCGACATTGGCCGACGTGCTGGTCACATTGGCGTCGATCTCGACCTGACCGCCAATGCCGGCGGTGCGGGCGGGGTCGATGTCGAAGACGCGATTGTAATCGGTGACCGGATGGACCACCGGCTGCTGGGCCTGCACGTCGTTGGGCGACAGCACCTGGAAGTAATAGCCGCGCATGTCGAAGAAGCTGCGCGGCCCCTGGCCGGTCAGGAAGATCGTCGACGAGGCTTCGCGGAAGAAATAGTTCTGCAGCAGATAATTGTACTGCTTGTAGTCCTGCAGGAAAAAGCGGTCCGACAGGGCGGTGATGTCCCAGCCGGCGCGCCAGCGGTCGTTGGGGGCGAATTCGCCCCTCGTCTGCAGCGCGCCGCGCCACTGGCGGTCGCCGGCGCCGTAGGGGGCGATGGCGAAGGCGCTCTGGTCGCCGACATGCGTGCCTTCGGCGCGGAAGGTGAAGGCGCCGTTCTCGAACCGCTTGCGGAACTCTCCCGTGAGGAACGGCCCCTGCCGCGAGAAAACGGTCGGCGTGATGGTCAGATCGGCGTCCGGCGAAATCGCCCAGAAATAGGGCACCCCGAATCCGGCGCCGAGCTGGGAGCGGTAAGTGATAACCGGCGTGAGGAAGCCCGATTTGCGCTTCACCGTCGGATCGGCGGAGGACCAGAACGGGACATAGGCGACCGGCACGCCGAAGAGCTCGAAGGAGGCGTCCTCGTAATAGATCGTCTTTTCCGCGTTGTCGTGGATGATCCGCTTCGCCTTGAGCTGCCAGGTGCGCGGCTTCGAGGGGTCGTCCTTACACGCCTCGCAGGCCGTGTAAGCTCCCATCTCGAAGGTCGTGACGTCGTCGGCGCGCTCGGCGCGCGGCGAGCTGAAATGGGTGTTGTTGGCCGCGTCGACCTGCAGACTCTCGATGAAGCCGGTCTTGAAGTCGTCCGTCAGGTCGAATCGGTCGGCGCGCGCAATCGTGCCGTCCCGCTCCGTGAGCTGGGCGTGGCCTTCCGCATAGACGCGCGAGGTATTGCGGTCATAGACGACCCGGTCGGCCTCCAGCAGCCGTCCCTTATAAAGAATCTGGACCTTGCCCTCGGCGGTGACGATATTCCGTTTCTCGTCGTAGACCATCTCCTTGGCTTCGACGACCATGCGCGCGCCCGCGTCCTGCGGGGCGGCGGCCGCCGGCGTGGCAAGAACGCCCGCGCCCGTCGCGAGGGCGGCGGCGCTGGACATGAGAGCGGAGAGAGAGCGGAGGCGACGAGCGCGCATCAGCCGTCCTCCGAATAGAGTAAGGTAAGCGTGCCCAACATGCTCCCGACAAGCACCGGCGACCAGGCTGCCACGAGGGGACTGATCATTCCCGCGCCGCCGAGATCCGAAAGAACCTTCGTGACGATGTAGAGCACGAAGCCAGCGGCAACGCCACCGGAAAGGGTTTTTGCAACGCCGCCAAATCGAAAGAACCTTAACGAAAAGCTAGCCGAGACCAGGACCATGGCCACGAGCAGCAGAGGTCGCGCGAGAAGCGTCTGGAATTGCAGCCGGTAGCCGCTGGCGTCAAGCCCCGCTTCAGCCGTCCGGTCGGCGACGCCGGGCAGATCCCAGAACGGGGTGCCCTGTGGCGGCGTCGTGGCGGCGGCCGCCTGTTCGGGGGTGAGGTCGGTCGCGAGCAGATAGGAACCGGCGAAGCGTTCAGGCTCGCCCGGCGCGCTGACCCTCGCCGATTCGAGCACCCAGACGCCGGGCTCGAGATGTCCCTTCACCGCCTGCACCCGCTCCACGAAACCGCCCGTCGGCGAATAGATGTTGACGCTGACAGCCGTCAGCTCCCGGCCGCCATTCGCGGTCTCCTGGGCGTAAAGCACCGCCGTGCCGTCGACCCCGTGCTGGCGCAGCCAGAGGCCGTGGTCGACTCGCACGCTGCCGGGCCGGCCGAACAGCTCGAACTCCATCTGGTCGGAGTGCTGCTTCATAATGGCGGAGAGCGGGTTGTAGATCGTCACCGAGACGACGCCGATCGTGAGCGCCGTGAGCGCCGGCGGCGTGACGAACTGCCAGACGGACATGCCGGCGGCGCGCGCGACGATCAGTTCGAGCTTGCGGGTTAAGTCGACGAAGGTCGCCATGGAGCCGAACAGCACCGCGAAAGGAAGAATCATCTCCGCCGCGGCAGGGACCTTCATGGCTGTCATGAGCGCCACCGTGCCCGCCCCGGCGGCGGGATTGTCGCTCGCGCGCCGCAGCATCTCGACGAAGACCACGACGAAGGTCAGGCAAAAAATCGTGAAGAAGATAGCCAGAATCGTGCGCATAAAGCGCAGGGCGAAATAGCGCGTGATCGTCATGCCGATCATGGCCGCGTCCCCGCGACAGGGCCGGCCGGACCGAGCGGCGCGCAGCTTCGCGTCAACGTCCCCATCGGCCCTGGGCTACCCCTTTCCAAAAAAAGCACGGGCGCCGCCCGTTTAGAGATCGTTAAGAACTGGCTAGTCGTTTGCGCGGTCGCAGGCAAGCGCCGACGGCTCCCGGAGCGCGGCTCCAACACATTCATTTTCCAAGCGTTGCTTTTGGGCAACGGCGCATTTAGTCGTCGGATCGCGGCAATTTGGGGGCGCGAATTGACCCGCGCCCTTGGCCGCGATATTGCGCGCCCAATGTTCCTGTAGCGCGGCCACTCCCGACCGACCGCGTCCCCTGCGAGGCTGCTCATGTCGCTCAACGCCAAATTCGAGGTCCTCTCTTTCGACGACGCGGAAGCCGCGCTGCAGGCGCCGGAGGACGCCGGCCGGGCGCGCACCCTCGTCGTCTTCGTGGGAGCGGACCTCGCGCTCGGCGCCCGCGCCAAGGCGCTCGTCAAGGACGCCCAGGGCCAGATCGAGCGCGCCGCCGCCGCCGCCAAGTTCAAGGGCAAGGCTGGCTCCGCGCTGGAGATCTTTGCGCCTGTCGGCGTCTCGGCGAGCCGGCTGCTTTTATTGGGCGTCGGCCCCGGCAATTCCGACGAGTCCGACAAGCCGGCAAAGTTCGAGGATTTTCTGGCGCTTGGCGGCCAGACGGCGGCCAAGCTCGGGCAGGGGGCCGCGGCGATCGTCCTGCTCGATCTGCCGGAGGCGCCGGCGGAGCCGGCGGAGGCCGCATCGCAATTCGCGCTCGGCGGTTGGCTGCGCGCCTATAAGTTCGACCAGTACAAGACAAAGAAGAAGGACGAGGACAAGGACGGCCCCGTCGAGATCAAGCTCGCCGTCGCCGACGCCGACAGCGCCCGCACGCTCATCGCGGCAGCCGGCCAGGCCGCCGAGGCCGTGGTCCTGGCGCGCACGCTGGTCAACGAGCCAGCCAATGTGCTTTCGCCCGCTGAATTCGCCCGCCGCGCTTCTGAACTGATGAAGCTGGGCGTCGAGGTGGAGATCCTCGACGAAAAGGCCATGGCCGAGCTTGGCATGCGCGCGCTGCTCGGGGTCGGGCAGGGCTCGGAGAACGAGAGCCGGCTCGTCGTGCTGCGCTGGAACGGCGGCGCCGCCGACGCCGCCCCGGTCGCTTTCGTCGGCAAAGGCGTGGTCTTCGACACCGGCGGCATCTCCATCAAGCCGGCCGCCTCCATGGAGGATATGAAGGGCGACATGGCCGGGGCCGCCGCCGTCACGGGCGCGCTTTACGCCATCGCCGCGCGCAAGGCCAAGGCCAATGTCGTCGGCGTGCTCGGCCTCGTCGAGAACATGCCGGACGGCAAGGCCCAGCGTCCGGGCGACATCGTGAAGTCGATGTCCGGCCAGACGATCGAGGTCATCAACACGGACGCGGAAGGCCGTCTCGTGCTCGCCGACGCGCTCACCTATGTGATCGAGAAGCACAAGCCGGCGGCGATTGTCGATCTCGCCACGCTGACGGGGGCGATTCTCGTCGCGCTCGGGCAGGAATATGGCGGTCTTTTCTGCAACAACGACGAACTCGCCGAACGTCTGACCAAGGCCGGAACCGCGACCGGCGAAAAGCTCTGGCGCTTCCCGATGGGGCCGGCCTACGACAAGCTCATCGACTCGAAGTTCGCCGACATGAAGAACACCGGCGGGCGCCATGCGGGCTCGATCACCGCCGCGCAATTCCTTCAGCGCTTCGTCGGCAAGACGCCCTGGGCGCATCTCGACATCGCCGGCACGGGGATGGGCTCCCCCTCGAGCGACATCAACCAGAGCTGGGGCTCCGGCTGGGGCGTGCGTCTCCTCGACCGGCTCGTAAAGGATTATTACGAAGGCTGAGGGCGCCCGCGTAAGGCGCGACCCTGGCGACGGTGCGCATGCGGCTCTAGCGGGATGCTTTTCCGCTGGAGCGCGCGCCACCGATTTTTATTTGAAAACCCTTCGCTCCGTCCCACCTAGGCGTTGTGTGACGCATAGGGAATTCGCGCATTCCCAGGATCGACCCGTGAATCGGGTTCGTGCGAAAGAGCGAAAGGAAACTCCCATGGAACGCAGCTTTGCAGCAAGGAGCTGGACGGCCGACACGGTGGCGAAAACCCTCGGCGTGATCTTCATCATCGTCGGCATCCTGGGCTTCTTCCCCAACCCGCTCGTGTCTTATCGTGGCTTCTTCGAAGTCAACACCTTCCACAACATCGTGCACATTGTGTCGGGCGGCATTCTGCTCGCCAGCCCCTACTACAATATGCCGGTGATGACGCTCCGGGTCTTCGGCGTCATTTATGCGATCGTTACGTTCCTCGGCTTCATTTCGCTCGGCTCGCTCGAGGCGATGGGCATGGCGGCGAACCAGCCGGACAATTGGCTGCATCTCGTTATCGCCCTCGTGCTGCTTTGGGCAGGCTTCGCCATGACCGCCGAAGACACGGACCGCGTGACGACGGCGCATCTGTAGCGCGGGCGACAGCAAGCGCGCGCCGCAGTCTTTCGAGGCTGCGGCGCTTTCGTACCCGGGGAGGACGCCATGAGCGCGCTGCCGCGCGACGTCGAGACGGCGATTCAGGAATCCCTTCAGGAGAGCGGCGTCGGCCTGTCGCGGATCGTTATCGAGCTGCATGGCCAGGAAATCGCCGTCAAGGGCGCCGTCAATTCGGAGGAAGAGAAAGCGAAAGCCGAACAGGCGGTGGCGCGGCTCGCGCGTCGCGCTCAGATCCGCTGCGATCTCGAAGTCGCGCTGATCTACGAGGCGGAGGAGGATATCGTCTACGAGGCGGGCATTGAATCCTTCCCGGCGAGCGATCCGCCCAGCTGGGCGTCGGGCTTCGGCAAGGCATAGCGAGAGGGTCTTGCGCGCCGACGGGAGATTGGCCATCAAAGGTCTCGACGCCACCCCGGAGGGGCGCGACCATGGTCGAAATCTCTTTCTTCCATCTCAAGACCCGCCGCGTCGAAGACGCGCTGCCGACGCTACTCGAGCGCTCCCTGTCGCGCGGCTGGCGCGTCGCCGTGCAGGCCGCGAGCGAAGCGCGCATGCGCGCGCTCGACGACCATCTATGGGCTTATAGGCCAGAGAGCTTTCTGCCGCATGGGACGCGCGCCGACGCCTCTCCCGAAACCCAGCCTATTTATCTGACGACGACAGCCGAAAATCCCAACGCCGCCGACGTCCGGATCTTTCTCGAAGGCGTGCGAATCGCGCCCTGCCTGGAGAGCGCGGCGGCGCCTCGCCTGCGGGCGGTTCTGCTGTTCGACGGCGATGCGCCCGACGAATTGGAGAACGCCCGCGATCAGTGGCGCGAGCTGCGCGACGCCGGACAGACGCTCGTCTATCAGCAACAGGACGAGAGCGGCCGTTGGGTCGAGAAGGCGCGCGAACCGAAGGCCGCCTCATGAGCGGCGCCGATTTCGCCGACCGGCGCGCGAAAGCGCGCGCGCGTCTCGACGCCATCGATCCGCACAAGCGCGCCGGCGGCGCCGATGCTGATCCTTATCGACGCGAGTGGTTCGAGGCGGTTTATGAGCTTGCGGGCGATGATCCGGCCGGCGTGCCCTGGGCCGGGCTCGCGCCGCATCCCGCCCTGGCGCAGTGGCTGTCGGGGCGCACGCTTGCAGGTTTCCGCGCGCTCGATGTCGGCTGCGGGCTTGGCGACAACGCGGAAGCGCTCGCCGCAGCGGGGGCGCGGGTCACGGCGTTCGATCTCGCGCCGCGCGCCATCGACTGGGCGAAGCGGCGCTTTCCCGAGAGCAGCGTTGATTATTGCGTCGCCGATCTGTTCGACGCCCCGCCCGCCTGGCGCGGCGCCTTCGACCTCGTCCACGAGCTCTACACCTTGCAGGCCTTGCCCTCGGCGCTTCTGCCCGCGGCCGCGCGCGCGCTTGCTTCTTTCGTTGCGCCCGGCGGCGCGTTGCTGGTCATCTCGCGGGCGCGGGACGACGACCAGACGATCGACGGGCCGCCCTGGCCCCTGACCCGCGCCAATATCGAAGCGCTCGCTGTCGACGGCCTGCGGGTGGCGACGCTCGAAGACGTTCCGGCGAGCGAGACCAGCGTCCGCCACTGGCGCGCCTTGTTTCGCCGTGAGGGCGACGGGTGAGCGCCCCGCTTCTCTCTATTGTCGACGTGAAGAAGAACTACGGCGCCGTCGCCGCGCTCGACGGCGTGTCTCTCGACGTCGGCGCCGGCGAGTTTTTCGCGCTGCTGGGGCCGTCCGGATGCGGCAAGACCACGCTCATGCGCTGCATCGCCGGTTTCGAGACGCCCGACAGCGGGCGCCTGACGCTGAAAGGCGAAGATCTCTCCGGCGTGCCGCCCTATCGGCGGCCCGTGAATATGATGTTCCAATCCTATGCGCTCTTTCCGCATCTCGACGTCTTCGAGAACGTCGCCTTCGGCCTGCGTCGCAAGGGCGAGTCGAAAGACGTGATTCAGTCGCGCGTGAGCGAGCTTCTGGAAATGACGCAGCTCGCCTCTTTCGGCGCGCGGCGCATCAACGAGCTTTCGGGCGGCCAACGTCAGCGCGTTGCGCTGGCGCGGGCGCTCGCGCCGCGCCCGGCGCTGCTGCTGCTGGACGAGCCGCTCGGCGCGCTCGATCGCAAGCTCAGGGAAGAGACGCAATTCCAGCTCAAGGAAATCCAGCGCAAGACGCAAACGAGCTTTGTGATCGTCACCCACGATCAGGACGAGGCGCTCGCGCTCGCCGACCGCATCGCCGTGATGCGCGCCGGCAAAGTGGAGCAGATCGCCGCTCCGGAGGAGATTTACGAGAGACCCGCGACGCGTTTCGTCGCGGGCTTCGTCGGCGAGACCAATTTTATCGAGGGCGTAATTACGCGCGACGGCGCCGCCTTTTTCGAGACGGCGTTCGGCCGCCTCCCGCGCGAGGGATGCGCGTTGCCGGACGGCGCGCGCGCCACGCTGAGCGTGCGGCCCGAGCGCATCGGCGTCTCGCGCAATGGCGCGGGCGTCGCCGGCCGAGTCGAGGACTTCGTCTTTCGCGGCGAATATACGCTGTTGCGCGTGCGCGTCGCGCCGAATGTGGCGCTGCGCGTCGGCGCCTATGAGGGCCGCTTCGCCATCGGCGACGAGGTGACGCTCGCCATTGCGCCCGACGCCGGCGTGCTCTTCGCGGAGGCGCGCTGAGCATGTCGCGCGGCAAAACTCCCCTCATCCTGAGGAGGCTGCGCAGCAGCCGTCTCGGCCTCATCCTGAGGAGGCTGCGCAGCAGCCGTCTCGAAGGATCGCTTCGAGCCTCATCGCCGTCACTTGAGCGTGCGGCTGCGAGGCAGGTGTCATGAAACGCGGCCGCCTTTCGCTCTACCAGCGGCTGACGCTCGCGATCCCCTACCTCTGGATCGCCGCTTTCTTTCTCGCGCCGATGGCGCTCATCGCGAAAATTTCGCTGTCGCATTCGGCGCTGGCGCGACCGCCTTACGAACCGCGCTTCCATCTCTCCGATACGGCTGCCGAGTTCTGGGCCAAGGCGCAGACGCTGACGCTCGAAAATTATCGCGCGCTCGTCTCCGACAGCCTCTATTTCGACGCCTATGTAACGTCGCTCTGGATCGCCGCCGTCTCGACCTTTGCGACGCTCCTCGTCGCCTATCCTTTTGCGCTGGCCATGGCGCGCAGCCCGCGGGCGTGGCGGCCCTTTCTCATCGGCCTCGCGGCCGCGCCTTTCTGGACGAGCTTTCTCATCCGCGTCTACGCCTGGATCGCCTTGCTGAAGGACGAGGGGCTGATCAACACGGCGCTGATGGCGCTCGGCGTCATCGACGCGCCGCTCGTCATCTTCGCCACCAAAAGCGCCGTGATCATCGGTATTGTCTACTCTTATCTGCCTTTCATGCTGCTGCCGATCTACGCCGCGCTCGAGGGACAGGACCCGAGCCTGCGCGAAGCGGCGGCCGATCTCGGCGCCACGCCGGCGCAGGTCTTTCTGCGCGTGACGCTGCCGCTCTCGCGCGACGGCGTCATCGCCGGAGCGCTGCTCGTCTTCATCCCGGCGGTCGGCGAGTTCGTCATTCCCGATCTGCTCGGCGGCTCGGACACGCTGATGATCGGCCGCACACTGTGGAACGATTTCTTCGCCAATCATGATTGGCCGGCGGCGTCGGCGGCGGCCGTGGCGCTCGTCGCCATTCTGCTCGTTCCGCTTCTCTTGTGGGAGCGGGCGCGACTGTCGGAAGAGGAGGGGAGAAGGTGACCCGCTCCGCCAATGTCGCGCGCCTCGCGACGCTCGCCCTCGGCTTTGTGTTCCTTTACGCGCCGATCGTCATTCTGGCGGCCATGAGCTTCAACGCCTCGCGGCTCGTTTCGGTCTGGGGCGGCTTCTCGACCAAATGGTACGCGGCGCTTCTCGACAACGACCTGCTGATCGAATCGGCCAAGATCAGTTTCTCGGCGGCTCTCTTGTCGGGCGCGATCGCGACCTTCCTCGGCCTTCTGGCGGCGGTCGCGCTGGCGCGGTTTGGCGGCTTTCGCTCGCGCATGCTGTTTTTCGGGGCCGTGCACGCCCCGCTCGTGCTGCCCGAAGTGGTGCTGGGCCTCGCGCTGCTCTCCTGCTTCGTCGCGTTCGGCGTCGGACGCGGCTTCATGACGCTGGTCATCGGGCATGTGACGCTCACCATGTGCTTCACCACGGTGGCGCTGCTCGCGGCGTTGCGCGGCTGCGATCCGACGCTCGAAGAGGCGGCGATGGATCTCGGCGCCACGCCGGCGCAGGCCTTCGTTCTGGTTGCGCTGCCCCAGATCCTCCCGGCGCTGGCGAGCGCCTTTCTGCTGGCGTTTACTCTCTCGCTCGACGACCTCGTCATCGCGAGCTTCGCCACGGGACCCGGGGCGACCACCCTGCCGATGCGCATTTATTCGCAGGTCAGGCTCGGCGTTTCGCCGCAAATCAACGCCATTTCGACCCTGTTGCTCGGCGCCGTGGCGCTGGCGTTGGGCGTCTCGGCGCTTGTCATGCAGGCAGGCAGGCGCCGGGGATTGTGATTGGCGCACCGCGCGCCACATAGGGGGCATGGTTTCCCGCTGGTTCGCCTTTCTGCCGAATCTCATCACAATCGCGCGGCTGGTGCTGACCCCGGCGATCATCGCCATGATTACCGAGGCGCGCTGGCAGGCCGCCTTTCTGATTTTCCTCGTCGCCGGCGCGTCGGACGCGCTCGACGGCTGGCTCGCCAAGACCTTTAACCTTCAGTCTGAGCTCGGGGCGGTCCTCGATCCGCTCGCGGACAAGGCGCTGCTCATCTCGATGTACGTGACGCTGGCGATCATGGGCCAGGCGCCGGTCTGGCTCGCCATTCTCATCGTCTCGCGCGACGCGCTGATTGTCGGCGGCGTGAGCGTGTCCTGGTTCGTTTCCCGGCCGATCAGGGTGCGGCCGCATATCGCGTCGAAAATCACCACCGCCGTCCAGCTTCTGCTCGCCGCCCTCATCTTGGGCGGCGCGGCCTATGGCTTCCGGCTGGAAGCGTTGGAAACGCTCCTCATCGGCAGCGTCGCCGCATTGACGCTCGCTTCCGCGACCGTCTATCTGTGGGTCTGGGTCCAGCATATGAGGCCTTGAGCCATGGCGAAGCAGGAGCAGGGGGGCGCCGTCCGTCGCCGGGCGGCGCGCAAGCCCATGGATTTGTCGTCGGCGGCGGCGCCCGTTGCGGCGGCTCCAGAAGCCCGGGTCGTGACGGTCAAATGGGCGGGCCTGAGCCTGGAGCGTCAGTTGATGCTCTGGGGCGTGTCGCTCCTGATCCTCGCCGTCATCCTCTACCTGCTCAGCCCGGTCCTGGCGCCTTTCGTGGCCGGCACTGCGCTCGGCTATCTGCTCGATCCGGTCGCCGACAGGCTGCAACGCTGGGGCGCGTCCCGACTCGGCGCGGCGCTGCTGCTGCTCTCGGGTTTCGTCGCCTTCGTCGTCACGGCGGTCGTCGTTCTGCTGCCGATCCTCACCCATCAGCTCGCGGGCTTCCTCACCGCGCTGCCAGGCTATCTGCAGACGCTCCACGGGCTCGTCCTCGACTGGAGCACGCGCTTTTCCAGCCAGTATTTCAAGGACTTTCTCGAAAAATACGGCCTCGGCGGCGCCGGCGCCAATCTCGACGTCGAGAAATATTTCAACGATCTCGTCTCCCAGAGCGCGGTCCTCGTCGGGGATTTCGTCAAGTCGCTGCTTCTGCGCGGCTATGCGCTCATCAATGTGATCTCGCTCATCGTCATTACGCCGGTCGTGGCCTTTTACATGCTGCTCGACTGGGATCACATGGTTCACATCATCGACGATCTCGTGCCGCCCCGCCATCGCGCCGATGTGCGGATGCTGGCGCGCGACATCAACCGCGCGCTCGCCGGCTTCGTGCGCGGCCAGTCGCTGGTGTGCCTTTTTCTCGGCGTCTGGTACGCCGTCGGTCTTTCCGCCATCGGGCTGAACTTCGGCTTTCTCATCGGCGTGATCTCCGGCGTGCTGAGCTTCGTTCCCTATGTCGGCTCGCTCACGGCCTTCGTGCTGTCCATCATCATCGCCATCGTGCAGGCCTGGCCGCAAATCAATTTGCCGATCGAAGCGGTGGCGATCGTCACCACCGGCCTGATCATGGACGGCTATGTGCTCTCGCCGCGCCTCGTCGGGGCCTCGGTCGGCCTGCATCCTGTCTGGATCATGTTCGCTTTGCTCGCGTTCGGCGCGCTGTTCGGCTTCACCGGGCTGATCGTCGCCGTGCCGGCCGCCGCCGCGCTGGGCGCCGTCATGCGCTTCCTTGCCGGACGATATCGGGCGAGCGCACTCTATCGCGATCCGTCCTACGCCCGCGATCGGGCCTAAGTCATGGGCGAGGGCGGGCGCGGGCCCGCGCAGCTGCCGCTGGAGCTGCCGCTCGCCCCGCGCTTCGGACGATCCGATTTTCTCGCCGCGCCCTCGAATGCGGCGGCGCTCGCCATGGTCGAGCGCTGGCCGGACTGGCCCGATCGCATCTTGACGCTCATCGGGCCGCCAGGAAGCGGCAAGAGCCACCTGCTGGCGATCTTTGGCGACCGGGCGCAGGCGCTTGCGGCCGATCCCGCCAATCTGCCGTCCCTCGCGGCGCTTGCCGACGCCGCTCCCACGGCCATCGCCATCGACAGCCTCGAGAAGGTGCGCGAGGAGACGGCCTTGTTCCATCTGCTCAACTTCGCCGTCGAGCATCGCCTTTTCGTGCTGATGAGCGCGCGGCGGCCGCCGGCCGCAGCGGAGA
Organism: Methylocystis sp. NC52PC; assembly: GCF_055698645.1. Classification (NCBI taxonomy): domain Bacteria; kingdom Pseudomonadati; phylum Pseudomonadota; class Alphaproteobacteria; order Hyphomicrobiales; family Methylocystaceae; genus Methylocystis; species Methylocystis sp. NC52PC. The sequence continues at coordinate 3,682,819 of NZ_CP170127.1, read as the reverse complement.
TTGGACTGCCGGACCTGCTGTCACGCCTGCGTCGCGCGCCTGTGGTGGAGATCGGCGCGCCGGACGACGACCTGATGCGCGCGGTGCTCGACAAGCTGTTTCGCGACCGCCAACTCATCGTAGAGGCGCCGGCGCTTGCTTATGCGGCGTTGCGTCTGGAGCGGTCCCTGGACGCTGCGCGCGCTTTTGTCGCGGCCCTGGACCGCGAGGCGCTCGCCCGGCGACGGCCGGTGACGCGGGCGTTGGCGGCTGAAGTCTTGGCGCGTTTCGCCGTTTCGGAGGGCGGGACCGAGGTTTGAACGAAGGCGCTTTTCCTCCTGCCGGCTTCGACGCCATTGTGGCAATATGGGCAAAACGGGACAGCGGGCATGACAGCCAACGTGAGAGACAATACGGCGCGCAGCGCGACCGAGATCGAGGCTGCCGCCATCGAGGTGATGGACCCTGCCGGCGAAATTCTGGAGCATCCGGAAGAGCTCGCGGTTTCGCCGCGCCGCTTCATCAACCGCGAGCTTTCCTGGCTCGAGTTCAACCGCCGCGTTCTGGAGGAGGCGTCCAACCGACGCCATCCGCTTCTCGAACAGCTCCGCTTCCTGTCGATTTCCGCTAACAACCTCGACGAGTTCTTCATGGTGCGCGTCGCGGGTCTGCGCGGGCAGATTCGCTCGGCGCTGACCGCGGTGTCTCAGGACGGACTGACGCCCACCGAACAACTGGCCAAGATCAATGAGCGCGTCGTGCTGCTCACCAATGAGCAGTTACGGCGCTGGCGCGAACTGCGCCGCGAGATCGAGGAGGTCGGCATCGGCATTGTCGAACCCGCCGACGTCTCCAAGGCGGATCGCGAGTGGCTGGAGGATCACTTCCTCAACCGCATCTTCCCGGTCCTGACGCCGCTCGCCGTCGATCCGGCGCATCCTTTCCCCTTCATTCCCAATCTCGGCTTCACGCTGGCGCTGGAGCTCGTGCGGCCCGGAGACCGCAAGACGCTTCAGGCGCTGGTGCGATTGCCCCCTAAGATCGAACGCTTCGTGCATCTCCCCAATTCCGGCGGCGGGCGTGAGCGCTTCATGCTGCTCGAAACCCTGATCGCGATGAACGCGCAGCGGCTGTTTCCCGGCTATCTCTTACGCGGGCAGGGTCTCTTCCGCGTCATTCGCGACAGCGATCTCGAAGTCGAGGAAGAGGCCGAAGATCTCGTGCTGTTCTTCGAGACCGCCTTGAAGCGGCGCCGCCGCGGCTCGGTCATCCGGCTCGAAGTCGCCGCCGACATGCCGGAATCGCTGCGCGCCCTCGTTGCGGACGAACTGGAAGTCGAGCCGAACGAGACTTTCGAAATCGACGGCATGCTGGCGTTGAACGATCTTTCCGAACTCGTCGCGCTCGATCGGCCGGACCTCAAGTTCAAGCCCTATAATCCGCGCTTCCCCGAGCGCGTGCGCGACAATGGCGGCGACTGTTTCCTCGCCATCAAGCAGAAGGACCTCGCGGTCCATCACCCGTACGAATCCTTCGACGTCGTGATTCAATTTCTGCAACAGGCGGCGCGCGATCCCAATGTCGTCGCGATCAAGCAGACGCTCTATCGCACCTCCAACAACAGCCCCATCGTGCGCGCGCTGGTCGAGGCCGCCGAGGCCGGCAAATCCGTCACCGCGCTCGTCGAGCTGAAGGCGCGCTTCGACGAGGAGGCCAATATCCGCTGGGCGCGCGATCTCGAGCGCGCCGGCGCGCAGGTCGTGTTCGGCTTCATCGAACTCAAGACGCACGCCAAGCTTTCCATGGTCGTGCGTCGCGAAGGCTCGGGGCTCGCCACCTACTGCCATATCGGCACGGGCAATTATCATCCGGTGACGGCGCGGGTTTATACGGATATCTCGCTCTTTACCGCCGATCCGGCGATTGGCCGCGACGTGTCGCGCATCTTCAACTACATCACCGGCTATGCGGAACCCGCCGGCCTCGAGCGCATGTCGGTGTCGCCGATTTCGCTGAAGAAAAAGCTCCTCGAGCATATCGAGCAGGAGAAAGAATCCGTCAAAGCGGGCAAGCCCGGCGCGATCTGGCTGAAATGCAATGCGCTGGTCGATCCCGAGATCATCGACGCGCTTTATGGCGCGTCGCAGGCCGGCGTCTCCATCGATTGCATCGTGCGCGGCATTTGCTGTCTGCGGCCGGGTGTGAAGGGACTGTCTGAAAACATCCGCGTCAAGTCGATCGTCGGACGCTTTCTCGAACATGCGCGCGTCTACGCCTTCGGCGGGGGCCATTCGCTGCCGCATCCGCGCGCGCATGTTTATATTTCTTCCGCCGATCTGATGCCACGCAATCTCGACCGTCGCGTCGAGGTGCTGCTGCCGATCGTTAATCCGACCGTGCATCAGCAATTGCTCGATCAGATCATGCTCGCCAATCTCATGGACAATGAGCAGAGCTATCGCGTCCTGCCCGATGGCTCCTCGCAGCGCATCACGCCGGACGAGGGCGTCGAGCGGTTCAACGCCCATCAATACTTCATGACGCATCCGAGCCTGTCGGGACGCGGCAAATCCCTGAAAGAATCGCGCCCGCGTTCGCTCCTGAAACGAAAGCAAGATGCTTAAGCGTTTCTTGCGTCCGCATCCGGTCGAGCAGCCCGCGCCGAGCGCCGCTCGGCCGGTCGCCATCGTCGACATCGGCTCGAACTCCGTGCGTCTTGTCGCCTATCAGGGGCTCTCGCGCGCGCCGACGCCCATCTTCAACGAAAAGGCCATGTGCGGCCTCGGCAAAGGCGTCGTCACCACGGGCCGCCTGCCCGAGGAGGGCGTCGACAAGGCGCTCAAGGCGCTGCGCCGCTATCGCGCTCTGTGCGACATGATGGGCGTGCTCGACATCGAGGTCATCGCCACGGCGGCGGCGCGCGACGCGCAGAATGGTCCGGCCTTCCTCGACGCGGCGCGCAAGGCCATCGGCCGGGAGATCAGCCTGTTGCCCGGCCGGCGCGAGGCGGAGCTCTCCGCCTTCGGCGTCATCTCTTCGATCCATCAGCCCGACGGCGTCGTCGGCGATCTCGGCGGCGGCTCGCTCGAACTCATCGACGTCAAGGGCGATGCGCTCGGCAAGGGCGTCACGCTGCCGCTCGGCGGGCTGGCGTTGATGGACGCGTCGCGGCGCTCGCCACGGGAGGCGACGCGCATCGCGCGCAAGGCGATCGCGGACGCCAAGCCGCTCGAACAGCTCAAAGCCCGCACGTTTTACGCCGTCGGCGGGACCTGGCGTTCGCTCGCAAAGCTCCACATGCGCCAGCGCAACTATCCGCTCGGCGTGATGCACAACTATCGCATCCAGACCGGCGAAGCGGCGGATTTCGCGGCGCTCGTCGAACATATCGACAGCGCGGCGATCGAAGACATCGACGTCGTTTCGACCGCGCGTCGGCCGCTGCTCGCCTACGGCGCGATCGTGCTCGATGAAATCATCCGCCGCGCCAAGCCGCGCGAGATCGTCATCTCGGCGGCGGGGGTGCGCGAGGGCCTCCTTTTCGAGCGTCTCTCGGAAAGCGAGCGCAAGATCGATCCGCTGCTCTCCGCGTCGCGCGAACTCGAAGGCATGTTCGCCCGCGCGCCGGGCTATGGCGACGAACTCATCGCCTGGACCGACGCCTTCCTGGGCTCGAGCGACATCGACGAAACGCCGGAAGAAAAGCGCCTGCGTCACGCGGCCTGCCTGCTCTCCGACATTGCCTGGCGCGCCCATCCCGAATATCGCTCCGAGCGGGCGATGAATATCGTTACGCAGGGGCCTTTCGTGTCCGTCGATCATCCCGGCCGCGCATACCTCTCCCTTGCCATCGTGATCCGTCACGAAGGGCCCGACGGGGGCGCGGGGATCGGCATTGTGCGAAGCCTGCTGACGACGCGGCTCTTCGTGCGCGCCCGCATCCTCGGCGCCGCCATGCGCGCCGCCTATCTTTTGTCGGCGTCGATGCCGGGCGTTCTGCCGCGCACGAGTCTGGCGATGCGCAAAGGCGTGTTGGCGCTGACGCTGCCAGCCGATTACGCCGACCTTGCAAGCGACCGCGTTCTCAACAGACTCAAGACGCTCGGCCGATTGCTGGGGTCGGATGCGGTCATTGAGATTGGTTCTTAGGCGAAGTTTCGAAGCGCGAGGGCAATGTGAATGTCGGTTATCCGCTCGCCGGCGTGAACGCGTCGGAGCGGATCGCCTTCAGGCTGGCGCCGGCCATGAAGAGATCGCGCTTCAGTCTTTTCACCAGATTCTCGCCGCCGCAGAGAAAGAACGCCGTCTCTGCGACGCGCGGCGCTTCGCGTTCGAGCGCAAGAGCGGCGATGTCGCCGCCGGAGTCGAGCGTGGCAGAAACATACTCGACATTGTCCCGCATGCCCGCCAGCGCCTGCAATTCCTCGGTCAGATAGAGCCCCTTGCGTTCGCGCGCGCCGTGATAGAGCCGGATTGGCCCGCGATGGCCCTGGCGCAGCGCGTCGCGCAGCACGCCATAGAGCGGGGCGAGCCCCGTGCCGGCGCCGATCAGCGCCAGCGGCTGCTCCTTGTCGACGCCTTCGTAGAAGCAGGTCCCGCGCGGCCCGGCGACATGCACCCTGTGACCCGGGCGCAGGTCGGCCTTGAGGCGGCGGCTCATGCGGCCGTTTGGATGCAGGCGGATATGCAATTCGAGGAACGGATCTTCCTCGGGGTGGCTCGCCAGCGAATAATGCCGCCGCAAGTCTTCCTCGGCGATCAGCTCCAGGAACTGCCCCGGACGATAGGCGAAGCGCTCCGCTTCGATGCGCAAGCGCAGGACGTCGTGCGAGAGGAATTCGAGCGCCCGTACGACGGCCTCGATCCGCGCGCCCGCATCATCTGGCGGCGCAATCGTCAGCGGCTCGTTCGGCCGGCAGATGCAGGCCAGGAAATAGCCCAGCGACTTCTGCGCGGGCGTGAGACCATTCTGCGACTCCGGCGGCGGGACGCCCTCCGTCGCGCGATGCAGGCAGGTCTGGCACTGTCCGGCCCGACAGGAGCAGGGGGCCTCGACGCCCGCGCGCAACAGGGCGTCGAGAACCGTTTCGCCGGGCGCGACGTCAACCGGGCGATCCCGATAGGTGAGGCGCATCAAGCCGCCGAGCGCCCCAACACGTCGGCGCGCACCGAGTCCGCCAGCGCCGCGACTTCCCGGACCTCCTTCTCGGGAACCCCGAGCTGCCGCAGCGTGCTGTTCAAATTCTCGATCACGGCGTCGACGTGGGAGTCGTTGAGACCTTTCTCCACGAGGCGCTTGTGCGCGTTGCGCATGTCGAGGCCGGAGTAGGCGTTGGGCCCGCCGAAGGCCATCGTCAGGAAGGACTTTTGCTTGGCGATCTGCTGGTCCATGTCAACGCCGTCGAAGAACCGCGCGATTCGGCCGTCAGCCAGCACTCTGCGATAAAACAGCTCCACCGCCGCGTCGACCGCCTTCTCTCCGCCGAGACGCTCATAAAGGGTCGTCATGGGCTCCCTCTTGTCTGTCTTTTTGATGACAAGAGGCTAGTGGGCGTCTATTGGGGTCACAATGACCAGCGGCCGAAAAGTAAATAGATCCAGTAACTTTTGGGCAAGGCGGCCACGCGCGCGTGGCCGCCTGAACGATGGCTATCGCGCCGGGGCGAGCGCGACGCGCTCCGTGCGGATGACATTCATCGCTTCGGCGCTGTAGAGGCAGGTGAAGCGCGAGGTCTTGCCGTCGGCGTCGTCGATATAGGCGGCGCGTCCCGGTTCGACGGTAAGCTGGATGCGGGTCGGGGAGGCGCTCTTCGACTCGGGATCGTCGCTTGCGATCATCATGGTCAGGCGGCAGGCGCCCGAGACGGGTAGGAAGTAGCTCACAACATGGGCGCCGCCGGCGTCGAGACTCGTCGCCATCAGCGGCTTCATCATCGACTCGGACCAGGAGTCGGCGGCCGACACGGGGGTCGCCGCCGCCAGGGCAAAGGCGCCGAGCGCCTGCGCGATAAGCCGTGTTTTCATCATTTATTCCTTTCTTCTATCGCTCTGGGGAGGACAGAGCGATCATGCGTCCCATCCGCCACCTCTCAGGCAGCGAACCGAACGCTGAGTAAAGGTATTCTTGCGTTGCAGCATTTCAATGACGCGCTGCAAAAATCCCCGTTTCCGCCATGATCTACCGCGCTGTTTCGATGGTCGCGCCGCCAATCCGGCGCCCATGATGCAGGCGCCGGAAGCCTTTGCTGAAGCGATGGGAAAGGCCCGCCACGACAAGGGCCTGCAAGCGCGGCCGATAGAAATAATCGATCAGAGGGCCTCTTTCCTGAGCGGCGAAAATCTCGCTTAGCGCCGCATTTATCGGCGGTCTGCTTCTGGCGTGCGCGCGCATCCGCGTCCGATGGTCGCGGACGCGCGTCGGCAGAAGGGCGCTCGTTCAGTTTGAGGCGGAGGCCTCGGCGGGCGCTTCAGCGGCGGCGTCGCTCGAGCGGGACAGGGACGCGTTTTCGGCGTCCTGCCAGTCGAAGGTGACGACCTTGCCGTTCTCGACGGCGAGCGCCAGCCGCCCGCGCTTCAGCTCGAGCGCCTTTTCGCCGAAGATGGTCCGGCGCCAGCCCTTGAGCGCCGGCACGTCGGCCCGGTCGTCGCTGGCGATGGCCTCCAGGTCCTCGACCGTGGCGATCATCTTCGCGGCGACGCCGGTCTGCTCCGTCACCTGACGCAGCAGGACCTTGAGCAGCTCGACCGTTGCGCCGTTCGAGCCGCGTCTTTCCCGCTCGATGCGCGGAACGCCGCTGGGGTCGCGGGCGAGACCGCGCTCCACGGCGGCCAGAATCTCCGCGCCCGCGCGAGACCGCTCCATGCCCTTGGGGAAGGAGCGAAGATTGGCGAGCGCCTCGGCGTTTTTGGGGGCCGACTGCGCAATCTCGATCAAAACGTCGTCTTTGAGCACGCGCGAGCGCGGCACGTCGCGGCTCTGCGCCTCCGCCTCGCGCCATGCGGCGAGCTCCATCAGCACCGCGAGATCCCGGGGTTTGCGGGCGCGATGGCGCAGCCGTTCCCAGGCGTTTTCGGGATGCTGTTCGTAGGTCGCCGGCGACGTCAGCGTCTCCATCTCGTCGGCCAGCCAGTGCAGCCGGTTGGAGCGCTCCAGCCGCGCCTGGAGCGTGGTGTAGATGTCGCGCAGATAGGTGACGTCGGCGATCGCATAATCGATTTGCGCCGGCGACAAGGGACGGCGCGACCAGTCGGTGAAGCGCGACGATTTGTCGAGATTGGCCCGGGTGATCGCCTTCACGAGCTCGAGATACGATGCCTGCTCGCCGAAACCGCAGACCATGGCCGCGACCTGGGTGTCGAACAGCGGGGCCGGAATGAGTCGCGCGAGGCGCCAGATGATTTCGAGGTCCTGACGGGCGGCGTGGAATACCTTGACGACCGCCTCATTCGCCATCAACGCGAAAAAAGGCGAGAGATCGATGCCGTCGGCGAGCGCGTCTATCGCCACAGCCTCCTGAGGCGAAGCGATCTGAATTACGCAGACTTTCGGCCAAAAGGTTGTTTCGCGCAGGAATTCGGTATCGACGGTCACAAACGGGTGGCGCGCAAACCGGTCGCAAACGGTTGCAAGTTCATCGGTGGTGGTCAACAGGCTCATCGAAATGTAGTTTACCCATTTTCGCCGTGGGGCAGAAGCATTTTTGACATTATGCGGCGCGCTCGACCAGAACGGCCGTGCCATAGGCCAGCACTTCCGTCACGCCGTCCATGATTTCGTTGGCGTCGTAACGCATTCCAATGACAGCGTTCGCGCCCCCTTGCGCGGCGTGCTCGCACATATGGTCGAACGCCTCCTGCCGCGCCGTTTCGGCGAGCTCGACGTAAACCGAGAGCTTGCCGCCGAAAACGCCCTGCAGGCCGCCGACCAGATTGCCGACGACGGATCGCGAACGCACCGTAATGCCCCGCACCAGCCCGAGATGACGCACGACGCGGTAGCCCGCAATCTCGTTGGTGGTCGACACTATCACGGCAAACTCCCGAATCGTCGAAGACAGGCTAAGCCTAACCGGGCCTCGGCCGCGCGCAACCTTGGAAAATTGCATTTGCGCGCCGGCGCCGCGCGAGTAGGATCGCCGCGCCACTCTTTTTTCACGGAGCCTATCCACACATGGTCGCCTCGTTCCGCAACGCCGCCCGGGCGGCGGCACTGATGATTTGCGCCGGCTGCTTTGGAGCGTCGCAGGCCTTGGCCGCTCACGCCGGCGGCGTCAGTCCCGGCTGGAAGCTTTGCCGCTCGACCAATCCGGACGAACGTATTTCCGGCTGCACGCAGGTCATTTCCGAGATTGGCAAGGAATCCAAACACAATCAGCTCGCCGCCTATGTGAACCGCGCCGGCGGTTATCAGGCGAAGGGCGACTATGCTCACGCGATCGAAGATTATGGCAAGGCGCTCGAGGTCGACCCAGGCTCGGCGGTCGTGCTGCTGGCGCGTGGCGCGGCCCAGCACGCAAAAGGCGATCTGGACGCGGCCATCGCGGATTACGATCAGGCGATCGCCAAAGCGAAGACCAATGTCGCAGCGTTGATGGCGCGGGCCTCCGCGTGGCGCGCCAAAGGCGAGGCGGAAAAGGCGCTCGCCGACGTCGAAGCGGCCATCAAGCTCGACCACAATTCGGCCGCGCCCGTCGCCGCGCGGGCAAATTATTACCACGCGAAAGGCGATCACGACCGCGCCATCGCCGACTATTCGGAGGCGCTGAAGCGCAACCAAAAGCTTGCGCCGGCTTTGATCGGTCGCGGCGGCTGCTACTACGCCAAGGGCGATTACGACAAGGCGCTCGCCGACTTCGAGGCGGCCGCAAAGCTCGACCCCAAGAATCCGACGGCGCTGTTGAACCGCGCCAACGCCTGGCGCGCCAAGAAGGACTTCGAGCGCGCCAAAGCGGATTACGCCGCGGCCCTGGCGCTCAAGCCCGATCTCGCCCCCGCCAAGAAGGGCGAAGAGGACGTCTCCAAAATCCTCGCCAAAAAAGCGCAGGGCGGCGGCGCTCCGGCTGACGCCGCTCCGCCGGCGGAGCATGAGCACTGAGGGGGCGCGTCCGTCCTGGCCGGGCGTGTCCCGGCCGGCGCGGGGCGTATCGAGCGGGCAAAGGCGCCTACAGCGCCGCCGCGGCGGCCAGCACCTCCTCGGCGTGGCCCGGCACTTTCACCTTGCGCCAGATTTTCGCGATGCGGCCCGTCTCGTCGATGAGAAAGGTCGAGCGTTCGACGCCCATATATTTGCGCCCATACATGCTTTTCTCGACCCAAACGCCGTAGGAGGCGAGCGTTTCCTTGGTTTCGTCGGCGGCGAGCGGCAGGGCGAGTTGATACTTCTCGCGGAACTTGTCGTGGCTCTTTGAAGAGTCGGGCGACATGCCGATGACGACGGTTTTCGCCTTGGCGAATTTGTCGCGCAGGGCGTTGAACTCGATGGCCTCCTTGGTGCAGCCCGAGGTGTCGTCCTTGGGATAGAAGTAAAGGACCACCTTCTTGCCCGCGAGCGCGGCGAGGGCGACGGTCTCGCCGCCGGCGCCCGGAAGCGAGAAAGCGGGGGCCAGGTCTCCTTCTTTCAACAGAGCGACGGGCGCGGGGTGCTCGATCTTCTTCGAGGCTGGCCCTTCCGTCCCCGCCTTGACCTTGACTGCTGAAGAGCCTGCTTTTTTTTCGGCTGGTTTTTCAGGGGACTTGACCGTCGCCGGTTTCTTGCTTGCCGCTTTCGTCGCCATTGCGCCTTCCTTTCGTCGCAACCGCCGCTAAAATTGAGCTGAACAATGCAGGGATGGCGCCGCTGGGGCAAGTGCGCCGCTCGACAGGCAAGCGCCGATTTAGGGCGCCGTGAGCCCGTAGCGAGGATATTTGACAGACCAGTTCGGGCGCGAGGATCGCGGCGATCGGCGGGGCGTCCCGGCGCCGCCGGCGCGGGAGGGTGCGCGCGCGTACGCCGCCGGGTGGCTGCGGATAGCGGCCTTTGGCGGCCTCGTCGCTCTGGCGCTGCTCTGCGTCGCGGTCGGCGTCTTCTTTATTCTGCTGTCGCAGGGGCCGATCAGCCTGACATGGCTGTCGCCGCGCATCGTCGCGTCGTTGGACGAACGCTTCGCCGGACAGTTCGATTTCGAGCTTCGCGGCGCCTCGATCGCGAGCAGCGCCAGCGGGCCGACCTTGTCGATCGACGGTCTGGTCGTGAGGGGAGAGGGCCGCGCCATTCTCGCTGCGCCGCGCGCCGAATTGTCGCTCGACTGGCCCTCGCTGCTGATCGGCCAGATCAAGCCGCGTCGTCTCGAGGCGCTCGATCTGGACCTGAGGCTCTCGGTTCAGGCGGATGGAACGGTCGCCTTTTCAGCCGGCGCGGACCCCGTCACCGCCACGAAAATCGTCCCGCCGTCCCTCGAATCCGCGCCCACGCCCGTCGTCGAGCCGGAGCGCGTCGCGCTGCTCAAGACCGGCGCCGCCGCGCTGCGCAGCCTGATGGACTTCGCGACGAGCCGCAACTCCCCGGTCGGGACGCTCGACCGGCTCGGCCTGATGCAGGGGCGGCTGACGATCGACGATCGCACCATCGACCGCGTGATCGTCTACAAGGACGTCGCCATCAACCTGACCAAGAGCGAGGGGGCCATGCGCTTCAACCTCGCCGCGACCGGGCCCTCCGGACGCTGGACGGCGACGGCGGCCGCGAAAGGCGCGCCGGGCCAGTCCCGCTCCTTCGTGGCGCATGTGCGCGATCTGACCATCGACGAAATCGCCTTGATCGGCGGCTTCCGCACGACAGGCTTCGACACCGACGCGCCGCTCGGCGTCGACATGAGCTTTTCGCTCTCGCCCGACGACATCGTGCTCGACGCCAAGGGCGCTTTCGAGGTCGGCAAGGGCTTTTTCCGCCTCGACGAACCGGACCATGAGCCGGTGATGATCCAACGCATCGCCGGACAGGCCGCCTGGAGCCGGCGCGAGCGCAAGCTCGTCATCGCCCCCTTTCAGTTCAAGGCGGGCGGGTTCGACATGGCGTTGGCCGGCGAGGCCGCGCCGCCGATCGAACCGCCGCCCGGCGCCGACCCCGGCGCCGACGCCTGGACGATTGCGCTGCGCCTCGTCAGGCCGACGCAGATCACGCCCGAGCGGGCTGGGGAAATGACCTTGGTGGTCAACGACGGCGCGCTTGCAGCCCGGCTCATGAACGGGCAGGGGCGCGTGGTCGTCGACAAATTCGCCTTTGCCGGCCCCGACCTGCGCGTCGCCGCGACGGGCGCGCTGACGTATCGTGGGGCCACGCGCGTCGCTTATACGCTCGATGTCGAGAACACGCAGATTCGCGCGCTGTCGCGTCTTTGGCCGACGCATGTCACGGCCTCCGTGCGGACCTGGTTCGTCGACCACGTGCCGACCGGCGTGATCCGCCGCGCCCATGCGGCAGGGGATTTCGACGAGGCCGCGCTCACGGCCATGCGTTACGAGCGCCCGCCGCAGGATGAATCCGTCGAGGTGACGGGCGAGATTGTCAACGCCAGCGTCACCGACGTCTTGCCGGGCATGGCGGCCTTGACCGGCATCAACGGGCGTCTGCATGTCACCGGCCGAACGTCGTCCTTCGAGGCGTCGTCGGGCGCGCTGGAAACCGCGCCCGGCCGCAAGCTGTCCATCGAACAGGGAAGATTTTCGGTCGCCGACAACGCGCTGCGTCCGACCCCCGCCGTGCTGGACATGAGGGTCGCCGGCAGCGTCGAGGCGGTGGCGGACGTTCTCTCTCTCCCAACGATCAAGCGCCACGCCTCGATCCCCGTCGACCCTGGCGCCATCAAGGGCCAGATCGACGGCGAGCTCAAAATCGACTTCGAAATCGGCGACAAGGCGCGCGAGGAAAAGACGACCTTCGCGATCGACGCGACCGCGAGCAATCTTGTCGTCGATCGGCTGATCGGCAAAGAGCGGCTCGAGGGGGCGACGCTGCGGGTGCTCGCCGATCGCACCGGCCTGCATGTGAGCGGAGGCGGCAAAATCTACGGCGCGGCGGCCACGCTCGACGTACGGCGCGGCTTCGGCGAAACGGGGCCGGCGCAGGCGCAGATGACCTTCACTTTCGACGACGCCGCGCGCCAGCGCGCAGGCTACGCGCTCGCCGGCGTCAGCGGTCCAGTGTCGGCCATCGTCAAGACGCCGCTGCCGGTCGAAGATCTCAACACGCATATCGAGCTCGATCTGACGCGGACCGTGTTCGACAATCCGATCCCCGGTCTGTCCAAGCCCGCGGGGAGGCCGGCGCGGGCGTCCTTCGTCATCGTGAAGCGCGGCGAGGGGATTGCGCTCGACCAATTCAGTTTCGACGCAAGCCCGGCGCAGGCCCAGGGGGTGATCGAACTGACAAAAGAGGGGGCGCTACGCGCCGCGCGCCTGGCGCCGGCGCGGCTCTCGACGGGCGACGACATGCGGCTCGATATTTCCCGCGTCGGAGACGCCATCAAGGTCGTGGCGCGGGGCTCGAATTTCGACGCTCGGCCGATGCTCGGCTCGCTGATCCGCTCGGGCGCCGACAAGCCGGTGGCCGGCGGCGGCAGGGGGGCGGGCGACGATATCGACGTGGAGTTCAAATCGCCGATCGTCACCGGCCATGGCAAACAGATCCTCGCCAATGTGGATTTCCGCCTGTCGAGCCGCGGCGGGCGACCGAAGTCTGTCTCGCTCACGGGGTATTTCGGCCGTGAGCAGTTGGCCGTGTCGCTCGCGCGCGGACAGAACAACAACCCCGCGATCGAGGTCTCGACCAATGACGCGGGCTCCCTTCTGGCTTTCGTCGACATTTATCGGAAGATGGAAAGCGGCGTTCTCAACGCCAGCGTCGAACTCGGCCAGAACGGCGCCGAGGGCATGCTCCGCATCCGCGATTTCTATCTCAAGGGCGAGCCGACGATCCGCCAGCTCATGGCGCAGGGCGGCGTCCAGCGCGCGGACGATCGCGGCAACATGCGCTTCGACCCCGACTCCGTGCGCGTGGGCCGGTTGCAGTCGGGCTTCACCTGGTCGAGCGGGCGCCTCTCGGTGCGCGAGGGCGTGATGTCCGGCCCGGAGATCGGCATGACCTTCGACGGCTATGTCGATTTCCCCCGCGACCGGCTCGATCTCGCGGGCTCCTATGTCCCGGCCTATGCGCTGAACAGCCTGTTCTCGAATATTCCGGTGCTCGGCTTCGTGATCGCCGGCGGCCAGCACGAGGGGATTTTTGCCTTGAGTTATCGGCTCACCGGTTCGCTCTCGTCGCCGGTCGTGAACGTCAATCCGCTCTCGGCCATCGCGCCGGGGATGATCCGCAAGATCATGGGCGTGCTCGACGGCACGACGCGACTGCCGGACGGCAATCGCTAGTAAAGCTTTGGCATAGACTGGACTGGTTCAATGGCTCCGCTTTTCAATGAGTGGTCTGTGTGATTTCTTTTTGGTGTTGATCAGATTCTTCACTGTCAAGTCATAAGCCATGAACTTTACTGTTTATCGCGTTGGCGCTGACGCTGTATCCCGTTTCATGCGCGCTCCCGCCGCCTCATTGGAGGCTTTGCGCGCCGCTTCTTCCCATCCCTCCCGCGCTGGCGGCCCGCGTTCGTTGCTTTATAGCCTCGCCAGCGCCGCGCCGCCCGCCCTGCGCGAGCGCCTCGCCGAAAAATGGCTGCGCCGTTCGGAGGCGCCGGGCCCGGCGGCCGAGCATGTCCTGCAACATGCGCTGGGCGCGCGACTCGCGCGGCAGTCCGGCGACGACGAAAAGACCGGCGTCGTGGCGAAAGGAGCCGACAATTTCTACAGCCGCCAATATCGCCAGTTTCTGAATCCGACGATGGGGGTCTTCGCCCAGACGGCGACGATGGCCGTCCTCGGCGTCGGCGGCGCGCCGCGGGGCCGCTTGTGGCGACGGCGACGCCCGGTCGTTATGGCGATGTCTGAGGCGGTCGATCAGGCGGGTCCCATCCTCGTGCTCGACCACCAGACCGCAGCGACGCCGCTTTTCCTGCCCAAGCCCAAAGATGCGCGCGAAGAGGCCAGGCTCGAACGCTGGCTGGCGCGGCGGGCGGCGGCGCCCGTCTCCTTCCGGCGCATGATGGCCGGGGAGAAGATGCGCTGCGACGAACGCGGCGTGCGCGCCACACTCGGCTCGGCGCTCGGCGCCGCGCTCCACGTCACGCAGGCGGCGCTCGAGAGCGGCAAGCTCGCTATTCTCGCGCTTCATCCTTACGATCCGGACGCCATGGGGCTGCATATCACGCTCTTTGGCGTCGAGGCGCTCTCGCCCCATGATCTGGCGCGGGACTATGCGTTGGAGGCGTCGGCCCTCGAGCCCTGGCGCCAGGCCGCCGAGCGGAAGAACGCTGTTCTCTATTTCCTGGTGGGGGGCGTCGAGGAAGCCTTCACGCAATGCTCCCAAAACCTCTTCGTCAAGCGTCCGGCGCCTGCGACCACGAAACGCGCCGCTTGGCCAAACGCTTGGTCGCCCAGCCTTGCCTTGGATTTGCTGCTCGGCGCACAGTTCGAGATTTTCCAAGCGACGGTCTCCGCCTCTGGTCTGCCCGGCGTTTCGCCTCGGAACGGCGATATTGGCCTCGCCGGCTTCGTGGCGCATCGCGGCGAACGGACATTTGTGCTCGTCCCTTACTTTACCGGCAACGCAGTGCATGGCCATGCGGCGAAGATCTGGTCCAATCCCTTTTCTGCGCTGCTGATCTGGGACGATCACACGACGCGATCGGCGACGACGCTCTGTGGGCCGACGCAGGTCGTCTCTCATCTTTGGGTGGAAAAACGCTTTCCGCTGATCGCGGCGCGCATTGCCGATCGCAGGCGCCGAAACGGCGCTTCAGCAGAATCGCCGGAGTACTGGTTCGCTCAAAGAGTAACGGATATTCACGTACAGGATGAGCCTGTGCGTTTGAACCTTCTCGATCCCGCGCGTCCGACTTGCTCCATTCATGCGGCTGGCGCCGCCCATCACGGCAAGAAGCCCGCCTATTTCGCGGCGGAGTCTCAAGCGCCCTATGACATGGTCTGGCAGCATGAGCGGGAGGCGGAGGGGCGCCCGCGCGACCCGTCCGGGGTATCGCGCCGCTTTTGGGAATGGGAGTCGGCGCCGGCGCTGGAGGCGCGCCGCGCGCATCTCGAACGGCTCGCCGCCCCCTTTGGTTGACGTCTAGGTTCGCTCCAGCAGAACGTGCTTCTTCTTGCCGAGCGACAGTTTGGCGACCCCCTCGGTCTCGAAATCCTTCTCCGAGAGCGTGCCGCGCTCGTCGCTCACCAGAACGTCGTTGACGCGCAGACCGCCGCCCTTGATCTGGCGGCGCGCTTCGCCGGTCGAGGCCACGAGCCCGGCCTTCACAAAAGCGGACAGCACGCCGAGACCGGCGGCGATCTCGTCGGCCGTGACGGCGACCTTGGGCAAGGAAAGGGCAAGGGCGCCCTCTTCAAAGGTGGCCCGCGCCGTCTCGGCGGCCTGTTCGGCCGCGTCGCGGCCATGGACCAGCGCCGTCGCCTCGGTCGCGAGCGTCTTCTTCGCCTCGTTGATTTCGGCGCCCTGAAGCGCGGACAGCCGCGCGATCTCGTCCATCGGCAGGAAGGTGAAGAGCTTCAGGAAGCGCGCGACATCCGCGTCCTCGCTGTTGCGCCAATATTGCCAGTAGTCATAAGGCGACAGCATGTCGGCGTTGAGCCAGACCGCGCCGGCCGCCGTCTTGCCCATCTTCGCGCCGGAAGCGGTGGTGAGCAGCGGCGACGTCAGCGCGTAGAGCTGCGGCGTTCCCATACGACGGCCGAGATCGAGGCCGGTGACGATATTGCCCCATTGGTCCGAGCCGCCCATCTGCAGCAACGCGCCGTGACGGCGGTTGATTTCGACGAAATCATAAGCCTGCAGGCACATATAATTGAACTCGATGAAGGAAAGCTCGTGCTCGCGCTCGAGCCGGAGCTTCACCGAATCCATGGTGAGCATGCGGTTGACCGAGAAATGCCGGCCGACGTCGCGCAGGAACTCGATGTAATTGAGCCCCGCGAGCCAGTCGGCGTTATCGAGCATCAGCGCGTCGGTCGGCCCGTCGCCAAAGGTCAGAAAGCGTTCGAAGACGCGCCGGATCGAGGCCTTGTTCGAGTCGATCTGCTCGACAGTCAGCAGCTTGCGGCTTTCGTCCTTGCCCGACGGATCGCCGACGCGCGTGGTGCCGCCGCCCATCAGCGGCAGCGGCTTGCCGCCGGTGCGCTGCAGCCAGGCGAGCAACATGATCGGCAGCAGCGAGCCGACGTGCAGCGAGGGGGCGGTGCAGTCGAAGCCGATATAGGCGGAGAGCCCGCCCGCGGCGGCCTTTTCGTCCAGCCCGGAAAAGTCCGAGCACTGGTGGACGAAGCCGCGCTCGATGAGCACGCGCAGGAAGTCGGATTTGGGGGAAAAGTCGTCGGCCATGGGGCAGGGTGATACGGGCTGGCAGGCCGGCGCGCAAGACGGCCGCCTGAAGCGTTGCAGGATGAGGGTTCCGCTCCCTCCCTCATTTTGCTAGAAGCCTGACGCCGGCCGGCGGCTGTGTCAGGCGCAACTTTAGGGTCATGAATGCTCTTCTACGAACCGCTGTTCCTGTTCGTATTCGGGCCGGCGGTTTATCTCCTCTACCTCCTCCTCGGCGCGCGGCGGGGGCCGCGCGCATTGCTGCTGCTTGTCGCGAGCATTGTCTTCTACGGCTGGCGCGAGCCGACCTTTATCTTCGCGGTCTTCGCCTCCGTCGCAATGGATCTCTACGTCGCGCGGCGGATCTGGGCGCACAGGAGGCGCGACGCGGCGCCGGCCGTCGCGGGGGCGGCGCCAGCGCACTTTGGCGACCACGGCGATCTCGCGCTTCTCGAAGCCCCGCCTGAACGCGACAGCCTTTTCGGAGAGGAGGCGGCGCGTCGTTGGCTCGCCGTCGGCGTGATCGGCAATCTGGCGATCCTCGTCTACTACAAATATACGGGCTTCCTGGCGCTCAATCTCGACGCGCTGCTGCGCGCGCTGACTCTGCCGGGCCTGCATCTTCCATCGATTGCGCTCCCGATCGGCGTCAGCTTCATCGTCTTCGAGAAGATCACGTATCTCGTGGACGTCTATCGCGGCGTGACGGCGCCGGCGCGCGGCCCGCTGCTTTACGGGCTGTACGTGTTTTTCTTCCCCAAGCTGTTGGCGGGGCCGATCATCAAATATCACGATATCGTGGGCCAGTTTCAAAGCTGCCCGCATGCGACGATCGACGACTTCGTCAACGGCTTTTCGCGCTTCATGCTCGGGGTTACGAAGAAGGTCCTCATCGCCGACGTGATGGCGAGCGGCGCCGACGCGATTTTCTCGCGCGATCCCACAGCGCTCGGCTTCGGCGGCGCGTGGATGGGCGTGGCTTTCTTTACGCTGCAAATCTATTTCGATTTCTCGAGCTATTCGGATATGGCGATCGGGCTCGCGCGCATGTTCGGCTTTCGCCTGCTCGAGAATTTCAACATGCCCTACGTCGCGACGAGCGTCACCGACTTCTGGCGGCGTTGGCACATGTCGCTGACGAGCTGGATTCGCGAATATCTGTATTTTCCTCTGGGCGGAAACCGCAAAGGCGAGGCGCGCACCTATCTCAATCTGTGGATCTGCTTTCTGGCGTCGGGCGTCTGGCACGGCGCGGCCTGGCCGTATATTTTTTGGGGCGTCTATAACGGCGTCTTTCTCGTGCTGGACCGGCTGTTCCTGGTCGAGCGCCTCAAGCGCTTGCCGGACTGGCTCGCCAATATCGCCACGATGGTCATCGTCATGATTGGCTGGACGGTGTTTCGCGCCGTCTCTCTGGGGCAGGCGGGCGCGTTCCTCTCCGTCATGGCGCGGCCCTGGGCGACGGGCGACGAGGGGCCGGCGGCGCGACCGGAAATCATGGCCGTCGCTCTCGTCGCCGCCAGCGTCTGCGTCCTTCAGCGGATCGGCGTGCAACTCGGGATCGACTGGCTCGCGCTCGCGCGCCGCCACGCCTTCGCAGCGAACAGCGCCCTTGCGCTGCTCTTCCTCGCGGCGTTGGCGAAGGGGTTGGCCGAACCTTTCAAGCCCTTCATCTATTTCCGGTTCTGAGCATGACGCGCGCGCGCCTTCTCCTCCTCCAGCGGCTGCCGATCTTCGCCTGCGCGGCCGCGCTCCTCGCGCTGCTCCTCGTCAATATCTGGAACTTCCTCGTTTCCACGGATTGGCCGAAGCTGAGGATCAGGAGCTCCGAGCCCCTATGGGGCGTCGCGCCGCCGAAGCCCGCGCCCTGGAGCGTCGAGGCCTTCTTGTCTGGCGAGACCCAGAAGGCCGTCTCGTCCAATGTCGGGCAATTGCAGCCGGTCTTTCCCTTGGCGGTCAGAATCAGAAACCAGTTTCTCTATTCAGCGCTCGGCGTCTCAGGCGCGCCCGGCATCACGATCGGGCGAGAGCGGCGCCTGTTCGAGACCTATTACATCGATGAGTACTGCGCGCGCGGCGCCGCGCCCGATCCCGCGGCCGTCGACGCCTGGGCGGCGCGGCTGCGCGAGACGCAGGACGCGGTCAGGGCGAGCGGCAAGGGTTTCGTCTATCTGATTTCCCCGTCGAAGGCGGCGGCGTATCGTCGTTACCTGCCCGACACCTTCGTTTGTCCTTCGCTCTTGCGCGGCACGACGGACAAGCTCGCACCGTACCGCGCCGCGCTCGCGGCGCACGGAGTCGCTTATGTCGACGGCGTGGCGCTTCTTGCGGCGGCGGCGCCGGATTATGCGATCGAACTCTTCCCGCCCGGCGGCACGCATTGGAATGTGCTCGGCGCGGCGATCGCGACGCGGGAGCTGACGCGGCGTTTGAACGACGGAGAAACCGCCGCGCTTCCTGCCTATGACTTCGCGTGGGGAACGCGCCAGGAGCCCGTCGGAGCCGACATCGATCTGCTCCGGCTGCTCAATCTGCTCTGGTGGGACTGGCGCTATCCGTCGGCGTCCGTCGTGGGCCGAAGCGCGGGGGTCTGCGAAAAGCCGCCGCAGATCTTCGCGGTGGGTGGCAGCTTTCTCATCGAGGTCCTTGCAAATCTGACCGAGGCGTCCTGTGCGGCGCGTGTCGATTACTGGCATTACATGAAGGGAGCGCGGCCAGGAGAGTCGCGGCGCTGGAGGCGGCTTGCGGCGCACGCCGACGATTTCAGCCGCCCAATGGGCGAAGCCGTCGAGACCGACGAGGCGTTCAGGCGGGGTTTGGCGTGGGGGGACGTCGTTCTCCTGGAAGAGAACGAGGCGGTCATCGGCGAAATGGGGCAGGTTCCCGATCTTCTGGCCGCCGCGAAAACTCAGGCGCCCGCCGGCGCCTCCCAATAGCCCTCCTCACGGGCGATGCGGGCATATTCGGCGCGCACCATCGCCGGATCATAGAGCCGCTCCAGCCGGCGCATGGTGAAATGTCCGCGCGCCAGCGTCTGGAAATGTTCGGTGAAGGCGAGATTGATCGCCGCGCCGCTGATCGCGCCGAGGACCGGAGCCGCCTGAGCCGCCGCCTTCTGGGAGACGACCACGCCGAAGCGCGAGGAGACCTGGCTCAGAAGCCGCACCAGCGCGGGCGCGCTGTCGTGAACCATGCCGCGCGCGGCGACATAACGCGCCGCATCGCTGACCGATTTCGCGAGCAGCCCGCGGATCGCGAGATAGCCCCCCTCGAGAATGTTCTCGTCCTCTTGTCCGCCAAGCGCGAAGACTTCGAGACAGGCGAGACCCGTCTCAGGCTCCCGCAGATTCTCGCCTTCGTTGCGGGCGATGTCGGCGATCGAGCGCAACATGATCGTCGTGGACAGCGGAAGCTCGATCGGCAGGCCGGCAAGTCCGACGGCGCCGCCGACGCCGCCGGCGAAGGCTGCGAGACGGCGGTGGAAACGAGTCGTGTCGCCCCTCGGCGCGCCCTCCAGACTCGAGAGCGCCACATTGAGCGCAACAGTGAGGGCGCGCTGCGCGGCGTTCAGCGCCGCCTGATGAACTTCCGGCGGCAGCGACTGGCCGACGATCCCGACCTTTCGTCCCGCGAGCCGCGCAATTCGGCCGGCAAAGCTCTGGCGCTCGAGCGCGGCGACGGCGGTCCTGAGCGATTCCATATCCGAGCCCGAGAGGCCCGGCTGATACAACACCGGAAGCTTCGCGCTCATTCGTTTCATTTCTCCCGCGTCAAGGCGTCGCATCAAATGCGAGCCGCCCTCACAAGATCGGTTATTGGCGGCCGCTCTGCAAGGTCGCGGAAATAGCGAAGCCGCCGAGCTTTCCACAGGGCCGCGTGCGCTGCCGCACGCCCTCGCCGTTCGCTGGGCGCTACCTACTGTAGCGATCGCGTTTGATGCTTTATAAGCGTGTCCTGTGCGGCGCGTCTCTCGCAGATTGCGATCGCTCTAAGGGGCTTTCGCGCCCCAAAGGAAGAAAGAGGAGGAGTTTTCAATGTCCACCCGTTTCAAGCTGGGACGCCTATTGGGCGGCGCCGTCGTCTTGGCGCTCATGGTCCCTGCGTCCGCGTTCGCCGGCGACCGGATCGGCACGCTGCAGTGCCGGCTGCTCGGCAACGGCCTGAGCGTTCTCGTGGAGAATCAGCAGATCGACTGCAACTATAGCGATGACGCCGAAGGCGCCACGCCGGCCCATTACACCGGCACGCTGACCAAGGTCGGCCCCAATATCTCGATCAACGGCCAGGGCGAACTGGCCTGGGGCGTCATCGCCGCGACGGGCCAGGTCGGCCCCGGCGCCCTCGCGGGCAATTACATGGGTCCGGGCGTCTCGGCGAAGATCGGCGTGGGCGGCGGCGGCGCCATTCTGGTTGGCGGCTCTAACAACACCATCTCGCTGCAGCCGTTCAATATCGAGGCGGGCGCGGGCCTTGGCTGGAACGCCGGCGTCGAGAGCCTGACGCTGACTTATGTTCCGCCGCCGCCCCCGCCGCCGCCGGTCGTCAAGAAGCACCGCCGCCATCATCACTAACGGGTTCCCGCGCGGGGCTCGCCCCCGCGCCGGTTACGCCGGCTGATGAAAATCCATCAGCCGGTCGTTGGGGAAATCATAAAGCCTTCCACTCTCGCGCCACTCCGGCTTGAGCAGCGGAAGGCATTTCTTTGCAAAGTCCTCGGGCGCCGGCACGGTGGCCGGATTCTCGCCCGGCATGGCCTGGGCGCGCATGCGGGTGCGCATCCGCCCCGGATTGGCGATCATGACCGTGACGCCCGTGTCGCGCGTCTCCGCCGCATAGGTGCGCGCCATCGCCTCCAGCGCCGCCTTCGAGGCCGCGTACGTTCCCCAATAGGGCTGCGCCTTATAGGCGGCGCTCGACGTAACGAAGACGACGCGCCCGGCGCCCGAGGCGCGCAGCAGCGGATCGAGCGAGCGGATGAGCCGCCAATTGGCGGTGACATTGACCGCCATCACGCGGTTCCAGTCTTTCACGTCGACATGGGCGAGCGGCGACAGCGGCCCGAGCACGCCAGCGTTGCCGACGAAGACGTCGAGCTTGCCCCAGCGCTGGAAGATCGCCGCGCCGAGCCGGTCGAGGGCGTCGAAATCGGCGACGTCGCAGGGCACGAGCGTCGCCTCCGCGCCGAGCGCCCTGATCTCGTCGTCGAGCTCCTCCAGCGCCCCTTGCGTGCGCGCCAGCGCGACGACATGGACGCCGTCGCGCGCAAGTTCGAGGGCTATGGCGCGGCCAATGCCGCGCGAAGCGCCTGTGACGAGGGCGATGCGGTCGGCTGAGGACATGTTCGAAAGCCTGCGGGTCTCAATTGCGTTGTTAAGCGACGTCATAACGCGCCGGGGGGCGTCGCGTCACCAACAACGTCGACCGAGTAGGATGACTACGCCGGGCGCCCCTGGTCATCGGTCTTGAAAGACTGCGTCTTGAACTTGTTCAGAAAGGCGAAAAATTCGCCCTCCGCCGTCTCGACGACCGTTCCGCCGTCTTGCCAGACGGCGTTCTCCTTGTCGTGGCCGCCGCCGATCGGATCGCCCTGGTTTTGATGGATGTTGTGGACGCCGAGGCCCACGTTGAAAGGTTCGCCGAAAATGTAGAAGCGCACGCCTTTCGCGATGACGCTTTCAAGGTCGGTCAGGGCCTGGACGCCAGTGCCATTATTCCAGGGCGGATTCCAGCGGATGAACTCCAGAAAGCGGGACAGCCAGCTGTCGTAGCGGACGTTCCAGATGAGGATGGGCGGATGCAGGACGCTCGACCTGATGTAATCCAGCGCGCCTGACGTCGCCGTCGAGGGAACGAGGCGCCAGCCATTTGTCAGCGCCTTGATCGGGGCGAAGTCAGTGGGCCTTATTTTGACGATTCGCCATTGAATGCCGTCTGGCATCATCTTGGGGTCGACGTCGATGGCGCAATGGTAATCGCCCGCCGGCGCGCTGATGACGAGATTGCCATGATAGTAGCGCCCGAAGTTGTCGGGCGGGTCGCGATAATAATTCTTCTTGGCGCCGATCAGGAGCCCATAGCCTTTCTTCAGCGCCATCGTTTCCTCAAAAGCAAAAGCGGGAAAAATCTATCTGAAAAAGTCAGGGAAGTGCGCGAAGCATGCGCGACACCCCGTTAGAGACGCCGATCAGCTCGCCTCCGCCAGCAACGAAAGCTGCGCGCGGTTCTCTTCCACGAGGTCGGTGAGCGAGGTCGGATAGTCGCCGGTGAAGCAGTGGTCGGTGAATTGCGGGCGGGCGTTGTCGCGTCCAGGATAGCCCATCGCGCGATAGATGCCGTCGACAGACAGGAAGGCGAGCGAATCGCAGCCGATATAGGCGCGCATCTCCTCGAGCGAATGGGTCGCGGCGAGGAGCTTCTCCTTCTGCGGCGTGTCGATGCCGTAATAGTCCGGATGCGTGATGGGCGGCGAGGAGATGAGGAAGTGAACCTCCGTCGCGCCGGCGTCGCGCATCATCTGCACGATCTTGACCGAAGTCGTCCCGCGCACGATCGAGTCGTCGATCAGAATGACGCGCTTGCCTTCCACGACGCAGCGGTTGGCGCTGTGCTTCATGCGCACGCCGACTTCGCGCACCGACTGCGTCGGCTGGATGAAGGTGCGGCCGACATAATGGTTGCGGATGATCCCGAGTTCGAAAGGAACGCCCGACTGCTGCGAATAGCCGAGCGCCGCCGGCACGCCGGAATCCGGCACCGGCACGACGACGTCGGCGGCGATCGCCTGTTCGCGCGCAAGTTCGCGCCCCATGGCTTTGCGCACCTCATAAACCGGGCGGCCGTGCACGACGGAATCCGGCCGGGCGAAGTAAATATATTCGAAGATGCAGGGGCGCATCGGCTGCGGCGGGAAGGGCTCGAGGCTTTCGAGCCCGGTGTCGGAAATGACGACGATCTCGCCGTTCTTCACGTCGCGGACGAAGCGCGCGCCAATGATGTCGAGCGCGCAGGTCTCCGAGGCGAGGATGAATTTGCCGTCGAGTTCGCCGATGACGAGAGGGCGAATGCCGAGCGGGTCGCGCGCGCCAATCAGCTTTTTGTTGGTGAGCGCAACCAGCGAATAGGCGCCCTCGATGCAGCGCAGCGCCTCGATGAAGCGGTCGATGAGCTGCGGCTTGCGGCTTCTCGCCACGAGATGGAGAAGGACCTCCGTGTCGGATGTCGACTGGAAGATCGCGCCCTCCTTGATGAGGTCGCGGCGCAGCGCCTGGGCGTTGGTGAGATTGCCGTTGTGGGCGACCGCGAAGCCGCCGGTGTTCAGTTCCGCGAAGAGCGGCTGCACGTTACGCAGCATGGTCTCGCCGGTCGTCGCATAGCGCACGTGGCCGATCGCCGCCGAACCGGGCAGGCGCTTGATGGTGCTTTCCTTGGAGAAGTGATCGCCGACGAGGCCGATCCGGCGCTCGCCATGGAAGCGCCCGGCGTCGAAGCTGACAATGCCCGCGGCCTCCTGGCCGCGATGCTGAAGCGCGTGCAGGCCGAGCGCCGTGATCGCGGCGGCGTCCGGCAGGTCGAAGACGCCGAACACGCCGCAATATTCGCGCAGCGTGTCGCCGTCGAGGTCGTCGGTGGTCTCCAACCGGCTGGGAAGGGGTTGATGATGCGTCGATTCGGTCATCCGTCGTCTCCCATGCCTGGCGGTCGCCCTAAGCGTCAACTTTGCCTCTGGTCCCGGCCAATCGCAAGCGGCCGCCGCGTCGCGCTTACTGCTTTTCCCCCGCCGGCTCCTTATCGGCCGGAGCGTCCGCTTTCTCCGGCTCGGCCTCCGAGGGCGGCGTTTCCTCGGCCGGCTGATGGCCGCCCTTCTTGGCCTTGATCTTGGCGATGATGGCGTCGACGTCGTCGGGCAGCATCTCGCGCAGCTTGTCGCCGCCGGCGGCGAGGATCGGCTTGGCGCGGGCGTTGCGCACCCATTCGGGTTGATTGGCGTCGGGCACGAGCCAGGCGTAGAACACGAAGGCGACCACCGCGAGCAGCAGACCCCGCACCGCCCCGAAGACGAAGCCCAGCGAGCGGTCGAGCGCGCCGATCTTCGAATCGAGGATGACGTCCGAGAGCTTCACCGTGAACAGCGAGACGACGACCAGCGCGATGAAGAACACCACCGCGACCGAGGCCGCGAGCGCGATCTCGTCTTTGGAGATGTATGGCTTCAAATAGGGGAGGGCCATGGGGTGGAGATAGTAGGCCGCAGCTGCCGCCGCCACCCAGGACAGGATCGCCAGCACTTCGCGCGTGAAGCCGCGCAGCAGGGCGAGCATGCCCGAGACCAGCACGATCGTAATAACTGCCAGATCAAGGTATGACGGCATTGCAGTCCTCTTCTTTGTCGCCGTGACGCTCGGAATAATGGGAAACACCTGAAAGCCGGCGCACGAGACGCGCGCCCATCGCAGCATTCTCCAAACGAAAAGCGCCGTCGCCTCCGAACTTCAAAGCGGCGGGGCGTCCCCCGGCGGTTGCGACGGGATGCTTCTAGCGCAACTCAGCCGCCGGCGGAAAGCATAAAAGGTTAAAATCGCCTCATTCCTGGCCGCGCGTTCGGGGCGCGGTCTGGGCGATCGCCGCCACGAGCTGAGCGACGTCGCCACAGGGACGCAGCGTGAGTCCGGCGCGCCGGTCGTCCTCGTTGATCTGCTGCGCTTGCGCGAGCACGGCCTGGTGAAAGCCGAGCTTCGCCGCCTCGCGCAGACGCATGCCGGCGTGGATGACGGGCCGGATGGCGCCGGAAAGCCCAATCTCGCCGAAAAACGCCTGATCGGCCGGCAGCACGGCCCCCGTGAGAGACGAGACCAGCGCGGCGGCGGCGGCGAGGTCGCCCGCCGGTTCGTCGGCGCGCAGGCCGCCCGCGACATTGAGATAAACGTCGTGCATGCCGAGCTTCAGCCCGCCATGGGCCTCGAGAACGGCGAGGATCATCGATAGCCGGTTCTGGTCGAAACCGACGACGGCGCGGCGCGGCGTGCCGAGCGAGGTCGGCGCGACCAGCGCCTGAATCTCGATCAGCATCGGCCGCTGGCCCTCCATGCCGGCGAAGACCGCGGCGCCCGGCGCCGAGGCGTCGCGGCCGGCGAGGAAGAGGGCGGAGGGATTGGCGACCTCGGCGAGGCCGCCGCCGGTCATCTCGAAAACCCCGATCTCGCCAGTGGCGCCGAAGCGGTTTTTGGAGGCCCGAAGCATGCGGAAGTGATGCGCGGCGTCTCCCTCAAAAGATAAAACCGCGTCGACCATGTGCTCGACGACGCGCGGCCCTGCGACCTGCCCGTCCTTGGTCACATGGCCGACGAGAATGATCGTCGAGCCGCTGGTCTTGGCGTGCCGCAGCAGCGCCTGGGCGCTCGCCCGCACCTGTGTCACCGTGCCCGGCGCCGAGGGGGCGACCTCGGTGTGCATGGTCTGGATCGAGTCGATGACGATCAGCGTCGCGCGCTTGCCTGTGGCGCAGGTCGCAAGAATGTCTTCGACCTGGGTCGCGGAGGCGAGCTCCACGGGCGCGTCGGCGAGATCGAGACGCCCTGCGCGCAGCCGCACCTGCGCCACTGCCTCCTCGCCGGAAATATAGATCACCCGCGCGCCGCGCCGCGCCAGCGCCGCGCAGGCCTGGATGAGCAGCGTCGACTTGCCGATGCCGGGCTCGCCGCCGAGCAAGAGCACGGACCCGGGCACGAAGCCGCCGCCGGTGACGCGGTCGAATTCGTCGATGCCGGTGACGATCCGCGCCGCCGGCCGGTCCGATCCCGCAAGCCCCTCGAGTTCGAAGGGCCTGCCGCGCGTGGCCCGGATCGCCGTCGGGCCGGGATCGCTCTCCTCGACGATGCTGTTCCACTCGCCACAGGCTTCGCAGCGACCCTGCCAGCGCGACGCGACCGCGCCGCAGTTCTGGCAGACGAAAGTGGAGCGGGATTTTGCCATGCGCGCTTGGCGCATCGCTGCGTCGCCTTGTCAAGAGGCGGCGCAGGGCGCTAGGCGGTCAACGCGCTACGCTCGCATTGGCGCGCGCCGTCTCCTCGCCGCGCGCCGTCCCATAGGCCGGCAGACCCGGCGCTTCGCCGTCGCCGACGTTGACTCCGTCGTTCCCCTGGGCGTCGTCCGCGCCGTTGTTGACCCGGGCGCGCAGGACATTGGAGGGTCTGAAGGTCACGACCAGGCGGGCGGTGATTTTGGCTTCCTCGCCGGTCTTGGGATTGCGTCCCTGCCGCTCGCGCTTGGCGCGAACGTGAAATGCGCCGAAGGAGGAGAGCTTGACGTCGTCGCGGGAGACGATGGCCTCGAAAATCTCGTCCAACACCATCTCCACCAATTTTGCGGCCTCTCCGCGAGCGACGCCGGTCCGACGATGGAGCGCCTCGGCGAGATCGGCGCGCGTCAACGTGCGGACGTCATCCTCTTGGATTGCTTCGGGGGGAATGGGAGAATGGGATGCAGCCTCTGCCATGGTCAGCCCTGTTATAATCAGAGAAACAATATTGAGGACGCCGCGGAAACCACCTCCCCCTCCCGGGACGTCCTAAGGCAGATTTTTTCAGAATCCGCCCAATTGCAAGCTTGGCAATAAGAAAAAATGGAGAGCAACCGCTGCAAAATCAGTCGGTTGACGTGAAATTCCGAGGCTAGAGCGACAAAATGCCCAAGCTCACCAACGGATTAGAGCCGAGCCCCAGGTAAAGCCGCCGCCCACGGCCTCGAGCATCACAAGGTCGCCTTTCTTGATGCGGCCGTCTGCGACCGCCACGGAGAGGGCGAGAGGAACGCTCGCCGCGGAAGTGTTGCCGTGGAGATGAACGGTGGCGACCACCTTCTCGGGGGCGATGCCCAGCTTTTGCGCCGACATGTCGATGATGCGGCGATTGGCCTGATGCGGCACGAACCAGTTGAGCTGCTCGGGCGTGATCCCGGTCGCCGCGAAGGCGTCGGCGACGACGTCCGTCACCTTGCCGACGGCGAATTTGAAAACCTCTTTGCCCTCCATGCGGAGATGCCCGACGGTCTGGGTCGCCGACGGGCCGCCGTCGACATGAAGCTTGGCCCGATGACGCCCGTCCGAGCGCAGATGCGTGGTGAGGACGCCCCGCTCGTCCATGGCGCCCATGGAGGGACGCGCCTCCAGCACCATGGCCCCGGCGCCGTCGCCGAACAACACGCAGGTCGTGCGGTCCTCCCAGTCGATGATGCGCGAGAAGGTCTCCGCGCCGATGACCAGCGCCCGCTTATGCGACCCCGAGCGCAGGAACTTATCGGCCGTCGCCACGGCGAACACGAAGCCGGAGCAGACCGCCTGAAGATCGAAAGCGACGCCATGGGTCACGCCGAGAGCGGCCTGTATCTGCGTCGCGGTCGAGGGGAAGGTCCAGTCGGGCGTCGAGGTGCCGACGATAATGAGATCGATGTCTTCCGGCGCGAGGCCGGCGTTCTCGAGCGCGGCGCGCGCGGCCTTCTCGCCGAGCATGGACGTCGTCTCGCCGGGCGCGGCGATGTGGCGTTCCCTGATTCCCGTGCGCTGAAAGATCCATTCGTCGCTGGTGTCGACCATCCTGGCGAGGTCGTCATTGGTCAACGTCT
The DNA here is from genome assembly GCF_055698645.1 of Methylocystis sp. NC52PC. NCBI lineage: Bacteria > Pseudomonadati > Pseudomonadota > Alphaproteobacteria > Hyphomicrobiales > Methylocystaceae > Methylocystis > Methylocystis sp. NC52PC. Next base: position 3,654,774 of record NZ_CP170127.1, on the reverse strand, counting down.
TGGCAGGGAGATAGGAGCCCACGCCGCGAACGACGGAGCGCAAAAGGGATTGTTCCGTCGTCACTGGGCGGCTTCCTGCGGGGGAGTGTCTGTGGGCGCCGAACCGCTCTCGAAGCGATGGGCGAGGGCGACTGTGTCGCGAATGCGGTTCATGAGATCGCTCTTGGCCATGTCGTGGCCGATCTCCACGGCGCGGGCGAAGCCGACGTGGTCGGTCCCGCCGTGGCTCTTGATCACGAGGCCTTCGAGGCCGAGGAACACCCCGCCATTGATCGAGCGCGTGTCCATCTTGCCCTTGAGTTCGGCGAAGGCGCCTCTGGCGAGGAGGTAGCCGAGCTTCGCGAGCAGCGAGCCGCCCATGACCTCGCGCAGATAAGCGGCGATCTGTTTGGCGGTGCCTTCGGCGGTCTTCAGCGTGATGTTGCCGGTGAAGCCTTCCGTCACGACGACGTCCACGGCGCCCATGCCGATCCCGTCGCCCTCGACGAAGCCCGCATAGTCGAGGCCGGGAAGATTCGACTCGCGCAGCGTGGCGGCGGCGCCCTTCACCTCCTCGACGCCCTTGATTTCCTCGGTGCCGACGTTGAGCAGGCCGACCGTGGGGCGCTCCAGCCCGAGAACGACGCGGGCCATGGCCGATCCCATGATGGCGAGATCGACCAGATGGCTGGCGTTGGCGCCGATCGAGGCGCCGACGTCGAGGACGATGGAATAACCCCGCAGCGTCGGCCAGAGACAGGCGAGCGCCGGCCGGTCGACGCCCAGCATGGTGCGAAGGCAGATTTTCGACATCGCCATCAGCGCGCCGGTATTGCCGGCGGAGACGGCGACGTCGGCCTCGCCCTTTTTCACCGCCTCGATCGCCATCCACATGGACGAGACCCGCCGCCCATAGCGAAGGGCCTGGCTCGGCTTGTCGTCCATGCGGATCGAGACGTCCGAATGGCGGACCTCGGAGGCCGCCGCGAGACGGGGATGGCGCGCAAGTTCGGCGCGAATCGTCTTCTCCTCGCCAACGAGAACAAAGCGCGCGCCCGGTTTGCGCTCGAGGGCGAGGGCGCAGCCGGGGATCGTTACCGACGGGCCATAATCACCGCCCATCGCGTCGACCGCGATCCGAACATTCTCCGCCATTTCCGAGCCGTCTCCCCAACGCCGCCGCTTTTTCCCCACGGCCGTCGAGGCGGGGGCGGGCCTGTCATTTTTAAAGAGATGCGCGCGTCGGCCGGTTGCGCTGGCCGGGCGCTGCGCCAAGGCGCCTGTTCCGCGGGCGTGATTGCCATTTGCGGCGCTTGGGCGCAAGTGCCAAGCCGATTCGAGGAGGATCAACCGCCGGCCGGCGGCTCTTCCCGCCTGCGCCGCAACTGGGCGAAAGGCGACACGACAGGCGAGGCGTCCTCCGGGGCGGGCTCCGCGAACGCCGCTCCCGGCTTGTGCGGGTAGGGGTCGAGCGCCAGGGTCAGGAATTCCGAGACGACGCCGCCGAGATCCACCACGCCGCCAATGAGCGTATCCGGCGGATCCTCGCCAAGGGCGTCATGGTCGAGCGACTCCGGCTCCGCCTCGTGGCGTCGCGAGCGGGGACGCGGGGCCTCGCGCGGCGGGGCGAAACGAAGCTCGATCGGTTCGACAATGTCGGCGTCGAATTCCTCGAGGGTCAGGACGCAGGTCTGGCGCACCCGCGCGCGCAATTCGCCCAGGACTTCGAGACCGTCGCCGCGCCAGCGCCGCACGCGCAGCGTAGCCGAGAGACCGAGGACAGCGGCGAGGGCGTTGAGCCTTGCGAGCGCGTCGCGTTCTTCTCCGGAAGCGACAATGTCGACGTCGAGCCCCTCCGGCGGGACCTCCGCCGCCGCGAGTGGACGAGAGAGCGGCGATGCGTCGGAGACCACTCTGTCGCCGCCGTGCCTGTTGTCTGTCATTTTTCTCCTCCCCCGGCGTTCAAACGATTTAGATACGTGCAACGCCGCCCGCGCGCCAGACTTCGCGCCCGACTTGCGGCCGCCGGCGACGAGCGGCTTGCTTTCGCGCGGATCGGAGGCTAGGCAGACCCCATCGCTTCAGACGGACGCGCGAGCCCTCGGGCGTTGCGCGATAGAGCTTGGAGAACACTATGGCGAGGCAGGCCTTGGGCATTCTTTCCGTAAGCGCTTCGAGCGCGGCGGTTGTAAGGGCCGCAGCGGCTTTCGCCCTCGCGGGGTCGCTTGCGGGCTGCATCGGCTATGACGGCGTCGTCAATCGTGGCGCGGTGATCGACACGCGCAGAGCCGAGCAGGTGAAGCCCGGCATGACGGCGCCGCAGGTCATGCAGGCGCTCGGCACGCCCTCGACGACCTCCACCATCGGCGGCGACGCCTGGTATTACGTGAGCCAGCGCGTCGAACGCTCTCTCGCCTTCATGCCGCAGAAGATCACCGACCAGCGCGTCATGGCGGTCTATTTCGACAAGTCGCGCAAGGTGACGCGCATCGCCGACTATGGGCTGGAGGACGGCAAGCCGGTCGACTTCCTGTCACGCACGACGCCGGTCGCGGGGCCAGATTATCACCTGATTCAAAGCCTTCTCTCGAAAATCTCGTTGTGACGCGGGGACGCGCTCGCGTCGTGGCGTAATTGTGGCCGAGGCGAAACCGCCTCGGCTGTTAATTTAAAATTTACCATATTTTCAATTACTTATCATCAGCTTGGCTGTTAGCCAATGTGGCGCGGGCGTGGCCATCAGCGTCGCGCTTTCGCCGTTACTCACACGTAAGCTCTTGATTGAGCCGCAGTTCGCGGAGCCAGGGAGCTTATGTGGGGTATGACGGATCTGACGCATCCCGCCAATGAGTCCGCGCGTCGAATGAGTTTGGGCGACCGTTGGGCGCTGATGCGCGCCAGCCGTTCGTTCTATCTTCTTCTCCGGACCATTTGCGTTGGCGCCGTTCTGTCGACGCTCGCGGCCCTGAGCCTCACCATCCAGCGCAGCGACGCGCCCTATTACGAGAAGCTCAGCCGGGTTCCGAAACAACGGCCGATCGGAAGTCCCCTCGTGGATGTCGCGCGCGACGACGAGTCGGCGCTCGACAGCGATTTCTCGCTCGAGCAGGCGGCGTTGACCTGGGCGCACCGACTGTTCGGCAAGGACGACGGGAGCGCCGACGCGGCCGGCGTCATGCGCTTCGGTCCGGTCAAAGTGCATCAGACGATCGTCGAGCGCGTTGTAGAGGCCGCGAACCGGACGGAAATGGACCCGGCGCTGCTGATGGCCATCGCCGACAAGGAATCGAATTTCCACACCACGGCCAAGGCGCGGACCTCTTCCGCCAGCGGCCTGTTCCAGTTCGTCGAGAAAACCTGGATGAAGGCGCTGCGGGACTTCGGCCATCGCTATGGCCGCGCCGAAGAAGCCAAGGCGATCGCAGAGGAAGCGGCCCCCCGACAGCAGCGCGCAAAAATCCTCAACCTGCGCAACGATCCCTATCTCTCGGCCGCGCTCGCCGCCGAAATGCTGAAAAAAGACAGCGCCAAGATCGCCGAGAAAATCGGCCGTCCGCTGACAGCTGGCGAGACCTATCTCATTCACTTCCTCGGGCCGGAGGACACCGAGCGCTTCATGAAGGCGATGGTCGAGTCGCCGGCAATGTCCGCGGCCGCGCTTTTGCCGAAGCCCGCCCGCGCCAACAAGCCGATTTTCTACGAGCAGCAGGGTCGGCGGCTGAAGGACCGCACCGTCAGCGAGGTCCACGAGGCCTTCGAGGCGATGATGGATCAGCGCACAAGCCGGTACGGCGACGTCGCCGCCAAATTGCCGGCGGGGGTGACGGCCTATACGGATTAGGTCCCCGCAAGGCCCTTCTCCCGCAAGGGGAGAAGGGAAGTCCGCGCCGGATGAGGGGGCTCAAGCCCCGATCATCAAATCCAAATTTTGAACCGCGGCGCCCGACGCGCCCTTGCCGAGATTGTCGAGCCGAGCCACCAGCACGGTGTGGCGGCGCGCCTCATTGGCGACGACGAACAGCTCCATGTCGTCCGAGCCATTCAGCGCAAGGGCGTCAATGCGGCCGCCCGAGGGCGGCTCCATGACGCGCACATGCGGCGCGCCGGCGTAATGGCGGCGATAGGCGGCGTCCAGATCGGCGGCCCTGGGCTTGCCGGGCAGAGCGTCGAGGTGGAGCGGGATCGAGACCAGCATGCCTTGCCGGAAATTGCCGACCGAGGGCACGAACAGCGGCCGCGTGGCGAGCCTGGCATAGGCCGTGATTTCCGGCAGATGCTTGTGGTCGAGCCCCAAAGCGTAAAGCTCGAAGGCAGGGGCCGCGCCTTTCTCATAGGCCTCGATCATCTGCCGGCCGCCGCCCGAATAGCCGGAGACGGCGTTGATGGCGAGGGCTTGGTCGGGGGCGATCAGCCCGACGTCGACGAGCGGGCGCAGCAGGGCGATCGCGCCTGTGGCGTAGCAGCCGACATTGGCGACGCGGGGGGCTTTGGCAATCGCCTCCGCCTGGCCGGCGCAGAGCTCCGGAAAGCCGTAGACCCAGCCGGGCGCGACGCGATGCGCAGTCGAAGCGTCGAGGATGCGTGGGGCTTTAGGCCCGAGGGCGTCGCACAGCGCGACCGTCTCTTTTGCGGCGTCGTCCGGCAGGCAGAGGATGGCGACGTCCACGGTCGCCAGCAGCGCGCGCTTGGCCTCGACATCCTTGCGCTTTTCCGCAGGGATAGCGACGATCTCGATGTCAGCGCGGCTGGCGAGGCGCTCGCGAATTTCGAGGCCCGTCGTGCCCGCGTCGCCGTCGATGAAGATCCTGCTCGCCATGGAACTGTCCTGAATGGAAGGGGTTGCGCGCGGCTTGGATGATGGCTGCGTCGGCCCTTGTCAATAAAAAGCGCGCTGCCGAGCCTGGCCGGGGCTGGCGCCTTTCCCGGCGCGCGGTAGCTCTTCTTGAAGAAAGCGCAGTTGCGCGCCATTGCAAAAAGCCGAGGCCTCGCCATGATCGAACAGCCTGTCAGGGACACGTTCAAAATCTATGGAACTCTGCTTGCCGACTCCGTCTGGAAAGCGTCGGTCTATTCCGCTCTGGCTTTCAGCCTGTTGCTGCTTTTGCTTCTTGTCGTCAGCGCGGCGGTCTGGGCCGGCGCCGTCAGCGTGCCGGAGTTTCATCCCCGGTAGGATACGCATTCGGTGAGCCGCAAGCGTCTTCTCATCATTGCGCATGCGCCCTCGCCAAATACGTCAGCGATGCGCGACGCGCTGCTCGACGGCGCGCGCTCGCCCGAGATCGAGGGGGTCGACGCGCGCGCGCTGAGCCCCTTCGCGACCGCGCCGGAGGACGTCGTCGCGGCCGACGGCGTCCTTCTGCTGACGCCGGAAAATCTCGGTTACATGAGCGGCGCGCTGAAAGACTTCTTCGACCGTTGCTACTATCCTTGCTTCGAGCGCACGCAGGGTCTGCCCTATGCGCTCTGCATTCGCGCCGGAAGCGACGGAACCGGCACGCGGCGCGGCGTCGAGACGATCGCGACCGGTCTTAGCTGGCGCGCCGTACAGGAGCCCCTGATCTGCCGCGGGGCGTGGCGGGCGGAATTTCTCGACCAATGCCGGGCGCTTGGGACGCTGATGGCGGCCGGGCTGGAGGCAGGGGTGTTCTAGCTATCTCAAACTTGACAGTGAAGTGCGGGCGGCCGCATTCCTCAAAATTCTCGTTTCGAGGAAACCTCGTGAGCAACGCCCGAGCGGCTGGCTGGTAGATCGGCTCAGCAATGCGGTCATGCGACGCCGCCTCTGGCGCGTTCCTCTCTTGAAGGTCGTCAATCCAGCTCGAACGCGTTCTTGTAATCGAGCGCCAGCGACGGGTCCTGATCGGCTTTGCGCAGGACGCAATTGCCGACGGTAAGGAACTCGATGTCCGAACCCATGAAACAGCGGAAGGCGTCTTCGGGCGTCGACACGATCGGCTCGCCGCGCACGTTGAAGCTCGTATTGATCAGCACCGGGCAACCGGTCAGCTGTTCGAAACGCGTCAGCAATTGGTGATAGCGCGGGTTCGTGTCGGCGTGGACCGTCTGGATGCGCGCCGAATAATCGACATGCGTCACCGCCGGAATGTCGGAGCGCGGCACGTTGAGCTTGTCGATGCCAAAGAGCGACTGCTCCTCGGCCGACATGGCGCGGCAGTGGTCGGCCTTAACATTGGCGACGAGCAGCATATAAGGCGAGTCGCAGTCGATCTCGAACCAGTCCGAGACGCGTTCGCGCAGCACGGAGGGCGCGAAGGGACGGAAGCTCTCGCGGAATTTGACCTTGAGATTGAGCGCTTTCTGCATGGTCGGCGAGCGCGGGTCGCCCAAGATCGAGCGGCCTCCGAGCGCGCGCGGACCAAATTCCATGCGGCCCTGATGCCAGCCCACGGCCTGTCCGGCGATGAGCGCCTGCGCGGTCTCTTCAATCACGCCGGCGTCGTCGACGACGGTGAAGCGGGCGCCAACCGAGCGCAGGCGATTCTCAATGTCTGATTGTGCGTATGACGGACCGAGATAGGAGCCCTTCATCGCGTCCTTGCCGGGCGTGACGCGGCGCGGCTGCTCCTTCTGGTGATAATGGGCCGCGAGCGCGGCGCCGAGCGCGCCGCCGGCGTCGCCAGCGGCGGGCTGAATGAAAATATCGTCGAAGGCGTTGTCGCGCAGCACTTTGCCATTAGCCACGCAATTGAGCGCGACGCCGCCGGCGAGGCAGAGGTTCTTCTCGCCCGTTTCCTCGGCAAGCGCGCGCGTCAGGCGCAGCACGACGTCTTCCGTCACCGCCTGCACGGAGGCCGCGAGATCCATGTGGCGCTGCTCGAGCCGCTCGTCGGGCTTGCGCGCCGGCGCGCCGAAGAGCTGGTCGAACTTGTCGTTCGTCATCTTCAACGCGGTGCAGTAGTCGAAATAATCGAGGTTGAGGCGGAACGAGCCGTCCGCCTTCACGTCGATCAATTCGTCGAGCATCAATTTGGCGTATTTCGGCTCGCCATAGGGCGCGAGGCCCATCACTTTATATTCGCCGGAGTTGACCTTGAACCCCGTGTAATAGGTCAGCGCCGAATAAAGCAGCCCGAGCGAATGCGGGAAGTGGATTTCCTTGACGATTTCGAGATTTGCGCCATTGCCGAGCGCGACCGAGGTCGTTGTCCATTCGCCGACGCCGTCCATGGTGAGAACAAGGGCGCGGTCGAAGGGCGAAGGATAAAAAGCGGACGCCGCATGCGAGAAGTGATGCTCCGAAAAGAGCAGCTTGTCGGCCTGCGCGAGCGCGGGATCCACGCGGCCGAACGCTTCGAGCAGAATATCCTTTTGAAAGATTTTTTCGCCGATCCACAGCGGCATCGCCTTGCGAAAAGACTCGAAGCCTTTTGGCGCAAAGGCGAGATAGGTTTCCAGAAGCCGTTCGAATTTCACGAAGGGCTTCTCGTAGAAGACGACGTGATCGACGTCGGCGCCGCTCGCGCCCGCCGCCTCGAGGCAGTAGCGAACGGCGTTCTCCGGAAAGGCGGAGTCGTGTTTGACGCGCGTAAAGCGCTCCTCCTGCGCCGCAGCGACGACCTCGCCGTCGCGCAAAAGCGCGGCGGCGCTATCATGATAGAAGGCCGAGACGCCGAGGATGAGCATGATGCGCCCTTAGAACAGCGTGTAGATGAAGGGCGCGACGACGGAGCCCTGTCCAAGGAAGAACAGCGCGCCAAACAGCAGGAACAGCACGAACAGCGGCACCAGCCAGAACTTCTTGCGCGTGCGCAGATAGGCCAGGAATTCCTTCAAGAACGACGACATGTCTGCCTCCAGGGAGAATTTAGAATTGCTGGCCCATCGAATTTTTCGCCGGGCCCGGCGGGGTGCGCTCGAGCCAGTAGCTTTTCTCGTCGCTGCGGGAGAGCCGCAGAATGTCCTTGCCCAAAAGGCGCAGCACGAAAGCGACCGGCGTGACGGCGCCGTAGAACAAGAGCCCCATGACCAGCGGCGCGACGACCGAATGGAGCAGGAGCCCAAAACGGAACCAGAGCTTGTTGACCGGCGTCAGCAGATGGTCGGCAAAGAGCGCCAAGCCCAGAAAGACGGCCGAGAGGCCCAACGCCCAAAGCCGGATGCTTTCGCCATGGCGAATCAGCGGCCAAAACGCCAGAAAGGCAAAAACGCCGGAGAAGACGAGGCCGAAATTCCTGTTCGACCCCAATTCGACTTTGCGGTTGGATTTGAGAGTCTCGTGACCGGCCATTGCTTTTGTCTCTGCGACAAGGGATCAACCCTATTATCGACGTCGCCCGGCGAGCGCAACCACGCCGCGGAGGGAATGTCCCCCCGCGCCGAAGAGCGATTCATAAGAGTATGAAAATACAGGTTTTTTCAGGCCAGGCGCCGGGGCTCGCCACCCTCTTCGGGTCGGAGATGTGGGAGCGATTCTCCTATTATGGGATGCGGGCGCTTCTTGTCCTTTATATGGTCGACCACCTGCTGGAGCCCGCGCGGATGGAGCGCGCCCTTGGGCTCGCCGCGCTGAAAAACGCGCTCGAATCTGTTTCCGGTCCGCTTGGCCCTCAGCCTTTCGCCTCGCAGATCTACGGTCTCTACACCGGGCTCGTTTATTTGACCCCGATTCTCGGCGGGTTCGTCGCGGATCGCTGGCTCGGGCGCACGCGGACGATTGCGCTCGGCGCGGGGTTGATGGTCGCCGGCCATTTCATGATGGCCTATGAGCCCTTCTTCCTCATCGCCCTGTCGCTGATCGCCTTTGGCTGCGGCGCGTTCAAACCCAATATTTCGACGCAGGTCGGCGAACTCTACGCCCGCGACGACCCCCGACGCGACCGCGCCTATTCGATCTTCTATGTCGGCATCAACATCGGCGCTTTCTTAGCGCCGCTCGTCTGCGGCACGCTGGGCGAAACCGTCGGCTGGCATTACGGCTTTGCGAGCGCCGGGGTCGGCATGGCGATCGGCCTCGCGACCTATCTCTCCGGCCTCTCCAGGCTGCCGCCGGCGCCGCCGCCCCTCAAAGTGCGGCCGACGCCGACGGAGCGACGCCAGTTCCGTCGCGCCTTTCTGGGCATTCTCGTGCTTTTTCTGCCGTCCGCATTGTTCTGGGCGGCCTTCGAACAGCAAGGCAACACCATTGCGCTGTGGGCCGCGCAGCACACCGATCGCGGCGTCGGACTCTTTGGCTGGCGCGCGGAGATCCCGGTCACCTGGTTTCAGGCGTTCAATCCGCTGATGATCTTTCTATTTACGCCGCCGCTCGTCGCCTTCTGGGGGAAGCTCGCCCGCAAGGGGCGCGAGCCCTCGACGATGCGCAAGCTTTCGGTCGGCTGCCTCGGCGTTTCTCTCAGCTATGTGGTCATGGCCGTAGCGGCGTGGATGAGCGACGGCGGCAAGGCGAGCTCGCTATGGCTTCTGGCCTATTTCATCGTGTTGACGCTCTCCGAACTGCATTTCTCGCCGATCACCCTCTCGCTCGTTTCGCATCTGGCGCCGGCGGGGTCGCGCTCGGCGCTGATGGGCGCCTGGTTCACGTCCATGTTCCTCGGCAATCTTCTCGCAGGCTGGATTGGGAGCTTCTGGACGAGCCTGTCCGGCGCGTCGTTCTTTCTGCTTGTTTCGAGTCTTGGCGTCGGCGCTGCGATCATCGTCGAAGTTGCGCGCTTTCCCCTGCGAGGGGTTTTGCGCTGATGCGTTGGGGCGCGCCACGCCGCTTGAACGTCGCTCGGCGCGCAAGCCATGTTGCACTGCGGAAGGTCCTGGAAGACGTCTTCAGCAGGGATCAGCGCGAGCCTGACTAATTCTTCCAATTTGACGCGGTGTTAATTGTATAAGTTAGAAACTGTTAATAATTATAGAGAACAGTCTCAGATAAGCAAAAGCGCACCAATAAGACGAAGGACTGTCTGTCAATTCCGCTGCTTCATCGGAAAGTCCCGCGTCGACAAACGCCCACTGCAGTAATGAGCCTATGGAGTTTGCGAATATGGCGTCCGCGTCGTGTGTTCAAACAGTTGCGCGTAGCCATACGTCGGGGAGAGATCAAACGCCTATGAAAGACGTCTTGCAGGAGACGATTTTTTCATGGGGTTGGCAGGATCGCATTCAGCACGACCCTCAAAGCGGATCGGACTTTGTCACCACTATTTATATAAGACACGGCGAGCCTTTCGTTTACACGCTGACTGTGAACGAAGGTCGCCGCAAGCTGGGCATTCACATCAACTCACCTATTCAAATTCCGCTCGCCCGAAAAGTCGAAGCGATAGCGATCGCAAATTATTTCAACGTGCGAAGCACGACCGGCGCCTATTACATCACCGAGACCGGCGATCTTTGCTATCAATGGATGCTGCTGGCCGTTGGCGCCGAGCCGACGATCGGCGTTTTCAAGGCGCTGCGCGACGACGCCAATAAGGCGTTCGACCAGACGTATACGCCCTTTCTGACCGCGGCCTTCACCGACAATCCGGCGTCGCAGATCATCGAAAAGCTGGAGTTCTTCTGGTCGAAAAGATAGATCCCGCGTCGGCGCGGCGGGCAACAAAAAAGCCAGGCGGAGACGCCTGGCTTTGTTGTGAGAGAAAGAGGCGCTGAGGCCAGCGCCTTCCCGTCCTTAGCGCTTCGAGAACTGGAACGACCGGCGGGCTTTCCGCTTGCCGTATTTTTTGCGCTCGACCACGCGCGAGTCGCGGGTGAGGAAGCCTTCCTTCTTGAGCGGGGAGCGCAGCTCCGGCTCGTAATTGGTCAGCGCCTTGGCGAGGCCGTGGCGAACGGCGCCCGCCTGGCCCGAGAGACCGCCGCCCGCAACCGAGACGACGAGGTCATACTGGCCGGCGCGCTTGGCGACGGCGAGCGGCTGCTGCAGGATCATGCGCAGAACGGGGCGCGCGAAATAGACTTCGATGTCGCGGCCGTTGACGGTGATCTTGCCCGAGCCGGGCTTGATCCAGACGCGGGCGACGGCGTTCTTGCGCTTGCCGGTGGCGTAGGCGCGGCCATATTTGTCGAGCTTCTGCTCGTATTTCGGCGCTTCGACCGCGGCGGCGACGGCCGCCTGGTTGAGGTCAGAGAGCGAGGAGAGGGTGGTCTCGGCCATGATCAGGCGCTCCGGCTATTCTTGGCGTTCAGGGCGGCGACGTCGAGCGTCTGCGGGTTTTGCGCCGCATGGGGATGCTCGGCGCCCTTGTAGACGCGCAAATTGCCGAGCTGCTGGCGGCCGAGCGGACCGCGCGGCAGCATGCGCTGCACGGCCTTCTCCAGAACGCGCTCGGGAAAGCGGCCCTCGAGGAGGAACTTGGCCGAGCGCTCCTTGATGCCGCCCGGGAAGCCGGTGTGATGGTGATAGACCTTCTGGTCGCGCTTGCGGCCGGTCAGGACCACCTTGTCGGCGTTGACGACGATGATGTTGTCGCCATCGTCCATATGGGGCGTAAAGGTCGCCTTGTGCTTGCCGCGCAGACGCAGCGCGATCAGCGAGGCGAGGCGGCCGACGACGAGCCCGGAGGCGTCGATCAGCACCCATTTCTTTTCGATGTCGGCGGGCTTCGCCGAATAGGTCTTGCCGTACATGGGATGTCGAATTCCGTCTGAACGAAATGTTCGGATGCGGGTGGATAGGGGATGCGGGGAGGCCGGTCAAGCGATTTTTTGACGCCGAGACCCGTGGAAAGGCCTTGAAAACCGCGGAGCGGACGAATGTGGTGCTATTTTACCTTACACTCGGAGCTCTGTTTACAGGGACGTTCGGCGACCCTATCTTACCTTGTCTTACAAGGAGCCTTCGATGGCCGTGGAAAAGCAAAGGGTCAGGCTGTCGACAAAGGGTCAGATCGTGCTCCCGAAGTCGATCCGGCAACGAAAGAACTGGGAGGCCGGCGCATCCCTGACCATAGAGGAAACCCCTGAAGGGGTTTTGCTGAAGGATGCGCCGTTGTTCGAGCGCACCCGTGTCGAAGACGTCTTCGGCATGCTCAATTGTTCTGGACGTCGGCTGTCGATCGAGGAGATGGACGCGAGCGTTCTCGCCGAAGCCAGGCGCCGCCATGCTCGCGATTGATACGAATGTGGTCGTCCGGTTCCTCGCCAACGACGATCCCGAACAGTCGCCGAAAGCGCGGTCTTTGATCGCGCGAGAACACGTTTTTGTCGCGCTGACCGTGTTGCTGGAAGCCGAATGGGTGCTGCGCAGCGGCTATGGACTCCCAGCCGGACAGATCTTGGCCGCCTTCCGGGCGTTAGCGGGTCTCCCACAAGTGGTTGTCCAGGAACCGACGGCGCTTGCCGTCGCACTGTCCTGGGCGGAGGAGGGGATGGATTTTGCCGACGCGTTGCATCTCGCCCAGTCGGGGCAAAGCGAGGCTTTTGTAAGCTTTGACGAGAAGTTGGCGAAGGCTTCGAGTCGCATCGGGGCGCCCGAGGTCAGGCGCCCCTGAAATGAAGGTGGCGGCGCCGACCTCCCGCCGGCCCTGGAGGGAGGGCTCGCCGAGCGGCCCCCTTACTGGTGCAGCGCTTCTCCATGCAGCGCGATGTCGAGGCCCTCGCGTTCGTCGTCGCTGGTGACGCGCAGCTTGGTGAAGAAGGACACGACCTTCAACGTGATCAGCGTGCCGATGACGCACCAGACGATGGTCACGCCGACGCCGATCGCCTGCACCACGAATTGATGCGGATCGCCCTCGAGCAGGCCGGCGACGCCGGGGCTGTCGGCCGACGCCGTGACGGCGCGCGTCGCGAAGACGCCGGCGAGCAGCGTGCCCATCATGCCGCCGACGCCATGGACTCCGAAGACGTCGAGCGTGTCGTCATAGTGAAACTTGTGCTTGGCCACGGTGCAGAACCAGTAGCAGACGCCGCCGGCGATGAGCCCGATGACGACGCCGTGCCACGGCAGCACATAGCCCGAGGCCGGGGTGATGGTGCCGAGCCCCGCGACCGCGCCGGAGACGACGCCGAGCACGGAGGGCTTGCCGCGCTCGACCCATTCGAGCCCGCTCCACACCAGCGCGCCCGAGCAGGCCGCGAGATGGGTGGCGACGATGGCGAAGACCGCGCGCGAATTGGCGCCCAGCGCCGAGCCGCCATTGAAGCCGAACCAGCCGACCCACAGCAGGCCGGTGCCGACGACGGCGAGCGACAAGTCGAAGGGCGAGAGGTTTTCGCGTCCGAAGCCGACGCGATTGCCCATCGCCAGCGCACAGACGAGGCCGGCGACGCCGGCGTTGATATGCACGACCGTGCCGCCCGCGAAATCGAGAAGACCCATCTTCTGCAGGAAGCCGCCGCCCCACACCCAATGCGCCGACGGCACATAGACGATGAAGAGCCAGACAATGCAGAAGAGGATGAAGGCCGAAAATCGCATGCGCTCGGCGACCGAACCGCCGACCAGCGCGCAAGTGATGACCGCGAAGGTCATCTGATAGGCCATGAACAGGATTTCCGGAATCGTGCCGGCGAGCGGGCTGACCGTGTCCATGCCGACGTTGCGCAGCAGAATGCGCGCCGTGTCGCCAAGATAGGCGCCGTCGCCGGAGAAGGCGAGGCTATAGGCGACGGCGATCCACAGCAGCGAGACGATCGCCGTGGCGATGAGGCTCTGCGCCATGGTGGCGAGCACATTCTTCTTGCGGACCATGCCGCTGTAGAAGAGCGCGAGGCCGGGCAGGGTCATCATGAGCACGAGCGCCGTCGCGACGATCATGAAGGCGGTGTCGGCGCCGTCGATCTTCGGGGCGTCCTGCGCGAGGGCGGGGGTGGCGACGATGGCGGCCAGGGCCGCAAATAACGTTCGCATGTAGGTGGACATCCAGATTTGCGGGTGGGGTGGCGGTCTTGCCGGTCGTTCGGGAAGGGCGAGGCGGGGTCGACAAACGAGGTCGTGAACCTGCGTCCTCGCCCTCGGCCTGTGGGCAAGGGGAGGGAAAACAGCCGCGCCTTTACAGCGCGTCGTTGTCGGCTTCGCCCGTGCGGATGCGGAGGGCGTGGTCGAGCGGCGTGACGAAAATCTTTCCGTCGCCGATCTTGCCGGTATAGGCCGCCTTGCGGACGGCCTCGACCGCGCCGTCGACGAGGTCGTCCGGGAGCGCGATCTCGACCTTGATCTTCGGAAGAAAGGCGATGATGTATTCCGTGCCGCGGTAGATCTCGGCGTGGCCTTTCTGGCGGCCGTAGCCTCGGACCTCCGTCGCCGTCATCCCATAGACGCCCAGCGCCATCAGCGCGTCGCGCACATCGTCGAGCTTGAAGGGTTTGATGATGGCGGTGATGGTTTTCATTCGGGCAGTCTGCCGTTGACAAATGCAGGATGGCCGTTTTGACAGCAATCGTCGTGCCAGACTGCGCAAGCATTGAACGAAACGGCGATTGAGCGGGCGCCAGCTGCAAGTCTGAGCGCCTTGCGGGCGCCGATAGCCTAAAAAATCCACAAAACGTCCAAATTAATGGCGGGTTATCTCCGTCTTGCGGCCTTCGACCGCGGCGCATGGTTCAGCGTCTGTTCATCCGCGGATCTGCTGGATAATCCGCATGTTGCGGAGTGGGGGCCGCGTGGAGATCACTCGATGCAGTTAATCCGGAGTCTGGCGGTTGCGGCGCTCGCCCTTCTTGTGCTGATCGCGGGGCAGGGCGCGGGCGCTTTCGCGGCCGAGCGACGCCTTGCCCTCGTCATTGGCGAAGCGGCCTATCCCGTAAAGCCCATCGCCACCGCCGCGAATGACGCCGGGCTCGTCGCGCAGACTCTCCAGGCGGCCGGTTTCGACGTCACCGGCGCGCGCGATCTCGAAGAGGCGGCGCTGAAACAGGCGTTCCGCGACTTTCTCGACAAGGCCGCGCAGGCGGGGCCGGACGCCGTCGTCTTCATTTATGTCTCGGGCTACGGCCTCCAGCTCGAAGGCGAAAACTACATTCTGCCGGTCGATGCGACGATTGCCCGCGACACCGATATTCCGCTGCGGGCGCTGCGCGTCTCGGATTACCTCAAACCGCTCGCGGGCTCGGGGGCGAAGCTCGTCGTCGCCGCGCTCGACGTGGCGCGCGCCAATCCGTTCAAACTGACCGGCCAGCCGCTCGCCGGCGGCCTTGCGCTCTACGAGCCCGGCGGTCGCGCGCTGCTCGCGTTCAACGCCGCGCCGGGCACGATCGCGCCGGAGTCCAAAGGCGATTACGGCCCCTACGCCCATGCGCTCTCGGAGATGATGCGCGACGGCGGCCGCCCGCTGACGGAGGTCTTCGAGAATACGCGGCTGCGCGTTTCGGAGATGACGAAAGGCGCGCAAATCCCGTGGAACTCGCAGCGCGTGGAGACCGATTTCCTTTTCTTCGAGCGCGAGGCCAACGCGCCGCTGCGCAAGGAGGATGTCGCGCGTCTCGGCCAGCCGATCAGCGCGCTAGGCGCCGACGACGGTTTTTCCGCCGCCGTCCGCCGCGACACCATGCAGGGCTACCAGGATTACGTCGCGACCTATCCGGCGTCGCCCTATGCGAAGCGGGCGCGGGCGATGCTCGCGGCGCGGCGCGAGGCCATGACCTGGCGGCGCTCGCGCATCATCGACACGCCCGACGCCTATTGGTCCTATCTGCGGCGCTATCCCAGGGGGCCGCACGCCTGGGACGCGCGCCGGCGCCTTGCGGAGCTGCGCTACGAATTCGAGCCGCCGCCGGACTTCGCCATGATCGACTACGGCTATCCGCCGCCGCCGCCGGACGAGCTCATTTTCATCGATCAGCCCGTCATTTTCTTCGACGATCCGCTCTGGGCGTTTCCGCCGCCCCCGCCGCCGCCGTTCTATTTCCTGCCGCCGCCGCCGCCGGATTTCATCATCCTGCCGCCGCCCATCGTCGTCGTCGCGCCCTATGCGCTGCCGGCGCCGCCCTATGTGCCGATCCCGGTCTGGCAGCGGCCGCCGGCCTATATCGCGCCGCCGCCGCCGAACGTCATTTACGCCAACATGCACAACGCCGTGGCGCTGAACCCCGCAGAGAACCAGCTCGTCATTCGCAATCCCGCCGGCGCCGTGATCTCGACCGAGGCCCTCACCGCCGTCGGCGCGGGCGCCGCCGCGGTCGGCATAGGCGCGGCGCTGCCCAATTTTATCGCCAAGCGAAACGCGGTCCCGCCCGGGGGCGTCGCGCCGGCGCCGATCGCCGGCACGCCTTTTGGCCCGACCCCGGCTATCGCTCCCGCGCCGGCAGCCGTTCCGGCGGGCTTGCCCGGCGCGCGGCCGCTCACCGAGGGAGCGACGCCGCCCGGCGCGGCCCCCCTGACGAACGGCGCCCAACAGCTTCCTGGGGGTGGTCCCGCCGGCCAGCGGCTGCATCCGGGCGGCGTTGCGCCTCCCAACGCCGCGCCGGCCGCCGCGCTTCCCGCCGGCCTGCCAGTGAAGGACCACGCTCTGCCGCAGCCGCCCGCTGGCGCGGCCGCGCCGCTCGCTGGTCCGGGCCGCCGCTCGCGCGACGTCGTCGCGCCCACGGCGCCGTCGGGCGCGGCGAAAGAGCAAGGGCTCTCGTCGCCCGCCGGCGCCGGACCTGCGCCGGCTCAGACCGGCAGGCGGATCGCGCCGCAGATTGATCGGCTGGGGTCGCCAGCCGGCGACGGGGCGTCGCCCCTGCGCGGCCGCCAGCTCGGTCGCACGCCTCCAGTGAATCCCGGCGGGGGCGCGAGTCGCCTCCAGGGCGAGGGGCCCGACGCGCTCCGCTCGTTTCGTCGCAGGATGGCCCCCGATTTTGGCGGCCCCGCTGGGCCGGCCCCCGGCGCCATGCAGGGCGCGCGGCTTCCCAGGCAGATGCGGGAGGCGCCGCCGGGCATGGATATGCCGGGGATGCGCGGCATGCCCGATTCTGCGCCCCGCCGCGCCTATCCCCGGCCGGATATGCCGGCAGGGATGGGGGCGCCGATGCGCGGCCCGCCCCGGGACGCCATGCCGCAGCCGGACGCCATGCCGGCCGCCCGCTATCGCAGCGGCCCGTCCGGAGGCCTGCCGCCGCCGATGCGCGACATGCAGCCGAGGATGCCGGATGCCCCGCCCATGCGGGCGATGACGCCGCCGCAGATGCATGCGCCGGCGATGGATCGCCCGCCGCCGGGCATGACGCCTGGCTTTCGGGCGCCGCCGTCGCCCCAGCAGGCGGCGCCGGCGCCGCGGCTGGACCAATGGTCGAAGCCGCGCCGGGGCGACGGGGATTCTGGTTTCCACGGCTTTCGCTGACGC
Organism: Methylocystis sp. NC52PC; assembly: GCF_055698645.1. Taxonomy (NCBI): domain Bacteria; kingdom Pseudomonadati; phylum Pseudomonadota; class Alphaproteobacteria; order Hyphomicrobiales; family Methylocystaceae; genus Methylocystis; species Methylocystis sp. NC52PC. The sequence goes on along the minus strand of NZ_CP170127.1, from coordinate 3,637,582 downwards.
CACGTCCGTCTTCGACGCGCAGCGCGGCGCCGATCTCAGGCGGCGCGTTTGCGGCTTTCGAGCACGCGCGCCTGCTCGGGGTCGTAGAGGCGCAATCTGGCGGTATCGGTCTTGTTGAAAACGACGGCGGCCTCAACGGCGTCGAGACGGTCGAGCGCCATCCCGACGTCGCTGCGATGCGTTTTGTCCCATTCGACGACGAAGAGAAGCCTGTCGGCCTGTTCGGCGAGAAAGGGCGCTTGCGGGGCTTCGAGCGCTGGCGGCCCGTCGATGATGACGACGTCGAACCATCGGCGGGCGACTTTCAGGAGGGCGCGCAGGGTTGCGCCGCGCATCAGCGCGCCGATGTCCGCGCCGTCGCCCGCGTCGCGTCCGCCGAAGGGAAGGAGCGTGTAGCCGTCGGTCGGCTGCTCGATGAGGGCGGATGTCAGATTTTCCCTCGCGGCGAGAATGTCGAGCAGCCCGTGAGGCGGCTTTTTGACGTGCTCCGCCCGATCGGCCTCGATGAGCAGGACCCGGTCGCCGCCCCGCGCGAGAAAGGCCGCGAGATTGATGGCGACGGTCGAGCGCCCCTCGCCCCTCACCGAGGACGAAACGAGGACGACGGCGCCGTCCGCGTCGGCGCCGGGTTGGATGACGCCGCGGCAGACTTCCGAGAGCCACGCCGTAACATCGGGCGCCTCGATGGCCCGGCGCGCCGCGTCAGACGGCGCGGGCGCCATGGGCAGGAAGACGAGCGCCTCGACGCCACCCAGACTTGCCGCCTGGGCGCTCGTTCGCAGCGTCGTGGATCGCGTCTCGTGCAAGCCTGCAGCGGCCAGGCCGGCCGCAAGGCCAAGGCCCATGCTCGCCATCGCGAGGATGACTTTCCCCGGCGCGGGACTCGTCGGCGGGACGGCGGGCGAGACGATGCGCACGTCGCTGGGCTCGAGGCCGTTGACTTGCGCCAGCTCGCGCTGCCGGCTCAACAACTCTTCGAAGACTTCGCGCTCGGCCTTGGCTTCGCGTTCGAGTTCGGTGAGCCTGACCATCTGCGGCCCGAGTTCGCCGCTTTCCGCCTGCGTGGCCTTGAGCTGGCGCGTCAACTCGGCCTCTCGCTGCTCCTCCTCGCGAAAGTCGCTGCGGGCGGCGGAAATCAGCCGACTGATTTCGGCGGCGATCTGCTGGCGAATGTCGCCGATCTGCGCCTTCAGGCTGATGGCTTCCGGATGGCGCGGCCCAAGCACCGTCGCCTGATCGGCGGCTTGTCGAGACAGCCGCGCATATTCCGCTCTCAAACCGGAAAGAACGCTCGACTGAACGTCCTGCGGCAGATTATCGCCGGCGCTGGCGCCAGCCTTGCGCAACAAGTCGTAGCGTGCGCGCGCCTCGGCGGTGCGAGACGCGGCGAGCACCATCTGCTGGTTCAACTCCACGATACGACGTTCGAGCAGCGTATTGCCCTGGCCCGCGTCGGTGACTTTGATTTGCGCCTTGAATTCGGCGACGGCCCGCTCGGCGCGGTTGACGCGCACGCGGAGTTCCGTGAGCCGCTTCTCGATCTCGCGGGCGGTCGAGGCGCTGAGACCGGAACGCAAGGACGCCTGATCGTCGAGGATTCTCTGCGCGACGCCATTCGCGACTTTGGCGCTTTCCTCGGCGGACGGCGACTTCACCGTCACGTCGATGACATAGGTCGCGCCGCGTCGCGCCACGGTCAAATGAGCGGACAGCTTCTGGATTGTCGATTGTCGCAAAAGCGCCGGCGTCGCGCCTTTACCGGCAAAGACCGGGTTGTGCGCAAGGTCGAGCTGGTCCACGACCCCGCCAACGAATCCGTCTGACTTTGCGACCTGCACGATGCTCTCGATGGCGTTGAAGTCCGAGCCGATATTGGCGAGCACGCCTGCCTTCTCGGTGACGCGCGTGGCGCGAGGGTCGATCATTACGACGGCCGTCGCCGAATACTGCCTCAAGAAAATCGCCGCCACGCCGAATGCGAAAGCTGCGACCGCGAGCGCCACGAGGGCGATGAGGCGCAGGTTGCGGCGCACGAACAGCAAGAACGAACGCGCGAGCACGCCGGGCGTCATCGGCTCGGCCAGGGAGCCGCTCGGCTTTCCCGACGCCGCCCACGAAAATCCTCGTCCGGTCGCCGCCTGCGTCAATCGGCTCCTCGTTTGATCAGAGCGTCGAGGAGCGGCGTGTTCCAGGCCCGCGTCACCGGGTCCGTCAGCGAGAAATCATGGTCGAACTGCCAATAGGCCCACCCCCAGCCAAAGCTTTCCGCGGTGCGCGCGACATGACGCGTCCATGCGGCGCGCGACGACGGCGGCGCCGTCTCGAGCGCGCCGAATTCGCCCAGATAGATCGGCCGATCTTGCGCCTTTCCCCAGCGGGCGATCAGCGCAAAATCGTCGACGATCTGCCGCCGCGCCGCGCCTGAACCCCAGGCGACGTCGCGCACATGCGCATATTCCTCGCTCCAGCTCGCGCCCTGGAAGGTGAAGCGATGCGGATCGTAATAATGCACGCTCACAATCAGCCGCCGGTCGCTCTCGGGAAGTTCGAGCTTCTCGATCGCCGCCATGTCGCTGGTGTTGAGCGCGCCGACGATGACGAGCCGCTCGGGCTCCCGTGCGCGAATTTGAGCGAGAGCGGCGGCCGCGGCGGCGTTCCACTGCTCATGGCTCATTTCGCCGCCGGGCTCGTTGAGGAGCTCATAAACAACATTCGGCCGCGCGCGGGCGTATCGCGCCGAGATTTGCCGCCAGAAGGAAACGAGCCGCGCCTTGCAGCCCGCGGGCTTGGTCTGGCAGTCCTGATTGTCATGCTGATCGAGGACAACCTTCAAGCCTTCGGCGTCGGCGCGATCGAGCACGCGATCCAGAATGTCGAGCACGCGCGCGTCGAGCTTGCCCTTCTTGTCAAAATAGCGGAATCCGAAAAAATTCACTCTGACGTGATCGAAGCCCGCTTCCCGGATTCGGCCGAAATCCGTCATGCGGAAGGGATTGTCGAAGCTCCCCTCCCATATGCCGTCGTAGCCGAGGATGTTCACGCCTTTGCGTAAAGGACTGGCGTCGCGCGCCGGTTCGGACGCAAGCGCGTTCGGGCCTGCAACGGCGAGGGCGAATAGAGAGACGAAGCGGACGAGGCGTCTTCCCAGGCGGCGCATCAGAGCGCATCCCAGAGCGGCGCCGCCCGCAGCGCGCCCGGAGCGCGTCCGCGTCTTTCCACGCGGGAAGGGGCTTTGGCGGGAGATGGAGCCGGGGCCGGGATCGGACGCGCGAACACGAAAGCCGTTATCATCGTGAGGTGGGTCGTGAGGATATTTGTCGAGCGCATGAAGTAGGTTTCGGTGAAATTGAGAAGGAACAGGAGGCAGGCGTAACTGACCCCGAAAGAGGTCTGGCTCGGCGGAAAGACGCTCCCGCGAATGAGATCGCTCATGCGGAGCCCGAACAGCAGATAGGAGAGCAGGAAGAGCGTATAGCCGGCGATTCCCGTCTCCATGACGATGGCGATGTAGCCGTTGTGATAATTGTCGAGGAACCACTGGTAGCGTTCGAGGAAGAGCTCCTTCACGACGCTTCGCGTCCAGAACCCGTTGACGCCGGCCCCGAACCACGGCGAATCCCAGAAAAAATTCAGAGCGTGCTGCCAAATGTAGGTGCGTTGGGTAAAATCCAGCGGCGCGCCGAAGACGACGAGATAGCGGTTTTGCGTCACCAGCAGATAGGCGATGACGCCGCCGCCCACGACCGCCAACAGCGAGGGTGCGAAGGCGAGGGCGCGCGCGAAGGCCTTCGACTTGCTCATGAGATAGATGGCGCCGATCGCCTCCACCGCGAGCGCGCCGCCGCCACGTGAGCCGGAGGCGAGCAAGCAAAGAAGAGCGAGTGCGATGGCGGACCAGCTCCACAGGAGGCCGGCGCCGTTCATCAACCGGAAGGTCGAAAAGAACAGCAGCATGGCGGCGCAGACGCCCAATGTCTGCTTCGAGGAGAAGAGGCCGCTCCATTGGCCGTTGTGAAGATAGTCGCTCATCACGCCGACGCTCGGACGAAGATCGCCATCGCCGCCGAGAGGAGGCAAATGGCGAAAAGTCCGAGCTGCATGCAGACGGCGACGTCCTCCCAGGGGAATGTCGCCGTGAGGCGCCAGGCGCCGATGAGAACGACCAGCTGCGCAGCTGCCTTGAGCAGGCTGCTCTGGGCGTTGTCGGACCAGAGCGCCGAGGCCATCGCCAGGCCGAAGAAGGCAAGAGTGACGTAGAGGCCGACGCTCCATTCGATCTTTAGAACAGGCCGTGCGAAGAAGCTCGACGCAATGATGACGAGCCAAAAGACGAGGCCGAGGTATTGCTGGAAATTCGAGCCTTCGCCGCCGGGCGTGATGTCGGGATGGAAGTCGCCGTTCAACAGGAAAACGATCGCGAGCAGCGACAGGCGTATGAGCAATGTGGCGCGCGCCGCCACGCGCGCCTGCAGGGTCATCGCGATCAGGGCTCGTCTCGACGACATAAGACCATCCATAAGAGCGCCCAATCTGGCGCCATAGCGCAAGCGTGACAATTAGCCAGCTTTATGACTAATGATCGGTTAAGCAGGCCGCCCCGGACGGCCTTTAGCCATGGCGCGCTTACCGGGCGGCGTTCGATTTCTTCGCCGCGCCCGCCTGAATCTCCCGCCAGGTGTCCGACTGCGAGATCATCTCCCGGATGGCGGCGACGTTTTGGGCGGCGTCGGCAGGCGGCAGATCGCGTTGCGACCATTGTTCCGCTTCGGAAAATTTGCCCTGAAGGGCCAAGACCAGCGCCAAATTCTGGCGCACGCGCATATCTGCTGAGGGCTGGCTCGCCGCGAGCCGCAGGGTCTCTTCGGCGCGGGGCAGATTCTTCGCGAGCGCATAGGAGAGCCCCAGATTGGAGAGCGCCGTGGGCTCGTTGGGGCGGATTTTCAGCGCCGCCTCGTAATAGTTGCGGGCGGCCTCGTGATCGCCGAGCTGATCGGCGATCGAGCCTTGCGTCGACAGGATCGACCAGTCGGGGCGCTCCGGCGTATGCGCCTTTTCGAGCGTTTCGGCCGCCTGCTGCAATTTCCCGGCGTCGGCAAGCGCCTTGCCATAGGCGCCGAGCACCTTCATATCCTCGGGATAGGTGATCGCCAGCCCCTGCATCACGGCGACGGCCTGCGCGTTCTGGTCCAGCGCATGCAACGCCTTGGCGTAGGTCATTGCGGTGGTCTTGTCCTTGGGGTTGCGATCATAGCGCTGGCCCCACTCCTCAGCGAAGCGGCGCAAGGCCGTTTCATCCTGGGGGAGGGGGGCGGAGGCCCCCCGGACCGAGCCCGTTATATCGCCCAAGGAGGATTTGTTGCATCCTGAAAGGCAGACGAGCGCTACGAGCGCCAGGGCGCAGGCGACGCGGGGCGAAGCAGGAGACGCCTTTGTCACGGCTTATTGTTCCATAGCGAGGACGATTTCCAAGCTTGGCAGTAAAGCGTTAACTTTAACGGAAGCTTAACGGAGGCTGATAGGCGCTCGATGACGATGAAGCTCGAGGACTGGTCCGCAGAGGCGATTCCCGTCGATTTCGTGGATAAGGCCCGCTGGCCGCAGGTGAAGGAAAGCCTGTCCGCGGCGGTTGCGGCGATCGCCGATTCCGTGCGCTTCGAGGGCAAGCCGGGGACGCTGCTCCTCGCGCCGGCGCTCAATGGCGCGGCCGCGCGCGCCTTTTTCGGCGTCGAGGAGCCAGAGGCGAAAAAGCGCGACGCTTTTCTTGCTGGCAAGCTCGCAACCGCTTTGCCGCCGGGACTTTATCGACTGGGCGAGGGCGTCGCGGACGCCGAACAGGCGGCGCTCGCTTTTCTCCTCGCAAGTTACGCGTTCACCCGCTACGTGGCGCCGAGGCCGGAGTCGCCGCGCCTGTGCGCGCCGCAGGGGGTCGACCGCGCCCGCATCGAACGCATCGCGTCCGCAGTTGCGCTCGGCCGCGACCTGGTGAATACGCCCGCAAACGACATGGGGCCGGAGGCGTTGGCGGAAGCCGCCCTGGGCCTCGCAGCCCGATATGGCGCGCAGGCGCGCGCGATCGTCGGCGATGCGCTGCTCGCCGAGAATTTTCCCCTCATCCACGCCGTCGGCCGCGCCGCTGCGCAGGCGCCGCGCCTCGTCGAATTCACGCATGGCCCCGAGGACGGGTTGAAGGTGACGCTCGTCGGCAAGGGCGTGTGTTTCGATTCGGGCGGCCTCGACATCAAGCCCTCTTCGGCCATGGCGCTGATGAAGAAGGACATGGGCGGCGCCGCGACCGCGCTGGCGCTCGCCGCCATGCTCATGGACGCCGGCCTTCCTGTACGGCTGCGCGTGCTGTTGCCGATCGTGGAAAATTCCATTTCCGCGAACGCGTTCCGCACCAGCGACATCTATCGCAGCCGCAAGGGGCTCACGGTCGAGATTGGCAACACCGACGCCGAGGGGCGGCTCATTCTCGCCGACGCGCTCGCCTGCGCGAGCGAGGATCAGCCGGATCTTCTCTTCGACTTCGCGACGCTGACCGGCGCCGCGCGCGTGGCGCTGGGGCCGGAACTGCCGCCCTTCTATACGGGCGACGACGCGCTTGCCGAGGCGATCTTCGCACAGGGGCGCGCGGCGAATGATCCGGTCTGGCGCATGCCGCTGTGGGAGAATTACGACGGCGGCCTCGACGGCAAGATTTCCGACCTGGTGAGCGTCACGAGCGGCGGGTTCTCCGGCTCCATCGTCGCCGCGCTGTTCCTGCGCCGTTTCGTCGCCGACCCGGCGCGCTGGGCGCATTTCGACGTTTATTGCTGGAACCCATCGACGAAGCCCGGCCGCCCGGAGGGCGGCGAGGTGCAGAGCGCGCGGCTGCTTTACGATCTCATCGAAAAGCGCGCGACGGAAAGGGCGAAGGCATGACGAACCCCTTCGACCGACGCCTGACCCCCGCGCGCGCCGATCTCGCCGCCGTCTATCTCAAGGGCCGCGTCACCGCCGACCGCTATGTCGAAGGCGTGGTCATGGAAGTGAAGGAGGGGGTCGTCGACCTGCGGCGCGAGCCGCGGCCCGATTCCGCCATCGATACGCAGGCGCTCTATGGCGAGCGCGTGACCGTTTATGACGAGGAAGAAGGCTGGGCCTGGGCGCAGCTCGCGCGCGACGGCTATGTCGGCTGGATCGCCGCCAACGCCCTGTGGAGCGAATTGAGCGCGCCCACGCATCGGGTCGCCGTGCCGCGCACCTTCGTCTATCCCGCCGCGAGCATCAAACAGCCGCCGCTGCTGGCGCTGCCGCTGAGCGCCGAAGTCTCCGTCGTGGAGGAGCGCGACGCCTTCCTCGTGACGCGCGACAGGGGCTTCATCTGGCGAACCCATCTCTCGGCGCTCGACGCGCCCGCCGAGGATTTTGTCGCCGTCGCGGAAACGCTGATCGGCGCGCCTTATCTCTGGGGCGGCAAGTCCTCGATCGGCGTCGACTGCTCCGGCCTCGTCCAGATCGCGTTCGCCGCGACGGGCCGCAAGGCGCCGCGTGACAGCGACATGCAGGAAGCGCAACTTGGCGCCTCCGTAGCGATCGGCGCGCCGCTCGAGCGCGGCGATCTCGTCTTCTGGAAGGGCCACGTTGGAATCATGCGCGACTCCACGACGCTGCTCCACGCCAACGGAACGCACATGCTGGTGTCCAGCGAGCCGCTGGAGCTTGTGCGCGCGCGCAATCTCGAGGCCGGCGCCGGGGACATCACCGGCGTGCGGCGTTTGAGCGGGTAGTCGCCCCATGGAGAAGGTCATCTATTTCGAAGATCTTTTCGTCGGCAGGCGTTTCGTCTCAGAGCCTGAAGAGGTGACGGAAGAGGCGATCGTCGCCTTCGCGCGCGAGAATGATCCGCAATATTTCCATCTCGATCCACACGCCGCGCGCGACAGCATGTTCGGCGGGATCGTCGCCAGCGGTTGGCAGACGGCCTCCGCGACGGTGCGTCACCTGCTTTATCGTTGCGGGGTGACCTTCCCCGGAGGTCTCATCGGCGTCGATACGCAGATTTCCTGGAAGCGGCCGGTGCGGCCCGGGGACCATCTGCATATCCAAGGCGAGATCACCAAATTGCGCGTCTCGCGCTCACTGCCGGATCGGGGTCTCGTCACCTTCGACGGAGGCGCCTGCGACGGCGCGGGTCGGACGGTGCAAACCCTCGTGGCGACGATGCTGGTCTCCCGCGACCCTAAGCGCGCGGAGGGGCCCGATACGGTCAGCAGCGCGCCTTGATGAAGGTGCGCGCGAGGCGTTTGACGCCCACGATTCCGGCGGCGACAGAATTGCGAGACTGGTCGGGGCCCTGCGAGTCGGAAGGGACCTCCGCAATGACGGCGATGCCGGCGAAAGGAAGCCCGAAGCGCCGCGCGAGGATCGCTTCGGGCGGAATCGTCCAGCCGACGATATCGGCGCCGAGCTGGCGCGCCATTTTTATCTCCGCCGGCGTTTCGAATGTCGGCCCGGAAAACCACATCATCACGCCTTCATGGATCGTGACGCCGCCTTCCGCGGCGGCGAGTTTGATGCGGCGGAGCAGCCGCTTGTCGTACGCCTCGTTCGAACCGGCCAGTCCGTCCCCGCTCGCCGCCGCGCCGATCAACGGGTTGAGGCCGTTGAAATTGATGTGGTCCGTCACCACGACGACGCTGCTTGGCGCAAGAGGGGCGAGCGCGACGCGCGCGAGGCCTGTGCTCAGCACGGCGCGGGCGCCCAGCAGGGCGAGCGTTTCTATCGGAGCCGACATGAGGCTGGGGTCGCCCGTCTCAAAAAAGGTTGAGCGGCCTTTCAAGATGACGGTCGGCGCATCATCGATCGCCGAGACGATAAATTCCCCGTCCTCAACGCCGGCGCAGGTTGGAAAGCCGGGCAGGTCCGCATAGGGAATGGTGACAAGTCGTTCGCCAAGCTCTGGCAGGCTGTTGAAGACTCCCGCGGTAATCAGCGCGGTTTCGACCGGGCCGGCCCCATAACGCGAGCGGATGATCGCGGCCGCCTCCTCGGCAAGACTCGTCATTTGATCCTCGCAAGCGCGAAAAGAATAATCTCGCAGGTTGAGCCTGCGCGAAAATCTCTACGCCTGCGATTCTAACGATTGGCTTAACCTACACCGTTGACACTCTCCGCCTGATTGCGAAAAGCGGCCGCAAATAGCGCCCGCGTATATTCATTTTCGGGATGCGCAAAAAGTTTTTCGGCAGAGCCGGCCTCGACGACTTTCCCGTGCCGCATGACGATGAGCTGGCCGGCGAGCGCCTTCACGACGCGCAGATCGTGGCTGATGAAGAGATAGGCGAGCGAACGACGACGCTGAAGATCGCGCAGCAGGTCGATGATCTGCGCCTGAACGGACATGTCGAGCGCGGAAGTCGGCTCGTCCAGGACGACAAATTTCGGCTCCAGCACCATGGCGCGGGCGATGGCGATGCGCTGGCGCTGGCCGCCGGAAAATTCATGCGGATAGCGATCCATCGTCGCGGGATCGAGCCCCGTCTCCTTCAACGCGCGGGCGACGATCTCGCGGCGCTCGTCGAGCGAAAGCTCCGGCCGCTGCACAGTGAGGCCCTCGGCGACGATCTCGGCCACCGACATGCGCGGCGACAGCGAGCCGTAAGGGTCCTGAAAGACGATCTGCATATCGCGTCGCCGCGGCCGCATCTCGGCGACGCTGGCGCCGTCGATGCGCGAGCCGAGAAAGACGATCGGCCCTTCCGAGCGGATGAGACGCAGCATGGCGAGCGCGAGGGTCGTCTTGCCGGAGCCGGATTCGCCGACGACGCCCACTGTGCCGCCCGAGCGCACCTGCAGCGTCACCCCGTCGACCGCCTTGATATGATCGACGGTGCGGCGCATGAAGCCGCGCTTGATGGGGAACCAGACGCGCAGATCGTCCGCCGAGATGACAACCGGGGCCTTGTCGTCTTCGACGATGGGATCGCCCTTCGGTTCGGCGGTGAGCAGGGCCTTCGTATAGGGGTGGCGCGGCGCATCGAAGACCGCGTTCACTTCGCCGCTCTCGACGATGCGGCCCTTCTGCATGACGCAAACAGTGTCGGCGAAGCGCCGCACGAGATTGAGATCGTGCGTGATGAACAGGATCGCCATGCCATAAGTCTGTTGCAGGCGCTCCAGCAGCGCGATGATCTGCGCCTGCACGGTGACGTCGAGCGCGGTCGTCGGCTCGTCGGCGATGAGCAGATCGGGCTTGTTGGCGAGCGACATGGCGATCATCACGCGCTGCCGCTGCCCGCCGGACAGTTGATGCGGATAGGCGCCGAGCCGCGCCTCGGGATTGGGAATGCCGACTTCCGCGAGGAGTTCGATGACGCGCGCGCGCATGGCCTCGCGCCCGCGCATGCCGTGGAGTTCGAGGATCTCGGCGATCTGCTGCTCGATCGTTTGCAGCGGATTGAGCGAAGTCATCGGCTCCTGAAAGACCATGGTGATGCGTGCGCCACGAATGGCGCGCAGGTCGCGCTCGCTGATCGAGAGCATGTCCGAGCCGGCAAACAGCGCCTGGCCCGTGGCCATGGCGCCCGGCGGCAGGAGACGCACGATCGAGAGCGCGCTGATCGACTTGCCGGAGCCGGATTCGCCGACGAGCGCCAGCGTCTTGCCGCGTTCGAGCGAAAAGGAGACGCGGTCGACCGCGACGGTCTCCTTGCCTCCCTGGAGGAAGGAGACCGAGAGGTCGCGGACGTCGAGGAGGGGAGCGGAGGTCATTGCGTCTTCCAGTTTCGGCCTCACTGGGTCCAAGCCCGGAGAACCACGTCTATCCCGGGGCGGTCTGGCGGAATGCGCTCCATGCCCTGGGGCGGTCTAACGCCATTGTCGTAAGACAAGAAATATCTGCACTGCGCTCGGATTGCGGTGACGAGGTGAATTGCGTCCGGCAGCGTGTGACGCGCCGCGCGTCTCAGGTCGGCAGTCTCGATGAGAATATCCCGCGTTATGGGCCGCAAGTCGAACATTTTGCTCCAGATGAGCAGATCGAGATAGAGCCGTCGCTTCACAGGGGTCGGCAGTCCGCCGGGACGCGATACCGGCGCCAAAAGCTCCGCCAGAGTCAGCTCGCTCGTTACGGCCGAGCCGGGCCTCTCCCTGAGGCGGAGGAGAAAGTCCTGCACGGGCTTGGCGGCTTCGATGGGCGATTCGAAGCCAGTAATGAAGACATTTGTATCGACATAGACGAGCGGAGCGGGCACGAGGTCAGTTGCCCCACTCATCGCGAAGCGATTTCACATATGCGTCGACTTCACTCTGACTCAAAAATACGTCCCGGCGGAGCGCAAACATTTCCTCAAGAGGCATGACGGCCCCAGGCGTTTCCTCTAATTCGACCGTGATCGTCACACGGGCGTTGGGGTCGATACCCGCACGCAATTCCTCCGGCAACTTGGCCGCGGGATAATGCTCTCGCACGATCTTGTCCATCTCGTCTGCCTCCGGCGGCATTTTATCCGACTTCACCGGAAATTTTTCCTCGGGTCAAAAGCGTCGCGCACGGCCTCGCCGACGAAGACGAGGAGCGACAGCATCAGCGCGATGATGGCGAAGCCCGTGAGGCCCAGCCAGGGGGCCTGGAGGTTGGATTTGCCCTGCAGCAGCAATTCGCCGAGCGACGGCGAGCCGGGCGGCAGGCCAAAGCCCAGGAAATCGAGCGCCGTCAGCGTCGTGATCGACGAATTGAGGATGAAGGGCAGGAAGGTGAGCGTCGCGACCGTGGCGTTCGGCAAAAGGTGGCGCAGGATGATGCGGAAATTCGACAGGCCCAGCGCCCGGGCGGCGTTCACATATTCGAAGTTGCGGGCGCGCAGGAATTCGGCGCGCACGACATGCACGAGCGACACCCAGGAGAAAAGCAGCAGAATGCCGAGCAGCACGAAAAAGCCCGGCGTGAGGAAGGACGAAATGATAATGAGCAGGTAGAGCTGCGGCAGCGAGGACCAGACCTCGATGAAGCGCTGGAAGACGAGGTCGACGCGGCCGCCGAAATAGCCCTGTATGGCCCCCGCCGCGACGCCGACGATGGACGAGATCGTCGCGAGGATGAGGCCGAACAGAACCGAGACGCGAAACCCGTAAAGCAGCCGCGCCACGACGTCGCGGCCCTGATCGTCCGTGCCGAGCCAGTTCCATTCGATGGCCGAGCAGCCGCGGTTGGGCTCGCCGGGCTTCAGGAGCTTGGCTGCCGCCGCCTCGCATTGGGCCTTGGTGAGCAGCCAGGTCGGGGGCGAGGGCGCGGGGGTCGGCAGGTCGAGATTATGCGTGTCGTAAGAGTAGCGGATCGGCGGCCACAGCATCCAGCCATGCGCCCTGATCTCGTTTTCGATCGTCGGGTCGCGATAGTCGGTGCGCGCCAGAAAGCCGCCGAATTTCTCCTCGGGATAGGACACGAAGGCCGGGAACAGCGGCTCGCCCTTGTACCAGGCGAGGATGGGCCGGTCGTTGGCGAGAATATTCGACAGAAGCGACATGACGAAGAGCGTCATGAAGATCCAGAACGACCAATAGCCGCGCTTGTTGGCCTTGAAATTGGCGAGCCGCCGCTGATCGAGCGGCGACAGCCGCAAGAGCCCGCTGCGTTCGATCGGGGGCGCGAGCCGCTCGGGCGCGTCGGTTACGGCGACCATCTCTAAACCTCGCGCGTTTCAAAATCGATCCGAGGATCAATCCAGGTGTAGGTGAGGTCGGAAATCAGGTTCACCACCAGGCCCACGAGTGCGAAAATATACAGGTTGGCGAAGACCACCGGATAGTCGCGATTGACGATGCTTTCGAAAGAGAGATAGCCGAGACCATCGAGCGAGAAGATGGTCTCGATCAGCACCGAGCCGGTCAAGAAGGCGTGGACGAAGGCCCCTGGAAAGCCGGCGATAACGATGAGCATGGCGTTGCGGAAGACGTGGCCGTAAAGAACCTGGTTTTCGGTCAGGCCCTTCATGCGCGCGGTCTGCACATACTGCTTGCGGATCTCGTCGAGGAAGGAGTTCTTGGTCAGGAAGGTCTGCGTGGCGAAGGCGCCGAGCGTCAATGCGCTGACTGGCAAGACGATGTGCCAGAGATAATCCTTCACCTTGCCGAACAGCGTGAGCTCGTTGAAATCATCGGAGGTCAGGCCGCGCAGGGGAAAAATCTGCCAGAAGGAGCCCCCCGCGAAGAGCACGATCAACAGCATGGCGAAGAGAAAGCTCGGGATGGCGTAGCCCACGATCACGACATTCGACGTCCACATGTCGAAGCGACTGCCGTCCCGCACCGCCTTGGCGATGCCCAAGGGAATGGAGATCAGATAGGAAAACAGCGTCATCCACAGCCCGAGCGACATGGAGACCGGCAGCTTCTCGCCGATCAGCTTGATCACGCTTTCATCGCGAAAATAGCTGCGGCCGAAGTCGAATAGCGCGTAATTCTTCACCATCAGCAGGAAGCGCTCCCAGGCCGGCTTGTCGAAGCCGAACTGCTTTTCGAGCTCTGCGATGAATTTCGGGTCGAGCCCCTGCGCGCCGCGATATTTGGAGGCGCTCTCGGCCGCCATCGGGCCGGTCTGCGACGCGCCGCCCTGGCCGACGTCGCCGCCGCCCCCCGAGAAGCGTCCCGTCGCGCCCACGTCGAAGCCCTGAAGCTGCGCGATGATGCGCTCGACCGGGCCGCCCGGCGCGAACTGCACGATGACGAAGGAAATGAGCATGATGCCGAGGATCGTCGGGATCATCAGCAGCACCCGGCGGGCGATATAGGCTCCCATGCGTCAGCGCCCCGTAAAGTTGATCTTGCGGGCCTTGCCCTCGTCCCACCACCATGTCCAGAGCACGCCCGTGTCGAATTTCGGCGGCTGCTCCGGCTGTCCGAAAAGATCCCAATAGGCGTAGCGATGCACCGGATTATACCAGTGCGGCACCCAATAGCGCTGCGAGCGAAGCGCCCGGTCGAGCGCGCGGCAGCAGTCGACGAGCGCCTCGCGTGAATCCGCCTGCTGCGCCTTGTCCACCAGGGCGTCGATGGCGGGGTGCGAAATGCCGGCGAGGTTGCGCGAGCCGTTCACATTGGCGGTCTTCGAGCTGAAATAGGCCCGCAGCTCCTCGCCGGGGTTCCAGGCCATCAGCATGACGTCGTGGACGATGTCGAAGTCGAAATCCTCCAGCCGCTTCTTGTACTGCGCGGCGTCGACCACGCGGATGCGGGCGGTCACGCCGAGCAGCTTGAGATTCTTGATGAAGGGTTGCGTATGGCGCTCGAAGACGTTCGAATTGTCGAGGAATTCGAACTCGAGCGGCGTCCCGTCGGGCAGGCGCAGAACGCCGTCCTTGCGCGTGCAGCCGGCGGCGATGAAGAGATCGTTCGCCTTCTTGAGCAGAGCGCGATCCTGCCCCGAGCCGTCGGAGACGGGCGACATGAAGGGCTCGCCGAAGACTTCCGCCGGCAGCTGATCCCGGTAGGGCTCCAGCAGCGCCTTCTCCCCGTCGCTCGGGAGGCCGCGCGCGGCAAGCTCCGAATTCTCGAAATAGGAGGAGATGCGCTTATAGGCGTCGTACATCAGATTGCGGCTCGTCCATTCGTAATCGAAGGCGTAGCCGATCGCCTCGCGCACGCGCGGGTCCTTGAAAATTTTCTTGCGCGTGTTGAACATCCATCCCTGGATGTTCGGGATGTTGTTGTTGGGCATGGTCGCGCGCTTGACGCGGCCGTCCTTGAAGGCCGGGAAGTCGTAGCCCGTCGCCCAGACGCGGGCGATGTTCTCCTCGCGCTCGGTGAAGGCGCCGGCCTTGAACGCCTCGAAGGCGACCTGAGAGTCGCCGAAATATTCGAAGCGCACCACGTCGAAATTGCCTTGGCCGCGGGTGATCGGCAAGTCCTTCGCCCAATAGTCGGGCACGCGCTGAAAGGCGACGTAGCGGCCCTGCTCGAACTGGCCGACCTTGTAGGGTCCAGAGCCGAGCGGCGGCTCGAGCGTCGTCGCCTCGAAGTCGCGGTCCTTGTAATAGGCGCGGGAGAAAATAGGCTGGTTCGCGACATTGAGCGGCAGGTCGCGGGTGCGGCCGGGGGCAAATTTCACGACCAGTATGTCGTCGGCCTCGGCCGTCGCGCTCTCGAGGTCGCGCAGCATCTGGCTGATGACGGGATGGCCCTTGGTCTTGAGAATATTGAGCGAGAAGGCCGCGTCATGCGCCGTGAGCGGCGAGCCGTCGTGGAAGCGCGCCTCTTTGCGCAACAGGAAGGTGTAGGTGAGCTTGTCGGCGGAGATGCGCACCTTCTTGGCGACGAGGCCGTAATAGGCGTCCCGCTCGTCGAGGCTCTGGTTCATGAGCGTGTCGAAGACGAGCGACATGCCGGTCGCCGGGTTGCCCCGCAGCACATAGGCGTTGAACGTGTCGAAGGTCGGGCTCGCCGGCGAGAGCGCGAGCGTGCCGCCCTTGGGCGCGTTCGGGTTCACATAGGGGAAGTGTTTGAAATCTTCGGGCTCGGCCAGATTGCCGAAGGTCGAGAGACCATGGCTCTCGATCTCGCCCGGCGCGAGCGGCGCGGGCGTCTGCGCCTTGGCGCCCGCTTTGGCCCAGGCGGGCGAGGCGAGCGCGGCGGCGCCAAGGGCGCCGGCGCGGATGAGAAGACGGCGAGAGAGCGGATAGTCGAAGGGATGATCAGCCAAGAACGACCTCGAGGCGGGGAACGCGCGGGCAGTCGCCGCACAGCCTGTGATTCCCTTAAGATTATGTCGGTTTTTGGCGGCTTGCCAGTGGGCGCAGGCTGCGGGTCGAAATCGGCCCTCGCGTCCGCAGAGCGGGACGCGTCTGTCTGCCTGGCTGATGAGGCCGGTTAGGGGCCCCTGATCGACGCCACGTCCGGGACCTTGGCGAGGCTGTCGCAGAAGCGGGGCGGCGGACGATAATCCGCAGAAAAAAGGCTCCATTCCTGACGCCGCTGCGGCGCCTCGATCGCGTAGAGGTCGAGAAGCGTATGCGTGAGGCGGTCCGACTGGAAGGGCCGATCGAGCGCGGCCTTCATCCGGTCGACGGTCTCCGGGCGGTCGACGGAGAAGCGGGCGCCGACATGGAAGAACAACGGAATTTCATACACCTGGCGAACCGTCGAGCCGTCATGGTGATCGCGCGCGCCGCCGTTCTCTCCGAGGCCCTCGCCATGGTCGGAGAGATAAGTGAGCGTATCGACGTCGCCAGCGCTCGCTCTCTCGATCAGCCTATGAAGCACGAAATCATTGTAAAGCATGCTGTTGTCATAGGCGTCGACGTCGGCGGACTTCTTGCGCCAGAAGTCGAGAAACGAGCCGGGCTTTTCAGGCGGCGCGCCGGGCCCGTCGGCGCCGAAGACCGCGTAGGACGGCGGATAGCGCAGCTCATAGGCTGCATGTGACCCCATGAGATGCACGAGGATGAATTTGGCGTCTCCGGGCTCTGACAGCGCGGCGTCGAAGGGCGCGAGAAGCTTTTCGTCATAGCTTCTCGTATCCATACGGCTCGCTTCGTCTGTGCCGCCATTCGCGTTGACGAGCGTGCGCACGTCGGCTGCGGCCGCGAAGATCGTGGCCCAGGTCGCAAGAAGCCCGGCGTTGGGCTGGTTCGACAGCCAATAGGTGCGGTATCCGGCCGCCTTCAAAGTTTCGAGAAAACTGGGCTGCGTGAAAAGCGGCGTCGCGTCCTCGCGATTGGCGAAGCTCATGAGTTCCTGAAGCGCGGGCGCGGTCGCTCCGCGCGACGAGCAGGCGTCGGCGACGACCAAGAGCTTGTCGCGGATCGCTTCGAGCAGCGGATTGGTTGGCCGGTCGTATCCGTAAAGCGACATGTGACGGCGCGTCGCCGTCTCGCCGAGAACCAGCACATGCACCCGGCGGCGCGCGTCGTGATTGACGACGCCCAAAGGCTTGCGATCTCCAAACCTCTTGACCGTTTCGACGACCTCCTTCTTGCTGGCGACGACCTCCGCGAAGCTCGTCGTGACAACGAAATAGAGGCTGTTCTTTCGGATGAACTCCTTTGTGTAGCCCGCAGCCGCCAGGCCGATGGCGGCGACGACGAGAATGGTTCGCGCCAGGGAGTTCTCGAGCGTCATCTTCTTGGGGCCAATCGTGACGGCGACGGCGATGGGCAGCGCCAGCGCTATCGCGCGCATCGACGACGCCGGATCCAGGAAGGCGCTCAAATATTCCCGATAGCCGGTGGGGTTCGAGTCGATAACTGCGCTCGCCGCCGCAACGCCAATCATTTCGTCGTAGACGAGCACGTAATAAAAGACGACCAGAGCGTAGATGACGAAAGACGTTCCGAGCAAAGTGTAAGAAGTTTTGCGCGCAAGGTCGTTTCTGAGGGTGACGACGGCGGCGCAGATAAGGGCTGTGAGAATCGCGTTGAAACCGCTGACGGCGATCATGCGCGTAAAATAGACGCCGTCCCACTTCATCAACATCAGCGCCGGGGCCAGCGTGACATAGGCGGCGGCGATCGCCAGACGAATCCACGGGACGCCCAGCAGTAGCATATTCATGGCTCCGGTCCTTCGAACGGAAGAAGAATGTCGAGCGTCTCCTCCGCCTCGCGCACGAGGAGAGGGGTGACGCCGAGCGGGTCTCCGTCCACTTGCGTTGCGACCGGGACCGGGGCGCGCACATGGGCGTGGCGCGTCTCGATCGTGGCGACGAGGCCGCTGTCTTCCATTCGACCCAGCATCATGAAAAACCCCAGCCGGCAAAGCGCGAGCGGCCCGACCTCGCGGAGCGCGACGAGCCGCAGCCCCGGCGTCAAAACACGGCTATTCCTTGCGATGACGAACTCCCCGCCGTAGCGGCTGGATTTCGTGAACACTGCGAGTTTCGCCGCGACGAGCCCGGCGTCGGTCTCGATTTCGAGGAGAGGGCCTTTGCGCAAGGCGAGGCGCATGGCCTCGATGAGATAGGCGGCGCGGCCGATGACGCGTTTCAACTCGGGGCGAAGAGCGTGAACGACTTCAGCGTCGAGACCCACGGAGGCCATCAGCACGAATGGGCGGTCGTTCGCGAGCCCGAGATGGAGCTTTCCCCTTCTGTTTGCCAGATAGGCGCGCGCGAGCGCGGCCATGTCGTGCGGCAGGCCGAGTTCGCGCGCAAGAATATTAACCGTCCCTTGCGGAACGACGCCGAGGACGGGTCTTGCGCCGGGACGTTCCAGGAGGCCGACGACGGCTTCATTCACGGAGCCGTCGCCGCCGGCGACGAGCAGACAGTCGGCGTCGACGTCACGTGCGAGGCGGCGAATGTCCCCCGGGCCCGGGCTTTCGGAGACATCGACCTGGCGCGTCGCAGCCGTCAGTTCCGCCGCGAGACGTGACAAGGCCGCCCGATTGCGCCTGCCGGCGGCGGGATTGGCGAGAATGACGATGCGCCCCGAGAGTTCGTTCGGGGGTTCCGGAGCATGGGACGGCGGCGATGGCGACAAAGGGGGCTCGGCTCTCGAGGGCGTGACAGATGGATCTATAAGCGCGTCGTCGGCGGGCCGCCGAGCGTCGTCTTGGCGATGAAAAAGCCGCCAAAAAAATGAACCGCTGGTTACACACAGCAAGAGCAGCGCCCGTTATGACTAACCACAGTTTCCGATCACCGGTTGCGCCGCTCAAGGGCATAGCTTAAGCCGATGGGGAAGCGAGGGCAAATTGATGCGCGCGCGCGTCTCGGCTTTGATCGACCAATTGAAATCGCAACGGGCCGCGTTCGGCGCGATCGTCGCCATGTCGATAAAGGCCGCTGGGGCGCTGATGACGCTCGCCGTCTTCACTCTGGCGGCGCGCGCCATGACGGCCGACGACTTCGGCAGTCTGGCGATCTGGTTCAACGCGGTCGGGTTTCTCGCCGTGGCCGCGGTCTTCGGTCAGGACACGCTGATCGCGCGCTCCTTCGGCGAATATGCCGGCAGAAGCGACTATGCGCGGGCATGGGGCGCCTATCGCTTCGGTTGGACGCTGACGCTCGTTTCGGGCGTCCTGTTCGCAGCGACGATGGTCGTCTGCGCGCCCTTGTTCTTTCCCGGCGTGGCGAACACGGTTTTATTGTCCGCCGCCTTCTTCCTGCTGACGCAGACGATCCTGCATTACTCCTCCCATTCGGCGCGCGCTGTCGTTGGCGTCTTGGTGTCGGAGGCGTCGCGCGAACTTATCTGGCGCGCAATTCTGCTTGCCGCAGTCGTCTGGGGCGCCTTCCATCAGGGGCTGACGCGGGCGGAATTCTTCGTCATAGCAGGCGTGGGGCAATTGCTCTCCCTGGCCTTCGCTTCCGTTTCGGTCTGGCGCGTCTGTCGAAAGCAGGAGGCGCCTGCGGCGAGCTACGCCGACAGAAGCAAATGGCTGTCGCGCAGTCTCCCCATGTGGCAATCGGCCATGCTCGAAGCGGCGAGCATGTATTTCGACGTCCTGTTGATCGGCTATGTCGCCTCGCCCGCGGCGGCGGGAGATTATTTCGCCGCCGCGCGCATCGCCAATGTTTTCCTGATGGCGCTGACCGGGCTCAATACCGTCACGGTCGCGCGCAGCGCCAGTCTCTATTTTTCGGGCAATGCGCAGAAGCTTCAGGAATTGCTGCGATCGATTGCTCTCGTGTCGACCGCGATGCTCGCGCCGCTCCTGCTCCTGATCTACATTTTCGGCGGGCAGTTTTTGACGCTCTTCGGCGCGCGCTACGCCGCCGTTTATCTGACGCTGGTCATTCTTGCGACAGGCTGCTTCGTGATGTCGACCTGCGGGTCTGCGTCAGTCGTGCTCCTCACGACGGGTCAGGAGAAGCTCTATTCCCGCATCATCGCAGGCGCGACGTTGGCGCGAGTCGCGCTCACGGGGCTTTTGGCCTGGCGCTTCGGCGCCCCGGGCGCCGCCGCCGGCTGGACGCTGGTCAATGTGCCGCTGTTCATGCTTTTATCTGCAATCTGCTATCGGAAGATCGGCGTCGATCCCTCGATCCTCAGCCTTCTCTCCCCGCTGCGCGAGAGGATGCGCGCCAGCTCGCAAGTCACGGGGCGAGCGCAAACCGGGGCCGACATGAACTTCTAAAGCGCTTGAACGGCGAGACTCTCTGCGGTGGAAATTCGGCTGTCGATGCGATGTTGTGCGAGCCGTCGGAAAGGCAGATATTTCGGCGCAAGAATCGCGCCGTCGATGCATTCCAGACCACCGCAACGGTTGAGCGTGTGCAAGCGTCCGCCGGGCCAGCGCGCTCCGGGCGTCATGCGGCTCACGAAAGACTGCCTGAAATTTTCCGCGTCGAGCGCGTCGATCCTCATGATCGCAATGGCCTTGCCATAACCTTTCTCGCAATCCTGCACGGGACGGAAGAGGCCGCGCGGGGTCGGGACAACGGCGCCGGCGGGGCGCGCGAAGCGGGAGTCGACCAGAACCGGCGAGAGCCGATGCGGCTCCCACGGCCCCAATAGAGTTGGGGCGTGATGGATTGCAAGCGTGTCGGAATAGCCGCCGTAGCCGTCGCGGACGACCGAGGTCATCCAGTAGCGTCCGCCGTGGCAAAAGATTGTCGCATCGGCCGCCTCGACGTTGTCCACGAGCTTGGCGACAGGCTCCCAACGCAACGGAAATTCGACGCAACGATAGAGCGTGATCGCTTGCGAGGCCGAGGCTTCCGGCGCCATGTAAAGGACGCCCGCGTCCTCGATGAGGAAGGGGTAAGAGAGGTGCCACGGCTCGGCGAGCGCTGTCAGCGCGTGGCCGATCGGACCTTCCGCGCCAAAGGCCTGAAACCTTATCGCGCCCCTCCCGCTGCGATAACCCATCGACTCGAAAAAGACGCCCATGCGTCCGCGCCATTGCACGGGAAAAGGATCGGCGGCGAAGCCCATATCGCAGTCGTAAAGGGCGTTCCAGGCCGGGCCGGCGAGCGATCCAGTTTCGAGCGCGCCCGGCCCGTCGTTAAAGCGCCAGCCAATCCGCCAGTGGGGCGAATGGCAACATAAGCGATACATCGCCCGTGTGGCGGCGAATGCGAGCCGTTTCGCGAGATAGGCTCCGGGCGTCGGAGCAAAGCGCGTCGCGCGCGCGGGTGGCGTTGCGGAAGGGCGGGGGACCGCGATCGCCTGTTCGATCAGCAGGGCTACGCGCGAGTAGACGGCGTCGAGGTAGAGCGTCAGCGCGGGCTCGCATTCGAAGGACGGCAATCCTTGCGCGGCGATGTCGCCCGTCGCGACGTCTTCAATCGCGACAATTGGCGCAACGCCGGAAAAAATGGCGTTGATGGCGGCCTGATCCGCGCGGTGACCGTCGTAGAGCGGCCTGAGCAAGCGGGCGCCGCTCTTCATGTCGGCTCCGCCCGTCAGATCGACGATCACGTCGGCGGCCGCATCGGCGGCGGAAATGGGCGCCGCAAGCCGATCGCACAACGCCGGCCGCGCGCGCTTGATGAGCAGGCGTTCGAGGTTGAGGAGCTGCGTCACCGCGCTTGGTTGATCGTCCGGCTCTGCATCGCATCGAAAGGCGACCTCCGCTTCCGGCCAGCGTTTTGCGAGGCGGTCGCGCAATCTTTGCTGCCAGCGCATGAAACGCGCCGCCGAGACGACGATGAGAATGCGTTTCATGCAAATGTACCTTCAAGGAGCTTTGCATATTCGTCGAGCATCCGCTCCAGCGGATAGCGTTGGTGTAGGCGCCTTCCGAGCGTCGTCAACGTCGCGCGCAATGGGACGTCGTCAAGCACGCGCCTCACCGAGCGTGCGAAGGACGCCTGGTCTGTTGCGTCGACAAACAGGGCGCAAGGCGCGCCCTCGACAGACAACACCTCGCGCAGGATCGGAATGTTGTTGGCGACGACGGGAACGCCCGCCTGCGCCGCTTCGACGGGCGCGAGCCCGAAACTTTCCGCCGCGCTTGGAAAGACGAAACAATCGAGCGCCGCCAGAACAGCGCCCATCCCGGCGGCGTCGAGCTCTCCGAGAAAATGGACGCGCTGCAAGACGCCGAGCGATTGCGCCAAGTCTTTCAGCCGCGCGAGATCGCCGCCTTGTCCAGCGAGAGCGAGATGCTGATCCGTGTTTTCCGAGAGAAGGCCAATGGCGCAGTCGAGTTGCTTGAGCGGATGCAGCCGCGCGGCGCAGCCGAGCAAGGTGACGTCTTGCGGCAGGCCGACGCGGCTCCGCGCCTCGGACTTCGATAAAGAGACGGACTTATCTTTAAAGCCGTGCTCGATATGCGCGATGCGCCGCGCGTAAGGCTCTGGATAGGCGCGATAGGCGGTCGCCGTCTGCGTGGAATTCACCACGATGCGGTCATAAGCGCCGAGCGTTCCCAGTATTTTATCGAGGAGGGCGACGCCGCGCGGAATGACCTCGGGCGCGGAGAGTTGGTTCGCGATCACCCGCGCGCCCGCGAGCTTTGCGACCGGCGCAGCGACGATATTGCCGTAGTGCTGCAGCGTGACGACCACGTCCGGCTTTGCGCGGCGCAGCTCCCCATAAAGCGCTCCAAGCAGTCGCAGCGCGCCGATTGGCGAAGAGGGGCGCGACGCCGCGCAAAAGAAGACGTTGGAGTCGCGGTCGAAGCTCTCGGTGCGGCGGTAGAAGAAAATCTGCCGTGTCCGCCAGCCGCGCTCTTCGAAACCGGCGGCAAGCTGGCGCGCGATCTCCTGGGCGCCGGCGTTTTCCGCCTGCGTCTGGACAAGGGCGACCGTCTTTTCTCTTTTGGACGCCAAGAGTCTGTCTTCTAATTGATGAACAAAGCGGGACGGCAAGGGCGAGCTTGACAGTATGGGCGAAACTTAAACCTTTCCTGAAGCCCGCACCGTGTAACGGAACGCCTGCGCCGCAATTGGCGCGGGGCAGGAGAACGAGGCAATGAGCGAGACGCAGCCTTCCTTCATCGAACGCGCTTTCATCGGCGGCGACTGGGTCGAGGCGGACAGCGGCGCGTCCTTCCCCGTGCATAATCCCGCAACCGGCGCGACGCTCGGCCACGTCCCGGACATGGGCGTCGACGAAACCCGTCGGGCGATCGAAGCCGCCGAGCGCGCGCTGCCGCTGTGGCGCGATCGCCCCGCCAAGGAGCGGGCGCAGATCATGCGCCGCTGGTTCGAGCTTGTGATGGCCGATCAGGAGCGCCTGGCGCGGATCATCACGGCGGAGCAGGGCAAACCGCTCGCCGAGGCCCGCGGCGAGATCGCCTATGGCGCCGCCTATATCGATTGGTTCGGCGAGGAAGGGCGTCGCGTCTATGGCGACATCGTAGCGGGCGCCATGGATCGGCGGCTTCTCGTGCTGAAGCAGGCGATCGGCGTGACGGCGGCGATCACGCCATGGAATTTTCCCTCCGCCATGCTCGCCCGCAAGGTCGGAGCGGCGCTCGGCGCCGGCTGCACAATGGTGGTGAAGCCCGCGGAGCTGACCCCCTTTTCGGCGCTTGCGCTGATCGAACTGGCGCAGCGCGCGGGCGCGCCGGCGGGGGTCATTAATGTCGTGACCGCCCGCGATCCGGTTCCAATTGGGCAGGAGCTGACCCGCAATCCGATCGTGCGCAAGCTCACCTTCACGGGCTCGACGGAGGTCGGCCGCATCCTGTTGCGGCAGGCGGCCGACAATATTCAGAAATGCTCGATGGAGCTTGGCGGCAATGCGCCGCTCATCGTCTTCGAAGACGCAGATCTGGAGCGCGCCGTAACGGGCGCTGTCGCCACCAAATATCGCAATGGCGGACAGACCTGCATTTCGGCCAATCGCTTTCTCGTGCAGCGCGGCGTCGCAGACGCCTTTGCGCGGCGGCTGGCCGAATCGGCCGGCGCCTTGAAGGTGGGAGACGGAGCGCAGGAGGGCGTCGCGGTTGGCCCGCTCATCGAGCCGGCGGCGGTCGACAAGGTGGAGCGCCATATTGCCGACGCCGTCTCGCATGGGGCGACGGTGCTCGTCGGCGGCGCGCGTCATCCGCTCGGCGGAACCTTCTTCGAGCCGACCGTGCTCGCCAATGTGCCGTCGGAGGCGCTGATCTTTCAGGAAGAAACCTTCGGTCCGGTGGCGCCGGTCATCCCCTTCGACACGGAGGAGGAGGCGATCCGCCTCGCCAACGCCACGCCCTATGGACTTGCGGCCTATTTCTACAGCCGCGACGTGGCGCGCATTTTTCGCGTCGCCGAAAAGCTCGAATTCGGAATGGTGGGCGTAAACGAGAGCCTCATTTCCACGGAGGTTGCGCCTTTCGGCGGGGTGAAACACTCTGGGCTTGGCCGCGAAGGCTCGCGCTACGGGCTCGATGATTATCTGGAGATGAAATACGTCTGCCTCGGCGGCATGTGATCGGCGCTTGCACGCAGATCACAGGACCTTGCGGCAGACCGTGCGGGTCACCGTGCCGCGCACGCCATAGCCTTCGTCCGTCTCGACCACGACTTCGCGGCATTCCTTCTTGTCGGTCTCGGCCTTCGTCTCGGTGTCGAGCGCGAGGATGAAGGGCTTCACGCTGGAGACGTTCGCGGCGACGGGCGCGGCGTCAGCCTTCGACAAAAAGACCTTGGCGGTCGCGACTCCGACATCCGCGCCGAGCCCGACGACGCCGACGATCGCGGCGATGCGCAGGAAGTTGGCGGCGGATTTGCTGGAGAAGATGCGGTTCATGGTCGGGCCCCTTCTTGTTTCGTGTGTTCGTCTTGCGAACAAGAAGGGGTTTACGCCGTAGCCAGCCCGAAGTTTGTGCGCCTGCGCACAGGAGGCGCAAAAAACCCGCCGGTCTCCCGGCGGGTTGCTGTTGTCGGTGTTCTGGCGTCAGACGTCGAAGCCGCCGTCGCCGCCGTCGTCGAAGCCGCCGTCATCGAACCCGCCGCCGTCGTCGAAGCCGGGGTCGGTGCTGTAGTCGGCGTCGCTCACGCGCGACTGGTCGTCGCCCTGATCGTAACCGGCGTCAGAGCCGCCGGCGCCGGGCTCGTCGCCATAGTAATTATTGACCACGACCGTCTCGCTCGCGGGCGAGAAGCCCGAGCCGATGCCGAGATTGGCCATGCCGCCATAGCCGGAGCCGTGAGAGAACAGGTTGCGGATGCCGTCGGCGAGCAGCACGCCGCCCGCCACGCCCGCCGCTGTGCCCAATGCGCCTTTCAGGAAGCCGCCGCCATCAGGCGCGGGCGCCTGCTGCTGGCCCCAGCCCTGCGGCGCATAGCCGCCGGCGACCGGATTGCGGCCGCCCTGCGGCGCGCCCCACGGGCCGGTCGGCGCGGCGGGAGCCGGACGCGGCGGGGGCGCGGCCTGGCGCTGACCGCCGCCGAACAGCCCGCCAAGAAAGCCGCCCGCGGGCTTGGACTGCAAATTCTTCACCTGCCCTTCGAGCTCCTCGATGCGGGCGTTGGCGCCCTGCAAGGCCTGATCCTGCACGATGACCGTCTGCGCCAGGAGGTAAGGCGCGGCCGGCTGCTGCTTGATCTGCTCGCTGATGAAAGTTTCCGCCTCCTGGTCGCGAGGACCGTTTGCGGCGCTCTTCGTGCGCTCGAACAGCCCGACGAGCAGTTGACGTTCTTCCGGTGACATCAGTCTCTCCCCATAGGAACCGGCCCATCAGGCGCGGCGACTGCAAATATGGGGGAGGCGCGGAAAGGCGCCAAGACCGGGCATGGGGGGAGGCCGGGTTAAAGTTTGGAAAGGCGGCGGCAAGGCGGAAGCAGGGCAGCCGCGCGGGCGTTCGTTGCGCATTCGAGGGCCCCGGCCCAAATAACGAGTCGTCGATCGCCCTTGCCGGAGTTAACCGTGGAGAACCCCAACCAACAAGCGCATTGGGACCATGTCTACGGCGCCAAGGGCGAGGCGGAGCTAAGCTGGTTCCAGGAGACGCCGGCCCCTTCTCTGGACCTTGTTCGGCTCGTCGGCGCCCACCCGTCTTCCGCGATAATCGATGTCGGCGGCGGAGCGTCGCGCCTTGTCGACGGCCTCTTGGCGGCTGGCTTCGACAATGTGACTGTTTTGGACCTCTCGGCGCGGGCGCTGCAAGCTGCGCGCGCCCGGCTGGGCGACCAGGCCGACAAAGTGAAATGGATCGTCGCCGACGTCACCGAATGGGGGCCGTCAGAATCCTACGATCTATGGCATGATCGCGCCGCCTTGCATTTTCTCACCACGCCGGAGCAGCAGGGCGCCTATGTCGAACGGCTGAAGGCCGCCCTGCGGATCGGCGGGCACGCCATCATCGGCGCCTTCGCGCTCGACGGCCCGGAAAAATGCAGCGGACTTCCGGTCATGCGCCACGACGCCGAAAGCCTGAGCGCGCTCTTGGGGCCGGATTTCGCGTTGATCGACAGCCGCCGGCACGAGCACAGGACGCCCTGGGGCGCGGCGCAGCCTTTTCAGTTCTCGACCTTCCGCCGCATCGCGTGACGCGGCTTATTCGCCCCCGAGCGCCATGTCGTCGCGGTGGATGATCTCGTCCGGCCCCTTGAAACCCAAGAGTCCCTCAATGTCCTTGGTCGAGCGACCCAGGATCTTCGCGGCGTCCACGGCGTCGTAGGTGACGAGGCCTCGGCCGATCTCGCCGCCCCGATGGTTGCGGATCACGATGCAGTCGCCTCGCGCGAAGGCGCCCTCGATGCGGGTGATTCCCGCCGGCAACAGGCTCGCTCCCGAGGCGAGCGCGCGCGCCGCGCCCTCGTCGATATGGACGGCGCCCTTGGGCTCGAGTGAGCCGGCGATCCATTTCTTGCGGGCGGTCACCGGGTTCGAGGGCGTCAGGAACCAGGTGCAGCGCTCCCCCTTGGCGATGCGCTCTATCGGCCCCTCGGCGCGGCCATCCGCGATGACCATATGGGCGCCGCCGGTCGTGGCGATCTTCGCCGCCTCGACCTTGGTGCGCATGCCGCCGCGCGAATATTGCGACGCCGCGCCCCCCGCCATGGCCTCGATCTCGGCCGTGATGCGGGGCACGACGGGGATATGGCGGGCGTTGGGATCAGAAGCCGGCGGGGCGGTATAAAGCCCGTCCACATCCGAGAGCAGCACCAGAAGATCAGCGCTCGCCATAGTTGCGACGCGGGCGGCGAGACGATCATTGTCGCCATAGCGGATTTCGGCCGTGGCGACCGTGTCGTTTTCATTGATGACCGGCACGGCCCGCAGCGAAAGCAGCCGCGTGAGACACTCGCGCGCGTAAAGATAGCGCCGGCGCTCCTCCGTATCCCCGAAGGTCACGAGCACCTGGCCGGCGACGAGGCCGCGCGTATGCAGCGCCTCGGCCCAGAGGCGGGCCAGCGCAATCTGGCCGACGGCGGCGGCGGCCTGGCTGTCCTCGAGCTTCAAGGCGCCGGGCGGAAAGCCTAAAACGCTGCGGCCGAGCGCGACGGCCCCCGACGAGACGACCAGCACATCGGCGCCGCCGCGATGAAGCGTTGCGATGTCGTCGGCGAGGCGGGTGAGCCAGCCTCGCTTCGCGGACGCTTCCTGCGGGTCGACGAGGAGCGACGAACCGACCTTGACGACGATGCGGCGGAAGGAGGCGATGTCGGGCGCGCGATGGATCATCTTTGTCGAGGAAGCCTAAGAGATTCATGAGGGCGCGGGAGAGTTAGCCCAGCGAGGGGGCGACTGCAAATGCGCTTTGGGCCGACGGTTGTTCGGCGGCGCCGCGCGTCGCTTGCCTTCCGACCTTCCCGCGTCAGCTATCCCCTTTCAGAGCGGGAGGGATCAGCCCATGCATCCGCAAGGAGAAATATTGCTCAAGGCCATGGCGGCGGCGTCCGTGACCTTCTTTGTCGTCAAGATCAGCGCGCTCCTGCCTGCTTTGATGGCCGCTCTAGCCGCAAATTGACGGCGCGTGTGTTATCCCGCACAGCGAATAGCCCCCGTTTCTCCTAATCTCGACGAAGTCAAACAGGGGAGAGGCAAGATGTTGGGCGTCGACCTCGGAATACTGATTTTCGCAGCTTATGTCTTTTTGGTTTCTGTCTAGCGGACACCCCGCGTCGGACGGGGCAGGGCGCGGCATAACGCCGCCCGGTTTCTGCTAATTCAAAGTCTGTGAGTTTCGGTCAATCTCTTATTCATGTTTATTCGCGCCACAATCATCAACGCCGTGGTGCTCTCCGTGCTCGTCGCCGAGATCGCCGGAGCTGCAGTCAAGCTCGCGGGGGGCTGATCGCCCCCTGTGCATCTGAGCTCATTATTTGCGCATGGAACTGCGCTTGCCCGCCGAGCAGGCGGCGACACGTAGAAGTCGACGCCACTCACAACGGGAGCCTGAAATGAGGCTCATAGCGCTTTCCGCTGTCGCGGCCTTGGTCGCCTTTTCCTCGACAGGCGCAACTGCCGGCGGGCCGTCCTATCCCGCGTGCAAGGAAAGGAGCGCGATGGCGCGCGTCCTCGAACTGGCGGATCAATCCGACTATCAGGCTGCGCGCCTTCTGATCCAGCGCGGCATGAAGAGCAAGGACTGCCAGATGATCCCGGCCGATCAACTGGTGATCGAGACGACGCCGCCGCTAAGTCGCGTGGTCAAGGTCCATAAGAGGGGCGACCCGGACGAATACTGGATTTTGCAGTGAGATTTGACGGAGCGGATGGCAGGAGTGGAGGGGCTCGAACCCCCAACCCCCGGTTTTGGAGACCGGTGCTCTACCAGTTGAGCTACACTCCTGCGGGCGCCGCACGGCGCGCGCTTCTCATGCCGCAACAGCGCCGCCGACGCAAGGGCGTTGTTGCGTTGGCGTCAGGAATTTCCGCCCGGCAGCAAGGTGACCGCGCGGCGGTTCTGCGACCAGCACGAGATATCGTCGCAAACCGCGACGGGCCGCTCCTTGCCGTAGCTCACGGTGCGGACGCGCGAGGCGGCGACGCCGCGCGAAATCAGATAGTTCTTGGCCGCTTCGGCGCGCTGGGCGCCGAGGGCGAAATTATACTCGCGCGTGCCGCGCTCGTCGGCGTGGCCTTCAATGGCGAAGCTGTAGCGGCCGTAGCGGTTGAGCCACGCCGCCTGTTTGTCGAGCGTCGCCTGGGCCGCCGCCGTCAACTCGGTGGAATCCGTCTCGAAGAAAATCCGGTCGCCGACGTTGCTGGCGAAGTCCTGCGGGCTGCCCGGCGCGCCGACGCCGCCGCGGGCGATGCCGCCGCGGCCGCCGGGGCCGCCCACGCCCCCGGCGAGGTCGCCAGCCTCATCCGCCGTGTTCTTCGCGCAGCCCGCCATGGCCAGGGCGGCCGTGAGGGCGAGGGCGAAACTGGCGCAGCGGGCGCTCGCGGGAAGCAGCATGGGGTAAAACTCCTGTCACGACTCGTGGACTGCCACAGTCCTAGCCGCGGGAAGGTTAAACGAAGGTTCCGTCAACCTTGACGAACGGTGTGTGGAACCGGCCACATTTGAGTGACTTTATCTCTTCCTTAATAAAGGGTTAAAGGGTTAACGAAAGATGAACGGCGACGCCCCCGGCGCCGAGATGGGGGCGCGGGCTTTGGCGTGTGGGCGTGCTTGCGCGGCCCGTATCCGGCACTATCATTAGCGAGCGGCGCGGGTTTGGAGAGCACACATGAATGAGGGCATCGCGCCGTTTTTGTCTCCCATCACGCTGTTTATCGGCGGCGGCCTTCTTGCGATCGGCCTGCTCTCGCTGCTGGATCTGCATTTCTTCAAGACCAAGACGCAGGGCAAGGTGGCCTTGGCCGTCGGTCTCCTCTTCATCCTCGCCACGGAAGCCATGTTCGTCACCAGCGGCGCCAGCGGCCGCTATTTCGAAGGCATGAAGATGGACGTGACGGACTGCGAATATCAGGTGGAGCGCGATTTCCCTCTGGAGCGGCGCGGAAACCCCAAGCTCATCGAGCAGAAGATCAGGGCCTGCATGGATGGGCTGGGCTATGATTGGTCGGAGGCGCATGGGCACTGCCAGGAGGCAAGGCTCTCGACCAATGTCTTCTGCTACATCCCGCGCGCGCCAATGCAGCGCAGCATCGTCGCCTTCCAGATGCGCTTCGAATAGTCAGAACAGAGAGCCCTGATCGCTTTCGGTCGCCTTTCGCGGCTTGCGTTTCAGCGCGGCGGCCGGCGCCGGCGGGGTCGTCGCCTCCGTCTCCCCCGCCCGGACCGCGACGCGGCCATCCGCGAATTCAATTCTGAGCGCCGTCCCGGCGGGCGCCTGGGCGACGCTGCGCACGAGGGCGTCCTTTTCGTCCCGCACCAGCGCGAAGCCCCGCGCCAGCACCGCCTTGTGACTGAGCGAATCCTGAAGCCGGGCGAGCCGCGCGAGCCGGTCTCGGCGCTGGTCGACCAGCGTCTCCATGGCCCGCGTCAGGCGCGCGGCGGCGGCCTCCAGACGCTGACGGTCGCCCCGCATCTGCTGGCGGGCGAGCGCCATCCGCGCGGCGAGACCCTGCTGCAGGCGCTGGCCGAGACCTCTGAGCCGCTCGGTCTTGCCCCTGAGCTCCGCCTGCGGCGAATGGCCGGCGAGCGCATGGGCCAGCCGCGACAGGCGCAGCCGGCGCGCGTCGCGCGCGGCGCGCAGCGTCGCCCGCAGCCGCTCGCCGGCGCGATCGAGGCGCTGGCGCGGCGTCTGCAATAATTGCTCGGGCGTCGGCAGGAGGCGGGCGAAGGTTGCGAGCGCGTTGCGGCGCTGCTCCAGCGCGCGTGATTTCGCCAAAGCGAGCCGCCGCCCCCGCCCGGCGAGATGCTCCATGAGTTCGGCGCGGACGGGGACGGCCTTCTCCGCCGCGCCAGTAGGGGTTGGAGCGCGCAGATCGGCGACATGGTCGATGAGCGTGACGTCGGTCTCGTGGCCGATGGCCGCGATGAGGGGGATGGCGCTCGCCGCCGCGGCGCGAACGACCGCTTCCTCATTGAAGCTCCACAAGTCTTCGAGCGAGCCGCCGCCGCGCGCGACGATCAGCACGTCTGGGCGCGGGATGGCCCCGTCGACCGGCAGGGCGTTGAAGCCTTCAATCGCCGCCGCGACCTCGGCCGCCGAGGTCTCGCCCTGCACGCGCACCGGCCAGACCAGCACGCGGCGCGGAAAGCGGTCGTTCAAGCGGTGCAGAATGTCGCGAATGACCGCGCCGGTCGGCGAGGTCACGACCCCGATCACCTTCGGAAGAAAGGGGAGGGGGCGCTTGCGCGATTCGTCGAAAAGCCCCTCCGCGGCGAGTTTCTTGCGCCTTTCGTCGAGCAGCGCCATCAGCGCGCCGACCCCGGCGGGCTCCATCGATTCGATAACGATCTGATAGGAGGATTTACCGGGAAAAGTGGTGATGCGGCCGGTGGCGACGACTTCGAGCCCCTCCTGCGGCCGCGTGCGCAGGCGCAGGAAGGTCCCTTTCCAGATCACCGCGTCGAGCCGCGCGCCCTGATCCTTGAGGCAGAAATAGGCGTGGCCGGAGGCGTGAGGCCCGCGATAATTCGAAATCTCGCCCCGCACGCGCACGCGGCCGAACCGGTCCTCGACCGTGCGCTTGAGCGCATTGGCGAGTTCCGTGACGCTGAGTTCGGGGGCGTTGGTTCCTTGCGGAACGGTGAGGTCGTCTTCCGCCTGCATGCGCGGACTATGGCGCCTTTCCGAAGAGCGGGCGACCCTTGCGCGATCGGCCGCTCAAACTCTTCGGTTCACAAATGCCGCTTTCTCGATTAGGTTCCGCGCCAACTCCGCCGCCCGACCGGGCGAGCGGCCTTTTTGCTTTCCAGCGCTATCTGACCCTGTCGCAGGGGCGAAGCGCGCTCAAAAGGAACCACATGGCGAAGGAAGAATTACTCGAATTTCCCGGAATCGTCACCGAACTCTTGCCCAGCGCAATGTTTCGGGTGAAGCTCGAGAACGACCATGAGATCATCGCCCACACGGCTGGAAAGATGCGCAAGAACCGCATCCGCGTGCTGGAGGGCGACAAGGTGCTGGTCGAGATGACGCCCTATGACCTGACCAAAGGACGCATCACCTATCGTTTCCGGTAATTCTTTTTCAGGCGGAGATCTTTCGTGACTGCCGACCCCGCCGCCCCCAAGACAAAGCTCATTCTGGCTTCGGCCTCCCCGCGGCGCCTCGCGCTCTTGCAGCAGGCTGGCCTCGAGGCGGACGCGCTGCTGCCCGCCGATATTGACGAGACTCCGCACAGGGGCGAATCGCCCCGCGCGCTCGCAATCCGCCTGGCGAGCGAGAAGGCTGCCGCCGCCGCGAAGGTGCGGGCCGCGCATCCCGATTTGAAGCAATCCTACCTGATCGCCGCCGACACGGTCGTCGCCGTCGGGCGGCGCGCCTTGCCGAAGCCCGACACGACAGAGGAAGCCGAGGAATGCCTTCAGCTCCTCTCCGGGCGTCAGCACCGCGTCTTTACGGCTGTGAGCCTCATCAATCCGCGCGGCTATGAGCGCAAGCGCCTGGTCGAGGCGCGGCTTCGCTTCAAACGCCTGAGCTCTCTGGAAGTCGACGCCTATCTCGCGTCAGGCGAGTGGCGCGGCAAGGCCGGCGGCTACGCCATTCAAGGGCTCGCCGGAACCTTTGTCGTGAAGATCGTTGGCTCCTATACGGCGGTGGTCGGGCTGCCGCTTTACGAGACAGTGTCCCTGCTCGCCGGCGAAGGCTATCCGGTTCTCCAGCCCTGGTTCGCCAAGGCGTAACGGGACCAGAAAGACCAGGAAAGCGGCTCCGAGGTTTGTCCGTGCGCCCTGTGCTTGCGCCCGTCGCGAAGCTTTTCACCCAAGAGCGTTTATGTGCTTTTCCCCTGAAGCGAGCTTCGCCGTTGGTTCTGCGCTGGCGGTTATCGGAGCCGCCACGATCCGCAAGGCTCTCCGCGTTGATCGCTCCATGCTCGGCTTCGCAGTGTTTCCGGCGATCTTTTCACTTCATCAATTCACCGAAGGATTCGTCTGGCTGTCGTTGAACGGCGGCTTCAACGGCGTCGTTTTTCGCTACCTTTACATTCTCATCGCCGTGCTGCTCTGGCCTTTTCTAAGCCCGCTGGCGTCCTTCTTCGCCGAGCCGGCCAGAGTCGGTCGACCGGTGCGTTACGCCTTGCTGGCCGCCGGTCTCATGGTGACCGGCTATCTGGCCTACAAGCTCGCCAACGCCTCCGGAATCGACGTCGATGTCGTCGGTCATTCGCTGAGCTATGTCATCCGATACGACACGCCTCTGCCGGAATTCGCAAATTACGCCTATGCCGCGGTCGCGATCCTGCCGCTGCTCGTTATCCGCAATTCCGTGCTGACCGTCCTGGCCGCTCTCGCCGCCGTGTCCTTTTTCTACACGCTGCATGAGATGAGGGAGGTCTGGTATTCGGTCTGGTGCTTGAGCGCCGCCGTTTTCAGCGGGTTGTTGTATGTGGCGGTCGGCAGTTCCGCCAAGGCGCAGACGCGCTAGCCGCCAAGATAGCGGCGCGCATAGCGCCGGCCCAGGCGGGTCAGCACTTCATAGCCGATGGTGCGGGCGCGCGAGGCCAATTCCTCCACCTCGATCATGTCGCCCAGAAGCTCCACCCATGCGCCGCGCTGCGCGGCCTCCCTTGGCGCGTCGGTGACGTCGAGGACCACGTAGTCCATCGACACGCGGCCCACGAACGGACAGCGCAACCCGCCGACGACGGCCTCGCCCGCTGCCTTGCCGGGCGCGGCGGTGGCCGAGATCGGCAGGCCGTCGGCATAGCCGGCGCCGATGGTCGCGACGCGGGTCGGGCGCTGCGCCATGAAGACCCCGTCGTAGCCGACCGTGTCCCCGACAGCGAGATCGCGAACCGACACGATGCGTGCGGAAAGTCTTGCAACGGGGCGCATGGGATTGGCGGCGCCGGGAGTTGGATTGCCGCCATAAAGCGCATAGCCCGGGCGCACCAGATTGAAATGCGGCCGCTGCGGCAGAAACACGCCCGAGGAGGCGGCGATCGAGGCGGGGACGCCGGGAAAATGCGCCCGCGCGGCGTCGAAGGCGGCGATCTGCCGGTCGTTGACGGGCGCGTCGGGCAGTTGCGCGCTGAGGAAATGGCTCATGATCAGCGTGGGCGCGACGCCGCTCGACCGGGCCGCGGCTTCGGCGGCGTCACCTGGCGGAAAGCCCAGCCGGTTCATGCCCGTGTCGACATGAATCGCCGCCTCGAGCCTGCGGCCGAGCAGGGCCCCGGTGGCGGCCCATTCCTCGAGTTCGGCGAAAGAGCCGATGCAGGGGCGAAGCCCGGCGGCGGCAAGGCGCGGCGCGCAGCCGGGGGCGACGCCGTCGAAGACGTAAATGACGGCGTCGGGGGCAAGCGCCCGGGCGGTCTCGCCCTCGAGCAGATTGGCGACGAAAAAGGTCCGGCAGCCCGCCTTGACGAGCGCGCGCATGACCGCGCCCTGGCCGAGCCCGTAGCCGTCGGCCTTGACCACGGCGCCGCATTCGGCCCCGTCGGCGCGCGCCGCGAGCTGGCGCCAATTGGCGGCGAGCGCGCCGAGATCGACCGTGAGCGCTCCCGTCTCGACCGGCTCCGACGGATCGGCGGCGGCGATGAGGCGCTCGGCGGGCGAGAGGATTCCCATGGGCGCATACCATAGGCCGAAAAATCGGCGCGCGCATGGCCGTTTTCCGACCTTACGAGTCGAAGGGGCGCTAGCCCGCGCGCGCCTCGCGGGCCGGACGGCGCATGAGGCGCGGCAGCACCAGATGCGGCAGCACGCCCTCGCGGATCACCGCGCGGCGCAGCGGACCCAGCGCGGCCACGGCGATGAAGCTTGCGCCCCGGAAGAGGTCGACCGGCAGATAAGGGATGATCAGCGAGCGGTTCAGCACGTCGACGCCATGGGTGCGGAAGCCGATGTCGGCGCGGCGGTGGCGGTCGTAGCGGGCGAGGGCGCGCGACAACTCGCGTTCGTTGCGCAGATCGACGCTGGCGAGACAGTCTTCCAGATCGGCGACGTCGCGCAGGCTCAGATTCAGGCCCTGCGCGCCGATCGGCGGGAAAATGTGGCAGGTCTCGCCGACGAGCGCCATGCGGGTCGCGGCGTGTTTCGACACCTGCATGCCGCCCATGCGGAACTGGCCGATGTCGCTCTCGATTCGCATCGCGCCGAATTCGGACTTGGCGTAGTCCTCGATCTCATATTCCAGCTCCTCGCGCGGCTTGGCGAGGCGGCGGCGGGCGTCGGCGACGCTCATCAGCCAGACGAGGCTGGAGCGATGCGGCGCGTCCTCTCGCGGCGGCAGCGGCACGAGGGTGAACGGGCCGGACCGCGTGTGCCACTCCGTCGACATGTTGTCGTGCGGAAACTCGTGTCGCAGCATCATGGTGAGGGCGACCTGCGGATAGGTCCACTCCTTGACGTCGATGCCGGCGACGGCGCGCGCGCGGCTGTTGCGCCCGTCGGCCGCCACGAGGAAATCCGCCTCGATGCGTCGGCCGTCGGCGAGGATCGCTGCGGCGCCTGCGCTGGTGAACTCGTAGTCGACGATCTCGGCTTCGATGACCTCGATTTCGGGCTTGGCCCGGACGAGGTCGAGCAGCACGCCGACCAACTCGTCGTTGGAAATGTTCACGCCGAGCGCCGGCAGATCGACTTCGCTGGCCCGCAAGGTCAATTCGGGCACCGGGAAGAGCTGGTCGGTGTCGTCGATCATACGGATCGCTTCGACGGGGCAGGCGAGCTCCTTCACGCGCCCGAGCGCGCCGAGCGCGTCGAGGAAACGGACCGAGGCCTCGAACAGCGCCACCGTGCGGCCCGGCAGCGGCGGCGGAATGCGGCCGACGAGCGCGGTCTTCAACCCCGAACGGGCGAAGGCCAGCGCGGCGGCGAGCCCCGTGGAACCCGCCCCGGCCACCAGAATGTCGGTCTTCGTGGTCGCGCCAGTCCGCGCGGAAACCTCGGTCATTACGAAACTCCTGATCTTCGCGCTTTTATAGCGGCCCCTGCGGCGGAGGGCGAGAGTGGGGCGGCGAAGCGGAGAAGTTTCAGCGTCCTTCGGGCCGATCTCGGCTGTTTTGTCGCAATGACGTGCTATCTGGATCGGGATCAGTCGCTATTTTCGTGTCTCAGGTTTGGAGGTTTTGATGGTCAAGGCGATCCGCGTTCACCGGCCGGGCGGCCCCGAGGCGCTTCAATTGGAGGAGGTCGACCTTGCGGCGCCAGGGCCGGGCGAAGTGCAGATTCGCCAGAAGGCCATCGGGGTGAATTACATCGATGTCTATCGGCGCACCGGCGCCTATCCCGCCGAGCTTCCCTTCATTCCGGGCCATGAAGGCGCTGGGCAGATCGTCGCGGTAGGCGAGGGGGTCGACGATTTCGACGTCGGCGACCGGGTCGCTTATGTCGGGGCGCTGGGCGGCTACAGCGAAGCGCGCAATATCGCCGCCGATTCGGTGATCCATCTGCCCAAGTCGGTCGGTTATGAGCAGGGCGCGGTGATGATGCTCAAGGGTTTGACCGCCCAATATCTGCTGCGGCGGACGTTCCGGGTGAAGAAGGGCCATCGCGTGCTGATCCACGCCGGGGCCGGCGGCGTCGGACAGTTGCTTTGCCAATGGGCCCGCGCGCTCGGCGCCAAGGTCATCGCCACGGTCGGCTCGCCCGAGAAGGCCGAAATCGCGCTCAAGGCCGGCGCGCAGCATACGATCCTTTACCGGGAAGAGAATTTCGCCGAGCGGGTCAAGGAGATCACGCGCGGCCGGCTCTGTGATGTCGTCTATGACGGCGTCGGGCGCGCGACCTTTCCGGCCTCGCTCGACTGTCTCGCGCCGCTCGGCATGTTCGTGAGCTTCGGCTCGGCCTCCGGGCCGATCGAGGCGTTCGACATCAACCTGCTGGCGCAGAAGGGCTCGCTCTATGCGACTCGGCCGTCGCTTTTCACCTATATCGCCAAGCGGGACGATTACGAGGACATGGCCGAGGATTTGCTGCACGCGATCAAGCGCGGCCATTTGACCATCGAGGCGCCCCAGTCCTTTCCGCTTGCCGAGGCGGCGCGCGTTCATGCCGCGCTCGAATCACGCCAGACGGCGGGGTCGATGGTGCTCATTCCGTAATTTGGCCCCTCGGGGGGCTGCGAACCCACAGCCTGGGCGGGATTCCCCGGGCCTGTGGCTTTCAGGCCACGACGGCGCGGCGGCGGGATCGAGGCCGGCTCCTAGAGAATTGAATCCATGGCCAATACCGAATCAGCCCGGGTTGGCCATTTGCGAACCCGGGCGGATTTTTGATTGTCCTCAAGCGCCGATTCGCCCCTCGCGCAGGCTGTGTGACAAAAAAGAAACGAGCAATCAGTCCCAATCTGAGTTATATTTTCAAGCGTTCCGGCTTTGAGGTTCCTCCCGCCTCTCGATTAGCCTGAACTGCCTAGAGACCCGGCCGCTTAGCCGGGTTTTTTTCTGCGGCGAGCGCCCAGCGGCGCGCTTTCATGTTGCAATCAGGGACAAAGGGTCCCATCCTCTAAGAGCGGCCGGGAAAGAGGCCGCGAAGCATGAGGGTTGCAACGCTGTCGACGAGTGTTCATCCGGGAGTGGAACGCCCCTCCCAGCCGAGGATCGGCGCCAAAGCGCCGCCAGGCGGCTCGATCGTGCAAAATGTTCTCAAGGCCCTGGACGAGACAAAGGCCGAGGACGTCATCTCCATCGATCTGCGCGGCAAGACCGCCCTCGCCGATGAAATGATCATCGCGACGGGGCGCTCCACCGTCCATGTCGGGGCCATCGCCGACAAAGCGATGCGGGCGCTCAAGGAGGCGGGCGTCTCCGCCCGCGTCGAGGGCCTGCCCCAGTGCGACTGGGTGCTGATCGACGCCGGCGACGTCATCGTCCACATTTTCCGTCCCGAGGTGCGCCAATTCTACAACCTCGAGAAAATGTGGGGCGGCGACCGTCCGGTCGAGATACGGCTCGTCTGACAGATCAGACGGGCCAGCCGTGCGATTGGGGCTGATTTGCGTGGGCCGGCTCAAGGCCGGGCCCGAACGTGAGATTTACGCGCGCTACGCCGAGCGCATTGCGGCGCTTCGACGGATCGGCCTCGAGGGGCTCGAGCTCAAGGAAATTGACGAGAGCAAAGCCAAGAGCCCGGCCGAGCGGATGGCGCGCGAGGCCGAGGAGATGCTCGCGTCGCTTCCGGCCGATTGCGGGCTCGTCGTCTTCGACGAGCGCGGCAAGGCGGCGGACAGCACGGCTTTTGCAGGCTTTATCGGCCGCGAGCGCGACGCCGGCCGCAAAGCGCTGTGGTTTGCCGTGGGCGGTTCGGAGGGGCTCGACGCCAGCGTCCGGGCGCGGGCGACGGCTGCGTTCTCATTCGGGGCGATGACGCTGCCGCATCAGCTCGTGCGCATTCTGGCCGCGGAGCAAGTTTATCGAGCCATGACGATCTTGTCGGGCCATCCTTATCATCGGGCCTGAGTCGTCCTGGTCGTTACTCCTGTTGTTTACTCCTGCCCGCCGCCCTCCCGCAGATAGCGCCCATTCGCCCAACCGAGCTTTCCGGAGCCTTCTACGCGGCACCAGCGTTGGCCGCCCGTGTTTCGGCATCCGAGATTCTTCAGCGTCGCGCCGTTTGGCGCCTCCGCGACGAGCTTGCCCCTTGGCGAGGGCATGGCGCGGATTTTGAGCGTGTCTCCCGCGCCGACGCCGGTCACTTGCCAGTTGTCGGGACCGCCCGTGAGCCCGTCGGCGAAGTCGGGTCCGTGCGCGGCCGTCGCGCCCTTGCGCCCGAGCTCGATGGTCAGCGTGTAGGGCCCCACCGTGCCGCGCCGCGCCTCATTGCGCATCAGATACACGCGGGCGGTATAGTCGCCGCTTACCGCCGCCGCGCCGCTGAACGTCTCTCCCGCGATCGAGCCGTTGAAGATCGCCTCTTCGGAGCCCGGCGGGTTCACGTTGAAGAATGCTTTGCGGCTCTTGAGGCTCACCGCGATCGACTCCCCTGCGCCGGCAGGGAAGACGTAATCATGCGTGTCGTAGCCCTTAACCGCGCCTCTGATAACGGCGCGGCCGTCCTTGAACGAGACCCGATGAACCTTCCGCGCGTCCTGCGCGAGGGCGAGGGAGAGAGGGGCGGCGAGAAAGAGCGCCGCCGCGGCTGTAAAGAACTGGCGCATAAGAAATTCTTTCGAACTGTCCGTAGGCGGTTCGACAGTAACAACCCTTTGAAGCTCGACGCCAGAGCCTAAAACGTCGCGGTCTCGCCAATCAGCCGCTTATTGCGGCCAATATTGCTCCGGCTCCCCTCTTTCCGCCCGCACCGCCTGCAGACGCTCCATGGCGTCCTCGACCTGCCGGAAATCGCCGCGCAGGGCTTTCAGCGCATAGCGTTCCCGGTCAATCTCGCGCTGGGTGCGGAAGCCCAGGCGCCTGAGCACGGGAAGCGGCGGGCACCAGCCTTGCATCGCATGCTGGAGCAGAAAGCCCGATACGAGAACGGGCAAGGCGAGCCAGCGGCGGTCGACGGCGAAACCGAGCGTGAGCCCGCCAAGGGCGAAGGTCGAGGCGTTCGCTTCGAGCGCCCGCTCGATGTCCCACTCGCTGTCGAGTTGCTCGAGCCTTTCTTCGATCCGCTCCGGGTGGAGGGCAAAATAAACGAGCCGCTCCAGCATTTCGGCGTGGATGGCGCGGTTGACGGCCTCGTCGGTGTGGCGCTGGACGCGGTCGGCTGCGGCGGCGGTAGCCATGGCGGTGACCTCTTGGGCGCCCCTCCGTTCCGGGGCGATTCAACGGCAACCGCGCAGCGCGCGCGAAGTTCCGGCGGGGCGGGCGGTCCCTGCGGGGCTTTACCGTCCAGCGATCCTGCGCTAAACCCCGCCCGTAACGAGCCCTTCGCGTTACCGCGCGGGGCTTTTTGTCGTTTCAGGCAGCGCGAAGTAGCATCATGGCGAATGTGGCGGTGGTCGGCGCCCAATGGGGCGACGAGGGCAAAGGCAAGATCGTCGACTGGCTCTCGCTGGAAGCGGATGTCGTCGTGCGCTTTCAGGGCGGCCACAACGCCGGCCATACGCTGGTCATCGATAGCACGACCTATAAGCTTGCGCTGCTCCCCTCCGGCATCGTGCGGCCAGGCAAACTCTCTGTCATCGGCAACGGCGTGGTCGTCGACCCGCATTTTCTGGTCGGCGAGATCGACCGGCTGCGCGCGCAGGGCGTCGAAATCACGCCGGAGAATTTCAAGGTCGCCGAGAATGCGCCGCTGATCCTGTCGCTGCATCGCGAGCTCGACGCGCATCGCGAGGAGGCCGCCGGCGGCGGCGCCAAGATCGGCACGACCAAGCGCGGCATCGGCCCCGCTTACGAGGACAAGGTGGGCCGGCGCTCGATCCGCCTCATGGACCTCGCGGAGCCCGATACGCTCGACGACAAGATCGCCCGGGTTCTCGCCCATCACGATCCGCTGCGCCGCGGCCTCGGCCTGCCGGCGGTCGATCCGGCGGCGCTCCGCGACGAGCTGCTCTCGGTCGCGCCGAAGATTTTGCCCTTCATGGACGCGGTCTGGGATCTGCTCGACGAGCAGCGCCGCGCCGGCAAGCGCATCCTCTTCGAGGGCGCGCAGGGCGTGCTGCTCGACGTCGACCACGGCACCTATCCTTATGTGACGTCGTCCAATACGGTCGCCGCTGCGGCGGCGAGCGGCTCAGGGCTCGGGCCAGGGGCCATCGGCTATGTGCTGGGCATCGCGAAGGCCTATACGACCCGCGTCGGCGGCGGGCCGTTCCCGA
The DNA here is from genome assembly GCF_055698645.1 of Methylocystis sp. NC52PC. Lineage (NCBI taxonomy): Bacteria > Pseudomonadati > Pseudomonadota > Alphaproteobacteria > Hyphomicrobiales > Methylocystaceae > Methylocystis > Methylocystis sp. NC52PC. Next base: position 3,597,009 of record NZ_CP170127.1, on the reverse strand, counting down.
CCGAGCTGACCGACGCCATCGGCGAACTCATTGGCGACCGCGGCCATGAATTCGGCACCAACACCGGGCGGCGGCGCCGTTGCGGCTGGTTCGACGCCGTGCTCACGCGCCAGGCGGTGAAGACCTCGGGCATCAACGGCATTGCGTTGACCAAGCTCGACATCCTCGACGGCTTCGACGAGATCAGGATCTGCACCCATTACATGCTCGACGGCAAGCGGGTCGATCGTTTGCCCGCGTCGCAATCCGCGCAGGCGCGGGTGACGCCGGTTTATGAGAGCTTCCCCGGCTGGAAGGAGACGACGAGCGGCGCGCGCAGCTGGGCGGAGTTGCCGGCGCAGGCGATCAAATATGTCCGTCGGATCGAAGAGTTGATCGGCGCGCCGGTGGCGCTGCTCTCGACGAGCCCCGAACGCGACGACACGATCCTCGTTCACAACCCGTTTCAGGACTAAGCCCGCCGCCTTTCGCTCCCGCCCGCGCGCGCTAGCTAGCCATTGGTTGTGAGTGGGAGACGGGCGATGGACGAAGACGCCTTCAATATGGCCGTTCGCAAGTTCCTCAAGGAGGTGGGGGTCACCTCCCAGCGCGAGATCGAGCGCATCGTGCGCGAGCACAAGGTCGCGGGCGAGAGGCTCAAGCTGCGCATGACGTTGACGGCGGAAGGCACGCCGCTCGAACATGTCGTTCAGTCCGAGATCGACGTGCGCTGACGCGGTTTTTTAGCCCGCGAACGCCGCCTCGAGCGCCGCAATGTCGAGCTTCGCCATGCCGAGCATCGCCTGCATCGCGCGTCCGGCGGCGGCGCGGTCGGGGGCGGTCAGCAGGCGCGGCAGGACTTCCGGCACGATCTGCCAGGAAAGCCCGAAGCGATCTCTCAGCCAACCGCAGCGATTTTCCGCGCCGCCGTCGGCGAGCAGCGCCGCCCACAGCCGATCGGTCTCCTCCTGATCCTTGGTCACGACCGAGATCGAGACCGAGTCGTTCAGCGTGGCGTAATCGCCCATGTTCAGCGCTTGATAAGGGGTCCCGGCGAGCGTGAAGAAGGCGGTCAGGGCCGGTCTGTCGGGTTCCGGCCGGAAGATGGTCTCGATCTCCGAACCGGGCAGCAGCGAAACATAAAAGCGCGCCGCTTCCTCAGCCTGATCCGTGAAGGCCAGGCAGGTTCTCACTTTCGCATGCATCGAGCGCTCCTTATGGACTGGACGAAACCCATAAAGGTTGATATCAACGTAACTACGCCATGTCAAAGCCGCTTCCCATCGAGGTCGTCCATGAAGTTCGCGACAGCTGCCTCTGCCTTGCGACGCAAAGGGCCGCGCGCCGGCTGGCGCGGCGCTTCGACAGGGCGTTTGCCCCTGTCGGCCTCACCAACGGACAGTTCTCGCTGATGATGGCGCTGAACGCGCCGCAGTCGCCGACGGTCGGCAAGCTTGCGGAGTTTCTGGCCATGGACCGCACGACGCTGACGGCGGCGCTGAAATCGCTGGAGCGGCGCGGCCTCGTGCGGCTCGCCGCCGACGAGAAAGACAAGCGGGCGCGGCGGGTCTCGCTGACCGACGACGGTCGCGCCTCGCTCGCTCTGGCCGTGCCGATCTGGCGCGCTGCGCATCGGGCGCTCGAGCAGGAACTAGCGCAGACCGACTGCGACGCTCTGCGCGCCTCGCTCAAGAATATTCGCTGACAGTCACCAGGAGGAAGACATGAATGATCAGGTCAAGCCCGTTCCAGAGGGCGTGCATACGCTGACCCCGCATATCGTGTGCGCCGGCGCCGCGGAAGCGATCGAGTTCTACAAAAACGCCTTTGGCGCGAAGGAGCTGATGCGCATGCCGGGGCCGGACGGGCGGTTGATGCACGCGAGCGTCGGCATCGGCGATTCAAAGCTGATGTTGGTCGATGAAATGCCGGAATGGGGCGCCCTCGGCCCCAAGGCGCTCAAAGGCACGCCCGTGACGATCCATGTCGCCGTGCCGAACGTCGATGAGGTTTTCGCACAGGCGGTCGCGGCCGGGGCGACCGTGAAAATGCCGGTCGCGGACATGTTCTGGGGCGATCGCTACGGCATTGTCGTCGACCCCTTTGGCCATGAGTGGTCCATCGCGACGCATATTCGCGACATGACGCCCGAAGAAATCGCCGCCGCGGGCCGCGAGGCCATGGCCAAAGGCTGTGACGACACGCCAAAGACCGAATGACTGTTGCGGCTGGGACGTGGCGCCGCCCTCCCAGCCTGCCCGCCCTCATGAAGCCAATGCGCACTTGCGTCCCCTCGCGCCTCTCGCCATATCCGGCGCAGGGAGGATCAGCATGGCCACACCGCTCGAAAATGGCTTCTCGGCGCCGGCGTTGCGCCTGCACGCGCTCGACAGCGAAGATCTCGCGCTCCTTTCCGCGCATGTGCAGGACGCGTTGGTGCGTGTCGGAGACATTGCCTATCTGCCGGCCAAGCGCCGCTTTGCGCTCGTTGGCTCGCGCTTCGACTGGACGGCTGAAATGGAGGGGCGCCTCGAGCGCTGCCGGGCCGGCCTGCATTTTGAAAGCGTGCAGCGGGTGCGCTGCGCGCGCGTCTCCCGCGACGAGCCGGACGCCATTCTCGAGCTACTCGCCGTCACCTTCGAAGCGGGCCCCGAGCCGCCGGGCGGGGTCATCCGTCTGACCTTCGCCGGCGGCGCGGCGATCTGTCTCGACGTCGAATGCGTCGAGGCCCAACTTTGCGACATCGGCCCGCGCTGGAAAACCGCGGCCCGCCCGACGCATGAGCTCTCTTCTTCCGAGTCTGGCGCGCCCTGAAAGGGCTCGGGGCTCGATCAAACTTGACGAAAGCGCTCGCGGAAGGTCATGACAACCGGGAAAACCCGGTTGGAGATGGAAATGACTTTGCGCCTGGACGCCGCCGCCCCCGATTTCGAACAGCGCTTCGTGTCGCTGCTCGCCATGAAGCGGGAGTCGTCCCAGGACGTCGACGCCACCGTCCGCGCCATCATCGAGGACGTGATCGCGCACGGCGACGAGGCGCTCGTCGATTACTCCAAGAAATTCGACCGGATCGACCTGGCGCAGACGGGAATCGCCGTCTCCGCCGCCGAAGTCGCCGCGGCGGAAGCCAAATGCTCGAAGGAGCAGCTCGTCGCGCTCGATCTGGCGCTCGAGCGCATCACGGCTTTTCATGAGAAGCAGAAGCCGCAGGATCTGCGTTACCGCGACGCGGCGGGCGTGGAGCTCGGCTGGCGCTGGTCGCCGCTCGATTCCGTCGGCCTTTATGTGCCGGGCGGCACGGCGGCCTACCCGTCCTCGGTGCTGATGAACGTCGTGCCCGCGAAGGTCGCCGGCGTGAAGCGCATCGTGATGGTGGTGCCGACGCCCGGCGGCCATGTCGAGCCGCTGGTGCTCGCCGCCGCCAGGCGCTCGGGCATCGACGAAATCTATCGGGTCGGCGGCGCGCAGGCCGTGGCGGCGCTCGCCTATGGCACCAAGACGATTGCGCCGGTCGCGAAGATCGTTGGCCCAGGCAACGCCTGGGTTGCGGCGGCAAAGCGGCGCGTCTTCGGCCAGGTCGGCATCGACATGATCGCCGGTCCCTCCGAAGTGCTGGTGCTCGCGGACAAGACCGCCAATCCCGATTGGATCGCCGCCGATCTCCTCGCCCAGGCCGAGCACGACGAGTCGGCGCAGTCCATTCTCATCACCGACAGCGTGGAGATCGCCGACGCGACCGTCGCGGCGGTCGAACGTCACCTTGCGACGCTCTCGCGTCACGAGATCGCGGGGGCCTCCTGGCGCGACTATGGCGCGGTGATTCTGGTCAAGAAGCTTGCGGACTCGCTGCCGCTCGCGGACCGCATCGCGGCCGAGCATCTCGAAATCATCAGCGAAGACGCCGAAGAGCTGGCCGCGCGCGTCTCCAACGCCGGCGCCATTTTCATCGGCGCCTATACGCCGGAGGCGGTCGGCGATTATGTCGGCGGCAGCAATCACGTGTTGCCGACGGCGCGCTCCGCACGTTTCTCCTCGGGCTTGAGCGTGCTCGATTTCGTCAAGCGCACCTCGATTTTGAAATGCGACGCGGACTCGCTGCGCGCCATCGGCGCTGCGGCGGTGACGCTCGGCGACGCCGAGGGCCTTCAGGCGCACGCCCGCTCGGTCTCGATCCGGCTCAATTCGCTCGGGGCGTAGGGTGGACGCATCTGCGCAGAAACGTCTGATTTCTGTTACGCTCGACGAGAATTCGATCGGGCGCGGCTCGGCTGATCAGGAGCATGAGCGCGCCATCGCCGTCTATGACTTGATCGAGGACAACAGCTTCGCCCTGGCCGGCCATAACGGCGGACCTTATGCGCTGCATATATCGCTCGTCGACGCGCGGCTCGTCTTCGACATTCGCGACGACAAGGGCGCCAATGTCGTCACGCACATCCTGTCGCTGACCCCCTTCAAGCGCATTCTGAAAGATTATTTCCTCGTTTGCGAAAGCTATTACGCTGCAATCCGCACGGCCACGCCGAGTCGCATCGAAGCGATCGACATGGGTCGGCGCGGCCTCCACAATGAAGGCGCCCAGCTTCTCGCCGAGCGTCTCAAGGGCAAGATCGAAACCGACGCCGACACCGCGCGGCGGCTGTTCACGTTAATTACGGCGCTGCACTGGAAGGGCTGAAGGACGCAGCGGACGCTGAGTTTTAGCTTGTGCGGCAGCTTGCTGCAGGCGCGAATGCTACTTAGTTCTTGCAAGAGCGGTTTTCGCGATCGCGCGGGTTCGGCGCCGCTTCTTTCGAAGCGGATGAACGCTTGGACGCCGCAACGGCGCTGGCGGCAATTCTAACGAGGCTTGCGACTCTCCATGCTCCCGCGATCGTCCTTGCCGACCGAACTTCTGCGGCGGACACGGGCCTCTTGCCGCGCGGCCCCGGACGCGCCGACGCGATGACGCGCCCGCAATCCGTCCTGTTCGCCTGCACGATGAATACAGTGCGCTCTCCCATGGCGGAGGCGATTGCGCGGCATTACTTCGGACGCGACGTCTATTTTGCCTCGGCCGGCCTGAAACGCGGCGAGCCCGATCCTTTCGCCATTGCCGCCATGGACGAGATCGGCGTCGACATGACCCACCATCGGCCGCATACATTCGAAGAGCTCGAAGACAGTAACTTCGACCTTATCGTCACCTTGTCGCCCGAGGCGCATCATAAGGCGCTGGAATTCACTCGCGCCATGGCGGTCGACGTCGTCTACTGGCCGACGCCCGACGCCACCGTGACGCAAGGGTCGCGAGACGCCATCCTCGCGGCCTATCGCGACGTGCGGGATCGGCTGACCGGGCGGATCATGGATTTGCTTGGACGCGCGCCTGTCGCCGGCGGCTGAGCAGTCGATCGGCTTATTTCTTCAAGCGTCCGCAAAAACGCTGGGCGAGCGCAATCAACTGGCGGTCAGCGCCGCGGCGGCCGACGAAGGAAAGCGCGACCGGCGCCTCGCTCGTCGGCAGCGGCAGGCTGATCTGCGGCAGGCCGAAATAGCTCGCAATCAGAAATAGCCGCATCATCTGATAGCGCTTGGCGTCGAGCTGCTCCTCGCTCTCCGTGAGCAGGGGCGCGCGGAACGGAACCGTCGGCATGACGAGGAATCCCGCGTCGCCAAGCAGCGCGTCGATGCGCGCGCGCTCCGCGTCGCGATAGGCGAGCGCGGCCTTCTTCTGTTCGGCCGTCACCTTGGAGGCGACGGCGAAGCGCTCTTCGACGCCCTTGCCAAAGGTTGGATGCTGAGCGGCGATCCAGGCCCCATGCGAGGCCCAGGCCTCACAAGCCTGAAGATTTCGGAAATGCGCAAGCGTCGTCTTGAAAAACTCGTCTCCCAGCCGCGCCTCGCGCCAGGGCCCGCTTTTCAACATGTCGACAGCCGGCGCGGCCGCCGCCGCAAAGGCCGTCTCGACGCCCTGGAAAGCGTCGCCGAGCAGGACGGCGTCCTCGAAGCCGCGATCGTCGGCCGCCGGCGGCAAGAGCGCGTCGCCCACTTTCGCCATGCGGTCGAGATCGCGTGCGAACCAGCCGATGACGTCGAGAGAAGGGGCGAGCGGCACGACGCCGTCCATGGTTATGGCGCCGTGCGAAGACCGAAAGCCGAAGACCCCGCAAAAGGCTGCGGGCGCCCGGCACGATCCGGCCGTATCCGTTCCAATGGAGAAACTCACGAGGCCGGCGGCGACGGCCACCGCCGAACCCGAAGAGGAGCCGCCGGGATGGCGATCCGGCGCAGCCGGATTGATCGGCGCGCCATAATGCGGATTGGCGCCCATCAGGCTGTAAGCCATCTCGTCCATTTGCGCCTTTCCAACAAGCCGCGCTCCGGCGCCCAGAAGACGGTCGACGACAGCGGCGTTGGCGCGCGCAGGCGAATGGGTCGTCGCCCATTGCGGGTGGCCATTGGTCGAGACGTGGCCGGCGACGTCGATATTTTCCTTGACGACGAAGGTCGCCCCGGAGAGCGGGCCTTCGCCATCCGCGCCTTCGTTCAGGACTACCGAGATCGCGCCCACATCGACTGTCATCACGGCAACCTTTTCAGCTCGGCAGCTAGAGTTGGACGGCGCCTGCGACGATCTTCAAAAAAAGCGAGGCGTCCAGCGGAACATATATAGACTGCTTCGAAGACGCGAAAAAGACAGGGTCAGGGATGAGTCGAGGATCAAATCCCTGATCGGCAAGCTCGCGCTTCCGGTGTTTGAACGTTGCGGTCAAAGCCAGTCCGTACGACAGCCGCAGGAACAGCGGCCGCGCGTAACCCGGCAGGCGCGCGGCGAGATAGGGGTAAAGCCCATCGACGTCGAACGTCTCGTCCGCGACGATCGCCGCCATGCCGGCCCGCCCGTCGCAGCCTGGCGCTTCTACGCCATAGACGGCGGCGTCGAGAACGCCGGGATAGGCGGCAATCGCCTGCGCGACTTCCGCCGTGGATACGTTCTCGCCCTTCCAGCGGAAGCTGTCGCCGATGCGGTCGAGAAAATAAAAAAAGCCGCGCGCATCCTTGCGCATCAGATCGCCGCTGCGCATCCAGGCGTCGCCGGATGCGAAGACATTGCGCAAGATTTTCTTCTGCGAGGCCTCGGAATCGAGATAGCCCTCGAAATCATTCGCGATGCGGGCGATCGCCTCGCCCGCTTCATTCGGCCCGCAGGGGATGCAGAAACCATCTTCGCCACGCAGAGGCGCCTCTGTCTCGACGTCATATTTGACGAGCCGCACGGGATGCCGCGTTGCGAGGAAGGCCGGAATCCGGCCTATGGCGCCGGGTTCGCCTTCGACATTGTAGAGAGAGAAATTGCTTTCCGTCGCCGCGTAAAATTCGAGAATGCGCGGGATGGCAAATCGTCGCTGAAAAACCGGCCAGACTTCCGGCCTCAGCCCATTGCCGATCGTCATGCGCAATCTGTGCTGGCGCTCTTCGGGGCAGGGCGGGGCATGGATCAGATAGCGACACAGTTCGCCAATATATTGGAACAGCGTGCAGCGATGGGAGACAATGTCGCTCCAGAAGGCGCTCGCCGAAAATCGCGCCCGCAACACGACGGAGCCGCCCCCGAGCAACGTCGACCACACCGCGACCACGCCGCCGACCGAGTGATAGAGCGGCAGACAGTCATACATGCGGTCGTCGGGCATGACGTCGATGAGGCCCTGAAACCACAGCGCCCAATTCATCAAGCGTCGATGCGAGACGATCGCCGCTTTAGGCAAGCCGGTCGTGCCGGAGGTGTAGATGTAGAGCGCATGGTCGGAGAGTGTCGGCTGGGCGGATTCGGGGAGCGCCGGCGGCTCGGCAGATTGCCGGGCAAGATCGCGTTCGAACCGCTCGTCACACGCAATGACGGAGAGCCGCTCTGACGCGATGTCCTCGCAGGCGCGGCGAAACTTTGTCGAGCAGAGGATCAGACGCGGCCCGGCGACCCGGATGCAATGGTCCAGCGCCGCGCCCGTGAGATGGTGATTGATCAGCGCGACCACGACGCCGATGCGCGTCAAGCCGAGCCAGATGGCGACATATTCGGGCTGCCCTTCCATTACCAGCGCCACGGCGTCGCCCTTGGCGAGACCCTGCGCCAAGGCCCAGTGCGCATAGCGCAGTGATCTTTCCGAGAGTTCACGAAAGGTGAGATTGCCGCGCTCAGAGAGGAGCGCAGGCGCATCGCCGCGTCGGCGCGCGACCTCGTCGAAGGCGAGAGGCAAAACCAGGCGCGGGTTCTCGTCGATCGCGGCGGTGAGTTTCAACGCGCGAACAAAGGCTTTGTTAACCGAACGATCAGCCATCCGATGCGCGTCCTGCGCTTGCTCCTTCAACCTCAAGGGTCCACCCGTCTTAGATAATTTCCAGAAAAAGGCCCGCAGATGGCAATTTTGCCTTGGGCCTGCGCAAACTTTGCGCACGGAGATTTTAATCAATCCCCTGCATGGTCCGAGCTTAGATTTTCGGACTTGGCGGGCGCATGCATAACGAAACGATTGCAATCCACGCAGGCTATGACGGCGATCCAGCGACGCATGCGGTGGCCGTGCCGATTTATCAAACCGTGGCCTATGAGTTCGACAGCGCGGATCACGCGGCGGCGCTGTTCGATCTCGAGGAGGAGGGATTTCGTTACAGCCGCATCGCCAATCCCACGACGGCCGTTCTGGAGCGCCGCGTCGCCGCACTCGAAGGAGGCGTCGGCGCGCTCGCTGTCGCGACGGGTCAGGCGGCGCTCTATTACGCTTTCGCCAATGTTGCGGACGCTGGAGGTGACATCGTCGCCGCGCCGACTCTCTATGGGACAACCCATACGCTGCTTCAACATGTTCTGGCGCGACAAGGCGTGAAAGTGCGATTTGCCGCGAGCGACTCGCCCGCAGACATGGCGGCGGCGATCGACGCCGACACCAAGGCCGTGTTTTGCGAGAGCTTCGGCAATCCAGCGGGCGCCATTTGCGACATTGCCGCTCTCGCCGATGTCGCGCATGCGCATGGCGTTCCCTTGATCGTCGACAATACGGTGCCGACGCCCATTCTGCTTCGTCCGATCGAGCATGGCGCCGATATTGTCGTCCACTCCCTGACCAAGTTCATGGGCGGACATGGAACGACGCTCGGCGGCGCCATCGTGGATGGCGGGCGCTTCCCGTGGGCCCAATATCCCGAGCGCTTTCCGACCTTCAATCAGCCCGACGCTTCCTACCATGGTCTCGTCTATGTCGACCGGTTTGCGGAGAGCGCCTACATCGCCCGTGCGCGGAGCGTCTATCAGCGCACGACGGGAGCCGTGCTGTCGCCGCTCAACGCCTTCCTGCTGCTGCAAGGCCTGGAGACCGTGGCCGTGCGCGTCGAACGCCACGTCGACAACGCCCGCCGCGTCGCGGAATTCTTGCGCGACCATCCGCGCGTCGCCTGGGTGCATTACGCGGGCTTTCCCGGTAATCCTTACTACGAGCTCGCACAGAAATATCTGAACGGCCGGCCGCCGTCTTTGCTCACCTTCGGGGTGAAAGGCGGAGTTGAGACAGGCAAGCGTCTCTACGATGCGCTTCGTCTCATCAAGCGGTTGGTGAATATCGGCGACACGAGATCGCTCGCCTGCCACCCCGCATCCACCACCCATCGTCAAATGACTGCCGAGGAGCAGGCGAAGGCGGGCGTGACGCCCGAGATGCTGCGTCTCAGCGTCGGCATCGAGCATATCGACGACATTCTGGCCGATCTCGACCAGGCGTTGGGCGCGGCGTCTTCCGCGCCTCGTCGGGACGCCGCAGAATGAGGAGCCTCCAGCGCGGCGACGGCGCTGTGCTCGAGGTGGCGCTTGTCAACAATATGCCTGATGCGGCGCTTTCCGCCACGGAGGCGCAGTTTGCAAGGCTCGTGCGCGCGGGGGCGGCGGGGCGGGCCGTGAGATGGCGCTGCTACGCGCTTCCCGGTCTCGACCGATCGGAGAAGGCGCGTCGCTATCTTGCGCGCAGCCACGAGGCCATCGAGGCGCTTTATCGACGCGGGGCCGACGCGGTGATCGTCACCGGGTCTGAACCGCGCGCAGAGAGGCTGGAGCGGGAACCATACTGGCCGCACATCCAAAGGCTCGTCGACTGGGCGCGGGAGCATACGCGCGCCGCTATCTGGTCGTGCCTCGCCGCACACGCGGCGACCCTGCATTTATCTGGTATCGAGCGGCGGCCGGAGATCCGCAAGATGAGCGGGGTTTTTCAGTTCACGAACTACGCCCCTGAGTGGAGCGGGGAGCGCGCCGGGACACGCATCGTTCCGCACTCGCGCTGCAACGGCTTGGACCGCGACGCGTTGGAACGTCATGGCTTTCAGATCGGTTCAAATTCGGATGTCGCGGGCGTCGATATGTTTTGGCGCCGGGAGCCGAGCCTGTTCGTGTTTCTGCAGGGACATCCCGAATATGACGCTGACACGCTCGCTAAGGAATATCGGCGCGATGTGCTTCGCTTTCTCGATGGCGCGCGGTCCACCTATCTAGCCCAGCCAGAGCGGGTCTTTGATGCGGCCTTGTCGGCGCGACTCGACGAACTGACGGCGCGCATTCAATGCGGTTGCGTGGCCGACGCAAACCGGACCCTTGAAAGCCTGCTGGCCGGACAGAGCTACGGTGCGCCTTGGAAAGAGGATGCAATCGCGCTCTATCGAGACTGGCTGTCTACCGTCGACGCCCTCCGAAAGGCGCGCCAGGACTAGCGTGAGGGGCGTCGCCGCCGCACTCAGCGAGCGATCTCGCTCAGCAGACTCTCAATCGTTTCGATGCTGCGAAAATTGGTCGGCAGCAGCTTCGAAGCTGGAATCAGCACGTCGAATTCGGCTTCTATCGAGAGCATCAGATTGACCATCTGGAGCGACGTCAGGCCGAGCTCGCGCAGATCCTGACTGCGCGCAACTGCTTCCGCTTCGGGCAGGAAAGCGCCAAGGAGGGCGTGAATGCGGCTGGCGGTGTTTGTGGTCAACGGGTTCACGAACCGACCTCCAATAACTTCGCTGGCCTCTACTGGAAACCCTCATACCAGCCTGATGGGATGCGAAGCTACTGAATTCACAGCCTTTCCCTCGGTAACCTTAATCATGACTGTTTGCCGGAACGAATTGAACGTTAACAATTACACGCCAAGTTTGAGCTGCGGGGTTTTCTCAATGAGGCGCGTCCATGTCGATGGCTGGCAATGTTTCGACGGAACTGGAGGCGAGGACGCCGTTAGACTTTTCCGCGCGGGTCGCCGCGGCGGCGGCCGTCGCAGCGAAATTCGCCGATGTGGTCGACCGCGACGCACGATTTCCGACCGAAGCGTTTGAAGAACTGAAGAAGCAGAGGCTGCTCGGCATTCTCTTGTCTCCAGCCTTTGGGGGAGAGGGGCGAAGCGTCGCGGACGCGGCGCAACTCTGCTACGCCCTCGGCCGGGTCTGTTCCGCAACCTCCATGATTTATGCCATGCACGCCGCCAACGTGGCCTGCGTCGCCAATCATGCGGATGAAAACGCCCGCTGCTTCGCGGCGCTGCGTCGCATCGGCTTCGAGCAGAAGCTGCTCGCATCGTCTACGACCGAAGGGAAAAACGGGGCGGATGTGCGAAACAGCGCGGCGGCGCTCGTTCGCCACGGCGACCGCATCTCGCTCGACCGCGACGCCTCGGTCGTCTCCTACGGGGCCGCCGCCGACGCGATCGTAACAACGGCGCGGCGTTCGCCGGAGTCTTTGCCGAGCGATCAGACGCTCGCGCTCTTCTTCAAGGAAGATTACCAACTGCGCCCCACAGCGACATGGGACGTCATGGGCATGCGTGGAACCTGTTCCGAAGGGTTCCGCTTGCTCGCGCAAGGCGACAGGGAGCAGGCGTTCTCAGAACCCTACGATCGGATTCATCGTCGCAGCATGGTTCCCGTAACCCATCTGCTTTGGGCCGCCTGTTGGGCGGGGATCGCCGCGGGAGCGGTCTCACGCGCGCAAACGTTCGTTCGCAAGATCTCGCGCGCGCAAAAGGGCGCTCCCCCGCCGGGCGCGCCGCTGGCGACGCAGGCGTCGCTATCCCTGATGAATCTCGTCGCGCTCGTCGATTCCGCCATCGCCGACTATCTCGATCGCGCCCCCGAGCCGGAGCGGCTCGATGAAATCGGCTATCAGACGTCGCTCAACCTTCTCAAGGTTTCCGCTTCGGAAGGCGCGATTGCGACCGTGATGCAGGCGTTTCAGGCCTGTGGAATCTCCGGGTATCGCAACGATAGCGAATTCAGCCTGACGCGACCGCTGCGGGACATTCTCTCGGCCTCCATCATGATCAACAACTCTCGCATTCTCTCGACTGTCGGACCGTCTTGTTTGATTGGCGGCGTTCCGGAAGCGATTACGAGGGCGCGCCAATGACCCACGCAGTCAAATCCCGCGGGACTGACGAAGCCATTCTCGACAGGCTCTTCGAGTCGATGGGCGTAGCGGGAGTCTATGCGCGGACTCGTCAATACGAGGATGTCGTCGATGCGTTGCAACGGCTGATTTCACGCCATCGTCCCGAGAGCGCGGAAGTCTTTCGGTTTCCGCCGGTGATGAGCCTGCGGCAGCTCGAAAGGCAGGGTTACTTGAACAGTTTTCCCCAGCTTCTCGGCTGCGTCTGCTGTCTGCATGGGTCCGAGGCGGATATCGCCGCGTCCGTCGAGCGCGCGAAGCGGGGCGCCGACTGGACGCAGGATGCGCGCGCCGCCGACCTCGTCTTGAGTCCGGCCGCCTGTTATCCCGTCTATCCGATCGCGGCGGCGAGAGGGCGCATACCTGCCGAGGGCCTGACCTTCGACGTCGCGGCCGATTGCTTCCGTCACGAACCGTCGCGCGATCTCGATCGACTGCAGTCGTTCCGCATGCGGGAATTCGTGCGCATCGGCTCCCCGGCGGAGGTCGCGACCTTCCGCGAGGGATGGATGCAGCGCGCGACGTCGATCGCGGAAGAACTGGAGCTTCCTTTCGAATTCGATCGCGCGAGCGACCCGTTCTTCGGTCGCGTCGGGCAGTTGTTGGCCGCCAATCAGGTCGAGCAGGCGCTGAAGTTCGAGTTGCTGATCCCCGTCCGCGCGGAAGGCGCGCCGACGGCCTGCATGAGCTTCAATTATCATCGAGATCACTTCGGCAAGACCTGGGAACTGATCGACGAGAATGGCGAGACCGCGCATTCCGCCTGCGTCGCCTTCGGAATGGACCGGCTGGCGATCGCCCTGTTTTCGATCCACGGCCTGTATCTGGAAGACTGGCCGCATCGCTTGCGCAAAACGCTGCAAATTGGTTGAGGGAAAGGTCAACGACGATGGCGTTTGACAAAAAGCTTGTCTTTTCGACCGCGAAAGACGTCGAGATGAAGCCTTGTCCGATCAATCCGGCCTGGGTGATCGAAGGCGCTCCGGTTGCGCGTAACTTTATCTTGTCGGTCAGTCTCGACGGGACCGCGACCGCGCTGGTGTGGGATTGTACGACCGGGGTGTTTCACTGGCGTTATGACGTCGACGAGACAGTCTATGTTCTCGAAGGCTCAGCGGTCATCCGGGACGACAGCGGCGTGGAGCGCGTCATCCAAGCTGGCGACCATGTGCTTTTTCGCGCAGGGTCACACGCGGTTTGGCGTGTCGAGACTTACATTCGCAAGGTCGCTTTCTGCCGCACCCCTGTGCCGGCGCCGCTGATGTTCATGGCGCGGGTCCTGAGAAACTTGCGGAGACTTATCGGCGCTTCGCATAAGGAAGGCGATGCCCCGGCGATGTTCAGTGGCGCTTGAGGGGGGCGTCATGGCGATCGCGCCCCGTTTGCTTTCGCCCACCTGGACGTTTTTCCAGGGGAGATGGCGCGAAGGCAATACGCCGATCCTTGGCGCACGCACGCATGGCGCGTGGCTCGGGTCGACAGTGTTCGACGGGGCCCGCGCTTTCGAAGGCGTGACGCCCGACCTCGATCTGCATCTGGCGCGGATCAATCATTCGGCGCGCGAAATGTTGCTCGAACCCGTCTTGAGCGTCGCGCAGTGGCGCGAGCTCGTCGAGGATGGGCTGCGAAAATTCGCGCCCGACGCGGCGCTCTACATCCGGCCAATGTATTGGGCGGAGGATGGATTGGGCGGCGGCGTGCGCTTTGATCCTGCGTCGACGAATTGGTGCCTGACGATCTACGAGGCGCCGATGCCGACGCCGAGAGGGGGCGCGATTACGCTGTCGCCTTTCCGCCGACCCAGTTCGGAGACGGCGCCGGTAGGCGCCAAAGCTGGTTGTCATTACGCAAATGGCGCGCGGGCGCTCATCGAGGCGGGTAAGCGCGGCTTCGATAATTGCCTGATGCGCGACCTGCTCGGCGACGTTGCGGAATTCGCCAATGCGAACGCCTTTCTCGGAAGGGATGGCGTCGTTTTCACGCCGGCGCCGAATGGCGCCTTCCTGAATGGGATCACGCGTCAACGCGTCATCGGTCTTCTTCGCGCGGACGGCGTCGAGGTTGTCGAGAAGACGCTGCGTTATGAGGATTTTCTCAGCGCCGACGAAATTTTCTCGACGGGCAATTTTCAAAAGGTCGCGCCAATGTCGCAAATCGACGACCGTTATTTGGCGGCGGGGCCGCTCTACAAGAGGGCGCGGTCGCTCTACTGGGATTTCGCGCATTCGCGGGCCTCTCTCGTGGCGGCGTCCTGATTAGCGTTGAGCGCCTGCGCGCAGGCCGGAGAGCGTCGAGGTCGGCGAGATGCGGTCGCGATCCGTCATCAAATGGATGATCGAAGGTTGGCGGGAGGCGCGGGCCGTCCTGAAGGCTTCGGGAAAGTCTTGCGTGCGTTCAACGCGCACACCAAAGCCGCCGAAGGCGAGCGCATAGTCAACGAAATCGGGATTCTTGAGATCGGTCGCAATTACGCGCGCAGGATAATGACGCTCCTGATGCATGCGAATTGTCCCGTAGCTCCCATTGTCACAAATGATGACGACGATGGGCAGGCCGTATTGAACGGCCGTTGCAAACTCCTGGCCGTTCATCAAGAAGTCGCCGTCGCCGTTGATCGAGACGACGAGGCGTGAGGGATGCAGGCGCTGAAGCGCAACGGCCGCTGGCACGCCATAGCCCATGGTGGCGGAAGTGGGCGCAAAATGCGTTCCAAAGCGTCGGAACCGAAAGTAGCGATGGATCCAGGAGGCGTAGTTTCCGGCGCCGTTGCAAACAATCGCGTCAGGCGGGAGCGTGTCGCTGAGCCAGATCATCGTTTGCGCCAGATCGACGTCCGCCGACGGGTCGAAGGCGCGGGAAAAATCCAGATAGTCGCGATGCGCCGCCGCGGTGTCTTCGCGCCAGGGGCGCGGCTCTGGCGGCGTGAGCTTGGAGAGTGCGTTTACAAAGGGCTTCGGAGAGGCGTGAATGGCGAGAGTCGGCGCGTAGACGCGCCCGAATTCTTCGTCTTGTGGATAGACATGCACGAAGCGCGAGCGAGGCGCGGGAATGTCCAGGAGCGTGTAGCCCTGTGACGGTATCTCGCCCAATCGGCCGCCGATGAGGATGAGCAAGTCGCTCCGCTTGATGCGCTGGACAAGCTTCGCATTTGCGGCAAGGCCAAGATCGCCCGCGTAGCACCGATGGAGCGGATCGAAGAGCGTGAGACGCCGGTAGCTCGTCGCGACGGGCGTGTCGAAAGCATTGGCCCATTCCATCATGCGACGCGACGACGCCTCGTCCCACCTTGTTCCGCCAAGGATAACAAATGGCCGCTCCGCGGCGGCGATCATCGATGCGAGCGCATCGAGCGAGTCGTCGTTCGGCGCGGTTTCGATGATCGCCGCTGCTGGGCAGACGCAAGGGGCGACCCGGTCCTCGAGCATGTCCTTTGGCAGCGCAAGGGCGACCGGGCCGGGGCGCCCCGCCGAGGCGACGTGAAAGGCGCGATTGAGATATTCGGCGATCCGCGAGCCATCGTCGATCTCCGCGGTCCATTTCGTCTGACCGCCGAACATGGCCCGGTAATCGACTTCCTGAAAGGCCCCACGATCGCGGTGACGCCGCTCGATCTGCCCAATGAAAAGGATCATCGGCGTTGAGTCATGCTGCGCAATATGGACGCCGGCGAATGCATTGGCCGCCCCGGGGCCGCGCGTGACGAAGCAAACGCCCGGGCGACCCGTCGCTTTTCCATAAGCGTCGGCCATCATCGCCGCGCCCGCCTCGTTCCGGCACACCGTCAGCTCGATGTCTTGATCATAGCAGGCGTCGAGGACCGAGAGATAGCTCTCGCCGGGAACGCAAAAGATATGAGATACGCCGTTGACGATGAGCTGCTCGACAAGCGCTTGCGCGGCTGAAACTGTCTTCATGGCGTCGCCAAATCAGGGTCCGAAGAGCACATTTTCGCAATAGGAAAGGTCGGCGAGGCGAGGCGGGTGGGGTCCCTTGAAATATTTCGGGCCTCGATTTCTAAAGTAGCGGCCCGCCACGCCCGACAACTTCTCGTTTGCGTCGATGAGGGCCGTTAGGTAGCCATGTCGAAGAAGGGCGCGCCCGAGAGAGCCCGCATAGCGACTGAAATCCGCTACGTCGCGACAATAAACCAGTTGCACTGTCGTCGCCGGCGACAATGAGACCCGTCTCGGCAGGAACAGGAAAGGGCGAGTCTCAACGCCGTCTTGGACGACGAGCCCTATGCAGGCGTGTTTCTGTACGTGTTCACGCATCAGGGCCCGCTCGTCTTCCGCGAGCGCTAATCGAGCGTCGCCGCAAGAATCGAAGGAAACAACGCGCGCCGAGCGGGTTACGCGGCTGAGCGCTGGCGCCGCCAGCATCTGACCCTCGCAATAGCGCCTGAAGCCCTGAGCCTCGATGATGGGCCAAGTGGATTCTGCCGGGGAGATATTGAGATAGACGACTTCCTTGTGCCGCAGTGCGGCGACGATGAGGAGGGAGGCGTAGCCTTGCAGGGCTTTCGTGGCGTGCCAGCTGGAAATATTGCAATAAATGTCTCCGTCGGTGCGGCGGTGGAAGATCGTAAGGACGACTCCTGCGGGAACGCCGTCGCCGGCCTCCAGCAGATAGCCGAAGCGCGGATAGCCGGCGGGCGCGTCGCGATCCGCTAGAACCCGCAGCGCGTGCGACCAGTAGGATGCGGAGCGCGTACGAAAGCCGCTCGCCAGCAACGGGACGAGCGATGGCGCGTCAACGTCGGTGATCTGCCTGCAGCGTAGTCGCCGCGACATCGCATTGCTCATGCGCGATTAACCATCGCTCTTCGAAAATCGAAGCGGTTTAACAAATCTCCGCTCTGCTCAAGGTAGGAATAGCCAAGCTTTCTTAGCCGAGAATGAAGAGGTGGCGGCGATGGACGTCGGGTCGACGATCGTTCGGGTCATGCAGGAGGTGGCCTTGGAGCAACAAAGAGAGCTGTCGCCGCTCACTGATAACGCGGTGTTGGCGGAGGCCGGGCTGGATTCGCTTTGCTTTGCGATCATCGTCGCCCGGCTGGAGGATGAATTCGGCGTCGACCCCTTCACGGCGTCGGAGGAAATTTATTTTCCGGTAACCTTAGCGGAATTCGTCGCGCTTTATGCAAATGCCGGCGTCTGACCTGCGCCAGCTTCTGCGGGACGCGAATCCTACGGCCGAGGCGGGGCTTTTTGCGCCGGATCGCGAGATCGGCTGGCGTGAGGCGCTTGCTCTGACCGCGCTCCCAGAGGCGGCGGCGTTTGCGGGCAAATCCGCGCTGATCTCCGTCTCATCGCAATTCGATGCGGCGCGGGCGATGCTGGCGCTCGACGGCGTCGCCGCGTCAATGCTTGTCGTCCCGCCGGATTTCAAAGGCGAGCGACTGGCGTCGGCGATGATGCAAGCTCGCGTCGAAGGCGTCGTCCATGACGATTGTATCGAGGACCTGGGTCCGCTCGTGGAGCGCTACGCTCTAAGCCGGTCGGGAGCGGACGCCCCTTTGCGACGCGCGTCAATCTCCACGGAATGGATTCTTCCCACCTCCGGCACGACGGGCGCGCCGAAACTAGTCGCGCATCGGTTGGAAAGTCTGACCGCCACGCTTGCCGCGCGCGACCGCGGCGCGCCGGCGCCGGTGTGGAGCACATTCTACGATATCAGACGATTCGGCGGGATGCAGATCTTCCTGCGCGCAGTCACGAGCGGCGCGTCGCTTGTCATTACCGATGGCGACGAGCCGCTCTCTGGCCATGTTGATCGCATGGCCAGACTTGGCGTAACGCATCTTTCTGGAACGCCGTCGCATTGGCGCCGCTTGCTGATGAGCGGCGAGGCGGCGCGCATCTCCCCGAGGTATGTCAGGCTCTCCGGAGAGATTGCGGACCGCGCCATCCTCGACGCGCTCGCAAAGGCGTTTCCACAAGCCAAGATTGTTCACGCTTATGCGTCGACCGAGGCGGGCGTGGGGTTCGAAGTCGTCGACGGACTCGAGGGGTTTCCGGCGTGCTACCTCGATGGTCTGCCGGGCGTCGAGCTGCGCATCGTCGACGGAACGCTGCGCCTGCGGTCGCGTCGCAGGGCCGAACGCTATATGGGCGCGGTCGGCTTGAAGCTCGTCGATGACGACGGCTTCGTCGATACGGACGACCTCGTCGAACCCGTCAACGATCGCATCCTGTTCAGAGGACGGCGCGGCGGCGCGATCAATGTCGGCGGTCTCAAGGTTCATCCCGAGGAAGTTGAGCAGGTCATCAATAGCCATGAGGCGGTGCGCATGTCGCGCGTCAAGGCGCGGCGCAGTCCGATCACCGGCGACATCATTGTCGCGGATGTGGTGCTCAAGGCCGTCCCGCCTGAGGGCGAAGTCGTGGTGCGAAAGGAGATCCTCGCAAGCTGCCGCGCCCGCCTCGAACGCCATAAAGCGCCTGTCGCGGTCACTTTCGTGGCCACATTGCCGCTGTCGCCCGGCGGCAAGCTGCTGCGCGGGAGCGAGTGATGCGGAACGTCATCGTCACCGGCGCCAGCCGAGGCCTCGGGCTCGCCATATCCCGGCGGCTGATCGAAGACGGCTTTCGCGTGACGGCCGTCGCCCGCAAGGAGGGCGACGCCTTGCGCGACTTGATGGAGGAAAAAGACGGCGCCTTATCCTTCGCTGCGTTCGACCTTTCGCAGCTCGACGCGATCCCGGCTTTCGCGCTTGCCCTGAAGAAGCGCTTCGGCGCGCCTTACGGGCTCGTCAACAACGCGGGCCTGGGCACGCAAGGCCTTCTCGCCACCATGCACAATTCCGAAATCGAGACGCTCCTTCGCATCAATTTGACGGCGCCGATCATGTTGAGCAAATACGTATTGAGGCAAATGATGTCCGCGAGCGCGGGGCGGATCGTAAATGTTTCTTCGATCATTGCGTCGACCGGATACAATGGCCTGTCCGTCTATGCCGCCACCAAGGCCGGGTTGATCGGTTTCACGAAATCGCTGTCGCGAGAAGCCGGGCGCGTAGGCGTCACCATCAATGCGGTGGCGCCTGGTTTCATCGAGACCGAAATGACGGCGGAACTCGACTACGCGGATCGCGCAAGGATCGCGGCGCGCGCTGCGCTGCGGCGTCTCGCGGCGCCGGAGGACGTCGCCAATGCGGTGTCTTATCTGCTCGACGAAAAAGCTCGCAATGTGACCGGGACCGTGCTCACGGTCGACGCAGGCGCGACCGCTTGAGCGCGCCGTCGAGCTGCGCCGCCATGGTGGGGCCCTTTGCGGAACATCGGCGCCGACAGGCTGTTTCTTGCTGATGACGACTCTGACAAACGGAGGTCGAGCATGGGACGCAGCAGCCCGAAACTGTGCAAGCGGTTATTCAGCGTGCTTGTCCTGACTTTGGCCGTCGCCGCCGCGGCGGCGACTCCGTCGCTTGCCCTGGGGAGAGGGGCGGGGACGAAAGATCTGGTCTACGCCGGCCGTTGTGGCCTCTTCTTGCTGTCCGCCAACCCAAGTCACAGGACGTTCTATCGCTACGACCTGCGCCAATGGCGGTACGGCGACGAACGAGACTTCAACTGCTTCGTATTGGAGAATTACTAGCGCCGCTGCGAGGGGCCGCACTCGGCGAGCGCTGATCGCCGCTCGTCCCGGGGGGCGCGGTCCGAGGCTAACGGCATTCTGTCTGGTTTTTGAATTTTTTGATGGTCGGAGTGAGAGGATTCGAACCTCCGACCCCCTCGTCCCGAACGAGGTGCGCTACCAGGCTGCGCTACACTCCGATCCGGCGGCCGCGCGGGCCGCTTTCGAGGGCCTTATAGCCATTGCGCGCCGTTCTCGCAACTGGTCTCCGCCTGTTATTTTATCTTCGCGCCGCCTCGCCGGAGGAGGGTTACGAAAGCGAAGTCGGCCTCGTCCCTTTCGCTGCGCGGCGGGCTTTCCCGTGCGATTTCCTCCCAATCCGTGGGGTGGAGCAGGGGAAAATGCGCGTCGCCCGGAATGTCGAGGTCAACCTCGGTGAGTTCGATCATCGCAATTTGGTCGAGCAGGGCGCGGTAGATTTCCTCTCCTCCCGCCACGATGATTTCGTCCGACCCCATACGGATTGCGATTCGGCGCGCCAGTTCGAGCGATTCTTCAATGGTGCTGGCGACATGAGCGCCGGGGGCGTCGAAACCCGGGCGGCGGGTGACGACGACGCTCTCCCGGCCGGGGAGTGGCCGGCCGATCGAGTCCCAGGTCCGGCGGCCCATGATCATCGGCCGGCCCCAGGTCCGCGCCTTGTAGCGCTTCAAATCGGTGGAAAGCCGCCAGGGGAGGCCATTGCCGACGCCGATCACCCCATTTTGCGCGCGAGCCACCACGGCGACGAGTTTCGGGTTCATGAGGCTCCTTCAGACGGCGATGGGGGCGGGAATGGCCGGGCAGGGGTCATAGCCCTCGATCGTAATGTCCTCGTAGCGGAAGTCGAAGATCGAGCCGACGGCGGGGTTGAGCGCCAGCCGGGGCAGGGGTCTCGGCGCGCGGGTGAGTTGCAGCCGCGCCTGATCCAGATGGTTGAGGTAGAGATGGGCGTCGCCGAAACTGTGAACGAAATCGCCGGCGACGCAGCCCGTCACCTGCGCCACCATATGGGTGAGCAGGGCATAGCTTGCAATATTGAAGGGGACGCCGAGAAAAACGTCGGCGGAGCGCTGGTAGAGCTGGCAGGAAAGCCGCTTATGTCCGTCGATCTCGGCGACATGGAACTGGAACAGGCAATGGCAGGGCGCGAGCGCCATTTTATCGATTTCCGCCGGGTTCCAGGCGGTGACGATGAGCCGGCGCGAGAAGGGATTGCGCCGGATCTCCTCGACGAGCCAGGCGATCTGGTCGATCGTCTCTCCGGTCGGAGTGGGCCAGGCGCGCCACTGGCTCCCATAGACCGGGCCGAGATCGCCTTTTTCGTCGGCCCATTCGTCCCAGATGGTGACGCCGTTGGCCTTCAGATACTCGATATTGGTGTCGCCCTTCAGAAACCACAGCAGCTCGTGGATCACCGACTTGAGATGCACCCGCTTGGTGGTGACGAGCGGAAAGCCCTTCGACAGGTCGAAGCGCATCTGATGGCCGAAGATCGAGAGCGTGCCCGTGCCCGTGCGGTCCTCTTTGCGCACGCCGTCGCGCAGGATCGTGTCGAGCAGGTCGAGATAGGGGCGCATGGGCTCTTGGCTATGCTCATCGATGAGCCCGTTACCTAACACTGGGCGAGCGCCCGTGAAAGCGGCGCGGCCCCTCATCCGGCCCCGCAAAGCGGCGTCGGATGAGGAGCCGCCCTTTGCAGCTTTCCGCCGCCGTTCCTATATTCTCCCCCGATGGGGAGCCTCGCTCTCTACAAAAGGGGATGCACAAATGTTGCGGTTTCTTGCGCAAAAGCGCGGATCGCTGATTTCATTGCTTTTTGCGGCGCTGCTGGCGCTGGCGCCGGCCATCGCCGAGGCGCGTATGGGCGGGGGCGGCAGTTTCGGCTCGCGCGGCTCGCGAAGCTGGTCTGCGCCGCCGTCGACCCGCACCGCGCCGGGAATGGCCTCGCCCTTCGAGCGCAGCGACATGCCGCGCTCAGGCTATGGCATGGGCCAGCCGGGCTTGAACAACCCGGCCTTTGGCGGTTCGTCCTTCGGCCGCGGTCTGCTCGGCGGCCTCGCCGGCGGTCTGCTCGGCGCGGGCCTTCTCGGCATGCTGACGGGCAACGGCTTTTTCGGCGGCATCGGCGGCTTCATGTCCTTCATCGGCTTCCTGATGCAGATCGCCCTGATCGTCTTCCTGGCGCGCATGGCCTTTGCCTGGTGGCAGCGGCGCAACGCGCCGGCGGGAGCCAGCCCGCAAGGCTCGACCTTCTCCTTCACCGGCGGCGCGCCCTTCGGCGGCCGCGCGGGCGGGGCGGGGCCGTTCGGCTTCGGCGGCGGAGCGGGCCAGCAGCGCCCGTCGACGACGCCGATCAAGGTCGCGCCGGAGGACTTCAACGCCTTCGAGCGCCTGCTCGGCGCGTCGCAGGCGGCCTATAGCCGCGAGGACATGGGCGCGCTGCGCGGCATGGCGACGCCGGAAATGGTCCGCCATTTCGACGAGGAGCTCGAGGCCAACCGCCGCAAGGGGCTGATCAACCGCGTCACCGACGTGAAGCTGCTGCAGGGCGACCTCTCGGAAGCCTGGCGCGAGGGCGCGGACGAATATGCGACCGTCGCCATGCGCTTCGCGCTCAACGACGTGCTGGAAGACCGTTCGACGGGCAAGCCCGCGCCCGGCTCTCAGGGCCCCTCCGAGGCGACCGAGGTCTGGACCTTCCGTCGCCCCGCGGGCGCTGGTCCGCAGGGCTGGAAGCTGTCGGCGATCCAGCAGGCGGCGTAACGCCGCAAAGGCTGCTAATGAAAGGCGTCCCCTCTGCGGAGGGGGCGCCTTTTGCTGTTTAACGAGCCGCAGTTTGACACGCCCGCAAGACGCTCTGCCGATCGACGCCGTATTGCCCGACATACAGGCGGCGCTCGCTCAATCTCCCAATCTGGTGATCGTTGCGCCGCCGGGCGCCGGCAAGACGACCCGGGCGCCGCTCGCTTTGCTCGACGCCCCCTGGGCGCAGGGCCGCAAACTCATTCTGCTCGAGCCTCGCCGTCTCGCCGCCCGCGCGGCCGCGAGCCGCATGGCGGCGACGCTCGGCGAGGGGCTCGGCGAGACCGTCGGCCTGCGCATGCGGCTGGAATCGCGGGTCTCCGCCAAGACGAGGATCGAAGTCGTCACCGAAGGCGTCTTCGCCCGGATGATCCTCGACGACCCGGCGCTCGAGGGCGTCGCGGCCGTTCTCTTCGACGAATACCACGAGCGCTCGCTCGACGCCGACCTCGGGCTCGCGCTGGCCCTCGACGCCCAGTCGGGCCTGCGCGACGATCTGCGCCTCGTCGCCATGTCGGCGACGCTCGACGGGGCGCGGGTGGCGGCGCTGATGGGAGACGCGCGGACGATCGTCAGCGAGGGCCGCGCCTTCGAGGTGGAGACGCGCTATCTCGGCCGCGACGCCCATGAACGCATCGAGGACGCCGTGACGCGCGCCATCCTTCGGGCGCTGCGCGAGGAAAAGGGCTCGGTTCTGGCCTTTCTGCCGGGGCAGGGGGAAATCCTGCGCGTCGCCGCGCGCCTCGCCGAGGCGCGGCTCGAGGGCGTCGACATCGCGCCGCTTTACGGCGCCCTCGATCGCGCCGAACAGGACCGCGCCATTTCTCCCGCCCCGCCGGGGCGCCTCAAGGTAGTGCTCGCGACGTCGATCGCCGAGACGTCGCTGACCATCGAAGGCGTGCGCATCGTGATCGATTCAGGCCTGTCGCGCGTCCAGCTCTACGAGCCGGACCTCGGCCTCTCACGGCTGGAGACGGTCCGCGCCGCCCGCGCCAGCGTCGATCAGCGGCGCGGCCGCGCCGGGCGCACCGAGCCCGGCGTGTGCTATCGCCTGTGGGACGAGCCCCAAACCGCGGCGCTCCCCGCCTTCGCCGCGCCCGAAATCCTCGCCGCCGATCTCTCGGGTCTGGCGCTTGATCTCGCGGCCTGGGGGGTGAGCGATCCGGGCCAGCTCGCATGGCTCGACCCACCGCCGGCGCCGGCGTGGAAAGAGGCCGTCGCGCTCGACCGCGACCTCGGCGCGCTCGACGCACAGGGGCGGCTCACCGACGAAGGCAAGGCGTTGCGCGCCCTGCCGCTGCCGCCGCGCCTCGCCCGCATGATTCTGGACGCGGCGCGGCATGGCGAGGCCGAGCGGGCGGCGGAACTGGCGATTCTGCTCTCGGAGCGGGGCCTCGGGGGCGCAGACGCCGATCTGTCGCACCGCCTGGAGCGGATGCAGAGAGATGGCTCCAAACGGGCGCGGGAGGCAAGACGACTTGCGGCGAACTGGGCGCGTTTGGCCAAAGCGGCGCTGCCCTTGCCGCAAACTCCAGCGGTCGGCGCGGGAGGGCCGGGGCGGGGGCTCTCCGAAGGCGCGCTCATCGCCCTCGCTTTTCCCGACCGCATCGCCAAATCGCGCGGCAATAAAGGCGACTTCCTCATGGCCAATGGCCGCGCCGCGAGCCTTCCGGTCGAGGACCCGCTGTCGCGCGCGCCTTTTCTCGCCATTGCGGAACTCACCGGCCGCGCCGCGCAGGCGCGCATCCTCGCCGCCTGTGCGCTCGATGCGGAGGAGGTGGAGAAGATCGGCGCGGGGAGAATTGAGTTTCGAGACGAGACCGTCTTTGAAGCCGCGAGCGCCAGCCTCCGGCGCCGCCGCTTCCGCCGGCTCGGCGCCATTCGCTTGAGCGAACAGAACCTTCCCGTGGAGCCGAACGAGGATGGCGCCCGGGCGCTGGCGCGCGGGATTGCGCAGCTCGGAATCTCGCGCCTGCCGTGGACGAAGGGCCAGGCGCAGCTGCGCGACCGCGTCGCGTTTCTGCGCCGGGCGGAGGGCGCGGAATGGCCGGACCTTTCCGATCTGGCGCTGGCGTCATGCGCCGAGGACTGGCTTGCGCCCTTTATCATGGGCCGCGGGGGGCTCGCCGACATTACGCCGGGCGACCTCGACGCGGCGCTGGCCGCGTTGCTGCCATACGAGATGATGCGTCGCCTGGACGCCGAAGCGCCCGCGCATTTCGAAACGCCCGCGGGCGCGCGCCACGCGCTCGATTACGCCGCGCCCAACGGCCCGCTGCTCTCTGTGCGCGTGCAGGAGCTCTACGGCCTCGCGCAGCATCCCACGCTCGCGCGCGGCCGCGCGCCGCTCACCCTCGAACTGCTCTCGCCGGCGCATCGGCCGATTCAGACGACCCGCGATCTGCCGAGCTTCTGGGCCGGCTCCTGGCGCGACGTGAAGAAGGAAATGAAAGGACGCTATCCGCGCCACCTCTGGCCGGACGATCCCGCCCAGGCGGCTCCGACCACGCGCGCAAAACCGCGCCCGGCCTGAGCAATGGACGAGCGAGCGATTAAGTTCCAGCTCTCCCGCCGACATTCAATTCGACTCGAAGCGACAGGATTCGACAATCCCATTAAGCAGCGGGAAATCATTTGCGAACAAGATCGCCATGTCTCTGGAGACAGGGGGGAGGCGCGAGGGCAGCGTGGCCTCCCCCCAATGTCCGGAGCGCGGAACATCGAAGCAACTCCTCGGTTGCGGAGATTGAGGCGGGGAACGTTTTGCCGTGTCGCGCGCGACGGTGTAAACGACGGGCGCCATTTCGAGCGCCAAGGACATCCCATGCTGCCCAAGCCTGTTTCCGCCCTCACGCCCAATACATTTGAATATGAGCAGAAGCCGCTAGTGAAGCCGACGGGCTTCCGTGAGTATGACGCCCGCTGGCTCTTTGGTCCCGAACTCAATTTGATGGGCGTGCAGGCGCTCGGCATGGGGCTCGGCACGCTGATTCACGAAATGGGCGTGGCGCCCGACATCGTCACCGGCCATGATTACCGCTCCTATTCCGCCTCTATCAAGCTCGCGCTGATCGCGGGGTTGATGGCCTCGGGCGTGCGCGTGCGGGACATTGGACTCGCGCTTTCGCCCATGGCTTATTTCGCTCAGTTCGAACTCGACGCGCCGGCGGTCGCCATGGTCACGGCTTCGCATAACGACAATGGCTGGACAGGCGTGAAGATGGGCGCGCAGCGTCCCGTGACCTTCGGGCCCGAAGAGATGAGCCGCTTGAAGGAGATCGTTCTCTCCGGCAAATTCCGGGAGGCGGGCGGCGGCGCCTATCGCTACATCGAGAATTTCGGCGCGCGCTATCTCGACGACCTCACGCGCAGGCCCGCCTTCTCGCGCAAGATGAAGGTTGTCGCCGCCTGCGGCAATGGCACGGCTGGCGCCTTCGCGCCGAACATGCTCGAGCGGCTGGGCTGCGAAGTCATCCCGCTCGACGTCGAGCCCGATTACACTTTTCCCCGCTACAACCCCAACCCCGAAGACCTGCATATGCTGCACGCCATTGCAGATAAAGTGCGCGAGACCGGCGCCGACGTGGGGCTGGGCTTCGACGGCGACGGCGATCGCTGCGGCGTCGTCGATAATCACGGCGAAGAGATTTTTGCCGACAAGATCGGCGTGATGCTCGCGCGCGATCTCTCCAAGGTCTATCCGGGCGCAAAATTTGTCGTCGACGTAAAATCGACCGGGCTTTTCGCAACAGACCCGGAGCTCGTTTCGCGGCATGTGCATACGGAGTATTGGAAGACCGGCCACAGTTACATCAAGCGCCGGGTCAATGATTTGGGCGCGCTCGCGGGCTTCGAGAAGTCCGGACATTTCTTCTTCAACGCGCCGATCGGCCGCGGCTACGACGACGGTCTGCTGACCGCCGTGCATATTCTCGAAATGCTCGACCGCAACCCCGGAAAGACAATGGCGGACCTTTATGGGGAGCTGCCGAAAACCTGGGGCTCGCCGACCATGTCGCCGCATTGCGACGACGAAAAGAAGTATGAAGTGGTGAAGAAAGTCACCGCCCGCATCGACGGGATGAAGGCGCGCGGCGAAACGCTGATCGGTCAGGCGATCCGCGACGTCGTGACGGTGAATGGCGTGCGCGTCACCGTCGCCGACGGCACGTGGGGCCTGGTGCGCGCCTCTTCCAACAAGCCCGAACTCGTGGTCGTGGTCGAGAGCCCTGCTTCGGAAGAGCGCATGCGCGAGATGTTCGTCGCGATCGACGCTATTCTGCGCGAGAACCCAGAGGTGGGCGCGTATAATCAGACGATCTGAAGGCGACAAGCATTACGCGGGCGCAGAGGCGCCCAGCATCGGCGCGCGGACCCGGGGACGCGAAGACATCTATGCCTTCACGTGCCGGGATCGCTGCATTTCTCGCCTGACGCCGCGTTTGTGACTTTGTACTGAATGTCTGGATCGGAATAAGTGTTTCGGACCGGCGCATAGCTGGAAACCCGCCAGGTCCAGCTCGGCGCATTTTTCCAGGAAAATGCTGCAAAACTAAATCCCGGCGAGTAGCTGTAAGAGACGTCTGCGATGAGGATCCAAATATCCAAATTGCTATCGGAGGCTCCTTTGATATCAGGAATATTCATGCTCGGAGACGCCTCCGAAGGCGACAACCATTTTACCCCGCCCCCGCCTACGACAGCGCAGTATTTTGTTTGATCCGCGGCCGGGTTGTTCAAGCGCATGACCCAATTCGTGATGCCTGACGGCGTGGACGATTGTCGTCGAATTCTCACTTCAGAAACACCAATTCTCAGCTTGTCCGGCGGCAGGGGCGCCAACAGGGTCTTCGCGGCGGCGTATATCTGAAGGACGTCATCGTCGTTGAGGCCAGCCTGTCCGGGATAGTCTCCCCCATCCGTCTTCTGCGCCACGAGGTCCGCCATCGCATGGGCGATGAGCTCCACCTTCTTTTTCGCATTGAGCAAGCGGGAGATTTCCACGAGCCCCAAGATGACGGACAGCATCACCGGCAAGATCAAGGCGAATTCGAAGGCGATGCCGCCCCGATTGTCGCGGACGAAGGCTGAATTGACGCCGGCTTTTTTCATCGCTTTGCCTCTTCCACCCCGTCTGTTCAGCGCCAATCCTGGGACGCACTCATCAAAACTGCGCCTCGACACGGAAAACTGCGACGGCGCTAAGGAGCGGCACGAATTTCCCTTCAGCAAGGTAGGTCGGAGCCAGGCTTCCAAAAATACTCAAGCGGCTGGCCGGGTAATAGACGCGAACAAAGCCAATTTGGCCCGGCTGCATGGCCCAGGCGACGGAATACGAAAGCGTTGCTGGGTTGGGAACGGCAATGGGGTTCGAATAACTGTAGATACGATCTACCAAGGCGTAGACGGTGTCGCAATCGAACATCCGGCTCAGCGTGCCTGGATCGACGGTCCCCTTGGACTTCCAGGTGCAGACATAATTCTTGATGAAGTCGCCATGGCTCATTGCGCCAGTGGCCGTGCTGGTCATAATCATCCGAGCAGCTGTGTCTGCGGCGTTCTGCAACTGCGCCAGCCGGAGATATTGTTCACCGATTCCAAAAATGCCCAGAAGGAGGCCGAGGAAAGGCACTGAGACAATTGCGAACTCGATGACGCCATAGCCCCGATCGTCCGAGATGAACGCGGCGACGCGCTCCTTTCGCCACTGAACGATCTGGAACACAGCAGGTCGGTATTTATCACCAATCATGTCACCAGTCCCGAGTCGCTTGCCGGCGTCATCCGAAAGATTCGCGCACGCGTGTTTTCTGTCTCGCTATTGTCTCTACTGGCAAGAGGCCGGGGCATTGATGGCGCGCTGCTGCGGCGATCAACTTATTTGCGTCCCGACGTCGCCGCCTCGTAAGCTTTCGCAGCCCCAATGACGTTACTCATATATTGCATGTCATCGGCAAGATCGACGGCAGGGGCGCAATGTGGCTGGCAGGACAGAGACTCGCGATGGAGGCCACGCTGCACGACGACCTTGTTTTCGGCTGGCGTCACTGTGACGACGGACTCTCCAACCTGCGCCCCGTCTTTATCGAGCACGATTAAATTCGTCGATCCAAAGCTCTTGCCGGTAATCACCATCAGCTGATTGGCCTTCAGCATCGTGACGTCGGCAATGAGCGGGTTGCCGATGATGAGCGTTTGCGCGCCCTCGGGGAGCTTGACGATCCGCGCGCGCTCGATGTCAATTTTTATGGTTCGCTCCTCAGCGGCGGCCCCATGAATCACACACGCCGTCGACGCGACGACGACAGCCGCGCGCAAGTGAGGAAAACACAGTGTCATGTAAGCCACCTTAGCCTTAATTTCGGCTGCGCGTTCTTGATTGAACGCGGCGCGAGCGCGCCTGCATTCAGCGAAGTCATCAGGAATGAAACAATGAAACGTGAATGATTCCTGAAACGAAATCGCCATCAATCACTGCATTTGCCAAGATCGCAAAACAGGAAAAGACCTTAGTTACATTTCAATTGTCGCCTGTCGCATTTGTTGTACAGCGCAATCCAGGATTGAATCATCCTTCTCGAAGCAAAAATCCGCCATGGCCGGCGTTTATCAACCAGTTCGAAAGGGTTCACGGCCTAGCTTATGCCTGTTCGCCGAAAACCGAAGTAACGGAGCCGGTCCGGCGATTGTCAACTTAGTTCGGAGCAGAATCATGAAGACTTTTCTTGCGCGTTTCCTGAAGGACGAGTCTGGGGCCACCGCGATCGAATATGGTCTGATCGCCTCGTTGATCGGCGTCGCCGTGATCGCAGTGACCAGAAATCTCGGCACGAAGCTGTCTGCGACCTTCAACAACGTTCAGGGCAACCTTTAATCGCCCCGCGGATCGCGGGAACGCATGGCGGCCCCGGAAACGGGGCCGCTTGTCTTTAGACTTCTCGCTCTTGCAGCGTTCAATGCATCAACTCGAGTCCTCGGCTCGCAAGCGTCTTTGTGACGTCGGCGCCATCCCCGAGCTTTACGCAAGGATCGCACGAATATGCAAAACCTCGCGCTTGTCGTTTTCCCCGGCTTGATGGCTTTTGCCATTTTCTCCGATCTTCTGACATTGACGATCCCTAATCTCGTTTCGCTCATTCTTGCATTCAGCTATCTGGCGTTTTCCGCCTGGCTGGGAACGCCCTGGGTCTTGGTCGCGATGCATGTCGCCTGCTGTCTCGTCGTTCTGGCGATCACATTCATTCTCTTTGAGATGCGGTACATCGGCGGCGGCGACGCCAAGCTCGCATCCGCAACCGCGCTCTGGCTGGGGATCGAAAATCTGCTCGAGTATCTCTTGGTATTTTCGATCATCGGCGGCGCTGTCGCGCTATCGATCATGACGATCCGCTGGTACGATCATGCCGACCGCGCATCATCGTATCGCTTGCTTGCGCGTGTCGCTGATAAGGCGTCGAACCACATGCCTTATGGAGTGGCGCTCGGGACCGCTGGCGTTCTCCTCTACCCCTACAGCACAATTTGGCGCGGTCTGGCCAGCCTCTGAGTCGAATCGGCTTGAACTCTCGTTCCAATTGCAGACGAAGTCGAAGTTCCCGCAATTCGATAGGCGGCGCGACGGCTGCGGCCGAGTATCGCGAGCAAGATCTCCTTTGCTGGCGAGAGGTTGCGATATCCCTCCGTCAAGCAACGTCTGGTTAACTGTAATTTGACACATCGCTGGTGAAATTCCTGCAACGTTCGAGCTTGCCAGGTTTGAAAGCATTCGCGATGAACAGGTCACAAATTGTCGTTCTCGGTATCTCGCTCGTCGCCGGAGGCGCGGCGTTCATGATGATGAGCGGCGACAATCCGCAGGCGCCTGTGCCTGCATTCCAGCCCCCGGCGCCGACGGTCGAGCAGGTGCTGGTTGCAACGCGCGATCTGACGTATGGCGCCGAGATTGTTGAAGCGGATATCTCCTGGGCGGAATGGCCGAAGGCTTCGGTCCCGGCGGGCGCAATCACGAAAAGCGGCAGTCCCAACGCCATCCAGGATGTGACGTCGTCATACGTTCGCGTTCCCATGATGACGGGCGACCCGGTTCGCAGGGAGCGATTGGTCAAAGGCGCTGCGACTGGACTCATGTCGACAATGCTCGGTCCAGGCATGCGAGCGGTCGCGATCGACGTTTCGCTGAACAGCACCGCGGGCGGTTTCATACTTCCCAATGATCACGTCGACGTGCTGCGTATCTATCGCGACGCGGACGCCTCACGGGAGGAGGGTCGCGAGGTCTACGCCTCTGAGTTGCTCTTGGCGAATGTGCGGGTGTTGGCGATCGGCCAAACCGTCGAAAAGAAGGGGTCCGAGTCGACCGCCACGGGGTCCACCGCGACGTTGGAACTCGATCCGAACCAAGCTGAATTCATCTTGGTCGCACAGCGCGGCGGGCTGCTGACGTTGATGCTGCGACCGATCGTCGACGCTCAGAAAAAAGCGGGGGAAGACGATCCGCAGCGGCAGGAAGACACGAAGGACGAAGGTCTAACCTTGGTCAGGCGCGGCTTGCCCTCGAAGCTCCGCGCAAGGTGAACGATCCAATCCGATGACCTTTCTTACTACAGGGCCGACGATGAAGTTCATAAGGCAGATCCTGCGCGGCGTCGCCGTCTCGACAATGACCCTCGGCGCCATCGGCGTCGCCGCGTCGCAAGTCATCGAGCGGACGCCCGTCGAGTCAGGAAGCGGCCCGATGCTGTCACGCCGGATTTCCATGGGCGCCGGCAAGTCGTTGATCATTGACCTTCCCAGGGACGTCTCGGAATTGGTCGTGGGCAATCCAAAGATCGCCGACGCTGTCGTTCGGACGGCGCGCAAGATTTACGTGATCGGCGGCGAATCTGGCCAGACGACGATTATCGGGCTGGATTCGAGCGGCCGGCAGGTCGCTAATCTGGAGATCAGCATCGGTCGCGACGTGGGCGAATTAATGCCCCTTCTGAAGGCGGCTTTACCACGCTCCGATATCACCGCTCGAACGGTGAACGACGTTATAATTTTGACGGGTTCGGTCGCTTCGGCGGGAGAAGCACAGCGCGCGGTCGACATCGCAAAGGGTTTCTCTTCGCGGGCGATGAGCGCCGTCGCGGGTGTGGCGGGGGCGCCCGTTGGCGATGCAGGTGGAAACGTCATTAATGCGCTCGTGATCCGTGGACAGGAACAGGTAACGCTCAAGGTAACAGTCGCGGAAATTGACCGCAGAGTCATCAAGCAGCTCGGAATTTCCGCGCAGGCGCAAGGGGACACGCTGCTCGATGGCGGGTGGGGCAAATTCGTGTCGGAGAATCCGTTCGGGGTCAATCCGACGATGTCCGCGTCCGCGCTCACAATCAATGGCCAGAACAATACGAAGGCGACGCTGAAGGCGTTCGAACGCTACGGCGTTACGCGCATTCTCGCCGAACCGACGCTAACGGCGGTTTCCGGCGAGCAGGCCAAAATGGTGGTCGGCGGCGAGATCGCCGTGCCGGGATCGGGGGCGTGTACGTTTTCGTCGAGTGGAGCGACGCCTGTCTGTACGCCAGGCATCACCTTCAAGCCCTACGGCGTCTCCTTGAATTTCGTCCCAACGGTGCTTTCCGAGGGGCGTATCTCGATGCGTTTGGCGACGGAGGTCACTGAAGTGGACCTTCAGGCAAGCTTTTCCTACAACAACATCACAGTCCCGGGTTTCAAGTCGCGAAAGAACGAGACGACAGTCGAACTGCCCTCCGGCGCGTCGATTGCGACGGCCGGCCTGCTTCGCCAAACCAGCGCCCAGGCGATCAACGGACTTCCGGGCCTGCTCAATCTGCCGATCCTCGGCGCGCTATTTCGCTCCCGCGACTATCAGCGAAATGAAAGCGAGTTGCTCGTGGTCGTCACGCCCTACATCGCTCGACCGCTTTCGCAACAGGAAGTCACTCGCCCAGACGATGGATTCGTCGACGCCTCGGATCCCCAGGGTTGGCTGCTGGGCCGGGTCAACCGCATTTATTCGGCGCGGAACAATCCGCAGATGATGCAAAAATTCAAGGGCCGCGTCGGCTTTATTCACGATTGACGCGCCTGACGGGGAACCATGCTCATGTGCTCAAGGTCAGCGAAAATCACGCCACGTCGATTGCGAGCGCGCAGCCTGCTCGCGCTGACGACATTCGTCGTGTTCGGAGGCTGCGCGGCGCCTCACGCGTTGCCGCCGCCCGTCACGCCTTATGATTACCGTGACCGTCATCCGATCGTGCTCACGGAGGCGCCGCAGGTTCTCGACCTCTTCCCATACGTGGAGGGCGGTCGTCTGGATTCGGAAAGCCTGGGGCGTCTTCGGGATTTCATCGCCCGCTACAAGGAATTCGGCCACGGCCGGATCAGCGTGATGGTCCCTACGGGGAGTCCCTCCGCGAATGTTGCAGCGGGCAGCGTCGACGTTGTGAAGCGCGCGCTTGCTTCGGCGGGGCTCGGAGGGGTTGTCGTGACAGGCGCATACCCGGTCGTCGACCCGAAGCTGGCCGCGCCTATTCGCCTCTCTTTCCAGTCCTTGAAGGCGAAGGTCTCAAATCGCTGCGGCGAGTGGCCGGAGGATCTGGCGTCCGGAACCAGCACCGCCGGCTGGCAGAATGAAACCTATTGGAACTTCGGTTGCGCAACCCAGGCGACGCTTTCGGCTCAGGTCGCAGACCCCCGCGACCTCGCGAATCCTCGTGGTGAAACGCCTTCCGACGTCGAGATGCGAATGCGGGCGATCAAGAACTTGCGTCAAGGAAGCGATCCGAGCACGAGCTGGCGCGTCAATGGCGCGAGCATCAGCGGCGTCGGCGGCTAAGGGCGGGGTGCAGCAGTGTCGATAGCGGTTAACGACCACGCAAACCATATTGCGCCCATTCCCCGGATTTCGGTTCAGGGTTTTCTGGATTCGGCCGATGTGGCGCAGATGATCGAGAACGCTGCGAAAGATCGGCGTATGGCGAAAGCCCATGTAAAGGTCCATATCGGAGGCATCCCCGCCGCCATTGAGGCGTATCGCACATCACCGACGCCGAATCTCATTGTTCTCGAGTCTTCGTCCGACCGGGGCGTCCTTTTCGAGCAGCTCGAGCAGCTTGCCGAATGCTGCGACGCTGGAACAAAAGTAATGGTCATCGGCCACGAGAATGACATTGGCCTCTATCGCGACCTGATCGCTCGGGGCGTGAGCGACTATGTCGTCGCGCCGCTCAATATCATCGGCTTCATCAGGCAGGTTTCGGCGCTTTATAATAATGCAAGCGGGGAAATGCTCGGCCGCGTTATTGCGGTCGCCGGCGCAAAAGGAGGCGTCGGCGCTTCGACCGTCTCGCATAACCTCGCCTGGTCGATTTCCCGGCAGCTGCTTCTTCAGACGGTTCTCGTCGACCTGGACCTTGCGTTCGGCACGGTGGGACTCGATTTCAATCAGGATCCGCCGCAAGGCATCGTCGACGCCGTGTACTCGCCGGACCGCATCGACGCAAATTTCATCGACCGTCTCTCCTCGAAATGCAGCGATACGTTGAGCATCCTTTCGGCACCCGCGACGGTGGACCGCTCCTACGATCTTTCCGAGCATGCGTTCGACACGACTCTCGACGTCTTGCGCGCGACGGTGCCTTGTTCGGTTCTCGATGTGCCGCACCAATGGAACGGCTGGACGAGGCGCCTTCTCGTTTCCGCGGACGAGGTCGTGATCGTCGCCTCGCCGGACCTCACTAATCTTCGCAACGCGAAGACGCTGTTCGACGCCCTGCGGGCTTCTCGCCTCAACGACCATTCGCCAAGGCTGATCCTCAATATGGTCGGGGTGCCGCGTCGGCCGGAAATCTCGCTTGGTGAGTTTTCGAAGGCGGTCGCGGTCGAGCCGCTCGGGGTGATTCCCTTCGAACCCAGATTGTTCGGAGCCGCCGCGAATAATGGACAGATGCTCGCCGAAGTCGACGCGAATTCCAAGATTATCGAGACAATTGACGACATCGCTCAATTGTTGATGGGCCGATCGGTCGGGCGCCGCGCCAAGAGAACCTTGCTTGCGCCGCTTATGGAGCGTCTCGGCCGCATGAAGGCGGGTTGAAGCCGCGGTATCGGCGGTTATCGTAGGGAATAGGGCCCAATGTTTGGAAAGCGTACGATCGTTGGCGAAGAAGCAGGGCGCGCTCAGCCGCCCGCTTCGTCGGTCCTAGCGACAAAGGGGCCATCGAACCTGCAAACGGCCCCAAGCAAGGAGCCGGAGACGGTAGCGGCTCCAATGGAGTCGAAGAAATCCGAAGAATATTATACGACCAAGAGCGTAATTTTCGGCGCCCTCATCGAGGCCATCGACCTCTCTCAGCTTTCCAAGCTCGACACGGAGAACGCCCGTGACGAGATACGCGACATCGTCAATGAAATCATTGCGATCAAGAATGTTGTCATGTCCATTGCCGAGCAGGAGGAGCTGCTCGAAGACATTTGCAACGATGTGCTGGGATATGGTCCCCTCGAACCACTGCTGGCGCGTGACGACATCGCCGACATCATGGTGAACGGCGCCTTCAAGACCTACATCGAGGTGGGGGGGAAAATCCAGCTGACGAATATACGTTTTCGCGACAACGCGCAGTTGATGAACATTTGCCAGAGAATCGTCTCGCAGGTCGGTCGTCGCGTCGATGACGCGTCCCCCATCTGCGATGCGCGCCTGCTCGATGGTTCACGCGTCAATGTCATCGCGCCTCCGCTCGCAATTGACGGCCCCGCGCTGACGATCCGCAAGTTCAAAAAAGACAAGCTTACGCTGGATCAGCTCATTCGCTTCGGCGCCATCTCGCCGGAGGGCGGCGAAGTGTTGAAGATCATCGGGCGCGTGCGGTGCAATGTGTTGATCTCCGGGGGCACGGGGTCGGGCAAGACGACGCTGCTGAATTGCCTGACAAACTACATCGATGGAGACGAGCGCGTCATCACCTGCGAAGACGCTGCAGAGCTTCAGCTTCAGCAGCCGCATGTCGTGCGGCTGGAGACTCGCCCGCCCAATCTTGAAGGGCAGGGCGCCGTATCGATGCGGGAACTCGTCAAGAACTGTCTGCGCATGCGTCCCGAGCGCATCATCGTCGGCGAGGTGCGCGGCCCGGAGGCGTTCGATCTTCTCCAGGCCATGAACACTGGCCATGACGGATCCATGGGAACGCTGCACGCGAATTCGCCGCGCGAAGCGCTCGGTCGCCTCGAGGCGATGATCACAATGGGCGGCTTTTCGTTGCCGTCGAAAACCATACGCGACATGATCGTGTCGTCCGTCGATATCGTGATCCAGGCCACGCGCCTGCGCGACGGTTCCCGTCGGGTGACGCACATCACCGAGATTCTGGGCGCCGAAGGCGACGTCGTAACGATGCAGGATCTGTTCGTTTATGAGAGTCTCGGCGAGAACGCCAATGGCAAGCTTATCGGTCGACATCGATCGACGGGGATCAGCAGGCCGAAATTTATCGAACGCGCGCGCTATTATGGCGAGGAACAGCGGCTGGTTGCAGCCCTCGACGCGGCGCGCCAGCCCGAAGACGTGTAGGACGCCATGTTGGACCGAAAGCTCGTAATCGCCGTCCTTTTCTTGGTCGCGGTTGGCGCCGCGCTGTACGGCCTTCTCTATCCCTACATCTCCGGCGGATTGAAAGCGCAGAAGCGGCAAGCCGCGCTGATCAGCGGCGGGGCCCGCGCGGAAAGTGGAAGCTCGGATTGATCCGGCGAAGCGCCGCAAGGCCATCAGTGAAAGCTTGAAGGAGATCGAGGATAAGAAGCGGAACAAGTCAGTTACCCTCGAGCAGAAGATCGAGCAGGCGGGATTGGGTTGGTCCGTGCAGGTCTTTTATCTAGGATCGGCGGTTGCTGGCCTCTTCTTCTGTTTGGTTGTCTACGTGGGCGGCGGCAACGAGATTTTTACTGTCGTATCGCTTCTTGCCGGCGGATTAGCGCTTCCCCGCTGGCTCCTTTCGTTCCTGGCCAAGCGGAGAACCGGGAAATTCATTGAGCTGTTCCCGGACGCGCTCGACGTGATCATTCGCGGAGTCAAAGCCGGATTGCCGGTCGCCGATTGTCTGCGTGTGATTGCGACGGAAGCACAGGAGCCGGTGCGCAGTGAATTCAGGCGAATTGTCGATGCGCAGACGATCGGCATGACGGTGAGCGAGGCCGTCGAGCGCTTGGCTGAGAGCGTCCCAGTATCAGAGACGGCCTTTTTCGCGGTCGTCATCAATATCCAGCAGAAGGCTGGCGGCAATCTTTCGGAAGCGCTTGGAAACCTGGCGCGGGTTCTGCGCGAGCGGAAAAAGATGAAAGGGAAGGTGAAAGCGATGTCTGCCGAAGCCAAGTCCTCCGCAGGCATCATTGGATCGCTGCCGTTTCTCGTCGGCGCCGCCGTAACTTTTACCAATCCCAGTTACATGGCTTTGCTCTACACGACGACGCTGGGCCAGATATGCCTCGCCGGCGGTTTGGTGTGGATGGGGATCGGCGTGGCGATCATGCATAAAATGATCAATTTCGACTTCTGACGGGCGAGCGCGGAGGGCGCCATGCGCTATGAACTATTCGACCCGTCGTTCTTGAAAAGCGTGCTGGCGGCGGTCGCGGTAAGCGCAATGTTTGCAATGGTAGGATTGTTTTTCGCGTCCAATGACGACTACGCCAAGCGTAGGAAAAGCGTCCTGAGCGAGCGCGAGAAGTTTCGCCAGGGCGGGCGAATGCAGAACGGGTCGCAGAAGGCGCTGCGTCAGGAGGCCAACGCCTATATGAAGGATGTGGTGGAGCGCTTTTCGCTTTCAACGTGGCTGAACACGGAGGACGCCAGAGACAGATTGGCCATGGCCGGCTATCGTGGGCCGCAAGCCGAAATCGCCTTCCTGTTTTTCAGAGCCGTTTCGCCAATCGCCTTTTTGATCGCTGCGATCCTGTACTTCTATGTTTTAGGCGATCCTGACACGGAGTTCATGACTGAGGCGGGGGCCTGCGTGGCGGCGTTATATGCCGGGATCAAGGCGCCCGAGCTCTTTTTGAGCAATGTGACCGCCAAGCGGCAACAATCGATGCGGAGAGCGTTTCCCGACGCCCTCGACCTGATGCTGATCTGCGTGGAAGCCGGGATGTCGATTGAAGCCGCCTTTCGAAAAGTCGGGCAGGAAGTTGGCTCTCAGTCCATTGAGCTCGCGCAGGAGTTTGCGCTGGCCACGGCGGAGTTGAGTTATTTGCCGGACCGGCGGACGGCTTACAATAATTTTGCGGCGCGAACCGGCCTTGCCGCGGCCAAGCAGGTCGTGACCGTGCTGATCCAGGCGGAAAAGTATGGAACGCCGCTCGGGCAGGCGCTCCGCGTAACCGCTCAGGAAAGCCGCGACGCCCGCTTGATGGAAGCCGAAAAGGCGGCGGCCGCTCTGCCGCCAAAACTGACGGTGCCGATGATCATCTTCTTTCTTCCCGTTCTGATGCTCGTGGTGCTGGCTCCCGCCGCCATTCAGATCGTTCACATGAATTGAGGCGCTGGCGCTCGACAATTTTACCGCCTTCGGCCATGAAAGGGCATGACCCCCACGATTGGCGATGACATACGCGCGTGCCTGCGATTTTATTCCCGTCTGCCTGTGAGCGCGGGAAAGGAAGGGCATGTCATGCCCGATTTCTCGCGCGTGAGCTGGGCCACGCCCTTGGCCGGCGCAGCGATCGGCGGGGTTGGCTCAGTCGTCGTTATTTCTGCGGCGCTCTTACATCTGCCGGCGACGGTTGCGGGGGTCGGCGCCGTCGGCGCTCTAGCTCTGGCGACGGGCGCGCTGCACGAAGACGGTCTGGCGGATGTCGCCGACGGCTTCGGCGGCGGCGCAACGCGGGATCAAAAGCTTGCGATCATGCGCGACAGCCGGCTGGGCTCATTTGGCGGCTTGGCCCTTTGCCTGGCGACCTTCGCCCGCGTCGCCGCGATTGGCGCGCTGTTCGAGCGGGGCGCCGTTCTCGCGGCGGTCTCGATCATTGCGGCGTCGGCGCTGTCGCGCGCCGTCGGTCTCATACCGCTCGTGACGATGCGCCCGGCCCGCGGAGACGGCGCCGGGGCTTCTGCGGCGACGCCGTCCCCCGCGGCGACGCGCGTCGCCCTTTATCTGGGCGCCGCGATCGCTGTGACGCCCGCGCTCGCCGGCGCGTCGCTCGCGCAGACCGTCGTGGCGATCATGGGCGCCTTCGGCGCCGCCGTCGTCGTGTCGAAACTCGCGCAGCGGCAGATTGGCGGTTATACGGGCGACGTTCTCGGCGCCGCGCAGCAGGTCGCGGAGATCGCCGTGCTAACGGCGCTGTCGGCCCGGTGAGCGTCACGCCGCATGAACGTCGCGAAGCCGGGCCATGGCGCGCGTCACTTCGCTGACCGCCCCAATGAGAACCTCCACGCCCGCGCCAGGCCGGACCGCGTCGAGGGCCAGCCGCCGACGGAAGCTGCGGGCGCCTGGCAGGCCCGCGAAGAGGCCAAGCATGTGGCGCGTGATATTGGAGAGTTTCTCGCCCTTGCCGAGTTCGCGCTCGACGTAGGGCAGAAAGGCGTCGACGGCGGCGAAGCCGTCCTTGACCGGTGCCGGCGCGCCAAAGAGCGCCTGGTCGATCTCGAGCAGGAGAGCGGGATCGTGATACGCGGCGCGTCCGACCATGACGCCATCCATCACTCGAAGCTGCTCCTGCATTTGTGCAATCGTCGCAATGCCGCCGTTGATGGCGATCGGCGTCGCCGGGAAGGCGGCCTTGAGGCGATGCACGAGCGGATAATCGAGGGGCGGAACGTCGCGGTTTTCCTTAGGTGACAGACCCTGCAGCCACGCCTTGCGCGCATGAACGACGAGGGCGTCGGCGCCGGCGGCCACGCAACGCGCCGCCATTTCAAATAGTGCTTGCTCGGGGTCCTGATCGTCGACGCCGATGCGGCACTTGACGGTGACTGGAAGAGCGACCGCGTCTTTCATCGCCTTCACACAATCGGCGACGAGGGTGGGACGCTGCATGAGGCAGGCGCCGAAGGCGCCGTTCTGGACCCGGTCCGAGGGACAGCCAACGTTGAGATTGACCTCGCAATAGCCGAAGGCTTCCACGACTTTCGCGGCGCGCGCGAGTTCGCCCGGATCCGAGCCGCCGAGTTGAAAGGCGACCGGCTGCTCGAACGCGTCGAAGCCCAGGAGCCTGTCGCGCTGGCCATGAATCACGGCCCCGGTCGTCAACATTTCCGTATAGAGACGCGCACGCCGGGTAAGGGTGCGATGGAAGAAGCGACAATGACGATCCGTCCACTCCATCATGGGGGCGACGGAGAAACGGATGTCGGCGGCTGTTAGAAGGCTAGCCATTTTTCGTCTCCGCCAGCGCCAGCGACTCATCGCGCAGCGTCAGCTCGGGCGGATAATACGGATCGTCGATGAGGGCGCGGCCCCAGCGTCGCACGAAGAGGCTGCGATCGAGAACCTCCCGCTCCCGTAGCGGGCGCGCCTGCCGCGTCGAGCCCTCCTTGTGCATGAGGGCCGGCTCTGCGGCGTAAACGACCGCGTAACCCGCCGCGCCGGCGCGCAGGCAATAATCGACATCGTTGAACTCGACGACAAAGGCCTCGTCGAAGCCTCCCAGCGCGTCGAAGACGTCGCGGCGGGTGAAAAGGCAAGCGCCTGTGACGGCCGAGACCCGCCGCGTCGTGGTCAACATGGCGTAGGGGCCCGGGTCGTCAGGGCCGCGCCCGCATCCGGCGTGGGCGACGAGCCCGCGGATGCCCAGCACAATGCCGGCGTGCTGGACGGTTCCGTCTTCATACAGCAATTTCGCGCCAACGACGCCGACGCGCGGGTCGATTGCGAGCCGAACGAGCGGCCCCAGCCAGTCGGGGTTGTCGGTTTCGACGTCATTGTTGAGCACGGCCAGCACGTCGCCACGCGCCGCACGCGCGCCTTCATTGACGAGGCGGGCAAAATTGAAGGGTTCGTCACGGCGCAGGATGGTGACGTTCGGCCGCGCGCGAAGCCGATCGAAAAGCGCCAGGGCGTCGGGCTCGACGGAGCCATTGTCGACGATGATGAGCTCCTTGTTCGGCCAGCGCGCATTCTCGAACAGCGTCTCTACGGCGCGGGCCAGAAGGGCCGCGCGATCGCGTGTCGGAATGACGATGCTGACGAGCGGCGTTTCCGACGACGTCGCCGTTCCCTCGGCCACGAACGGAGCGATGCGCGTGGGATCGGGCCTGGGCGGAGCGGGCTTTGTGCGGAAGTTGCCCAGGAAATGGGAAAGCTTGCGCCGAAACTGATAATAACTGTCGCAAGGCCGCACGCGCACCGAAATCCGCGCGTCGGCCTCGCCAGCGTCGACCTGCACGGACAGGCGCGGATCCATCATCACTTCGTTGAAATGAGTGACGCGGTCTTGCAGGCGATAGGGGAAGGCCAGGACGCACTCGCCCTCAGAATTGAAGAACCGAAAAAACGCCGTCATCGGCCGCTTCGGCGCGTGGCGGATCATCTCGATCTGGCAGGGTCTTTCGTTCGCCATTCAGCTGCGTCTTGAGGGTCCGGGTGGAGAGTTGACCGCTCTGCTGGCGGCTTGCCTAAGGCTGCGTTCATGCCTGCGCCCGGGCAAGATAATCCGTTTAGGCGCCGAGCGGCAAGCCACGTTCAGCAGGCGGGGGAGGGCGGCTTTTTGCTTCCCTTCGCAGTCGGCGTCGACTACTCATGCCGCCGCAACCTTGTGCGCTAGGAAAGATGTCGTACCTTGGCCGAAGAGCGCCGATCCAATGATGCGGAAAGGATTCGCGCCTACCTCGACGCTGTGGCGCAGCGAGAGGCGGCCGCGGTCGAGACCAAAGGTCTCGAAAGGTTTGTCCGGCTGAAGATCCAGGAGCTTTACTGGACCGCCTCCCGCCTGCTCGGTACGCTTCACGCCAAGCTGTTCCCGAACGCCAATGCGCCCGGCGGCCCGCCAAACTGGGCGCGCGCCGAAGCCGACGTTTTTCCCGAGACGTTGTTGACGAAGCGACCGCGGATGCTCTTCGACATGACGAGCGCCCTGCGCTCCGGCAAGAACACCGGCATTCAGCGCGTCGTCCGCGAGGTCGCGCGCCATGGCTTCGAGTTGGGGCTTTGCATTCCCGTCGCGATCCACGAGGGCGCGCTCCATGCCTATTACAGCCATCCGCGGGCGCCGGAAAAAGTCGCGATCGAAGACGGCGACGTCTTTGTCATGCTCGATGCGAGCTGGAACCACCTCGATGAATATCCGCCGATCGTCGAGCAGATAAAGGCGAAGGGCGGCGCGGCGATCGTCTGCCTTCATGACATTCTGCCGATCGTCTATCCTGCGGCTTTCAGCCCGCCCATCGCGCAGCGTTTCGAGGCGTGGATGCAGCAGATCGTGCTGCAAAGCGACGGCGTCATCGCGAATTCCCGCGCCACAGCCGAAAGCCTGCGCGACTATCTCGTTGCGAGCGGCCAGGGGCGAAAAGGATATCCCATCGGCTGGTGGCGTCTCGGCGATGACTTCTCCAGCTCGCAGACCGGCGAGGCCTCGCGGCTCGCACAACGGCTCGCGCACGGCCGGCCTTATTTCCTCAGCGTCGGCACCATCGAGCCGCGCAAAGGCCATCCCGTCGCGCTCGACGCCATGGAAAAGCTCTGGGCGCGCGGGCTCGACGCCGCTCTTGTCATCGTCGGCGCCAGGGGCTGGGGGATGCGGCATTTCGAGCGGCGCATGGTCCGGCATCCGGAATTTGGCAAGCGGCTGTTCTGGCTCACCGACGCCAGCGACGCCGATCTCGCCTTGCTCTACCGCCATGCGCGCGCCACGGTCCTTGCTTCGGCGGCGGAAGGGTTCGGTCTCCCGATCGTCGAAGCGGCGCGCTACGCTACGCCTGTGATCGCCAGCGATATCCCTGTTTTTCGTGAGACGGCTGGCGACAGCCCGACCTATT
Source organism: Methylocystis sp. NC52PC (assembly GCF_055698645.1). NCBI lineage: Bacteria > Pseudomonadati > Pseudomonadota > Alphaproteobacteria > Hyphomicrobiales > Methylocystaceae > Methylocystis > Methylocystis sp. NC52PC. The sequence goes on along the minus strand of NZ_CP170127.1, from coordinate 3,554,191 downwards.
TCCGGCTTCTGGACAGCGACGCCCTCGCCCAAGCCCTCGACCAAGCCCTCGACCAGGCGCTCACCGAGAGGCCGCGACCGTCGACGCTCGCGCCGATGAGTTGGCGCGACTCGGCCGCGCAGCTGCTGACCATGGCGCGCGACGGCTCCTATCAGACGAAGCTCGATTGAAGCGTCGGCTCAGAACGGGTGATACTGGTAAAGCCAGTTCTCGGTCAGAATCGTGTCGCCGTTCTTGAGATAAACACGCATCTCGACCGGCTCTTTCCCCTCGACCGTGAGATCGAACTGGGCGCGCCAATGGCCCGGCACGCCGTCGAAGACCGCCTCCGTGAAGATATAGGAGAAGCTCCCGCGGGAGGCCCAGAGGACGGGCTCGGGCTTCACGCCGAAGGGGAGCTTGGCGAGCGGCTCGCCGAGGAATTCGACCATGAATTTGCGCACGCCCTTGGGACGCGGCCTGCCGGGCTGGCCGCCATTGCCGAGGCGCGTCGCCACGCAGCGCGCGAGCGGAGTCGGGTAGGGCTCGTCGGCGAGCCAGTGCAGGCGATAGGAGAAGTTGAAATTCGCGCCGGGAAGCGCCGGCTTTTCCGGCACCCACATGGCGACAATGTTGTCATGAATTTCGTCGTCGGTCGGGATTTCGATGAGATGGATCGATCCCGAGCCCCAATCGCCCTTGGGTTCGATCCACACGCTCGGGCGCCGGTCGTAAAACACGCCGTCGAGATAATGGTCGAAATTGCGGTCCCGCTGCATCAGGCCGAAGCCCTTCGGATTCGTGTCGCTGAACGCCGAAGCCATGACGCGGGGGGGATTGTTCAGCGGCCGCCAAAGCCGCTCGCCCGAGCCTGTCCACATGCTGAGCCCGTCTGAATCATGGACCTCGGGGCGCCAGTCGATGCCGGTCGGCTTCACCGTCTCTGAGAACCAATACATGGAGGTCAGCGGCGCGATGCCGAAACGGGTGAATTTGCCGCGCAGATAAAGCGAGCAGTCGATATCCATCACGACGCCCTTGCCGCGCGCCATCAAGAACTTGTAGGCGCCGACGATGGACGGGCCCTCGAGCAGCGCGTGCAGCACGACGCCGTCCTGAGTCTCGGGGCCGATATAGATGTGCGTGAAGTCGGGGAATTCCTCGGGCGCGCCGGCCTGCCAGGTGTCGAGCGCCACGCCGCGCGCCGAGAGCCCGTATTGACGGAGCTCGCCAATCGCCCGGAAATAGGAGGCCCCGAGAAAGGCGACCCAGTCGTTTTTCTTCCAGTCGAGCGCGCCGTCCTTCGCCTCCTGGATGCGGAAGCCGGCAAAGCCGGCCCCCGGCGGCAACTGCCGGGCGACGGAATCCTCCGGCATGTTGAAATAGCTGGTGTCGTACAGCACCTCGCGCGCCTCGCCGTTCTCGACGACATGCACGCGCACGGCCTTTCGGAAGAACATGCCGAGATGGAAGAACTCGACCGGAAAGCGCTCCTTCGTATCGGCGAAAAGCGCGTGGTCGGTGTTGTAGGTGATGTGGCCCCACTTCTCGTAGTCGATCTGCGAAGTGATCTCGGGCGAGGGGATGTTCGGATTGCGATAGGGCTCCTTCACGAGCCGCTGCGCTTCCTGCTTCAGCGCCTCGAAGGAGAAGGGCGCGGCCTCGCCCAGCTTGACGTTAGTGATCCGCGACGCGGCCGCTCCCGCCGGCGGCGCGCCGACGGCGCCGAGCGCGCCGGTCGCCGCAGCAGTCTTGAGGAAGGAACGGCGGTCCTGCTTATCCATCATCCCTGAATCACCCTTGAAAGCGACTGCTATGGCCACGCAATGAGGCGTCCTCTGGGCGAGGGCCTGAAAGATCAGCAATCAGGATTGGGCTTTCAGCCGTCAACCGCGGATGGGCTCATTGCGAATGGCGGTCTTCATGAAGAAGTAGAGACCGACGAAACCCAGCAGCGAGAAGGCGACTTCGATCGCTCGGCTGATTGTCGGGTCGAGCTGAAACAGGCCGCCGAGCGCCCAACCGGCCGCCCAGGACGCGCCGACAAGCTCCGTGCCCACCAGGATCGCGACCGCGACCAACGTGGAGAGGTGGGTGACGTTAATCGGCTTCTGACTCATGGCGCTTGCTCGCGCTTTCCTCTTCGTCGCGCGGATCGGGCCGCGCCTCGCTCAGGTTTTGCTATATCAACCGGCCCCACAAGGCAATACCGGCGCGGCGCCGCTGCGCTGCAAGGCGCATACGGCCCAAAGCGTAGCCGCTGGCGATCGCCTCACTTTAGAAGGGGATATCGTCGTCGAGCTGGTCCGAGAGCCGCCCGCCGCCCGCCGCCGGCGCCGGGCGCCGCTCCGCCGGGGCGCGCTCCATGGGGGAGCTTCGGCCAAAGGAGCCGCCGCCGCTCTGGCCATAGCCGCCGCCCTCGAAATCGCCTTCGCCGCGCCCGCCGCCCTTACTGTCGAGCAGGGTCATCTCGCCGCGGAAGCGCGGAACGACAACCTCCGTCACCTTGCGCTGATTGCCGTCCTTGTCGGTATATTCGCGCGTCTGAAGCTGGCCCTCGAGATAAATCTTCGAGCCCTTGCGGCAATATTGCTCGGCGATGCGGCCCAGGTTCTCGTTGAAAATCTGGATATTGTGCCACTCGGTGCGATCTTTCCGCTCGCCGGTGTTCTTGTCGCGCCACGACTCGGTCGTGGCCAGCGAAAAGGACACGACGCGGTCGCCGTTGGAAAAGGTTCGCACTTCCGGATCGCGCCCGAGATTGCCGACCAGAATGACCTTGTTGACGCTCCCCGCCATGTCTCTCTCCACATGCTAAACGCGCCGCACTTTAGTGCAATGTGGCTCCCATCTGGCGCACCCCGCCAGCTTGTCCACAGATCATCGCGGTCAGCGGGCTTCTGTTCGATATTTGTTCTATCACTCCAGGCGAACCTCGACAAGGGCGGCAAATCGTCGAATCGGCGCCGGCTTGCGCCCGCGCCTGACGCTTTGCATCCCAGATCGTCTCCCGGCGGAAGGCTCGTCGCGGTGACGGGCCCTCGTCTATCCGCCTTGCAGCGGTCCGCCCGCGCCCAACATAAAGGCAAGTATCGTTGGACGATTTCCAACGGAGCGCTCTGCAAGAGGCGACACGCCGTTGGAGCCATGCGCGTGACCTTTATGTTCGATGAAGACATGATGACCGATGCGCTCGAGGCGAACGGATGGCTCAATGTCTGGGATATTTATTGGGTGCAGGACGCGGGCGGATGGATCGGCCTGACCACCGAGGACGCCTTTGTTGTTCTGCTGCGGGAGAAGAACCTTCTGCCGCCCCGCGCCAGCACGCTGGACATGGGCGCGGATCACAAGGGGCGTTGATCTCGGCAGCGGGCGCGCAAGGGGATCATCGCAGGCTTCAGATCGTGACGCGTCTCGGCTCTCGGCAGGAGGTGCAACACGCGCGCAAAGTAGTATTCGGTCACGAAGGCCAGGCTGAAAAGCTGGAGGATGTTGGTCGCTTCGACGTTTTCGAGACCGAATTTTTCTGGCGCAAGCTCCTTGCGCGTGCCGAAGATCATGTCCCAGATCGCGAGGACGATCCCGTAATTGCTGTCATGCTCGATGCGCCGCGTCGAATGATGCACGCGGTGCAGACTGGGCGTGATCACCAGATAGGAGAGCCAGCGCTCGCCCGGCACGGCGACATTGGCGTGGTGGAAGAAGACGAAAAACATCCTGATAATCTCGCACACGACCACGACGTTCGCGGTTACGCCGATCGCCAGGACGCCGATGCACTTCACGCCCACTTCCAAAAGTTGGTCCAGCACGTGGAAGCGCAGGCCGGTCGAGACATGGATGTTCTTGTCGCTGTGATGCACCTTGTGGAGACGCCAAAGCCGCTCCGACTTGTGCCCCAGAAAGTGCCAGCAGTAGACGGCGAAGTCGAAGAATACGAAGGAAAGCGCCCATTTCAGCGGGCCATCCTCCAATCCATGCAGCAGGCCATGGGCGCCGTAGCGTTGGGCGACGACAAACAGGCTCGAAAGGGAGAGCGCGTTCAAGACGAGATTGTTGAAAAGAAAAGCCGAGGCGTTCGTCGTAAATGACTCGCGCAAACTTGACGTTGGAACGGGCTTGTAAGGGCGCATCTTTTCGGCAAGCAGCAGGATCACGAACAACCCCACCGCCATTACGAGAAGTCCGCCTTCGACGCCGGCGCTCATTTCTTTGCACTCCATCTGGCCTCGAAGCGAAACGTTGTTCGTTTTTCCGGGGAATCAAGTCGTACCCCTACTTAGGAGCAACAAAGCGAAATCCGCGCAGATCTTCGAAAGCGCCGGAAATAGGACTTGGGCTCGACAAGCGTCGTGTCGCCTGAAGCGTTGAATGTTGGGTTGCCGGTGACCAACTCATCTCTCAGATGAGCAGTCTTTCCGGAGTCGTTGCAATGCTAACCTCCAAGTCGGCGAGCGTGATCAGCGGAGCCGCCACGACCGTGGTCAAGCGCCCGCTCTGCGCGGTGTTCGATTTCGCGGGCCATGGGTTCTTCAGGAATTACACGCGCTGGTGCCCGCAGGTTGTGGAGTTCGAGCCTCTCGCCCAGGGCGCGGCAAAAGCCGGCATGAGGGCCCGGCAAACAACGCTCGATCGCGGCATTCGCACCGTGTCCACCTTCGAAATCCAATCTTTCGCCCCGCCGCGGGCGATCTCCCTCAAAGGGGTGACGGAGCCGTTCATCGCGCATTACGCGTTCGAAAAGCAGAACGACGAGTCGACGCTTGTCTCATTCAGCATTGAAGTGCAGGAGCGGCGGCTGTTCATGCGCCCGTTTCAGCAATTCCTGCGCAGGTCCCTCGAGGATGGCGCGCGGCGGACGGTTGAAAATCTCAAACAGGCGCTGGAGAGCGACCATGCCGCCGCGACGACGTCGGAGCCGCTGGCCCGCTTCATCTACGTCACGTCGCTCGATCTTCAGGAGCCGCTGCGCAGAATCGAGGCGTTTTCGGACTTGCTGGAGAACGCCTTGGCGTCCTCCAACAAGGCGGACATGCTATATGCGCAGGAAGCCATGCGCAGCTACGCGGCGACCGCGCGCAAGCTCGTCGACGATCTGCTGACCTATTCCAGCGCCGTCATGGGAGGACAACGTCTCGAGATGCTGGACATGCGCGAAGAAATAGATGCGCTCCTCCGCGACCTCGGCGGCGTCATCGCCGATGCGGGCGCGCATGTCTCGATCAAGCTTCCAGCGTTGCGGTTTGAAGCGGATCGGTCCCAGTTCGCCTGCTTGATGCGAAACATTTTGATGAACGCGATCAAATATCGAAAGGCCGGAGAGGCCCCCGAAATCCGAATTGAGGGCTCCGCAGAATGCGACGTCATTCGGCTGGAGATCGCCGACAGCGGCGTCGGGTTCGACGAGGAATTCGCGCAGGCTGTGTTCGAACCGTTTCGAACGATTTCCGCCAAGACGGAGTATCCCGGAACCGGCATCGAATTGGCGATCTGCAAATCGATCGCCGACCGCCACGGCTGGGGCATCGGCGTGAAAGCGAAGCCGGGGGAGGGCGCGGCCTTCTACTTCACAATTCCCGCGGTCGTGGAAAGCGCCGCGAACGAGCGTCAGCCCTGGCTGGCCGACTGAATGACGCGCGCGTCGCCGTCACGCGCCGTTGAACATTACGTTCCCCAACCCGGCGCAGTCATAGCCGCCGAAAGCCCTGGCGCGATCCTTGAAGGCGTCGCTTGAACAAAACAGCAGGAATTTTTGAAATGGCGGATCGAAATATGCTTTGCGCCAAACCAGGAGATCGAAGCGCTCCACCACGAGCGGCGTGAACTCGAGCTGAAACTGCCGCGCGACAGCCTCGATTCCCAGTCCGACATCCGCGCGCCCGGCCGCCACCGCCATGGCGAGATCGGTTTCGGAGCGCTCGATGGCGTTGCTGATCTTCAAGCTCGATCTATCCAATCCCTCCTTTGCGAGCAGCGCTGAGAGGATCAACTCGCTGCCCGCCTCCGGTTGGCGTGGCTGGAACCGCAGGGCGCCGAGGTCGGCGAGCTTGGCGATCGGGCGTTTGATGGACGCGCCGTACATCAACCCGCGGGTTCGCTTCGCCCACTCGATGAGGACGACAGGTTCCTGCGCGAACATGTCCCGGGCAGCGTCGACATTCCACTCCCCGTCGTTATGTCCCGGAATGTGGAGCCCGGCCGCCAGGCAGTTGCGCCCTTTCATGCGCTCCAAACCGTCGAGCGCGCCATCGAGCAGGGCTGCGATTCCGGAACGCGACTCTCGCAACGCCCACTCCAGAAGCGGGTCATGGCCGCCAGCCATGATCAAGGGCTGGTCCGGCGCCGCTTTCTCTTTGATCCATGCCCCGTCCTGATTGCCGCCGCTCGCAATCCAGGCCTCGATCTCTTTCTTTGGAAACAATAGCTTACCGGTAACGCGGCGAACGGGCACCGCCTTTCCGGAGACGAGGTCATAGACCTTGCGCTCCTTGATCCGCAGGAGGGCGGCGAGCTCCCGGGTGGTGAAATATTCAGACATCGCAGAATGACTCTCTTCCGGATATTCCGTAAAGTTTGCATATTCGCGCTTGGTTGGAAAGCCGGCGAGCGCCCAAATGCCCCCGAATGGCAATATTCTGCTCCCCGGATGGCGTCAGAACAGGCATCAATTGCGATAATTTTACGCGTGACTCCGGCGCTTCCGTTGCTTACGCATATTCCTGCATATTCAACCGCGCCGATGGTCGTCCGTTGTCCGAGGGGTTGTCCGATGAAACTTTCATGCATCGCTTTGGCGCTTACGCTCGCTCTTGGGACCTTGCAGGCTCAGGCTGAGTCTACGGCTCCGTCGGCGCCGCCGAGCGCGCCGGCGGGCGCCTCGACTGTCACCGTCTTCGCGGCGGCGAGCCTCAAAAATGCGCTCGACGCCGTATCGAGCGCCTTCAAGGCCAAGTCGGGCGTCGAGTTGAAGGTCAGCTACGCCGGCTCCATGACGCTCGCCAAGCAGATCGAGTCCGGCGCGCCGGCGGATGTTTTCATCTCCGCGGACGAAGCGTCGATGGACTATCTCTCCGGGAAGAGTCTCATCCTGGCAGGGACGCGCACGAACCTTCTGGGCAACGTCCTGGTCGTGGTCGCCCCGAAAACATCGAAGCTGGAGAAACTGCCCTTCACCAAGGAAGCCTTTTCCGCCGCCATCGGCTCCGGCAAGATTGCGACAGGCGATCCGGCTTCGGTCCCGGTCGGAAAATATGCAAAGGCGGCGTTGGAGAAATACGGTCTGTGGTCCCTCGCGGAGCCGAATTTCGCCTTTACCGACAATGTCCGCGCCGCATTGATGTTCGTCGCGCGCGAAGAAGCGGCTCTCGGGATCGTTTATGTTACGGACGCAAAATCAGAGCCGAAGGTGAAGATCGTTGCGACCTTCCCCGCTGAGTCGCATCCGCCAATCGCCTATCCGGTCGCCCTTACCTCGTCGGCGCAGGGAGAGGGGCCGAAGAGACTGCTTTCCTTCTTGAAAAGCAAAGCGGCGAAAGACATCTTCGCCGAACAAGGATTTAGCGTCGTCCACTGAGCGCGCGGCAGTCAATCGTTTATAGTAACGATATATACGAGTCCGACTGAAGGGTTCCCGGCTGATGACTTCCCGTAACAGCAATCACTGGAAAGCGACGGTCGCCTGGGGCGCTTTGCTTGCTTCTCTCACGACCACTCCTGTTGCGGCTATCGCCGAAGACAATCCTGCGTCGCCCTCTGTCGCGACGAAGACGGAGTCCGCCGCCGGGAAAGGCAAGCAGTCGGACGCGACGCGCGGCGAGGCGAAAGCGGATCAAAAAGGCGTGGCCGCCAAGGGCGACGGGGCCAACAAGGGCGACGGGGCCAAGGGCGACGGGGCCAACAAGGGCGACGCCGCCAAGCGCGACGCGGCGAAGGGCGACGCGGCGAAGGGCGACGCGGTCAAGGGCGCGGCGGCGAAGCCGGGCGACGCCAAGCCAGAAGAGAAGAAGAGCTATTACGTGCCGACGCGCGGCTATCGCCTCGAGCCGCAGCCCGACATTCCGCCTTACGTGCGCAATCTCGGCAAGACCTATCCGCAGTTCGAGGGCGTCGACTGGCTCAACGTCGGCCTCGATTCGCGCGTGCGGTTCGAATATCGCCAGAACGACTATCGGCCCTGGACCGACACGACCACTTTTCCGCCGACCTCGCAGCGGCGCTATTTCCCCAATTCGCTGTGGCTGTCGCGCACCCGCGTTTATCTCGGCATCCAGAATATCCTCGATCCGTTCCGCGCCGTGGTCGAGTTTCAGGATTCGCGCGCCTTCAACAGCATCTATCAGCTGCAGGGCCAGGAGATTAACCAGACTGATCTGATTTCGGCCTATGGCGAACTCTATTTCAAGGACGCCTTCGGCAAGGATCCGCGCGGCAACGATCGTCCGCTCACGGTGCGCGCCGGCCGCTTCCACTTCGAACTTCTCGACCGCCGCCTCATCGCCGAAAACGAGTTCCGCAACACGACGAATAATTTCGAAGGCTTCCGCGTCAAGGTCGGCAAGAAGGACAACGACTGGGACCTCGACAGCTTCTTCATGCGGCCGGTGGTTCGGCTGCCCTATCAGTTCGACCGGCCCGACTGGCAGAACTGGGTCTATGGCAGCGTGTTCAGCTTCCGTCGCTTCTCGGAATACGTCACCGTCCAGCCGTATTTCCTCGGCCGCACCCAATATGGCGACCCGTCCAATCCGTCGAATGCGCTCAAGACCCATCGCGAGACCTATGCGCCGGGCGTGCGCATGTATGGCGTCATCGGCAATTTCGATTACGACTTCGACATCAACAAGCAGTTCGGCTCCTTCGGACGCCTGCAGACGGCGGCGCCTTATCTCGGCACGAACACCTCGATCCAGATCACGCCGACCTTCATCAACCAGGTCACTTCGCAAAACAGCGTCGAAGTGACGGTTCCGCACAACGCCTTGGCCTGGGGGCTGGAGCTCGGCTACACTTTCTCCGACCATCCCTGGAAGCCGCGCATCAGCACGGTCTATGTCTATGGCTCGGGCAACGGCAGCCCGTTCAATTACTCGAATAGCAATTTCGATATTTTCTACGGCTTCAACCAGCCGTTCTCGCGCAACGACTATTTCGCCTGGAACAACATCAAGGACCCGAAGGTCCGATTGGAGTTCACGCCGGCGAAGAACCTGCAGATCGACACGGCGTTCAGCGCCTATTGGCTGGCGAGCCCGGCCAACGCCTGGGACCGCGCCAATCTGTTCGCGCCGCTCGGCAACAGGGGCAATTTCCTCGGCACGGAATTCGACATCCGCGCCCGCTACAAGCTGTCGCAGTTCATCAACATCACGGCGAGCTATGCGCGCTTCTGGCCGGGGTCGTTCACATCGAGCTTCGCGCCGCCGGTGGCGTTCCAGCAATGGCCGGCGCCTTATTCCAACGCGGCCTTCGGCGTCACCCAGACCGGCACGACCTGGGGCCTGACCTCGAAGCCGACGGACTTCTTCTATCTGGAGGCGACGGCCAACGCTTTCGGCGACGGCCAGCCGATCACCAAGGATCCGGTGACGCAGCTTTGGGGCGCGGTGGGCCCGGGCGGCAAGCCGTTGGCGCCGAGCTGGCGCGACGTCTATGTGGGCCTGAACGGCGGCGGCGCCTGGTCGAACCCGACGACGCGGACGGTGACGGGCGCGACCTCGCAGGCCGTCGCCAGCAATCCGGTCGCGGCGGCGTCGCGGCTGATGGATGGCGACAACCAGCTGGCCGGCTTCATCGGCGGCCTGCAGCTCGGCGCCAATTGGCGCTTCGATCCGGGCGTCGTGGCGGGCGTCGAGGCCGATCTGCATGGCGTGTCGGGCAACACCGACACGACGATGCAGGGCTCGGTGATCGCCGTCGGCAGGCCGACTTATGTGAACTACGGCCAGCGCACCGCGACGCTGAACTATCTCGGCACCATCCGCGGGCGCCTCGGCTTTTTGCCGACGCCGACGCTGCAGCTCTATGGGACCGGCGGTCTGGCCTATGGCGGGGTGATTTCCAATACGGCGCTGTTTACCGCGCCGAACGGCAATCCCGCGGTCTCCAACTGGACGCTGTCCAGCGCGCAATTCACCGACTCGCTTCTCGGCTGGACGGCGGGCGGCGGCGTCGAATGGATGTTCATGCCGAACTGGAGCGTGAAGGCGGAATATCTCTATTACAATCTCGGCGACGCGACCGCGACCGGCTATAACGCCTTGCGCTACACCGGCTCCAATGTCGGCCTGCCGAACGTCGCCTATAATTACGGCCTGACCACCCGCACCAAATTCGACGGCAATCTCGTCCAGGCCGGAATCAACCGACACTTCGATCTGTTCGCCGAGCAGTGAGCCGCGCGCGAGGGCCTGCGCGCATGAGCGCCGGGTCAAACCTGACCTCTCGTCAACGAAACAGTAACCGGCGGAAGTTTTCAATCACCCGCGCGCAGCGGAAGGCCGCACAGCTCCGCCTCCCGTCTTTGAGGCGGCTGATGCCGCTAAACCGCGTTCGTGCAATGCGCCGACGCACGGACCGGCGCGGTTCTTTTTGTTACCGGCTCTGTTCCGCGCCCAAAAGCAGGCGGCAAACGCCCCGTGTTTGAAGCTCCGCAAGCTCGGGCGCCACATCGCCACTGGTCAGTCCATGTCTTTCGTCCAGATCGCCCCCGCCGCCAGCACGTTCTGGGCGCGCGCCATCTCCGTGTTGCTGCTTTTTGGCGCGACAGCATTCGCCGTCTCCGGCCTGCTGCTGGCCATTTCGGCCTATAAGGCCGCGAAAGATCGGGACTGGTCCGCCGCAACGATCGGCGTCGCCCTAACCGCCATTTGCGCCATCTGTGCGGCCGGGCTTGTTTTTCTGAGCTGAGCGCGGCTGTTGTGGCGAGCTTCGCCCGAGCGGCGATTCCGCTCCAGCTTGTCACGACTGGTGCCGGTTGAGGGATTCGAACCCCCGACCTACTGATTACAAATCAGTTGCTCTACCAGCTGAGCTAAACCGGCAGTTCCCTGCTTTAATCGTCCAAGCGCGGCGTAAGGTCAATCCTGCGGCTTCCGAAGGCGCAGGTGAATCGCGGTGAGGGTCGCGGCGCAGGCGTTGGAGACGTTGAGGCTCTTGATGGGGCCCGGCAAGTCGAGCCTTGCGACGACGTCGCAACGTTCGCGGGTCAGGCGACGCAGGCCCTTGCCCTCGGCGCCGAGGACGAGAGCCAGCGGCGCCGACAATGGCACCGTTTCGATCGGCTCCGCTCCTTCCGAATCGAGGCCGATGACGCCGTAACCGCGGTTGCGCAGATCGTCGAGGGCGCGGGCGAGATTGACGACCGAGACGATCGTCACATGCTCCAGCGCGCCAGACGCCGCCTTGGCCAGCACGCCCGCGAATTCCGGGCTGTGGCGCTCCGTGACGATCAGCGCGTCGACGCCGAAGGCGCAGGCGGTGCGCAGGATCGCGCCGACGTTGTGCGGGTCCGTAATCTGGTCGAGCGCCACTACGACGCCGCTCTTGCTGACGATGTCCGAGAGATCGGCCTCGGGCAGCGGGCGGGCCTCCAAGAGCAGGCCCTGATGCACGGCCTCGTCGCCCAGATGGCGTGAGAGCGCATGCGAATCGGTTACGCGCGGCTCAAGCCCCGCAGCCTTGGCGAGATCGGCGATGCGGGGCAGGGCGGTCTCGGTCGCATAGAGCGCGAGCAGCTTGCGCCGACCGCTTTTCAGCGCCTCGCGGACGGCGTGGGCGCCATAAAGCGTCACCACCTCCGGCGAGGCGGCGCGAAACGGGCCGCGCCTCACATCGCCGGCGGGCGGCTCGCCCCTCTGCGGGGGCCGGGCGCTTGCCGCGCGCGCCTCCCTGGCGCGCTCGGGGCGATCGTTCCGAGGACCGCGGCCGGGCCGCTCCTTCTGGGGCGGACGGCGGCTCATCGCAGCGCCGCCGTCTTCACCCACCACTCCGGATGTTGCCGCCTGATGGCCCGGGCCGCGGTGGCTGCGGCCTGCGGCGCGCCGAAAATCGCGAAGCAGGTCGCGCCCGAACCCGACATGCGCGCGAGCTTGCAGCCGCGCGCCGCGCGCAGCACGGCCAAAACGTCGACGATCACAGGCGCCTGCAGGCAGGCCGGGTCCTCAAGGTCGTTGCGGCCTCTCGAGAGGAGCGCGAGAAGCTCCGCCGCCGTGGCGTCGGAGCCGATCTCCGGATGGGCCGCGCCCGCCACCCGCTGGCCAGGCTGCAGGCCGAGTCGCGCGAACACCGGGCGCGTCTCGACCGGCACGCCGGGATTGATCAGCACCGCCGGCAGCAGCGGCAAGCGCAGGAGCGGCCCCAGCGATTCGCCCGCGCCGCGCATCATGCGGGCGCGGCCGGCGAGGCAGACCGGGACGTCGGCGCCGGTGTCGCGCGCGGCCTCGCGCAATCGGGGGTCCTGGGCGTCGACGCCGTTCGCGTGGGCCAGGAGGCGAAGCGCCGCCGCCGCGTCGGAGGAGCCGCCGCCGATTCCCGCCGCGACGGGCAGGCGCTTGTCGAGGCGAAAGGCGCCAAGTTTGAGCCCCTTGATTCGCTCGGCGAGATTGCGCGCAGCCTTTAGGACGAGATTGTCGTCGCCCGCGCCTGCGGCGGCGCCGGTCGGGCCAGCGATCTCGAGCGAGAGGGAGGAGGCGGGCGAAAGCGTGAGCGTGTCGCCCGCGCCGCTGAAGGCGACGAGGCTCTCGAGATCGTGATAGCCGTCGGCGCGGCGGCCCAAAATGTGAAGCGTGAGATTGATTTTCGCGGGGGCGCGCGTTGAGAGCATCTACCCCGACCTCCGCTTTAGGGTTTTCGCGGAGCTTCTTTGGAGCGGGCGAAGGGATTCGAACCCTCGACCCCAACCTTGGCAAGGTTGTGCTCTACCCCTGAGCTACACCCGCATCCGTTGCGCCGTTTTGGCTGGCCGCCAGCCGGCGCGGGGGTCTTATGCATCAATCGATCCGGCATTGCAACAGGCTTGAGCAAGGATTTTCACAAGTCTGCCGGATCGCGGCGTTCCGGGCGGACGGGGCCCGAAACGCCGCTTTTTTCGCGCTTACTGGATCATGCGCGCGGTCGAGCCGGTGTTGCCGGTGATGTTGGCGCTGTCCGGAGAAATGAGCTCCGGAACCCAGGTCAGAGCCACGACGACGAAGGCGACGAAGCCAGCGATGTAAAGCAGAATCTTGCCGACCTCGGCGCCGCCGTGAACGTTAACAGACATGTTTTCCCTCCCATTGTTTTCGTTGAGACGAGGCCTCGTTATTAGCCCATCACAGCAAGTAAAGCAAATATAAAATGCGACATATGGACGCAATGTGTGACATTATACTAAGTATAAATAAGTATAGACGTGATAGATTACAGAACGGCTTCATAAAGCCAGTTCTGTTCCTTCGTGTCGTCGGCCATGTCGAAGCGATGCCCGACCGCCGCGCAGGCGGCCGGGTTGGCTGCATCGACAAGAGAGAGCGACGGCTGAAAACGCCTATGGCCTCTAGGCGGTCCGGCCATCGCTCGCCAACAAGGCAACAGGGGGAAGCCGTCGTTGACCGGATCAAAATGACGTGGGAGGGGCCGCCGCAAAAGGACCACAGGCCCGCGAGTCCTTGGTAAATATACTTGGAACTACGACAATTGTTGTCGTTGGTCTGAAATCTTTACTGCCAAGGCGGCGGCGTTTGGGGGAAACGCGCAGCGAAATCGGCGAATAACTCTCGCGGCCGCGCCGGGCCAAGGTGATTCGAAGGAAAAGCAGGGCGCAAGGGAGGGGCTCAAGCCGAGGTGGCCGCCCACGGCCCGATGCGCCAAGTTGCCCGCGGGCGATGGCGGCGGCTTGCTCGAGGGGCCGCACGCTGCGGCCGCCCCTTATCCCGTCTCATGCAGGCGCTGGCGTTCAGAGCCCTCGGCGGCGTGCGGCTGGGGCTATTTGCACTCCTGCGCCACGCGGGCGAGGGCGTCGGAGAGGCCCTTCAGCGCATAGGTGTCGATGGTCGACGTGCCCTTGGACGAGGCGGCCTTGACGATAAGCTTCGCGCCGCCGCGAAGGGCGCCGACGAACTCCTTCTCTTTCCCCTGGTCCTTCACCCAGGCGTTCGTGCCCTTGGTGATCAGCTCCCAGTCGTCGCCGTCGATCTCGGCGGTGGCGGCGGAGCCGTCCTTGGTCGCATAGCCGAGATTGATCGCCACCTCGTTGCGCACGCCTTCGCCAGGGCGGGAAGAGATGAAAATATAGCCGGGCGTGTCCTTGAGCTTTGCCTTGGGCTGGCGGTCCTTCGGCTGGCCGAGCGCGTAGCAGGTCTTGTCCTTGCCGCTCAGCGCCAGATAGGCGCCCCATTCGCCGTAGGAACCGAGTTGCTCTGGCTTCCCCGAGCCGCCGGCGTCGCTCTTTTCGGCTTTATCGGTCTTGTCGGCCTTGCCGAGTTTTTCCGCCTTATCGTTCTTGCCGGCCTTCTTGTCCTTGGCGCCGTCCTTCGAAGCGTCGTCGGCGGGCTTCTGGTCCTTCTTGTCCTTGGCGGCGTCTTTGGCGGCCGCCGGCTTGTCCTTTGCGGGCGCCGAAGCTGGCGCGAGGGCGAAGGCCGCCGCGAGGGCGGCCGCGAGCGACAATCCGAAAAGGCGACTGGCGCGCCGGGCGGAGGATGGGAACGTCGATTCGTTCAGCATTGGCAAAAGTCTACTTTCGGCTTCCTGTCCGAACAAGACGGCATCACGCCTCCTTTTTGGCCGCCATCAGGTAATTGACGTCGGTATCGTGGCTCTTGCGCCAGGTGCGGGTGAAAGGCTGGAAGGTCATCCCGGCGCGGTCGATCTCGCGCAGGCCGGCGCGGCGCAGCCAGGCCGACAATTCGTCCGGGCGGATGAATTTGTCGTGATCATGCGTGCCCTTGGGCACCCAGCCGAGGACATATTCGGCGCCGACGATCGCGAAGAGATAGCTCTTCATCGTGCGGTCGATCGTCGCCATGAAGATGAGCCCGCCCGGCTTTACGAGCCGCGACAGCATGGCGATGAACTCGCGCGGACCCTCGACATGCTCGATGACTTCCAGCGCCGCGACGGCGTCGAACTGCTCGCCGGTCTCCGCGAGGGCTTCGGCCGTGATGTTCCGGTAGTCGATGTCGAGCCCCATTTTCTCCGCGTGGCGGCTGGCCACGGCGATATTGTTGGTCGCCGGGTCGATCCCCGTCACCCTGGCCCCCAGTTCGGCGAGCGACTCGCTCAGAATGCCGCCGCCGCAGCCGATGTCGGCGATGCGCACCCCCTCCAGCGGCCGCTCGGGCGCCTCGTTCAGCGCGCTCGAGTCGCCGAGGAGGAAGCGGCGGACGTGGTCGCGGATATAAGTGACGCGGATGGGGTTGATTTCGTGCAGGATCCCCATCTTGCCCTTTTTGTCCCACCACAGATCGCCGAGGCGGTTGAAACGCGCGACATCTTCGGGGTTCACGCTGGCGGAATGGGGCGAATTGGACACAAGGAACCTCTATAGACTTTGCGTTTAGTGGTCAGTGCGCGGGGTTGAGCGCCTGTATCAGTGTCTTGGCGACATTTTCCATCGGCTTCTTGGACGCCTGGAAAATCGCGAAATCAGCAACCGAGGACGCGGTTTCCCTACCCTGAGCGTCGGGCATCACCGCGACGACCGATTTGTCTAGCGCCTTCGCAGCGCCGGCTTCGAACCAGACATTGTTCGCCTGGCTGGCGCCGGTTTGCGGCACGATCTGGATGAGTGCGTCTGAGTCGCTGAGCGCTTGGCGGAAATAATCGAGCATATTCGCGCCCGGAACCAAATCCTGCATTGGATCGATGACAAAGAGCCCTTGCTTTTCGAGCTCGCGCCGAAGGGAGGCCGCAAATTCCGCGTCACTATGTGCGTAGGAAAGGAACGCCTTCACGCGCGCGTCTCCGATTTAGCCCGGTCAGACATCTCGCTTATGTAATCGTCGAAGTCGTCCAGGGCAACGAGGTTCGTCGGGCCGAGACAGGCCAGTCCGCCGTGGTTTTTCTCGATTTCCTCGATCGTTACTCCATACGTGACGCCGACGAAGCGCTTGCCCAAGGCCCAGGCTGCTGCGATTTCCGTCCAGACCCAGTTGCGGTCCACCGACCAAGGCGTCAGGAGCGCCACCAGCTCCCGGCTGTTCCGGGTTCCTTCGAGAACGCGTTCGGCGATGCGGTCGCCCCTTTTTGGTGTCGAAAATATCGATGAACGGCGTTGCGCCCGCGTCAGTGTTCGATCGCGCCATCTGCTTGGCGATCCAGCGGTCGCGCCAGCCATGAGAAATGAAAATAAGGTAGCTCAAAACGGCCCTCGTGAGCGCTGGCTCGTCCCGCCGTTGACAGGGGGGCGGGGGCGGTCACATATACGCCCGCTTTGCCGGATTGGCGAATGGGAGCGCATCAGCCGCTCCCCGCCCGCGGCGCCTGGTTTCTAACGCGGTTCCATGTCACGTCTTGTCATGAAATTCGGCGGCACCTCGGTCGCCACTGTCGAGCGCATCCGCAATGTTGCGCGCCATGTGAAGCGCGAGGTCGACGCCGGCCGCGAGGTCGCGGTGGTGGTCTCCGCCATGGCGGGCAAGACCAATGAGCTCGTCGCCTGGTGCAAAGAGGCTGCGCCGCTTTACGACATGAAGGAATATGACGCCGTCGTCGCCTCTGGCGAGCAGGTCACCGCCGGCCTCCTCGCGATCGCGCTGCAGGAAATTGGCGTCAACGCCCGGTCCTGGCTCGGCTGGCAGGCGCCGATCTGCACCAGCGACGCGCATGGCGCCGCTCGCATCGAGTCGATCGACGGCGAGGGGTTGATCGCCGGGTTCGGGCGCGGAGAAGTGGCGGTCGTGGCCGGCTTCCAGGGCGTCCACAAGGAGACGGGCCGCATCACGACGCTCGGCCGCGGCGGCTCCGACACCAGCGCCGTGGCGCTCGCGGCGGCGATCCACGCCGACCGTTGCGACATTTATACGGACGTCGACGGGGTCTATACGACCGATCCGCGCGTCGTGCCCAAGGCGCGCCGCATGCCGCGCGTCGCCTTCGAGGAAATGCTCGAGATGGCGTCGCTCGGCGCCAAGGTCTTGCAGGTCCGTTCGGTCGAAGTGGCGATGGTGCACAAGGTGCCGACCTATGTGCGCTCCTCCTTCGACGATCCGGCCAATCCCGGCGAGGGGACGCTCATCTGCAACGAGGAGGATATTGTGGAAGCCCAGGTCGTCACAGGCATCGCCTTCTCGCGCGATGAAGCGCAGATCACGCTTCGCCGCGTCGCGGACAAGCCGGGCGTCGCCGCGGCCGTCTTCATGCCGCTGGCCGAAGCGGGCGTCAATGTCGACATGATCGTGCAGGTCGTCTCGGAGGACGGCATGACAGACATGACCTTCACTGTGGGTTCGGCCGATTATGAGCGGGCCTATGCGCTGCTGACGAAGATCAAGGACGAAATCGGCTTCGCCAGCATGGCGGGCGAAAAGGACGTCGCCAAGGTCTCGGCGATTGGCATCGGCATGAGAAGCCACGCCGGCGTCGCGGCGCGCGCCTTCCGCGCCTTGTCCGAGCGCGGCGTCAACATTCGCGCCATCACCACGTCGGAAATCAAATTCTCGGTGCTGATCGACGAGGCCTATACGGAGCTCGCGGTTCGCACCCTGCATTCGCTCTACGGACTCGACGCCGCCTGAGACGGGTTGACAGCCGCCGAAGCCGCGACATTTCGCTTCCTGTAATCCCCAAGGGAGGTATGTCATGGAAGAGCTGACCAGACGCGTCGTCGAGTCGACGACGCTCGATCCCACGATCGCCAAGGCCGCCATCGGCCATGTCCTCATGTTCCTGCGGGACGAGGTTCCCGAAGGACATGTCGGAGAGTTGATCGACAAGATGACGGGCGCCCGAGAGGCCGTCGCCGCCGCGCAGGCGAAAAGCGACGGGGGCGTGACGCAGGCGATTGAAGGCATGACCAGCTTCATGGGGCATGGCCGCGCCGACCTCAACATTCTCATCGGCAAGCTCGCCAATCTCGGTTTGAGCGCGGAACAGAGCCGGCGCCTGCTGGAAGAGACATTGGCGCGCGCCGAAGTTTTGATCGGCGCCGAAGGCGTCGCCAAAATTCGGGCGATGCTGCCGGCGATGGCCGAGCGTTCCGGAATGGCCTCGCCGCCTGGCGAGGAAGGCGAGATGCGCCCGCGCGCATGAAGAACCACAGTGGCGCGGCGTGGCCGCGCCACTATTCGATCTGCCGGACGCGCATTTGGGCGTTTCTCCCGTTCCGTTTGATCGACGCGCGTCGCGGCGAACGCTTGCAATTCCGGTTGCTGGCGGCGAGACTTCCGAAAAATGCGGGGAATCGATATGGATGAATTGATTGCGCGCGTCTCTACGGCGATCGGGGTTGAGGCTGGCGTAGCGAAGACCGCAATTGGTCAGGTGCTCGCGTTCCTGAACAAGGAACTGCCGGACGGCGCCGTTGGCGAGTTCTTCGACAAGGTTCCGGGATCGCGCGAGGCGGCCGATGAAGCCGCCGCGGGAGGAGAGGCGAGCGGCATGGGCGGCATGCTCGGCGGGCTTTTTGGCTCTGGCCTGATGGGCCTCGCCGGCAAGCTCAACGGCCTCGGCCTCGACATGGGCCAAATTCACAAGCTCGGCCATGAAATCTTCGGCTATGCGGAGACAATCATCGGCAAGGAGAAGGTGCAGCAGATCGCCAATGGGATCCCGGGGCTGTCGCAATTCATGTGACGTTAGGGCGGCGCTGTTCCTCTCTCCGCCTAACGGGGAGAGGAAGCGTCATGCTTTCCCGCGGCCGCGCAGCGTGGCGATCCCGACGCCTGCGGCTCGCATCACCCCGGCGAGCACAGCGCCGTAAACAACGGCCCCCACGGCGCCGAGAGTTAGTAAGGCCACGAGATTGGCAAGGGCGCTGAAATGAAGCCCGAAGGCGAGGGCGGGCGCTCGGCCGAAGATGGCGATGAGGGCGAGAACCGCGGTGGCGATAAAAGTCGCGCCGAGCGTCTTGGCGAAGACGCCGTCGAACTCCATGAAGCCTTCGGCGATGGCGAGGGCGACCAGCGCGGCGAGATTGATCCACAGCCCGACCGATGTGGCCGTCGCGAGGCCCACGGCGCCGAGCGAGCGGAACAAAGCGACTTTGAGCGCTACATTCACGGCAAGCGCGGCGAGCGCGATTTTCATGGGCGTCGAGGTGTCGCCGCGCGACTGGAAGCTTGCACGCGCCGAGGCGATCAGCACCAGCGCCATCAGCCCCGCGCCATAGGCCGCGAGCACGTCCCCGGCGGCAATGGCGTCGCCGGCGGTGAATTTGCCGCGCATGAACAGGCCTGCGACGATCAGCTCCGGCATGGTGTCGAAGGCGACGAAGAAAGGCGCCGTCAGCGCGATGGTGAGCGCCATGGTGCGGCTCTGCGCCTGATGCGCGCCCGCGACGTCGCCGGAGGCGATGCGGCGGCTCATCTCCGGCAGCAGCACCGTGCCGGCGGCGATGCCGATGACGCCGACGGGGAGCTGATAGAGTCGCTCGGCGTAGGAGATCGACGACACGCCGCCATCGGCGAGCATCGAAGACAAAATCGTATCGGCGAAGACGGCGATCTGCGGGCTCGCGGAGCCGATGACGGCCGGGCCAAGCTTGATGAAGAATTCGCGCACACGGGACCAATGCGGCTTGCGCAGGCCCCGCAAGACGCCGATCTGCCGCGCGCCCCACATCAGCAGGCCGAGTTCGAGCGCCCCGGAAATGGTGATGCCCCAACTCGCCGCATAGCCGGGGTTGGGGAAAAGCTTCGGCGCGACGACGGTCAGGGCCAAAGCCGCCATCACCGTGAGATTCATCAGATTTGGCGCGAAGGCGGGCAGGGCGAAGCGGCCATGGGCGTTGAGCGTGCCCATGTGCTGCGCGAAGAGGGTCATGAACAGGAGATAGGGAAAGGTGATGCGCGTCAGGCTGACGGCGAGGGCGAATTTCTCCGGCCGATCGTCGAGCCCCGGCGCCAGCAGACCGACGAATTGCGCCGCAAAGAGCCAGACGAGCAGCAAAATCACGAGCTGCGAGGCGAGGAGCAGCGTATAGACCTCCCCGGCGAATTCCTCGGCCGACTCGTCGCCTTCCTGCTCCAGCGCCTTGGCGTAGGAGGGGATATAAGCGGCGTTGAACGCGCCTTCGCCGAAAATGGCGCGAAAGCTATTGGGCAGGCGCTGCGCGATGAAAAAAGCGTCGGAGACCGCGCCGGCCCCCATGATCGCCGACTGCATCGCCAGCGACAGAAACCCCGTCACGCGCGAGAGCAGGGTGAAACCGCCGACGGAAAGAAGACTGCGAATCATAAATCCGCTTTTACCAAGATATTTTGCAAATTCTCCCTCTTTTCCGACTGGCGCTCGGGGACCGGCGCCGGGACGCGGGGCTACGGTCAGACGCAAAACTCTGCTAGAAGGCTGTCGGCGCGGCTCCGTAGCTCAGCTGGATAGAGCAACTGCCTTCGAAGCAGTGGGTCGCAGGTTCGAGTCCTGCCGGGGTCGCCAACCGGAAAATCGCCGAAAGTGAATTCCCGACTGAGGTCGAAATGTCCCCCAGACACGTTCAACCGTCTATCGCTCTTAAGTCCTTTAACTGCCCGGTCTGTGGCGCTCTCGCTGATCAGGCGTGGTTCAGCGTTTACGCTGATCCCAGCCCAGACAATAAGATGCCCTTTTTAATAACGCCCAGTTGGTTGGACAAAGTCACGGATACGGCAGGATTTAGAGAAAGCCCAGGCAAGGGCGAGTTACTAAAGATCTGGAAGCGTGAATTGACGGGAGTTCCCTTCTTGAAGGAGGTTAAGTCGACGAATTACGTTCGAATACAACTTTCCAACATTCACATCAGTCAATGCTATTCGTGTGATGAAGTTTCTATATGGCGGTATGATGCCTTGCTCTATCCGCCGACAAAATATGAAATAGAGCCAAACTCCGATATGAATGAGGATATTCGTGCTGATTTCGAAGAGGCGCGGGCTATTCTCTCTCATTCGCCACGAGGCGCCGCTGCACTGCTCCGATTGTGCATTCAAAAGCTATGCAAACAACTTGGGAAGTTAGGCGAGAATATAAACGCAGACATTGCCGCACTCGTTAAGGATGGCTTGGACTCACATATCCAACAGGCGCTCGACATCGTTCGAGTAGTTGGCAACGAAGCAGTTCACCCTGGCGAACTTGACCTGAGGGACGACCGAGAAACTGCGGCAAAGCTCTTCGAGCTTGTAAATCTCATAGCCGAGGATTGCATCACTAGGCCCAAGAGGGTGCAGGCGCTCTTCGAGAGGTTACCGCGTGAAAAATTAGAAGCAATCAAGAGGCGTGACCGGTCGTAGCCCGGGGGCCTGGGCACCTGGGCCCTTAGAGTCACTCCTCCTTCTCCCGCTTATACTTCTTCACCTCCCGCGAAATCTCCGCGCCGGTCCGGGCGTCGTATTCGATCTCGACCTTCCGGTTGTCGGGGGTCAGGATGTCGACCTCATAGATCAGCCGGCCGTGTTCCTGCTCCAGTTCGATCTCCTTGATCGTTCCGGCGACGGCGGCGCGGGCCTGATCCAGAATGCGCTCCATCGGAAGGACGCCGTTGGCGTCGGCCGGGTAGAAGATGTCCGCGAGCGGGTCGGCGGAAACGGGGCTCGCCGCGAGAAGGGCGAGAGACGCCGCAGCGAGAAGCGGGTTCAGGCTTTTCATTTTTCCTCCTTGCGAGGCTCAAACGTTTTGAAAGGAACGCAGCTCGCGAGGATAGGCGGCGAATGGCGAACGCTCAAGCCGCCGCGTCGTCTCGCTTTCCGCCCTCGATCCGCTCGGCCACGAGATAAAGCGGCCGGCCTTTCACCTCGTTGAAAATGCGGGCGATATATTCGCCGAGGACGCCGAGCGAGATGAGTTGCACGCCCGAGAAGAAGGCGATCGACACGACGAGCGTCGGGAAGCCCGGCGTATCGACGCCGAAGAGCATAGTCCGGACCCAGTAATAGGCGGCCATGCCGAGCCCGAAACAGGAGATGGCGAGGCCGACATAGGTCCAAACCTTCAAGGGAATCGACGAGAAGGACATGATGCCGTCGAGCGCGAAGCTCATGAGGCGCGGCAGATTGAATTTCGAGGCGCCGCTCGCCCGGTTCTCGACCTCGAAGGGCACGCCGATGGATTTGAAGCCGATCCAGGCGAAGAGGCCCTTGTTGAAGCGCGCCCGCTCGCGCATCGACAAGAGCGCGTCGACCGCCTGCCGGTCGAGAAGCCGGAAGTCGCCCGCGCCCGGCGGCAGCGACACGTCGCCGAAGCGGTCGATGATTCTGTAGAAGAGCCGCGTCAGGATGGCGCGGAGTTTCGGATCGGCGGCGCGGTCGACGCGCTGGCCATAGACGTTCTTGTAGCCTTCGCGCCAGCGGGCGATGAACTGCGGGATGACCTCCGGCGGGTGTTGGAGATCGGAATCCATGATGACCACGGCGCGCCCGCGCGCGTCGTCGAGGCCCGCGGCGATCGCGACCTCCTTGCCGAAATTGCGCGAAAAGGAGAGAGCGCGAAACCGCGGCTCCGCCGCGCAGAGCGCGCGCAATTCGCTCAAGCTCTCGTCCTGCGAGCCGTCGTCGACGAAAATGGCCTCGAAAGCGATTCGCGCGCCTTCCAGCGCCGGGACAAGCCGGGCCGCGAGCGGCTGCAGATTCGCGCGCTCGTTGAACACGGGGATGACGACCGATATATCGGGGGGCTGAGTTCTGTCGTTCATGTCGCCGTTTCAAGCAGAAAATCGGGGCGCGGCATAGGCTGCAAACAGGAGGTTGGGGCAATGGCGAAAGACCGGATCATCGCCCTTTGCGCGGATGATTACGGGCTGTCCCATGGGGTCAGCGTCGGCATTCTGGAGGCGCTCGACGCCGGGCGCCTGACGGCGGTCTCCGCGCTCGTCAACGGACCGCGCTGGCCGGCGATGGGCCGCGAACTGCTCCGCCATTCGCGAAACGCCGATGTCGGCCTCCACTTCAACCTCACCCTCGGCCGCCCGCTCGGGCCCATGCCGGCCTTCGCGCCCACGGGGACGTTCCCGCCGATCGCGAAAGTGGTCCGCCTGGCGATGCGCGGCAAGCTGCCCATCGAGGAGATACGCGCCGAAATCGACCGGCAGTTCGACCGCTTCGAGGCGGTCATGGAACGTCGGCCGGATTTCGTGGACGGCCACCAGCATGTGCATGGCCTCCCGGGCATACGCGACCCGCTGATCGAGGCCATGGCCGCCCGCAAACTCGCCGGTCGCGCCTGGCTCAGAAACCCCGGCGACGGGCTGCACCGCATCCTGCTGCGCGGCGCTCAGGCGCGCAAGGCGCTCGCCGTGCGGGGCCTCTCCGCGGGGCTCAAGCGCGCAGCGCAGCATCACGGCTTCGCCACCAACGACGGCTTCTCCGGCTTCTCCGATTTCCATCCTGGCAGGGATTACGCCAAGACCTTCGAAACCTATCTGCGCGCGCCGGGTCGCCGCCACTTGGTCATGTGCCATCCCGGCCATGTCGACGAAGAGCTCAAGGCGCAGGACTCGGTGACGATCACGCGCGAGCAGGAGCTCGCCTTCCTGCTCTCGCCGCGTTTGCCCGAGATGCTCGAAAAGCGCGGGCTCAAGCTCGCGCGCCTCAGTGAGGCCGTAGCTTAAGCGATCTCGATATCCAGCCCGAGGTCGAGGACGCGGGCCGAATGCGTGAGCGCGCCGACGGAAATCAGGTCGACGCCGGTTTCGGCGACGGCCGCGACCGTCTCGAGCGTAACGCCGCCAGACGCTTCGCAGATCATGCGCCCGTCGACTAGCGCCACGGCCTCGCGCAGAAGGTCCGGGGCCATATTGTCGAGCAGAACGACGTCGGCGCCTTCGGCGAGAACCTCGCGCAATTGATCGAGCGTATCGACCTCGATCTCGATCTTGGTGAGGTGGCCGACGAAAGCTTTTGCGGCGCGCAGGGCAGGGGCCACGCCGCCGGCGACGGCGATGTGATTGTCCTTGATGAGCACGGCGTCGTCGAGGCCGAAGCGGTGATTGGCGCCGCCGCCGCAGCGCACCGCGTATTTTTCAAAGGCGCGCATCAGCGGCGTGGTCTTGCGGGTGTCACAGACGCGCGCCTTGGCGTGGGCGACGCGCTGCGCGTAAAGCGCGGTGAGCGAGGCGATTCCCGAGAGGCGGCCGAGATAGTTCAGCGCGACGCGCTCGGCCGAGAGAATGGCGCGCGCCGATCCCTCGATGCGCGCGACAACCGCGCCGGGCTCGGCGGCGTCGCCATCGGCAAGCCAGGCTTCGAAGCTTAGGCCGGGATCAACCTGCGCGAAGGCGGCGCAAGCAAGCGGCAGGCCGGCGACGACGCCCGTCTCGCGCGCGGCGATGACGGCGCGGGCGGTCGCGCTCTCGGGAATGATCGCCTGGGTCGTGATGTCCCCGGCGCGGCCGAGGTCTTCGCTGAGCGCCGCGCGCACGGCGTCCTCGACGAGAAAGGGGGGAAGATCGAAACTCATCAGTCTGCGCCCTCGCAACGATGACCGTATAATACCCCTCCCCCTTGCGGGGAGGGGTTAGGGGTGGGGGTCGACAATCTTTGTTTGCCCATGCGGCCTTTCCCCACCCGACCCTGCTTCGCGGGGCCACCCTCCCCGTGAAGGGAGGGATTTGGATTGCACCCAGATGGCGCTCTGTCCCCCTCCCGCCTTGCGGGGAGGGGTTAGGGGTGGGGGCCGCCAATCTTTGTTTGCCCATGCGGCCTTTCCCCACCCGACCCCGCTTCGCGGGGCCACCCTCCCCGTGAAGGGGAGGGATTTGGATTGCACCCAGATGGCGCTCTGTCCCGCCCCCTTGCGGGGAAGGGCTAGGGGTGGGGGTCGACAATCTTTGTTTGCCCATGCAGCCTTACCCCACCCGACCCCGCTTCGCGGGCCCACCCTCCCCGTGAAGGGGAGGGAATTGGTTCGCGCCGCCGGCTTTTCACGCGCCTGCCTCGTCCGCGATGCGCAAGGCGTCCGCCAGCGTCAGCCGCGAGCGATGCGCCAGGGCGGGATTGGCGTGCGGGAAGTCGGTGCGAAACTGCGCGCCTCTGCTCTCGGGCCGCGCGAAGGCGGAGGCTGCGATCAGCAGCGCGGTCGTCAGCATGTTGGAAATTTCGATGTCGCTGGTGCGCCCGGAGAGACGCCTTATCGCTTTCAGCGCGCCGGCGAGACCGGCGGCGTCGCGGATGACGCCGACATTTGCGGACATCAGGTCGCGCAGTTCCTCCACCACGGCGAAGTCCCGGTCGTGAATGGGCGACTCGGATCGATCCGCGGCGATGCGCAAATCGACGTCGGGCAGCGGCGCTGCGGCGATGTCGGCCGCGGCGCGCGCGCCGAAGACAATCGCCTCCAGCAATGAATTGGAGGCGAGGCGGTTCGCGCCATGCACGCCCGTCGAGGCGACTTCGCCGATCGCCCAGAGGCCGTCGAGACTCGTGCGCCCGCGCCGGTCCGTCCAGACGCCGCCCATGTGATAATGCGCCGCCGGCGCGATGGGGATGGGCTCAGTCACGGGGTCGATGCCCGCCGCCCTGCAGCTTCCGTAAACCGTCGGAAAGCGGCTGGGGAATTCAGCGCCTACGGCGGCGCGCGCATCGAGGAAAGCGCCATGCCCGGCCTTGATGCTCGCAAAGACGCCGCGGGCGACAATGTCGCGCGGCGCCAACTCCCCCGCGGGATCGACGTCGAGCAGGAAACGCCGCCCGTCGCGATCCACGATGGTCGCGCCTTCGCCGCGCAGCGCCTCGGTCGCGAGCGGCGCCGGGTCGGCGTCGATGTCGATGGCGGTCGGGTGAAACTGCACGAACTCCGCGTCGGCGATAATCGCGCCGGCGCGCGCCGCCATGGCGACGCCGACGCCGCGCGCCTCGACCGGATTGGTGGTGAGCCGATACAAGTGGCCGACGCCGCCGGTCGCCAGCACCAGCGCCGAGCAGGGGATATCACAGAGGCGGCCGGAGGCGTGGCGAGCGCGTACGCCGACGACGCGCTGGCCGCGCATGATGATCTGCTGCGCCGAGTAGCCGTCGACCACAGTGACGGAACGGGTCCGCGCGACCTCCCGCTCCAGCGTCTCCATGATGGCGCGGCCGGCGGCGTCGCCCATGACCCGCACGATGCGCCGGTGCGAATGCGCGGCCTCGCGCGAGGGCGCGAAGGCGCCGCCGTCGCGCCGGTCGAAGGGCGCGCCCATCGCGGCGAGATCCTCGACGCGGTCGCGCGCCTCTCGCGCCATGCCGAGCGCGACCTCCCGATCGACGATCCCCGCGCCCGCCGCGACGGTGTCGTCGGCGTGCCGCTCCGGCGTATCGCCTTCCTCCACCGCCGCCGCAATGCCGCCCTGCGCCCAATAGGAGGAGCCGCTCGAACCGACGGGCGTTGGCGCCAGAATGGCCACCGGGCGCGGCGCCAGCTTCAGCGCGCAGAAGACGCCCGCGAGGCCGCCGCCGACAATGACGATAGGAGGAAGCGTTCCCGGCATCGGCTAATCGAGCGAGACGGCGGCGAGTCGCTCGAGCGCCGCCGACTCCCGCGCCACGGCGGCCGAGACGAGCGCGCGGGCGCGGTCGGGCAGGGGCAAAGCGAGCGCCGCCGCATGACCCTTGGGCGACATTTTGCACAGGGTCTTGCCGAGAATGTCGACGATCTTCTCGTCGTCATAGCCGTCGTATTTGGCGAGAAAGTCCTCGAAGTAATGTTCCAGGAAGACCACCGCGGCGACATTCTCCAAGGCCTGCGACTCCTTGTCTTTCTTCAGCTGCTCCTTGCGGATCAGCGCGCCGACATGGGCGATCGCCGCCTCGTCGTAGCCATGGGCGCGCATGATGTCCCCGGCGAGACGGGCGTGATGAGCGCGGCAGGCGCGCCGCCAGTCGTTGTAGCCTTTGCGTCCCTCGGGATAGTCGGCGCGTGGGATCTCCCAACGGCGCAGATGCTGCGCCCGGGCGGCGATCTTCAAAAGATCGGAGGCCTCGGGATAGATCGCCGCGAGACGCGCGCTCATGCGCTCGGCGTAGAGGGTCTCGAAGGCTTCGCCATCGACCTTGCGGAGATCCTCGGCGTTGGCGGCGTCGATTTCGGCGAGGGTGGCTACGAGAGATGGCATGTCTTTAGATGGCATGTCTTTTTTATCCCCTCCCCAACCCTCCCCCCGCTTTCGCGGGAAGAGGCGTCTGCCTGGATCACTTCGGCCTCATCTGAGGAGCGCGCGACGCGCGCGTCTAGAAGGACGAGGCCGCCTCGCAGGTTTGTCAACAAACTGAGGCGTCTTTGTAGACGTCCTCTGGCGGGGGAGGGACGAAAGGGGCATTCACCCCAGATCGATCATCCGCTGCACGCTCCGCCTTGCGCGCGCCGCCGTCGCCGGATCGACGATCACTTCCTCGCGAATCTGCAGCAAGGCGTCCAGGATCTTCGGCAGAGTGATAAGCTTCATATGCGGGCAGAAATTGCAGGGCCGCACGAATTGCGTGCCCGTCGTCTCCGCCGCGATATTGTCCGCCATGGAGCATTCGGTGACGAGCATCACGCGCGCAGGCTTGGTGTTGCGCACATAGTCGATCATCGCCGCGGTCGAGCCGGAGAAGTCCGAAACCTCCACGACCTCGCGCGGGCATTCAGGATGGGCGATCACCTTCAACCCGGGGTGATCCGCCTTGAAACCGAGAATTTCCTCCGCCGTGAAAAGTTCGTGAACCTCGCAGGCCCCATGCCAGGCGATCACCTTCACCTTGGTCTGCGCGGCGACGTTCTGCGCCAGGAAGCGGTCGGGAACCATGATGACGCGGTCGACGCCGAGGCTCTCGACGACCTTCACCGCATTGGACGACGTGCAGCAGATGTCGACCTCCGCCTTCACCTCGGCGGAAGTATTCACGTAAGCCACGATCGGCACGCCGGGATATTCGCGGCGCAACGCGCGAATGTCGGCGGCCGTAATCGACGCGGCGAGCGAGCAGCCGGCTTCCGCGTCGGGAATCAGGACGGTCTTCTCTGGATTGAGGATCTTCGACGTCTCGGCCATGAAGTAGACGCCGCCCTGCACGATGACGTCGGCGTCGGACTGAGACGCGAGCTTGGCGAGCTGGAGGCTGTCGCCGATATAGTCCGAAACGCAGTGATAGATTTCCGGCGTCTGGTAATTATGCGCGAGGATCACAGCGTTGCGCGCCTTTTTGAGGTCGTTGATCGCCTTCACATAAGGGGCGTGGAACGGCCACTCGACCGGCGGGATGACCTTGGCGACGCGCTCATAAAGATGTGCGGTCGCGGCCTCGACTTCCGGCGTCCAGTCGAGATTCGGGCGGGGCAGCGTGGGAAAGCGGCGCTGTGGCGCACATTCCCGCGCGCGCGGAAGTTCGAGTTCGGCGGTAGGGAAGGTCATGGCTCCCGTGCCCTTCTTGTCCTTCTCGGTCTCTTATGCTCATTCTGAGTATAAGAGGGTCCTACAAAAACCCCGAGGCGGCGGCCGCCCGGAGCTCCCATTAGCCGAAGCTTAATGACAGGCGACGGCGCCTGCAACCCCGGCTTCACGCCCAGATATGCTCGGATAGAGTATAAATCAAGGCGCGGGTCGCGGGTCGCGACGATGCAACCGTCGTGCCCGGCCTCGCGCGCGAGGTCTGGCGCGGCGAAGCGGAGATTTCTTCCCCCCGCAGGTCGCGGCCCAT
Organism: Methylocystis sp. NC52PC; assembly: GCF_055698645.1. Classification (NCBI taxonomy): domain Bacteria; kingdom Pseudomonadati; phylum Pseudomonadota; class Alphaproteobacteria; order Hyphomicrobiales; family Methylocystaceae; genus Methylocystis; species Methylocystis sp. NC52PC. Next base: position 3,525,455 of record NZ_CP170127.1, on the reverse strand, counting down.
GACAAAACTGCTATAGACGTCGCCATGCAGGCCGACGCCAGAACCTTTCCGCACCGCCATCTCCTCGGCATCGAAGGGCTCAAGCGCCCGGACATAGAGACGCTGCTCGACATGGCCGAGCAGGCGGTCGAGGTCTCGCGGCAGGTTGAGAAGAAGCGCTCGAATCTGCGCGGGCGCACGCAAATCAATCTGTTCTACGAGCCCTCGACCCGCACCCAGGCCTCCTTCGAGATCGCGGGCAAGCGGCTCGGCGCCGACGTCATGAACATGTCGGTGGCGCGCTCCTCCGAATCCAAGGGCGAGACGCTGCTCGATACGGCGATGACGCTCAACGCCATGCGGCCGGACATCATCGTCGTCCGCCATGCTCAGGCGGGGGCCGCCCACCTTCTGGCGCGCAAGGTCGATTGCTCGGTGGTGAACGCCGGCGACGGCGCCCATGAGCATCCGACCCAGGCGCTGCTCGACGCTTTGACGATCCGCCGCAACATGGGGCGCATCGAGGGGCTCGTTGTCGCAATCTGCGGCGACATTCTGCACTCCCGCGTCGCGCGCTCGAATATTCTGCTGCTGTCGGCGCTGGGCGCACGGCTGCGCGTCGTGGGCCCGTCGACGCTGGCGCCGGACAGCCTCGGCCGGCTCGGGGTCGAGGTGCATCATGATATGCGCAGCGGCCTCGCCGGCGCCGACATCGTCATGATGCTGCGCTTGCAGCGCGAGCGCATGTCGGGCGCGCTCACGCCGAGCGCGCGGGAATATTTCCACTTCTATGGGCTCGACGAGGAAAAGCTCTCCTATGCGGCGCCGGGCGCCCTGGTGATGCATCCCGGTCCGATGAACCGAGGCGTCGAAATCGATTCCGCCGTGGCGGACAGCTCGCGCTCGCTGATCCGCGAGCAGGTGGAGATGGGCGTGGCCGTCCGCATGGCCGTTCTGGAGGCTCTCGCGCAGCACCTCCCGAATGTGTAAGATCGCGCCAAAACCGGTCTAAGGACCTCAAAAGGGGTGCGAAATGCTCAAACTGCTCCGTTTCATCGGGCTCGTGTCGCAGTCAATCTTTCTCCAGTTTGTCCAACTTTTCGGCCTCGTCGCCTTCGCGGCGGCGGTGGCGCTCGGATGGTTCAGGCTGCCGTCCTGGTGGGTGCCGTTGCTGGCGGTGGGCTGCGGCGTCGTCTCGGACAAGTTTATGGATCAAAGCGCGCTGACCAGCCTGCTGGAGAAGGCCCACAACGCCAATCAGCGCGGCGGCTTTCTGATCGTCGTCTATTTCGTGATCTGCGCGGTCGGCTATGTCGCCGGCGCCTATGGCCGCCATTATCTGCGCGACAAGGGCTTCGCTGCGGCGGAATCCAAGAAGTAATCCGAGGCGGCCTCTTCCTTCAAGGACGCACGCTGGTGCAAAAGCCCCTCATGCCGAGGCGCCGCCGAAGGCGGCGTCTCGCAGCACGAGGGGCGTGAGCGCGCGGGTCCCAGGCGGCCTTTATCAAAGCCCTTCGAACAGCGCGGTCGACAGATAGCGCTCGGCGAAGGACGGAATGATCAGCACGATGTTCTTGCCTTCGGCCTCGGGCCGGTTGGCGATTTCCAGCGCGGCGGCCACGGCGGCGCCGGAGGAAATGCCGACCGGAATGCCTTCGACGCGGGCGAGGAGCCGCGCCGCTTCGAAAGCCGTCTGATTGCCGATCGTCACGATCTCGTCGATGACGCCGCGATCGAGGATCGGCGGCACGAAGCCGGCGCCGATGCCCTGAATCTTGTGCGGTCCCGGCGGCCGCCCGGACAGCACGGCCGAATCCTCGGGCTCCACCGCCACGACGCGCAGCGACGGGTTACGCTGTTTCAGCACCTGACCGACGCCGGTGATGGTGCCGCCCGTGCCGACTCCCGAAACGAAATAATCGACATGGCCGTTGGCGTCGTTCCAGATTTCCTCGGCCGTGGTGACGCGGTGGATTTCGGGATTGGCGGGATTTTCGAACTGCTGCGGAATTACCGCGCCGGGCGTCTCGGCGAGGAGTTCGGAGGCCTTGGCGAGCGCGCCCTTCATGCCCTGCGCCGCCGGCGTCAGCACGAGTTCGGCGCCCAGAAGCGCCAGCATCTTGCGCCGCTCGATCGACATCGACTCGGGCATGACGAGGATGAGCCGGTAGCCGCGCGCCGCCGCCACGAAAGCGAGCGCAATGCCGGTGTTGCCGGAGGTCGGTTCGATCAGCACGGACTGGCCGGGGGTGATCTTGCCGGCCTTCTCCAGCGCGTCGATCATGGCGACGCCGATGCGGTCCTTGACGCTGGCGATCGGGTTGAAAAACTCGAGCTTGGCGAGGAGATTGGCTTTGACGCCCTTTTGCTTGGCCAGGCGGTCGAGCCGCACAAGCGGCGTATCGCCAATGGTTTGGGTAATCGAATCATAGATGCGGCCGCGGCCCGGCTTGGCGGGCGGCGTGAAAGGCTTGTCGTTCGACATGTCCTGCTCCGAGAAAAACTAGATCGACAGCTTGACGCCGACCGCCGCCATCATCGTCGCCAGCACCGGCCTCAGATAATGGTCCGGCACGCGGGCGGCGAGATGACTCCCGATGGCGATGCCGGGCAGGGAGCCGACGAGCAGCGAGAAAAGCAACAGCCAGTCCACGCCGCCAAGAAGCCAATGCCCGAAGCCGGCGACGAAGGTCAATGGCACGGCGTGCGCAATGTCCGATCCGACGAGACGCACCGTCGGCGTGCGCGGATAGAGCGCAAGAAGGACGGTCATGCCGAGCGCGCCGGCGCCCACGGAGGAGACCGACACGAGCACGCCCAGAAACGCGCCGAGCGCCATCGTCAGCCCGGCGACGCGGCGGTCGGTGAGATTGTCGAGGTGGTGGGCGATGTAGTCTAAAATCCAGCGGCGGAAGAGGATGGCTCCGGCGGTGAGCAGCAGCGCAAAGCCGAGCGCCGAGGTGATGAGCCCATTCGCCGCATGCCCCGCGGTCTTGCCGAGCCAGGCGAGGGTAATGAGCGTGACGATCGTTGCGGGCAGCGAGCCGCAGGCCAGGCGCCGGGTGATCCGCCAGTCGACGGTCCCGTTCAATCCGTGGACGAGCGTGCCATTGCTCTTGGTGATGGCGGCGTAGAGCAGATCAGTGCCCACCGCCGTCGTCGGCGCGACGCCGAACAGCAACACCAGGATCGGCGTCATCAGCGATCCGCCGCCGACCCCCGTGAAGCCAACCAGGGTTCCAACCACGAAGCCCGACACCGAATAGAGGGGATTGAACGCGTGGAGCGCATCGGCGAAGGCGAACATGGAACGGGCTCCTGCTTATTCACGCTCTCTATATGTGCATTAGTACGAGGCACATATCAGCACTGTCGAATAAGTGGCGCAAAAGCGGGAGCCAGTCAATCCCTCAATCTACTAAACTAATAAGCTACCGGAAAACCAGGCCGTCAAGGGCGTGGCCATATATTAAAAAGATCGAATGTGTGATTAAGTCACGACAGCAGGGTCCCGACCTGAGTAACGTCCAACTCGTCCGGCTGTTCGCGCACGGCGGCCGAATCTGTGGTAAGCTGTCGAATGCTCACGAAAAAAGCCAAATACGGGCTCAAGGCGATGGTCTATCTCGCCGGCGTCGAGCCCGGCCAGACCGCGCTCGTCGCCGACATTGCGTCGGAAAACCAGATCCCCAAGAAATTTCTCGACGCGATTCTGAGCGAATTGCGCAACGCTGGCTTCGTTCACTCCAAGAAAGGCAAGGGCGGCGGCTACATGCTGGCCAGGGCGCCGGGGGAGATCGCCGTCGGCAATCTCGTGCGCGCGCTCGACGGTCCACTGGCCCCAATTCAGTGCGCGAGCCGCAGGCTATATCGCCGATGCGACGACTGCGTCGACGAGACGCACTGCGCGGTGCGCCTCGTGATGCTGGAGGCGCGCGACGCCATCGCCCGCGTGCTCGACAACACGACTCTCGACCAGATGCGGGCGCTCGGCGAGGCTGGTCTGACCCTCCTTGAACGGAAGCGTAAGAAGGCCGCCGGTTCAGCGGCCATGGACATGGCCTGAGCCTGAACCTATAAAGCCATCGCCGGCGGCGAGCCGGCGAATCTGCGGTAAAAGAGGCCGGCGAACGCCGGGAAGCGAATGTCGGAAGCAGCGGTGGCGACGGTTCGTCGCAATGCGGAGCAGGGGCTTGCGGCGGCCGAGTTGCGACGCACCATGGTCGAACGCCAGCTGCGTCCCTTCGACCTGACGGACGTGCCGCTGCTCGAACGGTTTCTCAACGTGCCGCGCGAGTTGTTTCTGCCGTCGAGCCAGTCCTCGGTCGCCTATTCGGACCTCGCCGTGACAGTGACGGGCGCAGCCGGCCGTCGCCGCACGTTGTTGCCGCCGCTGGTGCTGGCGCGCATGCTCCAGGGCGGCGCCCCGCGTCCGGGCGAGAAGGTCCTCGCAATTGGCGGCGGCGGCTATTCCGCGGCGATTCTCTCTGGCCTCGTCGGCGAAGTCGTGTCGCTGGACAGCGATCCGGAACTTGCTGAGCGCGCCGCTCACGGGCTTGCGGCGATCGGCGTCGCCAACGTCCGGGTCGAGGCCGGACCGATGGAGCAGGGCTTTCCCGCGGCGGCGCCCTTCGACCTGATCTATGTCGAGGGCGGTGTCGAGGCCGGGCTCGAGACGCTCTTTGCGCAACTCACCCCGAACGGCCGACTGTTGGCGATCGTAACGCCCGAGGCTGGCGCGGGTCAGCATGTCGTGCGCTTCGAGCGCCAGGGCGGCCAGGCCGCCGGTCGCGTGTCGCTGCTGAGCGTCAACGCGCCAACCCTGGAAGGTTTCGCGAAAGCGCCCGGCTTCAGCTTCTGACGCCGCTGTTTCGCCCCATCGCGTTTTTAGCGTTTCCCGTGCCGCGTATCGTCGCGAATCGTCGTTCGCGCGGCGGTCGGCTTGTCGTGTCTTCGGCGTTCCGCCGAACAGTTTGAGGGGAAGGCAGGAATGGACAGCGCGGCGATGAGCCAGCCGCAGGCGGCCCGCCTCAGATCCATTGCGCGCAGGGCAATCGCTATGGCGGCGCTGCTGTCCGCCCTCTCGAGCCCGGCGCGCGCAGAAACGCTTCTCTCCGCCTTGGCGCGGGCCTACGCCGGCAATCCCGACCTCAACCAGAGCCGCGCCGCGGTCCGCGTTCGCGACGAGGACATGCCCAAGGCGCTCTCCGGCATGCGTCCAAAGGCGAATATCCAGGCCCAGGCTGGCCCGCTGCACGGCAACCTGCGCTTCCCCTCTTTTGGCGGCGGGCAAAGCGCCGGCGGCGCCGGACAGCGGCAGTTTTTCAGTCAGGAATATACTGGCTATCCGCGCGGCGCGACGCTGAACATGTCGCAAAATGTCTTCGACGCCGGCCGCACGACGAACTCCGTCAGACAGGCGGAGTCGAGCGTTTTCGCGGCGCGCGCGACCATGCGGCTGACTGAGCAGGCGATCCTGCAAAACGGCGCGACCGCCTATATGAACGTGCTGCGCGACACGGCGGTCGTTAATCTGCGCAAGAACAACATTTCCGTCCTCGAGCAGCAGCTCAAGCAGACGCAGGACCGGTTTCAGGTGGGCGAGGTGACTCGCACCGACGTGGCGCAGGCGGAGGCCTCCGTCGCGCAGGCGCGCTCCGATCTTTACGCCGCGCAGGCGCAGCTCAAGAACAGCATCGCCAATTACCGCCAAATCATCGGCGACGAGCCCAGAAATCTGGAGCCCGGCCGCTCTCTCGAGCCTCTGCTGCCGAGGTCTCTCAACGAGATGATCGAGGTCGCGCTCGTCGAGCATCCGGGCGTCGTGTCGGCGTTGCATCAGGTCGACGCCGCCGAGCTCGCCGTCAAGGTTCAAGAGAGCGCTTTGGCGCCGACGGTGGCGGTCAACGCCCAGGTTTCTCAGCAATGGGACTCCTTCCTCGGTCTTCCGGGAACGCGCCAGTTCACCGCGCAGGCTTATGGCCAGCTCAATGTGCCGCTTTACCAGGGCGGCGCCGAATACGCTTCAATTCGCCAGGCGAAGGAGCAATTGGGGCAGGCCCGGCTCAACGCCGATCTGCAGCGCGACAGCGTGCGGGCGAGCGTCGTGTCGAGCTACGGACTGCTCGAAACCGCAAAAGCCTCGATCATTTCCGGACAGGCGGCGGTGAAGGCGGCGGAGACCGCGCTCGCCGGCGTCCGCGAAGAGGCGAAGGTCGGTCAGCGCACGACGCTCGACGTGCTCAACGCGCAACAGGCGCTGCTCAATGCGCGCGTCAGCCTGGTGATCTCGCAGCGCGACCGGGTCGTCGCCTCCTACGCCGTGCTGGGCTCCATTGGCCGCCTCTCGGCGCAGGAACTGCAACTCGATGTGGCGCTCTACGACCCGAGCATCCATTACGAGCAGGTCAAGACCAAATGGATCGGCGTCGATACGCCGGACGGGCGATAACGCGTTCCAAGGGTGACAGCGCGCCGCGAAAGGTGTGGAATTCCTTAGCAACGAGTTGATTCGCATCGGCTGCGCCGTCACACATCGTCAAGGCCTGTCGCGTCGCAGCGAGACGCGAAGCATTTTGGAAAGCACGCCATGAGCGCAGCGAACGCGTCCGCACCGTCGCCTTCTCTCCAGGACGAGATGCGCGCGCACGAGCCGTCGATGGAGGAAATTCTCGCCTCGATCCGGCGCATCATCTCCGACGATCAGGTCGCGCCGCTCGGTCGCCGCGAACGTGAGACGCGCCAGCGTCTCGCAACCGAGGCTGAAGCCGAAGCGTCTGGGCCCGCCGTGCAGAACGCCTATCCCGCGCCCGCGCTCGACGCCGCGCCGGCAGTCGACGCTGAGAACGCCGCCTCGGCGGCTGCTGCGGAGGAACCCGCGCCGCCGCCCGCGGCCGTCGTCGAAATACGACAGCTCCGCCTGCATCGCGCCGCGCCGCCGCCTGCCTTGGACGCCGACGAGGCGCAGGCGCCGGAAGAGACCGACGAGCCGGACATTGATCTGGATACGCTCGAGACGGCGCACGAGACGGCGGACGAGGCGGCTGACGACGAGCCCGCGCAGGATACGCTGGTTTCGGACGACACGGCGTCATCGGTCGCCTCGCACTTCCAGGCGCTCACGGCGAGCATGTTTCTCAACGACAGCGGCCTGTTGCAGCAATATGCGCAGGAGATGATGCGTCCCATGCTCAAGCAATGGCTCGACGATAACCTGCCCGTGATTGTCGAGCGGCTGGTGCGCGCGGAAATCGAGCGCGTCGCGCGGGGCGGCAGGCGGTAAGGTCGTTAACGCTCGCTATACAAGTTGGCGTTAACGTAATTCTCATGTTGAGATTCCGTCTCTTCCTTCGCTCGCTGGTGCTCCCCGTCCTGCTCTATTGCGTGGCGGGGACGGTGGCCTCTTATTTCGTCTGGCACGGCGTCAACGGGCAGCGCGGGCTCAAGACCGGCGAGGAATATGAGCAGAAGCTTGCGCAACTCCGGCAGGAGCGCGACCTCTTACGGTTCGAGCGCATGCAGTGGGAAGCGCGCATTGCTTTGATCAAGGGCGAGAAGATCGACGCCGACGTCCTCGAAGAAGAGACGCGCAAGCGTCTCGGCCGCGTGCACAAGAATGACGTGGTGATCCTGCTGCCGCAGGATGGCGAGCGCTAAGGCCCGTCACTTCCGCGCATAGCGCGCTGCGAGAGAGGGCGGGCCGTCGCTCTCCACGAGGCCGCGCAGGACGAGGTCTTCCAAATGGGCGAAGACCGTCATGGCCGCAGCGCCGTGCAGCCGCTTGTCCACGCTTTCGTAAATACGCGCCACCATCGCGGGGACCGTGTCGTCGCCGGCGTCGAGGCGCTGAAGAATGGCCGCCTCGCGGGCGCGGCGATGATGCTGCAGGGCGCGCAGATAGCGCTGCGGCTCCGGCACCGGATCGCCATGGCCGGGCCAATAGATCGCGTCGTCGCGCTGGCGCATTCGTTCAACTGACGCCATGTAGTCCGTCATCGAGCCGTCCGGCGGCGCGATCACCGTGGTCGACCATCCCATGACGTGATCGCCCGTGAATAGCGCCTTCTCGTCGCGCAGGGCGAAACAGAGATGGTTCGTCGTGTGGCCAGGCGTCTCGAGAGCTTCGACCGTCGCCCCGCCGAGATCCAGACGATGGCCTTCCTTCAAAGTCACGTCGGGCGCATAGGCCGTGTCGTGCGAGGCGTCGAGACCGGGACCAGTCACGCCGATGTCGGGAGGCGGCGCATAGGGGGCGCAACCTGCGATGATGGCGCCGGTCGCCTCCTTCAGAGGTCGCGCGGCGGGCGAGTGGTCGCGATGCGTATGGGTCACGAGGATGTAGCGCAGCCGCTCGCCTCGTAAGGCGTCGAGCAGCGCCGCAACGTGACGCGGATCATTGGGACCGGGATCAATGAGGGCGACGTCGCCCGCGCCGACAATGTAGCTGCAGGTGCCCGTATAGGTGAAAGGCCCGGCGTTGGGCGCGGTCACGCGGCGCACCAGGGGGGAGACGCGCTCTGCGGCGTGCATAAACGGCGCGTTCATTCCTGTCCTCCGCCCAACGGAAAGGCGAAGATAGAAACTTCGCGCCGCATTTCAAAGGAGGCGCGGGCGAGGGCCGCCCGCGCCGCGTGGCTTACATGGGGAAGAGGGCGCCTTGGCGCTCGAGAAGGTTCTCCATCATATAGCCGACCTGGCCGTTGTAATTCACGATGCACCAGCGAGCCTGCCAACCGGGGACGCAGGCGCCCTTGTTCACCGTGGAGCCGCCCGGCACAGGGCCGATCACGGCCCATTTGACGCCCGGTCCCTTGTAAAGATTCGCGAGCTCAGTGGTCACCACCGGCGCGACGACGACGTCATTGCCCGAGGGCGCGAGCACGCCGGCGGCGACATAGCCTTTCACCTTACCATAGGCGACCTTGCACCAGTCGCGCCGCCAGCCGCCGCCGCAATCCAGCACCTGCACATCGGCGCCGGCTGGAATGGTCGCGATGACCGGCAATTTCGGGCTGGGGCCCAAGCGCACATTCGCGGGGCTAGTGACGGGCGCGGCCAGCGCCGCAGCGGCGGCAAGAGCGGCCGACAGAAAAGCCAGACCGAAAACAGATTTGCGCATGTATTTGCTCCCCTTAATTTTTTCTCATTGGCGATGAGCCGCAGGTAAACGGCGCGGGACAGCAATGGTTCCGCCCGAGCGGCCCGCGCCCACCTTCGTGGTAAATTCACGGCAACGCAATCCCTAGTGAAAGTTGCGGGCCTTCGGCATCGCTTCGCCCTTCGCGACGCGCATGCTTTCCAGCAGGCGCAGATCGGCGGAGAGATCGTCGACGCGCTCGGCGACGACATGGATGACCCCTGATTCCTTCTGCAGCCTGCCCGCGATGGCGACGAAGCGGGCGCCGATGATCTCAGCGCGCTGGCGTTCGAGGAGTTTCGGCCAGACGATGATATTGGCCTGTCCCGTCTCGTCCTCGATCGTCATGAAGACAACGCCCTTGGCCGTGCCCGGTCTTTGCCGCAGCAGGACGATCCCGGCGACCGTCACGCGCCGTCCCGCGCCGTCTGGAAAGCGGTCCAGCGCTGCGCAGGGCAGGGCGCCGCGCGCCTCGAGCCGGGACCGCAGAAAAGCGACCGGATGACCTTTGAGCGAGAGGGAGAGGAAGCGGTAATCCTCGACGATTTCTTCGCCGGGCGGCATGGGCGGCAAATGAGCGTCGGGCTCCAGCGGCGCGAAGGAGAGGCTGCGCAGCAGCGGCAGATCGTCTCTGTCGCCGGCGCGGTTCAGCCCGGCCGCCGCCCACAGCGCATCGCGACGGGAGAGGCCGAGCGAGGCGAAGACGTCCGCCTCGGCGAGTCGCATCAGCGTCGCCGGCGACAGTTCGGCGCGCAGCCAGACGTCGCGCACGGAATCATAGCCCTTGCCCCGCCGCGCGACGAGGCGGCGCATGTCTTCCTCCGAGACGCCCTTGATCTGACTGAAGCCCAGGCGGATGGCGTGGTCGCCGAGGATGTCGCCCGCCATGTCGGCGTGACGCGGGTGGAGAGGCAGAGGTTCCGGGGCGGTTGGACGGGGGCTCTGGCAAGAAGAACGCTCTGATCCCCCTCCCCCTTGCGGGGAGGGGCTAGGGGTGGGGGTCGACGCTCTCGCCTGTTGATCTGGGGCGCCCCACCCGACCCCGCTTCGCGGGGCCACCCTCCCCGTAAAGGGGAGGGATGGGGATCGCGCCCATGTGTGTGAGATTGAACCCTTGCAATAATGGCCATCCGATCCCCCTCCCCCTTGCGGGGAGGGGTTAGGGGTGGGGGTCGCCTCCAGCGTCGCCTCCCAGTCGGAGGCGTTGATGTCTGTCGCGCGCGCCTCGATCCCGTGCTCGCGGGCGTCGCGCACGATCTGGGCGGGCGCGTAAAAGCCCATGGGCTGGGAGTTCAAAAGCGCGCAGGCGAAGACGTCCGGATAGCGGCATTTCAGCCAGGCGGAGGCGTAGACGAGAAGCGCGAAAGACGCCGCATGGCTTTCTGGAAAGCCATAAGTGCCGAAGCCTTCGATCTGGCTGAAGCAGCGCTCGGCAAAGTCGCGATCATAGCCCTTGCGCGCCATGCCCGAAATCATCTTGTCGCGAAAGCCGCCGATGAGGCCCGCGCGCTTGAAGGTCGCCATGGCGCGGCGAAGCTGGTCCGCCTCGGTAGGGGTGAAGTCCGCCGCGACGATGGCGATGCGCATGGCCTGCTCCTGAAACAGCGGCACGCCATAGGTTCGACCCAGCACCTGCTCGAGCTCCTTGGAAGGATAGGATACGGCCTCCTTGCCCATGCGGCGGCGCAGATAGGGATGCACCATGTCGCCCTGGATGGGGCCGGGCCGCACGATCGCCACTTCGATGACGAGGTCGTAGAAGCATTTCGGCTTCAAGCGCGGCAGCATCGACATTTGCGCGCGGCTCTCGATCTGGAAGACGCCGATCGTGTCGGCGCGCGAGATCATCGCGTAGACGCGGGGATCTTCCGCCGGGATCGTCGAGAGGCGATGCGCGACGCCATAGTGCGCCTGCAGAAGGTCGAGGCCCTTGCGCAGGCAGGTGAGCATGCCGAGCGCCAGCACGTCGATCTTGAGCAGGCCGAGCGCGTCGAGATCGTCCTTGTCCCATTCGATCGTGCTGCGGCCCTCCATCGCGGCCGGCGCGACGGGGACGACTTCGTCGAGCCTGTCGCGGGTAATGACGAAGCCGCCGGAATGCTGAGTGAGATGGCGGGGAAAGCCCTCGATCTCCTCGGCCAGCGCCAGCGCCTTGGCGAAGCGCGGCTCCGTGACGTCGAGGCCGAGACGGGCAATGTCATGGGCGCGCACGCCGCCTTCGGCTCCGCGCCCGAAGGCGGCGGACGACAGGCGTCCGACGAGATCGGTCGAGAGGCCGAACGCCTTGCCGATTTCGCGGATCGCGCTCTTGCCGCGATAGGTCGTGACAGCGGCGGCGAGCCCCGCACGCTCGCGGCCGAAACGCGCGTAAATATACTGGATCACTTCCTCGCGCCGCTCGTGCTCGAAATCGACGTCGATGTCCGGCGGCTCGTTGCGCGCGGCGGAAACGAAGCGTTCGAACAGCAGATCATGCTTCGTCGGATCGACTTCGGTGACGCCGAGACAAAAACAGACGACGGAATTGGCCGCCGAACCGCGCCCCTGGGCGAGAATGCCCTTGCTGCGCGCGAAACGCATGATGTCGTGCACGGTGAGGAAATAAGCCGCGTATCGAAGTTCTGCGACAAGCGCGAGCTCGCGCTCGAGCAGCGCGGAGACCGTGTCGGGAACGCCCTGCGGATAACGCTGTTTCGCGCCCTCGCGCGAGAGCGCCTCCAGCGCCTCCTGTTCGCTCGCGAAGCCTTCGCGCAATTCGCTCGGATATTCGTAAGCGAGATCGGTCAGGCGGAAATCGAGCGCCGAGACGAAGCGCGCGCTTTCCTCGACGGCCTGCGGCGCATCCTGGAAAAGCCTCGCCATCTCCGTCGCGCTTTTGAGATGACGCTCGGCGTTGGCGGCGAGCAGAAAGCCCGCGTCGGTCAGCGTCGTCTTCTCGCGGATGCAGGTCAAAGCGTCGGCGAGCGGGCGGCGCTCGGGGAGATGCATATGCGCGTCATTGACCGCGACGAGCGGCAGGCCGAGCGTCTCCGACAGGGCGATGCGGCCCAGGAGGCGGGCGCGCGGGCGTGGGCCGTAAAGCGCCGTCGCCGCGAGCCAGACGCGGCCCTTCAGCGCCTCGAGAAGGGCAGGGGGCGGCGCGCCATTCTCCGCGCCATTCTCCATGACGACGACATGCTGGCCCGCGCCAAATTCGATGAGATCCTCGAGGTAGAGCGCGCAGTCGCCCTTCTGCGTGCGCAGATTGCCGCGCGTCAGCAGCCGGCACAGGCGGCCATAGGCGGCGCGATCTGTCGGATAGCAGAGGATGTCGGGCGTTTCGTCGCGAAAGACGAGGCGCGCGCCCACCGCGAGACGGAAGTCCCCGGCGCGCTCCCGATGCGCGCGCAAATAGGAGAAGGCGCGCACCACCCCCGCGAGCGAATTGCGATCGGCGATCCCGACGCCGCAATGGCCGAGGTCGAGCGCCGCCGCGGTCATTTCCTCCGGATGCGACGCGCCGCGGAGAAAGGAAAAATTGGTAGTCGCCGCAAGCTCGGCGTAGCGGGGCGATGGCGTCACGGTCAGCTGCGAGAAGAGAATTGTTCTTCTAATGTTCTCATATTCGCCAGCCGGTCAAGCAGGGCCGCCGAGATAAAAAACGCCCCGCTTGTGGCGGGGCGTTGAGAGTGCGGCGCCTCAGGGGCGCCAAAGGTTGTTAGCTAAAACGCGTCCTTGAATGCTTACGCTCTCAAAACTTCGACCATTACTCAGTCGAAGACCGCGCCCAGCGCCGCGCCGAGCAGGCCGACGACGATCGCCGCCGGCAGAATGGCGTAGTCGCCGATCAGGAGGGCGCCGATGACGGCGCCGATCACCGCGGCGATTCCGCCGCCCACGAGCTTGCCCGTGTTGCTGTCTTTCTTTTCCGCCGCATCCCCGGCGGCATGGGTGGTCTCTTTCGACATGACATCCCCCTAGATGCGCCGATCGACCCATCGGCGCGCCGTTCCTAGCAGCCTCATGTGAGGGGGAGATGAGGGTTCTGTGATGCTGCGATGAGGTTTCGATGACCGCGGCCGTCGCCGATCGGCAATCAAAAAGACACAGGAGCCCCTCGTCCTCCGAGACGCCTGCTGCGCAGGCTCTCAGGATGAGGGGCTTCGTCTTCGGGCTTAAAAACAAAACGGCCGGCGTCTTTCAAACGCCGGCCGCAAATTTGTCTAGTCCCGTTATTGGCCCGCGGGCTCTTCGGCGGGGGCCGCCTCGGCCGGCGCAGCCTTGGGCTTCGGCTTCGGCTTCGGTTTGGCCTTCGGCTTCGGCTTCGGCTTGGGCGCTTCGGCGGCGGCCGGCTCGGGCGCGGGAGCGGGCGTCTCCGAAGCGGCGGGCGCAGCCGTCGCCGGCAAGGGCTCGGCCGCAGGCGCGGGGGCTTCGGCGGCAGGGGCCGGCGCGGGTTCGGACGCCGCAGGGGCGGGAGTCTCGGCGGCGGCCGGCGTTTCAGCGGCAGGCGCCTCGGCGGCGGGCGCCGACTCGGCCGGCGGCGTGGCGGAGACGTCCGGCTCCTTCGGCGCTTCGGATTCAGCCGGCGCGGCGGACTCGGCAGGCGTGGCCGGCTCCTCGGTCTTCGGCGCCGTCAGCTTGTCGATCGCCGCCCGGAGGGAGGCGACGCCCTCGCTCGGCGCGACATAGACGCCGACGCCAAAGCCAATCGCGCCGGCGACGAGCGCCGTCACTATTATCGAAACAATACGCGCCATCCGATGCGTTCCTCCAGAATGTTTCTGTTCATGCCCCGGCTTTTCAGCCTGCAATCCAAATACGGATATTATTGGATCGTAGCAATTCTGAGACGGAATTGATTTGAGGCGGGCGTATCTAACCGGTCAGGCGCCATCAGCGCAAGGCGCCGGGGACGCATGGTTTTTTGAAATGTTTACAACTGCGGGCGCGTGTCCCCCCGCATCGCGTCCTCGCGCCGCCAGGGCCAGCGTCCCTCGATTTCCACCTCGAGCGAGAAGCTCAGGAATGTCCGAATCACGACGATCAGGCCAAGCACGGCGAGATTTTCGAGCGAGGGCGTCACGGCCACTGTGCCGATGATGTCCGCCGCGACGAGAAGCTCCAGGCCCAGCAGAATGCCCCGGCCGAGATTGGCGCGATAGCGGCGTAGCGCGCTCTGCCAGTCGCCCGATGTCAGTCCGCCTTGCAGAAAGGCGATTGTCGAAACGATGGCGGCGACGACGATCGCCATCACGCCGGAGGCCTCGATGAGCGTCGAGATTTGCGTCAGCGCCGGATTGATCTCGGCGCGGCTCGGCAGATGAAAAGCGGCAAGATCCACGAGGTAAAAACCCGTCCCTTTGACGCGTGAGCCAGTTTGCGCAACAGTGCGAAGGTCAACCTTAAAGTGTAAGCCCGGGCGATCTTACAGCAATCCGTCGCGGGCGCTAACAATCAAGGACAAGGGAATGAAACAAGTGATCAGCGCCGCGGCGCTTGTGACTGCGATGACCCTATTGTGCGCCGGCGCGGCGCAGGCCCAATCCGTCGCCCAGATGGAGAGCCGTTTCGCCGCCGCCGACAAGGACGGCGACGGCAAGCTCACAAAGGACGAAGCCAAGGCCGGCATGCCGCGCGTCTACGCCAATTTCGCCAAGATCGATCGCGCCGGCAAGGGCTATGTCACGATAGACGACATCAAGACCGCCATGGCGTCCATGATGTAACGAACTGGCGCGCGGCGTCGTGACGCTGCGCGCCAGCCCATCGCGCGGCGCTAGGTTCCCTCGAACTCCAAGAGCGCATGCTGCACGATGTCCTTCCATTGGAACCGCGCGACCGCCGCTTCATAGCCGTTCGAGGCGATGCTGCTGAGTGAGGTCGCGTCCATTCGGGCGATGGCGTCGAGCTCGGAGGGAAAATCCTCGATATTCGCCACGAAGCATTGGCCGCGGCCGAATTCATAGCCTCTGTTGCCCATCGGCGTCGTCAACGTCGGTAAGCGGCTTTTCATATAGGTCAGCATTTTCAGGTTGGAGCCCGATCCGCTGACGATCGGATTGAGCCCGAGATCGGCGGCGCACAGCAGTCGGTCGAGTTCCTGTTCCGACAGGCATCCCAGCATCAGCGTGTTTTGCGGTTGCGCCGCTTGCCGCACGCGCGGCGAGTCGCACATCGAGCCGACAAAGACGATGAGCCAGTTCGGGCATTTGCGCGCAATGTCGAGGAGGGCGAGCGCGCCTTCCACATTCGGCGGATGCATGCTGCCGACATAGACGGCGACTCTGCCGCTCAATCCCAGCGCCCGCTTGTTCTGCTCGCGCTCGACATGCGACAGGTCGCGCGCGTCGGACACCGTCATGCCATTGGGCACGACGAACATCCGCTCCTTGGGCGCGCCGTAGAGTTCGTTCAGCGCGTCGACGTCCGACTTGCTGACGGCAAAGATTCGATCGGCGGCGGCGCAACATTCCTTTTCGACGGAAGCGACGGCGGCCAAGGCTCGGTCGCCCGCCTCGGTCTTGGGGAGAATGGCGCTCTTCAAGACATATTCGACATTATGCGCGTGATAGATCACGCGGCCTTTCCACACCTGCCGCAGCGTGCGGAAACAATAGGGATGCTCGGCCACCGCAATGTCGGCGTCGTGGAGCGCCAGACGCAACACGGTTGCGAAATCCGGCGTGAGTGAAAGATTGTCGATCGCGGCGATGTCGGTTGCGTAGACGCCGAGCGCTTCCTGGAGTTTCGCTTCCCAGGAATATTGCTTGCGCGTCGCGGGAATGACGAATTCGCGGAAGTTCTCGTTGAAGACGAGCGTTCTGTAAGCGCAGCTCGACGGCGCGAGGGAAACGAGCGTGATGTCGGCGCGCTCGCTCAGCGTCTTGTAGAAATTGAGAATGCGGATTTGTCCGCCGCCATGCGGCGGCCAGCAGTTGAATGTATTCACCACGACGAGTCGCGGCAGGCGGGGCTCCTGCTTGCGACCGACCATGGATCGCAGGACCTTCTTCGCGAGCGTCAGCGCGATGAACGGCCGTCCCTTGATCGTCAAGGCAGGACCGCGCGCGCCGCGATCGCCACGACGAACGGCGCGTTCGAGCTGCCCCCGCACCTCGTCGGCGAAGGCACCTTTCATCTCTCGAGCGATTTTCCCAAAGCGACGATGCATTGCCAGACACGAAAGGTCGATTGCTGCTGCAAGCCAATCAGGCGCTGCCCATCAAGGCGCGCGGCGACCGCAAGATCGTTTTATACGGCTTAGCTTTAGCTTGTCAATTTGAGGAGTGGGCGTTGTTGCATCGCGCTTGTGAGTTCACTCGCGTTTGTGCCCTGGAAGCGAAATCAATGCGTTTGCATTCGGACGGGTTGCTGCAGAAGCCGCTTGTCACCCTCATCAAATGAAAAAAAGCGCCCATCTACCCAAGGTCGCCAAAGCGAGGGTGACTCACTTCTTGAGCGCAAAACGGGGCCCCGAGGGGCCCCGTTCAATGTCGTTCCTGAAATCAGGTTCGGTCCCCGAGTCGGGTTACGCGACGAGCAGAACGTTATTCACGCCGAAGTTCGCGTAATCGGCCGCGGTCATGTTGATCGAGCCGACGATCGTCACGGCGTCCGCCGCCTCGATCGCAGTGGCTGTGCCATTCGAATCGTCGACAATGGCGATCACAGCCTTGGAGTTCGTCGTGTCGTAGAACGACACGAAGTAACTGTTGCTGTTAGCCGCGCCGGTGATCGAGCCGGAACCGATCGCCGCGTCGAACGCCTGCTGCAAGGTGAGCCCCGCAGTCGCGACGCCGGTCGTCAACTTCACGACGTCGAGACCCGCCGCCATCGTCGCAGTCGAGTTTTGAGCAAGGTTCTGCACCGTCACCGAACCGAGAGCAGCCGCAGCGACCGACGCGCCAAAGGCCGTACCGGAGCCGTAGTTACCCTGGGTCGCGGAAAGCTGCAGGATGTCGCCGCTCGTCGTCGTGGTCCCGACCGTGAAGTCGAGGATCGTCGCCGCGCCGGATTCGGCGGTCGCAATGGCCGCGCTGGCGTTGCTGCCGTAGAGCGCGAAGGTGTCATTGCCTGCGCCGCCGGTGAGCAAGTCTCCCTTCGTCGCCGTGACGCCCGTGCCTTCGTTGGACAGCGTGTCGTTGCCGGCGCCGCCCTTGATGACATCGGCCTGCGAGCTGCCGGTGATGGTTGTCGCCTTGGTCGAGGAACCGATCAGGCTCAAGCCATTGGTTGTTGCGGCCGACGCGTTGATGACGTTGGCGGCGCCCGTCACGGCGCTCAGGTCGATCGACTCATTGGAGTTGGCGGCGACGCCACCGGTCGTGATGCTGACAGTGCCAGCGCCCGTCGCCGTGATGCTCGTCAGAGCCGTTGCGTTCGTGAGTGAGTTGATAGTGATGTTGTCGGTCGCCGTGAGCTTGAGAGTCTCAATGCCAGCCAAAGTGGGATTCGTGAGCGTAATCGTGTTCACGGCCGTCAAAGTATCATTGGCTTCGATGGCGACCGTGTCGAGCTGACCCACTGTGGTCGCGCCCTTGACGCCAATCGTCGGCGTATCAGAAGCGACGATCTGCACATTGCCCGCGGTGGCGGCGTTCAGGTTGGACAGAATTTGCGCGCCACCGCCGGCAAGGACGAGTTTACCAAACGTGTTCGTCCCCGCGAGATTGTCCGCGTCGACAGTCACAGCGCCCGAAAGGCTGAGAACCTCGAAGCCCTTGTAGAAAGCCCCCGTTGTCGCGGTGATGTGGTTAGTATTCGCCACGACAAGAGCGTCGGCATTCCCCGCGCCCGCATCGACTGAGGCGCCCGAAACAAGGACCGCGCCAGTGGTGATGATGTCGTTGCCGGCGCCGCCCGTGAACTTGATGCCTGTATTATTGTTCAGAGTGGCGGTGACGCCACCGGCCGTGAGGCCGGACGCATCGATCGTCTTTACAGTGGTGTTCTCGATCGTGGCCAGGTCGACGGTCGTCGCCGCGCCTGAGACGGTGATCGTAGACGTCGTGCCGGTAAAACCGGTGATGTTGCCGGTCTTGAGGTTCGTGGTCGCGTTCACGGTCAAGCCGGTCGCCGCGCCACCCAGCGCGACAGTGCCGATCTCGTTCGCGGCGCCGGTCGACGTGAGGGTGACGGCCGTCGGGGCGGAGGAGATGGTGACGTTACCAGCCGTCGTGCCGCCATTCACATTGAGCGTCGCGGCGTCGGCGGCGGTCTTGTAGCCAAACCAGAAGTTGCCGTTCGTCACAGCGCCGTTGCCGTTGATCTGCGCGGTAGCGCCCGTGGCGAGTTTCGTAACCGTGACGCCTTGGGTAGAGAGATCGGAGATGACCTTGGTCAGGCCAGGCGTGTTAGTGGCGTCCAAGGTAACGCCGGCCGTGCCAACGGCGCGGACGCTGACCGTCTGAATATTTGAGACGAGCGCGCCGTTGATGACGTCGAGGGCGCCGCCTTGCGCGGTGATGTTGAGGGTGTTGGAGCCCAGACCGCCGTTGATCGAATCCGCAGCCGTGAGAGTAGAATTGGCCGCGGTCGTGCCGTCGACCAGACCGTTGACCGTATCATTGCCAGCGGTGCCGGTGATGGTGTCGGCGCTGGTCGTGAGCGTATAGGTCGTGCCCGAACCCGGCAGCGAGGGCGGGGTCTGGCCGACGATCGGCGTCACATTGCCCGCCGCAACGGCGGCGTTGATCTGGCCCTGCGCGTTCTGCACCGAGGCGAGGTCGGCGCCCACGCCCTGAATGGCGTTGGTCGCAGCCTTGTAGCCGGGGTCATTGGCGTCGGCCGCGCCCGGGATCAGGAACTTGCTGGTCGAAGAGGCCGAGGCGTAGGACTGCGAGACGAGGATCTTGTTGTTGAACGTCTGCTGACGGATGAGCGCGTTGGCGTAATCCGCCGCATTCAGGCCGGAGGCCGCCTGGCTCGACAGATCATAGGTCTGGAAGGCCTGGACGAATTGCGCGAGCACATCGGCGCGCGACTGGCCGGCGTTGAGCAGGCCCGACCAGTAGAGAACGCCCGCCGACTCGCCCGGCAGACCACCGAGGTTCTGATAGAGCGCCTGGATGAACTGGATGTTGTTCAGGCTGCCGTAAGTCTGATTGTAATAAGCGGCGACATTGGCGGCGCCGGCGGAACCCGCGGGCGGATTGATGAAGGCGTTGGCGAGCGCCTTATACTGCGCCGACGTCGCGATCTGGCCCGCAACCTGCGTCGGCGTCAGACCGAGAAAACCGCCCCACCCCGGATAGCTCGTGCTATCGGCCGCGCGATTGTAAAGCGTAATGTAGAGACCATCGATCGCCTGTTGCACCGTGGTAGTAGCGGTAGCCATGCTCGGTTCCTTACAAATGGGTTCTGCTTTTTCAAACTGATGTCTCGTCAGCCGGCAGACGTGCGGTCCTCTGCGTCTCTCTGACGCCAAACCTTACTGTCAAGACCAAGCTTCATTCGCACGCGTCCCGGCGTGTGTCAAGAATGCTGTATGCTGTATGGCGCGCCCGACATCGGGCGTGCGACGTCGAAAATGGAAAAAGCAAAATTAGAAAGTAACTTAGTGGAAGTGAAAGATTTTCGTTTTGTACGCCGCCGCGAGTGGAGCCGCGGCGGAGCGCTCGGGCCGCGCCTGCAAAATGCAAGGCGACGGCCCGAGAGCTGATTCTGTTTTCCGTCGCATCGGCGCGGCCAAAGCGCGTTCACAAAGCGCCTTAATGAGCCTTCGGCGCGTCCGCGGAAGCGACGTTATCGCCCGCTGCTTCGGACAGCGCCTTACGCAACAGGGCGTTCTCCGCTTCCAGCGCATCGAGCCTCTGAACAAGGCTCTCCGTCGCCTCGCCGGCCGCGCTCCGGCTCTGCGATCGAAACCAGTCGATCGGGCGGAGCAGGGAGGATTTGTCTTTCGTGCGCAACGGCTTCGACGGTTTGTCGGCAAGAATGTAGGTCAACGCCCGATCCGACTTTTGATGTTGCCACGCCACGATATAGCCGAGCGCATCGGCCTTTTTGAGAAAAGGCCTGACGTTGTCGGCGCCGACATGGATCATCAGCAGCGGCTTGGTTTCGCCGATGAGCGCTTTGGCGTTCTCGATGAAGTCCAGTTCCGCGCCGGGCTGTTCGAAGCGGATGAGATCGAAGCTCTGGTTTTGAAAAGCGCCATTGGCGAGGAGGCCGGGGAAAGACGGCGCCGCCGTCGCGTCCTGCGGGAGCAGCGAAAAATCCGCGCCCGCCACGGCGTTGAGCGCCATATTCAGACGCAACACGCCATGCTTGCGGCGGTCCGGCTCCCACAAGGCGATCCGCGCAGCGTCTGCATATTTGGCGAAGAACGCCGCGTGGTTGCCGACGCCGGCGCCGAGATCGAGAATACGCGCGCCCGCCGGCGTGAGGCGCTGCACGGCGTCGAGCTCGGCCAGATCGGCGAATTGCCCTGCCGCGTGAAAGCGCTGAACGGGGTCGACAGGATCGTCGACGAAAAAGGTGATGCGCTCGCCGGCGTAGTCGAACGAGAATGCCTGTCCGGCGACGCGGTTGACGACATTGGGCTCCTCTTCCGCCGCGCCGGCGTCGGAAAGGCTCAAGGAATGAAGCCAGAAATTGAGCAACCGCCCGTCGAACCAGACCCAGGGCGATTTGCGCCAGTTCGGCAGATCGTTCACGCGCAGCAGGCCGCTGTGCCAGAACTCGATGCGCAGCGTCGGGGATTCGTCCGTTTCGGCTTCGAATTCGATGGTGCGGCGCCCGGAGTCCGTGAACTCGCTATTGTAAACGACCTGTCCCGCAATGCAGATCTTGACCATGGGCGTCTGTGCGAGCCGATCCTCGACGCAGATTGGCTCGATGTCGAGCGCGAGCCGCACGCGCTTCGGCGCGCTGGGGGCGAGTTTGACCTCTACGATCGACAGGTCGCCCTCGGTCACCGGGCGGCCGTTCTGGAACGAAAAGCCGCGCGCGAGCGGCGCGCCTTCGAAGACGCCGTCGAAAGCAAATTTCAGCGGCAGATGATGGCCGACGCTGACGTCCTCGTGGTGGATCGCAGGGAACCGCTGGACGTTGTATCGCTGCAGATACCAGCCATCTCCCTCCATATCGAAGGCGGGCCGGTCGGAGCGTTGAAAATAGGCCGTGGTCGCCGCCAGGCCGTGGGAGTAGAACGAGTCGTCCTGCAGCAGCGCCTTATAAAGATTATTGATCGTGGGAATGTGGACGTCGTCGAGGATCAATATCCCGCCGGGAGCGAGTCGACGGTAGAACGCGAAATATTCCAGCTCGGGAAAGGGATAGCCGTGGGGTCCGTCGATGAGGACAATGTCGATGTCCTGATCCAAAGGATCGGAGAAAAGCGTCCGCTGCGTCGGGCCGAACACCCACTTCACGGCGGCGGCGTTGAAGCCCGGATACTCGACGGCGAAATCGACGCTCGAATTCTCGTCGGCGCGGTCGTCATAAGTATAAGCCGTGTGATGCGTCGCATATCTCGAAAGGACGATGGTCGACGCGCCGCAACCCGTCTCCGCCGAGCGGACCGGCCGTCCCTTGAAATAATTTTGGAAATACCATTCGATCCGCTCGAGCGGCGCCGCGGTCAGCGTGCCGGCCTTGTGCGCCCCGCCGCGCGACCCCTGATAGTCGATGATGCTCTGAACCAACTCTGACATAGCGATTTTCCTTCAACAACTCGAACTTCCGCTACCGATCCGTGGGCGCGAAAATCTGCTGGAACCGCCTCTGATAGGCCTCTGGCGCGAAAAGCGTCTCGTAAATCTCGAGCGCCTCCTTGTTGATCTCGCGCTTGGGAAGGCGGAATGGCGAGGGGAGGCGCGCCTTGATCGCCGACTTGAATTCGGCGGCCGACCGGCAAAGCCCGGGCAGGCTTTCCCCAATCTGCCGATCGAAACCGCGCACCGCCAGGGGCGAGTAGATAAAGGGGCGGCCATAGGAGAGAGCCTCGATCGTCTTGATCGAAATCCCCTGTCCCTCGATCGTCGGCGCGAGAACCGTCCGCGCCCGATGGTACCACGGCCCCACGTCGTCGACGCGACCCATGAAGATCGGTCCATAGCGCGTCAGATAGTCGCTGGCCTCGTGTTGAAAGGCGACGTCGACATTGCCGACGATGCGAAGCCGCGCCGACCTGTTGAGTTTGCGATCCCAGACCTCGTCGAGAAACCAGCGAAGCGAATTGAAATTCGGGCGGTTGTTGGAAGCGACGATGAGGAAATCAATATCGAGCTTGGGTGAGCGCTCCAAGCGAGGCGGCCGGGGGAGAGCGGGATAGAGGAGATGATGTCTCTTCGTCGGCAATTGCTTTGCGAATGCGCTGAATTCTTCCTCATTGAGATGAATGAACTCATCCGCTGCGCCGCAGCAACGCAGCTCGTCGCGAAAATACTGCTCGTAATGCCCCGGCGCGCCCGTCAAGGGATGCCGCGGGTCGCTGACGATCATGTGTCGACTCTGGATATCCTGCGTCTCGCAAACGATTTTCACGCCGTCGCTCCACTTCTGGATTCTTCGCGCGAGCGGCAGGTTGAAATAGTGATTGCACAACAGCGCCTCGATCTGATGCGACCGGATAAAGTCGCGCAAGCTTGCAGGCGCATCCGCGAGCCGCGCCGGCATCGTGCGCCAGAAGACGGACGTGCGCCTTCTCGCTGCGAGCTTTCCCAGCAAGACGCCCGGGCGAAAATTCGAGATACTGGAAAGCGTCGCCTCTCCGCGGGCGTCTGCGCCGAGGTCTCCGGTCTGCTCCCGGTAATGCGCCCACCAACCGTCTCCCTGCTCGCCGACGATCGACAAGACCGGCGCGACGGCGAGAAAGTAAGTTTCCATTCCCATAGCCGCCAAGGCGCGCAACTGCGCTTTGAAGAGCTGGTGGCTGCCGCATGACTCCCATGCCGGTCCGATGACGATGGCGCCGCGTCTTTTCACGGGATCACGCTCCGACGCTGACAATGAGGGCTTCGCCGCCGCGCAAGAAGCGGCGCAAGGGGTCGCTCTGCGACCAGAGTGAGCGGAATGACGACGAGACTTGCGAACCCGTCACAAGTCGACGGATCGCGCGACAGCGACCATTGACCCGGCCGCAGGAAGCCAGAAAGGCGAACTGCAAACGGCTCGAGACGCCGGCCGTTGCAACGATCATTCGTAGCGTTCCAAACACCTTGGTCTGCCGGTCTCTCGGGTTGCACACAGCGTGATGTCGGCCGCGGGCAGTTCGTCATTGCGCAGCGACAGCTTAACTGTATCTAGACAGGCAGTCTGTAGATTGCTATACCTTGGCTGTCAAGGAATGTGGCGATGTACGGAAATCCTCAAAGGCGAACCGACTTAAATACGATGGAGCTTCGCCGGGAAGGAGGCCGCTGGCTGCGCAGTCTGCGCGAGCAGGCCGGCGTTTCGCAGCGGGACTTCGCGCGGCTGGTGGACACTGAGTACTACACGTTCATTTCGCAGGTCGAAAACGGACGTGGGCGAATTCCGCCAGACCGATATTTCTTGTGGGCGTCAGCGTTGAAGATCGAGCCGCGCGCCTTCGTCAAGACGCTGATGAAATACTACGATCCCATCGTCTATCAGATCCTTTTCGACGAGAGTGACGGTTGATGAGCAACGTCGCGTCCCTCTCCCTCTTTCGCAGTCGACCGCGGGATTGGTCCAATCAGGAGCTCGCGGAGTTCTACCGCGTGGAGCGCGTCCTGATCCAAAGTGGAATGCGCGTTGCGACGGATCGCGGATTGAGCGACGAGGGCGATCCCTGGTTCGTGTTCTGTCGCGAGGACGACTCCGAACCGATCGTCCATTTTGCCCGCATTGACGGAGACTATGTCGTCGTCAGTTCGGCGTATGAGGGGGTTGCGCGCGGGCGCGACTTCCGCTCCCTGGTTCAAAATATCATCGATCGCCAACAGCTCTGGCCCGGCGAGGTCAAGCGCGGCAATTCCAACGTGTTGATGCATCCCGCGACCCTGCTGGTGGCGGTTGTCGGCGTGGCCTTTCTGAAGGCGCCCGCGCCCGCGCAGGCGAAGGAGCCGACCAAGGACGGCGCCAAGAAAGCCGGCGCCGCAGCGATCTCTGCATCTGCAGACTTCACCCTGCCAGGAGACGTCGTCACGCGTCTCGAGGAGCGTTTGGGCGTCGAGCGTGATTTCAATTCGGGCATGCGCCAGATTTTGGCGGCGACGATTCTGTCGGAGGGTCTGTATTCCGACTTGTCGAACAGCGCCTCCGCAGGCGAGGCCGATCGCGCCAGACGCTTGCCCTTGGCAGACACGAATCCGGGAATTCCGGCGCCGGAGGCGTCGACAGAAGTGGTCGCTCCGGAACGTCTCGAAAATGCTTACAGTTCCTCCAACAACGCTCATGTCGACGAGCTTGCGCCTCAGCCGCAGGTCGGTTTCGAGACCGCCGTCGCGGCGATAATCGACCTTGTCGGGGCGTTGCATGACATCGGATCGCCGGCGGACTCTTCGCCCGAAGTCCCCAAAGCGTCCAGCGACCCTTCTGTTCTTGCGTCGATCGTACCCGCGCCTTTCTTTCACAGCGATCCTGGGCTCGTGTTTTTCAGCAAGGCCGGGTTCGGCGGCGCCTTCGCCACCTTCGCGGCGCAGGCCCATGCCGTTCAGCTTCACACCGCCGATGCGAACGACACGAGACCAGCGCTGAAGGTCAATAATGACAAGATCGGCTCGACCCCGGCGAAGGCCGCCGACGTCTTGGAGTCGCAAGTTTTTCATGAAGACGCCTATCTCGTGTTTCGGCTGCCGTCCGAATTCGAAAATGTGGTGCATTACAAAAACGCGTCGAAGTCGGGATCGGCGGCGGATTTTCTCACGCAGAACAATGTCGCCCTCACGACTCACGTTGAGGATGCGTCTACCCTGCCGCTGCAAAGCCCCGATGCTTCCCCCGATTTTGAGCCCGTCGAGGCGGCGCCCGAGCTCTCCGACAATGTCTACGTATCGAGCGCGAGCGCAGGAACAGGCGATATTTTGACAGCGGATACTTTCATCCACGCCCTCCAACTCTTCTTATCCGAAACCCCGTCTTCAAAAGTGATCGTTTCGCAGCGGCAAGAGTTCGTCTTTTACGGTCCAAACGACGTGATGGTGGCGACAACCCCGATGGAAAGCATCACGCTGTCGTTCAGCGACGGTAGTTCGATCAGCATCGTCGGCCAGCAGCAGACACTCGAACATCTTCTCTCCAATGTACAATAACTCTTGGCGTGAGGCCTTGCGGCGGCAATGGGTCCTGGCGCAGCCCAACGTGATCCTCCTCGCGAGCTATCTCACGAGCAGCGTCAGGCTCTTTGCATCCATATTTGCAGTGGGCGACAAGAAGACGCTGCCGAGCGCGACGGGCGTGCAAAGTCGCTTGATGAACGGCATTCGCGAGACGCGTCCGATCTTTCTGACGGCGATCGTATTCAGCTTTTTCATCAATCTGCTGATGTTCGTCAGCCCGCTTTATATGTTGCAGATCTACGATCGCGTCGTCAGCAGCCGCAGTGAAACGACGTTGATCGCGCTCACTGTCCTCGCGGGCGCCTTGCTGATGATCTACGCGCTTCTCGAAGGTCTGCGCGCCCGCATCCTCGTGCGCGCCGGCCTCTTGTTCGACGCCAAGATCGCCGGCCCCGTGTTCGAAGCGATTCATCAAGGCAATGTCCGGATGCCGAGCGGGGGACACGTGCAATGTCTTCGCGACATGGACGTCGTGCGGGAGTTTCTGACCGGCTCCGGTCTCCTGGCGCTGTGCGACGCGCCCTGGTTCCCGATTTTCGTCGTGGCCTGCTTCATTCTCAATCCGTGGTTCGGCGTCATCGCCTTGCTTGGAAGCCTCGCGACGCTGGCACTGACGGCGCTGAACGAGGCGATGACCAAGAAGCACCTGAATGCGGCGACGCTCGCGAACGCGCGGGCGAGCCAGAGCGCCAACGCCGTCTTCCGTAATACGGAAGTGTTGCAGGCGATGCGCATGGTGGAGAATCTCAAGAAGATCTGGCTCGATCAGCATGACAGTGTTCTTGCCGCTCAAGCCTGGGCCAGCGATCGATCGGGAGCGATCGTCGCCTTCACCAAGTTCTTCCGCATGTTCCTGCAGACGATCATTCTTGGGACTGGGGCGCATCTCGTGATCGCGCGCGAAATTTCGCCCGGAGCGATCGTGGCGGGCTCCATCCTCGTTGGGCGGGCGTTGCAGCCGATTGAGCTCGCCGTTGGCAATTGGAAGGGCTTTATCGCGGCGCGTTCGGCTTATGAACGGTTACACAAATTGTTTTCGATCGCGGGGAATGGAAGCCCCCGCATGTCGCTCCCCAAGCCAGACGGCGCATTGGTCGTCACGGAGGTCGTGGCCGCCGCGCCGGGACGGCCGCAGGCGCCGATCCTGAAGGGCGTTTCGTTCGCCGTGGCCCCGGGAGAGATTGTCGCCGTCGTCGGACCTAGCGGGGCGGGGAAATCGAGCCTTGCGCGAGTCCTGGTGGGTGTGTGGCTGGATCTGCGGGGATCGGTGCGGCTTGGCGGCGACGATCTCTCACATTGGAATCCCCAGGAACTGGGGGTGCACATTGGCTATTTGCCGCAAGATGTCGAATTGTTCGACGGCACCATCGCCCAGAATATTTCTCGGTTCCAAGACTATGTTCCAGAAAAAGTCATCGAAGCGGCGTCGCTTGCCGGATGCCATGAGCTGATCCAGCAGATGCCCGAGGGCTACAATACGCAGATCGGGGAAGGCGGGCACGTCCTGTCTGGGGGACAAAAGCAGAGACTGGCGCTGGCGCGCGCGCTTTATGGCGCGCCCAGTCTCGTTGTTTTGGACGAGCCGAATGCAAACCTAGACCCCGCGGGCGAAGAAGCGTTGTTGCGGGCGCTTCAGAAAATTAGGCAGCTCGGCGCGATCGTCGTCATCATTACCCACAAGGTCAACGTTTTGACGGCTGTCGACAAGATTCTCGTATTGGCTAACGGTCTCGTTCAGGCGTTTGGGCAGCGCGACGCCATCTTGCCGCATCTCATGGGCTCGCAGGCTCCCGGAGCCCAACCCAAGTAATCGTCGAAGGACCAACGCGTATGAGCGTGCAGACCGCTACGGATGATTGGCGCAAATTTGCATCCATGGGCTACGCCACGATTTTCTTGACCTTCGGCGTCATCGGCGGCTGGGCCGCGGTGGCGAAGATTGATCGCGCCGTGGTTGCGACCGGCTTCATCTCGACGGAGACGAACAGGAAGACTCTGCAGCATTACGAGGGCGGGATCGTGCGTGAAATCCTGGTCAAAGAGGGGGATCACGTCCGCGAAGGACAGATCCTGCTTCGCCTCGATAAGGTGCAAGCGCAAGCCAATCTCGAAGTATTGCAGAACCAGCTCGACTCGGCTCTGGCGCTCGAAGCCCGATTGATCGCCGAAAGAGAAGGAAAAGATCATATCGCATGGTCTTCGGAGTGGTTTCGCGACAAGACCAATCCGCGAATCGGTAAGCTCGTCGAGGACGAGACAAGACAGTTCGAAGAGCGCCGCGCCTCGCTGCGCGGGCAGCTTGAAATCCTCGAGGCCCGCATCAAGCAGCTCAGGACCGAGATCAGCGGCATCGCGATCGAGAAGGCGTCCACGGAAAAGCAAGTGCGCTACATTAACGACGAGCTCGCCGGCTTGCGCATGCTGCTCGCCAAGCAACTCGTGCCCGCCAATCGCGTGTTCGCGATGGAGCGGGAACGGACCCGGCTCGAGGGCATCGTAGGGAAACTGATTTCCGACTCCGCCAAAGCGGATGGAGCGATCAACGAAATCGGCGTTCAGATCGCACAGATGAAACAGAAATTTCAGGAGGACGTCGCTACGCTATTGTTGGACGTCCGACAGAAAATAACCGACCTTCGGCAGCGAGGCATCGTGGCCAATGATGTGCTGCGACGCATCGACGTCGCCGCGCCGAGGACTGGAACGATCCAGAACCTGAAGGTTTTCACCATCGGCCAGGTCCTGCGCCCCGGAGAGCCGATACTCGACATCGTCCCAGATCAGGACCGCTTGATTGTACAAGCGCAGTTTTCTCCCACCGACATCGACAGCGTCCGGGAGAGCCAGACGGCGGAAATTCGATTCCCGGCTTTCCACTCGCGCACGCTGCCTGTCATGGCGGGCAATCTCGAGACGATTTCGCACGACCGCCTGGTCGATGAAACGAGCAAGCAGCCCTACTATCTGGGAATAATCGCAATCAGCCGAGCCGAGATTCCGGAGGCTTACCGGAGTCGTTTGCGCGCCGGCATGCCGGCGGAAGTCATCGTATCTGCAGGCGAGCGCACAGTTCTTGATTATCTCATATCGCCCCTGTCTGCCTCGTTACGTAAGACTTTTATCGAGCAGTAGAGGTCGCGTCCGCATCGGGTCTTGCGACACGATCAAGGGGTTGTCATGCGTATCTCGTTTGCTGTCTCCGTTATCGGCTGCGTGGCGCTCGCCGCGCCGAGCTGTCGCGCCGAAACCATGCGAGAGGCTTTGGCGCACGCCTATCTGGTCAATCCCCAGCTCAATGCTCAGCGCGCGAACACACGTGGCGTGGACGAGAACTTACCCATCGCGCAGGGGGCGTTTCTCCCGACTGCGTCCGTCCAGGGTAACTTCGGGCTCCAGGTGCAAGAGCTCCAGGGCGTTAGAAGCGGAAGCCAGATTATCAACTTGGCCCCCGCGTCCACGCAGCCGGGAGGGGGAGCCATTTCTCTCAGCCTGAATATTTTCAACGGTTTTAGAGGGATTAACGGGATCAACCAGGCGGAAGCGCAGATTTTCCAGTCGCGGCAATATCTGCGCAATATCGAGCTGTCCGTTTTGTCGGCGGCGGCGAGCGCCTATCTGAACGTGCAGCGCGACATCGCGATCTACGATCTCCGTGACCAGTATGTCGCCATCATGGCTCACCAAGTGGAGATTACGCGGGAACGCCTGATCGGCGGCGAGGTCACGATGACGGACGTCTATCAGGCCGAGACCGCCCATGCGCAAGCAAAGCAGGACCGTGCGACGGCGACCGTGAATTTGCAGGCGAGTTTATCTGTCTACAAGCAGGTGATCGGCCAAGCGGCGACCAGGTTGGCCCCCGCGCCGCCTTTGGACAATATGCTGCCCAAAAGCATCGAGGCGGCGATTCAATTCGCGGATGCGAACCATCCGCTGGCGCAGGCGGCGCGCTACAATGTCGAGATTCAGGACTACGCCGTGAGCATTATCGAGGGGCAACTTGCGCCGACGGTTGCGCTCAACGGCCAAGTGTGGAAGCAGTACGACGCTTATAACACGGCAAATCAACGCCTTTTCCAGGGTTTTGTCGGTGTGCAGCTCAACGCGCCAATCTATGAAGGCGGCGTGATCTATGGGCAGGCTCGCCAAGCAAAGGAAAAATTGGGGGAGGCCAGATATCTACAGGACCAGCAACTTCTTCAAATCCATCAGTCGACGGAGGCGGCTTGGGCGGCGTGGAAACAGTCGGGAAAGTTTCTGGCCGCCGCCAAGGAGCAGGTCGCGAAAGGCGAGGAAACGCTCGCCGGGATGCGCGAAGAGGCAAAATATGGCCAGAGGATCACTCTGGAAATCTTGAACTCGCAATTGACGCTGGTTAATGCGCGCATCGCCTATGTGATTGGACAGCGCGACCGTATCGCGACCTCTTATAATCTGCTGGCGGCAATCGGCGGATTGTCGGCGGCGACGCTTGGGCTCGACGTTCCGATGTATGATCCCACCGAGCATTTCGACCGAGTCAAACATCAGTTCATTGGACTCGAGCCCTGGAAATAGCCGAGCGACGCGCGCGCGAAAGCGGATTTTTTTAAGATGAATCGTCGGCGTCTAGCTGTCGATTCCATTAGTGTGAAGTTGCGCAGGGAAGGCGCGCGCCGCCTCGAAGAGAAGACCGCGGCCGTCGTCGGCCGCGATCCATCCAAAGAGCCAGGAGAGCAAGCAATTATCTCACGGCGCGCCGAAGTTCAGCGGAACCTGCGCCTGGATCACTGTCGATCTGTTGATAGCGGTTCCGCCGTTATAGGTGTTGCCAATCGTCTGGTTGACGGTCGCTGACTGCGAAAGGGCGCCATTCCAAACGTTGACCGGAACCTGCGCCTGCAGAAGGTAAGAACTGTTCTTGGCGAAGCCGCCGTTGTAGGTATTGCCGATCTGCTGGGTCACGTTTCCCGTCTGATTGAGCGTCAAGGGCTGGGCGAACGTGAAGCCAGTGGAAAGAACCAGAGCTGCAGGAATAAGAAGGAGCTTCCTCATGAGTATTCCTCCATACTTGGGGTGAAGCCGCCTGTCGGCGCTTCGGCGGAGGAAGTAGGCGATCATAAAGGCACGCACAGGCGCCTTTTTGGATAGGTGTCCATATTGATTAAGCGTTTTCACCTATAATCTTCACGGATGCTGATTTGCTCAGCTGACGCGGATATAATTAAGCACAATCTCCGCAAGGGCCGCCGTATCGCGCGCAGTATGTTTGTCGCCTCTCGCAGCGGTTCGTGGCGCGCCGCTTCATGCAAAAGGATGCTCGAGCCGCCAACTCGAACGCCGCGAAGTTTGCTGAATCGGGAGGGTTCCGCAGTCGTAGCTGGGAGCGCCTTGGATCGCCGTCACGAGGCCATGCTGGGGTGCGGCACGGTTAGGTGAGACAGCCGGCTGCGGTAATTTGAACCGCAACCGGAGATTTGAAAGTGACCAAGGAAGAGAAGGTTAGCGCCAGGGGCCGGCGTTTTTCCGTTCAGCGCAAGATGGCGGTCGTGGCCCGCCTCCTACGCGGAGAGCCGTTGGAACTGGTGGCTCGCGAGACCAATGTCACCATCCAGAAGCTGACCGAATGGCGGGATCGGGCTCTGGCGGGGGCCGCCTCGGCTCTGAAAGAGCGCGAGCGGGATGACCGCGACGATGAGATCGCCCGGCTGAAGGCCAAGGTGGGCGAGATCACCATGGATAACGAGCTTCTCTACGCCAAGATTGACGTCCTGGAAAACAAACGCCCTTTGGCCCGCCGGAGGCCGAGGAAATGAGCCGGGCTCGTTCTCTGTCTTTCGGTCGCATCTATGGATTGTCGCGCGTGACGCGGGTGTGGGGCCTGTCGCGGGCAACCGTGTATCGATCTCGCGTGGAGACGCCTGAAGACACTCCCCGACGTCGACCCGGCCCCATTGGGGCATGTTCGGATGCCGAACTGGCGGATCACATCCGTCGCGAAATCGAGGCCTCTGAATTCCATGGCGAAGGCTACCGGAAGATATGGGCGCGGCTACGAGTCTCCAGCGTGCGCGCCAGTCCCCGACGGGTGCGGCGCGTGATGCGCGAACATGGATTGCTTGCGCCGCATCGAGTGGTGTCGGCGTCGGCCAAGACGCATGACGGCACGATCGTCACCGATCGTGTCAACGAAATGTGGGGAACCGACATGACACAAACGGTTACGACCGATGAAGGCAAGGCTTATGTGTTCGTCGCCGTCGAACACGCCAACTCGGAGGTCGTCGGCGTTCACGCCGCAAAATCAGCCAATCGGTTCGAGGCGCTGGAGCCTGTTCGACAGGGCGTGAAACGCTGCTTCGGCGCGATCGCTCCAGAAATCGCCTGCGGATTGAGACTGCGTCACGATCACGGGTCCAATTACATGTCGGAAGATTTTCAGTCCGAGGTCAAATGCCTGGGAATTGAAGCCTCGCCCTCTTTCGTGCGAGAGCCCGAGGGCAATGGCGTCGCCGAGCGCTTCATCCGGACGCTGAAGGAGAACCTGTTGTGGGTCAGGGCCTTCCGCACGATCGAGGACCTCAGGGTGGCGCTCATCGAATTCGCCGCGCGTTACAACAAAACTTGGCTCGTCGCCAGGCACGGCTACAAAACGCCCGATCAGGTGAGAGCCGAACAGCTTTCGGTTGCCAAGGCAAACATCGCAGAGCTACCCTTGGCCGCCTGAATAAGCGCAGTCGGTTGTCTCAAAACCGGGCCGCAGTACAGTCACGAGGCCATGCCGAACAGGCGAGGCAGAGCGAATGGCGCGATGTCCGCTTAGCAGTCCCCACAGTAACAAGGGGGGCGCATGAGCGCCCCCTTTGCCGGTTTTCCGCCCCCCATAAATCCAGGATCACGGGTCCATGCAGTAGCAGGCGGCGCCGTCGAAGTTATTGAAACCCTCGGGAGCGGCGGAAGCCGTGCTGGCGAAGCCGATGCTCAGGGTCAGAGCGATAGCGGCGAAGATGGTGGTCAGCTTAGTCATAGTCGGCTCCGTCAGTTCTTGCCTGTGTTCTCGATGGTCTGACGGTAGCTGATCGAGGTTCGGCCGTAGGTGCGCCAGCACACAAGAGGAGTGGGCTTTGTCCACTGCTGCCGGGAGAAATGGCGCGGCCTGGGTCAATAGGTTGGCGGTGGGGGCGGGCCGCTTTCGCGCCCACGCGGTTTCCCCGACCATCCCGATGAGACGGTGCAACGCCAAGCTGTCCTTACCAAGGTTTGCTGACGCTGGCGGATGAACGCGCCGGACGTTGCCGCAGTATCGGACGCCTGATTTCTTAAGAGATGGTTAGCGGGGCCGCTCTTGCTTGTCGGATAGGGGCAGCTCGAGCATCTTGGCGGCAAGCGACGCCCCTGATCGGCGATGAAAGTCAGGCTTGCGCCGTTCGGCCTGCCTGATTGTTCGCACACGCGGGCGAAACGGACGGGCGACGCCGGCCTCGTAACGCTCGCCGGTAGCGATATGGTCGCTACGCGCGGAAGCTGACGGTCACGTCTTTTCTTAATATATTGATTTACTTGGTGGAGCTGGGGGGATTCGAACCCCCGACCTCTGCAGTGCGATTGCAGCGCATTGGCCAAGGGTGTCGTTTTCATCCTGACTAACGAAATCCCTATTCGCTACCTATTTCCCTGTGATTCCAGCTTATTACACACTGCCTGATTTGTTGACCCTCAGAATCTACAGGCAGGACGGGGAGAGGTTCAAGAGGCGTTTTCAGCCTTTCACTGTGACAAGCAGTGTGACAAGAGAAGCCTCGAACAACAGCTACGTTAAAGGCATCCGCACGTCTTCCGGCCGACCAATCTACTCCGGCCTCAGTTGGCAGATAGTCGTGACCGAATGGATTGCGTTAGTCGCGGACGCATAGAACGAAGCAACTGATACAGTTGTATTGTCGGACTTCCTAGGCTTCCAATGCTCCTTGGCGTCATCAGTTAGTGCTGATTGGAAATCAGCGACCGCCCGGTCAATGTCTCCCTTGATGCGTTGAACGTGAGTGCCGTTAAGCACCGGCTCGCTCGCGTTTTCACCCCTTGCGTAGTTAGGATGGACAATCTGGTTGTTGATGGCGTCCTCCAAGCTAGCCAGTTCATAGGTAAGCCGCCTGCTCGTAAAAGCCGACGCAGACGCCGTTCGACTCTGATGCTTGTTGAAGAACTCCAACAGATTACGAGCATGGAGGAAGAAGCACTCGAAGAATATGTTGCAAAGCGTGGCGTCCTCTGCTTGTTCGCTGGCCAACAACCTATAGGTTGCGTTCAGCATATCCAGTTCGTACGGCAAATGAACTGTCAGCATCTCAATCTGTTCTTGCTCTAGCGGCATGGTAACGCCCTCCGGTAAGTCAAAAAAATACCCTGTCAAACAGAAAGGGCCGAAACCAGAGAGACAGGCGAACCCGTCCCTCTAGTTCAAGTTTCAGCTACGCAGCCTTCAAGAGGAAAGTCTTTGACCCTCTCCCCTGACCCCTAACGTCATATCGGACACCTATCTTCCCAAGCTCCTTAGTCAGCGGGTGAGAGCAATCCCTCAGCACTCCACGTAGCTCCTTATCTCCTGCTCTAGTTAGCCTCAGAACTACCTTGACTTCCGACCAAGCAGTCTCACCGGGCAGCTTATGATTCATCAGGGACAGTAAAGCTTCGTGGTTCGACCCCTTCCTAATCCTCACCTTCTGACCATCGGGCTCGAACTCCCAGTCCATTACCTTGATCTTAGGCATTTCCTGCTGGATCGCACTCAACATGGCATCGCCAGTCGAGTTATCAGGCAGCACGATGAAAACATCAGTGGGTGAGCAGTCGCCTCGCTCGTTTACCACCCGTCTGCATCTTACCCTATTGATCGCTTGAATGACCGAGACCGATAGTTGACGGTTTTGCATCATCAGCCGAACATTATCATGTTCCCTCCATTTCGGTTGTTGAAGCCACTTATCGTCTCTCAAGCCCTGTATCGAGAAGAACACATTATTCGCCCATACCGAATCCCTGTAGGGCAAGCCAAAGATCACAGCCGTGTCGAACTCCTGCCAATCATTCCGACCATCGACAGCACCCCAGTGACCTACGGAATACGAGTGGAAATGAGGTGCAAATCCGAGCGCAACATGTTCAACCGCCTTGTGAGTGCAGACAAACACCTTCCGATCTGCCCCAAGTCTCCGTTGTAGGTCATCGATTAGTCGTGGGAAACGAGTAGCAGCCTCCTTGATCATCTTGTGTTTACCCATGCCGTCCCATCGGCATACATGGAGAGTGACATTGGCGTAACTACGAGCGTCTTGAGGAACTGGGCGAACATTTGCACGGTCTCCCAAGATTTCCCATAGCTCAGACTGGCTCGCAGTGGCATCCAAGACCACAGCCGGAGGCGCATCCTCAGGAATCAATAACAGGGCGCTATTGAGCGTGTGTTCCTTGCCCTTACGGGAGTAAACCGCCCATCGATCCAGAACGGCTTGGGCATCCTTGAACGTCCTGTCAATGATACCCATTAAGCGATCCCTATCTTGGCTGCTGTCCTTCCCAATAACGAGTTGATCAAGGCGGAGTGAACGAAGGGCGACCCTCAAAGGGTAGAGGTCAATCTCCCTTGGCGCTTCAATCTCGCTATCGATTTCTGGCCCCCATGCGATCTTATGTTTGCTAGACACTGAGGATGCAAAACCCTCAAGGAGTGTTTCGAGTTTGATAAGAGCTTCTACGGCACCCTTGTGTTTCTCCCGAATCGCGTAAGGGATTATGCCAATGACCCTTCGGAGGCCATCAAGCGTGATCTTGTTTTCCTCGACCACACCCGTCAGGGCTTCATCGATAATCATTAGTCCACGCCTACCGTGACGCCATGTTGAGTAAGCCTCCCACTTATTCCGCTTATCCTTCACCAGACCCTCGAACGCATTAACAAGTGCAGATTGAGTGATGACAAGAATGTCAGCCTTACTCATGTCCTCAATGGTTAGCGGTTCATCTGAGTGGTGAGCATAAGCAGCTTCACGACCAGCAAGCTCATTGATAGCTCTGACCATATCCTTGCATTGTTCAATGAGTCTGGCGACTATCAAGACCCCTGTAGGAGAGTCATCGGTAGCGTTGGACCTAGCTACTAGCGAACAATAGACAACCGTTCCCTGGGTCTTACCTGATCCTGTAGGAGGTTGGAGAATATACCAAGGCTTAGTTTTGAGCTTAGTTGTTAGTGAGGATTGAGAGTGCATTGTATTAGCGTTTAGTATGGCGAGACCAAACTCCGCAGCCATAGTCCGCCATACAGCTTGAAGCTTAGGGGATGATTTATTACCCAGTGTCTCAGTCCAATGCTTAGACATTATGTCAGCAAAGTGAGATGGGGATATAACATTAGGCATGTGAGATGGGGATATAACATTAGGCATCATCGTTTGTTGTGTTCCTTTGTTGATTAACCCTAGCCAGATGGAATGTTGGCGGGGTTCAAGATTGGATTTTGGTTTCGGTTGAGAAATGGGTGGGTAAACCTCTAATAAGAGAAGAGGCTTTAGAGCCTCACCACCCCGTTTAGGTTTATGTGACCGC
This sequence comes from Methylocystis sp. NC52PC, assembly GCF_055698645.1. Classification (NCBI taxonomy): domain Bacteria; kingdom Pseudomonadati; phylum Pseudomonadota; class Alphaproteobacteria; order Hyphomicrobiales; family Methylocystaceae; genus Methylocystis; species Methylocystis sp. NC52PC. The sequence goes on along the minus strand of NZ_CP170127.1, from coordinate 3,489,536 downwards.
TCATCCCTGTTCTGTTCGGGCTTCGGCGTTCGCATGTCTATGTTGATGTGCAACCCATGCTTGACCAAACCGCTCGCCCAAGGACCAGAAGGGTCGTAGGTCGCGAGGGAGGCAAGTAAGGGGGATGTGCAACTCATCCAGAATGGACGGAAACAGGCCTTACATTAACGGAGAGGTTCTCCGCTAGTTAGGGTAGCGGGTCGGCGCAAGAGGCGCGCTGGCGGGCCTCGCAGTTCGATTTGGCGGCATCCAGAATCGGGAGGGTTTGCTCGTCCTGTTGCTGCTTTCGATCCACCAAGATCGTGCTAAACGAAGACGATAAAGATGGTGGCTTGTTGGTCGAGTATGTTGGCTATAATGCTGATTTTGACTTGTTGACTGCTATACTCAGTTAAATAGCTATGCGTGTCGATAACCTTGCTAAGCTGAGATTGTCGAACAGTCGCCTATGCGAATGGGTCTCTATCGCGATTGAGCGAATACGGGGGGATGTCCCGCTTGCTGTTGAAAAGCGAGCAGCGGGCGTCGCTGGTTGAAAGACTATGCTGCCCTCGCGGCATCAGCAAGAGTTGAGCTGGCTGAAGTGACGTTCAGCTTTCGGGCGGAGAGCGCCGCCCTCAGGATCGGGAGCTGCTTGTGAGCCTTGAGCCGCCGAAAGCCCTTGGCGGCTTCTTGCATGGCTGCGCCCGCCCAACGGAGAGCCATCGACGGGGATCGCCAGTATTTCACGTTCCGGCAGACGCGCCGCAACGTCCCCATCACGTTTTCGATCATGTTCGTGCACGCGAGCGATCGCCGCAGCTCAGGCGGCAGACCCAGCCTCGTGACGGTCAGCATCTCGTCGAGCCCCTCGAGGATCGAGGCGGAAACGCCTTGCCAGTCCTTTTCAAGGCGCCGGGCGAGGTTGCGCAATAGCTTCTCGGCCTTCGAGGCGTCATTCATCTCCCATGCCTGACGCAGCACCCGGCGAACGGACGCATGCATGGATTTCGGCAGCCGGTCCAGGATGTTGCGCGCCTTGTGGATCTGGCAGCGCTGAATGGCCGCCTCGCGCCCGAAGGTCGCCCGGATCGCCTTGGCGAGCGCTTTGGAGCCGTCGATGATGAACAGGCGAGGAACAGCGGGATCGAGCCCGCGCTCGACGAGATTGTCGATCAAGGCCTGCACGGTCGCTGCGTTTTCCGTCGCGCCCTCCACCAGCCCGAGCGGATGTTTGTCGCCGCTTGCGTCAACGCCGAGCGCCGCCACGAGGGTCATGTCCTCGACCATGCGCACGCCGTCGATCTGGATCACCAACAAATCCAGGGCGGAGAGGTCCCGCGCCATCCATTCCCGCAGCCGCGCCGCCGACAGCGCCACGAACCGCCGCGACGCCGCCGATTTCGACAGGCCGGACCCGTTACGCGCCGGAACGTCGCCCTCGGGCAGCCGGACCGAACGCTTGAACCTGCGCGTCGAGACATTGATCAGCATCTGGTTCATCGCCCATTTGCCAAGCCAATCCTCGGCTTGCGCCGCCTCCCAACTGGGTAGCGCCAACTCCTTGCCGTCAAATCCGCGCAGACGCGGACGGTCGATCTCCACCTTGCCGCCATGGAAACCGATCTGGCCCCTCGTCTTACCCCAGCGATGCGCCCGTCGCCCTTTGCCGCGCCCATGCCGAGGGCCGCAGGCCGCCGTCGCGTCGCTCTCCATCATCTCGGCCAGCGCCTCCATGCCCGAGACAAGGCAGAAGCTCTCGAAACTCGCCGTCATGTTGGCCAGCGCCTGCGCCTTCCAGGCGCTCGCGGGAATCGCCGTCGATGTGATAGCTTGGTTCATGGCGTTGCTTTCCTTCTGTGGAATCAGCACCCCGAGCCTACAAGCTCAAGGTCAGCAACGCCGCTCCTCCTATTTCAACATCGTTCGGGACATCGCCGAATACGGTCCCTCGCCGTTAGGGGTGTGTGCAACTCCGTTTGCGGAAGCGGAAGCGGCAACCAACGGTTCTGTCCGTTCCCTTCTGGCTTTCTCTCCCCGTGAGCAAGTGGACTCAGTTCGCTAAGTCTCGGCCCCTTGGCGCTCAGCATTTAGCACCTTGTAGACCATTGCCCGCTTGCACCCGACCTTGGCGGCAATGTCGGTAGCGCCCATCCCTTGCGCCCTGAGTTCTCTGATCATGTTGTGATCAAGCTTTGCGGGTCGTCCCTTGTAGACCCCCTCGGCCTTGGCCTTCTCAATCCCGGCCCTCTGGCGTTCTTTGATAAATCCGAGTTCCATTTCCGCGACCATGCCAAGCACCGTGAGGACCATGCGCCCCATCGGGCCAGCAGTGTTTACCTCAGGCTCAAGCACCCTGAGGCTCGCTCTTTTCTGTTCTAGCTCATGGACCAGATTGAGAACGTCTCGCGTCGATCTGCCCAACCTGTCGAGCTTGACCACTACAAGCTGATCACCCGGCCTAACGAAGTCCATTATGGTCTCAAGCTCGCTGCGTCCCTCTCTGGATCGCCCTGAGACTTTCTCTTGCCGAATGACCTCGCACCCTGCCGCCTTCAATCGCTCGACCTGAGTGTCCGTCTTCTGGTCTGTGGTGCTGACTCTCGCATAGCCGATTACGGTCATTGTTGAGCCTCCTGTGTCTACTCTGGGTTCACCCTCGGTATGTGTCTACCAAGAGTCCGAAAAGCGTCTACCTTGGGTTCATGGTAGATTAGTAGACGCTACGACTCCCACAGTCAAGAACCAAAGTAGACAGCGGGACAACAGTCATTCGGTCAGCACCTCGCCTCAATGACGGCCAGACGAAGCCCTCTTTTGGGAACAGTCTTTTACGCCTCATAGTTGATAAGCTTGGAAGAGTGGGAAGACCTTGCCCTACATTGAGACGAACATGCCGTGGGTGCGTCAGCTAAGTCGAGCGTCTATCAAACGGCAGGGACTCCTGCCTTGGACCGTTGCCCTAGCCATGTTCACCGCAAGTGTAGCAATACGCTACCCGCTCTCGCCTTTTGTCGAAGGGATGGCGTTCATCACCTTCTACCCTGCCATCATTGCTGCAACGCTATTATGCGGCTGGCAACAGGGAACCTTCGTCCTCCTCCTGTCGGCCTTCACAGGTTGGTATTTGTTCTTGGACCCTACCTTAGCCGCCAAGGGTCCGCAGAGCATCGGAGCAGTTGCTGTCTTCCTTTTCGTAGGGGGCTTCGACGTTCTTCTGGTTGCTGCCCTGCGCGAGGCAATCAGGCGTCTTGAGATAGCGAGGGCGGCGCAAGAAACATTATTTGGCGAGTTGCAACACCGTGTCGCCAATAATCTGCAACTGGTCGTCTCGCTGCTCCGCAACGCTCAGCGTAACCTGCGCAATCCTGTGTTGGCGGCGGAAACGCTGACTGACGCTGAGGAGCGCATCTTGGCCATGTCGCAGTTACATCGTCGCCTGAACGACGGGACTGCGTTCACGTACGGCCTGAACACGCTGCTACGAGAAATGCTCTCAAACGCTTTCCGTGACTTACCGGTTACCTTCCAAGTTGACGTAAGCGAGGATCTGCCGGACCTCTCGATAGATCAGATGACGGCGGTAGCCCTCTTGGTGAACGAAGCGGCCCTCAACGCTGCCAAGCATGTGTTCTCCAAGGGTCTCGGCAAGAGCTTCAATGTCACCTTGTCTAAGGACGAAAGCGGCCGTCTCCATCTAACGATCAAAGACGATGGGCCAGGTATGTCCGCCGAGGTCATCGATGCGCAAGCCCGCTCGTTGGGGATGGGCATTATGGAGTCGTTTGCAAAGCAGCTAGGCGGGCCATTAGAGGTAGGACAGGACGCTGGCACATCGTTGAGCGTTGAGTTCACCTGTCCCTGAGCAGCGCCTTCGGCTGCTACGAGCGGGCTTGCCGTCTTAACAAGCTTGCAAGAGCTATCCCCGTCCGCACTGAATAGACCGGGCCACCCAGACGGGGGAAAAGTTTGCCGTAGGCAATAGCGTATAGGCTAAGACATTTTTTTCTACTTTTTATACGCCCGCGAGCGGAACAGTAAAAATGTTCAGATAGAGCTTGTCTCAAGCGTCCTTGACGGAGTGACATTCGTATTGCAGCGTGCTGCACTTTGCGAAAGCAGGAATAAAGGGGGCATATTGATGCGAAATCCGCGTTTTTTCTCGAGGGTTCTCTCAACAACGCTATCCTCGATCTTGGCTGTGGTGTTGTTGACCAGCGGCGCAGAAGCCAAGAATACATCCCCGAACCAGCAGAATACGCAGACGAAAGCTGGGCGCTCAATGAGCGAGGAGCATCCGGCCGCTCAACCTCAATCCGAACAGCCTAGCGGGCTGTCTGCCTCCGACGAGACCAACCCTACACTTTCCGCTCTCCGGTCGCTTGATTGGAGGGTATCTCCACAGATTGGCGACCTTGGGAATGAAGCTTCAATCGGCTTATCGCCTGGCCTGACTTTCTTGGGAGCCTCAGATACCAATCGTTTCCTACAGTTGAATGAAAATCTGCCTTGCATCGACAAAAGCTGCTACACGCTGGCGACAACCAGCCTCCAATGGTTTGCCATATTCAGTTTTGATCAAGCAGGATATGTGCGCGATGACGAGCAAATCGACCCTGACGCTCTTCTTAAAGTCCTTAAAGCAAACAACCTCGAAGCGATAGAAGAAAGAAAACGGCGTGGTTTGCGTCCTCTTTATCTTGAAGGTTGGTATACGCCTCCTCATTACGATGTGGTCACCAAACGTTTGGAGTGGGCTACGAAGGCAAGAGGCGAAGACGGAGGCATAACTGTAAACTATTCGATCAGGTTATTGGGCCGGGACGGCGTTATGAGCGCGGTTCTTGTGTCCAGCCCACAGACGCTTGATGAAGATTTGAAAGCTTTCAAAGCCGCCCTCAAATACTTCAAGTTCAAACCCGGCAAGACTTATGCGGAGTATCGACAAGGAGATAAGGTCGCAGAATATGGACTCACCGCACTAATCGTGGGTGGAGCCGCTGCCGCTGCAGCTAAATCCGGCATTGGTAAAGGTGCGATGGCTTTGGGCGCAGGGCTAGTAAAGGGGCTGGCACTGGGCGCGCTTGCTTTGATCATAGGAGCGTTCAGCTACGTCAAAAATCTCTTCACTAAGAACAAGCAAGCATGATCATTTCGGATGGTGCGTTCTGGTTGTTGGCGTTCGCCCTGTATTTCATCGACAACGTGAAGTTGATCGAGAGAGAGGAGCTAGTGCTAATCGAGACCCTGTCGCTACGCATTGAGCCAAGGCTAATGCAGTTTCCTGTTGAACTCAGGGGCCGGTGTTTGGTCCTACTCAATCCCCTCCTTCCGTTCCTCCTTGCTTTCAAGATCAGATGGCCAAGGGAAGGCGGTCGAGAGACCCGACAGGCTCGACGTGACAGACACATCATCCTTGGTCTGCAAAGGCGAGTGCTGCCTCTGCGTATACTCGCATCCTTGAGCTTCGCTGCGCTTTTCCTCGCCGGTCCTATCCTCACGTGGGGAGGTGGATTGGCATCGGCGTTACTTATCCTTGCGCCTGTTCACTTTGCTCTACTCTTGTCTCTCCTGTTCTTGATTTCAATCGACCCTTTCGGTCTGACAACGCGCCGTTGGCTTCTCTTTGCACTGGAATGTGTAGTCTGTCCTATGTATCTCCCGACTCTCTTGCGGCGACTATCTTGGCAGACAGAGCTTGCATCCAATGGGGTTGACTTCGCAAGCCGCTACAGTCCGATAGAGTCTCTACCTGATTTGCGCAGGGCGGTAGATGCACGGTTATCGGAGTCGGGCGAAACATCCGACGATATGCAAAATGAAGGGTCTCCGAAATACCTCGGAAGTGATGACTGACATGGACATAGGACCAGAGCATATTGTTGCGGTTATCGGTGCCGTTGCGGGGTATGCGGTTGTTTCTGGGATAATAGGGTTTCGGAACAAACGAGTGTCGGCAAAAAAAGCTAACTCTCGTTCGGAGTCGTCTTCCAACTCGAAAGAGCGATCTGGTTCTGAAAGTGGGCCAAAGCCGGGAAGCAACACTCGGTCTCAGAAGAAGCAACAATGGTTTGAGGTTCTGGGCGTGTCGCCTTCCGCTTCTCTCGATCAGATAAAGTCGGCTTACCGAGCCAAGATTAGTGGCTACCATCCTGATAAGGTCGCAACGCTGGCTGACGAACTGAAAATCCTAGCGGAAGAGCGATCTAAGGAAATCAACGATGCATATGCAACAGCCTTGCGCTTGAGGACGTAAGAGGCAACCACAATCACGGCAGATGCACCCCGAAATGACTGAGCAAAGGCTTCAACACTTGGTAAGCCGGCCCTAAGGATCCAACAAACTTCGTAGTTTCTGCGATAGAACGTAAACCTGATGCGATCTTGAGGTTGTTGCTATGAGGCTTCTCTGCCTCACTCTTCGTGTCTATCACCAGTTCCTTCAAGTCATTCAGATTGCCTATGGAGCGGTTTTCCGGCTTCTCCAACTCCTGTAGGCACATGTCGAGTGCGGAGACCACCTGCTGCTTTACACCAGCGTCAATGTGCTGATGAACGGTAGCTTGGTTTCCATCGCCGGTCTGAACAAGTCCTACAGGGCCATTAATCGTGATGTTCGGTCCTGTCTTTGAGGTAGCGCGGTTTGCCGCCGCTGTGAGCTCAAGTTCCGTTCTTAACTTGTCAATCAATCTTGGAGCCTCCCCGTTGAAATCCGCGAGCAACTGACCGCTCACCCCACTAAACCCACCGGACGCATATCCTGGCTTTGATAATAGCGTATGTTCCAGTGAAGTTGATTGCGCCTTTATCGACTCCTCTAGAAGTGAGGACGCCGCCGATACTGTCTTAGAGTCCAGAGCGACATTGTGAGCGGCAAGGCATCGCAGTAACTGCCCAAATATATAATGCGCCCTTGACTTCAAAGAGTTTCTTGCATCCTCCCGCAACTGCACCATTAGGTTACCCGAATGGAGCATCCCTGCCATTGATGCTCTTCCAGTCGTGGCAGTCATCTTTTCATCCAAGGCTCGATCCATGTCCACCATCTCATGCTCAACTACCTTGAAGAAATGATTTTTTACTTCTTCTGGTATCAAACCAACCTCCTATTTCAACTTGCTGTCAAAGCTGAAAAATCCAGCTTGAACCTCATCATCAACGAAGCGCGAAAGGAAGGCGCAGGAAGAAACCCAAGAGTTATGCTCTTCCCACGCCCCGCCAGGCTTTGATTACCTACTGAGCGCCCACGCCACCAAGCCCTTTTGGTAGACCTTCTGCCCTGGACTGTTTTAGCGACAATGACTCAGCTATTACTTATCATCCCGCTTAGCTTCTTAGCTACATCCTCAGCTTTCAAGTGAGTGTATCTGAATAACATCCTTACGTCTTTGTGTCCGCTGATCAGTTTTACCTCTGGAACTGACAGGCCAACCTCAAAAAAACGACTTATTGCTTCGTGCCTCAGGTCATGGAAGCGAAGGTCTTGTATCCCTGCTCTGCGCTTAAGTCGTTCCCACGCAAGCCTGAGAGCGTTGGCAGACAGTGGGAAGACAAGGACGAGGTTATTTTGCTCGGCCTTGATTGTGAGTAGGTCGGCAAGGATGTTGATAGCGAGGGAAGACAGAGGAACCGCCCTAGCTTCACCGTTCTTGGTCAAAGGCAGGAAGGCCACTCGGTTCGCTAAATCGACATTGGTCCAAGTGAGTGACAGAATCTCACCCCGGCGCATCCCTGTAGCGATGGCGAACGTGATGGCGTGTTTGATGTAAGGATTTCGAGTTGCTTGTAGACCTTCGGCAATCTTGCAGGCGTCCTCATCCGTCAAACGCCTGTCTCTCGCTATACCTGATGAGGGCTTGGCGATTCCTGCGACTGGGTTCTTGTTCAGAAGGGACGCAACGCCCCACTCGGAGGCTGCAATCTGTAGGCAATGTTGGAGGATTGCCAACTCACGCCTGACCGAGGAACCCTTTACTTTCGCAAGCCTGTCATCCCTGTAGGCGGCAACCTCAACTGAGGTCAGCTTGTCGATAGCCTGCGACGCTATCCTGTGAGCCTTAAGCGTCTTGAGCCTATAGCGTTCGGCTGATTTGCCTCGCTTGGTAGGCGTTACGTCCCGCTCATACCTGTCTAACAGGTCAGACAGAGTGAGCTTCGTTATGCTACTCTCACGCTTAGGCTGGCTCTGTAGAGCGACCTCTGTTCGCTTAGCCCACGCCTCAGCATCACTCTTGCGGTCAAATGATCGGCTGATAGGAGCCTGATCTTTGAGCCTGACCTGAGCCTGCCACTTACTTCCACGCTTCCTGAACGTAGCCATAGAGCTTCACTCGCTTGCTGTGACAAGCGGTGTGACAGACTGGCTTTTCAGGGGTAGGCGGGTTGTTTAACCCTTTGATTTACTTGGTGGAGCTGGGGGGATTCGAACCCCCGACCTCTGCAGTGCGATTGCAGCGCTCTCCGAATTCGCTTCGCTCATTCGACGCAATCAAAGATTGCTACCATCTGAGCTACAGCCAAGAAATCAAACGGTTAGCTGGTCTAGCATCTCCTTCAGATGCAACGTCTTAGGATAGCAAATGTGGGTCAAAACACAACAAAAAAGGCTCCAACTGCTCCAGAATTGCTCCACTCTCTCAGCTCCTAACAAACTGGTTTAATTGAGCTTTTGCCTTGCAGCTCTCCACCGGAGAGCCTTTAGAGCCCGAAGGGCGATGGACGCGAAGCGTCCCTGGATGCCTCAGGACGGGTGACAATGCTGGTTGCCGGGGGGCGTAGCCCCCAGGAGTCGCGAAGCGACGGGAGCTAAGTCTGTCGGCTGTGAGAATGGTCTGAGGGGAGGCAGGAGAGTTAGCTCCTAAAGCTACGTTTCAGCGTCTGCTGTCCAAAAGCTTGTGCAACGCCGGTGTCCACGCCAGGATGGTTCGATTTTGGAGTGTATTTGGACGGCCGTGATGTGTGCAGAGTTGTTGTCGTACGTCGAGGCAAGTGCTGGTCGGGGCGGTCTTGCTAAGCTGCTGTTCTTCTGGTGGAACGGTTCGAGGCTTAACTGTGCCGCTAAAGGAATAGTCATTGCGACAGCGTCTGCGAATCGGTCAATTGAATATCGTGAATTGTCGCGGGCTTTGTACCTGCCCGGGCGGGTTTGGAGTTCAATCATCATTGAGCTGGTTGGCGGAGAGACGCTAAAGGTTTCTGGCTTATCCAGGAAGGATGCTCGCACTCTCTATCGAGCGATTGTGCGTAATCAAATAGTTCATGTGCGTAATATGGCCGCGTCGTTAAGCGGACCTTTGAATAGGGCGAATGATAGCGTTTCCTCGATCTTATCTGGCAGGCAGTATGTTGCTGCGTTTTGGGTTGATGAGCTTCAATCTTTGCTCGATACCCTTTCTCCGCTTTTCCGGCTGCATATTTGGCATGGGATGCTCTCGCCAGACCTGGAGTCAAAAGCTGGGCGGGTGGCCGGTTTTCTTGCGGATCACGAAACCTACCGGGATATTCTCAACTCGAGATTCGTAGAAAGAGAACTTAATAGATTACGGGAATTCTTCGACGCCATAGAGGGCCATCCGCTTACGCCATCTCAAAGACGGGCCGTTGTCGTAAACGAAAATAGAAATCTGATCATAGCAGGGGCCGGTTCAGGAAAAACTTCTGTGCTTGTTGGAAAGGTGGGTTACCTCATTCGTGAGGGTCTTCGGCAGCCTGAGGAAATACTGTTGCTGGCATTTAACACGAACGCGGCCAATGACATGGCGAAACGTCTTCTGGATAGCTTCGATGTATCGGTAGCAGCAAAGACGTTTCATTCCCTCGGCATGTTGATAATCAAGGAAGTAGAGGGTCGACAGTCGCGTGGGGTGCGGCACGGTTAGGTGAGACAGCCGGCTGCGGTAATTTGAACCGCAACCGGAGATTTGAAAGTGACCAAGGAAGAGAAGGTTAGCGCCAGGGGCCGGCGTTTTTCCGTTCAGCGCAAGATGGCGGTCGTGGCCCGCCTCCTACGCGGAGAGCCGTTGGAACTGGTGGCTCGCGAGACCAATGTCACCATCCAGAAGCTGACCGAATGGCGGGATCGGGCTCTGGCGGGGGCCGCCTCGGCTCTGAAAGAGCGCGAGCGGGATGACCGCGACGATGAGATCGCCCGGCTGAAGGCCAAGGTGGGCGAGATCACCATGGATAACGAGCTTCTCTACGCCAAGATTGACGTCCTGGAAAACAAACGCCCTTTGGCCCGCCGGAGGCCGAGGAAATGAGCCGGGCTCGTTCTCTGTCTTTCGGTCGCATCTATGGATTGTCGCGCGTGACGCGGGTGTGGGGCCTGTCGCGGGCAACCGTGTATCGATCTCGCGTGGAGACGCCTGAAGACACTCCCCGACGTCGACCCGGCCCCATTGGGGCATGTTCGGATGCCGAACTGGCGGATCACATCCGTCGCGAAATCGAGGCCTCTGAATTCCATGGCGAAGGCTACCGGAAGATATGGGCGCGGCTACGAGTCTCCAGCGTGCGCGCCAGTCCCCGACGGGTGCGGCGCGTGATGCGCGAACATGGATTGCTTGCGCCGCATCGAGTGGTGTCGGCGTCGGCCAAGACGCATGACGGCACGATCGTCACCGATCGTGTCAACGAAATGTGGGGAACCGACATGACACAAACGGTTACGACCGATGAAGGCAAGGCTTATGTGTTCGTCGCCGTCGAACACGCCAACTCGGAGGTCGTCGGCGTTCACGCCGCAAAATCAGCCAATCGGTTCGAGGCGCTGGAGCCTGTTCGACAGGGCGTGAAACGCTGCTTCGGCGCGATCGCTCCAGAAATCGCCTGCGGATTGAGACTGCGTCACGATCACGGGTCCAATTACATGTCGGAAGATTTTCAGTCCGAGGTCAAATGCCTGGGAATTGAAGCCTCGCCCTCTTTCGTGCGAGAGCCCGAGGGCAATGGCGTCGCCGAGCGCTTCATCCGGACGCTGAAGGAGAACCTGTTGTGGGTCAGGGCCTTCCGCACGATCGAGGACCTCAGGGTGGCGCTCATCGAATTCGCCGCGCGTTACAACAAAACTTGGCTCGTCGCCAGGCACGGCTACAAAACGCCCGATCAGGTGAGAGCCGAACAGCTTTCGGTTGCCAAGGCAAACATCGCAGAGCTACCCTTGGCCGCCTGAATAAGCGCAGTCGGTTGTCTCAAAACCGGGCCGCAGTACAGGTCGACAGTCGCGCGTATCGGTAGCTGCAACGGACCCTGCGGTGCGTCTCCAGGTTATTCGGGAGATTATTGAAAAGTTGTTGGTCGAGGACGAAGATTTCTCAGCTATTTTTCTCAGATGGTTCCAAAGCGAATTTGCGCCATATCGCAGCCTTTGGGAGTTCAGTTCTTGGGGCGACTACTGGCTTTATATTCGGGCAAACGACATTCGCACCTTACGGGGTGAACAAGTTAGAAGTTTTGAGGAATGCGAGATTGCCAACTGGCTTTATCTGAACGGCGTAAAATACGAGTACGAAACCGCTTATGCATACCCGGCTGAGACTGTTTACAAACCCAATTACAAACCTGATTTTTTTCTGCCGGATTACGACGTGTACCTTGAGCATTTCGCGGTTAGCCGAGATTGGAAGACGCCGCGGCGATGTCCCGAACGATGTTGAAATAGGAGGAGCGGCGTTGCTGACCTTGAGCTTGTAGGCTCGGGGTGCTGATTCCACAGAAGGAAAGCAACGCCATGAACCAAGCTATCACATCGACGGCGATTCCCGCGAGCGCCTGGAAGGCGCAGGCGCTGGCCAACATGACGGCGAGTTTCGAGAGCTTCTGCCTTGTCTCGGGCATGGAGGCGCTGGCCGAGATGATGGAGAGCGACGCGACGGCGGCCTGCGGCCCTCGGCATGGGCGCGGCAAAGGGCGACGGGCGCATCGCTGGGGTAAGACGAGGGGCCAGATCGGTTTCCATGGCGGCAAGGTGGAGATCGACCGTCCGCGTCTGCGCGGATTTGACGGCAAGGAGTTGGCGCTACCCAGTTGGGAGGCGGCGCAAGCCGAGGATTGGCTTGGCAAATGGGCGATGAACCAGATGCTGATCAATGTCTCGACGCGCAGGTTCAAGCGTTCGGTCCGGCTGCCCGAGGGCGACGTTCCGGCGCGTAACGGGTCCGGCCTGTCGAAATCGGCGGCGTCGCGGCGGTTCGTGGCGCTGTCGGCGGCGCGGCTGCGGGAATGGATGGCGCGGGACCTCTCCGCCCTGGATTTGTTGGTGATCCAGATCGACGGCGTGCGCATGGTCGAGGACATGACCCTCGTGGCGGCGCTCGGCGTTGACGCAAGCGGCGACAAACATCCGCTCGGGCTGGTGGAGGGCGCGACGGAAAACGCAGCGACCGTGCAGGCCTTGATCGACAATCTCGTCGAGCGCGGGCTCGATCCCGCTGTTCCTCGCCTGTTCATCATCGACGGCTCCAAAGCGCTCGCCAAGGCGATCCGGGCGACCTTCGGGCGCGAGGCGGCCATTCAGCGCTGCCAGATCCACAAGGCGCGCAACATCCTGGACCGGCTGCCGAAATCCATGCATGCGTCCGTTCGCCGGGTGCTGCGTCAGGCATGGGAGATGAATGACGCCTCGAAGGCCGAGAAGCTATTGCGCAACCTCGCCCGGCGCCTTGAAAAGGACTGGCAAGGCGTTTCCGCCTCGATCCTCGAGGGGCTCGACGAGATGCTGACCGTCACGAGGCTGGGTCTGCCGCCTGAGCTGCGGCGATCGCTCGCGTGCACGAACATGATCGAAAACGTGATGGGGACGTTGCGGCGCGTCTGCCGGAACGTGAAATACTGGCGATCCCCGTCGATGGCTCTCCGTTGGGCGGGCGCAGCCATGCAAGAAGCCGCCAAGGGCTTTCGGCGGCTCAAGGCTCACAAGCAGCTCCCGATCCTGAGGGCGGCGCTCTCCGCCCGAAAGCTGAACGTCACTTCAGCCAGCTCAACTCTTGCTGATGCCGCGAGGGCAGCATAGTCTTTCAACCAGCGACGCCCGCTGCTCGCTTTTCAACAGCAAGCGGGACATCCCCGACGCCGCCGTTCATTTCGGAAAGAGATTACCTGGAGGGAATCGCATGGAAGCGTGCAACACACGAGCAGTTCGGAACAGTCTTGATTGAGACTTATAGTTATGAAAAGCGCGAAGGAATCTTGCTCAGTAACCTAAGAGAAAAGTTGGTGGCGCGGCTAGGCGACAAATTTCAGCCCAAGCCGATCTCGGTAGCTGATGCGCTGCTCGCTCTAAGGCGAAGGGGCCGATTTGATGACTTTTCCACTTTGGTAAGTACATTCCTTAGGCATTACAAGGACAGCGGTATCGGAGTTAAGGAGCTGCGTTACCGAGCATCAATTGATGCAAGTTCGTTGCGGGCTTTAGCTTTTGTAGAAGTGTTTTGCTCGATTTTCGCTGCTTACCAAAACTGGTTGCGGGATCATCATTCTATCGATTTCGAGGACATGATAATTCTCGCCACTGAATATGTGCTTAGCGGGGACTACGTTTCTCCATACGGCTACATTCTAGTAGACGAGTTTCAGGACATAAGCGTTGGACGCTCAAAGTTGCTCAAGGCTTTGCTTGGCCAGCGGCCCGCCAATCAGCTTTTTTGCGTGGGGGATGATTGGCAATCAATTTACAGGTTTGCCGGAAGCGAAATCTCGGTAATCCGAGACTTTGCTGATTTGTTTGGCTGTACTGTCCGTGTCGATCTGGAAGAAAATTTCCGGTGTGTCGACAGCATTGCGGATGTCGCGTCGAAGTTCGTGCTTCGGAATGAATCTCAAATGACTAAAAACATAAACGCAGTAAAGAAAGTAGATGGGCCTGCAATTTACGTGAGATATGCGCGAGCTGAGGCAATGCAGACAGCTTTAAAAGAGATACTCCATAAGATCAGCGATCTTGCCGATGGCGAGAACTCGAAGGTGCTGCTGCTCGGTCGCTATAGGAAATCGATTGATGCAACTGCGATCTCTAATTTCACACGTGAATTCCCATCGTTAAAGTTGGAATTCAAAACTGTCCATAAAGCGAAAGGAGATGAGGCTCGATTTGTCGTTGTGCTTGACTTGGCCTCAGGTCGGCTGGGCTTTCCTACGGGAATGGTTGACGATCCCATTCTCAATCTTGTTCTGTCAACTTCCGAGACATACCCTCACTCGGAGGAGAGGCGTCTATTTTACGTTGCACTCACCCGAGCTAAGGAGGCGGTGTTTCTCTTAGCCGATCGAAATTCGCCTTCGTCTTTCGTTGTAGAGTTGGAGCGTGGCGACTATGACATACGTATCTTGAACGGCGCGCCGGTAGAGCAACAGGCTTGTCCAGTGTGCAAGGAAGGCAGGCTAACAGTCCGGCACGGCAAATACGGTGATTTCCTCGGATGCAGTTTCTTTCCACTCTGCAAACACAAGGGCAGGATTGCACGAACTGCGATTAAGGCACCGTTGAACGACGTGGGAGGGGGTAGCAGGGGGGACGGGGGGTGCCAAGTATAGGTGAATTACACCTAAATATTTTGACATGGAAATTCTGAAAAGCCCCTTAGCGATGCTAATCGCGTTGAGCAACGCTCTTGGGGTGCTTATGGGTATACTATTTATTGTTCAGTAATGAGCGTATATTCTCATAAATGCTTGTAAAATATAGGTATTGTGAGTATAGAGCATTCCCTATGGTTGTAACAGATACTTTCTTTTGCGCACTAGAGAACGCTTCCGCGTCTGGAGTATTGCTTTAGGGGCCGGCTAATCGAGCCGGCAAAGAAAAAACAAACAAAAGATAAACTAAAGGGGCCCAACTCCTAGAGTCGGCCCCTTAAGTAGGTGGTCCTTTTTTGGTTCCTTTAACCAAAAGAGATTGAGGTCGCCGAAAGGCCCCTGACCAGTAAGGGCTAAAAGTACTCAGAAATCCATATAGAGGTCTCTTATTGGCTTTTTGAGTACTTCTTATGGCGAGAGCCTCTACTGCGCCAAAGCCTCATTTTTATCTAAGCTATCGAAGAAACGGTTTATGTTGTTCTTTCCAATTCCGAGGGCTTTTCCTATTTGAGTCTTGTTCATTTTCGGGAACTCGGGTTTAGACTTTAGCTCCTCGAACCGCTCCTTCAGCTCTTGCTGTCTCTTGGTGAGTTTCTTTGGAATAGGGTTCCAATCGACTACGGTGCAACCAGGAAAGACCCTCTCAAGCATAGCTCTCGGAAACCCTGTTCCTCTATTGGTGCTGAAGATCATGTGGAGGGTGACGCCCTGGGGGCATTGGGTTCCGATGCTCTTTCGTACTGCTCCTCTGCAGGCTGCCTGATAGACATTGTGTTTAAACTCTCCGAGTCTGGTTCCTTGAAAGTCCTCGTCTGAGAAATCCTCCTCCACCTTGGCCCCTTTCGCTCCTCTGCCTATGGCTTCGTACTGGCTGGTGGCGTAGTTGAGCAGATCGGCAAGGATGACGTGTTCACAGTCCACGTAGTCGTTTGTGGCTGTGTGCTGCCCCCAGGTGCAGAAGCTGACGTTCGATCTATCCCTGATCCGTTCCCGAATCTCCTTCTCCCAATCTAGGTCTTTTTTGCCTCTCGGCTTCTTATGGACGACGAGGATTCGCTCGTCTTCTGGGATTGACGTAATCGCTTTCACAACTCCGTCGACTAGCTTCTTTCCGTTCGCGGGGTTTTGTTTGGCGTCTCTACCGCTGCCTCTGTCCCAGTGAAAGACGGTCAATCCTTCGTAGGTCTTTTGAGGTGAGTGCAGGAACTTGATGCCGTGGCGATGCTCATACCAGAGCCGATAGGTTTCTCTCTGCGATCCTGAGGCGTCCATAATCAGCATTGGCCCGAGGTCTTTCGGAAGGAAATCCTCGTAGTCCAAAGCCGTAATGGTGTTCTGGTCCTTCCTGACTCGGCAAGGCTTGTCACTGAGCTTCCAAAGGTATTCAGCTGCCGCTCTATGTCTCGGCGTCTCCACTAGCCCGACGATCTCGTTCAACGCAAGGCGATGGCGATGGATGTCAGGAACAATCACAACGTCTTTGTCCTTTGCGTTCTCCAGTTCCTTTCGGAAGTCGGATAGCTCTTTTGCTAGCGCCATCTCTCCAGCAAACCGAAGCGGGTCCAGCAACCCTGATATGGACCATTCGTCCACAGTGAAGTGATTAGACGGTAGGATTGCCTCGTCCCAAATCTTGACTTGCCTCGGCTTGCCATTCCAAAGGAACTGTCGGATAGACTCGAAGCTGTCTGTACTTCGACAGCAAGCTTCGAGCATCTGCTGGGTTGTAAACAGGACTCGGGCTTGCTGCTTGTCCGTATTTCCAAGGGCCAAAATCTCGGGATAGTGTCGGCTAACGATGGTTGAAAAGTCATTGGTTGGCAGGCCCATGTCCTTAGCCAGCTTCGCTATTTCCCCCACCCTTGAAAGAAAGATAATCACTCCTGTATCGGTGTAGTCCGTCATCTTGCTTAAGTTTCGGATTGCTTGGATGATCGTGGAGGTTTTACCGATGCCTGGAGCAAGACAGCTGACGTAGAAGCTACTGTCTTTCAGGCTCCCGTCGGCCATGCCTTGGATGACTTTCGCCGCTTCCTCCAGCCCGTCCATTTGGTCAACGGAGGGGTCGTGGCCGTACTCTTTGAACTTGCTCTCTAGGTTTGCTCGGGTCCGCTCTGTGAGGTCATCTGGCTTCCTCGGGATATCAACTCTGGTCACTGGTATTGACTTGTTATTCATCAATGAAAGAAAAACCCTGTTAAAAAAGAGGGGACTGATCGCTTCCCCTCTTTTAGCTGTTAATATAAACTGCGTTAGCCGTTAACGTTGGTACATGGTCTTTGCCAGGAAACGCTCATTCGGTGTGAATGAGAAGAATCCAGGCAGCCGGAAGATGGTGTCTAGGCTTGCAGACCCCATGATTTGGGAGAAGTCCTCCCGACTAAGGTCGCCATCTACAACCCAATAGGCAAACCATTCCCCGATTCCTGTAGCCACAACAGCTGAAGGGGGAAGACGCTTGGAGAAGCATGAAAGGTCGCCGTCCTTCTCTGTCTTCCAGACTACGCGTATTCGGTCCTCGTCATTCAATCTGACGAAGATGCCTGAATGCCTGTTGTCCCTTTCAAGCTGATAACCAATCTCGTCGAGGTGCCCCTTGTACTCATCAAAGGCAGGCCAGGTCTTGGGAGCGTCCCTGTTCTCTCGGATGGCTACGAATTGCCAGTCCTTCTTACCTGGCTCAATGGCATTCAAGAAGGATTGAGCTTGGTAGAGGCTTCGCTGGGGGCGGACTAACGCTTCTTCTCGAAACAAACTAGACAACGAAATAGCAGCTCCTTTAACTGGGTAATGAGAAGAAGAAATGAAATGTAAAAGCTCTCAAGCAAGGGCCGCTCCCTTAAGGACCTTCGGTCCATGGCCTTGGGCCTTAAGGAAATCTCGGTCCCTTCGGGTGGCATGGCCTTTGACGAGAACAAGATTGGATCGCCGGAGGTTTGAAGGGTCTCCGTCGATGTAAGCTACTTGCTGCCCCCAGCCTGCTCCGGTGAGAACCCTACTGACGTAAACGTAATTGTTAGGGGAGTTACTTTCCGGGGCTGTGATATGCCCGTTAGGCAGTCTGTTCCAGTTGAAGCTCAAACCCAATGAATCTAGGAATTGGATATCGTCCTTATCGAGGATGGCTGCCCCCTTCCTGCCGTCTTGGACTGGGACTATCGCTACTTCTCTGGCGCTCTCGTCCCTTAGAAACTTAATCTCTTTGAAATCGTCACTCGTCATTGATTGCGCTGTTCTCCAGGAAAGACTCGATAGCATGTTTGGCCGTGGCCCTATCGGTCCATTGGCCTAGTAGAAATTTCGGAACCTTGCCCTTCGGGTCCTTGTGTCGAATTACCCAAAGGGAGAAGGGAGGCTCTTTCTTGATAATGAAGTCTCCACAAGGGGTCTCGCCCTTGATGTCCTCAAGGTAGTCGGATTCTAGCTGGAGGCGTTCGGCTTGGGTCCTACTCATTGTTGGTCTCCGTGGTCATGGGATTTATTAGCGTTGCTAAACGCGATGACTCGCTCATGGCCAGGGTTTCCAGCGTTATAGAGAAGACGCTGGCCTTCATGCTCCAGCATTTCTCCCAGCTTGATTAGGATATCGGCGGAGCTTTGATATTGACGGACCAAGGCTTCAAACTCTTTGGCGCAAGCGAGATCAACGAAGGTGTCTGACATTAGCGGTTACCTCCGTCGAACAGGTCGAGGCTGTAATTGACTGGCTCTTCCTTGGGTTTGGTCTCATGGGGCTGCTCAGTCTGGTTGCCTCGGTAGCCCAGCCTCCCGGCTTCCTCTCGGAGCTTATTGGCCAGCATAGCCAGGGTTGCCTGCTCTCCACCATAGCGGTTGAGGAGCTGCTCGTAGGCTCGGTTAACTTCAAGCTCTGTGAGCATACGCTCAGCTTCATTTTGGTTAGCCTTGCTACGGATCGCTTTATCTGAGAATTTGTTAAAAGACATTGGGTAATACTTCCTTTAATAATGTATAGGCTCTAGGATTCCCTAGGAAGCCCACTGGTGAGCTTTAGTGATTTTGGCAGGGGGTATAGTTCCCCAGCCCTAAAGCCCACTGTACGGGCTAACTGTGGGGTTTCTAGAGGCTATTGGTTGGTTAGGTGTGATAGGAGCCTAGCATACGGCCTCCTAAAGGGGGCTGTCTTGCCAGTATTCTCTATCTGTGCTAAGGGGGAGGGGTAGATTAGGGCGGAGCCCTTTATAAAAATATATAATAATATTAAAATCTAACCTCTCCGATACACAGCTCTGAGAAAGATTAACCTCCGCTTGGAGCCTCTGGGGCTCACGACTTCGGTATTTCTTTCCCAGAGCTATACCTTAATTTTAAACTAAACTGTAGATACTGTCAAGAGCTAAAGTTTAGCAGCGATGTCTTGCGCTTTCAGTTTTGTGTAAACTGCCAGCATTCTGGTGTCCTTATGGCCGCTACAGACGGCAACCTCCGGGACGGATAGACCAAGCTCGAATAGCCTGCTGATGTTTTCCCGGCGCAGATCGTGAAACCGTAGGTCTGTGATGCCTACTCGGGCCTTAACTCTCTGCCATGCCAGCCTAACGGCGTTGCCAGTGATAGGAAAGACTAAGCCTCTAGGCTGCCTCGGAAGCTGAGACAGGACTTCCAGGGCTGCGGGAGACAGGGGAACCGTCCTAGCGTCGCCATTCTTGGTGAGGGGCAGGTGAGCTGTCCGCTGCTCCAGGTCCACGTTCTCCCATCTGAGGGCGATTACTTCGCCTCGCCTCATACCCGTCGCCAAGGCGAATAGAAAGACAGACCGCACCAAGGGGTTCCCACATTGCCTGAGGGCCTGGTCCAGCGTCTCAAACTCTCCAGCCTCAAGCCTTCTGGTTCTGGCCTTGCCGTTGGAAGGCTTGGAAACCTCTGCACAGGGGTTAGCTTTGAGCGCTACTCCCCATTCCCTTTTCGCAATCTCAAGGCAGTGCGAGAGGATGGCCAGCTCCCGCCTTACTGAGCCGCTGGAGACCTTCTGGAGCCTGTCGTCTCGATAGGAAGCCACGGCTGCGGGAGAGAGGTTCTTGAGCGATAGAGCGGCTATCGGATGGGCCAGCATCGTCTGGAGCCGATAGGCTTCCGAATGACTGCCTCTCTTAGTGGGGGTGATCTGCTCCAGGTAGCGGGTCAGTAGGTCCCTAAGGGTCGTCGCCTTCAGCTCGTTGTGGTTGAGCGGTAGCTCGCCCCTGTCGATTGAGCGCTCTTTATCCCTCGCCCATTTCTCTGCATCTGATTTTGAAAGGAAGGACTTTGAAAGGGACGGGAAGCCTGCTCTCCTGATCTGAGCTTTCCAGCGATTACCCCGTTTCGTGAAGGTGGCCATGCCAACTGCTCCAAATTTGCTCCAGGAGCATCTTTGAAGGAGTAGGCTATCTAGCTAAGTGTCTGATTTACCTGGTGGAGCTGGGGGGATTCGAACCCCCGACCTCTGCAGTGCGATTGCAGCGCTCTCCCATCTGAGCTACAGCCCCGAGCCGTGGGCGGGTGAGTATACGCCGCGTCTTTCCCTGTCAATCGCCCATCGGCGTTTTGCGCGTTTTTTCCCCTTTGCGCCTGCGGCGCCGGGGGGAGGTTGCCGGGCGGGGGCAGGGAGGCTAGACAGGCCACGGCCCTTCATTTGCGGGACAAACTCATGTCTTATGCGGTCCTTAATCTTCTGCTCACGATCCTCGACCTTTACTGGTGGATCGTGATCGTTTCGGTGATCCTCTCCTGGCTCGTCGCCTTCGACGTGCTCAATACCCGCTCCCAGGCGGCGCAGACCATCTGGCGCGCGGTCGACGCCTTGACCGAACCGCTTTTGCGCCCGATCCGCTCGGTGCTGCCGGCGATCGGCGGTCTCGATCTGTCGCCGCTGATCCTGCTTCTCGGCATCCAATTCCTGCAAAATCTTCTGACCCACAGCGTGGGCTGATTTGGCGGAGCCCGAGCCGCCCTGGACAGCGGAGGCCTGCGGCGTCACGCTCTGGCTGCGTCTGACGCCCAAGGGCGGGCGGGACGCGATCGAGGGCGTCGAGACCCTCGCCGACGGCAGGTCCGTGCTCAAGGCGCGGGTGCGCGCCGCGCCGGAGAACGGCCGCGCCAATACGGCGCTGATCGAGCTGGTCGCCAAAGCGCTCTCGGCCCCAAAAAAGGCGGTGACGATTCGCTCCGGCGAGACGAGCCGTGTGAAGAAGCTTTTCGTCGCGGGCGACCCCGCGCCTTACCTCGACGCGCTGGCCCGGCTGGCGCCCACAAAAGGCTAAAGAGCGAAAGAGATGAGCAAGTCGAAGATCAACGTCGGCAATTTTTTCGAGGACTTCAGGCTCGGGCAGATTCTGCGCCACGCAGCTCCGCGCACCGTCACCGTCGGCGAAGTCGCGCTCTACACCGCGCTCTATCTGCCGCGCTTCGCCGTGCAATCCTCCAAGGCTTTCGCCGAGGCGATCGGCTATAGGGATGCGCCGATCGACGACATGCTCGTCTTTCATCTCGTGCTCGGCAAGACCGTGCCCGACGTCTCGCTGAATGCGCTCGCCAATCTCGGCTACGCCGACTTCAAATTCCTGGCGCCGGTCTATCCAGGCGATACGCTCGACGCCGTCTCCGAGGTCATCGGCCTGAAGGAGAACTCCAACAAGGAGACGGGCGTCGTCTATGTCCGCACGACGGGGAAGAATCAGCGCGGCGAGACCGTGCTCTCCTATGCGCGCTGGGTGATGGTGAAGAAGCGCGACAAGGACGCTCCTGTCGGCCCGACGGTCGTGCCGGACCTGCCCAAGGCGGTCGATCCGTCCCAGTTGGGACAAGCCGTGCCGCCGATCAAGGTCGCGGCCTATGACAAGGCGCTCGCCGGCTCGCCTTTCTTCTGGGGCGACTACGAGAAAGGCGAGAAGATCGACCATATCGACGGCATGACCGTCGAAGAGGCGGAGCACATGCTGGCGACGCGCCTCTATCAGAACAATTCGAAGGTGCACTTCAACCAGTACTATGAATCGCAAGGCCGTTTCGGAAAGCGCATCATTTACGGCGGCCATGTGATTTCCATGGCGCGCGCGCTGTCCTTCAACGGGCTGGAGAATGTCTTCCATATTTCGGCGGTGAACGGCGGCAAGCACGTCAATCCGCTGTTTGCGGGCGGCACCATCTTCGCCTGGAGCGAAGTGCTGGACAAGGCGGAGATCCCTGGCCGCAGCGACATCGGCGCGCTGCGTCTCCGCCTGGTGGCGACAAAGGACAAGCCTTGCGCGGCGTTCCCGCTCAACGGGGCAGACGGCAAGCCCGATCCAGCCGTGCTGCTCGATCTCGACTACTGGGCGGTGTTGCCAAAGTAGGGGCCGCTCCCCGTCACGCTAGGAACAACGCCGGAGCCCGTCTGTTGTTAGGGCGCGTGAATATCACGTGCACGCTTAGTCTAAAGGCGCGGTTTCTTCGAACGGGCGCATGGCTTACATGCGCCCGTCAATCGCGCTGGCGACGACGGAGTAACAGACATGATCAAGGCGATTATGTTCGCGGCTACGCTGGCCACGGCAGGCGCAGGCGTTGTCTATGCGCAGCAGAGCGGAACGACCGGCGGATCGCCGGGCTCGACGATGGGAACCGGCGCCGAGCGCGGGACCGGGACGATGGGCACGGAGCGCGGAACCGGCGGCACGATGGGCAGGAGCGGCACGATGGGCGCCCGCGAAGGCGCGCAGACGGGCGCGACGGCGCAGATGATGACGACCTTGCCGCAGCACGCGACGGCCGTCTCCAACTGGTACGACCAGAACGTCTATGATCCGAACGATAACAAGATCGGCGAAGTGAAGGACATGCTGCTCGATCGCGAGGGCAAGGTCCAGGCGGTGATCGTGTCCGTCGGCGGCTTCCTCGGCATGGGGGAGAAGGACGTCGCGGTTCCCTTCGACGCTGTGTCAACGACGCAGCGTGAAAACAGGTGGTGGCTGAGCATGAACGCGAGCAAGGATCAGCTCCGCACGGCGCCCGGCTTCCGCTTCGACCGCTCGAAGCAGGCGTGGACGGTCGCCGTCCGCTGATCGGCGAAGACGCGCTCTACCTGGCCGAACATTGGCCCCGCCGCAGACAATGTGGCGGGGCTTCTCATGCCTCGAGACGCCGCCTTCGGCGGCTCCTCAGCATGAGGGGGTTCCAGTTATTGCTTAGGTTCGTGAGGAGCGCGCGCGTCTCGAAGGACGATGCGCCTCGCAGCTTTGTCGACAAGCGCCGTCGGCGTTACAGCCGCGGGGGCAGTTTCTCTTCGTCGGCGAGATTGGAGAAGCGCGTGACTTCGGCTTCGAAGGCGAGCGGCACGGTTCCCGTCGGGCCGTGGCGCTGCTTGCCGATGATGGCCTCGGCGCGGCCATGCGCGCGCTCCATCTCGGCCATCCAGTTGATGTGCTCTTCCGTGCCTTCGCGCGGCTCCTTGTTCTTCAGATAATATTCTTCGCGATAGACGAAGAGCACCACGTCGGCGTCCTGCTCGATCGAGCCAGATTCACGCAGATCGGAGAGCTGCGGGCGTTTGTCGTCGCGCGCTTCGACCTGGCGGGAAAGCTGCGAGAGCGCGATCACCGGCACATTCAGTTCTTTCGCCAGCGCCTTCAGACCGGTCGTGATTTCGGTCAGCTCCTGCACGCGATTGTCGTTTCGCGACTTCGAGCCCGCCAGCAATTGCAGATAGTCGACGACGAGAAGATCGAGGCCTTTCTGCCGCTTCAGGCGACGCGCGCGCGCGACGAGCTGCGCGATGGAGATGCCGCCGCTCTGGTCGATATAGAAGGGGATGCTCTGCATCTCGCGCGAGGCCGCGACGATGCGCTCAAAATCGTCCTGGTTGAGATCGCCGCGGCGGATCTTGTAGCTCGGCACGCCGGACTGCTCGGCGATGACGCGCGTGGCCAATTGTTCGGCGGACATTTCGAGAGAGAAGAAGCCGACGATGCCGCCGTTGATTGTCTTATGCGAGCCGTCGGGCTCGACGTCGTATTGATAGGCCTTGGCGATGTTGAAGGCGATGTTCGTCGCGAGCGCCGTCTTGCCCATGCCGGGGCGGCCGGCGACGATGATCAGGTCGGATTTCTGCAGGCCGCCCATCTTCTCGTCGAGATCGATGAGCCCCGTCGAAATGCCGGAGAGATGGCCATCGCGCATATAGGCGCTCGAGGCCATGTCGATCGCGATCGCCAGCGCGTCGGAAAACCGCTGGAAGCCGCCCTCATAGCGGCCTGTCTCGGCGATCGAATAAAGCTTGCGCTCGGCCTCCTCGATTTGCGTGCGGGGGCTGGCGTCGACGGGCGAGTCAAAGGCCGTGTTGACGATTTCCTCGCCGATGTTGATGAGATCGCGTCGCACGGCGAGGTCGTGGACGATTCGCCCGTAGTCTTCCGCGTTGATGATGGTCGTCGCCTCGGCGGCGAGGCGCGCGAGATAGGCCTGGATCGTTACGCCGGCGGGCAGCTCGATGTCGGCCAGAAATGTTTTCAAGGTCACGACGGTCGCGAGCTTGCCGGCGCGAATGAGCTGCGCCGTCGTTTCGAAGATGCGGCGATGCAGCTCTTCCGAAAAATGCTCTGGACGCAGGAAGTCGGAGACGCGGTCGAAGGCGTCATTGTTGACGAGAATCGCGCCGAGCAGCGCTTGTTCAGCCTCGAGATTATGCGGAGGCGCGCGATAGGCCGGCGGCTCGGGCTGCGCGACCGGATAGAGGCGCGCACCCGCCAATTGTTCGACTGGGGGCATTTGTTCTCGTCGACTTTGAATGAAACGCCGGGGCCTTCAGACGCGACGCGGAAGCCATCCGGATGCATGACGACATTCGCACGCGGTTGCTCCCCGCGCCAGCCTTGACTCTTACCCGCGCGTTTCGCGCGTCGATGTTGCGAGTCATATCCACAGCCACGCCATGGATTTTGCTCGGCGCAACGAAAAGCGCTTGCCTGTGCGGCGAATCATTCGCGTAGCGTACGCGGCCTATTGGCGCTCGGCCAGCGGCGTTTTTGGGCGCGCATCATGCCCCAGCAAAGAAAAAGCCTCCCACGGCAGGACCGTGGGAGGCTTTTTGAGATGACCCTTGCGGTCGACTGATTACATCTCGACGTCGCCAGCCTCGGCGAGCGCGGCGCCGACCTCGAGGCCGAGGTCGTCCATCGACGTCTCTTCGCGGGCGAAAACCGACTCGCCGCGGGCCTGACGCTCGGCCTCTTCTTCCGAACGGGCGACGTTGATGACGATCTTCACGTCCACCTCGGCGTGCAGATGCACCGGCACATTATGGAGGCCGAGCGTCTTGATCGGATGGGTGAGGACGATCTGGTTGCGATTGATCGAGAAGCCGCCTGCCGTCGCGGCCTCGGCAATGTCGCGCGTCGAGACGGAGCCATAGAGCTGGCCGCTCTCGCCCGCCTGGCGGATGATGATGAAGGTCTGCCCCTCGAGCTTCTCGGCGACGGCGGAAGCCTCGGTCTTCGCCTCGAGATTGCGCGCCTCGATCTGAGCGCGCTGGCTGTCGAAATGCTTCTTGTTCGATTCGGTCGCGCGCAGCGCCTTGCCGCGGGCGAGGAGGAAATTGCGGGCGTAGCCGTCGCGCACCTTGACCGTGTCGCCCATCTGGCCGAGCTTGGCCACGCGTTCGAGCAGAATAACTTCCATTTTCGTTTCTCCGAGAGTTGGCGCCTTTGTCAGGAAAATGCGGTCAAAGTCAATCCGACTCCGCCGTTTTTTGCGGCTGACCGGGCGCCGCGGCCGACTTGCGGTCGCGATAGTTGAAGACGGTGTCGGCGCCGCCGAGCACGGCGAGGGGCACGATCGGCCAACCGAGAAGGCCGAGCATGAAATAGATGATCGAGAGCACGAGCGCGCTCGACTTGGAGCCGCGCAGCAGCACATGCACGACCGCGAGCCCTTGCAGCATCAGCAGCATGCCCATGGTCGCGGCCAGCACCAGCCCGATGGCGGCCGAAGGCCCGCTGAACAGGGACAGGACGACGCCCGAGGCGAAGAGGCCGGTGACGGCGCGGGGCAGGCGGAAATCCATGGCGATGTCCGGCCAGGGACGGGTGAGCAGGCTGGAGGCCCGCGCAATGGTCCCGCCGAGCCAGAGATTGGCGACATGGATCAGCAGGCCGTAGCCCGCGAGAAAGGCCGGGACGGAGCGGGCGACGACGCCGGAGAGTTCCGTCGGATTGGCGCTCTCGGGCAGTTCCTTCTCGCGCAACATGGCGTCGAGCAGCAGGAAGGCGCGGGCGCGAATGGGGTTTAAGGCCTCGTCGAGTGAGCCGAAACTCAGCGCCGCGACAACCAGCCATAGAATCACGGCCGTCGCCAGCACGCTGGCGGCGGCGAGGCACGACCAACTCGCGACATTGCGGGTGACGAGATCGCGGCCGCCGCGCGGCGCGCCGGAGGCGGCATAGGCCCCAAGCCAGGCCGGCGCGGCGACGAGCAGGGCGTAGCCCATGCCGACGACAGGGTGCAGCGCGACCGAGAGAACGACGGTCGCGACCAGCGCCGAGGTCGCCCCGTGCACGATCCCAAAGCCGAGCGCCACGATGACGAGCGGCAGCGGCGCGAGATGGGCAAACAGCAGCCCGCCAAAGCCGCCCCGCGCGACAACGGCGCCAATCGCCGCCGCGGCGACGCCGCCGAGGACGGAAATGCCGATATTCTGCGGCGTAAACACGCTCTTGTCGGGCACGAGGTCACATTCCGGTCAGGGGCGGCCCGTCTGCGCAGACGCGCGGGCAAGCCAAAAAGCGCCGAAACGGCCTTTCGGCCGGCGGCGCGAGACGCGCTTCTACTCCGAAACCTTGCCAATGGGCAAGAGCAGGGCGCGGCCGCAGCCGGGTCGGCGTTCCTGAAAAATAACACCATGCGGCGAACAGCCCGCGACGCCGGGACGTTTCAACTGCGAAAAACGCGCCCCGCCTTCTCGCGCCGGGGATGCGAGGAGAAAGCAAGATGAAATCCGTTCTGACGGGCGCCCTTGCCGCGCTCGCCCTGACGGCGCTCGCCGTTCCCGTCTCGGCCCATGCCGTCCTCGTCGACTCTTATCCCGCCAACAAGCAACAGGTGCTCAAGCCGTTGCACACGATCCGGCTGGTCTTCTCCGGCAAGGCCGACGCGCTCTACTCCACCGTAAAGCTCAAGGACAACAAGGGCGCGGTCATCGCGGAGAAGACGCAGAAGGAGCCCTCCAGGGAGCTCACTTTGCCAACGCCCTCGCTGATGCCGGGCGACTATCACATCGTCTACCGGGTGCTTTCGGTCGACGGCGACGTCGTCGAAGGCAAGCTGGACTTCTCTATTTTTGGGCTGGAGGCCTGAGCCTCACAGCTCGCGCAATTCGGGGCCCGGCCGGCGCGACAGCACGCGCCACGTTCCCGCAAGGCCAAGTCCGATGGTGACGGCGAGCGTCGCCGCCGTGGTCGTCAACGCCGCGGTGACGGAAAAGGCGAAGTCGATTTTCATCAGCAGCGTCACCATGGCGTAGGCGGCGCCCGCGCCGGCGGCGAGGGCGATGAGCGAGGCGACCAGGCCGACGACCCCGAACTCCAGTCCGTAAGCAGTGGCGAGCCACCTTCGCGTCGCGCCCAAGGTCTTCAGCACGACGGCGTCATGTAGCCTGGCGCGCTGGCCGCTCGCGACGGCGCTGGCGAGCGCCAGGACGGCGGTGACGATGGCCAGGCCTGCCGCCGCGCGAGCGGCGAGCGCCAACTGTCCGGCGATCTTGTCGACAGCGGCCAGCGCCTCCTTCACGCGGACCGAGACGATCATGGGAAAACGCTTCGCGGCCTCACGCGCCAGTTTGGCGTCTGTCGCGTCCCGCGCGGCGACAGTCGGCGCGCCATAGGCGATGGTGAAAAGCTCCATGTAGGGGGCCTTGGCGAAAGTGTTGGGCGAGAACACCATCACGAAGTTGATGCCATAGCTGCGCCAGTCGACCTTGCGCAGGCTCGCGACCCGCGCGACGGTCTCGCGGCCCAGAACATTCACCCTGATCTCGTCGCCAAGCGACAGGCCGAGCCCTTCGGCGATGCGCTGCTCCAGAGAAACGAGCGGCGGCCCATCATAATCCGCCGCCCACCATTCGCCCGCAACGAGCTGCGAATTGGCTGGCACCGTGGCCGAGAAGGTGACGCCGCGGTCGCCCTCGAGCGCCCATTTGACGTCGTCGACCACGGTGATCCGTTCGACCGGGACGCCTTTGACCTCCACAATGCGGCCGCGCATCATCGGCACATGCTCGATCTTCGCGCCGGGGACCTGCTCGGCAAGAAAATCGTTGAAGGCTCGCGCCTGCGTCTTCGGCGCGTCGATAAAGAAGAAGTTCGGAATTTCGCCCGCGTCGGCGCGCTCCAGCTCGTTATGGATGGCGCCCTCGACCAGAGCGAGCGCGATCAGCAGCGTTTGCGTCAGGCCGATGGAGACGACGAGCGCGGGCGTGAGGCTCTTCGGCCGCCAGATATTGGCGAGCGCCAGCCGCAGTCTGGCGTCGCGCGGGCGGGGCAGGGCGCGGGCGACGCGCATGGTGACCCAGGCCGCGCCGCGCAGCAGGGCAAAGGCGGCGACTGACGTGGCGACATAATAGGCGCCGAGCTTCAAGTCGGAGGAGGAGAGCATCACCAGCGCGCCGAGCGCGATCGCGGCGAGAGCGGCCCCCGCCCGGTAGCGCCAGAGCCGCGCGGCGCGCGGATCGTCGCGCAGCAAGGCGGCGACGGGAATTTCATGCGCCCGGCCAAGCGGGGGGAGGGCGAAGATCAATGTCACGAGCAGGCCGTAGAGGGCGCCGTAGAAGGCGCCGCGCGCGTCGAGCGCCGCCGAAACGGGGAGGTCCGCCGCCTGCCGCAGCGCTTCCGACGCCGCCCACGGGATGAGGGCGCCGACCGCGAGCCCGAGAAGGATCGCAAACGCCGCCGCCGCCATGACCTGAGCCAGCGCAATGGCGAAGACGCGCGAGCCCGTCGCCCCCAGCGCCTTCAATATCGCGAACTGCATGCGCTTGCGCTCGACGAAGCCTTGCACGGCGTTGGCGACGCCGGCGCCGCCGGCGACAAGCGCGGTCAACGCCACGAGGGTCAGCAATTGCGTGAAGCGCTCCAGATTGCGCGAGAACTGCGGAGAGACGGCGTCGCGCCGGCGCGCCTCCCAGCCCGCTTGCGGGAAGGCTGCGTCGGCGGATTGGGCGAAGGCTTTTACGGCCTCGTCGCTGACATTGCCGTTGAGCGTCACGCGCGCCACATGGCGCACCACCGAGCCCGGCGTCACGAGGCCGGTGGCGGCAAGCGCCGCGCGGCTCATCATCACGCGCGGGCCGAAGCCGACCCCGCCGGCGAGCTTGTCGGGTTCGCTTTCGAGTTTGACCCGCGGCGTGACGCGCGCCGCGCCGATCATCAGCGGGTCGCCGAGCTTGATGTCGAGCCGCGCCAGCAGGATCGGATCGACTGCGATTCCGAAGGCCCCATCCTTTTCCGCGAACGCCTCGGGCAGGGGAAGGGCGGGATCGAGGGCGACGGCGCCGAAGGCGGGGTAGGTCGCAGGATCGACGGCCTTGATTTCGACCATCGCCGCCTCGCCGTCGTCGCGCCGGGCCATGGCGCGCATCAGGGCGATCTCGGAAAGGCGCCCGCGCGCAGCGAAGAAGGCGCGCTGCTCAGGGCTCAATTCCCGGGCGACGAGGCTGAAGGAAGCGTCGCCGCCGAGGATCGTTCGGCCCTCGCGGGCGAGGCCCTGTTCGAGCGAGCGGGAGAGGCCCGAGACCCCGGAGATCGCCGCGACGCCGATGACGATACAGGCGATGAAGATGGCGAAGCCGCGCGGGTCTCCGAGGAGATCGCGCAGGGCGAAGCGCAGGCCGAAGGGAAGCGCGTTGAAACGAAACGCCCGCATCACGCCTCATCCGCCTCGATGCGCCCGGAGCGCAGCCGGACGCGCCGCCCGCAGCGCGCCGCGAGGCCGGGATCATGGGTCACGAGCACCAGCGTCGCGCCCCGGCGCTTCTGCTGGGCGAAGATGAGGTCGATGACCGCCGCGCCGGTCTCCGAGTCGAGATTGCCCGTCGGCTCGTCGGCCGCGAGGATCAGCGGATCGGGCGCGAGCGCGCGGGCCAGCGCCACGCGCTGCTGCTCGCCGCCCGAAAGCTGCGCCGGATAATGCGCAAGCCGGTCGGAGAGGCCTACGGCCGCAAGTTCGGCCTCAGCGATGGCGAAAGCGTCCGGCTTTCCCGCGAGCTCCAGCGGCACGGCGACGTTCTCCAGCGCCGTCATGGTTGGGATGAGCTGGAAAGACTGAAAGACCACGCCTATTTTCTCACCACGGAACCGCGCCAGCGCGTCTTCCGAGAGCGCGCCCATGTCACGGCCGTCTATCCTGACCGAGCCGGAATCGGGGCGCTCGAGGCCGGCGAGGGTCATGAGCAAGGTCGATTTCCCGGAACCCGACGGCCCCAGGAGACCAACCGTCTGGCCATGGTCTATGCTGAGGCTGACGCCCTTGAGAACATGGACCCGCGCGGCGCCGTCGCCCAGGGTAAGATCCACGTCGGCGAGTTCAATGACCGGTGGCACGGAGAAGCTTTCCTTGATTGGCGCGCCCATACAGACGCTTGTGACGACTTATCGCCTGTTCCGGGGCCGGCTCCAAATCGCCGCCTGCGCCCTCATTTTGGCGTCGCTGGGCGCCGGGGCCGAGGCGGCGGAAAAACGCATCATCGCGTTCGGAGACAGTTTGACCGCGGGGCCGGGGCTTTCCGCTGAGGATACGCTGCCCGTCCAACTGGGCAAACGGTTGGCGGCCAACGGCTTCAGCGTCAAGGTCGTCAATGCGGGCGTCTCCGGCGACACGACGGCGATGGGCCTCGCGAGGCTCGACTATGTGCTGTCCGACGGGCCGGTCGATCTGGCGATTCTCGAGCTCGGGGCGAATGATATGCTGCAGGGCCTGCCCCCGGCGGAGGTCCGCGCCAATTTGGAGAAGATGCTCGAGATATTCCGGTCGAAAGGCGTGAATGCCATACTGACGGCCATGGTCTCCAGCAACAATTGGGGGCAAGCTTATCGGAAGGAATTCGATTCGATCTATCCCGACCTCGCCACGAAATACGGAGTGACGATGGTTCCGTTCTTCATGGAAGGCGTGTGGGGCGACCCCGCTCTCCTGCTCGGAGACGGCCTGCATCCCAATCCCGCGGGCGTGCGCAAGATCGTCGAAAAAATTGCCCCCTATGCGGAAAGAGCGCTCGCGCCCTCGGGCGCGGCGAGAGAATCGCGCGCCAAATAGGCGCGCTCCAACGGCGAGGAGGAACACATGCCAAGACTTTTTACGGCCCTTGAAGTTCCTCCCCATGTCGCGGAGAGCCTCGCGCGGCTGCGCGGCGGCGTCTCGGGCGCCCGCTGGATCGACGTCGAAAATTATCACATCACCGTGCGCTTCATCGGCGACGTCGACGACGCCTTCGCCCGCGACGCCGCCAATGCTTTATCCTTCATCCGCCGCCCCGAACTGGAGGTGACGATCGACCAACTCGACTCCTTCGGGGGCGGCAGGCCGCGCGCCATCGTCGCGCGCGTGAGGTCGACGCCGGCGCTTCTCGAGATGCAGGCGGAGCAGGAGCGCCTGATGCGCCGGCTCGGCGCCCCGCCGGAAGCGCGCAAATATGCGCCGCATGTGACGCTGGCGCGGCTGCGCGGATCGAATTCGGCTTCGGTCGCCGCCTATCTCGGCGCGCGCGGCTATTTCCCGCCGCTCAAATTCACCGCCGAGCGCTTCGTGCTCTATTCGTCCCGCGACTCGGTTGGCGGCGGGCCCTATATCGTCGAAGCCGAGTATCCGTTGCTCCCGGCGCCCGCGGCGTTGAATGGGGTGGTGGGGTTGTAGGATATTGCGCTTGAGCTTGAGGTCGCGCATTATTGACGCTCGAGTGAAAGTGAGTGCGCTGAAGTGAGCGAACAACCCGACAACCTCGTCGTCCATATCCTGCGCGAGATCCGCGCCGAAATGGCCGGCATGCGCTCAGAGATGGTGACCATCCGCGAGACAATGGCGACGAAGGACGAAATCCAGTCTCTCCGCGCTGACGTGGCGTCGGACATCGCGACGCTCGACGCCAAGATCGACAGGACCCGGAAGGATTTGAGCGACCAGATCGTGGGTTTGCGCCGCGCCGTCGTCGAGTACCACACGACAGTCGTCGGCCATGGCGTCTTGATCAGCGAAATGGAAGGCCGGCTGCGTCGCGTCGAGCAGACGCTCGGCCTTGCGCCCGAGGCGCGCTAAGCCTTCTCGACCCGCTCCCGCGCCGCTTTGCGGCTGTCCCTGGCCAGCGCCTTGGCGCGGCCTTCCTCGACGACCGCCGCGAGGCTCGGGTCCCTCGCCACCGCCTCCGCGATCAGGCGGTCTGAGGCCGTCTCGATTTCTCTTTGCAGCTTCTCGAAGAATTCGCGCGCCGGCAGGCCCGGCGGAATCATCGGCAGAAATTCGATGACCGCCGTGCCGGGGCGGATCAGGAAGGAGCGGCGCGGCCAGAAGAGGCCGGCGTTCAGCGCCACCGGCAGCGCCGGAACGTCCGACGCCGCGTAGAGATGGGCGATGCCGAATTTATAGGCCGGCGCCGCCCCGGCCGGGCGGCGCGTGCCTTCCGGAAAGATGAACAGCTGGCGGCCTTGCGCGAAAATATGCTTCGCCTTTTCGATGAGCTGCGGCAGCAGCTTGCCGCCCTTGGCGCGATTGATGCCTATCTGCTCGGCCGACAACAGGTACCAGCCGAAGAAGGGAATCATCACGAGCTCGCGCTTCAGAATGTAGCTGAAGTCCGGAAAACGGATCGGCAGGACGAAGGTGTCCCAGATCGACTGATGCTTGCTGGCGACGATCATGGCGCCGCCGTTCGGGGGGATGTTCTCCAGGCCGCGCCACTCAATTTCGAGACCGCAGATCTTGTCCGCGAGCCACAGCGAGGTGCGGCCCCATGTCCGGCCGAGCTCCATGGAGACGCGGCGGGGCATGAGCAGGCCCGGCAGCCAGATCACCATCAGCAGGATGGTGTTGGCCCAGAACAAAATCTGGAAAACAAGCGAGCGCAGGAAGAGCATTGAGGGCACCGTTCGCGACAGACGCGCGCCTTTTACGTCAGCGTGGCCCGGCTCTACAAGGCGTTCATTCGGCCGACGCCTCGCTGCTGCGCAAGGGGCCCAGGTCGAGTTCGCCCGCGCTTTCCGGGCGCAGCGCCACGCGCGTCAGGGCGCCCAGGAATTTAACGTATTCGCTGCCGATGAGCCGCATGACGGCCGGGTCGCTCGCCCAGCCCGCGACATTCACGTGCTCGCTCACGACCGGGAAGGGATAGAGCTTGACCTCGGGAAGCGCGGCCGACAGTTCAACGAGCGCCCGCGGCATGTGGTAATTCGAGGTCACCACGATGAGGGAGCGGGAGATTTTGTGCACCTGCGCCCATTGCCTGGTTTCCCGCGCATTGCCAAAGGTGTCGAGCGCCTCGTAGCCGAGATCGACGCAGCAGTTGAAGAGGTCGCGCGAGACCGGGAGGCGTTTTGCGAGCACCGAGCTGCGCGTCGCGCGGTTGACGCCGGTGATGAGCAGCCGGCGCGCCTGTCCGCGGGCCAGAAGTTCGGCCGCCTCCAGCACGCGGTCGGAGCCCCCGGTCAGCGCCACGACGCCCTCGGTCTTGACGGAAAGCTTTGGCTCGACTCGCGCCAGCGACAGCGCGAACCAGACGTAGCCGAGACCGAAAGCAAGCGCGCCGGCCCCGATCAGGCTTGCCGCCGTCAGGAGAATCACGCGCGCCAGGCTGGCCCGCGTCGCACGCCACCAGCGCGCCATCGCCCTCACCTTGCCGTTCCTCTCGCCCTTGAGCCGATCGCGCGCGGAGGCGCGATTCCTGGAGAGATATATGGTCATAAGCCGCCGCCCGGGGCGAGAGGGATCATCCGAGGCCCCGCAGGTGGCGGAAGACGATGCGGCGCGACAGCCAGCCGGTCAGAAATGCCACGCCGCCGGCGAGAAGCAGAATGACGACGAAGCCTGCGGCCCCGATCGCGAGGTCGCCGAAGATCGCCTGCATCTGCTCGCCGCCGGCGGTCGTGCGCCACTGGCGCAGAGCCGCCTGCGCGGCGAGAAGGAAGGCGATCGCCGCGCCGCCGCCGATCAGCGCCCCGCGCAGGCCGAGCGCGAGAAAGCGGCGCTGAAACTCTTGCGCGATGAACCCGTCTGCGGCCCCGACGACGTGCAGCACCTCGACAATCTCGCGGTTGGTGGACACGGCCGCGCGCGTCGCCGAGGCGACGGCGATGCCCAAGGCGCCGACGATCAGCACGAAGATCATCGCCGCGACGGCGACGACGGCCCGCGCCATGTCGCCGAGGCGGGCCGTGAAGATGCGATGGTCGTCGAAAGTGGCGTTGGGCGCGGCGCCGGCGAGCGCCTCGCGAAGTTCAGAGAGATCGGGGCGGCTCCTGGGGTCGAGCTTCGCGACGATCATGCGCGGCATGGGGAGCTGGGAAAGGTCGAGACCCTGGCCGAGCCAGGGCGCCAAAAGGCTTTCCGACTCCGTCTTGGAGTAAATCTGCGCTTCGCGGACGCCCGGCGTATCGCGCAGGATGTCGGCCACGACGCGTAGATCCGACTCCATGTCGCGGCCCGGCGCGGGCCGAACCTGCACGGTCGCCTCGCTCGCCGCTTCGCTGCGCCATTCGCTGCTTGCGTCGGCGACCAGAATGGCGGCCGCGGCGGCGAGCGCGGCGAGGAAAGTCATGATCGCGATCACCATGACGAGCGAGCGCCCGGCGATGGAATCGGTCGGCACGAGCGGGGAGGGCTGGGCCGGATCGTCCTCGCCGACGTCCGCGCTCGCGCGGCGCGATTTGACGCGCGAGACCCAGCGGCTGGCGACTTCCCAGTCCATGAGCTTCACTCGAAAATATGCAGACGGCCTTCGGCGAGGACGAGGCGGCGCGCTTCCTCGTACTGGTCCATCAGGCTCAGATCATGGGTGGCGATGATGACGGCGGTCCCCGATTTGTGAAGCTCGACAAAGAGCCGCAGGATGCGTCGGGCGAGCGTTGGATCGACGTTCCCCGTGGGTTCGTCGGCGAGCAGAAGCCTGGGCTGGGAGATGAGGGCGCGCGCGATGGAGGCGCGCTGTTTCTCACCGCCCGAAAGGATGCTCGGCACGCAATGCTTGCGCTCGCCGAGGCCCACCCACTTGAGCAATTCGAGAACCTCTGCGCGATAGCTCGATTCCTCCCGGCCAAGCACGCGCAGCGGCAGCGCGACATTTTCGTAAAGCGTCAAATGGTCGAGCAGGCGGAAGTCCTGAAACACGACGCCGATCTGCCGGCGCATTTCGGTGACCTCGTCCTGGTCGAGCGTGGCCGTGTCGCGGTCGAAGATGCTGATGAGCCCCCGCGTCGGCTTGAGCGCCATGATGATCAGGCGCATCAGCGTCGTCTTGCCGGCGCCCGACGGGCCGGTAAGGAACTGAAACGATTGCGGCGCGATGTCGAAGCTGATGTCGCGGAGCGTTTCCGGCCCCACGCCATATCGCAATCCGACATTTTCGAAGCTCAACACGCTCGCTCCCCCATGGCCGCGCGGATGGACGCGCGAGGGCCGAGGAATCGCGCCGCGGAAGAATAGTCAGTTCACGCGCCCTTAACCATAACCGGCGTTAATGAAACGAGGCTTTTGTTCACTGCGCCGCAAAAATCTGGAGCGCGAAATGAGTGTTGCAGGCGATCGGAACGGACGGCGGTTGTGGCGCGAAATCAGCGCGGAAGCCGAAAGCGCGGCGAACCGCGAGCCGAGCTTTGACGAAATGTGGCGCCGCGCGCCGCGGCCGTCGGTCCGCGAACTCCCGCCCGTCGAACGCGACCGCTGGCCCGTCATTGCGACGATTGTCGCGATCGTCCTCGGCGTCTCGGCGCTCATCGCCATGCGCGAGCGAATCGTCCGCATCCTACCGCCCATGGCGACCGCCTATCGGCTTCTGGGCGCGCCCGTGAATCTCGCGGGCCTGGAGCTGCGCGACATCCGCGCGAAAATCGTGATGGAGGGCGCACGCAGAGTGCTCGTGACGGAGGGGGAGATCGTCAACTTGAGGCGCGAGCCCAACCGGGCGCCGCCGCTCGCCCTGTCGGTTCGCGGAGCCAATGGCCTCGAGCGCTACGCCTGGACCGCCCCGACGCCGAAGTCCCGGCTCGAGGCCGCGGAAAAGATCGCCTTCCGCGCCCGCCTCGCCTCGCCGCCCGATGAAGGGACGGAGGTGCTGGTCCGCTTCGCCCGGGCGGACGAAGTCGGGCGTAGGACAAGGTAGGCTTTTCGCCCGTCTTGCGGCTGCGCCACCGAGCGCGTCGTGCGGCGTTTCCTGCCCGAAGACGCCTCGGATGAGGAGGTGGCCGTCCGCACGGTCTGGCTGGCGCGACAGCCGATCTTCTTCGTGCGGGAGGCGGATGCGCTGTCGCTCCCGCCGTTTTCGATCCGACTCGAACCTGACGCCGTGGAGCGGCTGGTTGAAACATTGGCCGCTTTGAGCCTGTCGGGCCTGACCGCAGACCGGCCGTGAAATTGAGTCGCAGCGGCCTCATCTTGACGGTAACGCGCGGTCAAGGTTATGACGTTGCTGATTAAATCTCCTCCAGCCGATACGGGGGCCAGAGGAGCCTCCCGGCGTGTCGCGCGACTTTCTGTCGCCCGCGCTGCCCCTTCAACTGGAGGCGCACATGTTTTCGGACGAGGAGTTCCGGCGAGTCCTGTTCGACGCCAGTCCGGACTGCATCCTGTTATTGGATGAAGACGGACGCGTGCTGAGCGTCAACGAGGCCTGCCTGCGTCTGATGCAGGCGATGAGTTCGACCGAAGTCGCTGGACTAGTCTGGCTCGACCGGTGGCCGCCCGCCGCGCGTGAGAACGTCTCCAAAGCGCTGAGCGCGGCCAGAGGCGGGGCGACGGTGCGCTTCGAGGAGAGCTGTCTAGCGACTGGCGAAGAGATACTGTGGAATGTCTGCGTAGCGCCGATCCGGGCGCGCCAGACTGGCGCCATTCGTCTTCTCTGCATCTGCCGCGACGTCACCGACGCCCGCCGCGCTGAGCGGCAATCGGAGGAGAGCGAGGCATGGCTGCAGGTCGGTTGCGCCGTCGCCGGGCTCACGCTCGCCAGGGTCGACTACAAAAAGGACGCCGTAAGTCTTTCGGCGGAGGCCGCGAGGCTTTTCGGCCTCGGAGAGGTCCCGGTAACGGTCCCGCGCGATGTCCTTCACAGACTGTTTCATCCCGACGACGCCGGCGCGATCATGGATGCGATCAGCCATGCGCTCGACCCTTCTGGCCCCGGCTGGTTCGAGATGGACCACCGGATCATCCGCCCTTCAGGCGAGATGCGCTGGGTGCGGGTGCGTAAGCAGGTGGTTTTCGACGGAGAGGGCGGCGAGCGGCGCCCCTCTCATGCAACGCTCGCCGCCTTCGACGTGACGAAGGAGAAAGCGACGGACGAGACGCTGCAGAAAAGCGAGGAGTTTCTGCGCGCCATCCTCGATTCCCTGCCGCATCACGTGGCCGTCATCGGATCCGACGGAAAGATCGTCGCCGTCAACAAGCCTTGGGAGCGCTTCGCGCGAATGCAGGGCGGCGCTTATGCCCACGTCGCCCCGGGCGTCGATTATCTCGCAACGGCGCGGGCGGCCGCTTCGGATGGAGACCTTTACGCCCGGGGCGCAATCGAAGGCATTTACGCCGTCATGAGCGGCAGATCGGAAGGGTTCGTGCTGGAATATCCCTGTCACGCGCCCGACCGCGAGCAATGGTTCGAGATGCACGTCGCGCGTCTGTCGGGGCCGCCCGCCGCGCTTGTCCTCAGCCACACCGACATCACCGACCGCAGACGCAACGAGCAGAAGCGGCGGGAGGCGGAGGAACGGCTGAGGAAAAGCGACCGCAACAAGGACGAGTTCATCGCCACGCTGGCGCACGAGTTGAGAAACCCGCTTTCGCCCTTGCGCTCGGGCCTTCAGTTCCTTCGCCGAGCCGAGCCCGGCGATCCGAGGGTCGCGCGCATGCAGGAGATCATGGAGCGGCAGGTCGTTCATCTGGTGCGGCTCGTCGACGACCTGATCGACGTTTCCCGCATCAGCCGCGGCAAGCTCGAGCTCAAGAAAGAGCTGGTCGATCTCGCCGACATTTTGAAGCAGGCGATTGGAGATGTGCGCGCGCTTACGGAGGCCAAGAATCTGACTGTTCAGGTCTCGGGCCTCGACGAAGCGCTGCCGGCGGAATGCGATCCCGTCCGAGTCTCGCAGATGTTCGTCAACCTGCTCGACAAC
The DNA here is from genome assembly GCF_055698645.1 of Methylocystis sp. NC52PC. Lineage (NCBI taxonomy): Bacteria > Pseudomonadati > Pseudomonadota > Alphaproteobacteria > Hyphomicrobiales > Methylocystaceae > Methylocystis > Methylocystis sp. NC52PC. Next base: position 3,451,665 of record NZ_CP170127.1, on the reverse strand, counting down.
GCCATCAAATATACCGATGCGGGCGGGACGGTTGGCGTCGCCGCCGAACGCGATGGGGGGCAAGTTTGCGTCGCCATCAGCGATTCAGGCGTGGGCATCTCTTCGCAAATGCTGCCGCAGATCTTCGATCTGTTCACGCAGGGCGAAGGGTCTCCGAAACATGGACGCGCGGGGCTCGGCATTGGTCTCTCCCTCGTGCGGAAGCTTGTCGAACTGCATGGCGGCTCCGTCGAGGCGCAGAGCGATGGCGAGGGGCGCGGCGCACGCTTCCTGGTTCGCTTGCCGTTGTCCCTGGGAGCGCCCGAGCGCGAGTCAAAGGGCGAAGCGGCGCCGCGCATGGGCGGAAAGGGTCGGCGCGCGCTCCTCATCGACGATAACCGGGATGCGGTCGACACGCTTGCGGTGGCGCTCAAGAGCCTGGGCTTCGAGGTTGACGTCGCCTACAGCGGCGCCGAGGGCCTGGCGCGGGCCGCGGCGCTCAGGCCCGGTCTGGTGCTCCTGGATTTGGGCATGCCGATCATGGACGGCTATCAGACCGCGCGCGCGCTGCGGGCGCAGCCGGGCGGCGCGGAGATCGAGATTGTCGCTCTCACCGGCTGGGGCGAGGAAGAGACGCGCCGCCGCGTGAAGGAGGCGGGTTTCGACGGCCATCTGATCAAGCCGGCGCGCATCGAGGACATTGCGGCGCTGTTCATGAAATGAGGAGCGTTAAGCGCGGAGGGTCGGCCCGGACGTTTCCAACCCCGGCAAAATGGCCTAATCAGGCGCCATGGCCACTGACCCCCTCGCGCCGACTCTTTTCGTCAACGCCCGTCTGATCGACCCCGCCGCCGGGGTCGAGTCGCAGGGCGGGCTTCTCGTTTCGAACGGGCGCATCGCCGATCTGGGGCCGGGCCTTCGCCCCGACGCCGCGCCCGAGGGCGCGCGGGTCGTCGACTGCCGAGGCGACGTGCTCGCGCCCGGCCTCATCGACATGCAGGCCTTCGTCGGCGAGCCCGGCGCGGAGCACCGCGAGACCATCGCCAGCGCGACGCTCTCAGCCGCCGTCGGCGGCGTCACCACGCTCGTCTCCACGAGCGCCGCCTTTCCGGCGGTCGACGATCCGGCGGTCGTCGACTTCGTCCTGCGACGCGCGCGCGACACCGGAAAGGTGCGCGTGCTGCCCATGGCGGCGCTGACCAAAGGACGCGAGGGCAAGGAGATCGCCGAGATCGGCCTTCTCCAGCAGGCGGGCGCCGTGGCTTTTTTCGACGGCGCGCACTCGATCCGCAACGCGCTCGTCATGCGCCGGGCGATGAGCTACGCGCGCGACTTCGGCGCGCTGGTCGTGCATTTCACCCAGGACCCAGACCTTGCCGGCGGCGTGATGAACGAGGGCGAATTCGCGCTGCGCCTCGGCCTCTCGGGCATTCCGCGCGAGGCCGAGGCGGTCGTGCTCGACCGCGACCTGCGCCTCGTGGCCCTCACCGGCGCCCGCTACCACGCCGCGATCCTCACCTCGACGCTCTCGCTCGAGTCGCTTAGCGCGGCCAAGGCGGCGGGACTGCCCGTGACCGCCGGCGTGACGATCAACCATCTCACTCTCAATGAAAGCGACATCGGCGATTACCGCACCTTCCTGAAGCTGCGTCCGCCGCTGCGTCACGAGGAGGAGCGCAAGGCGCTGGTCGCCGCGCTGGCGGAGGGCCTGATCGACGTGATCGTCTCGGACCATGATCCGCAGGACGTGGAAACCAAGCGCCTGCCTTTCGCAGAGGCCGAATTCGGCGCGATCGGGGTCGAGACCATGCTCGCCGCGGGCATGCGTCTCGTCCATTCGGGCGACGTGAGCCTGCCGAGGCTGCTCGCAGCGATGTCGTCGCGTCCCGCAGAAATCCTCGGGCTGGAGCAGGGGCGCCTGCAAAAGGGCGCGCCCGCCGATCTGATCCGCTTCGACCCCGACGAGCCTTTCGTCGTCGACCCCGACCTCTTGCATTCGCGTTGCCGCAATACGCCCTTCGACGGCGCCTTGTTGCAGGGCGTCGTGAAGACGACCATGGTCGCCGGGCGCATCGTGCACGAGATCGCGCCATGACGCGGATCGCGCTTTACTCCGGCACTTTCGATCCGCTGACCAACGGCCATCTCGACGTGCTGCGTCAGGGCGTCGCGCTCTTCGACAAGGTCGTCGTGGCGATCGGCGTGCATCCCGGCAAATCTCCCTGGCTGACCTTCGAGGAGCGGGCCGAGACGATCGCCGACGTGAGCGCGGCCGAGGGCTTCGCGGGCGCCGTAGAGGCCGTGAGCTTCGACGGCCTCGTTGTCGAGGCGGCGCGCGCCGCCGGCGCCGGCGCGATCCTGCGCGGATTGCGTGACGGCTCCGACTTCGACTATGAAATGCAAATGGCGGGGATGAACGGGACGCTCGCGCCCGCTATTCGCACGGTTTTCCTGCCTGCTTCGCCGGGGCTGCGCCATATCAGCGGCACCCTCGTGCGCCAGATTGCGGCGCTTGGCGGCGACGTGTCGGCCTTCGCGCCGGCCGCTTCCGTCGAGGCCCTCAAACGCGCCATTGCAAGGCGCGGCAATTAAAGCCTTAAGGGAGGCTCAATGAAACTTACCCGTCGTGTTCTGCTCTCCGCCGTGGCCGTTTCGGCTGCGCTCGGGACCGCTTCTTTGGCCCGCGCTGAAGACAAGCTCCTTTATATCGACACCAAGGACGGCCGCATCGCCATCAAGTTGCGCCCCGATCTCGCGCCCAAGCATGTCGAGCGCATCGAGCGCCTCGCCAAGGAACATTTCTACGACAATATCGCCTTCCATCGCGTGATCGACGGCTTCATGGCGCAGGGCGGCGATCCCGACGGCACCGGCATGGGCAGCTCGCGCTATCCCGACCTCAAGGCCGAATTCAGTAACGAACCCTTCAAGCGCGGCACGGTCGCCATGGCGCGCCAACCGGGCGACAAGGACTCGGCCAATTCGCAGTTCTTCATCTGCTTCGCCGAGGCGCCGCAGCTCAACGGCAAATATACGATCTGGGGGGAGGTCGTCTCCGGCATGGACGTCGTCGACAAGATCAAGAAGGGCGACAAGGCCAATAACGGCGCGGTCGAGAACCCGGACCGCATGCTCAAGGTTCGGGTCGCCGGCGACGAGAGCTGACCCCTTTCAGCGTTGGCCGGGCTTGTCCCGGCCGCCCACGCCGAGACGCTTTCGTGGATAGCCGGGACAGGCCCGGCCATCTCGACGAGCGGGCGACAATACAAAGGACAGAAAATGACTGAAGCCGCCGACACTCTGACGCTCGAGACCACCAAGGGTCCCGTCGTTATCAAATTGCGACCCGATCTTGCGCCCAAGCATGTCGAGCGCATCAAGAAGCTCGTCTCCGAGGGCTTCTATGACGGCATTGTGTTTCACCGCGTCATCGAGGGCTTCATGGCGCAGACCGGCTGTCCGCGCGGCACCGGCACCGGCGGTTCGCAATATCCGAACCTCGAGCAGGAATTCAACGACGCGCCGCATGTGCGCGGGACCTGCTCCATGGCGCGCGCCTCGCATCCGGACACGGCCAATTCGCAGTTCTTCATCTGCTTCGACGACGCCCGCTTCCTCGACAAGCAATATACGGTCTGGGGCGAAGTGATTTCCGGCATGGAGAACGTCGACAAGATCAAGCGCGGCGAGCCGGTGAGAGATCCGGACAAGATCATCAAGGCGACGCTCAGCGCCTGATCCATTCCCTCTCCCCGCGCGCGGGGAGAGGGTTAGGGTGAGGGGCGAGCCCCCTCACCCCAGCCCTCTCCCCATTGATCGGGAGAGGTGGCCGCGACCCCGACATGCGCGTCGATCTCTTCGACTTCGACCTTCCCCAGGACCGTATTGCGCTGCGCCCCGCCGAGCCGCGCGACAGCGCGCGCCTGCTCGTCGTGCCGCCGACGGGCGCTTTCGAAGATCGGATTGTGCGCGATCTGCCGTCCTTTCTGAAAGAAGGCGACGTCCTCGTCGTCAACGACACGCGCGTCATTCACGCGCGCCTTTCCGGCAAAAGACGCCGCGGCGCCTTGAGCGCTGGCGTAGAGGCGACGTTGATCGAGCGACTCGACGGGTCGCGTTGGCGCGCGCTGATGCGGCCAGCGAAGAAGCTCGCCATCGGCGACCTTGTCCGCTTCGGCCGCGAAGGCGACGGGGCCTGCCTGTCCGGCGTGCTCGACGCGCATGTCGAGGCCAAGGGCGACGAGGGGGAGATTGCGCTTCGCTTCGAGCTCTCCGGCGCAGCGCTCGACGAGGCGATCGAGGCTGCAGGCGAGATGCCGCTGCCGCCCTATATCGCCGGTAAGCGCGCCGCCGACGCCCGCGACGAAGCGGATTACCAGACGGTCTTCGCGCGCGAGGCCGGCGCCGTCGCCGCGCCGACGGCGGGTCTGCATTTCACGGCCCCGCTGCTTGCGGCGCTGACGGCGAAGGGCGTCTCGCTGCATCGCGTGACCTTGCATGTCGGCGCCGGCACCTTCTTGCCCGTAAAGGCGGAGGATACGGAGGCCCACAAAATGCACGAGGAGTTCGCGCGCATCGATGGCGAAACCGCTGAGGCCCTTAACGCGGCGCGCGCCAGGGGCGGCCGCATCGTCGCGGTCGGCACCACGGCGCTGCGCACGCTCGAAAGCGCCGCCGCGCCGGACGGACGCCTCGCCGCTTACGCCTCGCGTACGAGCATCTTCATCACGCCGGGCTATAAATTCCGTGCGACGGACATGCTGCTCACCAATTTCCATCTGCCGCGTTCGACGCTGTTCATGCTCGTCTCGGCCTTTTGCGGCCTCGACCGCATGAAGGCCGCCTATGCGCACGCCATCGCCGGCGGCTACCGCTTCTATTCCTATGGCGACGCCAGCCTGCTGTATCGCGCCGACGCATGACGCGCAGCGTTCGCCTGATCGCGCAGTGGCGCGATGATCCCACGGAGGCGCTGATGACGGTTGACCTGCGCGCGGACGGCCTTCGCTTCGCCGCGACCTGGGACGTCTTCGGCGCGATCGATCTCGACGGTGCGCGGCCGCGTCCCTTCATCCTGCGCCGAGACGGACGTATCGACTTCGGCGAGGGCGCCGATCGCTGGCGCACGGATTTACGTGACGCGGAACTGAAGGTCGGGACACTTTTCACCGTCTGGTTCAACGAGACCGACCACGGGGTCTACAAAATCGTCAAGATCGCCGAACCCGGCGCGAAGGAACGCAGATGAGCGCTGAATTCTCCTTTACCCTTCAGGCGACCGACGGAGCGGCGCGCAAGGGCGAAATCTTTACGCCGCGCGGAACCATCCGTACGCCGGCGTTCATGCCGGTCGGCACGGCCGCGACGGTGAAAGGAATGTTCCCCCAGGATGTGCGCGCGACCGGCGCCGACATACTGCTGGGTAACGTTTACCATTTGATGCTGCGCCCCGGCGCCGAGCGCGTCGCGCGACTCGGCGGGCTGCATCGCTTCATGAATTGGCCGTTTCCGATCCTGACCGACTCGGGCGGCTTTCAAGTGATGTCGCTCGCCAAGCTCCGCAAGCTCGACGAAGAGGGCGTGACCTTCCAGTCTCACATCGACGGCTCGCGGCATCATCTCTCGCCCGAACGCTCCATGGAGATCCAGCACCTCCTCGGCTCTGACATTCAGATGCAATTCGACGAATGCGTGCGTCTGCCGTGTTCGGACGCGGAGGCCGAGCGGGCCATGCGGCTGTCGCTGCGCTGGGCCGAACGCTCTCGGAAGGCGTTTCGAGAACAGTCGGGCAGGGCGGTCTTCGGCATCGTGCAGGGCGGCGCCTCCAAACCCTTGCGAATCGAAAGCGCCCGGGCGTTGGCGCAAATGGATTTCCACGGCCTCGCAGTCGGCGGCCTCGCCGTCGGCGAACCGCAGGACGTGATGCTCGACATGCTGGAGACCACGCTGCCGCATCTGCCCGACGCGAAGCCCCGCTATCTGATGGGGGTGGGCACGCCGGACGACATCGTGCAGGCGGTGGCGCGCGGGATCGACATGTTCGACTGCGTCATGCCGACTCGCGCCGGCCGCCACGGCCTCGCCTATACGCGATTCGGCAAGATCAACATCAAGAATTCCCGCTACGCGGAGGATCTCTCGCCGCTCGATCCCGAATCGACGTCTCCCGCAGCCCGCGACTATTCGCGCGCCTATCTGCATCATCTCGTAAAAGCGGGGGAAATCCTCGGAATGATGCTGCTCACGCAGGCCAATGTCGCTTATTATCAGAGTTTGATGGCGGGGCTGCGGGCGGCGATTGCGGAAAGGCGGCTCGCCGATTTCATCGCTGAGACTCGCGCCCAATGGAACGCGGGGGAAGCGGCCCATCGTTCACAGTAGCGTGTTATGATGTGCGTAATGCAGAACCGCGCAGCGGTTGACCGGAGCCTGACATGGGCCGTCGCCATGGCCGTTATCATCATGCGTTGACGCAGCTCTTCCTCGCCGGGGGCTTCCCGGAACGCGTGGAGGGCGGCGGCGCCGCGGAGCGTCCGCCGGCCAAAGCCGCGGAGCGGGCGTCCCGGCCGGGGCCGTCCCAGCGGCCCCCGCCCGAGCCGGCGCCGTCTCACGCCGCCCGCGCCCGGCGCGACCCCGTGCGCCGCGGCGGCCGGCCAAGCAAATTTTCTCCTGCATCAGTCGAGGGGCGCATCATGACGCCGCATCCGGGCCAGGTCCTGGCCCAGCATCTCGCCGACCTCGGATTAACCGCCTCGGACCTCGCCCGCGACATCGACGTGCCCGTCAACCGCGTGACGGCCATCCTCAACGGCCAACGCGGCGTGACGGCGGATACGGCGTTGCGGCTCGGCCATTGGTTCGGAGTCGATGCGGAGGACTGGCTCGGCCTGCAACTCGAATATGAACTGGCGCTGGCGCGGCACGAAGCCGGGGCCAGAGTGAAAAGACTGCCTCGCCTTGCCGACCGCGTCTTGTGACGCCGCGCGGGCGCCCGCCGAGGACGCCTTTCTTTCCGCCCTGCGCGCCTTCGACGCCTTCGGCGCGCCGACAGCGGTCGTGGAGGAGGGCGGTCTGACGTATTTCGTCAATGAGTATTGGACCTCGGCGCAGCGCGCCGCCCATTCGCTGCATGAGATCAGCTATCGCGCCTGTTTCAAGCCGCAGCTCCCGGCCTTTTTCATCGAGCGCCTGACGCAGCCCGGCGAGACCGTTTGCGATCCTTTCATGGGACGCGGCACGACGCCCCTTCAGGCTGCGCTGATGGGACGCCGCGCCGTCGGCTCCGACGCCAATCCGCTGGCGCTGATGTTGACGCGGCCCCGGCTGCGGCCGCCGGCGCTCGAGGCCGTCGCGGCGCGACTCGCCGAGGCCCCGCTGTCGACGGGGGGCGTCGCGCCGGACGAACTGCTCGCCTTCTACCATCCCGAGACGCTGCGCCAGCTTTGCGCGTTGCGCGACTGGCTCGCCGCGCGCCTGTCCGAGGCGGCGCCCGATCCTGTCGACGACTGGATCAGAATGGTGGCGCTCAATCGGCTGACGGGCCATTCCGCGGGGTTTTTCTCTGTCTACACGCTGCCGCCCAATCAGGCGGTCAGCGTGAAGGCGCAATTGAAAATCAACGCCCGCCGCGAGCAGACGCCGCCGCTTCGCGACGTCGCCGCGCTCATATTCAAGAAATCCCGCGCGCTCCTCGCGGACGGCGCGCCGCCCCCGGCGCCGCCCGCCCATTTCGCCGTCGCCGACGCCGCCCGCCTTTCGCATGTCGGCGACAACACTGTCGACCTCGTCGTCACCTCGCCGCCCTTTCTCGACATCGTCGACTATCGCGCCGACAATTGGCTGCGGAACTGGTTCGCGGGGATCGAGACGGAAGCCGTCACGATCTCGCAGTTGCGCAGCCTCGACGCCTGGTCGCGCATGACGCGCAGCGTCTTCCAGGAATTAGCCCGCGTGCTGCGGCCGGGGGGAGCTGTGGCCTATGAGGTTGGCGAAGTGCGCAACGGCGGCGTCCTGCTGGAGCGGTTGGTCTGGGAGGCGATGGCGGGGCTGCCCTTCGTGCGCCTCGGCGTCATGGTGAACCGACAGAGCTTCACCAAGACCAGCAATTGCTGGGGCGTCGCCAACAACGCCAAGGGCGTCAACAGCAACCGCATCGTCCTCGCGCGCCGGGTCTGAGACACCGCCTACTGGGTCCTCTCAAGCTTTCCCCCTGCTTGGCCTCAGCGAAGGCCGCAGGCTGTGTGGTCGCAGCGGCTCTGGTGGGAGGAGGCCTCCATCGAGCCTCCCGCATGGGCGAGGCCGACGCCGACGGCAAAGAAGATGGACATGCCCAATAAGGCGCCGATGATTTTGGTGAAAGCGTTCGTCATTTCTCTCTCCATCAACTCGAGTGGTCGTTGGAGAAGAACCTAGAGGGAGTGGGGCCCGCGGTATGTGCGCCGTCGCACGCGAGCCGAGGCGCCGGCTTTGCCTGGCGACGTGTCACCCGGCCCGGAGCAGGCGGATCGCTTCGTCCCTTTCGAAGAGATACAGCAGGACGCGCAACGCCTCGCCGCGCGCGCTCGACAAAGCCGGGTCGCGGCGCAGGACGAGCTCGGCGTCGTCGCGGGCGATGGCGAGGAGCCGGGCGTGGGCGGTCAGATCGGCGAGGCGGAAACCCGGCAGCCCGGCTTGGCGCGTGCCGAGCAGTTCGCCCTCGCCACGCAGCCGCAGGTCCTCTTCCGCGATACGAAATCCGTCTTCCGTCTGGCGTAAAGTGGTCAACCGCGCCTTGGCGGCCTCGCTCAACGGCCCCTTGTAAAGCAGCAGACAGCTCGATTTGCCCGCGCCGCGCCCGACGCGGCCGCGCAGCTGATGCAGCTGCGCAAGGCCGAAGCGCTCGGCGTGCTCGATCACCATGATCGTCGCCTCGGGCACGTCGACGCCCACTTCCACCACCGTGGTGGCGACAAGCACCTTCGTTTTGCCCCTCTGGAACGCCTCCATCGCCGCGTCCTTCTCAGGCCCCTTCATGCGCCCGTGCAGGAGACCGACCGCGTCGCCGAAATAATGGCGCAAATCGGCGGCGCGCGCCTCGGCGGCGGCGAGGTCGAGATCTTCATTCTCTTCGACGAGCGGGCAGACCCAATAGGCGCGCGCGCCCGACGCAACGGCGCGCACGAGGCCCGCGACGACCTCGCCGATACGGGAGGCCGGCAAAGCGCGGGTGGAAATGGGGGTGCGCCCCGGCGGCTTCTCGTCGAGGGCGGAGCAATCCATGTCGCCGAAGGCGGTGAGCGCCAGCGTGCGAGGAATGGGCGTCGCCGTCATCACGAGCACGTCGACCGCGTCCCCCTTGGCGCCGAGCGCCAGCCGCTGCTGCACCCCGAAGCGGTGCTGCTCGTCGACGACGGCGATCCCGAGATCGCGGAACGCGAGGTCGCCCTGGACGAGCGCATGGGTGCCGACGACGACGTCGATCTCGCCGGCTGCGACGGCCGCGTGAGTCGCTGCGCGTTCGCTCGCCTTGAGCCGGCCAGTCAGCAAGGCGACGCGCACGCCGGCCGGTTCGAGGAGCGGAGCGAGACGCTCGTAATGCTGGCGCGCAAGAATTTCAGTCGGCGCCATCAGAGCCGCCTGGCGGCCGCATTCGACGACGCTCGCCATGGCGAGCGCGGCGACGACCGTCTTGCCGGAGCCGACGTCGCCCTGCACCAGCCGCAGCATGCGCATGTCGGAGCCGAGGTCGGCGCGAATGTCGTCGAGCGCGCGCCGCTGCGCGCCGGTGAGGCGGAACGGCAAGGCGGCTTCGATGGTCGAAGCGATATGGCCGTCGCCCTTGTTCTCTCGGCCGGGCAGGCGGCGCATTTTGGCGCGGGTCAGTCTCAGCGCCAATTGGCTCGCCAGCAATTCGTCGAGCGCGAGGCGTTGGCGCGCCGAATGCTGCGGGGAGAGCGCCTTGACGCTGTCGGGCCGGTGCGCGGCGCGCAGCGCTTCTCCAAAACCCGGGAGTTTGTTCGCCGCCAGCACCGTCGGCTCCTGCCATTCCGGGAGCTCGGGCAGGCGCGCCAGCGCTTCTTCCGCCGCGCGTAAAACGAAGCGCGGCTGAAGCCCTTCGGTCAGCCCGTAAACGGGTTCGAAAGGCGCGAGCTTGGCGAGGCCGGCCTCGTCGAGCACGCGGTCGGGATGGACCATCTGCCGGCGGCCGTCATAAAGCTCGATGCGCCCGGAAATCCACCGCGTCGCGCCGAGCGGCAGGCTGCGTTCGATCCAGTCGGCGTTGGCGAGAAAGAAGACGAGCTCCACGTCGCCGGTCTCGTCCTCCACAAGCACGCGATAGGGCTGCTTGGCGTAGCGCCCCTGGGGACGGCGGTGATCGACGACTTGCGCCTTGATCACGACCTGCGTCTCGAGCGGCGCCTCGGCGATGGTGGGGCGCTGGCTGCGGTCGATGACATTGGTCGGCAGGTGAAACAGCAGATCGACGACGCGCGCCTGGCTTCCCGGCCTGGCGAGCAGGCGGTCGAAGAGCGGCGCGGTCTTGGGGCCGACGCCGGGCAGTGCGGCGGTCCGGCCAAATAGCGGGGCGAGAATGTCGGGGCGCATCGGAATCGCAGTTTAGCGCTTTTTCAGATCGATGGGGCGGGTCGCCGGCGCTCGTCATATTGCCGCCTCACGCCGCGGGTTATAACGTGTATACCAACGTTTAACGTTAAAACGGATGTAAGAACCATGAGCGACCCGGATCCGATCGAAGCCTATGGCGCGCTCAAGGTCATTCGCATCGGCAATTCGCTGGGCGTGGTGTTGCCGCGCGAAATCGTCGCCGATCTCGGGGTCGAGAAAGGCGACCGCCTCTATCTGACGCGCTCGCCCGAGGGCTATCGCGTCACCAAGACGGACCCGGAATTCGAGCGCCGGGTAGCCCTCGCGAAGCGCATCATCAGCAAGAGGCACAATGCGCTGCGCGCGCTGTCGAAGTGATCGAGGAAGGGGTGCCGCAAATGGGAAAGCTGGCCTGCCTTTTCCTGGCCATGGCGTTGTCCGCCTGCGCCAGCGCCGCCAACACGGAGCCGGGCGCAGGAACGCTTCAACTGCGCGGCGGGGCGTCGGGGTTCCTGCCAAAGCAGTGAAAGGATGCGCGCGCCGCCCGTGACAGTCGCGCGATAACCAACCACGAGACGGGGGCGCGCCGCCCATCGGAGCCATGAAGAAAAGGGAAGAGACAGGCTGGCGCTTTCTCGACCGGGCGATCGCGCTTGCGGTCCACGAGGCCGTTCTGGCCGAGCATGGCGGCGCAGTCGGCGTGATCAGCGAGGCGGCCCTGACGGCGGCGCTCCGGCGGCCAGTGGACCTCGCCCGCGCTGCGCCCGGCTGCGACGCGGCCCGCCTCGCCGCCGCCTGCGCCGCCGGCTTCATCCGCAGCCATCCCTTTGTTCAGGGCAAGAAGCGCGTCGCCCTGGCGGCGCTCGAGCTGTTTCTGGCGGACAACGGCTATGAGCTCGCGGCGAGTGACGAAGAGTGCTTCATCGCCGTGGCGCAATTCGCCAACCGGGAGATCGACGAGGAGGCTTTCGCCGCCTGGGTGCGCGCCCATGTCCCGCAGCGTTCGGGCGGGCGTTAGCCCGGGAACTTTCTACTGATTGCCGCAGGACATGTCGCCTTCCTGGCAAGTGAGCTGGCGCTCGAGACGCTTGGTTTGCTCTTTCGTCATCTCGGTCCGGCATTGCGCGACCATCATGCCGTGGATCGAGCCGCCCTCGACGCCAAGCGTGTCGAAGTCGCACTGCAGGTCGCGATAAGTGAGCCAGGCGCGCTCGGCCTCGACGAGCTTGCTCTTGCCTTTGGCGCTGATCTTGGCGGCGAGCCGGCGGTACACGTCATTCAGCCGCGCGTCGGCCTTCTCGAAAATCTCACCCTCGCAGATATTCATATCCGTCTGCGTCGCGAGCGCGCTGCAATCCTTCGCCGACGCGCCGGAGGCGCCGAGAAGGAGGCCGAGAACGATCGCCGTTTTGATCCGCCGCATGGCGCCCTTGCCCTGAGGTTGCATTCGCCAAAGAAACCGCGTCGCCGCCGTCAGTCGATCGGCGCGTCATAGCTCTCGGCGTTCTCGACGCCCTTGAATGTGAAGTGCCACCACTCACGGGGGTAATTGTCGAAACCATGCCGGCGCATGAGCGCGACGAGCGCGTCGCGATGCGTGCGGGCGTCGCGCGTCGTCAGGGATTTCGTCCAGGAGCGCGGGTCGAAGAAATCGAAAGGCGTGCCGAAGTTCCAGCCCTTCACGCCCAGATCGACGGCGAGTCCGGTCGAATGGGTGGACTGCGCCGCAATGTAGCCCTGCGGGAAGAGCTGGCTCTTGTCGAGGCGCGGATAATGCTCGGGCTTGGTCGCTTGATCGGCGTTGCGCGACCAGTCGACGAAGGCCGAAACCGCGCGCTTGGGGCGGTAGCAATCGTAAACCACGAGCGAAATGCCCCTGGCCTTCGCCTCCGCTTGCGCCGCGGCGAGCGCTTTCGCCGCGTCGGTCTTCAGCCAGCATTGCGGCGCGTCATAGCCGGGGACCCGATGGCCCGTGAAATTGTCGGAGCCCGCGTAGCGCATGTCCTGCGGAATATCGGGCGCGACGTCGGCGAGGCGCGAGAAACCCGGCGGCGGATCGGCACGCGCCGGGGCGACGGCGAGGAGAAGCAGGGCGGCGGAGAAAAAGAATCTGCTCATTTCAAATGCCCCCACTTGATCGACGAAGGCCATGGTCCGCTCCCTCTCCCGCGCAGCGGGGAGGGGGCTCGCGCCTCAGGACTTCGGCTTGTCGGCCCCGCCATGAGCCGCCGACCAGGCGACCGGATCGGAGATAAAGGCCTCGACTTCGTTCAGAGCGTCCTCGGGAAAGTAGCGATGCGCGCGGGCGACCGCGAGCACATCGCGCCAGGTCGCAAGAGAATGCAGGCTGACGCCAAGCTTTTCGAGGTCTTCCCGCGCCCCGGCGAAGATGTCGTAGAAGAAGAACACGAAGACATGGTCGCAGCGCTGGCCGGCGTCGCGCAGCGCCTGCACGAAATCCTTCTTGGAGCCGCCGTCGGTCGCGAGGTCTTCGACGAGCAGGGCGCGGCCGTTCTCGTGCAGGTCCCCTTCGATGCGCGCGTTGCGGCCGAAGCCCTTGGGCTTCTTGCGCACATATTGCATCGGCAGCATCAGGCTGTCGGAAATCCAGGCGGCGAAGGGAATGCCCGCCGTCTCGCCGCCGGCCACGACGTCGAGCGATTCATAGCCGATGTCCCGCTCGATGGCGCGCGTCGCAAAGTCGACGAGCCGCCGGCGCAGGCGCGGGTAGCTGATGATCTTGCGCATGTCGATATAGACCGGAGACGCCCAGCCCGCCGTGGTGATGAACGGCTTCTCGGTATTGACGAGCACCGCCTGCACCTCGATCAGCGCCTTGGCGGTTTCCTGCGCGGCGAATTGACGGTCGTTGGACATGAAGGCGGCATGGCTCCCTGTTGGCTATGTCGCCCGAGCCATACCCTATTTTTCGTCCGGGCGCGCGGCCGTCTGGCCGAACAGGATCTCCCGCTCGAGCGCGGTGAAATCCGGGCGCCGGCGCTCGTACGGGGCGCCGGCGGCGTAAGCGCGGGCGACGGCGGGCCGCGCCTTGATCGATTCGAACCAGCGCTTGAGGCGCGGAAAGTCGTCGAGATCCTGACCCTGGTCCTCGTGCGGGACGATCCAGGGGTAGCAGGCGATGTCGGCGATGGAGTAGTCGCCGGCGATGTACGGCGATTTGGCCAGCTCGCGATCGAGCACGCCATAGAGGCGATTGGTCTCGTTGCGGTAGCGATCGATGGCGTAGGGAATGCGGGCAGGGGCGTATTTGCCGAAGTGGTGATTCTGGCCGGCCATGGGGCCAAGGCCGCCCACCTGCCAAAACAGCCATTGCAGCGCGCGCAGGCGTCCGCGCAACTCCTGCGGCAGCAGCCGGCCCGTCTTCTCGGCGAGATAGAGGAGGATGGCCCCCGATTCGAACAGCGCCACCTCGGCGCCGCCGTCGGCGGGGGCGTGATCGACGATTGCCGGCATGCGGTTATTTGGAGAGATCGCGAGAAATTCCGGCTTGAACTGATCGCCCTTGCCGATATCGACGGGCCTGATCCGATAGGCGAGGCCCGTCTCCTCGAGGTAAATCGTGATCTTGTGGCCATTGGGCGTGGGCCAGTAATAGAGATCGATCATTGCAGGCTCCTTCGCCGTCCATCTTTTCTTTCCCATTCCGACTCTAGCTTGTCCATGGTTGGAGAAGTTGTAACGCGGCCATGAGACAGTCCTCCACAGAATGGCGTCCGGGACAGGCGCAGGACTTCGGGCGCAAGCCATTGGCGTTGAGGCATCGGCTCGCCGACAGCCCGCTGTTTTCCGACGCCGCGCTCGAGACCCTGATCGAGGCGACGCCGCGCGTCCGGTTTCACGTCAACACCATCGAGCGGGAGGAGACTGATTCGCGCAAATGGCGCGAGGGCGACATGGTCGGACTTTCCGGCCGCGACGTGATGGCCGCCGTCGCGCGCGGAAACATCTGGGTGCATCTCCAGCGCGTACAGGAGACGTCGGGAGCTTATAGAGACGCTCTCGACAGCCTCTTCGCCGACATCGAGCGCCATGTTCCCGGCTTTCACAGCTACAGGCGCTCGATGAGCGTCCTGATTTCCTCTCCGCGGATGAATGTCGCGCTGCATGCCGACGTTCCGGGCCAGAGTCTCTGGCAGGTGAGGGGCCGCAAGAGGGTCTGGGTATACCCGCCGCGCCCGCCCTTCCTGCCGCAGGACAGGATCGAAAACATCGTGCTTCAGCGTAGCAGCGACACTGATCTGCCTTACGATCCCTCATATGAGGCGGCCGCTGAGAGTTTCGAACTCGGGCCGGGGGACTGGACCACCTGGCCCCGCAACGCGCCGCATCGGGTCCAAAACGGCGATTGCCTGAACGTTTCCTTCACGACGGAACACTGGAGCGACGAATTGCGCGCCGGCTACGCGGTCGACTACGCCAACGGTCTGCTGCGGCCCCTCTTCGGCGGCCGGGATCTTTCGCGCGAGACCAAAGGCCCCGCTTACAAGGCGAAATTCGCGCTCGCCGCTGCGCACAAGGGCTGGCGGTGGCTCACGGGCGCCCATGGCGTGCGGTTGAAGATCGACTTCCGTGTCGATCCGGCGGCCAAGCAGGGATTCGTCGACGTCGCGCCTTATGAAATCCTGAAATGATCGCGCTCTGCGTCGAATGCGTCGACACATTCGAGGGGGTCGAGGCGCTTTCAAGAGAATGGTCGGAGCTCGAGAGCGCGACGCCGGAGGCGACAGGCTTTCAGAGCTTCGCCTGGTGCCGAACCTGGCTGCAGTTGGCGGGGGACAGGGTCAGTCCGCGCATTCTCTGTCTCCGGGAGGGGGGACGGCTGGTTCTGATCGCGCCCTTCCAGATTGAACGGCGCCTCGGCGTTTCCATCGCCTGCTGGGTCGGCGAGCCGCTGACCCAATATGGCGACGCGCTCGCGCGTCCCGGCGCGGAGCGGGCAGGCTGGCGCGACCTCGCGCTCGCGGAGATTGCGCGCTGGCGCGACGTCGATCTCGTTGCGCTGACGCGTCTGCGCGCCGACGGCGTGTTCTGCGCGGGCGACTCGGCCGGGGAGCCGCTGGCGGCGCCCTTCGCCGATCTGCGCAGCCGGACACCCCGCCGGCAAAAAAGCGTCGAGCGGCGCGCACGTTGGCTGGAGACGAAGGGAACTGTCGCGCTCGTCGAGGCGCGGACGTCCGAACAGCGCGAGAGTCTCGCGCGCCATGCCCTGGCGCTCAAGCGCGCTTGGCTGCGCCGGAGGGGCGCCTATAGCATTGGACTGTCGCATCCCGTCTCAGAGGATTTTCTGGCGACCCTTGCCCGCGAGGGCTTCGTGCGCGTCAACGCGCTCATGGTCGGCGACGATGTGGCGGCGCTCGACGTCGGCTTTTTCGGGCAAGGCGCGTATCGCTCGATGCTGGGTTGTTTCGATGAGCGTTTCGCCGACGGCGCGCCGGGCCATGCGCTCACAGGGCGGCTTATCGCCCGATTGGCCGGCGAGGGGCTCGCCGCCTATGACATGCTGCCGCCGGCCGACGCCTATAAGCGGGCGTGGGCGTCGGGGGAGACCCGCATCGAGGCGCGCTTCATCGCGACAAGCCTGAAAGGCCGCCTCGCAGCCTTTGCGCTTGCGCGGTTGCGGCCGCTGGCCAAGCGGTTGGTGCATGCGCTCGGCCGTTTCGAAGCCGCGCATTCTCTTTCCAATGCATTCGCGTTAGGCTTTCCTCGGTTGCAAAAGAGGAACGCGCATTGTGATGGTGCGAATTGCGAAGATTGCGGTCGCCGCGGCGATGGGGCTCGTGATGCTCGTCGTCGCTCTGGGCAATGTGCTCGACTACGGCACGAATTTCGACGTGGTGCAGCACATTCTCTCGATGGATGAGGTTCCCGTAACTCCATTCAAATGGCGGGCCATCACGAGCCCGGCGCTGCATCATGTTTTCTATCTCCTCATCATCGCGGTGGAGTTCGCCTCTGCAGCGCTATCGCTTTACGGGGCCTGGATCCTGTGGGGCGCGCGGACGAGGAGCGCGGGCGCCTTCAACGCGGCGAAAAGCCTGGCGATCGCCGGATTGGCGCTCGGCTTTCTGCTCTACTCCTTCGGCTTCATGGGCGTCGGCGGCGAGTGGTTCCAGATGTGGCGCGCCGGCGTCTATAACTTGCAGGAGCCAGCGTTCCGGTTCATCGGCATGCTCGGGCTTTCGCTGATCTTCGTCTCGCTCGTCGATATCGACCTCATCTAGCCGCGCGCTACCTTCCGCCGAGCGGGGGGCAGGAACATGAGCGCAGGGAAGACCGCCTTTGTCCTCGCCGGCGGCGGCAGCCTCGGCTCCATCCAGGTCGGCATGCTGCGGGCGTTGCTGGCGGCGGGCGTCTTTCCCGATTTCGTCGTCGGCTCCTCGGTCGGCGCGCTGAACGCCAGCTATTTCGCCGCCTATCCCCACGCCGAGGGCGTCGAGGCCCTGGCGGCGATCTGGCTCGGGCTGCGCCGCAGGGACGTTTTTCCGTTCAGCGCGATGACGGCTCTGGCGGTGCTGAGGGGGCAGGGCTTTCTCGTCGATCCTGCGCCGCTCAGGCGTCTCGTCGAAAGCACGCTTCCCTTTCAACGGCTGGAGGAGGCGCCTCTCCCGGTGCATCTCGTTGCGACCGATATGCAGGGCGTAGCAGTGCGCCTGTCGGACGGCTCCGTCACCGAAGCGATCATGGCGAGCGCGGCGGTGCCGGGGGTCTTTCCGCCTGTCGAAATCGGCGGCGTGTCGCTGATGGACGGCGCGATCGCCGCCAATACGCCGCTCAGCCTCGCCGCGGCGCTCGGCGCGCGACGGGTGATTATTCTGCCCACGGGCTACGCCTGCGATTTGCAGGGACCGCCGACGGGCGCCGTGGCGCGGGCGCTGCACGCCGTCACTTTGCTCATCGCCTGGCAGCTCATGCGCGATATCGAGCGGCTGCCTCGCGAGATCGAGCTGCGCATGGCGCCGGCGCTCTGCCCCCTCGACGTCTCGCCATATGATTTCTCGCAGGCGGAGAGCCTCATCGCGCGCGCCACGCGCGTGACGGGCAAATGGATCGACGAGGGCGGCTTGACCCGGCCGGCCTCGCCCGGCGAGCTCGCGCCCCATCATCACCTGCATGCGGGACATACGGCGGCGCGCGTCATGTGACGGGGCGAGGGATCGACAGGCCTGCCGAATGCGCGTCTAATATGGCGAAGCTGGAGGCTGTCGTGTCCCCATGGGCCTTGCGGGCGATCTGTGTTTTCGCTCTGGCGGTTGTGGCGCTGTCGTCGGAGGCGGCGGCCGCGCCGCGGCGACATGGGTGGCGCGCCGCGCCGGGCGCCCCGCGTCTCGGACCGTGGATCGAGGCGGGATGGGGCCGCGGCTGGTCGCACGCTCCCGCCCGCCGCGGCTGGGGCATGTCAGCGCCATGGCGTTACGATCCCGCAACGGGGTCTCCCGCGAGCACGGCCGCCTATCCGTGGGGTTATACGACTTCTTTTGTGAGAGTGGGACGTGAATGCGTCGCAGGTGAATTAAACGCCAGCGCCGGCGGCGAGATCATCCGATACGAAAGAGTCAGATCGTCTCATTATTGCCGGCGCTGATTTCCAAATGATGATGAGCGCTGCAGAATTTGCCGCTTTCCCTCGATCCGACGATAATGAACGGAAGTTATTTCGAAGGCGCTGCATATGCACGATCAATACGAGCGCATCGCTCATGCGTATCGGGAGGCGCGGAAAGCGCCCATGTCGCTTTTTCTCGAGGCGCCGTCCGTTCTCAAAGCGATCGGGAACTTGGAAGGAAAGCGCGCGATCGACTTCGCCTGCGGCGAAGGGTTTTACACGCGAATGCTGAAAGGGCGTGGCGCGTCCGTCGTCGTCGGGATCGACCTGTCGCCGCAGATGATCGAGCTCGCCGAAGAAGAGGAGCGCCGCGCGCCTTTGGGCGTCAGCTATTTTCTCGCCGACGTTGCCGAAAAGCCCAGATTTGGAGCGTTCGACTTGGCGACGGCCATCTTTCTGTTCAACTACGCCGAAGATGTCGACGCTCTCGACAACATGGTCTCCGGCGTCTTTGAGAATCTCGCGCCGAACGGGCGGCTCTTGGCCGTCGTACCCAATCCAGCCTTCGTCAACGGCCGCAAAGACACCTTGCCATACGGCTATTTCGTCGAGGAGCTGGAGCGGGGAAGCTGTGGCGCGCGTTTTAAGATGACCTTTTACGGCGCGTCCGAATTCTCGATCGAATGCATGCAGTGGGATCGGCCGACCTATGAAGCGGCGCTCGCGCGCAACGGCTTTTCATCGATCGAGTGGATGCCGTTCGAGGTGACGCCCGAGGGTCTTTGCGCATTCGGGGAGGCGTTTTGGGACGCCGCTCTGACGAATCCGAAGAGCGTCATTCTTTCCGCGATAAAGGCCTCCTAGACCGGGTTTGAAGGGAGGAAGGCGGGCAGGCCCCTCCCGGATTTAGCTTAGTCTAGATGTATGGCCCTTCAGTTCCCAGGTCCTTTCATCGAGGATATCTTTTCTGTCAGCTCGTCGAACTTCTCCATCTGAGCCAAGATCTCATCGTGAAGCTGCTTCAATATCTCAGCCGAATCGATCAGTTCCTGCACAGCTTCTTCCGATGACGTTGTTTTTTCGACTTCTTCAGACAAAACGAGCCTCTAATGCTTGGGGCTTAGTTCATGGAAGGAGTCAATAATCCAAATCGCGTGGACAAATTAAGGCGGGGCTTCAGACGTGAGCTTGGCTTATTGCTAGGGCGTCAGCAGCACCTTGCCGATATTCTTGCGGTCCTGCAGGTAATGGTGGGCGAGGGCCGCGTCGTCGAAGCTGAACGTCTTGTCGACCCTTGGCCTGATCGCGCCTTTTTCCCACAGGCCGCGTAATTCCTCCGCCCAGAGACGCAGGCGATCCGTCTCGCCCCACATGCGCCCGAGATTGACGCCGAAGACGCCCTTATTGGCGTTGATGAGCGTCATCGGCATGAACTGGAACAAAGGCGTCGCCAGAAGCGACCTCACGACATTGAACAGATCGCGCTCCTTGGCGTTGACGAAGGAGGAAACGCCGAACATCCCCAGCCGGCCGGTTGCGCCGAGCATGCGGAAACTCCGCTTGAAGGACGAGCCGGCGATTGGATCGAGAATGAGTTCGACGCCGCGCCCCCTGGTAATATCGCGAACGCATTTTTCAAGGTCGTCGCCTCGCGGGTCGATAAGGTGATCCGCGCCGTAATGCGCCAATTCGGCATGTTTCCATTGCGAGGCGACGCCGATGACGCGCGCGCCGAGATGTTTGGCGATCTGCGTCGCGGCGATTCCGACGCCGCCGCCAGCGGAATGCACCAGCATGGTCTCGCCGGACTTCAGTCCGCCCATGACGACGACCAATTGCCAGGCAGTGAGATAATTCACCGGCAAGGCGGCGCCTTCCTGCGCGGACATGTCGGACGGGCGCGGGAAAACCTGGTTTTCAGGGACGCAAAGGAGGTCAGAATAGCCGCCAAAGCGCGTGGCCGCGAATACGTCGCGGCCGATCCACGTCGGATCGACGCCCGCGCCGACGGCGTCGACGCGGCCGCCCACCTCATAGCCGACGACGGCGGGAAGGCCCGGGAGGTCGGGATAAATGCCGAGACGCGCGAGAACGTCCGCGAAATTCACGCCGCTCGCCTCGACGCGGATGCGCAGCTCGCCGGCTTGCGGCGTCGGATCCGGCGCTTCCTTAACCTGGAGGACTTCCGGCCGCCCGGCCCTGGTGATCCAGACCTGTCGCATCTCGTAGCCTCCTGACGCGCTACTGCCCTTCGGCGAGCTTGCTTGCGAAATAGGCGAGAGTCCTGGCGTAGACCCGCGCCTGGTTCCATTCGAGAAACACCGGAAAATTAGGCTCTCCTTCGGCCCAGCCCGCGCCCGCCCGCCAGCCTTTTCCCTTTAAGAAATTCGCCGTCGACGCCAATGCGTCGGCGGAGGAGCGCACCAGATCGCGGCGGCCGTCGCCGTCGAAATCCACGGCATAGGCCAGATAGGACGACGGCATGAATTGCGTCTGGCCGATCTCGCCGGCCCAGTCGCCGCGCATTTGAGCGGGCGTCATGTCGCCGCGCTCGACGATGCGCAGCGCATCGGTCAATTCCTCGGTAAAGTGCGCGGCCCGCCGGCAGTCATAAGCGAGCGTCGCCAGCGCCTGCATGGTCTTGAAGCGGCCATTGTCCGCGCCAAAGCCCGTCTCGAGCCCCCAGATCGAGACCAGCACCGGACCGGGCACGCCATAGCGCGCCTCGATCTGGCGCAGCAGGCCGGCATGCCGGCGCAGGAGATCGCGCCCCTGGCTCAAGCGCCTCGGCGTAACCAGCCGGGCCGCGAACGTTTCGAAATTGAGGCGGAAGACCTTCTGGCTCCGGTCGCGGGAAATGACCGCGCGGTCATAGGCGACGTCGCTGAGCGCCGCGTCGATCGTGCGCGGCGAGAGGCCGTCCGCCGTGGCTGCGCGCCGGAACGCCGCGAGCCAATCCGAAAAGCCCTCGCCAGTGGAGCCGCAATCCGCCGCCCGCGCCGGCGCGGCCCACGCCATGCCGAGCGCCAGCGCCAGCGAAATCCGATAAGTGTGGAACATCGCCTCCTCGCAAAGGTCGCGTCGCAAGCATTGCATGAACGCGCCCAGCATAGAGCGCTTTTCAGCGAAGTGGATATGCACCCGCGGGCGGGGTGAATCCCCGGTCGCACCGCACTCTCCGCGTGCAGTCTCAACCGTTCCTTAACCCTGAAGAGGTTAACCATGTAACGAGAATGCCCTGGATCGCGCAGTCGACCTGCGTCGGCGAGCGCGGGCAGGGCGACATTTCAGACCGAGTTTTTCGACATGCAGGCCCTGCGCAATCTGAACGCCGCTTACGATATGGCCCTGCGCGTCGGACGCGGCGCGGCGCGAGATTATGTGGCGCGGCGCCGCGACGTCGCGCCGGAGCGGCAGGAGGAATTCCTCGGCTGCTTCATCGTCGGCCTGGAGGACACGCTCGCCGGCATGATTCCAAGCGAAAATGGCGCTTTCGCCGACATCCTCGACGCCGCCATCGAAGCCTTCGTCGCCGAAGCCGACCGCTGGCCTGCGCCGGCCGCCGACCCCGAGCGACTGTTCGACTTCGAAAATCTCGTCGCTTGAGCGAAGGCCGGCCGCGACGACGCGCCACACCTTCGCGACACTGCCGACACACACGCGCCAATGCTAACGTCTAGCCTTCCTGACAATGGGGCGGGCGTTGCAAAAGAGGAGCGCGTGAAAAATGCTTCGTAAATTTGCTTTGATCGGCGCATTGGCCGCCGTCGCGGCCCTGCCGTCGGAGGCTCTTGCGTGGGGCCGCGGCGGCGGCTGGGGCGGCGGATTCGCACATGGAGGCGGCTTCGGCCACGGCGGCTGGGGCGGCGGCGGATGGGGCGGTCACGGCGGTTGGGGAGGCCACGGCGGTTGGGGAGGCCACGGCGGTTGGGGCGGCGGCTGGGGAGGTCACGGCGGTTGGGGCGGTCGTGGCGGCTGGGGCGGTCACGGCGGATGGGCTGGGTGGGGCGGACGCGGCTGGGGCGGCGGCTGGGGCCGGCCGTATTGGGGAGGTCCCCGTTACGGCGGCTACGGCTGGGGATATCGGCGCGCCTTCTACAGGCCCGTCGGCTACTACTGGGGCGGCTACAATGGTTGTTACCGCCTGCGTCCGGTTTGGACCGGGTGGGGCTGGACGCAAAGCTGGGTGAACGTCTGCGCCTATCCCGGATCGGGCTACGGCTACGGCTGGGGCTGGTAGCCTCGAGCCCCGAAAATGACGCGCCCCGGCCGTTGGTCGGGGCGTTGCAAGGCGGCCTCTGTAAGGACCGCGGGTCAGTTCGATCGCTTCAGTTCGGTTTCACGCGGCTGTGGTAGAGGACGCCGGCGCCAAAACCAATTCCAAAGTATAGGAGAACAACGAGTTCCAAGCGAGACTCCCGCCGAGGCTTGCAGCGGGGAAGAATCTCGCAGGGATTCGCTACTCTTCCCTTAACCCCACCAACTCGGCTTGCCTCTGCGACGGCGGGAGATGTTTTCCCGATAGGCATAGCCGGCGCCAAACCCGATGGCCAGAGAAGTCGCCAGCAGGATGATTGTCTCCATTATCGATTCCCCTTCACAGGGCTCCGGTTGTTGGTCGACGCACGAGCCCAATGCCCATGGTCTCGCTGAATGTCTCGTTGGTAGCGCTACGCTCTGGGGCCGAATGTGCGGCCCGGCACACGGACACTTGTCACGCGCGAGAACCACTCGCTTCGAACGGCGGCGGTTATGCTCTCTGGCTAGTCCTATGCCATTTTGGATATAGAGGAAAGAGGTTAGAGCGCTGCGCTTGGCGCCAGCAGAAGGAAAGAGCGTTTCGAGGCGCGGTTCGAGGCGCGGCGCAGTGGGCGCGCGTCAGAACGCGTTTGGCCGGAAAATCTCTAATTGGCCAAATTTCTCAGGGGGATCCGCATCAAAACGACCAAGCCCTCAGATCGCCACTTATGTCTAAGCTCGCCCTTCAGCTGACGGACAATCGTGGTGTGGGATAATCTCGTGCCGAAGCCGCTGGTCTCCGGCGGTTGAACAAGGGACGGACCCCCACGTTCAGACCAGTGAAGAACCAGCCGTTCCGATCTAACGCGCCAAGAAAGCCGAACGCTTCCGTCTTCCGACTTTAGCGCGCCGTATTTTTCCGCGTTCGTTGCAAGCTCGTGAAGCACCAGCGCGACGCCGCTGGTGGCGCGCTCTCCCAACACAATAGCAGGGCCTTTAGCGACAAAGCGGCTTCGCCGGTCGGGCAACGCATGCGGCCGCATGATCGTTTCCACGAGATCCGCAAGGACGCCTTCAATCGTGGCTTCGTCGACGGAGCTGCGCCGCGCCAAGGCATTTGCTTCGGCGAGCGCTCCCAGGCGGCCCGAGAGAATCTTCGACATCTCGGCCGGAGTGGTCGCCGCCTTCTCGCTGACGCGTACGATCGAGGTGGCGACCGTGAAGAGATTCTTCACGCGATGGCTCATCTCCTTGATGAGCGTATCCTGCTGCTCCAAGGTTTCTTTGAGTTCGCGCTCCGAGGCGAGCATTTGCAAAGCGATCCCGACAAATGCCGCAAGCTCGGTCATCACGCGAGCATGACCGCTATCGAGATAGCCTTCCTCGTCGGAAACGATCCAAAGCGTTCCGAGCGGCTCCTTGCCGCCGATATGAAGCGGCACCAGCAACACTTCGGGGATGACGATGTTTTCCCTGGAAATCCAGTCGTAGACGCGCTCGGGATGCGAGGCCAGGACCGGTCTATTCAGGTCAAGAGTAACGCCACAGGGGCTGAAATCTCTTGGCGTCGTGCTATTTTCAAACGGCGCCAGCACCCCGCACAGGTGGCGCCAACGGAAGACCCCCGGCGCCGGCTCTTGTTCGTAAAGGCTAAGGCCAGCCGATACGCCGCCCGTCAATTCAAGGGCCAGGTGCACAAACCGCGGAAGGACCTCTGCTGGGTGATCGGCCATGCGTCCGGCCAAATCCAGCAGCGCCAGCTTTTCCTTGGGCGAACCAATGTCCTTTGGAGGACGCCTGTCTAATTCGTCGGTGATGTATACGTCAGTTTGGACCAAAGGTGACTCCCGTCCGCCATCGTCGCGCGGGGCCAATGCTCCTGCTCTGTTTCTGTCAACTATGGGCGGCTCGGCTTGTGTCCAGCCTCAGATGCGCCTTTTTGAGGACGGCTACCGCCACCAGGCCACTGTGACGCCGGCAGGTTGCTTGACAGTTTGGCTAATGGCCATCTGCAGACGGGTCGCGTTCCACGGCTTCCCGAGCGCGACGACGCCGCCGGACTGGTCCATTTCATCGGCGTCCATCAAGCCTGTGACGAAGACAACGGCCGCGCCGGCAGCCCTCAAGATTTCGTTCACCGCCCGAACGCCGGATCCCGACGACCCGAGCCTGATATCTGAAATAATCAGGTCGGGAGGGGCAATTTTTTCCCATTGCGATCGCCTCAGCCTCGTCCATTGCGAATGCAATGTCGCTAAATCCCATATCGCTGCTCGCGATTTCCAGATCCGTGCCGATGATTGCGTCGTCCTCAATGATCAGAACACGCATCCGACACCCTCGTGGAACCACCGAATTGGGTTAACATAAGCCTAATCGGTGATTGGGCAACGCAAGCTGGCAGTTCTACGTAGGAATTTCCGTCCCCTTGGCGGAACGTTTGTCCTCTCTTCAAAGAGCGCTGGGCTCGGGTTGCAGCCAGACGGCCGGTTCCCTCAGCAGCTTGCTGTGCGTAATTTTCCAAAACGAGCGAGACAAGACGCCACTTAGATTATCAGCCGCCCCCAAGTTTCCGATAGGCACGGGGCTTTTCAATACACGGGAGGCGTCAGGGGTTCGCGATGCCCTCCAGCGACTCGGAAAAAGTCAGACAATTCGAGCAATTCCCAGCGCCGATGGCCGCGTTAATCTGCAAGCGCTAGCATAGTTGACGTATTTTGCGCGTTCCTGTTTTCACCCCGCATCGGGCGTCTTTCAGGCCCTTCGATCAGCCGCACACAGACCTAGCTGGCGCCCTAGGTCCGTATTTCCAACAGCTATACGTTTCATTTTCAGTATGTTACTTGCGCTCTTCGAAACGATTAAGTGAACTCGGCGGCCTCCTTCTGCGGGCAGGAGGCCGCCTTTTTTCGCATGCGACGATCGCTCTTGGAGCATTTGTCGGGCGACTCACTTTTGAAGGACAACGTAATGCCCTTCGGTTAGATGCCCACCTTTCAAGCGCCAAGACATCTCGCGCAAGCTCGCCGAAATGAAGCCGTAGGCCCCTCTATAAGTCCTTAGCGTTTCGGCATGAATCAGGGGTTTCGGCTCGAACCTTCTCTCAAAAACGCCAGTGCATCTGAATCCGATTTTTTCCGCCGTGGCGATGACGGCAGCGACAGGCATGTCCTTCTCCGTGACGCCGAACTCTTGGACCGCTCTTAGGGCCTCCGGAGTTTGGGATTGACCCGTTCCAGGTTCGGCGGTGATGACAACCCCGTTGGGTTTCAATGCTCGATAGACCGACGTTAAAGCGGCATGCTCTTCTTCCGCATGGTGCAGGCTATCGTAAAACACGGCGCAGTCGAATTCTTCGTCGAAATCCAGGCTCTCGTAGTCTGAAACGATTGGCGTGAGCATAGTCGCGCCATACCGCTTTTTATTCAATTCGATGAGTTCAACCATATCTGGGGAGATATCTTGCGCTGTTACTTCGTAGCCCGTCAGCGCGAACAAGCAACTCGTCCATCCGCTTCCCGCGCCCAAATCAAGGAGCGTGGCTGGCGGCGCGGGAAGCAATCTCATGATCGTGCCGATATCAGACAAAAGATAGCCACACATCGGCTCGGAAAACGGCTTGTTGAGAATGTGCTCCCGCTCTTTTGGACCGGCCCTTCTGATGTAATCTATCTCGCCTAGCTTAGCCATTCTGATTCCTTAGGCCCGCCGACGGGAATTGACAGAGAACTCGGAGCGGAGGGCTTGTTCACGCCCTAATGCCAAATAGGGTTCCTGCCAAGCGTCCGGCGCGAGGCCTTTGGAAAATCTGATTCCTTCAGGATCGTGCGGCGCATTTGCTGCATGCTCCCGCAGCATACGCGTGCCGGCTTAGTTTGCGTCTATCAACGGCCGCTGGCGCACGCTTGAGAGCGCCTTTTGGCGCCGTTGTCGTTCGCGCCGGGAGAAGCCTACCAGTTCGACTGGAGCGGACCGTGACGGTGAAGGTCGCGCATGAGCGGGCCTTCGCCTTCTTCAAGGGCTCCTGCGGCTGGCCACGGGTAGGTAGGGAGACGTGGGCGACGCCCGCCCGAAAAAATGCCGGAAAGCGGCGGAATAGAAGAGAGTTAGCGAGCGGATATGGAGGATGCGGGGGGATTTGGGAGGGCCAAAAATGGAGTTGGTGCCCCTGGCCGGAGCTTGTACATGTTGTTTTCAAATAGACTTTTCGGACTATTACCGGGCTGCTACCGGGAAATTAATGCCTTAGAGTAACAGATAGAAAAGATAGATCGAAAGGTAGCTTTCGTGACGACCGGCAGCTCAGCGGGTGAGCACTCCGTTCACACGGGAACCCGCCCACCATTAAGCCGCTGAAAACACAAAGTGTTTTGGTCTATCAATTCGGAACACGCCCTGCGAGCTCCAGCTCGCGCAGTGCTGCGACGACTTTTTTCGTTACCGCTTCTGAATGTCCCTGTTTCTGCTCTTGGAGAGCTTTCTCGAGATAATCTACTGCGTTTGCCGCATGAGGGCTGATCCTCGCCGCGTCGGCTGCTTCGGTATCCGCTAGGGCGAGATCCGTGTGGAAGGAAAGGATCCTGAAAAGCTTTGATATCTCTTGTGCCACGGGCTCATAGGCGCGCAGCGCCGCAAGGGCTCCCTCATAGGCTTCCTCAGACTTCGCATAGGCAGCCCGGCGATTTCCCTCGGCGCTTTCAGCCGCTGCCTCCAGCGAGTTTCTTACAGCGGCGTCATACGCCGCCTGCGAGCCTCGTAGCCTGGTTTCGCCGGCGCTGAGCGCCGCCAAGGCCGTGCGCTGGCTGCTTTCGCTGCCATGCGCGAACGACTCCTCAAACGCACTTCCCGCCTGCGCAAGATATTCGACTGCCTGGGTCAAGCTGATTCGCGCCGCTTCCTTAGCCACGTGGAGGGGAGGTTGTTGCGACGTGTGTAGAGCCACCTTTATTATGTCGCGGAGTGCGTCCTTTTCACCCGGCGACGATTCAGCCCGAGTTAGGAGATCTAGGAGCAACGCAGCAGTCTCGGCACTGAAACTGAGGGTCAGGGCAGAACTCTCTTTCATTTAGTCCACTCCTTTGCTCATAAATGGGGCGTGGAGCTCGATTTGAGCAGGCAGCCTCGCTAACTATTTTTCCCGCGCGCTTGAGCGCATGGCAAATTGCCCTTCCCGAGGGCCTCGGGGACGAGTTTTATCGCTTCCTTTTTGAGCGCCAAGGCGAGCTTATCAAAGCCTTGCAGGTGGTCGGGGAGGAGGTCACAACGCACGCAAAAAAGCCTCGCGCGGAGTGAACCGGCGCGAGCCCTTTGGTCTCGACGAGCGCGAGTGGTTGAAGACTAACGCTTAGTTCCGGTCGTCGGGGATTCGGCGCGGAATCCTAGGGGCCACTGCCGACCCAAAGCCGCCGCCTCAATCTTGAGGGATCGAGGCCACGCCTCCGCGTTTGACTTTCGTCGCCAGCATTCCATACCCCTAATTCATGGCCGAAGCGATCGGCTTCACCAACTGAGGCGCTCAATGCCGACGCCTACTCCATCGCCCTCGATGCTCGTGGGAATTGGCGCCTCCGCAGGCGGCCTTGAAGCGCTCAAAGCCCTTTTGCCAGCGCTGCCAAGCGACAGCGGCTTAGCTTTTGTCGTCATCGTTCATCTTCCTACCAGCCAGCCAAGCGTCATGGCCGAGGTGCTGGAGCCCTTTTCCTCGATGCCAATCACCCAGGTCACCGAAGATCAGGAGATTGAGCCCAACCATATTTATGTCATTCCCCCGGGGTGCAACCTCTCGACCATCGACAGTCACCTTCGCCTGTCGAAAATCGAGGAAATCGGCGAAGGGCGCGCCCCGATCGATCACTTCTTTGAGACCCTCGCTAACACGCACGGCCCTCGCAGCATCGGCGTCATTCTCTCCGGGACTGGCGCCGACGGCAGCTTTGGCGTCAAAAAGATCAAGGAGCAGGGCGGCCTCACGATCGCGCAGGAACCGAGGGAAGCCCAATTCGACTCCATGCCCCACAACGCCATAGCGACCGGCCAGGTCGACCTTGTCCTGCCGATACAGGACATGCCCTGGCACATGCTGAGGTTCGCGACCACGCAACCCCGCGTCGAGATCGCCGAGGCTCCAGAACAATTTCCCGCGGCCGATCGGGAGGCGCTGGAGACGATATTGTCGCGGGTCCGGGCCGGGACCGACATGGATTTCTCGAAATACAAGCCCGCGACGGTGATGCGCCGGATCCGGCGGCGCATGCAGCTGCATCAGAAGGAGTTGCTTGCAGACTATCTGGAATTCCTCCGCAGCAATCCGAAAGAGGTGAACCTGCTCGCCGATGAGTTTCTGATCACCGTCACGCAATTTTTCCGCGACGCCGACGTCTTCGACTATTTGGAGAAGGAAATTGTCCCCGAACTGTTCAACGGCAAGAGCGCGTCCGACAGCATCCGTGTCTGGTCGGTCGGCTGTGCGACCGGCGAGGAGGCCTATAGCGTCGCCATGCTATTGCTGGAGCAGGCAGGGCGGGTGGGCGAGACGCCGCACATCGAGATCTTCGCCAGCGATCTCCATGAGCCGTCGCTGCGCCGGGCGCGGGACGGCCGCTTCCCAGATACGATTGAAGCCGATGTGTCGGCGGAGCGGCTTGGCCGATTTTTTACGAAGGAGGACAGTTGTTATCGCATCCGCCAGGAACTCCGCGAAGTCGTGGTGTTCGCCAGCCATAATCTACTGCGCGACCCCCCCTTCTCACGCCTTGACCTTATCATCTGCCGCAATCTGCTGATCTACCTCCAGCGCGAGCTCCAAAATGACGTGGTGGACCTTTTCCACTATGCGCTGAAACCCGGCGGGCTGTTGTTGCTAGGCCCATCCGAGTCGATCGACCGGGCGGCGGTGTTTCAGGTGGAAAGCAAGCAGCTCTGCTTGTATCGTCGGCGCAACGTGCCCGCCCCGGAACCGCGGTTGCCGGTATTTCCCCAGACATTCCGCCGCGCCGCTCCGTTCGAGACGACGGGCTTGCGTCTCCGGCCCGCAGGGAGCTACGGCGCTCTCCACCAGAAGATGGTCGAGCGCTACGCCCTGCCGAGCCTGCTGGTGGATCAGGACTCTCGTATCGTCCATGCTTCGGAGCACGCTGGACGATACTTACAGGTTCCCGGCGGAGAACTCTCGTCCAGCATCTTTCGTCTTATCCGCGAAGAGCTGCGCGTCGAGCTACGGGCGGCAATGCAGGCGGCGGTCGAGAATGGCAAGAGCAGCCACTCCCGTCCGATCCTAATTACTCTCGGTGGCGAACCGAAGCAGGTCGTTCTTCAGGTCAGGCCGTCGAATGACCCCGAGCTAGCGCATCTTCATCTGGTGATTTTCGACGAGTACGAAGTCTCCGAGACCGCCCCATCCCCGCACGTCGGGCCCGAAGCAGCCGAGGCGCGCGTCGAGCTGGAAGCGACCCGGGAGCGGCTGCGTGCGGTCGTCGAGCAAGATGAAACCTCACAGGAGGAAATGCGGGCGGCCAATGAGGAGCTGCAATCTGTCAACGAGGAGCTGCGCTCGACCCTCGAGGAATTGGAGACCAGTAAGGAAGAATTGCAGTCCGCCAATGAGGAACTGCAAACGGTCAATCAAGAGAACCGTCACAAGGTCGGGGAGCTGGCCCAGCTCACCAGTGATCTTCAAAATCTCATGGCCGCGACGGAGATCGCGACGCTATTCCTAGACCGTGAGCTGCGTATTCTTCGGGTGACGCCACGCACACGCGAACTGTTCAACATTCGCGCCAGCGACATCGGTCGTCCCTTTACCGAATTGAGGCATCGGGTGGGAGATCGTCAGCTCGAACAAGACGCATTAAGCGTTCTCGAACGGCTGACCCCCATCGAACGCGAGATACAAGGCGAAACGGGCGACTGGTATCTCGCCCGGATAAATCCCTACCGCTCGTCCTCCGATCAGATTCAGGGCGTGGTGATTACGCTCGTTGAAATCACCAGGCTCATACGAGCGCAACTCGCGGCGCGCAACAGCGAGGAAATTTTCCGCGCGCTTGTCACCACCTCGGCCCAGATGGTCTGGACCACCGCCGCCGATGGCAATGTCATGGAGGATTCCCCGAGCTGGCGCGCCTTCACTGGGCAATCCTTTGAGCAGTTTTGCGGCTCCGGCTGGGCCGAGGCGATCCACCCTGACGACCGGGAAGCAACATTGAAGAAATGGCGCGCAAGCGTATCGAGCGAGACGGCATTCGATGTGGAATTCCGCCTCCGACATGCGGATGACGGCTGGCGCAAAACTCATGCGCGGGCCGTGCCCCTGCGCGACGACGCGGGCAAGCTGCGCGGCTGGGTGGGCATGAATACCGACGTAACCGAGCAAAAAGCGACAGAACTCGCTCAGCACGAAGCGGAGGCGGCATGGGAAGCCAACCGGCGTAAGGATGAATTCTTGGCGATGCTCGGCCACGAGCTCAGGAACCCGCTGGCGCCGCTACGCAATGCGATGGCGATCTTCGAGAAGCGACTCCCTCCTGATCCTGAGTTGCGGCGGATCCGCGACATCGCCGAGCGGCAGGTGTTATATCTCGTCCGCCTCGTCGATGAATTACTGGACATCGCCCGGATTAGCTCGGGCCGCATGGAGTTGCAAATCAAACGTGTGGATCTTCGCGACATCGTCAACGCGGCGGTGACCAATGTGGATCTTGCAATCAAGCAGCAAAGTCATGAGCTTACCGTCGCGCCCAGCGTTCAACCCCTCGAGGTGGAGGGCGATGCGGTTCGTCTGGTTCAAATTGTCTCGAACCTTCTTGACAACGCCGCCAAATACACACCCGAGCATGGTCGCATTCGAGTCTCCCTGCGTCAGGAAGGCCGTCAGGCCGTTCTAACGATCGCCGACAATGGGGTCGGGCTCACGCCAGAGGCGTTGACCAGCATCTTCGGCCTCTTTGCGCGAGTGACGCCGGCCGGCGGAAGTCCGATCAGCGGCCTGGGGCTTGGTCTGACGCTGGTGCGGCGGCTGGCTGAACTCCATGGCGGGACTGTCGAGGCGCATAGCGAAGGGGCGGGAAAAGGCGCCGAATTCGTCGTTCGGCTGCCGCTCGCAGCATCGGAGCAAACGCCCGACACCGACTGGGACGGCCGGGCCCCCGAAAGTGGCCCTGTTTCGCCGCGGCGCATACTTTTGGTCGATGATAACCGCGACGTGCTGTTTAGCCTAAAGTTGTTGCTGGAGATGGAGGGTCACACCGTTTTCAAGGCCCTCGACGGGATAAGCGCCCTGGAGTTCGCCGCCAAGGAAGCGCCGGAAATTGTCGTGCTGGATATCGGTCTGCCGGATATGGACGGCTACGAGTTGGCGCGACGATTGCGCCGCTTGGAGGCGACCTCAAAAGCACTCCTCGTCGCTGCGACGGGGTTTGGCCAACAGCAGGACCGCGATCGTTCTGCTGCGGCGGGCATCGATTATCATCTGGTCAAGCCCTTAGATATGAATTCATTGCGGGTCGTTCTCGGCAAAGCGAGCCGCGTTACCGAGGGTCAAGATAGATCCTGAGACGCCAATTGGCGTCGAAATGGAACTTTCCTTGCTGCCAACTCTGTTCACCTCGCTGTCGCCCATCGGGGGATCCTCAAAGGGCGCGCAGCAGATGGTTCACTTAAAAGAATCCTACCCGGAAGAGCGGGTGGCTTTGAGCGGGAAAGGCCGTTCCTGCGACGATGACTGCTACCGCCAAAGAGACGCTCGCGCGCGGCTATACGCACTTTAAGCACCCGGGCTTCCGATAATTTAAGATTATCGGCCGCGCCCGAGCACCCGACAGGCGCGGCGCTTCACTGGTCAATCCTGCCGCTAAAGCGCCGTCGAGGGTCTGTTTTTGGCTCTTGTTTTCACCCCGCATCGGGCGTCTTTCAGGCCCTTCGATCAGCCGCACACAAACCTAGTTGGCGCCCTGGGTCCGTATTTCCAACAGCTATACGTTTCATTTTCAATACGTTACTTGCATTCTTCGAAACGATTAAGTGAACTCGGCGGCCTCCTTCTGCGGGCAGGAGGCCGCCTTTTTTCGTCATGCGACGATCGCTCTTGGAGCATTTGTCGGGCGACTCACTTTTGAAGGACAACGTAATGCCCTTCGGTTAGATGCCCACCTTTCAAGCGCCAAGACATCTCGCGCAAGCTCGCCGAAATGAAGCCGTAAGCCCCTCTATAAGTCTTTAGCGTTTCGGCATGAATCAGGGGTTTCGGCTCAAACCTTCTCTCAAAAACGCCAGTGCATCTGAATCCGATTTTTTCCGCCGTGTCGATGACGGCAGCGACAGGCATGTCCTTCTCCGTGACGCCGAACTCTTGGACCGCTCTTAGGGCCTCGGGAGTTTGGGATTGACCCGTTCCAGGTTCGGCGGTGATGACAACCCCGTTGGGTTTCAATGCTCGATAAACCGACGTTAAAGCGGCATGCTCTTCTTCCGCATGGTGCAGGCTATCGTAAAACACGGCGCAGTCGAATTCTTCGTCGAAATCCAAACTCTCGTAGTCTGAAACGATTGGCGTGAGCATAGTCGCGCCATACCGCTTTTTATTCAGTTCGATGAGTTCAACCATATCTGGGGAGATATCTTGCGCTGTTACTTGGTAGCCCGTCAGCGCGAATAAGCAACTCGTCCATCCGCTTCCCGCGCCCAAATCAAGGAGCGTGGCTGGCGGCGCGGGAAGCAATCTCATGATGGTGCCGATATCAGACAAAAGATAGCCACACATCGGCTCAGAAAACGGCTTGTTGAGAATGTGCTCCCGCTCTTTTGGACCGGCCCTTCTGATGTAATCTATCTCGCCTAGCTTAGCCATTCTAATTCCTTAGGCCCGCCGACGGGAATTGACACAGAGAACTCGGAGCGGAAGGGCTTGGTCACGCCCTAATGCCAAATAGGGTTCCTGCCAAGCGTCCGGTGCGAGGCCTTTGAAAAATCTGATTCCTTCAGGATCGCGCAGCGCATTTGCTGCATGCTCCCGCAGCATACGCGTGCCGGCTTGCTTTGCGTCTATCAACGCCCTGAAATGCGCCGCCGCCGGGCCCGGCGCTATGCCTCTTCTTCTTCCGCCTGCTGCGGCTTGCGCCGCGCCTCGAGGATCTTCACGACCATTTGCACGACGAGCCAGGCGCAGCCGAGAAATGGCGCGACGTCGGTCGCGACGCCCGCCCAGTCGTGCAACCTGTCGCGCCAGAGCGGCGACGAAATCATGCCGCCCGCCACGACGTAGCCGATTTTCTCGGCCGCGGGGCTCGCGAGGGTTTCCAGGGCGTTTTGCAAATGATGCTGCGGCGTCGGCATTTTGTCCCAACCATGCGTTAAAGGTTTTGGTTGAGGCTCGCCCTCAACCGTCCGTTTGCGATTCCCCAGGCGGGCGGCCAGAGGCGCGACGGCGGGGCCAAACGCCGGCGCGTCTCGCTTTTTCAATCGCTCAGGCCCAAATCGCCGCCCAGACGACGACGAGGGCGGCGAGCCGCACAAAGCCCGAGTGCGGCGCGGGCCAGTCGCCCGAGGCCGGAAACAGCCACAACGCCGCAACCGTCCCGGCGATCTTGATGCCGAGCAACATCGCGGCTCAGCCGGCGTCGACGGCCGGCGCGAGCGCCCGCTCGGCGTCCTCGGCGGCGGCGGCCGCCTCGGCGATCAGGGCTTGCACGGCCGCTGGGTCCGGCTGCGCGGCGAGCTGCGCCGCCAAATTTCCGTTGTGCTCGCGGATCGCCCCGACCGCTGCGACGAGCTGGCGATTGGCCGTTACCAGCCGATCCAAGGCCGCCTTGAGATCGTCAATTTGCGCCATGGTTTCTCTCCTTTCCTCGCGCGCCTCCAGCTCGTCGAGCTGCTCCCAGGCGCGCCAAAAATCCACCGGCGCGGGAGACGCTGGCGCCGGGCGCGGCAAGCCCGCCCGACGGATTGCGATGCGGCGGCGCAGGCCGCTCAGGGGATCGCCGAAAAGTCCCGGCGCACGCTCGCGTAATGCGCCTGGCATGCCCCGATCCCGTTGTTTGCTTCGATCGCCGCCGCCCGGTTTTCGAAGGAGAAGACGCGCAAGTCCTTGCCTGGCGTCGGCTCGGGGAGCGCGACGGGCGCGGCCGCCGAGGGTGCCGGGAGATGGGGCCTAGCGCTTTCCGGCGGCGTCGAGGCGGCGCATGCGGCGAGCAAAAGCGGCGTCAATAGCGCAAGCGTCGACGGCGCCGCTTTTTGTCCTTTGTTCCGCATGGGGCGGCTCTCTCTTTGCGTTGTCGGCGGGTTGGGCGGCGAGATCGGCCTTGAGTCGGTCGATTTCGGCTTGCATGGCGGCCGCCGCCCCGGCAGAGGCCTGGGCGCGCAACCGATCCTGCGCGGCGATCGCGTCGGACGCCGTCGCCTGGCGCGCCCGCTCGGCGAGCTGGGCGCGCAATTGCGCAGCCTCGCGGGCCGCCTGGGCACCGACGCAGGCCTGCGAGGCCCAGCGGTAGCCGTAGGCGACGCAAAGCCCGCCAGCGGCCGCCACAAGGCCCAAGGCGAACGCGAGCGCGCCGAGACGGCGACCCCAGCTCGCGACGCCCCACGCCGCGCAGAGAATGGCGAGCGGCCCCATTAGACGGCGACCTCGGCCATAAGGAGCGCGTCCTCAAGGCGCGCCCGCTGAATTCTCTGCGCCGCCCGCCAAGCGAGATAGGCGAGGGCGGCGATCGCCATGCCGGCGCCGATCCCGAGCAAGAGCGGCGAATAGGTCGAGAGCAATTCGGAAGCCGACGCGCCGGCGTCCCAACCCTGGGCGAGGTCGCGCGCCTGGTCGGCGTAGCCCTTGGCCCGGGTCGCCATGTCGAGCGCGTCGCCGAAGCCGATCGAGACGGCGCCGGTCTTGATCCTGTCGGCGAGCGTTACGGTGCGCGAGCCGGCCGCGCGCAGATAGTCGAGCGAGACGCTTTCGCCCTCCTCCATTTCCTCGGCCGCCACGAAGCGCACGGGCGCGCCAGGCGCTTCCGCCGGCGTCGCTGCGAGGAATTCCTGATACTCGCCTTTGCGGCGCTTGCGGATTTCCGGCGGCTTGTTCCACAAGAGGATGGCGTCGGCCGCGCCGCGATAATTACCGGCGTTGAGCCGCTTAATAATCGTCGACTTTTGCGACACGGCCGCCTCGATATTGAAGGCGAGCGAAACGAGCGCGTCGAATTGCCCTTGCGTGAGGGGAACGCGCACGTTCCTTTCGACGAGCTGCTCATAGTGCGGCAAATCCTTCGCCAGGATTTCGTCGACCTGGGCGCGCGTGATTTTCATTCCGGGAACCGGAATGGGCGCGCCGGCGGCGGCGGTATGGCCGACGCCGATTGTCCAAATGCCTTTCGTGTCCTTGTACGCCTTCGTCTTGAAGCCCTCGCGCTGAATGAGCAGCGCGCGGCCCGCCGCGCTCATTTTCATGTCGTCTTTTCCTTTTTCCGTAAGTGCGAAAGAGAGCGCGAGAAAGCGCCTGGCGTGAAGCGTTTCGAGTTTTTCGCGCAGCTCGGGCGCGAGCCAGAGATAGACGCCGGCGACATGGCGCGCCCAGGCGCGCGCGAGGGCGTCGGGCGTCTCGGCCGCCGCAAACGCCGTCGCCGCGCGAGCCAAGAATTGCGCGCGGCTCAAGGGCATGCGCGGCTAGGCGTGAGGGTTGGCCGGCGCGGCGACGAGCGTAAAGGCGCCGCTCTTATTGGCTTTGATTGGCCCCGTCGTCTCCGCATACCAAGTGACGAGGCCGGGCGCGGCGGCCGACGAGTCCCAAAGATAGGAGGCCGAGGCGCCATTCATCGTCATGGCGTGCGTCTCGTCGACGAGGGCGCCGGATTTCTTATAGGTCAGATAAAGCGTCGCGCCGGGCGGCGTGAACGCCGCGCCGTCGGGGTCTGTGAACGGTCCCGAAAAACCGATCGAGGCGCCGAGTTCGAATTCTGCATATTTTGTCGACATGGCGCGTTAGTCCTCGCAAGCCTCGATCGAGATATGCGCGATCGCCCCGGCCACGCCGAGATGCGCTTCCGCCGCCGTAACGGCGAGATGAAAGCAGCCGACAAAAGCCTCTTGGGCAGTGTCCTCGGTTGTGACGATGATTGCGCTTTCCGCAATCGCCGCAACAAGTTGAGCAAGCGTTGAATGCGCGTCGGCGGCCGACATTGCCTCGGCGATAGTCGACGCCCCGTCGACAGAGGCCGACTGGCCTGCATCGGCCGAGGCGCTTTCCGAAGCGACGCCGACGGCGACAACCGTTGCGGATTGCGCGTCGCCTGCCGCGGCCGCCTCCAAAAGCGCCGCCACGAAAACGCCTGTAGCGGCCCGCGCTTCGCTCGCGGGCGTGCTTTCCGAACAAGCGCCGACAAAGCCCGCCTGGGCGTTTGCTTCGTCCTGGGCGCTTGCGGCTTCGTCTAGCGACTCGCCGTAAGTGCCGGCGCCGACGTCGCCGGCGGGCTCGTCTTGCGCATTGGCTGATTCCGAGACGCTCGCGCCGACGACCAGCACGCCGACGTCAGCATCGGAAGCCGTCGCCGCCTCGCTCGCGGGCGCGCTGATCTCCAGCAGCCCCGACTGCGCGGCGCTCGCGGCGCCGGACTCGCCTGCCGTCGCCCCGAGGATCCCCGTTGCGCTTTCCGCGTCGCTCGCCGCGCCCGCCTCGGCGCGCGACGGCGCCGAGATCAGCGCACCTGACGCGGCGTCGCCGGCTGAACCGCCTTCCGCAAGAGGCGGCGCCGCGACCAGTGCGGCGCTTTTACCGTCCGAAGCTGCAGCCGACTCCGCCGCAGCCGCGCCGAGAACCCCCGTTGCGCCCTGGGCTTCGACCGCCGACGCAGCTTCGGCCCCCGCGCCGACGAGGTCGGCCGCCACAGCCTGCGCCGCCACCGACGAGGCGCTCTCGGCCATGGGCGCGGCATGAACCTGGGCGCCGGCCTGACTTTCGCTCGCCGCGCCGCTCTCCGAAACGGAAGAAGCGAAGACAGCCGCCGCGCTTTCCGTCCCGGCGGCCGATCCACTCTCGGCAACCGAAGAGGCGAAGGCAGCGACGCTGCTCTGCGCTTCCGCCGCCGAGGCGGCTTCCGTCCGCGCGCCCACGAAGACGGCCGCGCTGTTCTGCGCCTCGGAAGCGGAAGCGGCTTCCGCCCGCGCGCAAGGGAACACCGCCGGCGCGCTTTGAGACTCGCTCGCCGCAGCGGACTCGGAAACGCTTTCGTTATAGACCGACTGCCCTTTAGCGAGGACGAGCGCGGCGCCTTGAACGGGCGGCGGCGCGCGCCAGGGCGCACGGAAAAAGTGGTCCATCAGTTAGCCGCCGATTTCCTCGAAGGTAATCGTTCCGCTGATCGTCACGCTGTCCGCCGGCGCAGTTTCCAGCTCCAGCGTCCACGTATTGCCGGGCGAGATCACGGGGCGCTCTTCCGGCGTGTAAACCTTCATGAAGGGAACGCGGATATTCCAGCCGTAAACCTCGAGGTCGGTTTCGAGCGAACCCGAGCCGACTGCAACTTGCGTGGTGTTATTGCGCTCGACGGTCCCGCCATAAGCGGGGTCGCCGTCGGCGATCGGTTGCGGCGTCACGCTGGCGCCGCCCGAGCCCGACGTCACGGCGCCGACGCCGCGATTGGTCGTCAGCAACAGCATTTCTTCCTGCGCGTCGCCGACTTCGGTTGTCTGCGTCAAGGTCCAACTATGGATCACGGTCACGGCGTCGGCCGGCCCCTTGATCTCGAAGAGGTCTTGAAGCGCGGTAACTGCAATCGCCTTGAAGATGGCGGTATATAGTCTTCCAGCCATGACTTACCTCACTAACATGTGTTGGATTTGCAGGAACGGACTCCAGACAAGCGACGCGGGGTTATAGGAAACGTAAATAATCGCGCCAGCCCCCGCGCCGCCAGTCTCGGCCGCCCCCGTAAAGGAGCCAGAGCCGGCGCCGCCATAATTGCCGCCAGCCATTCCATTGCCTGCCGAACTACGCCCGCCGGCGCCCGAGCCAGACCCGTTAGAGCCGAATTCTGTGCCGGGGCCGCCATTGTTGTTCGCCGCGCCGCCGGCCGTCGTGCCGTTGTTCGCCGCGCCGCCCGTCGTCGTCGAGGCGTTGCCGCCGGCGCCGCTCGGCCCCGCCGCGCCGCCGCCGCCGCCGCCGCTCGACCCGGAGGCAGGCTTAACGCCATTGCCGCCTTGATAGGTGACGTCGCCCTGCGAACCCGACTGGCCGACGCCAGCGACGCTGATCGTCGCGTTCGTGCCAGCCTTCGCGAGCACCGAATAAAGGCGTTCGGTTGTGGTCGGCGCGCGCGGCTTAGACCCCCATCCGCAATACAGTTGGGAGTGCCAAAGCAGCATGTGCGACGCGCCGTCGCCCTGATAGTCGTCGCCATCCACGGGATGCTCAAGCGCATAAAGGAGCTGGATGTCGTCGACGGCGGCGTCTGCCGTAAATTTCAAATGCAGCCGATACCAGCCGTTCCCCGCAGCTCCAGTCGCAACATCGTCCGTGCTGGCCGTCAGGCTCGAATATGTGAATTGCGTCCCATTGGACGCCGTTAATGCTGCGACCAGCGTCGTTAAATTAATGGTTATCTCGATCCATTCACCGCCATAATCGTAAACAATGAAGCGGAGAAGGCGATCGCTAACTTTCTTCGCATAAACGACCCACGACATTTGAAGAGTCTGAGCCGGCTTTGTGAATTGCGTAAAGAAGCGATGGGAGCCGAAACTTCC
Organism: Methylocystis sp. NC52PC; assembly: GCF_055698645.1. NCBI lineage: Bacteria > Pseudomonadati > Pseudomonadota > Alphaproteobacteria > Hyphomicrobiales > Methylocystaceae > Methylocystis > Methylocystis sp. NC52PC. The sequence goes on along the minus strand of NZ_CP170127.1, from coordinate 3,412,580 downwards.
ATCCTCCATAAATTTCCAGGCCGTGCTTGTGCCGTCCGGCGCGGTTTGACCGCCCGTGTATGCGTCCGCGCCCTGGTCGTCCCATGCGGGATACTGATCCATGGAATTAGATTGCAAAAGCAAGTTGAGATCATTGAACCACGCATCCAACCCGGAGCCGCCGGCGGGCAAAAAATAATAATAGGTCTCGCCGGCGACGAGCCGCACATTGGCGCGGCGGCCATAGGAGCCGCCGCCGCCGCCGACGCCGCCGATCGACGCGGATTGACGGCCGGAACCATTTCCCCCTGGCCCGATCCCATGAACTGTATTGTTGTTGCTATTCCAGCCAGCCGGAACCGTCCCCGTTTGGATCGAGGACGAGGTCGAGGTGTGAACAATCGCGGCCATCGAGGTTTACAATCCAGCGTCAGGGGTCTGTCTGAGGCGGGGTCCAGGTTTCCGCAGCGTCCAAATCGCTTTGCAGCGCGGCGATTTGGCCCTCGTAGACCTGACGGATAAATTGCAGGCCAGCCGCGCTCGTATCGGCGCCAAGCACGTCCAAAACGAGAGATCTTTCCTCGCTCCTCGCGGGATTGACGGCCACGACTTCCTTAATCAGCCAGCCCTCAGAGATGGCTTTGTCGAGCAGCGCAAGCATGGGCTCGCGCTGCTCGATTCCGCGCGCCAGTTCCCCGGCGCGCTTCGCTGCTTCTATGTCCATTTGTCGACTCCGTAGTGGTCCCCGCGCGCCAAAGAGCGCGCTTACAGCGACGCCGAATAAGTGACGTTGAGCGTATCGCCGGCGATCACAGAGCGCGACGAGGCGAAATCGCCGGCCGAGAAGAGAACGCCAGTCGTATTGCCATTGGCGCTTGTGCCGCCGATGACAACCGCAACGCCCGCAACAGTGGTGGGGCCAGCCGCCGTGATCGACCAGGCGACAGCGGAAGAGGTCGCCTTGGAGCCACTGGAGGCCGCCGAGAACGCAACCGACTGCCGCGCGCCGGAAGAGGCCGAAATATTCAGCTCGGACCAGCCCGCATGCGACGCCATCGTGTCGCCGGCGGCCGCGGAGCCCGCGCCCTTCAGCATCATGTAAACGGTTCCGGTCGACCACGACGAGCCCGCAAGATATTTGTCGAGCATGTCGTTCTTGCCGGCCGTGGTGACGAGGTTTTTGATCTCGTCTTTCCACTTTAGATTGCCGTCCTTGTCGCGACATTCGACGATATACTTGCCCTTGATCAGCATTTCCTCGGCCCGCTCGGGGCGCACGATCAGGCCCGCGCCGATCGCGTCGGCGACGTTCATCTTTTCCATTTTCAGCTTCTCCGTGATTAGGCCGCTAGTGAGATGCAGACAAACGCGCTACGCCCGAATAAGGACGATCGCTTTGCGCTTAGTTGTTTGCGCCCTTGATAATCGCGAAACTCAAGACGACGGACTCGTTATTGTTGCCTGGGTTAAACATCGTGATCGTCGCCGACCCGCTGCCAATCTTGGTTCCGAAATAATAAAGCCCGGTCGGGCTGCCGGCGACGCTGATCACAAGAATGTCGGTCGCCTCGATGAAGGAATTCGTCAGAATGAAACTTTGCCCCGTCGACGCGCCGGCGGCCGTAACGAGGGTTATTTGGCCGGTCGCGGCGTTGAGCGTGACGCCGGTTGTGCGGCTCGACGCTTGCGAGACAGTCGACCCCGCGCCCTGGCCGTTAATGTAGCCGAGCGGGCCTTTCGCGCGGACGGATTGATCCTTGCCGATAAAGAGCGCGTCGGCCGGCGTCGCCGACGAGTCCGGCGTCGTCGCAAAGACGAGCCGAGTGCCCTGCGCCGACGAGGTGTGCGTTTGCGTCGCCTCGGCGCGCAGGCTCGCTGGCCGCGCCGAATAGCCCGAGCCGCCGCTCGTATGATAGCCGGCAAACGAAAAGCGCCCGAGAATATCGCCATTGGCGATCGCAGCCGGGCTCGCTCCGGTGTTATTCGCGCGCCGCGGGATGATTTCAGGGACGCCGCCGAAGCCGTCGACGACGAGCGCCTGAACCGCGTCTCCGTCCTTGCCGATGACCCGCGCGATCATGCCCGTCGGAGCCGAAGTCGGAGAGGCGGCGGCGTTGGCGTTGATGGAATAGGGCGCGGCGAGATAAGCCTCGATTGCAGCGCCGAGCGCCCGGCACAGCGCCGTGTCGGCCGCCGCCGCCGCGAGGAATGCGTTCTTGAAGGCTGTGTCGAGCGCGCCCATGCTGTCCCCTTAGCGCTTAGATCGTGATCGAGACCGACGAGCCCCAGCCGCCGGGCGTGCCGTTGTTCGGGATATAGCGAGCCTGCACAGTGACCGTCGTCCCCTTGGGGAGGACCGGCGTTTGCACGCTAAACTGCGAAATCAGCACATTGCATTGACGGTATGTCGCTCCGCCGTCGGTCGAATAATGCGCGTCCCACATGAGGTTGGGATCGACGACGAGATTGACCGTCGGCAGCGGCAAAAGGGTTCCAACTGAGATCTTCTGCGCATAGTCGATCCGAACGGCGCCGCCGCCCGTCGCGACGTCGGGAACAACCGACAGATAAGGAACCGGCGTCGGCAATGTCGGGGCTTTAACAACCTCGAAATTTTTTAAGGGATCGGGCGGCGCGGCGGGATCGTCGAAAATGTCCTCGGTCAATTCGGCGAGCTGCGCCGTCCACTCGCCGAGACTTCGCCCTGGAGAAATCTGCAACAGTCGGAACGTCCCGATGATCCCAAACTTTTGGCAATCGAGCCCGACGATCCGCTGGGCGAGGGTCAGCAGGCCGCGCGCCTTCAAGCGCACAGTAATGCGCCGGCGGTTTTCGCGCATGGCGTGACGGCGGACCATGCGCCAAGCTTGGCTTGGCGAGGGGCAATAATCCAAAGTGAACGACTGTTGCCGGCGGCCGATCCGGGCTTGCGATTCCTTGTCCTGATACAGCGGCGCCTGCATGGGCGAATAGCGCTGGCGCGGCTCGGTGTAGGTGATGTTGAAATAGTTATATTGCTCGGCGAGCGGCGGCTGAAACTCTTGTGTGATTCCGAGAACGTCCGAGTCGGTAAAGACGACGTTTGGCGCTTCCCATTTGCCGATCCACATTGAGAAGAAGCCGTTCTGATCGAGCCCATAGCCGCCGTCACAAATGGCCATGATTTTCGCCAGCACGTCGCGCGGCTCGAGATCGAGGGAGATATTCGCCGACATGCGCGCAAACGGCTCCTGGCAGAGACCGCCGTCGCCGAAATTGCGAATGAAGCACGGGCAGAGCCGATCGCAATCATCAGCGGCTTCCTCGATCGACGCCCAATTGACGCCCTTGACGGCCGTTTGGCCATTGGCGATCAGACGCGAAACATAGTTCGCGGCGATCAGTGTGGGATTTTCCGACCATTTCCACGTCGGATTGTAGATGGTGAACGCGCCGCTCGACGGATCATTCTGAGATTGGCCCGGGTCGCGCGGGTCATAGACTGGCGCAGCGCGATAGACGAATTGATAGAGCGGCCAATTGTTCGGCCAATAGGTCTGACGATTTGCGCCATTGTAGGTCGTCGGCAGATAGCCCCAGGCGTAGAACATCGTCGCGCCCTTGCCGAGGTGCGACGAATCCCAAAAATTTAGAAGGCCGGTGTCGGCGGTGATAACGCCATTGACGGCGCCATTCGGGCCGAGCTGCGACAAAAGGTAGGATTGAAAGCCCGACTCGGTCGCCGAGATCACTTCGGCGAAAATAAGCGGGCCAAAGACGCCCGCGGAATATTGCACCCATTTTGTGCCGGCGCCTGGAGCCCAAATCGACCCAGGCTGGCTCGGGACCGGCGACAGATAGGGCGACCCAGGAATCCAAGCGACATACTCGTCGTCGCAGGTGATCGACTCGATTCCGTCGATCGGCCCGTCGCACATATAGAAGCCATAAAGCAGAACGTTTTTGTTCGGCCCGGCCTCTTTGAAAATAAACGCGCCGGGATTTGGCACGCGCCCATAGGACCAAACGCGCGGAACGATCGGATGCTCGACAGTGACCTTATAGTCCGGGGGCGGCGATTGATGCGCGATCGGCTGATCGCCGCCCCGCTGCTTCTTATTGCCCGCCAAATAGCCGACGCCGGTCTTTGCGCCAAAGAGCGCGAGGGCAATCCAAGGATGGCCAGAGAATGACGCGACGGCGCCGAAGATCCCAAGCAGGGGGTCGACGATCTTAGACACGCCAGGCCTTTACAATCTCGAAATCCGACGCGATCAGCACGCGCGAAAAGCTGCGCGTCACGAAAAGGCCGTCGGCGCTCACGATCCCAAGCAAGGGCGCGCCCTGTGGCTGCGCAGCGAGCGCGATCGCGAAGGGTTGCGGCGGGCAGGGCGTCAAGCCGATCCGCTCGGCCCAATGCGCGACGCCCGCCTCGACGCCCAAGCGCCGCCAGTCGCGTATGATCTCGCGCGGCGACGGGACGCGGGGGGCGCCGTTAACGAAGAGCCATTGCGCCACATATTGCGCGCACGGCCCCTTAGCGCCGCAGCCATGCGCGAAAGAGATCGGATCGGGCGTCATGCGGTAATCACGGTCTTGCGCCAGCCGACGCGCTCAAAGACCCGGTCGCCCGGGTATTTCTGTTGCTGGTCTTCGTCGCAGACGAGATTCAAGGGCGCGATATGCTTGCCGCCGAAGAGCGGATCGCCTCGCACGGTGAGGGCGATTTGCCCCTCGCCGATTTCGAGCGTCGCCGCGCCGAGCTGATAACTTTGCAGCAAATAGGGAAGGTCGACCGGTTGGCCGAGCGTTTCGTCGAAGAACATGGCATAGACCGACGCGGTGCGCCCGATGATTTCCGCGCTGGCGTCCGCGGCCGCGCGGCCGAGCGCGGCATAGGGGCTTTGCAACGTCTTATCGTCCTCGACGAGGCCGGCGAGCGTCAATTGAATGGGCGAGGTCGCGGCCTCGGCGCCGATCTGCAGGCCGGCCAATTCGCCAAAGAGGCCGAGGCCTCGCCACAGGCGCCCGACATTGTCTCTGAAGCTGTCGCCTTGGCAGAGGTAGACAGTTTCCGACGCGAGGTCGAGTTGCACGCCAAAGCGCGCCAAGACGACATGCTCGCTGAGCATGGCTTGCACGGCGTCGGAAAAGGCGATCGGCGGCTGCATTACCAATGCTCTTCGATAAATTCAAACGTCGCCAAGCCAGTCCACCCAACTTTTAGTTGACAGGCGAGCGCCTGGCTTTTGGGATCGAGGCGCGCGAGCATGCGCGGATCGTCAATTTCGAGGATCGTTCCCGAGGCGCAGTCCGCGCGCAAAGATGGCCAAATCGTCCACGTTGAGCCCGAGATTTCTTCGATCAGATGCACGCGGCCGTCGGCCTCGAAATAGTCCCCGGCGCTCAAGGGCGCGATGAGGGAGTTCGTGACGGAAATTTGCGCTGCGCCAAGTTTCGCGTCAGCTGCGAGTGCGCAATCCGATGTTCGTTGCGCGAAGCCGAAGCCATTGGTGAAGCCGAAGCCATTGGTGAAAAGGGCGCTCGACGGCGTCGCGACGCCGGCGCGCCGAGCCGGCGAGTAAATGCCGTTCTGCGGGCCGACGTAAATCTTGCGCATGCGCGCGAGGTAGGCGAGCAACGCCCGCGCGGCGAGGATATTTTCGGCCTTGAAGCGTACGTCATGATAGATGAAGCGCCAGCGGCCATTGCTCGCCGCGACGATTTGCGGCGCGCCGGAGAACGACGCGCCCCCGGTAAAGGACACGTCGGCCATAACCGGGGTTATGTCGCGCGGACAGAGCGCGGCCGGCCATGGCTTAACGGCGGGGTCCCTCACGGTTCCGCCCTCTGATAGTCCGCGAGGTAGCCGGGAAGCCGCGCGCGTTCCTGCGCTTGCTCTTCGCGGATCATGAGCCGGATTTCGCCGCGCGTGACGCGTCGCTCGACATTAACGCCGACGTGATCTTCGATTGTGATGTTTGGCGCGCCTGGCGCGCTTCCGGCGTTCTTTAGATCGACGACGGCCGGGATCGAGCGGCCGTCGGGCAGGGGGACATAGGCCTCGGGCCGCGAGCCTTCGCCGAACATGGCGAACTGCGGCGAGCTGGCGATGCCCCCCCAGCTATAACGCCTGAGCGGGAGTGACCCGGCGCCAGTCATGACGCCGCCGCCGGCGAAGGGCCAGAGCTTTGAGAACCAATCGAAGAGTCCGCTGGCGCCCTCGGCTAGGCTCCCGAGCCCCTTGCCGACATCGCTTATGCCGCCATTTACGACGACGTTCGCCGCTTGCACGTTCATTTGCTGGGTTTCTTTGTCGCCGCCGAGTTTGAGCATCTCGGCGAGCTTTCCAAAGAGACCGCCGACTGCTCCATCCTTTCCGGCTGTCCCGGCCATCTTCGCGAAGGGACCGGAGCCGGTGAGGATCGCGTCGAGCGCATTCGACTGGCCTTCGTCGAGCATCCGCTTTAACGCGTCGCCGGGGCTTTTCCCTTTCAAGACGTCCTTGATCACTGTCGACGCGGAGCCGGATGCGCTTTTGTAGGCCTCATTGAAGCCCTTCGCGGCCTCATTCAGGCGCTTCTGAGCTTTCTCCGCATCGTCGATCTTCGCGACCAGCTCCGCGACATGATCTTTATGTTCTTGCGATGCGACTTTCCCCAGCTTGGCTTGCTCGGCTTCGATTTTGAGTTTCAGCTCGAGGCGGTCATGTTCTGCGCCATGCGCCTGCAGGAGCGCCAACTGCCCTTCGAGATCATGGGTGATGCTCTCATAGCTTTCGGCCTCACGCTCAGCGTCGCTCTTGCCATGGCGACCGCCGCCGCGCTTCTTCTTCTCGAGCGGGCCAAGGCCTTCGTTGTTCCAAGCCGTAAACGCTTGTTGGGTGGCGTTCCAACCCGCGGGCAGGCCGGAAGAGGCGATTGTCGGCCTCCAATCCGGCAGCGGCTTCCCGTTGAGGTTATACGCCGCCATGTAGTCGTCAATTGAGCGGCCGACCGCGCCGGGAACGGTTCCAGCCCTCTTGCCGCCGTCAATGATCGCTCCCGCAAGGCGCTCGGCCCACATGACGCTATCGGCAATCGCGATCTTGATTTCCTGCCAGAGCAGCGAGACGCTCCGCAGAGGGTCGGAAAGCTGTCCGAATGCCGCAAACAGCTTTTGATCGGCGATCTCTGCGGCCTTGTCGATTTCGTGCTGCAAGTCGAGCGCGGCTTTTGCCGGACCGTCCGCGAAGGTCACGCTCGCCTTCTGCGCCGCCTCGTCGAGCGCCTTCATAGCGAGCTCGCCGTTGCGAATGGCCTCGAAGAGCTTCGCGCCGGCGTCTTCGCCGAAGAGTTTCCTGGCGAGGTCGAGCCCTTCCTGACGCGGAAGCTCCCGAATCTTCTCCTGGACAAAGTCGATAAACTTGCCTGTCGTCTGCGCCCTTTCGCCCAGGATAATGAAACGGCCGTCGATCTCTTCGAGGGCCTTTTTGACCTCGCCGGAATGCAGCTGGAACCTCTCGAATTCGCGATTGGCGTGCTCGAGCGCGCCTTGCACTTCCTTTCCATCCAAACCGGCGCCAGCGCCAACCCCACGGGCGGCGAGGATCCGCGAGGGATCGAGCCCTGTCGCCGCCTGCGCGCGGCCCAGGTTTGTGAGTTCTGCAGACGCTTTGCTGATTTGCTGCTCGACCGCAGCGAACGCAGCGACAAGCCCGCCCCCCACGAGACGCCCCGGCGTCAAAAGGCCGAGAATGTTCTCGCCGAGACTTTTGACCGCGGACCCCAGGCCGCCCTTGTGCGTTCCGAGAATGTCGGCGACTTGCGTCCCCTGTTGCATCAGCACGGTCAACGGCGACTGGCCGCTGGCGAGGGAAACGGCAATATCTTGCGCCTGGCGGCTGAGGTTGATCAGCTCATGCCGAGCCAGCCCAACGGATTGCTCCGCGTCGCCGCCGACTTTCTTAAAGGCGACGCCGAGTTCTTTGAGCTTCGCCTCTACCTCGGCGTAGCCTGAAACGCCCAGGCGAATGGTGACGCTATTTGCCGCCATTATTGTTTTCCATTTTTCTGAAGCCGGAAAGCAGGCCGTCTTCTGCGCGGATCAGCAAGAAAGCGAGCGCCTCCCGATCGCAGTCGGAAGGCGCGAGCGCTAGCGCCCCTTGATAATCGAGCCCGACCGCAACGCCCGCCCATCCCGCCCGGCGAATAAGCCCAGGACGAAAGGCGAGGCCGATCGCCAGCGCTCCCTCGGCGGTCAAGGGCTCAGCGTGTTTTGGGCAGCGCTTTCCGTCGACGCCTGGCCGTCCGCTGGCGCAGGGGGCTTCGATTCTTGCGCACCCTGCGCAGTATTCTTCGCCCCCGCCGGCGCGCCATTCGGCGAGAGCGCGGACGCGTTTCCCTCAGCGTCCAAATCATGCAACGGCCGCAACAAGGCCTGTTGCACAACCGGATAGATGATCGGGTCGCGCATCAGCGCCGCGATGTTTTCTCGCGTCAGCGGCAAGGCGTTGCCGGCTTCATCCCCAATCCCCTCCCACGAGATGAAGACGCGAACGGCCATCTCGACATGAAGAACGAAGGTCCCCACGCCAAGCGCCAGCTCGGAATTGTCGATCCAATCCGGGCTTCCTTCGAAGCCGTAACGCGAAAACGCGTCGATTCCCGCTCTTGCCTCTTCGATAAACTCACGAGATTTCGCCAGGGCAGCCTCTCGTTCGATCGCCGTGAGAGGGCGATAAAGAATGAAGGCGGCGTCGCCGAGCGGGAGCCTCAGCGGCTCGGATTTCTTTGTTCGAAGCTTGATCATGCTGCATACGCCGCAATTTGGTTTTTGAGGGTAACGGCGAGCATGGCTGCGCCGCTGGTTTGGTGGCAGCGGAACGGGAGCGTTTGTTCGATCCCGCCCGGTCCTTCGATCGCCACGCCGGCGCGGCCCAGGGCGCAAGCCGGCGCATCGAAAGAAATCTGGTTGTTCGCGCCCTTGACGAAGCGGATTTGCAAAGATTGCTCGGTCCCTGCGAGGGCGGCGGCGTCGAGCGTGTTGCCCGTGTAACGAATACGCATATCGCCGAAGAATTGCGCTTGTTCGGCGAGCACGGCTCCGCCGAAATTGGCCGAACCGTCGATATATCGATCCTGAATCAGGCCGGTTTCATAGGTGAAGTTTGCGCCGAGCAACACGCCGACCGACGCGCCGCCGAGCAAAACCTCGGCGAGCGTCCGCGCCTGGTTATCGTAAGTCTTCGCCGCCGCCGGCGAGCCGGCGCCGGTCGATCCGAGGATATTCTCGCCAAAGCCGAGCATATCGAGCGTGACGCGCTGATAGCCGGCGGCGTCGCCGAGATCGAGCTTAAGCGATCGTGCCGCGCAACCGACATGCTGGCGGAAATCGCCCGAGACCGGGTTGAGTTCGATCGTCGCCGAGGGAAGCACCAAGGCGCCGGACGAAAAGACATGCGTAAAATTGCCCGCGCCGCTGGTATTCGGCGCGCCGAAGACGAGCCGTAGCCAATCGCCGATTTGATTGAGGCACAAGGGCAGTTCGAGCGATCCGCCATGCTCGGTCAAGGTCGGGGCGATCGCGCCATTGTCTCGGTAATTATTCAAGCCGGAGCCGATGATCGGGTCGCTTTCAATCGGCTTCGTCGCGCGCAGATTGGATTTATAATAGTGGGCGTATCGGTAGCCGCTTCCCGCCGGCGTTCCATAGGAGCCGGCCTCTGTTGCAAAGGCCGCCCTTGCGAGCTGGCCGAGCGCGATCGCTTGAGTCGCCATTCTGGAAAGCTCCTATTAGCGCGTCATGAACCCGGCGACGCCGAGATCGAAGGGCGTTGCCGGGCGGAATTTGCCGTCGAGGCGCGCAACGAGCGCGAGATCGTAAGGCAGCACTTGCCCCTTTCGATAAGGCGCAACATCGTCGGTGACGACGATATGGCTCGGGGCGGCTTCGGCGGCCGCTGGCGACGGTGCGGGAGGCGCAGGCGGAGTTTTCTTGTCTTCTGCCATTAGTAAGCCCTCGGCGAGATATAGGTGAGTTGCACGCGTATAAGCGCGGTGAGGACGGCGTTCGATCCGGCTTCGTCCTCGCCGAGTTCTGGCTGATCGGCGATCTCAGCTATCGTGACCGCGCCGCCGAGCGTGGGATCGGCTTCAATCGCTGCAAAGATCGCCATGACGCCGGCGTCGAGCTGCGAAAACAGTTTGTCGCATTCCGGCCCGGCGACGTAGAATTCGACCTCGACGGCGCGCACAAGCTCGAAACGCCCGTCGCTCGGAATCCCGAGCGTGCGTTGCGTGTCGACCGGGTCGCCGGTGCGGACAATGAGCGCGCGGCCGATCGCCGGCTCGGCGCCGAGCAGCTCGAAAACGTCGTCGAAAACCGGATTGCGGCGCACGGCCGGCAAATCGGCCGAGGCGTTCAACGTCGCGATTAAAGCGAGGATCGCCGTCTCTGTCGTCGAGATCGTCATGAGCTATGGGCCGCTTGGTGATAGGCGAGGGCGTAACGTGCGCCGGCGGTCTCAGCAATTCCCTTGGGATCGAGGCGCTTGCGCAGCCGCACTTGCCGGACAAGAATAAACATGGCGATCTTCTCGCCAGGCTCCTTTTTCGTCGCCCGCTTGAAAACCATCTTCGGGGCGGCGCCTCTGCGATGTTGCGTCTTTTTGTAGCCGGTGCGCGCCATGACCAGGGCGACCAGGTTTCCGCTTTTCGAACGCGCGAAGATGAATTTCTTGAATTTGCGCTCGACCTCGGCCGGCTTATAGGGTCGCCCGCCACCCCCTTTCGGGACATTCTCGGTCGGAATCCATAGATAGCGCCGCCCGCCGGTTGGCGCGATCGTCGCGCCTTCGGAAAATGCGCCAATGATCTTTGGCGCCTTGGACCAGACGAAAAACGCCGGGGCGAGCGTCGGCTTGTCGTCTTTCGGCTGGAGCTGGCCGCGCCACGTTGTCGGCAGCTTGCTCGATTTGAGCGCCGCCCGCGTAGCGTCGCGAACCGGCGTCAGCAAGGCGTCGCGGCCGACGCGCTCCATTGCGCCTCTCACGCGCTTGGAGAGCGCCTTGAATTCCGCGTCGAGCGCGGCGTCGACCTCTTTGGGGTCGACGGTTAGGGTAGGGGCCGCCATGGAGTCCAACCGTCAGCGGGCGCCGGCCGGCAAAGACATTTCCAGACGAGCCCGGAAGGATCGTCGCGGCGCGGCTGTGCGGCGATGACATAATGATAGGAACCGACGAGAAAGCGCGCGCCCTTTTCCGGCCGCTCGACCTCGGAAGCGCGAACCTCGATAACACGCTGCGCGGCGACGAGGTTTGTCTCGCCGATCGCCGTTTGCTCGTCCGCCTTATTCTCGACCACGCGGCAAGGAATCGGCCAGTCGGCAAGCGGGTGATAGGCCGCCGGCTGGCCGAAGCGATCGAAGACGCTCGAAAGTGTCTTCGCGGCGAGGGCGTCGAAATTTGACACGCGGCGCTCTTAGTAGCCCCAGGCCAGCCAATTGACCTTCTTCGAAAAGGTCGTCGCTGCCGCAGGGGTCGGATCATTGCCGCCTGTGTTTTTCCACGTCTTGACGACGATCGAGCCGGCGGCCGGCGCGCCGGCCTGGTCGCCGATCTGCGCCGAGACGAGCATGGGGTCGTCGCCCGGATCGCTTTCGAGCGTTGCGACGGCCGAGAGCACTTTCGTCAGGCCAGTCACAACCGTATCCGTCGCGGTGACAGTTGTAAGCTGGTCGCCGACGACGCGCAGGCCTGGCGTGGGATCGAGCGCGACTTTGCCCGTCGACGTCGGATTCGCCGCCGTCGCGACCGCCTTGCCGATCGGCATATGGCCGCTGGCGACATTGGTCGCCTCTTTGTTCGTATCGTCCCAATAGATCGCATCGCCCTGCGCCCATGCCTGGGCCGAGGTCTTTTTGAGATCGAAAACGCCCTCGCGCACGATCACGACGTCGGCGCCGGAGAGCACGGTCACAGAAGCGACGCCGAAGAGCGATCCGACTTTGACGCCGTCGCCGGAAGAGACGTTATAGGGCGCGGCGACGACGAGATGCTCGCCCGGCTGAATATAGTTTTTCATGCGGTTCGTTCCTTTGTCCGATTCAGGCCTCGGCGCGCCAATTGCTGGCGCGCGGCATTGCTTGGCGGCGCGTTTAAGCGCCGGGGTTGGAATAGCCGAACCGATAATTGATCGCGCCGACGCCGAAATCATGCTCGACGGTGACGGCGACTCCCTGATAGCCGAACGGCTCTTCACGACGCACGCGCGGGGCGCTGTAGCCGTTCAAATAGCCCCAACGGTAATTGGCGCGGCCCGCGGCGGGGTTGGCGAACAAATACCATTGGTTCCCAGAAATCTGCGACGTCGACAGCGGCCGCAGCTTGCCTGAGAACGGGTTGACGTTGGCCGTCAGCGCAGGCGTGATCGTGGCGACGAGCTGCTCGGCCTCGGTCGCCTTGTCGGGGCCGGTGAGGATGATCGCCGGCGTATTGGACAACATGACATTGCCGTCGATCGTCTTTTGTTTCGCCATGGCAGCCCGCGCCTTGCCGACATTGGTAACGTCAATCACGGTTCCCGACGCGGCGAGATTGCCGTGCGTCGAATGAAAGACGGTGTTTGTGTCGGACAGGGTCGCATTGATGCTTGCGAAGAAGGTCGTTTCCTCCAAGAGCGCGACCATGTTCGCATAAGAGGCGATGACCTGCTCAAAAGCGCCCAGCGTGTCGTTAATGAGCGCCTGGCGAGTGAAGCGCAGGCCTATCGCGTAGCTAAACGCCGCGACGGCTTCCTTGTTTTCCGAGAATTTGCCGAATTTGATTTCGCCATTCTCCAAGACTTTCTGGAGCGCGGGGAAATCGCCGGCGGTGAGCGAGGCGTGCGGGCGGAAATCATTGAAATCCGCGCGCCAGGCAATCTCGCGATAGACCGGGGCCTCCAGCGCATAACTGCCCGCAAGGCTCTTATTCAGGGCGTTTTCGAGAATATAGGGGAAATCCGAGGTCCCGAGCGCGCGCCGGATGACGTCCTCACGCTGGGCGACTTGGCCCATATAGCCGCGCTCGCCAATATGCAGGGCGCACATTTCATAAAAGAAATTCGGCGCCATGAATTCCCGCGCGAGGCCCTGGGGCTCGGCGCGGACGCCAAATTTGATCGAGAGGGCTTCCTCCATGGCGCGGCGGCGCGTCTCGGTCTCGTCTTGAATGATCGTCGCGCGCGGCCCGCCGATTGCGACCCCGCGCGCTTTGTCGCAATGGGCGCGGGCGACCGCCGAGAGAACCTCGGGCTCGCTGCGGCCCGCCGCAAGCAAGCTCTCGGCGAGGGCGCGCTCGCCGAAGAAAGCCGCCTGGTCGAGAATGCGGATTGTGTCGGCCGGGGAGATCGCGGCGCGGACCCCCGCCGGGTCGGCGGCCGGCGGGGGGGCCGCGGCGGGGGCCAGCGCAACGACAGGGGCGGGCTGGCGTTCGGCCGCCTGGGCGGCGGCCGCAACCGGCGCGGCGCGCGTGTCTTCGGCAGGCGCGAGGGCCGGCGCGGGCGCGACCGATTCCACGGCCGCCGCTGCGGCCGCCGGCAGGGCGGAGCGTGTCATATCGGATTCCTTTGCTAGAAAGACGGGAATTTCTGTCGCTGGGGCGATCTCCCGCACGATCGCGCCAGGGTCCGCAGGCTTGAGGACTGCGGAAGCCTCCAAAAGCGTCCAATTTTCGGCTCGCCAGGTCTCGGCGCCAGTGTCTTCGCGCGAGACCATTTGCCATTTTTCGACGGTGTAACCGATCGAAATTCCGCGAATTTTGCCCGACCTCAGCCAGCTTTCGGCCTTCGCGCCTTGCTCGTCGTCGTAAAGCTGAATCACGCCGATCAGTGATCCGCCTTCGAAGCGCGCCGACATGACCTTGCCGAACGCCTTGTCGACGGTTTGGGTGTCATGACTGTCGATAAAATGCACGACGCCCTGTCCGACACGCGACAAATCGACCGCCTCGGGCGAGATGGCCAGCTCTTCGGTAATCCCCCAGCGCGTGACCCCGGCCCCGGTCGAGAGGATCGCCTCGAAAGTGCGCGCCGCCTGGTTAAAGCTCGCCGGAGTTCCGTCGACGACGGCGCGGGCGCTGGGGCCGCCCGGCACGAAGCCCTGCGGGGCATTGCCTTGCGTGCGTTGCATGTTGATACCTCTTTGCGGCGGGTTAGGGCGCGGCCGGATCGCCAGGCGCGTCGAGAAGGGCCGGCTTTGCGCCTTGCTGCGCGCCATTGCGATTGACCTTGCGCGGGTCGACGTCGAGCGTGAGGCCGCGCTGATCGACGGCCTTGGCGAAGGCCTCGAGTTCAGCGAGCTGATCGTCCCAATTGAGGCCCCGCTCGGCGATCGCGTCGGGCATGGATTGCAGGCCGGCGCGGATCTCAAGGATTTTCGCCGTTATGTCGTTTTGCGGGTCGACCCAAGGGCGAACCGGCATGGAGAGGGCGCATGGCACATTGCGTAGGCCGGGCGTATTCGTGGCGATCGCCTCGGCCTCCATAACCCGCCGCCAGGCCGCCTTGACTCGCGGCGCGAGCACGAGCCATTGGACAAGATCAATCAAAACATTGCCGGCGAGCGTTGCGGCGCGAAGCGACGAATAATTCGCTTGGCTAACGTCGCCAGTGACGGCGTGATAAGGAATCCCGGTTGTCGCGCAAAAGGCGTAAAGCTGCGATCGCATGAAGTCGACCGTGTCGCCGCCGGTCGAAGGCTCGAACGCGGTCGCCTCTTCGCCGGGGCTAAAGCGCAAGATTTTGCCCGGCGCGAGCGTTTCCTCGATACGGCCGCGATCGTCGGTTTTTTGGCTCCCGACGAGTGGCGTCGCGCCGTGCGTTTCCGGCGAGCGCACGACGAGGCCGATGCACGCCTCGATGCGCTTACGCCAGATGGTCGCCTCGATGACGTCATCCATGCCACGCAGCGACATAATTGACGGCGCGAGCCATGAAATTCCCCGGAATTGGTCGGGCCGCGCCATGAAAAAATAATGGTCGACGAGATTAGATGGAACCGCCGTCGAAACGAGCGACGGCCGCAGCGACGTCAAAGACTCGCCGGGGTGATTGGGAAACAACCAATAATTCAACCGGCGGCCGTCGTCGTCGAATTCAATGCCTTGCACGAGGCGCGCCGTTTGCGACGCCGAAAAATTCGATTTGGATTCGTCGATATGATCGGCCTCCAGCAAGCGGATTTGCGCGAAGGGGCGGTTATTGACCGGCAGCCACTTATGCAAACATTCGCCATCGATAAATAGAGCGCGCGCCGTCGCCGAGAGAATGCCATGAAAATCCATTTGGCCTGCCGGGTCGCATGTGTCGACGAAGCGCGCCCAGGCGTCATTAGCCTTGCGGTTCATCGTCTTGCGCGTATCGGTCGCGC
Organism: Methylocystis sp. NC52PC; assembly: GCF_055698645.1. Taxonomy (NCBI): domain Bacteria; kingdom Pseudomonadati; phylum Pseudomonadota; class Alphaproteobacteria; order Hyphomicrobiales; family Methylocystaceae; genus Methylocystis; species Methylocystis sp. NC52PC. The sequence goes on along the minus strand of NZ_CP170127.1, from coordinate 3,397,235 downwards.
GCGGATTGATTCCAGTTCCGACGGTCTGCCCCTGAAATTGCAGCGCCGCCGCCGCCACTGTCTTATTGTTGCGGGCGAGATCGCGGGCGCGGTCGCGCAAGATTTTGAGCGAAACCTCATTTTCGGCGTTTGGGCCTGACGACGGCGTGCGCCAGCCGGATAAGCGCCGGTCGCGCGACGCGCCGTCGAAGTAGCGCAAAAGCTCGGCGGCGGCGGCCTTGGCCTGGAGGCGGCGCAGGCCAGTTTGCGGCGCGAGCGCGAGCAACGCGCGATCAAAAAATGATGGCTTCACTAGTCTCTCTCGAAAGCCGCATAAGAACCGCGATCCGCCGAGGATGGCGCCGGGCCCGTTGCCGGAATCTGAGCGCGCAAGCGTTGATAATAATTGATCGCGTCGAGAAGGTTTTTCGTATCCTTGTAGGTGACGCGACGCCCGTCATATTCGACCGTCAGCTCTCCTGACGCGAGCGACGCTTGCAAGGCCGCGATATGGCCGTCGATTTCTTGGACAGTTAAAGCCATTCGCCCCCCGTAAATCCCCAACCGCCGCCGGCGTCGGCGCGATCGTCGGGCGCCGGATCGCTGTCCTCGCCCGCCTCTTGACGTGGCGTCTCCGCCTCAATTGACGCAAGCAAGGGTGCGTTTGATGCAGCCAACCGATATTCCTCGCGCGCGGCGAGCAGCTCTTGCGCTGAGCAGCCATCGAGATCGAAGCCGGGCCCGCCGAAAGCGAGAGCCATATTTAGGATGCGGCAGTCTAGAAAATGGTTTTCCTCGGTGCGCGGCTTCCAGAAACGCCGTCCGATTTTGTCAGTCGCGATGTATTCGTCGGTCAATTGTCGAAAGTAACGCTCGTCGAGAAAGGTTCCGAAATGGCAATAGCCTTGCGGCGGCGTCTCGATCTTATCAGTGATCTCTTTTTCGCGGCGTAAATATGCGTAAAAGCGAGATTTGAGGTTATAGCTCCCAGCCTGCCATTGCTGCACCCCGCCGCGGATGCGCTTTCCGCGCCAGTCGAAATCTACATATTTCGGGCTCGCCAGGTGCGGCCTATTCCAACCCTCTTCGGTGCGAACCGCGTAGGCCATATGGTGACGACGCACCCAATCATAGACGACAGGCGCATTATAACGGCAGTCGATCGCGGTTCCCGTGATGCGCCGCATTCCCCCAAATTCGTCGCGCAAGGGGGTTTCGTGCAAGTCAGTTAATCGTTTCCAGCATTGATCGTCAGGATCGGAGGTGTCGCCACCTTTTTCGGCGTCGCCGGCGCGCAAATAAGTGGCGTAAAGAGTGTAAGAGCGCTTATCTGCGGTCCATCCGACGATTTCGACATAGAGCCCAAATTTTTGAACGTCGACTCCCATAGTGACTAGGATCACGTCTTTCGGGATAACGCGCTCGGCGTAGCTCTCGCGCCGGCGAAAAAGGTTCTCCCAATCCGGGACATCCTGCTTTTCTTCATAAGCCAAGCCGAGCCACCGATTAACGAAACCCTTCAGCTTTTGTGGATCGTCGCCTGCGGCAACATAGGTTTCGGCGATCTTGTCCCATGTCGTGAAATTCGATGAAATCGCGTCGATATGCCAAGACGGCGGCCGTCCCGGACCGGGCGCTTCGGCGATGAAGCCAAAATCGGGGAGATCGAGCGCCGCGGCGATCATTCTTTCTTTTTGCCAATGCTCGATTCGGACGCCGCAGCATTGCGCCACGTAATGCGCGTCGAAGGGCGCGGCGCGATTGAAACGCAATCCAGTTCCCTTTTCGTCGTCGACGAAGCCGCCGAAGACAAGGCGAATGCGCGTGGCGCAATGCGGACAGGGTAGACGCAAATAGCGCTGATCGCCGGCTTCGAATTCAACGTCGACGAGCGATTGACCTTTGAGCGTCGGCGTGCCGCCCTGCAATTTGCGATAGTCTCGATCGGCATGGTGCGCGATTTGGCGATCGTCGACCATGGTCATAGGCGAACCTTGCTCGTCAATGTCGCCTGGCCACTGGTCGATTTCGTCGCATAGCGCATATTTGACCGTACGCGTTTGTAGCTCCGAGGCGGAATTCGCGCCGGTGATTGTCAAACCGCCGCGCACGCCGACGAAAGCCTTGCGGAGTGCGGTCGACCCGCCTCCGTCCTTACTCGCGGCCCGCGCAATCCGCCTGCGAAAGGCCGGCGAAGCGTCGATCGCCGGCTGCAGCTTTTCGCGATTCAAACTCATCGCCATCGCGCTAGTCTGCATGACGAAAAGCGTGTTCGCAGGGCTTTCGCAAGCAATCCAACCGGCGAGCACGGTCAGGCCTTGCGTGAAGCCGACTTGCGCGCTCTTGCGCACGGTTCCCTTTGTGTGCGGCCCGCAAAAGACGCCGTCGAGGATGGCGCAGATATAGGGCGCTTGGCGCGCGTCCCAAAATTGACCCGCGCGCGGCCCGTCGATTACGACAAGGTTCTTCGCGCCCCATTGCGATGGCGTAAGAGTCGACGGCGGTGTGACTGCAAGGGCGATCGCTCCTGCGACGATTGAAAGCGTGGGACGCCTCATAACGGCTTTTAGTCGCGTTTCTGCAAGCCTTGCGCGGCGAGCTGTGCCATCGCCTCTGCGATCGCCGAGATTGCGGCGTTGACCTGGCCAATATGCTCGACGCGCAGCGCCTCTTCGCCGCCCTTTGAGGCAGCGTAAAGCTTGCCGTATTGAGATTTCAGGGCGTTCAAGGCGTGCGTGATCTTGGTTCCGCAGGCGATCGCCGCCGCTTCGATTTCACGGACCGGGCGTAGCTCGCCGCGCTTTTGCGCGAGCTGCATTTCGGCGAGTTCCGCCTTGGCATGCTTCTCGCGAGCGGCCGCGTCGTTAAACTTCGATGGCTCCGGCGCGGCCGGCGGTTCTTCAACCTCGGCATGGGGCGGCCGTTTACGCGGTGCAAGCGCGCCGGCCGCCGCATGATCTTCAATGGACGGCGGCGTTGGGAATGGTGGCATCGCATCACCTTGGTGCGATCGCGCCTTTACGTTGCGATTGCGCAAATCTTGGGCCGGATCATGCGTCGAAGCGACAAGAGCGTCGAAGGAGGGGAGGTGGATAAGTTTGATCTTGCCAGCGCGCCGCGTCGGAAGCTGGCCGCGATGGGCAAGCGTGCGCACGCGCTTAGATATCGCCTGTTGACTGACGCCGCGCGCCTTCGCGAGGTCAGAAACCGAAATCCAATCCGCCCCCGGCTCCACATTCAACCCTTTCGCACAACCATGTCGACGCACAACCGCGACGTTGCACAACCCTGAGCACGCACAACCCTAAAAAAAAATCGAGATTGGCCTCCACCCCCGGGACCCTGCCTCCTCCCTGATGGTAAGTGGCGGGAAGGACCCTGTGCGCTGCCGCCCAATGTGTGCCCGCGCACACTGTGCGGAGGCGCGCATTGGACGCAGGGCCGGCGAGGGGGCGCCGGGGCCGTCCGCGCCCCCGGCTGCGCCTAATCGAACCCCGCCGCCCGCCGCGCTCAAAGCGGCTTGCGGGTTGCCTTCGGTTCTTTCGCTTGGGAATGCTTCGCACTCAGGCCCGCTTGCGCTTGGCCTGGCTTTTGACGTTGGGCTCGATCGGGCGCTTTCGGCACTGCTCCACAAGCTCAACGTGGCTGGCTTCGATGATGAGGGGCGCCAGCCCGCCGAATTTCGACGTATCGAGACGCAACGCTCGGCCGGAGTCAACCCGCTCGACGACGCCCTGTGCGCCAGCCGCGGGCCCGGCGATCAGCCTCACGACGTCGCCAAGGCGGATTTTGGTTGGCTCGACGATTGTTCCCCTGTTCGGGATTCCCTTGTAGAATTCAATCATTGCGTCAGATATGACGACAGGCCTCTCGCCATCCTTGCAGCGCATGACGCTCTGAGCAAAAGGCATGTTGGAAAGTGCGTCGCATAGCCCCTTCGTCATAGTCACGCGCACAAAAATAAGCTGCCCGAAGCGCGAAACCTTGCGAATCAACTTGTCCTTTTTCAGCACTCCCCCAGCGACGGTGCGCCGCTGCGCGCGGTACACGTCGACGAGGTGCAAGACCTCAACGTCTTTTCCGAAGGGGCCGAAGGCGGCGTGAAGCGAAACCGCCAGCTCAAACTCCTTTTCCGGGATCGCCTCGACGACATACCAGGCTGGCTCGATGGCGGCCCGCTCCCAAAACGTCTTGTTGCGAATTGCGGAAACGTCTTCCCAGCTCTTGGAACGGTCAAGGGTTCCAGCTTGCTCCAATGCCATGATGGTCTCGCATGGTTTTGTTTTTGTGGTTACGCGAAGACGCGCCGCTGAAAACCGCCCGCGGCCTGGAGGCGAAGATCTCTCGCTGCTACGCCGCAGGGCCGTCCCGCTGCCCAGGCCTGCTTGCGTCGCCCGCGGGCCGGGGCGGCCACTCGCTCGGCATGAACCTGCCAAAGCCGCGGCGCGTTTGCAGCGCGATCAGCCGAGCCCGTCCCTCAGCGTCGCGCTTGATCGAGGCCGAGCCTTGTGCGGCGAGATAGGTTTCCCATGCCCGCCACTGGGCCGAATGCGCCGCGATCCACACGCTTGGCGTCGCCGCAGTGTCGGGCGCCGCCTTGAACGCCTGCCATCCCTTGCGATGCAACCAGTTCTCGGCCGTCATGCGCTTGCGGCCCTGGCGCGCCGCCAAATCGAGATAGCTGCGCGCCCATTTCACGGCGAGTTCTTGCTCGGCCACGGTTAGGCGCGAGAATTTGCGCTGCGCCGGGTGCACCAAATCCGTGGAGTCGAAGGGCCAGATTTTTTGAAAAGCCTGGAACAGCGAAGCGTCCCCCACGCCCCCCTTGGGGGGAGGGGGGGAATATGACGGTTTAAGTGACGGTTCTTCCTTATATGCAACCCCGGGATTCCCGGGGTAACCACCCGGGATTTCCGGGGCTGCCCCCCCATAGGCAACCCCGGGATTCGCGGGGTCGCCCCCGGGGGCAACCCCGGGATTTACGGGGTTGCCCTTGCAGGCGCTCGGCGCGGCGTTTCCGTCGATTTCACTGTCGTCGTCGCTTTGATTATCTTCTACTTGCGCTATACCTTCCTGCCAGCCTGAATCGATCGCGTAGGCGCGCGCTTTATCATCGAACAGCAAGACATATTCCGACGAGCGCCGACCTCCGCCGGGCGATGACCGCCAGCGTTCGGCGCGATAGACCAGGCCCGCGGCGATCAACGCTTTGATGGCGGCGCGCACCGCGTCCTCGCCGAGCCCCGTGTCGTCTTCGATCCGCTCGATCGTCGGCCAGGATTCGCCGCGCTGTCCGGCGAAGTCGGCGAGGCGAATAAGGACCAATTTGGCGCTCCCGCGCAGCCCGCGCACCTTCCACGCCCAGGTAATGACGTCCGTGCTCATTGATCCGCCTCGTCTCCGCCTCGGGCGGGCTTGGCGCGCGTTACTCCGGTCGCCTGCATAAGTTCGCGGAGAGCCGTCTCATTGTCGCGCGCCCAATTAAGCAGCGCTTCCGTGGCGTCGAGACAATCGGCGATGTATTCACGTTGACTCTCGCTCGAGGGGGCCTTTTCGATCCCCCTCAAAACGCGCCGCGCAACGCCTATCGCCGTTACCTGCTCGCCGAGCTTAATCTTTCTTGTCATGAGACTTTTACTTTGAGGTCGAGAAGCTTTTCGAGAGAACCGAGGTCGAGATGGCGGAAGGAGGTTATCGGATAGGCCCAATGGCACTGCCGGCAACAGAAGAAGCGCCAGAAACCGGGCTCCGGTTCATAGCTCTCGCCGATGCCGTGGCCCTCGAGCTCGACGCAGGCGACGCGGCCGGTCTTCCGCGCCCACTCTTTCGAGAGCGGGAGCATGCGCGCGACCGCGTAATATTGGCCCTTCTGGACGCCCGGCAGACCGAGCATCGCTGGTATGTCGACGATCGCGGCGACGATCGTTCCGGGAGGGGTATGGGGCGAGATCATGGGCGCAGGCTCACGACATTGTCGGGGTTGTCGTCGCCGGCGGGGATCTCGTAAGCCGCGACCTCGCCATCTTCATCGCGCGTCAAGCGGACGCGCACGCCGTCCTTCTCGACCGTGATTGATCCATGGTCGGGAACGAAGTTCTTGAGCGCTTCGACAACGGATTCGCGCGCCAAAATATCCACGCCGATTTGATTGACGGCGCGAAACAAGGGCGGGTCGGTGACGATTCCGATGGCCGACAAGTAGAGATCGGTTATCGCCTGTTCGTCCTGGTAATCGCCGGCCTTTTTTTTCCGGGCCGCGATACACTTGCGGACGCCCTTCGGATCGAAGCCTTCCGCCTTCGCTTCGGCCATGACTTGCTTCTGATCGTCGGCGATCGCCGCCTTTTCCTCGGCCAGCTTCTCATAACGCTCGACGAAGTAGCGCAACCGTTCGGCGCTTTCCGAATTCATCCGGTTCGTTTCGTCCATGATCGGCCCCGTTATTTTTGGCTACGCTGCGCAAGCGCCGATCGGCCGGGCGGCGGATCGCCCATAAGCCCTGAGCCGACGTCGCGGCGCTTCGGCGGCGAGGCGTGTTTAAGGGCAGCGCCGACTTTGCTCGCGGGCGAGGCGGGGGGCGGCGGGGTCGGCTTCCCCCCGCAGAGCGCGGCGATGGCGGAGGGCATGGGAGCCGACCTCTCCGCGACCGGAGGCGCCTTGGCGGCCTTCGCGAATTCGTCCGGCAGGGTTAGGACAAGCCCCCCCTCGGTGACGCGCCACTTTGCTTCTGTCGGCTCCCGTGCCTCATTTGGCCACGACGTTACGACGCCGACCGACAGGCGCATGACGCCCTTGAATTCCGCCGCCTCATATTGGCCCCGCACAGCGTCCGCGACGATCCGCACGCCGTTTGCGCTGGAGCCGGCGATTTGGACCCTGAATCGCGGGCCGTTCGTCCGAATCCACTCTGCGGCTTCCCGGCGGAGCGAGATATAGGCGCGCGCCTTCTTTCCGGGCCCGTGCGGGCCGCGCGCCACGGAAAGCCGCACGGTCACGTCGGGCTTTTGCTCCGCGGCGTCCGGCTTTTCCAGATCCTGCCAGTCGTCGTCATCGAAATCGGTCATCTCGCGTCCTTTCGAAGGTTACAGGCCAGCCTCATTTCCCCAGGCGTCCCAACCGGGACGGGGCGGGCCACGCCGGTTGAGTTCGATCTTGGGGAGGTTGGGGAAATAGCTCTCGATGATCTCGGCGAAGAGTTCCGGCTTCGCGCTATGGGCGCCGACGGACGCATGCTGGAGCGCCGGAAATTGATCGCCCATGGCCGGCGAGGGGACATCGCCGCGCGTGGCGATCAAAAGTTCTTCGGCATTGTCGCGCACCCAATAGCCGGTGCCGATCTTGTCCTTGCCCCAGACGAAGCGGGACTTGTATTCGAAGCCCCAGGCCTCAATAAGTTTGAAGCCAGCCGCAAGCATTGGGCAAGTAACCCATAAGAAGAGAGCGCAATCGTCGGCGGCGATCGACTTGACGTCGCGCGACATAATCTCTTCGAGTGTCGACGTCGGATAATGGTTGTCGGCCGCGCGATCGAGGCCCGACTCGGCCGAGTAGACTTCGAAGCGCCATTCCGGGTCCGCGTAAATGACGCCGTAGCGTTTGTCGGGGAGGGCGCGTTGCGCCTCGGCAAGTTGTACTTCGCGCTCGGCGCGCTTCGCCTTCTTCTCCGCCTGGCGCTCGGCGCGGGAGCCCTGCATCGCCTTCGCGGCCTCGGCCTTGCGATCGGCAACGAGGCGTTCGAAGGACGCGGGGTCGACGCGGGCGAGGTCCTGCCAGCGGGCGGATTGCTTCGGTGAGACCCCAATGTCACCAAGTTTCAAAATACCCTCGGGGTATTTTGATCGTCGATTCCCGCCGCGTCGAACGCGCTCCCCGCTCTTCGCCATGACCACGAGCAGCTCGCCGGCGCGCCGCTCGGCCCGGAGCCGCAGCGCGGTCACATGTTCGAGCAGCTCCGTATCCTTGGCCTGCCTTGCATAAAGCTCGAGCGCGTGCGCCATGTCGCGAACCCGCTTCACTTCGTCGACGCGCGTCGCGGCGGCGAGGGCCTCGCGCGCGGCTTCGTAGCGGGCGAGGGCGGTCGCGCTCATGGCGTTGCCCCGCGGGTGGCGACGACGCCTTTCGCCTTGGCGCGATTGAGCGCGTCAAGCACGGCATGTTGCGAGACGCCGAGCGCCGCGGCGGTTTCGCGCTGCGACAGCCCCTTGCGGCGCAAGGCGACCGCCTCGCGCTGCGCCGGCGTCAAGACGCGCACCTCATCGTCGGCGATAAAGTCGCCGACAATGTCGCAAATTTCGTCGAAGGTGAGCGCGCCGGCCTGAGACGGCTGTTCGAACGCGGTCTGACTCATTGGCGCAAGCTTTCGTCCGTGAGGGACTCGAGATCGAGCGCGTCGAAAAGATTGTCTCGGGTGACTACGGCGAGGACGCGCCGGCGCAATTCGTCGGCGCCGATCTTCCGTTTAGCCGCGGCCGCCTTGAACGCTGTGGCGAGATCGCGAGGAACGCCGACAATTTGCCCCGCAGGCATGCGGCCTTCGCGTCTGATGGCGCGCGGGTCGTTTTCAGAGCGCGCCTTTTCGATGATGGCGCGCGCCGTGCGATATTTTACGCCGCACCGCAAGGCCGCGTCGCGACGCGACAACCCTTGCGCCGTCAGTTCGAGCATGTGCTCGCGGATGGCCATTTGGCGCGCTTTGAGATCGTCTTTTCGCACGTTGTTTTCTCCGCAGGAAAACCGGGCGAGACGATCGACGTCGCGACGGCCCGGTTGAATCTCGACTGCGACGCAACGCGCGCGGGTTTTGAACGGAAACCGCGCTTTGGAAAACCACTCTCAAAAAGGGGCCGCAGCGTTGCGCCGCGACCCAAGTTTGAGGGGAACGCCCAAGGAGGGCGGGTAGCGCGAAAACTCTGGACTGCTTTCTCGCTACGCTATCCGCGCGGGAGTGACGCCGCGCGAAACTCGACTAGGCGGCTTCGATGGCGTCTTCGGTCCACCAGACCTGTTGCTGCCGGCCATCAGCGGCCTTGTAACGGATAAGATAATCGTTCGCGGCGGCCAATGATTCAGACCGGCCGACGACCGTTCCAGACTCGCCGGATTCGACCAGTTTGACGACTTGGCGCAGGCTGTATTTGAAGCCGTTGTTCTCGCGTGCTTCACTGCTCATTTGCGATCTACCCTTTATTATTAAGGAAGCGCCCGGAATGTTAGCCGGGCACGGGGACGCGGGGACGCTACGCTGCGCTACTGAATGGGGGAGGGTGTCTTACTCGTCGACATTCTGCGTCAGTCCCTTGCCGCGATTAACGAGCGCGCGAACCGCTTCAAGGTGCGCTTGAATCTCGCGAGCTTCACAAAAATCAATGTCCCTGCGCCCTGCGCGAGCAATCGCCAATTCATTTTCGAGCTGCCTGATTTCGCCCTCTGCGGTGCGGATAAATTCGTCGCGCAGCTTCACGTGCAGCGCGAGGCGCAGGCCTTTGAGGCTGCCGCGATAAAGTCTTTCAAGCGTGCCCGGCGCCACTCTGAGGCGAGCCGCCACAAAGGGCCGCGCGTCACCCCGTCGCGAGAGCCCGCGCCTTCTCGCTTCACTTGTCTCGACAAAGTCGAGCCAATGGCGCGCCGGGGTCGTTTCGCAGTTGGACATTTTATCCATATCCTTTGGACACATTGAAAAGCGCTCCCATGGTAGAAACGAAGGCATGGGAGATCCTCTACACATTTACCCAGGTTATGATCTGATCGGCGGGCAGGCTGATCGGATCAATTCAACGTTCGGCTCACTCGGCGGACTTTGGTTGAAAAATAGTGGTAGAACGCCCGCGCGCGGCCGCCGACCCTCTAACACTTTTCAGGCGCTCGATTTGCTTGAAGTCATCAAGGGAGAAGCGCGTCTCAGGATCGGCGAGCAATTTAAGGCGCCATTCGCTAGGGACGCCGCGAGACCGCCATTTAAAGATGGCCGCGCGCGTCGCGCCGAGGCGCTCGGCGGCGGCTTCGATCCTTTCTCGCAACGAAAGCAGGTTAGAGGTCATGCCTTAAAAATTGGACAATACGTCCAAATTGTCAAGTAGGACAAATTGGCCAATTTAGATTGGACGGTATGTCTAATGACATTGGACATAATGTCTAATAATTTCAACTACATGAGTGAAGAAAACGAAGAATATGCCTTCAACGAGGCATTGCGCGCCCGTGTTAGAGCACTTCGTGATTCAAAGGGCTGGACGGCCGAGCAGATGGCCGACGCTCTGGGCATTCCGGCCGAACGGTATAGGAAATATGAAAGTCGAAGCCCTATACCTCAGTATCTTATCCCAAGGATCGCCTTGATCATGGACAGAAGCATCGAATACGTTTTGACCGGAAAGGATCGAAGGGTGCAGTCGCCCGCGCGCCCCTTTCCGGCCCAAGGAGTAAAGCGCGCCTGACGAGCGATAGGGCGCGCGGACACCGTAAGACTTGGGCTAGTTGCGAAAGGTGTCAGGCGTGGGCTTGCAGGATCAGGCTCAGTGATTCGCATTGTTTATTTCACAGAAGGCGTTTGCACCTCTGGCTGTCTGGGCCGCCCCCCAAGACGCTTGTTATGATCGCAATCTCAGTCATGGCAACAACGTTTAACGAGTCTGGGGCAGGCATTGCTGTCCTACCTGTGCGACAAGTGTGGATTCGAGACGCGCAGGGCGTTCTAGACCGTCATCATCCGCCCCAACTCTAGCCGAACAAGGCCGCGGCCCAGCCCGCGGCTTTTTCGTTGCCCAATCGCAGGATAGTTCAGGATCGCAAAAGCGTCGCCGATGTTAATTGGACAAGTTGTCCTTGACACGCTGGACAAATCGTCCAATTATTCCTCCGTTCGCTGCCCCGGCGATGGAGCTTTCACATGGGCGAGACACACCCAACCATCAAACTAACGAAGGGCCAGAGGGCCGCCCTAGCAGCGATCGCCGCGGGCTCAGGTTCTTTCCATCGTCTCATTGGTGGGCGGCTTGAGGCAATGGGCCTCGCCTATCCAATCGCCGGCCTCCAAAACTTCATCAGCAACTGCAATCAGCGAACCGCCTGGGGCTGGACGCTGACGGACGCCGGCGCGATGGCGCTGACTCCGACGAAGCCGCGGGCAAAAAGCCGCGAACCCAAGACCGACCGCTGCGCCGTCATGGCCGACGCCTGGACCCGATGGCGCGACGCGAAACGCCGCGGCTGGCATCTCACAGAAATTGACCGCTGGACCTGGCGGCGCTGCTTGAGGCTCGCCTGGGCCGCGGCGCGCCAGCGGCGAGACGAGATCGCCGCCTATCACGCCAAGCCCCGGAACGGTTGGGCGCAGGACGTTCCATTTCCGATTGTCGCGTAATTCGGTCGCGTAACGCCGCTCGCCGCGGGCGCATCGCGCGGTTTGCTTTCATTTCGCGCCGTTTCTTCTGGAGCCTGAGCTCATGTCAGCAAAAGAGTTAATCCGCCACGCACTTGAAGCCTTCATTGGCCCGCTGCGGCCGACCATCAAGGTCACGATCCTCGCGCCAGAGCTCGTCGAGTTCGTTGAAAACGAGGTTCGGCCCTTAATCGAGATTGTTGATACCGAGCGACATCTCGCCACGCGTCGCGCCGCCCTTAATGGAGCCTGGGCCGTTTTGTTCTTCGGCCTTTTGGCGACGAGTTGGGAGGCGGCGCTGCTTTGGTTCCTCGGCCCATGACCCCCGCCGTCGTCTGGATCGGTGTCGCCACCCTCGCGATCGTCCTCAAGGTCATCTTCCTTTGGGCGATTTACGAAGACGAGCGCCTCAAGCGGCAAGAGCGCCGCAACGTCAATTCCAAGAAGCCGGGCCCGCCCAAATGAACCTAGAATCGCTTCCCCTTTCCGCGATAACGCGGATTTCGCCGCTCAACCCCCGCCTCGAGGAAGACGACGTCTCGCAGCTCGCCGCGACGATCAAAGCCGCCGGCTTGCAATATCCGCTGCTCGTCATTCCACGCCCCGACGCGCCGGGAGAATATGAGGTTATCGACGGCGGCCGCCGCTGGCGCGCGCTCAAGAGTTACCTGAGCGACGCCGAGGAAATCCCCGTCGAGATCCACGAAGGCGACGAGCACTCGGCCCGCCGCGCAACGCTCGCCCTTTCGATCACGCCGCGCGCCCTGCATCCCGTCGCCGAGTTCGAGGCCTTCGCCAAACTGGTCGATGCCGGCTTCGACGTCCCGGCGATCGCCAGGGACTTCGCGCTGACCGAGCGACACGTCAAGCAACGGCTTGCGCTCGGCAACCTAGCCCCCTGCGTTCGGGAGGCGTGGCGCAAGGGCGAAATCTCGATGGACAGCGCGGAGGCTTTCACGATCGCGCCGATCGGGGCCCAGGAGGCGCTTTTCAATTCGTGGACGGGCACCGTCTACGCGACGCGCCTGCGCCAGCCTTACGAAATCCGTAAGGCGTTGCGCGGCGACGCTATGGAGGCGACGAGTCCGGTCGCGCGCTATCTCAACGCTGACCCCGCGCGGCTCGACGCCTACCGGGCCGCGGGCGGGCGGATCGACGAGGATCTGTTTTCGGAAGAGGTCGGCCTGCGCGACAAACCGATCGCCGACAAGGTTGCGCGCGAGCTGCTCCAAGCGCAGGCCGACAAGCTCGCGCGGGAAGAGGGCTGGGGATCGGCGCTTGTCGAGATCGACGGCTTTGCCCTCGAGCGCAGACAAGTGGACGCGGCCTTCGACGACGCCGTCGAGCTGACCGAAACGGAAAAGGCTTGCATCGAGAATATCGAAGCGGAAATCGAGGAGGCCGCTGGCGAGGCCGAAAGCGCAGCGCTAGAGGCCGAGCGAGACGAAATTCTCGTTGCCGCGCTGCTCCGCGAGATACCGCCGAACGAACGCGCCTCGTTGGGCGTCGCCGCGACCATTGACTGGTATGGGGTTCCGAGTTTCACGCGCGGCGTCAGGCCGCCGGCGGCAGAGTCGGGAGAGGTCCTCGAGGACGGCGCCCAGCGGGGAGAGGGTGAGGGGTCGCAGGAGGAAGACGACGAGGCTGCGGCGCCAGCGAATGCCACGGGCAAGGGCAAGGGCAAGCCGGCCCCCGGGCCCTTCGCGGAGCCGGGGAAGGCGCTGCGTCCCGTTATCGAGGCGGCCGTCTCCAAGGCCCTGCGGGACGCCACGGCGCGCCGGGTCGACCTCGCGCTCATGTTCACAGTCGCCGCTCTCGGCTCGCAATATGGCGTGAGCGGGATCTCAGGCCTTCGACCGCTCGCGATGGCCGATGACGACGACTGCGAGCTGTTGGCCCGCATTTCCGAGCAGAGCTTCGCCGAGGCGCTCGCCGAGTGCGCCGCGGCCTCGACGGCCGATCTGACCGTCGCATTCGCCCGCCTCATTGGCCATGCTTTCAATGCGGCAGGCGCGAGCATCGAGGCGATGACGGCGCTTGTCGGCGCGGCCCGCGCTCGAGGCGCCAACATGGTTTCGGCCTTCGGCGCGGCGATCGACCGCAAGGGCTTTTTCGAAGCTGCGCCGAAAGCGCAGGTCCTCAAGATCGTCGCCGGCCTGATCGGCGAAGGCGAGGCGAAGCACTGCAAGAGCATGGATCGAACCAAGCTCGCGGAATATGTGGCGAAGCTGTCTCTGGACAAAGGCCATCTGCCGAGCCCCTTCGCCGACTGGTCGCGCCTCCCCGAGCTACAGCACGCCGCCGGCGAGGCGATGTTCGTTCCCGGGGAGACCCCGCTCGCGGACGCCATGGTCCAGGCGATCGCCGCCGACGAGAAGGCGCCGAAGGCCGCCCGCGAGGCTCCCAGAAAGACGGCGGCCAGGAAGCCGGCGGCGAAGAAGCCGGCCCAGAGGACCGCGCCGAAGAAGGCCGCGGCCAAACCTTCCCGCAAAACGCCCGCGGTCAAGCGCCGCGCTGCAAAGAAAGGAGCCAGGCGATGAAGAAGCCCGCATTCCCGCGCACACCGATAGAGCGGATCGCGCCGGCGCTCGACGTGATGCTTGTGGCGTTCAGCGTCTACGTCGCGAGCTCAGTCATCTACGCGCCGCAACTGGTCGAAAAGGCCCGCGCGACGCACGCGGTCCTTAAATGCTCGGCCGCGCTCTCCTGCGAGTTTCGGATCGTGACGCAAGAGCGGAGGGCCACGCAATGATCGCGCCGGCCCCAACCGACTCGGGCGATCGTGACGCCATTGTCGCTTTGCGCCCCCGCGCGCTGGGCAAGCGCGAGGCTGCGAAATATCTCGGCGTGTCGACGCGGACAATCGAGCGCATGCTCGCCGCCGACGAGATCGAGGGCAAAGCCATGCGCGGGATTGTCTTGATTTCGGTCGAGTCGCTCGACGCATTTTTCGATCGCCTGCCCAGGGCGCGGGAGGCGAAAGAGCAATGAGCGCGAGGTCCGCGATCGAATGGACCGACGCCACCTGGAACCCGATTGCGGGTTGCTCGATCGTCTCGCCGGGTTGCAAGAATTGCTACGCCATGGGAATGGCGGCGCGGCTTGAAGCCATGTCGATCGCGCACGAGGAAAACCATGGGGGCAACCCAGGACCTCTCGCATATTATCGCGGCCTGATAGAAGAACGCACGCCGGCGCCCCGGTGTGGACCGGCAAGATCGCGATCGCGCCGGAGCCGAAGTTTTTGGAGCCGCTGCGCTGGAAGAAGCCGCGCCGCGTCTTCGTCAACTCCATGTCGGACTTGTTTCACGAGAGCGTCGCCGACGAGACGGTCGACCGCGTCTTCGCGGTGATGGCGCTTTGCCCGCAACATACGTTTCAAATATTGACCAAGCGGCCGGCGCTGATGCGGAAATATTTCGAGGGAAGGCGGAAAAATTTCTCCCGCGCCTCGGACGCTCTAATGTCGATTTCTACCGGGCAGGGCGAAGATGAAATTCAATCCGCCGCCGACTGGCTCGATATTTTTGACGCCGGCGGCCGGCCGCTCCCCAACGTCTGGCTCGGCGTCACGACCGAGCGCCAGCAAGAGGCCGACGAGCGGATTCCGGAGCTGCTCGCGACGCCGGCGGCCGTGCGGTTCGTTTCGATTGAGCCCATGCTGGGCCCTGTCGACTTGATGGATATTCCTTGGCCGGATAGCCGGCCGCGCTTCCCCGAAACGGACGATCTGTCCGACGGCCGATCGGCGCTGCACTCGGTTGAAGGCGCGCGCCTTGATTGGGTGATCTGCGGCGGCGAGTCCGGCCCGAACGCGCGACCCATGGACCCGGACTCGCCGCGCACGCTGCGCGATCAATGCGCGGCCGCCGGCGTTCCCTTCTTCTTCAAGCAATGGGGCGAATTCATCGCAGGCGAAGAGATCAAGGACGCCAGTGGGTTTCGCGTCGAGTTCGGCGACGGCAGCGCCTTCCGCGTCACGAGCGACGGTGAAGACATCCTTTTAAATTGCGCCAGAGATCACAAAGGCAAGCCCGAAAAGATTTGGAAGAACTATTTCGCGAGCGGCGACGGCCGTCTCTTACGCCGCGCGTCAAAGCATTTGCGGCTGCTCGACGGCGTCGAGCATAGCGCCTTTCCAGCTCCGTTGATGGAACCGGCGGAAGGAGCGAAGCAGTCATGACAGCGCGGAACGCATTGCTCGCCGCCTTGCTCATCGGCGCCTACTTCGTCGCCCTCTATTGGCTCGCGGACGCCGTGGATCCGCGTTGCAGAAGGGCTGTGCCCAGCGACGGCCCCGCCCTCGAAATCGAGCGGATGTTCCCCAAGGACTGCCGCGCCCGGGCAGGCGGAGCCAAATGACGATTCGCCCCGTCAGACTAAAAGTGAAGCGCGCCAAGGGCTTTAACCTGCAGAAGGCCTCGCAGTGGGCGAATGGGTTGCGCGCCGTACTCGTGACGCGGCCGGGTCCGTTTGGCAACCCGTTCTCTATTGGCGGCTTCTACAAGGTGCTACGGCCAGGCGAAGACCCGAAGTTCCCGGACTGGAAGACGGCGACGACAAGCCGAGAACGCGCCGACGCGACCTTCACACATGTACAGGACGCCGCGACGGCTGTCGCGCTCTACCGTGACTATCTCGGAACGTGGGGAGCGCCGAAGGGGATCGACCAACTCCGAGGGCTCAACCTGGCCTGTTATTGCCGCGTGTGCGAGCGGCACGCGCATAAAGGCAAGCCATTCGACGAAGATTGCGCAGATTGCGCGCCCTGCCACGCCGACGTGCTCGGGCGGCTGACCAACGGCATGCGCTGCGAAGGGCTTTAGAGAGAGGGAAGCAGATGGAGAAATCAGACATTGCGGCAAGCCGGGACAAGGTCCTCGCGAGAATCGACCAGAGGATTGCGAACGCCCCGAACGTCGAGGCTGCTTCGTGCTGCAAGCTGGCAAAGGCAATGACGAACGCCATCTTCGACGCCCTCGAGCAATATTTTGAAGAAAGCGCAGAAGGCGAGTCGGATAGCGAGACGTTCGCAAAATTCGTCGAGATCATAACGCCGCGCGCCATGGCTTTGAGCGCCATTTCGCTGGTTGGCTGTGCGACGCCGGAGCACTTCGTGGCGGAATCGGCGGCGCTGCTCAACCTGGAATTTTCCCATTTCGTGGCGGACACGTTGCGTCAGTGGACCCTGCGACAGGGCGAGGCCGGCGACGCTTTGCTCCAATAGAGAGAGGGTTTCAGCCAATGACTAACAGTCAACGGCCTTGGCACTGTCCAGCTGATGCAGGGTCCCCCGACGTCCTATATCGGGACGCAGGGAACTCGGGTGCGGGGCTTAAGGGTTAACTTTGGCCGGCGATTGTGAACATAGGAGCCACACAAGAAGAGGGGCGCTTGCCATGCTTGAGTGCACGGCCATCTACGGATGGTTTGACGACCCTACCCAATCCAAGCCCACATACGACCCACCAAGAGACGCGCCATGTCTTTTCTGCGGGCTGCCGATCCGCGCGGACGATGTCCGAACGCACAGCTTAATGTATAGCGGTGACAGCAAAAGCTACTTTTACAGAACCCACCGGACATGCGCCGAGCAAGACGGAACGCATACAGCTATGGACGGCGTTGTCCTTGACATGATTTCTAACGCTGGAAACTAAAATGCCGCCGAGCCAACTGACCCGGCGGCGCTTAGTCAATACCTCACGGGCACTCAGGGAGAGCCAACAAATTGTTGGGCTCATAACCGTCAGGCTGGGTCTTCAGGTATTTACGCCCAGCGTGAACTGCGACGATAACCCACACAGATCTCCCGCCGGTGTGCACGTAATAGCTAGTCGGATCGCGCTCGACGTTTGCGATCGCAACAGCCTCAGTATCGCTCCAGTGGTAGCCTCCAGAAATCCCACCAATGGCTTGAATGCGTTCATGTGGGTTGTAATGGCCGCTGCGTTTACGAATGCACGTCACTTGCTTCATGTGCGAGTTCTTTCTTAAAAAAAGAACCGCCTTGACTACCGATAGCCTTTGACTCACAATGAGCCGCACTAAATGCAATCGATCCGCAGGCGGTCCAAGCTACGCGGATTACAAGGGAAGCCGGGGCGGGAACCCCGGCTTTTCCTTTGCCTAAGTCGAATCGGAGTATTCGTCGGTTTTTTTTCTTCGTCAAGTTATGGTTGTGAACATTTATCGAACCATACTAGGTCTTGAATTTCGGCCTTCCGGGACTATGCGATTGCCCTGCGGCCGCTTCTCCTTCGATCCCCGCGTGCGGCTCGAGAAAACCGCTAGTTTCCCCAGAGATGAAGCTTGCGATCTCCGCACCCCACCATTCCATGAGCCGCCGGCGCTCGTCGAAATAATCCGCCCGATGATAGGCGCGCCGCACGTCGGAAGCGTCTTGGTGCGCGAGCTGGCGCTCGATCGCGTCATACGGCCAAAGGCCCGAATGATTAGCGAGCGTCGAAAACGACGAGCGGAAGCCGTGCGCCGTCACCTCGTCTTGACCGAACCCCATTGCGCGCAGCGCGACGTTAAAGGCCCCATCAGAGAGGGGTCGCCCGGGGCGGGGCGAGGGTAGGATGAAGGGCGAGGGCGGACGGATGCGGCCGTTTTCGTCGGCCAGGCGGCGGAGGATTTCGAGGGCGGGCGTCGAGAGCGGCGCCCGGTGCGGCTCGCGCATTTTCATTCGACCCGTCGGGATCTCCCACTCGCCCCGCTCGAGATCGAATTCCGGCCATTGCGCGAGCCGCAACTCGCCGGGCCGGGCCGCGGTCAGGGCGAGCAACATGAGCCCGTCGCGCACGATCGAGGGTTTTTCGCCATGATAGGCGGAGATGGCGCGCATGAGGCGGCCGAAGCCCTCCCGGTCGACGATCGCGGCCCGGCTTTTGGGCCTGGGGGCGATCAGCGCGCCCTTGAGAAGCGCCGTCGGATCGTGCTCGACCAGGCCGAGCGCAGCCCCAAACCGGAAAATCCGCGAGATCGTCGACTTGAGCCGCGCCGCCGTCTCCAGCTTGCCGAATTGCTCCCATGGCTTGAGCAAGGCGAAGACGGCAGGGGCTTTGACGGCGGCGATCGGAAGATCATCGAGCGGGCCCATTTGCGCGCAGAGCCATTGCGCCTTTTCGCGGGTCGAAAGGGCCGCGTGCGAGCGCTCGAGTTGGTCGAGCCATTGCGCCTTGACGGCCCCGAACAAGGCATCCGGCGCGGCCGCCGGCGGCGCGCCATCGGCCCAACCGCGAATGTCGACGCGCGCCCGATCGGCGGCGTCGCGGGCCTCGCGCAGACTCATGTCGGGATAGCGCCCGAGCGTGCGGCCAATGTCCTTTCCCTTGACGCTCACATAGAGCCGCCAGGTTTTGACGCCGCGCGGCGTGATCCAAAGCGCCAGGCCGCGCCCGTCAGAGAGCTTGACAATCTTTTGTGGGTCGGGCTTGGCGTTCTTGACCTGGGGGTCGGTGAGGGCCATGGCGCGTTCTCCCGCCGCTCCGGTAACACCGGTAACGAAATGTTTCGCTACCGGCCTATTACCGGGATTCCGTTGGCTTGGATAGGCGGAGGATGGCGGGGATTGGCGGGGAGTGCGGCCCAAAAATCCGGGCGAAGCGTTTGCTTTTACAATCGCTTATGGCGTGGATTGGCGGGGCTTGGCGGGCTTGGGCGAGGCTGGAAAAAAGTGGTCTTGGTGCCCCTGGCCGGAGTCGAACCAGCACTCCTTGCGGAACTCGATTTTGAGTCGAGCGCGTCTACCAATTCCGCCACAGGGGCTCAGGCGCGACCGGAATCAGCCGACCGGGGCGCGAGCGGGCGGATATTAGCGGGGCGGAAGGGGCCGTCAAGCGGCGCGCTCGCCTTCTTTAAGTTAAACTTTTCATGCTATGGCCTCTGCAAACGCGCCAGATGGCCTCGAGGAAAAATGAAAAAGCTTTACGACTGGACCATGTCGCTTGCCGCCAGCAAGCACGCGCCGCTTGCGCTCGGGGCCATCGCTTTCGCAGAGAGCTCGTTCTTCCCCGTGCCGCCCGACGTGATCCTCGTGCCGATGACCCTCGCCGAGCCCAAGAAGGCTTGGCATTACGCCATTCTGTGCACCATCGCTTCGGTCGCGGGCGGGGCCTTGGGCTATGCCTTTGGCTCGCTCTTCTACGACACCATCGGCCAGTGGCTGATCAACCTCTATGGCTATGGCGAGAAGATGGAGGCGCTGCGCGCCTTCTACGCCCAATGGGGCGCGATCTTCATTCTCGTGAAGGGCTTCACGCCCATTCCTTATAAGCTCGTGACGATCGTCTCGGGCCTGCTGGCGTATAATTTCCCGCTGTTCATCGCGCTCTCGATCATTACGCGCGGGGCGCGGTTTTTCGTGTTGGCGGCGGCGATCAATCGCTTTGGCGATCCCATCCGCGACAAGCTCGAGAGCCATTTCGGCCTCTTCGTCGGTTCGCTTGCCGTGGTGGTGGTGGCGGGCTTCGCGCTCGCCTCGAAGATGTTCTGAAGCGTGACGACGGTTTTTACGAGCCAGCGCCATCTCGCCGCGGCGATCTTTGCCGTTTCCGCCGTGACGATCGCCGGCGCCTGGACCTATGAATGGCTCGGCTCTCCGCCCTGCGAGCTTTGCGTCAAGGAACGCATTCCCTATTACGCCGCCTTCGCGCTCGCGCCGCTCGCCGCTTTTGCGGCGCAGGCGGGCAGGGCGGGGCTCGCCCGCAGCGCCTTTGCGCTCATGGCGCTGCTGTTTCTCGCCGACGCCGCTCTCTCGATCTATCACTCGGGCGTGGAGTGGAAGCTTTTTCCCGGCCCCTCGGACTGTTCCGGCGCGCTCAGCACGGCCGGCTCGATGGACGATTTCATGAAGCAGCTCAAGAGCGTCAAGGTCGTGCGCTGCGACGAGCCGGCGGTTTATGCGCTGGGCCTCACGCTCGCCAACTGGAACGTCGTCATCACGGCGGCGCTCGCCTGGCTCGCGGCGGCGGGCGCGAGATCCCGCTAGCCGATAATCCGCGCGCTGCGCTCCCAGCCGCCGTCGCCGGTGGCGGCGCGGACGATCGCCTTGGCGATTTTCTCGCCGCCCGCCGAGGAGGGTTCGATCGGGTTGGCGTAATCCGCCGCGGCGCTGCAGACGAGACGCAAGTCGATGATCGTGAGCCCATGCTCGACGCCGATGCGAATGATCGCATCGTTGAACGGCGACAGCGCCGTGCGGGCGACGTGCTGAAATTCGCGGTCGGGGAAATTGCCGGAATAGATCGTGCAAATCGACGCGTGCCGGTCGACGTGGAGGCAGCTGTCGAGCATCACGCGGTAGGCGTCCTCGAAAGTGCGCGCGGCGTCGCCGATCATCGCGACCGCCTGGACGCTCCTTGTCACCGGCGAGTCGAGCAGCGGGATGAGATCGAGCACGTCGTTTCCGCCGACGCTCACGATCAGCCGGTCGACGTCGGCCGGGAGCCGGGAGAGTTGCCCGGCGATCCCGTCGATCCTTGCGCCGTCCACGGCGGCGAGCGTCGCCCGCCAGCCAATCGGAATACGCTTCCTCACCTGCTTGATGACCGCCGGTCCGCCGACCGTATAGGCTTCGTTGTCGAAGATGGAGTCGCCGACGAGAGCGAGATGCGCCATTTCCTGTGATCGCCTTGCGCCGCCGCCCCAGCCCTGGTGACGATATAGGGCGCGCGGCGTCAGCCGCCTTCCGCAGCGAGCCGCGCTCGCGCCCGCAGCTTCTCGGTCTCGCTCTTCAACTGGCCGCAGGCGGCGAGAATGTCGCGGCCGCGCGGCGTGCGCACGGGGCTGGCGTAGCCGGCGTTGAAGACGATGTCGGAGAAGCGCTCGATCGTCTCCCAGTCGGAACATTCATAGGGCGCGCCGGGCCAGGGGTTGAAGGGAATGAGATTGATCTTCGCCGGCACGCCCTTGAGAAGCCGCACCAGTTCGCGCGCCTCGGCGGGGCTGTCGTTGACGCCCTTGAGCATCACATATTCGAAGGTGATGCGGCGGGCGTTGCTGGCGCCGGGGTAGTCGCGGCACGCCTGCAACAGCTCGGCAATGGGATATTTCTTGTTGAGCGGCACGAGTTCATTTCGCAAGTCGTCGCGGACGGCGTGCAGCGAAATGGCGAGCGCCGGACCGCAGTCCATTCCGAGCCGCTCGATCTGCGGCACGACGCCCGAGGTCGAGACGGTGATGCGGCGCTTGGAGAGCGACAGCCCGTCGCCGTCGGCCATGATCTCGATCGCCGCCATGACGTTCTCGATGTTGTAGAGCGGCTCGCCCATGCCCATGAAGACGATGTTGGAGACGGCGCGCACGCCTTCGCCTGAAGGGACGAGCCCGTCGGTCGGCCGCTCGCGCTCCGGGAAGTCGCCGAGCCGCTGGCGCGCGACGAGAAGCTGGCCGACGATTTCGGCCGTGGTCAGATTGCGCACGAGCTTCTGCGTGCCCGTGTGGCAGAAGCTGCAGTTGAGCGTGCAGCCGACCTGCGAGGAGACGCAGAGCGTGCCGCGGTCGCTCTCCGGGATGTAAACGCACTCGACCTCGGCGCCTTTATCTTGCGCATCGAGCGGAGCGAGGCGGAGCAGCCATTTGCGCGTGCCGTCGACGGAAATCTGCTCCTCGACGATTTCGGGCAGAGCGAGATCGAAAGAGTCGTCGAGCGTCGCGCGCAGCGCCTTCGAGATGTTTAGCATCTCGTCGAAGCCGCGGGCGCCGCGGAAATAGACCCAGTGCCAGAGCTGGGAGACCCGCATCCGGATTTCCCGCTCGGGCAGGCCCAACGCGCGCAACGCGTCGGCCATGCCGGCGCGGGTCATTCCGGCAAGCGACGCCTTGCCGGAGAGCTTGGCGGCGACGGCGGTGTGTGACAAAGTCATATTCGATCCCTGGAGCGTAGCGCTCTAATTTGGCTCCGGCGCCGGCGGCCGGGCGAGCCCGCGACGAAAAGATGCGCATTTCCGCCCGTTTTATCCAGGGTAAGGAATAGACGAAACTGCCTGAGCGCAAAATCCTCATAGCGACCTTCGGGTCGCTTGGCGACATCCATCCTTTCGTCGCCCTGGGCCATGCATTGGCGCGGGAGGGTTTCACGCCGGTAATCGCCACCAGCGCAGTCTATGCGGCGTATATTGCGGGCGAGGGGCTCGCCTTCGTCCCGATCCGGCCCGACGCCGAAGATTTGATGGGTCGGCTCGGCATGGACCTGAGCGACATCGCCCGCAAGATGGCGGAAGATGACAAGTTTCTGTTCGATTCGCTGATTTTTCCTCATCTTCGCGAGAGCTACCAAGACCTCCTGGCCGCCGCCGACGGCGTCGAGGCCATTGTGTCGCACAGCCTCGCCTTTGCGGCGCGCCTCGTCGCCGAGGCGACGGGGGCGCCGCTCATCACCGTGCTGCTGTCGCCGATGATGCTCTATTCGGCCTACGACCCGCCGCTCGGGTCGCGGGCGCCGCTGCGCCGCGCCCCGGCCTGGCCGATCGAGATCGCCTTCAACCGCCTGCTGTTGTGGTCCCTGGCCCAGGCCGTGGCCTTCTGGGCCGAACCGCTTCGGCGGCTGCGCCGCGAACTGGGGCTGCGCCCCCGCTACGGGCTCGATCTGTTGCTCGGGTCGAAGTCGTCGAGCGCCGTCATCGGACTGTTCAGCCCCGTCCTGGCGCCCGCGCAGCCCGATCACGGCTCGCGCACGCTGATCGCCGGCCATACCTTCCACGACCGCTATCTGGGGGCGGGGGAGCTTGCGGCGGATCTTGCGGATTTCCTTGACGCCGGGGAGGCGCCCATTGTTTTCACGCTCGGCAGTTTCGTGACCCTCGCCCGAAAGGATTACTACCGCGAATGCATGCGCGTTGCGTCGCGGCTCGGGCGACGCGCCGTTTTGCTTGTCCACGAAGACGAGGTCGCGGATCTCGGCGCCGATCTCCCCGCCGGCGCGTTCGTCGCCGCCTATGCCCCGCATTCGCGCATCTTCCCGTGCGCCGCCGCCGTCGTCCATCACGGCGGCATCGGCACCGTCGGGCAGGTGATGCGCGCCGGACGCCCGCAGGTCGTCACGCCCTTCCTCGGCGATCAGTTCGACAACGCCGAGCGGCTGGCGCGGCTGGGAGTCGCGGAGATCGTGGACGGTAAGACGGCGACGGCCGACGGCCTCTGCCGCGCGCTCTCGCGCCTCGACGACGGCCACGCGACGCGGGCCGAAGAATTGGCGGATGGCGTGCGGAAAGAGGACGGGGCCGCGGCCGCCGCCGCCCGTATTGCGGGCCTGGTGCGCAGCGAGCGTCTGACGCAGCCGCTGGCGTCATGTTGAGGGGCGCGACCCTGCTGGCGTCGATGGCGCTCGCTGGCGCGACGGCGGCGCAGGACTCGCTGCGTCTCGCGCCAGGCGCCAGCGCGGTCATCCAGTTCAAGGAGAACCCGTCGACAGGCTATGTCTGGCGGATCGACGAAGCCGCGGGCGCCGGGCTCGACGCGGTGGCGATCGTTGACGGCGGGCGCCGCCCCGGCGCCCGTCTGCCCGGCGCGCCGGGAACGCATCGCTGGACGGTCCGTGCGCTGAAGCCGGGCGTGGCGATCATCCCATTCGCCTATCAGCGGCCGTGGGAGCCGGCCCCGGTCGAAACGCGGCGCATTCGGGTCGTTATCGCCCCGTAAAGTCTATTTGCGGCGACGCAAAGGAAAGGCGCTGTCGTCGTAGAGCGGGCGAATCTGCTTGCCGAAATAGTGCGTGTCGTTGATCTCGAGCGTGGACCCCTGGAGAATTTCCGGCGCGAGGTCTTCGATGGCGAAGCGGATCGCCTCGGCCGCCTGGTCGAAGCGCCGGAAAACGAGCGCCTTCTGCTTTCGATGGGCGCTCTTGGCGTAGTAAAGCGACGCCTGCTCGAAATAGTCGCTCGCTTCCATGCAGCCTCCGGGGGATCAGCTCGCCCGTTCCAGCGCGCCTTCCAAAACGACGCGCTCCTGCCCGTCTCGTTCCGACCGAATGCGATATTGCAGGCCCTGTCCGCCGTCGGGCAGATGGCGCGTCACGCGGAAGTGGCCCCGCTCGCCGGAGGGGCTCGGCCGATACGCCACAATGACGCCGACCTCGAATTTGTGGGTAGGGACGGCGGTGGGCCGGGCCCGACGATAGCGCTCGCGCGCATTGATGTAATCAGTCGTCATTGGCCGCCTCTTTCTGTCTGGGGAGTAGGCCCGGCGCCGTCACTTCTTGGTGCGGTCCTGGGCTTTCATCTTCTCGATCGTGACCCAGGGCGCGCCGACGCTCGATGCGGGGGCGCTCCCTGTCTTCTCCTTCTTCGGCTTTTTCGCTTCGCGATTGCCGCGGCGTTGCCCTTTGGACATGTCCGCCCTGCCTTTTCATCCGAGAGACAGACGTCGGTGGAAGCGGCAAGGCCGCCGCTTCCGATGTTTGAGGCTGTCGCTTGGCAGCCCGCTCGCGCCGGCCTTAGCTCTGCAGCTGGAGCATGTCGGCGGAGAATTTGCCGCTGCGCTTGTCGACGAACAGCTCGTAGCCGACCTTCTGACCCTCCGCGAGGGACGGAAGACCGGCGCGCTCGATCGCGCTGATGTGCACGAAAACGTCCGGCCCGCCGGCTTCCGGCTGAATGAAGCCGAAGCCCTTATTGGAGTTGAACCACTTTACAGTGCCAGTTTGCATGGAACGTCCTTTCCAGGAACAGTTGTGCGGCAGCGTCCGCCGCCGCGGTAGATCGAAGTTCTGGAGAGGAAGACACAAGCCGACGCGCCAAATGGCGTGAAAGAAAGTAAGATCGTCCGGCCGAAACCCGATATATTGAATATAGACGAGGCTCCGCGGAATACAATTGCCGCTGTCGTTTTATTTTTCTCGCCAGCCTTGTGGGCCCTGATTCTTCTTGATGGCTCCCGCGATCTTGTCTGCCGCCACGGCGAAGACGCCGCGGCGACCTTAAGTGGCTGTCACCAATAGACCTGCGCCCGCGCCTCGAAGAGATTCGAATGCGCGCCGTTGATAAAGGCCCCCTGGCGCGCCGGGACGCCCGACGCAAAGAGGAAATAGTCGTTGAGCGGGGCCGAGGCGTGCAGAACGTGGGTCCAGTTGAGTTGAAAGTGGAATCCATTGTCGGGATACCAGTTCAGTCCCAGCGTGGCGTTCTCCTGGCGGCCGCCGACGACGCCGGCGTTTGCAATCGCGCTCGCGGCCGCTGGATTTGGCGCGACCAGGGTCGTGTAAGCGAGCATGTTGGAAAGACCCGTTCCCGAGTAGGGCCCGCTATTGAGATCGAGGGCGCTGAAGCGGGCGGCGAGGCCCAGGGCGCCGACGCCGCCCTCGCTCAACGGGTGTTTGATTTTGATCTGCGTGAAATTGGCGCCGATCTTGTCGCTGACGTTATAGGCGGCGGCGCGCTCCTCGCCGGTCACATACCATTGGCCGTAGACATAGTAGCCGCTGAAATAATGCGATGCGCCGCCCGGCGCGAAAGCGCCCGCGAGACGGGAGAGCGCAATGTTGGTCTCGTTGCGATTGACCCGCTGGCCGAGATATTCGGCCTGCAAAGAGAATGGTCCATGCGCGGCGGACAATTCGACGCCAAAAGCCTCGACATTGTTCACGCAATGACCCGAAGCCGCCGTCGCCACGCCCGGGAAGGCGACGGTTCCGCAGGAGAGATCGGGCGTCCCGAGCAGGCCCTGGTTGAGGATGTAATTTTCGGAGCGAATGCGGTTGCCAAGCCGCAGCACACGATCGTCGGAGAGGCCCGTCGCGCTGTTGGGCTGATGGTAGCGGCCCGAGACGCCGACATGCAGCAAGTCGTGCTCGTCCTTGATCGGCGCGTAGGTCAGGCGGCCGGTCAGGTCGAAATATTGCCCGCCGCCGGTCGCGACCCATCCCGAGCGGGCGGGGAGGCCGAAGGGCGTGGCCGTCGCCAGCGCCGGATTGGTGTTGAGGTCTTCGAAGCTGGTCGTGAAAATTCCGCCCTTCGCCGACCAATTGTCGCCATAGGCGCCGATCGCCGCGCCGAGATGGCGGCTCGGCGCGATCGCCTCCACCGCCATGGCGCGTTCGATGAAGTCGCGAAATCGAGACGAGGCGGTGAACTCGAGGCTGAACGGCTCGAAATAGCTGCCGACGTGGATGAAGGCGGGGTCCTTGGTGAAGGGCAGGTTGAGCGCGGGGTGCTGAAAGGCGATGTAGAAATCGCGGATGCCGCCCTGCACCGGCGCGTTCAACGGCGCGCCATATTGCCCGCCGGCGAAGTCGTATTGCAATTTGTAGAACCAGCATTTCGCGGCCTTTCCCTCGACTTCGAGGCGCACCTGCCGCACGCCGGCCTGTCCGGACCAGCCGTTGAGCGGCTGCGTCGCGGCGCCGCCGTCGAACTGCATGCGGCCGCCGATCTTGAAGCTGTAGGCCTTGTCCGCCGTTTCGGCGTAAAGGCCATTCTTGAAGGAGACGAAGACCGGGGGCGGTGCGGGCGATCCGCTGGCGGCGCCGGCGTTGACGACATTCGCGGCGGCCGCCTGCGCCTCCCCAGCCTGCTCCTTCGCCTTGCGCGCCTCGCGCCGCAGCTTGGCGATCTCGGCTTCGAGCGGCCGCAATTTGGAGACCTGCGACTCCAGGGCGCGCAGCCGCGCCTCGATCGCCTCTGAATCCGTGGCGGCCTGGGCGAGCGTCGAAGCGACGACTGCGCCGCCGATCATCGAAACCGACAGGCGTCTGGGCGATAGACGTCGAGCCATGCAATTCTTCTCCGAAAGACAATCCAGAGAGGAGCTATGGCAAACGGCGGCTTCGCTAGTTTTTCCGCGAAAACCTCTTTGTTTATGGGTCTTTTCTCGCCTGTGAACAGGCGAAACGCCAGCGGGGATTATGTTTCCGAAGAATGGCGGCCCGCCTTCATCGCCTCCTCGAGCCGCATCGTCGCCGAGCCGGGCTTCGCCGGCTTCTGCTGGCTTTCATGGGGCGCCCAGCCGGAAATCCAGACGATCTCGAAGCTCGCCCGCACGCGTCCGTCGGGATCGGAGAAGCGCTCGGCGTAGATTTGCGCCGCGCGCGCCAGCACGTCGCGGCGCAGCGGCTTCGACGCGCGTTTCGCCAGGACATTGGCTGCGCCCATGGCGCGCAGGTCGGCCATCAGGCCGAGCGCCGAGTCGTAGCGCAGGGTGAAGCTGTCGACGTCCGAGACCGGCAAGGCGAAGCCGGCGCGTTGCAACAGGCCGCCCATGTCCCGCACGTCGACGAAAGGCGAGACGCGCGGGCTGGCGCCGCCGGTGATCTCTTCCTCCGCCTGCGCCAGCGCGACGCGCAGCTCGACGAGGCTCGCGCCGCCCGGCAGACAGGCGAGAAACAGGCCGTCCGGCGCGAGGATGCGGCGCACCTGAGCGAGCACGCCCGGCAGGTCGTTGACCCACTGCAGCGCCATGCCGCAGACCACCAGATCGAAGGAGGCGGGCGCAAAGGGCAGGGCCTCTTCATCCGCGATCACGTCGCCGCCGTCGCGGCTCGCACGCAGCGGCGCAGCGCGTCCGCTCGCGACGATCGCCTGCGCGAAATGCTCAGCCGGCGCGCCGAGGTCGAGCGAGCGCGGGAATTCGCGTTTGACCGTCAGGAGCCGGTCGAGCAGATCGTCGGCCGCCCGCGCCACAAGAAAGTCCGGCGCCCCCCGGGCGATGGCGCGGCGCAGCCGCCGGCGCAGGAGAGCGCGGTCGAAAATATGCGGAGGCGAAGGCTGATTGGTCATGGCTTTGTCCATCGCGCTCGCCGAACAACCCGGCAAGCGCCTTGGCGCGAAGGGTTTGCGCGCTTCATCTAGGTAGATATCGGTCGGGGATCGCGCCGTCGGCGCAGCTCCCGAAGGTTTTAAGGTTAAGCCCTAACCGCAAGTTGCGGAACGCTTGGACAGCATGGAGCCAAAGCCAACATGCTGCGTTAGTCATCCGCTTCTTGCGTTCAGTAAAAGGTGTGTTCCATGCGTACCGCGTTCTCTCGAGTTATCCCTCCGCTCTTCGCCGCCGTCGCCGCGCTTGGCGCCGCCGTCCTCCCGCAATCGGCTTCCGCCCGCGACACCGTCTCCTTCTCCCCCGAGGTCGAGCCCGGCACGATCGTCATCAGCGCGAGCCAGCGCAGGCTCTTCTACGTCGTGCGCCCCGGCGTCGCCATCCGCTATCCGGTCGCCGTGCCCAAGCGCGGCAAGGAATGGTCGGGCTATGCTTCCGTGGATGGCAAATATCTTCAGCCGGACTGGTCGCCGCCGTCCATCGTGAGGGCCGATCATCCGGAACTGCCCAGCCTGATTCGCGGCGGCTCGCCGCGCAATCCGATGGGAGTCGCGGCCTTGACGCTCGACCGCGGCGAGGTCGCGATTCACGGCACCTCGGCCAAGATGCGCGCCTCGATCGGCACGGCCGCGTCGTACGGCTGCATCCGTATGCTGAACGAGGACGTCGCTGACCTTTACTCCCGCGTGAACGTTGGCTCGCCCGTGTTGATGCGGCCCTGATCGACCGCCTGGCTGGCGCGATGGAGGCTTCCTCGCGCCAGCCTGAAGTAAAGGCCGACTTCTCCAAAGATTTTTGTCGCGCCGCTTGCGTGTATCTGTGGAATGAAGCGTGCAGCCCATGGACGGGGCTGGGCGAATCCCGCAGTCTGCGCCCGAGTTGACGCGCGCTTCGCGTCTGAACCGTCACGCGTTTCTGAGGCAGGTGGAGTATATTGGCTCGAGCGCTTGATTCGTCGGCCGCGAAAGCTCTTCTCGAAAGGAGGCGCTTGTTAGCCTTTGGTCTCGTGATGCGTCGCCCCCCTCAAGTTCGTTACGTCGCCGCGTCCTGCTGACACCCCGATGAAGGTTGGCTCATGCTGATCGCTAGAGAAAAAGAAACGGAACGCGCCGAGCATCCGGTGGATGTTGTGGAGCAACTCGCCGCCACAAACGACTGGATCTTCGACCGTGAGGACGAAGACGAAATTTCCATCGCCGTCACGGGCGCCTGGACCGAATATCAGGTGGCTTTCACCTGGCTTCCGCACATCGAGACGCTACATGTCAGCTGCGCCTTCGACCTCAAGGCGCCAGAGCGGCGTCGGAGCGACGTCATGGCGCTCGTCAATGCGATCAATGAGCAGATGTGGATCGGCCATTTCGATTTCTGGCCGCAGGAAGGCGTCGCGATGCATCGTCACGGCCTGATCCTGTCCGGCGGCGCGCAGCCCTCCGCATCTCAATGCGCGGCGCTGCTCGACAACGCATTGACCGCCTGCGAACGCTATTATCAGGCGTTCCAATTCGTGCTCTGGGCCGGCAAATCGGCGCGCGAGGCGCTGGACGCCGCCAATTTCGAGACGAAGGGGGAGGCGTGAATCCGAGGCTGAAGGGCGCCTCCGTTGCATTGATCGGGGCAGGCAACATGGGCCTCGCCATGCTCGAGGGCTGGGTCAACGAGGGCCTTTCCGGCAAGGACGTCGCCGTCGTCGACCCGAACCCGTCCCAGCGCCTGCGCGATTTTTGCGCCGCCAAGGGATTCCTGTTGGCTGCGGCGCCGGGCTCTGACGCATCGCCGCGCGACGCCGTCGTTCTCGCCGTAAAGCCGCAAGCGCTGGACGCGGGGGCAGGGGCGGCCGCACCCTTCGTCGGAGAGGGTTCCGTCGTCGTGTCCATTCTTGCGGGAAAGCGCATCGAGGACATTGCGGCGCGTCTGCCCGCCGCCAAAGCGATTGTGCGCGCCATGCCGAACACGCCGGCCGCCATCGGGCGCGGCATGACGGGCGCTTTCGCCAGCGCCGCAACGCGCGAGGACCAGCGGCTGCTCGCCGACGCGCTGTTGCGCGCGGCGGGGCAGGTCGAATGGGTGGACAGCGAAGGGCTGATCGACGCTGTGACGGCGGTGTCCGGCTCCGGCCCGGCCTATGTGTTCCTTCTCGTCGAGTGCCTCGCCGCCGCGGGGGTCGAGGCCGGTCTGCCCAAAGCCTTAGCCGAACGGCTGGCGCGCGTCACGATCGAGGGCGCTGGCGAGCTGCTCCATCGCCAATCGGAAACCAGCGCCGAGACGCTGCGCCAGCGTGTGACCTCTCCCGGCGGCACGACTGCCGCCGCTCTGGGCGTGCTGATGGCCGACGATGGCCTGGCGCCGCTCATGGCCAGGGCCGTGGCGGCCGCCAGGAAACGCGCCTCGGAGCTTTCGGGCTGAAAAACATGCGCTCGGCGTGATCCTGGATCGAAAAGGACGCCAAGACGGCGCTTTTTCGCCTTGCCCCATTGCGGCCCGGCAATAGATTAGCGAAAGAGACGAAAACCGACATCGGAGACCATGATGAGCACTCGAAACAGGGTGATCGACGCCGCGCTGAAGCTTGCGGCCCGCCGCGATTTCGGGGACGTCAGCCTGACCGACATCGCCCAGGAGGCGGAGATTTCACTCGCGGATCTGCGCGACCTCTTCCCCTCGAAGGGCGCGATCGTGGGCGGCTTCTCGCGCCGCATCGACCGGCAGGTGCTGGATGAATTCTCGGGCCTGAACTCTCACGACCCGGCGCGCGACCGGCTCTACGACGTGTTGCGCAAGCGGCTCGAGGCGCTGGAGCCTCACCGCGACGCTCTTTCCAGCATCGGCCGCTGGGCGGCGCGCGATCCGCTGACCGCGGCGGCGCTCAATCGCGAGACCGTCAACTCCATGCGCTTCATGCTGGAGGCCGCCGACATCGACTGCGACGGCCCGG
This sequence comes from Methylocystis sp. NC52PC, assembly GCF_055698645.1. Classification (NCBI taxonomy): domain Bacteria; kingdom Pseudomonadati; phylum Pseudomonadota; class Alphaproteobacteria; order Hyphomicrobiales; family Methylocystaceae; genus Methylocystis; species Methylocystis sp. NC52PC. The sequence goes on along the minus strand of NZ_CP170127.1, from coordinate 3,366,192 downwards.
TGGGCTCGCTCAAGCTTCAAGGGCTCGCCATGGCGTGGGGCCGGGTGCTGGACGCCTGGTTCGAGAACGGCTTCTCCTTCGCGCTCGAGACGCTCGATCGGGAAATCGCGCGCGGCGAGCGCTACGTCGAGCATGTCGAGGATTTCGCCCGCATCACGCGGCCATTCACCGACATGGCGAACAGGCTGTTTGAATTGGGCGGCATGCGACGCCGTCACGGGCACGCGGCGGACGACGACCACCCGCACTCGCACGCCTGAAGCGGCCGCCTCGAGGCTCCTGCTCCCGGACGCGGCGAGAGGGGCGCTCGTTCAGATCGGCAGCGTCACCGTCGCCCGCAGTCCGCCCAGCGGGCTGCGGTCCAGGTCGATCTCCCCGCCATGGGAGCGGGCGATGTCGCGGGCGATGGCGAGACCGAGGCCGGAATTGCCATTGTCCTGATTGCGCGACTCGTCGAGGCGATAGAAGGGCCGGAAGGCGTCCTCGCGCCGCTCGACCGGAATGCCGGGTCCGTCGTCGTCGATGTGGATGGTCATCGTCTCTCCGTCATTCTCGAGAGAGAACTCCAGCTTCTGTCCATAACGCTGGGCGTTGCCGACCAAATTGGCGAGCAGGCGCTTGATCGCCGCTGGCCGGGCGTCGAGCGTCGGGTCGCCGTCGACCTTCATCGTCACGCCGATGCCGCGCCGTTCCGTGTCGGCTTTCAGCTCCTCGAGGATCATCCGCATGTCGGTCGCCGCCGAAGCCTCGCCGCCGTCGCCGCGGGCGAAGGCGAGATAGGCTTCGACCATCCGCTCCATTTCGTCGACGTCCGTGCGCATCTCGCGCGCTTCGTTGCTCTCGCCCATGAGCGCCAGCGAGAGTTTGAAGCGCGTGATGATCGTGCGCAGGTCATGCGAGACGCCGTTGAGCATCGTCGTGCGCTGCTCGATGGCGCGCTCGACGCGCCGCTTCATCTCCAGAAAGGCGGCGCCGGCCTGGCGCACTTCTCGCGCGCCGCGCGGGCTGAACTGCACGTCGCGGCCCTTGCCGAACTCCTCCGCCGCCTGCGCCAGCCGCAGGATGGGGCGGATCTGATTGCGCAGAAAAGAGGTGGCGATGGCGAGGATGATGATGGAGGCGATCGCCATCCACATGAAGAAAATATAGGAGTTCGAGGCGTAGGCGTGGGTGCGCGTGACCAGCATCCGAAGCGTCGCGTCGTCGAGGGCGACGCGGATTTCGATCAGATTGCCCGGCACATTCGTGTTGATCCAATAGGGCTGCAGGAGCTTGCGTGAGAGCTCCCGGCTCAGCGCCTTGTCGAGCAAGGCGAAGAGCGACGACTTCGTCACAGGCGGCGGCAGCGGCTCCCTGGGGAGGATCGACAGCTCCATGTTGAGATCGAGCGCCGCAATGCGCCGCAACTGGCTGTGCTCGGCGTCATCCGGGAAGGTCCGGTAAACATCGACAACCGCCGCCGCCTGACGGGCGACGCCCGCGGAGAGGCGATAGGTCACGACCTCCCAGTGGCGCTCCATGAAGACATAAGCGACCGCAGACTGCAGCAGCACGACAGGCAGGATGACAATGAGCAAGGCGCGCGCATAAAGGCCCTTCGGCATGCGCGCGTGCAGCCAGTCGGCGAAATTGCGCCACAGTTGGCGCGGCGCGGACAGGACGTCGTTGATCACAAGCGACATGAAAGCCTCTAGCCTTGCATTTTGAGCGGCGGCTCGACGAGCAGCCGGTAGCCTTGGCCGCGCACCGTCTGCAAATGCCGAGGCGCGTTGGGGTCGGTCTCGATCTTGCGGCGCAGGCGCGCAATCTCGACGTCGACCGTCCGCTCGGCGGCGCTGTGCTCGCAGGCGCGACTCGACAGAGTCTGCCGCGAGACAATGGCGCCGGCATGTTGAACAAGCGTCTGCAACAGGTCCCGCTCGCGCGTCGTGAGTCGAACGGGGTCGCCGGCGCGCGTGAGTTCGCCCCGCGCCGGATTATAGGCGAAGGGGCCGAAACGAACCAAGGGATCCGCCGCCTCGGCGCGCCGCGCGCGGCGCAGGATGCTCGCGATTCGCAGGGACAATTCGCGCGGATCGAAGGGCTTGGCGAGGTAGTCGTCCACGCCGGCCTCCAGCCCCTCGACGCGATTTGCGGTCTCGGCGAGGGCGGTGAGCATCAGGATCGGGGCCGAGCGCAAAGGCTCCGGCCCGTCGCGAAGCCGCGCGGCGAAGGCCGTGCCGCTCTCGCCCGGCATCATCACATCGAGCACGATGAGGTCGAAGGCGAAGTCGCGCAGCCGCTCCGACGCTTCTCGCGTATCGGCCGCCGACGACACGAGATAGCCCTCGCCGACGAGATAGCGCGCGAGCAGCGAGCGGATGCGCTTGTCGTCGTCGACGACGAGGATGTGGGCGCCTTTCGACGGAGCGGCGCGCGTCGCGGCGACGCTCATGATCGCGCGCTCCGGCCAATGTCGAGACGGCCGAGATGGGCGCGCACGCGCGCGCGCTCCTCGGGGTCGAGCATGGCGAAGAGAAACTCCGCCGCCGCGCCACGGGTCTCCGCCGGAAGCGATTCGAGCACGCGGCGGAAGCGCGCCGATTGCAGCGCGGCCAATTCGCGGGCGAGCTGGCCGCCGCGCGGGGTGGGGTAAAGCAGCCGCTGGCGCCGGTCCGCCGCGCCGGCGCGCGCCTCGACGAAGCCGGCGTCGAGGAGCTGCTTGAGGACGCGGTTCAAGCTCTGCTTGGTGATCTTGAGAATGTCGAGCAGCGAGGCGATCGTCAGGCCCGGCCGGCGGCTGACGAAATGCAGCACCCGGTGATGGGCGCGGCCGAAGCCGTAATTCTCGAGCAGCCGGTCGGCGTCGCCGACGAAGTCGCGATAGGCGAAGAAAAACAGCTCGACGAGATCGAGCGCCTCGGCGTCGTCCTCCAGAGGCGGCGCCGCGCGCGCGCCGCGGATCGGTTCGACGGCGCCTTCAGCGCCCCGCGCCGCGGTTTTTCGCTGCAAAAGCTCGCTCAAACGCCGGCTCCGGGCTGGTCTTTCCGTAACACGCCTTTACGTCAGCTATATTGACATATTTCCGACCGATGGCTAGTGCTGACGCGCAGCGTCCACGCGGCCCTTCGGCCCCTTCCGGACGTGGCATTCCCGGAGCCTGCCATGAGTGTCCCGCCCTTCGATCAGCGCGACGGATTCATTTGGTATAACGGCGCGCTGGTTCCCTGGCGCGACGCCAAGCTGCATGTTCTCTCGCATGGCCTCCATTACGGCTCCTGCGTCTTCGAGGGCGAGCGCGCCTATGGCGGCAAGATCTTCAAGTCCACCGAACATTCGGAGCGGTTCAAGCGCTCGGCGGAAATTCTCGATTTCGAGATTCCCTATTCGGTCGAGGAGCTCGACGCCGCCAAGGACGAGACGCTCAAGGCCAATAACCTCCTGAACTCCTATGTCCGGCCCGTGGCCTGGCGCGGCAGCGAGATGATGGCGGTCGCCGCCCAGCACTCGACGATTCACGTCGCCATTGCGGTGTGGGACTGGCCGAGCATGTTCGACATCGCGACGAAGATGAAGGGCATCAAGCTCGACATCGCCGAATATCGCCGGCCCGATCCGCAGACGGCGCCTTCCATGGCCAAGGCGGCGGGGCTTTATATGATCTGCACCATTTCGAAACATCGCGCCGAGCGGCGCGGCTACGCCGACGCGTTGATGCTCGACTGGCAGGGGCGGGTGGCGGAATGCACCGGCGCCAATGTCTTCTTTGTGAAGGACGGCGCGCTGCATACGCCGATCGCCGACTGCTTTCTCGACGGCATCACGCGCCGCACCGTCATCGACCTCGCCAAGCAGCGCGGCGTCGAGGTGATCGAGCGCCGCATCATGCCGGAAGAGATGGCGAGCTTCGAGGAATGCTTCATCTGCGGCACGGGTGCGGAAGTCACGCCGGTCGCAGAGGTCGGACCTTACCCTTTCGTTCCCGGCGCGCTCTCCCGCGCGCTCGTCGAGGACTACGACAAGGCGGTCAACGCCTGATCCTTCGGCGTCGATCCTGAAGATTCGAGCGGCGGCCTCGAGGGCCGCCGCATTTTTTTAGTAAAGCACGCATTGGCAGCGCTGCCGCAGCCCGCGATAGGGCGAGTAGCCGGCGTTGTAATAGCCGCCATACGCCGGGGTCGGCGCGTAATATCCGCGCGCGTAGGGGCGATAGACGGGGGAGGGCGCGTAGCGGCGCCCATAGGGCGCGGGATAGCCGCCGCTGACATAGACGTCGGCGGCGCTATAGGCGGCGCGGCGATAGGGTCCGCCGCCATAGCCGCCGGCCGGATATTGATAGCCGCCATAGTAATAGCCCTGATCGTAGCCGACCGCGCCGGCCGCGACGCCGACTCCTACCCCGACGCTGGCCCCAAGTCCCCCATAGCTCTGACCGTAGCCGCCATAGGCATAGCCGGGCGCGGGCGCATAGCCGCCGCCGAAGAAGGGCTGCTCAAAATCCTGCGCTTGCGCCGCCGCGCTCGCCGCGACGAGACCAATGACGACCGCAACCATCATGGGTTTCACACTTATTCTTGCACGCATACGACTCACTCCTGGTTGTCTCGCAATTCAGTGACGGCTGTCGCGGCGCGCGCCAGTGCGCATCCCGTGCCGATAATCGGGGAGATGGATGACGTGTGGGTTAGGCCGCTCGACTCCAGCCGCTTCGCCGGCGATCTTTCTGAACGAATATCCGTCGCCGTCTTCCGACGCGCGCGCCGGCGTCAGACGGCTGTAGCCGTCATCGCCGTAGAACACGCCGCCGCCGCCATAGAAGCCGCCGTCGCGGCGGCGGTTGTCGAAATGGTTATAGGTGAAGACATTGGCGGGGCCGCCGCCGCCCACGTAGCCGCCGCCGTACTCGCCGCCGTAATAACCCCCGCCCACGAAAGGGGCGGCGTGGGTATAGCCGCGCCAGTTGCCGCCATTCCAGCCTGCGGCGCCAACCGGCCCCTGACCGGGCGCATAAGCGCCAGGGCCGACGCCGGGAAGCGCCGATGGCGGCGGCGGCCCGCCGCCGCCATGACCGCCTTCGCCAACGCCGCCTGCCTGCGCCAAGCCGAGCCCCGGCGGCGTCAATGCGCAGGCCAGTGCGAGCGCGCGGAGTCCCAATTTAAAACACATGACCGACGCCCTTCCTGTCGGATCGAACCGAACTGGGACGCTTTGCGTCGAAACGGTCCGAAAGACGCGCGCGCGGCGCGCGCCGACAGGGAAGGGGGCAAGCTTCGTTCCCCGCGGGGCGGCGGTTAGCGGATGGCTAATCCGCTCGAGTTGCGAAAATGCATCGAGAGGCCTGCGAATCTGTTACGTTCAGGTTGGGTTGCACGCCGCACCGGCCGAGGCGCCTCGTTTGAAGGAAGCAGGATGAAAAAGGTTCTGATCATCACGGCGCTCGCCGCTTCGTCCGTTTTCGCCGCCATGCCCGACGCGGGCGCCGTGGTTTGCGCGCGCGGCGTCTATCGCGCCGGCTGCGCGGGGCCGAACGGCGCGGTCGGCGTGCGGCGGGGCTTCTACGGTCCCGCATATGGCGGAGCTGTCTATCGCGGCCCCTACGGCGGCGGAGCTGTCGTGCGCGGCCCCTATGGCGGCGCGGTTTATCGCCGTTGGTGACGCGAGGGCCGCTTCAGTTATCACACGCAATGCTGCGCGGCCGCTTGTATCGGGGGTAGGGGCTCCCCTGGAGGCGGATGCAGAGCCGCTTGCGCGTTGAACTTTTCCAGCGCCCGCCTCAAGAGCGTGTCTCCCGGTGTGCTCGTACAATGCCCCGGGAAACACTGGCGAACCTGTTGCGACAGGCTTTGCGTAACGGCGTAACCATCACCGCCAACTTACGTTGGCCCCGTTCAGACTTGTGGTTGCGCGTGAAGCCGCGCCGGCAATCACCGCGAAACGCGCGCCTTGATCGCATGTTCGGCGAGCGTCTTGCCGAGCGACCACACTGCCGAAGGAGCATTGTGCGCCTCGGCGACGACGGCGTCGAAGGAGGATTCGATCCAGTCGCAATCCGCGTCCGTAAGCGTCAACGGCGGCAGCAGCTTGATCGTGTGATTGCCGTGGCCGGCGACCTGGGTGAGCACTTTGTGGTCGCGGAACAGCGGAATGGAGATGAGCTGGCAGAACAGGCCCGAATTCACCGTCTCGAGCAGGTTCCACGCGGCCTTGAGCTTGAACGATTTCGGCGGCCCGAACTCCACGCCGATCATCAGCCCCTTGCCGCGCGCATCGCAGACGAGCTCATAGCGTTCGGCCATCTTCCTGAAGGAGGCAAGCAGGCGCGCGCCTTTCTCGGCGGAATTCTCGACCACGCGTTCATTCGCGAGGACCTCGAGAGTCGCCACGCCCGCCGCCATGGCCAGATCGTTCTTGCTGAACGTCGATCCATGGACCACGGCGCGATCCATGCGGTCGAAGACCTTGTCGAAGACCCATTTGCGGGTGATCACCGCCCCGACCGGCACATGGCCGCCCGACAAGGCCTTGGCGATGACGATCATGTCCGGCTCGACGCCGGGATAATGGTCGATCGCGAAAAATTGGCCAGTGCGGCCGAGTCCGGTCTGGATTTCGTCGGCGACGAAGAGCGTGCCGTATTTGCGGCAGAGCGCCTGCACGCCGGCGAGGTAAGAGTCGGAGGGAATGTTCACGCCCTTGCCCTGAATGGGCTCGACGAAGAAGGCGGCGATATCGCGTCCGGCGAGCGCGCGCTCGAGCGCCGGCAGATCGTCGAACGGAATTTCCTGCGCGTTGGGCAAAAGCGGCCCGAAGCCTTTTTTGAAAATATCGTCGCCGTTCATCGACAACGAGCCATAGGTGAGGCCGTGGAACGAATGCGCGCAATGCAGAATCCCGGGTCGGCCTGTCGCCGCGCGGGCGAATTTGATCGCCGCTTCAACCGATTCCGCGCCGGAATTGGCGAAGAAAACCTTGTCCAGATAGGGCGCGCGCGCGACGAGCTTCTCAGCCAGAACGCCGGCGAGAGTCGAGACGTCGAGCTGCACCAGATTGGCGAATTCGCCGTCGAGAACGCTGATCAGCGCCTCCCGCACGGCAGGATGGTTTCGTCCGAGCGCGAAGACGCCCCAGCCGCTGAGCAGATCGAGGTAGCGGTCGCCCTTGCGATCCCATAAATAAGCGCCGAGGCCGCGCGTAAAGCCGACGTCATAGCCGATCGTCTTGAGAACGCGCACCCACATTTCGTTGAGATATTTGGAATGGAGCGCGAAACGCTCGTCCTCCCGGGCCGCGACGAGCGCCGCGAGATCATAAGGAGAGGCGCCGTGCGCGCCCTTCTCGGCGGAAGCGCTCGACGGCGCGGTCGACAGGTCGGTCATGCGACGGCTCCAGGTGAGACGGGAAAAAACGGGCGCCGGCGGTTCAATGGCCCTCGTACGCCTGTGTTTCGATTGCGCGCTCCGCGCAATTTGTCAAATTCGACGGGCGGGGCGGCTGTGGCCAATTCACGCACCGGATACGGATTTTTTCGGGCCGGCGCCTACGGTCGAGCCTGCCGCCGCAGCTTCGCGCCTGGATACGGGCGCAAAACCGTTTTGGTTTGAATCTGTTGCGGCCATCTCGCGGGAAAGCGAGCTATAACAAGGGTGTGCTCGCAGCACGTGTATCCACAGCGATTCGCGCTTTGTTAAAAAATCTCTGGTTGGATGGCGGGCTGTCGATGTTATCTTGCCCCCAGTGATTCATTTGGCACGCAGAGATTCGAGTTTGTGATTGCTCGCCGTCTGCGCCGGTCGAATGCTCTGGATCAGCACTGGGGGAGTTGGTCGGTTGGGAGCGAAGGTAACATTTGAGGACGAGTTGGGCGCTGCGCCCGCCGCCGAAGGCGAAGAGGGCCTCGAGTTAGTCGAGGTCGCAGGCCGAATAAAATGGTTCGATGTCGCCAAGGGCTACGGCTTCGTCGTTCCGGACGATGGTTCGCCGGACATCCTCTTGCATGTGACCATTCTCCGTCGCAGCGGGTTGCAGACCGCTTTCGAAGGCGCGCGCGTCGTGTGCGAGGCGCAGAAGCGCGCCAAGGGCATGCAGGTGTTCCGCGTCCTGGCGATGGACGAGTCGACGGCCGTGCATCCGGCGCAGTCCTGTGCGGGACGCACCCATGTGCAGGTCAAGCCGACGAGCGGCTATGAAATTGCTATTGTGAAGTGGTTCAACCGCGTGAAGGGCTTCGGCTTCCTTACCCGCGGGGAGGGGACGGAGGACATCTTCCTGCACATGGAGACGGTGCGCCGCTTCGGCATGACCGAGCTGAAGCCTGGCGACAGCCTTCTCGTCCGCTACGGCGACGGCCCCAAGGGGCTCATGGCCGCCGAGGTTCGTCCGCTCGAGGCGAAAAGCCCCTCTCATTGACCTCGTGGCCCTTCGGCGGCTTTATACGCACGTTGACAGCAGCCGGAGAACCGTAATGAGACTTTGGCGTTTCGCCGCCACGGGACGCGCCGTATCGATTTTCGCAGGCCTATGGGTGGCGTTCTCCCTCTTCTTCGCAGCGGCGGGCGCGAGCGCCGAGACGGCCCTGCAGCGGTTGGAGTTCGTGACGGAGAGCGGACCGCATATCTTCAAAGTGGAACTGGCGGATTCGCCCGACGAGCGGGCCAAGGGCCTGATGTTCCGCCGCGCCATGCCGGACGACCAGGGCATGCTCTTCGATTTCCACACCGAGACGCCCATCATGATGTGGATGAAGAACACTTATATTCCGCTCGACATGGTGTTCGTTTCGAAAAAGGGGGTCGTCATGAAAATAGCGGCCGACGCGACGCCCATGTCCGAGGAAGTCATTTATGGCGGCGAGGCTTACGCCGTGATCGAACTCAACGCCGGCGCCGCCAAGAAGATCGGCCTGAAGCCCGGCGACGCCGTTCGGCACCCGGCGTTCAGGAATTGAAGCCGCCTTGTGAGGAAAACCGCCGCATGATAGGCGACGGGTCTGGGACGATTGGCACCAAGTCCGGCGGGGTATAGCGCAGCCTGGTAGCGCGGAAGTTTTGGGTACTTCAGGTCGCAGGTTCGAATCCTGCTGCCCCGACCATCCTTCATCACTGACGCCGGCGTCACTCGGACGGCCGGATCTGTGCGGCTCCCCGCGGCGTGCGGGGGCGATGGCGCCGCCGCGCCCGCCGCCCGTCCTCGCCTCCCGAAAAGCTGAAACTATACTTTAAGTCCGGCCCGTATTTTTGACACATCCTGGGCCGTAATTTATTTCAACGCAGATTTGTTCAAGGATAGCTGCAGCTTAGCCATTCAGCCAAGCGCCCGCTGCCCTCGTCTAGCAAAATAATATCGAGCAGGCGTCCGCAGTTCTGCTTCGAAACAGGCGGAATTTACTTGGGAACGATTACCCGATCCTCGGCGGCATACCGCATTCGTCCGATCGCCCGCCCGGCCTCCCTCGCCTCAGGCCAGCGCATCGGCGCCGCCGAGAAGCCAGGTTCACATCCACTGGCCTACCGACCGGAAATCGACGGCCTCCGCGCGCTGGCTGTCGTGCCCGTCATTCTGTTTCACGCTGGCTTCGACGTCGTCAAAGGAGGCTTCGTCGGCGTCGACGTCTTCTTTGTGATCAGCGGCTATCTGATCACCTCGATCATCATGACGGAATGGCTTGCGGGCCGCTTTTCGATCGTGAATTTTTACGAACGGCGCGTTCGCCGCATCATCCCGGCCTTGCTGTTCATGCTGGCGGCTACCCTGCCGGCGGCCTGGATTCTGCTGACCCCGCAGGAAATGACGGCCTTTTCGAAAAGCCTCATCTCCGTCTGCCTGTTCAGCTCGAACATCTTCTTCAGCGAGACGAGCGGCTATTTCGACTCCGCCTCGGAGCTGAAACCGCTGCTTCATACCTGGAGTCTGGCGGTCGAAGAGCAGTTCTATCTGTTCTTTCCGTTTCTTCTGACCCTGGCCTTGCCCAAGGGCGCGAGGCGAGCGGCTTACATGCTCATCGCCCTCGCCGTCGCCAGTCTGCTCTTGGCCGATTGGGCGTTGGCGAGATATCCCTCGGCCGCCTTTTACCTGCTGCCGACCCGAGCATGGGAATTGTTCATTGGGTCGCTTGCCGCTTTTTATCTGAGCGAACCGCGACCCCGCCCGAAAATCCTCGAGGAGCTTTTCGGCCTGTCCGGCCTGATGATGATCCTTTACGGCGTCTTTGCTTATGGCAGGCAAACGCCGTTTCCGGGCTTCTATGCGCTCACGCCGACGATCGGGGCGGCGCTCATCATCGTCTTCGCGAGGAGCCACACGCTCGTCGGCAAACTTCTCGGCGCGCGCGGCTTCGTTGCGGTCGGCCTCGTGAGCTATAGCGCTTACCTCTGGCATCAGCCTCTGCTCGCCTTCGCCCGCAATATCCATTTCGGGGGCCTGACGACGGTCTCGGCCGCCGCCGTCGTCCTCGCGACTTTTCCTATCGCCTACTTCTCTTGGCGCTTCGTCGAACGGCCGTTCCGGACGCGCGGCTTTCTCAATCGTCCGCAAGTCTTCTCCGCGAGTTTTTCCGCGGGCCTGCTTCTCCTGGCTTTCGGCGTCTCGGGCGTGCTCCACAAGGGCTTTGACGCGAGATATGACGAAGCCCGCAGAGAATTGCTGAGGCATTTCGACAATAGCCCGCCCGACTGGAGCTATTTCTCGGCCGAGAAAATTCCGGCGGAGTTCCGCCTGCAGTGCGATTTCTATGATTTCGAGTCCCACCGAGCCGGGCTCATCACCACGGCCCCGAAAAACGCCATTTCCGACGAATGCTTTGAACGGGATCATAAGTTTGCAAAGGCCGTTTTCATTTGGGGCGACAGCCACGCGCAGCAGCTCCATCCGGGCCTGAAGCGGGCGCTGCCGGACGACTGGCAGATCCTCCAGGTCGCGAGTTCGGGATGTACGCCGGGGCTCGCCTCAGCGGGGAGCGCCAGCCAATACTGTCAGCAGTCGAACTGGTTCGCTTTGGGTCAGATTGCGCGATCGAAGCCCGACGTCGTCGTCGTCGCCCATAATGGCGTGCACCCGCCGGAAACCATGTTCGACCTGGCGGATCATCTAAAAAAGATTGGCGCCAAAAAGGTTGTGTTCGTGGGTTCGGTCCCGCATTGGAAGCATCCGCTGCCTGTCGTCGTGGCGACAAGACTGTGGCCGCAAACGCCGAGATTCAGCTCGCTCGAATCCGACGATAAATTCATCTTCTATGACCGATATCTCAAAGAGAAGCTGTCCGGGGCGCCGTTCCAATATGTGAGCGCGATCGACGTGTTTTGTCGCGACGGCGGCTGCCTGACATATGTGGGAAACGACCGGACGGCGGGGCTCACCGCGGCGGATGACGCGCATCTGACCGTCGCCGCGTCAGAATATCTCGCAAGACAGTCTCTCGCCGCGGCGGTTGTCGCCGATCAGCCCACCCGACACGCGGGAAAATGACGCGCTCACGCGAGCCTAAACGGCCGGTCGGCCATGGACGGCTGCAAATCGATCCTTCAATTTCAGAAACGGCCGTTCGAAGCCCATATAGCTTGCCGCCGCCATCGCGAATGTCGCGGCGAACGCCACCGCCGTGAGCGCAACGCAAGCCGCCGCGCTTGCCGTTGACGGATCGACGCCAAAGCGCTCCAAAAGGTTGCCCGCCAGATAAATCCCAAAAACGTGGAAGACATACAGGCCGAAGCTGATCGTGCCTGCAAAGGTCGCCCAGCGCAGGCTCAAGACGCGGCCGAGAGGACGCCACGAATGCGCCAGCGCCACCAACGCCCCGCACATGATCGCCGCCGCCGGGAATACGAGAATCTGGCTCGTGGCGGATTGCTCCATGAGCGGGAGCGCAAAAAACCCCGACGCAGCTCCGAGGCCCGCGGCAAGGGCGTAAAGGGGCGGGATATCCTTGACGAAAATCGAGAGCAGCATCCCGAGAAGCACCGAGTCCGGGCGCAGGAAGGGCAACACCCACGCGGGCAGATAGCCAACGCCGGAGAGAACCGCGGCTATCCGCAGCAACGTGCACAAGCCCCACACGATCGCCGCGCCAATCAAGAAGCGACGGGTCCCATATTTTTGATAGGCCAGGAAAGCAAAGGGAATAACCAGATAGATCTGGAACTCGAAACTCAGCGTCCACAATTGCGGGCTGAAGGGAATGGGGGAGTAGCCGTCGAAGGCCGTGACAAGGTTGTCCGCCCCCGCCATTAATCCGACCAGACGAAAGATTGCGTCTTTCGAATAGGCGCCTGTCCAGATGATCATGGCGGCGGGGAAGGCGGCCATGAGCGGGTAAATCCGCAGGAAGCGACGAAGATAAAAACGCTTCACATCGATAAAGCCGGCCTTGCGGACCTCGGCCTCGAACAAGTGAAAAAACAGAAAGGCCGAGATGACGAAAAACAGCTCGACGCCCACCCATCCCCGTTTCTGGAAAGCCTCCATGCCCAGAAAAGCCATTGAGACGGGAAGATGGTGGATAAAGACGGCGAGGAAAGCCAAGAGCCTCAGGCCATCCAAAGACGAAATATACAGCAGCCCCGTTTCGTTGGTTTGGGGAGCCGCGCGCAGTCTCTCGAGCATTATACGCAAGCGCCTGTAGAGAACCTTGAACCATTCGCAGAGAAGGCGCTTTCCGCCGATTTGCAAGCTTGATGTTAGCGCATCGTCGCCCCGGGAGCCACCGGGCGTTCCGGCGTCAATCTGAGCTTATCCATGCCGGGGAGCGTGAACGTAACATTATTGGAGAGCTTGACTTTGACGAGGATGCTATCGTTACGCTTCGACAAATCCTCTCGCCGCCGTAAAGACAGCGGGACGAAATCACGACTGTGAGGAACGATGGGTTCTGAGGGAACCGCAGTTCACGCCACTTCGCGCGTCGGCTCAGGCGTTCGCCTGGGGCGGAACGTGCAGATCGGCCCCTTTTCCTTTCTCGACGGCGACATGTCGGTCGGCGAGGGCGCGCGTCTTTGCGGCGGCGTCGTCTTTGACGGCGGGCTGAGGATCGGCGCCCATTGCCATATCGAGCCGGGCGTCACGTTGACTCGCGGCGCGAAGACCTCCAGCGGCGCGGCGCCGGTGGTGATCGAGGACAGGGTCTATATTGGCGCCGGCAGCGTCCTGTCGGAAGGCGTGCGGATCGGGATGGGCGCCCGGATCGCGGCGGGGACCGTCGTCACGCGCGACGTTCCGCCTTACGCCCTCGTCAGCGGCAATCCGGCCGTGATCGAGGGCTACGTCCAATCCGAAGCGCAGGGGCCGATTCCGGAATTGGGCGCAAGTCCCCAAAGGACGGTCGGCGCGCATCGCTGCTCCGTTACGGGCGTCGCGATCTACAATCTGCGCCGTCACGAAGATTTGCGCGGGGCCTTGTGCGCGGGGGAGTTCCCGCGCGACATCCCTTTCCAGCCCAAGCGTTATTTCCTTGTCTTCGACGTGCCGTCGTCCGAGACGCGCGGCGAGCACGCCCATCGCGTCTGCGAGCAATATCTGACCTGCGTCAACGGATCGATCGCCGTCGTCGTCGACGACGGCCGGCACAGAGAGGAAATCACGCTGGACCATCCGACCCAGGGCCTTTACATCCCCCCCGGCGTGTGGGGCATTCAATATAAGTTTTCCTCCGACGCGGTGCTGCTCGTCTTTGCCTCGCACGAATACGACCCCGCCGATTACATTCGTAATTATTCAGAGTTTCTTGCAGAGCGGGGCGTGAGCCGGTGATACCATTCCTCGACGTCAAGGCGGCCTATACGGAACTCAAGGGCGAGATCGACCAAGCGATCGCCCGCGTCCTCGACTCGGGCCATTACATTCTGGGCGAGGAAGTCGCAGCGTTCGAAGCTGAATTCGCAGCCTATGCCGGCGCGGCGCATTGCGTTGGCGTGGGCAACGGGCTCGACGCGTTGACGCTCGCCTTCAAGGCTCTGGACATTGGCCCGGGCGACGAGGTCATCGTTCCGTCCAACACCTATATCGCCACCTGGCTCGCGGTCTCCTCATCCGGCGCAACGCCTGTGCCCGTCGAGCCCGACCCCGTCACCCATTGCCTCGATCCGGATCGTGTGGCGGCCTCGGTCACGGAGCGCACCCGCGCGCTTTGCCCCGTGCATCTTTACGGACATCCCGCCGATCTTCCCAGGCTCAAGGAAATCTGCGCCCGCTACGGCCTCAAGATGGTCGAGGACGCCGCGCAGGCCCATGGCGCGCGGATTGGCGAACGACGGATTGGCGGCGACGGCGATGTCGTCGCCTGGAGTTTCTATCCCGGCAAAAACCTGGGCGCGCTCGGCGACGGCGGCGCGGTGACGACAAATGACGCCGACGTCGCGAAACGGATCGCGATGCTGCGCAATTATGGGTCGTCGGTCAAATATGTGAACCTCGAGAAGGGTATGAACAGCCGCCTCGACCCGCTTCAGGCGGCCATCCTGCGGGTCAAGCTTCCCTATCTCGACGCGTGGAACGGCCGCCGCCAGGAGATCGCCCGGCGTTACGAGGCGGGCCTCGCGGGTCTGCCGATTGGCCTGCCCTCGAGCGCGCCGGGCATGACTCACGCCTGGCATCTTTATGTCGTCACCTCGCCGAAGCGCGACCTCTTGCAGGAGCGGCTCGCGACAAGCGGCGTGGGGACGCTCGTGCATTACCCCATTCCGCCGTTTCGGCAGCAAGCCTATGGCGAGATGGCTCCCCTTGCGCAGAAATGGCCGGTCGCCGACCGCCTTGCAAAGGAAGCGCTAAGTCTGCCCATGGGACCGCATCTGAGCTTCGACGATGTCGACCGGGTGACCGTCGCACTGCGCGCGGCCGTGGCGGAAAGCTGAAGAAGGGCGCCAGAGCACAGATGAAATCGGTCTCCATTCTCATCCCTGCCTACAAGCCGTCGCATTTCCGCATGTGCCTGACGAGCGCCATCGCCCAGAGCTGGGAGAACAGGGAGATCATCGTTTCGGACGATTGCCCGACCGACGCCATTCAAAACATCGTCTCGGAGTTCAGCGCGCATGTGACCTATCTGCGCAATCCGAGTCCGGGCTGCTGGGGGATCAACAATCTGCAGCATCTCATGTCGGTCGCGCAGGGCGATTACATCAAGTTCCTCTTCGACGACGATATTCTGCACCCGTTTTGCACCCAGTATCTCGTGGAGGCGCTGGAGGCGGCGTCCGACAGGAACGCGACGCTCGCCTTTTCGCCCCGCCGAACCATCGATAATGAAAATCACCCGATCGAGCTCATCAACCCCTTCGGGATCGCGTCGACGACGGTCATCGACGGTCGCGACATCCTCCGGCAAATGGCGCGGACTCTGCTGAACCAGATCGGGGAATTCACCACCGTGCTGTTCAGGAAGCAGGATCTCGTCGAGCCGGACGGAAGCGTCGCCTTCATGACAATCGACGGGACGCTGTGTCCCGGCCTCGCCGACGTCGCCGTCTTCGCCCATCTCTGCGCGAAGGGGAATGCCGTCGTCACGCCCGACACGCTGTCTTATTTCCGCGTCCATCCCGCCTCGAACAGCAATCCGGACAAGAACGGCAACTGGCCCAATCTGATCACCGATTGGCGTCTGGTCATCGACCTCGCCGCTAGGAAGGGCGTCATCGACGCCGCCGAACTCTACGCCGCCTACGCCCATCTCGTCGGCCACATAAAAGCCTGGCGTCACGCCTACCCGGAATTCGGCGCGGCCTTCGATCGGGCTCTGACGGATATTGCCGTCGCGGCGCCGACGCTTGCGATCAGCCCGAGGGAGCAAAGCGCATTAGCGGCCGCGGCCCGCGGCTCGGAGGCGCAACGCAAGGGCTTCCTGTCGCGATTACGCGACATCGTCCCCTGACGTTTTAGAGCGCGCCCGCATGTTCATCCATCCCTTGTCCGATTGTCAGTCCGTCTCGATCGGCCCCGGCAGCCGAATCTGGCAGTTCTGCGTCATCCTGCCGGGCGCGCGCATTGGGGCCGGCTGCAACGTCAACGCCCACTGCTTCGTCGAGAACGACGTGGTGATCGGCGACAATGTGACGGTAAAAAGCGGCGTCTATCTCTGGGACGGCGTGCGGCTCGAGGACAATGTCTTCGTCGGCCCGAACGTCACCTTCACCAATGACATGTTCCCGCGTTCCAAGGCCTATCCCGAGAAATTCGCCCGGACGATCGTCCGGCGCGGCGCCTCGATCGGCGCTGGCGCGACCATATTGCCGGGCGTGGAGATTGGCGAAGAGGCGATGGTCGGCGCCGGAACCGTCGTTTCCAGCAATGTGCCGCCGCGGGCGGTCGTCGTCGGCAATCCGATGCGCATTTTGCGTTACCTGGATTGACGCTTTAGCTCGGACGGCGCGGGGAGGGGCGCCTTTTGACTTCATCGGCGGTCGCCCCCTAGAATCCGTGAGAGCCTGCCGATGTGCGGCTCCCTGCGGCAGGTCACGTTGGCGCCGTAAGGCGGGCGCATGATGCGCGAACGAAAATCCGGTTGAAAAATCTCCTCGGCTGATTACGAAGGAGGCGAGAGTTTTCGCCTCTGACGGGGCAATGACCGAAGCGGCGTCGGCCGCTCCTTCGGGGAAACAAGAGGTTGAAATGACGGCTCGCATCTATCGTCAGTCGCCGAGCGTGACCCAGTCCGGTCCGGGACCGGAGAAGCCCTGGCGTCTCGTGTTCGACCCCGAACTGCCGCGCTCCATTGAACCGCTGATGGGCTGGACCAGCTCGGGGGACATGAAACAGCAGATCCGCTTGCGTTTCGCCACCAAGGAGGAGGCGGTGGCCTACGCCGAGCGCGCGGGCCTTCCCTATCGGGTCGAGGAGCCCAAGCCCGACAACGCGTCCCGCCGCACCGCGTCATACGCGGACAATTTCAAGACGACCCGCATCGGTTTGTGGACGCATTGAGAGACGCCCTCCTGGCCCCGTAGCTCAGCCGGATAGAGCAACCGCCTTCTAAGCGGTAGGTCGCAGGTTCGAATCCTGCCGGGGTCGCCAGCGTGATTCGCGCCGTCGCCGCCGCCGTGGGCAAGGGCGGAGAACAGGGATGACGCGCCTATCCGCGAAGGATCGACGCCTGCGGTCCAGATTGGAAGGGAAGGGCGAGGATGCAGCTTCGTGTCGCGGTCTCCATCGTCGCCTTGGGGCTTGCGTTTGTCCTGGCTCCCGCGCCGGGCGAAGCGCAAGGACTGCTCGAATTCCTTTTCGGACCCGATCCGACGCCGCAGCAGGCTGCGCCGCCGCCGGCGCCTCGCCGCGCCAGGGTGCAGGGGACGGTCGGCTTCGCCAAGCGGGAGGGGGCGCCGGCCGGCTCGGGCTTTGCATCCGATCCGAGGGCCGGCGGCTTTTGCGTGCGAACCTGCGACGGCTACTTTTTTCCGCTGATCAAATCGACCCGCGCGACGCGCCAGCAGTCGTGCGAACTCGCCTGTCCCTCGGCCGAGATGGACGTTTACGACGGCTCGACGATCGAGAGCGCGCGCAACCGCAAGGGACAGCGCTATTCGGCGATGCCGCGCGCCTTCGCCTTCCGCGACCGCGCGTCGGGCGCCTGCGCCTGCAACGACCCCAGAACCTCCGAGGCCTATTTCGAACGAACGGCGAAGGACGATCCGACTCTGCAGAACGGCGACATTCTCGTGGAGACGGACGGCGCCCTCGTCTACAGCGGCTCGAAACTCGTGCCGCTCAGCGCCGCCGCCATGTCGTCCAACGCGCGCGATCGGCTGCGCGCCATGCTCCGCCGCAACCCGGCGGCGACGCCCGCCCTCACCGGGACCATCGCGCCGGCGCCGCCCGCGCTCGAGGTCAGCAAGGACGATCCGACGGGGAGCACGGCCCCGCAGCAGGCGACGCCCTAAAATTCCGGCTTTACAGAGAGCCGAGGCGCGGCTATCCCGCCAGGGCCTTGCATGACAGTTTTGTGACGGGCGAATTCACGAGCCCGAGTCGGGCGGAGGGGGCAAATGCTGTCTTGGTTTCAGGCCCTGATGCCGCGCGAAGAAGGTTTCTTCGACCTCTTCGAACGACATGCGGAGACCCTCGTCGCGGGGGCCGGGGCGCTGCGCCAGTTGCTCGACGGCGGGAACGGCTATCTGGGCTGCTGCCAGGAAATCCGCCGGCAGGAACACGCCGCCGACGACATCACCCGCGAGGTGCTGCTCGCCGTCCGCCGCACCTTCATCACGCCTTTCGACCGTAGCGACATTCGCGATCTCATCGTCGCGATGGACGACACCATCGACCAGATGCACCAGACGGCGAAAGCCACGCAGCTCTACGAATTCCACGAATTCGACGCCTCGATGCGGCGCATCGGCGACATCATTGTCCAATCGGCGGAAATGACGCGGGACGCGCTGCCGCTGCTGCGCGCGATGCGTCAGAACGCCGCCAAGCTCAACGCCTTCAGCGAGGAGATCACCCGCATCGAGGACGAAGCCGACGCCCTGCACGACCAGGGGCTCAAGGAGCTGTTTCGCCTGCATCGCACGAGCGATCCCATGGCCTTTGTCGTCGGCTCGGAGATTTATGGCCACCTCGAAAAGGTGGTCGACGGGTTTGAGGATGTCGCCAATCGGGTGACCGGCATCGTCATCGAGCACAGCTGAGGAGACGAGGCGTGGCCGAGCTCCCGCTCTCTCTCTTCGCGCTCATCGGCGTCGCGCTGGCCTTCGACTTTCTCAACGGCTTGCACGACGCCGCCAATTCCATCGCCACCATCGTCTCGACGCGCGTGCTGCGGCCGCACTACGCCGTGTTCTGGGCGGCGTTTTTCAACTTCGTGGCGTTTCTGTTCTTCGGCCTCCATGTTGCGCAGACGGTCGGGGCCGGCATCATCTCGCCGCAGATCGTCGACGATAAGGTGATCTTCGGCGCGCTGATGGGCGCCATCTCCTGGAACCTCATCACCTGGGCCCTCGGCATCCCCTCGTCGAGCTCGCATGCGCTGGTCGGCGGCCTCGTCGGCGCGGGCGTCGCCAAGACCGGAACGAGCGCCATCGTCTGGAGCGGCCTCATCAAGACCGGCTCGGCCATTGTGCTTTCGCCGGCGCTCGGCTTCGTGCTGGCGCTGCTGCTGATCCTCGCCGTCTCGTGGATTTTCGTGCGCAGCTCGCCGCTTGCCGTGGATACGCTGTTTCGCTCCCTGCAATTTCTTTCTGCTTCGCTTTACTCGCTCGGGCACGGCGGCAATGATGCCCAGAAGACGATGGGCGTCATCGCCGTGCTGCTTTATTCGCACGGCGTCTATGGCGGCGAGTTCCATGTCCCTTTCTGGGTGGTGCTGACGTGCCAGGCGGCGATGGGGCTGGGCACGCTCTTCGGCGGCTGGCGAATCGTGCACACCATGGGCTCCAAGATCACCCGGCTGACCCCAATGCAAGGCTTCTGCGCCGAGACTGGCGGCGCGATCACCCTATTTCTCGCCACGGGTCTCGGCATTCCGGTGTCGACGACGCACACCATCACCGGCGCGATCGTCGGCGTCGGCGCGGCGCGGCGGGTCTCGGCGGTCAGGTGGAGCGTCGCCAAGGATATCGTCGTGGCCTGGATCGTAACCATGCCGATGTCGGCTTTCATCGCCGCGGCTTTCTACACCGGCGCGAGTTTCTTTGGATGAAGCAGGCGAAGAAGGCGCCGAAAGCAAAGAAAAAGAGCGACCGGCCTTTAACGCCCCGTCTCCAATACGCAGCCCTGCCGTGGCGCGTGACGGAGGAGCATGGCGTCGAAATCCTCCTCGCCACCTCGCGCGACACGAAACGCTGGGTCATTCCCAAAGGCTGGCCGATGAAGGGTCGTAAGCCCCATATCGTCGCCGCCATCGAGGCGCAGCAGGAGGCGGGCCTTCACGGCAAGGTCGAGAAATCCAAGCTCGGCGAGTTCGAATATGAAAAGCGGATGAAAGGCGGCGGCTTCGTCGACTGTCGCGTCGAGGTCTACGCGCTGCGGGTGGAGGCCCAGCGCAAGAAATGGCCCGAAAAAGGCCAGCGGGTGACCTATTGGTTTCCCTATGCGGTCGCGGCCGAACAGGTGGACGAACCAGACTTGCGCGACCTCATGCTGGCCTTCGGGAAGTCGGCGAAACGATAGCGGGGCGATTGAGTCCCGCCCCTCATTCCGCAGGCCCCGACAGGCAGTCTCGCAGGCGCGCGAACCCTGCCTCCAGGTCTTCCTTGAGATCCGCGACATCCTCGAGGCCGATCGAGAAGCGCAGCGCCGGGCCTTCGGGCGCCCAGCGCGTCGCGGTCCGATACGGGGCGCAGTTGAAGGGGAGGACGAGGCTCTCGTAGCCGCCCCAGGAGAAGCCGATCCCGAACAGCTCGAGCCCGTCGACGAAGGCCTCGGCCGCCTGCTTTGGCGTCGGCTTCAAAATGATCGAAAAGACCCCCGAGGAGCCGGAAAAGTCCCGCTTCCACAGCGCGTGGCCGGGATGGCTCGGCAAGGCCGGATGCAGCACCCGCGCGACTTCCGGGCGCGCTTCGAGCCATTGCGCGACGTCGAAGGCGGCGCGCCCCTGTTCCTTGAGCCGCAGCGCCATGGTCCGCATGCCGCGCAAGGCGAGGGAGGCGTCGTCAGGGCTCGCGCCCATGGCGAAGAGATTGAACGTGTGACGCAGCCGCTTCGCCCATTTGGCGTTGGCGGAGACGAGGCCGAGAAGAATGTCCGAATGGCCGGAGAGATATTTGGTGCCGGCTTCAATCGCGAGGTCGCAGCCGCGCTCATGGGGCGGGAAGAGGAGAGGCGTCGCCCAGGTGTTGTCGATGATGACGCAGACGCCGCGCGCGCGCGCCGCCGCGGCGATGGCGGGGACGTCCTGGATCTCCATGCTTTGGGACCCCGGCGACTCCATGAGCACCGCCGTGGTCTCCTCCCGGATCAAGCCGGCGACGTCGGAGCCGATCGTCGGATCGTAATATTCCGTCGTCACGCCAAAGCGCGCGAGGAAGCCGTCGCAGAACGCGCGAGTCGGCGAATAGGCCGAATCGGTCACGAGAAGATGCGCGCCGGCCTTGGTCGCGGTGAGCAAAGCGAGCGCGATTGCGGCGAGCCCCGAAGGGACGAGCGCCGTATCGGCCGCTCCAGCGATCTCGCTCCACGCCTCTTCGAGCGCGCGGGTGGTGGGCGTGCCCTTGGTTCCGTACGTGTAAGGCTGGCGTAATCCTTCCAGATCCGCCACGGTCGGGAACAGCACCGTCGAGCCGCGGTAGACGGGCGGATTGACGAAACCGAAATGCTCGAAAGGGGCGCGGCCCGCCTGCGTCAGCAGCGTCGCCATTCGCCTTTTCGATTTGCCGCCTTCGTCGCTCGCCATTGTCTTCCGTCCACGCGCCGCCTGCGCAAAAACTAATCTAGAGGCGCTTCGAATACGAGCGCGGCGACACGCGTTATCCCCCACCGGCGGCTTGGTCCGGCCGCGTCGGCGGCGCCTGCGCCAGGAGCCGGGAGCTGCGCAAGTGGTTGATTTTCGTCGAAAGCGTCCCAATTTCACAAGCAGGGTTCGGATAATGAAGGACGAAGGCCATGCCGACCGGAACGCAGAAAACCATCCCCCCTGACGCCCTGATCGCCGCGCTGTTTTTGCCGCTTCTCTTTCTTGTGCTTTTTTACCTTCACCTGAATGATTACACCCCAGCTGGGGTCCTCGGCAGCTTCGCCCAATTCGCCGGTCTCTAGACGCTAAACCGCGAGGCAAACCCGCGGGCCGTCGCGAGAATGCGCCGCCCGCGGCGGTCCGGGCGGTCGGCCGCTGTTTTGCGAGGCCGGAAAGCCCTTGCCATCCAATGGCCGGAGTTGTGAGATTTGACGCGCACGCCCCTTTGGTTTTCGAGCGCCAGCCAGCCGAGCCCGTCGATGATCGCCCGACGCTTTTTTCTCGCGGTCGCCCTGCCGATCATGCTTGCGCTCGCGGGGCAGGGCGCCAGCGCGCAGACGGACCTGGGGCCGACTCTCACGCAAGTGCTGCGGCGGGGCTATCTCTCCTGCGGCGTCACGGAGACGGCGGGCTTCGCCCAGCCCGACGCAGGGGGCGTCTGGCGCGGTTTCGACGTCGATCTCTGCCGCGCCGTTGCGGCGGCGATTTTCGACGACCCGGCCAAGGTGCGGTTTCTCGGCCTCGGCGCGAAAGACCGCGTCTCCTCCTTGCAGTCTGGCTGGGTGGACCTGCTCGCCAGCGCCGCGCCCTGGACGCAGTCGCGCGACGCTCAGCGCATCGTCTATGCGGGCGTCTCTTTCTACGACGGGCAAGGCTTCCTGGTCCGCCGTCAACGCAGCTTCGCCTCGGCGCAGGATCTGGCCGACGTCGCGGTCTGCGTTCAGCAGGGCACGTCGCACGAACTGGAGCTCACCGATTTTTTCCGCGCGCGCAAGACGCCCTACGCCCCAAAGCTTTTCCCGACATTCGAGGAGGCCGCCGCGGGCTACGCCAAGAGCCAATGCGATGCGCTCACGGCCGACGTTTCGACTCTCTACGCGGTTCGGGCGAAGCTAGCCGATCCTGACGAGCACGACGTTCTCCCCGACCTTCTGACCAAGGCGCCGCATAGCCCCATCGTGCGGCAAGGGGACGACCAGTGGCTGGCGGTCGTGCGCTGGGCGCTGTTCGCGATGATCGACGCCGAAGAGCTGCGGGTCTCCATGGCCAATGTCGACGCCGCGTTGAAGTCGGAAGACCCGCGCATCCGCTATCTGCTGGGCGTCGAGGGCGATCGCGGCGCGGGCCTCGGCCTTTCCGGCGACTGGCCCTATCGCATCATCAAGCATGTCGGCAATTACGCGGACGTTTTCGAGCGCAATCTCGGCCAAGCCTCGCCGCTCGGCATGGAGCGGCGCGTGAACGCGCTGTGGACCAAGGGCGGGCTGATGTATGCGCCGGCGGTGAGATAGGCGGCGAGAGACCTCTAGCTTCAGATCCTCACCCGCGCCCACCACTCTGTGAGGGCCTCGCGGGAGGGCGCCACGTCTTCGGCGAGCGGGCCGGCGAAGCGCCGCCATTCCTCGCGGAAATGCGGCGAGACCGCCGCAATGACGGGAATCCGCGCCGTCATCGCCGCCCGGAAGGCGTCGCAAAGTCCGCCGCGCTCGGCTTCCTGCTTGGAGAATTTGCTGACGACGATCAGATCGGCGCCCGCGCGCGCCGCGCGCTCGACGGCGGCGCAGGCCAGCGCCAGCTCGCCGGCGTCGAGATTGCAGGCGACCGACCCTGGCCCAAGGTCCTGCGAGATCACAAACTCGGCTTCGGACGCGACGTCGCGCAGGAAGATGCGCGACCGGCCCGAGGCGTCCGCGCCGCGCATCTGGGTCACGCCGCCGACGCGCAGGCCGGTCTCGGCCATCTCGAGGGCGAAACGCCGCATCAGTGACTGCACCATTTCGCTCTCTTGGGCGGGGAGGGCGGCGATTGGGGTGGGAGGC
Organism: Methylocystis sp. NC52PC; assembly: GCF_055698645.1. NCBI lineage: Bacteria > Pseudomonadati > Pseudomonadota > Alphaproteobacteria > Hyphomicrobiales > Methylocystaceae > Methylocystis > Methylocystis sp. NC52PC. The sequence goes on along the minus strand of NZ_CP170127.1, from coordinate 3,342,807 downwards.
AGGCGGTCGCGTTCCATCAGGACCCCTTTTTCTTAGGCGTTTCAGCGCCGCAGGCCTTTGGCGGGCGCCGCGCCGGCACTTGTTTTGTATCGGACGAAACCGATTTTATAGTATCGTTACGAACAAGCGACGTGAACATCCGTGGCCGATGACCACAAACAGGCGCCAGCGACGCGTCCGGCAGGCAAGGACAGCGCCATAGACGCCTTCCTCGACAAGGCGCGCGGAGTCTCCGAGCCGAGCGCCCGGGGCCGGCTGATCTTCGCGCTCGACGCCACCATGAGCCGCCAGCCGACCTGGGACGTGGCGCAATCCATTCAGGGCGAAATGTTTCGAACGACCGCCCGGCAAGGCGGCCTCGACGTGCAGCTCGTTTATTTCCGCGGCTTCAGCGAGTGCCGGGCGTCCCGCTTCGTCTCGCAGGGCGACGGGCTCGGCGCGCTGATGGCCCGCATCTCCTGCCAGGCCGGCAAGACGCAGATCGGCCGCGTCCTGAGCCACGCCCTGGACGAGACGCGCGCACGGCGGGTGGGCGCGCTCGTCTATGTCGGCGACGCCATGGAGGAGAACCTCGACCATCTCGCCGCTCTTGCGGGGGAGCTCGGGCTCCTCGGGCTCAAGGCCTTCCTGTTTCAGGAGGGCGACGATCCGACGGTCAAGGCCGCCTATCGCGAGATTGCGCGCCTGACCGGCGGCGCTTACGCCGCCTTTGATCTTTCCGCGCCGCGGCGGCTCGCGGAACTGCTCGGGGCCGCCGCCGCTTATGCCGTAGGGGGCCTGCCGGAACTCGAAAAACGCGCGGGGCGGGGCGAAGCCGCCGCGCAGCTGCTGCTGTCGCAGATGGGGTCACGATAAGCCATGCCTGTCCTCTTGGGAATTTTCGCGCTTGCACTGGGGCTTTATGCGCTCAATGCCTACACGCGGGTCTCCCCCGCGTTTCTCGCGCGGCTGATCAGGCGGGGCGGCGGGTTTTTCCTGATGGCGGTCGGCGGGCTGCTTCTGGCGCGCGGGCGCCTCGACTTCGGCCTTGGCCTCGCCGCCGCCGGACTGTGGCTGATGGGGCTCGGATCGCGCGCCGGCATGCGCAATGTCGGCGCGGGCGGGGGTGGCGTCTCGCGCGTCCGCTCGGCCATGATCGAGATGGAGCTCGATCACGCCACCGGCGCGATCCGCGGCATGATTCTCGTCGGCAAGGACGAGGGCAAGCGGCTCGACGCCTTGACCCGGCCGGCGCTGCTCGAGCTCTACAACATCTGCCTGCGCGACGACCCGGACGGCGCGCGCCTGCTAGAGGCGTATATGGACCGCCGCTTTACCGGATGGCGTGCGGCAGGCGATCCGCACCGTGACGCGGGGAGCGGCGGCGAAACGCGCGCGCGTCGCTCGGGCACGATTACCGAGGATGAAGCCTACGAAATCCTCGGGCTGAAAAAGGGCGCGGCGGCCGCCGACATCGCGCGGGCCCACCGCGATCTGATGAAGAAGCTTCATCCAGACCTTGGCGGGACGACGGATCTGGCTGCGCGGGTAAATGAAGCTAAGGACGTCCTGATGCGGCGCCACCATTAGGCGGCGGCGCGCGGGTTCGTCATGATCCCAGGTCGCGGACATGGCGGAGGCCCTTAGTTCTTCGTCGTGAAGCAGGCGAAGCCGGATTTTTTCAGAGCCTTGCAGGCCGACTGCGCGCTTTGTTCCTCGAGGCCGGCGAAGCGGGCGCGCCAGAGCGTCTCATTGCCTTTCTGCACCTTCTCCGTGAAGGCCCGCGCCGTGGGCGGAAATCCTTGAAGCTGGCTGCGGGCGCGCGAGAGCAGCTGGTTGGCCTTGTCCGGGTCCTCGGCGGCGCCGATCTGGATCATCCAACCGGGCCGGTTCGGCCGCGCCGCGTCGGCCTTGGCGACGCTGGTGGTCGAGCGGATCGCGGACGGCGTGGTCGTGGCGACGGTGATCTCCTTGCCTTTGGCGGCGCGGCTCGACGTCGAGCCGTCAATGGCGAGTTGCTGCTTGGCGGCGTCCTTGCCGTGTCCCTTTTTCGCGACGGGCTCTTCGACGACCCGCTTCTGAACGCCGGAGACGAACGCCGGGCGAATTTGCGCGGGCTTTTCGGCGGCCGGCCTTTCGATGGCTTTCTCCCGCAGCGGAACCGCGACAGCCGGCACGGGAGCGGAATCGGCGTGACGCAATGCGCGGGGAGCGACGGTTCCGACCTCATCCGGATCGGTCGCCGGCTCATCGGCGTAAGCGAGCCGCTCGGGCTGGCGCGCGACCGCCGGCTCGGCGACAGGTTCGGCGACGGCGACGCGACGCTCGGCCGGACGCTCAATTGCCGCCGGCGCCTCGGCGACCTCATCCGCGGCGGCGTTGTCCTCGGTGATCGCCGCCGCCGTGCGCACGGACGAGCCGCCGCCGATGTGCTGCTCGATCAGATTCGCCATGATGTGGTCGCGGCCGGCAGCCGTGGCGCCGCCCATGACGACCGCGACGATATGATGATTGCCGCGCCGGACCGAGGTCAGCAGATTGAAGCCAGACGCGCGGGTGTAGCCGGTCTTGATCCCGTCCATGCCCTCGACGCGGCCGAGCAGATGGTTGTGGTTGCCGTGCAGCGCGCCATTGTAGGCGAAGCTGTGGATGGAGAAATAGCGATAGTAGCGGGGGAAGCGGTCCTGAATCGCCCGGCCCAGAACCGAGAGGTCATAGGCCGTGGTGATCTGGGCCGGGTCAGGCAGGCCCGAGGCGTTGGCGTAATGCGTGTTGCGCATGCCGAGCGCATGCGCTTTCCGGGTCATCATCTGCGCGAAGCTGCGCTCGTCGCCGCCAATATTCTCGGCGATGGCGCAGGCGATGTCGTTTGCGGACTTGGTGACGACCGCCTTGATGGCGTTCTCGACGCTGATCGTCTCGCCCGGCTGCAGGCCGAGTTTGGAGGGAGCCTGGGCGGCAGCATGGGCGGAAATCATCAGCGGCGTATCGAGCCGCAGACGGCCTTTCTCCAGCTGCTCGAACAGCAGGTAAAGCGTCATCACTTTGGTCACTGACGCCGGGTGACGCAGCTCGTGTTCATTCCGGGCGTAGAGCGTCTCGCCACTGTTGCCGTCGACGACAATGGCCGCAAAACCGCGATGCTCGCCGATGATCTCGCCGCCGCCGCCCGAGGTTGACGCGGAGAAGCGGTGGCTGCGCTCGTGGCGGGCATAGACGCGATGGTGGGAGAAGTGATGGTGGAAAGCGTGATAGGACCGATGGCCGTGACGGCGCGCTTCGGCGGGGATCGCCGTGACGGCGATGAAAGCCATGATGGCCGCGAAGATCGCGGCGAGAGAGCGGGGCAGAGCCAGGCGGTCCAGCAAACTCGATTTCGACATTGGTACGCGCCCCTTACGGAACTGGCACTGGCGTGGGCGACAAGCTGAAGGCCACAGTCGCAAAAACGCTACAGTTCTTCAGGGTAAGAGAATGCGGTTACTCAGGGGTTAAGCTTTTCTGTAAATCTGACGCGGGTTTTTGCGCCGCAACAATTCTGTTGACGAAGTTTTGTGCAGCGCATATATTTTCAATGTTAGCCGGCGCGTACGCCGCGCCGCCAGGGGGCGGCGTAACGAGGATTCCGCGCCATTATTAAGAGGACGAATCCCATGGTCGCCAATTTCGATAGCGTGCAGCAGATCGGAAAAGAGCAGTTCGAGGCTGTTTCCGCAGCCGCTGCGGCGGTCACGAAGGGCTGGCAGAGCATTGCGGCCGAGACGACCGACTATTCCAAGAAATCGTTCGAGAAGAGCCGTCTGCTTGCTGAAAAGCTTATTGCGGTGAAGAAGATGGATGAGGCCTTCGCGCTTCAGACCGACTTCGCCAAGACCGCCTACGAGGATTTCGTCGCCGAGGCGAGCAAGATCGGCGAGCTTTACGCCTCCATCGCCAAGGATGTCTTCAAGCCGTTCGAGTCGGTGACGAAGACCTTCACGCCGGCCGAGTAACACAATCGGCGCCCTTTCGTCCGGGGCGGCGCCAGCGGATTTCAGCCCGGCGAGGGAAGCCTCGCCGGGCTTCGCTTTTTGGCAGGCCCGAGATGCGAGACAGACCTTGGCGGGAGGCTCGTGAGGCCAAGTGTCTGTGAAGGCCCAAGTGTCTGTGAAGGCCCAAGTGTCTGAGGCGCTTGCCGAAGCCCCTCATGCTGAGGAGCCGCCGAAGGCGGCGTCTCGAAGCAGCAGGGGCGTCCGCCGCTATTTCTCCGTTTTCCGCGCCTGTGGACGCGCGAACTCTATTGTTTCGGCTGGTCCCGCAAGTCATTAGACTCCTGGCATGAGCGCGGGAAACGCTGGCTTCGTCCACCTCCATCTCCACACCGCTTTTTCGCTCCGCGAGGGGGCGCTGACGATCGGCAAGCTGATCGATCTCGCCGCGCGGGACGAACAGGCGGCGCTCGCCGTCACCGACACCAATAATCTCTTCGCGGCCTTGGAATTTTCCGAAAAGGTGGCCAAGGCCGGCATTCAGCCCATCGCCGGCGTGCAGCTGCGCGTGGATTTCGGCGACGCGAAGACCTCCGGCCCGGCGGGGCGCGACGAGGGCAAGGGCAATATCGTCCTGCTCGCCAAGTCCGAGACCGGCTATCTCAATCTCATGCGCGTCGCCTCGCGCGCCTATCTCGACACCGCGGCGGGCGACGAACCCCATGTGACGCTCGCGGTGCTGGCCGAAGACGCGGCCGAGCTGATTGCGCTCACCGGCGGGCCCGACGGGCCGCTCGACCGCATGTTTGCGGCAGGGCAGGCGGAGATCGCCAAGGCGCGGCTGGAGACGCTGCTCGGCTTGTATGGCGATCGACTCTATGTCGAACTCCAGCGCCACAAGCTTCCGATCGAGCAGGAGGTCGAGCCGCAACTTCTCGACCTGGCCTATCGCCGGGGCGCGCCGCTGGTCGCGACCAACGAGCCTTATTTTGCCGCGCGCGGCGATTTCGAGGCCCATGACGCGCTGCTCTGCATCGCAGAGGGCACGGTGACGAGCGTCGCCGACCGGCGCCGGGTGACGCCCGAGCATTATTTCAAGACGCGCGGCGAGATGCGCGCGTTGTTCGCGGATCTCGAGGAAGCCACGGCCAATACGATCGAAATCGCGCGCCGCGTCAGCTTCCGCCCGAAGACCCGCAAGCCGATCATGCCGCGCTTCTTGAGCGACGCGCCGGACGATCGCTCCTTGACCGAGGTGGAGGCCGCGGAGCTTCGCCGCCAGGCGACCGAGGGGCTCATGGCGCGGCTCGCGGCCCACGGCCCGGCCGAGGGTTTCACCCGCGACGACTATTCGGCCCGCCTCGACTTCGAGCTCTCGACGATCGAGAAGATGGGGTTTCCCGGCTATTTTCTGATCGTCTCCGATTTCATCAAATACGCCAAGGCGCAGGGGATTCCGGTGGGGCCGGGGCGCGGCTCGGGCGCGGGCTCGCTCGTCGCCTATGCGCTGACCATCACCGATCTCGACCCGCTGCGCTTCGGGCTTTTCTTCGAGCGCTTCCTCAATCCCGAGCGCGTGTCGATGCCGGACTTCGACATCGACTTCTGCCAGACGCGGCGCGGGGAGGTGATCGACTATGTCCGCGACCGCTACGGGGCCGACCGGGTGGCGCAGATCATCACCTTTGGCTCCTTCCTCGCCCGCGGCGTCCTGCGCAGCGTCGGCCGCGTGCTCGAAATGCCGCTCGGCCAGGTCGACAAGCTCGCCAAGCTCGTGCCCCAGAACCCGGCGAAGCCCGTAACGCTCGCGGAAGCCCTCGCCGGCGAGCAGAAGCTGAGAGAGGCCGCCGAACAGGACGAGCGGGTGGCGCGGCTCTTCAAAATCGCCGGGGCGCTCGAAGGACTCTATTCCAACGCCTCTACTCACGCCGCCGGCGTGGTGATTGGCGATCGGCCGCTGCACGAGGTGACGCCGCTCTACCGCGACCCGAAATCCGACATGCCGGCGACCCAGTTCAACATGAAATGGGTGGAGCCTGCGGGCCTCATCAAATTCGACTTCCTGGGCCTGAAGACCCTGACGGTGCTGGCCATGGCGGGCCAGCTCGCCCGCCGCCGCGATCCGGACTTCGACCTCGCCAAGGTTCCGCTCGACGACAAGGAAACCTACGCCATGCTCGGGCGCGGCGAGACCGTGGGCGTGTTCCAGCTTGAAAGCGCCGGCATGCGCAAGGCGCTGGTGGAGATGCACGCCGATCGCTTCGAGGACATCATCGCCCTCGTCGCGCTCTACCGGCCGGGCCCGATGGCCAATATCCCCACTTATTGCGCGGTCAAGCTCGGCGACGAGGAGGCGGATTACTACCACCCGAAGATCGAGCCCATTCTGAAGGAGACCTTCGGCGTCATCATCTATCAGGAACAGGTGATGCAGATCGCCCAGGTGCTCTCCGGCTACACGCTGGGCGAAGCCGACATGCTCCGCCGCGCCATGGGCAAGAAGATCAAGGCCGAGATGGACGCCCAGCGCGAACGCTTCGTCAAAGGCGCGGTCGAGCGGGAGGTGAAGGCCGATCGCGCCAATTTCATCTTCGACCTGCTCGCCAAATTCGCCGACTACGGGTTCAACAAGTCGCACGCCGCAGCCTATGCGCTGATCGCCTATCAGACCGCCTGGTTCAAGGCCCATTATCCGGCGGAGTTCCTCGCCGCCTCCATGACCTTCGACAAGAGCCAGACCGACAAGCTGGCCGAGTTCCGGGACGAGGCGCGCCGGCTCGGCATCGCCGTCGAACCGCCGTCGATCAAGCGCTCGGGCGTCGATTTCGACGTCGCTCCCGGCGCCGAGGGCCAGCTCACGATCCGCTATGCGCTCTCCGCCATCAAGGGCGTCGGCGAGGGGCAGGCTGAATCGATCGTCCGCGCGCGCGGCGACCGCCCCTTCACGAGCCTCTCGGACTTCGCGCGCCGGATCAATCCACGCGAAGTGAACAAGAAGGTGCTCGAAAATCTCGCCGCCTGCGGGGCCTTCGACGAGCTGGAGCCCAATCGCGCCCGCGCCTTCGCCGCCATCGAGGCCGTCCTCGCCACCGCCAACCGCCATGCCGAGGACCGCAAGGCCGGGCAGAACGCCCTCTTTGGCGAGGCCGAGGCGGACGACCTCGTGCTGCCCAAGGTCCCGCATTGGTCGGCAGGGGAGAGGCTGCGGCGCGAGTATGAAGCGGCGGGGTTCTTCCTCTCCGGCCACCCGCTCGATTCCTATGCGAGCCTCCTACCCAAATTGAGAGTGTCGCGATGGGCGGAATTCGTCCTTGACGTGAAGAAAGGCGCCACCGCCGGGCGGCTCGCGGCGGTGGTTCTGGACCGCGCCGAGCGCCGCACCAAGTCCGGCTCCAAGATGGGCATCGTCCAGCTCTCGGACACGTCTGGCCAGTACGAGGCCATTCTCTTCCAGGAGGGGCTCAACCAGTATCGCGACGCGCTGGAGAAGGGCGCAGCGGTTCTGATCACGCTTTCCGCCGCGGTCGAGGGCGACGACGTGCGCGCCCGCATCGTCACAGTCGAGCCGCTGGCTGCCGCCGCGTCCCGCGCGCATCGCGGTTTGCGGGTCATCGTCGGGGATCAGGAGCCGATCAGCGGGATCAAGAGCAAGATTGTTGGAAAGGGGGAGGGCGAAGTCTCCGTCCTGATCAGGCGGGAGATTGCGCCCGAAGAGATCGAAATTCGTCTGCCTGGCGGCTATCCGGTCACTGCCGAGATCGCCGCCGCCCTCCGGGAGATCCCGGGCGTGCTGGAGGTCGAATATCTTTGATCATCCTTTGCATGAAGTTCATGCTCTAGAAGAAGTTTAAGTCACAAACTATTGTTTTTAAAGCGGATAAATATCTTGATCCTCTTTCTCAAGTCCCCGCAGCTAAATATTGCGTTGCGTGCGGCGTTCCACGGTCGGCGGGGATCCTAAGATCGCCCGCGCCGGCGCCGGGGGCAACGCGGTCGGTACGGCCTTTCATGGATTGGTCCCGAAGCGGCGACGACGCTTCCGCAGATGCTTCTGTTCAAGCGGAACGCGGCGGCGCGTCGGACGTTAATGGTCGCGCCGCCGCGTCTGGACGAGGCGCTCCCCGGGGGACAATCATGGACGATTTGCTGGACGCAGCGCTTGGCGCTTCAGCGTCCTCTCCGCACGTACAGTTCGCCGCCTTTGTGCTGATCGGTCTCGCCGTCGGCTGGGTTCTCGTCTGCGCGCGGCCGCTGCGACTGAGAGCCTTATCGCCGGCGGTCGCCATCATGGGCGTCTGCGGCGCCTGGCTCGGCAGTGAAGCCGCCTGCCTGTTAGGGCAGGTCCCGCGGGGCGGTGGAGTCGCGCTGGCCGGCGGTCTGATCGGCGCCGCCGCCTTGTGCTACGCTTGGCGTCGGCGGCATCCCGAGCGGCCTGACGGACCGGATCACATTGCTCTTGGCCGGTTCAGCGCCTAGATAAAGGCGCAGGGGGAGGCTCCCTGTGCCCGTCATCGATCTTTTGAATAACGATCCGCGTCCCAGAACCGGCGCGCTGCGTCACCCCGAAAAAGCGGCGCGGCCGGACCAGCCCGTGTTGCGCAAGCCGCCGTGGATCAGGGTAAAGGCGCCGGGCTCGAAAGCCTGGGCCGAAACCAGCGCGCTGCTGAAGGGCGCCGGCCTCGCGACGGTCTGCCAGGAAGCCGCCTGTCCCAACATTGGCGAATGCTGGGAGAAGAAGCACGCGACCTTCATGATCATGGGGGAGGTGTGCACCCGCGCCTGCGCCTTCTGCAACGTCGCGACCGGACTGCCGGCGCCGCTCGACGCGGACGAGCCGGGCAGGGTGGCGGAGGCGACAAAAGCCCTCGGGCTTTCCCATGTCGTCGTCACGTCGGTCGACCGCGATGACTTGGCGGACGGCGGCGCCGACCACTTTGCCAGAACCATCCTGGCGATCCGGGCGTCGTGTCCCGGCACGACGATCGAGGTGCTCACGCCCGATTTCCTGCGCAAGGACGGCGCGCTGGAGCGCGTGGTCGCGGCGGGGCCCGATGTCTTCAACCACAATCTCGAAACCGTGCCGTCTCTTTATGTGACTGTTCGCCCTGGCGCGCGCTACTTCCACTCCCTGCGTCTGCTGCAGCGCGCCAAGGAGCTGAACCCGCAGCTTTTCACCAAATCCGGGCTGATGCTCGGCCTCGGCGAGACCCGCAACGAGGTCATGCAGGTCATGGACGACATGCGCTCGGCCGAGATCGACTTCATCACGCTGGGCCAATATCTCCAGCCGACCCGCAAGCACCACCCGGTCGCCCGTTTCGTCACGCCGGAGGAGTTCGAAGCCTATAAGGCGCTCGCCTTCGCAAAGGGCTTTGCCTATGTCGCCGCCTCGCCGCTGACGCGCTCGTCGCATCACGCGGGCGAGGATTTCGAGCGGCTGCGGTTGGCGCGCGCCGCGTCGCGGGCGGCGGACGGCGCGGGCCGCTGAGCCGCCGCGCCCCGCCTTAAACCTTACTTGATGGTCCCTTTGCGGAATGGCCCAAAGCCCGCGTCTAACTCGGTTTGAGGCCATTTCATTAACTTGACCGTGACCTTTGGCGCCTAGGGTGCATCGAAGCCGCATACTGACGGCTGAAGCTGATACGGAGCTTGCGAAAATGAACGGGTTCAAAAAGTTTATGGCCGACGATTCTGGCGCGACGGCGATCGAATACGGCCTGTTGTCGGCGCTGCTCGGCGTCGCCATCATCTCCGCGTCCAGGACCTTGGGCACCAAACTCTCGGCGACCTTCGCCAATATCACGGGCAATCTGTAGCTCTCGCTCGATCGTCAAGCTGCGGGCTCGGGAGTCCCCTTGGCCGGCAGACCATGAGACGGTGGCCGCGAAGCTGCGGGGGACGGTTACGGAAACGCGCAGAAGCGACGGTCGCACCGCGGAGCGCGCAGTTCCGCGAGAGCCGTCGCCTGCGACACTCACTGTCTCGCCCCGCGCTGAAGGCCAGTCCGGGCCTTCAGCGGGGGTCGGCGAACGCGAAGCCGCTCGGCCGGGATAGGAGCAGGGGGCGGCCCGAGCCTATGCGCGGGCTGGATCCGCTTGCGCCCCCGCGCCCGCCTTCGGGGCGGTCGTCGCGACGAATTCGCCATCGTCGGACTCAGCGCGCCGGCGACGTTTCCTCCGGCGCTGAAATCGCTTAAAACCCCGATCTTATGAAAAGCTTCCGCACGCGCCGCCACGCCGCCCACAGCGCCGCCGACATGTTCGCGCTTGTTTGCGACATCGAGACCTATCCACAGTTCGTGCCGCTCTGCGAAGCGATGAAGGTCCGACGGCGCACCGAGGTCGCGCCGGGGGTCGTCGAGCTCGTGGCTGAGATGCAAGTCGGATTCAAGGCGATTTGCGAGCGCTACACCAGCCGCGTGACCTGCGACTCGAACAAGCTCGAGGTAAAGGTCGGCTATATCGACGGACCGTTCCGTAAGCTCGACAATCGATGGTGCTTCCGCGAGGAGGCGCCGGGCCCCGACGGCAAGCCGCGCTCGATCATCGACTTTTTCATCGCCTATGAGTTCAAGAGCATGGCGCTCGGGCTCGTCATGGGCGCCATGTTCGACAAGGCTTTTCAAAAATACGCCGACGCTTTCGTAAAGCGCGCCGACCAGATTTACGGACGGCGCTAGCCGAGCCGCGTGTTCCGCTCGTAGCGTTGGCCCAAGCTGGAGCTGCGTCCCCAGCTCCTGGCTTTTATGTTTTACGTAATTGCACGCCAATTTATGGAAAACATAAAGCGCCGCCTACGCTGCCCTCATCCGCGTCCGGGGGGAGGCCGGGTAAGGCGGGGCGCGTGTGCGCCTCTCAATCCTGCGCAGGTTTCGTGCGCAACGCCTTGACGCCGCCGCGCAGCTTCTTGCCCTCGAGCCGGCGGATCTTCGAGCCGAGCGTTGGTTTTGTCTTGCGCCGAGGCGGCGGCGGCGGGGCGGCCGCTTCACGGATCAATTCGAGAAGACGCTCCAGCGCATCGGCCCGGTTGCGCTCCTGCGTCCGATGGCGCTGCGCCTCGATGACGATGACGCCGTCCTTGGTGAGCCGCGCGCCCGCCAGACGCTCGAGCCGCGCCTTGACGCCTTCGGAAAGACTGGGCGATCGCCTCACGTCGAAGCGCAGGCGCACGGCGGTCTCGACCTTCTGCACATTCTGTCCGCCCGGCCCCGAGGCGCGCAGAAACTCGAGTGAGATTTCCCAGTCTTCGAGCCAGAGGGATGGGGTGACGCGGATCATCATGTCGATGCCTTTCGGGCGGTCGTGCGTGACGTATCGGCGATCGGCGGCAATGGATTGTCAAGATCGACGACTGTTCTAACGTCCGTTCAAACAAGCGTGGATATTACAAACGTTATAACGCGCGGTTTGGCGGACAATCGGCAGCCGTCTGGCCGGCCCGTCGCGAACTGGATCGCCACGGTGGGCTTAGCTTTCCGGTCGATGGGAGGCGCAGGCAGGACCGAGCTTAGCCCTCCGGCAGCCGTACGGTCGCGATGGCCAGAGCCGCGATCCCCTCGCCGCGGCCGGTAAACCCGAGCTTCTCCGTCGTCGTCGCCTTGATCGCCACGCGGCCGATGTCGAGCCCCATGATCCGCGCCAGGCTGGCCCGGATCGCCTCGCGATGCGGGCCGATCTTCGGCGCCTCGCAGACGACCGTCGCGTCGATATGGGCGATCATCCCGCCGCGTTCGCGCACGAGCCTGCAGGCGTGGACAAGAAAGATTTCGGAAGCGGCGCCTTTCCATTGCGGATCCGAGGGCGGGAAATGCGCCCCAATGTCGCCCTCGGCAATCGCGCCGAGCACGGCGTCGGTGACGGCGTGCATCAGAACGTCGGCGTCCGAATGTCCCGCGAGCGCATGGCTGTGGGGGATGGCGACGCCACCGAGCCAGACCTTGTCGCCCGCGGCGAAGGCGTGGACGTCATAGCCCTGGCCCATGCGCACGTCGGGCAGGTCGGCGAGGGAAGGGGCTTTGAGCTGTTCCATGGCGCGGGCGAAATCCTGTGGCGTCGTGAGTTTGAAATTCTGCGGGTCGCCGTCGAAGACGTGAACGGCGCAACCGGCCGCCTCGGCGATCATGGCGTCGTCGGTATATTCGCGCCCGCCGGCCGCGGCGGCGCGATGGGCGGCGAGGATCAGCGAAAAGCGGAACGCCTGGGGGGTTTGCACGGCGCGCATCCGCGCCCGGTCCGGCGTCGCGACCACGAAACCATTGGCGTCGACCTCCTTCACCGTATCGTTGAGCGGCGCGCCCGGAACGGCGGCGCCATGCGCGCGCGCGGCTTCAATGGCGCGGGCGACGAGCCCGGGGTCGGCGAAGGGGCGCGCGGCGTCGTGAACGAGCACGATCTCGGGCTCGCCTTCTCGGCCGATGGCCTCAAGTCCGTTGCGGACGCTCTCCTGCCGCAACGCGCCGCCAAGCGCGGGCGCCGAGAGCGCGGCGCGCGCCGATGCGGCGAGTTCCGAGACGGTCTCGGCGTAGAGCGCCTGGTCGTCCGGATGAATGACGACTGTCAATCTTGCGGCCGGCGCGGCGGCGTGCATCGCCTCCAGCGTGCGCGCGAGCACGCTCTTGCCGGCGAGCTTGCGATATTGCTTGGGTAGGCCTTGGCCGGCGCGTGAACCGCGCCCGCCGGCGACGACGAGAATAGAGAGTTCGGTTCGAGCGGCCATCGCCGCTCTGTGTCGCTTTTCTCACGTCGCGTCAAATGCCCGTCTCAGAAGCGCGGCAGGGGTGACAAAAAGTCATGTTGCAAGTGCGAAGAGCGCTGCTTATGCTGTGTGCAAGATGAATAATGCCGAAATAATGGGCTCCGATGCGGCCCAGCCTGAGTTGCGGGTTGGCGCCATTAGGCTTTCCGGGCGCGCTTTCCTCGCGCCCATGGCGGGTGTGACTGACCCGGCCATGCGGCGGATCGCCGAACGCTACGGCGCCAGCGTCACCGTCAGCGAAATGATCACCGCGGCCGGAGTCGCGCGCGGCGACCGCGAGACCGCGCTGCGGCTTGGCCAGTCTGGCGATACAAATTCGGCGCCGCGCGTGATTCAGATCGCCGCGCGCACTCCGTCGGAGATCGCCGTCGCGGCGAAGCATGCGGAGGACGCCGGCGCCGATTGGGTGGACATCAATATGGGCTGCCCGTGCAAGCGTGTGACCGGCGGGCTCGCCGGCGCCGCGCTTATGCGCGACCTCGACCAGGCGGCGGCGCTCATTGCCGCGGCGCGGGCCGCGATCCGCGCGCCGATCAGCGTGAAGATGCGGCTCGGCTGGGATGACGCCGCGCGAAACGCCCCGGAACTTGCGCGCCGCGCCGAAGCCGAAGGGGCCGCGCTCGTCACCGTACATGGCCGCACCCGCCAGCAGTTCTATACCGGCGCCGCCAACTGGTCGGCGATCGCCGAGGTCAAGCGGGCCGTGTCGATTCCGGTTGTCGCCAACGGCGATTGCCGGAGCCCCGAGGACGCCGCCGCAATGCTGAAGGCCTCGCGCGCCGACGCTGTCATGATCGGCCGCGCCGCGCAGGGACGCCCCTGGCTCGTCGGCGATGTCGCGCATTACCTTGCGACTGGCCGGCTCCGGGCGACGCCGGCGTTCGAGGCGCGGGGCGAGGCGGCGCGCGCGCATCTCGACGGGCTGTTGAGTCAGATGGGCGCCGTGCCGGGGCTGCGTCACGCCCGCAAACACCTCGCCGCCTATGTCGACGACGCCTTCGGCGCCGCCGGCGCGCAGATCGCCGATCTGCGCCGCGCGCTCGTGACGGCCAATTGCCCACAGGAGGCGTTCCGCCTGATCGACGCCATCTTTACTTCAGGTATGCAAGAGGCCGCCGCATGAGCCTGTCGGATCGCTCCGGACGCGACGACGCCCGCCACAAGGAATTCGCCCCGCTCAAGATTATCGACGAGCGCGGCCGCAGCTGCGTGCTCGAGGCGCTCCCCAACGCCATTCTCACCGTCTCCCGCGAGGGGGTCATCGAAGACGCCAACGCGGCCGCCGAGTCTTTTTTCGAATTGGGCAAGCCGCTGCTCATCGGCCAGAAGATCGAGCGACTGCTGCCCTTCGGCTCGCCGCTCATCACGCTGATCCAGCATGTTCGCGACCGCGGCGCGGCGATCAACGAATATAAAGTCGACCTCGGCCGGCCCGGGCAGGAAGGCGACCGCCGCGTCGACGTGCATTGCGCGCCGCTGGCGGACGTCGAGGGTTTGGTGCTGGTCGTGCTGCAGGAACGTACAATTGCCGACAAAATAGACAGGCAGCTCAGCCACCGCGGGGCAGTTCGCTCAGTTTCCGGGCTAGCTTCCATGCTCGCGCATGAAATCAAGAATCCGCTGTCGGGCATCCGCGGCGCGGCTCAACTCCTAGAAAGCGGCCTCTCCGACGCGGACCGGGCGCTGACGCGGCTGATCTGCGAGGAAACCGACCGCATTGTCCGGCTCGTCGACCGAATGGAGGTCTTTTCCGACGCCCGGCCACTCAAGCGCGAGCGCGTCAATATTCATTCGGTGCTGGATCATGTGAAGCAGGTGGCGCAGAGCGGCTTCGCGCGGCGGATCAGATTTGTGGAGAATTACGACCCGTCGCTGCCGCCGGTGCACGCCAATCGCGACCAGCTCATTCAGGCCTTCCTCAATCTCGTCAAGAACGCCGCGGAGGCGATTGGCCACGACGCGGTGGATGGCGAAATTGAGCTGTCGACCGCGTTTCGCCCCGGGGTGAGCCTGCGCGCGCTCGGCGCAAGGAGCCCCGTCGGGCTGCCGCTCGAGTTCTGCGTGCGCGACAACGGCCCGGGCGTGCCGGACGATATCGCCGCGCATCTCTTTGATCCCTTTGTGACCACAAAAGCGTCCGGGACTGGCCTCGGTCTTGCACTGGTCGCCAAGATCGTCAACGACCACGGCGGCGTTATTGAATGCGACTCCCTTCCCAGACGCACGACCTTTCGAATCCTGATGCCGATGTATCGCGCCAAACAGGCGGAGCAGCAGGGGGACAGGCGTTCATGAGGATTTGCGTTCGCAGGAGAATGCTTTGATGACGAGAGGCGAAATACTGGTCGCCGACGACGACGCCGCCATTCGCACCGTCGTTGCGCAAGCGCTGTCGCGGGCGGGTTACGAGGTCCGCACCACCGGCACGGCCGCAACCTTGTGGCGCTGGGTGCAATCCGGCGAGGGCGATCTCGTCGTCACGGACGTGGTGATGCCGGACGAAAACGCCTTCGAGCTTCTGCCCCGCATCAAGAAGCTCAGGCCCGAGCTGCCCATCATCGTCATGAGCGCGCAAAACACCTTCATGACCGCGATCCGCGCGTCCGAGCGGGGAGCCTATGACTATCTACCCAAGCCCTTCGACCTGAAGGAGCTTGTCGGCATCGTCGGGCGCGCCATGGCCGAGCCGCGCAAGAGCGGCGAGGAGGAGCGCCCCGAGGAGATGGAGGGCATGCCCCTCGTCGGGCGCTCGCCGGCGATGCAGGAGATCTACCGCTCGCTCGCGCGGCTGATGCAGACCGATCTGACCGTGATGATCAACGGCGAGTCGGGCACCGGCAAGGAGCTCGTGGCCCGCGCGCTGCACGATTACGGCAAGCGCAAGAAGGGTCCCTTCGTCGCCGTCAACATGGCGGCGATCCCGCGCGATCTCATCGAAAGCGAGCTGTTTGGCCATGAGAAGGGCGCCTTCACCGGCGCCAATCAGCGCTCCGCCGGCCGCTTCGAACAGGCGGAGGGCGGCACGCTCTTCCTCGACGAGATCGGCGACATGCCGATGGAGGCGCAAACGCGCCTTCTGCGCGTGCTTCAGCAGGGCGAATATACGACGGTCGGCGGCCGCACGCCGATCAAGACCAACGTCCGCATCATCGCCGCGACCAACAAGGACCTGCGCATTCTGATCCAGCAGGGCCTGTTCCGCGAAGACCTTTACTTCCGGCTCAACGTCGTGCCGCTGCGACTGCCGCCGCTGCGCGAGCGCACCGAAGATATCCCCGACCTCGTGCATCACTTCTTCAAGGTGGCGGCGAGCGAGGGCCTGCCGCAGAAATATATCGAGCAGGCGGCGCTCGACCGGATGAAGAAATATCGCTGGCCCGGCAATATTCGCGAATTGGAGAACCTGATCCGCCGCCTCGCCGCGCTGCATCCGCAGGAAGTGATTTCCGACGCGCTGGTCGAGGCCGAGCTCGACCATGAGCTGCGCCAGACGGTTGCGGAAAAGCCCACAGGCAATGGCGCCGCGGCGCAGCGCGAGCTGGAGAGCGGACAGACGCTCTCGACCTCGGTCGAGCAGCATCTCGCCAAGCTGTTCCGTGATTGCGGCGACGGCTTGCCGCCGCCGGGGCTTTATCACCGAGTCATCCGGGAGATCGAAATCCCGTTGATCTCCGCCGCCTTGGCGGCGACGCGCGGCAATCAGATCAAGGCTGCCGAGCTTCTCGGCCTGAACCGCAACACCTTGCGCAAGAAAGTCAACGACCTCGATATCCGGCTGATGCGCTCCCCGCGCTGACGGCGCTCGGCTTGCAAGCCCCGACCTTCTTTTGCAGAGGGCCGAGGCTAGACTTTCATCGAGGCGGAGAGCGACCCGCCTCGTTAAAGGCCACGATCCGCCCCCACTCCCGCGAAGCGGGGCTGGCCGAGGCGGGGGCGCTGTCAATCTCCGGAGCCGAAAATCACCTGTGCAAAGCGTAGTTATGTCCGTTGCACATTTGCAACAGTGACGCCTCCGGCATATAGTTTTCGCCATGGAGCAGGCCGGCGAACAGGCGCTTACCGATAACGGCAAGGTTGCGGGTCCTCGCGCCTGGTTCGGACCCGTCGTGGTTGTCGGCGCGGTCGGCTGCGCGCTCGCCACATTTCTGGTGACGGCCAAAGTGGGCGTGGTGTCGCCCACCGACGACCGGCTGATCGCCCTGCTTGTCGCCAATGGCGTTTTCCTCACCGTCCTGCTGGTGATGGTGATCGCCAAGGCGACGCGGCTCTACCGCGTCTGGCGACGGGGCGAAGCGGCGGCGCGGCTGCATGTGCGCATCGTCGGCGTTTTTTCGGTCATCGCCCTCATCCCGGCGATCCTCCTCGCCATCGCCGGCTCGATAACCCTGGAGCGCGCGCTCAATCCCGCCTTCATGTCGAGCGTAAAGGTCTTCGTCCACAATACGGCGCAGGCGGCGCAGGCCTTCCAGTCGAGCCAGTGTCAGGCGCTGCTGCAGGAGGCGCAGTTGACCGCCTCCGATCTCGACCGGGCGCGGGTGCTGTTCATCACCGACCGCAATTACTTCCGCCAGATTTTCGCGTCGCGCGCCAATTTCCTGGGCTTCTCGGTCGCCGCGCTGGTCAAGTCCAACGGCGAGATCATCGACCGCGTCGACGTCTCCAAAAACGCCTCGGCCATCATTATCGCCCCGCCTCAGTCGGAATTCGACAATGCGCGCAAGGGCGAGCCGCTCTGTCTGATGATCGACGACGGGAAGAGCTTCGTCGCGCTGCGAGCGCTGAGCGCCTTCGAGAACACCTTTCTTTACGTGACCCGGCCGATCGACCCCTTTGCGGTCGAATTCCCCAAGCAGGCCGACATGCTCATCAACCGCTACGACGAGTTCGACAGCTACCGCGCCGAGGTGCAGCGCGCCTTTGTGCAGATGTATGCGCTGCTGACGACCGTCATGCTGCTGTCGTCGATCTGGTTCGGGCTCGATTTCGCCGACCGACTCGTGTCGCCGATCCGCACCCTCATCGCCGCGACCGATCAGGTCTCGTCGGGCAATCTCGGCGTTCGGGTCAAGGTCGCCCGCACCCACGGCGAACTGGCCAGGCTCGGCGACGTCTTCAATAATATGACGACAGAGCTCAACCTTCAGCAGCGCCGGCTGCTCGAGGCCAACCGGCTCAACGACGAGCGCCGCGAATTCACCGAGGCGGTTCTCGCCGGCGTGCCGGCGGCGGTGATGGGCGTCGACGCCGACGGCGTCGTCACCATCTTGAACCGCACGGCCGAGGAGCTGTCGCTCAACGACGCCAAGGGGCAGGCGACGGTCGGCGCGAGCATCGCCGAGGTCATGCCCGAGATCGCGCCGCTCCTGACCGACGCCATGGAGCTGTTTCCGCGCGCGGTTCAGAGCCAGATCACCATCAAGCGCGGCGCGGCGGAGCGAACCTTCAATATCCGCGTCACCTCAGCCCGGCGGGCCGGGGAGGGCCATCCGAGCTTCGTCGTGACGCTGGACGACATAACCGATCTCGTCACGGCGCAGCGCACCTCGGCCTGGGCCGACGTCGCGCGCCGCATCGCTCATGAGATCAAAAATCCGCTGACGCCGATCCAGCTCTCCGCCGAACGCCTCAAGCGCAAGTATGGCAAGCTCATCCAGCAGGATCGGGAGATATTCGACCAGTGCACCGACACGATCGTGCGCCAGGTCGACGACATCAAGCGCATGGTCGACGAGTTCTCCTCTTTCGCGCGCATGCCCAAGGCGCGGCCGGAGCGGGACGACCTCAATGAATGCGTGCGTCAGGTGGCCTTTCTGATGCGCGTCGGCAACGCCGACATCGACATCGTCGAGACCCACGCGGATACGCCGCTCTACGCGCAGTTCGACCGGCGGCTGCTGTCCCAAGCGCTCACCAACATTATCAAGAACGCGACGGAAGGCATCGCCGCCCGCGAAGAGCCGGACGCGGCCGACAAGGGACGGGTGGAGATCAAGGTTTCGCGCCGCGACGGCATGGCCGAGATCGACGTCATCGACAATGGAAAGGGCTTCCCGGCGATGAACCGTCAGCGGCTGCTCGAGCCGTATATGACGACGCGCGCCGACGGCACAGGCCTCGGCCTGCCTATTGTCGCCAAGATCATAGAGGATCACGGCGGGCGGCTGGAGCTCCTCGATGCGCCGTCGGGTCGGGGGGCATGCGTGCGGCTCATCCTGCCGCTGGCCGACAGCGTCGAAAACCAGCCTGAGACCGAAATATCTACTGAAACGAGCGGGGCCTGATGGCGAGCGACATTCTTATCGTCGACGACGAAGCAGACATTCGTGAATTGGTCGCAGGCATTTTAGGCGACGAAGGTCATGGGACGCGGACCGCCAAGGACGCCGACGAGGCGCTGGCGGCGGTCGCTGCGCGGCGGCCGCATCTGATTTTCCTCGATATCTGGCTGCAAGGCTCGCGGCTCGACGGGTTGCAGGTGCTGGAGCAGATTCAAAAGCAGCACAAGGGCCTTCCCGTGGTCATGATTTCCGGCCACGGCAACATCGAGACCGCGGTCAGCGCCATCAAGATCGGCGCTTACGACTTCATCGAGAAGCCGTTCAAGGCGGACCGTCTCGTGCTCGTCGCCGAGCGCGCGCTCGAGGCCTATCAGCTGCGCCGCGAACTCTCGGCGTTGCGCCAGCGGGCCGGGGCCTTCGACCGCATCGTCGGCTCGTCGCCGGCGGCGAATCAGCTTCAGCAGCTCATCGCCCGCGTCGCGCCGGTGAACTCCCGCGTGCTCATCACCGGCGCTCCCGGCACGGGAAAGGAGCTGGCGGCGCGGTGCATCCACGACGCCTCGCAGCGCGCCGGCGGGCCCTTCGTGGTCATCAATTCCGCGACGATTACGCCGGAAAACATGGAGATCGAGCTCTTTGGGCGCGAAGGGGCGGACGGCGAGCGCAAGATCGGCGCGCTGGAAGAGGCGCACGGCGGCACGCTGTTCCTCGACGAGATCGCCGACATGCCCAAGGACACGCAGGCCAAGATCCTGCGCGTGCTGGTCGACCAGACCTTCCAGCGCGTCGGCGGCTCCACCAAGGTTCAGGTGGACGTGCGCGTGATTTCGTCCTCGGCGCGGGACCTCGCGTCGGCCATAGAGGAGGGGACGCTCCGCGAGGACCTGTTCCATCGACTTGCGGTTGTGCCGATCCGGGTGCCGTCCCTCGCCGAGCGGCGGGAGGACATTCCCGCCCTCATCGACTACTTCATGGAGAACATGTCGCTCGCCTCCGGCATGCCGCGGCGCAAAATCGCCGAGGACGCGCTTGCGGTCCTTCAGTTGCATGACTGGCCAGGAAACATTCGGCAGTTGAAGAACAACGTCGAGCGTCTGATGATTCTCACCGCCGGAGAGCCGGGCGCCGCGATCACGGCCGAGATGCTGCCGGCCGACGTCGGCGAACTTGTCCCGGCCACGCCGGCGGGCGTAAGGGGCGAAAAGCTGATGAGCCTGCCGCTGCGAGAAGCCCGCGAAGTCTTCGAGCGCGAATATCTCGTCGCTCAGCTCAACCGCTTTTCCGGCAATATTTCACGAACCGCCGAATTTATCGGCATGGAGCGCTCGGCCCTCCACAGGAAGCTGAAGTCGCTCGAGATAGACTAATAAAATCAAGTTTTTTTGCAAAGCTCCTCATCCTCTTCATGAGGATGAGGAGAGGTGAGCGAATGGCCCCGTCGCAGGTTGGCGCCGGCCTCGAGCCCGAGGCGACCTGCGGTACGGGCGATCGCCAAGCCCCAGAGGGGCGACCGCCTGGAACGCGGGGCCGGCGCGGCAAGGAACAGCTTTCAGCGCGCTGAGGTTGTCGCTCTCGAGCTTGGCTGATATTCCAACTGGTGGCTGCGGCTATGTTTGGCGGCTATGTTTATAGGCCTCAACTGCAGGCGCGGGGTCCCGCTCCCACGGTGCGGCAACCCGCGCCTTGTGCCCGATTCCGCCTTGCGCTCTGTCAATCGAAGGGTTCTAATGCGCGCCTGCGGAGGCCAAAAATCAAACGATAACCGGGGGGCGGCCTCAAACCGCTCGGCTCAATCAAAAAACAACAGGAAAGCCGATGTCGTCGGAGCGTTCGCAAAATCTTCAGGATACATTTCTGAATTTCGTTCGGAAAAACAAAGTTCCGCTCACCATCTTCCTCGTCAATGGGGTGAAATTGCAGGGCATTGTCACCTGGTTCGACAATTTCTGCCTGTTGCTGCGGCGCGATGGTCACTCGCAACTCGTCTATAAGCACGCCATATCGACCATCATGCCGGGTCATCCGATCCAGATGTTCGAGCCGGGCGACGACGAGGCGCCCGCGGAGAAGCAGCGGTAGAGATTTTGAACGAGGAACAAACAGGAAATGAACGCGCGTCGGGCCACGGCCAGACGCGCGCGATCGTGGTTGGCCCCTATCCGACGCGGGGGCCGGCGGCGCTCTCGCGGGACGCGCAGGCGCGTCTGTCGGAAGCCGTGGGGCTGGCCCAGGCCATCGACCTCGACATTGTCGGCGAGATTCCAATTGCGCTGAGCGAGGTGCGTCCGGCCACTTATCTCGGCAAGGGCAAGGTTGAGGAGATCGCCGAAGCCGTCAAGGAAAAGGAGGCGGGGCTCGTCAGCATGGACTGCCAGCTTTCGCCCGTGCAGCAGCGTAATCTCGAAAAGGCCTGGGACGCAAAAGTCATCGACCGCACCGGGCTCATCCTCGAGATCTTCGGGCAACGCGCCCGCACCAAGGAGGGTTCGCTCCAGGTCGAACTCGCCCATCTCGCCTATCAAAAGTCCCGGCTCGTGCGCTCCTGGACCCATCTCGAACGCCAGCGCGGCGGCTTCGGCTTCCTCGGCGGTCCCGGCGAGACCCAGATCGAGACCGACCGCCGCCTGATCGAGGAGCGGATGCGCCGCATCGAGCACGACCTCGACAAGGTGAAGCGCACCCGCGGCCTGCACCGCAAGACGCGGCGCGAAGTGCCTTATCCGGTCGTCGCCCTCGTCGGCTACACCAACGCGGGCAAGTCAACGCTGTTCAACCGCCTCACAAAGGCGGAGGTGCTGGCGCAGGACATGCTCTTCGCCACGCTCGACCCAACGTTGCGGCAAATCCGCCTGCCGCATGGGGCCCGGGTGCTGCTCTCCGACACTGTTGGCTTCATCTCCGACCTGCCGACCATGCTCGTCTCCGCCTTCCGCGCGACGCTGGAGGAGGTGACGCTCGCCGACGTCATTTTGCATGTGCGGGACGTATCCCATGAGGATTCCGAGGCCCAGGCCCGCGACGTCGAGGCCATTCTCGAAGAATTGGGGCTGAAAGGCGAGGCGGAGGGGCGGATTATCGAAGTATGGAACAAGATCGACGCGCTCGATCAGGAACGTTGCGAGGCGCTGAAACTTGCCTCGCGCGGCTATGAACCGGGACGGCGCCCCGCAATGGTGTCGGCGCTCACGGGCGAAGGCCTCGATATGCTGCTGGCGCGCATCGAGAACCTGCTCGCGGAAAGCCGCATGACGCTTGCGCTGGAGCTTGCGCCGGAAGACGGGCAGGGGCTCGCCTGGCTGCACGCCCACGCGGAAGTTTT
Source organism: Methylocystis sp. NC52PC (assembly GCF_055698645.1). Classification (NCBI taxonomy): domain Bacteria; kingdom Pseudomonadati; phylum Pseudomonadota; class Alphaproteobacteria; order Hyphomicrobiales; family Methylocystaceae; genus Methylocystis; species Methylocystis sp. NC52PC. The sequence continues at coordinate 3,320,509 of NZ_CP170127.1, read as the reverse complement.
GTCGCGCGAAACGCGTGAAGACGGCGGCTCTCGGCTCGTGGTGCGCGTCGCGCCCGAGCGGGCGGAGGAGGTCAGGCGTCGCTATGGCGCGGCGGCGCCAGCGGAAAGAGGCGGGTAGCGCCCATGCACTGGCTCTATCTCGGGGTCGCCATCGTCTCCGAAGTCATTGCGTCGTCGGCGCTTCCAGCGTCGGGCGGCTTTCGACAACCGTTGCCGACGCTCGTCGTCGTCGCGGGTTACGTGGCGGCCTTTTATTTTCTGTCGCTCACGCTGGAGGCCATACCGCTCGGCGTCGCCTATGCGGTCTGGTCGGGCGTCGGGCTTGCTCTGATCTCGCTCGCGGGCTGGGTGTTCTATCGGCAAAGCCTCGGGGCGGCCGAATTACTCGGCATCCTGCTCATCGGCGCGGGGGTCGTGGTCCTGAAATTCGGCGGCAAGGCCGGCGCATGAATTAGCCCCGCGCCGGGAGCATGCGCCGCAGCGTGCCGTCCTTCAGCAGATAGTGATGCGCGAGCGCCGCTGCGGCGTGCGCCATCACGAGCACGATCAGAAGATGCGCCAGAAACTCGTGAATTTCTTTTGAATTGTGCTTGAGCTCGCGGTTCTTGGGCCAGGGCGAGGGGATGTCGGAGAGGCCGAACAAGGTCAGCGCCTCGCCGCCATGGAACAGCGTGACGACGCCAACGACGGGCACTGCGAGGAGCAAAGCGTAAAGAGCGAGGTGGAGGGCCTTGGCGGCGATCTGCGCCGTGGGGCCGAAGCGCGTCGGCTCGGCGGCCGGGACGGGAGCAATGAATCGCCAAGTCACCCGCAGCGCCAGCAGGAGAACAATCGACTCGCCGAGAATGACATGCACGAATTCGCCCGTGTGACGGATGGGTCCGCGCGGCAACTCGTCGCCCACCAGGCCAAGCGTCCAGGCCGCGAAGACGCAGAAGACCGTGAGCCAGTGGAAGGCCTGTGCAGGCGGGCTGTATCGTGACTCATTGCTCATTTGGGGCGGCCGTCTTTCAAGCGATTGGCTGGCCTTAGCGCGGCCACGGGCGGAAATTATGGCGCCGCCGTCAGGCGCCCTTCTTTTCCAGTCGCTTGGCCTCGGTCCACAGCGCCTCCATGTCATCGAGCGAAGCGGCGTCGGGCGTCACGCCCTGTTCCGCGAGACGCCGTTCGATATGGTGGAAGCGCCGCTCGAATTTGGCGTTGGCGCCGCGAAGGGCCTGTTCCGGATCGACGTCGGCGTGTCGCGCGAGATTGGCGACGACGAAAAGCAGATCTCCGATTTCCTCTTCGAGCGCCTGTGGATCGATGGCGGGATCGGAAAGTTCGGCCGCGACTTCTTCCGTCTCCTCGCGGATTTTGCCGAGGACATGCGCTGCGTTGTTCCAGTCGAAGCCGACCTTGGACGCCTTGCGCTGGAGTTTCACCGCGCGGGTGAGAGCGGGCAGGGCGAGCGGAACGCCGTCGAGCAGGCTCTCGGGCGCCGAGGCGGCCTTGGCGGCTTTCTCGGCCGCTTTGATCTCATCCCATTGCGCCGTAACGCCCTCGGCGGTCAACGCGTCGGTTTGCGCAAAAACATGCGGATGGCGGCGGATGAGCTTTTCACAAATGGCGGCCACGACATCGGGAAAGGCGAAGGCGCCCTGCTCCTGCGCCATGCGCGCATGAAAAACGACCTGCAACAGCAGGTCGCCGAGCTCGTCCTTGAGTTCGTCGAGATCGCCGCGCTCGATTGCGTCGGCCACCTCATAAGCTTCTTCGACCGTATAGGGCGCGATGGAGCGGAAATCCTGCTCGAGATCCCAGGGGCAGCCGGTTCCCGGCGTGCGCAGGGCGGCCATGATCTCGATGAGGCGCGAAATGTCGCCGGACATGTCTTTCCCACAAAAAGAAAACGCCGCGTCGCCCTTCGCGGGAACGCGGCGTCGGATCGGATCAGTCGGGGCGCTCAGTCCAGCGTAATGGACAGCGCCTCGCGGCCCTTGGCGGTGTCGACAACCTGCATGGTCACCGGCTGGCCTTCCAGCAGGCGGTTCACGCCCGAGGGGCCGAGGATCGAGATATGGACGAAGACGTCCTTACCGCCGTCGTTCGACTGAACGAAGCCGAAGCCCTTGGTCTCGTCGAACCATTTGACCTTGCCGGAGACCGGCACGGCGGTCGACGGATCGGGCGCCTGGCGGCGGGGGCGGGGGCTGTCAAATCCGCCGCCGCGCGGGGGCGGGGGCGCGCGCTCGGCGGCGCCGGCGAGATCGACGTCGAGAATGCGGGAGACCTGCTGGCCCTTGACGGAGCTCGTCACCTGCACCTGCAGCTTCGCGCCCGGGGGCAGCGAATCATAGCCCGCAGCCTGGACGGCGCCGATGTGGAGAAAGGCGTCGCCGGTGCCGTTGGCCAGCTCGACAAAGCCGAAGCCTTTGTCCGCCTTGAACCACTTCACAATGGCGTCCACCGCTGGCTCGTTGCTCATCACCGGGGGCGCCATATCCGGGAATCCGCCGCCGCCAAACTGCGACCGCGGCGAACGGCTGGGGCGCGGGGCGTCATAGCCATACGGCCCATCGTCATCGAACCCGCGCTTGCGGGGTCCCCGGAAGTCTCTACCTTTGCTCATGTCTACCTGCTCGTCTCCGCCAAAAACGGCAAGACTTTTATGTCAAACGCGTGCGCCCAAGCGTCACCATCCGGGCGCGCAATCTGCGTCCGTTTCGAAACGATGGGATGTTGCCAGTTGAATGCCATATAGTCCCGCGCGGGAAGCCTTTTACCAGATAACAGCCCATGCTGGCCAGAATTTTTAATGGGCTCATCGAAAAAACCCTAGGAAATGCTTCATGTGCGGCCAGGCTCGCGCCCATTTCGCGAGGCTTTCGGCCCTCTGCGCGCAACCCAAACGCCGCGTCGGGCGGCGGCCGCACATGTCCTTCGGCGCGCCTGAACGCTTAGCGCGCGCAGGGGCGATGGGCAAAAGCCGAAATCGTCGAATCGCATAATCGATATTATGGAACTAAAACGCCTGGGATGAATGCGGGGACAAGTCACGCCTCGACCCGCAGCCCGTCATAGGCCGGCTCGACATTGGCCGGCAGCGTCGCGGCAAGCGCGTCGTAATCGAGATCGACGTGCAGGTCGGTCAGGATGGCGCGACGCGGCCGATACTGGTCGATGAGCGCCAGCGCCTGTTCGACTGAAAGATGGGTGCCATGCCGCTGCCAGCGCAAGGCGTCGATGATCCACAGGTCGAGGCCCTCCAGAAAGCGGGCGCTTTCCGGCGGGATCGCGTGAAGGTCCGGCGTATAGGCGATGTTTCCGAACCGGAACCCCAGCGCGTCCATGTCGCCATGGTCGAGCCGGAACGGCGTCGCCTCAATCGGCCCGCCCGGACCCTCGATCGTCACCGGCCGGCCGGGATGCAGGCGATGCTCCGTCATCAGCGGCGGGTAAAAGCTGTTGGCGGGGGTGACGAAGATGTAGCCGAACTTATGGGTGACGTCGCGCGACGTCGGCTCGTCCATATAGGCCGGAATGCGTCGGCCGTTGCGGATGACGAGCCCGCGCAGGTCGTCGATGCCATGCGTATGGTCGGCGTGCGGATGGGTGTAGAGGACCGCGTCGAGGCGGATGACGTCGGCGGCGACGAGCTGCTCGCGCAGGTCGGGTCCGGTATCGACCAGCACCTGCGTGCCGTCCTGCGCATGGCCGCGCGTAACCAGGATCGAACAGCGGCGACGGCGGTTTTTTGGGTTTTCCGGATTGCACTTGCCCCAGCCCTGCCCGACGCGCGGCACGCCGCCGGATGAACTGCAGCCGAGAATCGTGACCGCCAGCGTCACGCGGGGGCCTCCAGCGGCGGCATTTTCGAGAAGAGCCGCAGCGCGTTTTCGGTCGTCGCTTGCGCAAATTCGGCCTCTGAGACGCCCTTGAGTTCGGCCAGCAGCCTGGCTGTGTCAGCGACGAAAGCCGGCTCGTTGCGCTTGCCCCGATGCGGGACCGGCGCAAGGAACGGCGCGTCGGTCTCGACGAGCATTCGCTCTAAGGGCGTCGCCTTCGCCGTTTCGCGCAGCTCGGCCGAATTCTTGAAAGTCACGACGCCGGAATATGAAATGTAGAGCCCGAGCCGGATCGCCGTCTCGGCCAGCGCGCGGCTCGAGGTGAAGCAATGGAGCAGGGCCGGGAAGGCCCCCTTCCCCATTTCCTCCTCGAGGATCGCCGCGCAGTCCGCGTCGGCGTCGCGCGTATGGATGACGAGCGGCAGGCCCGTCTCGCGCGCGGCGGCGATATGGGTGCGGAAAACGCGCTGCGCGACGTCGCGGGGCGCGTGATCGTAATGGTAGTCGAGCCCGGCCTCGCCGAGCCCGACGCATTTCGGATGGCGCGACAGCTCGACGAGCTGTTCGAGCGTCGGCTCGGCTTCCTCGTGGGAGTGGTGCGGATGGGTCCCGACGGTGCAGTAGACCTCCGGATAGGCTTCGGCGACGGCCTTGACCCGGTCGAAGCGCGAGAGATGCGTTGATATGGTGATCATCCGGCCGACCCCCCGCGCTCTTGCGCGCGCGACGATATCCGCCTGTTCGGGGGCAAAATCCGGAAAGTCGAGATGGCAATGGGTGTCGATGAGCATGGTGTCGCGTCGTTAGTTTCCTGATTGCGCCGCGCGCCAGCCGCCCTTGGCGCAGATCGCGCTGTTCGAAGACCAGTCGCCCGCGCCGACCCCGCCCGTCAAGCGCCCGCGCACAGTGGCGGTCACGCCGAAGACCTTCAAGTTCACCGAGACGGCTCCGTTGTCGGCCACACGGCCGGTCGCCGTGCCGGGGAGGCCCGCGAGCTTGACGACCTGCCCGCCCTGCATCAGCGCGACCAGCCTCGTGCTTTTCACCGGGCAGAAAAAGTTCGCTGCCGTCGCGTGGATGACCCACTGGCCGTCGAAGCCGGCCCTGGGCGCGACGGCGGCCTTTGCGGGACCGGCCTGCGCCGGATGCGCGAGGGCTGCGAGAAGACTTGCGCCAATGGCGCTGCGGTTCACGTGCTTGAGCATGGGGACGCCTCTCCCGCGACGTGGCTGGCCTCTCAGGACAAATAGCGTCTTTCCGGGTCTGGCGTCATCTGCAGGCGCCCGTCGCATAACCCTTTCCGTCGCGCAGCGAGCCGGCGACGCGGGCGACAATGGGGTCGAAGGCGGCCTTGGCGGCGGCGGGATAGTCGAGCGAGACGCTGTTCCAAACCGTTCCGCTGCAGCCTAGAAGCGACTTCCGGTAAAAGATGCGATCGCCTTTGCGGCCGGAGACGACGAGCCGGTCCCTGCCCTGGCTTCTGTAGTCGATCGTCTCACCAGCCTGTGGCTTCAGTTTCAAGGCGATTTCTTCGCTGATCGACGGGAGCACGGCGAAGCCGCCGGAAACGATGATTTCAGCAAAGCCGTCCGGCGAAGAAAAGACTCGGCCGTCGTCATTTTCCGGCGCTGCGCCCATGCGCCAGCCGGTAGGCACGTCGGCCGTCACGCCAAATCGGTCGTTGTGATAGCGCCGAAAGCTCTCGGCCTGGGCGGCCGCGCTCATGAAAGCCATGAGCGCGACGAGAAGGAGCCTCACGCCCGCACCGCGTCGAAGAGGATAGCCTGCAGCGGCATATGCGCCGGAGAACCGAATTCCGCGGCGTAACGCTCCGCAAGCGTCGCGACGACGGCTTCCGGGTCTGCGTCGCCGCGCGCGCGGATCTGCTCGATCAGGGGACTGCCGAAGACGAGGCCCCGCGCAAAGGCGGCGACGTCCAAAATCTCCTGAAGATGCGGCAGGACGTAGACGGCAAGATGCGAAAAGCCCGCCCCGATCAGCGCCTCTTTGGTCGGGTCGATCTCCGGGCAGGAAAACGGCGTTTGCAGGAATTTCGGCGGATCGTCTGGAAAAAAGTGCGCGACAACCTCCAGCCCGATGCGCGCGAAGGGATTGTAGCGGGGCGCGTCCCAGACGCTGAAGAGATAGCGCCCATGGGGCTCCAGCACGCGCCACGCTTCGCGATGGGCTGCGTCCTTGTCGGGAAAAAACATCAGGCCGAACTGGCAAACCAGGCAGTCGAAGGCGCCGTCGGGAAAAGGCAGCGCCAGCGCGTCGCCGACGCCGAAATCCACTTGTTCGCCGGGCGCGAACTTCTCCTGCGCAATCTCGAGCATGGGCGCGTTGAGGTCGGTCGCGGTCAAAGCGGCCTGCGGGTGCAGAACGTCCCGAAGCTTGCGCGTCACGACGCCCGTGCCGGCGGCGACTTCGAGCACGGACCGAGGCGCGTGCAGCGCAGCCCGATGGGCGATGTCTTGCGCATAATGCGCGAAGAGGACCGGGCCGAGGCCGCGGTCGTATTGCAACGGGATGTCGCCGACGAAGCGGGCCGGTTCGGTCATGCCGCGCCCTCTTCCGTCTCCACAAACCTCGGGAACACCGGCGCGGGCGGCGGCAGCGGCGCGCCCTCCTGGAGCGCATTGGCCGCGTCGGCGTGGGCGAAGTCACGCGAATCGGGGCCGACGCCGAGAAGGTCGAGGAGCTTGCCGGCGGCTTCCGGGATGAAGGGCTGCAGCGGGATCGCCAGCCGGCGCAGCGTCTCGGCCGTCACATAGAGGATCGTCTCCATGCGGGCGGGATCAGTCTTCTTCTTCGCCCAGGGCTCCTCGCCCGCGAAATAGCGGTTGGCCTCCGCCACCACCCGGAAAATCTCGGCGAGCGCATGGTGCGGCGCATAGTCGTTCATCGCCGCGCGCGCCTTGTCGAGCGCAAAGGCCGCCTGGGCGAGAATGTCTTTGTCGGCCTCGCTCAGGGCGCCCTTCTTCGGGACGGCGCCGGCGCAGTTCTTATTGATCATCGACAGCGAACGCTGCGCGAGATTGCCGAGGTCGTTGGCGAGATCGGCGTTGATGCGCATGACGATTCCTTCATGCGAATAATTGCCGTCCTGGCCGAAGGGGATCTCGCGCAGGAAGAAATAGCGCAGCTGATCGACGCCGTAGCGATCGGCGAGCTCGATCGGATCGACCACATTGCCGACCGACTTCGACATCTTCTCGCCGCGCGAGAACAGAAACCCGTGCACGACGATCTGCTTGGGCAGCGGCGCCGCGGCCGACATGAGAAAGGCCGGCCAGTAGATGGCGTGGAAGCGGGTGATGTCCTTGCCGATGACATGCGCGTCCGCTGGCCAGAAGCCGCTCTTGTCGCCCTCCCCGGTCAGAAAGCCCGTCGCCGTGATGTAATTGGTGAGCGCGTCCACCCAGACATACATCACATGGTTCGCGGTAGTCTGCGGGCTCGGCGGAATGGGAATGCCCCAGTCGAAGGTCGTGCGCGAGACCGACAGATCGGAGAGGCCGCGCTTCACGAAGGCGACGATCTCGTTCCGGTAATGCTCGGGCGTGACGAACTCGGGGTGGGCCTCGTAATGGGCGAGGAGCTTCTCGGCATAGGCCGAGAGCCGAAAGAACCAGCTCTCCTCCTCCACCCATTCGACGGGCGTGCCGGTCGGCGCGAATTTCTTGCCGTCGCGCTCGGTCAATTCGCTCTCGTCGTAATAGGCTTCGTCGCGGACGGAATACCAGCCCGAGTATTTCGACAGATAGATGTCGCCATTGGCCTCCATGCGCCGCCAGATCTCGAGCACCGTTTGCTTATGGCGCGCCGAGGTCGTGCGCACGATGTCGTCGGCGCGCGCGTTCAGCGCCTCGCCCATGCGGGCGAATTGCGCCGCCGTGCGGTCGGCGAGCCCCTGCGGGGTGAGCCCCTCCTTCTCGGCCGTCCGCTGCATCTTCTGGCCATGCTCGTCCATGCCGGTGACGAACAGCACGTCGTAGCCGTCGAGCCGCTTGAAGCGCGCGAAGGCGTCGGTGGCGATGCGCTCATAGGCGTGGCCGATGTGGGGCGCGCCATTCGCGTAGGGAATAGCGGTCGTGATCATGTAAGTGGGGCGCTCAGACATGCGGGCCGAGATAGCGCGCTTTTGCGAAGCGGGGAAGTCGCGGCCTTCGCCATTGCCGCGCAAAAAGCCGGCGCCTGCCTCGAGCCTGGCGGCGTCGGCGGCCGGGCGGGCGCGTCTTCATCGCCTTGAAACAGTCGCCGGATTAAGCCTCGGGAGCAGGGACGAAGCTCATCCGATTCGACTCCCCTTCCGCTGGGCGGCGCGTTATGTTTTGCAGGAACTCGAAGGAAAACGTCATGAGCATGTCCAGGTCGCCGAGGGACATTGCGCGACGGCTCAGCAAGAAAAGCCGGGCCGGAAGCGACAAGGGCGACGGCTGGCGGCGCGAGACCTTCACCCTGCCCCGCACGGACGCCCGCGCCAAAGCGCGCGAATGGTTCGACCGCTATCCGAAAGCCGCCTATATGACCGAAATCGAATTCTGGCGGGAGCTCGACGACGGCCGAATCGAATTCGTCATGCGCCGGCTGCCAAGCGCCGACTGATCCACAGAAAAGCGGCGACGGCCGCGATCGCGACCAGCCACCAGCCGAAGACATAGGTTCCCGTCGCGTCCCGCAGCGCGCCGAAGGCCGGCGGCGTCAACACGACGACAATCTGGTTGATCGCCAAAGCGACGCCGATCATCAGGCCAACCGCCCCGCGCGGCGCGGCTTCGGCGACGAGCGCGATCCACGGGCCGAACCAGCCATAGCCGAAAAAGCCGAGCCAGGCGGCGATCAGCGCCACCGCCCAGAGCGGCGCGCCGGGCGCCGCGATCAGCGCCGCCAGCCCGACCAGAATCGCGGCCATGCTCATGACGAGCGTGAACTCGCGCCCCCGCCGGCTGCGGTCGCTCCACGCCGCGAGCGCGACACGGCCGAGGGCGCCGAAGAATTGCGCCAGGAACAGAAGCCTTACGCCGGTCTCGACCGGAATGTCGAAGCGGTCGCGCAGATCGAGCGGCAGATAGACCGTGATGCAGAACTGCACGCTGACGAGCGTCACGCCGGGGAGCGCGATGGGCGGCAGGCGCGGGGCCAGTTCCTGAAGCCGCGACCGCCAAAGCTCCGTCTTTCGATGGCGTTCGGGCAGGGGCTCGGGCGGCGAGCGGTAGAGAAAGGCGAAGAGAAGCCCGGTTCCGAGCGCGGCGAGGGCGCCGAGATCGAAGGCCGCGCGCCAGCCGTGGCGTTCGGCCGCGACGGGCAGGAGCAAGGCGCCGAGCGCCGCCCCCAGCGGCAGGCCGGCCTGCCTGACGCCCAAGGCGAAGCCGCGGGCGTCGGCCGGAAACCAGGCGGCGACGACTTTTCCGCCGCCGGGCTGCACCGTGCAGTAGCCGATGCTGGCGACAAAGAGCCAGAACAGGATGTCCGCATAGGTCTCCCCGCGCCCCGCCACGAACAGCGCGGCGGCGACCATGGTCGCCCCCAACCCGACGATGAGCCGCTCGCTGAAATGGTCGAGCAGCATGCCCGCGACGATGAAGCCGACGATGGGGGTCGTCTGGGCGGCGGACATGGCGAGGCCGACCTCGGCGGCGTCGAGGCCGAACGCCGCCTGCAGCGCCGGACCGAGCGCGCCGAGCCCCTGCACCAGGAAGCAGCCGCCGACCTGCGCCAACGTGGCGAGGGCGAGAACGACCCAGCGATAGGGCGAGAGGGGTCCGTGCAAGAGGGGTCTCCAAAGGTGGAGCTAAACAACGGCCGCCCCCTCCTCGCAAGCTTGAAAGCGAAGGCGCCTTGCCCTTCCCCGCCCGACCCTTATAGTCCCCGCGTCCTCCCAGGCTGGAAAGGTTTGATGACGATCGAGAGCCTTCGCATCGGCACGCGCGGCAGCCCGCTGGCGCTCGCCCAGACCCATATGGTTCGCGCGCTGCTCGCCAAGGCGCATGGCGTCGCGGAGGATCATATCGCCGTCGAAATCATCAAGACGACCGGCGACATGATCCAGGACCGCCCCCTCTCCGAATCCGGCGGCAAGGGCCTCTTCACCAAGGAACTGGACGTCGCGCTGATCGCCGGGACGATCGACTTCGCGGTGCATTCCTCCAAGGACCTCCCGACGCATCTTCCGTCCGAGATCGTGATCGCCGGCTATCTGCCGCGCGAGGATGTGCGCGACGCCTGGATCGGCCGCAATGGCGCGACCATCGACGCCCTGCCGCCGGGCGCTGTCGTCGGCACCGCCTCGCTGCGTCGCGCGGCGCAAGTGAAACGCCGCCGGCCGGACCTGCAAACGACTCTGCTGCGCGGCAATGTCCATACGCGCCTCGCCAAGGTTGAAAGCGGCGAGGTGGACGCGACCCTGCTGGCGCTCGCCGGGTTGAAGCGGCTGGGCCTCGCCGACCGCGCGACGGCGCTGCTGCCGCTGCAGGATTTCCCGCCTGCCGTCGGACAAGGCGCAATCGGGATTACGGCGCGCGCCAAGGACCCCAAGACGCGCGCCGCCTTGGCGCCCATTCTCGACGAGGCGACGGCGCTGGCGCTCGCGGCGGAGCGCGCCTTTCTCGCCGCCCTCGACGGCTCCTGCCGCACGCCGATCGCCGGCCATGCGACTGTCGAGAATGGCGAACTCTCGTTCTACGGCGAGGTTTTGAAATCCGACGGCAGCGAGGTCTGGACGACGCGCCGCAAGGGCCGCGCGATCGACGCGGCGATGCTTGGCGCCGACGCCGGCAATGAAATCGTTCTGAAGCTGCCCCATGGCCTCGCGGGGCTCATGTGACCTGCGCGCTCGTGCTGCGCGCGCGGGAGGACGCCGCGCGCACGGCCGCGAAATTGCGGGAGATGGGCTACACGCCCCTGCTCTCTCCGGTGCTGGAGATCGTCGCGACCGGCGCGCCGATTCCGGCCGGAGCCTATGACGCCGTGCTGGCGTCGAGCGCCAAGGGGATCGAATGCGCAGGCCCTGCAGCGGAAGCTTTCAAGTCATTGCCGCTGCATGTCGTCGGCGCGAAAACGGCCGATGCGGCGCGGGCGCGGGGCTGGCGGCTGGACATCGTCGACGGAAACGCGGCGGCGGTTTTGCCGCTGCTCGTAAAACGTTATACGCATCCGGCGCATTTCCTCTATCTCGCGGGCCGCGACCGCCAGCCCGCGCTGGAAGCGGGTTTGCGCGCCGGCGGTCACACGATTACCGCCGTAAATGTCTATGAAGCCCGCGCCGCCGCGCGCCTGTCGGACGACGCCCGCGTCGCGATCGAGGCCGGAACGATCCATCTGGCGCTTCACTACTCACGACGCAGCGCCGAGATTTTCCTTGATCTCGTCGCAGCGGCAGGGCTGACGCCGGGCCTCAACCGGATGGCCCATGCAGCCCTGTCGAACGATGTCGCAACGCCGCTGCGCGACGCCGGCCTCGATCCGGTGGTCGCCGCAAAGCCAGACGAGGCCGGGTTGCTCGACGCGGCGAAAGGCGCGCTGCCTGGTTTACGCATCACGTAAATAAGCGTTACGCATTGCGTATCAGAGCGTTCTTACTCGGGGCGTAATTATCCATGCCAAGAGTCGCCGTGCGGCATTGGAGAGCGGGAGTCGCGTGCGACGTTGGAGAGCGGCTGGAAATGAGGCGAACGTCGCTTCGGCGCGCCCCACGCCCGACGGCGTCGGCAACCCCGCGACTCCCGGTCTGGTTTGGACGAACCCGTCAGTGTGCGACGTCCGCTGGCTGCCGTTCTAACGCTCGTTCAAACGAACACTTGTTATAACGAAATGAGCCAGGCTCAGTTCTCGATCAGCGCCCAGCCGATCAGAACCATCACGGGCCCGACGAGATTTTCGTGCGCGACCTTGCCGGGGAGGTCCGCGATCGTTCCGCGGATGATCCGCTCGTCCGGCGTCGAGGCGCGCTCGACCAGGAAGGCTGGCGTGTCATGGGCCATTCCCTCCTCCAAAAGCCGGCGGGAAAGCGCGGGGAGCGTGCGGTTGCCCATATAGACCGCCGTGGTGGCGCGGCGATCGGCGAGCGCGCCCCAGTCGAAATCCTCTGGGAACTCGCCGTCCTTGGTGTGGGCGGTGATGAACTGCACGCGCCGCGCCGTCTCGCGGCTCGTGAGCGACGCCCCGAGCGCGGCCGCGCCCGCGCAGGCGGCGGTGACGCCGGGAATGATCTCGATCGAAAAACCGGCTCCGCGCAGCGCCGCGATTTCCTCGTTGGCGCGGCCGAAAATCAGCGGATCGCCGCCCTTGAGCCGCACGACATTCTTGCCCGCCCGGGCAAGGTCGACGAGCAGGCCCGTGATCTCCTCCTGGCGCACCGAAGGCGCATAGCCGCGCTTGCCGACATTGATGCGCGTCGCTTCGCGGCGGGCGAAGTCGAGGATGCTCGCGGGCACGAGGTCGTCGAAGAGCACCACATCGGCGCCCGCGAGCGCCCGCATGCCCTTGAGCGTCATCAATTCTGGATCGCCCGGCCCTGCTCCGACGAGCGTCACCCGTCCGCGCGCCATATCGTCGCCGGCCGCGCGCGCCTCGGCGAGCAGCGCGTCGCGGTCGGCCTCGGCCGGCGCCCGCTCAATGTCGTTGAAGGCCAGCCGCGTGAAGCGGCGCCAGAAGTCGCGTCGCGCCAGAAAGTCGAGGCCGGAGGACAAGACCTGCGGCCGCCAGTCCTGCGCCGCCTTGGCCCATGCGGCGAAGGTCGCCGGCACGAGCGACTCGATGCGTCCGCGCACCGCCTGGGCGAAGACCGGAGAGGCGCCGCCGGTCGAGACGCCGATCACCAGCGGCGAGCGGTTGACGATCGCCCCCATGATGAAGTCGCTCATCGCCGGCCGGTCGGCAAGATTGAGCGCCACCCCCGCCGCATCCGCCGCCTGGCGGGCGGCGTCGGCCTCGGCGTCGTCCAAGGTCGCGCCAAAGGCGAGCGCCGCGCCCTCGAAGTCCGCCGGCCCCGCGGCGCGCGCGTGGAGCTGCACATTGTCCCTGCCATTGGCGATCTCGAGGAGCTTCTCGCACGGATCGCGGGCAAAGACGTCGACCTGCGCGCCCGTGGCCGCCGCGAGATCGACCTTCCAGGCCGCCCCCTCGCCGTCTCCGATCACCACGACCCGCTTGCCGGCGAGGGGATAGAACACCGGCAGCGTCTCGAGCGGCTGCATCAGATTGGAAGAAACTTCGTCGGGTTTACGCGTCACGGTCGGGCCTGTGTGCTGGACGGCACACGCATAGCCCATCCCGCGGCGCCGCAAAAGGCCGGCCGCGGGAGCAACGGCGCCGCGCCCCCTCCGCCGTAAGCGGAGGAGGACGCTCGCGCTCAGCGACGGCAAAGAGGGCGAACCGCCCGTTCATCTCCTATCGCGACGGCGCTAAACACTATCGTATCTCGCGCAAGGCACCTGGATTGGACGCGTCACCCTGACGGTGCTGAACGGCCGATAGTAGCGACAAGAATGGCTCCAGCCGTCCTCCGATCTCCGATCGCTGAACAGGAAGGATTTATTGTCGACAGCCAGCCCCGCGTGGAACGAAATCAGCCCGACAAGGATCAAGAAGAACGCCCCGCGTTTCAGCATAGCTCGAGCCTCCGCCGGGGAGTTTCGTGGCGGGTCCTTAACTTTTGGTTGCTTTTGGGGCTTTGCACACCCGCAATATCTTGCTCGTCCGGCCGAGCGTAAGCCGCGCGCAGCGCCACCGCCCGGTCGGGCGCTTAGTTGCTTTTTCCGAACAAGACCGCGATCGCCTTTGCCTGCAACTCGCGATTGTGGCCGATCGCGTTTTCGAGGCTGACGCCGCCGCTCGGCACAACGACGCCGGCTTTGGCGAGATCGGCGACGGCTTGCTCGGTCGAACGTCCCGACAGCGGCGCAACCTTGGCGAGGGGCGCGCTGACGATCGCCCGCATCGCCAGGACCGGCGGCGGGAGGCGCTTCTCGCCGCTCCAGGAGAAAAACGAGCCGGCCAAAACGATCAGGCTGAAAGCGATGACGCCGCGGCTGAATGCGCCCGACAGAAAATACCGCTTGAAAGCGGCCCAATTGGCGATGGCGTGCGCGGCGACGCCGCCGACCATCACCAGCCCAACCCACTCATGCGCCAGCTTATTCAGGCCCATCTCGGCATGGAAGAACATCAAGAGGCCGGTCACGCTCATCAGGCTGAAGGCGCCGATGGTGAGGGGCGTCGCCCATTCCCGGGAGATTTGCATCAGGCTTTCCTCTATCGCCGGAGAGGAAGGCGATTAAGCGCTCCTCTCCCGCATCAGAACTTCGCGTTGACCGTCACATAAGCGGAACGCGGCGCGCCGGGCATGATGTTGTTGTTGTTGTGCGCCGAGGCGTAATAATAGGCCCCGAGAATATTCTCCACATTGACCTGCCCATAAATGTTGTCCGTGAGTCTGACATAGACGGCGCCGTCCCAGCGGGCGTAGCCGGGAATGATAACCGCATTGTCGAGCGCCGCGAAGAATTTGCTGTTGTAAATCACGCCGCTGCCCAGTCCCAGAACGCCCGGCGCAAGGCCGATGAGCGACGAGACGTCGTATTTGTTCCAAAACGAGAAGGTGTTCTGCGGCACCGAAGGCACGACCTTGCCGCGCTCGGTGAAAAAGACGCCGCTGCCAGTCCCCGCGAGCGCGATGTTGCGGTCGGAGCTCGTCACATAAGCGTGCTGATTGCCGTAGCCGAGCGAGACTTCCCATTCCTTGGTGAGATAACCGACGAGGCTCACTTCGCCGCCGACCGTGCGCGTATTGGTGAGCACATTGTAGAAGGCGTTGACGGCGATCGGCTGATTGGTGCGGTTGAGATTATACAAGGCGCCGGTGAAGAGCAGCGTCGGCGTGATCTCCGCCTTGAAGCCCGCTTCGGCGTTCTCGAAGCCTTGCGGTTGCAACGTGGCGGACGACACCGTCAGCGTGTTGAACTGATCTCCCGCCGCCGGCAGGAAGGAACGCGAATAGGAGCCGTAGAGCGAGAGCTGCTCGAAGGGATGGAACACGAGACCGACGCGCGGCGACCAGCGGCTCGTGTTGCTGTAGATCGTTTGACCGCGGTAATTGTCGAAGGTCGGATTTGTCCCGGCGAAGTTATTGACGAATTTCAGATTGAAATTGTCGAAGCGCACGCCCGCGATAATGTCGATATATTTCGTGAGCGTGATCTGATCCTGCACATAGCCCGCCGCCAGATCGAGATCGGTATGACGGCGGAACGCGCCCGTCCCGTTGGCGTTGTTGAACACGACGGGGACGAATACGGTCGGCGCGCCAAACGAGGTGTTAATGTTCGCCGACCCATTGAAGGGGTTGAGCCAGCGCGCATTGTTGCGGTTGGTGTCCGACTTTTGATTGCCGAACTCCATGCCCGCGAGCAGGACATGCTTGACCTCCGGCGCCATGACGAGCGTGTAGGTCAGATCAGTCTGATTGAAGATGTTCTGGCGGGGGGTCTCGTTGTTATAGCCTGAGAGCTGCACGCAAGGCGGCAGCGCCCCGGCGCAGGCGGCGTTGAGGATGACGCCGCTATTGGCGAAAGTGTTCTGATAGAACTTGGCGTAATTGGCGAAAACAGTCTGGTTCTTGATGTTCAGGCCGAAGTCCGTCGTGTGGTCGATCATCAGCGCGGCGCGATCGACGTCGGTCTTCGCGTAATTGACGGTCGGGTTGCCGAAGAATGTCGAGCGCCATGTCGGCGCCGGATAGCCGGGGAAAAGATAGCCCAGGCCTTGGCTCTGCGCCCTGACGGCGAAGGGGGCCAGGTTGAAGTTCGCGGACGGAATGCCGCGGTCCACCGTGCGATAATCGAAATAATGCTCGTAGCTGAGCGTGATAAACGTCTTGTCGAGAGGCCTCCAGGTGAAGGTCGGATTGACGCCCCACCGCCGCATGTTGAAAAAGTCGCGGTAGCTGTACGACTGTTCGAAGAGGCCATTGAGGCGGAAAGCGAGTTGATCGTTGATCGCCTGCCCGACGTCGAAGGTGACGCGCTTGCGGCCGAAGCTGCCGGTGCTGATCTGCACGTCGCGCCGCAGCACGCCGTCGGCCTTCTTGGTGACGCGGTTGACGACGCCGCCGCCGCCGCCGCGCCCGAAGATCAGGGCGCTCGGGCCCTTGAGCACCTCGACCGCCTGTATGTTGTAGAGGTCGCGGTAATATTCGGCGTCGTCGCGCACGCCGTCCGTGTAGAAGTCGGCGGTCGTCGGCTGGCCGCGAATGGTGATCTGGTCGCGCTGCCCCTCGCCCTGAGCGACCGTCACGCCCGGCACATAGGTCAACGCCTGATTGAGCGTCAGGCTGTTGCGGTCTTCGAGCTGCTGCTTGGTGAGGATCGTGATCGACTGCGGAATGTCGAGAATTGGGGTGTTCGTCTTTGTCGCCGTCGACGTGCCGCCCGCGAAATAGCCATGCACGTCCGTCGGCCCGCGCCCGACCTGGACGCCCGCGGGAATGAAGGAGCCCGTTCCGGTCCCCGCGCCGGAGCCGGGCTGGGGCGCCGCCACGACGGAGGGCGCCGCCTGAACGGGCCTGGTCGCGCGCGGGCCCGTCGACGTCGCCGTCCGGCGGGCGCCGCCGACGTTGATGGTCGGCAGAGATTGCTGAGCCCAGGCGCTATCGGCGAAAGCCAGCACGGCGGAAAGCGCATAGAGGCTAACGAGCGACCGTCTGACGGGCTTGGGCGGCAGCAATGCGAACATCATGAAAGGCTCCTCGAAAGCATGCGCCCGACCCTCCGCCTGAGACGGGAGCGTAATTGCTTCCAAGTATTGCTGTGAACGGTTTGCGGTCAATCCAAAGGTCAAAACCTTGGAAAGATTGTAAATTTGTAGCAGTAATTGAGCTAAACCCAACCATATCCTGTGTTAGAAATGTTCCGTTTCGAACAATACTATTTTTTCTTGACTGTTGCATAAATGAAACAAAAAAAGCGGCCCTGAATCAGGGCCGCTTCTCTTCGTAGATAGACTGGGCTTGCGATTACTTCTTGCCCTCGGCGCTAAACTGCGCGAGATAGGCCCAGACGTTTTCCTGATCGGCGTCGTTGGCGAGGCCCTGGAAAATCATCTTGGTCCCGGGCACCTTGGCCTTCGGGTTCTTGATGAACTCCTTGAAGCTGGCCTCATCCCAGGTGATGCCCGAGCCTTTCATGGGCTCCGAGTAATTGTAGCCCTCGACCGAGCCAGCCTTGCGGCCGTTCAGGCCGTTGAGTTGCGGCGCGACCGCGTTCTTGGCGCCTTCGCCGACCTGATGGCAGGCTTTGCACTTGGCGAAGACCTTTTCGCCCGCGGCGGCGTCGCCAGCGGCGGAGGCCTGGCCGACGGAGGCGGCGAAAGCGACGCTCGCAGCGAACGTCAGCAGGGAAATCGTCTTCATCCTTGTTCCTTTCCTCTCTTGGCGTTCGCTTACGGGCGATCGCCTTAATTCTTGAAACGCGCCTTGCCAAAGGTCAGCGCCGCAGCGGCGCTCTTTAGACGGGTTGGAAACTACAACGAAGCGCCCGCCCGACACAATACGCCACTCTGCTAGGCGACGGCGCAACCTAGCGGGCGGCAGCTGAATGCGTGCTGAACCAGCAGCCAAGCCTTTCACGTCACGCGTCGCAAGGTGAGATTGACCCGCGCGCCGAGGCCCGCGAGCTGTTGCGGGAGCGGCGTGAGAATCGACGGCAGAATGCGGTCGACGCCGTGAAAGACGCGGCGCGCCGGGCCGGAGAGAACGAGCGCGTCGCCACCCGACAATGTAAAGGCGACCGTCTTGTCCCCACGTTTCTGGCCGCCCAATCGGAAGCGGCAGTCTGCGCCGAGCGAAAAGGAAAGAATCGGCGCGTCGAAATCGCTTTCGTCGCGATCCTGATGCAAACTCATTTTGGCGTTGTCGGAATAGACGTTGATGAGACAGGCCTCGGGCGGCTTCGGATAGCCCGTCAGCGCCGCCCAGGCGTCGAGCAGCATCGAGGGGATCGGCGGCCAGGGCGCGCCGGTTTCGGGATGCGCAGGCTCATAGCGATAGCCCCGATCCCTGTCGCTCATCCAGCCGAGCGGCCCGCAATTGGTCATGCGCACCGACATCGGCAGGCCGGATTTCGGCATGCGCGAAACGAAGAGCGGCGCGCGGGCGATCACCGCGGCGATCTCGAAGGCGAGCCGCTCCTGCGCGGCGGCGTCGAGCCAGCGGGGATAATGAATGGCGCCGGGCCCGTGTTCGAGCAAGGGCTTGGTCTCTTCTCGCCCGTGGGAGGGTCAGGGCTCCAGCACCGTCTTCGACGCCACCGTCGAATCGGCGTTGAGTCGGTAGATGAGGGGCACGCCCGTCGCGAGTTCGAGAGTCGGAATGCTTTCCGGCGTCATCTGCTCCAGCACCATGCAGAGCGCGCGCAGCGAATTGCCATGGGCGGCGACAAGCGCGCGCTCGCCGCGCATCACCGGCGGCAGGATGCGCTGCACATAGAAGGGCACGACGCGGGCCACCGTGTCCTTGAGGCTTTCGCCGCCCGGCGGCGGCACGTCATAGGAGCGCCGCCAAAGCCGCACCTGCTCCTCACCCCATTTCTCGCGCGCCTCGTCCTTGTTGAGTCCGGAGAGGTCGCCGTAATGGCGCTCGTTGAGCGCGCGGTCCTTCACGGTGGGCACGTTGGACTGGCCGAGTTCTTCGAAGATGAGTTGCAGCGTATGCTGCGCGCGCAGCAGCGACGAGGTGAAGCCGATGCTGAACAGGAGATCGAGCTTGCGCAACTCGCGTCCGGCGCGGCGCGCCTCTTCTTCGCCGAGCGGCGTCAGGTCGGGATTCTTCCAGCCCGTGAAAAGGTTCTTGGCGTTCCATTCGCTCTGGCCGTGCCGGACGAGGACGAGTGTGCGATTCATGCTCATAGACTGCTCGAGACTTTAGGCGCCGGTGAGGCCGAGCACGTCGGCCATGGAGTAAAGTCCCGGCGCCTTGCCCCGGGTCCAGAGCGCCGCCGCGAGGGCGCCGCGCGCAAAGATGCCGCGATCCTCGGCGCGATGCGAGAATTCGATCCGCTCGCCCATGCCCGCGAAAATTACCGTGTGATCGCCCACGACCGTGCCGCCGCGCAGCGCCGCGAAGCCGATGTCGCCGGGCTTGCGCGGGCCGGTCACGCCGTCGCGGCCGCGCGCGCTATGTTCGGCGAGATCGATCCCCCTGCCCCGCGCCACCGCCTCGCCGAGCAGCAAGGCGGTGCCCGAGGGCGCGTCCACCTTCAGCTTGTGGTGCATCTCGACAATTTCGGCGTCCCAGGCGGGGCCAAGCGCCCGCGCCGCCTTCTCGACGAGGCCGGCGAGAAGATTGACGCCGAGGCTCATATTGCCGGAGCGCACGACGACCGTCTCGCGCGCCTCCTCGGCGATCCGCGCGAGATCCTCCGCCGACAGTCCCGTCGTGCCGATGACATGGGCGACACGCGCCTTGGCGGCCGCTGTGGCGATAGCCGCCGTCGCCGCCGGCGTGGAAAAGTCGATGACGGCGTCGGCTTCCGACAGCGCCGCGGCGACGTCGCTCGTGACTGGAACGCCCGTCGGCGGCAATCCGAAGGCGGCGCCGCTGTCCGCCCCGAGCGACGCAGCCCCGTCGGCCTCCAGCGCCGCGACCAGCCGCACGCCCAGCGTGTCGGGGATGGTTTGCGTCAGCATACGGCCCATGCGGCCCGCGGCGCCCACCACGACCAGACGCAAATCACTCATCCTTCAAAGCCCTCGCCTGTGGCGCTCCATCGGAGTTCGTCTGTTGCGGCCCGCGACGGGACGCTCGCTCCAGCGCCTTGTTTGGACACGCTTTCGCCCACGACCCGTTGGGGCGGAAAACGCTTCTACGCGCGAACAGGCGACTGAGGCCTTCTGGCGCGTTCCCTCCTATACAGACCGGCGCCCGGGAAGAGAAGCCTTCCTATTGTCGCGGCGGCTCGTAATTCCTACCCGTACGGGCGGCTACTTTTTCGGCCGGAAGGCTTTCACGCGGGCCGGATCGGTTTCGATATAGGCTGCGCCGATGAGGTCGAGACAATAGGGCACGGCCGGCATCACGGCGTTGAGACAAAGCTCGATGGCGGCGGGCTTGCCGGGCAGATTGACGACCAGGCATTTGCCGCGATGCGCCGCCACCTGCCGCGAGAGAATGGCGGTGGGGGTCTGCGCCAGCGAGACCTGCCGCATCAATTCGCCGAACCCCGGCAGTTCGCGTGGACAGGCGGCGAGGGTCGCTTCCGGGGTAAGGTCGCGCGGGCTCGGGCCGGTGCCGCCGGTCGTAACGATGAGATCGCAGCCGACGACGTCGGCCAGTTCGATCAGCGTGTCGCGAACGCTCTCGAAGCCGTCCGGAATGATGCGCCGCTCGATGCGGAAGGGCGTGGTCAGGACGGCTGACAGATAGGCCTCGATCGCCGGGCCGCTTTCGTCCTTATAGACGCCGGCGCTGGCGCGGTCGGAGGCGGTGACGACGCCAATGACGGCCTCTCGTTTGATGTCGGTCATGTGAGAATCTCCCGCCGCCCTTTTGGCGCCTCGCGGGCGGCTTGTCAGCCCGCCGCGCCCGCCGCGCCTGACGCGCCGACAGAGTTTTCTTCTTGGCGGAACAAAAGAGCTTGACGCCAAGAGGAACGCGCGTGGCGCTCAATATCAGCCAGAACAACGTTACGCTTTGCCACATTTGCTAGGGCAATACGTCAAATTTCTTGGATGTTTTCGCCATGATTGACCGATAGAGACGCTCCCGTCTCATCTCCCGCATTGTCAGTTCGATCGGAATACATCTGCCTCACCAAATGGAGGCGCATGTATTTCTTCTGACTCGTGGGGTTATACAGGAGTAGACTACCGAATGAAGCGTATCTCTGTTGTGGGCGTCCTGCTTGGTCTAATGACTTTTCCCGCCGCGGCGGAAGTTCTTTCCGCGAGCGGCCCAGGCGCTGATCCACAACAACAGCAGGCGTCCGAGGGTCACTACGGCAAAGCGAATCCGGGCGTTCCCGGCCATGTCATGCCCGAGGGCGCCCGCGCTTTCGTCGCCAACGCATCCTACTATGGCGGCGGTCCACGCCGGTTCGAGCCGAACACGCATACGGCGAGCGGCGAGCGTTTCAATCAATGGGGCCTGACCGCCGCCCATCGCACCTTGCCGCTGGGCACACGGCTGCTGGTGACGCACCAAGGCCGCTCCGTTGTGGTTCGCGTCAACGACCGCGGACCGGCGGCCTGGACGGGCCGCAGCCTCGATCTGTCGCGCGGCGCCGCATCGCGCATCGGACTGATTTCCAATGGCACGGGCCCTGTGCTGGTGCAGGTTCTAAACGGCGGCTGAGCGGCGACCGCCTAGATTATCAGGCGCCCGGCTTCGCGGAGCCGGGCGCCTTCTTCGGTCCGCTGGCTGAACCGCTGGAGAGCCCGGCTCAGACGAACATTCCGAAGATGCCGGACAGTATGGTGAAGACAATGACCGTCGCGGCCACGATCCCGACCTCGGTGGTGCCCCAGAGCGCCAGGATCAGGCCGAGGACCGCGCCGGCCGCGGCGCAGATGATGACATTCGGGGTGATGGCGAAGTCGAAACTCCGCATGCCGGTATATTTATCCTTCGGCAGGTTGGTTTCATGATTGGCCATGGACAGTCCCTCCTCCATGACGCGCGAGCAAGGGCGCGCCGAATAACCGAAGGGTCACGCAACGCCTCGAGGCGAGACAGACGGTTTGTGGTCAATCTGAGCGCGTTCTTCGCCAAGCCCCTGGCGCGCGGACTTGTGCTTCGCCGGCGCGTGGCGAATTTCGAGCCCTGATGCTAGATTCCACCCATGAGCACGCCAAAACAGACGCCGCCGACAATGACGGTCGAAGAGTTTCTCGCCTGGGCTGAAGGCCGCACCGGTCGCTATGAACTCATCGGCGGCGAAATCGTCGCCCAGGCGTCAGAGCGCGCCAAGCACTGGAAGATCAAGCTCGCGACTCATGTGGCCTTGCTCGATGCAGTAAAAGCGAAAGCTTGTGGATGCCACGTGGTGCCGGATGGGGGGACTGTACGCATCGACACATCGACGGCTTACGAGCCGGATGGAATGGTGTATTGCGGACCTGAAGTCCACGGCGAGTCGATGATCGTCGAAAATCCACTCATCGTGGTCGAAGTCCTTTCGCCAACAACGGGCCGTAACGACAAGAGTCGCAAGCTTGCCGACTATTTCCGCGTGCCGAGCATCGTGCATTACTTGCTCATCGACGCGGATGCGCCGCTGATCATCCATCACCAGCGGCGTTCGGACGGAGATATACTGACCCACATCGTTCGCGAAGGCGTCGTGACGCTCGATCCGCCGGGAATCACGCTGTCCCTCGCGGACATTTACGCGAGCGGCTGACGCTCGCGGCGCCTCTCACCGGGCGACATAAATCTCCGCGCCCTTCTCCAGAAACTCCTCCGCCTTCTCCGCGAGGCCCTTCTCGCGTTCGGCGATGGCGGCCGCTTCCTTGCGCAGGTCCTGCGTGATCTGCATGGAGCAGAACTTCGGGCCGCACATGGAGCAGAAATGCGCGACCTTGTGCGCCTCCTTGGGCAGGGTCTCGTCGTGGAACTCGCGCGCCGTGTCGGGATCGAGGCCGATCTCGAACTGGTCGGACCAGCGGAAGTCGAAGCGCGCGCGGCTCATGGCGTCGTCGCGCTCGCGCGCCGCCGGATGGCCCTTGGCGAGGTCCGCCGCATGCGCGGCGATGCGATAGGTGATGACGCCGGTCTTCACGTCGTCGCGGTCGGGGAGGCCCAGATGCTCCTTCGGCGTGACGTAGCAGAGCATCGCCGTGCCGAACCAGCCGATCATCGCCGCGCCGATCCCGGAGGTGATGTGGTCGTAGCCCGGCGCAATGTCGGTGACGAGCGGCCCGAGCGTATAGAACGGCGCCTCGCCGCAGGCCTTGAGCTGCTTGTCCATATTGGCCTTGATCTTGTGCATCGGCACATGGCCGGGGCCTTCGATCATGACCTGGCAGCCCTTCTCCCAGGCGATCTTCGTGAGTTCGCCGAGCGTCTCCAGTTCGGCGAATTGCGCCGCGTCATTGGCGTCGGCGTTGGAGCCCGGGCGCAACCCGTCGCCCAGCGAGAAGGAGACGTCATATTTGCGCATGATGTCGCAAATCTCGTCGAAGCGCTCGTAGAGGAAGCTCTCCTTGTGCTTGGAGAGGCACCAGCGCGCCATGATCGAACCGCCGCGCGAGACGATGCCGGTGACGCGGCTTGCCGTCAAAGGCACATAGGCGAGACGAACGCCAGCGTGGATGGTGAAGTAATCGACGCCCTGCTCCGCCTGCTCGATCAACGTGTCCTTGAAGACCTCCCAATCGAGCTTCAGCGCGTCGCCGCCGACCTTTTCCAGGGCCTGATAGATCGGCACGGTGCCGATCGGCACGGCGGCGTTGCGGATGATCCAGTCGCGGATGTTGTGGATATTGCGGCCGGTGGAGAGGTCCATCACCGTGTCTGCGCCCCAGCGCGACGCCCAGACCATTTTCTCGACCTCTTCCGCGACGGAAGAGGTCACGGCCGAATTGCCGATATTCGCGTTGACCTTCACCAGGAAGTTGCGGCCGATGACGACGGGCTCCAGCTCCGGGTGATTGACGTTGGCCGGAATGATGGCGCGCCCGCGCGCGATCTCGGAACGCACGAATTCGGGCGTCACGAATTCCGGAATATCCGCGCCGAAGCTCTCGCCGTCGGCGATGCGCGCTTTCGCGACGTCGAGCGCGCGCTCACGGCAGAGGTTCTCGCGATGCGCGACATAGATCATCTCTTCCGTGACGATCCCCGCGCGGGCGAATTCGAGCTGGGTGACAGGCTCTGAGCCGGCCGCGCGATAGAGCTTGCGCTCGGCGGGGCAAGCCGGGACCAGCCGGTCGCCTTCCGCGAAGCCATTATCCTCGGGCTTGGTCTCACGCCCCTGATAGATCTCGAGCCCCGCGCGTGTCGAAAGCCAGGGCCGCGCCGCCGGCAGGCCCGCCGAGAGGTCGGGGGTGAAATTCTCGCAGCCATAGGGGCCGGACGGATCATACACGCGCAGCGGCGGCTCGCCGGAGGACGGATCGAGCGGGATCTCGCGGTAGGGAACGCGAATGTCAGGGCGTCCGGCGGGCGAGGAATAGACCTTGCGCGACTTGCCGATCGGGCCGGTGGTGACGGTCAGGGGCGTGCGTTTGTCGTGCAGGTTCATGGTCGCGCTCCAGTAATCGCGCTCCGTCAAGGGGAGCGGATTGGAAGGATGATGCAGACGAAGCGCGGAATCCGGCTTGAAGGGCGCGAGCCGCCCTGCCCCTGGCATTCCCTCCGCCGGCATGACCCGGATCAGGTTCGATGGGTGCTTCTCAGCCGCGACGCGCGGCGCCCCTCGCCAATGGGCGGAAGCTAGCGCGTCGAGTTCACGGGGGCAAGGCGCCGCCGCGCAGGCCGAGCCGTCCTGCGGGCCGGGGGCGGCGTCACATTTCTTTTTTGTAACTGTGCTTCGCCTTGGGGCGCGAGCGTGAGGCTCTGTCGAACCAACTCCTCCGGCCAACCGAGAGCTGCCATGAAAAAGTTTCTGTTTCTCTTCGCGATTCTGCCCACCCTGGCCTACGCCGGCGACGACGCCGTCGACTGCGCCAAGAAAAACGACGGCTCGGTGAAATGTGACGTCAAGAAGGACCAGGTCGTCGTCGACGCCATTGTGGTCAACGGCGGCGATTGCCCCGTGGCCGAAAACGACAAGGTTCTCCATCACGCCTACAAGATCGGCGAGAAATTTACGGTGCCCGCCAAGAGCGACAGCCCCTTGCCGGGCTTTGGCGGCTGCAGCTATGTCCGCGCCGTCACGATCAAAACCAACGACGGCAAGCAGAAGACCTTCGCCCCCTTGTAAGCAGTTGAGCGCAAGATGGCCGCGCCCCCCTCGCGGCCATTTTCTTTTGTCTCGGGGAGGCTTTCTCGG
Organism: Methylocystis sp. NC52PC; assembly: GCF_055698645.1. Classification (NCBI taxonomy): domain Bacteria; kingdom Pseudomonadati; phylum Pseudomonadota; class Alphaproteobacteria; order Hyphomicrobiales; family Methylocystaceae; genus Methylocystis; species Methylocystis sp. NC52PC. Next base: position 3,295,698 of record NZ_CP170127.1, on the reverse strand, counting down.
CGCGCCGAAGCCGCGCTAGTTTCCGGCCACAGCGAATCGCCGTCCGGGAGCCGCATGACCCATCCCAGCCTGCCGGGCCTGACTTCCGAAGAGGCCGCCCGGCGCCTCGTGGAATATGGGCCCAACGCCCCTCCCGAGGCGCCCCGGCGCGGCATTCTGCAAATTGCGCTCCGCACGCTGAAAGAACCTATGTTCTTCCTGTTGGCTGCGGCGGCGACCCTCTACCTTTTCGTGGGCGATCTGGGCGAAGGCCTGTTCATGGTCGCCGGCGCGGCCGCCTCTATTTCGCTCGTCGTCATTCAGGAGTTGCGCAGCGAACGCGCGCTGGAGGCGCTGCAGAGACTCGCCGAACCCATGGCGCATGTCCGGCGCGACGGAGTCGAGCAGCGCATACCGGCGCGGGATCTCGTGCCGGGTGACATTGTCCTGATCGGCGAGGGTCAGCGCATTCCAGCCGACGCCCTGCTTGTTGCGGGCGACGCGCTGGTCATCGACGAATCCATTCTCACGGGCGAATCGGCGCCGGTCACGAAGACCTTGGCGGGGGACGGCGCGACGCTGGATTTCCCCGATCCGGGGGGCGACGGCACGCCCTTCGTCTATGCAGGCTCGATGATCGTGCGCGGCTCGGGCGTTGCGCGCGTCGGGCGCACCGGCGCGCTGACGGCCGTCGGCGGCCTTGGCGCCTCGCTTGCCGCGATCAAGGGCGAGCCGAGCCCGCTCCAGAAGCGGACGGGCGAGCTGGTCGCGCGGCTCGGCGCCTTTGCGCTTTTCTTCTGCGCGCTGGTCATTCTCTCCTATGGGCTCGTGCACGGCGACTGGTTCGAAGGCGCCATCGCCGGCATCACGCTCGCCATCGGCCTGCTGCCGGAAGAATTTCCGATGGTGCTGGCGATCTTTCTTGCGCTTGGCGCCTTCCGGCTGGCGCGCCGCAATGTGCTGGTACGCCGTTCGTCGGTGACGGAGACGCTGGGCTCCACCTCGCTGCTCTGCGTCGACAAGACTGGCACGCTCACCGAAAACCGCATGACGGTCGCAGCGCTCTACACGGGGGGCGCCGTCGAGCCCGTTCCGGACTCGCCCGACGCCGATGAGCATCGGCTCATCCGCGCGGCGCTGCGCGCCTCCTCGGAAAACCCGGTCGATCCGATGGACCGCGCGGTGCACGCGCTCGCCGAGCGGCTCGAAATCCCGGCGGGCGGCGCGGTCATCGAGAGCTTTCCGATCCGGCCGGAGCTTCTCGCCTTCACCCAGTCCTGGCGGGTCGAGGGCGGCGCGCTCAAGGCCGCCAAAGGCGCGCCTGAAGCCATTCTGCGGCTCGCGGATGCGGACGCCCCGACCCACGCGCGCTACAGCGCCGTCGTGGAAGAGATGGCGCGCGACGGGATGCGGGTGCTCGCCGTCGCCGAGACCGAGCCGGTCGTGAGCGATCTCGACGCGGCGCCTTATGTCCTGAGGGGCCTCGTCGCCTTCGAGGACCCCATCCGCGACGACGTTCCGCAGGCGGTGGCGGCCGCGCGGCGGGCGGGCGTTTCGGTCGCCATGATTACCGGCGACTATCCCGCCACAGCGCTCGCCATCGCCCGCGACGCCGGCATCGACGCGACCGGCGGGGTGCTGACCGGCGCGGAGGTCGCCGCGACGCCTGTGGAAGACATCGCGCAGAAAATCCGAGATGTGCGCGTCTTCGCCCGCGTCATGCCGACAAACAAGCTGGCCCTCGTCGAAGCCTTCAAGGCCGCCGGCCATATCGTCGCCATGACAGGCGACGGCGTCAACGACGGCCCTGCCCTCGCCGCGGCCCATATCGGCGTCGCCATGGGCCAGCGCGGCTCCGACGTCGCGCGCGAGGCGGCGCATATCGTGCTCCTCGACGACCGCTTCGCCTCGATCATCGCGGGCATCGAGCTCGGCCGGCGCATCTCGAGCAATCTGCGCAAGGCGCTGACCTATGTCACCGCGATCCACATCCCGATCGCTGGCCTCGCCCTCGCGCCCATTCTGATGGGCCTGCCGCCGATGCTGCTGCCGGCGCATGTTGTGCTGATGGAGCTGATCATCGACCCGACCTGTTCGCTCGCCTTCGAGGCGGAACCCGGCGAAAAAGACGCCATGCTCAAACCGCCCCGCCCGCAGAGCGAGCCGCTGTTCGGGTTGCGGGACCTGATTTTCGGGGCGGTTCAGGGTTTCGCGGTCTTCCTCGCGGTTCTCAGCATTTACGTCCTGGCGGTCAGTTTCGGCGTCGATGAAGCGCAAAGCCGCGGCCTCGCCTTCGCCACGCTGATCCTCGGCAATCTGTCGCTCGCCCTGTCGGACGCTCTGCCGAAGGGCGTCTCGCCCTTCGCACGTGAGAATGTGTTCTTCTGGGTCATTGCGACAGTGGCGCTCTCGGTCGTCGCGGCTGGCCTCTATTTCCCGCCGCTTGCCGCCCTGCTGCGCTTCGCCCCGCCGCCGCCCGAGGATCTCGCTTTGGCGGCGCTTCTCGGGATGAGCGCGGGCGGGTGGTCTGGGTTGTGGCGGCGGCTCGCGTTGTCAGGCTGATTTAGAAAAGCGGGCGTTTGCATTTCCGCCGCGCCGGCTGGTATGGGCTTTGCCTCGCCCGCTGCGGCGCAACCAACGGACACCACGTGACAGCCGAGAATCGCAAATCGCTCTCCATCATCGTCTCCAAAGGGACGCTCGACTGGGCCTATCCGCCCTTCATCCTGGCGACGACCGCGGCCGCCATGGATATGGACGCGACGCTGTTCTTCACCTTCTACGGCCTGGGCCTGTTGAAAAAGCAGCTCGATCTCGAAGTCTCGCCGCTCGGCAATCCGGCGATGAAGATGCCGGTCGGCGGCCTGCATCTCGGCATGCCCAATCTCGTCGCGGCGCTCCCCGGCGTCACCGCCGGCGCCACCGCGATGATGAAGAACATGATCGCCAAGAAGGGCGTCGCCAGCATCGAAGAATTGCGCGACATCGCGCTCGAAAGCGGCGTCAGGCTCGTCGCCTGCCAGATGACCATGGACCTTTTCGAGTTCAAGAAGGAAGACATGATCGAGGGCGTCTGCTTCGGCGGCGCGGCGACCTATCTCGAAGAGGCCGTAAAGGCCGACGTCAATCTTTTCATCTAGGACCCCCGATGACAGACCGGACCTTGGACGCGCGCGGCCTCAATTGTCCTCTGCCAATTTTGCGCACCAAGAAAGCGCTGAAGGAGATCGCGGTCGGCGAGACGCTCGAAGTGCTCGCGACCGACCCTGGCTCGATGGCTGATTTCGCAGCGTTTGCGCGCCAGACCGGGGACGAGCTGGTGAGCGCCGAAGAACTCGACGGCCATTTCCGTTACGTGCTGCGGCGCAACAGCTGACTTGTTGCGCGGATGTCGCACGGCAGGCTTTTCCTTTGAAGCGCGCCGTTCCGCCTTGCGTAAGGCCCGGAGATTAGGCTGATCTTCACCATAAGGTTTGCCTAGCCCTGGCCCACGCCATGCGTATGTATTTTTTGCGCTCCGTCGCGCATGTTCTTCTGATTTTCCTTTTCGCCGACGCCGACGCCGCTGTCGCCGCGGACGGCTATTTCCTGATTGGCTACGGCCCGCGCCAGAAAGCGCTTGCGGGCGCGGGGGCCGCCGATCAACGCGACGCCATGGCGCTGTCGGTCAATCCCGCCGGCATTGTCGGGTTGAGGCGCCAGTTCCAGCTCGGCATGACGGTCATCAACGCCGAGCGCGGCTATTACACGAGCGGACCGACCCGCGTGATCGCGGCCGGCTATGTGGAAAGCGGCCGCCCCTGGTTCCCGGTGCCGAACAGCGGCTACATCCGTCCGATCGACGACAATTCCGCCTGGAGCGTCGTGAGTTACGCCAATGGCGGCATCAACACCTCCTTCGGCTGGGGGAATTGGCGGGCGCCGAGGGGCGGTCTTTTCGGCGGCGGCTTCGCGGGGGTCGATCTGCAACAATCTTTCACCAGCGTCGGCTACGCGCGCCGTTTTCCGACGCCGCTGGGCGAGGTGACCCTCGGCGTCGCGCCGACGCTCGCCGTGCAGATGCTCAATGTGCAGGGCGCGGGGGCCTTCACCCCCTATTCCTCCAATCCCTATCGGCTGTCGGACATGGGCTACGATTGGTCCTGGGGCGGCGGCCTGCGCGCCGGCCTCACTTGGGCCGTGACCGACAACGCCCGCTTCGGCTTCTCGGCCTCGACGCCCCTGTGGATGACCCGTTTCGAGAAATATGCGGGCCTGCTCACCCAGGGCGGCAATTTCGACATTCCGGCCACCATGCAGGCGGGCGTGGCCTACGATCTCTTGCCCAATCTCACCGCCATGCTCGATTGGCGGCATGTCTTCTATTCGGCGGTTCCCTCGCTCGGCAATCCGTCCAATCCCCTCACCTACGGATCATTGGGATCGGAGAATGGGCCAGGGTTCGACTGGACCGACGTCGACTCCGGAGCGGTTGGCCTGGAGTGGCGCTATTCGCCGGCGCTGACGCTGCGCACCGGCTACCACTACAGCTCAAACCCGTTGCGGTGGCGCTCGGTGACAGTGAATGCGCTGTCGCCGATCATCAACCGCCATCACGCGGCGATCGGGGCCAATTACGCCGCGACTCCCAATTCCGCCTTCGATTTCGCCTTTGTCTACGGCTTCAAGAATTCCTTCACCGGCGTGGAGTGGATTCCGCAGCAGCCGACCCTGCCCTTCGGCTCCGCCAATCCGCGCGCGACGATCACACCCTGGGCGCAGGGCTGGGAATTGACGCTCGGCTATGACTACAAATGGGATCAGGGCGACGATTCGCTCGTCCCGCTGCATTTTTGAGAGGGATGCGGCGCCGCCCCTCGTGCTTCGAGACGCCGCCTTCGGCGGCTCCTCATGCTTCGAGACGCCGCCTTCGGCGGCTCCTCAGCATGAGGGGCTCTTGCATCAACCTCTTAGGCCTCATCCTGAGGAGCGCGCGAAGCGCGCGTCCAAAAGGGCGTCAGAGGCTCTTGCATCAACCACTTAGGCCTCATCCTGAGGAGCGCGCGAAGCGCGCGTCTAAAAGGGCGTCAGAGGCTCTTGCATCAATCACTTAGGCCTCATCCTGAGGAGCGCGCGAAGCGCGCGTCTCGAAGGACGAGGCCGCCTCGCCCCATAATGACGAAGCGGTTCACCCCACGACGATATTGGGCGAGGCGCGATGCTTGGTCGTCTCCAGCAGCGTTTTCACCTTGGCGGCGAGATTGAGATAGACCGCCGCCTGCGGGCTGTTGGGCTCGGCGCCGACGACGGGCTTTCCGGCATCCGACGTCTCGCGGATCTTCATGTCGAGCGGCGCCTCGCCGAGGAAGGGCACGCCGAGCTTTTCCGCGTCGTGACGCGCGCCGCCATGGGAGAAGATTTCCGAGCGGCCGCCGCAATGGGGGCAGAGGAAATAGCTCATATTCTCGATGATTCCGAGAATGGGCGCCTCGACCTTCTGGAACATCGCGACGGCGCGGCGCGCGTCGATGAGCGCAAGGTCCTGCGGCGTCGAGACGATCACGGCGCCGGCGATCGGCGTCTGCTGCGCCATGGTGAGCTGCACGTCGCCGGTGCCGGGGGGCATGTCGACGACCAGTGCGTCGAGGTCGCCCCAGGCGACTTCGCCGAGCAGTTGCGTCAGAGCCTGCGCGACCATCGGCCCGCGCCAGACCATGGGCGTGTCCTCGTCGACGAGGAAGCCCATGGACATGATCTTGATCCCATAGGCCTCGAGCGGCGCGAGCTTGCCGCCCTCGACCTTCGGCTTTTCGTGCAAGCCGAAGAGCCGCGGCGCCGAAGGGCCGTAAATGTCGGCGTCGAGCAACCCGACGCGCCAGCCCTGCGCCGCGAGACCCAGCGCCAGATTGGCTGAGGTCGTGGATTTTCCGACGCCGCCCTTACCCGACGCCACGACGACGATGTAGCGGATCTTGTCGAGCGTCGGCGACATGCCGCGGCGCTGCGGCGGCGGCGGCGCGGCGTGGGAATGGCCATGATGGTCATGCCCGGCGGCCCCGGCCGCGCGCTCGGCGGTGAGCGTCACGATGGCGGCTTCGACGCCGGGCAGCGCCCTGATGGCCTTCTCGGCGTTGACGCGCGCGGCCTCCCAGCCCTCCGGCTTGGCCGGGTCGCCGGACAAAGAGACGAAAGCCTTGGCGCCGGAGAGATTGACGCCGCTCACCGTCTTGGCCAGCGACACGCCGCCGGGGCCGTAGAGATTTTCGAGGGCTTTGAGAATGTCAGCTTCCGTCGCCACAGGCCGCTCCTTGGCTGTTTAGAGTAATTCTAGACAAGGATATGCCGCTAAATCCCGCCCGCGTCCACGCGTAATTAAAGCGGATTGGCGCAACCGCAGCCCTGCGCCTGCACCGGCGGGCATGGAGCGTCGCCATAGGAGCAAAAGACGCAGCAGTCGCCAGGCTTCGGGGTCAGGCGCATCCCGCAGGCCGGGCAATCATAGACGACGACGCAGGCGTCCATCGGCATGGCCAGCACCTCGGAGTGGCCGCAGCGCGGGCATGTGACCGACGACTCGCGTTTCATGCGAAGAGCCCCATCGGCTGCTCGATGAGGGCTTTGAACGCCGCCAGCAGCTCGGCGCCGAGCGCGCCGTCCACCGCGCGGTGGTCGCAGGAGAGCGTCACGCTCATGATATTCGCCACCACCGGCGCGCCGTTCTTCACGACCATGCGCGGCTCGCCCTTGCCAACAGCGAGGATCGTCGACTGCGGCGGGTTGATCACCGCCGAGAAACTCCTGATCCCATACATGCCCAGATTGGAGACGGCTGAAACGCCGCCCTCATACTCCTGCGGCTTGAGCTTGCGCTCGCGCGCTCGGGCGGCGAGCTCCTTCACCTCTTCGGAAATTTCGAGAACGGTCTTCGCCTGCGCGTTGCGGATGATGGGCGTAATGAGCCCGCCGGGGATGGCGACCGCGACCCCGATGTCGGAGGCTTTGTGCTTCAGCATCGACTCGGGCGTGTAAGTGACATTCGCTTCTGGCACGCGCTGGAGCGCGAGCGCCAGCGCCTTCACGACGTAATCGTTGACGGAGGTCTTCCACTCGGGCGCCCCGTCCGCGCGCTTCGGCGCGGCGGCGTTGAAGTCCTCGCGGACCTTCAGCAGCGCGTCGATCTCGCAGTCGACGTCGAGATAGAAATGCGGAACGTTCTGGATCGATTCCGTTAAGCGCCGGGCGATCGCCTTGCGCATCGAATCGTGCGGAACTTCCTCGAAGGACCCCGGCTCGTAGAATTTGCGGGTCGTCGCGGCTGACGGCCCCTCCGCAAGCGCAACCGGCCGCGCTTCGGCCGCCGGCGCGGGCTTGCGGGCGCCGCCGCCGGCGAGCGCGCCTTTCACGTCGCGCTCGATGACGCGGCCATGCGGGCCGGAGCCCGTAACCGCGGAGAGGTCCAGCCCTGCCTCCTTCGCCAGGCGCCGCGCGAGCGGCGAGGCGAAGATGCGCGGCGCGCCGCTGTCGGGAGTCACGAGCGCCATGGGTTTAGTCCCTGTAGAGAACGGCCTTGGCGGCCGCGACCACGTCGGCGACGCTCGGCAGCGCGAGCTTTTCGAGATTGGCCGCGTAAGGCATGGGCACGTCCTTGCCGGTCACGCGCAGGACCGGCGCGTCGAGATAGTCGAACGCCTCCTGCTGCACGCGCGTCGCGATCTCGGCGGAAATTCCGCATTGCGACCAGCCCTCTTCGATGGCGACGCAGCGGCCTGTTTTCTTCACGGACTCGATGATCGTGGCGCTGTCCATCGGCCGCAGCGTGCGCAGGTCGATGACTTCCGCCTCGATCCCTTCCTTCGCGAGCTCATCGGCGGCGGCGAGCGCATAGGTCATGCCGATCGAGAAAGAGACCAGAGTCACGTCTGTTCCCGGCCGCGCAATGCGCGCCTTGCCGATCGGCAGCACGAAGTCCTCGAGCGCCGGCACTTCGGACGTCTTGCCGTAGAGAATTTCATTCTCGAGGAAGACGACCGGATTGTTGTCGCGGATCGCCGCCTTGAGCAGGCCCTTGGCGTCGCTGGCGTTCGACGGCGCGATGACGATGAGCCCCGGCACCTGCGCATACCAGGCCGAATAATCCTGGCTGTGCTGGGCGCCGACGCGCGCCGCCGCGCCATTCGGTCCGCGGAAGACGATGGCGCTGTTGATCTGCCCGCCCGACATGTAGAGCGTCTTCGCCGCAGAATTGACGACGTGGTCGATGGCCTGCATCGAGAAATTGAAGGTCATGAATTCGACGATCGGACGCAGACCCGCGAAAGCCGCGCCGACGCCGATGCCGGTGAAGCCATATTCGGTGATCGGCGTGTCGCGCACGCGCATCGGGCCAAATTCCTGCAACAGCCCCTGCGTGACTTTGTAGGCGCCCTGATACTCCCCGACCTCCTCGCCCATGATGAAGACATTGGGGTCGCGGCGCATTTCCTCGGCCATGGCGTCGCGTAGCGCTTCGCGCATGGTCATCGGAATCATGGTCGTGCCGGCCGGCACTTCCGGCGCCGCGCTGACGGTCGGCGGCGCGGCGACGCTGACCGGCTTTGGCGCGGGCGCGGCGGCCTCTTTCGCCGCCTCGATGCGCGCTTCATTCGCTTCGCCCGCCTCGTCCTGCGGCGCGCTCGGCGGCGTTGGCGGCTTGGCTTCCGGGGGCGCGGCGACGGCCGAAGCGTCCTCGCCCTCGCCGGCGATCACCGCAATCGGCGTATTGACGGCGACATTCTCGGTGCCGCCGGGGACGAGGATGCGCGCCAGCACGCCCTCGTCGACCGCCTCGACCTCCATGGTCGCCTTGTCGGTCTCGATCTCGGCGATGACGTCGCCGGCCTTGACTTCATCGCCTTCGCTTTTCAGCCATTTGGCGAGCTTGCCCTGCTCCATGGTGGGCGACAGGGCGGGCATGAGGACATTGACGGTCATTTGGTCACCGCATCGCGCCGTTGGGGACATTGACGGCGCGGGTTGGGGTCAATCAATCCCTTCCCGCAACGAGGAGGGATGAACCGCATCATCGTGTCGAACATCGACAAACCTTCTCCGCAATCGCCCGGGGCCGTTCCCGGTCCCTCGCCTGCCCTCAAAAAAGTCACGCCAGCACGTCCGTATAAAGTTCGGACGGATCCGGCTCCTTGTCGCTCATGGCAAAATCCGCGGCTTCCGCGACGATCTTGCGAACATTCGCGTCGATCTTCTTCAATTCGTCCTCGCTGACCCCGTCGGCGAGCAGACGCAGGCGCACCTGTTCGATCGGATCGTGCTCCTCGCGCATCTTCTGCACTTCTTCCTTGGAGCGATATTTGGCCGGGTCCGACATGGAGTGGCCCCGGTACCGATAAGTCTGCACCTCGAGCAGATAGGGACCCTTGCCCGAGCGGCACCAGTCGAGCGCCTCGGCCGCCGCCGCGCGCACGACCCGCACGTCCATCCCGTCCACCTGCCGGCCCGGGATGCCGAAGGCGGCGCCGCGCATGGCGAAATCCGTCTGCGCCGCGGCGCGGGTCAGCGAGGTGCCCATGGCGTATCGATTGTTTTCGACGATGAAGAGCACCGGCAGCTTCCACAGCGCCGCGATGTTGAAGGTCTCGTAGACCTGGCCCTGGTTGGCCGCGCCCTCGCCGAAGAAGGTCAGCGACACCCGGCCGTCGCCGCGATAGAGATTGGCGAAAGCGACGCCCGCGCCGATCGGCGCCGGCGCGCCGACGATTCCGTGCCCGCCGAAGAAGCTCTTCTCCCGCGAGAACATGTGCATCGAGCCGCCCTTGCCCTTGGAATAGCCCCCGCGCTTGCCCGCGAGTTCGGCCATCACGCCCTTGGCGTCCATTCCGCTCGCGAGCATGTGGCCGTGGTCGCGGTAGCTCGTGGTGAATTCATCCCCGTCGCGCGCCGCCATTTTGGCGCCGACGACCACGGCCTCCTGGCCGATGTAGAGGTGACAGAAGCCGGCGATGACGCCCATGCCATAGAGCTGCCCGGCCTTCTCCTCGAATCGGCGGATCAGCAGCATGTCGCGCAGGGCGCGCAGCTCTTCCTCTCGGGTGAAGGGTGCAACGGATTGAGCGGCGTTCGCGCCGTCGCCTGCAGTCGCCATCGGCTGTTCTCGGCCTCCCAACCGTTATGTGGAGAACGAGCGGAACAATACCAGAGTCGCCGTTCAAAGACGAGCGCCCCCGCCCGCCGGCTACCTGAGGCTGCGGCTTATTTGGCGTCGAGCTGCGTCTGCAGCTCTTCGGCGAAAGCCATGATGCGCTTGGCGTTGGCTCCGAAATCGTGACGCCCGTAGCGGGAGGCGGCGCGCAGATCGATGCGGGTCTGTCCCGGCAGCGGCTTCAGGCGAACGGTCACATCCTCGTCGAGGCCCATGACCAGCGTCTTGTCGACGAAATCTGCATGTCCTTCGCCGGTCCGGCCGCCCGGCGCGCGCTGGTCCACGACCTTCCAGCCGATGGCTTTCGCGGTCTTGAGGACCAGCGCGAAGGCTTCGTCGGCGTCGAGATCGACAACGATGGGCTCGACGTCGGGATAGGCGGGACGCTGCGCCTCGCGCGCTTTCCCGGGCAGCCCCTTGGGCTGGAAGCCGCCCCGCGCCGCATAGGCGTCTTTGGACAGAGAGAAATAAGGCGGGTTCGAGATATCGGTGGAAATGTCGGAGAGCACCGGCAGACGCACCGCCTCGAAGGCGAGATAGGCGGGATAAGCGACCGTGGCCAACGCGATGAAGGCCCCGCCGAAGGCCGCCCCCGTCCCGCGCCGCCCGGTGTTCCAGATGCTGACCGAGGCCGCGCCGACGAGCAGCAGCGCGACGAGGGCCAAGGCCACCGCGGCGCCGAGCGAGGCCAGCGCGGAGACCGGCCCGATCACGTTCAGCCGCACCAGCAGCACCGACAGGATGGCCACCGTCGCCGCAAAAACGGCGACGCTTTGGCTCCACAGGGCGGCGCGCGACCATGGCTCCGGCGGAAGGGTGCGACGCATGGACGTTAACGGCCTCGCTCATTCGCCGCGATGCGGCAGTCGGCGCATTTTTCGCCAAACCACAGGAGAAATGCAACGTGTCGCGCCGCCTCCTGAAAAACAACCAGCGCGTTAGCGCGGCGTTAAGCAAATGTGGCGAATTTGAGAAGGTGCATTTTGCTGTAGCAGCGTCCGCGTAGAGGTCCGTAATGTCGGAAGCAATCCCAGTCGAGTTGAACGAACCGCAAGCCGGCGGCCATCCCCATGATCTCCTCGCGCGGCTCTATCGCGAGATCGGCGTTTCCGCCGTCGCCGCCGCACTCGAAGCCGCGCAATTCTCCGACCCCGCCGGCGACTCGCAAGACGACGACGCCTGGGCGGCGCTTGGCGGCGAGATCGCAGCCTGAGACTGACCCCTCCGACCTGACCTTTGCCTTTTGGGTGTGAATGGGACCGCCGCGCTCTCTTGCGTCGCGATCGTCTTGTTTTCACCTCGGCGTCACGCGCTCTCGCGTGACGCCGAAGGAATGGCCCACGGCCTTCTCGCCGCCGATCGCCTTCCCGGACGACCACGCCTTGGCGTCGCTGCTTCCTATATGATGAGAAGCGCGCCCCGAGGAGAACGCATGCGCAAGATCATTTTGACGCTCGCCGCCGCGAGCGTTCTATCGTCACTTGGCGACGCCGGGGTCGCCGGCGAAAGGCGGCGCGCGGCGACCAGGACCGGGCGGGATGTCGGCTATTTCTCGAATGACCTCACCGGCACTGGCGGGACCAAGATCCCGCTGCGCGACTACCCGGGGTCCGCGACGGTCATTACGCGCCAGATGATGGACGATATTCAGGCCCGAAGCCTCTGCGACGCGCTACGCCTCGCGCCAGGGGTCACGGTCGGCAACTGCTGGTGATTTTAACTTATCTGGAAGGACGAGGCCGCAGCGCAGCCTTGTCGATAAAGAGAAAAGCGCGGCGAACCGCACTTTTCTCGGATTGGCGTCCTTACTCGATGATGCTGGCGACGACGCCCGCGCCGACCGTGCGGCCGCCTTCGCGGATGGCGAAGCGCAGCTTCTCCTCCATGGCGATCGGCACGATCAGGCTCACTTCCATCGTGACGTTGTCGCCCGGCATCACCATCTCGACGCCCTCGGGGAGCGTCACGATGCCGGTCACGTCCGTCGTGCGGAAGTAGAACTGCGGACGATAGTTGGTGAAGAACGGCGTGTGGCGGCCGCCCTCTTCCTTCGTCAGAATATAGGCCTCGGCCTTGAACTTGGTGTGCGGCTTCACCGAACCCGGCTTGCACAGCACCTGGCCGCGCTCCACGTCCTCGCGCTTCGTGCCGCGCAGCAGGCAGCCGACGTTGTCGCCCGCCTCGCCCTGATCGAGCAGCTTGCGGAACATCTCGACGCCCGTCACCGTCGTCTTCGTCGTCGGACGAATGCCGACGATCTCGACTTCCTCGCCGACCTTGACCACGCCGCGCTCGATGCGGCCCGTCACCACCGTGCCGCGGCCCGAAATCGAGAACACGTCTTCAACCGGCATCAGGAACGGCTGATCCTTCGGACGCTCCGGCTGCGGAATATAGCGGTCGACTTCCTGCATCAGCTTCAGGATCGCGTCATGGCCGATCTCGGGGGTCTTGCCCTCGAGCGCCGCCAGCGCCGATCCCTTGACGATCGGAATGTCGTCGCCGGGGAACTCGTACTTGGACAGCAGCTCCCGCACTTCGAGCTCGACGAGCTCGAGAAGCTCCGGATCGTCGACCATGTCGACCTTGTTCAGGAACACCACCAGCGCCGGCACGCCGACCTGACGGGCGAGCAGAATGTGCTCGCGGGTCTGCGGCATCGGGCCGTCGGCGGCGGACACGACGAGGATCGCGCCGTCCATCTGCGCCGCGCCGGTGATCATGTTCTTCACATAGTCGGCGTGGCCGGGGCAGTCGACGTGGGCGTAGTGGCGGTTCTGCGTCTCATATTCGACGTGCGCCGTCGAAATGGTGATGCCGCGCGCCTTCTCTTCCGGAGCCTTGTCGATCTGGTCATAGGCCGTAAACGTCGCGCCGCCCGTCTCCGCCAGAACCTTGGTGATCGCCGCCGTCAAAGACGTCTTGCCATGATCGACGTGGCCGATCGTCCCGATGTTGCAGTGCGGCTTCGTGCGTGAGAATTTTTCCTTGGCCATGGTCCCGTTCCAGTGAGGCGGGTCCACTACCCGCGCGCGGGCGTGCCTTTACGGCGGATGGAGAAATTCTGCAAGGGGCGTTCGAGTGTGTGACGAGGGGGTGAAATCACCCCCTACCCCCTCTCCCCGCTTGCGGGGAGAGGGTTGGGGTGAGGGGCCTGGGGCCTCTTTGCATCTTCTGGAGGATTGTATGCGCGGCCTGCGACTTCATGAAAGAACGCGCGCACGTGAACTCAGGCGCGCCCAGACGCCCGCCGAAGAGCGCCTCTGGAACAAATTGCGCGGGCGCCGGCTGGGCGGGTTCAAATTTGTCCGGCAAGCGCCCATTGGGCCGTTCTTCGCCGATTTTCTTTGCAGGGAGCAAGGATTAGTCGTCGAGATCGACGGCGCCACCCATTCGACCGACGAAGAGCTACAAAGAGACGCACGAAGGAGCGCGTTCATCGAAGCCCTGGGCTACCGAATTCTTCGCTTTCCGAACGCTGACGTTTTCGAGAATCTCGATGGGGTGTGTGAGACGATCCTTTTGATGCTCTGAAAATCTGTAACTCACCCCCTGGCCCCTCACCCTGCCCTCTCCCCGCAAGCGGGGAGAGGGTTCTCGTCCCCCTCTCCCCGCTTGCGGGGAGAGGGTTGGGGTGAGGGGCTGGGGCCTCTACGCTCTTGGATGACAATGCGAGTGGTCTGGCAAACTGGGTCGGCCAATGGGTTGAGAGGTCTGTGACTCACGCCTTGGCCCACTCCCCACTGCGGGGCGAAATCACTCAGCCTCGTCCCCCTCGTCCTCCGCTTCGCCCACATCCCCGATATGCTCGACCGACACCACGCGCTCGTCCTCGGCCGTGTTGAAGACGATCACGCCCTGCGTGCCGCGGCCGGCGATGCGGATGCCGTCGACCGAACAGCGGATCAGCTGGCCGCCGTCGGTGACGAGCATGATCTCGTCGCCCTGCTCCACCGGGAATGACGCGACGAGCTTGCCGTTGCGGGCGTTGACCGCCATGGCGACGATGCCTTTGCCGCCGCGTCCGGTGATGCGGTATTCGTACGACGACGTTCGTTTGCCAAAGCCGTTTTCCGAAACCGTCAGAATGATCTGCTCGGCCGCCTGCATCTCGTAGAAGCGCGCCTCCGAGAGTTCGACGGACGTCCCGGCGTCTTCCGTGTCGGCCCCCGTCTCCGGCGCGACGTCCTCGCCCATGCGGCGACGCAGGGCGCTGGCCTTTTTCAAATAAGCGCCGCGCTCGTCGCCGCTCGCCTCGAAATGCTTGAGGATCGACAGCGAGATCACCTTGTCGCCGGCGCCGAGCGATACGCCGCGCACGCCCATCGAGGTGCGGCCCTGGAAGACGCGCACCTCCGGCACGGCGAAACGAATGCACTGGCCGTCGCGCGTCGTCAGCAGAATGTCGTCGGCCTCGGTCGCCGTGGCCACGTCGACGATCGCCTCCCCGGCGTCGAGCTTCATGGCGATGAGGCCGTTGCGGCGCACGTCGACGAAATCGGAGAGCTTGTTGCGCCGCACCGTGCCGCCGGTCGTGGCGAAGATGACGTCGAGCGTCGACCAGCTCTCTTCATCCTCGGGCAACGGCATGATGGTGGTGATGCGCTCGTTCTGCTCCAGCGGCAGCATATTGACGAGCGCCTTGCCGCGCGCCTGCGGCGCCGCCAGCGGCAGGCGCCACACCTTCTCTTTATAGGCCTTGCCGAGCGAGGAGAAGAACAGCACCGGCGTATGCGTATTGGCGACGAACAGCCGATGGACGAAATCCTCCTCCTTCGTCTGCATCCCGGAGCGGCCCTTGCCGCCGCGCCTTTGCGCGCGATAGGTCGAGAGCGGCACCCGCTTGATGTAGCCGGCGTGCGAGACGGTCACGACCATGTCCTCGCGGGCGATGAGGTCCTCGTCCTCGACCTCGCCGTCGGCTTCGATGATCTGCGTGCGGCGCGGCGTGGCGTACGCCTCCTTCACCGCCAGCATCTCGTCCTTGACGATGCCGAAGAGCTTTTCGCGCGAGCCGAGAATCTCGAGATATTCCGCGATTTCCGCCGCGAGCTTGTTCAACGCCTCGGCGATCTCCTCGCGGCCGAGCGCTGTGAGACGCTGCAGGCGCAGGTCGAGAATGGCGCGCGCCTGCGCCTCGGAGAGACGGATCGTGCCGTCGTGGGAAAGCTTGTGGCGCGGATCGGCGATGAGTTCGACGAGCGGCGCCATGTCCTTCGCCGGCCAGTCACGCGCCATCAGCGCTTCGCGCGCCGCCGCGGCGTCGGGCGAATTGCGAATCAGGCGGATGACTTCGTCGATATTCGCCACTGCAATGGCGAGGCCGACCTGCAGATGCGCGTTGTCGCGCGCCTTGGCGAGGCGGAACTTGGTGCGGCGCGTGACGACCGTCTCGCGGAAGTCGATGAAAGCGCGCAGCACGTCGGTGAGCGTGAGCAACTCCGGGCGCCCGCCGTTGAGCGCGATCATATTGACCGCGAAGCTCGACTGCAGCGCGGTGTGGCGCCAGAGCTGGTTCAAGACCACGTCGGCGACCGCCTCGCGCTTCAACTCGACGACGATGCGCATGCCGTCGCGGTCGGACTCGTCGCGCAGATCCGAGATGCCCTCGATCTTCTTTTCCTTGACGAGCTCGGCAATGCGCTCGATGAGCGCCGCCTTGTTCACCTGATAAGGAATTTCCGTAAAAATGATCGCTTCGCGCTCTTTGCGCAATGTTTCGATGTCCGCCTTGGCGCGCATGATGATCGAGCCGCGGCCTGTGGCGTAGGCGTTGCGGATGCCGCCGCGGCCGAGGATCGTCGCCGCCGTCGGGAAGTCTGGCCCCGGCACGATCTCCATAAGCTCCGCGACCGTCATGTCGGGACGGTCGATCAATGCGATCGCCGCGTCGATGACTTCGCCCAAGTTATGCGGCGGGATATTCGTCGCCATGCCGACGGCGATGCCGCCCGCGCCGTTGACCAGAAGATTGGGGAAACGCGCCGGCAGGACCGTCGGCTCGTGCTCCTTGCCGTCATAGTTCGGCTGGAAGTCGACCGTGCCCTCGTCGATGTCCTCGAGCAGCGCGAGAGCGGGCTTGGCGAGACGCGACTCGGTGTAGCGCATGGCCGCCGGCGGATCGTTGTCGACCGAGCCGAAATTGCCCTGCCCGTCGACGAGCATGAGCCGCATCGAAAAGGGCTGCGCCATGCGCACCAAAGCGTCATAGATCGCGGCGTCGCCATGCGGGTGATATTTACCCATGACGTCGCCGACGACGCGCGCGGACTTCACATAGGGCTTGTCCGGCGTAATGCCGTTTTCATGCATCGAGAACAGAATGCGCCGATGCACGGGCTTGAGGCCGTCGCGCACGTCCGGCAGCGCGCGGCTCACGATCACGCTCATCGCGTAATCGAGATAGCTGCGCTTCATCTCGTCGGCGATGGATACGGGCCTGATGTCTGAACCGGGCTTGTCGGAACCGTCTTTTTTCGTGTCGTCGTCGGCCAAGGGCGCGCCAATCCGAGTGAATTTCAGCCTCTCGATCCTATAGGCGATTCTCGGCGCCCGCGCCAGTTTCTGAGAGGAAAGAACAGCAAATAAAAGCAATAAGTTAGGAAAATGGCGGTCAAAGCGGAGCTTTGGGCGCCGATCTGTGCCCGCGCTTTCTCTCGGGACGCCGCTCGTGGGGAAATGGACGGATTGTTGCGGGCGCGGTCCGGGGCCGTTCCTCCCGCCGGCCCCGCCTCCTTCGCCGCCGCCTCAGATTGAAGCGCAACGCTCTGATAAGGCGAGGGAAAGCCTCTCGAGCGAGGCCCCCCTCCGCAACGGCGTCACGTCGGAAGCGCCATGGTCTTGATTTACGCCATGGCCCGCCGGGCGCGGGCGGCGGCGATGGCCGCAGAGGCGGCGGCGTCGCCCGGCTCGATCAGGCTGAAATCTTCCTGGTCGACAGTCGGCGACGCGGGCGCGCGAGACGTGGTCGAGAAGTCGTCCGCCTCGCGGGCCGCCTGCGACGAGAACGGCGTCGTCATCTCCGCTTCGCCGGCGCCCTGCAGCGTCGCGTCGGCCGCGTCTCCCTCGTTGCTGTCGAGGATCACAGCGTTCAGATCGAAGTCTTCGGCGAGCGCCGGCGCGGCCCCGCCCATTCGTCGCCGCCGCAAGGCCCGCGCCGGGTCAACGGCGGGCGGCGGCGGTTCTTGCGGCCGGCGCATGCGGAGGGCGAATTTCCGAAGCACGGAAACCGGCTCCTTTGCGCCGTCGGCCGCGCCCTGGCTCCGCGTTTGCGGGCCGGAAGCTTCCGCCGCCAGGGCGGCGACAGTCGATGCGTCTTCCTGCTGCGCTGGCGTGGCCGCGGACGGGCGCGCAATTCTACGCGCAAGCCGCGCATGCAGCGTCGGCAGCAGGCGGGCGACAAGCGACGCAGGCGCGGCCGAGGGAGGCGCGCTCTTGACCTCTTGTGGGCGTTCGGTCGCGGGGTCGGAGGGTTGACCCTGACGCGAGCGTTTCGCGCGCATATAGAGAAGCAGCGCCCCGACGCCGATGAGCGGCAAATAGATCGTAATGAACTGGTCGAAGACCGACGTCTCGTTCGCCGCAGCCGCCGGCTCCGCCGGCTCGGGCGTCCTGGCGCTGACGTCGTGAATGAGCAGATCGGCGGCGCGATAGGGCGCGACCTTGTCGCCCGCAGCGTCGAAATCGTCGTAGCTGTCGTCGTGATTGAAGACGATCGTGCCGGCCAACGCCCTGATTTCGTTCTTGAGACGCTCCGCCTTCTCCGCCCCCTCGACCAGTCCGATCTTGATGGCCCCTGAGCGCCCCAACGCCCAGGCCTCGCAATGGAAGAACCGGTTGGGCGCGTTCGGCCCCTCGGCCGCGACCGCCACGCAGGCGGAAAGGCGGCGCTTCGCGTCGAGGGCCGGCGGCTCGAGCCAGCCCTCGAGCGTCACGGCGGGCTGCCCTGTGGCGGCGCGTTTGGCGTTTACCGCCGGCAGGCTGTCTCTGAAGGCCGCGAGCGCCCTCTCCGGGTCGAGCGACCCGGGGTCCCCAATCTCGATATGGCCATCGTCGAGAAGTTCGACCGGGGCCAACCAATCGAGCGCGCCGCTGGCCGGGGCGACAATCCCCTGCATGCCGCCTCGCCAGTCGAGGCCGACCTCCGCCGCGAGTTTGCGGGCGGCGTCCAGCGGGATGAAAATCCGGCCCGCCGGCAGCCACAGCGTCGCGCGGTCGGCGATCCGCGCCTCAACCGGGCCGACGAGGCCCTCGGCGAGAATCGCAGCGATACGCGCATCGGCGGGCGACTCGGCGGCCGGTTCGGCCGCAGCGGCCGTCTCGCGCGCAGGTTCGGCGGCGGGAGGCGCCGCATCGGCGACGGGGTCGAGCAGCGGAACGAGAGACGGCGCGTCGCCGCTTTGCAGCCCCGCCGACAAACTGAGCGTGCGCGCCGGCGCATTCGGCTCCTGGACGGCGATTCGAGCATTGAGCGCCACAGTTGGCAGGTCGCCGGATGCGGGGCCGCTGGTCGACGCCTCGGGACCCTTTGCGGCGAGTGCGACGGGCGACGGCGCAGATGGGTCCGACCCTGCCGCCGCGACAGTCTGCGGCTGCGGCGGCTGTGGCTCCGCCGGATTTGCAGCGGCGGACGTCGGCTGAGCCGCAACCGCCGCGGGCGGAACCGTCGGCCCCGCCTCGACGGCGGGCGACGCGCCCTTGTTCGCGAGGGCCGGCTTTTTCACGGGCGCGGCGGCGCCGGTCAGCGGCTTCAAAGGCGGCATGACAAAAACGAGGTCGTTGGCCTCCCGCGCCTGCCCCGCCGCCGCAAATGCGGCGAGAGCGGCGAGGAGAGCAAGGCTCGACGCGACGGCAGGCGGTTTGCTGAAAGACATTGGCGGCTCCACGCATAAACGCATGGCGGGAGCTTTGCCGTTGGTTACTGAAAAAAATGCTATTTACTCGACCGCCCGGCCGACAACGCGGCGGCAGGGTTAACGCCCTGTTGTCGCCGTCGACGACTGCGGCGAGAGGCGCTAGGCGGCGCCCAGAGCGGCTGGGTCAGCCGCTTTCAGCTCGACGCTTTCACCGCAGCCGCAGGCAGACGTCTGATTTGGATTTTCGAAGACGAAGGTAGAGGAAAACTGCGTGGTCTTCACGTCCATGCGCGTGCCCAGCAAATACAGCACCGCAGCGCCGTCGACGATTACGCGGCCTCCCTCGAATTCGATGACTTCGTCTCCCTTTTGCGGCTCGGCGAGGTCCATCTTGTAGGACATCCCCGCGCAGCCGCCCTTTTCGACTGAAATGCGCAGCCCGGCGCCCGGGTCGGCGTTGGCCAGAAGACCGCGCACGCGCTCGGCGGCGGCGGGACTGACTGTCATGACATCCAGTTTTGGCAGGGCCATTGCAGTTTTCTTCCTTCTCTCAATAATTCGCCCAGAGCCCTGGGGTCGCCAGTTCGACCAGATGGCCGTCTGGGTCGCGGAAATACAGGCTCTCGCCGCCGCGCGGCCATTTCATCCGCGCTTCTATCTCGACGCCGCATTCGGCCAGTCGCGCTTCCCACCCGGGCAAATCCGCCGCCTCCACCGAAAAGGCGAGATGCAGCGGCCCGCTCCCGTCATGTGGCGGGATGCGCCCGCCGGGAAGCTCCACCGCCTCCAGCGTTCCGCCGCGACGGAAGAGCAGCAGCACGCTCGCCGGCCCGCAGTCGAGCGCCCACATGCGGCTGTCCTGCGTCATGGGCTCGAGCCCGAGCGCCTCGCCGTAGAAGCGCCCGGCGCGGGCGAGATCGTCGACGTAAAGCGCCGTCTCCAGAACTTTGGGCCTTCTCTGCGGGACGCGCTGCATGGCGCCCTCCTCTCACCACATGTCGAGCGCCACTCGCGCCTCGTCCGACATCCGGCTTTGGTCCCATGGCGGATTGAACACCATGTTGACCTTGACGTCGCTGACGCCCGGCACGGCGCTCACCGCGTTCTTCACCCATATGGGCATTTCGCCGGCGACGGGACACCCCGGCGCCGTCAGCGTCATGTCGATCTCGACAACGCCGTCCTCCGAAATGTCGACGCGGTAAACCAGGCCGAGCTCATAAATGTCGGCGGGGATTTCGGGATCGTACACGGTCTTGAGCGCCTTGATGACGTCGTTGGTCAGGCGCTCGTTCTCCATGGCCTCGGCGGCGTCGCTGGTCTCCGCCGCGCTTTGCGTCCCGCTGGTGTTGAGAGCTTCGCTCATCAGCAAGAGAACCTCCTCACGCGAAAAGTTTTTGAGCTTTTAGCAAAGCCTCTGCCAACCGGTCGATCTCCTCGCGCGTGTTGTAGAGCGCGAAGGAGGCGCGGCATGTCGACGTGACGCCGTAATGCGTCAAGAGCGGCATGGCGCAATGCGTTCCGGCCCGCACGGCGACGCCGGATCGATCGATAATCGTCGCAATATCATGGGCATGGGCGGAAGCCATCTCGAAGGCCACGATCGGCCCCTTGTCGGGCGCGGCGCCAAAAATGCGCAGTCCGTCGATCTCGCCGAGGCGGCTCTGTGCATAAGCGGTGAGCTGCGCCTCATGAGCGCGGATGGCGCTCTTGCCGATCTTCTCGACATAATCGAGCGCCGCGCCGAGGCCGACCGCCTGCGCGATCGGCGGCGTGCCCGCTTCGAAGCGGTGCGGCGGCGCGTTATAAGTCACCGTCTCGCGGGTGACCGTCTCGATCATCTCGCCGCCGCCAGCGTAGGGAGGCAAATTCTCGAGCCATTTCCTCTTGCCGTAAAGGGCGCCGATCCCCGTCGGCCCGTAGAGCTTGTGGCCGGTGAGGATATAAAAATCCACGTCGAGCGCCTGCACGTCGACGTCGAGATGCACGGCCCCTTGCGAACCGTCCACGCAGATAGGGACGCCGTGCGCATGGGCGATGCGGGCGATCTGGGCGATCGGCGTCGGCGTCGCCAACACATTGGACATATGCGTCACCGAAACGATCTTGGTGCGCTCGGTGAACATCTTCTCGAAGGCGTCGAGATCGATCACGCCGTCGTCGTCCGGCTCGATCCATTTGATCACGGCGCCCTTGCGCTCGCGCAGGAAATGCCAGGGGACGATGTTGGAATGATGCTCCATCAGCGAGAGAATGATCTCGTCGCCTTCGCCGATATGCGGCAGCGCGTAGGAAGCCGCGACGAGATTCAGCGCCTCCGTCGCGCCTCTGGTGAAGATGATTTCGTCCGTGGACTCGGCGTTGAGGAAGCGCCGCACCGTCTCGCGCGCGCCCTCATAGCCCTCGGTCGCGGCGTTGGCGAGATAATGCAGGCCGCGATGCACGTTGGCGTATTCGTGTTCGTAGAAATGCGTCAGCCGCTCGATCACCGCGCGCGGCTTCTGCGCCGAGGCGGCGTTGTCGAGATAGGCCAGCGGCTTCCCGTAGGGACGCTCGGCGAGGATCGGGAAATCCGCGCGGATCGCCTCGACGTCATAGACCTTGAAGGGCGCGTTCTCGTTCATGCCGATCTCCCGGCAAGCCAGGCCGACACGCGCGCCGAGAGGAATTCGAGCAGCGCGAGATTTTCGAGCCCGGAGAAGGCTTCATTGGCGAAGCCCTCGATCAACAGCGACTCCGCCTCGCGACGGGGCACGCCGCGCGCCATGAGATAGAACAGCTGGTCGCGGTCGAGCCGGCCGCAGGTCGCGCCATGGCCGCACTGCACGTCGTCGGCGAAGATTTCGAGCTCCGGCTTGTTGTTCATCGTGGCGCCGTCGGTCAGGAGCAGCGCCTTCGACTGCATGGCGCCATCGGTTTTTTGCGCATGCGGCCGCACGACGACCTTACCCTGGAAGACGCCCGTTCCCTGTTCGTCGAGGATGTAGCGAAACCGCTCGCGGCTCGCGCCATGGGGCAGCGCGTGATCGACGACGAGCGTCGTGTCGACATGCTGGCGCCCGCGCGCCAGCGTCGCGCCGTTGAGGGAGACCTTCGCCTGCTCGCCGTCGAGCCGCGCGAAAATCTGCCGTCGCAACAGGCCCGCGCCTTCGAGAAGCGCATAAGAGGCGAGCGTCGCGCCCGCGTCGAGATGGGCGATCAGACTCATCACCCGCACGAGCGCGTCGCTCTTTCCGGTCGCATGCGTGACCAGATCGACCGTGGCCCCCAACGCAAGGCGCAGGATCAGCGCCTGATTGTCCTGCGCGGGCCCGGGGCCAAGCGCGCCGGCGCTCTCGACGATGGTCGCTTTGGCGTCCTTGCCGACGACGATGAGCGAGCGCGAGAAGCTCGATTGCGCCGTCTCGCCCGAGACCAGATTCGTCAATTCGATCGGCTTCGCCACCGTTACGCCGGCTGGGATGCGCAGGACGACGCCGTCCTGCATCAGCGCCGCGTTGAGCGCGACCATGGCGTCGTCGGCCTGCACGTCGGCGCTGGCGATCAGCGCCATCAGGCCTGGCGCGCCCTGGGCCAAGGCCTCTCGCAGCGGCTGCGCCTTGACGCCTTGCGGAAGCGCGGCGAGGTCGGAGAGGTCGGGACGGAAGGCGCCGTCGAGCGTGACGAGGCGGATCGTGTCCTGAGTGCGCGCGATTGGCGGCGCGCCGCCGACGCCGGGCGCAATGGGGGCGGGCTTTGCAAGCGCCGCTTTGAGATCGGTGTAATGCCAGGACTCCACGCGGCGGTTCGGCAGCCCCATGCGGGAGAAGCTCTCCCAGGCCGCTTCGCGAAAGGCGCTCGCCCCTTTGGCCTTCATCTCCTCGAAAAGCGAAGCGAAGGCGGCGTCGGTCTCTGTCGCGAGTTTGATCATGCGCCTACGCCGCCTCTTCGGCCAGATATTCGTGATAGCCGCGCTCTTCGAGCTCCAGCGCCAGCTCCGGCCCGCCCGAGCGCTGGATGACGCCCTTGGCCATGACATGCACCGTGTCGGGTTTAATGTAATCGAGCAGCCGCTGGTAATGGGTGATGACGAGGAAGGAGCGCTGCGGCGACCGCAGCGCATTGACGCCCTCCGAGACGACGCGCAGCGCGTCGATGTCGAGGCCGGAGTCGGTCTCGTCGAGAATGCCGACGGAAGGCTCGAGCAGCGCCATCTGCAGCACTTCCATGCGCTTCTTCTCTCCGCCGGAGAAGCCGGAATTGAGCGGCCGGCGCAGCATCTCCTGCGACACGCCGAGCTTCGCCGCGGCGTCACGCACGCGCTTCATGAAATCCGGCGTCTGCAATTCCGCCTCGCCGCGCGAGTGGCGCTGGGCGTTCATCGCCGCCTTGAGGAAAGTCATGGTGGCGACGCCGGGAATTTCGACCGGATACTGGAAGGCGAGAAACAGCCCTCGCGCCGCGCGCTCATGCGGTTCGAGCTCGAGGATGTTCTCGCCATTGAGCAGCACTTCGCCGTTGGTGATTTCATAGCCTTCGCGGCCTGCAATCACATAGGAGAGCGTCGACTTGCCGGTGCCGTTCGGTCCCATGATGGCGGCGACCTCGCCGTCCTTTACGGTGAGCGTCAGGCCCTTGAGAATCTCTCGGTCGCCGACCGAAACGTGGAGGTTTTTGATTTCGAGCATCTTCACGGCCTATTTTTCCTGGGGGCCAGCGTTGCTGACCATTCTTCGCTGACCATTCTTCACCACTTTTCGAGCAACCGGCTTACATCGCTCTTTAACCGTTCAATGTGTTCCTGGCGCCTGCACGCGTCGCCGCTCGGTGGGGATGCAATCGCGCCCGAGGCGGTCGGCTAACGAAACCGCGTTGCCGCGGAACTCAGCGTCTCGAACTCCAGAAACCGCGCTTTCAGGACGTGATCTGGAGGCAGCATATCGGCAAGCTGACGAATATTGTGCGTGGGGCCAACGGGCACGCCTTCCGCCTCCAGAACAGCACGCAGCAATTTCTCCACGCATTGTTACTGAAAGTAAGCCGCCTGCCGAGGCAACCTTGCGAGCAGCATGCCTGCCGCTCCAAACTCCTCCTCGGCGAGGGAGAGAAATGAAGCGATGCGTCGCCGCCGTTGCGCTTCTGCACTCATGGCGCACTGGCGTCATAGAGCTTCCTTCCCTGGCCGATGATGTGCGAAACAAACGAAGTGGGAAGTTCCGCGCCATCGTCAAAGTCTTCTGCGGAACACGGAACCACGTCGCAACCGACGCCCGAACCGGCCAGAGTCGCATCGACCAATTCGTAATCGTCCGAGCCGAAAGCGCCGCCGCGTTTCGCCACGACGAGAAGGTCGAAATCGCTATCGGGCCGCGCATCTCCACGCGCCCGACTGCCGAAAAGCCAGATTTCCTTCGGATCGAGCGCATCTCGCAGGCGAGCGACAATCGCCGCGAGAGCTGCGTCTTCGTTTGAAAAAACGCCGTGGTTCGGCCGCACGCGCATCACCCCACGCTCCCCTCAAGCGAGATCGAAATCAGCTTCTGCGCTTCGACTGCAAATTCCATCGGCAATTGCTGCAGCACGTCGCGCACGAAGCCGTTGACGATCAGCGCCGTCGCCTCTTCCGCCGACAGCCCGCGCTGCATCGCGTAGAAGAGCTGATCCTCGGAAATCTTCGAGGTCGTCGCCTCGTGCTCGAACTGCGCGCTCGGATTCTTCGACTCGATGTAGGGGACGGTATGCGCGCCACAGTCGTGGCCGATCAGCAGACTGTCGCATTGGGTGAAGTTGCGCGCGCCTTCCGCCTTGCGATGCGCCGAGACCTGCCCGCGATAGGTGTTCTGCGACTTGCCGGCCGAAATGCCTTTGGAGACGATGCGGCTCTTCGTATTACGGCCGAGGTGGATCATCTTTGTGCCGCTGTCGACCTGCTGATGGCCGTTCGACACGGCGATGGAATAGAACTCGCCCTGCGAGCCGTCGCCGCGCAGAATGCAGGACGGATATTTCCAGGTGATCGCCGAGCCCGTCTCCACCTGCGTCCAGGAGATGTGCGAATTGCGCCCGCGGCAGTCGCCGCGCTTGGTGACGAAATTATAGATGCCGCCCCTGCCCTCGCTGTCGCCCGGATACCAGTTCTGCACGGTCGAATATTTGATTTCCGCGTCGTCGAGCGCGACCAGCTCCACGACGGCGGCGTGCAACTGGTTCTCGTCGCGCTTGGGCGCCGTGCAGCCTTCGAGATAGCTCACATAGGAGCCTTCGTCGGCGATGATCAGCGTGCGCTCGAACTGCCCCGTCTTCTGCTCGTTGATGCGGAAGTAGGTGGAGAGCTCCATCGGACAGCGCACGCCCTTCGGCACATAGACGAAGGAGCCGTCGGAGAAGACGGCGCTGTTCAGCGTCGCGTAGAAATTATCGGTCACCGGGACGACCGAGCCGAGATATTTGCGCACCAGCTCGGGATGCGTCTGCACGGCCTCGGAGATCGGGCAGAAGATCACGCCCGCCTTAGCCAGCTCCTCCTTGAACGTCGTCGCCACCGAAACTGAGTCGAACACCGCGTCGACCGCCACTTTGCGCGTCTCGACGCCGGCGAGAATCTCCTGCTCGCGCAACGGAATGCCGAGCTTCTCATAGGTGCGCAACAGTTCGGGATCGACCTCGTCGAGCGACTTCGGACCCGGCGTCGATTTCGGCGCCGCGTAATAGTAGAGGTCCTGGTAGTCGATCGGCGGATAATTGACCCGCGCCCAGTTGGGCTCGCGCATGGTCAGCCAGCGGCGGTAAGCCTCGAGGCGCCATTCGGTCAGCCACTCGGGTTCGTTCTTCTTGGCGGAGATGAAGCGAACAATTTCTTCGCTCAGGCCCTTGGGCGCCTTCTCCGACTCGATATCGGTCGTAAACCCATACTTATAAGCGTCGACGTCGATTTCCTCGACGCGCGCAACGGTCTCCTGACGAGCCGCCATTTTCTCTTTCTCCTCGTCACGACGGGTTCAAGGCCCGCCGGCCGATCAGGTTCCGCCTCTTTTCAGGCGACGGAACGCCGCGACCTGATACGGTCCACGACTTCCGCAAGAACCATTCCAAACTGTTTTACATCCTCGTCGCGCGTAGACCAACCCAGACTGACGCGCAACGCCTCTTTTTCTTGCGCCCCCATCGCGGCGAGCACATGCGACTCGCGCACCTTGCCCGACGAGCAGGCCGAGCCGCTCGACACGGCGACGCCGGAAAGATCGAGCGCCATCAACAACGTATGTGCCGGCATGCCCGGTATCGCGAAGGCCGAGACGCAAGCCGCTCGCGGCGACCCGCGTCCGAAGAAGCGCGCCTGCGGGGCGATTGCGGCGACGCGCTCTTCCAAACGGTCGCGCAGCGGCCCGAGCCTCGCGGTTTCCGCCTCCCGCGACGTCAGCGCAGCCTCGAAAGCCGCCGCGAATCCGGTGATTGCGGGGACGTTCTCAGTCCCAGCGCGCCGGCCGAACTCCTGTCCTCCGCCGCGCAGCAGCGTTTCTCCTATGTGGAGATCATCTTGCGCCGCCGCAAGCGCCCCCGCCCCGGCGGGACCGCCGAGCTTGTGTGAGGAAAAGAACAAGAAATCGGATTGGGTTGTCGTGAATGTCGTCTCGATTCGGCCAATCGCCTGGGTGGCGTCGCAGACGACGAGCCCGCCCGCGGCATGGACCCGCGCGGCCGCCTCGCGAACCGGCTGAATGACGCCCGTTTCATTGTTTACCGCCTGAAGCGCGAGCATGAGTCGCCTGCCGGCATGGCGCGCCAGCGCCGCCTCGAGCGCCGGCAGAGACAGGGCGCCTTCAGGCGTGAACGCGACGCGCTCGATTGCGCCGGCCGCGAACCGTCCCCCCTGCAACACCGCCGGGTGCTCCCCCGCCCCGAGCAGCGCGACCTCGATCGGGCCTCCTTCCTTACCGCGATGCAACATCGGCGAGAGAACGAGAGTCGCGGCCTCCGTCGCGCCGCTGGTGAAGGTCACATTGCGCGCCGCGGTCCCGAGGCCCTTGGCGATCGTCGCGCGCGCCTGCTCCAGAACCCCTTTCGCCGCCCGCCCCTCGGCGTGAACGGCGGAGGCGTTGCCCGGCCCCTCCATCGCCGCCAGCATCGCCGCCCGCGCCTCGGGGCGCAGCGGCGAGGTGGCGTTATGGTCGAGGTAGATCCGATTGCTTGACATAGAGCAGATTTACGCTTTCCCGGTCCTCAGCGGGAGGGGTCGGCGGGTCATTTCCCCGCGCGGCGTCCAAATCCTCCGCCCCAGCCAGAATCCGAAACGCTGCGCCAGCAGCGCGAGCCCCAGCAGCGCGCCGATAAGCGCAAAGATCGCCTCGATCGCGGCGCTGGCGAGCCCGGCGAAGACCAGCGCCCCGCGCCCGAGCGTCGCAAGGATCGCCCGCGTCGCGCCGCCCCGCGCCGCCGCAAGACGCGCGGCCTTGCGCAGCTCTGCGCCATTTTCGGCGACAGCCACAACGTCCTTCACGCCCCGCGCGCCGGCGCGGCGATAGATCGTGGCGGCGTCCTCGCCGAGCGCGCGAAAGCTCGCCAGCGCGCCGGGACGCAAGACCCTGGCCGCGGCGGCGCGGGCGGCGGCGAGGTCGAAGCGGGCGGCGGCCCCCAATCCGGCCGTCAGCGCCTCGCGATCCACGGCCTTGCCGGCGGCGGCGGTCAACGATTTCGCGAGCGGCGCCGACAGGCGGCCGGCCTTCTGGGCGCCCTTGACGAGGGTGACGCCGGAGCGCGCCGGCAGCAAGGCGCCCACGCTCGACCATGTGGCGGCCGAGAGCGCGAGCCCCGCCGCCGCCAGGCCGACGACGAGTTCGTCCGCCTGTTCGCCGCGCCGGACCTTCTCGGCCTCGCTCAAGAGATCGCGCAGATCGCCGTAGCCGGTGAGGTCGCCGGCGAGCGCCCCGGCGAAGGCTGCGCCCGTGTCGCGCGACCCGTGCAGAAAGCCTTGCGCGAAATCCTCTGCGGCGGTCTCGCCCGCCTTGGCGCGCAGCGCCTCGAGCCGCGCCTGCTGCTCCGCCGTCGCCGACAGGCCGCGCATGCGGCCGAGCGTCACGAAGCTCTCGGCGAGGTCGGCGTCGCCAGCGGAAAGCGCCGCATCGAGCCCGGCCGAGAATCGCGACGGCGTCAGCGTCTGATCGAGCCGCGCGTCGGAGAGCGCGACGGGATCCTCTTTCCCGGCGGCAATGCGGAGCCCGTCATAGGCGGGCGCGACGTTCTTCGCCGCGAACCACAGGAGAATTGCGGCGAGAGCCAGGAAGACAGACGTGCGCGCGCGCGCCGGAGCAAGGGTCATAAGCGAGATGTAGGCGCGCCGGCGGCGCAGCGGGAGATGCGGCGAATCCGCGCCCGACGCAAACGCTGCTTCGCGTCGAATTCCCTTGCATTTCACTCGGTCAAGCGTGTTAAGAAGCCGGCCTGCCCGTTTCCACAGGGATTTCCCATGCCCGAAGTCATCTTCACCGGTCCGGCCGGCAGGCTCGAAGGCCGCTTCCATCAGTCCGCCACGCGGGGCGCGCCGATTGCGATCATCCTGCACCCGCATCCGCAGTTCGGCGGGACGATGAACAATCAGATTGTCTATCATCTCTACTATGCCTTCGCGGAGCGCGGCTTTTCGGTGCTGCGGTTCAACTTCCGCGGCGTTGGTCGATCGCAGGGCGCCTTCGACCATGGTTCCGGCGAATTATCGGACGCCGCCGCCGCGCTCGATTGGGCGCAGGCGGTGAACCCCGAAGCGCGCGCCTGCTGGATCGCCGGCGTCTCCTTCGGCTCGTGGATCGGCATGCAGCTTCTCATGCGCCGGCCGGAGATCGAGGGCTTCGTCTCGGTCGCGCCGCCGGCTAATCGGTTCGACTTTTCCTTCCTCGCCCCCTGCCCCTCGTCGGGCCTTTTCATCCACGGCGATCAGGACCGCGTCGCGCCGCTGAAGGAAGTGACCGGGCTGATCGAGAAGCTCAAGACGCAGAAGGGCATCGTCATCGAGCACGCGGTCGTCGAGGGCGCGAACCACTTCTTCGAGAACAAGGTCGAGCCGCTCATCGCCCATGTCGACGCCTATCTCGACAGGCGGCTGGGCAATCCGCCGCGGATCCAGATCCCCGCGCGCGGCGATTGAGCCTCGGTTTTTATCCTCTCTCCCCGCCG
Source organism: Methylocystis sp. NC52PC (assembly GCF_055698645.1). Taxonomy (NCBI): domain Bacteria; kingdom Pseudomonadati; phylum Pseudomonadota; class Alphaproteobacteria; order Hyphomicrobiales; family Methylocystaceae; genus Methylocystis; species Methylocystis sp. NC52PC. Next base: position 3,266,544 of record NZ_CP170127.1, on the reverse strand, counting down.
GCGGGGAGAGAGGGGCCGCGCCCCAGTCGCGGCGCAATTTCCGTGTCGACCACCGCCTCGGTCAGCCCTTCGTAGGTTGACCATTCTATGATGGGTCCCGGCCCGATCACAAAGGTCGCGGGCACGCCGCGCGCGCCCAACGCACGCTGAAGATAGGTCTCCGTATCCGCCCCGACCGCGGCGAAGGGATTGCCGTATTTCGCGAGAAAATAACGCGCGCGCGCCGGCGGGTCCTTGACGTCCACCCCGTAGATGGGGGCGAGATTGCGCTTCGCCAGCGCCATGAGATGCTTGTGCTCGTCCCGGCAGGTCGGGCACCAGGACGCCCAGAAGTTCAAAAGGCAGCGCTTGCCGGCAAGATTGGCGCTTGAGAGGCCCGGCAGCGGTTTGCCGCTGGCGTCCAGCAAGCCCTCGACCGGCGGCAGTTCGAAACGCGCGAGCGAGAACGGGTTGAAGAGCCGCGCCGTCATGTCCTTCTTCTTCCAGACATGTTCGACGACGGCGCCGCCGGCGCCCAAGCCCATGACGCCCATCGCTCCCAGAACAAGGCTGCGCCTTGTGGCGAACCATTCGACCTTCTTGGGCGCGTCTGCGGAGGCGGTCATCGGCAATGCTCACAGCATTTTGCCTGAGGCTTAGCCGGTAAGACCTAAGAAATTCCTATCACATGCTCGTGGCGGACTCATTGGCGGGCCGCGCCAGCCGCCCGCCGGGCATGGGCTCCGGCGCGCCGGTCGTCGTCGGGAAGGTGATCGGCAGCCCTTGCAGCATGCGCGCGGCGAGATAGGCGAAAGCCTGCGCCTCCATCGAGTCCGCCGACCAGCCGACGGCGTCGGCGGTCGTGACCTTGCACGGCAGGCGCATCACCAGTTCGCGCACGAGGATCGGATTGCGCGCGCCGCCGCCGCAGACGATCAGCAATTGCGGCTGCGTCGGCAGATGCGGGAAGAGCCGCAGCACCGATGCCGCCGTGAAGGCGGTGAGCGTCGCGGCGGCGTCCTCGGTCGGAAGCTTGGCGATCGGGTCGAGCGAAAATGCGTTGCGGTCCAGCGACTTTGGCGGGGGCTGATCGAAGAAGGGATGGGCGAGCATGCGCAGCAGCGCCGCCTCATTGACCCGCCCGCGCGCCGCCATATGGCCATCGCGGTCGATCGGCGCGCCGGTGCGTTGGAGCATGAGGTCGTCGATCAGCGCATTGCCGGGGCCGGTGTCGCAGGCGATCGGCGGCTCGCCGTCCGCGATGTAGGTCACATTGGCGACGCCGCCGATATTGAGCAGCGCGACCTCGCCTTTCATGCCGCCGCCCAAGACCAGAGCCCGGTGAAACACCGGCACGATCGGCGCCCCCTCGCCGCCCGCGGCGATGTCGGCGGCGCGGAAGTCATAGGCCACGTCGACGCCCAGCCGATCGGCGAGCGCCTGTCCGTCGCCGATCTGGATCGTGAGCTTCTGCTTGGGCTTGTGCAGTACGGTCTGGCCGTGGAATCCCACGATGTCGATCGAGCCCGGCTCGAGCGCATTGTCGCGCAGGAAAGTCTCGACCGCCTCCGCGTGCCGGTCCGTCACCATGCGCTCGGCGAAGGCGAGAACGCCCGGCCGCGCGTCGCGGTCCTCCAGGGTCGCGGCTTCCGCGAGGGCGTTGCGCAGCAGCGCGCGATCCGCGTCATTATAGGGGCAATGCCCCGTCGGCCCAAAGGACACCGCCGCGTCGCCGTCCGTCTCGATGAGCGCGACGTCGACGCCGTCCATCGAGGTGCCGGACATGAGGCCGATGGCGCGATAGGTGGGCAAGGGCGAATCTCCCGGGAAACGGGAGCACAATAGCAGGATGGGCCGCCCCTTACCTCCCCTTGTGCGGGGTTCCGGGGAGAGGCGTATTGCCGGGCGTTTGAATAGCGCCGATGCAGCGCTCATCCCTCCCCTTTACGGGGAGGGTGGCCCCGCCGTCAGGCGGGGTCGGGTGGGGTAAGCCCCAGCCACAGTCTGGCGGCGGAACCCCACCCGGCGGCGCGGCCTTAGGCCGCCGACCTCCCCGTAAAGGGAAGGCATTGCGCAGACACAGATGGCCGCTTTTCCTGAAACGCTGCGCAATCTCGGCGCTCAGCTCTGATGCGGCCCGAGCATCTCCTTGATGGCCGCCTCGATGCGCCGCCAGGTGGTCGCCTCGTCGGCTTTTCCCTGCTCTTCGAGAGCGCGCGCCTTCTGCGCCGCCTCAGCGGCGGCTTTGGGCCCATGCGCCTGAAACAATTGGCGGGCGAAATCGGCGACTTCCACTCCTTGCATGGCGATGCTCCATCTTCCCCTCGCGCCCCCTGTCCATATAGGGCGCGAGCGTGAGGAGAAGCCCGCCGGCGGGCTTTACCGCTTGCCTTCCCACGCCCAGGCTGTGACCACGACGCTCAGCAGGGCGAGCATCGCCCAGAGGCCGAGCCCCAGCGGCGCGGTCTCGACGCCGACGAGCGTCGAGGCCCCGGTCTGGCGGATGCCGATCCAGTCCGCGCCGCCATAGCGGCTGGCGTCGGTCATCTCCACGATGCGCGGCAGGGTCACGGCGTCGCTGCTCTTGCTCAGCCGCCGCACCGTGCCGCCCGTCGCCTCGGCGAGCGGCTGGAGTTTCTCCGTGGTCGAAGCCACCTCGCGGAATTCGCGCGGGTTCGCGGGCCCGACGTTGACGAGCGCCGTCAGCCCGTCGCTCTCGAAGCGCCACAGGCCCATTTCCTTGGCGTCGAGCTGCGCGCGCCACAGGCCCGGCTCGCTCTGGCGCAGCGTCAGCTGCTGCGTTGCGCCCGAGGGCGCGGTCGCCCTCACCGGCGCCGCTTCGTCCTTTAAGCTCTGGCGCTCGATCGTCACGTCGCGGCCCCGCGCCTGCGCGCGGAGCGCCTCTTCTTCGAGGTCCGGCTGCTTCATCAGCCAATGGGCGAGGCGGCGCGTGAGGTCGGCGTTGGGGCCGCCGCCGTCGAAGCCGCGCGCCCACAGCCAGATCTGGTCGGAGAGCAGCAGCGCCACCCTTCCCTTGCCTTCATGCGAGAGCACGAGCAGCGGTTTATCGCGCGCGCCGGAGAGGATCGAATTGCCCTTGAGCACGTCGGCGTCGACCTGCCGGAACCATTCGCCCCATTGCGGCGGATCGGCTTTCGCGCCCGGCAGCCCGCGCGTGACGGGATGCTTCTCGCCGTCCTTGCTCACGCGCGCCTTGAACGGCTGTTCGTAAAGCGCCCCATCGGGGCGCGCGGGCAGGATGTTTTCGAGCGGCGAGTAATAGAGCCCCTGAGCCGTGGCGTAATCCGGCCCTACCGCGGCCAGGAAGGCTCCGCCGTTTTCGACGAAGCGCGCGATATTGTCGAAGTAGATCGACGGCAGCAGCGTCTGGTTCGAATAGCGGTCGAAGATGATGAGGTCGAATTCATTGATCTTGCGGCCGAAGAGATCCGCGGTCGGGAAGGCGATGAGCGACAGTTCGGACGCCGGCGTCACGTCGAGCTTTTCCGGCGGGCGCAAAATCGTGAAATGGACCAGTTCGACGTTGGCGTCGGCGCGCAATAGATTGCGCCAGCTGCGCTCGCCGGGATGGGGCTCGCCGGAGACCAGCAGAACCTTCAGCCGGTCGCGCACGCCTTCGATCGACAGGACGGCCTTGTTGTCGGCGAGGGTGATCTCGCCCGGCGCCGGCGGGACTTCCAGTTCGACGATATTGGCGCCGCCGTGGGTGATCTTGACCGGGATGTTGACGACGTCGCCCGGCACGGGGCTATAGGTCGGGAGCTGTTCGCCGTCGCGGCGCACGGTGATCGGCGCGCGCGCGCCGTCGCCGCCGGTGTCGACGACGCGGGCGCGGACCGTCTGCTCCTTGCCGACGATGCCGAAACGCGGGGCCTCGACAAGTTCGATACGGCGGTCGCGCTCGCCCTCGCGGCCAGTGATCAGCGCATGCACCGGCGCCCGGAAGCCGAGGGCCTCGGCCTTCGCCGGAATATCGTGAACGACGCCGTCGGTGACGAGCAGCGCGGCGCCGACGCGCTCCGGCGGCACGTCTTTCAACGCCTGCTCGAGCGCGCCGAAGAGTTTGGTGCCGTCATTGCCGCTGGCGTCGTTCGTCACCGAAACGAAGCGCGTTTCGACGTCGCCGAATTTGGCGAGCGCCGCCTCGAGCCCCTTGCGCGCCTCCTCGGTCTGCGCGGCGCGGGCGCCGAAGTTCTGACTCTCGCTTCGATCCAGCACGACGGCCACGACGGACTTTTGCGGGTCGCGCTTCTCGCGCACGAGCGAGGGGTCGGTCATCGCGGCGAGCGCCAGCGCCAGCGCAAAGGCGCGAAAGAGGGTCGCGCGCTGCCCGAGGGTCGCCCCGAGAATGAGCGCCATTGTCGCGAGCAACGCCAGCGCGGCAAGCAGCGGCCAGGGGAGCAATGGCGCGAAGGTGAGGTTGAGGTCGGTCATCGGCGCTTCCCTGTCGCCCGCCCGTCACCGCGCCCGTCGGCGGCGTCAACGCCGAGAGGCCACGCCCTCATTCGGAGCGAGCCCGCAGCCGGCCCTCGCGGACGGCCGGGCCGAGCTTGGCCATAACGGGCGGAGATGCTGGCGTTCAGGACGATCACTGCCCCAGCCTCTCCAGCAGATCGCGCACATGCACCTGGTCGGATTTATAATTCCCGGTCAGCGTATACATCACCAGATTAACGCCCCCGCGCAGCGCCAATTCGCGCTGGCGGGCGCCGCCGGGCGTCAGCGGAAAGAGCGGCTGGCCGCGCCGGTCCATGGCCCAGGCGGCGGCGAGATCGTTCGAGGTGATGACGATGGCCGAGACGCTGTCCGTCGCGCGGACCGGCCGGGCGGCGTCATCCTTTGATTCCCGGGGCAACGCCTCCACCCATGTTTCGCCGCTCGCATAGCGGCCGACGAATCCATCGAGCAGGTAGAACGTCTTGGTGATCACATGATCGCGCGGCACGGCCTCCAGCTCCGGAACGTCGAGCCCCTTGGAGAAGTCCCGCAGCCATTGGCTCTCCGGCGTGGCGGGGCCGCCCGGCCGCTGGTTCAGGGCGTCGCGCGTGTCGAAGACGATGGTGCCGCCCTCCTTCATGTAAGCGGCGACTCGCGCCGTGGTCTTGGCCGAGGGCTGCGGCGCGCTGGCGACGACGGGCCAGTAAAGCATGGGATAGAAGGCAAGTTCGTCCTTCGCCGGATCGATCCCGACCGGGTCTCCAGGCGCAAAAGAGGTGCGCAAGGCGAGCGCCTTCGACAAAGCCTCGAGCCCGAGGCGAGACACTTCGTCGACCTTGGGATCGCCTGAAACGACGTAGGCTAAACGCGCCGTCAGCGCCGCCTCGCGATCGCGCTGGGTCGCGGCCGTGGCCGCCCGCGCGTCGGGGGGATTGGCCACGGCGGCGACGACCACGAGAACGCCCGCCATCGCCGCGAGCGGCCGCAGGCGCAGCTTTCCGGAAAGAACCAGCACAACGAGCGCGTCGACGACGAAGGCGAGGACCGCCGCGGCGAGCAGCGGCCCGCGAAAATCAACCGGCGCGCCGGAAGCGAGCGCGCTCGGCGAGAGGCCCGCCGCTGCGAAGTCGAAGCGCGTCAATTCGTCGGACGGCTGCAGGGTTTGCAGGGCGACGAAGGCGTCGCCGGCCCCATAGAGACCCGGCGGATGTTCGGCGCCGGCGCGTCCCGCGAAATGCGCGGGAATCGGTTGCGCGTTGGGTCCCGGCGCGCCAAGAACCCCGAAACCGTCGAGCGCCTCGAGCGGCGCGAGGACGCGGGCGTCGCTGGCGGCGGCTGCGTCCCCCTCCTCGGGCAGCGGCGTCGATTCTCCAGCCATCGCGAGAATGCGCTTCAACATGTCCACGAACAGGCCGGAGATCGGCAAATTCGACCAGCTGGTGTCGGCGTTGACGTGGAACAGCACGATCAACCCCTTGCCGCGCCGCTCGGCGGTGACGAGCGGCGTGCCGTCGGAGAGACGCGCCCAGGTCTTTTGCACGAGCCCGGGCTCCGGCTCAGCCAGCACCTGGCGCTGCACGCTCACATCCTTCGAGGCTGGCAGGCCGTAGAAAGGGCTCGCCGATTCGAATTCCGCCAGCGCCTTCGGCGTCTCCCAGGACATGGCGCCGCCGAGGACGCGGCCGTTGCGGCGCAGATGCACGGGCAGAAGATCGTCGGCGGCGTTGGCGAGGCGCGGCCCCGCGAAGCGCAACAGCGCGCCCCCTTCTTCGACGAAGCGGCTGAGCGCATCAAACGTGTCGCCCGGCGCAAGGCCGACGTCGGCGAGCGCGACAACATTGGGCCGATCGGCGAGCAGCGTCTGGATCGGATCGACCGCGCCCGGCCGGGTCTGGCGCAATTGCGCAACCGGCGCCAGCGCCTTGTCGAGGTAATAGAGCGGCGAGAGCAAGGGCTGCGCCTGGTCGAGGCCCGCCCCGCCAACGAGCGCCACACGCCGCACTTTTGAGCGCGCGTCGAGCAGCGCGACGGCGCCGGCGGAGTTTTCGCCGACGATGCGCAGGAGGCTCACGTCGTTGCGCAGCTCGACCGGCAGATCGAACCGGGCGCGCGCCCGCAGCGCCGCGCCGAAGTCGGCGCGCGCCTCGCCGATGATCTGGCCCTTCGAGTCGAAGGCCGCGACCGTCGCCGCGGCGGGGCTCGAGGGATCGGCGCGCAGGGCCTCGACGGAGAGGGTCGACGCGTCATTTTCGGGCGCAGCCAGCGCCAGCGGCGCATGGTCGTCGACCAGAACCTCCAAGCGCGCGCCGGCGCCGGCGGCGGCCTTTAATACATTGGCGAAAGCGGCCGCCTCGCCTTGAGCCAGCGCATCGGCGATCCAGACGATCCGGCTCTTGGGATGCGCCTTTACGAAGGCCGCCACCGCCTCGGCCGACGCGCGCCGGTCGGAGAGATAGGGCTTGGGCCTAATCGAGCGCAGCTTTTCGAGCGCGCGGGCGCCGTCGGCGAGGGCGGGCGCCGCGGTCTCGGAGACGGCCATGATGGCGACCGGCGCCCCCGCCCGCGCCGCGCTGTCGACGATGGCGCCCGCGGCGGCGACGCGCCGCTCCCAGGAAGGGGCCGCAGCCCAGCCGTCGTCGAGCGCAATCAGCGTCGCCGTCGAGGAAGCCGCCACGCTTCCTGTCGGGCTCCACACCGGCCCGGCCATGGCGAGGATGAGCGCCGCCGCCAGCGCGAGCCGCAACGCGAGCAGCCACGGCGGCGTCCGCGCCGGCGTCTCCTCCTCGGGACGCAGCTCGCGCAGGATTTTGGTTGGCGCAAAGACGATCTCGCGCGGACGCGGCGGCGTCACGCGCAGAAGCCAATAAATGAACGGCAGGCTGACGAGACCGATCAGCGCCAAGGGCGCGGCGAAGGAGAAGCCCATCAGTTCTCCTCCTCGACGCCGTGCAGTCCCATGGCGAGGGTCAATGCGGCCTCCGCCGCCGGCCGGTCGGTGTGATGCTGGAGAAAGAGAAAGCCCGTCTCGCGCGCGGCCGCGCGCACCGCCTCGCGATGCGCGTCGAAACGCCGGGCGTAGGCCTTGCGCAGACTGCCGGCGTCGCCTGCGCGAAAGGCGGGGCCGCCGTCGGGGTCGAGAAACATCGTCTCGCCCGTGAAGGGGAAGCTTTCTTCGCAGGGATCGATGACCATCAGCAGCGCGCCCGTAGCGCCGGAATCCGCAAATCGGTGCAGCCGGGCCGAGAGCGTTTCGATGTCGCTCAAGAAATCCGAGATCAATACGACGCGCGCGCGCGGGCGCAGCGCCGCGTCCGGCGGGACCTCGTCCCGCGCCGTCTCTTCAGCGTGCTCGTAGAGCGCGCGCGCCAGCCGGTCGATGACGTCGCGCGCGGAAATGGGCGCGGTGAGGCCCAGCGCGGCGACCCGCTCGCCGCCGCGCACCAGCACGTCGGCCAGCGCGAGGCCGAGCGTCACGCCACGCGCCAATTTGTCGTCCTGCGCCAGAGACGAGGCGAAAGCCATGGAGGGCGAACAGTCCATCCAGAGGAAATAATCGTGCGCGGCTTCCCACTCGCGCTCGCGCACATAGAGCTGATCGCCACGCGCGGAGCGACGCCAGTCGATGCGATGCGCCGCCTCGCCGGCGGTGAAAGGCCGATATTGCCAGAAGGTCTCGCCGAGCCCGGCGCGCTTGCGGCCATGGACGCCATAGGCGACGCTCGCGGCGATCTCATGCGCCCGGTGAACGAGCCGCGGCAGGCTGGCCGCGAGGTCGGCCGAGACGGCGCCGTCTATCGGCTTGCGCCGCGCGGGGTCGTAGGCGCGGGTTTCAATCGCGCGGATCATGCGCCCACTCCAGAGTGAGCGCCGCAAAGCGATGCAGCGCGGCGGCGGATATCAAATCCCTCCCCATTGCCGGGAAGGAGCCCCCACCCGTCGCGCTGCGCGCGCCACCCTCCCCGCAAGGGGGAGGGATGAGATCCGCACGACTTCTCTTCAAATTCCCGGGAAAGCCGTGCGCTGCCCATCACCCGATCCGCGACACGAGCTTCTCGATCAGATCCGCCACGCTCATTTCCCGGCGGGCGGCAAAGTTGAGCGCCATGCGGTGGCGCAGCACCGGGGCCGCCAGAGCCGCCACGTCGTCGAGCGAGGGCGCGAGGCGGCCGGTCACCAGCGCCCGGGCGCGGGTGGCGAGCATCAGCGCCTGCGCGGCGCGCGGTCCCGGCCCCCAGGCGACATGCGGCGCAATCTTCGGATCGCCGTCGCCTGGCCGGGCCGCGCGCACCAGATCGAGGATCGCGTCCACCACCTTGTCGCCGACCGGCATCCGCCGCACCAGCCGCTGCGTTGCGATCAGTTCCTCGGCGTCGAGCGCCTGCACGGGCTCCGCCGCAGCCTCTCCGGTCGTCGCCAGCAGCACGCGGCGCTCGCTCTCGCGGTCGGGATAATGCACGTCGATCTGCAAAAGGAAGCGGTCGAGCTGCGCTTCGGGAAGCGGATAGGTACCTTCCTGCTCCAGCGGATTCTGCGTCGCCAGCACGTGGAACGGGCTCGGCAGATCGTAGCGCTTGCCCGCAACGCTGACATGATGCTCCTGCATCGCCTGCAGCAGCGCCGACTGCGTGCGGGGCGAAGCGCGGTTGATCTCGTCGGCCATCAGAAGCTGCGCGAAAATCGGCCCCTTGATGAAGCGGAAGGAGCGCGAGCGGTCCGCCCCCTCCTCCAGAACTTCCGAACCGATGATGTCGGCCGGGAGCAGGTCCGGCGTGAACTGCACGCGCTGCTCGGCGAGGCCAAGAACTGTGCCGAGGGTCTCGACGAGTTTGGTCTTGGCGAGGCCGGGCACGCCGACCAGGAGGCCATGGCCGCCAGCGAGAATGGTGACGAGCGCCTGCTCGACGACCTCGTCCTGGCCGAAGATCACGGCTCCGATGGCGGCGCGGGCGCGCCCAATATGGTCGAGGGCGCGTTCGGCCGACTCGGCGGCGGCCGTCTCGAGAGGCGCGATATGGATCGAATTCATGGGCGCGGAAGGGTCCATCTGCCACGGTTGCAAGAGAAGATAGGGATCGGCGCCCGCGATTGCATCCATCCGGACGGCGCGCCATCTCATCGGGGGAAAACGCTTCCCTCGGGCGCGATTGTGGACGCTCGGCGGCCTCGGCGTCAAACGCGCGTCTGTTTGACCGCGTTTAACGCCCGAGCAAAAGAAAATCAATCGCTTCCGTCAATCGGGCGGGGAATGCGAAAAGAATGTATAAAGCGAGCGACCTGAATCGCCGGAAAGGCCCCCTCGCCCATGTGGCGCGCATTTCTCGAGACGACCCTTCTTTTTCTCAGCCCTTTCCTCGCCTATGTGGCGTTTCAGCTTCTGCAGCGCCGCTGGCCCTTCGTTGCTGAATTGTGGCACGGACGGATCGTCTCGGCGTTGACCATCTCGGGCTTGTTGCTCGCCATTGGCGGGATGGTGACGCTCGCTCTCACCTGGCGGGAACAGGGCGCTTACGTCCCGGCCCATGTCGAAAACGGCCGGCTCGTTCCGGGCGAGTTCCGATGAACGCCGAACGCCTTCTCGACGATCCGCGCCTCGCGACTCTCTTCGCCGCATTGGCCCGCACCGGGGCGGAGACGCGCGTCGTCGGGGGCGCCGTGCGCGACGCGCTCTTCGGCCTGCCGCCGCATGAAATCGACCTCGCGACGACCGCTTTGCCGGAGGCGGTGCTCGCCGCCGCCCGCGCCGCGGGGCTCAAGGGCGTCCCGACCGGGATCGAACACGGCACAGTGACGATCGTCGTCGCCGGCACGCCCTTCGAGGTGACGACGCTGCGCGAAGACGTCGAGACCGACGGCCGTTATGCGGTGGTGCGCTTCGGCGGCGATTTCGAACAGGATGCGCGGCGCCGCGACTTCACGGTAAACGCGCTCTCGCTTTCGCCCGACGGCGCGCTGCACGATTACACCGGCGGGCTGAAGGATATCGCCGAGAAGCGCATCCGCTTCATCGGCGACGCCGCGACCCGGATCCGCGAGGATTACCTCCGCGTCCTGCGCTTCTTCCGTTTCAACGCCTCGCATGGCGAAGGCGGCTTCGACCGCGAGGGGCTGCATGAGGCGATCGTCGCCAGAGACAATCTCGGCCGGCTCTCCCGCGAACGCATCCGCGCCGAAATCATCAAGCTGCTGCCGGCGCGACGGGCGCCGGAGATCATGCGCGTGATGTCGCAGGCCGGCGTCATCGAGGTGCTGCTCGGCATGGGCTATCCGGCTCGGCTGGAGCGCCTCGCCGCTTTCGAGGCCGCCCAGGGCAAGAAGGGCGACGCCATTTTGCGACTCGCCGCCTTCTCCGTGCTGATCGCCGAGGACGCCGACCGCCTGCGCGACCGGCTGCGGCTCTCGAACGAGGAACATGCGCGCCTTCGTGCAGCCGCCCGCGCGCTCGCGCCTCTGCACGGACGCGAGACGCCGCCGCCTGTTTCCCACTTACGCGAAATGCTGTTTCACTGCGGCTCCCGCGCCGCCGCCGACGCTCTGGCGCTGGCGTTCGCCGAAAGCGGCGCGGCGCCGGGCGATGCGCGCTGGCTGGAAGCGGCGAGATATCTCGAGCTGACGTCGGCGCCGGTTTTCCCGATCAAGGGCGCCGATCTCCTCGCGCGCGGCGTCTTGCCCGGCCGCGAACTGGGCGCGACGCTGAAAGCGCTTCAGGCAAAATGGATTCACGCCGGCTTTCCGCGCGACCCGGCGACAGTGCGGCAGCTGTTGGAAGAAGCCGTGCGAGAGCGCGATTGAGGAATAAGGAGAAAGAGGCCCGCTCCCTCTCCCCGCATGCGGGGAGAGGGTTGGGGTGAGGGGCCGGGGCTTTGGAGGTCGCGCTTTCAACGATGAGCAGCGTCGTCGCCGGCCCCCCGACCGTGGTTCATCCCTCGGCCCCTCACCCTGCCCTCTCCCCGCAAGCGGGGAGAGGGGGTCACCGGGGCCGGCTCCCTCTCCCCGCATGCGGGGAGAGGAGTCACGGCGCGCTGCTCTCCGACTCCGCCTTCGCCAGCCGATCGAACGCCCCCAGCACCATCGCCTTTTTGTCGAAGTTGAACACTTCCGTCTCACGGGCGAGGCTGCGGATGTCGTCCCAGGCGCGCGCGTAGCCAATGAGGCGCGTCGGCGGGGCGCGGGTTTGCGAGAGCGTTCTCACCCGCGTGTCCAAATGCTTTTCCAGCGCGCGCATAAAAGTCTCGTAGGCCGCTTCATTGTCGCGGCCGGTGAGCTTGTCGGCGAGCAGATGCACGCCAAGCCAGTCGACGCGCGGCAAGCCTTGCAGCAGGCGCGCGACAGCGGCGTCGAAGGCCATGGCGTCGCCGCCGAGCAGACGTAGCGTCTCGCGCACCGAACCTTCCGCGCGGGCGGCGGCGGCGGCGATCTCGTCGCCCCGCCCGCTCCAGGGCGCGCCCAGCGCCTCGACCGCCGCGATGGTTTCAGCCTGCGTCAACGCGCCGAGCATCAGCTTGCGGCAGCGCGAACGGATGGTTGGCAAGATGCGGCCAGGCTGATGCGCGATGAGCAGAAAAAGCGACCGCTCCGGCGGCTCCTCGATGAGCTTGAGCAAAGCGTTGGCGGCGCTGCGGTTGAGATCGTCGGCGCAGTCGATGACGGCGACGCGCCAGCCGCCGGCGCCTGAGCCCTGATGAAACGCCCGCGTAATCTCGCGAACATCGTCGACGCGGATTTCGGTGAAATGTTTCTTGGTCTTCTCGTTCCATTCGCGGCGCAGCAGAAAGATGTCCGCGAGCGCCAGCGTGGCGATGCGTCGGGCGGCCGTATGGCCTTCCGGCACGGCGAGCGACGTCGCGCCCTGCACGTCGGCCGCGGTGGGATCGGGATGGGCGAGGAGGAAGCGCGCGAAGCGCCAGGCGAGCGTCGCCTTGCCGATCCCCTCCGGCCCGCCGATGATCCAGGCCTGCGCAAGGCGGTTGCGCTGATAGGCGTCGAGCAGCTCGCGCTCGGCCGACGCATGGCCGAAGAGCGCAAGCGTCTCGCGCGGATGCGGCGCGTCCTCGAAGCGGTCGCTCTCCGGCGGCCCGGCGGGCTCCTTGCTCATTGGGCGGCGGCGGCCTGCGTTTCCAGGAAACGGGCGTCCACGATCTGGCGAATTGCCCGCGCGGTCTCCTCGAGCGGCTGGGACGCGTCGATGACGCAGCAGCGCTCCGGCTCCTGTTCGGCGATGGCGAGAAAGGCGCGGCGCAGCCCCTCGTGGAAGGCGGCGTCCTCGGCCTCGAAACGATCCGCCCTCAACCCTGTGGCCGCCCGCCTCTTGGCGGCGCGCGCCATCCCCTGCTCATGCGGCAGGTCGAGAATGATGGTCAGGTCGGGGCGCAGATCGCCGACCGCCGCCTGTTCGAGAAGCGCCAGCGTTTGCGGATCCACGCCGCCGCGGGCTCCCTGATAGGCCCGGGTCGAGTCAGTGAAGCGATCGCACAGGACGAAGACCCCGCGCGCCAGCGCCGGGGCGATCAGCTTGTCGACATGGTCGATGCGGGCGGCGGCGAAGAGCGCCGCCTCGGCGAGCGGACCGAGCGGCGCAATGCGGCCGGATAGCAGGACCTTGCGCAAGGCTTCGGCCTTCGGCGTGCCGCCGGGCTCGCGCGTCGTCACCACTTCGAGGCCGCAGGCGCGCAGATGCGCCGCGAGGCGGTCGAGCTGCGTCGACTTGCCGACGCCCTCGCCGCCTTCGAACGTGATGAAGCGGCCCCGCTCGGCTTCCGTCATTTCTTCGCCAACAGCTTCTCGTGGATTTTTGCGGCGGCATATTCGTAAACGGCGTCGAAGGCGCGGCGGGACAGCGACCCCTCCTCGACGGCCGCGCTCGCTTCGAGCGGCTGTTCGAGCACGACGCTCGATCCGCGCTTGATTTCGAGACGTCCGATTTTCTGCCCCTCCGCAACCGGCGCGATGACTGGTCCCTCATAAACGATCTTGCCGGTGAGCCGTTCGCTGGCGCCCCGCGGCAGCAGCACTTTGACGTCGGTTTTGGCCACGAGATCGATGGAGCCCTGCGTGCCGCCGTAGATCTGCGCCGGCCCCACCGGCTCGCCGGCCTTGAACAGCTCTTTCTCTTCGAAATTGCGGAACCCCCATTGCAGGAGCTTGCGCGCCTCCTCGGCGCGTTCCTTGGCGGTCTTGGCGCCGTAAACGGCGACGATCAGGCGGCGTCCGTCTTGGACGGCGGAGCCGACCATGCCGAAGTCGCCCTTTTCGATGTTGCCGGTTTTGAGCCCGTCCGCGCCAATGCTCATCGTGAGCAGCGGATTGCGGTTCTGCTGGCGGATGTTGTTCCAGGTGAACTCCTTCTCGCCGTAATACTTGTAATATTCGGGATAGGTCTGGATGACGTAGAGCGCGAGCTTGGCCATGTCGCGGGCCGTCACCTTCTGGTCGTCGCCCGCTTTGCCCCAGGGATTGCCGAAGCGCGATTTTGTCAGGCCGAGCTCCGCCGCGCGCTTGTTCATGCGAATGACGAAGGCTTCCTCCGAGCCGGCGAGGCCCTCCGCCAGAACCAGCGCGGCGTCGTTGCCGGACACGATCGTGAGGCCGCGCAGCAGGTCTTCGACGCTGGCGCTGCTGTTGACCTTGAGAAACATGGCCGACCCGCCCGCCGGCGCGCCGCCGTTGCGCCAGGCGTATTCCGACACCGGAAACTGGTCGGTAAGCTTGAGCCGGCCTTCGGCCAGCTCGCGGAAGACGAGCTCGGCCGTGAGGATCTTCACCGTCGAGGCGGGCGTGGCCAGCTCATCGGCGCCTTTTTCAAAAAGCACGGTATTGGTGGCGGCGTCGATCAAGATCGCCTGTGGAACGCTGGTCTGAAAAGGCTGAGCCAGGGCGCCAGAGGCCAGCGCGAAGGAGAAGCAAATGAAATAGGCGATCGATTTTAAAGGATTGCGGTCAAACAAGGCGCACGCTCCGCTCGCATGCGACGCCTTCACCCGGCGACGCGACAGAGAGAATGGCCTCCCAAGGGCGAAAATGCAACGAGACGGGGCGGGTTTGCGCCGGCTTTCAGTTCGCTGCGCGACGCATCGGCGGCTTCGGCGCAGCGGCGTGGGACGAACCGAAATCCGGGCGAACGGGCGGTAGCGGCGGAGCCCGGAACGACTTCGTCGACCCGCTCGGCGACGCCGCCGCGCTCGACTCGCCCTTCTCGTCCTCGACGCTGGCGGCCTGGCTCGGCGCAGCGACGGCCGCGCCCGTCTCCGACGCGGCGTAGGCCATCATCTCCACCTCGCCGACGACCGGCTGCGTCGCCGGCGAATTGTCCTCCTGGGCCCGGTCGGCGAGCGCAGCGGTCCGCACCGGCTCCTGCCTCGCGGCGACCATGACCGGCGCGCCGCCGTCGATCTGCGCCGGCTCGCCGTCGTCGCGCAAGGTGGCGAGGAGTTTGGCGTCGTCGTCGCCGGCGAGATTGGCCTTGCCGACCCATTCCACCTTCACCCGCGCCATGCCGACCGATCGGAAATCGAGCGCCTCCGCGACGCGCTGCGAAACGTCCATCACGCGGCCGCCGTGATAGGGGCCGCGATCGTTGACGCGGACGATGATCGAGCGGGAGTTCTTCATGTTGGTGACGCGGGCGTAGCTCGGCAGCGGCATGGTCGGATGCGCAGCCGAGATCGAGTCGCGGTCGAAAACTTCGCCGTTGGCGGTGCGGCGGCCGTGGAAGTCCGAGCCGTACCAGGACGCGGTGCCCGTCGCCGTATAGGGCCTTTCGCTCGGCACATAGGTGAGGCCGGCGATCCTGTAGGGCTTGCCGACCATGTAAGAGCCGCCGCCCTTCGGCACCTCCTCGCCGTCGGCCACGACGCGGGGGCTGGGCCGCACCCCGTATCGGGGGTCGACCTGACTCAGACTGGCGACGCTCGGGTAACGCGGCGCGGTCGCCGTCGAAGCGCAACCGGCGAGAGCCGCGAGCGAGAGGAATAACACCGACCGGCGCAGGGAGACGACCGTTTGCTTCACAGGGCTCAACAAGCAATCACGCTCCCGGGACACGGCAAATCTCATGCGAAACGGTCCTTGTCGAAGGCGACGTTCGGCGGCCGCTATCGGAAACTCGCCCGTGTCCGACTCATCCGCCGCGCTGGCGGTGGATCGGACCGCATGGCCTGCCCGGCCATGACGAAGCGAACGCCCGAAAGCTTCCTCCATAAGTCTAAAAACGGCGTTAACGACACGGTCAGGCTGCGGCCGCAAGGGGGCGGAAATCTGGCGAAAATCAGACATTGCCCAAAGCTTGCGACCTGCCGGCGTTTTCCGAAACAGCTGTGTCCAGGGCGCCACAGTTATCGTTAACGCTTTTCGGCGCGCGCAAGATCGACCAGACGGGCCTCCACCCGCTCGACGCCGCGGAAGCTTTTGGGCGAGAGCCTGGCCGCGACATGAAAAAGCTCGCCCCGCCCGTTGAGCAGCGCGTCGCCGAGCGGCGCGCCGACGCAGCGAAAGGCGATGGTCTCGATCGAGGCGCCGTCGCCCGAGCGCAGGCGGGCGCGGACGTGACGCTCGCCGACGACCATGGCGCCGGTCAGCCGTTGTTCCGGCAGCGCGAAAACGGGCTCCGGGTTTCCCTGCCCGAACGGGCCGGCCTTCTCGACCCGCCTCAGGAGCTCCAGATCGACGGCGCGCGCTGAAAGCGCGGCGTCGATCACCAGCGCGTCCGCGTCCCGCGCCGCGTCGACCGCCTCGGCCAGAACGTCGCCGAGGAAGGCTCGGAAGTCAGAGAGCTTATCGCGGGAGAGGGTGACGCCGGCCGCCATCGCATGGCCGCCGCCCTTGACGGCGAGCCCCAGATCGACGGCGCGCCGGACGGCCCGGCCAATGTCCACGCCACTTAAACTTCTACCAGAACCTGTTCCGGTTTCTCCATTAAAAGCAAATGCGAACGCTGGTAAGTTGAAGCGGTCCTTGAGCCGTGAGGCGATCAATCCGACGACGCCCGGATGCCAGTCGTCGGCCTCGACGACGAGGCAGGACAGGCGGTTCGATCTCGTGAAAGCCAGCTCCGCCTTCGCGATCGCCTCCTCCAGCGCCTGGCTTTCAATGACCTGCCGTTCGCCATTCAGCCGGTCCAGTTCGCGCGCGATGCGGGCGGCCTCCAGCGGGTCCGAGAGGGTCAGAAGCCGCGCCCCGAGGCCGGCGTCGCCGATCCGGCCGCCGGCGTTGATCCGCGGCCCGAGCGCAAAGCCAAGATGATAGGCGCGGGGCGGCCCATCCAATCGGGCGGCGTCCATCAGCGCCGCCAGTCCCGGCCGCGCGCGGTTATGCATGACGGCGAGCCCCTTGGCGACGAAGGCGCGATTGAGTCCCTTGAGCGGGGCGACGTCGGCGACGGTGGCGAGGCCGACGAGATCGAGCGACGCGAGAAGGTCGGGCGCGCGCCGCGCCTCTCCCCAGAACCCCTTCGCCCGCAGCCGCCGCGTGAGGCCCGCAAGCGCCAGAAAGACGACGCCGGCGGCGCAAAGACCGCCCTGCCCCGAGAGATCGTCCTGCCGGTTGGGGTTGACGATGATGGCCCGAGGCAGGTCTTCGGGGGCCTGATGGTGATCGAGAACGATCACGTCGAGGCCGCGTTCTCTCGCCACGGCGAAGGGCTCGTGGCTGACCGTGCCGCAGTCGACCGTCACCAGAAGCGTCGCCCCCTTGTCGGCGAGCATGCGAATGGCGTCGGCGTTGGGGCCGTAGCCCTCGAAGATGCGGTCGGGAATGTGCACCAGTGGTTGGGGCGCCCCGGCCGCGCGCCAATAGTCGACGATCAGCGCCGAGGAGCAGGCGCCATCGACGTCGTAATCGCCGAAAACGGCGATCTGCTCGCCGGTCTCGATGGCGTGCCCCAGCCGCTCAACCGCCTCGTCCATGGCGGTCAGGGTCGAGGGATCGGGCATCAGATCGCGCAGCGTCGGGTCGAGATAGCGCGCGGCCTCGGTCACGCTGACGCCGCGGCCGACGAGGACGCGGGCGAGAAGGTCGTCGAGCCCGTGCGTCTGGGAAAGCGCCAGAGCCGCCGCCTCGCCGGCCGCGTCGAGTCGCGCCCGCCAGGGACGGCCCAGAATGGAGCGCTCGACGCCGAGAAAGGCGCGCGGCGCAGCGATGATGTCAGACATCGGGCGGCTCGGCTGATCGCTGAGGTCCGGCGCAGCGGCCGGGCCGGAAGCCTTCGCCATAACCCACCGGCCGGGGGCCTTTTAAGGCCGCCCTGGGGAAATCCACAGGAAGCCGCCCCCTGGCCTTGCTACAGCACGACCTTGACCCCGTAGGCGCCGAGCGCGCCCATAATGCCGTTGAAGACCAGCGACACGCCCATGGCGGAGACGAAGAAGCCCACGATTCGGGTGACGGCGTCGATCCCGGCGCGCCCGAGCCACTTCACCAACCGCCCGGCGAAGGCGAGACAAAGATAAGTGATGAAGACGGCGAGCCCGCCAGCGGCGAGGATCGCGGCATAGGCCGAGAGTTCGCTCGGGAACTTCTCGATCGTCGCCACCATGCCCAGCACGGTGGCGATCACGCCGGGGCCGAACATGAGCGGCATCGCCAGCGGCATGAAGGCGATATTGGCGTCGGGGCCGGCGTCGAGGAAGGCGCTCTTGCCGGAATCCGAAGGGGTAAACAGTTCAAAGCCGATGCGGGTCAAAACGATGCCGCCGGCGATCCGCACCATGTGCAGCGACACGCCGAAAATCTCGAGCACCAGGACGCCGAAGAACAGAAAAAACAGGATCAGCAGGGCCGTATAGAGCGAGGCGAGAAAAGCGATCCGGCGACGCCCGGCGTCGTCCTTGTCGTGGGTGAGGGATAGAAAGACCGGCAGAACTTCGAACGGGTTGATGACAGCGAGCAGCGTTGTGAAGGATGTAAAAAACAACGGCAAGAGCTTGGTAGCCACGTTCGCTCCTCGAAAAATGAACCCCCGTAGCGCCGATGGGTTTTCGAGAGGCGACACTATCGGCGGCCCTGCCCTGTCTCAAGCCCGCGACGCGACAGGACCGTCCGGACATGCAAAGGTCAGGCAATGCGCGACGCGATTCTTCTCGAAGCCGACGGCGACAGCGCCGAAATTCTCCCCTTTGGCGCAGAGCTTTCCGCTTGGCGCGCCGATGGCGTCGACATGATCTGGGCCAACGACCCCAAAGTTTGGGACCGTACGGCGCCGGTTCTGTTTCCCGTCGTCGGCTGGACGCGCGACGGGCGCGTCGCCGTCGAGGGGAAGACCTATCCGCTGGCGCTCCACGGCTTCGCCTGGAAGAAATGTTTCGAAATCGCCGAGCGCCGGCCCGACTATCTGCGGCTCGTCCTGCTGGACGACGCCGAGACGCACGCGCTCTATCCCTTCGCCTTCCGATTCGAAGTGGAGTTTCAGCTACGCAAGGGCGCGCTCGAGAATAATCTCATCGTGACCAACACCGACCCGCGCCCCCTGCCCTACGCCTGCGGCCTGCATCCGGCCTTCCGCTGGCCGCTCGCGGGCTCGACAGCCGAGCATGCGATCATTTTCGAGAAGTCCGAAAGCCCGGAGGTCCCGGTCATCGGACCGGGGGGCCTCTTCTCCAAACCGGTGCGGAGGACGCCGCTCGAAGGCGCCCGGCTGCCGCTCGAGCCGTCGATGTTCGCCCGCGACGCCTTGTGCTTCCTGAATTTGAACAGCCGCAGCCTCGTCTTCGACAATGGCGCCGGCGCGCGGCTGAAGGTGACGCTCGACGACTTCCCGCATGTCGGTTTCTGGACGCTGCCGCCGGCGCCCTATCTCTGCATCGAGCCCTGGACCGGCTATGGCGATCCCGAGGATTTCCATGGCGACCTCTATCAAAAGCCGTCCATGCGCATTCTCGCGCCGGGGGCGCAAGCGCGCCACGGCGCCAGTTTTGCCTTTGAGCAGAGCGCCGCTTCCGGCTAGGAAAAGCCTCCCCGCCTCTACAGGAATCGTTTCATGACCATCGCCGCCAGCGTCATCGAGGCCATCGGCCGCACGCCGCTCATCGAATTGCGCGCCGCGTCCAAAGCCACCGGCTGCCGCATCCTGGGCAAGGCGGAGTTCATGAATCCCGGCGGCTCGGTGAAGGACCGCGCCGCCCTCTTCATCGTGGAGGACGCCATCGCCAAGGGCGCGCTCAAGGCGGGCGGCGTCATCGTCGAGGGCACGGCGGGCAACACCGGCATCGGCCTGGCGCTTGTCGCCAACGCCATGGGCTTTCGCACAGTGATCGTCATTCCCGAGACGCAGAGCCAGGAAAAGAAGGACATGCTGCGGCTGCAGGGCGCGCAGCTCGTCGAAGTGCCGGCCGTCCCCTACGCCAATCCCAATAATTATGTGAAGCTTTCCGGCCGCCTCGCCGAGCGGCTGGCGAAGGAAGACCCGGCGGGCGCGGTCTGGGCCAATCAGTTCGACAATGTCGCCAATCGCGAGGCGCATATCATCACGACCGGGCCGGAGATTTACGACGCCCTCGACGGCAAGGTCGACGGCTTCGTCTGCGCCTGCGGCACGGGCGGGACGCTCGCCGGTGTCGGCATGGCGCTGAAGGCGCGCAACCCCGAGATCAAGATCGGACTCGCCGACCCCTTCGGCGCGGCGCTGTATTCCTACTATACGAGCGGCGTGCTGAAGGCCGAGGGCTCTTCCATCACGGAGGGGATCGGCCAGGGCCGCATCACCGCCAATCTCGAAGGCGCACCCATTGACGTCGCCTATCAGATCCCCGACAGCGAAGCGCTGGACATCGTCTTCGCGCTCGCCGAAGAGGAAGGGCTGCTGCTCGGCGGCTCCTCGGGGATCAATGTGGCGGGCGCCATCCGCCTCGCGCGCGACCTCGGCCCCGGCCACACCATCGTGACCATCCTCTGCGACGGCGGCGCCCGCTATGCGTCGAAGCTGTTCAACATCGACTTCCTGCGCAGCCTGAACCTGCCGACGCCGAAATGGCTCGAGAGGCAGGTCGCGATCGATCCGGGGTTCGTGTGATCATGGCCCTCCCCAGCGACGGGGCTCAAAACTTGGCCAGAATTTCCTCCGCCCGCCCAACGTCCTCCGGGCGGTTGACATTGAAAAACGGGTCGTATGGCGCAACCGGCCAATCGACGGTCACATTGGAATAGCGCGCAATAAAAGCGGACACTTTCCGGACGTCCTCTTCGACGAGCGCCCGGCGCAGGTCCTCGCGCAGCGCCACGGGCCAAAGCGCCACCGCATGATGGACGCGCCCGCCCGACGCCGCCACGGCGATTTGAGCCCTCGCCGCCTGCCGCGCAGCGCCGAGACGCTCGACGAGGTCGGCGGGCAGAAAGGGCGTATCGGCCGGAGCGCTGAGGATATCCGTCACATGGGGGGAATTGGCGCGCGCGTGATCCATTCCCGCCAGCACGCCCGCGAGCGGACCTGCAAAGCCCACGACGCTGTCGGCGACGACCGGTAGACCAAAAGCGGAAAAGCGCGCCGGATCGCCGTTGGCGTTGAGGACCAGGGCAGCGCATTGCGGACGCAAGCGCTCGATCGCCTGCGCCAAAATCGGACGCCCGCCCAGCGCCAGCAGCGGCTTGTCGCCGCCGCCCATCCGCCGGGCGAGACCGCCCGCGAGAAGAACGCCGACACACCCCTTCATAACCTTCGCCGATCTTGCAAGAGACGCCTCGAGCCTCGATCTAACCTGAGACGCCCATTTTCGGAAAGGACCTCTTCATGCTGTCTCGCCGCGCCCTCCCCGCCTTTCTAGCCTCTTTCGCTCTTCTTGGCGCGCTCACTGGGGCTGTCGCCGCCGAGAAGGCGTTTTCGCAGCAAGCCTTTGCAGCCGCGCAGGGCGCCGGCAAGCCGATCGTCGTGCATGTCTACGCCCCCTGGTGCCCGACCTGCCGGGCCCAGGAGCCAATCCTCCACAAACTCGAAGCCGATCCCAAATTCTCGGGCGCGGAAGCGTTCCGCGTGGATTTCGACGGCCAGAAAGAGGCGGTGCGGGCGTTGAAGGCCTCCGCGCAGAGCACGATCATCGTCTTCAAGGGCGGGAAGGAAGTCGGCCGCTCGGTTGGCGAGACCAATCCCAAAGCCATCTCCGACCTGCTCGACAAGGCGCTCTGACATGGGCGCCGGCGCCCTCGGCCTCGCTTTTCTCGCCGGGCTGCTTTCGGCGCTCTCTCCCTGCGTGTTGCCGCTGCTGCCGCTCGTGCTGGGCGCGGCGGCGGCTGATCATAAATGGGCGCCGGCTCTGCTCGCCCTGGGGGTCGCGCTCTCCTTTGTCGTCATCGGGCTTTTCGTGGCGACGATCGGTTTTTCCATCGGCCTCGACGCCGACGTCTTCCGAGGCGCGGCGGCGGCCTTGATGATCGCTCTTGGCGTGCTTCTGCTCTTCCCGGTCCTACAGGCCCGGGTCGCCGCCGCGGCGGGGCCGATGAGCGACCGGCTCAACGCCGCCTTCGGGGATACGCCGTCGCGCGGCCTGTTCGGGCAATTTACCGTCGGGCTGCTGCTTGGCGCGGTCTGGAGCCCCTGCGTCGGGCCGACCCTGGGCGCGGCCTCGGTTCTGGCGGCGCAAGGCGAGGATATTCCCGCCGTCGGCGCGACCATGGGCGTCTTCGGCCTCGGCGCCGCCGCGCCCCTGCTCATTCTCGGCCTGCTGTCGCGCCAGGCTTTCGCGCGCTGGCGCGATCCGCTCCTTGCCGCCTCGAAGGGACTGAAACAGGCGCTGGGACTTCTGTTTCTGGCGCTCGGCGCATTGATCGTCAGCGGCGCGGACAAGTCTCTCGAAGCCGCGCTGGTGTCCGCCTCGCCGGAATGGCTCACGCAGCTGACGACGCGTTTTTGAGGCGGATCAACAAGCGGGGCCGGCGCCGCACCTTCTAACAATTGGTTTAAATCCATTCGCCTAAGCGTTTGGTCCTTTAGGCAAATATTAAAAGGGCTTGCGCTATAACGTCGCCACTGTGTGATTGTAGAGTTTGTGAGTTCGACGAAATGACCGAGACGCATCGTCCGCGTGTCAAATATGTGATCGGCCCCGACGGCAGCCCACTGACCATCGCCGACCTCCCCCCGCCGACGACAAAGCGCTGGGTCATTCGCCGCAAGGCGGAAGTCGTCGCCGCGGTGCGCGGCGGACTTCTCTCGCTCGACGAGGCGTGCAGTCGCTACACGCTTACGGTCGACGAGTTCTTGAGCTGGCAAATGTCGATCGACCAGCACGGCCTCGCTGGCCTGCGCACCACCCGCCTCCAGCAGTATCGCATCTGAGCGCTACCGGCGACGTCCAAAGCTTCCCCGTCTCTCCCCCTTGCAGGGAGGGATGTCCCGCGGCCTACGCAGGCGGCGGTCCTTCCGTCTCGCCCTCGACGGCGTGGCGCAGCTTTTCGACGAGCTTCTTGCGCTCGAACAGCGCCACGACGATGAGCGCCGCGAGCAGCGGAATGATGAGATAGAAAAGCCGCCAGACCAGCAGCGCGGCCAGCACCTGCAGGCGCGGGACGTCCGGCATCAGATTGATGAAGATGAGTTCGAAAACGCCGAGCCCGCCCGGCGCATGGGAGACGAGCGCCGCCGAGAAGGACAAAAGAAAGGCCCCGAGGACGACGATATAGCCTGGATTTCCCTGCTCGGGCAGCGCGAAATAGATGATGCCGGCGGCGCCGATCAGCTCCAGCGGCGCCGCGAACAGCTGCCGCACCATGATGTCGGGGCGCGGATAGAGAATCTCGAAGCGGCCGAAGCGGAACGGCCGGAAATGCATCAGCGAGCCCGCGATATAGAGCGCGACGAAACCAAGGCAGAGCAATCCGACCGTGCGGGCCGCGTGCGGATGCGTGAAGATATCCGGCAGGAAGCCGGACAGGCGCTGCATCATGCCCGGATCGTAGGTGAGCAGCAGCCCGCCAAGGAGAACATTGCCGAAGGCGAAAGTGTAGGAGCAGAGCACCACCAGCGCCGCGACCTGCGTCGCCGACAGGCCCTTCGTCGAATAGGCGCGGTACCGCACCATGGCGCCCGAGAAGACGCTCGCGCCGATATTGTGCGACAGCGCGTAAGTGGTGAAGGAGCACATCGAGATGAACATCCACGAGATGTGCTTCACCCCGAGATGCAGCAGCGCAATACGATCGTACCAAGCCAGAGCCGCATAGGCGACGAGCGTCGACAGAAAGGCGAAGAAATAGTCGGTCGTGGGGATGGCCTTTAGGTTGGCCCAGACTTCCGTTCCGACGGACTCGCCCTGAAACTCGTGGTAGAGCAGGTAGAACGATCCGACGACTGCGGCGAGCCCGACTACGGGCCAGAAGTATTCTGCCAGTTTTTTCATGCAGCCCGTCGGGTTAGACCTCATCGGTCATGCTTCGGAAGCGAGGCCGCTACTGGCCTGAGCACTCCCTCGCATGTAAGAAGGCCGCGGGCAAGCGCCAAGTGGCTGAGCAGGCGCCGTGGCCCCGCGGACCAATGAAAAGAGCCTGAAACCAATCGGATGGACGCTATGAAGGAGCTAATTTCGCGAGTCAAAGGCTTGATCCTGGCCCCGCAGAAGGAATGGGAGCTGATCGAGACGGAAAGAACGTCGATCTTCGACCTCTACCGTCGCTACATCGTCATTCTCGCGGCCATTCCGCCTTTCGCCAGCTTTCTCGGCGCCTGGCTCTTTGGCGCGCGCGGGCTTCATCCGACGTTCACCGCCGGGCTTTTCCGCGCAGCCGTCCAATATCTGTTGAGCCTGCCGGCCCTGTTCGTGGTCGCCTTCGTGATTTCCATGGCCGCGCCCCATTTCGACGGCAAGAGCGACGACCGGAGGGCGCTGACGCTCGCCGCCTATTCCTACACCCCGGCGTGGCTCGCGGCCGGCTTCGGTCTCGTGCCGGGGCTGCGCTTCCTCGACGTTCTCGGTTTTTATGGGGTTTACGTCTTCTCGCAGGGCCTCACCCGCATGATGCGCGTTCCCAAAGACAATCTGGACGTCTTCACGCTGGTGACGCTTTTCTTGACCGTGGCCATGGGCGCGCTGCACGCGTGGATCGTCTCGGCGATTGCGCCGCAGCAGCTTATTTGACAGGCTAGGAACCAGGCGGCGACTCCGCCCCGGCCGTCAACAGCCAATTTCGACGGAGCCGTCATCTCGGCGTTTTCGTCGCGTGTCCGCGCCATCTGAGGCGCCCGCCCTATTTGAAACGCTCGCAGCGCAGCCCTCGCCCCTCGACCACGCGAGGATCGCGCTTCGCGCCGGCGTCTCGATATAGCGCCACGCCAGATAAGACAGCCAGATCGTCAAAAGGATGAAGAGCGCGAACGCCATACTGTGCGGCAGCCCGCTGCTTCTCAAGATATAGCTCTGAATAATTTGATGAAGCATATAAATAGCGAAACTTATTTCGCCTGCGACGACGTAAAACCGCTGCGATAATATGCGAGAAAGCACACCTTTCTGCGCGGCAAATATCATAATGATAACGGCGAAGATTGGCGCCTCTCCCGATCGCTCCAACCAGAAACCAAGTGATGCGGGCAAAAGATGGCCGGGGTAGTGTTTTATGTAAAATTCCGTGTTCAGCGTGAGCGAAAGTCCAAATAGCGCGACGCCCGCCAGCTCTAGCCCGGTCCCGAGAAACAAGCCTTTTGGCGCCATGGGCGAGAAGCGTTCGAAGAGGACCGCCGCGCTCATCCCGAGGGTGAACTCGAACAACCGCGCCAGCGGATTAACGTAAAGAACGGTATCGAGACTGGCTGAGTGGCGGTCGACGACCGGCAAACTCAGTGAATTGGCGAGCCAAATCAGCGCGATGGCCGGGACGAGCCCGACGATCGGCAGGATGCGCCAGTGTCGGTCTCTGAGTTGCACGAGCCCGATGAACGCGACGTAGAAGAACGCCTCTACGGAAATGCTCCACGACACCGCGTTATAGCTCATATTGTAGCATGTATAGGGCGACCATGCCTGAAGCAGCGACAGATTGAGCACAGCAGCGGCGCTGCCTTCTGGAGTTGAAAGGTAGTGTGGAACCCAATCCAGCGCCCAGAACAAGGAGAAGAACGCGACAGCATGAAGGGGCCAAATTCGCGCAAATCGAGCCACCAAGAAGCGGCGGCTCTCCTCAAAGGATTTCAGGCGCGGATATCTCAATGTAAGTATAAAACCAGACAGAACAAAGAAAAAAGACACGCCCTGATAGGACGGGAATAGTCTTGTCCACTCTTGAGGAAGACCAAAGGTCCCATTCGAGTGTCCAATTACCACCATCGCAGCGGCGAAAAACCTCAGTGAGGTCAGCGTCGCAATGTCTTGACTTGTCAAACGGGACCCCAGCAATCGCCATAAAATAACACGACGGTGTGGCAAATGCTGTATAGCACAGTTCACGCCTGTTGCAAGCTAAGGTCAAGGCAGCGGTAGAGCCGCCCCTAGACCCGGGCGAAAGCGAAGGCCTTTGCAACGTCCTCCAGCGAGGCGGGCTTGGTCATGTGAAGATCGAACCCCGCTTCGCGCGTTTGGCGCCGCGTTTCTTCACCGCCCCACCCGGTGAGCGCGACAATGGTCGCCGACCTGCCGGCCGGGATGGCCCGCAGGCGGCGGGCCGTTTCGAAACCGTCGATTCCCGGCATGCCGAGATCGAGGAACACCAGCCCCGGCAGGAAGGTCTCGAAAGTCTCGATCCCGCGCGCGCCGTCATAGGCGGCGCGGACCTCGGCGCCCATGGCGCGCAATAACATCGCCATGCTGATGGCCGCGTCCTCATTGTCGTCGATGACGAGCACGCGCTCGGGCGGCGACGCCAGCTTGCCCTGCGATCCAAATTCCTGCGGGACCGCGCAGGCCGCGCCCTGCGACAGGGGGAGACGCAGGACGAAACGGCTGCCCCGCCCCAGCCCCGCGCTCTCGGCGGTCGCCTCGCCCCCATGCATGGTCACGAGCGTGCGCACCAACGCCAATCCGATCCCCAGCCCCCCTTGCGCGCGGTCGCGGGTGCGGTCGACCTGAGCGAAAAGCTCGAAGATATGAGGCAGCATCTCGGGCGGAATGCCCGCTCCGGTATCGGCGACGCTCACAACCGCCTGGTCGTCCCGGGCATGCGCCTCGATATCGACGCGGCCGCCGGCTTCTGTGTATTTCGCCGCATTATTGAGAAGGTTGCAGATGACCTGCGTCAGCCGCACAGGATCGGCCTCGATATGGAGCGGCCGGGTCGGCACGCGCACCGACAGGGCGATCCCGCTGGCGTCGAGGAAGGGCCGGCTCGCCTCTATGGCCTGGTGGATAATGGTGGGGACGTCGACGCGCTCCATCTTCAGCTCGATCTTGCCGCTGCGGATGCGCGACACTTCCATCAGGTCGTCAACGAGCCTGACGATATGGTCGACCTGCCGCGCCATCATCTCCTGAACGCGCGGCGCATTCGGGTCCTGCCTGTCGAACTGCCGCAATAGGTGCAGGCCGGTGCGGATCGGCGCGAGCGGATTGCGCAATTCATGCGCGAGCGTCGCCAGAAACTCGTCCTTGCGCCGCGCTGAGTCTCTCAGCGCCTGCTCCATTTTGAGCCGCGCCATCGCCATGGCGACGAGATGGCTGACCGCCTGCATGACCTCGATCTCGTCGAGCGTGAACGTCGGGCGGGATTTTGCGCCGAAAGACAGCGTGCCGATCAATTTGCCCTGCGAGAGCATCGGATGGCAGCAATAGGCTTCGACGCCCAAGGATTTCACCAGCGCCGTGCGCACGTCCTCGTGGCAGGAAATGTGTTCGGCAATGATGCGTTCGCCGTCGCGCGCGACACAACCGCAAATCGCAACGCCGAAATCCAGCCATTCGATCTGCGCGGCTTCCGCCTCGCCGATGCCCCCGCAGGCGTTGAGGCGCAGGCGCTTCGCGCTCTCGTCGACCACGAAGTTGAAAAAGACGTCGCAATTGATGAACCGCATCACCTCCGCGCAAAGCTCGGAGACGACGCCCTGGACGTCGCGCGACTGCAGAAGCCGGGCGGCGGTGTTCGAAAGAAGCTCGTTGCGGCGCACGCTCCATTGCAGCGCCGTTTCGACGGCTTTGCGGTCGGTTATGTCCTGTGTGATCCCAAAACCGCCGAGCAGATTACCGTTCGCGTCGAAGTCCAGATCGGCCTTTTCGCGGACCCATTTGACGGCGCCGTCGACGATGATGCGGTGCTCGAGGTCATACGGCTCGCCACGAAGCGCGGCGTTCCATCTCTCGTCGACATAGTCACGGTCGTCGGGATGGACCGCTTCGAGAAAGGTCTCGTAGGTCTGCGAGGCGCCGAGCGTTACGCCAAAGATCCGGTAATTCTCCTCGGACCAGGTCAAGACGTTCCGGCGCGTGTCGAGCCGCCACCAGCCGATCTGGCCAAGCTGCTGCGCGCGGGCGAAATTCTGGGAACGGTCGAGGCCCAGCGCCACGTCGACGGCGCGCCTCCCTTCGTCGGGACCGCAACCGACCACCACCTCGGCCATTTTACCCATGACCAGACCTGTACAGACGCCTCAAGCGTCGATTTTTCATACGACTTGACGGCGCAAGCAAGCTTGGCGCTGCTCCGCAACGCAAAAATTACGCGGGATTAATGGAAAATCACTCGGGATCCGACGACCAGCGCGCCGCCGCAGCGTCATCTTCTTTTTTCGCCGCCACCCAACCGCCGTCGGAGCCGTCGATGCGCCGCTCCTTTTTCCAGAAGGGCGCGCGGGTCTTGAGATAGTCCATCATGAATTCGGCGGCCGCGAAGGCTTCGCCGCGGTGGCGCGCCGCCGTGACGACGAGCACGATAGGTTCGCCGGGCCGAATGAGGCCGTGACGATGGATGACGGTGAGGCCAATGAGCGGCCACCGCGACAGCGCCTCTTGCGCGACGCGCGAGATCTCTTCCTCGGCCATGCCGGGGTAATGTTCGAGCTCGAGCGCGACGAGCGAACCGTCCTCGTCGCGGCAGAGACCCGTGAAGGCCACGACGGCGCCGACGTCGCGGCGTCCCTGCGTGAGCAGGGCTTCCTCTTTGGCGGGGTCGAACCCCTCGGCCTGAACCCGAACGGTGGGAGACGTCATCAACCGCCCGTCATTGGCGGGAAAAAGGCGACCTCGCGAGCGCTGGCGATGGGCGCGTCGGGGCCCGCGTGCGTCTTGTCGATCGCCGCGCGGATCGTCTTGGGATTGGCGAAGGCGGCGGCGTAGCCTTCGCCCCGTGCCGCCAGCCAGTCGACGAGCTGACGAACCGTTTCGACCTCGCGCGGCGGAGAGATTTCCTCTTCGGCGCGCCCGATCCGCTCCCGCACCCAGGCGAAGTAAACCGCCTTCATGATCCGTTTTCGTCCCCGAAGTGAGAGAAGGCCGCCTGCAGATAGTCTGCGCCCGTATAGAGCGTCAGCACGGCCGCGACCCAGAGCATGGCCGAACCGATCTTCACCGCTCCGGGCATCACTGTCTCGCCGGCCGGACCGGCGATGAAGAAGCCGAGCGCCACAAGCTGAAACGCCGTCTTCCATTTGGCGATGGCCGAAACCGGCAGCCGAACCTTGAGCTCCGCCAGATACTCCCGCAGCCCGGAGACGAGAATCTCGCGACACAGGATGATGATGGCGGCCCAGATCGTCCAGCCGACAAGGGTCTGGTTGGCCACGACGGCGAGGATCGTCGCCGCGACGAGCAGCTTGTCGGCGATGGGGTCGAGCATGCGGCCGATGGGGGACTGCTGTTGCCACGCCCGCGCCAGATAGCCGTCGAAGAAATCCGTCACGGCCGCAGCCGTATAGACGCTCAGCGCCGCCCAGCGCGTCCAGTCTTCGCTGGACGCGAGGAGAAAGCCCGCCACCACGGGCACGGCGAGACACCTCCCGTAAGTGAGCAAATTGGGCAGCGCCAGGGCGTGAGAACGGCGCTTGGTCGTGACGGCGGTCTCGGTCATGTCCGCAAGGGAATAGGTCAGGCGTCTCTCTTGTCAATAGACACGGCGGCGGCCTTGCTTGTGACACGTCGCTCGCGTGCGCCGCAATATGAACCTCACTCCCTGTCGAGCGCGAATTTCCCCGGTCCCGCGACCGCGAAGAATAGAAACACGAAACAATAAAGCGCCGCGAGTTCGCCCTTGTTCTGGATCGGCCAAAACGCCTGAAAGGCGTGGAATCCGAAATAGGCGACCGCCATCTCGCCCGACAGCACGAAGGCGGCCGGCCGCGTGAACAGGCCGAGAAGCAGCAAAATCCCGCCCACGACCTCGATGACGCCAGCGGCACCGAGGAAAGAGAAGAGCTTCAGGTCATTGAACATGTCGACATGCGGATAGCCGAAGAGCTTCGCCGCGCCGTGCTGCAAAAACAGCAAGGCCGTCGCAATTCTCAACACCCCCTGCACGTGCGGCAGGTAGCGCTCCGGTATGATTCGACGCGTCATGGCGAGCCTCAAATAATTTTGGCGATGTCCTCGAAAGCGAAGCGCGGGCCGCGGGGATAGAGCTTGGCGCTGTCCCCATAGCCGATATTGATCAGGAAATTGCTCTTCACGCGCGTGCCGGCGAAAAACTCGGCGTCCACCTTGGCTCTGTCGAAGCCGCTCATGGGGCCGGCGTCGAGCCCCACGGCGCGCAAGGCGAGAATGAAATAGCCGCCCTGCAGCGTGCCGTTGCGGACCGCCGTCTCCTCGATCAGCGTCTCATTGCCGGCGAACCAGGAGCGCGCGTCCGTCGCGGGATAGAGAAAGGGCAGATGCTCGTGAAAATCGAGGTCGTAGGCGACGATGGCCGTCGCTGGCGCCGCCATCGTCTTTTCGAGGTTGCCTTGTGACATGGCCGGCGCGAGGCGCTGCTTGGCCTCTGGCGTGCGCACGAACACGATGCGCAGGGGCGAACAATTGGCGCTGGTCGGCCCCCATTTGGCGTAGTCCACCGCCAGCTCGAGGAGATCGTCGGGGACTTCCTTGTCGATCCAGCCGTTGTGCGTGCGCGCGGCGGTGAAAAGCTGTTCCATCGCCTCCGGCGGGAGATGTTTTCCGTCAGTCACCTGGCTCTCCTTCGGCTCGCGCGCCGTCTTTCAGATTCCGCGCCCCTCCACGTCGAGGCGCAGGCGCTCCTCGTCGCGCTGAAGCGCCGCGTCCTTGGGAGAAATATCGAGCGCCTTGCGATAGGCGTCGAGGGCGCGTTTCTTGTTGCCGGTTTTTTCCGCTAGGGCCCCCAGCGCGGCGAGCGCGTCGAACCGCCTGGGCTCCAGCCGCGCGGCCGTCTCCAGATCCGCGAGGGCCCCTGCGTAGTCGCCTTCGCTCGCCGCCACGCGCGCGCGGCGCACGAAGGCCTCGGGCCAGCGGGGCGACAGGGCCACGACATAATCGAGCAAAGCCTTGGCGAGGGCGGGCGCGCCCGCCGTCTCGGCGACGAGCGCGCGGGCGGTCAGCAGGTCGATCGTGTCGGAACCCGACTGCGCCCAGCGGCGCAGGATGGCCGCGGCCGCGCCCTGCGCCTCGCGTTCGTCCTCGGCGTTGGCGAGGCGGGCAAAAAGACGGTTCAGGTCCCGCGCCTGCTGCGCCTCGGGGGAAAGCGGCGGCTCGGGGGCCGGCGGCCGCGCCCGCGGACCAAGCGCCCTCGGCGCGACCCCCTCCTCCGGCTCGGCGGGAAGCGACGGCGAGAAGCTGCGCGAACCCGGCGGCAACGGGATGCGGCCGATGCCGGGGATAAAGAGAAAACGTTGTCCGTCAGGATCTTCCGTGATCGTCGGGGGCGCGCTCTCCTGGGCGAAGGCGGCGATCGTCAGGGCTCCAGCGAAGGCCAGAAGCGCAAGCGCGCGGAACTTTTTCATGGGCCTGTCTTTTTGAGCAACGCCGCGGAAATCGCCCGCGCCGTCAACGTTTGATTAAGGCTACGATACATCAAATTTTATGAAAATGCCGGGCAATTCATTTTCGGTTCAGCAGCGGCGCCCCATTTCTTTCCTTGATATTCACGATTGTCCCCGACAATCGCGACGTCACTTCGAGCACAAGCCTCGGCCCGCGCAAGAATACTGGCGCGCGCCCCTGGAGTTGGACCGATGATCGAGACCATCCGGCGTCTTTTGCAAGAGAACGGCCGCCTGCATACCCCGATTGAGACGCTGTCCGACAGCGCCGATCTCTACGAGGCGGGGCTGACGCCATTCGCCGCCATCCGGACCATGCTTGCGATCGAGGAGGCTTTCGACGTCGAGTTTCCGGTCGCCATGCTCCGCCGTCAGAGCTTCGTTTCCGTCAACGCCATCGTCTCCTGCCTCAACGAGCTGGCCCCCCACGCCGACCGAAAGGCCGCTTAACTTCAGGACGCTCGCGCTCACAAGGCCCGAAGGCGGGCGCCACGCCTGGCGCGCTTTCGGGCCTGTGTTTTTACGACCCGTAGAGTTCGGAGAGCGCAAGTTCGACCCCCGGCGGATCGAGCTTCGCGGCGCCCTCGGTGAGAATGTGGCTCACCACTACGCCGTCAGCGCGGCGCTCGTGATGGACGACGAGCCGCTCGTCCGGGTCGACGATCAGATAATGGCGGATGCTCGGCACGGCGAAATAGCCGGCAAGCTTGCGCGTGTGGTCGTTGCGGCCCGTCGTCGGCGAGATCACTTCGACGACCGCCACGGGGTTCTCGACGAGAAGAGCGTCCCCCCGGAGCTTGGGGCCGCAATAGACCAGCGCATCCGGCTCATAGACCGTCGTGGCGCCGACGCGAACGCCCATGCCGTCGACCATCGCACGGCATTCCAGCCCTTTGGCGCGCAATGCGGTCATCAGGGCGACCGCGACGTTCAGCTTCATCTCCGCATGCGCGGCCCGCTCGGCGGCCTGGGCGTAGACGA
Organism: Methylocystis sp. NC52PC; assembly: GCF_055698645.1. Taxonomy (NCBI): domain Bacteria; kingdom Pseudomonadati; phylum Pseudomonadota; class Alphaproteobacteria; order Hyphomicrobiales; family Methylocystaceae; genus Methylocystis; species Methylocystis sp. NC52PC. The sequence goes on along the minus strand of NZ_CP170127.1, from coordinate 3,234,311 downwards.
CGCCGTCGACCAGTTCGAAGCGCCCCTCCTGAGCTTCGCTCCAGGCGAGAAATTCCTCGACGGTCATGCGGTCTTTGGGTCGCGCGGACATGTCGGCAAGCATAACGCGTTTTCGCCCCCGGGCCATAGGAGCGTTCCGGGCCGCGGAGGTTGCGGGGGCGCGCGGGCTGGGCTATCGCCTTGTCTTAAAATTCCGCTCAGCAGGAAAGATTGCTCATGCCTCCGTATCGCTCACGCACCACCACCCATGGCCGCAACATGGCGGGCGCGCGCGGCCTCTGGCGCGCGACGGGCATGAAGGACGAGGACTTCGGCAAGCCGATCATCGCCATCGCCAACAGCTTCACCCAGTTCGTGCCCGGCCATGTGCATCTGAAGGACCTCGGCCAGCTCGTCGCCCGCGAGGTTGAGAAGGCGGGCGGCGTGGCCAAGGAATTCAACACCATCGCCGTCGACGACGGCATCGCCATGGGCCATGACGGGATGCTCTACTCCCTGCCCTCGCGGGAGATCATCGCCGACAGCGTCGAGTATATGGTCAACGCCCATTGCGCCGACGCCATCGTCTGCATCTCGAACTGCGACAAGATCACGCCCGGCATGCTGATGGCCGCGCTGCGGCTCAACATTCCGGCGGTCTTCGTCTCGGGCGGGCCGATGGAGGCCGGCAAGGTGGTGCTCGCGGGCAAGGAACATTCGCTGGACCTCGTCGACGCGATCATCGCCGGCGCCGATGACAAGGTGGCCGAGAGCGACGTCATGGCGATCGAGCGCTCCGCCTGCCCCACCTGCGGCTCCTGCTCCGGCATGTTCACGGCCAACAGCATGAACTGCCTCACAGAGGCGCTCGGCCTGTCGCTGCCCGGCAATGGCACGACGCTCGCCACCCACGCCGACCGCAAGCGGCTCTTCATCGAGGCCGGCCATCTCATCGTCGATCTCGCCCGCCGCTATTACGAGCAGGACGACGCAAGCGTGCTGCCCCGCTCGATCGCCAATTTTGAAGCCTTCGAGAACGCTATCGCCCTCGACATCGCCATGGGCGGATCGACCAATACGGTGCTGCATCTGCTTGCGGCGGCCTATGAGGCCGAGGTGCCCTTCACCATGGCGGACATCGACCGCATGTCGCGCCGCGTGCCGGTGCTCTGCAAGGTCGCGCCCTCCGTCCCGGACGTGCACATGGAGGACGTGCATCGCGCCGGCGGCGTCATCGCCATCCTCGGCGAGTTGCATCGCGCCGGCCTGCTGCATGGCGAGTCGCCAACCGTGCACAGCGCCACCATGGCCGACGCCATCGCGCGCTGGGACATTGGCGTAACGACGAGCGAGACGGCCAAGACCTTCTTCCGCGCCGCGCCCGGCGGCGTGCCGACGCAGGTGGCCTTCAGCCAGGAGCGGCGCTTCGACGACCTCGACGCGGACCGCGCCAAGGGCGCCATTCGAGACGCGACGCACGCCTTCTCGAAAGACGGCGGCCTCGCCGTGCTGTTCGGCAATCTCGCGGAGGACGGCTGCATCGTGAAAACAGCCGGCGTCGATGAATCGATCCTGAAGTTCTCAGGCCCCGCCCGCGTGTTCGAAAGTCAGGACGCGGCCGTCTCCGGCATTTTAACTGGCGCGGTGAAGGAAGGCGACGTGGTGGTGATCCGCTACGAAGGACCGCGCGGCGGCCCGGGCATGCAGGAGATGCTCTATCCGACGAGCTATCTGAAATCGAAGGGTCTCGGCAAAGCCTGCGCGCTCATCACCGACGGGCGCTTCTCGGGCGGCACCTCTGGCCTCTCGATTGGCCACGTCTCCCCCGAAGCCGCCGAGGGTGGGACCATTGCGCTGGTGCAGGACGGCGACCGCATCGAGATCGACATCCCGAACCGCAGGATTACGCTGGCCGTCGGCGAGACGGAACTCGCCGCCCGCCGCACGGTTCAGGCCGCGAAGGGCTTTGCCCCGGCAAGCCCGCGCTCCCGCAAGGTCTCCGCGGCGCTTCGCGCCTATGCGGCGATGACGACCAGCGCGGCGCGCGGCGCGGTGCGCGAGGTCCCAGAAGCGTAAGGGGCGGCTCCAGCGGGCGCCCGCTTGGGCGCGCCCGCTTTGGGCGTCGCGAGGCTAGCTTTTTTGACTTTGCAAGCGCATAAGATCGCCGCATAAGGTTCCTAGGGTCGCGCATGGCCGCGTCGAGACGGTTTCTGTCTTTCGAGACAGTCAGTCTGATTGCCGCTTTCGCCATTCTCGCATCGGCGGGCATGGCCACCATTCGTACGGAACAGCATCGACGCGAAAGCGGCGCCCTGGTGCGCCACGCGCTCCAGGTCGGAAGCGCCCTGCACCATCTCGAGGGGGAAATCCGCCGCGCCGAGAGCGACGAGCGCGGTTACATCATCACCGGCGATCCCAGCTATTACCGGTCGGAGCTCAACCTTGCCGAACATCTCAAGGGCGAGATGGCGGCGCTCGAAAAGCTCCTCGCCGACAATCCCCAGCAATTGCTTCGCCTGCAAAGGCTGCGTCCAATCCTCGAGGAACGGCTCGAACTCCTGCAGCGCAAGCTGGCCCTCATGAAGGACGGCCGCTCCGACGAGGCGGTGGAGGTCGTGCGCGGGGGGCGCGGCAAGGCGCTCACCGATCAGATCGAGGCGCTGATTGGAGAAATGATCGCCCAGGAGGAAGAACTCTACCGCATTCGCGACGAGCGCATGTCTCAGGCGACGGATTCCCTGGAAATGGCCATTGGCGTCATGATCGTCCTTTTGGGCTTCGTCGCCATGTTCGCGGTCCTTCAGGCGGAAAAGCAACTCAGCGCCTTGCGCAAGTCGGGCGAGTCCCTCCGCCGCGCCTATGACGAACTCATCGAGGAATCGACCAAGCGCGGCGCGCTGGAGGCGCAACTGCGCCAGTCGCAAAAACTCGAGGCGCTCGGCCAGCTCGCAGGCGGCATCGCCCACGACTTCAACAACATGCTGGGGGTCATCGTGGCGAGCCTCAATATCATGAGGCGCAAGCTCAAGCGTGACGACGATGGGATCCATCAGCTGATCAATTCAGCCATGGACGGAGCGGAGCGCGCCGCCGCGCTGGTGCGCAGGCTCTTGTCATTCTCCAGGATTCAGCCGCTCAATCCGACGCCGCTCGACGCCAATCAGCTCGTCACCGGCATGTCCGCGATCCTGCATCGCACGCTGGGCTCGCATGTGGAGCTCGACACCCGGCTCGGCAAAGACCTTTGGCCGGTCAAAGTCGACGCAAACGAACTCGAAAGCGCCATTGTGAATCTCGCGGTCAACGCCCGCGACGCGATGCCGGACGGCGGCACGCTCACGATCGAGACCGCCAATGTCGAACTCGGCGAGGAATTCGTCGAGGCGAACCCGGAAGTGCGGCCCGGTCTCTATGTCCTGCTCTCGGTCTGCGACACGGGAGAAGGGATGGCCCCGGAGGTCATTGCAAAAGCCTTCGATCCCTTCTTCACGACGAAACCCATCGGCAAGGGCACCGGGCTGGGGCTCTCCCAGGCGCATGGATTCGTCCGTCAATCCGGCGGGCACATCAAAATCTATTCGGAGACCGGCCACGGCACCTGCGTCAAGCTGTATCTGCCCCGCCACGTCGAAGAGTGCGAAGCGCCGGCCGCCGCGCCTCAGCGGAAAGAGGATGATTTCCCGCGCGGCCGGCCGGAAGAAATCGTGCTTCTCGTCGAAGACGACGAGCAGGCTCGGCGCGTGACCGCCCAGGGCGTGCGCGAACTCGGCTACACCGTGCTCGAAGCGGCAAGCGGCAAGGAGGCGATTCAAATCATCCGCACGCGGGCCGACATTTCGCTCATGATCACGGACGTCATCATGCCGGGAATGGACGGGGCGCGGCTTGCGCGAGAAGCCGTGTTCCGTCGGCATGCGCTGCATGTGCTGTTCATCACCGGCTACTCGCAGCACGCCATCGTTCGCAACGGCATTCTCGATCCTAACGTCAATCTGCTGACGAAGCCCTTCACCCTGGCGCAGATTGCGACAAAGATTCGCGAGGCGCTCGACGCGCGCGCCGATCTGTCGAAGGGGAACGCTTAGTCGCTCCGACCCGGCCCGCCTCTGGTTTCTAACTCTCCGCCTTGAGCGGGCGCATGAGCAGCGCGTCGATGGCGGCGTCGACGCTGAGCCGCGCCGCAAGGATGTCGTCCACCGCTTCTGCGATCGGCATTTCGACGCCCGCGGCCTTGGCCATTTCGACGAGCACATGCGCGGTGAAGGCGCCTTCCGTGAGCTTGCCGCCACTGGCGTCCTTGGCGGCCGCGCCGCGCCCGAGCCGCTGGCCGAAGGCGAAATTGCGCGACTGCGCCGAACCGCAGGTGAGCACGAGATCGCCGAGGCCGGAGAGGCCCATCAGCGTCTCGCTGCGCGCGCCGAGCGCCCGGCCGAGGCGCGTCAATTCGGCGAAACTGCGGGCGATCAACGCGGCCTGCGCGCTCGCGCCGAGCTCGCGCCCGGAGGCCATGCCGGCGGCGATGGCGAAGACATTCTTGGCGGCGCCGCCGATTTCGACGCCGAGCACGTCGGTTGAGCGATAAGGACGGAAGGTCTTGGTCGAGAGCGCCTCGCAGAGCCGCTGCGCCAGCGACTCTTCCTGCGCCGCGAGCGTCACGGCGGTCGGCAGGCCCTTGCAGACGTCGGCGGCGAAGCTCGGACCCGAGAGAACGGCGGGCTTCGCTTGCGGCAGCTCCTCCGCCACGACCTCGCTCATGAAGCGGCGTCGATCGCGCTCGATGCCCTTGGCGCAGATAACGAAGGCGGCGCCGTCGGCGAGATGCGGCCGCGCCGCCCGCGCCACATCGCGCATCGCCTGCGCCGGCACGACGGCGAGCACGATTTCCGCGCCGCGAATGCAAGCGAGATCGGCGGTCGGCGTGACCGCGCAAGCGAGCGGCAGACCCGGCAAGTGCCGGCGATTTTCGCGATGTTGCTCCAGCGCCGCCACATGAGCGGCGTCATGCGCCCAGAGCGGCACGCGGGCGCGGCCCTGCGCCGCCACATTGGCGAGCGCCACGCCCCACGCCCCGGCGCCGAGAACTGCAATGCTGTCGCGCGTCATGATTCCAGTCCAAAAAGCGGCGCATTGAATGTGCGAGGCGCCCTCGGCTCTCTATAGCGAGCCCATGTCGCGCCTCAAAGACGGTCAGCGCAAGCCGAGCTTCTGATTGTCGGGACGCGACCAGAGTCGCTCGAACGCCTCGCGAAAGCGCGCCGCCGCCTGCGGGCTTTCGACCACGATGAGGTCGTTGTCCTGATGAACTTCGCCCGAGACCGAGAAGTTCGCCGAGCCGCTGCGCAAAACGCGGCCGTCGACCTGATAGCTCTTGAGATGCATCAGATCGCGCCCCCGCCCCTTGCGGCGCACGTCGAGATTGGGCGCGTCGGCGATGTCGAGGATCGCCGCCGATCGGTTGAGCTCCTCGCCGTCGAGATAGACCCTGACTTTCACGCCGCGCATGGCGGCGCGACCGAGGGCCGCGACAAGCGCGCGGTCGGTGAGCACATAGGCGGCCATGTCGAGCGAACGCCGCGCGCCATTGATGAGGCGGGCGTCCACCGACTCGAAGTCCTCACCGGGGCCATAGAAAATATGCAGCCCCGCGACGAGCGGCTCCTGCGAGAGCGGACCCGCCGCCTGCGGCTCTGGGGTCAGCGTCAGCGCAGCAAGCGCCGCGAGGAAGGTTCGCCGCAAGGGGTCAGGCCTTGCCGTGATGGGCTCCGCTGGCGACGGCGTCGAGCGGCCAGCGCGGCCGCGGGGCGAAGCCGAGATCGCTGGTGTAGCCGCATTTCAGACGCTCGAGCCCCGCCCAGGCGATGATCGCGCCATTATCGGAACAGAGATTGGCGGGCGGCGAGATGAATCGCAGGCCGCTTTCGGCGCAAAGACGCGTGAGCGCGCGGCGGATCGCGCCATTGGCCCCGACGCCGCCGCCGATCACGAGTCCGCTCGGGCGTCCCTCGCTTTCGCTGAACAGGCGAATGCCGCCGCGCACGCGGTCGACGATGACGTCGACGATGGCGGCCTGGAAGGAGGCGGCCAGGTCTTTCTTGTCCTGCTCGCTCAAGGTCTGAATCTTGAGGACTTCCTGCCGCACCGCCGTCTTGAGTCCGGAGAGCGAGAAATCCGCGCCGCCGCGCCCGACCATTGGACGGGGGAAATCAAAGCGATGGGAATCGCCTTCCTGGGCGAGGTCCTCAATCTGCGGGCCGCCGGGATAGGGCAGCCCGAGCATTTTCGCCACTTTGTCAAAAGCTTCGCCCGCCGCGTCGTCGACCGTCGAGCCGAGGCGGCGATAGTCTCCGACGCCGCGCACGGCGACGAGCTGCGTGTGCCCGCCGGAGACCAGGAGGGCGATAAAGGGAAATTCAAGATGGTCGGTCAGCCGCGCGGTGAGCGCGTGCGCCTCGAGGTGGTTCACGGCGATGAAGGGCTTGCCGAGAGCAAGCGCCAGCCCCTTGGCGGCGGTCAATCCCACCAGCACTCCGCCAATGAGGCCCGGCCCCGCCGCGGCGGCGATGGCGTCAATGTCCTTGAGGTCGACCTTGGCGTTGGCGAGGGCGCGGACGATGAGACGGTCGAGCGAGTCGATATGGGCGCGAGCCGCGATTTCCGGCACCACGCCGCCATAGGCGGCGTGCTGGGCGATCTGGCTCAGCACCTCGTTGGAGAGAATGTCGCCGCCGTCCCCGCCCAAGCGATCCGACACGACGGCGACGGCCGTCTCGTCGCAGGTGGTTTCGATGCCGAGAACGCGCATGCACACTCCTTGGCGCAACGCGCCGTCTTGAACGCCCGCAGGCTGTAGCCCCGCGGGGAGCGGACCGCAACTGACGAAAGCTTTATTCCATTATGGTTTGCGAAGCGTTTACGCGAGCCGTCCTATTCGGGCGCCACATCCGGCGTCCGCCAGGCGAGATGCTGGCCGCTGTCGACCGCGATCATCTGGCCGGTGACGCTCTTCGCTTTTGAGAGAAAGATCACCGCGTCCACCACCCCCGAGACATCCGCGGCATGGCCGAGCGGCACGCCGCTGGCTTCGATCTCGAACTCGCGGTCGCCCAGCGCTTCGTTCGGAAACACCGGCCCCGGCCCCACGGCGTTGACTCGGATTCTCGGCGCATAGGCCTGAGCCATTGTGCGCGTCGCCGTCCACAGCGCGGACTTGGCGAGGGTATAGCTGAAATAACGCGGCGTCAGGCGCCAGACCCGCTGGTCGATCATATTGACGACGGCGCCTTCCACGTCCCTCGGAAGTTGCGCGGCGAAATCGCGGGCGAGCAGCAGCGGCGCGCGGAGATTGATCGCCATGTGCCGTTCGTAGCTGTCGAGCGAGAAGTCATGCGCCTCGTCGACCTCGAAGATGGACGCGTTATTGACGAGAAGCGTCGGCGGCCCGAAGGCGCGTGCGGCAAAGCCGATGAGACGCTGCGTCTCCACGGCGTCGGCGAGATCGGCGACGGCGACGACAGCTTCGCCGCCGCGCGCGCGGATCGCTTCCGCCGCAAGCTCCGCCTCGTCGGCCGAGCGGCGTGAAGAATGCAGCACGACGGGTCGCCCCTCGCGCGCGAGACGCCCGGCGATGGCGAGGCCGATGCGCCGCGCCGCACCCGTCACCAGCGCCGGCCCGCCGGGCGTCTCCTTACTCTCGCTCATCGCCGCTCTCCTCTCGGGTCGGGCCGCTTCTCACGATGCGCGCTCAGCGTCAACGAAGGCCGGCCCAGCGCCGCATATAACGCCTCTAAGCTCTTCACCCGTCGAAAAATCCGCGCGCACGGGTGTTAAGCTGAGCGGCAGCGCCTAGATTAGGTCGGCGGGGGCAAAAATCCGGTTTTGTCAGAGGAGAGTTTTCATGGGCATCTTCGACTTTTTCACCGGCAAGAGCAAAGCAGCGCCCGCGGTCGCCGGCGCGACCGACAATGCGGCGGCCCCGGCCGACGCGCTCGCAAAGGAGCTGCAGGGCTACGGCTTTGACGTCTCGGGCGTGGACATCGAGGTCAACGGCGACACGGTGACTCTGAACGGCGCGGTCAACTCCCGCGCCGAGCTCGAAAAGATTGTTTTGGCTGTGGGCAATAGCAAGGGCGTGGCCAAGGTCGAGAACAATCTCATCGCCCCCGACCACGATCCGACGCAGCCATCTGGCATACATGTCGTCGTCGCCGGCGACACCTTGTGGAAGATCGCCGAAGCCCATTACGGCGATGGCGCGCGCTACGAAGAGATCTTCGAAGCCAACAAGCCGTTGCTCAAACATCCCGACAAGATCTACCCCGGCCAGCGTCTGCGAATTCCGGGCGCGAGCGGCTCTGCGCTCGCACAGGCCGGCGGCTGGGCGCCCCCGGCCGAAATTGCCGGCAAGGCGTAAGACAGGCTTACGCTTTGGTCGCCTCGAAGGCGGGCGTGTTTGTCTCGAAGTCCGAAAGCCAGGCGACGAGCTTCGGATGCGTCGCGCGCCAGGCGCCCTCGAAGCGCAGATCCAGATAGCCGAGCGCGCAGGCGACGGCGATCTGGCCCACGTTGACGGTCCCCTCCGGGGGCGCGGCCTCGAGCACGGCGAGCGCGCGGTCGATCTTGCCCTGCTGCAGATCGATCGCGTCCTGGTCGCGAAGTTCCGGACGGCGCGTCGCCGTCTCATAGCGAATGAGCAGCGCCGCGTCATTGATCCCGTCGCCGAGCGCCTGAAGCCGCAACACGTCGAAGCGGCGAAGCGGATCGGCGGGGATCAACTGATGACCGCCGAGGTAATCGAGATAATCCACGATCACGCGGCTGTCATAGAGGGCCGTTCCATCCTCGAGCAGCAGCGTCGGAATTTTGCCGAGCGGGTTTTGCTGACGCAGCGAGTCGTTTGGGTCCGTGGTGCTCGCCGCGACAACCTCGATGCGTGACGAGAGCCCCAGAAGCTCCGCGGCGATACGGATCTTGCGCGCATAGGGGGAGGCGGCGGAATAGCGAAGGATCATCATAAGCTTTTGTCTTTCGTCGGTGAGCGTTCCACTGTCAATCAGCCGGGGCGGGACGGCTGCCGCCGATGACGCCCCTATTCCCCCGTCAGCCGCTCCAGGTCAAAGCCCGCGCCGGGGCCTTGCGCCAATTTCGGCGCCAGATACGCCAGGATGCGGCGCGCCTCGTCCTCGAAGACGAAAGGCGGATTGACGACGACCAGCCCCGTGCGGCGCAAGCCCTCGCCGCCGCCGGCGACGGCGAGCGACAGGCGCAAGGCGCGCTTCACGCCCTCGCGCTTGAAGCCGTCGAGGAAGTCGCGCTCGCCCTGTGCGTCCTTCGAGGGATGCCACAGCGCGTAAACGCCCGTCGGCCATTTTTGATAGGCCGCGAGAAAGGCTGAAAACATCGCCGCAAATTCGTCCGTGCGCTCGAAGGGCGGATCGATGAGGACGAGGCCGCGCCGCTCTTTCGGAGGCACATAGGCGGAAAGGCCGGTATAGCCGTCGATATGAATCGTCTTGACGCGCGCGTCGCGACCGAAGCGATAGCGCAGCGCCGCGAAGGCGTCCGGGCGGAGTTCGCAGAAAATGGCGCGATCCTGCGGGCGCATCAGCCGCGCGGCGATCAGCGGCGAGCCGGGATAAAGCGCGGGTCGCCCATCGGCGTCGAAGGCGCCGAGACACGCGAGATAGGGCGCGAGCAGATCGCGCGTCTCGTCATCGGCGGCGGAAAGATCGGCGAGCCGCCCGACGCCGTCGCGCCATTCGAGCGTGCGCTCGGCTTCCTCGGCGGCAAGATCATAAGCGCCTTCGCCGGCATGCGTGTCGATGACGCGAAACGGGGCGTCCTTCCGCGTCAGATACAGGAGCAGCCGCGCCAGCAATGCGTGCTTGAAGACATCCGCAAAATTGCCGGCGTGGAAGCCGTGTCGGTAGTTCATGCGTTACAGCGGCGCGGGCGCCGCGATCTCCCGCTGACGGCAGCCACGGCGGACGACGTCCGGACAGGCGCGAAACTCACGCAGATCCTTGGAGAGGCAGATGCGCACGCCCTCCAGCACGTCGCGTCGGCAGGCGACCGCCATCATGCCCGGCCGCAGGCGCGGATTGGCGTCGTAGAAAGCGCGCTCCACGTCGATGGGCGTGAAGGTCTGGTCGCGCGTCGGCTTGACGAAGGGCTGCGGGATCGTCACCGCCTCGCGCGCGCGGGCGACGTCGGCGAAGAAGTCGCTGGGGCTCTTGCCTGAACAGGTCCCATGCTTGCGCCATTCGTAACGCGCCAGCCGTTCGTCGGGAAAGACGCCATTGGCGCGCTCGAGCGCAATACGCGAGGGCGAGCGCGGCCCGGGACAATCGCTCGGATAGCCCTGCTCATATTGGGGCCAGAGGCCGTGCACAACGAAGCCCTGCCCTTTTCCCGGTTCGCACTGGTCATGCGCGCCGCCGACATGCTCGCAGAACCCCGGCGACCAGCTCAACGCCAGAACATAGAAGTCGAAGTCCCGCGCGGGCGCGCCGCCGCGAAAGCCGGCGTCGGCCTTCTCGGGCTCGGGCGCGGGCGTCTCGCTTGGCGCCTTGGGGCCCGAGCGATCGGCGCAGCGATCGAGAATACAGTCCGCATCCTTCGCCTGAGCGGGGACTGCGAGGGCGGACCCCCATAGAGCGGCGACGAGCGGCAAAGCGCGCGCGAGGGCGGCGACGTTGAAACCAAACATGAGAGACCTCTGGCTGCAGCGGCGGCCCAGATCAAGGTCCGGCCGCGCGGCAATTCGGACTGAACGCATGGTTGCGGTCAAGTCCGACGATGCACCATGTCACGCCCGAGCCAATGCCGATGAAGCCGAGCGCCTCCGCAATATTATAGACCACGCGGCGGCGCAGGCCGTCGTTGAACAGCGCGTCCGCCTGACAATAACGGCGCGGAATGTAGCTCAAACCATCGGTGCGATAGCCGTATTCGAACGGGGGGTAGAACGAGTCGATTTCGAGGCCCGACCCCCAATACTCCCACTCGCGTCCCTTGAAGCTCCAGGAAATCTCGGCCAGCACGCCCGGATCGTTGCAGGCCGGCAGCGCGCTTCTAAAGGGGGGGTAGCGCTCTTCGGCAAGCGGGCGGTCCTGCTCGCCATAGGTGACGATCCCCGCGGCCGCGGCGCCGCCGCAGGCAAGGGCCGAAACGACGAGACCCACGGCGACGCGTCCCAAAGCGAAGTTTCGCATGCTTTCCTTCCCGCACCCGACTCGGAGCGGGATTGGGCCCCGAAGCCTCCCTCCGCGTCAAGTCGCGATTTGCACGACGAACCGCCACGCCCTTATAGTGCGGCCATGGCGAAGAATTTCAGAGCAAGAGCCGTTCTTTCGCGCCTCTTGGCGATCGCGGCGATCGCGCTCGCCGCCGTTCTCGCGGCCGCGCCGAGCGCCCATGCGCAAGACCCCTTCTCCGATTTCTTCGAGGGCATTTTCGGCGGGCCGAGGCGCGCGGCGCCGTCCCGCGCCACTGAGCAGCCGCGCGTGCGGCGCATCATGCCGCATCAGGAAAACCGCCCGCCGACCTATTGGCGCAGCGGCGACGCCAGCCGCGCCGCGAAGCGCTCCAAGCGCGGCGAGCCGACGGACTCGGCGGCGCCGGAGAAGCCCGACCTCGCGGCAAATTATTTCGTCGCCGTGATGGGCGACAGTTTCGGCGTGCTGCTCGGCAATGGGCTCGAGGAGACCTTCGCCGACAAGCCGGAAATCGGCGTCGAGAAAAAGGCCAAGGAAAATTCCGGGCTGGTGCGCGAGGATTATTTCGACTGGCCGAAAGCCGCCAAGGACATCGCCAGCGGCCCGCAGAAGGTCGATGTCGCGGTCATCATGATCGGCTCGAACGACCGTCAGTCGCTGCGTGACGGGACCAAAAGCGAGGAGCCGTTTTCGCCGCGCTGGCGGGAGCTCTATCAGGCGCGCGTCGACGCCATGCTGGCGCCGTTTCGCGAGAAGAAGATCACGGTGGTGTGGGTCGGTCTGCCGATCATGAAGAATGAGAGCTTTTCGGCCGATATGGCGAAGCTCAACGACATTTATCGCGCCGCCGTCACAAAGGACGGCGGTGTCTTTGTCGATTTGTGGGAGGCTCTCGCCGATGAGCGCGGCCAGTTCAGCGCCTTCGGGCCGGACATCAACGGCCAGATCGTGAAGCTGCGCACGGCCGACGGCGTGCATCTCACCGACGCCGGCGCGCTGAGCGTCGCGCATTTCGTCGCGAATGAAATCAAGAAGCTCTACGAGGGCAATCACCCCGTCGCGCCCGAACAGCAGCCGACGGCGACGGCGCCCGCCGAAACGCCCGCGCAGGCCGCCGCGCCGCCGGCCCCCGGCGCGCCCATCGTGTTCCGGTCTCCCGTCAATCCGGCGGCTTCCAACGCCCCCGCGCTCCCCGAGCGACCCGCGATTGGTCCGGTTCAGACGTTGAGCGGATCGGCGGCGGCCGCGAGCGCCGAACTGGCGCGCCCCGCGCCGAAAACGGGCGCTTCGGGCGCCGATGCGCAGGCGCTCGCCCGGCACGTGTTCGTCGACGGCGGCGATCAGCCGTCGCGCCCCAATCGCGCCGACGACTCGTCGTGGAGGGCGCCAGCCCAATGATGGCGCCCTTCCATTAACCCTTGTGTCGACATTTGGGCAAAAATTTTGAGGGTTGCCTGGTTTCCAGTGGAACCCTCAGTCAGGCTCACGCATTTCCCGCCAAGGAATATTCGGAGCCATGAAGATGCCGCATTTTGCCAAGGGCCCTCGTCGCTTTCTCTCGATTGCCGCTTTCTCGCTCGTTGGGATCGCGTTTTCGACCCCGTCGTCGGCCGACGGACGCGGCTTCTTTGCGCTCTTCGACAATGAACCCGCGCCCGATGCGCGCAACATGACGGCTTATTATGGCGAGCCTCAGCAGACGGCGCCGGCAGACATGCAGGACGAAACCCGTCTCGGCCGCGAATATCCGGCGACGACCCGCGAGCGCATCGCCGATCCGACGGGCGAGCGCGCCGGCGTCATTACGGTCGACACGGCCAATCGTTATCTCTATCTCTCGCTCGGCAATGGCGAGGCGATGCGCTACGGCATTGGCGTCGGTCGTGAGGGCTTCACCTGGAAGGGCCGCGTCCGCATCGGCCGCAAGGAATCCTGGCCGGATTGGACGCCGCCGAAGGAAATGCTGAAGCGCCGTCCCGATTTGCCGCGCCACATGGCCGGCGGCCAGGACAATCCGCTCGGCGCCCGCGCGATGTATCTCTATTCCGGCGAGCGCGACACCATGTTTCGCATCCACGGCTCCAATGAGCCCTGGACGATCGGACAGGCCGTCTCCTCCGGCTGCATCCGCATGACCAATGACGACGTGAGCGACTTGTTCAGCCGGGTGAAGGTCGGAACAACGGTTGTGGTGCTCTGATTGTTTGAGAGTTGGCCCCTCGTGCTTCGAGACGCCGCCTGCGGAGGCGCCTCAGCGTGAGGGGCTTTTTCTTCTCTAATCAATCCAGATTGCAGCTAAACACGAAATTGGTCAGCGCCGAGAAGGACACTGTCACCGCGATCCATATCCCGATCAGGGTCCAGCCGAGTCTCTTCTTATCGCGCCCGTAGAGAAAAGCGCCGACGAGCGGCAGCACCAGAAAGAAGAATTGCCACGGCTGAGAGACGAAAGTGTCGCAGTACCAGAGATTGAGCTTCTCGCTGATCATTTTTCCTCACCTTGGCAGATTTGTTTCGCCCATCAGGTGAAGATCGACCGCATGGGCGCATTGGCGTCCCTCGCGAATGGCCCACACCACGAGCGATTGTCCGCGCCGCATGTCTCCGCACGCAAACACTTTTTCCCGCGACGATTTATAAGCGCGGGTGTCGGCCGCGACATTTCCGCGGTTATCGAGATCCACGCCCGCCCCTTCGAGCAGCCCTTTGCGCAACGGCGACACGAAGCCCATGGCGAGGAGGATGAGATCGGCGCGGATGGTGAAGGAGCTCTCCGGAACTTCCTGCATCTTGCCGTCGACGCGCACGCAGCGCAGGCCCTTCACGACGCCGCCCTCGCCGACGAACTCCTTCGTCAGCACGGAGAATTCACGGGCCGACCCTTCTTCGTGCGACGAGGAGGTGCGCAGCTTCAACGGCCAATCCGGCCAGGTGAGCAGCTTGTTTTCCTTCTCCGGCGGACGCGGCATGATTTCGAGCTGCGTCACCGACAACGCGCCATGGCGCACCGAAGTGCCGATGCAGTCGGAACCCGTGTCGCCGCCGCCGATCACGACGACATGCTTGCCGGTCGCCAGGATCGGCTCATTGGTCGGCAGCGGCTCGCCGGACACGCGGCGGTTCTGCTGCGTGAGGAAGTCCATGGCGAAATGCACGCCCCGAAATTCGCGGCCGGGGATCGGCAGATCGCGGGGGGCCTCGGCGCCGCCTGCGAGAACGAGGGCGTCGTGGCCCGCGACGAGCTCGCGGACATTCACGTCCACGCCAACATTGACGTTGTAGTGGAAGATGACGCCTTCGGCCTCCATCTGCTCGACGCGGCGGTCGACGAGATGCTTCTCCATCTTGAAGTCGGGAATGCCGTAGCGCAGCAGGCCGCCAGCCTTGGCCGCCTTTTCGAAGACATGGACGTCATGGCCGGCGCGCGCGAGCTGCTGGGCGGCGGCGAGGCCCGCCGGGCCCGAGCCGACGACCGCGACGCGGCGGCCGGTCTTGCGCTTCGGCGGCTCGGGCACGACCCAGCCCTCAGCAAAGCCGCGGTCGACGATAGCGCATTCGATCGACTTGATCGTGACCGGCTGGTCCTGGAGGTTCAGCGTGCAGGACGCTTCGCAAGGCGCGGGGCAGATGCGGCCGGTAAATTCCGGAAAGTTGTTCGTTGAATGGAGATTGGCGAGCGCCTTCCTCCAGTCGCCGTGATAGACCAGGTCGTTCCAGTCGGGGATCTGGTTATTGACCGGGCAGCCGTTGTGGCAGAACGGGATGCCGCAATCCATGCAGCGCGAGGCCTGATTGCGGGTGGCCTCTTCGGAAAGGGGGATGACGAATTCGTCGTAATGGCGAATTCGGTCGGCCGCCGGCTTGTATTTGCGGTCCTGACGGTCGATTTCGAGAAAGCCCGTGACCTTGCCCATGAGTAGCTTCCCAACCTTTCGCATCGGGCTCCGGCCATGACCGGAACTTAACTGTGCTCCGTTCCCACCGCCGGATTCAAAGGCGAATTCCGCCAGCCTGTCGACAACCGCCGCCACAGCGGGATTTCGCAACGTTTTTTCAAACCGTCAAGCGATCCGCCTGACGTGCGCTCGGCGCGAAGCTTTTGACGGCTCCGCGCCGCTTTGGCCCGAAAGGGCCGGCCGGTCCTATTCGCCGGCCGCCGCGAGACGTTTCGGCTGCGCCTTCTTCGCCGCCATTTCCGTGAGCGCGCGGCGATATTCGATCGGCATGACCTTGCGGAATTTCGGCCGATAGACCGCCCAATTGTCCAGAATGTCGCGGGCGCGGGTCGAGCCCGTGTAACGCAGATGATTCTGGATGAGCTGGCGCAGGCGCTCGGCGTCGAAACGCGTCATGTCGGCGAGGATGTCGACCTTGCCATGCGTCTCGAGGTCGCCGGACTGGTGATAGGTCTCGGTCATCGCCGTCTCCTCGGCGCCCACGGGTTCGAGATCGACCATGGCGAGGTTGCAGCGCGTCGCGAACGTATCGTCCTCGTCGATGACATAGGCGATGCCGCCGGACATGCCGGCCGCGAAATTGCGGCCCGTCTGCCCGAGCACCACCACCACGCCGCCGGTCATATATTCGCAGCCATGGTCGCCCACGCCCTCGACGACGGCGACGGCGCCCGAATTGCGCACGGCAAAACGCTCGCCCGCGACGCCGCGGAAATAGCACTCGCCCGCAATGGCGCCGTAGAGCACGGTATTGCCGACGATGATCGAGTTCGACGGATCGATCTGCCTGGCGTTGCGCGAGGGATAGACGACCAGCTTGCCGCCGGAGAGACCCTTGCCGACATAGTCGTTGGCCTCGCCCTCGAGCTGGAGCGTGACGCCGCGCGCGAGGAAAGCGCCGAAGCTCTGCCCCGCCGTGCCCGTGGCGCGTATGCTGATCGTATCTTCCGGCAGGCCGGCGTGGCCGTAGATGCGCGCGACTTCGCCGGAGAGCATCGCGCCCGTCGTGCGGTCGACGTTCTTGATCGGCGTCTCGATCGAAACCTTCGCGCCGCGATCGAGCGCGGGACGCGCCTCGGCAATGAGCTTGTTGTCGAGCGCCTTGTCGAGGCCGTGATCCTGCGATTGCGAATGACGGATCTTGGGGCCCTCGCCCGCCGGCTTGTGGAACAGCTTCGAGAAGTCGAGGCCCTGCGCCTTCCAATGGGCGACGGCCTTCGTCTTGTCGAGCATCTGCATCTGTCCGACGAGTTCGTCGAAGCGGCGGAAGCCCATCTCGGCCATCAACTCGCGCACTTCCTCGGCGACGAAGAAGAAGTAGTTGATGACATGCTCCGGCTGGCCGACGAAGCGCTTGCGCAGGACGGGGTCCTGCGTCGCCACGCCGACCGGGCACGTGTTGAGATGGCACTTGCGCATCATGATGCAGCCGGCCGCAATCAGCGGCGCGGTCGAGAAGCCGAACTCGTCCGCTCCGAGCAGGGCGCCGACGACCACGTCGCGGCCCGTGCGCAGACCGCCGTCCACCTGAACCGCGATGCGCGAGCGCAGGCCGTTGAGCACCAGGGTCTGATGCGTCTCGGCGAGGCCGATCTCCCACGGGCTGCCGGCGTGCTTGATCGAGGTCAGGGGCGAGGCGCCGGTGCCGCCCTCGAAGCCCGAGATCGTCACATGGTCGGCGCGGCCCTTGGAGACGCCGGCCGCGACCGTGCCGACGCCGACCTCGGAGACGAGCTTCACCGAAATCGCGGCTTTCGGATTGACGTTCTTCAAATCGAAGATGAGCTGCGCCAAATCCTCGATCGAGTAAATGTCGTGATGCGGCGGCGGCGAGATCAGGCCGACGCCCGGCGTCGAATGGCGCACCTTGGCGATCACCGCGTCGACCTTGTCGCCCGGCAGTTGCCCGCCTTCGCCGGGCTTCGCGCCCTGCGCCATCTTGATCTGGATCATGTCCGCGTTGACGAGATACTCCGTCGTCACGCCGAAGCGGCCCGAGGCCACCTGCTTGATCGCCGAGCGCATGGTGTCGCCGTTGGGCAGCGGCTTGAAGCGATCCGGCTCCTCGCCGCCCTCGCCCGTATTCGACTTGCCGCCGATGCGGTTCATGGCGATGGCGAGCGTCGTGTGGGCCTCGCGCGAGATCGAGCCGAAGGACATGGCCCCCGTTGCGAAGCGCTTGACGATCTCGCTCGCGGGCTCGACCTCGTCGAGCGGCGCGGGCTTGCGGCCATCTTCCTCGGCGCCCTTGATGCGGAACAGCCCGCGCAGGTTCAGCAGGCGCTCGTCCTGCTCGTTGAGCGCCTTGGCGAAGGCGCGATATTGCTCCTGCGCATTGCCGCGCACCGCGTGCTGCAGCAGCGACACCGTCTGCGGGGTCCAGCTATGCGCCTCGCCGCGAATGCGGAAGGCGTAGTCGCCGCCGACGTCGAGCGCGTCGCGATAGACGGGCGCGTCGCCGAAGGCGAGCCGGTGGCGTCGCACCGACTCCTTGGCGATCTCGTCGAGGCCGACGCCTTCGACGCGGGTCGTCGTGCCGGTGAAGAATTCGTCGACGAAGAGCTGCGCGAGGCCCACGGCGTCGAAAATCTGCGCGCCGCAATAAGACTGGTAGGTCGAAATGCCCATCTTGGACATGACCTTCAAGAGGCCCTTGCCCACCGCCTTGATGTAACGCTTGATCGCCGTCTCGGCGTCGACGTCCTTGGGGAACTCCGAAACCGACGCTTCGAGCGTGTCGAAGGCGAGATAGGGGTTGATCGCCTCGGCGCCGAAGCCCGCGAGACAGGCGAAGTGATGCACCTCGCGCGCCTCGCCGGTCTCGACGACGAGGCCGACCGACGTGCGCAGACCCTTGCGGATCAGATGATGGTGCACGGCGGCCGTCGCGAGCAGCGCGGGGATCGGAATGCGGTCCGGCCCGACCATGCGATCCGAGAGAATGATGATGTTGTATTTGCCGCTGACCGCTTCTTCCGCGCGCTGGCACAGGCGCTGAATGGCGCCGCGCATGCCGGCCGCGCCCCTGCTCGAATCGTAAGAGATTTCGAGCGTCTTGGTGTCGAAGCTGTCTTCGACCATGCCGATCCAGCGGATCTTCTCCAAATCCTCGTTGGTCAGGATCGGCTGGCGCACTTCGAGTCGCTTCTTATTGGCCGAGCCCTCGTGATCGAGAATGTTCGGGCGCGGGCCAATGAAGGAGACAAGGCTCATGACCAGCTCTTCGCGGATCGGGTCGATCGGCGGATTGGTCACCTGCGCGAAGTTTTGCTTGAAGTAAGTGTAGAGCAGCTTCTCCTTGTCGGAGAGCGGCGACACCGGCGTGTCCGTGCCCATGGAGCCGACGGCCTCCTGGCCGGTGACCGCCATGGGATACATCAGGAGATAAAGGTCTTCCTCGGTGTAGCCGAAGGCCTGCTGGCGATCGAGGAGCGTGACGTCGGCGCGCGCCGGGCGCGACTCGACGGGCTTCAGCTCCTCGAGCTGGATCTGCGTGCGCGCCAGCCACTCCTTGTAGGGATGGGAGAGCGACAGCTCTTTCTTGATCTCGTCGTCGGAGATGATGCGGCCCTGCTCCAGATCGACGAGCAGCATCTTGCCCGGCTGCAGGCGCCACTTCTGGACGATTTTCTCTTCCGGGATCGGCAGCACGCCCATTTCCGACGCCATCACCACGAGACCGTCGTCGGTGACGAGATAGCGCGCCGGACGCAGGCCATTGCGGTCGAGCGTCGCGCCGATCTGGCGGCCGTCGGTGAAGGCCATGGCGGCGGGGCCGTCCCACGGCTCCATGAGCGCGGCGTGGTGCTCATAGAAGGCGCGACGATCCTCGTCCATCAGCGGATTGCCCGCCCAGGCCTCCGGAATCAGCATCATCACAGCATGGGCGAGCGAATAGCCGCCGCGCACCAGAAATTCGAGCGCATTGTCGAAACAGGCTGTGTCGGACTGGCCCTCATAGGAGATCGGCCAGAGCTTGCTGATATTATCGCCAAAGAGCGGCGAGGAGACCGCCGCCTGACGCGCCGCCATCCAGTTGAGATTGCCGCGCAGCGTATTGATTTCGCCGTTGTGGGCGACGAAGCGGTAAGGGTGAGCGAGCCGCCACGACGGGAAAGTGTTGGTCGCAAAGCGCTGGTGCACGAGCGCGATCGCCGAGACGAAGCGCTCGTCCTTGAGGTCGAGGAAATAGCTGCCGAGCTGGGAGACCAGCACCATGCCCTTGTAGACGATGGTGCGCGTCGAGACCGAGACGGAGTAAAATTCGCGGCCGCCTTCGAGCTTGTAGATCTCGTTTGAGGACGACTTGCGCGCAAGATAGATGCGCCGCTCGAAATCGTCCGAATCTTTCACATCCGGGCCGCGGCCGATGAAAAGCTGGATGTGATGCGGCTCGACGTCGCGAACGGCGTCGCCAAGGTCGCTCGAATCGACGGGAAGATCGCGCCAGCCGAGCACGACGACGCCCTCGTCGCGCATCTGCTCTTCGAGAATAGCTTTGGCTTGCGCGCGCACTTCCGCGTCGCGCGGCATGAAGAACTGGCCAATCGCATAGTCGCCGGGGGCGGGAAGATCGAATCCGAGCTTCCGGCACTCCGCCTTGAAGAACTCATGCGGGATCTGGACGAGAATGCCGCAGCCGTCGCCGAGCTTGGGGTCCGCCCCGACCGCGCCGCGATGGTCGAGGTTGAGCAAGATCTGCAGGCCCATCTCGACGATGGTGTGCGTCTTCTGGTTATGCATGTTGGCGACGAAGCCGACGCCGCAGGAATCGTGCTCCTGCGCCGGATCGTAGAGGCCCTGCGCCGCGGGCAGCGCGGGATCTCGGCCAAGGGCGACCTCCTGCTGCCGGGCCTCCTGCATGGCCTTCATATCAACGACCTTGGTCATGGCGGCGTCTCCCCGACGCGGCGCGGCGCGCAAGCGGCCGGCGTCCCGTCATATCTTCGTTTCAAACTGCATAGAGCAAGACCAGGACGGATAGAAGCGCCCACGCGCTTCGTCCAGTCCCCGCTCGCGCCCGGCCAATCGCTTCGGCCGCCTTTAATTCTCTCGCGCCTGCCCCGGCCCGGCCGCCGCGCCCTCAGGCAAAAGGCGCGCCAGACTCCCAGCGTCGTCGGCCGCTCGCCCCCAGCCGCCGCGTTCGGCAGGCGGGAAAGGGAGTCGGGCGGCAGGCGAAGGACGAACGGCGTCAAAAGGTCAGCAGCACTGACATATTGACGCCCGAGATTGTTGCCAGATTTATGCCCCGGTGACAAGCAACCGCCCAATATCGAGGCGGTTCCAAACGCACATTTGCGGCCTAAGCGTCCAACCCTCGCCGCAATCGGGGAGAAGATGGCCTGACGCGCGGGGGCGACGCGTCTCATGGAACAAACACATGTCTTCTGCCTGGCCGAAATGGCGCAAGCCGCTCGCGCTCGGACTTCTCCTCGCCGTCGGCGTCGCCGACGCGGCGACCGCGCAATTCTTCTTTAGGCCCTACTTCCACAGCTGGCGCTATGACTTCCCGCCCGACGAGGACGATCTGCCGCGCTATGGGTCGCGTCGCGCCGTCGCGCGCATTCTCGCAGGCGCGGGCTATGAACTCGTCGGCCCGCTCGGGCGTCGGGGGGATCAGATCGTCGCGACGGGCGTGAGCCGGCGCGCGGGCGAAGCGCGCTTCATCATCGATCCGTACGAGGGCGAGATCGTTCGCGCCACGCGGTTGGGGCCAGCCGCGGAGGGCCGGCGCTGGGACGAAGAGCGACTGGGGCCCGCTGACGGATCGCGGCCGCCGCCGGCCCGCGAGGGGCGCGCCGTCGAGACGCCGCGCCGCGCCGCGCGCGCCGCCCCACAGCCTCTGGTTGAAAAGGCTCCGCCGGGACGCAGCGAGGCGGTCGCGCCGAGCCCGAATCGGGCGACGCCGGGGCCAGCTAAACCGCTAGAGGCTGCAAAGCCTCTCGAGGCCGCGAAACCCCCCGAGCCGTCGAAGCCGGCAGACGTGGCGAAGCCCGTTGAGATTCAGCCCCCGCCGCCCGGGCAGACGACAAAATCACAGGACGAAGCGCCGCAGAAACCAGCCGAGGCGGCCAAAGCGGAGGCTAGGCCCGCCGCTCCGGCCACGACCCAGAAGGCCGCGCCGACGCGCCCCGTGGCGGCGCGCTCGACCGGCTCCTCGCATCGGGCGATCGTTCCGCCCAAGCAGGCGGAGGGAACGACTGCGGTGACGCCCTCGGCGCCGTCGACGTCGACGGCGCCGGCGGCAAGCGCACAAACGCCCGCGAGCGTCGCCATGCCCAAGAGCGCGCAATAGACAAAAAAGAGGCGCCCGAAAGGGGCGCCTCGCTAAGACCTCGCGCTCTCTTAGAGATTACGCGGCCTTGGACTCCACGACCTTGGCGGTCGCGACGCCGCCGCCAATCTCGATGCGGCGGGGCTTCTGGGCCTCCGGGATTTCGCGCACGAGGTCGACATGCAGCAAGCCGTTGACGAGGCTCGCGCCCGTCACGACGACATGGTCCGCCAGCTGAAAGCGACGCTCGAAGGCGCGGGCGGCGATGCCCTGGTGCAGCATCTCGCGGCCCTCGGCGGGCGCGGTCTGCTCCTTGGAGCCTTTGATCGAAAGGGTGTTTTCGCGGGTCTCGATCGTCAGCTCGTCACGCGAGAAGCCAGCGACCGCAAGCGTGACCCGATAGGCGTTTTCGCCAGTCCGCTCAATGTTGTAGGGCGGATAGGAAGAGGCGCCGTCGACGCCGCTCGCCTGATCCAGAAGATTGAAGAGGCGATCGAAGCCGACCGTTTGACGATAGAGAGGCGAAAGATCGAAGTGACGCATGACATATCCTCCGTATGAAGCGACATGCGGCGCGCTGCGTTACGCGCCGCGCCTGTTTGCGCGTCCATTCCGGCCCGCGCTGGCTTCGATCTGGGAACGGGGGGAGCGAAGTTCAAGGGGGCGATGACAAGGACCCGCTCCCAACCAGCCGCTTTGGCCAAACGACAAGGAAGAACAATATGGTGCGCATATTCATCCTCTTGCTGTGTCTGGCTCTCGCGCCGGCGGCGGTCCGCGCCGAGATCCTCGGCATGCAGGTCCCGCGCATGGTGAGCGAAGAGGAGATGAAAGCCTCGCTCCGCGCGGTGGAGCTCGTCGACGAAAGAGGCGCCCCGCTCGATCTGTCGGCTTTGATGGCCAGCGGCAAGCCGACGCTCGTCTCGCTCTGGGCCCATTGGTGCCCGAATTGCCTTGCTGAAATTCAGGGCTACAAGGCCATCGCCAAGGCCTGTCCGCAGCGCTGGAACGTCGTCTTCGTCTCGGCGCGCGCCAGCGATTATCCAAGGGACCTCGCCAAGTTCCGGAGCTACGGCCTCCCGTGGAAATTCTACCGGGTGGGCGACGCGGCGCGGAGCGATCCGACCAAGGCCCGCGCCGCGCGCGCCTTTTACGGCGAGA
This sequence comes from Methylocystis sp. NC52PC, assembly GCF_055698645.1. Lineage (NCBI taxonomy): Bacteria > Pseudomonadati > Pseudomonadota > Alphaproteobacteria > Hyphomicrobiales > Methylocystaceae > Methylocystis > Methylocystis sp. NC52PC. The sequence goes on along the minus strand of NZ_CP170127.1, from coordinate 3,211,728 downwards.
CGACTCAGGGCGGGGTCGTGACGCCGATGCATTATCTGGTCAATAGTCGCGGCGCCGTCGAGGCGATCGTCGCCGGCAGGATGGACTTTGCCGATCCCGAGCGGCTGGCCGCCTTCTGCAGACGCTGAGGCGCGCCCCGCCAGTTCGGCCCATGGATTAAAATGCACTATCCTAGCGCGAAGAATCGGGCTCGAGCGCCACGGAGACAACATGCGCGAACTGGTCGCGACGCCAGACAATCCGATCCCCGAGGGCGCCGTCGTCCATCACCTGCGCACACCCGACGGCCGGCGCCTGCGCGCGGCGAGCTTCCCCTGCCCCGTGAAGCCGCGCGGGACGGTCGCGGTCTTTCAGGGCCACAATGAATTCATCGAGAAATATTTCGAGACCATCGAGGCGCTGCGCCAGCGCGGCTTCGACGTCGTCGCGCTGGACTGGCGCGGACAGGCGGGCTCGGAGCGCGAACTCGACGATCCGCGCAAGGGCCATATCGACGATTTTTCGCAATATCAGCGCGACCTCGACGTGTTTTGCGCCGAGGTTTTGAGTCCGCGGCCGCAGCCCTGGTTTGCGCTCGCCCACTCCATGGGCGCGGCGATCATGCTCGACATGGCGCATGCGACCCGGCCGCCCTTCGAGCGTCTCGCGCTCACCGCGCCAATGATCGACCTGCACAATCTTCGCTTCCCCCGCGGTGCGCGCTGGCTCGCCGACACGCTCGACATGTTGGGCCTCGGCGGCTGGTTTATTCCCTTTGGAAAAGGCCGCTCCTTTTATGAGGGACCCTTCGAGGGCAATAAGCTCACGACCGATCCCATCCGTTTCGCCCGCACCGCCCGCATCGTCGAGGCCGCGCCTCGGCTCGTCATCGGCGATCCCACGATCGGCTGGGTCAACGCCGCCTTTCGAATGATGAAGCGGTTCGAGGCGCCCGAATATGCACGCCACATTCGCGCGCCGATATTGAGCTTCGCGGTTGGACGCGAAGAAGTCGTCTCCAACCGGGCGATCGAGCGCTTCGCGCAAAATCTGAATAATTACGCGCTGATCAACGTCCCCGGCGCAAAGCACGAACTGCTGATGGAGCGCGACGAATACCGCGCGCAATTCTGGCGCGCTTTCGACGCGTTCATTCCGGGGAGCGGGGTTTGACGCGGGGTCGAATCTGACGCCGTGAGCTCCCCGCGCCCCGCCCCCTAACCGGCCAGCAACCTCACCGCCGCTTCATGGAGCGCCCGGTCTCCCGCCGCGATGATGGCCCCGCCCTTCGCCGCGTCGCCGCCGTCCCATGTGGTGACGACGCCGCCGGCGCCTTCGACGATCGGGATCAAGGCGACGATGTCATAAGCGTTCAGCCCCGACTCGATCACGAGATCGACATGGCCGGCGGCGAGCGCGCAATAGGCGTAGCAGTCGCCGCCATAGCGCGACAGACGCACTTTCTCTTCGACGCGAAGGAACTTGTCGCGTAATTCGGGCTCGATCAGCAGCGGCGACGTCGTCATCAACGTCGCCTGCCCCAGCGTCGGACAGGGCCGCACGACGAGCTTGCGGCGTTCCTCGCCGCCCTTGCCGAGACGCGACGGCCCGCGCCAGAAGGCGGCCTCGCCGTCGCCGTGGAAACGCTCGCGGGTGAAGGGCTGATTCATCATCCCGTAACAGGGTCGGCCCCGGTGCGAGAGGCCGATCAGCGTGCCCCAGGTCGGGAAGCCGGAGATGAAGCTTTTCGTGCCGTCGATCGGGTCGAGCACCCAGACATATTCCGCAGCCTCGTCACGCGAGGCGAATTCCTCGCCGATGACGCCGTGGCTCGGAAAGGTGCGCTGGATCAGTCGGCGCATGGCGAGCTCGGCGGCGCGGTCGGCCTCCGTCACCGGATCGAAGGCGCCGCCATGCGCCTTATCGTCGGCGGCGATGGCGGTGCGGAAAAAGGGCATGATGGCCTCGCCCGAGACTTCCGCCAGCTCCTCGACGAATTTTTCGAAATCGACGACGGTCATTCCTGCTCCAGCGCCGGAAAGCCGCTGATTATTCGGCGGCCATCCGGCGCGGGCCGCCAAAGATTTTGTCACAGTCCTGCGCGAGGCCCGCGACGACCCCGGCGAGATCGGCGGCGATGGCCGCAAAGCGCGGACCCCTCTCCAATGTCGCCTCGTCCATGTAAAGGCCGCGTGAAACCTCGATCTGAATCGCGTGCCACCCCGCAGCCGGACGGCCGAAATGCTCGGTGATGAATCCGCCCGCATAGGGGCGGTTGCGCTGGACATGATGGCCGCGCGCGCGCAGCCGCTCCTCGACCCCCTCGACCAGTCCCGGCGCGGCGCTCGCCCCGTAGCGGTCGCCGATGACGAAATCGAGACGGCGCTTGTCGCCCCGGGCGGCGAGCGACGGCTCGCGCGCGCTGCTCGAGGGCATGGAATGGCAATCGACCAGAACGGCCACGCCGAAGCGCTCCTGCGCCCGCTCCATCAGCCCGCGCAGCGACGCGTGATAAGGCTTGTAGAGCGATTCGATCCGGCGCAGCGCCTCGTCGACCGACAGGCGGCGCGCGTATATTTCCCGCGCATCCGCCACGACGCGCGGAATGGTTCCCAGTCCCGCGGCGACGCGAAGCGAGCGCACATTGGCGAAGGGCGGCAGCTCGCCCTCGAAAAGCTTGGGATCGAGCTCGTAAGGCTCGCGATTGAGGTCGAGATAGGCGCGCGGGAAATGGGCGCGCAGCAAGGGCGCGCCGACCGCGGTCGCCGCTGCGAACAGCTCGTCGACATAGGCGTCCTCGGAGCGACGCAGCGCCGCGGCGTCAAGGCGCGCGGCGGCGAGAAACGCCGCAGGATAGACCCGGCCCGAATGCGGCGAGGAAAAAACCAGCGGCGAGGCGAGTTCGCGGGGCTCGAGCACCTCGAAGGGGGAGGCGAATTCGCTCTCGAGCGGGGCCTCGGGTTCCTGCATGCGTCGTGAATCAGACCCGGTCATTCGATCGTCCCGACTTGCGTTCCAGAGCCTGGGAGCCCGATCCCGCCCCTTTGCAAGCTTTGCGCATTATCCGTTATGTAATGGCCTAAGTTAACTTGGTGCGACCCAAGTTTCACCTGATATTTACGAAGCTGCGGCTCTATGGGCAAAAAGACGCGAGGATGGCGATGAACGATCGGATGACGGCGAAGATTCTGCTGGCGGAAGACGACAACGACATGCGTCGTTTCCTGGTGAAGGCGCTTCAGCAGGCCGGCTTTTCCGTCACGTCCTTCGACAACGGCCTCTCGGCCTATGATCAGCTGCGCGTCGAGCCTTTCGAGCTGTTGCTGACAGACATTGTCATGCCCGAGATGGACGGAATCGAATTGGCGCGCCGCGCCACCGAGCTCGACCCCGACATCAAGGTCATGTTCATCACCGGATTCGCCGCCGTCGCGCTCAATCCCGACAATCAGGCGCCGCGTCAGGCCAAAATCCTCTCCAAGCCGTTCCATTTGCGCGACCTCGTGAGCGAGGTTCAGCGCATGCTCGCCGCCTGAGGGCGCCCGCCCCCGCCGCGGCCTTGCCGAACGGGGCGCATTGCGCTAAGAGCGCAGCCAAATCGCTAATTCAACCAGCCGCCCCGCGCTGAAAAAGGCGTCACGGGGTCGCGCTCGTTCAAAGATCGCAGGAAGGACGCGTGCAATGAAAAAGGATATCCATCCCGACTATCACACGATCAAGGTCGTGATGACCGACGGCTCCGAGTATCTGACGCGCTCGACCTGGGGCAAGGAAGGGGACACGATGAACCTCGACATCGACCCCAAGACCCATCCGGCGTGGACCGGCGGCTCGACGCAGCTCCTCGACCGCGGCGGCCGTCTGTCGCGCTTCAACTCCCGTTTCGGCGGTCTGAGCTTCGGCAAGAAGTAAGCAGCCGCGCAGCTTTCAAGAAATGCAAAAACGCCGAAGCGCCTGTCGCTTCGGCGTTTGCTTTGTTGGGAGGCTCGTGACGCGGCCTCGTTCTGCGAGACGCGGCGCGACGCGCCGAGAGCGTCGCCGCCTCGAAAGGAGGCAAAGCCCGGTCATGAGCGGGGGTCTCTACTGCGTGAAGGCGTCCCGGAGCCTGGCCAATTGCTCCTGCACGGGGCTGGCCGTGGGCGCCGATTGCGCCGTCGCCGCCTCGGGTCCGGCGTAGATCAGCTGGTCGAGATGAATAATGCGCGCCTGAAGCCGCAGCGAGTGCAGCGCGAGCTCGCGCAGGCGCTGCGGAAGGCGCTGGAACATGTCCGGCGCGGAGGCCAATTCCTGGTGCTGGAGCTTGACCCGATGGCGGTCGCTGGCCGCCTGCGTCCGCGTCAGCTCGCCCTGATTGACGGCGCGCTGAAGCAGCAGCCAGGAGGCGACTTGCATCAACCTCGTGGTGAGACGCATGCTTTCCGCCGCATAGGCCAGAGCCTCGGTGCGCGGCAGAGCCTTGGCCTCGTCGCGGCCGTCGCCGTCGAGATAGGCGGCGGCCTCTTCGACGAGCCCCATGCCCTCCTTGAACATTGCGCCGAAAGCTTCCGAACCCGCAAGCTTTTCGACAAAGGAAACGGGCTGGCTCTGCTCGCCCCGATTATCACTCACACGACCCATGCCACGCTCACGCTTGCTGCGGGGCTCAAAAGCCCGCGGACTCGATACAAGGGGAACATTAGCGCACCCGACCCCGGCGCGCCTCATTAGCCGACTTTTAACCTTAACTGCACAACGCTGGATTTGAACACAAAAAAAGAGCCGCAAATGCGGCTCTGAAGGCGTGACAGGGAGGCATCAAGGACGAGTGGAAGAGAAAAGGCCACTCGGGGCCCACGCTTTGGGCAACGTCAAGCTAGGCGCGAGTTGGTTAAAATACTGTTAAGAAGTCCATGCGGCGGCGTTTCGATGCGCCGTCTTTTAGGCCCTCGCCTGCAAAGCGGCGACCGCGCCGCTCGCGGGCGACTTCTCGGCGCGGGGAAGCTGGGACACGCCGATGCAAAGGCCGACGAGGAAGGCCGTCCGGGCCAGCTGCCCTGGATTGATGCGGCAGAATTTCGGGCGAGGCCGCGCCGGACGCACGGTTTGCGCGGTTTCGCGCGTGCGGGCGGGATTGAAAGGCGCGGCGGGCCTGACCGCCGCCGCACGATAACCAAGCTCGATATGCGCCATGGAAGGCTCTCCGAAACCATTATTGTTAAGGTTTGGGGTAAATGCTTAATTTTCTGTTAATCACGCTAACCCCGCGCCGCTGCTTGACGCGCCGCCGGTCGGGATGCATTTGAACCCTCCCCCTTCTCCCCGAGGCCTTTCCGAGATGATTCGTTCCGCGTTGATGAATGTCATGACCGCCGCCGCCATAAAGGCGGGCCGCGGCCTGAAGCGTGATTTCGGCGAGGTCGAAAATCTGCAGGTTTCGGTCAAAGGCCCGGGCGATTTCGTCACCGCCGCCGATAAGCGCGCCGAAAAGACCCTCTTCGAGGAGTTGTCCAAGGCGCGGCCGGGCTATGGCTTTCGGCTCGAGGAAAGCGGCGTCGTCGAGGGTTCGGACAAGAGCCATACTTGGCACATCGACCCGCTCGACGGCACCTCGAACTTCCTGCACGGCGTGCCGGTGTTCGCGGTTTCCATCGCGGTGGAGCGCGAGGGCCAGCTGGTCGCCGGCCTCGTCTACAATCCCGCGAGCGACGAGATGTTCGTCGCGGAAAAGGGCCAGGGCGCCTATTTCAACAATCGCCGGATGCGCGTCGCCGCGCGTCGCTCCCTCGCCGAGTCGATGGTGGCCTGTGGCATCCCGCCGCTGGCGCGGCTCCGAGATCACGAATCCTTCAAGCGCGAGCTCGCCGCTGGAATGGCCAAGATCGGCAATATCCGCCGCATGGGCGCGGCCGCCATGGACCTCGCCATGGTCGCCTGCGGGCGCTTCGACGGCTATTGGGAACGCGGCATCAATAGTTGGGACGTGGCGGCCGGCGTCGTGCTGGTGCGCGAGGCCGGCGGCTTTGTCTCCGACCTCACGGGGGGCGGCGACATACTGGCCAAGGGCGAAATCTGCGCCGGCAATGAGACGATCCACCGCCTGCTTCTCGACGTGATGAAGAAGGCGTGAAGCCGTGACCGACGCCGTGACGACCGCCTCCGAAACCGCGCCCCCCGGGGCGGCGGCCGAGCCCCTGCTGCGCCGGCGCGACGACGCCGACTGGCCGGCATTGCTGGACCTCTGGGTCGCCGCTTGGCGCGCCACCTATCCCGACATCGACTTCGAGGCGCGGCGCGGCTGGCTGACCCGGCAGATCGCCAAGCTGGAAGCGGAGGGCGCGGTCACGCTCTGCCTTTTCCCGGATGAAGCGACCGCGCTGGCGGGTTTTGTCGTGATCCATCCGCAAACGGGCTGGCTCGATCAGATATGCGTCTCGCCCGCCTGCAAAGGCGCCGGCTATGGCGACAGGCTGATGGCGGCGGCGCGCGCGGCTTCCCCCGGCGTCGTGCGGCTCGACGTCAACGCCGACAATTCTCGAGCCATTCGCTTCTACGAGCGCGGCGGATTCATGCAAATCGGCCGGGGCGCCAACACGCTGTCCGGCCGCGCAACGATCATGATGGAGTGGCGTCAGCGATAACTTCCAAGTTGGCGCTTTCTTTCTTTGCGGAAAACCCCATATTGGCGGAATCGGGTTTCGGCCGGAACGTTCTTGCTCTCTCGTCTCAAGACGTCGGCGCCTGACATTCTTCCAAAATTCGATGAGAAGACGCCGCACCCTGCGGCCGTCCGTTCATGTCTCGAAAGGACACGCCAATGCAGACTGGCGCCGTGAAATGGTTCAATGCACAAAAAGGCTTCGGTTTTATTCAGCCTGACGCCGGCGGAAACGACGTTTTCGTCCACATCAGCGCCGTCGAGCGCGCGGGCCTGCGCGATCTGGCCGAGGGCCAGAAGGTCAGCTACGAGATCGTTGTCGACAAGCGCAGCGGCCGTTCGTCGGCCGACAATCTCCAGATCAAGAACTGATCGAAGAAAGGGGGCCGCCGGCCCTCTCTGACGGATTGACGCCCCTCGTGCTTCGAGACGCCTGCTCCGCAGGCGCCTCAGCATGAGGGGCTTCTTTTTGAGGCGCCTCGCCGCGGGTCGAAGACGCGGCCGCCTGGGGAAACCGGACCGCGCCGACCCTTTTACGACCCCTCGCCCGCCTGCCTCGCCTCTTCGCCCACATGGGCGATGCGAATCATATTGGTCGCGCCCGGCGAGCCGAAGGGCATGCCCGCGACGATGATGATGCGGTCGCCATCCTCGCCGAAGCCTTCGCTCTTGGAATATTCGCAGGCGCGCTTCACCATGTCCTCAATGTCGACGGCGTCGCGCGTCTCCAGCGCGTGAACGCCCCAGACGAGCGCGAGGCGGCGCGCCGTGTCGCGCTTCGGGGTCAAAGCCAGAATGGGGGACTGGGGACGCTCGCGCGCGATGCGCAGCGCCGTCGAGCCCGATGACGTCCAGGCGCAAATCGCCTTGCAGTGCAGCGTCTGCGCGACGTCTCGCGCCGCGACCGCGATGGCGTCGGCGGAGGTCGGATCCGGAAGCTCGCCGCGCTGGGCGTTGATGATCGATCGGAAGAAGGCGTCGGTCTCGACCTCCTCCGCGATCCGGCTCATCGTCGCGACCGCGTCCTGCGGATATTGGCCAGCGGCGCTCTCCGCAGAGAGCATCACGGCGTCCGCGCCCTCGAAGACGGCGGTTGCGACGTCGGACACTTCGGCGCGCGTCGGCAGCGGCGAGAGAATCATCGATTCGAGCATCTGCGTCGCGATCACGACCGGTTTGCCGAGACGGCGCGCCGACCGGTTGATCCGCTTCTGCAGGCCCGGCACGCGTTCGAGCGGCACTTCGACGCCGAGATCGCCGCGGGCGACCATCAACGCGTCCGAGACCTCGATCACCTCTTCCAGTCGGTGGATGGCCTGCGGCTTTTCGATCTTCGCCATCACTAGGGCGCGGCCCTTGGTGATCTGCTTGACCTCGATCACGTCCTCCGGGCGCTGCACGAAGGAGATCGCGACCCAGTCGACGCCCTCCTTGAGGGCCGCTTCGAGATCGGCGCGGTCCTTGGTGGTCATGGAGGTGATGGGGATCTCGGTGTCGGGCAGGCTCACGCCCTTGCGGTTCGACAGGCGGCCCGCCACGTCGACGACTGCATGAGCGCGCTCGGGCGTCGTCTCGACGACATGCAGACGTACGCGGCCGTCGTCGATCAGAATCGTGTCGCCGACTTTGAGCGCCGCCAGAATTTCAGGATGCGGCAGCCGCACGCGGGTGACGTCGCCGGGCTTGGGATCGGAATCGAAGACGAAGACGTCCCCCTTGCGCAGATGCACCGAGCCTTCCTCGAAGGCGCCGATGCGCAGCTTCGGGCCCTGGAGATCGACCAGAATGCCGATGGCGCGCGACATCTCGGTTTCGATCTCGCGGATCGTACGGACATAAGCCGCGAGCCCCGCGTGATCAGTGTGGCTCATGTTGATGCGGAACACGTCGGCGCCCGCGCGCACGAGCCCGGCGATGATCGCCTTGTCGACTGTCGCCGGTCCCAGCGTGGCGATAATCTTGACGCGCCTGAGCCTTCTCATTTCCGTTCCCAAATCCTTATGCCTGGAGCCGCTATAGCACGGCGTCCGTGTCACTGCGCCGACGCATTGGGGTCCGTGAGCTGCACCGTCCAGCTTTTGGCGTCGCGCCCTGTGTCGATCTCGAAGAATCCGGTCCTGTCGTAGCCGCGCGCGAAGCAGTCGTCGCGTCCGTCGATGCGAAACTCCCGGTCGCGCGTGCACATGAAAGCCTTGCCTTTCCACTCGCCGCCGCGCTCGTCCATCGCATAGACATAGTAAAATTGCGCGGCGAGCGGTCCGCGCAGCAACGTCTCGCAGGCGGTCGGCCGCAGGTTCCACCACCCTTCCGAAAGCCAGCTTTTCCCATCCGTATAGGCGATGGCGACGCTCACGCGCGTGCTCGTGTTGTTGCACAGGCGGAAATCGGCGCGCGCCGGCGCCGTCAGGGCCAGCCCCGTCAGAACGGCGGGAAGGAGAAGGCGTCGAATCATTGGCAGGAGCGAAACCGAAAGGACCATCGGCGGCGGCCTAGAAGCGCCGCCGCTTTGCGGAAGGCAAACCACGTGAGGCCGTGTTTGTCCACCCCGACCGCGCAAAAGTCCAGGTCGACAGCGCTGCGCCGTTGAACCGCTTGGCCTTTGGCTCCAGTTTAGAGAGAGTCAGGCGCAGGGGAGGCTCACATATGGCCAGGCGGATCGCGATTATCCAGGGACACCCGGACCAGAGGCCCGAGCGCTTCTGCCGGGCGCTCGCCGAGGCCTATGCGAGCGGCGCTGCGCAAGGCGGTCACGAGACGCGCCTCATCGACGTCGCTGCGCTGGATTTCCCCCTGATCCGCACCCAGGCCGAGTTCGAGAGCGGCGCGCCGCCCCGCGCCATCGCGTCGGCGCAGGAGACGCTGCGCTGGGCCGATCATTGGGTGATCGTCTATCCGCTGTGGCTCGGCGACGCGCCGGCCCTGTTCAAAGCCTTCGTCGAGCAGACATTCCGGCCGGGTTTCGCGCTGCGCTACCGAGAGGGGCGCCTGCCCGAAGGCCTTCTGAAGGGAAAAACCGCGCGGGTCATCGTGACGATGGGCATGCCGGCGCTCGTCTACCGCTTCTTCTTCTTCGCGCACGGCCTGCGCAATCTCAAACGCAACGTCCTCAATTACGCCGGCGTCTCGCCCGTGCGCGACACGCTGATCGGATCGATCAAGGACATGGACCGCGCGACGGGCGAACAATGGCTTCGGCGCGTGGAAGCGTTGGGGCGCATGGCGCGCTGACGCCTCCCCTATTCGCGCAGCAGCGCCGCCGCGCGCGGCGCGAAATAGGTCAGAACCCCCGCGGCGCCGGCGCGCTTGAAGGCGAGCAAGCTCTCCATCATCGCCCGCTCCTCGTCGAGCCAGCCGTTGCGCGCCGCGGCCATGATCATCGCATATTCGCCCGAGACCTGATAGGCGAAGGTCGGCGCATGGAAAGTCTCGGCGACGCGATGAATGATGTCGAGATAGGGCATGCCGGGCTTCACCATCACCATGTCGGCGCCCTGCTCCAGATCGAGCGCGACTTCGCGAAGCGCCTCGTCGGTATTGGCCGGGTCCATCTGATAGGCGCGCTTGTCGCCGCGCAGCGTCTTGTTGGTGCCGATGGCGTCGCGGAACGGCCCGTAGAACGCCGAAGCGTATTTCGCCGCATAGCTCATGATCTGCACGTTCTGGAAGCCCGCCGCGTCGAGCGCCGCGCGAATGGCGCCGACGCGCCCGTCCATCATGTCGGAGGGCGCGATGATGTCGGAGCCTGCGCGCGCCTGCGTGACCGCCTGCTGGGCCAAGACCGCAACCGTCTCGTCATTGACGATTTCGTCGCCCCGCAAAATCCCGTCATGGCCGTGGCTCGTGTAAGGATCGAGCGCGACGTCGGTGATGACGCCAATCTCGGGCGCCGCCGCCTTGATGGCGCGGCAGGCGCGGCAGACGAGATTTTCCGGATCCAGCGCAACGCTCGCCGTCTCGTCCCGCAATGTCGGATCGGTGTTGGGAAAGAGCGCCACGGCCGGGACGCCGAGCGCCGCCGCTTCAACGATCGATTGAACCGCAAGATCAATCGACAGGCGGAAAACCCCGGGCATGGAGCCAACAGGATCTCGCCGCCCGTCTCCCTCCGTCAAAAACACCGGCCAGATCAAATCCGAAACGTCGAGCGTGTTTTCGCGCACGAGACGGCGGGACCAGTCGCTCTTGCGATTGCGGCGCGGACGCTGGATAAGCGTGAGCCGCGTCGGTGAAGTCTCCCTGTCCGTCATGGTCGCCTCCTTTTGAAAGGACGCTTATCACGCGCCCTTCCGGCTTTCGACTCCTGGAAGCGGCGCCGTTATACATATGGCGCGTTCGTTCCGCTCGCGGAAGGAAAGAAAAGATGGTCGCCGCGGGCCTGTGCTCTCCACTCACCACGATCGCCGCAGCTTTGCTCGCCACGGCTTGTAGCATCGGGCTCGCCGGGCCGGTCCTTGCGCAGCAGGATGCGGCGCCGGCGACGCGCGCAGCCCCGGCGCAAACCACGCCCAAGCCGACGACGGCGAAAGCAGCGAAGCCCGCGCAGCCGGCGCCGCCAAAGCCACAAAAGTTGGAAAGCGGCCCCATGCCGAAAGCGCCCGCGGCGAAGAATGCGCCGGGATCGCCTTCATTGCCCGCGCTCCCGGCGCCGCCGCCCGCGAGGCTCCAGCCGTTGCCGCCCATCGACACGTCGACGCCGCCGCCGCTGTTGCCGCGCGCGTCTCGGGAGCGCATGCGCGCCTGTGCGGAAGAATGGGATCAGATGAAGCGCCGCGGGACCGCCGGTCTACCGACCTGGCGCGAATTCGCAACGCAATGCCTCACGCGCCAGAGCCGCGGCGAAGAGGAACAGGCCCAGTAGCAGAGCCCTCTCGAACAATTTCGCCCGAGGCGCGCCACGTAAGCGCTTCCCCGGGCGGTGAGGTCTTGACGCCGGGCGCATTCACGACGCACGACCCTTCGATCACGCGTGGCGAAGACGCCTCCCTTCAGGCGCCCTCGTTCGTCGGGGTGGCTGGCGGCGCCACCTTTACTTTCCGCGGCGAACGCTTCTTGGCGGTGGCCTTTTTCGTCGTCGCCTTCTTGGTCGCGCGCTTTTTCGTCGCCGCCTTCTTCACCGTGCCACGCTTCTTCGTCGCCGTCTTCTTCACGACGCGCTTCTTCGTCGCAGCCTTGCGGACGCTCTTCTTGGCGGTCGCCTTCTTCGTCGCGCGCTTCTTGGTCGCCGCCTTCTTGGTCGCGGTTTTACGCGCGCCCTTCTTCGCCGCCGCCTTCTTGGCCGGCTTACGCTTTGTAGTAGCTCTCGCCATAATAAGTCCCCTTGATCCGAATTGCCGGAACTATGGTCGACCGACAATACGCTCAACTAGCGTAACGTGGTTAATCACTGGTTCAAGTGGCGCCGCGCGCAGTTGAGCGTTTCAACGCGCGTCTCATCCTCTCGCGGCAGGCGTCGACAAAGAAGAAAAGCGCCGCATTCACCTGTCGAAGTCTTGCGCGAGTCGCTTCTCGACGAACTGCCGCGCACTGGAATGGAACGCACGCGCTGAGCGGCCGTCACGCGCTCGCGACGGTCGACGCACAGACGCCGACGCGTCGCGCAGCACGGGCGCATGCATTTTCAAATTCTTGTTTTTCTTGAACATGCTCGCATTTGCCGAATGACTGCCCGATCGTCCGCGACAGGGCGCGACGCAATGACCGCCTGCATCGTCGCGCGTCGATCGCATCATTGCCTGCATCGCCGCGGACGGTGGCGCATGCGCTTTCGCGGTTCGAACGAGCATGGCGCAGCGACGCGTCTGTCGCCGGCGCGACACGTCGAAAAAAAATTGTGCGCGACGCTCGAAAAAAGCAAAAAAATGTCGGCCGGGACGATGCGCGTGACAAAAAATCGCGCATGTCCGGGCCGACTCGATTCGTCGGAAAGCGATGAAGGGCGTCGCTCAGACGCCCAATTTGCTCTTCAGCAGCTCGTTCACGGCCTGCGGATTCGCCTTGCCGCCGGTCTGCTTCATCACCTGTCCGACGAACCAGCCGAGCATGGTGGGCTTCGCCTTCGCCTGCTCCGCCTTGTCCGGATTGGCGGCGATGACGGCGTCGACTGCGGCTTCGATCGCGCCCGTGTCCGTGACCTGCTTCATGCCGCGGCGCTCGACAATCTCCTTGGGATCGCCGCCTTCGGTCCAGACGATCTCGAACAGATCCTTGGCGATCTTGCCCGAGATGACGTTCTCGGAGATGAGGTCGATGATGGCGCCGAGCGCCTGCGCCGAGACCGGCGAGCGCGTCACGTCCAACCCTTCCTTGTTCAAGCGGCCGAAGAGTTCGTTGATCACCCAATTCGCCGCAAGCTTCGCGTCGCGTCCTTTCGCGGTCTCTTCGAAGAAATCGGCGCTGGCGCGCTCCATCACCAGCACGCCCGCGTCATAGGGCGGCAAGCCATATTCGGCGATGAATCGTGCGCGCTTGGCGTCAGGCAACTCTGGCAGCCCGGCTTTCAGCGCGTCCACATAGGGCTGGTCGAACTCGAGCGGCAGCAGGTCCGGATCTGGGAAGTAGCGATAGTCGTGCGCCTCCTCCTTCGAGCGCATCGAGCGCGTTTCGCCCTTGCCTGGATCGAAGAGCCGCGTCTCCTGATCGATCTTGCCGCCGTCTTCGAGGATGCCGATCTGACGGCGCGCCTCGACCTCGATGGCCTGGCCGATGAAGCGGATCGAGTTCACATTCTTGATCTCGCAGCGCGTGCCGAGCGGTTCGCCCGGGCGGCGCACGGACACATTGACGTCCGCGCGCAGCGAGCCCTGCTCCATATTGCCGTCGCAGGAGCCGATGTAGCGCAGCAACGCGCGCAGCTTCGTGACATAGGCGCGCGCTTCCTCGGCCGAGCGCATGTCGGGCTTGGAGACGATCTCCATGAGCGCGACGCCGCTGCGATTGAGGTCGACGTGACTCTCGCCGGGAGAGAGATCGTGCAACGATTTGCCGGCGTCCTGCTCGAGGTGCAGACGCTCGACGCCGACCGTGATGCGCTCGGTAGGCGAGACGTCGACGATCACCGCGCCCTCGCCCACGATCGGGTGTTTAAACTGGGAAATCTGATAGCCCTGCGGCAGATCGGGATAGAAATAGTTCTTGCGGTCGAAGATGGAGCGCAGATTGATCTTGGCCTCGAGCCCCAGGCCCGTGCGGATCGCCTGCTTGACGCATTCTTCGTTGATGACGGGCAGCATGCCCGGCATCGCCGCGTCGACGAGCGAGACATGATTATTTGGCGCGCCGCCATACTCGGCCGAAGCGCCGGAGAAGAGCTTGGCGTTGCTCGTGACCTGCGCATGGATTTCCATGCCGATGACGACTTCCCAGTCGCCGGTCGCGCCTTTTATGAGTTTGGAGGGAGCCGCCTGTGTCGCCATATTTTCCTCGCTAAACCTACGCCTTCCATATAGACCACGGCGCGCGCCAGCGGAACGGGCGACGTGAAAGAGGAGCGGCCACAAAAATGGTCCGAAACGACGCCCCAGAGAAGGACGACGGCGCGAAGAGCCGCAACAATGGGATCCTTGCCCGCATACGCGCGGCGCCAAGTTACGTTGGCGTCCCCGTCGGCGTCAGCTTCATCCTCGGGGGCACCCTCCTCGCGCCCCTACCCTTTTTCGGCGTCTGGATGGTTCCGCTCGGCCTCGCGATCCTCGCGCCGCACTCGCCCGGCGCGCATCGCCTCACGCAGCGCCTGTATTGGCAGAAGCTACGATTCCTGCGTTGGGCGATCCGCCGCGGTTTCGTGCGCGTCAGACGGGTCGAGCGCAAGAAGGACGAAACGGTAGGGTGATTGCGAAATCTCGATCGCAAGCGGCGCCTTAGAAAGGATCAAGCCGAGCGTATCGAGCGTCGTGAACCGCCTCGCCTTTGCGATCCGCGGCGGGTTCTCGATCGACAGGCTCAGTCGCCCTTCGGCGCCCGATCCCCCATCAGACGCTCTTCGTACTGGATCGACCATTCGATGATGGTCGTCCAGAGATTCATCGCGACTTCCACCGACAGGCCCTCGCGCCGCGCGGCGCCGAGCACGCGCGCCAGCACTTCGTCGACACGCTCCGGCACGCGCGCTGGAATGCCGAGGGACGGCTTTACCTTTGCAGCCCGCTCGATCTGTCGCTGTCGCTTCGCAAGCAACGCGACGAGTTCGTCGTCGAGTTCGTCGATGACGCGGCGAACGTCGGACATTTCGTCCTGCATCGACTTGAGATCGGGTTCGACTGCGGCCTTGTTCATCTTCAGGCCTCGCGCCACCAGGGTTGCGGGAAGTCGATTTTCGGCGCCGCCTGCTCCAGCGCCGCGGCGAGCGAGAACAGCGTCTCCTCGTCGAAGGGGCGCCCAATGAGCTGCAGCCCGAGCGGCAGACCATTGGCGGCGAGGCCGCCGGGCACGGCGACGCCCGGCAGGCCCGCCATATTCACCGTCACCGTAAAGACGTCGTTCAAATACATCTCAACCGGATCGGTCGAGCCCTGCTCGCCCTGCGCGAAGGCGGTCGAGGGCGTCGCGGGCGTCAGCACCGCGTCGACGCCGGCGGCGAAGGCCTCATCGAAATCGCGCTTGATGAGGCTGCGCACCTTCTGCGCGCGCACGTAATAGGCGTCGTAATAGCCCGCCGACAGCACATAGGTGCCGATCATGATGCGACGACGCACTTCGGCGCCGAAGCCCTTGGCGCGGGTCTTCTCATACATGTCGACGATGTCGCGGCCCTGCTCGCGCATGCCGTAGCGCACGCCGTCATAGCGCGCGAGATTGGACGAGGCCTCCGCCGGCGCGATGATGTAATAGGTCGGCAGCGCATACTTCGTATGCGGCAGGGAAATGTCCACGATCTCCGCGCCCGCGTCCTTCAGCCAGGCGACGCCCTGTTCCCACAGCGCGGCGATCTCGGCCGACATGCCGTCGAGGCGGTATTCCTTCGGCACGCCGATGCGGCGCCCCTTCACCGAGGCGCCGACCGCGGCCTCGTAATCCGGCACCGACGCGTCGACGCTCGTCGTATCCTTGGGATCGTGGCCGGCCATGGAGCGCAGCATGATGGCGGCGTCGCGCACCGTGCGCGCGATCGGACCCGCCTGATCGAGCGACGAGGCGAAAGCGACGATGCCCCAGCGCGAACAGCGCCCATAGGTCGGCTTGACGCCGACCGTGCCGGTAAACGCCGCCGGCTGGCGTATGGAGCCGCCCGTATCGGTCGCCGTGGCGCCAAGACAAAGATGCGCGGCGACCGCCGCCGAAGAGCCGCCCGACGAACCGCCGGGAACGATCTTCGCATTCGGATCGCCCTTGCGGCGCCATGGCGAAACGACGGGGCCAAAGGCGCTCGTCTCGTTCGAAGAGCCCATGGCGAACTCGTCGAGATTGAGCTTGCCAAGCGTCACCGCGCCGTCGCGCAGCAGATTGCCGGAGACAGTCGATTCATAGGTCGGCGTGAAATCGTCGAGGATGCGGCTCGCCGCCGTCGTGCGCACGCCTTTGGAGCAATAAAGGTCCTTGACGCCGAGCGGCAATCCTTCGAGCGGGCCGGCTTCGCCGCGCGCGAGCTTCGCGTCGCTCGCCTCCGCCTGCTTCAACGCCAGTTCCGGCGTCTCGGTGATGAAGCAATTGAGGGCGCGCGCCCGCTCGATCGCGGCGAGATGCGCCTTGGTCAACTCGACCGCCGAGATTTTTTTCGACGTCAGCGCGTCGCGCGCGTCGGCGAGGGAGAGATGCGTCAGATCGGACATCGAGTCTCTTTATATAACGGAAGCGGGAGGCTGTGCGGCGTCGCGGGCGCCTTACTCGACCACCTTGGGAACGACGAAATAATGATCCTCGCGGGCCGGCGCATTGGCGAGGATGTCATCGGCGATGCCGCCGTCGCTCACGACGTCGACGCGCTTCTTCATCTGCATCGGGAGAACGGAGGCGATGGGCTCGACGCCCTCGACATTCACTTCGCCGAGCGTCTCCACGAAAGACAGAATGGCGTTGAGTTCGCCGCGCAGCCGCTCGACCTCATTCTCCTCGACGGCGATGCGCGCGAGATGGGCGATGCGGCGTACCACCGCTGAATCGACAGACATGGGAGAGCTCCGCCGGATGAAACTGTTACGGCGCTATAGCAGCCGGAGACGGCGGCGCGCAATGCGGGCGCGGCCGCTGTAACGTTTCGGCGGCGTTTCGGCCGCGCCCCTCCGCCCGGCTGGACGCGCTCAGCGCGCCCGGCAACCGTAGAAGCGCAGCTCCCAACGCGAGCAGGCGACGCCGCCCGGGACATTGTGCCAGCGCACGCAAACCCGGCGGCTTCCGTCGCAGACGAGCCGCGAAGGCGGGACAATAACGCGGCTGGCGATTTGTTCCACGCCGCCCTGGCTGGTCTCGCCGAGCGGCGCAATCGGCGCCGCGATAACCGCCTCGGCTCCGCCGATAAAGGAGACCGCGACAAGGAAAAACGCGCGTCCACGCCTGCAAATCGCTTTCATAACCAGCCCCTCCGATTGGCCGACAAATGCTAAGCTTACGGCTTGCGGCGTCAAGGGTGCGCTCGCGCATTCCGTCGGAGGCTGATATGCGAGGCGCAAGATGACGCTTGACACCCCACTGGATAAGCTTGCGGCCGAGCTCCCGCCGCGCGGCCGTCTCATGGGCCTCGACCTCGGGACGAAGACCATTGGCCTCGCATTGTCCGATGTCGAGCGCCGGCTCGCTTCGCCGCTCGACACCATTCGACGCGTGAAGTTTTCGCAGGACGCTGAAGCGCTGCTGAAACGCGCAGCGGAATTCGAGGTTCAGGCGCTCGTCTTCGGCCTGCCGCTCAACATGGACGGCACGGAAGGCCCCCGCGCCCAGGCGACGCGCGCCTTCATGCGCAATCTGCGCAAACTGACGCCCCTGCCCTTCGCCTTCTGGGACGAGCGCCTCTCGACGGCGGCGGTGACCCGCGAGCTCATCGCCCAGGACGCCTCCCGCGCCAGACGCGCCGAGGTCGTGGACCGCATGGCCGCGGCCTACATTCTGCAGGGCGCGCTGGATCGATTGCGCCGCCTCAAGCCGTGAACGCTTGCTCCCGTCATGACGCTGACGCGCGTGTTTGCGCTCTTTGAAGCTTGACTTCCTTAACCTGTGCTTTAAGAGAAATACATCTTACGGTTGCGTTCAAGCTGCGGAAGACCCAGATTGACGGAGACACGCCTCATGGCCCGACCAGCCGCCACGCCGTCGCAGGCGCGCAAAGCCAAACCACCCGTCCCCGCGCGTCGCGCCGAGGAGGACGCCGCGGCCATGGCGAGCTACATTGCCGATATGTCGTCGGAGCTCTCCCAACTGGCGGCGGGGGCGGACCTCGAGATGGTCGCCTATTTTCTCAATCTGGCGCGCGTCGAGGCCGAAATCCGCGCCCGTGAGATGGGCGGCCCGGTTATTCGCCGCGAGACGTAGGGCCCGCGCCCGCGGCGTAGAGGAGCGAGACGGCGTTCGGCCCGTGCCGCTCGAGACGGCCATCGAGATCAAGCTCCATCAAGGCCCCGTGCACGTCGCGGGCGGGAAGACCGGCCATCCGGATCAGTTCGTCTACAGGAACGGGCGCGGGGCCAAGCAACTCCAGAAGAATCTCCCGGGCGTTTTCCGCTGGTGGGGGCCGGGACGGCCGTTCGGCCGCTTCAGAGTCGGCCGAGACGAAGCCGGACTCCTCCGGCCCGCTCTCCTCGAACGCGAAAATGCCCTGAGCGGGGAAGAGGTCCAATTCGTCGAACAAGGGTTCGACGTCTTCGCCGATCGTCGCTTCGTCGGATAGCGCCCCCGGCGTCACGGGACCGCCGGCGGCCAGCGAGTCGAGCACATCTTCGGGCCTGGCGCAGAGCGTCGCCCCCTGGCGGAGAAGATCGTTCGTCCCTTCCGCGCGCGGATCGAGCGGCGACCCGGGCACGGCGAACACCTCCCGCCCCTGCTCATTGGCGAATCGCGCCGTGATCAGCGAGCCGGATCGGCGCGCCGCCTCGACGACCACAGTCGCGCGGCTCAGGCCTGAGATGATGCGGTTGCGTCGCGGAAAATCGCGCCCGCGCGGCTCCCATTCGAGCGGCATTTCGGAGACGAGCAGCCCCTGCGCGGCAATTTCGGCGACGAGCCGCTCATGCTCGGCGGGATAGGGCCGCGCCTGTCCGCCGGCCAGCACGGCAATCGTTCCCGTCTCCAGACTGGCGCGATGAACGGCGGCGTCGACGCCGCGCGCCAGGCCGGAGACGACCACATAGTCCGCGCGCCCGAGGCTGCGCGCCAACCGCTCCGCGAAGGCGAGCCCCGCCGCCGAGGCGTTGCGCGAGCCGACGAGCGCGACCGCGTCGCGCTGCGCCAGGGCCGCGCCGCCGCGCAGCGAAAGCACCGGCGGCGCATCGTGAATCTGTCGCAACAGCGGCGGGTAGCCGGGATCGCCCGTCGTGACGAAGCGCACGCCCATGGCGGTCGCTGCGTCGATCTCGCGTAGGACCTCGTCGCGCTCGGCGATGCGGATCGTGCGGCCGCGCAGCGTCTTCCTGGCGAGTTCGGGCAAAGCTTCGAGCGCCGCGCGGGCGCCGCCAAAGCGGTTGATCAGCTCCCGAAAAGTGCGCGGGCCAATGTTTTCGCTGCGGATCAGGCGGAGCCAGTCGACGAGCTGCTCGTCGCTCAGGGAGGCGCCCGATCCTGCGTTCATGCCTTCTGCCCTATCCGGCTCTCTGTCCCGGCGCGCAGCCGTGCGATGTTTTCCGCGTGCTTGCGCCACAGCAAAGCGGCCATGGCCCCGACGACGAAGGCCTCGCCGCCCCGCCCAACCGTAAAGAGCACGAGCGGCGCGGCGGCGCTGGCGACGAGCGCAGAAAGCGACGAATAGCGGGTCGCCGCCGCGACGGCGAGCCAGACGCCGCAGAAGGCGAGCCCTGCCGGCCAATAGAGGCCGAAGAGACAACCGAGGAAGGTGGCGACGCCCTTTCCGCCCTTGAACTTCAGCCAGACCGGCGCGACATGTCCGACGAAGGCCGCAAAGCCGGCGATCACGGCCCCTTCGGGCGAGAGCTGCGCGCCGATCAGCACGGCGGCCGTTCCCTTGAGCGCATCGAGCAGCAGAGTCGCGGCGGCGAGATCCTTGCGGCCGGTGCGCAACACATTGGTCGCGCCGATGTTGCCGGAGCCGATGGCGCGGAGATCCGTCGTGCCGGCGCCGCGGGTGAGCAGCAGGCCGAAGGGAATCGAGCCGAGAAGATAGCCAATGGCGAGCGCGAGGACGTCGGGCAGGAAGGAGATCATGACGGAAACGCTTAGCTCTGCTCTTCGAGACACGCCGGCACAGCGCGGCGGATGCTAGCGGAGGCTTGACCGGACCGCAACAAGCGCCCCTGGGCAAAGCCGCCGCCGCCTTCTTCCTTGGCCAAACCGCGGTTGGCAGACAAGCGTTTTTCAAAGAAGTCATCATGACGCTCCCGCTTCGCGGCCTAAAGCTGCTAAAGGGGGATCACGAAAATCGGGACCGGAGCACATGAGCGAGTCAGAGCGCAATGTCGAGCGCAATCCAGAACGCAGACCCCGCCCGCGCGCCTTCCGCCTGAGCGGCGACGAGACCGTCACCTCGAAGCCTGCGCCCGAGGTCATCGAACCGGAGGTCGACGTTTTCGCCGAGGCCGTCGAACTCGTCGAAGGCGCGCCGGGCGGCGAGGCGGCCGTCGCGGAGGCGCGCGCAAAGGGCGTGCTCGACCGCTTCATTCTCTCGCCAGGCGGCATGTTTCTGTCTGCGCTCAGCGGCCTCCTCACTCTGGCGGTCAGCGTTTGGGCGTGGAATCTCGTTGAGGATCTCTTCCGCCACTCCACTCTGCTCGGCACGATCGGCCTTGCGCTGGCGATCGCCGCCCTTTTCGCCGCGCTCGTCTTCCTTGCGCGCGAAGCCCGCTCGATCATGCTGCAAAATCGCGTGGCGAAGCTGCACGCCGCATTGGCCCAGGCGCGCGCCGCAAATGACGCCGATGCGGCGCGCGTCCATGTGAAGGAGCTGTGCGCGCTCTATGAGCGCCGCCCCGATCTCGCGCGGGCGCGCGCGCTCATGGGCGACTACGGCAAGCAGATCATCGACGGCAAAGACCTCATCGATCTCGCCGAGCGCAATCTCGTCGCGCCGCTCGACGGACAGGCGCGACGGGAAATCGCCGCCGCGGCGAAGCGAGTCTCGGTCGTCACCGCCGTGAGCCCGCGCGCCGTGCTCGACGTGATCTTCGTCGCCGGACAGGCGATCGTGCTCATGCGGCGCATTGCGGAAATTTACGGCGGTCGCCCGGGCTTGCTTGGCTTCTTCAAACTCCTGCGCTCCGTCGGCGCGCATCTTGCCATTACCGGCTCGGTCGCGGTCGGCGACACGCTCCTTCAGCAGGTGCTCGGGCATGGAATCGCCGCGCGTCTCTCCGCGAAACTCGGCGAGGGCGTGCTCAATGGCCTGCTGACCGCGCGCGTCGGCCTCTCCGCCATGGCGGTGTGCCGTCCCACTCCCTTCGTCACGGAGAAGCAGCCCGGCGTCAAAGACGTCGCGCCGTTTCTCTTCGGCGACAAAAGCAAGGCCTGACAGCGTTGAAGATCACGACCTGGAACATCAATTCCGTGCGTCTGCGCATGCCGCTCGTCGCGCATTTCCTGAAGACCGCCGCCCCCGACGTCCTCTGCCTTCAGGAGACGAAGTGCCGCGACGCCGAATTTCCCATGAAGGACTTCGCCTCGCTGGGCTACAAACACGCCGCGATCAACGGCCAGAAGGGCTATCACGGCGTCGCCGTGATTTCGACGAAGCCGCTGCGCCTCGTCGAGAAGCGCGACTTCTGCGAAAAGGGTGACGCGCGTCATATCGCGGTCGAGATAGAGAGCAAGGGCGGTCCGATCACGCTGCATAATTTCTACGTCCCGGCCGGCGGCGACGAGCCCGACGTCGAGGTCAATCCGAAATTCGCCCACAAACTGAGTTTCCTCGACGAGATGACGAGCTGGGGCGCGGATGGCGCGGCCAAGGGGCGCGTCGCGCTCGTCGGCGACCTCAACATCGCGCCGCTCGAACATGACGTTTGGAGTCACAAGGCGCTACTGAAAGTCGTGAGCCACACGCCGGTCGAAGTCGAGAAACTCGAAAAGGTGTTTCGCGCCGGCAAATGGATCGACGCCATGCGCCATTTCGTGCCGTCCGATGAGAAGCTCTACACTTGGTGGAGCTATCGCGCGGCGGATTGGGCGGCGTCCAATCGCGGTCGGCGCCTCGATCACATCCTTGTCAGCGAAGCGCTCGGCGGCGCGCTGCAGCGGCTCGACGTGCGCACCGAAGCGCGCGGCTGGGAGCGCCCCTCCGATCATGTTCCGGTAACGATTGAACTGTCAGAATAAGTGGGGACCATGCGGGGACCCGAATGATTGCTTGCGACCTCATGCAGCGCCGCTTCGTCTATGTGACGGCCGACGCAGACGTCGATTATGTCGCAAAAGCGCTCGCCGAGTCGTCCGTCGGCGTGGTGCCGGTCGTCGACGACGATCTCACGCCGATCGGCATCGTCACGCGCAGCAACCTCGAAAAAGCGCTTCCGGCGCTCCCCGTCGATCTCGGGCCGATCCCGCCCTTTCTGCTGCGTAACCGGCCGAAGGCGCCGTTCCACGGCAATGGCGCGGCGCTGCGCGAGATCATGACCGCGCCGCCGATCTATGTGCCCAGCGACGCGCGCATCGCCGAGGTCGAACGGATCATGGCGGCGCACCGCCTCAAGCGCATGCCCGTCGTCGAAGGGCACAAGCTCGTCGGTCTTTTGCTGCATCGCGCGGTGCTGGAAGCCATCGCCAAGGCCGCCGGGCACGCGGACAGGCCGACGCTCGCCATGACGCAGCCGGAGCCAGCCTTCTGCGACATTGTGAGCGCCTCGGAGTTTCGCGAGCTCGTCGGCGCGCATGAGCGTCAGATCGCAATCGAGCGCATCGAGCAGCACAGGGCCGCCACGGCCTTACGCGAACAGCGCATTCGTGAGCTCGCGGCGCGCCGCCTCACCGACGCGCAATGGCGGGGGATGCTCTCTCAGGCGCGCGCGGCGGCGCAGAGCGGATTGACCGAATACATGCTCATTCGTTTTCCCGCGCAGCTTTGCGTCGACGGCGGCCGGGCGATCAACGCGCCGGACCTGCATTGGCCCGAGACGTTACGCGGCGAGCCGGCGGACGTCTATCGACGCTGGCGCAACGAGCTTCATCCGCGCGGCTTCAAGATTGCGGCGCAGATCATCGATTTTCCCGACGGGCTGCCGGGAGACGCCGGCTTGTTCCTGATCTGGGGCAAGAGCGCCAACGCCTAGCGCTGGCGAAGCGTCGTATCCGCCTTCAGCGCCGCAAGCGACGGATAACGCTGTACGCCCTCGGCGCTGTGCACCTCGACCGAACCGTCGGACATCATGACATACGTCGCGTCTCCCGCCGTATAACGGTCGACCTCAGACGGCGGGGTGGCGGGCTCCGCTTTTGGCTCCGCGTGCTGTTGCGGATTCAGCAGCGCGGCGAAATCGGGCGGTTGCGTCTCTGATTTCGAGCCGACCGCCCGCTCATCGGGCTGCGCTGCGCCCGAGGGCGGAACGACGAACCGCGGCGGCGGCGACGCAGGGCGCAGCGGCGCGCCTTCGGCCTTGGCCGGCTTGTCGTCGTCGCGCGCGGCGATCTGCGTCTCGACGAGCTTTGCAAGCGGCTTGGAGAGCGGCGGTCTGGATGACGGCGGTTTCGCGAGCGGCTGGTTGGCGAGCGGCGGCTTGGAAGGCGAGGGCTTAACCAGTGGCGGCTTCGAAGGCGCGGCCTTGGCGGCCGCGCTGACTGCGGCCTTCTCTTCCGCGACCGCCTGCTCCGGCGGCGCTTCCTCGCGCCCATTTTGCGACGGTTCCGCGATGGCGACGGGCGCGGGGCTTGCAGCGACGGCGGGCAGCGCCGTCAAGTGCGCCGTCGCCGGAGCGATGCGCGCCAGATGCGCGACGACGCGTCCGAGCGCCATTGTCACCACGCCCCCAGAGATGGCCACCGCGCCGGCGATGAACATGCTCCAGCCGCGTTCCAGCAGGATCATGTCCCAGCCCGTCCACATCGCATAAGCGCCGGCGCCGGCAAGCAGCAGGCCGCCAACGGTTACGTCCCAACCGGACAGATTGCGCGTCATATCCCTTCCGTCGCTAATTTAGCGCCCTGCGAGCCAATCCCCCGCAGAGTCGCCTCAGCGGCCTTGGATTGCGCAGTCGCATCGCTTTTTAACATGACAATTACTCAAACGCACAATCCCGAGAATTATAGGGCAAAAGGATGTGAGAATTACTTTCGTCTACAATTGTTCACAGCGACGCCGCGACCAACGCGTTTTCTATATATATGGGGTTTTGGCCACTGAAATTCAATATGTAGCGTCTCGATCTTCGGAGGCGTCCCCTCCGGCTTACTCAAAGCTGAACAAATTCAAAATCTTGAAATACACATGAAGAGTGCGGCTCGATGCCGCATAGTAAAACGTGGTCGCAATACAAAGCTCTTGTCAACGGCTGGAAGAGCGGCGGGCGGCGGCGTGGGAGCCGCCGGACCACACGGCCAGAATCATGTCTTGATGAGGAGACGAGCATGAAGGGTTTGTTTCGGCGCGGCCTCTTGGCTGCGGCGTTTGGTTTTGTCTCTGCTTTCGGCCTCCTGCCCAGCGGGGCGCAGGCGCATGGCGGCGTCAAACTGGAGCAGGACGAATGCGTGATGCGCGTTGGTCCGAGCACCATGCATTTCATTGGCTATCAGCGCTCGGGCGAGGAGCAGGAATTCTGCCAGGACATCGCCCAGACGGGTCCAACCGTCATCGCTCTAACCGCGGTCTCTCCGGAGCTGCGCGATATGGCGATCGGCGCCCGCATCGTGAAAGACACGGGCGCGCCTGTGGCCAAGGATAATCTCGAGGCGCTGACCGTCGCTCATTATGAGCCGAAGGTCTATCGCAACGGGATCATGACCTTCGAACATGATTTCAAGGATTCCGGTCGCTATGTCGCGATCGTGACAGTTCGGGACGATCTCGGTAATGAATGGGTGTCGCAGTTCCCCTTTACGGTGGGGCTCTACACCTTCTGGGGGATGCTCGAATACATCCTCTACGGGGTCGCCTTCTTCTCGCTGGTCGGCGTCATGTGGCTGGCGCTGCGCGCCAAGTCCAACAAGTCGGTTGAAGCGGCGAACGCTCCGGCCTGATCCCGAAACGAAATCCTGCGCCTCTTCAATGGCCCGGCCCGCGCCGGGCCATTTTGCTTGCCGCGCCTGCCGTCGAGGACTCGTTATTGCTTATTGCCGCGCAATGGCGCCGGGTCTAGTTAAACGCGGGGCCAGCGAGTCCCGTTTCTGTCAGGAGACGATTGATGTCCTTCACGCTTGAAGATCTCCCCTACGCTTACGACGCCCTTCAGCCCTATTTGTCGCGCGAATCCTTTGAGTATCATCACGACAAACATCACGCGACTTATGTCACGAACGCCAATAATCTGATCAAGGGCACGGAGTTCGAGGGCAAGCCCATAGAGGACGTGATCGTCGGCTCCTTCGGCAAGAACACGCCGATCTTCAACAATGTCGCGCAGCACTACAATCACCACCATTACTGGAAGTGGATGAAACCGAATGGCGGCGGCGCGGCGCCCGCCAGGATCGAGAAGCTCATCGTCGATTCCTTCGGCTCCTTCGACAAGTTCAAGGAAGAATTTCAGAAGGAAGGCCTTGGCCAGTTCGGCTCAGGCTGGGTGTGGCTCGAACTCAAGGACGGCAAGGCCGCCATCCGCAAGACGCCGAACGCGGAAAATCCGATCGTCCACGGCGCGCAGCCGCTGCTCGTGGCCGACGTGTGGGAGCACTCCTATTACATCGACTACCG
This sequence comes from Methylocystis sp. NC52PC, assembly GCF_055698645.1. Taxonomy (NCBI): domain Bacteria; kingdom Pseudomonadati; phylum Pseudomonadota; class Alphaproteobacteria; order Hyphomicrobiales; family Methylocystaceae; genus Methylocystis; species Methylocystis sp. NC52PC. The sequence continues at coordinate 3,186,190 of NZ_CP170127.1, read as the reverse complement.
CAACCGCCGCGCCGACTATCTGAAGGCCTTCCTCGACCATCTGGTCAATTGGGAACATGTCGAGGAAATGTTGGACGCCGCCAAGTAAGCCTGGCGCGTTGCAAGGCATGCGCGCGGCGGCAGGGCCTGCCGCGCGCCAAAATTTAGCTACAAACCGTCCGGCGGACCCCACGGACCCAGACCGTGCGGCAAACGCGCGCCGGGGCGACAGGGCGGCGAACAACCGCGGCGCCGCGATAGCCGGCGCAGCCGGCGCGATAGGGTCCCGCCGCACACACGACGGCGCCCGCCTCGCGCGGCTCGATCGTCAATGTCGCGGCGAAAGTCGCGGCTGCAAGTCCGGCCATTAGCAAATGTCTCATTATGATAGCTCCTTAAGTCGAGATGGCGTCCCGACTCGCACAGAGCTATGCTTCGGCCGGAGCTTCCACAAGCGTTTTCAGATTGGCGAGGCCCTGCTCGAACTGGCCGCCGACCGCCCGGTCCATGTTCATGAAGGCGTGCACCGCCTTGGCCATGAACTCATTCTTGCCGGACATGGTCCAGACCACTTCCGTTCGCGTCTCGTCGATGGGCTTCAAATCGAACTGGACGTCGTGGATCGCCTTCATCGGCTTCAGGAACTGGATCTTGATGCGAATTCGTTCATTCTGGCTGCTCTCGGCGATCTTCATCTTTCCCGCGCCGACCTTGCTGTTGCCGGACCAGGACATGACGGCGCCGGCGCCGAGCGGCGAGCCGTCGTAGGCGACGACCTGGGCGGGGTCGAGTTTCGACCAGGGCGACCAGCGCTCCCAATGATGCAGGTCGTTGATGAGCGGATAGATGCGCTCCGGCGGCGCGTCGATCACGGCCGAGCGCGCAATGCGGAAGGTGTTGGGCTGAAGCGAGACATAGGCGATCAGCGCGCTCAAACCCGCGAGCACGATAAGCAGAAAAAGGGTCATGGCGACGTCCCTCCGCGGCGCAGATCGGGGGCCTGCGCTTTTTCTTTATTCTAAGGCGCGGGGAGGAAGCGGGTAAAGCGTGGAGAGCGCCCCACCCTCTCCCGCTTGTGCAGGGCCTAGAGGGAGGGGGCGGCGCCCTTTATGTCAGGCTTGCGCAGAAAGACTGGATCTTCGCGCAGGCCTTTTCCAGCGTCAGCGCCGAGGCGGCGTAGGAAACGCGGAAATTGGGGCCCGTCCCGAAGGCCGAGCCATGCACGACGGCGACGCCCTCCGCCTCCAGGAGCTCGGTGACGAAATCCTCGTCCGTTGCGATCACCTTGCCGCTCGGGGCCTTGCGGCCGATAGCGCCGGCGCAGGAGGGGAAGACATAGAAGGCGCCCTCCGGGGTCGGGCACTGCAGAAATTTCGCCTGGTTGAGCATGGACACCACGAGGTCGCGCCGTTCCTGAAACGCCTTGCGGAAGGCGCCGAGATGCTCCTGCGGCCCGTCCAACGCCTCGACCGCCGCCCATTGCGCGATCGAGCACGCGCCGGAGGTCTGCTGACCCTGCAAAAGGTCCATGGCCTTGATGAGCTGGCTCGGCCCGGCGGCGTAGCCGATGCGCCAGCCAGTCATGGCGTAGGCCTTGGAGACGCCGTTCATGGTCAGCGTGCGATCCATCAGATTGGGCTCGACCTGCGCGGGCGTCACGAATTTGAAGTCGCCGTAGACGAGATGCTCGTAAATGTCGTCGGTGAGCACATGCACCTGCGGATGGCGCAGCAGCACGTCCGTCACCTTCTTCATCTCGTCGTGGCTATAGGCGGCGCCGGACGGGTTGGACGGCGAGTTCAGCACGAGCCATTTGGTCTTGGGCGTGATGGCGGCCTCGAGCGCTTCCGGCTGAAGCTTGAAGCCGTCTTCCATTTTCGTGTCGACGAAGACCGTCTTGCCGCCGCAGATGGCGACCATTTCCGGATAGCTCACCCAATAGGGCGCGGTCACGATCACCTCGTCGCCATGGTTGATCGTGGCGAGGAAGGCGTTGAACAGAATGTGCTTGCCGCCGGTCGCGACGATCGTGTCCGAGGCTTTGTAGTCCAGCCCGTTCTCGCGCTTGAACTTGCGCGCCACGGCCTCGCGCAGCGGCGGGATGCCGAGCACGGGCGTGTAGCGCGTCTCGCCGCGGTCGATCGCCGCCTTGGCGGCGTTGCGGATGTGTTCGGGCGTGTCGAAGTCGGGCTCGCCGACCGAGAGGCTGATCACCTCCCGGCCCTGCGCTTTGAGGTCGCGCGCCTTCTGCGTCACGGCGATCGTGGCGGAGGGTTTGACGCGCGAGAGAGCGTGGGCGAGGAAGGTCATTGCCGTTCATTCCGTTAGGGGGAGTGTGCGTCGCACCATAATTTGCGGACCGCCGCCCGGCAATGAAAATCCGCAGGTCAAGCCCGCGTGTCGGCGCCTCCCATTAACCCGCCTTCCGTTATTCCTGCAAAGTCACGCTGAAGGTGGAGGAGGGAGCGATGTTGGCGACGCTGCGCGATGGAGACTGGGCGACGCCGGAGCGGCTGAAAACCTATCCGCTCGTTCTGCTGACGTTTTCCGTGGGGGCCGCCGTCGTCGCCGTGGCCACCTCCCGGGGCGGGATCGGGCCCAATGATCTGCCGCTCGGCGCCGACTTCAGCCAGGTGTGGGTCGCCGGTAAGGAGGCGCTGGCCGGGCATCCCGAAGCGCCCTTCGACATCGCGCGTCATGCAGCCGCCCAGCGCGCCGCCTTCGGACCGGACACAGGCGTCTTCGGCTGGCACTACCCGCCCTATTTCCTCGGCGTGGCGGCGCTGCTCGCGCGCCTGCCCTATCTCCACGCGCTCGCCGTTTGGCAATTCTCGACCCTTGCGCTCTATCTGATTTCTATCCTCGCGCTGCTGGATGGATCCGGCCTGAGCCGACGCGCCGTGGTCGTCGCCGCCCTCGCCTTCCCGGCCGTCTTCGTCAATCTGGGTCACGGGCAGAACGGCTTCCTGACCGCCGCCCTGCTCGGCGGCGGATTTCATCTTCTGGAGCGGCGGCCCGCGGTCGCCGGCGCGCTTTTCGGCCTGCTCGCCTATAAGCCGCAATTTGCGCTGCTGCTGCCGCTCGCATTGCTCGTCGGCCGTCACGGGCGCGCCCTCGCAGGCGCCGCTGCATCCATTGCGCTGATGACCGCGGCGAGCATCGCCGCCTTCGGCGTCGCCAGTTGGCGCGCCTTCTATGACAGCCTCGGCTTCACCCGCGCCATTGTCGAACAGGGGGCGACCGGCTTCGAGAAGATCCAGAGCGTCTTCGCCGCCGTTCGACTGATCGGCGGGAGCGTGCCGGCTGCCTGGTTCTGGCAGGGGCTCGTGACCGTTTGCGCCGTGGCGGCGGTTCTCGCCCTGCTGCGATCCGGCGCCGACACGCGCGTCAAAGCCGCCGGCGTGATCGCCGCCCTGTTCCTCGCGACGCCCTACTCGCTCGATTACGACATGATGGCGCTGGCGCCGGCCATCGCCTTGCTGCTGGCGCACGGGCTCGAGAACGGGTTTCGCCCTTACGAAAAGTCAGCGCTCGCCCTCGTCTATGGCGCGCCGCTCTTCGCCCGCCCGCTTGCGACGCTGCTGGCGGCGCCGCTGGGTGTCGTCGCCGTCGTCGCGCTCCTTGTCGTGACGATCCGCTATGTTTTCGTCGAGGAAAAACAGCCCGATGGTCGGTCCGGCTGCGCGTCTGCCAACCCGCAAAAGTTGCAATTTGAGTGATCCGCGTCGCCGTCCGTTAACTCTGAAGTGAAAAAAAGTTAATTTTTTATGAATTTTTGAGCTGCCGATGCAACTTTTTGGCTTGTTGATAGTTACCCGAGCAAAGGCAAAGACCGGAGGGGGTCGAGCCTGGGCCGCGTCGGTTTTAGGGAGGCCGCCGCGGTGGGAGAAAAAGGGCGTTTTAGCCGAGAGGAAGACTGACTATGTCGCTCGTTGATAAGTTCGACGACCAAATTGAGCCCGCGTATTCGCGCAGTTTCGACCGCGAGTCAGCCCGTCGTCAATTCCGCGTTTCAATTCTTCTTGTCGCAGCCATGGCGCTCGCCGCCTTCATTCTTGGCTTTGCCCTGCCCATCAACCCTACGCAGAATGCGTCGCCGGTTGCCGATCAGGCGCAGTTTACGGGACGGCTCGTTAGCGTCGACCACTGATCCAACGAGAACAACGCTCCGCTACGCGCGCCTACGGCGCGCGTTTTGCGTTTTTGCCTCGCATGGCCGCCGGCGGGTTTGTCGGCGAACGCGCATGAGCGCCCCTCGCGCTTCGGGACGTGTGGCGCCCGAGCGCTAAATGCGCCCGGGCCTCGCGCCCGTCTATTTCGCGCCTTCGGGCTTCTCCGAATGGTGGTGGCCCTCATGGCCATGATGCCCTTCGTGGCCGGCGCTTTCCTTCGGCCCGGAGGTGTCTTTATTGTGAGCCTTCTCCCAGCGCTCCATGGCTTCGGCGTCATGCGCGTGCTTGGCGTCCGGCGCATCGATTGCGGCGTCGACGACGACTTCGCCGGCCTTCTCGAAAACGAGCGTCATTTCCAGACCCCAGCCGATTTCGAGATGCTTTTTCGCGTCGAGCAGCGCGACATAAACGCCGCCCGGCGCCAAGGTGACCTTCGACTTCGGCGGCAGGACCACGGGCGTCTCGAGCTCGAGATTTTTCGCGTCGCCGTGAACGACGGCCTTGCCGAATTTCTCGACCTTCACTGCGACGAGCTTGTCGGGCGTATCGCCGGCGTTATGCAGGAACGCGTAGAAGGAAGCGTTCTTCTCGCCATCGGCGGGGGCGCGCAGCCAGGGATGCTCAACCTTGAGCTTGCCGACGTCATACTCATGGGCCAGCGCGGACCGCGCCGGAATGAAACCGAGAGCCGCGCCGGCGAGCAATGAGCCGCCGGACGCCAAAAGATCACGCCGCCTGATCACCATTTTTCTCTCCCTGAAAAAAGCCGGCTGCTCAGCCGGCTTATAAATCCTGCGCTTTTAGTGCGAGTGCAGGTTGATCTCCACGATGGGCTCCTGCGCCATCATCGCCGCCTGTGCGGCAAGTTGCGTGGCGCTGCCGTCGTCCTCGCCGAACTGCTTGAAGCGCGCGCGCACATAACCCGAGCGGTCGATCAGAAAATGCGCCTGCGCGATCTCGCTCGTGTAGGGCACGTTAGGGTAGCGGTTGATGATCGAATAGGCCTTCTCCACCGCCGCGGGGTGCAGCGCTTCCCGCGCCTTGGCCGCCGCGGGGCAGTCGCCGGTATAGACCGTCACATGATTCGCCCCGGCGGCTTTGGCCGCTTCGGCCGCTTTGAGAAGACTGGCGTCGAGTTCCTTTTTCTCGTCGCCGGTCGCGGTGCAGCGCGCGAAGGAAAGGAGCGTCGGCTTGCCGCGCAGCTTGAAGAAAGTGGTGATCTCTTCCCTCGGATCGATCAAAGCGAAATCCGGCGCGATGAGCCATTGAATCATCGCCTGCGGGGCGATGAAGCGCGAGCGATTGGTGCTCGAGAGCATGAGAAGATAATTGATCATGTCCCAGCGATCGTCGACGTCGAGCACATGGCTGAAGCTCGGCATGACCCCGCTCTGGCCGCCAAAGGTCAGCCAATGGAAGATGTCGCCGATCGTATGGGTGCCGACATGGGGCGCCGTCAGGTCCGCGGGGTCGACTTTCACGCCCTGCGCGTTCTTGAGGTCCTTGGACATGGGACCGTTGCCCTCGCCCATCGGACCGTGGCAGGCGACGCAATTGTCCTGAAACGCCGACATGCCGCGCGCAACTGACTCGGCCGTGAAATCCTGCGTCGGATCATTGTAGGTATCGACGTAGGCTTCCGTCGAAAAGGACACGGCCAGACAAAACAGCGCGGCGATCGTCACGGCCGGCGTGGCGTAAAGGCGTTTCTCACGCGTCGCCGGGGTCCACCAGAGCAGCGCCGCGACGGCCGCCAGCACAACGGCGGCGATTGCCCACCACCAGATCGGCGAGGGGAACGCCGGCTTCTGGCCCCAGGTCGCGATATAGGAGAGGCGGAAGGGCAGAGGCCAGTAGATATTCGTTTCATGGGAGGCCGGCGTGATCACCGCAATGTAACCGGCGATCGCCAGGAGCCCCAGGCCAAAGACCGCCTCGAGACTACCGACCTTTCCGACCCAGTCGACATTGAAGCCGTCGCCCGCCGGGCGGCTGTGCATGTAGCGCACGATGGCGAGCGCGCACAGCAACACGGCGCAAAGCAAGAGAAGCTTCAGGGTCAGCAGTCGCCCATAAGGCGTCGCAAGCATGTTCGGAACGCTGCCGACGTTCTCATAGGCCATGGCGACGCCCGTCACCGCCACGAGCCCGACGGCGACCTTCGCGACCAGCGACCAGCGTTCAGCGAGCCGCGCGGCCACTTCCGGAGGCTTCTTGTGCGCGGTGAACATCCACCAAATCAGGCCGAGAAGGCCCCCGAGCCACGTGAGACCCGCCGCCGTGTGCAAAAGGAAGCTCGCCTGCGTCCAAACGGGCAGACCGTCGTCGATCGCATGGCCGGTGACCGAGACGACGGCAAGGACGCCGACGCCCGTCCACAGCGTAATGCGGTCGAGAAGATCGGAAGCGACGAACAGCCGTGCGACGGCGAGCCCCGCGAAGGCAAAAGCGACGAGCTGGGTAAACACCCAAGCTTTGCCGACGCTCGTGCCGAATGTGAACTCCCAGAGCAGAGCCGAGTCGATCGGCCGTTCCGCGGGGACGATCGCGCGCGCGATGAGATACAGCAGCGCGAAGCCGAGCAGCGCCCGGAACACGGCCGCCGCTGCGACCGGAACTTTGAACCGCCCGCCGTCTTCGCCGATCAGACGCGGCATCAGCAGCAAGCCGACGGCCAAAGCCGACGGCAGGCTTTCGAGGAAGCGAATGAATGCGAGAGAAAGATACATCGTTCGGTTCTCGCTCCTGGCCCTTTCCGCCCTTTTCAGACAGAAAGCCGTCGATCACGCCAAGGGTAGCGGCGAGCCGCGCGCCCGTCAGCGCGGGCGCCATTCGCCGCCGTCAAAGGTTGCGCGCCTTACTTGGGATCGACTGTGAATTCGTAGTTGCCTTCGACAACGTGCCCGTCCGTCGACAGCACCCGGTAGCGCACGACATATTTCCCGGGGGCCAGTTCAGGGGACTCCATCGACAGTTCGCGCGGCTTGTCGGGGGCGCCGATCGCCCCCTCCCCGAGAACCTTGCCCTCCGCATTCTCGACCGTCAGCTTCGAGTATTTCGGCTCGACGCCGCCGCCGAAGCGCAGCTTGATCGTCTTGGGCGAGGTCGCAACGTGGTCCTTCGACGACGGCGTCGCTTCGACAAGGAAGGAATGCGCAAGAGCCGGCGCCGCGCCGACGAGGACGGCCAACGCGCCTCCCGCTAGAAGGCCGGAAAGGCGACGAGACAAGCTACCCATTCCCTTCATGACATTTCCCCCGAGGCGCCGAGCCTCTTTTGCTTTTTTGGTTGTCTTCGAGATGATTTCGATTGCGTCGAACGTCAAGACGCAACGGGCTCGGCGGGCTCCTTCTCCTTCTTCTTCGACGAAGGATGCGTGTGCTTCCAATAGACGAAGACCATGCCGGCGATGAGCACCGTGCCGGCGATCTGAGGCACCCAGGCCCAAAGCGTCTCGCCGACCATGAATTTGAACTGCTCGGTTTCCTGCTGGCCGTTCTCGCGCGTGAGTGTGACGAGGCCGATATAGTGGCCGTTATTCGCGAAGTTATGCTCCAGGCTGAACGTGCCCTTGGTATATTTCTTGGCCGGCAGATGCAGCTCGGTCAGCGGTTCGAGATCCGTGTCCTTGGTGATCGGCGTCAGCGGATCGCGAATGATGCGCAGTTCGAGCGGCAGATCGCGGAAAGCCGGCGTCTCGATGTCGAAGACCATGATCGTGCGGCCCGTCGCCGGAATTTCGCTGCAATACTCGCTGCGCGACTTGTCGGGCTGGAAGACGGTGATGTGGATCATGTCATAACCGAACATGACCATGCACATGTTTCCCATGGACATGGCTTCCGGCCCCGCGCCGCCCTCGGCCCGCGCAGGCTGACCGACGCTGAGCGAAAGAACGGCGCCAAACATGGCGGCGGCAAGGCTACGCCAATTCATCATTTCCATCCCTCGATTCTTTCCCTGCGCCTTTTTTTCCGACGCAGTTTTGTCTGGCCGTCAGCTCGGGCCATACCGGCAGGCGGCCAATCCCCGGCGCACCAGACCGCGCCGCTCGCAGTCTTCCTTAGCCTAAGCGTCCCTTTTCAGCGAGACCTCGCATGCGCGAGGTCGTCGATCTCCGGGCGCTACTTTGCATCCAAAACAGGCGTTGGCGCGAGCAAAAAGCCTTGACGCAATTTGCGTCTAAAGGACGCACCGATTGATATTGAGCAAGACAGCGCCTGCCCGTGGGGCCAAAGCGAAACCGGCCGGATCTTTCGATCCGGCCGGCTTTTTTAGGTTAGCGATCGTTGTTCGCTCAGGGCATGTCGCCGGCGACGAACTTCGGAATCACCGGGCCGCCGATTTCAGCCGCGAAGCGCTTGCCGTCGGGCGTGAAGAAGAACAGCAGGCCGCCGATCTGGCTGTCGGTGTCGTAAGCCAGGTCAGACAGACGCTCGATGTCCCAACGCGCGTCCTGGATCTTCACCGTGATCTCCTTCGACTCGCCGGGCGCGATCGTGTCGTCGTTCGACAGGCCGCGGTCGGCAAGCAGGTAGTCCGGGAAGTCAGGCTTCGAGGTGAACACCGACGGGTTCAGGAAGCGCAGGCCAGCGGCGGTGTATTCGCCGAGGCGCACCGGCTGAGACGTGCCGTTCTTCACCTTCACGTTGATCGTCAGCTCACGGCCCGGAACCTTGTAGACGCCGCCGTTCAGCTCGGTCGTCACCTGCTCCTTGCCCACGCCAGCCGTGCCTTCCGTCTCGATCGGCGTCAGCGGCTTCTGCAAGCCGGCCTGAAGCGGGATCGTGCGCGGGAAGGTCGAGTTCGTCACGGCGTAGCCGACGATGGTCGCCAGGATCGTCAAAGCGAGAACGATCGCGCCGATACGACGGTCGTCATCGCCGATGACGTCATCAGGACGGCCTTCCGCGACCTTGACGTAGGACGCGATGATGCCCTTCCGGATGAACCAGAACAGGATCCAGGCGGCGCCAACCGCCATCCACGGCAGATGCCACGCATAAACGCGGCTGATGCCGTAGTGCTCGAGGTCAATGGTCGACCCGTCGAGGAGCGTCACCGGGTCGGTGAAGTCCTTCATGTCGCCCTTGATCTCAATCCACTGGCCGGGGCCGATGATCGGGCCGCCGCCTTCAACGTTGATCTGGGCGTGGACGTGCCAACGGCCCGCGCGACGGCCGCGCAGGTTGATCGAGAAGGCGTAATCCTTGCCGATCTCCAGCGACACCGAACGCGGCGCAAACTGCTCGCCGATGAACTGCGCCGTGCGAACCAGAACCGGGCCGGGCTCGCCGGCGTTCAGGAACGACACGCGCGGATTGGCGACCGCCTGCGGCCACGCCGAGAAGACGTGGACCTTGCCGGACAGAACCATGTCCTCGTTGACGTTGACCGTCGTCTTCGACCACTGAACGTCATACCAGTTCAGCGTGCGCATGCGAAGGAACGCCTGCTGCGACTTCTCGCCGTGCGCCGAAGCCGGAGCAACCGCTCCAAGCGTCGCCGCCACAGCAGCCGCCGCGCCAATGGCGGCGAGCTTGACTAGCTTTTTCATGAACAAACCTCCCAGGTTCCTCTTCCGGCCGGCGCCTCGCGCGCCAGCCGACTTTTTTCCTCGCAAGCCGTGAAGCCAAATCATCGACCCGGCCGCATGCGGACCTGCGTTCTTTTCCTCTTCGAGACAGGCCGCGACCCGTTTCAAAACCGCGGCCCAGCCCGCATTAGATGGAGTCGATGACCTTGGTCGTGGAATACCAGCGACCCATGAACCACCACAGGAAATACACCATCATCGAGACGAAGCCCGAGAAGAACGCCGCAACCGGCACAACGTCCTTACCGAACGTGCGCAGCGTGCCGCGCTCGACCATGCGGATGTATTCCGGCATCGACGTGCGGACGTAGTGGAGGCCGATCAGGTCGGCGAGGGTCATCAGCTGACCATGCTGCTCGGTCGCCTGGTGGAAGGCGGCGATCGCCGGCCAGTTGTTCGGGTAGAACAGCAGACCCCAGCCCAGCGAACCGACAACCGCCGTGATCACATAGGAGCCCGACAGAAGCAGGATCACGTCGAGCCAGATCGCCGGAACGATCAGAGCGGACGGGAACACAAGGCTGATCGGGAAGTAGGTCCAGCCCCAGAAGTTGACGTAGCGGTTGATCCACTCGCCAATCAGGAGGCCGAGAGCCGCGAACACCGCGCCGAACGGCAGACGGAAGTTCACCCACCAGAAAGCCTGCGACGCCGCGCAGAAGGTCACGCCCAGAATCGGCACGACCGTCGGCCACATACGACGATCCTTCCAGTCAACCCAGAAGTCCCAGTCGCCCGCCGTCAGCATGAAGTGGACGTGATAGCCGCCCAGAACGGCGAAAAACAGCAACACAAGAAGCATCCAGTCCGTCGTCTGAACGCAACCCGCCGCCTCGGCGACGGAGTTGAACGGACCGACCGCCCCCCGCTTTTCGATTGTGACATCACTCTTCTCCTTGGTGTTTCTCGGAAAGCCATCGTGGGCTCCGAGCTTTCTTTTTGCCGCAGGACGGAACGAAAGCCCCGGACCCGCGTCCAAACCCGATGCGCCCTCTCGAAACGCCCGCGTTCGGTTTTCTTTTGCGCAACGCGAAACGTGCGCCGCGAAACCTTCCCCTTCCCGAGCCGGGGGCGAACCCCCCGAGCCGCGACACGAAAAACCAGCCCCCGCCGAAAGTCACGGCAGATCAAAAGCCTTCTCGTGTCAGTGGTGTAAGCGAAAATCCCGCCGGAACCGTCCGCCCGCGCCAACCGGGCGCGGGCGGCCTTTGTCCGATTACTCGGTCAGGAGGGCGACGCCTTCCTTGCCGATCAGCGCATGAATGCGCATCAGGATCTGCAGCACGACGCCGAAGACGCCCAGGGCCATCCAGCCGAAGAACACGAAGCCCCAGTGCAGCGGAGCGACGAACAGCTCTTCCATGAACCAGAAGGTGTGGCCCCACTCGTTCAGGCCGACGTTCGGGATGATCATGAACGGGCCGATGGCGACGATCAGGAACGCCAGCGAGTAGCCATGAGCAAAATACGGAATGCGGGTCTTCGCATAGAAGAACGCGCCAACCGCGATCACCGAATAGATCGGATAGCTCATGTAGAACTCGATGATGTGCGACGGCGTGAAGTCCGTGTCGCGAATCACCGTCATGTGCCAGGTGCCGTCCTGCTCCGTGAAGAACGACGCGCCCCAGTAAATGGCGATGCCGTAAACGACAAGCCACTGAACCAGAACCACCAGGCGGCGCATCTCTTCGCGCGGCGTCACCGCGTCGACGTTGCGGTCGCGGGTCTTCCAGAGATAGCCCGCAAGGCCCAGACCAGAGACCAGCTCCAGCGGGATCTCGGTCCAAAGGATCGACATCCAGTAGGTCTGGAACTCCGGCGCGAACGAATCCAGGCCAGCGCGCCAGCCGTAGACCTGCTCGTAAATGCGCACGATCAGATAGAAGATGTTGAGGACCGCAAGGCCGATCCACATTCCGCGAAGATCGACTATTTGTACCTCAGCAGCTGCGCCAGCAGCTGCGCTCGTCGTCGAAGCCATATTAACTCCTCCTATGTGCTCCCAGGGATATGCGCGTGACCGGTATCGCTCCGCCTCCCAGAACAGAGCTGCTTCGTCCTCGTTTGTCTTAAAACGTTAGGCAGGGCCCCCTAAAGGTCGCCCCACGCCATACCGCCCTTTCTTGACGCGGCCATCGGACATGCAGCCTTCAGAAAAATTTCCCGAAAGACCGAACATCCAATCCTGCCGCTTGTTGTTATCGGACGAACACCGACGTCGCCGCCTAAACAAAGCCCACTAGGCCACCCTAAGGGACCAGCCCAGAAAACCCCGTTTAGCGTGGCCCAACCATTCCCCCTCACCAGCATAATGACAATATCCCTTGGTATAGCAAAATGCTGTCTATCGAATAGTAATAACAACCCCAGTGGGTTGGTTATAAACTGTCTTAACGGGTAGGTTAAGCGGCGCCTGCGGAAGACGGCGACTCTCTGCGAACTTGCTGATTTCCCTGATTTTATCTGTCATTGGACCCAGAATGGGCGAGCGGGCGCCAAATATGTGGCGCCACGTGCAGCCGCCCCGCCGACAGGACTGCGGCGATCTGTCAATGACTTTATTGGCCGAGCGGTTCGAGCGCGTTGCGAAAATCCGCCGCCGCCGCGTCTCTCGCCGTGAGCGGCGCCAGGCCGAAGCGGACCTCGATGGTGCGCAGAATCGAGGTTCCGTCATAGACGGTCTTGTCCACGAAGCCCTTGCGCGCAAAGGGAGAAATCAGGAGCCCAGGAACGCGCGTCCCAGGCCCGAAACGATCGATTCGCGGCGGGGCGACATGGTCCCAGAACCCCCCATTCTCGTCCGCGACCACGACGATCAGCATATCGCTCCAGTTCGGGCTGGCCCGGAGCTGGTCGACGATTTCGCCCAGATGCGCGTCGCCGGCGTCGAAAGCCGCATAGGCCGGATGTTCGTTGTAGCGGCCCACCGGCTTGTAGAATGACACCGGCGGCAGCGTCCCTTTTCGGGCGTCCTCCAGGAAATCCGCCTCGTCCTTGAGATGTTCGGCGCGCGCCCGCGTCCCCGGGCCGAAATTCTGGAAATAAATGAACGGCTGGTGGTGAATTTGAAAGTTGTCGGAACCCGAATACGGCTTGCTGCGCCCCGACACGACGTCGGCCCAGCCGCCGGCGTACCAGGCCCAGCTGATTCCCTTCTCGCTCAGCCTGTCCCCGATGGTCAGCGCGGTTTGCGCCGGCAGGACTTCGCCCTCCGCCTGATCGCCCGCGAGCGGCGCGAAGGGCAGAAAGGTGCCGACGGCGAAACCGTCCGGCGTGACCTTGCCGACGTTGCGCCAGTGCGGAACGCCGTCCAGCGCGCTCTTCGGCGAGGTCTGCTTTCGGGCGAGGCGCCCCTCTCCATCGAGCTGCGCAACGAGCTTGTCCGGCGCGTTGGGATAGAGCGGCGCGCAGGCGCAGACGAGGAAAAAATGATTGAGCAGCGAGCCCCCGAACGCAGGGTGGAAGAAATGGTCGGCCAGCGTGAAGTCCTGGGCGAGGCGCCATTGCCGTGAGCCTCTGGCGTCACGATAGCCCATCACGAGCCCGCCAGCGTTGGAGGCCTCTACGAAGCGATCCATTCGGCCGCCGTTGATCTGCTCCTGTTCGACGTAGAACTGGTGGATCGGATCGATTTTTTCCGGCCCGGCGAGCGGACCTTCCAGCAGAAAGGGGGCGTTGGCCTGCTGCGTGTCCAGGCCTGGAAGATAGGGAAGCGGACGGCCGTCCCGGTCGATCTGAGGATTGGCGCGACGGGCGCCCTCGAGCCCCTCGGCGCCGGGAAAGAGGCCAAAGACGTGGTCGAAGCTGCGATTCTCCACGACGATGACGACGATGTGCCCGATCCGCTCGAAAGGGTTGTCGGAAGCTGCGTCGCCCGCTTGCGCCGTCGCCGACGCGCCCAGCAGGCAAATGATCAGGAGCAGCCGCGAGAATGCTTTCGTCATGACCCTCCTACCCGCCACGTCGAGACGCGCCCCGTAGCAGGCGAAGACTGCGCTTTTGCGACAAAAGAAAAGGGCGAGCCTACCAGACCCGCCCCTTTGTTCGTGATGGTTATTGCGGCCGAGGCGTGTCCTTGGTGCGGGCCGGCAGGATCGGATAGGTCACCTTCGGCTGATCGCCCGAGAGCGACCCCAGGAAGGCGACGATGGCCGCGTTCTCGTCCGGCGTCAGGGTCGCGCCGAGCTGATCCTTCGCCATCACGTTGACCGCCTCTTCGAGCGTCCACACCGCGCCGCTGTGGAAATAAGGCGCGCGCAGCGCAACGTTGCGGAGCGGAGCCGAACGGAACACGAAGGCGTCGGCGTCATTGTTGGTGACCTTGGCGCGGCCGCGGTCGGCGACCGGAAGAATGGCGGCGTCCGGCTTCTGCGCGACGCCGAAGGGGAAGTAGCCGTTGCCGCCGACGTTCACGCCGCTGTGACAGCCGCTGCAGCCCTTGTCCATGAACAGGCGCAGGCCCTTCTTCTCCGTGTCGGTCAGGGCGCTGGCGTCGCCGGCGAGGAACTTGTCGAATTTGGCGTTGGGCGTCGTCAGCGTGGCTTCGAAGGCCTCGATGGCGTTGGCCATATTGTCGAAGGTGACGGGATTGGCGTCGCTCGGGAAGGCGGCCTTGAACTCCACCACATAGCCCGGCATGCTCTTGAGCGTCGCCTCGACCGCGGCCGGGGTGTTGTTCATCTCGACGTCGGCTTGCACCGGACCCTTGGCCTGGGCCTTGAGGTCGGTGGCGCGGCCGTCCCAAAACTGGGCGACGTTGAAGACGGCGTTGAGCACCGTCGGCGCGCGGCGCGGACCCTTGGCCCAGCCATGCCCGATCGACGTCGGGCCGGCGTCGACGCCGCCCGTGCCGAGGTTATGGCAGCTATTGCAGCTGATGATCTGGCTCTTCGAGAGGCGCGGATCGAAGAACAGCTTGTGGCCGAGTTCGATCTTCGCCGGGGTGATGGCGTTGTTCTTCACGACCGTGTTGATGCTCGCCGGATCGATAGGCTTGAAGACGGCGGCGGCGTCGGCGCGCAAGTCGTCCGCCTGCGCGAGAACGGGAAACAGCAGCAACGCGCCAGTGGCGACAATCCGAAGTCCGGACATTTCTTCTCTCCCCTACAGCTCTTCTTTGTAGCTGCGCCCCGCCGCCCCCGAGGCGCGCGAAGCTTGCGTCCTGCGCTACCACAACCCCCGACCCGGAGGAAGCCCTCGCCCGAGCGGGCGACGCGCGTCGGAGCGGCGACAGGCATGGAAGCGCGCCCGCGCAAAGATTTGCCGACCTTCGGCGTCGCCTTAAGAAAGGGGCCTTACTGTAAAGCTTCTGTCAAGCCTTCGGCAGCCATAGTCGCCTTTGTCCTCGCTCGATCGACACAGGGAAAAAGGGGCGCGCAATGTTGTTTGGGCAGTTCAAGCGCGGGGCCGCTACGCGGCTCTCCGCCTTCGGGAGGGACAATCGCGGCGTCGTCGCCGTGATCTTCGGCCTGACGCTGGCGCCGGCGCTTTTCCTCGCCGGCGCGGCGATTGATTATGGTTCGGCGCTGCGGGTGAAGGGCAATTTGAAGTCGGCGGCCGACGCAGCCGTCCTTCAGGCCGCCAGAGGCTTTCTCAGCGCCGCGGATGGCGTCGACTGGTATTCCTACAACCTGTATTTGAAAAACAGCCAATATTCGAAATGGCAAGAAATAGACATCAAGCAGCAGACCGCGAAGGCTTTGACCGACGCAGCGATCTCTCAAGCTAACGCCAAGGCTCAAGCGATCTTCAAGGCGGGCGTCGACCCGAAAATCAGAGACGCCAAACTGGACATCACGACTACGGTGAACGACGCCGCCGTTGTCTCTCGGGGCGTATACTCCGGCGCGGCTGACGCCTCTTTAACGAAGGTCCTCGGGTTCAAGAGCCTTCCGATCTCCGGGACTGTCGAGGCGACGGCAGGCCTCCAGTATACTCAGAATTACAAGAACATCTATTTCCTGGTCGACGTCTCGCAATCCATGAGCGTCGGCGGCGCTCAGGCGGACAGGGACAGGCTCGCGCTCTACACGCCCGGCGGGTGCGTTTTCGCGTGCCACGACGTGAGGGACGGCGACGAAACGCTTCCTGTCCAAATCCCCGGCTACCTGACCAGAAAAAACGGGAGATTGACGACGGCCAACGTGGCGGTCGCTGGCGCATTAGGCATTCAGACGCGGCTCGACTACATCCGAAATGCGATGTTGGCGTTCGTCTCCGCCGTCGATCAAAAGGTCTCTCAAATGAAGACCGCGGCGGCCGACGCCGCAAGGAACAATGCGACACAGGCCGGCCTCAGTCAGAGTAAGATTAATAGTGCGGTGAACGATGCGATAAAGGACTGGAATAACGTCTATCGCTTCAGCATTTCGACAATGTATAAGGATAGTTTGGATTACACGGGTCGGACGGATAATTATCCAAACGTGATCGACAGGATCAAAGACAAGATCGTGCTGGGAGACGCGGAGGACAACGAAACCGGTCAGTCCAATATGGGCGATGTGCTTGGCAAACTCGCCTACAAGCTGAATGGCTCGGGTGACGCCGAGGCCAAAGGAACCGCGCAGGACTACGTGATAATCATAACAGATGGCGTCGTACATTATACGCAGCCCCACGACGGAAACGATATTGTAAAGGCCGTTGGATACGATAGTCTAACTTGCACAGGGTTCAAGAAGGATGGAACGAGACGCCGACCCGGCGACCCCGTCGTCATCGTAATTTATACGCCCTACATCAAGTTCATGCCGGGTTACAGCACATATTACGATACGAGTGTGAAACCCCATCAGGAACCCACCGACTGGTACGGGAAAGCATTGCAGGACTACTGCGCCTCGTCGCCGGAATGGTTTTTCGAGGCGAGCGAGGGCCCCGCCATCACAGACGCGCTAAACAAAGTGTACAGCAGGATCATGATGCCGTCTGTGGGGCTCACAAAATAGCGGGGGCGTCGAACGGCCCCCGCCCCTTCGGAGCGCCTACACGCCGGTCGGATAGTTCGGGCTTTCTCGGGTGATCGCCACGTCGTGGACGTGGCTCTCGCGCAGGCCGGCGTTGGTGATGCGCACGAATTGCGCGCGGTCCTGGAATTCGCGGATGGTCGGCGCGCCGACATAGCCCATGGCGGCGCGCAGGCCGCCGGCGAGCTGATAGAGGATGGGCGAGATCGGGCCGCGATAGGGCACCTGCCCCTCGATGCCCTCGGGCACGAGTTTGAGCTGGTCCTTCACGTCGCCCTGGAAATAGCGCGTCGCCGAGCCCGCCGTCATGGCGCCGACGGAGCCCATGCCGCGATAGGCCTTGAAGGAGCGGCCCTGATAGAGGAACACCTCGCCGGGCGATTCCTCCGTGCCCGCGAAGAGCGAGCCGATCATCACCACTTCCGCGCCCGCCGCGACCGCCTTGGCGAGATCGCCGGAATATTTCACGCCGCCGTCGCCGATCACCGGCACGTCGGCTTTGCGCGCCTCGGCGGAGGCTTCCATGATGGCGGTCAGCTGCGGCACGCCGACGCCCGCGACGATGCGCGTCGTGCAGATGGAGCCCGGCCCGATGCCGACCTTGATCGCGTCGGCGCCGGCGTCGATCAGCGCCTTGGCCGCCTCGGCGGTGGCGATGTTGCCGGCGATGATCTGCACCTTGTTGGTCTCGCGCTTCACCCTTGCGACTTGGTCGATCACCGCCTGCGAATGGCCGTGCGCCGTGTCGATCACGATGCAGTCCACGCCCGCGTCGATGAGCTGCAGCGCGCGGTCGAAGCCGTGGTCGCCCACCGTCGAGGCGGCGGCGACGCGCAGGCGCCCTTCCGGGTCCTTGCAGGCGTTGGGGTGCTGCGTGGCCTTCTCGATGTCCTTCACCGTCACGAGGCCGACGCAGCGATAATCCTCGTCGACGACCAGCAGCTTCTCGATGCGGTGCTCGTGCAGCAGCCGGCGCGCCTCCTCCTGCCCCACGCCCTCGCGGATGGTCACGAGCTTCTTCGTCATCAGCTCGGCGATCGGCTCTCGCCTGTCCTGCGCGAAGCGCACGTCGCGGTTCGTCAGAATGCCGACGAGCCGGCCTTTACCGCCGGTCGCCGAGCGCTCGACGACGGGGATGCCGGAGATGCCGTTCGACGCCATCAGATGCAACGCGTCGGCAAGGGTCGCGTCAGGGAAGATGGTGATGGGATCGACCACCATGCCGCTCTCGTAGCGCTTGACCTTGCGCACCTCGGCGGCCTGATCGGAGGGCGACAGATTCTGGTGAATGACGCCGACGCCGCCCGCCTGCGCCATGGCGATGGCGAGCCGCGCCTCGGTCACCGTGTCCATGGCGGCGGAGACGATCGGCAGATTGAGCGTGATCTCGCGGGTGAGGCGCGTCGAGATATCCACCGCCGACGGCATGACGCGGGAATGGCCGGGCCGCAGCAACACGTCGTCGAAAGTGAGAGCTTCGGTCAACGCGGCGGGCAAATGGGCCATGGGCCAACTCCTGTTTCGAGCGAGGCGGCGATGAAACGCGCCTTTGAGGGTTGGCGGGTGCTCTTAGCATTATTCCTTGCAAAGGCAAATGGCGCGAAGCGACGCCCTGCAGCGCGCCTCATCTTTGGCGGCGGCCGGCGATGCGTCCGCTTCGCACGGCGCTCAGCTTCGGCTCCCGCTGGCGCGCGTCAGTCCCGCACCGCTTCGAACATCGCCGCCGTATCGTAATATTCGAAGAACTCGAAGGCCTTGCCGTCCGCGTTGAAACGCCAGGCGTCGACCTTGGGCGTATCGACCGCCCTGCCGTTGGCCTTGTAGCGCCAGGCCGTGCGGCCGAGCATGACCACCCGGTCGCCCTGGGCGACAAAGTGGTCGACGACGTAATTGATCATCTCCCAGTCGTTGGTGAGCGCGCGCAGATAGCTCTCGACGCCTTCGGGAGAATAGCGCTGTTTGGTGAATTCGACCGCGCTCACGCGGCCCATGGCGAGCGAACCAAAGTCGATCTCGTCGGCCATGATCGACAGCCAGTGGTCGACGCTGCCGCCCTTCGTGTCCGCCCAAAGGCGATAAGCTTCCTGCAAAATGGCTGTGTTGCGCGCTTCCTGGGACATGGCGACGCTCCGGTGAAATGCACCGCCCGTGAGAGTAGACGGCTTTCCGCGGATGGGCCAGCGCTTCTGGCGCTACGCGGCCCCCGCCCGCTCCGTGTGGAACTGCAGCTTCGCCAGCCGCGCATAGAGGCCGCCGGCGGCGCTAAGCGTCGCGTGCGTCCCCTCCTCCACGATGCGGCCCTCGTCGAGCACGATGATGCGGTCGGCCTCGAGCACGGTGGCGAGGCGATGCGCGATGACGATGCTGGTGCGGCCGGCCATCACGTCGTGCAGCGCCGCCTGCACGGCGGCCTCGTTCTCGGCGTCGAGCGCGGAGGTTGCCTCATCGAGCAGCAGAACCGGCGCATCGGCGAGAATGGCCCGCGCGATGGCGAGGCGCTGGCGCTGGCCGCCGGAGAGCGTGACGCCGCGCTCGCCGAGCAGCGTGTCGTAGCCCTGCGGCAGCGCCTCGATGAATGCATGCGCCTGGGCGCGCTTGGCCGCCGCGACGATCGCCTCCCGCGTCGCGCCCTCGCGGCCATAGGCGATGTTTTCGGCGACGCTCAGGCCGAAAATCACCGGGTCCTGCGGCGCGAGCGCGATGGCGGCGCGCAGATCGAGCGGATCGAGCGCGCGCACGTCGACCCCGTCGAGCGCGATGGCGCCGCTGTCGACGTCGTAGAAGCGCAGCAGCAGCGAAAACAGCGTCGACTTGCCGGCGCCCGACGGGCCCACGAGCGCCACGCGCTCGCCGGGCTCGACGACGAGCGAGAGGTCGCGCAGCGCCGCGCGATCGGGCGCCGTCGGATAGGCGAAGACGACATGGTCGAAAGATATTTGCCCCCGCCAGCGCGCCGGCGCGGGCGTCGGATAAGGCGGCGCGACAATCTTCGGCTTCACCGAGAGAATTTCCGCGATGCGCGACGCCGCGCCGGCGGCGGCGGCCACTTCGCTCCACACCGAGGACAATTCGCCGAGCGAACTCGCGCCGAGCACGGCGTAGAGCACGAATTGCGAGAGCAGGCCGGCGCTCATACGCCCGGAGAGCACGTCCTGCGCGCCGAGCCAGAGAACGGCGACAATGCTGGTGAAGACGACGAGAATGACGCCCGCCGTCACGAAGGCGCGCATCAGCGTCGCCGCCTGGGCGGCCTCATAGGCGGTCTCCACTGCGCGGCGGAACCGGGAGACGGTCGAGGCCTGCGCGCCATTGGCCTGCATGGCGCGCACGGCGGACAGGTTCTCGCCGGCATAGGCGGCCGCCTGGGCGAGCATGTCCTGGGCATGTTTCGAGCGGCGCCGCACGCTGCGTCCCGACGCAATGAGCGGCAATACGATCACCGGGATCGCCGCCAGCGCCAGTCCCGCGAGCTTCGGGCTCGTCGCGAACATCATCACAACGGCCCCGATGAACATGAAAATGTTGCGCAAGGCGACCGACGCCGAAGAGCCGAAGGCGGATTTCAGCAGCGTCGTGTCGGCGGTCAGGCGGGACAAAAGCTCGCCGGTCTTGGCCGTGTCGAAAAAGGCGGCGTCGAGCGCGGTGAGATGCTTGAAGAGATCGGCGCGCAGGTCGGCGACCACGCGCTCGCCGAGCGTCATCACGAAATAGTAGCGCGTGGCGGAAGCCAGCGCGAGGGTCGCGGCGACGCCGATCATCGCGCCGAAATAGGCGTTCACTGTCCCCGCGCTGTCGGCGGTGAAGCCATGGTCGATCATGCCGCGCACGGCCGCGGGCAAGGTCAACGTCGCCCCCGCCGCGACGATGAGCGCCGCGAAGGCGAGCGCGATCGTCTGCTTGTATCGCAATGCGTAGGGCAGCAGCGGGCGCAGCGGCGCGAGAATCGCGCTGAAGCGTCGCGAATCGGAAGAGGGGGTCGAAGCGGCGGCGGATTGGGTCTCTGTCATAGGCCGTCCCTATAGCGCCCGCCGGGAATGAAAACGACTCTCAGTTTTCACGGCGCCCAGGGCGGCCCCGCTCCGTCCGCCGATGTCCTCGCGCTCTCGGTTCAGCGCCGCCCGGCGCGAACTTTGTGCGGCGGCGACAAAATTTTTTTCGGCCGCGGCGACAGATTTTGCGCTCCACAGCCTCGCAGAGGCAGTTTTTTCAGGGTGTTACGATCTGCGACATGTTGTCGCGGAAAAATGCGCTCCTGGCTGGACAGCGGCGAAACTTATGATACCTTTTGCCTGCGTCGAAATGACGCGTCCGCCGCACGGTGGGGGGCAAAGCGCTAGAAAAACAGAAAATAAGGCGCGGCTCTGGGAACGAAAGAGGAGTGACGAAAATGGCTGACAAAGAACTCGAAATCACGACGAACACCTACATCTTCGCTGGCGTCGGCGCCGTTCTCCTTGGCGGCCTCGCGGCTGCTGCGCTCGGCGGTCTGCCGAACACCATCGCGGCCGCCGTCGTCGGCGCGCTCGCGGGCGGCTGCCTGGGCCTGTTCTTCTAAATCGACAATTCGGCGGAACGCGGGTCTGGCCGCCAGCGTATCGCTAGTCGACACCAGCCAGCAGTCGCGACAGCGGTTGCTGGCTGTGCTGTTTTCAACAGAGCTTTAAAGTAGCCATTTTCAAGAAGCGCGCTTTCCGGACTTAGGCCTCGGGAAGCGCTTTTCATTTCTTACAGGCTCGCCGTCGACGCCCCGCCCGGCCACATCTCGCGCGCGCGATTGCGCAAAATATATTTCTGGATCTTGCCCGTGGAGGTCTTCGGCAGCGGCCCGAAGACGACATGGCGCGGGCATTTGAAATGCGCCAGATGCGTGCGCGACCAGGCGATGATCTCCTCGGCCGTCGCGCTCTCCCCGTCCCTCAACTCGACGAAGGCGCAAGGCGTCTCGCCCCATTTGTCGTCCGGCGCGGCGACGACCGCGGCGGCGCTCACCTTGGGATGCTTGAAGAGAATATCCTCCACCTCGATCGAGGAAATATTCTCGCCGCCGGAGATGATGATGTCCTTGGAGCGGTCCTTGAGCTGGATATAGCCGTCGGGATGCATCACGCCGAGATCGCCCGAGTGGAACCAGCCGCCGTGAAAGGCTTTCTCTGACGCGGATTTGTTCTTGAGATAGCCCTTCATCACAATATTGCCGCGAAACATCACCTCGCCCATGGTGGCGCCGTCGCGCGGCACGGGCTGCATGGTTTCCGGATCAATGACGTCGAGGTCCTCGAGGACGCTGTAGCGAACCCCCTGCCGGGCTTTCATTTTCGCCTGCGCAGCCGCCTCGAGATCGTCCCAGCGCTCCTGCCATTCGTTCACGGCCGCCGGACCATAGGTTTCGGTCAGCCCGTAAAGATGGGTGACGTCGAAGCCCGCGGCCCGCATCGCCGCGAGAACCGCCTGCGGCGGCGGCGCGGCGGCGGTGAAGAATCGCACCGTCTGTTTCAACGGCTTCTTCTCGGCGTCGGTGGCGTTGAGCAGCGTCGACATGACGATCGGCGCGCCGCAGAGATGGGTCACGCCATGCTCCGCCATGAGCTCGTACATATGGCCGGCGCGCACTTGGCGCAGGCAGACATGCGTGCCAGCGGAGACGGAAAGCGACCAGGGGAAGCACCAGCCATTGCAGTGGAACATCGGCAGCGTCCACAGATAGACGGGATGCCGGCCCATGTCGCCGGTGAGAATATTGCCGAGCGCCAGCAGATAAGCGCCGCGATGGTGATAGACGACGCCCTTGGGGTCGCCCGTGGTGCCCGACGTGTAATTGAGCGAGATCGCGTCCCATTCGTCGCGCGGCGGCTCCCAGGCGTAATCGGGATCGCCGCCGAGCAGAAAATCCTCGTAATCGATCGAACCGAGCCGCTCGCCCGAACCTTCGTATTCCGGGTCGTCGTAGTCGATGATGAGCGGCTTCGACTTGGTAAGCGCCAGCGCCTCGCGCATGAGGTCTGCGAACTCGCGATCGACAATCAGCGCCTTGGCTTCGGCGTGGTCGATGGTGAAGGCGAGGATCGGCGCATCGAGACGTGTGTTGAGCGTGTTCAGCACCGCCCCGACCATGGGGACGCCATAATGGCATTCGAGCATCGCCGGCGTGTTGGCCAACATCACGGAAACGGTGTCGCCGCGCCCGATCCCGCCTTTCTCCAGCGCGCCGGCGAGGCGTCGGCTGCGTGCATAAAAGTCACGATAGGTGCGCCGCAAGCCGCCGTGGATGATCGCGATCCGGTCGGGGAAGACCGCCGCCGCCCGGGCGAGAAAGGTCAGCGGCGTCAGGGGCTGGAAATTGGCCGGATTGCGGTCGAGATCGCGATCATAGGCGGATGCGGGCATCAAGGAAGACTCCAAAAGCGCAAGCAAGCGGATCGTCGCTTGCAGGATATATGCAATTTTCCGCTTGTCTGCCGCTTGCCGGCCGCCTCTCGCCTCATTCGCCGAAATCGACGTCCTTGAGACGGCCGAAGACGCGGTCGGCGTCGAAATTGTCCTCGTCCTCCGCCGGGCGCACGGGCGTCGTCGGCTTGCCGAAGACGTCTTCGGTCGTGGTCGGCTCGCGATGGCCCGTGGTGACGGCGGCGGGCACGAGCGTCTGGCCATGATCCTCGACGACCGCCGGCCGGTCCTTGGCGGCGCGGTTGACCTCGAAGTCCAGGTCGATCTGCGAACAGAGGCCGAGCGTCACCGGGTCCATGGGCGTGAGCGCGGCGGAGTTCCAGTGGGTGCGCTCGCGGATCGCCTTCAAGGTCGCCTTGGTAGTGCCGACGAGGCGCATGATCTGCGCGTCCTTGAGCTCGGGATGGTTACGGACGAGCCACAAGATGGCGTTGGGCCGGTCCTGGCGGCGCGACAGCGGCGTGTAACGCGGGCCCCGCGCCTTCTTGACCTCCGGCACGACGACCTTGGAGACCGAGAGCTTGAGCTGATGGCGCGTGTCGCGTTCGCCGCGGGCGATTTCCTCGCGGGTGAGCTGGCCCGAGGTGATCGGGTCATGGCCACGAATGCCGGCCGCGACCTCGCCGTCGGCGATGCCCTTCACCTCCAGCGGGTGCAGTTTGCAGAACTCGGCGATCTGATCGAAGGTCAGCGAGGTGTTTTCGACGAGCCAGACTGCCGTCGCCTTCGGCATCAAGGGGGCGTTGCTCATCTTGAAGAATCTCCTTGGGTGCGGGCATGGGGGGAGCGTCCGGCGCCGCGCCTTTTCGGCGGCGGCGACCCCATTAGGCTCGACCGTCCATGATGGGAATGACCGCAATATAGCCGCTGGACGTCCAAATCGCAATCATTTGCTCAGGTGCGCGCTTGCGCCTTACGCAGACTTCTTCCCTTTTGCGGATGGGAAGGGGCGCCGTCAGCCCCTTTCCCGCGCATGGGCGGGCCGCAGGCCCTGAAGATGCTCCGGCAAAAGCTCCCGCAGGGCGCCGCCGAGCGCCGGGCCGTATTTGTGGAACATCAGCCCAAAGGCGATGAGCGCCACGCCGACGCCCGAGAGTGCAAAGGGAAACAGGATCGAATCCTTGAAGACGTCGGCCGAGAGATAGCCGAGATACATCGTGACCCCGATGGCCCCGAACACGGCGTAGGCGCGGCGCATCAGGAAAATCGACAGGAAGATGAGCCCGACGTTGATGCCGCAATAAAGCGCCTTGCCCAATTCGCCGCCGCTGTGCTGCGCGGTGAGCCCGCCCCAGAAGGCCAGGAGCCCGCCAAGGTGCAGCCAAAAGGCGAAGTCGCCGTTCTTCCATTTCTTCAGATCGATCAGCCAGGCGAGAGCGATGACAATCAGCCCGAAAAACATGCTGACGGTCGCGCGCTGATCCCAGGTGAACTCCTCTACCCGCATCAGCCAGGGCGTCAGATCCATCGACATGAACCACAGGCAAAAGGCGATGATCATGGTAAGGAACGGAAACGGGAAGAACAGCAGCGCGGCCGAGGCCGCCGCGATCGTGCCGACCTCCATCGGCAGCCAGCTCGACTTGATCCAGATGTAAAAGTCTCGATAGCCGCCGGGCGCGTCGATGGGGCTGTGGCCAAGAATCGACTGCAGCGCGTAAATGCCGAGCGGAGCCATGCCGACCGCGCAGGTGACGAGCAGCCCGCCCGGCGTGCGCAGACCCCGCCGCCAGAGAACGGCGCCGGCGAGCAGGAACAGGGCGGCATAGATCACGGCCGTCGCCAGTAAGGCGCCGTCGCCCCAGAGGCCGAAGGCCATGGTCGAGAACATGCCCATGGCGCCAAGCACGATCAGCGCCCCTGCATACCAAAGCACGTGAACGAAATCGTAGCGCGGCGACTGATCCGCCGGAGCGGGCGCGGCGGGGCGCGCGGCCAAAAACGTCGCAAGCCGCTCGTAGGTCGCGGCGTCGATGACGCCGGCGTCGCGCGCGGCCGCGAGATCGTCAATGCGTGAACGTGGTGACATATCGTCCCTCCTCCATCGCGCTGAACGGTAGGCGCGGCGGCGCAGCAAATCTTTGTGCAAACGCACAGAAGCTAGCCGATCGCGGCTCATTTGACAGCGGGGTTCGCATTGCCCATTAACCCCGAGCGGGCGGGAGGGCCCGACGGGACAGCGCCATGCAAGAAAAAGCCAGAGGGCTCAGTTACTCAGACGCGGGCGTCGATATCGACGCCGGCAATCGCCTCGTCGACATGATCCGCCCGTTTGTGCGCGCCACGCGCCGCGCCGGCGCCGATGGCGAGATCGGCGGATTCGGCGGCGTCTTCGATCTCAAGGCGGCGGGCTTTTCTGATCCGCTGCTCGTGGCCGCGAACGACGGCGTCGGCACAAAGGTGAAGATTGCGATCGAATCGGGCCTGCACGGCACAGTGGGCGTCGATCTCGTCGCCATGTGCGTCAACGACCTCATCGTGCAGGGCGCCGAGCCGCTTTTCTTTCTCGACTATTACGCAACCGGAAAGCTCGACCCGAAGGTCGCGGCCGCAGTCGTCAAGGGCGTCTCCGACGGCTGCGTCCAAGCGGGTTGCGCGCTCCTCGGCGGCGAGACGGCGGAAATGCCGGGGCTTTATGCGCGAAACGATTTCGATCTCGCGGGCTTCGCCGTCGGCGCGGTCGATCGTCGGGCGCTGCTGCCGCGCCCCGTGCTGCCGGGCGACGTCGCCTTCGGTCTGCCCTCCTCCGGCCTGCACTCCAACGGCTTCTCGCTCGTGCGCAAAGTCGTGAAAGACATGGGCCTCTCCTGGAACGCGACCGCGCCTTACGCGCCGGAGATGACGCTCGCCCGCGCGCTGCTGGAGCCGACGCGGATTTATGTGAAGCCGCTGCTCGCGGCGCTGAAACGCACGCCGCATATTCGCGCCATGGCGCACATCACCGGCGGCGGCTTTCCAGAAAATCTTCCGCGCGTCCTGCCCAAGGGCGTCGGCGTCGCGCTCGATCTCTCGGCCTTCGCTGTCCCGCGCGTCTTCAAATGGCTCGCCAAGACCGGCGAGATCGAGGCGAGCGAAATGCTGCGCACCTTCAACTGCGGCGTCGGCATGGTCGTGTTCGCGTCGCGCGAGGGCGCAGACGAGGCCGAGAAGGTTCTGCGCGACGTTGGCGAGCATCCGGTGCGGATCGGCCAAGCCATCGACGCGAGCGAGGGCGAACGCGTCTTGATGCAAGGGGCGTTGGGGCTTTAAGGCGCCCTTCCCTCATGAGCGGCCCCTCTCCCCTTGCGGGAGAGGGAAGGCGCCGTGGAGCTGCAATGCAATGACCCGCCTGCGCACCGCCATTCTCATTTCCGGCCGCGGCTCCAATATGGACGCGCTGATCGCCGCGGCGCGCGCGCCGGAGTTTCCGGCGCAGATCGCGCTCGTGCTCTCCAACCGTCCGGACGCGCCGGGTCTCGCCAAGGCGAAAGCCGCCGGGATCGCCGTCGCGGCCGTGGATCACAAGATCTATGCCGGCCGCGAGGAGTTCGAGCGTTCGCTTCAAATCGTCCTCGAGACCTATCGCATCGACTTCCTCTGTCTCGCTGGCTTCATGCGCCTGTTCACGCCCTGGTTCATCAGCCAGTGGCGCGGGCGGATTCTCAATATTCACCCTGCTCTGCTGCCCGCCTATCGCGGCCTGCACACGCATGAGCGCGCCCTTGCCGACGGCGTGAAGATCCATGGCTGCACAGTGCATTTCGTCGTGCCGGAAATGGACGAGGGCCCCATCGTCGCGCAGGCGGCCGTGCCGGTGCTCGATGGCGACGACGCCGAGACCCTCGGCGCGCGCGTTCTCGCGCAGGAGCATGTGATCTATCCGCTGGCGCTGCGCCTCGTGGCGTCGGGCGCCGTGCGCGTCGAGGGCAACCGCGTGCTCGGCGCGCTGGCGGAAAGCGACGCGCGTCTCGTCGCGCCGGCGGGCGACGGGGTCACGAATGGTTAGACTCTACGGCTTCGGCCCCGCGCCCGGCCTGCCGGATCTCTCGCCTTTCGTCATCAAGGCGATGACGCTCCTGAGAATCGCCGGCGTCGACTTCGCGGTGGATACGACCGGCTTTCGTAGCGCGCCCAAGGGCAAGCTCCCATACATTGACGACGACGGCGTGGTTATCGCGGATTCGACCTTTATCCGCTTGCATCTCGAAAAGACCCGCGGGATCGATTTCGACGCAGGCCTCTCGCCGCTCGAACGGGCGCAGGCCGTAGCGATCGAGAAGCTTTGCGAGGATCACCTGATGTGGATCATCGCGCTGCATCGCTGGAAGGATGACGATAATTTCGCGCACGGTCCCGGCCCGGTCTTCGACCGACTTCTGCCGGCGCCGGCGCGCGCGATCGGCAAATGGGCGATCCGGCGGGGTCTGTTGTGGCGGTTCTGGCAGCAGGGCGTCGCCCGGTTCAGCGCGTCGGAGCTCGCCCTTCTCGGCGCCCGCGACGTCGAGGCGCTGGCGACGCTCCTTGGCGACAAACCGTTCCTCTTCGGCGAGCGGCCCTGCGCCGCCGACGCCTCCGCCTTTGGCATGCTCGCGGTGCTCATGGATCCGGCGACCAATTCGCCGACGCGCGACGCGGCGCTCTCGAAGCCGAACCTTGTCGCCTATCGCGACAGGATAATGGGGCGGTATTTTAAAGAAGCGCAGACGTAATGCGCTGCGCCATGGGGCGCTTTGCGGGCGTCGCCTCCTCGCAATGACGAGAAGACCGTCATTGCGAGCGAAGCGAGGTCATCCAGCGCCGGGTATAGGACACCGCGGCGCTGCAAATCAGCCGACGATCTCGTTGCCGGAGAAGAACTGCGCAATTTCGATCGCTGCCGTCTCCGGGGCGTCGGAGCCATGCACGGAGTTCTCGCCGACCGAGAGCGCGTGCTCCTTGCGGATCGTGCCCGGCGCGGCGTTGGCCGGATTGGTGGCGCCCATGACTTCGCGATAGCGCGCGATCGCATTCTCGCCCTCGAGCACCTGTACGACGACCGGCTCGGAGATCATGAAGTCGACGAGTTCGCCGAAGAAGGGACGCTCCTTATGCACCGCATAGAAGGTCTCGGCCTGCTCGCGGGTCATGCGGATGCGCTTCTGCGCCACGATGCGCAGGCCCGCGCCCTCGATGAGGGCGTTAATGGCGCCGGTGAGGTTGCGCTTGGTCGCGTCGGGCTTGAGGATGGAAAAAGTGCGTTCGATCGCCATGAGAGCGCATCGCCTCGTCTAGTTGGAGTGCTGGAAAGATAAGCGCCGCGCTTATAACGGCGGCGCCGCAAGGCGGCAAGCCTTGCCTGTCCTCACGCCGAAAGCGCGCCGATCAAGCGATAGGCGTCGGCGATCGCCACGAAGTCCTTGGCGGTGAGGCTGGCGCCGCCGACCAGCGCGCCGTCGACATTGGCGACGCTCATCAGCTCTTGGGCGTTGGCCGGCTTCACGGAGCCGCCATAGAGAATGCGCACGTTCACGCTCTTGCCGCCGCCGAGCC
The DNA here is from genome assembly GCF_055698645.1 of Methylocystis sp. NC52PC. Lineage (NCBI taxonomy): Bacteria > Pseudomonadati > Pseudomonadota > Alphaproteobacteria > Hyphomicrobiales > Methylocystaceae > Methylocystis > Methylocystis sp. NC52PC. Next base: position 3,157,520 of record NZ_CP170127.1, on the reverse strand, counting down.
GCTGCTCGATCCGCTCGCGTGCGAAGGCGTGCATCTGGGCGACGTCGGCGGGCGTTGGCGTCAGCCCCGTGCCGATCGCCCAGACCGGCTCATAGGCGACGACGATCGTGTCCGGCGCGTCGGCGGGCAGCGAGCCGTCGATCTGCGCCCCCACGACGGCGAGGGCGTCGCCGGCTTCGCGCTCGGCGCGGGTCTCGCCGACGCAGACAATCGGCGTGAGCCCGGCCCGCAGCGCCGCCGCAGCCTTGGCCTGCACAATGGCGTCGGTCTCGCCATGGTCGGCCCGCCGCTCGCTGTGGCCCACGATGACATAGGACGCGCCGGCGTCCTTGAGCATTTCGGCGGAAATGTCGCCCGTATGCGCGCCGCTGGCGTCGACATGGCAATCCTGGCCGCCAAGCCCGATCCCCAAGCGCGTCGCGACCTCCACCGCCATGGCGACGAGCGTCGCGGGCGGGCAGACGATCAGCTCGACCCGCGCCTTCAGCGCCGCATCATAGGCTCCACCCATGGCCGCGACCTCGGCGAGGGATGCGAGCGACCCGTTCATTTTCCAGTTACCGGCGACGAGCGGGCGGCGAGTCATGGGCGCGAATCCTCTGATCGTTCGATTTAGGTAACAGAAGATCGCGGAGTCGCAATGCGTCCAGCAGGCGCAGCGTCATGGAGCTGTATATATTCCTACATAATGGGAGGTAGAAATGCAGAAGCCGCCGGCCGCCGCCATCCAGCCGAAGGCTTCGCCTCGAAAGGTCGGGACATTTTCAGCGAGCCGGGCCCCCGCAGAGTTACCGTCTGCGGCAATGCCGCCGCGAGGCCTGTCCGACCCGATTGGAAGCAAGCTCTCCGCGACATCTTCAAACGCTGGAGCCGCAATCCTCGTCCTTCGAGACGCCGCCTGCGGCGGCTCCTCAGGATGAGGACTGCTTGTCAATTTGCTTTTAGAAGATTTGGCAATGCAAGGACCCTCATCCTGAGGAGCGTGCGAAGCACGCGTCTCGAAGGACGAGGGGCCGGTCTCGTCCGCTCATGCGCACTGGGGCGTCGATGTCAACGCGGCGCTGGCCTTAGGGCCTCAACCGCTTGTGCGGCGCGCGCCATTGCGTCGCCGGCCCCTCTGCGCTTATGGGGCCAGCAACTTTTTCAAAGTCGCGGTCGCGGCCGCGATCGGCCTGTTCGGGTTCGACTCCGGAGCGGCGCTGGCGACCGTCGTCGGCGGCTGATCGTTCCCGGTCATGCTCAGCGTCTGCTGGATCGTAAATTGGAGCAAGGGCTGGTGTGAAGCCGGCGCGCTACGCGAAACCCAAACCGCGCCGCCGCCTGCCCTTGAGCTGTCCGATCAGTAGCCGCAGAGGCGATAGCCGAGGCTCGCGAGCTGCACGCCCGTAAGCTTGAGCAGCGGGCCCGGAACCATGCCGCGCGTGGCGCGCACGTGGTTCATGAAGATGCGGCGCAGCGGCGGTTTGTAGGCCGAGGCGAACACGGCGGTCATCTGCGGATCGACGACGCCGCTGTTGGGACCGCCGACCCACGGCGCATGGAAGCCGAAAACGGCGCCCGGGTGCACGCAGCTGTTACGCGCGCCGAGGTAGAGCGTGCAGGAGGAGTCGCACTCGACCGGACCAATGCGCACCGGCTCGCCACGGGACTGGGCCGCAGACAGACGCGCGACGTAAGGTTCAACGCGTCCACCATAGTCATGACGGACCACATCGAAAGCATTGGCGGGCGCAGAAATGAGTACACACGTCATCATTCCTGCGAGACCAAAAGATCGCAGCATGGAGGTTCCTTTATGAGGCGCTTGGCGTTGCGTACGTCGCCGCATTTATACTTGAAGCTCCGCGGGCCAAGCGCTCGCCCCGGAGCCGTTGCCGCCGGTCTATTCATTCCCGTACAGCGTCAGCGTCTCGATTGATACGCGAGGAGCGCCTGCGCGGCAAGTAGCCTATTGATTTTGAACGTAGTTTCGATGAAAAAATTTTGCTCGGAGGCCTTGAAGCGGCGAGATCTTGCGCATACCCCGACAAAAGTGAGGCGCGCTGGCGGCGCGCCTCGACCTCAGCGGCGCCTACTACCCGCGCTTGCGCTTTTTCTCGAGATCCATCGTCAGCGACCTGCCGACGATGTGCTCGCTGCGGCCGATGACATGCGCGCTGGCTCCCACGATCAGCGGGTCGGGGCCGCGCACGACGCTGTGGTCCTTGTTGGGATAATCGAGGCTCGACAGGAAGTGCTGCATGCAATTCAGGCGCGCGCGCTTCTTGTCGTCGGACTTGATCACGACCCAGGGCGAATCCGCTGTGTCGGTGAAGAAGAACATCGCCTCCTTCGCCTCGGTGTAATCGTCCCATTTATCCATGGAGGCTCGATCGATGGGCGACAGCTTCCACTGTTTCAGCGGATCGGTCTGCCGCGCCTTGAAGCGGCGCATCTGCTCCTCGCGCGTCACGGAAAACCAGTATTTGTAGAGTCTGACGCCAGAGCTTACGAACATGCGCTCGAGATCGGGACACTGGCGCATGAAGTCGAGATATTCGTTCGGCGTGCAAAAGTTCATGACGCGTTCGACGCCGGCGCGGTTGTACCAGCTGCGGTCGAAGAAGACGATCTCGCCGCCCGCCGGCAGGTGCTGGATGTAACGCTGAAAATACCACTGGGTGCGCTCGCGCTCGGTGGGCTTCTCCAACGCGACGACGCGGGCGCCGCGCGGGTTGAGATGCTCCATGAACCGCTTGATCGTGCCGCCCTTGCCGGCGGCGTCGCGGCCCTCGAACAGCACGACGATGCGCTGGCCGGCCTCCTTGACCCAGTTCTGGGCCTTGAGCAACTCGACCTGCAAGGCGGCCATATGGTCGAGGTAGACCTTGTTCGACAGTCGCGTCTTGTAGGGAAACTCGCCCGTCTCGAAGGCGTGGCGGATCGCCTCCGAATCGGCGCGCAGCCGGCGGACGTCCTCTCGCTGCGGCGCAGGCTCGACCGCGGCGCGCGCCGGAGCGGCGTCCTGCGGTTCCGCTTCGACCGCGCCGGCGGCTTGTTCGAGCGCTGTGACGGAATCGGCGGCGTTCTCGTTTCTGGTTTCGTCCATTCTCATCCCATTGCTGAAAAGCGCATCGGGCTTCGGCCCACGCCTGGCGCCGCGCGACGGATGCGAGACTGGCGGCCCAGGGCTCGGCCTTGCAATGTCGCAAATCGACGCGCGGGCGCGGATATGCGCGCGGCTCATTGCCACGGCCCGCGCCCCTCCCTATAGTCCGCCGCCAAATCGGGGCCGCACGCCCCCAAAAATCGGAAATAAGGGAACCGGAAAAATGCTCGAGGGCCTGCGCGTCGCATCGCAGAACTGGATCGGCCGCGCCATCATGGCGGTTGTGATGGGCGTCATCGTGATCAGTTTCGCGATCTGGGGCGTCGGAGACGTCTTCCGCGGCTTCACGGCGCAGCGCCTCGCCCGAGTGGGCGCCGGCGAGGTGACGGTCGACCAGTTCCGCACCGCCTTCCAGAACGATCTGCGGCGCGTGCAGCAGAAAATGCGCCGCGCCGTCACCGCCGAGGAGGCCCATCGCGCCGGCATGGACCTGCAGGTCCTGGAGCGCCTGATCACCGACGTCGCCCTCGACCAGAAGGCGCGCAATCTCGGCCTCGCCTCCAGCGACGAGACGACCCAGCGCATCATCGCCAACGAGAAGGCGTTCCAGACGAACGGCGCCTTCGACGCGGACAAGTTCAAGGCCATCGCCCGCGACGCCGGCTACACCGAGCGCGGCTTCCTCGCCGACCAGAAGGCCGCCTATCTTCGCAAGGCCTTGACCGACATCGTCATCGCCGGCGTCGAGCCGCCGAAGCTGATGGTCGAGGCCATTCATCGCTTCCGCAACGAGGCCCGTTCGGTCGACTATTTCGTCCTGCCTGTCTCCGCCGCCGGCGACGCCCAGAAGCCGAGCGAGGAGGAGCTGAAGAAATATTTCCAGGACCGCGAGCAGACGTTCCGCGCCAAGGAATATCGCAAGCTCACGGTCGTTGAGGCGAGCCCCTCCACCATCGCCAAGGTCGCCGACGTCTCCGACGACGACGCGCGCAAGCTTTATGACGACGTCAAAGGCAAGCGCTATGGGACGCCCGAGAAGCGCGAGGTGCGCCAGCTCGTCTTCAAGTCCGACGCGGAAGCGCAGGACGCCGTCGCCAAGCTCAAGGGCGGCGCGGACATCGACGCGCTCGCCGCCGAGCTCAAGCGCAATCCCAAGGACGTCGATCTGGGCCTCGTCGAGAAGCGCGACTTTGGCGACGCCAAGGTCGGCGACGCCGTCTTCGCCTTGCCGCAGCCGGGCGTCGCGGAGCCGGTGACGACCGCCTTCGGCACGGTCATCTCCGTTGTGAAGAAGATTTCGCCTGCGGTGACCACCAAGACCTTCGACCAGGCGAAGACCGAGCTCAAGGCCGAGATCGCGACGCAGCGCGCCGGCCCGCAGGTCAGCAAGCTGCACGATGCGATCGAGGATCAGCGCGCCGCCGGCAAGACGCTGGCCGAAGCCGCCGCCGCCGCGGGCGTCCAGACCCGCGTGATCGACGGCGTCGACGACGCGGGGCGCGGCAAGGACGGAAAGGCGATCGAGGTTCCCGCCGGCGCCGACCTCTTGAAGGCGGCCTTCGCTTCCGACATCGGCGTGGACAATGAAACCGTCGCGACGCGCGACGGCGGCCATGTCTGGTTCGAGGTGAACGCCATCGAGCCCGCGCGCCAGAAGACGTTCGAAGAGGTGAAAGACTCGGTCGCCGAAACCATGCGCGCGGAAAACGCCCAGAAGGCGCTCTCCGCCAAAGCGGACGAGATCGTGGCCAAGATCAAGGGCGGGCAGTCCATCGAGGACGCCGCCAAGGCGCTCAAACTCGAGGTGAAGCGCGCGACCGAGGTGAAGCGCGCGCAGCGGCCCGACTTCACGGTCAACACCATCGTGCAGTTCTTCGACGTTCCGCCCGGCGGCGCGGGCTCCGCCACTGTCGACAACGGCCGGCTGATCTTCGTCGTGAAGGACGCGCAGACGCCGCCCTTCGACCCGAACTCCGTTGAATCCAAGATCATCGCCGACCAGCTCAAGCCAGCCGTGCAGAACGATCTCCTCGAGCAATATGTCGGCGGCCTCGAAAAGGCGCTCAACGTCGAGATCAATCAGAAGGCGCTCGAAGCCGCCGTCGGAGTGGGCAAGGAAGAACAGTGACAGGCGCCGTGTTCGAGCCCGACTTCGGGGCTTTCGCCGCCGATTACGACGCCGGACGTCCGAGGCTCGTCGTGACGCGCCTCGTCGGCGATCTGGAGACGCCGGTCTCCGCTTATCTGAAACTCTCGCGCGAGCGCGCCGGCTCGACCTTCCTGCTCGAGTCGGTCGAGGGCGGCGCCGCGCGGGGGCGCTACTCGATGATCGGCCTCGACCCGGACGTGATCTTCCGCGCGGTGGGCGACCGGGCCGAAATCAACCGCGACGCGCTCGCGGACGCCAACGCCTTTGCGCCCTGTGGCGTGGCGCCGCTCGTGGCGCTGCGCCAGCTCATCGCGGAATCCGCCATCCCGGCCGCCGCGCCGCAGTCGCCGCCAATGGCCGCCGGCGTCTTCGGCTATCTCGGCTACGACATGGTGCGCCAGATGGAGCGGCTGGCGCCCGCCAAGGACGACAAGATCGGCGTTCCGGACGCGCTGTTCATCCGCCCGACGGTCATGGTCGTCTTCGATACTGTCCGCGATGAAATTTCCATCGTGACCCCGGTGCGCCCGCGCGCGGGCGTCGCCGCCAAGGCCGCCTATGAGGCGGCGCTGGCGCGTCTCGACAGGGTCGTCGCGACGCTGGAGGCGCCGCTCGAACATCGCGACGCCGGCTGCGATCCCGCGCTCCTCGCCGAAGAGCCGGTTTCCAACACGCCGAAGTCCCGTTTCCTCGAGATGGTGGAGCGGGCGAAGGAATATATCCGCGCGGGCGATATTTTTCAGGTCGTGCTCTCGCAGCGTTTCACCGCGCCTTTCGCGCTGCCCGCCTTCGCGCTCTATCGCGCGCTGCGCCGCGTCAATCCGGCGCCGTTCCTCTGCTTCCTCGATTTCGGCGCGTTTCAGATCGTCTGCTCGAGCCCGGAAATTCTCGTGCGCGTCGCCGAAGGCAAGGTCACCATCCGACCGATCGCCGGCACGCGCTGGCGCAGCGAGAACAAGGTCGAGGACGAGCGGCTCGCCGCCGAACTTCTCGCCGACGAGAAAGAGCGCGCCGAGCATCTCATGCTGCTGGATCTCGGCCGCAACGACGTCGGCCGCGTCGCGAAAACCGGGACGGTGCGCGTCACCGACAGTTTTACGATCGAGCGCTACAGCCACGTCATGCATATCGTCTCGAATGTCGAAGGCGAGTTGGACGAGAGCCGTTTCGACTGCATCGACGCGCTCGCGGCGGGCTTTCCCGCCGGCACGGTCTCCGGCGCGCCCAAGGTGCGGGCCATGGAGATCATCGACGAACTCGAGACCGACAAGCGCGGCATTTACGGCGGCTGCATCGGCTATTTTGGCTCTGCGGGACAGATGGACACCTGCATCGTGTTGCGCACGGCGATCGTCAAAGACGGCAAGATGCATGTGCAGGCCGGCGCGGGCGTCGTCTATGATAGCGAGCCCGAATATGAAAACCGCGAGTGCGCGAACAAGGCCAAGGCGTTGTTCCGCGCCGCCGAGGAAGCCGTCCGCTTCGCCGCCCGCGCGCGCCGGGGGCAATGATTTGGGGTTTGATCGAGCCGGAGGCCCGCGTCCGGCTCCGCCAAAGGACCGTTGATGGCCGATCCCAGCATCTATGACGACGGCGACGATCCTTATCGTCCGATCCGGGTCGGCGATCCCGGCCCCGCGGGCGACGCGGCCAAATGGGGCATGCTGCTGTCGCGCTTCATGCGCATCGTCGCGCTGTTCTGGCTGATGCAGGGCCTGATGCACTGGCGCATCGTGCTCATGGCCAAACAGTCGATCTTCGACACCATGCCGCAAAACGCCGCCTTCGCGGTGATTTTTTTCGCGGTGCTCGATCTTGTCGCCGGCGTCGGCCTTTGGCTCGCGACGCCCTGGGGCGGCGTGCTCTGGCTGCTCATCGCCAGCGCGCAGATCTTTCTCACCCTGAGCATGCCGGGCTTTTCCGTCGGCGGCTATTGGCTGATCGGCGTCAACGCGCTTCTCATCATCATGTATTTCGGCCTGACCTTCGAGGCGGGCCGGGACGTCGACGCGCCGCGTCTGCGGGAGCGCCGACGCCGCAGAGAGGCGCGCGCCCGCCCCGCCCCGCGTCAGGAAGGCTGACGCTCAGTCGCCCTGCCCTCTCCCCGCCGGCGGGGGAGCGGGAAAGTCCGCGCCTTCAGCTTCAATCCAGACCGAGAAAATGTTCGAGGATGAAGAAGTGATCCTCGAACATGCGCGATCGCATGCCGCTGACTTCATGCATCGGGACCCAGCGTGCGCAAGCTGCGTCGTCGCCGCCCTGAACCTCCGGCAGATCTCCCGACGGAAAGTCGAAGAAGAAGGCGTGGGTGATCGTGCGCCCGCGCAGCGACCGCTGCGGATCGTCGAACACGACCGCGTCGCGCAGATGGCCGAGCAGCGCCGAGGTTGAAACCTCGATCATCGTCTCTTCGCGCAATTCGCGGATTGCCGCGTCGCGCACTGTTTCGTGCGGCTCGACGAAGCCGCCCGGCAGCGCCCACAGCCCACGCCCCGGATCATGCCGGCGTTCGACGAGCAGCACATGGCCCGAATGTGCGACGACGGCGTCGACCGTGACGAAGATCGTCGGAAACGGCGCCTGGGCCCAAGCCCCGCGTTCCGCCTGGATGATGCGATATTCTTCGCGCAGACGCGCAAAGTCGCCGGAACGGCGGAATGTCGAGATCATGTCGAAGACCGCCCCCGGCGTATGGTCTTCGATCAAGCGCAGGCCGCTGTCTGAATCTGCAAAGAGCGCTTCGCAAATTGCTTCAGCCGAAGGCGCCGGCGGCAGATCGATCACAATCTGCGCCCATTGCGGAAACGCACGGGCGTCGTGCGCCGCGCAAAAGAGCGCGACGGATTGTGCGTCGCCTGCGACGCGCGCGACCTGCGCCTGCGTTTCGGCGCGCCAGCGGTGCGCATTGTAGAGATGGTCGCGCAGCGGCAGCGTCGTGACGCGCGACGCCGCCGGCCCGAGCGCGGCCGCGATCATCTCGGCGCGCTCCGCATAGCTCCACGGATGCTTGGGCGTGCGCGCGGCGTCAGAGGAGCCGACGAGCGCAAGCGCGCGATGGGCCTGCGCGAGCGCATGCTCGAGAAGGACGCAATGCGAGTTCTGCACGGGTTGGAAGCGCGCGACGACAACCGCGAGATCGTATTTCGCCACTCTTGCTCCCTTCTGTTTCCGCAAAGATTAATAAAAGCCCAGCGGCTTCTTAACAGTCGCCCGCCAATCCTTAGCGATCCAGCGCATTACGCCAAACTTGCCGCTTTCGGTTCAACTTTGATTCACCCAAAGCCCGCAAGTCTGGGTAAACGCGCGATTCAGGCTGTTATTTAAACTCAAGTTCATTCGTGAGCAGATAATTTGACCTCATCAAGCAAGACATGCGCGACGCAACGAAAACGATGGAGAAAAGGATGAGCGCCGTTATGAAGACCGCCCAGCCCGCCAGAAACGAAGCCGCCGCCGACCGCGCGGGCGAGGTGAGGCCGGTCTATCTCGAGGCGCTCACCCTCGTCGAGCGTCTGCATCGTCGCCTGCTCGACGTCATCAAGGACGAGTTCGACCGCCGCGACCGTGGCGACGTCAACGCTGTGCAGGCGCTCCTGCTCTACAATATCGGCGACAAGGAGCTCACCGCGAGCGAACTGCGCACGCGCGGCTATTATCTGGGCTCCAACGTCTCCTACAACGTCAAGAAGCTCGTCGACACGGGCTATCTGCACCATGCCCGCTCGCGCCTCGACCGCCGCTCCGTGCGCATCAGCCTCACCCCCAAAGGCAAGGAAGTCCACGACATTGTCGCGCAGCTCTACGACAAGCACGCCAAGACGATCGAGCAGATCGGCGGCGTCTCTCCCGAGGAGTTCCGCTCCCTGAACCAGTCGCTCACCCGTCTCGAGCGCTTCTGGACGGACCAGATTCGTTTCCGTCTCTGAAAAAACCGCTTCCTTTTCTTTGTCGTAAACTTCGCCGGCGACGCCTCGGGCTTCGCCGGCCTTTTCTTTTCAACGCCCTGATTCAGCTGCTCTGGCGCAACAGCCGGCGACGCCCTATGTCTTGACGACTTGTTTACGCTGCGGGGTTTCCGGATGCGCTGGTCCTTTACGCTTGGCACGTTCAGGGGAACGGCCGTGCGCATTCACATCACTCTCCTGCTTTTCCTGGCCTGGATCGCCATGGCCGCCTTTCAACGCGGCGGCGCAGAGGCGGCGGGCCAGAGCGTCCTGTTCATCTCCGCGGTGTTCGCCTGCGTGGTTCTGCATGAATTCGGCCACATCCTCATGGCGCGCCAGTTCGGCATCGCCTCGCCCGAGGTGACGCTGCTCCCCATCGGCGGCGTCGCCGATATGGAATCGATGCCGCAGAAGCCCTGGCAGGAGTTGCTGGTCGCCATCGCCGGCCCGGCCGTCAACATTGTCATCGCGGCCGTCCTGCTCGGGGTCTCGGGCGCGTTCAACCTCGGCGAGGCGGCGCAGATCGCCAACCCGTCGGTCAGTCTCTGGGAGCGGTTGGCCGCCACCAATATTTTCCTGGCCGTCTTCAACCTCATCCCGGCGTTCCCCATGGACGGCGGGCGGGTGCTGCGGGCCGCGCTCGCCATGTGGCTTGGCCAGTCAAAAGCCACGAACATTGCGGCCTATATCGGCCAGGCTTTCGCCTTCCTTCTCGGATTTGCGGGCCTCTTCGGCAATCCGATGCTGCTTTTCATCGCGATCTTCGTCTATATCGCCGCCGCGGGCGAGGCGCAGATGACGACCATGGCGGAAGCCGCGCGCGGCATACCGGCGGTCGACGCGATGGAGACCCGCATCGCCGCCATCGGGCGCGGGGCCACCGTCAGCGAGGCCGTTGAAATCCTGCTCGCCACCTCCCAGGAAGATTTTCCCCTTGTCGACGCGCTCAACCGGCCCGTCGGTCTCCTGTCGCGCGCCGAAATCGTCGACGCCCTGCGCGCCTCGGATCCTGGCGCGCCGGTCGCTCCCTTCGCCAGCAAGACGCTCGCGACCATTGGCGCGCATGAAAATGTCGAGGCCGCGCTGACCTCGCTCAACGCCGGGGCCCCCGTCGGCGTGGTGGATCGCGACGGGCGGCTCGTCGGCCTGCTGACGCGGCAGTCGCTCGGGGAGATCATGATGATCCGCGACGCGCGGCCCGATTGGCGCCTCCCGCACCGCCAGATCGCGTCGCAATAGACGCGCGCCGCGCGAGGTTGCCTAACGCGGCCCCGGGGCCTATTGGGGTTTCAAAGCAACGCCGCGAACGCGCCGGAAGAACCATGTCCAATATCACGCTGATCGACAATTACGACAGCTTCACCTTCAACCTGGTCCATTACTTCGGCCAGCTGGGGGCGACTGTCACCGTGCACCGCAATGACGCGGTTTCCGTCGCGGAAGTGCTCGCCGGCGGGCCGGACGCCATCGTGCTGTCGCCCGGCCCCTGCACCCCGCACGAGGCCGGCGTCTGCATGGAGCTGATCGCCGCCGCCGCCGAGACGGTCCCGATCTTCGGCGTCTGCCTCGGCCACCAGTCGATCGGCGAAGTGTTCGGCGGCGAGGTCATCCGGGCGCCCATGCCCATCCACGGCAAGATGGCGACCATCCTGCATCAGGGCGACGCGGTGTTTCGCGGCATTGAGGGGCCTTTCCAGGCGACCCGCTATCACTCGCTCGTCGTCAAGCGCGAAACCCTGCCCGACTGCCTGCGCGTCACCGCCGAGACGCCGGACGGGCTGATCATGGCGCTGTCGCACAACACTTTGCCGACCCATGGGGTGCAGTTCCACCCGGAAAGCATCACCTCGCAGCACGGCCATAAGATCCTGCGCAATTTCCTCGATCTCGCGCAGGAATGGAACGAGGCCCGCCGGGGTCGGGCGAAGGTGGCTTAAGGCCGCCGAATGCAGGATTTCAAACCCTATATCGCCGCTCTCGCCGAAGGCGCACCGCTCGCCCGCGAGGAGGCCCGAGCCGCCTTTGCGCTGATCTTCGACGGCGCGGCGACGCCGGCGCAGCTCGGCGCCTTTCTCATGGGCCTGCGCCTGCGCGGCGAGACGGTCGAGGAGATCATTGGCGCGGCGGAGGCCATGCGCGCCGTCATGACGGCCGTCGAAGCGCCGCCCGGCGCGATCGACATCGTCGGCACGGGCGGCGACGGCGCCGGCACCTACAATATTTCGACGCTCGCCGCCATCATCGCCGCCGCCTGCGGCGCGGTCGTCGCCAAGCATGGCGGCAAGGCCTCGTCCTCGCGCTCCGGCGCCTCGGACGTTCTGGGCGAATTGGGCGTCAAGGTCGGAATCCCGCCCGCGGCCGCGGCGGACTGTCTGCGCAAGGCGGGCCTGTGTTTCATGGCGGGACCGACGCATCACCCGGCGCTGCGCCACGCCGCGCCGGTTCGCGCCGAACTCGGCGTGCGCACGATCTTCAATCTCTTGGGGCCGCTGTGCAATCCGGCGCGGGTCGAGCGCCAGACCATCGGCGTCTATTCCCGCGACTGGCTGGAGCCGCTCGCCCGCGTCCTGCACGAGCTCGGCGCGCGCCGGGTCTGGCTGCTCCACGGCGCGGACGGGCTCGACGAAGCGACCACGACCGGGGTCACTCATGTCGTGTCTTTGACCGACGGCGCGATCCACGCTTTCGACATTACGCCCGAAGACGCCGGCCTGCGCCGCGCCACTGCGCAGGAGCTCGTCGGGGGCGACCCGGCTCATAACGCCCGGGCCTTGCGCGCGGTGCTCGAGGGCGAAAAGAACGCCTATCGCGACATCGCGATGCTCAACGCGGCGGTTGCTCTCGTCGTCGCCGAGCGCGCCGCCGATCTGCGCGACGGCGCCGCGCTCGCGGCGCAGGCGCTGGACTCGGGCGCGGCGGCGGCGACGCTCGAGGCGCTCGTCGAGCATTCCAACGCTGCAGGGTGACCCCCGCCACAACCTCCCCCCGCTCTGCGGGAAGGCGCGGTCTACCGCGACTTTCTACGGGATAGGATTGCAGACGGCGATCGGCTATGCAGGTAATGAATCAGCGAGGCGCGCCGGCGCCTCCTTCGGGCCTGAAGACATGACCGATATTCTCGACCGTATCGAAGCCTATAAGCGCACCGAGATTTCCGAGGCGAAGGTGCGGATGCCGCTCGCGGCGCTCGAGCGCAAGGTGCGCGACCACGACCCGCCGCGCGGCTTTGTGCATGCGATCGAGGAAAAGCTCAATCAGCGCCGCATCGCCCTGATCGCCGAAATCAAGAAGGCCAGCCCGTCGAAAGGCGTCATTCGCGACCATTTCGACCCGCCGAAACTCGCCAGAGCCTATGAAAAGGCCGGCGCCGCCTGTCTGTCGGTCTTAACCGACGGCCCCTCCTTCAAGGGCAAGCTCGAAGACCTCGAGGCTGCGCGCAAGGCGACGCACCTTCCGGCGATCCGCAAGGATTTCCTGTTCGATCCCTATCAGGTCTTCGAGGCGCGCGCCTTTGGCGCCGACTGCATCCTCATCATCATGGCCGCCGTCAGCAACGAAGAGGCCAAGGCGCTCAACACCGCCGCCCACGACCTGCGGATGGACGTGCTGGTTGAAGTCCACGACGAGCGCGAACTCGATCGCGCGCTGGCTCTGGAAACGCGGCTGATCGGCATCAACAACCGCAATTTGCATGATTTCAAGGTGTCGCTCGAGGTGAGCGAGAAACTCGCGGAGAAAGTGCCGCGCGACAAGATCATCGTCGCCGAAAGCGGCATCGCGACGCATGACGACTGCCTGCGGCTGGAGAAGTCGCACATCTTCACCTTCCTTGTCGGCGAAAGCCTCATGCGGCAGGACGATGTCGAGGCGGCGGCTCGCAAGCTCTTGCACGGATGAGAACCCCCGCCGTCAACGCCGCTGAATCATGACCAAATTGACGCATCTCACCGCAACGGGCGACGCCCATATGGTCGACGTCTCGGCCAAGGCGGAGACGAAGCGCGTGGCGCGAGCGCGGGGACGCGTGGTCATGGCGCCGGAGACCCTGGCGCTCGCCGTCGCCGGGCAGGCCAAGAAGGGCGACGTCTTCGGCGTCGCGCGCGTCGCCGCCATCATGGCCGCGAAGAAGACGAGCGACCTCATCCCGCTTTGCCATCCCCTGCCCCTCGCCAGCGTGTCGGTGGAGATCGCGGCGGACGAGTCGCTGCCCGGCTTGCGGGTTGAGGCGGAGGCGACCGTCGCCGGCAAGACGGGAGTCGAGATGGAGGCGCTGACCGCGGTCTCCGTGGCCTGTCTGACGATCTACGACATGCTGAAGGCCGCCGACCGCGCCATGCGAATCGAGGGCGTCGAGCTCGTTGAAAAGCAGGGGGGCAAGAGCGGCCATTGGCGACGCGACGACAGTTGAATGGAGAAGGGCGCCGCCCACTCTCCCTCTCCCCGCGCACGGGGAGAGGGTTGGGGTGAGGGGCGAGGGCATGGAGGCGCACGGGTTCGGCGCAGGACCATTGCGACAAGTCGCAGCCGTGCGCTTCGACCCCAGGCCCCTCACCCTGCCCTCTCCCCGCAGGCGGGGAGAGGGTTTTGCGCCCCGAACGCGCGCGAAAGGAAGGAAAGCATGGCGGACAACAAACTCCTTTCTGTCGACGAGGCCCTGGCGCGCGTCCTTTCGGACGCCGCGCGGCTGGGGGAAGAGGAGGTCGCGCTTGCAAAGGCCCGCGGCCGCACGCTCTCACGTGATCTCGTCGCCAAACGCACGCAGCCGCCGGTCGACGTCTCGGCGATGGATGGATACGCCGTCCGCGCGGCCGACCTCGCGGCCGGCCCGGTGCGGCTCGTCGGCGAGAGCGCCGCGGGCCATGGCTATGGGGCTCCGCTGCAAGCCGGCGAGGCGGTGCGCATCTTCACCGGCGCGCCGACGCCGCAAGGGGCCGACGCGATCCTCCTGCAGGAGGACGCCGAGGTCGCGGACGGCCTGGTGAAGGCCAAGGAAGCGGCGAGGCCGGGCCAGCACATTCGCGCCGCGGGCCTCGATTTTTGCATGGGCGCCGCGGGTCTTTGCGCCGGCGTGCGGCTCGGGCCAGCAGAGCTCGCCCTTGCGGCCGCCATGAATCACGCCCGACTGCCCGTGTCGCGGCGGCCGCGGGTGGCGATCATCGCCTCGGGCGACGAGCTCGTGGCCCCGGGCGCCGAGCCCGGCCCCGCGCAGATCATCGCCTGCAACGGTTTCGCCGTGGCCGCGATCGCCGAGGAGGCGGGCGCGGAAGTTGTCGACCTTGGCATTTTCCGCGACGATCTCGCCGAACTCGAGCGCGGCATCGGGCTGGCCCGCGAGTCGCAAGCCGACGTGCTGGTGACGCTCGGCGGCGCCTCGGTCGGCGACCGCGATCTGCTGCGGCCGGCGCTGGCGCGCCAGGGCATGACGCTCGATTTCTGGAAGATCGCCATGCGGCCGGGAAAGCCCTTGATCTCTGGCCGCCTCGGCGACGCGCATATTCTCGGATTGCCGGGCAATCCGGTGGCGTCGATCGTCTGCGCGCTCGTGTTCCTGGCGCCTCTCGTTCGCGCCCTGCAGGGCGATCCAAACGCCGCCGCCGACCAGACCGAGGCGGCGATCGCCGGCGCCGACCTTCCCGCCAACAAAGGCCGGCGCGATTATATGCGGGCGCGGCTCGCCCGGGACGACGCCGGCCGCCTCGTCGCGACGCCGCAGCCCCTGCAGGATTCCTCGCTCCTCACCGAACTCACGCAATCGCAGGCGCTGCTCATTCGCGAGCCGGGCGAGCCGCCGCTCGCCGCCGGATCGCCCTGCCGCATCCGCCGCCTGCCGGGGTGACCTCAGTCTCTCCCGTTATGGGGGTAATTTCCAAAGGTCGTCCGCCCGTGACTTTGCCGGCGCAAAATGGCAAAGAGGCGCGACGAAGCGCTGTGTCAGAACGAGCGCCACGGAGCTATCAGCCGCATGTCCGTCATCGATTCCGTCCGCAAAATCCTCGTGCCGATTCATCCCGAGGGCTATGTTTTCATCGCGGGCTTCGCCGTCGCCGCCTTCGTGCTCGACTGGATCTCGCCGACGCTCGGCTGGATCGGCTTCATTGCCACGGCCTGGTGCGTCTATTTCTTCCGCGATCCGCCGCGCGTCACGCCGCTGAGGGAGGGGCTCGTCGTCTCTCCGGCCGACGGCGTCGTCTGCTCGATCGGATTCTTCCTGCCGCCGCCGGAGCTCGGCATGGGCGCCGAGCCGCTGCAGCGCGTCTCAGTGTTCATGAGCGTCTTCGACTGCCATGTGAACCGCATGCCGACGACCGGCCGCGTCACGAAGATCGCCTACAAGCCCGGCATCTTCATCAACGCCGACCTCGACAAGGCGAGCGAGGACAATGAGCGCAACGGCCTCGTCATCGAGACGCCGCGCGGGCGCTTCGGCGTCGTGCAAATCGCCGGTCTCGTCGCGCGCCGCATCGTCTGCTTCGTCAAGGAAGGCGAAAGCCTCGGCGTCGGCGACCGCTTCGGCCTGATCCGCTTCGGCTCGCGCGTCGATGTCTACATGCCGTCATCCGCGCGCCCCATGGTGGCGGTCGGAACGCGCGCCGTCGCCGGCGAGACCGTGCTCGCGGATATGACGGCCGAGACGGCGGCGCTCACCTTCAAGACCGGCTGAGGGTCCAAAACAGATGAACGACAATCCCGAGCTGTCGGCCTCCGAGCTGCGGCGGCTGCGCTTTCGCAACATTCCGCTGCGCGTGGTGCTGCCGAATCTCGTGACGCTGCTCGCGCTGTGCATGGGCCTGACCGCGATCCGCTATGCGATCGAGGAGGATTTCGTCAAAGCCGTCACCGCCATCATGGCGGCCGCGGTGCTCGACGGCCTCGACGGCCGCCTGGCGCGCGCGATCAAAGGCACCTCGCGCTTCGGCGCCGAGCTCGACTCGCTTGCCGACTTCGTCGATTTCGCCGTGGCGCCGGGGCTGCTGCTCTATCTGTGGAGCCTGCACGAGATCAAGGGCCTCGGCTGGTTCGCCGTCCTCGCCTTCGCCATCGCCGGCGCGCTGCGCCTCGCGCGCTTCAACGTGATGATCGAAGACCCGAGCAAACCGGCGTGGCACGCCGAGTTTTTCGTCGGCATGCCGGCTCCCGCGGGCGCGGTCACGGTGCTGCTGCCGCTCTATCTGCATTTCTCGGCGCTGGAGCTGCCAGCCTCCAAAGCGTTGACGCCCTTCTACATCGCCTATGTCCTCGCCATCGCCTTTCTGATGGCGAGCCGCATTCCGCATTTCTCGGGAAAGCGCATCGGCCGCATCCCGCGCGATCTCGTTATCCCGGTGCTGTTCGGCGTCGGCGTGACGGCGCTGCTGCTGGCGATTTATCCCATGGAAGTGCTCGCCGTGGTGAGCGTCGCCTTCCTGGCGGCGATCCCGGTGAGCGTGAAGCGGTATAATGCGCTGGCGAAGGCGGAGGCGGAAAAGGGGGAGGTGGAAGGCGCGGAAGGCTAGGCCAACTCAGGAACGTCGGTCTGATCCCGTCTTTGAGAAATAAAGAACGCCGGGCACGTCCTAAAGTGCGCGTCACAGGTGAGCACGTCGGCGCCGAACGCCAACGCGCTCGCATACACGATCGCATCGGCGGTCGCCAGCTTATGGAGCGCTGCGAGTTCTGCCGCCGAAAGGGCAATTTTCGTATCGAGCGGCGCGACGACACACAGCTCTGTGAACGCGATGACCTAATCCGCTTTTTCTTCTCCCGCTTCGCGCCCCAGCCATTTCGCGAGTTCGAGCTGAACAATGGTCGGCACGAGCCACTCTTCCTGCTCCGGCAGTCGCGCGATGAGGCTCTCTCCCGTCTCGGAGCCAATCAACCACTCGATCCATGCCGACGTATCCACAAGCCGCGTCAAACGCGGTCTTTTCGATCGCGATAGTCACCGGCTTCGGCTCCCCTGGCGATCCCCGAGAGCTGGTCGCGTGTCGGGACGGGCACGATGAGAAGGCCCGCGCCCCTGGGAATGAAGGCGAACCGCTGGCCGGCTTTCCAATTCCGGGCCTCGCGGACGCTCTTAGGGATCGAGATTTGGAACTTCGCCGAGAGCGTCGCGGTGTCAGCCATTTTTCATACACTTCAAGAAACGATCACGCCGCCGTAAAAGTAACGGTCCTTGGCAATCTTTCAAACCCGCGGACGACTACCGCCCCGCCACCGGGGGCAGCGGCGACGTCTCCACCTTCTGGCTGGCGGCCGGCGGCGGCGTTTGCGCCGTTCCTCCATCGACCTGATCCCCCCGGAAATCCGGGATGGCCATTTGGTCCGCGTCCTGCGCGCGCGGCGCGGCGATATGCGCGCCGATCTTGCGCACCACGTCGGGCGCCTCGGCGAAGGCGCCGTGACCAATGAAATCCGTCGAGAAGGACGAGATGTCGTGCACGGCGACGCCGAGCCGGTCCAGCTCGGCCTTGTCCTCGGGCTTTTCCGTGTCCATGGCGCCGAGCCTCGGCCGTGCGCCGGCGATGCGCGACGACAGCGACAGGGCGCGGTCGTTGTTCGCGACGAAGATCGACACATGGCGCGGATCGATCCGCCCCAATTGCTGGCGGAAGACATTGAGGTCGATGTCGGGATTGGCCAGCATCACCTCGCCCAGGCGCCCGTCGAGATCGGGATGGCCGGAGATGGCGGCGTCGCGCAGCGTCTCCATGGTGAGCCACGCGCCCATGGAATGAGCGAGCACGTGCACGCGGCCGAGACCCGGCGTTTTGGCGAGCGACAGCAGCACTTTCTCCAGCGCGTCGCGCGAGACCGTCGCCGCCTCCTTGTCGGATTCGTAATTGAACAGTCCGCCGCGCGAATTCCAGGCGAAGAG
Source organism: Methylocystis sp. NC52PC (assembly GCF_055698645.1). Taxonomy (NCBI): domain Bacteria; kingdom Pseudomonadati; phylum Pseudomonadota; class Alphaproteobacteria; order Hyphomicrobiales; family Methylocystaceae; genus Methylocystis; species Methylocystis sp. NC52PC. The sequence continues at coordinate 3,139,485 of NZ_CP170127.1, read as the reverse complement.
CGCCGGCACGCCGGAGAAGCCGCCGTCGGCGACGATCTGAGCGAGGCGGAAACGCGATTCGTCGAGGCTGGTGTTAAAGCCGTGCACGTAAAGGAGAACGTCGCGCGAGCTGCCGACGCGGCCCGACACATGGGCCGCAAGCTCGCCGTAGAACTCCTCTTCGTCCATGTTGCGCTTGGCGAGAACGGTAAAATGCCGGCTTTTGTCGGCGCCGCCGAAACTCGGCTTTTCCACCGCGCCGGGCCGATGGGTCTGCGGCACACCGATGGCGGTCAGCGAGAAATGCGCGCGGCCGTCGTCCGCCGCCCCCTCGCCGCGCCGGGTCGACGCCACGAAGAGCGGCACGCGGCTCGGCTCGCCCTGTGGGCCGGAGACGAGCGAAACGGCGTTGTTCATATGGCCGTCGATCGCGCGCATGCTTTCCGAGGCGCACCCCGTGAGAAGCGCCGCCGCGAGTAGGGCCGTCAATGTCAATGAAGCCTTGCGCAAATAGCGGATCCAGCGCGGCCGGGGATTCTTCATGAGTGATCGAGTGCGCGCCCGGCCGGACCCTGTTTTCGCGCGAGAAGGCGACGAAACTGGGGCGCAGCCGGTAACGCGGCTGCAGCATTGTCGTCCATCCCGGTTAACTGCAGGCAAATTTGCCGCACTTGCGCCGTCGCGCCGAGGGTGCATAGTGCGCGCAAAAGAAAACAACGGGGAGAAGGCGCTCGTTAACGAGCGGCCGGAAACGCGATGCGGATCAGGATTTTGGGCTCGGGCGCCGGCGGCGGCTTCCCGCAATGGAACTGCAATTGCGCTAATTGCCGCGCCGTGCGCGCAGGCGCCCCCGGTTTCTCGCCTCGCACCCAGTCGTCGCTCGCGGTGAGCGCGGACGATCGGAGCTGGGTTCTCCTCAACGCCTCGCCCGATTTGCGCGAGCAGATCGCCGCCGCGCCGCAGCTCGCGCCCGCAGAGGGCGATCCCGTCCGCGCGAGCCCCATCAAGGCGGTCGCGCTCACCAATGGCGACGTCGACCATGTCGCGGGCCTGCTCAATCTACGCGAGGCTCAGCCCTTCACTATCTACGCCGCCGGACGCGTGCTGCAGGCGCTGGGCGCCAATCCGATCTTCACCATTCTGCAGACGCCGCTCGTGCCGCGCATCGAACTGCCGATGGACGAGACGATCCCGCTCAAGGGCGCGGGCGTCGATCTCGGCCTCGCGATCCGCGCGTTCCCCGTGCCCGGCAAGATTGCGCTTTATCTCGAAGATAAAAACGCGCCCAATTTCGGCACCAGCGCCGGCGACACGCTCGGCCTCGAGATCATCGAGACCAAGACGGGCAAGTCTTTCTTCTACGTTCCGGGCTGCGCGAGGGTCGACGCGCCGCTGGCCGCGCGCCTGAAAAACGCGGCGCTCGTTTTCTTCGACGGAACGCTGTTCCACGAAAATGAGATGATCGAACAGGGGCTCCTCGGCAAGACCGGCTCGCGCATGGGCCATGTGAACATGAGCGGCGACGACGGCTCGATCGCGGCCTTCGCGCCGCTCGGTGTCGCGCGCAAAATCTACGTGCACATCAACAATTCGAATCCGGTCCTCGACGCCGGCTCCGAGGAAAACGCGGCCGTGCGCGCCGCGGGCTGGGAAGTCGGCGCGGACGGCATGGAGGTGACGCTATGAATCAGATCGTGACCGACTGGCGCGACGCCGCGCCGCTCTCCAGAGTTGATTTCGAAGCGGCGATCCGCAACGTCGGGGTCGAGCGCTATCACGACAAGCACGAATTTCATAAGCTGCTGCATGGCGGCAAGCTCAAAAAGCCGCAGGTCGCCGCCTGGGCCTTGAACCGCTACTGCTATCAGGAGGCCGTGCCGCGCAAGGACGCCGCCTTCATGAGCCGCGTGCACGACCGCGAATTGCGTCGCGAGTGGATTCACCGCATTCATGATCACGACGGCCTCGGCGAGGAGGCGGGCGGCATTGAACGCTGGCTGGTGCTCACCGACGCGCTCGGCTTCCCGCGCGATTATGTGACCTCGCGGCGCGGCGCCCTGCCCGCCACCAAATTCGCGGTCGAAGCCTATGTGCGCTTCGTGGTCGAGCAGCCGCTGGTCGTGGCGGTGGCGTCGTCGCTCACCGAGCTGTTCGCGCCCTCGATCCATCGCGAGCGCATCGTCGGCATGCTCGAGAATTACGACTTCGTCGACGACCATGTGATGGCCTATTTCAAGCGCCGCCTCAGCCAGGCGCCGCGCGATTCCGACTTCGCGCTCGCCTATGTGCTCGACAACGCCCGAACGCGCGAGGAGCAGGAAGCCTGCGTCGCGGCCGTCCGCTTCAAATGCGACGTCTTGTGGGCGCAGCTCGACGCCTTACATCACGCTTACGTCACGCCCGGGCTGATCCCGCCGGGGGCCTGGCGGCCGGAATGACGCCTCCGCAACCGTCCCCCGACTTGCGGGAGATGAAGGGGAGCGTGGTCTTCATCCACGCCGCGCGTGAGCGCCCCCTCTCCCGCGAAGCGGGCGAGGGACAGGGAGGGGGCCAGCAGCCCCGACAAGAGCCGAACGTAAAATGACGACACGCTACATCATCGGCCCGGACTCCCGCCCCGCCTTCACGCGCTATGCGCGCCTGCATGAAGACCGCGCGCGCGGCCGCACAGTTATTCTTGCCCCCGAACGCGCCTATGAGCTCGACGCCATCGGGCTGATCGTGCTCGAGGCCATCGACGGCGAAACCCGCATCGCCGACCTCTGCGCGAAGCTCGCGCAGCAGTATTCGGCGCCGCTCGAGGTCATCACGCGGGACGTGAGCAATTTGCTTCAGGGCCTCGCCGACAAGCGCCTGCTGCGCGACGGCGTCGATCCCTTCTCGGCCCCGAAGCTCTCGGCCTTCGCTTCGTCCATCGGACCCTTCGCGGGCGGCCCCGCCGGACTTCTCGCGGAGCTGACGCATCGCTGCCCGCTGCAATGCCCCTATTGCTCCAATCCGCTGGAGCTCGAAAAGTCGAACGTCGAAATGACCGCCGGGGAATGGGGCGAGACGTTTCGTCAGGCCGCGTCGATCGGCGCGTTGCAACTGCATCTTTCCGGCGGCGAGCCGACCGTGCGGCGCGATCTCGAAGAAATCCTGGCGCAGGCCGTGGAGGCGGGGCTTTACACTAATCTCGTGACTTCCGCGGTGCTGCTGACGCGTGAGCGGCTCGAGCGTCTGGCTGAAATCGGCCTCGACCATGTGCAGGTGTCGATTCAGGACATCGTCCCCGAGAGCGCCGACCGCATCTCCGCCTATGACGGCGGCGTGCCGAAGAAGCGCGACGTCGCGCGCTGGACGCGCGAATTGGGCATGGGCCTCACCATCAATGCGCCGATGCATCGCCAGAACATCGCGCATCTGCCGCGGATCATCGATTTCGCGGTGGAGGTGGACGCGCAGCGCATCGAGATTGCGCATATCCAGTATTACGCCTGGGCGCAGGTCAATCGCGCCGCGCTGATCCCGACGCGCGAGACCTTCATGGAGACGGTGGGCGTTGTCGAAGAGGCGAAGAAGCGGCTGCAGGGCGTCCTGAATTTCGACTTCGTCATCCACGACCATTACGCCACGCGGCCCAAGCAGTGCACAGGCGGCTGGGGCCGCTCGATCATGGCGGTGACGCCCTCCGGCAAGGCCCTGCCCTGCCACGCCGCGCAGACGCTGCCGGGCCTGACCTTCGACGACGTGCGCGCGCGGCCGCTCGGCGACATCTGGCGCCATGGCGCGGCCTTCAACGCCTATCGCGGCGCGGACTGGATGAAAGAGCCCTGCCGCTCCTGCGACCGCCGGGAGATTGATTATGGCGGCTGCCGCTGCCAGGCCTTTGCGGTGACCGGCGACGCGGCGGCGACCGACCCGGCTTGTCATCTCTCGCCCGACCACGCCCGTTTCGCCGCCTTCGCCGAAACGGAATCAACGGCGCCGGCGCCCGACTTCATCTACCGCCGCTACGGCGGCGCGCCGCAGAAGGCCGCGGAAAAAGAGCCGGCCTGACGCGCGCCACGCGGTCTCGGCGTGGATGCCCGCGACACGCGCGGGCATGCGGCCGAAGTCGCGATGACAGCGCGACTCCACCCGAACTTTTGAGCCCGTCATGGCCGGTTTGACCCGGCCATCCACGAAGCCGGGAGGGAACTCGCCGCGCTGATTGTAAACAGCTCGTTCGCCTCTGTTCGCATTAAGTACTGCGCTTGTTCTGGGCGGTGAAGCTCTTGCCCCGGTAAGTAACGCATTCGAGGCGCAGATCGCCCTTGGGTTCGAAAGCGTCGGGCCGGGGCTTCAATTCGCCGCTCTCGAATTCCAGCCCGAGCATGGCGTAGGCGGCGGAAAGCATGCGGGCGGCGGCGCCCGTGTACCAGTCCCAGCCGCCGCGGCCCTCATAGCCCTCGCCCTCATAGACATCCGCCGGCTGCTGATGCGGGGGCAGGCCGTAGACATCCGCCTCGGCGGGCGTTCTGAGCTTCGAGATCGGCGAGATGGCGATCCAGACCTCGAAGGCCTCGCGGAACAATTCCGTCGCGGCCTGCAGGTCGCCTGCGGCCTGCGCCTGCGCCCCGAGCTTCGCCAGCGCGTCCACGAACCAGGAGACGCCATGCGAATATTGCCCGCCGTTTTCGCGGACGCCCGGCGGATATTCGGCGCTGCGTCCCGGATAGGGATCGGAATGTTCGTTGAAGGGCGGCGTCACGAGCAGCACCCGATTGGAGCGGCCGAGCATCGCAAGCGCCTTCTCGATCGCCTCGCGGCCGCGTGCAGGATCGACGGCGTTGGAGAGCGTCGGCCAATGCGCCGTCATGGCGCTCATCGGCGCGAGCTCGCGGCCGTCGTCGGCGAAGTCGCGCACATAGCGGTCGCCGCGCCAGCATTCGGCGAGCGCCGCGCGCAGTTTCTCGGCCCGCTCTCGATAGCGGTCGGCGCGCGCCTTGTCGCCTTTCGCCTCGAAGATCGGCGCGATGTCGACAAGGACGCCGTGCAGGAAGAAGCCGAGCCAGACGCTCTCTCCCCGCCCTTCGACGCCGACGAGATGCATGCCGTCGTCCCAGTCGCCGGAGCCGACCAGCGGCAGTCCATGCGCGCCGAAGCGGTCGAGCGAATAATCGATCGCGCGGGCGCAATGGCCGAGCAGCGTGTCCTTGTCCCGCGATTTGAGCGGCACGGTCACGTCGCCCTCCTGATCCTTGGGCACCGGATTGGCTTCGAGGAAGGTCTCGACGGCGTCGAGGATGCCGGCGTCGCCCGTGCCCTTCACATAGCGGATCGTCACATACGGCAGCCAGAGATGCGGATCGGACGAATGGGTGCGATCTGCCAGTCCCGTGCCGCCGCTCGCCGAGCGGTGCCACCATTTGGCGGCGTCGCCTTCGAGATATTGATGCCGCGCATGCAGAAGGATCTGCGCGCGAGCGCGTTCCGGCGCGAGATGAATGAGCGGAATGACGTCCTGCAACTGATCGCGATAGCCCGTTGCGCCGGAGCGCTGCGCCGGGCCCGTGCGGCCCCAGAGCCGCGACGCGAGCAATTGATAGGGCAGCCAGTCGTTGACGAGGCGATCGACGTCGGGGCGGTTGGTCTTGATGCGCAGCACCGAGAGCTGATCGTTCCAGGCCTCGACGCTCGCCTCGAGCTGACGCCGCGCAAAAGCGGGGTCGCGCGCCATTTTGGCGAGCCGCTTGGCCTCCTCCATCGTCGTGGTCTGGCCGAGCGCGACGACGACGACCGCCTCCTCGCCGGCCGCCACGTCGATCGCGCCGCAGAAGGCCGCGACCTTGCGCTGGTGCTCCGGCGCGCCAGCGTCGGGATGGCCGTGCTCGACCATGTAAGGCAGATAAGGGTTGCGGCTTTCATGGCCGAGGAATCGGCGCCGCGAGGTCTCGGCGAACTCCGCGTTGATGGAGGTCGAGACGAAGGCCCAGCCGTTGACGAAATGGTTGCGCGGATTGCGGAAGTAGATCGACTGCAGATCGTCGTCGATGACCGATTGTATGTCGCCCAGGCTTTCCGTCGGCGTCTCGGCCAGCACCACTTCCATCGCCGGCACGATCTGCAGGAGCCGCTCGTGCACCGTCTTGTTGCGGATTTTGAGCAGGCGAAACTCGATCGGCTCGGTCGGACTGACGAAGACGGTCATCTCCAGTTCGAGGTGATCGCGCTCGGCGCGGAAGATCGCCGAACCCGGGGCATAGGTCACCTCGTAGCGCGCGTCGCGGCGGCGCAGCGGCACGAAGGTCGGGCTGTGGGCGTCGGCGCGGGCGAGGTCGTAGACGTAAATCATCTGCCCCGCGGGCGACATGCGGCCTTCGCCGAGACGGAACGGCGTGAAGCTGTTCAAGCGCGAATTCACCGAGAAGGAGAAAATGTCCCCGTCATTGGTGAGCACGCAGCCATGCCCCAATTCATTGGCGATGACATGCGCGAAGGGCCGCGGCGTGCCCGGGGCAAGGGTCAGACTGCGGCCGTCCGGAGAGAAGGCGAAGCGATGCTGCTTGGGCGCCGGCGGCATGACCAGCGCGCGTCGCCGCGACAGGGCGCGGTCGAGAATTTCGGGGGCGACGGGCGGAACGCCAAGATGGCGCGCGACCGAGTCGGTGGCGCGCCCCATGTCGCGCGCCCAGCCGTCGATGATGATGAGCTCCGCGCTGCCGTCGGGCGGCAGGTCGATCTCGACGCGGAGGCTGGCGCAAGGCTGGAAGCCGTAGAGCAGGCCCTCGTCGTCGGGGCTGCGCGGCGCGTCGCCGAGCCCGAGGAGACTGTCGGGCGCATTGGTCGGCCCCATGCCGTAGAAGCGCGACTTCACGTCCTCATAGCCGACGATGGTCATTTTGGTGTCGGCTCCCGCGCCGATGGCGTGGAAGCCGACCTCGGGCGACAGCCGGCGATCGACGGTCCGGCGCGCGCCGCCCTTGAGCAGGCGGTTCTGGGCGAAGATCGCGTTCAGCGACTTCACGTACCATGTGCCGATGTGGATGGCGTTGTAGGGCGGATCGCGCACCTCGACGCTCGTTTCGTTGAGCACCCATTCGCGCAGCGAGGCGAGGGTGAGCCTTCGCGGGCGCGCCTCCAGATTGACGATCTTGAGCCGCTTGATTTCGACGGCCTCGTCCGGCGCGAGAGAGACGCGCGATTCAACCGCAAAGCCGTTCTGCTCCGCCATGTAGAAGAGGCAGTTCTCGTCCGCGTCGACGAGCTTGCCGCACGGGACCCCGCAACGGGTCGGCGCGTCGCCGACTGACCACAGCCCGCCGCCCTGCTCCCGCAGAAACAGAAAGCGGCCGCGCGGATGGGCGTGATCCAGAGGCTGGCGCGTGAGATCGATCGCCGGGCCGCCGCGCGCGACGCCCTCGATGCGGATCGCCCCTTGCCCGTCCTCGAACCATTCGCTGGTCATGAGGCCGTTGGTGAGCTTGAGCGGCCGCGAGCCCGGCACGCCGCCGGCGCCGGTGATGCCTTCGATTGGGATTTTCTGGGCCTGCGCCAGACGCCCGAGCAGGAACAGCACGAGGCCGAGCGCGACGAGGCCGGCGTAAGCGAGATAGCCGCCGACGAGATAGGTGTAGGACGGCGGCCGCGTGACGCTCATCTGCTCGGCGGCGCTCCACGCCTTGTCCCATTCGGCGCCCCGCGGGATGTAGAAGGGCAGCAGCAGCGGCGCCCAGGTGCCGAACCGGCGGATGCCCTCGGGAATCGCGCGGCTCACTTGCTCCTTGCCGAGGAAACGCGCCGCCGATTCGTCCGCCGCGTCGCCGCCGACGAAGGAGAGATTGACGAGCGTCGCGACGCGCAGGCCCATGTGATCGAACCAGATCAGCACGCGCAGCACGTCATAGGCGAGAAGCGCCGTGAAAATATCCAGGCTCCAGGCGCGGAAATCGTTGTCCGGCAGGATGTAGCTCATCCATGTCGCGACGCCCGTGCGGATCAGGCCGTCCTGATTGTACCAGGCCGGGTCCGGCGTGGCCTTGAGGAAGGAATAGATGACCGGCGCCATCCACAGGCCCCAGCGCAACACGCGCACCGCATTCTCGATGAGCATGTCCAGCCCTTCCCAGCTTGCGAGCTGACGCAGCGGCTGAAGGCTGCGCTTCACCAACGCGGTGAGGAAGAACAGGTTGATCGAGAACAGCGGCGCGGCGAAGACCCATTGGATCACGCCGGAGAAGGACTCGTTGTAAATGAGGCGCACGCCGCCATCGACGGGACCGAGATTGGTGGCGCCCCACTTCGAGAACAGCGGACGGACGATGTAGTCGTTGATCGGCCTGCCGTCGGCGGCGTAGTCGAGCGAGATATAGGCGAAGAATTTTCGCACCACGGTGCCGAGTTGGTCCGTGTCGAAATACCAGGCGATCGCGCCGGCGACGAGCGCGCCGAGCAGCGCGCCCAGCGTATAGACGCGCCAGCTTCGGAAATGCTGCCGGCGCACGCGCAACAAGGCGTGGAAATCGAAGGCGAGATCGACCCCCGCATAGGCGAGCGCCCCCACGAGGGCGCCGTAAAGGAAACGATTGCTCCCGCTCGCCGCCGGCAGATCGAGCATCAGCGCAATGCCGACCGCCGCGCCTGCGACGGCGCCGCGGGCGTAATTGGCCGGGCGCACATAGGCTTCCTCGACCCGGCCGCTGAACGGCGGCGTCGAATCGGTGCTTTCGACGATGGCGCGCGCCAGCGGATAGGTCAGCGCGCCGATGATCGCCGCGCTGAGCGGGGCCGAAAGCACGACGAACGACGCCGCGGCGGGCGAGGAAACGACGAGGCCGACCGCCAGCAGCAGCGCCATGAAGACGAAGCCATAGACCGCGCCCTTCTCGGCGCCCGTTTTCCAGTCGTGATAAACCACGATGGAAAGCGAGGGCGTCGCGCGAAAAAGGCCCGCGATCGCCTGGGTCACCAGATAGGTTTGTCCCCAAAGGCCCGCCTGCGCCAACGCCGTCAGGAAAGCTGCGGCGAGGGCGGCGATCGGGGCCGGCAGATAGGGCGTGACGAAGACCGGCGCGGCGGAGGCGATGAAAGGCGTGAGCGTCGCGAAGAAGGCCGAGACGAACAGCATGCCATGCGGGCGCCATTGCCGCGGCAGGAAGCGCCCGAGCGCCAGCGGCACGCCGATGACCACGGCTTCATTGAGCAGGAAGAGGATGAGCGTGCGCCCGGCGATCTTCGCGACAAAATCGGGCGCCGGCAGGCCCAGGAACAACGCAGCGCCGATCTGAGTGACCGGCGGCGAGCCGAGCGCGACCAGCAGACTGAACAGGAAGGGCGTGAGGAAAAGCGCGACGCGCAGCGGCATGCGCGAGCGCGCCGTGAGGACGAGGACGCCCGCGATATAGAGGATGGTCGCCGTTCCGGCGCCGACCGGCGAGAAGCGGAACAGTTGCTCGATCGTCTCGGGCGCGCGCCACAAAACCCAGGAGCGGTCGCAGAGCGCCGCGAAGACGCCGACGGCGGCGAAATCGACGGCAAAATTCACCGATTGGCGGCCGCTCTCGCTCGAAGGGCGCAAGAGATAGAGCGCCGCGCCGGCGAAAAAGCCAGCGACCAGAATATGCTCGGGGCCGCCCGAAGCCTCCAGCGCCGCGACCGCCGCGAAGACGAGACCAAAAAGGATGCGCTCGAAGAGCGCGCCGCCGGCATCCGATTCGGCTTGCGCAGCCATAGGGGGTCCTCCGGGCGTCCGTTTCGCCGGCGCCATTTTTCGTTCCTGCCGGAATCGCCGGCAGCCTAGCTGATTCCCTAGCCTTGGCGTGGGGGAAAAGTAAGACCCCCGGCAAGGCTTTGTCCTTGCCGAGCTTCGCATCCGGGACCTGTACCGGTATAGTAACGAAAGCGTTAATTCCGCGCGCCGTCCGAGGGCGAAGCGAGTGAGCGACATGGAAGAGCCTGTGCCCGCCCCGACCGATGGCCCCCGCCCGTCCCTGCTGAGAAAGGCTGCGAGCGAGCGCCTCTCGGTCGCCGCCGCGGCCGAGGAAGTTTCCGGCCGGCACGACCCCGCCAAGGCTGCGCCCGAGCAGCGCATGGCCAACCTCACCGTGGCGCTGCGCCGCGCCCGCATCGAGAATGCCGAACATTCGGCCGCCCTCGCCGATTTGCGCGCGGCCGAAATCGTCAGGCTGGAACTCCTCGCCGACGCCCTCGCGCCAGTCCTCGCGCAAATTCCCCCAGACGTCGACATATTCGACGTCGCCGTCTCGCCGGGCGAAAGACCGCGGCTCTTTCTCGACCAGATCGGTTTCGTCGAGATGGACCGCGACCGGCGCACCTATCGCTTCCTGCAGGACACGCGGCATGGCCGCATCACGCTGTGCGAAAGCGCCGATATCGATGAGATCGTCGACGCCGCCACCCATTACATCGCCCATCGTCTGATCGAGCGCGAAAAGGCGCTGGCGATCGATTACGCCAGCGGCGGCGCCGCCAAGGTCGTGCGCGAGGCGGCCCCGGAGAAGAAGACCGTCCCCACCCACGACAAGGCGTTTGCGGCTTTCCTGTTCGTCATCGAATTTTTGGGCTCGGCGGCTTTTTTCGGGCTGCTGGCGATCATCGGTCTGTGGGCCTACCGGACTTATTTTCCGGCCTGACCCAGTTCCTCGGCGCCTGCTTCGACGACCTCGCCCGCCTCGTTGAGGACGCGGCGACGCAAAGTGACGCGCGCCCCCTCGCCGGCGCCCTCGATGGCGTAGAGGTTATATTCCGCCGCCGGATAATGGCCGCCGGGGCGCGCCGAAGCGGAGGCGACGCCGACGACGGGCGTCTGACCCTGCCGCCCATCGATATAGGCGACGCTCGGCTTGTGGTTATGGCCATGCACGACCAGCTCCGCGCCGTGTCGCGCGATGACCGCCTCGAAGGCGGCCGCGTCGTCGAGACCGCGCAGCACGCGCGCGCCGCCGACATGCGGCGGATGATGCAGGAAAACGACCCGCGCCAGCCCCTCGGCTTTCGTCTGATCGAGCAGCCGGCCGAGCGCCGCAAGCTGAGTCTCGCCGAGCCGGCCGGAAGCCACGAAGGGCGCAGTGGGCACGCCCGAATCGAGGCCGATCAGCGCCACGCCGGCGCGCCGGCGCAGGAAGGGAAAGCCCGCCGCCCCGGTCTCGCCCACGGTCCAGGGCTCGAAGACCTCGTGCACGAGCTTCGTCGCATCGGCCACATAGGCGTCGTGATTGCCTGGCGTGAAGCTCACCGCCTCGGAGCCCCCGAGCGTGGCGAGCCAGTCCTTGGCGAGCGCAATCTCGGCCGGCAGGCCGATATTGACGATGTCGCCCGTCATGAGCACATGGTCCGGCCGCTGCGCCTGCATGTCCGAGACGAGCGTTGCCAGCACCCCCATGTCGTGCTGGCCGGCGCGCTTGTAGAGCCAGTTGACATAGCCGGTGACGCGCTTGCCGAGCAATTCGGCGAGATTGGGCCGCGGGATCGGACCGATATGCGCGTCGGAGAGATGGGCGAGGAGAAAGCTCAAGGATCGTCCTTCGTTGGCGAGATAGTCCTAGAGCCTTCGCGCGCCATTTGCCATAGTCGCGATTGTGAGAGAGGAGCCTTCCGTGACGACGACGCTGCAAAAGCCGCGCGCGGCGCATGCCGTCCACAGGAAGATCGTCTCGAAACTCATCACCTTGGGCGGCCTCTTCAACCGCGCCATGACGCTCGGCGTTCGCGGCCTCGTGATCGACGCGGAAGAGCGCGTGCTGCTCGTGCGCCACACGTACGTCCCGGGCTTCTATCTGCCGGGCGGCGGCGTCGAGCGCGGCGAGACGATGCTTCAGGCCCTCGCCCGCGAACTTCAGGAGGAAGGCGGCGTGCATCTTTTGGGCGCGCCGGCGCTTCACGGCGTCTATCTCAACCGCCGCGTCTCGGCCCGCGACCATGTCGCGCTCTATGTCGTGCGCCACTTCCATCACGAGGGTCCGCGCGCCCCGGACCGCGAGATTGCCGAGGCCGCCTTCTTCCCGCTCGCCGCTCTGCCGCCGGACGCGACCCCGGCGACGCGCGCCCGCATTGCCGAGGTTCTGGATGGCGAGCCCGTCTCGCCTTATTGGTGAGCTGTAACTTTTCCGAGGACTTTCCGATGAAGCTCTATCTCGCCGCGCTCGCTTTGACGCTGGCCGGCGGCGCGGCGTGGGCGCAAAGCGACGCCCACCATATGCTCGACGCGATCTTTCAGCTCTTCGACGAGGACCGCGACGGCGTCATCACCGCCGCCGAAGCCAATCGCGTCATCGACAGGACCTTCGCCGAGATGGACCCGAAAAAGACCGGCGCCATCAAGCCCGAGGCGTGGATGCGCTTCAGCTTCGGCCTCGCCGATCTCGCCGCGGATCAGGGCCGCTCGGACGCCTATGACAAGGCCAAATACGAAATCTTCAAACGCTGGGACCGCCGCCACGCGGGCGCCTTGACCCTCGAGGACTATCGCGCCGGCGTGCTCGGCGACGCGCGCAAGGGCATGGCCGGCAAGCCCAAGGAAGGCGAGGAGCTGAAAATCGACCTTGCCGCCTTCAAGCGGGCGCCTTTCATGCGCCGGCTTCTGAAGAGCCTCCACTGAAAGCGAGCGGGCGCAAATCCCTCCAACCATACGCCATATCCGCCAAAACGAGCCCGTAAATCTCCCACACGCCCTCGACGCCCGTCGGCGTGGCGCCATGCGCCTCGTAAAAGCGCCGCGCATGGGCGGCGTCCCGGAAGACCCAGAGCCCGGCGCTGTTGAAGCCTTGCGCGAGAAGATGCTCCGCCATGGCGCCGAGCAGCCGCCGCCCCGCCCCGCGCCGCTGGATCCTGCGCAACAGATAGAGCGACGTGATCTCCCCCGAGAACCCCAGCGGCAGCAGCTTCTCGGAGCGCTGGCGCCGGCAATAGCCGAAACCCGCGGCGTCGCCGGTTTCATCCAGCGCCAGAAAGGTCGCCGCTGCCGGATCGTCGTCGGAGAGATATCCGCGCCAGCGTTCGGTCCATTCCGCTTCGTCGAGCGCGGCGAGAGTCTCGGCCGGCATCATCTGCGCATAGGTTTCGCGCCAGCTCGCGATATGGATTTGCGCAATGGCCCGCGCATCCTCGACCCCTGCCCGTCTGATCCCGATCGTCATGCGGGAGAGCTTGGCGCCGCGCGCCGGCAAGTTCAATGCGCCAAGGTTTTGCCCTCTGCGCCGCGCGTGTTATGGGCTCGCTCAGGCTCATGATCGACCTTGTCATCAAATTCTTCCCCATGACCGCCGCCGACGAGGCGCAGATCGAGAAACTCGACGAGCGCGCCTTCGGCCCCGGTCGCTACGCCCGCACCGCCTATCGGCTGCGCGAGGGCGTCGCGCCCGATCTGTCCTTGTCCTTCGTGGCGCGCGTCGGCACGCTGCTCGTCGGCGCCAACCGCATGACGGGCGTTCTCATCGGATCGACGCCCGCGATGCTGCTCGGTCCGCTCACGGTCGAACCCGCTTTTCGCTCGCAGGGGGTGGGCGAGAAGCTCGTCAATCATTCGCTGGAGGCCGCCCGCACGGCGGGCCACGGGCTGGTGCTCCTCGTCGGCGATCTCGATTATTATGCGCGGCTCGGCTTCGACCGCGTGCCGCGCGGCAAGATCACCATGCCGGGGCCGGTCGATCCGGATCGAATCCTTTATTGCGAATTGCGGCCCGGCGCCTTCGAGGCCGCGAGCGGCCAGATGCGGCGCGCGTGATCATGACGCGCCCCCTCGTCGAGCGCTACGACGCTCTCGTTATCGAACGCGGCCTCCACCCCGACGCCTCGCAACGCGCCGCGGTGAAGAAGCTGCAGGCGCTCGTCGACGCGCTCGCCAAAGGCCAGGCGCCGAGCGCGCCGCTGCCGCGCGTGCTGCGCGCCTTTTTCTGGCAGGAGGAGCGGCCGCGCGGCCTCTATCTCTGGGGACCGGTCGGTCGCGGCAAGACCATGTTGATGAACCTCTTCTTCGACATGGCGCCTGTAGAGAAGAAGCGCCGCGCGCATTTCCATGGCTTCATGGCCGACGTGCACGAAAGACTGCACCGGATGCGCAGGCAGTCGGCCGCCGGGCTCGCCGATCCGGTGACGCGCGTCGCAACCGAGATCGCCCATGAAACGCAGCTTCTCTGCTTCGACGAATTCGCAGTCACCGACATCGCCGACGCAACCATTCTCGCGCGGCTGTTCACGACGCTCTTTGCTGAAAATGTCGTGGTGGTCGCGACGTCCAATGTCGAACCGTCGCGGCTCTATGACGGCGGCCGCAACCGCGATCTCTTCCTGCCCTTCATCGCGCTGTTGCAGGAGCGCATGGACGTGCTGCGCCTCGCCGCGCCGATCGACTATCGGGGTCGGCAAGATTGCGCTGGCGAGGTTTATTTCACGCCCTCCGACGAGCGCGCCCATGCGGCGATGGACGCGCTGTTTCTCTCGCTCACCGGCGCAAAACGCGGCGCGCCGGCCACGCTGGAACTGAAGCGGCGCGCCGTCTTCGTCCCGCAGACAGCGGGCCGCGTGGCGCGTCTGGGCTTCGACGATCTTTGCGGCCGTCCGCTCGCCGCCTCGGATTATCTCGCGCTGGCGCAACGCTTCGACGCCATCATGCTCGATGACGTGCCGATCCTCGCGCCCGAGCAGCGCAACGAGGCGCGCCGGCTGATCATGCTCATCGACGTGCTCTACGAGGCGCATGCGCTGCTCGCCATTTCGGCGGCGGCGGAGCCCGAATGCCTCTACGAGGCGCCCGAAGGCCCGGAGGCGCGGGAATTCCAGCGCGCGGCGTCGCGGCTCGCTGAAATGCGCTCCCGCTATTACCTCGAACGCTGCGCCGCCGGCAAAGCGCTGGCGACGTAGCGCCCACTCCCCGAGCGGCTTACGGCTTCGACATGCACTCCTTGATGTCGCTTTCCTTTTTCATCTGCTCGAAGCGGTCTGTGCAATAGCGCTCGAGGTCCGGCCTGAGCTTGGGATCTCCTGCTGCGGCGCGCATGCCCATGGCGCCGTCGAGCAATTCCTTCTGCGCGGCGTGGACCTGTTTGGGCGAAAGCAGCGAAGAGCAGGCCTCGTAGCGCTTCAGCAGCGCGTCGCATTGCGGAATGCCGGTCGGGTCGACGGCGAAGGCGGGCGTGGCGGCAAGGACGAAAAGGCAGGCGAGACGGTATTTCACGGGCGTTTTGTCCCTTGTTGGTTCTTAAGGCTTCGCCGCCTCCTATAGCGCATCCGCGGATAAAATAAGAGGCGGCGGGCCTTTCCTGGGACCCGCCGCCCTGCTCCGAACGTCAGTGTCTCGCGAACGCCGGAGATTCCTTCTCCGGCTCAGAGCCCGGCGAGATAGCTCGTCGGATCGACCGGGGTCGCGCCCTTGCGCAGTTCGAAGTGCAATTGCGGGGAGCCGACGTTGCCGCTCTGCCCGGACTTCGCAATCGTCTGGCCGCGCTTCACCGTATCGCCGCGCTTCACCTCCAGCTCGCCATTGTGGGCGTAGGCGGTGACATAGCCGTTGGGGTGACGGATCAGCACCAGATTGCCATAGCCCTTGAGCTCGCTGCCAGCGTAGGCGACCTGCCCACCCTCGGCGGCCTTGACCGGCGTGCCTTCGGGCACGGCGATGTTGATGCCGTCGTTGCCGCCGGTCGAGAAACCCTGAATGATGCGGCCGCGCGCCGGCCAGCGGAATTCGGGGCGATCGGGATCGGACGTCGAGACCTTGGTCGCCTCTTCGGCCGCCGGCGGGACAGAGGCGGTGGTCGTCGTCTTGTCGATGGAGCGCGCCGCGGGAGCGGCCTCGGCCGGCTTCTCGGCGGCGGCGACCTTTGCCGACTTCTCGGCCGCGGCGACCTTGGCCTGCTTCTCTGTGGCCGCGACCTTGGCCTGCTTCTCGGCCTGCGCCGCGGCGGCGGCTTCCTCGGCCTTCGCCTGGCGCTCGGCTTTGGCGGCCTTGGCGGCCTCGGCCTCGGCGAGCTTGGCTTCCTTCGCGGCCTTCGCGGCTTCGGCCTTCGCCACGGCGTCAGCCTTCGACTTCGCGGCCTCGACCTTGGCCAGCTTGGCCTTTTCGGCGGCGAGCTTCGCATCGGCGGCCTTGGCCTCGGCGGCCTTCTTGGCCTCCGCCTGCCTGGCTTCCGCAAGCTTCTTCGCCTCGGCGGCCTTGTCGGCGGCGGCCTTGTCGGCCTCGGCCTTCTTGGCGCGCTTGGTCTCCTGCTCCTTGGCGAGCGCCTCGGCCTTCTTCGCCTTGAGCTCTTCCTCACGGGCGAGCTTCGCCTCGCGCTCCGCCTTAGCCTTCGCAGCCGCTTCTACCTTGGGATCGGGTTTCACGACGGGTTTCGCGGCGGCGACAGCTTTGGCCTCGGCGGCCCTGGCTGGCGCGACCGGCGCGGGGGCCGCCGACGCGACGGCGCCCGCGCGATAGACCGGGATGATGAGACGGGCGCCCGGCTGCACCTGGGCGGCGTTGCTGTAGCCATTCGCGCGCAGCAGAGCGTCGGCGGGCACGCCGTAACGGGTCGCGAGCATGGCGGCCGTCTCGCCCGCGGCGACGGTGACGGGCGTGCCGCCGTCGGCGGTCCAATGCGAAGCCCCGGCGCCGCCGGTCGCTGCGGCCGGAGCGGAAGCGACGGGCGCGGGCGTGCGGGGCGCGGCCTGAGCGACGGGGGCCGGCGCCGTCGCGCCCGGCAGCGGGCGGGATTCGACGCGGCCCGGCAGATTGGAAGGCTCCGGCGTCGCCGTGGCGGCGATAGAGCCGGTCGGCGCACGATCGACGCCGCGGGCGATCTTTGGCGCTGAGCCCGAGGAAAACGGATCGGAGAATGGATCGGAAAAGCGCGAGGCGTCGGAACAACCCGCCATCAGAGCGGCCGCTCCCGCAGCCATCATGAGCCGCACTGCGACTCGCGAAAAAGCAATATGACGCTCGATAAGCATGACGCGACCCACTCGCACGCAACTTCAACACGCATGTTGTAGGCGATGGCCGGTTAAGGGAGCGTTTAAGATGAATCGTCCGCTTCGCGTTTTCGCGGCGCTGTCGGCAATTGAGCAACCATGCGTTTACAATGATTTCGCAAGGCCAAACGCTGCAACGCCAAGGCTGTGCGGCCCTAAATCGGTTTCGTGCAAGGCGCCGCGTTCATTGTAATCTAGCTTAATCAACCGTTGACGCGGACGCTTCTCGCCTGCCTTTTTCTCGCTCAAAACGTAAACGAGCGTCCCGTCGGGCGCGAGGCGGCTGAGAAGGTCTTTGGGCGGCGCGGCAAGCGCGGCCTGCAGAAGGATGCGGTCGAAGACGCCGAGCTCGGGATCTGGCGAAAGCCCATCGGCCTGGATCACCCGCACATTGTCGACGCCGAGCCCCTCGAGGCGTCGCGCCGCCTCGATGGCGAGCGTCGCGAAACGTTCGAGCGACACGACTTCCTTCGCCAGCCGGCCGAGAATCGCCGTCCCGTAGCCGGAGCCCGTCCCGATTTCCAACACACGATGGCCCCGCCCAACGTGCAGCGCCTCGATGCGCCGGGCCATTCCCGCAGGGCGCGACATGGTCTGCCCGCAACCCAGCGGCAGAGAGATGTTGCGATTGGCGAGATCGCGATAGCGATACGGCACGAAGTCTTCGCGCGCCACAGCCTCGATCGCGCGCATGACCGAAATGTCCCGCACGCCGGCCCGGCGCACCGCGAGGAGCAGCGCGGCGCGCTCCTCGACGCCGCCGCCGGCCGCCTCGTGATCGCTCACGACTCGGCCTCGAAAGCGGCGGCGAGCCGAGTCACCGAGGGATGGTCGGTGAGATCGAGCTGCAAGGGCGTGATCGAGATCTTGTGTTCGTCGACCGCCAGCAGATCCGTCCCCGGCCCGGGCGTGAAATTGCCGCGCTGGAAGGAAATCCAGTGATAGGGATTGCCGCGACCGTCTTTCCGGTCCTCGATTCTCATCAAATCGTTGCTGCGCCGGCCCTGCATGGTGACGGCGACGCCTTTGACCTCCTGCGGCGCGCAATTGGGGAAGTTGACGTTCATCAGCACGTTGCGCGGAATGCCAACGTCGAGAAGCTTTCGCACGACGGCGACGCCATGCGCCTCGGCGCATTCCCAGCGCACCACGCGGCGGCCGGCGAAGAAGTCGTAGACCTGCGACAGCGCGATGGCCGGAATGCCGAGAATCGTCGCCTCCATCGCGCCGGCGATGGTGCCCGAATAGGTGACGTCCTCGGCGATGTTCTGGCCGCTGTTGACCCCGGAAATGACGAGGTCCGGCGGATGGTCGAGCATGATCTTGCGCACGCCCATGATGACGCAATCCGTCGGCGTCCCTTTCAAGGCGAAATGACGCGGGGAGATTTCTCGCAGCCGCAGGGGATCGTTGAGCGAGAGCGAGTGCGCCACGCCCGACTGCTCGAACTCTGGCGCGATGACGAAGATGTCGTCCGTGAGCTGGCGCGCAATCCGCTCCGCGACGGCGAGGCCCTCGGCGTGGATGCCGTCGTCATTGGTGAGGAGAATGCGCATCAGGCTGATACCTCCGGCAGAGCGCCGCGGAGCGACATTGGGAGGCGGTCTTTCTGCACCGATTCGGCGACAGACCCCCAACGGCGCCCTACATCGGTTGGGGCGCTGGGCGATGCGGAGGGAGCTTGGAATGCCTTCAAACCTTACGCCTCTGTTCGTTGCTGCGGCGCTCGCCGCTTCGATCGGCGCCGCCGGGGCCTATCCCGCCACCGTCTCGGCCGCGATGCCCATGCATGCGCTTCCGTCGAGCGGCAGCCCGGTCGTCGCCGTCATCCCCGCTTCCGCGCCCATCGACGCCAACTCCTGCCGCTCCTGGTGCCGGGTCTCATATGGCGGCCTGGTGGGCTATGTCCAAGCGCCCTTCGTGGTCGCAGGGACGCCCGCGCCGGGTCATTACGGGTCCAGCCTGCCCTATTGACGCCTTGCGGCGACGGCGCACGTCAGGGCCGGGCCGCGCCGACGCCGGCCCTGAACGGCCGCTCACCGCGCTGTTGGCGCAATGTGGGTGAGGCCGCTCATATACGGCCGCAACACGAGCGGCACCGTCACCGAGCCGTCCGCCTCCTGGTAATTTTCCAGGACGGCGACCAGGGCGCGGCCGACGGCGACGCCGGAGCCGTTGAGCGTATGCACATGGCGCGGCTTGCCGTCGGCGTCGCGATACCGCGCGCCCATGCGCCGCGCCTGGAAATCGCCGCAGACCGAGCAGGATGAAATTTCGCGATATTTGCCCTGCCCCGGCAGCCACACTTCGAGATCATAGGTTTTCTGCGAGGCGAAGCCCATGTCGCCCGTGCAGAGCGCGACCTTGCGGTAGGGCAGCTCCAGCGCCTGCAAGACCTTCTCGGCGCAGCCGGTCATGCGCTCATGCTCCTCGAGCGACTGCTCGGGGGTCGTGATCGAGACGAGCTCCACCTTGTAGAACTGATGCTGGCGGATCATGCCGCGCGTATCCTTGCCAGCGGCGCCCGCTTCGGCGCGGAAGCAATAAGTGCCGGCGGTCATGCGCATCGGCAGCTGCGCCTCGTCGAGAATCGACTCGCGCACGAGATTGGTGAGCGGCACTTCGGCCGTGGGGATGAGCCAATAATCGGCTGTCGGCACGAGCGCTTCGCTCGCGTCGGGCTGGCCCGTCGCCACCTGGCGGCCAGCCGTCACCGAGAACTGGTCCTCGCGAAACTTGGGCAGTTGCGCCGTGCCGAACATGGCGTCGTCGCGCACGAGCAACGGCGGCGCGACCTCGACATAGCCATGATCGTTCGTGTGCAGATCGAGCATGAATTGCGCCAAAGCGCGTTCGAGCCGCGCGAGCGGCCCCTTGTTGACGACGAAGCGCGCGCCCGAAAGCTTGGCGGCCGTTTCGAAGTCCATCAGTCCGAGCCCTTCGCCGATCTCGAAATGCTCTTTCGGCGTGAAGTCGAAGGCGCGCGGCGTGCCCCAGCGCGTCACTTCGACATTGTCGTTTTCGTCCTTGCCGTCGGGAACGCTGTCGAGCGGCGTATTGGGGATGCTGGCGAGCGCCGCGTCGAGCTCGGCGATGGCGTAGCGCTCCGACTCTTCAAGCTGGGGCCACGTCTCCTTGATTTGCGCGACCTCCGCCTTCAGCGCTTCGGCTTTGGCGCTGTCGCCCGCCTTCATCGCGGCGCCGATCTCCTTGGAGGCGGCGTTGCGGCGCTCCTGCGCCTTCTGCAATTCGGCGATCGCCGCGCGGCGGGCGTCGTCGAAGGCGAAGAGCTGCGCCGAAATCGGGTCCAGCCCGCGCCGCGCGCGGCCGCGGTCGAAGGTCTCGGCGTTGTCGCGAATCCATTTGATGTCGTACATGTCGGGCCACCGGCGCTCGAAGTCGAAAGGTCAATGCGTCATGCCGGCCTTGCGCCGGGCATCCACGCTGCGCCGCGAAGGCGGCATTCCGAGAGAGCGCCGCAGCATCTCGACGTGGGTGGCCGGGACAAGCCCGGCCATGACGGCGGGGCGTTCGGGCGCCTTTGTCTCGCAGCCGCGAAGGGGGGTCAAGCGGGCGCGTTGTCGCCGCGGCTGATGGTGAAGCGCCGCACGCCGCTGACAAGATTGCCGCCGCGTCTCGGCGTAGGCGGCCGGGACAAGCCCGGCCAGGACGCCGGGGCTACTCCTGCGTCGCCGCGGCCGCCGCCGCCCGCTTCTTCTCGACCAGCCGCACCGAATAGATCGACGCCTCGTAGAGCAGCATGCCCGGCAGCGCGAGCGCAAGCTGGGAAAAGACATCGGGCGGCGTCAGAATTGCCGCGACGACGAAGACAATGACGATCGCATAGCGCCGTTTTTCGGCGAGAAACTGCGACGAAACGATTCCGACGTGACCGAGCAGCGTGAGAATCACCGGCATCTGGAAGACGACGCCGAAAGCCAGCACCAGCGTCATGATCAGCGACAGATATTCGGAGACGCGGGGCAAGAGTTCGATCTGCGCCCGCCCCGGCTCATTGGCCTGCTGCATGCCGATGAAGAAGCGCAGCAGATTGGGCATCACGAGGAAATAGACGACCAGCGCGCCGATCGCGAAGAAGACCGGCGTCGCGAAGAGATAGGGCCGGAAGGCTGCACGCTCGTGGCGATAGAGGCCCGGCGCGACGAAAGCGTAAAGCTGCGAGAAAACGATCGGACAGGAGAGGAAAGCCGCCGCGAACAGCGCGACCTTGATCTGCGTGAAGAAATATTCCTGCGGCGCCGTATAGATCAGCCGCGCCTCCGCCCCCGCCACCTGCGTATAGGGAATGACGAGGATATTGTAGATGTCCTTGGCGAAGAAGAAGGAGAGGATGAACATCGCCAGGAAAGCGAGCAGCGCCTTGATCAGGCGCTCGCGCAATTCCATCAGATGTTCGATGAGCGGCGCCTTGCTGGCCTCGATCTCCGCCTCGTCGGCCTCGTTCATGGCGCGGCCTTCTTTTCGGATTCGCCCCCAACCTCTACGCCCGCCCCACTGGCGCCCTCATGAGGAGCGACCGCAGGTCGCGTCTCGAAGGATGCGGCCGGAGGGGCGTCGCCTTGCGCTTCCTTCGAGACGCCGCTACGCGGCTCCTCAGGATGAGGCTTCGAGACACCGCTGTGCAGATCCTCAGGATGAGGCTTCCCGCCCTCCTCGACCGCCTGCGTGATCTGCTTGCGCGCCTCGGTCAACGGATCGAAGGCGCCATCGAGCTTCACGCTGCTCATGATGTTGCGGTTGGTCTCGTCGAATTCCTTCTTGAGATCGGCGATTTCGGCCTCGCGCAGGGCGTCCATCAGCTGGCCCTGAAATTCAGCCGCCATGCGGCGCATGCGTCCCGTCGCCTGTCCGAGGGTGCGCAACACGCGCGGCAGATCCTTGGAGGGAATCGCGATGAGCGCGACAATGCCGATGACGATGAGTTTGCCGGCGTCGAAGTCGAACATTTCTCAATCCGGGACTGGGCGTGGCGCCGAGCCCATTCCTCCGTCTCCGGAGAGGGCCCGGCTGAGGGGAAGGCCGCTCGCGCTTCCGCCGCCCTCTTAGACCTTGTTGCCGTCCGGCGACTTGTCGGCCTCGATGGCGCGGCGCTCGACTGTCGTGTCAACTGGCTTCGCGGCCTCGGCCGTGTCGTCCTCGGCCATGCCCTTCTTGAAAGCCTTGATGCCCTTGGCGACGTCGCCCATCACGTCCGAGATTTTGAACTTCCCGCCGAACAGGATGAACACTACGCCGCCGACGATGATCCAATGCCAGATCGACAGACCGCCCATGGCGGGAACCTCCGAATGCGTGAAGGGCCGCGCGGCCCGAAGCTGACGGGGAACCTATGCGGCCCGCCACCCAAAAACAAGGCGAGACGACGCCGGCGGCGGCTTTTTCGGCCGATCCGCTCGCGCCCGCCTCGTGGGCGGCGTTTAACCGTCGTCGTTGAGCGGTTCGGGGACCTCAGGGGCCTCCGGCTCCTCCGGGAACTCCATTTCGAGGAGCTCAGGGGCCGCATCCTCCAGCGGCTCTTCGTCGTCGCGCAGCGCCGTGTCGTCCGAAGGCTGCGGGACGCCGAAGCCCTTTGGCAGGCGGCCGTCGAAGAGGCCCGCCGACTTGAGCTCGTCGAGGCCCGGCAGATCGCCGATCTGCTCCAGCCCGAAATGCATCAGGAACGCGTCGGTCGTGCCATAGGTGATCGGCCGGCCGGGCGCCTTGCGGCGGCCGCGCAAGCGGATCCAGCCGGTCTCCAGCAGCGTGTCGAGCGTGCCCTTGGAGATGGCGACGCCACGGATTTCCTCGATTTCGGCGCGAGTCGTCGGCTGGTGATAGGCGATGATGGCCAGCGTCTCCAGGGCGGCGCGGGAGAGTTTCTTTTCCTCCACCTGCTCGCGGGCCAGAATCCAGTTGAGGTCAGTCGCCGTGCGAAAAAACCATTTCTTGCCGACGCGAGAGAGGTTGACGCCGCGGCCGGCGTAATGGGCGCGCAGGCGCTCGAGCGTCTGCTCGAGGCTGACGCCCTCGGCGATGCGGCGGGCCATCTCCGATTCGTCCAGCGGCTCGGCCGCGGCGAACAGCATCGCTTCGACGATTCGCTCAGCCTCGCGCAGCGCAACCTCGTTGCGCGCCAGCGCCTCGTCGCTGTTGACGTCGAAGAGTTCAACTTTTTCCGCGGGCTGCGCCAATGCGCGTCCTCCTGGTTAGAGCGCGGGGCCCGCCGCCGGCTCCGCCTGCGGCGCACGGCGGCGCACCCACAGCGGCGCGAAGGGCCGGTCCTGGCGAATGTCGAAATACCCCTCCCGCACCATCTCGAGCGAGGCCGAGAAGGAAGAGGCCCGAACCGTCCGCGCCGTCTGCATGTCAACGCAATATTGCAGCAGAAAATCGTCGAGAACGGTCCATTCGGCGGCGACGCCGGCGAGACGCTCCAGCGCCTCGCGCGCTTCGGCCAGCGACCAGACGGCGCGCTGTTTGAGCACGACACGCGACACGGCCGTCTTCTGCCGCTGCCGCGCATAGGCCGAGAGAAGATCGAAGAGGCTCGCCTGATAATTGGCTTGCGAGACGGTCTCCAGCCCCTCCGGCCCGCCCCGCAGGAACATGTCGCGGCCGAGTTGGGCGCGCTGGGTGAGCTTGTCGGCGGCGAGGCGAATGAGCTCCAGCCGGCGCAACCGCTCGGCCAGCGCCGCCGCGAGATCGGCGGCCGAGGGCTCGTCGCCGGTCTTGGGCTGTTCGGGCAGCAGCAGCCGCGATTTGAGAAAGGCGAGCCAGGCCGCCATGACGAGATAATCGGCGGCAAGCTCAAGCCGGACGCGGCGCGCGGCCTCGATGAAGGCGAGATATTGCTCGGCCAGCGCCAGAATGGAGATACGGGCGAGATCGACCTTCTGGCGCCGCGCCAGCTCCAGAAGCAAATCGAGCGGCCCCTCGAATCCGTCGACGTCGACGAGAAAAGCCTCGCTTTCCGCGCGCGGTTCGTCGGACAGATCGAAGGAGAGTTCCTGGGCCATTGATTCTCCGGCGACTTGGGCAGTTTACCATTTATTCGCCCTGCCGGATCGGAGATTGTGCGGTTTACAGCGGGCCCGCAAGCGCCGCGTGGCCATTGGACGCTTCATCCACAAGATAGAGGGGTGGAAAACCGCGTCTGCTACTCTCCGTAGAGGTCGCTGAGCGAAATCTCCAGGCCCGGCGGATCGAGAACAATCGAGCCGTCGCGGATGATCTTCGTCAGGATTGTCGTCCCCTGCCCGCGTGCGTGATGGAAGACGAGCCGCGAATCCGGCGAAACGATGAGATAATGGGCCACGCTCGGCAGCTTGAAATAGGCGGCAAGCTTGCGCAGCGCGTCATTTTTGCCGGTCGAGGGCGAGAGCACTTCGACGACAACGACGGGACTCTCGACGAAGATCGCGTCCGAAGGCAGCTCTGGCCCACAATAGACTTGGGCGTCGGGTTCGAAAACCGTATCGGCCTCGATGCGCACAGCCATGCCGTCGGGAAGCGCGTGGCAAGGCAAGCTCTTGGCTCGAATCGCGTTGTGCAGGGCGAGATAGACCCGGCCCTTGATCTTCGCGTGAGCGGCCCGTTCGGACGCCTGGGCGAGAACCTCGCCGCCCACAAGCTCATAGCGTCCGGCCTGCGTCTGTGACCAGGCGAGAAATTCTTCGACGCTCATGCGCGTGTTCGGAAGGGCGGCGGCGGTCATGCAGGAAGGATAGCGCGGCGAGATGAGGCGCGCCATCGCCTCGCGTTACGCCACCACGCCCATCGCCGCCCCGAATTCGGCGAGGCCCGCAGCCACATCGAACGGCTCAACCGCCCGCGCGCAGTCGAGCGCCTTCTCGGCCCGCGCCAGCGCCTTGCCGGCGAGAAGCGGCGCGCCCTCGGCGACCGGGGTCGCCTCGGCGAGATCGCCGTTGCAATGGAGAACGATGTCGCAACCCGCCGCGATGGCCCGTTCGGCGCGTTCGCGGAAAGAGCCGGTCAGCGCCTTCATGGAGAGATCGTCGGTCATCAGCAGGCCGTCGAAGCCGATCAGGCCGCGGATGACGTCGTTGACGACAGTCTTCGACTGCGTCCCCGGCGCCGTCGGGTCGATCGCCGTGTAGACGACATGGGCGCTCATCGCCATGGGCAGATCGGCGTTGGCGGCAAAGGGCGGGAAGTCCACGGCTTCCAGCTCAGCGCGGCTCGCCTCCACCACGGGAAGCTCGAGATGGCTGTCGGCTCTGGCGCGGCCATGGCCGGGGATGTGTTTCATGACCGGCGCCACGCCGCCCGCCATCAGGCCCTCCGCCGCCGCTCGGCCGAGTTTCGCCGCGCGCGCCGGGTCGGCGCTATAGGCGCGGTCGCTGATGACGGCGTGCGAGCCCTCGGCCGGCACGTCGAGCACCGGCAGGCAATCCACGTCGATCCCGACCTCGCGCAGGTCATGCGCTATCAGCCGCGCGCCGAGCCAGGCGAGGCGTTCGGCCACGGCGGCGGTCGCGCCGGCGGCCTCGAAGCGCGCGGCGCTCGGATAGGCGCGCCAGTTGGGCGCCGTGAGGCGCTGCACGCGCCCGCCTTCCTGATCGACCAGCACGGGCGCGCATCGGCCGAGCGCGCCGCGCGCCTCATCGGTCAGCCGCGCGACCTGCTCCCGGCTTTCGACGTTACGACGGAACAGGATGACGCCCCAGGGCGACGCCTCGCGCAGGAAGGCCCGCTCGTCGGCGTCGAGGGTGAGGCCCTTCAGGCCGCAGATGAAGGCGCGCATGGGCGTATCCGGCGTTGATCGTCATGGTGAGCCCCAAAGGGGCCTTGCCGCCCCGGAGCGCGTCGCTGCGCTCGTCGCAATGGCGGGCTGGCTTCAGTTCCCCGCAACGAAGCAATTGCCGCCGCTGGCTTTCACCTTGTTGCAGACGGCGTTGGCGTTGTCCTTGCTCAGCCCGGCCGCACGGACGCGATAGACCATCTTGTCCCCGACCTTGGCGGGCTTAAAGGTGGCGCGCACGCCATATTTCTGGGAGACGCTCTTGAGAAGCATGCGCGCCTCTTCCTCGCTGCCGGCGGCGCCGAACTGGACGGCGTAGGTCCCGCTCGAGGAAGCGCTCGGCGCAGCGGCGCCGCCGTCCTCCTCGCCGGCTGCCGGCGGCGGCTCGACGGCCGCGACCTTCGGCGCCGGCTTGGGCTTCGGCGCCTGCGCTGTCGTGGCGGGCTTGGTTTGCGGCTTGGGCGTGGCGCCCTTGGGGGCGGCGTCGACAGGCGGCGCCTCGACGTTTTCGACGGCGGCCGGCGGCAGGGGAACGTCGTCCGCGCGGCTGCCGTCGGGGCGCACCGTCACGGTCTTGACCTTGCGCGGCTGGGCGCCGAGCGGCGGCTCGTGCGGCGCGTCCACCGGCCCGTCGCCGAGCGTGACGACCTTGGGCTGAACCGACGGGTCGACCGCCTGCTCCTGGCGAGTCACGACCTGTTTGACCGGGGTCGGCTCCTTTCGGTCGAGCACCGCGGCGCCCTGCTTACTGGGCGCGTCCTCGTCCGTCTCCGCAGTGGGCTTCACCTTGACCGGGCCTTCCGGCGCGGTAATGACAGCGATCTCCTTCGAGCCGCCGACGCCGTTGCGGTGCAGGAAGCCCCAGGCGATGCTGATGACTGCGACGACGCCAATGGCGGCGGCGGCGTGCCAGGGCTTCAAGAAACGGCGAATGCCGCCGGGCGTTTGCTCGGAGTCGTCATCGCCATAATCGAGATATTCGGAGTCATCCGCCCAGCCGCCCTCGGCGCCGCCGTGGTAGCCGTGGCCGTAATCCTCTTGGCCGTAGCCCGGCTCGGCGTAGCCGTGCTCCTGATGGGCCGGCTCCTGGTGCGGCGCATAATGCGCCTGCGCGCGACGCTCGTCCTCATAGTAGCGTCCCTCCGGCGCGACCTGCGGCGCGGCGTCATAGGACCCGCGCAAGGGCGCCTCCCATTGCGGCGGCGCCGCCGAAGGCTGGGGCGGCGGCGGAGCCGCGGGGCGCAGCGGCGGCGGCGGCGGGGCGACAGGCCGGAGGGGAGGCGGCGGCGGCGTCGGCCGGGCCGCGGCGCGCGGATCGGGGAGAATCTTTCCCAGCGGGTCGGCCGCGTTCTCGCCCTGCATCAACCGGGCAAGTTCGCTCAACGGATCGGATGATTTCGGCGCCGGCGGCTTGGTTTCGCGGCTGCGCATGCGCCGCTCGAACTCGCTCAGGTCGATGGCGGGACCTCTGACGGACGATTCACGCATAAAACACCTCGATCGTCTTCCCGGGCTGGAGCAGGCTGCGAGCGCGTTCACGCATGTGACCGAGAGACAGAGGTCGCGCGTCAACGCATTTCGTCGGGGGCGCTCACGCCGAGAAGCCTCAGGCCCGACCCCAGGACAATGCTTAAGGTTAATACCAAAGCAACCCGGGCGCTCGTTAAATCTCTCTCGGTTGCATTAACAAAGCGTAATTGTGGCTGATCTTTGCCGCGGTTCCAATGCGCGTGGAAGACGCTCGACAGCTCGTGCAGGTAGAAAGCGACGCGATGCGGCTCATGGGCGGCCGCCGCCGCCTCGATCACCCGCGGATATTGCGCGATCATGCGCGCGAGCTGCGTCTCGCCCTCGTCACGGAGCAAATCAAGCCGCGCCGAAGCGAGCGCCTCGCGGGAGACGTCGAGATCGGGAAACGCCGCCAGCGCCTGCCGAAGCGCGGATTTCGCGCGCGCATGGGCGTATTGCACGTAAAAGACGGCATTGTCCTTCGACTGTTCGATGACCTTGGCGAGATCGAAGTCGAGCGGCGCGTCATTCTTGCGATAAAGCATCATGAAGCGCACGGCGTCGACGCCGACTTCGTCCACGACTTCGCGCAAGGTCACGAAATCGCCGGCGCGCTTGGACATTTTCACCGGCTCGCCGGCGCGCATCAGCTTCACGAGCTGACAGAGTTTCACGTCGAGCGTCGCCTTGCGGCCGGAAAGCGCGGCGACGGCGGCGCTCATGCGCTTCACATAGCCGCCATGGTCGGCGCCCCAGACGTCGACGAGCGTGTCGAAGCCGCGGTCGATCTTGTCCTTGTGATAGGCGATGTCGGCGGCGAAATAGGTCGGCGAGCCGTCCGACTTCTTCAGCGCGCGGTCGACGTCGTCGCCGAAGTCGGTGGACTTGAACAGGGTCTGCTCGCGGTCTTCCCAGTCGTCCGGAAGCTGCCCCTTGGGCGGCGGCAGGCGACCTTCATAGACGAGGCCTTTCTCCCGCAGCCAGTCGATCGCGGCGTCGATCTTCGACGGCCCCTGCGAACGATCATGCAACGTGCGCTCGGAGAAAAAGACGTCGTGACGGATGTTCAACGCCGCGAGATCGGCGCGGATCATCGCCATCATGGCGTCGATGGCTTCGCTGCGCACGATCGGGAGCCAGTCGCTCTCCGGCTTGTCGACGAGCTCGCGGCCGTGCGCTGCGGCGAGCGCGGCGCCGACCGGCTTGAGATAATCGCCGGGGTAGAGGCCCTCGGGAATCGTAATCGTCTCGCCGAGCGCCTCGCGGTAGCGCAGGAAGGCCGAGCGCGCGAGGACGTCGACCTGGGCGCCGGCGTCGTTGATGTAATATTCGCGCGTCACCTCGCAGCCGGAGAAGTCCAGGAGATTGGCGAGAGCGTCGCCGAAGACGGCCCCGCGGCCGTGGCCGACATGCATCGGCCCGGTCGGATTGGCCGAGACATATTCGACGTTCACCCGTCCCTGCAGCGCGCCCGCCCTGCCCTTTTCGACGCGGCCGAAACTCTCCGGCCGGTTCAGCGCGGCGCGCAGCACCGTCGCAAAAATCTCGGGGTTCAGGCGGATGTTGATGAAGCCCGGCCCCGCCACTTCCGCCGTCGCGACCCCCTCGGACTGCGCCAGCTCGTAGCAGATCTCCGTCGCCAGCGCGCGCGGGCTGGCGAAATGGCCCTTGGCCTCCTTGGCGAAAACCATCGCCGCATTGCAGGCGAGATCGCCCATCGCCGGGTCCTTGGGCGGCTCCACCACGAAACGGCTCAGATCGAGCGCCGGCAGGCGGGCGTCGGCGGTCATGCCCTCGAGAATCGAGGCGATGCGGTCGTGGAAGATGTCAAAGATGTTCATAGAGGTCCGGAAGCGGTCGGAATGGGGTTGGCGGGGGTTTAGCAGAGGCCGCGCGGGCGCGCACCTTCTTCGCGCTCTCAGCCTCAGCGCGGCCCGAACAGCCGCTTGACTTCCCCGAGCGCATAGCGGTCGGTCATGCCGGCGATATAATCCGCCACCACCACCGCCCGCGCCGCGCCCTGCTGCGCCTCGGCGAGGCTCGCCCACTCGGGGGGCATCAGCGCCGGCGTCTCCAGAAACGCCGGGAACAGGCGCGAAATCGCGTCCCGCGCCCGCTCCCACACCCCCATGATGCGCGCGTGCCGATACATATTGGCGAAGAGGAAACGCTTGAGGTCGCGCTCGGCGGCGATCATCTGCGGCGAGAGGGCGACCATCGCCCCGGCCGCCCGGCGTACGTCGGCCGCGCTCCGGGGGGCGAAGCGCTCGAGTCGGGCGCGGGACGTCGCAATGGCGTCCTCCACGAAGCCGGTGATGACCCGGCGCACGAGTTCGTGGATTACACGGCCGCGGTCGAGGCCAGGGTGTTTCCTGTCAATCTCCGCCAGGAGACCCGCGACGAAGGGCGACCCGGCGGCGATCGCCTCCAGTGAAAACAACCCCGCCCGCAGTCCGTCGTCGATATCGTGGCCGATATAGGCGATGTCGTCGGCGAGCGCCGCCGCCTGCGCTTCGACGCCGGCGAAAGTCGAAAGCTCGAGCGGATAGAGCGCGTCGAATTCCAGGATATAGGGCGACACCGGCCGGAAAATGCGCGCCCCGCCGTCACTTTGACGAACCGCCGAAGGCGTCTCGCCCTCATCCTGAGGAGCCGCCGAAGGCGGCGTCTCGCCCTCATCCTGAGGAGCCGCCGAAGGCGGCGTCTCGAAGGAGCCGCCTGCGCCTGCCCCCTCCCGCGCCGCCGCCACAAGCGGCCCGTTGTGCTTCACGATCCCCTCGAGCGCCTCCCAAGTCAGGTCGAGGCCGTCATAATCGGCGTAGCGGCGCTCGAGCAGGGTGACGACTCGCAGCGCCTGGGCGTTGTGGTCGAAGCCGCCATAGGGCTTCATGCAGGCTTCGAGGGCCTCCTCGCCGGCGTGGCCGAACGGGGTGTGGCCGAGATCGTGGGAGAGGGCCACCGCTTCGGCGAGATCCTCGTCGGCGGCGAGCGCCCGGGCCAGCGCTCGGGCGATCTGCCCCACCTCGATCGTGTGGGTGAGCCTGGTGCGGAAATGGTCGCCGTCGAGCGGGACGAAAACCTGCGTCTTATGCGCCAGCCGCCGGAAAGCGGTCGAATGGATGATGCGATCGCGGTCGCGCTGGAACTCGGAGCGGGTCGGCGACGCCGGCACGGCGTACAGCCGCCCGCGGGACCGCGCAGCGTCGCAGGCGTAAGGCGCGAGAGGCAGGCGCAGCGCCACGGTTGGGCTCCAGTCGTTGAAAGGCCCGATCGACGGACCTATGTTGCAGCGCATAGCCCGCAAATTCGGGCGGTTGCAAGAAACGTTTCGGGGGAGAGCATGGCGGAGAGCACGGCTGGCGAAGTGGCGTTGACCGAACAGGCGGCGAAGCGGATCGTCGCGCTTCTTTCCAGCGAGTCGCCGGGCTCGGTCTTTCGCGTCTCCGTGGAAGGCGGCGGCTGCTCCGGCTTCCAGTATCAGTTCGCCATCGACAAGGCCCCCGCCCCCGACGACGCCGTCGTCGAGCGCGACGGCGCGCGAGTCGCCATCGACCCCGCCTCGCTCAATTTCCTGACCGGCGCGAAGATCGACTTCGTCGACGACCTGATGGGCCAGTCTTTCCGCGTCGACAATCCCAATGCGGTGTCCTCCTGCGGCTGCGGAACCAGTTTTTCGCTCTGAGACCTTTTCGTCGCAGACTTGGCTTAAGAAGACTTGGCTTAAGCAGACTTGGCTTAAGGGGCGAGGATCGTCCCTAACGCAGGAGCCCGCCATTGGACGCTCTCATCGTCGGCCACGCCTATATCGACGTCACCATGCTCGCCGACGAGATGCCGGCGGGCGACGAAAAGGCCGTGGCGCGCGACTATGCGGTTAGTTTCGGCGGCAATGCGGTGACCGCCGGTTTCGCCTGCGCCAAGCTCGGCCACGATGTGCACATGCTGACGACGCAAGCGCGCGATTGGCTCGGCCATATGTTCGCGGAGATGGCGGACGCCTATAACGTGCGCCTGCATCCGCGAAAGGTTTCGCGGTCCTCGCTCTCCTTCGTGCTGCCCAATGACGGCAAACGCGCCATCCTGCGGGCGCGCGACGATCATTACCTCCAGCCTTTCATCCGGCTCGACATCGCCCAGGCCCGCGTGCTGCATCTCGACGGCCATATGGCCGACGCCGCGATTTATTACGCCAGGGCCGCGCGCGAGAAAGGCGTCCTCGTTTCGCTCGACGGCGGCGCGCTGCGGCCGCGAATCGAGGAGCTTGTCGATTTCGTCGACGTCGCCGTCGTCTCGAAACAGCTCTGCAAGCAGATGTCCTTCAGCGAGACGGAGATGCTCTCCTGGCTGAAATCGAAGGGCTGCCGCGTGGGCGCGGTGACGATCGGCGAGAAGGGCACGCTCTGGTACGAGGGCGAGGGCGCGCCGCAGCATCTGCCCGCGCTTCTTGTCCCGACGGAGAAGGTGGTCGACACCTCCGGCGCCGGCGACGTCTTCCACGGCGCCTATTGCGCGTCCTTCCTCGAGCGCCCCGACGCTTCCTGGCGCGACCATTTCGAATTCGCCCGCGCCGCCTCCGCGCATAAGGTCCAGCGCCTCGGCAATGAAGCCGGCCTGCCCAGCCGCGAGGATATCGCGCGCGCGCTGGCGCAGTTCCGGGAAGCCCCGGAGCCCGTCGACTGACGGGTTTTCAACAGGAGCGTCACAGGCCGATCGAAGGGGCTTGGCAAATCGCCGCCCGCCTTGTATACGCCCCTCACCACGACGTTCCCCGATAGCTCAGCTGGTAGAGCACGCGACTGTTAATCGCTAGGTCGTAGGTTCGAGTCCTACTCGGGGAGCCATCGTGGTTTTTTTGCGCCTTTCGCGCCTCCCCGCCTCCCCCCGCAAATCCCCGGTAAGCTCCTGATACGTCTACGACTTCCTCCTATTTTTGGCGGATAGGCGGCCCGTCATTCCACGCCTTTACCCGTGGCTACCCGCTGCGTAACGTTGTAAAATCCGTTGTAACAAGCTCGGATTACAACGGGTGCGACATGGCCCTATCGGACGCACAAATTCGAAACGCCAAGACCTCCGACAAGCTGCTCAAGCTCTCCGACGGCCGCGGCCTGCAGTTGTGGATTTCGCCCTCGGGTTCGCGAATCTGGCGGCTCTATACGCGCGTGAACGGCCGCCAGACCGCGACGACCCTTGGGCGGCTACCGGACATGGGCCTCAAAGAGGCGCGAATCGCCGCCGATCGCGCCCGCGTTGCGGCAGTGGAGAAAGCTAATCAAGCCGTCGCCGCTGGCGCGGCCTTCGCCGAGATCAAGGCGCAGTGGCTGGATCAATTCGAGCGGTCGCACGCCTCGCGCCCGACCCAGGAAAAGGCCGTGTGGCTTTGCGGCCTGATGTGGGCGCTCGACCCGCTACCGATCGCCTCCATTAACGCCCCGCAGATCCTGGCTCTTCTCAAGCCGCTCGAGGCTGCCGGCAAGCTCGAAACAGCCCGCCGCCTGCGCGCGACAATTTCGCGGATATTTCGTTATGCAGCCGCCCACGGCCTCGTCCAAAGTGATCCGACGGCGCTTCTCAAGGGCGCGATTATCCCTCCCAAGCCACAGAATCGGGCGGCACTTGTCGACCGGGCCAGCTTCAGCCGACTAATGCGCTCCATCGCGGCTTACGGCGGCGATAGGCCCTCTGTCGTTCGCGACGGGCTGATGCTGCTAGCGCTCACCGCCGCCCGGCCAGGGGAAATCCGTCTGGCTAAATGGCCTGAGTTCAATCTTGACTTGGGGGTTTGGGAGATCCCGCCAGAGCGCATGAAAATGCGCCAGGCGCATCGGGCGCCGCTCTCAGCCCCTGCCTGTAATATCCTGAGGCGACTCGCGGAGGAAAACGGGACGAATCGGCCGGCATCGCCATTTGTCCTGGCGCCACCACGACCCGGTCGGCCGCTGTCCGAGAACGCCTTTAACGTCGCGCTGCGCGCCATGGGCTTCCGTCAAGACGAAGTGAGCGCCCATGGCTTTCGCTCGTCATTCTCGACGCTCGCCAACCAATCGGGGCTTTGGGCCTATGACGCGATCGAGCGGCAGCTCGCGCACCAAGACGCGTCCGACGTGCGCCGCGCCTATCACCGGGCGGATTATTTCGATGAGCGGCGACGCCTCATGGAATGGTGGGGCCGCGAAATCACGGGTTTTGTCGCTGGGGACGCCTAGGTCGTTATTTGGCCCCGCTTTTTACTGTCTGCAAGCTCGGACGTATCAGTTCCGTGTGCGTCAATCGCCAGGGTCTTCCGCCTTACGTCGCAAATAGTCTCGATAGGTGACATATTCCTCTTGCAGCGCTTCGAACAAGCGCAGCAGCATCATTGCTTCCCCTGGATCACAGCCACGGCGCGCAAGCTCCTCAATTAGGCGCCGCTGCTGTTCGATGTGTTTTTCAGCAAGGCTGACATGGCGCTCGGTCTGCGCCAGGCGTTGCTGCAGGGTACGGCGGCGCTTCACGCCTTTCTGTCTGTTTAGGAAAGGCTCCTATTGCAAGCGCGCCGAGACCGGGCCACGCGGGGCTGATTGACGCAGCTCAAGGAACAGATGGCCCCTTGGGGGGAATCTCGAGCCAGCGGCCATCTGAAATCGGACGCGAACCGCCGAGACTGCGCTTCGGCAATCGTTGCGGCAGCCGCAAGCTGGAGCTAAATCGGTCTGCCACTGCTCAGATTTGTTCGGGGTCGCTTTATGCAGTTTGTCTCGACCATCACTTGTCCCGCTTGCAGCCACAGATCACTAGAGAGAATGCCGGCCGACGCCTGTCAAATCGCTTACGATTGCAAGAGCTGCGGCGCGCGCCTCAACGCGAAGGCAGGGGATTGTTGCGTCTTTTGCTCCTATGGCGATGTGCCCTGCCCGCGGATTCAGGAAGCACAGAAGGATTGCGGCGATGCGGAAGCCGTTGCCTCGCCTCTCAAGCCCTCGCAAGACTTTTCCAGGACCACGCCTTCCTTGCAACAAGAGCACGCCGCTAATGATAGCTGCGCAGAAAACGAGCAAGCGCTGTTCGATGTGATCGTTTCGAGGAACGATGCAAAGATTAAGCGTGAGTTCTCTAAGTTTATTTTCGACGTCCTTGCAGACGAGAAATACATTTTTGGAAACGACCTGGATGCGTTGTTGGTATACACAGCAGTATCACGTTATTATTTAAGAGATGAGCGAGCGGGCCTAGATCCGGAGGATGATGCTTTGGGCGGCCTGGCTCTAGCGAGAATTGTGCAAACGACGAAAATTCCCCGTGAGACGGTGCGGAGAAAACTGCAGCTTCTCGAAAGCAGAGGCCTTCTCGAAAGATCCTCGCGCAACCAGTGGCGGGTGGCGGTAAAAGATGGGCAACCAGTCATCAGGACCAAATTTGCCGCCGTGTGGCAAAAGGAAATGTGGAGGATAGTGAAATTTGTCAGGGCTTTGAAGGAATATGTTTAGGCGTCTCAAGTCTGCCGGCGCTGACGTTCGATAGCCTGACCTGGGCGCGAAAGCTGCAAGCGCGCGACTCATTGTCTCTTTCCCTCCCGGGCATTCGGGAGGCGTTCAAGATAGGCGTCGAGCGAGTCGACGAAGACGACGACCTTCGTCGCGCTTATCCGCTTCGCGAAGACCTCGCCTTTCGCGATCAGTTCGTCCATCTTGGTAATGCCGCACCCGATATATTTCGCGGCCTGAGGCTTCGCGAGCACGCGCGGCCGAATGATCACGAGCGCGTCGCTGGCCTGGATGTCGCCCGGCGTGCCATGTGCAGTCATCGTTAGTCTCTTCCCTGCGCGCGAGGATCTGGAAAACGCGTTGAAAACGTCACTTCCTCATCAAAACGGAATGTCGTCGTCCAGCTGATCCGATAGACGCCCGGAGGCGGGCTTATCACCCATCGCCATGCGTGGATCGTCATAGGTCTTTGACTGTTGCGCTGCGCCACGAGTGGACTCAGAGCCGTAGCTTCCCTCTTCCGGCGCCGGCCGCGCGCCGGCGCTGTCCAAGAGGCAGAGCTCGCCGCGGAACTGCTTCAACACGACCTCGGTAATCTTACGGGCGTGACCATCCCGATCGGTGTATTCCCGGGTGCATTGCATGCCCTCAACGTAGACGCGCGAGCCTTTCTTGAGATAGTTCTCGGCGACCTTCGCGAGGCCTTCGTTGAAAATTACGATGTTGTGCCATTCCGTGCGTTGCTTGCGCTCGCCGGACCCCTTGTCGATCCACGTCTCGTCAGTCGCGATCGAGAAGCTCACGACGATTTGCCCGCCCTGGGTCGCTCGCGTGTCGGGGTCGCGGCCGAGTCGACCAACCAGGATTACTTTGTTAACGCTGCCCGCCATTGGCCCCTCGCTATGCCGCCGTCGCCGAAGCGGCGACGCCGCGAAGAGCGATGTTGAGATAATGCACGCCGTTCTTGAGGCGCTTCTTCTCAACGCCTATTTCTGAAACGATGTTGCCGAACTCTCGGAGAGACGCGGCTTTTCGCTTGGCTTGCTCGCAAAATGAAAGATAGGCGTCGTAAAGCTCCGAAGCCTTCACGCGGCCGGCGTCAAGCGCCTCATTCCCGAAGTGCACCTCTTGGCGGAGAAACTCGGCGAGGCCAGGATAGGCCGAGGCGGCCTCCGAGATTTTCTTCTCGTGGGCGTCCTTCGCCCCTGCCCTCGCCGCTTCATCGAGGTCTATCGCATCCCGCATGGCTTCGGCGGTCGAGCGCGTGTCCGGGTCCGGCGCGGCCACCTCTCCGGATTCTCCGCCGAGAGCCTCGGCGAAAACCACAGGAAGCCAAGCGCGGTCCTGGGCGAGGATCGCGGCGCGCTTCGCCAGCTCGGGCTTTTTGAGCTTGCCGGCGTCGCTCGCCGCCCCTTGGCCGTCCATGGCGCGGATGGCGTCGATCGCCTCGTCACGAGGCTCCGCCTTAAAATAGGCTTCAAAATCCATGTGCCGGCGAAGGTCGCCCGCGATGTCGCAGAACCGCGAGCAAACCGCGAGGGAGATGCGGGCCGTGTTGAATTCCGCCGCCCGCTCCGTGCTGACGAGGCCTCCCACGAGCATGGCGAAAGCGACGGGCAGCGCCGCAGGGTCTTCGATCTCGTGTCGCGCGCAGATCGCCAGCGCCTTTTCAAAGCCCTCGTGGCGGATTTCGCCGAGCAAGGCGTTCTCCGGCGCAAAGCCAGATCTAGTCGTCCCCGACGCATGGAGCGGCGAGGCGCCGTAGCCGCAGCCCAAGGCGGCGACCATGAAGAGCATCGCCAGCCGCGGATTGCGGGCGAAAGCGTCTGACAGCGCAGCGGTCGCCGCCTCGTCGAGAATGGCGCGCGTCGTCCGGCCGATCGGCTCGCTGGGCTTCACTGGCGGCGGGGTCGGCCCTGCAGACGTCCTCTCGCCGCGGGTCGTTCCGGGTTCGGAAGATTGATCGCCCTCTTCCTCTTGCGTCCTAGCCGTGCGCTGCCGAAGGGCGTATAAAACCTCGAATTCCCCCTCACCGCCGATTTCGACGAAAACGCCGAGCCTCGCCCGCTCTTCCGCTGGAATGGCGCGTAGACGGGCGCGGCCCTGGATCTCGCGCACCTCCAGATCGAGGCTGGCAATCGTGGCCTCGTCGTCGGCTTCTTCCGCCTCGGCGCAGCGGTCCTCGATTTCGTCGAGACGGGCTTGCTCGTCGTCTGTGAGATCGAAGCGCTCGACGCGATCGAAATCGAAGAACTTCGCTTCACCATAAGACGTCTCGAACCAGCCCCAGCCTTCGGCGGCGCAGAGCGCCTCGGCTCGGGCGACGAGGGCGTCGCGCGCCACGGCGTCGAGAATGGGGAGGTCGAGAATGAGGCTTTCTTCTTCGAACAGCTGCTCGTCGAGACGGCCGCCGGCTGCGACATAGGCGTCGAGCCCAGCGAAGATCACGCGAGGATCGCGGGTTGAGACGTCGTTGCCTGAGAGCGTCCGCGCGATCCAACGCGGGCTCACGGAGCCGTGGAACTGATTACCCTTGAGAAGCGCGTCCTGCGCCTCCTGATTGTCGGTCGCTGAAAAGGCCCTCGCCTGCTCGGCCGTCAATCCCGCCTTTCGCCAAGCTTCGCGAACACTAGACGAAAGGCGGGACAACCGCAGCCTGCCCTTAACGAAAGCGACAGTCTTGCCTGTCCGCGCGGCGATCGCCTGGGCGTCCAGTCCGAAGCGTTCCTGCAATTCCACAAAGCGCTCGAATTCTTCGACCGGGTGCAGATCGCGGCGGTGCACGAAGGAAATCAGTGAGACTTCGGCCGCCGCCTCGTCGTCGCCTTCGAAGAAGGTCACTGGGACGGGATAGGCCTCGCCGTTGGGGAGCCTGCTTTCGGCGACAAGGAAGCCAAGCGCGGCCAGGCGCCGGCCGCCGTCGAGCGCTCGCCAGGCTCCGTCCTCCATTCGGACGGTGAGAGGCGTCGTCACGCCGCGCGCAAGGATGCTCGCGGCCATTTCCTCAATTTCTTGACGATTGGGGGCGTCTTTGCGCGCGTTGAACTTGGAAACGCCGGAGATTTCGGAAAGCCGTAGGGTCATTGCAGTGTCTCGACTGGCGCGGGAGCAGGCTCGCGGGGTGGCCGCCGTTCCTATTTCGGGAGGAAGTAGAGGGCGAGCGCATCGCCCTCGATCGCGATCAGGCCGAAGCCGAGAAGGGCGAGACAGGCAAATTTGTTCGCGCGAGTCTTCGCGCCGCGAAGCGCCTTGCGCGTTTGGCTCAACGCGGTCTCTTGCTGGTCAACCACGCTGCGAAGGTCTCTGTTTGCGTCGGCGAAGAATCCGAGCGTGTCTAGCAGGTCGTCGTCGCTAAGGGTTTTTGGAGCAAGGAATTTAATTACGCTGGCCAAAACTGACATTGCTTTTCCTTTCATGATTTCTGGTCAGATGCTCAGGCTGAATACGAAAGCGCTCACGGCGACAACGAAGACCGCCCAGGCGATCAGCAAAAGGATGGTAGCCTTCCTTGCGTGTCCTTCTCCGTAGGCCGCCCTGGCGCGTTGCAGGACGATGTAGGAGAGCGCGGCGAGTGGGAGCGAGATCATCGCCGCCCTTCAGAACTGCGCCGCTGTCGCGGCTATGTCGAGAATTTGGTTCCGCGGCGAGGGGTCGGCGTGGTCAGCGCGCAGCGTGCGAGCCATTTCGATGATCAAAGGCAAGTCGTCGCCGATCTCAGCGCCGCGGTAGCCTTTGTGGACCAAGGCGAGCGCGACGGCGGCGCGGTCGTCGAGATTGATGTAATCGGGAATGGCTTCAGCCATCGCTGATAAAACGCCTTCGCGAGCATGCATCTCTAATCTCCTTATGTTGAATGCAGCGGCGGGCGCAGAGTGGTCCGCCAGCGCCCGCCGCCTTCGCCTGCTACGCGTGACCTTGCGCAGGCGGTGTTGGGTCAGGCGGCGAGAGCCGCGGATGAGACGAAAGGAAGTAGCGGGGCTGCGCTCGTCGGCGATCGGCGATGCGATGTGGCGCGTGCGCTTGCTGGCGCTGATGAGCAGCCGCCCAGGCGGTTCGGAGGCATTGCGCGAAGGACCAGCCCATTTGGAGCCGCACGCCCTGGCTGAGATGCGCGTCTTTAAGGACGGTCAATTTGAGGGGTGGATATGTCTCGCCCATGCGGAAACTCCATCGCCGGGGTGGCGATAGAAAGTTGCCATATGGCAAACGATGCCGCAAGCGTTTTTTTGCTAATTGGCAACTTCTCTTGCGGTCCCCCCGCCCCGCTATCCTTCGCGCAAGTTGGCGCCCCGCAACTTTAGTGGGCAGCCATCGCGTCGTTTCCTGCTAGTTGTTGTAGTCTGACGCTTGGAACCCTTTTTAAGGCTACGCGGCACGGCTTGTGTGGTTGAAGAAGCGCGGGCGTTTGTCCCTCATCCATGCCGCCAGACTTTGACGGCGGAAATGATGAGGATGGCGGCCAGCAGCGGGAGCAAAATCACGCTCGGCGCGATGCCGAGAAGCCGCCCGCCGATGAACGTCCCGACGATAGAGCCGAGCGCCATGACGAAGACAAAGGAGCGGTTTTGTCCCAAGACCGCGAAACTACGGTCGCGGCTGTAGCGGGTGAAGCCCACAATCATCGTCGGCAGGCTGACCGCGAGCGACAGGCTTCCAGCCACTTTGATATCTACGCCAAACAGAAGGACGAGCGTCGGAATAAGCAGCTCGCCGCCTGCAACGCCAAGAAGCGAGGCGACCACACCAATGATGAATCCCGCCGCCACTCCAGCGACGAGTTGGAGAGTGCCGCTTGCGAGCGCGTGTCCGCCCGCGTCCTGATCGTGGCCGAACAGCAGCAGGGCGGCAATGCCCACGAGCAGTAGAGCAATCACGCGGTAGAGGGTGGCTGATTTCAGGCGGGTTGCCCACCCTGCTCCAAACCATGCGCCGAGAAGGCTTCCCGCGAGAAGGTTGAGAATGACTGACCAATGCGCGGCGACCGCTCCGAATGGAACAACGGCAGCCCGAAAAGGTAGTGCGGAGGCGACGACCACGAGACTCGTCGCCTTGTTGACAATGACTGCTTCGAGCGCAGGGAACCGGAAAGCGCCAATAAGTAGTGGGAGGCGAAATTCAGCGCCGCCTAGCCCTATCAGGCCGCCAAGAGTTCCGATAACAGCTCCGCCGCCGAACGCCGCTGCTTTATTGTCCCGCATGTCCGCCCCTTTCTCGCGCGGTGCACGGAACATGCCACGGCGTCATGGGCGGCATGTGCGGAGAATCTTGCACATACCTCCTCTCCACTGGCATAGGGCTGCCGGTTTTCCGCGGCTCGGATGGCCCCCTAAAACATCCCCCACCTGCCAATGACGAGACCGATAACCCGGACCTCCGTGTCTTCGGCTTCCTTCATATCCGATTCAATTCTGACAACGATCGGCTTAAATTTGGGGTCGGTGGATCTTGGGCAAAATTTGATCATTTTCCCTTGAATTTCGATCTGCTTCACGGTTCTTTCGATGGCGCTGTTTCGCACCCGCTCAACCACGACGATGTCGCCCGCCCGCAGGTCTTCTCTCGCTTCGAAATACGGGACGCAGACGACGTATTCGCTGTCAAAAATACGAAGCGCGTCCATTGAGTTGCCCTTGACCAAATAAGCGAATTGACTCAGCCCCGGCCAAACCCCCGGCACCTGAGGTATAGACACCTCTCCGTGCCACTCATCTTCCCAGTGCTCGAACTCGTTCCACTGCCCGGCCTGCGTAAAGCCCCTGATCGGTATTGTGCGAGAAGAGATTGGCTGGCCATCATGGATCTTGGTTGCCTCTTCATCCTCGCTGGCTTCCATGTCTGAGAATTCCGGATAGATATCCGTAACGCTTACGCTCAGAGCGCCAGCCGCCAGTTTGACCTCATCCACACGCGGACGGCGCAGTCCCCTTTCAATCCGCGAAAGCTGGGACACAGATATCCCCATTGCCTCGGCCAGCTTCTCAAGGGTCATGCCTGGCGTGTTTTTTCTGATCCGTCGAAGGTCGCGCCCACTCATTCCCGGCACTCTCGCCGGTTGGCAAAAAACGTCCAGAGCCATATGGCAAATTCGCTTGACCGTTATCTTGCCATATGGCAAGTTTTGGGAATGACGCTATCCGAGTATCTTGCTCAGCATTCCATCAAAGTCTCTGCCTTCGCGGAAAGAGTCGGCGTTCCGCCATCGACAATCTCGCGAGTAATCAAGCGGCAGCGCGATCCTGGGCTCGACCTTCTCGCAAAGATTATGGAAGCGACGCACGGTGAGGTCACTCCGAACGATTTCCTCGCCACGCCTGACCAACGCGGGCAGTTAAGGCCATCACCTGACGCATCTGTAGAGCTTCGCGCGGTTCACTCCCGCGCGGAGGACGCAGCGTGAAAGGAGTCGAAGACTTTCCCGCTCCGTAGCCCTCCTTGGGCGTTTCCTCCCTTGACTGGCCGGCGCCCCAGCGCCGGCCCTTTTTCGGGGGGTGAGTTTGGTAAGCATGAAACTGTTCTCGTGCTGACTTTTTAGGTTTTGCGTCGACGCGCCCGGTTGCACCCGAAAGCGTCGTTCTGTGTCGGGGTCGTTTGTTGCTCGCCTGTCCATGCTCAGAGGTTGGCATGGAAGGCTTCGGAAATGTCCGAAAAATCGTCGGAGAGGAAATTGACCGCATTGTTCGAGGTCCAGGCGCTTGTTCGGGACATCGCCGGCGTCGAGCCAGGCGACACGATCAAGCGTCAAATCTCCCGGGCGGCGCGGCGCATCGGCTTTATGTCCGCGTCGCGGGTCAAGGACTGCTGGTATGCGGACGAGAGAATAAGAGTTGGCGCCGACGAACTGCGTCGTCTGCGCGAAATCGCCAACGCCAACGAGAAGGCAGAAGAAGCCCGTGCCGAATTCGCCAAACTCGAAAAACGCGTCCAGCTTCTCGAAGCTGCCCTTCGCCTTTCGGACGCGGACGCATATCGCGCTTTGGTTGATCCGCTGTGGGCAGGCACTCGGGAAGATCGTGGCATGGTGGATTGATCCGCGGGGAGCCGCGAAGCGATGATCTCCAACCGCCATCCCCAGCCATGCCCTGCCCATCAGTCGGCCGGCCCGGAGCGGCTGCGCGCGCCGCGCAGCGAAGATCGTTCTACGGTAGAGAGCGAAGCGGATGGCCACTCCGACCTCTATTTCGCGTTCCGCAATCTTCCCTCCGGCCGCCTAACGCATATGGAGGCCGAGATTGCCTCCCTGCTCTACCGGCGCTCGCAGGTTTCCAAGGACGCCCTGCTTGCGGCGACCCATGATCCGAGCAAGGGCGACGATGAGCGGACGGTCGATATCGTCAAAGTCCATATCTCCGCGATCCGTCGGAAGCTCGCCCCCGCGGGGGTGAGGATCGAGACTATCCGCCCGGGGTTTTATCGCTTCGATGCGCAAGCGAAGGCGCGCCTGCGACAGCTCTTGGGAGTCGCCGAAGCATGACGGCCCGGACCCAAAATCACAAAGGCGGGGATCTCTTCGACCGCACTGTTTCCCGCAAGGAAGAAAAGGCGGCGCCAGGGCGGCCCCTCTCTCCGGGACCGCGCCTTTGCGCCTTCTGTGGAAAAGTCGCGCCATTTGGCAAAGGCAACATCCGCGCTCCGGAAGCGATCGTCTGGGCCTGTAGGGAGCATCGCAAGAATCTTGGCTGAGATAGGCGACAAACAGCCGGCTCCGACCGGCCCCGACACTTTCGTTCCGATCGGTGAAGCTGCAAGCCACGTCGTGGGCGAATGCGCGCGCCGCGACAAGCTGCCTCAACGTCGGGGGTCTGAATCGTTCGAAACGTGGTTTGAGGGCCAGCAATTCGTCGTCACCTGCAGCCGGTTCGAAGGCGGCGGGCTCGCGGAGGTCTTCGTCAGCGCCATCAAGACGACGACGCTCTTCGACCATCTCGCCCGCGATACGGGGCTGCTGCTCTCTCTCGCCCTTCAGCATGGCGCTAAGGCCGAAACCCTGGCGACGGCCGTTTCGCGCGACAGCGAAGGAAAGCCGCAAGGTCTCGCGGGTCACGTTCTCGACGTGATTGAGAGGGGCAAAGATGTCGCGCGATTGGAAGGTTGAGAGGCGATTGATATGAGCGTCTCGGAGGATTTCGCCTGGCGCGAATGGATCGACGAAGCGCGGCGCGTGAGAGTCGCAAGCTATTGCGCCGCGCGCGGGCTGAAGATCAGGCCCGGCGACGCCGGGCAGCCCTGCCCCGGCTGCGGCGGCCGCGATCGCTTTTCCGTCAACACCCGGAAGAACGTCTGGAACTGCCGAGCGTCTGGGTTTTCAGGCGACGCGATCGCCCTGGCGCAGCATATCGACGGGCTCGACTTCCTCGGCGCCTGTGAGGCGGTGACCGGCCGCTCGCCCCCGGGCCGTGACGCGCGGGAGACGCCGGAGGAGCGGCGGGAGCGAGAGGCGCGCCTCGCCGCGCGGGAAGAGCAACGGGTCGCTGAGGAAGCGCGGCGGGCTCGGGAGCAGAACGCCTATCGTGAAGCGGAACGCCGCCGCGCCTGGGGCTTCTGGCAGCGCTCTATCCCGATCGACGGGACGCCCGCCGAGGCCTATCTCGAGCGGCGGCGAATCCGGCCGCACGCGACCTCACGACTGCGTTTCGCAGCCGAAATGGAGCTTTGGACGGAATCGAGACGCACGGTTGCGCGCAGGGGTCCGGCGATGCTCGCGGCGATTGAAGGCCTCGACGGCCGTTTCACGGGGGTGCATGTCACCTGGATCGATCTCGACGCGCCAAAGGGCAAGGCGGAAACGATCGATCCCGAGACGGGCCTGATGCTCCCGGCAAAGAAGGTGCGAGGCTCTCTCAAGGGCGGATCGATCCGCATGGTTTCCGGAGGGCAAAAGCCAAAACGTTGGTTTCTCGGCGAAGGGATAGAGACCGTCCTCTCCGTCTACTGGTCCCTCGTCGAGGCGGGCTCCGACCTCATAGAGGGCGCAGAATTTCGCACAAGCGTCGATCTCGACAATCTCGGCGGCAAGGCCAAGGGCCGCGTCAGGC
Organism: Methylocystis sp. NC52PC; assembly: GCF_055698645.1. Lineage (NCBI taxonomy): Bacteria > Pseudomonadati > Pseudomonadota > Alphaproteobacteria > Hyphomicrobiales > Methylocystaceae > Methylocystis > Methylocystis sp. NC52PC. The sequence continues at coordinate 3,095,818 of NZ_CP170127.1, read as the reverse complement.
ATCCGACGAAGACCTTCGTCGACTCCAGGGGCCGCACCCGGCCGATTATCGCGCGCGACGACACGCCAGTGGACCCCGAGCTTGATTGGCCTGTGATCTTTATCCCGCCCAGCGTCGACGAGCTCGTCCTGCTCGGCGACGGCGACAGCGATCCGTTCACGACCCGTCTGGCGCTGTTGCGCGCGGCCAAGCGATTTTCGCGGGAATATCCCGCTCTCGCCATCAAGGTGGCGATGAGCCGGGAAGGCGTGGATTTCAATGACATGCGGATTGCCGCCTTCGAGGATTTGCCGGCGTGACGGGAAGCGACGAGATCGTCCAGGCCATTGAGGGCGCGGAAGTCGTGATTTTTCCGGGCGTCCGCCGCTTGCCCGCTGCGCAAGGCGAGGACGCGGATTTTCCTGGCGACACGCCTGCGAGCGACGGCGGCGGATCGGGACCGCCTGAAAGCGACCCGCCGCCGCCGGAGGATGATGGCGGCTCTGACGGCGACGTGATCGACGATATGAACGGCGAGTATAGCTTTGTGCTTATGGGTTCGCGCGCGGTGATCATGCGCGAGACGCCGCATGCCCCGATTGAGGACCGCACCCGCGTCCTGTCGATCGAGGCGTTCAAGGCTTACTTTCAAAACCAGCTTCGACCCGTCAAAAAGCGGGAGCGGCAGGAAGATGGGTCATACAAGACTGTCACCCGCCATATGGCGATCGCCCCCTATTGGCTCCGGCACAAGCGGCGGCGCACCTATGACGGGATCGAGTTCTTCCCCGATCCGAAGAACGCGGCCGGAACGCCCGGTTATTTCAATTTGTGGCGGGGCTTCTCGGTCTCGCCTGATGCGGCGACCCGGCCGGAAGAGCGCTGGAAAAAATATTTCACCTTCCTGGATCATCTTAAGGCCAATATCTGCGACAGCGACCCTCAGGTGTTCCGCTGGGTCTGGCACTGGTTCGCGCACATGGTGCAGCGTCCACGCGAGAGGATTGGCACGGCTATCGTGCTGCGCGGCAAAATGGGAACGGGCAAAACGATCGTCGGCGACGTGATCGGCTCGCTTTTTGCCTCCCATTATTTCCTCGTCGACGATCCTCGCTATCTGGTCGGCCAGTTCAACGCGCATATGGCGAGCTGCATCCTGCTCCAGGTCGACGAAGGGCACTGGCCTGGCGATAAGGCGGCGGAAGGGCGACTCAAGGGTCTCGTCACCGCAGAAAAGCAGCTGATCGAAGCTAAGGGCGTCGATCCGATCCGGCTCGACAATTACGTGCGCCTCCTCTTCTCCTCAAACGAGGGTTGGGTTGTTCCAGCGGGAATGGATGAGCGGCGCTTCGCCTGCTTTGACGTCGCGGATCACTGGAAAGAGGACCATAGCCGCTTTGGTCAGCTCTACGCCGAACTCAATAGCGGCGGTAGAGAGGCGCTTCTGGCCGACCTCCTCGCAGTCGATCTTAATGCGCCTGACGCCCCAAATGTGCGGGTAATCCCGAAGACGGCGGCGCTCCTCGAGCAAAAAATCCGCTCACTCGATCCAGTCGCCGCATGGTGGCTGCAAAGGCTGGTCGACGGATCACAAACGCATCGGTCGGCGCGGTGGCGCGACAAGGTGCCCGTGGCGACGCTCTTTAACGATTACCTCCGGACGAACGAAAAGATCGGCGTTCGAAGGCGCAATAGTGAGACAGAGTTCGGTATCGCGATGCGCCGGCTTGTGCCAGCGGTCGAGCGGGTTCGCGCGACGGAAGAAGTCGAAGTGTGGGACGAGAGCTCACACACGACGTCGACGGTCGTGCGTCGGGTGTGGTGCCTGAACTTTCCATCCCTTCAGGAGTGCAGAGACAGCTTCGAGGCGGCTTTGAAGCAGCCTTTCCCATGGGGAGACCCCGCGCCTGACGGCGACGGAGACGACAACCCGGTTTGAAAGTGTCCTACCTGTCCTACCTTCTCGCAGGCGCAGCATAGAGGTAGGACATAGATAACCCACTGAAACGAAAGGCCGTGTCCTACCTGTCCTACCTGTCCTACCTCTTCCTCGCGCGAGGTAGGGGGGACGAGAAGTAAAGCGATCCGTGACCCCCATGGTCGGAACGTCGAAAAAGGTAGGACAGGTAGGACAGGTAGGACAAGCGACGATAGATCAACGTGTTAGTGTGTCCTACCTCTATGTTGCAGTAGCGAAAAGGTAGGACAGGTAGGACAGCAACCACAAAGAGGCCTCCGAGTATGATGGCTTGGCATGTAATCGAGTGCTTCGATGGCAAGGACAGGGAAGTCTATGGCCGCCTGGCGGCGCTTGGATTTGAGGTATGGCGGCCCGTGCTGAAGGTCCGCTCAGCATCGCGTTGGGAGGGCCGGCCGTTAGAGGCCAAGCAACGCCGCTCGCGATACGTCGCGATCTTCGGGCGCTATCTCTTCGTCCGGGTCGACATGAGCGATTCGGTTTACAGCGCCATCAAAGAACAGCCTGGCGTCGATGCGTGGCTCTGCTTCGCAGGGTCGGATGAACCAGCGACGGTGCCTGACGCGCTGATATTGCACTACCGCCAACTAAGGCTGAATCGCGCTGATGTATCAATTGTTTTCACTAAGGGCGACGTGGTGCGCGCGTTGACGGGCCCGTTCGCAACCTTCCAGGGCGTCGTCAGCCGGGTTGACTCTCGAGGCGTGCTGTGTGTTGAAATGAGCATCTTCGGCAGACCGACGCCCATAATCTTTCCAGTCGGTCACGTCGAGCTCGTGGAGCATGGCCTACGGCTTCCGATCGAGCGCGACGTTAAGCAACGTCTGCAAAAGCGGGCGTGATGGCGAAGCCTGTCTAACATCATCTGAGCGACAGAAAGCGGCGCAACGGCGCGCCGCACTGGCGCAACCTGGGCGCCTCTCCCCATAAGATCGCCCAATGGGTGACACCCATTCGGGGCGCTTCCGGGTCCTTCCCGCCACTTACAACCAGGGAGAAGGCAGGGGTCCGGGGGTGGAAGTGTAATCCTTGTTTTCATTAGGGTTCGCAGTAGAGGGGTTCGCGATCGCGCCCCGGTTCGCGATCAAGGTTCGCAATGCAGGCGATTGACGATCAGGATTGGATTGCGGTCGACGCCCTCGCCGACCGCTATGGCGTCTCCAAGCGCGCCGTTCAAAAGCGCGTCGCCAAGTTTCGCGAGGCTGGCCGCTTGAGCGTTCGGCAAGAGGGTAAGAGCTTCAAGGTTCATGGCCCGACCTATGACCAGCTCGTCGCCGACGCCTTCGATCCTGCGCAAGAGTTGCGCAATCGTCACGTCAAGCGCCGCCCCGGCGAGGCGGGCGAGGCGCTCCCCATCGAGCCGCGCCAAGAGACCGCGCCGGAGCCGTCGCGCTTTAACGACGCGGCCGCCCGCGAGAAAAACGCCAAGGCGGAACTCGCCGAAATGCAGCTCGCCCAAAAGCGCGGCGAGCTTATTCCCGTCCGCGAGATCGAGGCGGCGGCGATCGAGACCGGGACCAAGATCACGCAACGCCTCAACGCCATGAAAGCCGTCTCTGGCCGGCTTTACGCCGCCGCCAGGGGCGGCGAAGAGGCCTTGCACATCGAATTGCTCGCCGTCGTCAACGCCGCGATCGCCGCCGTCGGCGAGGACATGGCGCAGCTCGCCGCGCGCGGCGCAACCGACCCCGACCAGGCCCAGGCAAAAAGCTAAAGGCTTTAGACAAGCTCCCATGGCTCCCCGTTACGCCTCGGCGCTCGCCATCATCGCGGGCGCGATCGCTCAAGCCGTCACGCCGCCGTCGACGCTCACGCCGACGCAATGGGCGGCGCAAAAGCTTGTCCTCGTCGAGGGGCCGCGCGCCGGGCAGATTTGGGACCCCGCCCAGGCCCCCTATATCTGCGCCATCCTGGACGGCGTCTTCTGCGGTCCCTACACCAAGGGAACCGTGCGCAAGTCGGCGCAAGTCGGCTATACGCAAGGCTTGACCGCGCTCGCCGGCTGGATCGTCACGCAAAGCCCGGCGCGCACGCTCATTGTGCTGCCGACGAGCGCGATGGCGCTGTCGCTCAACCGCGAGAAATTGCAGCCGGCCTTTGACGCGACGCCCGACCTCAAGCGGCGGCTGGCGGCGACCTCGGCCCGCGCGTCAATGGGCTCGTCGGCGCTCTACAAAGCCTTTCCCGGCGGCTCGATCTCGATTACCGGCGCGAATTCGGCGGCCGAATTGCAAATGCGCACGATCAAATACGCGCTTTGCGACGAGATCGACCAATGGCCGAAGGATTTGGAGGGCCAGGGCTCGCCCATGGCCATGGTCGACGGCCGCCAAATCGCCTTCCACGCGACGCGCGACTATCGCAAATTGCAGGGCGGAACGCCGACCCTGAAAGGCGCCTCGCTCGTCGACGCCGAATTCGAGGCCGGCGACCAGCGTTTCCAGCGCCTCCCCTGCCCGCATTGCGGCGAGCGCATTCGATTGCTTTTCGGCGGCTACGCCGACGAGCCGGGCGGCGTCGGCTTGCGCTTCAATCGCAAGCATCCGGTCGACGCGCATTATGTGGCGCAATGCTGCGGGGCGAAAATCGAGCATTGGCAAAAGGCCGGCATGATCGCCGCCGCGCTCGATCTTCCCGATTATGGCTTCGTCGCCGAAAAGCCGGAGCCGGGGCGCGCGCTGTCCTGGCATATCGACTCGATTTCGTCGAATTTTACGACGTGGGATAAGATCGCCGAGACCTATCTCGCCGCCGGCGACGATCCGCAAAAACTCAAGTCGTTTTACAATCATTGGCTCGGCCTGCCTTACGAGGAAAAGGCCGACATTCCCGATTGGGAGGCGCTGTTTCGCCGACGCGAGTCCTATGCCGAGCGGGCGATCCCCGCCGACGCGCTCATTGTCACCATGGGCGTCGACGTGCAAAAGCGCGGGCTTTATGTCGAAATCGTCGCTTGGACGCCCGATCGGCGCTCTTACACGCTTTTCGCCGCTTATTTGCGCGCCGGGGACGGGGAGCGTATGGGCGACACCGCAGATCCCGACGATGTTTGCTGGAAACGCCTGGCCGAGCTGCATCAAACGCCGCTGCCCGACGCCTTCGGCGGAAAGCGCGCGATCGACGCGACCGCGATCGACTGCCGCTATAACGCGCCCGTGGTTTATGATTGGGTGCGCCGCCATCATAACGCCTTCGCCATTCGCACGGTCGAGGGCTGGGGGCGGCCGGCGCTCTCAGCGCCGCAGCTCGTCGATTTCGACTGGCGCGGGAAGCGCATTCGCAAGGGCGTGCAACAGTGGCAAGCCGGCTCCTATAATCTCAAGGCGCGGTTCTACGCCTATTTGAACCGCGCGACCGAGATCGACCAGACCGAGCAACGCGCCCCCGCCGGCTTCTGCCATTTCGGCACCTTCCTCGACGAGAATTACTTTCGGCAAATCACCGCCGAGCATGTCAAGACCGACGACAAGGGCAACCGGATTTGGAAAGCCCATTTCGACGACAATCATTGGCTCGATTGCCGCGTCCTGAATATGGCGCTCGCCTTCGGCGCGCCGGTTTTCGACATTGGCAATCGCCCGGAAAGCTTCTGGCGCGATCTTGCTTACGAGCGCGGCGCGGGAAGCGCGATCGCGCCCTTGCTGCGGCCGGCCGCGCCGGCGCCGGCCGAGGAATTGCCGGCGACGCAAACTGATCGCGCCGCCGAACAAACGCAACAGCCCGCCGCGCCCGGCGGCGGCTGGGCATTCTCGGGGGACTCATGGCTCTAAGCGACAGCGACGTCGCCGCAATGATCTCGGCGCTCGAAACCGCGCTCGGATCAGGCGAATTAACGGTCGAATACGCGGGCCGCCGGATCACCTATCGCTCGACGAGCGAGCTGATCGCGGGGGGATGTCCCGCTTGCTGTTGAAAAGCGAGCAGCGGGCGTCGCTGGTTGAAAGACTATGCTGCCCTCGCGGCATCAGCAAGAGTTGAGCTGGCTGAAGTGACGTTCAGCTTTCGGGCGGAGAGCGCCGCCCTCAGGATCGGGAGCTGCTTGTGAGCCTTGAGCCGCCGAAAGCCCTTGGCGGCTTCTTGCATGGCTGCGCCCGCCCAACGGAGAGCCATCGACGGGGATCGCCAGTATTTCACGTTCCGGCAGACGCGCCGCAACGTCCCCATCACGTTTTCGATCATGTTCGTGCACGCGAGCGATCGCCGCAGCTCAGGCGGCAGACCCAGCCTCGTGACGGTCAGCATCTCGTCGAGCCCCTCGAGGATCGAGGCGGAAACGCCTTGCCAGTCCTTTTCAAGGCGCCGGGCGAGGTTGCGCAATAGCTTCTCGGCCTTCGAGGCGTCATTCATCTCCCATGCCTGACGCAGCACCCGGCGAACGGACGCATGCATGGATTTCGGCAGCCGGTCCAGGATGTTGCGCGCCTTGTGGATCTGGCAGCGCTGAATGGCCGCCTCGCGCCCGAAGGTCGCCCGGATCGCCTTGGCGAGCGCTTTGGAGCCGTCGATGATGAACAGGCGAGGAACAGCGGGATCGAGCCCGCGCTCGACGAGATTGTCGATCAAGGCCTGCACGGTCGCTGCGTTTTCCGTCGCGCCCTCCACCAGCCCGAGCGGATGTTTGTCGCCGCTTGCGTCAACGCCGAGCGCCGCCACGAGGGTCATGTCCTCGACCATGCGCACGCCGTCGATCTGGATCACCAACAAATCCAGGGCGGAGAGGTCCCGCGCCATCCATTCCCGCAGCCGCGCCGCCGACAGCGCCACGAACCGCCGCGACGCCGCCGATTTCGACAGGCCGGACCCGTTACGCGCCGGAACGTCGCCCTCGGGCAGCCGGACCGAACGCTTGAACCTGCGCGTCGAGACATTGATCAGCATCTGGTTCATCGCCCATTTGCCAAGCCAATCCTCGGCTTGCGCCGCCTCCCAACTGGGTAGCGCCAACTCCTTGCCGTCAAATCCGCGCAGACGCGGACGGTCGATCTCCACCTTGCCGCCATGGAAACCGATCTGGCCCCTCGTCTTACCCCAGCGATGCGCCCGTCGCCCTTTGCCGCGCCCATGCCGAGGGCCGCAGGCCGCCGTCGCGTCGCTCTCCATCATCTCGGCCAGCGCCTCCATGCCCGAGACAAGGCAGAAGCTCTCGAAACTCGCCGTCATGTTGGCCAGCGCCTGCGCCTTCCAGGCGCTCGCGGGAATCGCCGTCGATGTGATAGCTTGGTTCATGGCGTTGCTTTCCTTCTGTGGAATCAGCACCCCGAGCCTACAAGCTCAAGGTCAGCAACGCCGCTCCTCCTATTTCAACATCGTTCGGGACATCGCCGATCGCGGCGCTCGACTATTTTAAGTGGCGACTCAACGGCGTTCCTGCCACTGGCCCGGCTCCGGCGAGCGCCGATCGCGGCTCCTACGCCTCATTCGAGCGGGACTAATGAGCTTCAAGCCCTCCTTTCTCGACCGCGCTTGGCTCGCCATCGCGCCTCAATCCGGCTTGCGCCGCCTTCACGCGCGGGCGGTCGCTTCGCAGCTTATGCGCGCCTATGACGGCGCGTCGCGGGATCGCCGGCTTGGCGGCTGGATCGCGACCGGAAATTCGGCAAACGCCGAGCTTTTTGGCTCGAATGAGCGCGTGCGCAATCGCGCCAGGGACTTAGAGCGCAATAACCGCGTCGTTTTCTCGGCGATTTCGCAGTTTTCCGGGCAAGTCGTCGGAACCGGAATCACGCCGCGCGCCGTCGATCCGCGAAAGACCGTGCGCCAGGCGGCCAATGACGCTTGGGCGCGCTTCGTCGATACATGCGACCCCGAGGGCCAGCTCGACTATTATGGGCTGCAAGCGCTCGCCGCGCGCACGATGTTTCGCGACGGCGAGGTTTTCCGCGTTTGGTTGAAAGATGAAAGCGGCGTCGTCAACGGTCGCATCGTGCTGCGCGAGCCCGACTACCTCGACCAAACCCGCGATATTTTGACGGGCGCGGACGCTAAGGAAAATCTTGTCGTGCAAGGCGTCGAATTTGACGCTTACGGTCGGCGCGCCGGTTATTGGATGTTTCCAATCCATCCGGGCGAGCTGGGGTCAATCGCCATCGGCGGCCTGTTGCGCGGCCAATCCAAACGCATGCCCGCCGAAGACGTCGACCATTTTTACCAGACCTTGCGTCCCGGCCAGACTCGCGGCGTTTCATGGCTCGCGCCGTCAATTGTCGCCTTGCGCGGCCTCGACGACGTGGCCGAGGCGATGATTTGGCGCAAGCGGATCGAGGCCTGCATCGGGCTCATGATCCGCTCGCCGGAATCGCAAGGGGCGGCCCCGATCGTCGGCCAGCAAAAAACCGACGGGCGCGGCCGGATCGAAGAAACGCTGGCGCCTGGCAAGATTTTACGCTTTGGGCCTGGCGAAGAGGCGTCGACGCTCGACCCCTCGACCTCGGGCGACACGATCGACTTTGTTCGCTCGCAACTTTACGCTTTCTCGGCGACGACGGGGATTCCCTATCACGCTATCACCGGCGACGTGAGCCAGGCGAATTATTCCAGCCTGCGCGCCGCGACGCTCGCCGGCAATGTCTTGCTCGACGCCGTGCAATGGCTCGTTTTTGCGCAGAGAGAAAGGCGCGCCTGGCGGCGCGTCATGTTGCGCGAAAGTCTGTTGCGCAATGAGCCGCGCCTCGCCGACGTGCGTTGCGAATTTTCCATGCCGGTCCGGCCCTGGGTCGATCCGGTTAAGGAAATCACCGCAAAAATCATGGAAATTCGCGCCGGTTTGCAAAGCATGCCCGACGCGCTCGCCGAGCGCGGCCTCAATTGGGAGCAACAGCTCTCGGAAATCGAGGCGTTTCTCAAGGCTCTCGATCAGCCGGGAATCGTCCTCGACACCGATCCACGCAAGATCAATCACTCGGGCGCGCTGCAAACCGCGCAGGCGGCGCAAGGCGTCTCCGACGGGAATTCGCAAAACTAAAGCGGGGTTTTTCCATGCAACGCAGTAACGGCGCGGCTGGCCCAGAAGGGTTCCAGCCTGGCGGAACTTTGGCGCGCGAGCTGCGCTTTGCGCCGACGAGCTACGACTCGAAGATGCGGACGGTTCGCGGCGTCTTCGCCGCCGGCTCGCCGGTCAGGCGCTGGGGCTATGTCGAGACGCTCAGCATGGACCCCGCCGCCGTCGATTTGACGCGGGTTGCGCAAGGGCAATGCAAGCTGCTCGACTCGCACAATTCCTATTCGATCGACGCCATTCTCGGCGTCGTCGAAGAGGCGAAGATCGAGGGCGGCCAGCTCGTCGGCGTCGGCCGGTTTGCCGACACGGAAGCCGGCCGCAAGGCCGAGGGCATGGTCTCGCGCGGCGAGCTGACCGGCTTTTCCGTCGGCTATTCGGTCCAAAAATGGCTCAATATTTCTCAAGACGATACAGGGCTCGAAACCTGGCGCGCCGAGCAATGGGCGCTCTTAGAGGTGACGCTCTGCGCCGTCCCCGCCGATCCCGTCGCGACTGTCCGGGCAGTCGAGACAAATGGGCTTAACGCTCCCGGTTCGCAAGAAAGTGAGCAAGATATGACTCGATCCGCCCAGGCGGCGGCCGTTGCGGCGGCCGTCGAGAATGCGCCGTCCCCCGCTTCGGCCAATCCTGCGCCCGCCGCCGCCGCGAGCGAGGCGCGTTCCGCTGCGCCGGCTCCCGCCCCGGCTCCGGCTCCCGCGCCGGCCGCCGAGGCCGACGCCCGCGCGTCGACGCTGAGCGTCGCCGACATTCGCGGCCTCCAGCGGCTTGCCGATGGCGCTGGCGGCGACGCGCGCGCTCGCGTCGACGGCTGGATCGACGAGGGCCTGTCGCGCGCGCAGATTTTCGACAAGCTGACGCAGCATTTGGGCGCGCGCCAGGCCGACGCGCGCGAGATCGTTGTCCCGAACGCGCAAGTGACGCGCGACGAGGGCGACACGCTGCGCCGTGCGATCGAATCGGCGATCACGCTGCGCGCCAATCCGCAGGCGTTTGACCGCAACTCGGCGGAAGGCCGCGCGGCGATCGAGATGGCGAGCGAATGGCGGGGGCATGACTCGATCCTCGCCATGTTCGGCGAATATGTGCAGCGCACGCAGGGCAAGAGCGTCCGCACCTTGAATAAAATGGAGCGGGCGACGTTGGCGCTCGGCATGAACGATCCGGGCGTGCTCTATCGCGCGGGCCTGTCGACCTCTGACTTCGCAAATTTGCTGGCGAATGTCGCGTCCAAGCGGCTGCGCGACGCCTATTCGACCGCGCCGCAGCCGTGGCGCATGCTCGGGCGGCAGTCGAATTCGCCGGACTTCAAGTCGAAATCGGTTGTGGCGCTCTCGGGCCTGCCGACCTTCGAAAAGGTCCTTGAGGGCGGCGAATTCAAATATGGGAAATTCTCGGACAGCGGCGAGACCTACGCGCTCGCGACTTACGGCAAGATCGTCCCGATCACGCGCCAAGCGCTGATTAACGACGATCTCGGCGCGTTCGATCGCATTCCGCGACTGATCGGCCGCGCCGCCGCCGAGTTGGAAAATTCCGTCGTTTGGGGAATTTTCACCGCCAATGCGGCGCTTTCCGACACGGTCGCGCTTTTCCACGCCGATCACAAGAACGTCGGCTCGGCCGGCGACGTGAACGAAAACACGCTCGCCGAGGCGGAGAAACTCATGCTGGAGCAGCTCGACGCGGCGGGCCAGCCCTATTCCGGGCTCATCCCGAAATTCCTCATCGTGACGCCGAAGCGCAAAGTCGCGGCGCAGAAGATGTTGCAAGCCGTCCAGGCTACGGCGACATCGGGCGTCAATACCTTTGCTGGCCGAATGGAGCTGATCGTCGAGGCGCGCCTCAAGCCCGCGGCCGGCGCCGAGCCGTGGTTTGTCGTCGGCGACCCGAATGTGCTCGACACGTTCGAATTCGCTTACCTCGACGGCCAGGAAGGCGTTTACACCGAGCAACGCGTCGGCTTTGAGGTCGACGGGCTCGAGATCAAGGGCCGGCTCGATTTTGCGGCGAAGGCGATCGACTACCGCAACATGGTCAAGAACGCCGGCAACTAAGCGCCGCGCGCAGAACGCACCGCGCCCGCCGCCGACGACGGCGGGCCTTCGATCGGCCTCGAGATTAGGAATCTAAACAATGGCGACGAATAAAATTCAGGAAGGCGACACGATCACGGTCGCCGCCCCTTATGACGTGGCGTCTGGCGCTGGCGCAAAAGTCGGCGGCATTTTCGGCGTCGCGCAGATCGCGGCGCTCTCCGGCGCCGACGTGCCGCTCGCGCGCAAAGGCGCTTTCAAGCTCGCCAAAACCAGCGCCCAGGCCTGGGGGGTCGGCGACAAGATTTATTGGGACAATACGAACAAGGTCGCCCATAGCGTTCCCGGCGGCGGACGGCTGTTTATCGGCTATGCGGCGGCGGCCGCCGATAATCCGTCGTCGACGGGCGACGTGCTGCTCGCCGTCCAGGGAGAGGGCAGTTTGCGCCAGGCCGGCGGCCAGCATACGACCGTCACGGCGGCCGATACGATCGTCACCGGCTTGACGACGGTCCTCGGCGTCGTCGCGACGCTCGACAGCGATCCCGTCGACGACCCGGAATGGGTTTCCGCCACGATCGGCGACCAGGCCGGCGCGCCGGCCGCCGGCTCGATCATCGTCAAGACGTGGAAAAACACCGGCGGCACCGATCCGACGCCGGCCGCCGCGACGAGCTTTTCGAAAAAAGTCAATTGGCTGGCCTGGGGCTACTAAGGGCGCGCCGTGTCGGTTTTCGACGCTCTCGCCGCGAAGACGCTTTCGAGCGTCTTCGACCGCTTTGGCCAGGCGGCGGAATATCATCCGCTCGCCGCCTGGCCGGTTGCCTGTCGCGTGATCGAGAACAAGGCCGACGAGCAATCGGCGATCGGCCGCAATAATTTCGTCGCCGCGCAACGCGTGATCGAGGTTCGCGCCTCGGAAATCGCTGCCCCTGAAAAGGGCGCGCGCTTCCTTGTCGGCGCCTATCACTATGTCATCGTCGATCAGCCGCGCCGCGACGATGCTTCCGGGCTTGTCTGGTCCTGCCTATGCAGCCCCCAGCCCGCCGACGGGTGGACGCGATGGCAGCCCCTACCCTAACCGTCGACCCGAAAGCGGTCGACGCGGCGCTCGACGCCGAATTCAAGGCGCTTTCCAAGCGCGTGCGCGGGGCCATGGAGCGCACCGGCCGCGCGTCGCTGTTGACGCCGGTTCGCGACGCCACGCGCCGCGCGCTCAACTCCAGCAAATTGCCAAACACCTGGCGCGGCCAGCTCGAGCCGAAAGACGACAAGCCGACGCTCGCGCCGGCGTTTTTCGTCTGGTCGAAAGCGCCGAAGATCATCGGGGCGTTTTCGGAAGGCGCGACCGTCGCGCCGACCGGCGGGCGGCGCTATTTGTGGCTTCCGACCGAAAACGTCCCGCGCGGACGCGGCGGCCGGCCGATCAAGCCCGCCGACGTCGAGCGCAAATTCAAGAAATTCATTCTCGCGCGCGCCAAAAACGGCAATCTCGTCGCGCTTGTTATGGCGCGCACCGGCTACAAAAAGACCAGCCATCGCAAGGGCGGCGCCCCGAAAATGGTTTTCAAGCGCGCGACGAAGGCCGATCCGGGGCAGAAAATCGCGATGTTTATTCTTGTGCGGCAAGTGCGGCTGCGCAAGCGGCTCGATCCGAAGGCGATCGCCGAGGCCGCCGGCGCGAGTTACGCCCTCGCCTATCACCAGGCGGCCAATAGCCAATGACTCTCTCTGCGACAGAAACGGCGATCCTGGCGCTCACTGCGACCTTGAACGCCTCGGCCGATCTCCCCGCCGTGCGCCGCAATCCAGTTTTCACCGACGTTTTCGAGCTTTTGGGCGACAAGCCAGAAATCGGACGCGCCTTGATTGTGCGCACCGGCGACCCGGTCGACACGCAACGCACGCTCGGACTGCCGAGCGACGAGCATTTCGAGATCGTGCGCGCCGTCGACGTTGAGTTTTATCTCGGCGGGCCGGAAGGCGACGATCTCTTTGCGCAATTCGACGCCGGCGTGCTGGCGATCTTCGCCGCGATCGAAGCCGATCCGACGCTCGGCGGCGTCGTGACGCGCGCCGAAATCGCCGAACAACCGGAAATCGGCGAGGACGAAGCCGGATCGAACGCCGTCCTCACGGCGCTTATTCGCGTGCAACTCACTTATCTCTCGTCGAGGGCTTACTAATGACAGAAGACAAGAAAACGCCGGCCGCGCCGCCGTCGGCGTCAGATACCGCTCAATCGCCGAGTCATATCGTCATGCTCGACGACGTGGCGGGCTATCGCAAGGGGCAAGTGCTGCCCTACGACCCCGCCCTCGTCGCGAAGCTCGCCGGCAAGTTTCGCGCCGCCACGCCCTTCGATCTCGGCGTCGCCGGGATCATGATACGCTAATAGGAGCTTTTCACAAATGGCGACTCAAGCGATCGCGCTCGGCCAGCTCGCAAGGGCGGCCTTTGCAACGGAACTCAGCTCCTATGGCGCGCCAGCGGCCAGCGGCTACCGATACGCGCATTATTACAAATCCAATTTGCGCGCGACGAAGCCGATCGAGAGCGACCCGATCATCGGCTCCGGCTTGAATAATTACCGCGACAATGGCGCGGTCGCGCCGACCCTGACCGAGCATGGCGGATCGCTCGAATTGCCGCTTTGCCTCAATCAAATTGGCGATTGGCTGCGCCTCGTCTTCGGCGCGCCGGCGACGAGCGGCGCGACCAATTACACGCATGTCTTTTCCTCCGGCTTGACGACGCTCCCGACGGCGACGATCGAACTCAACCCGGTCTCGGGCGATTTCCGCCAGCATGTCGGTTGCGCTGTGCGCGCAATGAAACTCGATCTCGGCGACGCCGCCGGCTATCAGCGCGTCATGCTGGATATGCTCGGCTTTGGCGAAAATATCCTCGGCTCGACGGGCGCCGGAACGCCGGCGGCGGCGAAGACTTACGATAACCAGGCGCGCACGCTCGGCGAGGTTTTGCTCGGCGGCGCGTCGGTCGGCGTCTTGCTCGGCGCCAGCATGACCTATGAGACGGGTCTCATTCAGGATCGCTATATTGACGGCTCGGCGAATTTCGGCGGCGCCGTCCTCGCCGAACAGTCGCAGTTCTCGGGCGAGCTGCGCATTCGTTACACGGGCAACACGCTCGACGCGGCCGCCGTCGCCGGGACGGCGCAGGCCCTGCAGATTCGCTTCGTCAAAGGCGCCAATAACCAGATTTCCTTTGACGCGCCGGCTTGCGTCCTCGGCCGGGCGGGCGTTGCGATCGAAGGCCCTGGCGGGATCGAGCAAACGCTCCCGTTCCGTTGCAATCAAACCAGCGGCGCCGCCATGCTCGCCGTCACCCTCAAAAACCAGATCGCGGCTTACGCAGCATGATAAAGCTCGGCACAGAAAAGAAGGCGCCGCAGCGGCTCCCGCTCGCGGCTGGCGCAGCCATCCTCTACCGCCCCTTGACGGCGATCGAGCGCGAGGCCGCGCTCGCAACCGCCCGGCGCGCTTTTGAGGCGGCGCGCGACGGCGTCGCCGCCTTGGCCGACTATGGGCTCGACGAGGGCGTCGCCTGGCAAGACGACGCTGATCTCGCCTTCGGCGTCGCGACGCTGGCGCAGCTCGTCGAAATGGGCTTGCGGGCGATCGTCGCTTGGGAAGGCATAGTCGACGCCGAGGGCAAGCCGGTCCCGGTCACGCGCGCAAACCTCGCGGCGCTGTTGCGCGACCCGCTGTATTTTACTTTCGTTCAGCAAGCGCTCAATGCGCCAATTCTCGAGTTGAGCGCCGAGGGAAACGGGTCCGCGTCCTCGCCGAATGGCGCGCCGGCGGGGGCGTCGACTACTGCGCAAATTGCGTCCGACTCGGGCTCCCCTGCGCCAGCGGAAAGCGCGGGGGAAACGGCAAGCGCTGTCCCGAACAAGAGCGCCCCTTGACGGCGGAAGGCGAGATCGCGCTCGCGCTCGCCTTTCGCCCGGGCGTTATTCGCCGGGCCGGCGTGGCCGGCGTCGCCGTCGGGCTTGACTATGGCAGCGCGCTCGCGCTCGCGCCCTCTGGCTGCGATCGCGAGGCCTTGAACTTTTTGCTTATGCGCGCCGAAGACGGCTTGCTGGCGGGCTTCCGTAGAACCGAAACGGGGAACTAATGGGCGCGAACTCGGTCACGCTGCGCCTCGGCGTCGAAGGCAACCAGCAAGTCGAGGCGGCGATCAAAAAGATCGGCGCCACGACAAAGCAGCAGTTTGAGGACGCGACGAAATCCGTCGGCCTGGCGCGTCACGAAGTCGTGAATCTGACGCGCCAGCTTAATGACGTCGGCGTGTCGCTGCTTTCCGGCCAGTCGCCCTTTATGGTGCTGATCCAGCAAGGTGGCCAGGTCGCCGACGTCTTCGGATCGCGAAAGGGCGGCATGCGCGAGGGCGTCAAGGCGCTCGGCGAAAGCCTGTCGTCGCTCGCGACAAAAATCGGCCCGATCGGGGCCGTCGGCGGCGCGGTCGCCGTCGCGAGCGCCGTCGCCGTCGCCGCTTTGCTGCGCTGGCAATCGGCGCAAGACGCGCTCACCGTCTCATTGAACGGCCTGGGGCGCGCCTCGGGCCTGACGCTTGCCCAGGTCAACGCCATCGCCGGCGGCTCGGTCGCGCGCGCCGGGCTGTCGGTCAACGCCGCCCAGGGGCTCGCCGCGCAATACCTCGGCGCGGGCGTCTCGGGCGGGTCGCTCGGCGGCGCGATCGGCGTCACGCGCGACTTTGGCCGCAAGTTGGGCCTCAAAGAAGACGAGGCGGCGACGACGCTCGCCCAGGCGCTCGCCGATCCGGCCAGGGGCGCGGCCCAGCTCGCCGACAAATTCCGGCTTCTGACGCGCGCCCAGGTCCGCGAGATCGAGACGCTCGACGGGCTCGGCGACAAGTCGGGGGCGACCGCGAAGCTCGTCGAGGGCCTCGCCAAGGCGCTCGACAAAATGCCCGATCCGACCAGTCGCTTGACCGACGCTTTCGAGCGCGGCGCCGCCGCTTTCGGCGACGCGGTCTCAAAGGTCGGCGAGAAAATCGCCGGGATTCCCGGCTCGCCCTTCGCGCCGATCGGCGGCGGGACGCAAAACGATCAGGCGGCGGCGGAAGCCGAGGCGATTGCGCGCGGAACCGACGCTGCGAAGAAATTCATGCAGCCGTTCCTCAAGACGATTGAGGACGCCGACCTCGCCGCCAAAGCGATCACCGCGACGACCTATGCGCAGCGCGAGGCTGTGCTTATGGAAAAGGCCCGCGTCGAGGCGCTGCGCGATTCCGCCAATGCGCTCAAGATCAATACGCAGGCCGAGGCCGAGCGCACGCGCATGCTCGCCGAGGCGACGGCGAAGGTCGACGACTATGCGCGCTCGACGCAACGCTCGATCGAGAGCCTCGGCAAAACCTCTTTCGAGCGCGCCCGCCAGCAAGTCCGCCAAGAGCGCGACGACCTCTTGCGCCAGGTCCCCGGCGACGAGCCGCCCCGCGCCGCCATCTTGCGCGAAAACGCCGCGCGCCGCGCGCCGCGCGCGGCAAGCGCGACGAGCCGGTCGGTCAACGCGCTGATCGCCGAAGCCGAGCGGCGCGGCCTGGAGCCGACCGAAGAGAATTTCGCGAAACTCGAGGCCGAGGGCGTCGGCGCGTCGCGCATTGGCCGAGGGATTGTGGCGATAGACGACGCGGCGCCGACTCCAGCCGCCGCCCCAGCTACGCCCGCGCGCGGCGGCGGCGGCCTGTCGCGGCGTGTGCGGCGCTCGGCGGCCGACGCCGACGCGGCGATCGTGCGCGAGGCCCAGGCCGCGCCCCTGCGCCAGGCGAAGGACGATTTGGCGGCTTACAATCGTTTGCTCGACGCCCAGGCCGACGCCTTCGGCAAATCCGCCGGCGAAGGGGCGCGGCTGCAAAAAGAGCAAGAATTGCTCAACCAATATACGCGCGAGCATATCCCGATCACGGCGGAAATGCGCAGCGCAATCGGGCAGACCGCAGAAGAATGGGGCCGCTACGTCGAGCGGCTCCAGAACGTGCAAGACAAGAACGCCGAACTTGTGCAAAGCCTCGATCAGGTTCGCGGCGTCGCCTCGGGGGCGCTCTCTTCCTTCGTCGGCGATCTTGTGCGCGGCGAGAGCGCCGGCGCGGCGCTAAATCGCGTCCTCGATCAAATCTTGCAAACCGCCATCAATATCGCCGCGCAGAAATTGACCGAGGGGCTTTTCGGCAAGAGCGGGACCAATGGCGCGGACAGCCTCGGCGGCGGCTTCCTGGGCAGCCTGTTTTCGTCGGCCAAGTCGTTTTTCGGCTTCGCCGACGGCGGCGTCATGACCAGCTCGGGACCGCTCCCCTTGCGGCGTTACGCCTGGGGAGGCGTCGCCTCGTCGCCGCAATTCGCCATGTTCGGCGAAGGCTCGCGGCCCGAGGCTTATGTTCCCCTGCCCGACGGTCGCTCGATCCCGGTCGCCCTCAATATCGGCGCGGCGGGTCCTGGCGGCGACGGCGGCGGCCCGCGCATCTCGATCCAAAACTACGCCGCCGGCGTCACCGTCGAGCCCCGCGTCACGCGCGGCGAAATCCGCCTCATGATCCGCGAAGAGCAAGCGCAGAATAACGCGCGCCTCCCCGGCATGCTCGCCGCTTTTGAGAGGGCGCAGCCGTGAGGGACCCCGCCGTCAAACCCTGGCCCGCCGCGCTCTGCCCGCGCGACGTGACGCCGGTTATGGCCGACGCATCCTTTTCCGGGGGCGCGCCGATTTCGGGCGCGCCGCAAATCGTCGCCTCATCCAATGGCCGATGGCGGTTTATCTATCACGACGTGCGCTTTAAGGCGGAAAACATCTTAACGGCGCGCGCCTTGCTCGCTTATCTCGCGCGCATGCGCAAGATTTACGTCGGGCCGCAAAACGGCATTTATTCGCCCGCCCGGCGCGCCGGCGTCACGACGCCGACCTTGCGCAATTTTGCCAATGGTTTCGCTTTCACTAACGGCTTCGGCTTTGCGCAGCGCACCGCCGATTGCACGCTCGCGGCGGCCGCGAAAATCGGCGCAACTCAGATCCCCGTGACGAATTCCGTCATCGCTCCGTTGAGCGCCGGCGACTATTTCGAGATCGACGGTCGCGTGCATCTGATCGAAGAAATCTCCGGCTCGACGTGGACGATTTGGCCGTCTTTGCGCGCCGACTGCGCCTCGGGAACGATCCTCGAAATTGACGATCCGCGCATGCTCGCCCGTCTCGATCCGAAGAGCCAGGCGCTCGCCTGTCAAATGCAAGTCGGCTGGACCGGCTTAGCGACCTTCGAATTTATCGAAGAGCATTGGTAGTGCAGCCCCCGCTCGCCTTTTCCGACGCCGTGCAAGCCATGCTCGCCGAGCATGTCGTCTTGGCGCGCTTTGGCGTGCAATTCGATCTCGTTTCGGAAACGGTCTATCTCTGCCAGGGCGACAGTTTCCGCGACAATGTCGGGCGCTTCTGGCAAGGCCTCGGGCTCTTCGGCGAATTGTCGGGCCTGCAAATCGCCGCCGAGGCGGCGATCTCGCCCATACAACTGACGCTGTCGGGCCTGGTCGAGGACGATAAGACGCGAGCGAGTCCTTACGCCGCGCTCGGCCGCGCCGCCGCGGACGCCTCGGCCGAAATGATCGGCCGCACGGCTTCCGTCTTTGTGATGTTTTTCGACTCGACGCTCGGCCAGCCGGTCGACCTTCCTTATTTGCTGCAAAGTTACCAGCTCGGCGCGGCGACGCTCGAAATCGGCGAGGGACAAATCACCCTCTCCGTCCAAGGCGATCCGCTCTTCGGCGGAAAACATATCGCGCCCTTAAATCTCGTTTGCGACGAAGACCAGCAACAAAAATACCCCGGCGAT
This sequence comes from Methylocystis sp. NC52PC, assembly GCF_055698645.1. Lineage (NCBI taxonomy): Bacteria > Pseudomonadati > Pseudomonadota > Alphaproteobacteria > Hyphomicrobiales > Methylocystaceae > Methylocystis > Methylocystis sp. NC52PC. The sequence continues at coordinate 3,076,968 of NZ_CP170127.1, read as the reverse complement.
CGCGTTTTCGAGCGCGTCGGCTGGCGCAAAACCGTGATTACCGCATGACGCCCGATCCGATCGCTTTCGCGCATGGCTGCGGCGCTAAGGGGCCTTGCGCGCAATATGTGGCGCAATGGCTCTTTGTGCGCGGCGTCGCCCGCGTCCCGTCGCGGCGCGAGATCATGCGCGACTGGCGGCGCTTCGGCGTCGAGGCCGGCGTCGCGCATTGGGCCGAGCGGATCGGCTTGACGCCCTGCCCGGTCGAGCCCTTGGCGATCGCGCTCGCAGCGCAGCCCGACGGCGCGCCCTTGCTCGGCGTCGTGAGCGGCGACGGGCTCTTCGTGACGCGCAGCTTTTCGCGGGTGCTGATCGCCGGCGATCTCGAAATCATCAAGGCGTGGCGTGTCTAAGATCGTCTCCCCCTTGCTCGGCCTCTTCGGCGCGATCGCCTCTTTCGCCGGCCAGCCGTGGCTTGCGCTGGCGCTCTTCGGCGCGAAAGCCGGCGTCGGCTATTTGACGGGCGATAAGAAACAACGCGGCGGCGATCAGCCGATCGCGCATCAATCGCCGCCCCCGGACTATAAGGTCACTGTCGAGCATCCACTTGCTCCGCGCGTCATTTCTTATGGGCGCGTGCAAAATCCCGGCGCGTTCATTTTCAAAGAGGCGGGGCCGGCAAAAAACGTCCTGCTCTACGGCTTCTATATGTGCGACGGGCCGATCGACGGCATAGAGTCGATCACCTGCGACGACGAATATGTCGGCTGGATTCCCGGTTCGCCCTATCTCTCGCCGGTCCCGAGTCAGGCGGGAACGATTTGGGCGCCGGGCTCGGGCGCAAAATGGGTGCAATATTCGGCCGGCGTCTTTGGCCCCCTAATCTTTATCGAAACGATCAGCGCCACCGAAGACGGTTTTCAATCTTACCTCTTGTCGCAGCTCGGCCCGAATGGCGCCGTTAATGGCGTCGTCACCGCCGACACTGGCCTTGTCAATTTTTGGGACGCCTCGCACCTCGGCAAGGGCGTAACGATGTTTTACGCCTGGGGCTATCTGCCGACGACCTATAATGGCGCTAATCGACAAACCTATTGGCCGAACAATTGGCCGCTCTATCAATACGTCTATCGCGGCGCGCCGGTTTACGATCCGCGCGACCCTGGGCAATCTCAAAACGATCCGTCGAGCGGCGCGTTCACGATCTACAATGCGAGCTGGAAATGGTCGGAAAATCCCGCGCTGATCGCCGCCAATTATGTTTCGCGGCTGATCGCCAATGGCCAAACCGCCATCAAGGGCGTCAATTGGGCGGCGATCGCCGAGGCCGCCGACGACTGCGATCGCCTCTGCCCGTGCTTTATTCGAAATTTCGGCGACGGCGGGCTCTGCTACGAGCCGTTCGCGCGCATGACCGCCAATGTCTCGCTCGATCTCGAGCCGCGCGACGTGCTGGCCAAGATCATGGCCATTTGCGACGGCGCTTATGGGCTCGATCAAAGCGGCTTCTTCTCAATGTGGATCGGCAAATGGGAAGCGCCGAACGTCGTCTTTACCGACTCCGACGTGCTGGGGATCACGCAAGAGTTTCAGCCGCCGCTCGCCGAGCAATATAATTATTTTAACATTACTTACACCGAGCCGCGCCAGCGCTATTCGCCCATGCAAGCGCCGCTCTATCAAGACAAGCAATCACAAGCGCGCATTGGCCGCAGGCAACAGGCGATCACCCTGGATTATTGCCCGTCGCCGTCGCAGGCCTGGCGCATGGTGCGCCGTCACGCCATGCGCGAGAACCGCCGGCGTATTACCGTGCGCTTGAAGGCGCGGGGGCTTCTCGCCTTCGCACAGCGCATTGTCGGGCTTAATTGCGAGAAATTTGGAATCATTGGGACGTTCCGACTGTTGCAGATTTCGCCCGGAAAGAACCTCGGCGAGTGGACGGCGCAGCTCGCCGAATTGACCGAAGATATTTTCACCGATCCCGCCGCGCCGCCCGATCCCCTAAAAAATTTCGAGGTTGTTAAAGCGCCGACATTGCCGACGCCGGTTCCCTATCTGTCGGTTGTGCCCGACGCGGCGACAGGCGGCGGCGCGGTTCGGATCGACTATGCGCAAAAGGTTTCGGTTGGGACCTTTCTACCCTTGCCGACCGTCAATCTCGTCGTCGATCCTAATCTTATGTGGGACGCGCATTATTCAACTGACGGCGGCGCGAACTACAAGCAATGCAATGTGCTGATCTCGCAATTTAGCGTGCAAACGCCGGTTCTCCCCAAGGGAACGGCGGTCACTGTGCAGGCCCGCTATATCCCGAACAATGGCGCGCCCGGCGGCTGGGGCTCGTCGGTCTCAATCACGATCTAAGACGAAGGGGAAATCATGGGCGCGCTCGACACGGCCTTTAAGAACGCGTTTCCGGCGGCGGCGGCGGCCGACACGGCCCTGTGCCGGGGGTTGGGCGCGACGATCGAGGGCTATTTCGCCGCGCCCTATAGCTTAAACGCCAACGCCGCGGCGTCGCCGACCTCCGCGCCGACGGGCATGATCTATCGGCTCATCGGCAAGGACGGCGACGCGTCGCAATCGCTCGTCCTCGACAGTTTTGGCGGCGTCGCCGAATTGATCGCGCGGCGCGCCAATAACACCGGCGCGAGCCCGACGGCGATCGGCAATGGCGACATTCTCGGCCGCTATTCTTTCGCCGGCTATTACACCTCCGGCGGCTCGGCCTATTCGGCGCGACCGGCGAGCCTGCGCGCCGAGGCGACGCAAACGCACACCTCGACGGCGCAAGGGTCGCAGCTCGTCTTGGCGACGACGCCGAACAGCTCGACGACGCCGACTGACGCGCTTTGGGTCGGCCAAGATCAATCCGTGCGCGCCAAGGGGCCGCTCGGCTATGCGGCCGGCGTCGGCGCCGGCAATACGGTTGCGCAGGCGATAAACCGCACGACCGGCGTCACGCTCAACGCCGTGACGGGCCAAATTACCCTCGTCACCGCCGCCGGCGCGTCGGGCGGCCAGCAATTCACGTTGACGAATTCCTTTATCGCCGCGACCGACATTCTTGTCGTGAGCGTCTCGGGCGCGCCGACCGGCCTTTATTATTTCGGAACGAAATGCGGCGCCGGATCGGCGCAGATTACCGTTTTCAACCCCGGTCTCAATAACGAATCCGTGACGCTCAATTTCGCGATCATCAAAGGCGCAAACAACTAAGCGCAAACCGATCGCTTTTGTAAGGGCGTGGCGCGTCTGTCTGCAACTCACTAGCGGTCTATCAAGGAGAAACTGAAAATGGAAAAGATTGACGTCGCCGACGCGATCGGCGCGGGCCTGATCGTGCGCCCCGAGCGGGCCGAGGAAATGCTCATCAAGGGCAGATACATTGTCGAATGCCGCGACAAGGACGGCAATCTCAAGTGGAAAGACGAGATCAAGAACCTCGTCACCACGGCCGGCAAGAACGACATGCTCGACAAATATCTTGCGGGCTCGTCATGGTCGACCGGAACCGTTTACATGATGCTGAAAGGCGCGGGATCCGCGGCCGCCGGCGACACGATGGCCTCGCATGCGGGCTGGTCCGAGCTGAATATCTCGGCTTCTTCCGGCGCGCGGCAGTCGGTTGCGTTCTCGTCGGCCTCCAGCGGCTCCAAGGCGACCTCTTCCCCTGTCGCCTGGTCGATCACCGCGGCGGGTCCGACGACTGTCGCGGGCGTCGCCATTGCCATCGGCGGCACAAGCGCCAACGGCAATACGACGGGCGTTCTCTTCTCGGCCGGCGATTTCGCCTCGTCGCGCTCCGTCATCGCCGGCGATACGCTCAACGTCACCTATTCGGCGTCGTTGTAAGCGGGCACTTTGGCGCGCGTGGATCACACCGGAGTCGACAAATGGACATAGAAGCAGCGAAGCGCGCCGGGGAGCTGGCGCGCGGGATCGAACAGCGACAGCCCATGCTCGCCCTTCTCGACAAGGCGATTGCCGAGGGATGGCTGATTAAGGAAGTCGTCGCGGTCAATCCGCAACGGACCGAAGAGCGCTCGCTCGTTTTGTCGGTTCTGGATGAAGCGACGAGCGGCGCGAGTCTGCAATTCATTCGGCAAGTTTATGCGGGCCAAATCGCGGCGCTGGAGGGCGATCTCGCAACAGCGGAAAACTGGACGCCGCCGAATTCCGAGACCGGGGCTTAAGGTTACATGGCCGCGATCGCTCTCACGTCGCCCTCGTCCTCGATCCAATCGGGGACGGTTCCGGCCGACTGGAATTCCAACAGCAATACGGTTCACGGGATCGGGCCGGGGGGCAATGGTTCCGGCCGTCAATCCGCGTCGATCGGCGGCGTCGGCGGCGGGGGTGGCTCCTATGCGCGTCGCGCCAATGTGGGGCTCGTCGCCGGCGAGACCTATTATTATTTTTTGCCGGCCGGCGGCTCTGGGTTGGATGCGTGGTTCAATGATCTCAACTTGCTTCTGCAATCCAATTCGATGGACCAGTGGCCCGCGTGGGATGACGACGGCGCGGACGCATACACGGGCGGGCAAACCGCGCCGGACGGCACCAGCACAGCTTGGAAATTTATGGAGAATGGGGCTTTCGGGTCCCATCGCTTCTTTACGCAATTTACGAAGCCGAACCAAACGCTTCAAATCTCTTGGGTCGTTTATGCGAAGAAAGTAAGCGATCGCCTTCTGCGTTTCATTGTTTATGACTTCGGTAGTGAATGGATCGAGATCAGCATTGATTTATCCACGCTGACCGCGACCCTCGAATCGTCCAATGGGACGCAATTCACATATTCGAGCCTGACGGCGAGCACAGACGATGTTGCGACCGGAGCTGCGGGGAACGGCTGGTATCGGGTGCATCTAAAATTTACAGCCGATGCGGCGGTCGATGATATCTCAATGATCTACGCCCTTCAGCACCCGACGAACGGCGACGACTATCAGGGCGACGGCGCGTCGCACATGATGCTTTGGCACAACCAACTGTATTACGGTTGGGGGTCAAAGCCGCGAGTGCCGACGACGACCGAGCGCCTTTATTCGGTGCTTGCGAAAGCTGGCACGAATGCAACGATCAGCGTTGCGGGCGTCGGCCAGTCGGGTTCGCAGGGCGACGCCACCTATCAAGGCGGAAATGGCGTTAAGCCTGCCTCCGGGTCGAGCGGCGGCGGCGCCGGCGGCGCGGCGGGGCCGAGCGGCGCCGGCGGCAACGCCTCCACGACGACGGGCGGCGCGGCGAACAATGCGACGACGGCCGGCGGCGCGGCGAATAACAATGGCGGCGCCGGCACGGAATTCGGCTCTAACGGGGCTGGCTCGGGCGCCGGCGGGCGTAGTTCGGCGGGCAATGGAATGACCGGCGGCAATTATGGCGGCGCCGGCTCTGGCTCATTTACGGGCGCGGCCGAGACCGGCGGCGCGGGGGCCGGCCCGATTATTTACATCTCCTATAACCCGGCATCGCTCGTCTGGAGTCCGTTCCAGCAAATCCAGCACATGATAGTGAGGTAATCCAATGGGACGCAGATACACTGCCGTCTTCAAGGCGGTCGCGGTAACAGCGGTGCAAGACCTCTTTGAGATCAAGGGGCCGGCCGACGCCGTTACTATCATTCACGGTTGGACGTTGACGCAAAGCACAGAGACCGGCGACGCGCAGGAGGAAATGCTCTTGCTGACGACCAATCGCGGCGTCGGCGCAGTAACGTCGGGCTCGGGCGGCGCCAGCGTGACGCCGCAGCCGATCGAAGACGGTGACCCCGCTTTTGGCGGCACGGTTGAGCGGAACAACACCACGCAAATGGCCGCCGGTTCCGGGTCGCTCGACACCGATCTTGAGGCCTATGCGTGGAACATCCGCGTCCCATTCATGAGGGTTTACACGCCGGAAGAGCGCCCGGTTATTTCGCCTGGCAATACGTGGACGCTGGAGCTGGAAACCGCGCCGGCGGATAGCGTGACGATCAGCGGAACGATTACCTTCGAGGAAATCGGCGGCTAACTGATGGGCCATTTTTTCCGTCCGCCCTGGCGCGCGCCGCCGCCCGTTCAAGACGCCGCGCTCGCCCTCTCTAAAGGGCAGTCGGTCTATAACGAAAGCGTTTCCGAGTCCGCTGCGGCGAGCGAGGCTCAAAGCGCGGCGGCCGCATTCCCCTGCGCGCGGGCGGAAGCCGTCTCGGCGGCGGAAGCGCAAAGCTGCGCGGCTGTCTTCGCCGCATCGGTCGCGGAAAGCGGATCGGCCGTCGAGACGCAAAGCGCGGCGGCCGCCCTAGTCGGCGCGGCGGCCGAAACGGCGGCGCCGGTCGAAGCCCAGGGCGCGACGGGGGCTTTCGTCGCGGCGGCGACTGAATCGACTGCGGCTTCGGACGGCAAAAGCGCCGCGCTCGTCTCGGCGCCGTCTCTTTCGGAAAGCGGTTCGGCGGCCGACGCCGCGTCGGGCGCGCTGATCTCGGCGCCGTCGCGCGCCGAGGCGGGCGCGGCGAGCGACGCAGAAAGCGCAACAGCGATCCTCGGGGCGGCGGCGAGCGAGTCCGGGGCCGCGAGCGACGCCGCGGCGGGCGCGCTGATCTCGGCGCCGTCGCGCGCCGAGGCGGGCGCGGCGAGCGATGCAGAAAGCGCAACAGCGATCCTCGGGGCGACGGCAAGCGAGTCCGGGGTCGCGAGCGCCGCGCAGTCCGGGCTATTGCAGATCAGCGCGGCCGCGAGCGAGGCGGCGACGGCTTTCGATGCTGGCGTCGGCGTGCTGGTCATCGGCGCGAGCGTCGCGGAATCGGGCGACGCGCAAGACGCGTCGACCGGCGCCGTCGCCGGCACAACTTACAGCCGGTCGCTCGACGAGGCCGCAAGCGCCCAGGACGCGGCAAACGCCCAGGCGGGCTTTGTCGGCGCTTGCTCGGAAAGCGCGCCCGCGAGCGAAACGCGGGCCGCGACAGGCGTTTTCGGGGCGGCGCGCTTGGAGGCGGCCGCCGCCGGCGACGCGCAATCCGCAACGGTTGTGGCCGTCGGCGTCGCTTCCGAAAGCGCCTCGGCCAATGCGGGCCAGTCGGCCTCTGTCGGCGGGGCGTCGACGATCGCCGAGACGCTGTCGGCCGTCGCCGCGCAATCGACGCTTGCTCAATTTGTTGCGGCGATCGCAGAAAGCGAAATCATCGTCACGGCCGAGGACACTGTCCAAGAGGCTTTTGTCGGCTGCTTTCATGTCGCCGTTACGGCGGCGGAAGCGCATCTCGACGTGACGGGGGCGGCCGCGCATATCTCGATCGAGGCTTGCGAGGATTAACGCGCCATGTCGACAAAATACGCAGAATTCGAACTCGGCGCCTCGATCAAGTTTTCGGGACCGTTCACGGACACCGACGGCGCGGCGTTCACGCCGCCGGGCGCGACGCTTTATCTGACCTATAAGAAATCCGGCGCGCTCGTCGACGAGACGCACGCCATGACCATGACCGGCGCTTCGGCCTCCTATCTTTGGGACTCGTCGGCCGCCGCGCCCGGCCTGGTTTCTTGGTATGCGGAAACGACGGGGCCAATCAAAGCCAATAAGAGCGGCGCGTTTACGCTCGTCGCCGCGCCGGCAAACCCCAACGCCTAGACGCGCATGCCTTTGAGCCGGGCGCAATTCTTGGCTTGCGCGGCGACGGCGTTTGCGACGGCGCAAACGCTCGACGCTCTCGCGCGGGCCTGGGCGCGCCATGTCGCCGGCGTCTACCCCTGGCTCGCGCCCGAGCTGCGCATCAAGCTCGAAACGCTTCACGCGAGGGCGTTTCTCGCTCTCTCTTTCGCACTTACGGAAAAAGGAAAAGACGACATGAAAATGAGCGCGGCCGGCCGCGCGCTGCTCATACAGCGCGAGGGTTTCAAGACGAAGGCTTACAAGGACACGAAAGGCATTTGGACGATTGGCGTCGGCCATACCGCCGCCGCCGGGCCGCCGTTCCCGGCGCCGGGAATGACGATCGCGCGCGCTGAGGTCGAGGAAATTCTCGCGCGCGATCTTGTGGCCTTTGAGGATTGCGTCGAGAGCGCCGTGCGCGTTCCCCTGACGCAAGGGCAATTCGACGCGCTCGTCTCGCTTTGCTTCAATATCGGCGGAAGCGGCTTCCGCAAGTCGACCGTCGTGCGCCGCTTGAACGAAGGCAATTATCGCGGCGCGGCCGACGCCTTTCTCATGTGGAACAAGCCGGCCGAGATCATGGGCCGCCGGCGCAGCGAATATAAGCAATTCCTCGCGGCGACGTCGAAGAGCGCGGCCGGCGCGCCCGTGCGCTTCGTCGCCGCCGAAGAGATGGAGGAAGGCGAAAGCGTCTCGCTCGACTATCTGCGCGCCGCCGGCTCGCGCACGGTCACGGCGGCCGACAAGATCAAAACCGGCGCCGTCTCGATCGGCGTCGGCGACGCGCTCGACGTCGCCAGTCGGGCCAAGGGCTATGTCGACCAGGCCCGCGACCTTGCCCAGGGTTGGGACGCCGGCGCGCCGGCCTCCGAATTGCTCTCGACCTATTCGCCGCTCTTGCTCGGGATCGGCGCCGGCCTGGCGATCGCCGCCCTCGCCTATCTCGCCTATCGGGCGGCCCAGCATATCCAAAAGGCGCGCCTTGAGGATGCGCTGCTTATGGCCGAGGTCGCCGTCTAAATGGGCGCGCTCGCCATCCTCTCGACGGCCTGGTCGCTCTCCGGCTGGCGCGACAAACTGGCCGCAATCGGGCTTGCGGCGGTCGCTGGCGCGCTTTGCTTCGGCTGGGGCTACTACCAGGCGTCAAGCGCCTGTGCGGGCCGTGAGGCCGCCCGCGAGGCCGCTGCGCTGCGCGCCCAACTCGCCGAGCAAGCGCGCCAGGCGCGGGCCTCGGCGGCGATCGCCGCGCAGGATCGGTTGCGCGCCCAGGCCTCGGCCGGAGCGGCGGCCGCCATGCAAGTCGAAATCGAACGGCTTGGAAACGACCTCGCCGCCGATCTCGCCGCCGCTTCAAAGAGAGAGCCGCCCCATGCGGAAGGAAAAACAAAGACCGTTGTCGTCGACGCTTGCGCTCTTGACGCCGCTTTTGCTCGCCGCGTGCGCCGGCTCGACACCGCCGGAAAGCGCTAGGCCGGCGCTGCCGCCGCTCGCCCCCTCGTGCAAGGGGGCCGAGCTGCCCGAGCCGACGCCTGGAAAAGACGCCCGCGTCTTCGCCCTCCAGAACCGCGCGGCGGCGATCGAGGCCAATCACGGGGTCGAGAATTGCCAGGCCTTCTATTCGGACGTGCGCCGGGATTTCTCGGCGACCCCGTGACCGCTTTAAGGGCGCGCGTCGCCCTGCGCTGGGCGGGGCTTCCGCGCCCGGCGGGGCCGGACCCCCTCGCCGCCTTTTGGCGGGCCTGGGGGCGGCTCGACGAATTGGAGGCGCTTGAGGAAAGGCAAGAAACCATGGCGCAAATGGATGATCTACAGGCGGCGGTCGGGCGGCTCGTCGCGGCAAACCGACAGCTCGTAGCGGTAGTCGGGGCGATCCGCCAGCATAACGGCAATCTGGCGGCGCAGCTCGCCGCGCAGCCGGACCCGGCGGCCGTGCAAGCCCTGATCGCCGAGGCGACAGCCGCGGCCGACGAGGCCGAGCGGGCGCTCGCCCCGGCCGTTGACGCCGGCTGAGCGCGCATGGCGTTGCTCGGCCTCAAGATCGCCGGAACCGCCGCATCGCTGTGGCTGTTTCCGGCCGCCGGCGACTGGCCGGCGCCGCACGCGGGCTTTGCGCGGCTCGCCGCCCTCGTCGTCGCATGGGCGGCAATTTGGGCGTGACGCCCAAGGAAGCGAGACGCGCCGGCGTTTGACCCCGCCCGCGCGTCTCTGGCCGCCCGAATGGATGAAGCAACGGACGGTTGAGCGCAGCCTCAACCAAAACTCTTAACGCATGGTTGGGACCAATGCCGACGCCGCAGCATCATTTGCAGAACGCCTTGGAGACGATCGCGAGTCCCGCCGCAGAGAAGATCGGCTACGTCGTGGCGGGAGGCATGATCACAACGCCCCTTTGGCGGGACCGGTTGCATGAATGGGCGAGTGTCGCGACCGACGTCGCGCCATTCCTGGGCTGCGCCTGGCTCGTCGTGCAGATGATCGCCAAGGTCGTCGAGACCGCCCGGGCCGCGCGGCAAACGGAGGAAAGTGAGCCATAGAGACGCGTCCGGCAGCATAGCCGAACACGCAAAACCCGACGTCAGCCTCAGGCTTAGACCGTCAACGAATATAGCGAGACGATAACCGCAAGTTGAGCGTCATAACAATGGCAAGGCGCGCTGCGCCAAAGCCGGGCGATTTCTTGATCCGATTGACCGAGGCGTTACTTGACAGCCGAAGGCCACACAACCGCGATCCTTGACGCAGTCAGGTTTACGGCCGTGAAATTTATTCTTGGCTACATAACAGCTCTCCTATCCGTCGTCATCGCTGCAGTTATATTCGCAGCCGCTTACGATGTGTCAGCCTCCGCGCCGGAGACGGCGGCAGAAGCGAAGATCCTGCATGCAGTTATGAAAAATTCCGTGAGCGCGCGCGCTGGCGCCCATGAGCGCGAAGCCTGGAGTGATGAGGAATTGCGCAAGGGATTTAAGGGCTATGATGAGATGTGCATTATCTGCCACTCGGCGCCGGGCAAGGAACGCAGGCCCATAAGCAAAGGCATGCGGCCCCAGCCACCGAACCTTGCCGAGGCCTCAAAGCAGTGGACAACGGCCCAGCTCTTCTGGATTATCAAAAACGGGGTCAAGATGACGGGGATGCCCGCTTTTGGGCCGACGCACAGCGACGAAGAAATCTGGAATCTCGTTGGCTTTGTTCGCATTCTACCCGAAATTTCAAGTGATATGTTCCGGGCAATGGAGAATGAGTACAAAGACCCCGGCAAGGCTGAGGAAGAAGGCCATCATCACTAAGCTTTGGCAGCGCATCCAACTCCGCCTCGATCGCGCTTGCAACCCATTTGCTCAGGCTCGGACGACGTATGAATAAGAGCTGACATTGAGGTTGGCAAAAGCGTTGATGTCCGCCTTGTCTCCCACGCAAGGCTTCCCGGTTACGAGTTAAGACTGGCGGCCGTCTAACCCAGTGGGCCTCGGCCGCCAGTCCGGCAATGCGGAGGACAATGCAGATCTGATCTAGATGCGCCCACACATGACGGCATTTGTGGGAAATACGGGGTTGCGCTTGTCTAGCTATCCTCTCGCCTGGCGGCCACCTCCGCAGAACGACGGGACCCGCCGCGAAAAATTTTCCATGCCGCAAGCTATTGTCACAAAGCGAAAGACACCCATCGACAGCACACGCCTGCCCGCTTGTGCGTCCCTGATTCTCCGGAACAAGCAAAAAGGAGCTCGCGTTGGGCGGGTGGCGTTGGGGCTTTGTCCAACATGGGCCTGGTTGACCCTAACCGAGTGGAGTTCTGGCAATGACGAACTCACGCAAGTTTCTTACAACGGCGCTCGCCGCCACCATGGCGATCAGCACGCTGTCAATTTCGACCCCCGCTTCGGCATGGGGCCGCTATGGCTGGGGTCGCCATGCTATGGGTGGTGGCTGGGGACATCGTGGATGGCGTCACGGCTGGGGCTATGGCGGAATGCGTCACGCGTGGGGCTACCGCGGAATGCGTCACGCTTGGGGTTATGGTCGCTGGGGTTATGGCCGATGGGGCTATGGCGCCGGGCTAGGCGGTTTGGCACTTGGCGCGGCGACAACTGGATGCGGCTATTATGGTTCGGCCTATCCCTCTTACGGCTATGGCGGCGGGTGCGGCACTTACGGTTCGGCCTATGGCAGCGGGTGTGGCGTTTATGGTTCGGCCTATGGCAACGGGTGCGGCACTTATGGTTCGGCCTACCCGTCTTACAGCTATGGCAGTGGGTGCGGCACTTACGGTTCGGCCTATCCCTCTTACGGCTATGGCGGCGGGTGCGGCGTTTACGGTTCAGCCTACCCGTCGTACAGCTATGGCAGCGGGTGTAGTTGCTAGTGATTTGGGGCGGCCCGGTCCTTATGGTCTGCGCCGGGCGTAGGCAAAGAGATGCAACCGCACGGAGTGCGGTTGCATCAACCGAGTTTCTCGACGTCACCTTTTCTTTTAGTTTTGCATGACGTCGTCAGCAGCACTCAGTGAACGTAAAAAGTGGAATTTTGTTGATGATGGAAATTCGAAGCGCGCGCTCGCTATGCTGCGCCAGAAGAGGCTCGCGCGCTTTTTAGCTGCCGCTTCAGGTCGTCATGCTGGGCGATCTCTTGGCTGAGCATTTCTGTCAATTTCTTCAGCCTCGCCGCAGCGTGCCCGCTGTCGAGGTCATGGCGCTCGAGCTCTGCAATTTGCCTAATCTGATCGGCGACGTTCATTTCATAGTACGCAACACGCCACTCGATTTGCCCAATTTGAGCTTCCAGCGTTTCGACATCCATGGAGCGCTCCAAGGGCGATAGCCTACCGAAGAAAAAAGCGGCCTGCCGCCCGCACGGAAGTAGACCGCCAAGTTAATCGCGTCCCCCGGGAGTCCCCCGGGCGGGCTGGAAGTAACCAGTTGAATTTCAACGGGTATAGCTGTGGGAAATACGGACCTAGCGAGCCAGCGACGGTCGCGGGCGGCTGCTCGAAGGGCGCGAGAGGCGCCCGCGGCGCGGGGAAAAGCGAGCGGCCAAGACAAACCCCGGCGGCGCTTTGGCGGTCTGTTTCATCGGCTAAACGCCGCGCCTGTCGGGGGCGAGTTGGGGCCGATAAAGTTGCCTTATCGGACATGCCGCTTCGAAGCGCCTCAAAGGACTAATAAGCCTTATTGGGCGTGAGCGGAGTCGGTCGCTATTCGGCGACCTTTCGGGGCACGACATCGTTAGCCAGATGTTGGCAAAAGCATTTCTCAGGAAAACTACTTAACCAATTTGGCTATCCTAATGTGTCGACATTTAGCCGAAAAGGCGCCTACCTGTTTTGCATCGCCAGGATAAATTCCTAGCGGGAGCTAAAAGACTTAGCTTCCTCTTCCTGGAGGGTTTTTTATGAAAAAGCTGCTTCTTGCTTCGGCCGCTGTGGCCCTTTCCGCTAACTTTGCCTTCGCTTATGACCTCAGCCAGTCGCTGAAGCTCCACCAGTCGATCGGCGACACCTCCAAGGGCGGCTTTGCCCTGAACAAGGCGTTCGTCGTGCAGGCGCAGGTTCCGGTCAATACCTCTGGACCGCACACCGACATCACCCAGAAGGCGCACATCGACCAGTCGATCGGCGACACTTCGAAGGGCGGCGACGCCATCAACAAAGCCGTGGTTATCCAGGCTCAGGTTCCGCTGAACTTCGGCGCTCCGTGAGTAGAGATCTCCGGTCTTAGTATGATCGCGGTCAATATGGCCGCGATCTTCATCTCCAAAAGCAATTGCACGGCGGCCTCTCATCGCCATCGACGACGAAAGCGGGGGAATAGAAAAATGAAATATTGGCTTATTCCCGTTCTTGCTTGCATCGGCGTGGGCCAGGCGCACGCGGGCGACTTCATCAGCGTCAAGCCAAGCTTCATCGGCGTCAACTTCGGCAACAATCCGCTCTTGAGCGCCAAGGCCGGGGTGTCGCTGGGGCAACACAACACTGACAACACCACCCAGACCAGCCTCGTCAATTTCTACGGCGTCCAACAAGTCGCCATTGGCAAGGCAGGCAGCTCACTCAGCAACGATACGACGGTCACTCAAGTCGGGAATCAAAGCTACGCGGGCGTCGGCCAGCACATTGAGTCTTTGCCTCCATTGCCATCCGGTCAACCCTAGTTTGCCCGGCGGGCCGATAGACGGGGCGCAGGACACTGACGAGGGCGCGTGGGGGTGGGTCATGGTTGAACCGAATTGGCTTTATGTCGACCATGAATGGCGCAACTCCAAACGTGCGATTTTAGCTTTCCACATAGGAGGCTGGCGCGAAGGCGAGTCGCCGCTAGACGCCCTCGCCCGCGCTCTCGGCGTGCCGATTCAAGAGATTCAATTGGAGTCGGCCGACTCTACGGCCAATGAGCTTGATCACCTTTCAGCCTGTCTGGAGGCGGGCTGGGTTGAGTTTTCAGGGCTTAATATCGCTGAGAGCGTCGCCCTCGTACTATCCGAGCTCAATGAAAAGCTCCGAGTCGTTCCGCCGGAGGTTCGCGCCTTCTTTGACGCTCCGTGCAAGCTCGAGCCCTCACCATCTACCCGTCTCTATAATTACGTGGCGAGCCAAGCGTGCGCCTAATTGGAGTTCGGTTCGAACCACTCCTTGAATGTGACCGCGGCTATCAAGGGGACGCCCCCATCACGCCCGTGCGATGGTGACGCCTCTCAGTCGACCGGCTATGCGTCCATAAGTTGCGTATGGGGACAAGGCGCTCCGACGTCCGAAGGTGCAATAGTCTTTGCTTATCGAACATATCGCCCCTACCCTGAAACGCCCGATAAAATTAAATTATCGGACATGCGCAGCTAGGGTCCGATAGGGTTGCTTTATCGGACGTAGCGCCCCTACCCTCAGCGGGCTGCCGCTAAGACTGGCGACGGTCTCTGCGCCGTCGTTTACGAGGGCCGAGCTTGCTAATGCGCCGCATATCCGTCACGCTCCTCGGCTCTCTCTGGGCGCTCGGCTGGTCTAAGGATTCTTCAAATCACCACTCAGCCTCTCGACCCGCACTATGCCGCAGTGCTCGCGCAAGCGATCGTAGACACTGTGCGCGACCCTTTGCTTGTGCTTGACTGCAATTTTAACATAGCCGCGGCTAGCCGGTCTTTCCTTCGCGACTTCAAGGTCGCTTCCGAAGATGTCGTCGACAATTCGGTCTATGAGATCTTGGGCGGCGGCTTCAATCTTGCCGGATTGGCTGAGCTGTTGGGCAAGGTCTTGCCTGAGCACGCAGGCCCGGAAAACTTTGAAGTCGAAGCGGAGTTTCCGCGTATTGGACGGCGCATCCTGGTCGTTGGCGTGCGCGAAGTGTTCTTCGCCCGCAACGTGCACAAGGCGATCTTGCTGTCTTTTCAGGATATAACGCATCGTCGTTTTATTGAAAAGGAAAAGGAATCTCTCTTAAACGAGACACGTAGGCTACTTCAAGAAAAGCAAGTGTTGCTGCTGGAAATGCAACATCGTGTCTTCAACAGCCTCCAAATCATTGCCAACATACTGATGATGAAGACGCGCGAGACGACGTCGGAAGAGGCTCGCCAGCATCTCGAGGACGCCTACTCTCGCGTTATGTCGGTAGCCACATTGCAACGGCACATCGACGATGCAGCGAAGACGAAAGTCGTTGACGTAGTTCCCTATTTTACGACGATTTGCGACAGCCTCGCGAGCTCGATGATTGGCGGGGAACGACAGATCGCGCTCCATTATAAAATTGAGGATGCCTCCGTGCCGTCGACACAGGCTGTGAGTCTTGGTTTAATCGTAACTGAGCTCGTCATCAATGCCTTGAAATACGCTTTTCCGTCGGATCGTCCAGACGCCGAGATTCTGGTCAAATACGAGACCCAGGGCACGAATTGGCGGCTTACGGTGTCGGACAATGGCATTGGACGACCGGAGCAGGGAACCGGGTCTCTTGATGGCCTAGGCAGCACCCTTGTGAAAGCGCTGACGCAACAAATGAAAGCGCAGATAGAAACGGAGAGCGGTCCGAACGGCCTATCTGTCTCGATCACGCACGCTTCCTTTAGCCCCACGCCAGCTTCTTAAGCGAATTCCGTTCGTACAAGCAGCACTTGAAATTGACGGAAGGCGCGCTGCATTGCGGCCCAGCCTCCGGCCTCGGCGCGGCGATTTATCTCGGGCTTTAAGCGCTCGACACCGCGTGCAGTCGCCTCGGGTAGAGCATTGGCGTCGTAGCCCTTGTCAGCGAGCAGCATGGCGCCCTTCGGCAGATCGGCGATCATCTCCGGCGCGTTTTCAATTTCGCTCTTTTGCCCTGCCTCAATTTGAGCTTCAGAGGCCGGTCTTTCTTATCGACGAGCGCTTGGATTTTTGTCGTGAGGCCGCCTCGGGAGCGACCCAAACATCGATCTCGATCCCCTTTTTGCCGTAGCCCTGCTGATGGACGCGAACGATGAGGTATCGATCATTTGAACGTTGCCGTCATGGGCTTGAATGATGGCAGCCGTCAGGCGATCCCAGACCCAGCATTCCGCCATCGGTTGAATCGGTTATAGACGGTCGTGCGGGGACCGTAGCGCTCGGGCAGGTCGCCCCAGGGCGCGCCCGACCGCAACATCCAGAACATGCCATTTCAGAACACACCTGTCATCGACCCGCGGATCCCCGCGCGGCTTATGGGGGACGCCCTAGAGACCATATTCTCACCAATACGATCCTTCGTGGGCAAGGAATCGCTTTTGCGGATCGCCCCACCTGATACGATGATGTTTAGATATCTTCTAACAGACCGGTAGAGGCATGCTATGCTTAGACGTCTATTCGAGGGTTATATATTCTCCATTCGCTGGTTGCTGCTTCCGTTTATATTGATGCTTAGC
This sequence comes from Methylocystis sp. NC52PC, assembly GCF_055698645.1. Classification (NCBI taxonomy): domain Bacteria; kingdom Pseudomonadati; phylum Pseudomonadota; class Alphaproteobacteria; order Hyphomicrobiales; family Methylocystaceae; genus Methylocystis; species Methylocystis sp. NC52PC. Next base: position 3,060,489 of record NZ_CP170127.1, on the reverse strand, counting down.
ATCGGCGTGGTCGGCCTCATGCTGAAAGGGGCGAAAAATACGCTGAGCTTCATTCAGGAAATATACTCTGGAAAAAATGAATACATGAAAGGTGCGGTGCTAGAGCAGATTGACCTGACTCTCATTGCCGCGCTGGTAATCTTAGTTGCGATTTCGGTTTACGGCAATTTTGTTTCCACCCTCAGCCGCGAAGGTTTAGGCGGAAAACCAACCTGGATGACGGATGTGGATTTCACGAATCTAAAATTGAAGCTTCTGACCACACTTGTTGTAATATCGGCTGTAAGACTTCTTGAAGTTTTTATGGACATTCAGCGATTTGACGACCGCGATCTATATTTTTACATCTTCATGCATCTAACCCTCGTAGTTTCTCGGCTAGCCATGGGATTCTCCCAACAGGCCAGTGACAAGGGGTGATCCGGGCAGGGATTTTCAGACTGCGTTTTGCTACACCCTGGGGCGTAGAATAACCTCGCACATAAAGGCACACAGCAACGAGTTTTCCGCGCCCGACCGCAACACCCAGAAATTGCCGTTCAGAACGCACCGGTCATCGACCCGCGGAACCCCGCTCGGCTTATTGGGGAGATCCGGCTCTATCGCTAACCCCCCGCTGCGACTTCATAAGCTTTGCCGTCCGTGAAGTGCTAATCGAAATTGAGCCGCGCTACATCTCGGTCCCAGCGATGAGCATTTTGCTGTAATTTCTCTGTTAAGGATCGCTAAACCCAAAATAAATCAACGTCACTAGACTCCGGCCAGGGGCACCAAGTTCGCCCTCCACCGGCGCGGAAACCCAGTCGGCCCTTAGCGCCGCCAAGTGCCAGCTACCGGACCGAAGTGCGTCGGCTTTTCAAGTGCGACGTTGTACAATGATTGTAAAAGCCACCGAAATATCAGATAAAATCAATAGTCAATCGCTCCTACTCGGGGAGCCACTTCCACGGATTCGCGACACAACCCAAGGCCTCGCGAGAGCGCCTCTCCGGGCGTCATCCGGCCTTGCCGGACCAACTCTCACGGCGTCTCATCACGAGCACTTGCCGTGAGAATCGCAGTGCGTCGAATAGCATTCATAGTACCAGACCGAGTAATCGACTTCGTGGGCGGGGGAGCGACAATCCGGGCTCGCCGGCACGACGCATTTCTTTTTCTTCGGAGTGCAGCGCGCCTCCCAGCAATATCCGACCGCTGGCTGAGCTTTCGCCGGCTCGGAGCTTTCCTGCTTTGACGGGGCCGACGCCTTGTCTTTGTCTTTGGCGCTGGCGGGAAACGTCGCGCTGACGAAGCAAATCGCCAGCGTCGCCAAGAACCGGGCAACGGACATGACAGCCTCCGGCGCCGCCAACTCAGCCACGTCGCGGGCCCGCGCGGCAAGGACCGCTCAGGAACAATCCGCTTCGAAATGTAGAAGCTGGCGGGCAGACGACCAGCGCAGCGGCCGCACGTCTCTCGTTCCGAGCGCCGTTCGCCCGAACGGCGGCGGCCCAGCAGCGTCCCCCACCCTACCGCCGGCCGCTGGCCTTGCGCGACGGGGCCTCGAGCGACGCGGGCTCGAAGGGCGGCGAGAAGGGGGACTCCAGCGCCATGACCAGCTTGACGAGATCCGCCTGCCGGGTGGCGCCGGTCTTCTGGAAGATGCTCTTGAGATAGCCTTTGACCGTGCCTTCGCTCAACCCGAGCGCCCGCGCCGTCGCCGGCACCCCGCCGACCTCGGTGATCGACAGCAGGACGGAGGTCTCGCGCGCCGTCAGTCCGTACAATGCGGAGGCGACGCCGGCGTCGGCGTCGACGCCGAGGGAAAAGCTGCGCACGAAGAGGGCGCCGCCGCCTTGCGGGAATGGCAGCACATGAACGACGCAGCAGCGCTCCTCGCCGCTCTTGAGCATAATGGCCAGACTATCCGCCCGAGCGCTTGCGCCCGCGCTCAAGGCCGCCTGCAGAGCCTCGCGGGCGCGGGGATCGGTCACGGCCAGCGCGCCGTCGGAAACCGAAAGCGCCGGATGCCGCTCCAGCATGCGCTCCGCGCCCTGATTGAGATAGGAAACGCCCATGTCCCGGTCGAGGAGGATGATGGGCGTCGCAAGGCAATTGAAAAGATCGGTCAGTCGGCGAATGAGATCCGACTCGTCCGGGTTCGGGTGCGCGGCGCGGGCGAGGTAAGGCAGGAATTTGGACAAGGTTTCCTTTGTCTGCGCGTCGACCGGTCCGGCTCGAGCGGCGCGCAGCGCAACGAAGATGCAGGCGCCCTTGCGGGATTGATCGATCACCGCTCCGACGATGTCAGCGAGCCCGTAGGGCTCCATCCAGCGCTGAAAGAACGCGCTGTTGCGGAATCGCTCCGGAGAAACGAAGTCGGCCGAAGAGTAAACGCGTCCCACGCCCGTTTTGCACAATACGCGCGCCCGAAGAGGGGCGAGCTTCGGACGATTGCGAAGATACTCGACGAGCCATGCGCCATTCGCGTCGGTGGAATATCTCAACTCGGGCAGAGTTGACGCGCGGTCGTCGAAGATCAGCGCTGCGAATGTCGTGTCGAGCCGGCGAGCGATATGGGCCAAAGCGTCGGGCCAGCGACGGCGATCGCGACCGGCGGCGTCAATGGAAGCGATAACCCTGTCGTCGTCGCGCGTGCTCTCGATCATCTTCTCGCCGCGTCAAACCGCCGCGCCGCCACACGCAGTAACGGCGGCGGCTCGCAAGGCGCAGGCGCTTTTCTAGTAACCCAGGGAAGAAAAAGGCCTACGCCGCCTACGTAGGAAGCTGCAGCTTAGAGAAAGCGTGGCGCGGCTGCAACATAGGTTTGCAATTCGCATACGCACGGCTCTGCCCCTCCCGATCGAGGGGATTTACACTTCGCTGCTCAGCGTATCCTCAGCAAGAATCATGGCGCGTCTCGCGCTGTGGTCCAAGGTACGGAAAGAAAATGCGCGGCGGGATGTGCAGCCAGAAAGGGAAAGCGGGATCAAGCGCCGCGATGCTCGGCGTCTTACTATTCGCCCTCTCGCTTTTCCTGCATCTCGCGACAGCGGCCGAATATGCGGGGCATGGCGACGGCGCGTGGTTCTGCACGCCGCAATCCCAAGTTCATGCGCCGCTCTCCGGCGAAGCGGCCCCTGCGCAGGATCAGGGGCGCGGCGCGACCCATTGTAACGACTGCGCCCCCGGCCAATCGCCGGCGCTGCCCGCGCCTCTGGCGCTTACCGGCTTTACGTCTCCCGCCGCCGTTGCGCCCCGCGTCGCCGGCGGCCGGGTCAATCTACGCGACGCAAGGCGACCCGGCCAAGCGCTCGCGCGCGCGCCGCCCGTCTACTCCTGATCCATCGCTTTGAATTCGCGGCAGGTCGCCGCGCTGCGTTGCACCGCCCAGGAGGGCGGATCGGGAGAATTTTGCCATGTCACGTGTTACCCTTGCCGGAGGCGTCAGCGCCTGCGCCTTGACTCTCGCGCTCACTTTCGCCGCACAGGCGCAAACAGCCCTGCCGCCGCTGACTGTCGGGGCGGCCCGTCCCGCGACTCCCGGGCCGACGACCGCCCCCGCCGCGACGACGTCCAAGGAGCCGTCGCCCGACGAGGTGGTCGTCACCCAGAAGCAGATCGTGCCGGAGAAGCCGCCCCAGTCCGACACCGCGCAGATTCTCGCGCGTGAGCCCGGCGTGAGCGTTCAGACCGGCGGCGGCGTGTCCGGCCTGCCGGCCATCCGCGGCCTCGCAGACGACCGCCTGAAAATCGTCGTGGGCGGAGTGCAGACGACGTCGAGCTGCGCCAACCACATGAATTCGCCACTGAGCTACACGGACCCGAACACGATCGGCAAGGTCGACGTGGTCTATGGCGTGTCTTCCGTGAGCAAAGGCGGCGACTCGATCGGCGGCTCGATTCTGGTCACGCCCAAATCCCCCGTCTTTGCGACGCCGGTCGTCGAATTGAGCGGGTCGCCAGGCGGGAGACCCGCGCCCGCGGCGGCGCCGGTCAGTCCCTATCCGCCCGTCCCCTTCCTGCCGATTCCTGCGCCCGGGACGCTGCGCTTCGGACCCAACAAGGAAGTGCTGGCGACGGGAACCCTCTCCTCCTTCTATCGTGGCAACAACAACGGCGTCGGCGTCTCCGCCACGCTCAATGTCGCCAATGACCATTGGAGCCTGCTCTATAACGGCTCATGGCAGCGGGCCGGGAATTACAACGCCGGCGGCAATGGCGGCCCTGTGTTCTCGACGAACTTCCTGTCGGAAAATCATGCCGCGACCCTCGGCTATCAGAACGACGGGCACCTCTTCACCTTCCGCGGAACCTACCAGAACATCCCCTATCAGGGCTTCCCGAACCAGCGCATGGACATGACCCGCAACCGGGCCTATTCGCTGGAAGCCAATTACAAGGGCAACTTCTCCTGGGGCTTCCTCGAAGCGCGCGCCTATTGGAACCAGGTCTTCCACAAGATGGGCTTCCTCGAGGACCGCGCTTTCCTCAATCACCCGATGATCGCTCTGGGCCGGGACTTCGGCTATTCGCTGAAAGCCGAAATCCCCTATACGGACGTCGACCTGATCCGCCTCGGCAACGAGTTCCACGGTTACCGGCTACAGGACTATTGGCCGGCCGACTGGACCGGATATCCTCGCAACTTGTCGAGGCCCTTCTCGCAGGTCAACATCAACGCCGGGCAGCGCAACCGGATCGGAACCTACGCCGAATGGGAGCGCATCTGGACGCCGCAATGGACGACCTTGCTCGGCGTGCGCAACGATATCGTCTGGATGGACACCGGACCGGGCCTAAGCTACACGCCCTTCCGCTATCCCAACTTTGCGTTCACCAATCTGAGCGCCTTGAACGTCAACGCGGTCACGCTGTTCAACGCGCAGGACCGCGAGCGCACGGACGTCAATTTCGACATGACGGCGTTGGCGCGCTACGCGCCGGAGCCGGGCTCGCTCTACGAAGTAGGCTACTCCCGCAAGACCCGTTCGCCCAATCTCTACGAACGCTACACCTGGCCGGTGGCCGGCGCCTTCACCGCCATGTTCAACTGGTTCGGCGACGGCAACGGCTACACCGGCAACCTCAATCTGAAGCCGGAGGTCGCGCATAATTTCTCCGTGACGGCGAATTGGCGCGACACGTCGGGGGCCAACGCCTGGGAAGCGCGCGTCTCGCCTTTCTTCAGCTATATCGAGAACTTCATCGACGGCGCCCGCACGGGCCTGACCTTCAACACCTTCCCCGTGGCGAACAGCTATGTGTTCCAGATCTTGCAGTTCCGCAATTACAAGGCGCAGCTCTACGGCGTCGACGCAGGCGGCCGCCTGAAACTGCACGATTCCCCCGAATATGGCGTGCTGACGGGCTATGGCGTGTTCAGCTTCGTTTATGGCCGCAATCTCGACATCGGCAATCCGGCGCATTGCGCGCCGGCCAATGGCGTTTGCTCCCTCACCTCTTTCCTCGTGAAGCGGGGCGACGGCATTTGGAACCTGATGCCGGCGAACGCCCGCATCGGCCTCGAGCATCATTTCGGCGGCCTCGAAATGGCGGCCGAGACGCAACTCGTCGCCGCCAAGGACCATGTTTCCGCCAACAAGGGCGAGTTCACGACGCCCGCCTATGCGCTCTTGAATCTGCGTGCGGCCTATGAGTGGAGCAATCTGCGCGTCGACCTCGGCGTCGACAATGTCACAAACGCTCTCTACTCGCTGCCGATGGGTGGTTTCGATCTGACGAATTACGCCCGCACCGCCGCCTTCTTCGGCGCGGGGGCCGGTCTGCTGAGCGTCAGGCAGGTGCCCGGCATGGGACGCAATTTCTATGCAGGACTGACGGTGAAGTTCTAGAATAAGACGCGGCGCGCGACCGGCGCGCCGCGTCGCATTGGAAAACATCCATGAACCGCACGTCGGCATTCTTGCTTCTTGCACTGCTCGCACCCGCGCCGGCGGTGGCGGAAATCCTCGGCGCAAACCCCTCGCGCGCGGTGCAGAAGCGGAGATGAGGGCGTCCCTGAAGGAAATCGCGCTTGCGGATGAAAGCGGCGCGCCCTTCGATCTGCGCGCGGCGATGGCGAACGGGAAACCGACCCTCGTGTCGCTATGGGCGCATTGGTGTCCCAACTGCATTGCGGAGATTGCCGGTTTCAAAGCGATCGCGGCGACCTGCCCCCAGCGCTGGAATATTGTCTTCGTTTCGGCGCGCCCCGGCGATTACGCGAAGGATCTGGCCAAATTCAGCCGTTACCGGCTCCCCTGGCCGATCCACCGCGTCGGCGACGCTGCGAAGTCCAGCCCGGCGCAGGCGAAAGCCGCAAGGGCCTTCTACGGGACGACCGCGGACGGCGGCGTCTCGACGCCCTTGCATTATCTCCTGTCGTCCTCGGGCGTGGTGAACGCCATCGTCAACGGCAGACTGAATTTCGAAGAGCCGGCTCGACTCGCCGCCTTCTGCGCGCTCTAAGCCTTTAGGCGGCCCCCTTGGCGATTGCCTTTTTGGCAAGAGCAATCGCGTCGGTTGTCGCGAACTTCGTGATCCCCTCGCCGGCTTCGGCGAAAGCCGCGCCGATCCGGTTGTAGCCGATCGCCGCCGGAATGGCCGCCGCAAGCCCGTAGGCTGTCGCCGCCAGCGCCTCCGCAATGCCCGGCGCGACGACCGTCAGGCCGGTCTCCTGCGTGTGCGCGATGTTCGAGAAGCTGGACATGATTCCCCAGACTGTGCCGAAGAGGCCGACAAAAGGTCCCACGGAAGAGACGATCGCCAGATTCGACAGCCCGCCCCTCGCGGCGGCGAGGAATTCGCGCGCCGCCCGGTTCATTTGCTTGGAAATGCGTTCTCGCTTCTGAACTTCGGTTTCGCCCGGCAAAGAGACGCGCAGGGCGGCTTCGCCTTCGACGGCGATCGGCCATAAGACCCCGATCGGCCCTCCGGCGTCGGCGGACTTCAAAGATCGCGAAAGGCGAACGAGCACGAAGACGCCGTCGATGATCAGAAACCAGGTCCATACCGAGGCCATGATCAGCACGGCCATCACGACCTTGCTCACGGGCCCGGCGTTCAGGAACATGACCGTCGGCGAAAGCGAATTGACGATCAGCGGCGAAAGCGAATGGTCCATCGAAGTCTCTTTCTTCCGAGCGATTACTGGAAGGTGATGTGCTGGCTCGCATAGGCGGAGGCGCAATTGCCCGGGCCGCGAGAGGCCCCGACGATTCGACGCGCGAGCGCCTCGTGGGCCGGGGACGAGGCGGAGACGGAAATGCCCGAGATGCCGCCGCCAGGATTGACGTAGAAGGTCACATAAGCGGTTCCGGGACCCAGGCTCGTCGCCCCCGGCAGATGCCGGCGAATCGAGGTCGCGACCTGTACGAGGCACGCCGCCTGCGTCGCGGCCGAGCCCTGAGCCCGTCCGCCCGGCAATCCGAAGCGACCGGCGACCCGCGCCGTTCCGGCTCCCTGTCCCGCGCCGCCAGGAACGCCGTAACGACGCTTGTCCAGTGACGCTTCTCGCGATTTGGCGTCTGCAGAAGCGGCGCGCGAGGCGCGCTTCTTTTCCGGCGCCTTGGGCTTCTCTTCCTTCCGCGCGGGCGCGTCCGGAGACGGCTCGGCCGCCGCTTCCGGCTGCATGATGGGCGGCGGCGGAAGCGCCGCTTCCGGCTCTTCGACGGCGACGGCGGGCGCGTTTTCCAGCGCGCTGACGTCGAGCGTGTCGCCCTCTGGCGCGGGGTCGCCCGCGTCGAGCGAGTCCCCCTCCGGGATGAGCTCGGCGTCGATCGTCGCGAGATCCGCCACCTGGGGCGCGGGCCAATAAATTCCGGATGCGAAGAACGCGATGTGCACGAAGACGATCGCCCCTGCGAGGACCGGGTGCAGCCATGCAGGTCTCAGCGGCGGCCGTTGCGGAAAGGGGCTTTGCTCCTTTTCCGATCTCACGCTTGTAGCCAAGTCAACCATTCTTGAAGCCTCTGTCCGCGCCGCGCATGTGGCCTTCGCGCGCGCTATGGACCTTCAGCCGCGCGTCATCGCCTGCCCGCTAAGAAAGGGGATTCGATCGCCGCCCGACATACGTCGCTATCGCCAGCACCGCCTTCTCGCCGCTCGTCGCGCGACGATTCGCAAAGGCGCTAGGAAACGAGCGACGGAGGCGCTCTCGGCGCGTTTGCAGGGTTCCTCGGCGCGGGCGCGATAAACGCCGCGACGCCCGTCCATTCGTATGTATCGGGCGCAGCGAGGCGAGGCGCTGCGCAGCCATCGACGCCCTCGAGAACAATCGCGCCGAGCTCTGCGCAATGCGTCACGCAGCAGGCGTTCATGTGATGCTGGGGAAGCGTCGGAGCGGGCGTTCCCGAGTTCGTGCCATGCAGACAGGAAAGACCCGCCTCTGCGGGCGCCGCAGCGGCAAGCGGCGCGAAGGCGGCGAATGTCAGATGAAACACGGCCAACATGGCGATAAGCGCGCCGATGCGCCCCGCTTCGCCATTCAGCAATGTTCGAAATCGCGCCACTGCGAGAGGCCCTCCCAACCAGCCGAACGCTAGGTTTGATCCGACAGGGGGTCAAGACGGCGCTCGCGGCCTTTGCGAAGATCGCGTCACAAGGCCGCAGATTTCCTGTCTTGGGCCGCACAGCGCCTATAGAGCGCTTGATGGAAAGGAATGTTTCGGCGCATTCTTCGCCATGAGCTCGTACGAAGTCGCAAAGGCCGCCGAGGCCGCGCGTCGCATCTGGTCCTGCTGGCAGGCCGGGGAGACGCTGGGGGAGTTGCCGGCGGAGTGCCGGCCCGCGAACGCATTCGAAGGCTACGCCGCGCAGGCGCAGCTCCCGGAAGTCTCGGGACGTCGCGTGCTGGGCTGGAAGCTCGCAGCGACCAGCGCGGTCGGTCAGGCCCATATCCAGGTCTCCGGGCCGCTGGCGGGGCGCCTGCTCTCCGGCAAGGTCTTCGACGACGGCGCGGAGCTGTCGCTCTTCGGCAATCGCATGCGCGTGGCGGAGCCGGAGTTCGCCTTCCGTATGGGACGCGACCTGGCGCCGCGCGAGACCGCCTACAGCCAGGACGAGGTCATGGGCGCCGTCGCCGATTTGCATCTCGGGCTCGAGGCGCCGGATTCGCGCTTCGCCGTCTTCGAAAAGGCCGGCGAAGCCCAGCTCATCGCCGACAACGCCTGCGCCGGGCAATATGTGGTCGGCCCCGCGGCGCCCGCCGTCTGGCGCAGGATCGATCTCAGCCGGCACGCCGTGACAGGCAAAGTGACGAAGGCGGGCGGGGATTGCTGGACGCGGGAGGGCGTGGGGGCGGCGGTCCTCGGGGATCCGCGTATCGCCCTCACCTGGCTCGCCAACCGCCTTTCGTCGCTCGGCCTGACGCTGAAGGCCGGCGAAATCGTCACGACCGGCACCTGCATGACGCCGCTGGAAATCGAACCCGGCGACGCCGTCGAAGCGGATTATGGGGCGCTCGGCCGCGCACGGCTGCGATTCGCCGCGGAAGCCTGAGGAGCCTCAAAAGCAAAAGACCGCCAGCGCCTCGGCGCTGACGGCCTTTGAAAAACCGGACCGCTCGCTGGGCCGGTCATTCGCTTACCTGGGCGATCAGAGACGCGTCAGGGTCACAGCGGAGATGATGACCATAGCCAACATGCAAGCGGGAATCAGCCAACCCATTTGAACCTCCCTCTGGGGAACGCCATTGATGGCGTCGTTATTTGCAGCTTTACGCGGGACGCATCTCAACGGAGGGGGCGTTTTTTGTCAAGCCCTATCACGCTTCCATCCACCTGAACGACGCGGCGCGGCGATGGGCGCGCGGGCCCCCCACGCCCTTGGGGGCCTGCCTACAGATCACTGAAAAGACGAGGCTTTCGCCCGTCTGCACGGTGTCGCATGCGGTTCTGGAGCCCATGAACATTCAGCCCGCCGATGCGTTCCACGGCATCACCGATCCCAGCAAGCGCAACGGCCGCCCGCGGCGGGCGGCCCCGCTTCCGCCAAGGAGACCGCAATGCGAACAAGGCTTTTTCTCTCGGCGGCCGTAGCGACTCTGTCGCTCTGCCTCTCTCAGGGCTATGCGCAGCAGGCCGGACGCGGGCCATCGGGCGACGACGCCGCCAAGCCAGGCGAATCGACCCGCATGCAGAATGAGAAGGGTGCGACCGAGCAGCGCGGGGAGCGGCGCGACGAGCGGGCGCAGGAACAGAAGCGCGAACGCGGCGCGCGCGAGACAGGGGACGCGTCGGATCGTCCGGGCGCGGCGGCCAAGGACGAGGACAAGCGGGCTGCTGCAAAGGACGAGAGCAAGCGCGGCGCCGCGAAGGACGAGAAGAAGCAGGACGCGACCAAGGCCGAGGAGAAGCACGGCGGCGCCAAGAAGGGCGAGAAGCACGGCGCCACGACGCGGGAGGAGCAACGGGGCGCCGCGAACCAAGATCGCGACCGCGCCCCCACGGCCCAGGGCGGCCGGGAAATGGACCGCCAGGACCAGACCGGGGAAAGCGGGGCCACTCCCGGCGGGCGCACGGGGGCCGCGACCACGGACGCCGAACGCCGCGCCACGCAGGCTGAGGCCGACAAGGCCGGCCGGCCTGGCGAGCGGGCGGAGCCCGGCGCTGCCGACGCCGAACGCCGCGGAACGCAAGCCGAGGCGGACAGGACCGGCCGCGCCGGCCAGATGGAGCGCCGCGGCGAGATGGATCAACAACGCGGCAGGGACGGCTTCGACCGGCAGACGGGCGAAGCGACGCGCGGCGCGGGCCGGCGCGAGGCTTTCGAGGACGCGGGGCGCGACAGGCGGGGAGCCGGCCGCTTCCGGCTGTCTCAGCGGGAAAACACGCGGGTCCGTCAGATCCTGACCCAGCGAAACGTGCAACGAATCTCGCCTGACGTCTTCAGCCCGAGAATCGGCGCCGTCCTTCCCCCGAGCGTGCAATTCTACCCGCTGCCCGCGGATGTGATCGGGATGATCCCACGGTTCCGCGGCTTCAATTACGTCATGGTCGGCGACGACATCGCCATCATCGATCCCGGCACCCGCGAGGTCGTGACCGTTCTGGACGAAGGCGGCCCCGGAGCCGCCTATGGCTACGGATATGGAGACGACGAGCGCTACGGCTACGACCGCCGCAACGGCCGCTCTTATGGGTCGGCGCGCAGAGACGATTACCGCGCATCGCGTCGGGACGCTGACGACGACGATGACGATGATCGCCGCGCCGGGCCAAGGCGCCGGGGCGAAGCTTATGGCTACGCCCCGCGGGTGCGGCTCGACGACCGGCAGGAGCGCGCGCTCTATCGCGGGGTCATGAGCGAGGCTCGGTCGAATCTGCGGCAGGTTTGCGTGCGGGTGGGCGAGCGGGTGCCGGAATCCGTCGATCTGGAGCCGGTGCCGCGCAATATTGCGGCCCAGGCGCCGGACGCCGAGCGCTTCGACTACTTCGTGCTCAATGATCAGGTCGTGCTGGTTGATCCGGACACCCGGATCGTCGCTGACATCATCGAGCGCCCGAGGTGACGCAGGAGGGCGCCGGGGCCCTCCCCCGGCGCCTTTTCACCGGCGTAGCAGTCGTTCTCGCAACGCCTCATAGATCGGCGCCTCGCGCAGCAGCGTCGGCGCCAGCATGGCCGTAAAACAGGCGGCCAGCATCGGCAGCAGCAAGACGGCGCTGCCCGTCATCTCCGTGACCAGAACCATGCCCGTCAGCGGCGCCCGCACCGCCGCCGTGAACAGCGCCGTCATGCCCACCACGGCGAAAGCCTGAGGTTGGATGGCAAGCCCCGGCAGCAGCAGGCCGCAAACGACGCCGAAGAAGAGACCGGCGAGGGCGCCCAGCGCCAGCATCGGCGCGAAGAGTCCGCCGGGCGTCCCGGTCGCATAGGACGCCGAACCGAGGCCGAACCTCAGCATGAGCACGAAGGGCAGGATGAAGACGTCCTGCGAGCCGGAGAGCGCCGCCTGGGTGATATTCCCGCCGCCGCCGACGACGCCCGGCGCAAACCAGGCGAGCGCGCCGACCGCCGCGCCGGTCAGCGCCGCGCGCCATTTGACCGGCGTCTTGTCATAGGCCGCGAGCGTCGCGTACAGCAGCCGATTGTAGAAGACGCCCAGACAGCCCATGAGCGCGCCGAACACGAAGAACAGCGGGCCGATCGCCGGCGCGGGATAATCGATGGGCGCAAGCGCGAACTCCGGCGCGTCGCCGAGAATGAAATGCGCGGTGGCGATGGCGGTCGAGGAGGCGCCGAGCGCGGCGATGGCGGTGCGGTGCTCGAATTTCTGCACCAGCTCCTCGAGCACGAAGACCGCGCCGGCCATGGGGGCATTGAAGGCCGTGGCGAGCCCCGCCCCGGCCCCCGCGGCGAGCAGCGCGCGACAATCCCGCCAATCGCGGCCCGAGGCCTGGCCGACGAGATGGCCGATCACCGCCCCGATCTGCACGCTCGGGCCCTCGCGGCCGAGCGCGAGGCCCGAGCCGATGGCGAGGACGCCGCCGAAGAATTTTACCGGCAACAGGATGAAGGGCGCGGGCGGCGCCTGGCCGTGCAGAACCGCCTCGACGTGCGGGATGCCGCTGCCGGAGGCGTGCGGCGAGAAGCGCCGAACCAGCCAGCCGGCGAGGGCGGCGGCGAGGGCGCAGAGTCCGATCACGCACAAGAGGCCAAGGAGCGCCCTGCCCTGCGCCCATGCGACGATGAGCGTGCGAAAGTTGTCGGCGGCGTCGAGGGACAACCGGTAGAAGGCGCCGACGACGCCGGCGGCGACGCCGACGGCGAGCGCCAGCGTCGCGAGGATGAGGAGACTGATCCGATCGTCCGGCGACGCCGGCGGCTCCCCTTGCTCCCGCCGCCGCCAGAGGCTGTCGTCTCGCGGGCGTCCTTCCAGACGCCCCATGGGAGGCGCGGGCTCTGGCGGGGGCGCGTCGTTCACGACGCGCCGCTCACGGCCTTGATGTCCACGTTGACGGCGAGGGCCTGGCGCCCTGCCCCGACGATGACGCCGTCGATCGGCGACACATCCGCGTAATCGCGCCCGATCGCGACGGTGATGTGGTTGTCGTCGGCGAACATGGCGTTGGTCGGGTCCAGATGAATCCAGCCAAAGGGCTCGCCGCACCAGAGCGCCGCCCAGGCGTGCGAGGCGTCCGCGCCGTCGAGACGCGGCTGGCCGGGGGCCGGCGCGGTGCGAATGTAGCCGCTGACATAAGCCGCCGGCAATGCGAGGCCGCGCAGGCCGGCGATCATGATATGCGCGAAATCCTGACAGACGCCGCCGCGCCGCTCGAAAGCCTCGGCAAGGGGCGTCGCCACATGAGTCGCCTCGGGGTCATAGGCGAAGTCTTCCTTGATACGGGCCATCAGTTCAGCCGCGCCTTCGAGAACCGGCCGGCCAGCGGGAAAGCTCTCGCGCGCATAATCCGTCGCCGGCGGATGGAGCGGCGTCAGGCGGCCGGGGAAGAGCCAGTGCGCGGGCGTGCCCCTGTCCAGTCGTCTCAGGGCGCAGGCGTCGCGCGCGATGTTTTCCCACGGCGGGGTCAGGCCCGGCGCGGGCGGCTCGTCCCAATTGACCTCCACGCGGGCGGTCATCGCGACGCGCAGCCTTGCGTGCGGCTCGCGGATCATCGCCTCGACGACGCGATTGCCGAAGAAGTCGACGCTCTCTCGCGTCGCCTCGGGGACCGGCGTCGCCTCGATTACGCTTCTCAAGACCCGCTGGCCGCGGCCGTCGCGCGGCGTCAGCCGGATGGCGCAGCGCGTCGAGGCGACGCTCGCCTCATAGCTGTAGGTCGTGACGTGGCTGATGTCGTAGATCACGCGAATCTCGAGCGCCTGTCGGCCGGAGCGGGATCGCTGGCGTGAGAGAAATACCGTTCCGAAACGGCGTTGGCGAGCGCCATCAACCGTTGTTCGATCAGCAGCACGCGCTTGCCGTCGATGCGGCGCGCGTCCTCGGCTTCGAGATCGGCGCGCAGCGATACGGCGATGCGCCGCTGCGGCTCCATCATCCCGTCGTCGGCGAGCGCCGGCAGCGCCGCCAGATGCGCGTCGATGCGGCGGGCCTGAAAGGCCACCGAGCGCGGATTGAAAGGATCGAGCAGCGCCATGTCGAGCGTCGGCGCCAGAGCGGCGCCGGCGAGATAACGGGAACGATAGGAGATCTGCGAATCGATGAGCTCCAGGAGCGCGTCGAGCGTCTCCAGCGTCGGATCGTCGTCGGCGAACTGCCGCACGTAGCGACAGGTGTTGATGGCGCGTTCGATGCGCTTGCCGAGATCGATGAAGGTCCAACCCGACACGCGGTTGAAGTTCTCGTCCATCAGACCCGACAGCGCCGCGAGCGTATGCAGCCCTCTTTCGCACATTTCCAGGATTTCTGGTTCGAGCGGCGCGGCGGGGCCATTGAGACGCGCGTCCAGACGCACCAGCAATTGCCAGATGTCCTGCGACAGGCGCTCGCGAACAATCGAGGCGGCGCGCTTCGCCTGCGCGACAATGGCGCGCGCCGAACCGTAGCATTTCGCGTCGCTGGCCGCCGTCAGCGCGATGGCCGCGCTGGAATCGGCCGAATCGACCGGCCCCGCGGCGCCCCAGGCGACGAGCAGCCGCTCGCAGCGGTCGATCGGCTGGCGGCCCAAGATGGCGTTGCTCTGCGGCTCGGTCAGCCGATTGCACAGGCAGCGCACGACGCGCAGCTTGGCCTCCGCCCGCTCGAGATAGCGGCCCATCCAGAAGAGATTGTCGGCGGCGCGGCTCGGCAGGTTGCCGGGCACGCGCACGATGCGCGCGTCGTCGGTTGCGGGCAGCAGCGTCGTCGCCGGCTCGGGCCCGTCGTCGCCGACGACCCAGACATCCGCCGATTTGGCGCCTGCGCCCATCGAGATGGCGCGCGCGTCGCGGCGGTCGGACACGCGGCAAAATCCGCCGGGCATGATCTTCCAGCCCTCGGGCGTCGCCGCGGCGAAGACGCGCAGCGTGAAGGGGCGCGGCGTCAACGCCCCGCCGCGCCAGGCTGGGGTCGTCGAAAGCTGAACGACTTCCTGCGCCACATAGTCCATGCCGCGCCGCTTGATGGCGGCGACCAGCCGCGCGCGATGCTCGGCGTCGAGCTCGGCGCCGATCGCCGCGCGGCCGTCCTCGAGCCCCTCCGCCGTGTCGCCGAAGGCGGCGGCGATGGCGCGCTGGTCGATGTCGCGCAAAATTTCGGCGCGCTCCGCCTCCTGGCCGCACCACCAGGTCGCAACATTCGGGAGACGCAGATCCTCGCCCAAAAGCCGTCGCGCCAGCGCCGGCAGGAAGCTCATCAAGGCGCGCGACTCGACGAGGCCCGCCCCCGGCATGTTGGCGAGCGCCACGGCGCCCTCGCGGATCGCCTCGAACAGGCCGGGGACGCCGAGCCGCGACGCGGCGTTGGCCTCCAAAGGGTCGAGCCAGTCCGCGTCGACGCGCCGCCACAGCACGTCGGCGCGCTTCAGGCCAGCGACCGTGCGCACGTGCAGCTTGCCTTCGCTCGCGACCAGGTCCTCGCCCTCCACGAGAAGAAATCCGAGGTAGCGCGCCAGATAGACCTGCTCCGTATAGGTCTCGCTCCACGGTCCCGGCGTCATCAGGCAGATGCGCGGATCGGCCCGTGTGGCGGCGGCGACCAGCCCGGCGCGAAAATCGCGAAAAAAGCCCGCGAGCCGGCGAACCCGCATCTCGCGGTAGAGGCTCGGAAAGGCGCGCGCCAGAATGAGCCGGTTCTCGACGGCGTAGCCCGCGCCCGAGGGCGCCTGGGCGCGATCGCCGAGCACCCACCACTTGCCGTCGGGCCCCCGCCCCAGCTCGGCCGCATAGAAACGCAGCCAGCGCCCGCCCACGGGCTTGACGCCGCACATCGGGCGGATGAACTCGGGCGAGCCCGCCACCGCCGCCGCCGGCAAAGCGCCTTCGGACACGAGCCGCGCTTCGCCATAAACGTCGCGCAAGATGCAGTCGAGCAGCTCGGCGCGTTGCGCCACGCCCGCCGCAATGTCCCGCCACTCGCTCTCCGTGACGAGCAGCGGCAGCCGACTGAGGGGCCAGGGTCGTTCGCGCGTTTCGCCATGAACGCGATAGGTCACGCCCATGTCGTTGATGCGCCGCGCAGCGGCGGCGAAACGGCTCTCGACTCCCTCTTGCCCGAGACCGGCGAGGGTTTCGAGCAGCCGCGACCACTGCGCGCGCGGGCGGCCGTCCGCCCCGATCAGCTCGTCGGGGACGCCGGGGATCGGTTCGTAGTCCTCGATCCAGGCGGCCAGCCGCCGCGCCTCGGCGCCTGGAATCGTCGCGGCCTCGCGATCAACGGCCAAAGCGCCTCCGTAAATCCAGCGTCAGCGGGAAGTCGTCCGCCGGCTCCTCCAAGGGCGGCTCCACGCGGCCCGGCGTGTGGCCATGGTCCTGGAACCGGGAGAGACGACGCGATTCCGCCTCGTGAAAGTTGACCGGAAAGGTGTCGTAATTGCGCCCGCCGGGATGGGCGCTGTGATAGACGCAGCCGCCCAGAGAGCGATTGCTCCAGCTGTCGACAATGTCGAAGGTGAGCGGCGTGTGCACGGGGATCGTCGGATGCATGCCGGACGCCGGCCGCCACGCCTTGAAGCGCACCCCGCCGACCGCCTCACCCGGAACGCCCGTCGAGTGGAGCGGGACACGGCGGCCGTTGCAGGCGACGACATGGCGGTTCGGCACGAAATGCTTCGCCCTCACTTCGAGACGTTCGACGGAAGAATCCACATAGCGCACCGTGCCGCCGACGGAGCCTTCCTCCCCCAACACATGCCAGGGCTCGAGCGCATGGCGGATTTCGAGCGTCACGCCGCCATGCTCGACAGAGCCGGCGAGCGGAAAGCGGAACTCGTATTGCGCTTTGAACCACTCTGCCTCGAAGGCGTAGCCGGCCCGCGCCAGATCGTCGAGCACGCCGAGAAAATCCGCCCAGACGAAATGCGGCAACATGAACTTGTCATGCAGCGACGTGCCCCAGCGGACGCAGTTCCCCTCCTGCGGCTCGCGCCAGAACCAGGCGACGAGCGCGCGCAGCAGCAATTGCTGCGCAAGGCTCATGCGCGCGTCGGGCGGCATTTCGAAGGCGCGGAACTCGACGAGGCCGAGGCGTCCCGTCGGCCCGTCCGGCGAATAAAGCTTGTCGATGCAGATTTCCGAGCGATGCGTATTGCCGGAGACGTCGACGAGCAGATTGCGGTAGAGCCGGTCGACGAGCCAGATCGGATAGCCCCAATCGTCGGGTCCCGGCGTATTGGCGAGTGCGATTTCGAGCTCGTACAGCGCGTCATGGCGCGCCTCGTCGATGCGCGGGCTCTGGCTCGTCGGGCCGATGAAAAGGCCGGAGAACAGGTACGAGAGGGAAGGATGGCGCTGCCAATAGAGCACGAGGCTCTTGAGGAGATCGGGCCGGCGCAGGAAAGGCGAGTCCGCCGGCCGCACGCCGCCGAGCACTACATGATTGCCGCCGCCCGATCCGACGCAGCGGCCGTCGGTCATGAACTTGCTGGTGGTGAGCCGCGCGAACCGCGCCTCTTCGTAAAGCGTGGTCGTATTCGTCACCGCGTCGCGCCATGAGGCGGCGGGGTGAATGTTGACCTCGATGACGCCGGGATCAGGCGTCACCTTGATCACCTCGAGACGCGGGTCGACCGGCGGCGGATAGCCTTCGATGTGCAAGGGCATGCCGAGATCGGCCGCGGTCGTCTCGACGGCGACAAGCAGCTCCAGATAATCCTCGAGCCGCGTCACGGGCGGCATGAAGACGCAGAGCACGCCGTCGCGCGGCTCGACCGCGAGCGCCGTGCGCACCACGCCCTCGACGATCGACTGGCCGCGAATCTCCTGCCCGATCGCGCGCGTCTCGCTGTAGATTTTCTGAAAATGCGACGGGTCGGGAAGCGCCTCGCGCTCCTCCATCGGGTCCTGATTGTGGACGTAGGGATAGACCGAGGGCGGGACCCACGGCAGCGCATTCAAAGGCAGGCGCAGACCAACGGGCGAGTCGCCCGGCGCGAGATACAACTTGCCGCGCCGCAGCGGCCAGCGTTCCGAGACCCACCGCTGTTCGCCACGCGCGTTCCAGCGCTGCACCGGCAACACATAGCCCGCCGGCGTCGACAGCCCACGCTCGAAGACGCGCACCATGCGCGCCCGCTCTTCCGGGTCTTCGATCTTGGGATCGCTCGGATCTGCGTTGATCGGCAGCGCCCCTTCCTTCAACATCCAATGCGCCGGGTCTTCATAGGCCGGGATGACGTAATCCTTGCCGACGCCAAGCGTCTCGGAGAGTTCGAAGCAAAAGCGCGCGGCGTCGAGGGACTCGGCGGGCGCGGCGTTGCTTCCCATGCCCGAGACGAGCGCGGGGTTGTTCCAGATCGGCTTGCCGTCCTTGCGCCAATAGAGCGCGAAGGCCCAGCGCGGCAGGCTCTCGCCGGGATACCATTTACCTTGTCCGTAATGCAGAAAGCCGCCCGGTCCGAAGCGGTCGCGTAAGCGCCGGATGAGTTCGTCGGCGCGCACGCGCTTCGTCGGGCCGACGGCGGCGGTATTCCATTCCGCTGATTGGAAATCATCGATCGAGACGAAGGTCGGCTCGCCGCCCATGGTGAGGCGGACGTCCTGCGCGGAGAGGTCGGCGTCGACCTTCTCGCCAAGCGCGTCGAGCCGCTTCCAGGCCTCGTCCGAGAAAGGCGCGGTGATGCGCGGCGCCTCGCGGATGCGGTCGACTCGCATCTCGAAATTGAAATTGCATTCGGCGGGTTCGACCAGCCCCGAGACGGGCGCGCAGGAGCGGTAATGCGGCGCTCCGCACAGCGGCAGATGCCCCTCCCCGCAGAAGAGCCCCGACGTCGCGTCGAGCCCGACCCAGCCCGCGCCGGGAATATAGACTTCCGCCCAGGCGTGAAGGTCGGTGAAGTCGTGATCCGTTCCCATCGGACCTTCGATGGGATCGAGGTCTTCCTTGAGCTGGATCAGGTAGCCGGAAACGAAGCGCGCGGCGAAACCGAGCCGGCGCAGAAGTTGGACAAGCAGCCAGGCCGAGTCGCGGCAAGAGCCTGAACGCAGGGCGAGAGTCTCCTCCGGCGCCTGCACGCCCGGCTCCATTCGGATCACATAGCGAATGTCACGCTGGAGCCTGGCGTTGAGATCGACGAGGAAGTCGATCGTCCGCAGCGGCTCGCGCGCAATCGTTTCGAGATAAGCGTCGAAGGCCGGGCCCGCGGGCTCGATTTCGAGATAGGGCGCGAGTTCCGTCTCCAGTTCCGGCTTGTAGACGAAAGGAAACTCTTCGGCGTAGGGCTCGACGAAAAAGTCGAAGGGGTTGAAAACCGCCATCTCCGCCAGGAGATCGACCTCGATTTTAAATTCCCGCGCCTTCTCGGGAAACACCAGCCGCGCCTGCCAGTTGCCGTGCGGGTCCTGCTGCCAGTTGATGAAATGCGTGGTGGGGAGAATTTTCAGCGAGTAGCCGGTCACCCGCGTCCGGCAATGCGGCGCGGGTCTCAGGCGCACGACCTGCGGCCCGAGGGCTACGGGGCGGTCGTATTTGTAATGTGTGACGTGATGAAGCGCGACTTGGATCGACAAAGGGGAGCGCCTTTCGCGAAGCGGCATGGTGCGCCGCGAAAGAATTTAGCGGGAGCACAGGCGGGATCGTCAATCCGATTGGCTGAGAGTTGACGCTTTTGCCAGTAATTCCCCCAGCCTGACGGAGAGTTAGGCAGGCGGCGCCCAAGATGCGTGCGGCTGAGCGTCAGCGGATCGCGTCGAGCGGCAGCCGCAATTCATAGCGCAGCCCGCTGTCGTCGTAGGCCACGCGTCCCTCCCCGCCGAACTGCTTGGGCGAGTCGAGCAGGATGAAGCTGCCAAATCCCTTGCGCGTCGACGGGGCGGCGGGCGGGCCGCCACTCTCTTGCCAATCGAAGACGAGGACCTGCCGCCCGTCGACAGTTTCTATCTCTTTGCGAACGCCGATGCGTCCGCTGGACACAGAGAGCGCGCCATGCTTCACAGCGTTCGTCAGAAGCTCGTGCACGATGAAGGAGAAGGCCTGCCCGGCCTTGGCGTTGACGCGGACGTCGACGCCAGTGGACTGGACCTGATCCTTGAAGCCGCCGATGGCGATCTGGAACAGCCTGTCCAACGAGATATTCTTGAACAGCGATTCCGAGAGCACCGCATAAGCGTCAGCCAGAAGTTGGACGCGCTGCGTCAGAAGCTCGCCCGCTTCGGCGATGCTTCTGCCTTTTGTCAGCGTTCGGCGGATCATCGCCAGAATGACGGCGAACATATTGCCGACGCGATGCTCGAGCTCGCGGGCGAGCACGCCCTGGCTTTCCTCGTGCTGCTTTCGCTCGGTGATGTCGCTGACAACCGCCAAAACGGCTTTTTGGCCAGCCCACTCCATTGGAGTGAGACCGATCTCGACCGGAAATTCGCTGCCGTCCTTGCGTCGCCCGCAGAGATCGCGGCCGGCGCCCATCGGCCGGGTCTCGGGCGCCGCTTGAAAACCCCTGCGCAGCCCGACATGGAGGGCCGCGACAGTGCGCGGCACGAGAATCTCTACCTCACTGCCAATCAGATCGGCGCGGTTATAGCCAAAAAGCCTCTCGCCGCTGGCGTTGACCTCGACGATTTGCCCACTCGGCCCCACGACGACGATGCCGTTCGGCGTCGAATCGAAGAGCGAGCGCAGGTTTTGCTCCTGGATCGCGATGCGTTCGACCGCGTGCTGAAGCAGCGAGACGACAATGGCGATCATCAGCGAAACAAGCAGGAAGGAGCCTAGCGAGACCGCGTCTTTCCCGTCGAGCGCCCATTCATGCGCCGGCGCCAGAAACCAGTACCACGCGATGACCATGGAGCAGGCGGACGCGAACAGTCCAACCGCTACGCCGCCGACGACCGTCGCCACGAGGACGGCGGGGAAAAAGGTGAGGAACGGAACGCCTTCGACGAAGAAATCGCTCGCTTGCCAGCGAGCCCATGCGGCCAACGCCACCGCTGCAAGGGCCACGCCGTAAGCGACAGCAGGCCGTTGCCGCGCAACCATGAACGACATAAGAGCGTTCGTCGCCCTGTCTGACCGCATCGCCTGGCGCGCCTCCAATAAGGCGAAGATAGTGTCGCGCCTAGGCGAAGACGATAGGGCTCTCGACGTTGAAAAAGGCCGGGCCGAGAGCCCGAGCCGTCGTCTACCCGGCGCCCCTTAGCTGCGCCACGCGCACAGGGACCGGCGGGTGCGAAAAGTAGAACTTTGCATAGAGCGGATCGGGCGTGAGCGTCGAGAGATTATCGCGCGTCAATCGCGTGAGCGCGGAAATCATCGGCTCCTTGCCGACAATCCGCCGGGCGAAATCGTCCGCCTCGAACTCGTTCTTGCGGGAGCGCGCGGCGAGCAAGGGGCGCAGCAGATGCGAAAGCGGCTCCTTGGCGAAAAGCAGCGCGATCAGCACCACGCCGGGATCATGCGGCAGGCCGAACCATCCCGCGAAGGTCTCGGATCCAAACGCCCAGTAAAGCGCCGCGAAGCCGATGAAGGCGATGATCGCCGCCTGAAGGATCATCTGCCTGACATGGCCGAATTTGAAATGGCCAAGCTCATGCGCGAGGATGGACTCGATCTCTTCGAGCGTATGCTTCTCCAAGAGCGTATCGAAGAAGACGATGCGCTTGGCCTTGCCGAAGCCGGTGAAATAAGCATTGCCGTGACGGGAGCGCTTCGAGGCGTCCATCACATAAAGCCCCTTGGACTCGAAGCCGCATTTTTGCAGCAGCGCCTCCATGCGCGCCTTGGTCGACCCCTCCGCCATCGGCGTGAATGTGTTGAAGAGCGGCGCGATCAGCGTCGGATAGATCACGGTCATGGCGATGGTGAAGACCATGAAGGCGACATAGGCGAAAAGCCACCAGCTGTTCGGCAAGGCGCCGAGCAGCCAGAACATGCCGTAAAGCAGCGGCGTCGCAATGACGACGCCGATGAGCGCGCTTTTTGCTTCGTCCAGCAGGAAGGTCGGGAGCGTGAGCCGGTTGAAGCCGAAGCGCTCCTCCAGCCAGAAGGCGTTGGCGAGCGAGAACGGCGTTCCGAGGAGATGCAGCAGGCCCGCCACGAGCAGCACGAAGGCGACGCTGCGCGTGAGTCCGGGGTCGATGTAGGAGGCGACGAATGCGTAGACCGGGGCCATCCAGACCGCGAGCCAGAGGATGGAGAGGGCCGCGTCATAGACCGTCTCGACCATGCCGAAACGCGTGCGCGCGATCGTGTAATCGGCGGCGCGTCGGTGCTCTTCGATCGACACCTCGCCGGCGAAATCGGCCGGAACCGCGTCCCGGTTGGCCGCGACCGTGTCGACCTGGCGCTGGCGAAGATAGACCCCGAGCCCCGCCGATAAAGCGATGGCGAGGCAAATGAGAACGCCTATAAGGCTCATGGAGAAAGCTCCCGCTTCTGATCTTGGTCAAAATATACGCACTCTGGCGCAGCTTTGCGAGAGGCCAGGAGCCGCTCCCGAGCGGCCCTCCCCGCTCAGGCCGCGACGCGCCGGCCGCGATTGAGAAGCGCGAAGGGCGCGCCGCTGAGCAGAACGTCGAGAGCGGCGAGACTTTGGAACCTGCCATTGACCGAGAGGCGCGGGAGAGCCTGCAGATGCGCGCGATGCTCGGGGAAGATCAATCCCGGCCGCGTCGTGACCGCGCTCTCGAAGCCAAGCTCGGCCGCAAGATCGAATTCCCGTCGCCCCGCCGAGGTCCGGTCGCCGACCGGGTAGCAGAAATGGCGCGGCGTCACGCCGGTTTCTTCCCTGATGCGCGCCCGGCTCCCGGCCATCTCCCGACGCGCCGCCGCGGCGTCGAGTCTCGCGAGCCGCGGATGGGATAGCGAATGCGCGCCAATGGTCGCGAGGCCATGTTGCGCCAGCGACCGGATGGCGTCCCAACCCAGACAGCCGTGCGTCGCGATTTCGCGCGCGTCGACCCCTGCCCGGGCCGAAAGATCGGCCACGACCGCGAGCAGCGCCGCTTCGTCGCCGTCGCGGATCGCCCAGTAAATCTCTGTAAACGCCGCCTGCTTCTCCTGCGGGGACGCGCAGCGGCTAACGATGCGCCGCTGCGCAACGGTAATGTCGACATGCGAGAGGCGGCGGATCGACTCCTCAAGTTCGAGCCACCACAGCCGCGCGCTACGGTCCGCGAAGCCGGGAGTAAGATAGGCGATGAAAGGCGCGCGATGACGCTCCAGAATGGGCAACGCATGGTCGACAAGGTCTCGATAACCATCGTCGAAACTCAGCACCGCGAAGGGCTGTGCATGTCGCCGTGCGGATCGCACCACATCGAGCGCGTCGTCGAGCGATAGAATTGCATAACCTTGCGCGCGCAAATGATGCAGCAGGAGATCGAGAAACGGCGGCGAAATCTCAAGGCCCGCATTGGGCGCGAAGCTGTCGTGAACGGCTGGCCGGACCCGGTGAAACGTCAAAATGACGCCGCGCCCCCGCGTCAGCGGCGCGGCCAGCCGGTGCGCGCCGCTGACGTGAAGCAGCCGCAATGCCGCAGAAATCGCTCTATTGCGCCAAACGGACATCGATCCCGTCCACAACTCAAGAGGTTTTTTAGGACCGATCCGATAACGTTCTCTTATGCCGCCCTTGCCGGATCTCGCCGATTATTCGACAGTCCACGTCTTCACGCATTTCGAGGACGCGCGCGCCGATTGGCTGGCGCTGTCGCAAACAGCGAAGATCAGCCCGTATCAATCTTTCGAGTTTCTTTCAGCCTGGTTCGACGCCTTCGGGGCTTCGGAAGGCGTGACGCCCTACCTCATCGTGGCCCGCGACGCTGCGGATCGTCCGAGCGCGCTTCTGCCGCTGTGCACGATTCGCAAGGGCGCCGTGACTCTTGCCGCATTCCTCGGGGGCCGCGAAGCCAATTTCAATCTGCCGCTTTTGCGTCCCGATCGACGCCACGACGAAGCAGGTCTGCGCTGGCTCATGCGCGAAGCGGCGCGCCGCGCGCCATCGCCGCCGGATGTTCTCTTCCTACGGAATCAACCACGCCAATTCGAAGGCGCTCGCAACCCTCTCCTTTTCATGGAAGCGCGGCCGAGCGCCAGTTTCGGCTATGCGACGGCTCTGCCCGAGACGATCGAGGAATTGACGTCGCGGCTCTCGAAGGAGACGCGCAAGAAGCTGCGGAAGAAGGAGGCGCGTCTCGCGGAACTTGGCCCAGTCGCATATGAACATCAGATCGCCGGACAACGCGGCCATGAGCTCGTCACTGCCTTGCTCGAACAGAAATCCGCGCGTTTTGCGGCAGTTGGGACGACAAGGCGACGCAGCCTGTCGGCGCTTCTCCACGGTCTTCTGGAAGCTCAGGAGGATGGCGTCCTCGAGCTTCACGGGCTCTCGGTCGACGGCCGCTTCGTCGCCGCTTACGCCGGCGTGCGGCGTAATGGCCGCTTCTCGGCCATGCTCAATTCTTTCGACACGGACGAAGAGATCGCGCGCTGCTCGCCCGGTGATCTGCTGCTGCATGCGTTGATGCGCAATCTTACAGCGCGCCGGATGACGCATTTCGACCTCGGCGTCGGCGAAGCGCGTTACAAGCGCGCCGTTTGCGATGAGACGATACCGCTCTATGACGTCGTCCTCCCGCTCTCCGCGCGCGGCGTCCTCGCGGCTCCGTTGATCTCCGCCTATCTGCGTCTCAAGCGGCGCGCGAAAAATGCGCCCGCGGTCGTCCGTTGCTATTACAGGCTCGTCGCCCTCCTTGGCCGCTGAGCGCTAAGCCGCCAGATCGCCACAGGCCGACGCGTCGAGAAGGTGCGCTTCGACGCCAATCTCCGCGAGGTCTTCGCGCAGCGCCTCCGCCGCTTCGTCCTCGCCAAGCACAAAGGCGAGGTCCACATGCGGCGCAAGGCGCAGCGCCTCATCGGCCGAGGCTGCAAAAATGAGGTAGTCGTAGGCATGAGCCAGGGCGGTGACGAGAAGCGCATGGTCGCCCATGCCCGCGCCGTCCGCCACTCCGCCCGGCAGCACATGCAGCGTCGACGACTTGTCGCGATGGATCGCGTCGCCGTAGCCGGCGGAGCCGCGCGCGAGCTCTCCCATGCCGCAGGGCCGCCGTTCCGACCCGGGACTTACCAGCGCGTCGAACATCGCAGCGCCGGGATCGGCGGCGGCGAGCAGGGCGCGTCCCTGCCCCGCAAGCTGACGCGCGAGACTGACCGCCGTTTCGGCGCGCGGTCCCGTCTCCGAACAGGGCGCCACCAGCACTTTGACGCAGCCCTCGATCGCCCGCGCGGGACTGATCCGGCGCGCGACGACGGGCGTGGCGCGCCACGACGCTTTTTTGGGCGGCTCCTTGTCTTTCGGCGCGTCGCTTTCCTGTCTGGCAAAAATCGGCTCCCGCCGGTCGGGCGTGACGGCGGCCGGCGCCGGCTGCGCGGCGCTGTGCGCCGGCGGCAAGACGCGGGCGCGGCCCGTCAGCAGCTCGCCGGCGAGGATGACGCCGAGCGAAAGGATCAGACCCGCGAGCGTCGCGAAGAGGACAATGGGGACTTTCTTCGGGAAGGACGGGACCTGCGGCGCCAGCGCGCGCTGAATGATGCGCGCGTCAGCCGGCGTCGCCTTCACGCGCTCGCGCGCCACCGCCTCCTGATATTTTGCCGTTTCGCTTTCGAGTTGCTCCTTGAGAAGCCGCGCCGCGCGCTCGAGGTCCCGCAGCTTCACCTCTTCCGCGCCCGCCGCGCCGGCGACGCGCTTCTGATCGTTCAACACGCGCGTCAGATTTTCGACGCGGGCCGCGGCGATGCGCGCTTCATTCTCCAGCGTATGCGCGGCGCGCTCGGCGGCGGCGCGCCATTGCCGCTCCAGATCGGCGAGCTGCGCATCGAGTTCCTTGATCCGTGGATGCATCGGGAGGAGCGTGCGGGACTCGAGCGCGAGTTGCGCCCGCAGCGCGACGATCTGCTCGAAGATGCGCCTCAGCGACTCGTTGCTGGCGATGTCGGGGATTTCGGCGATCCGGTTCTGGCGCAGCATGTCGCGCAGCAGGCTGGCCTTCGCCTGAGAATCGGCGTGAGCGGCGCGCGCCGAGGAAAGCTGGTTGTTCAGTTCGCCGAGTTGCTGCGTCGGGACGATGGTGTTGTTCGAGCCGATGAGCAGCCCTGTCTCCGCGCGATATTTTTCGACCTTGGCTTCGGCCTCCGCCACGCGCGTCCGCAGATCGGAGATCAGCGTCGCCAGTGATTGCGCCGCGCTGCGCGCGATTTCCCTCTTCGCCTCCTGCTGCATCTCGATATAGGCCTCGGCCACGGCGTT
This sequence comes from Methylocystis sp. NC52PC, assembly GCF_055698645.1. Lineage (NCBI taxonomy): Bacteria > Pseudomonadati > Pseudomonadota > Alphaproteobacteria > Hyphomicrobiales > Methylocystaceae > Methylocystis > Methylocystis sp. NC52PC. The sequence continues at coordinate 3,034,174 of NZ_CP170127.1, read as the reverse complement.
GGCGCCGCGCGCCGCGAGGTCGGGATTATAGGAAGTGAACTCGATCGACAGGACGCGAGTCTTGGTCGGCGACAAGACGGAGAGCTTTTCGGAAAATTTTTCGAGAATGCGCTCATCCGGCGGCATGAGCGTCGGGTCGCGGACGAGACCGACGAGCGCCATGAGCCGCGTCACGGGGCCAACCCCATTCGCCAGTGGATCGAATTCGACGTCGCCTTGCAGGCCGATTTTCTTGATCGCCCGGCGCGCGAGATCGCGTGAGGTGAGAAGCTGAATCTGGCTCTGCACGCCTTCGGCGTCGGGGCCATTGGCGTCGACGCGCTCCCCATTGTCCACGCGCGCGTAGAAACTGTCCTGATTTTCGAGAAGCAGCCGCGCATCCGACGTATAGCGCGGCTTGACCAGATTGACGAAAAGGAAAGAGACCAAGAAGGCCGCGAGCGTCGGCCCCAGCACCCACCATTTCTTGACAAGGAGCACGCGGCCCAATCGCGCAAGATCGATTTCGTTTATGTCGGCGTCGATCCTGTCTTGCATTGGCGCATGCATGGCTGCTCCGGGGTGATGCGCCGGGTTTAGAGGAACATGGTTGAGACGCAGTTAAACAGCCAAGTCAAAGTTTGTTAACCATGAGCCAATAAAACAAAGGTGGCGACGAACAGGCGCCAACGTCCCTCGCGCTTCGAGACGGCCCCTCAGCAGGCTCCTCGGCGCGAGGGCTCCCTGACGCGCCAAGGCGATGAAAAACGCCTCTTGTTGATCGAGACGGATCGAAGGATGCCGAGACCCGAGGCCCCAAAGCGGATCGCCGCGACGCGCTTGCTCCTGCCTGTAGCGGCCCTCGCCAGCGCCTTCCTGTCGGCCTGCGCCGCGCCGGGCGATTACCGACCGGAACTCTATGCCGCGTCGACCGCAGAGGCTTATACGCTGTCCGCCGGCGATCGTCTGCGCGTGATCGTTTTCGGGCAGGATTCGCTTTCCAACGCCTACGCGGTCGACGGCGCCGGGCGCATCGCCATGCCGCTGATCGGCTCTGTTCCCGCACAAGGCCGCACCGTTCCCGAGGTGGAGCGTGAAATCGCCGCGCGCCTGCGCGACGGATATGTACGCGAGCCGCGCGTTTCGGTCGAAGTGGAGGCCTTCCGTCCCTTCTTCGTGCTCGGCGAAGTGACGAACGCAGGCCAGTTCCCCTTTGTGGAAGGCATGACGGTGCGCACGGCGATCGCCATCGCAGGCGGCTTCGGACCACGCGGCTATCAAGGCGGCGTCGACCTGACGCGCATCGTCGACGGCGTTCCCGTCACCGGCCGCGTGCCGCTCGACGCGCCGGTGCGTCCGGGCGACACGCTTACCGTTCGCGAGCGGATTTTCTGATTTCATGGGCGCCCGCTTGCGCGGGCTTCTTGCGAGGAAGCCCTTTCTAAACCCTTTGCGCATAATGGCAGGAGGCGCTTATCCCGCGGCTCCGGCAACAAATGGAAAGCGAGACATGGACGGCTTTGGCCTCGACGATCTGAAGAACGTCCCGCCCGATCCCAACCAAGAGGGACAAGGCCTGCACAAGACGCATGCGCTGGCGCCGCGTCTCGCTGAAATCGCCAGCAAAGGCGCGCCCGGCAAGTCCTATTCCACAGTCGTGCTGACGGGCGTCGTCCGGCTTGTCGAATTTTCGATGCTGCTCGCGGCCGGCCTGCTCCTTCATAAGCTTTACGTCGGAAGCTACTGGGAAGAATCGGTCGACTATTACGTCGCGACCCCGGTGATGTCTGCGGCCGCGATTGTCGCTTTCCAGTCTTTCGACCTCTACACAACAGCGTCCTTTCGCGCGCCGGTTCGCCATGGACTGAAAATCGCCGCGGGCTGGTCGATGGTCTTTGTGGCGGCGCTGGCCGCGGTCTTCTTCCTCAAGCTCGACGGCGTCTTTTCGCGCGTCTGGCTGCTCGGCTGGTACGGCGTCGGATTGGCCCTGCTGGCGCTGGAGCGCGCGGCGCTCGCCGTCGTGACGCGCCGGCTCACCCGTTCGGGGAAGCTCGATCGGCGTACGGTCATCGTCGGCGGCGGCGCGCTGGCCGATCCGGTGCTGCGGGCGCTCGCGGCGCAGGATGACAGCGATCTGCGCATCCTGGGGCTGTTCGACGACCGCGCCGACGCGCGCTCGCCCGATGTCGTCGTCGGCTATCCCAAGCTCGGCACGGTCGACGAGCTGGTGGAATTTGCGCGCCACACCCGCATCGATCTCATCATCTTCACCCTGCCGATCTCCGCCGAGACGCGCCTGCTGCATATGCTGCGCAAGCTTTGGGTGTTGCCGATCGACATCCGCCTCGCCGCGCATACGAACAAACTGCGTTTCAGCCCGCGCTCGTACTCCTATATCGGCGATGTTCCGGTCATCGACGTCTTCGACAAGCCGATCGCCGATTGGGACGTTGTAGCGAAATATATTTTCGACAAGGTCGTCGGCGGGCTCTGTCTCGCCGTGGCGTCCCCGATCCTGATCGCCGTTGCGCTTGCCGTGAAGCTCGACTCGCCAGGGCCGATCTTGTTCAAGCAGCGACGTCATGGCTTCAATAATGAAGTGATCGAGGTTTACAAGTTTCGTTCGCTCTACGCCGACGCTCAGGACCCTTTGGCGCAAAGGCAGGTCACCCGCGACGATGCGCGCGTGACGCGCGTCGGCCGTTTCATCCGCAAGACGTCTCTCGACGAGCTGCCGCAACTCTTCAACGTCGTGTTCAAAGGCAATCTGTCGCTCGTCGGCCCGCGCCCCCACGCCATCGTCGCGCGCGCGGGTGATTTCCTCTACAATGAAGTCGTCGACGGCTATTTTGCGCGCCATCGGGTCAAGCCCGGCATTACCGGCTGGGCGCAGATCAACGGATGGCGCGGCCAGACCGACACGCAGGAAAAAATCCAGAAGCGCGTGGAGTTCGATCTCTACTATATCGAGAACTGGTCGATTCTGCTGGACATCTATATCCTCGTCATGACCCCCTTGGCCCTCCTCAAGGTGGAGAACGCCTGTTGAGAACCTCGTCGGAGCGCTCGCTTTGAACCTGCCGTCGATCATCGCAACCATCGCGGCGCTTCAGGGCGCGGCCGGCGTGTCGCTCGCCGCCGCCGCCGCTCATGTCGACGCCAATCCCCTGCTGTCCACTGCAAGCCAATTTCTGCTGATCCACGCCGCCGCCGGCCTCGCCCTCGCGGCGCTCGCCGGCGCCGGGGCGCCGGCGCGCCGCCTTTTCGTCGCCGCGGCGCTGGCGCTTCAGACGGGCGTGACGCTGTTTTCGGCAGACCTTGCGGCGCGCGTCTATTTCGGCGGCAAGCTCTTTCCCCTCGCCGCGCCAACCGGCGGCTCTTTGACGATTCTGGCCTGGCTCGCGCTGGCGGCGTGGGGCGCCATGGGGATCACACGCCGCAGTTGAACTGCGACGAAAAAGCAACAGTCGAGGAGTTGCTCGCGGGGCACTCGCGCATATGCTGGACTTGTCCCAAAAACAGGCTCACCCTCACGGGCATGTCTGTCTCGGACGCGCCCGACCCCCGTTCTGGCGGCGCATCGAGCGATGCGGCGCAACGCCCGGGCGACCTGCTGCTCGGACGCAGGGTGCTTATTGTCGAAGACGATCCTTATATTACGCTCGCGCTCGAGGAAACGCTCGCCGACTTTGGTCTGATCGTCGCGGGCGCGGCGCGCACGATCCCGCAGGCCCTGCGGCTGGCGCAGACCTCGTCCTTCGACCTCGCTCTGCTCGACGTGAATATTGGCCAGGATAGGATCGACCCGGTCGCCGACGTGATCCACGCGCGCGGCATTCCCTTCGTCTTCACGACCGGCTACGGGCGCGCCGGTTTGCCCGAAGCCTATCTGAACCAGGCGATTGTGGAAAAACCATTCTACGTTGAAGAAATCTTGCGCACCCTGCGCGAAGAGCTGGGGAACGCCCGGAAATAGAGGGCTTTTCCAAAAAAAGGCGCGCGCGCCCTTGAAGGCGGGCGCAGGCCGGTCTAGCGTCCCCAATAGTTACGCTTGTGTTAAAAGGGGCGTCCGATGGCCAGCCTTTCCCTCGACCCGCGCGCCCGCGCCGCCAACGCGCGCTCGGCGATCGCGCTCGGCGCCGCGTGCGCGCTGTTCGGCGCCGCGCTGCTCGGTTACGACGCGCCAGTCAGCCAGGCGGCGGGCGGGCTGATCGACGCCGTCTTCAGCCGCTCGCGCCCGGCGGCCGAGATTTATTACAGCTACGTCCCGCGCTATGACCTCTTTCAGCCGCCGCCGCGCCGGCTCAGGCTCGCCAAGCGCCCGCACGACGTGCAGGCCCGCCGACGGCTGGTCGAGCGTCGTCGGTTCGTGGCCCATCGCCTCCCGTCTGCTGTCGCGCAGCGCCGTCCCGTCATGGCCGAGGCCGTTCCGATCGGGCGCAACCCGATGTTTCGCGTCTGGTCTCCTCCGACGATCGCATTGATGCGCGCCGCGCGGCGAGATCGCCCGCTACAAGGCGCGCAGCGGGAAAATCGGCTTGACCGGACGGGGGCGGCGCCTCCGGCTGCGGCGCACGGCGCGGCGGCCCCAGCAGCCGCCTTCTACGCCGATCCCACGCTTCGGCCCGGCGACACGGTGGTGACCCCGGAGGGCGTTCGCGTTCTCCGCTACGGCAGCCACGCCCCCTACAAGGAGACAGATTTCGTCTCGTTGGCGCAGGCCGGCGCGCCGCTCGCCAACAGGAGCGCGCTCAATGAGATCGACCGCGTCGTGAAAACGCCGCTTGGCCGCGCGCCGGCTGATCTCTGAACGCTCCGCCGCCCCGCCACTTTCTCGCCGCGCTTGCCCGCGAGAAAGGATGGGGACTTGGCGTGGGAGAATAGCGCTTGCCCGTCGTGGCCGAAGACCATCTTTCCCAGGCGGGGCGCCGCCCCTCCAGCGAGTCGCGCCGGCCGGCGCGCGGCTATGCGGGTGGGGTGCGGCGCCTGCTCGTCGGCGTAGCGGCAACGATTCTTGTCCTTTTCGGCGTCGCCGCGGGGCTGGCGACATGGCTCTACTCGCCGGCCGCCACGCTCGCGGCGGTCACGCGGCAGATCAATGAGGCCACCGGCCTTTACGTCGCGGCGCGCGAAGGTCCCCGGCTGTTCTTGACGCCCCGCCCGCATCTGGTCATGAGCGGCGTCGCCTTCGCCGACCGCAATAAGGCGCTTCAGATTGAGGCGACCGAGCTTCGGGGCAATCTCAAGCTGCTGCCGCTTTTTGCCGGCAGGCTGGAGCTCGACTCGGCGACGCTGACGCGCCCGCGCGCCCGGGTCGATCTCGACGCCGCGCCCATCGACGCGCCGGGGGCCGCAACGCACGCCGCCGCCGCGCAGGCCGGCAGCATGGCGGCGCAAAAAGCCGACGATTTCCGGCTTGGGCTCGTCCATATCGTCGACGGCGCGCTGCGCCTGCGGCGGGAGGGCGTCGATTACGCCGCCGATCGCATTTCAGCGACGCTCGATTGGCGCAAGGTCGGCGAGCACGCGCTTCTGACGAGCGCGCTCGATTGGCGCGGCGAGCGGCTGCAGCTGGTGTTTTGGGTCGCGCGGCCCGGCATGTTCCTGCGCGGCGACGCTTCCGTCGTCACGGCCCGGATCGACGGCGAAAGCATGCGCCTCGAAGCGCAGGGGGTCGCGCAAAGCGGCGCCAATGCGCGCTTTTCGGGACGGGTCGCCGGCTCCGCCGCGTCGGCGCGGGAGGCGCTGGCGCTCTTCACCGTGGAGGCGCCCTTTCCCGGCCCCTTCGGCGACGCCGAATTTTCGGCGCAGGCGACGATTGCGCCCCGTGAGGCGGCGTTCAGGGATTTGCGCGTGCTCGTCGACGGCAACGCCTTCGACGGGGAGCTGACGGTGCGTCAGGAAGACGGCCGGCCCTATGTGTGCGCCACGCTGAAAAGCGATTTCGTGGCCTTGAAGCCCTTGCTTGCGGACGCGCCGCCTTTGGTCGGGCCCGACGGTCAATGGAGCCCGAAGCCGCTCGACCTGCCCGATCTCACGGGGGCCGACGTCGACGTAAAGATCGCCGCGCGCCATGCGCGGTTCGGGCGGCTCACGCTCGACGGCGCCAGTATGACCGCAGCGCTTCGCGATGGGGCGCTCGATCTGTCGCTGGCCGAAGCCGAGGCCTATCGCGGCCGCCTCAAGGCGCGCTTCTCCTTCAAGCCGGCCGGGCGCGACCTCTCCATGCACGCCGTGGCCCAGACGGCCGGCGTGGACGCCCGCGCCCTGCTCTGGGACTCCTTCGGGAAGGAGGCGGTAGGCGGCGGGCTTGATTCCATGGTGACCGTCGACGCCCACGGCGAGAGCGTCGCCGATATGGTGCGCAGCCTCAACGGGCGAGCGAGCTTGACCCTGACCGACGGAGAAATCGCCGGCGTCGATTTCGACCGGGCGCTGCGCCGTTTCGAAAAGCGCCCCTTATCGAGCGCTCAGGACATTCGTTCCGGCAGTTCGCCGCTGACCCGGGCTCAGGCGACGCTGCTGATCGAAGGCGGCGTCGCGACGCTGGAGGACGGCGTCGCCAGCGGTCCCGGCTTCACCCTGAATTTCACCGGCGCCGCCAATCTCGCCGAGCGCAGCCTCGCCGTCAAAGCCGCCGCCCGCGAGGCCGACGCGATGGGCAAGCCGCGCGACAAAGGCTTACAGATCGCGTTCGATCTCGCCGGGCCGTGGGACGAGTTGAAAATCGCGCCGGACCCGAAGGCCTTCATCCGGCGGTCGGGCGCCGCTGCGCCTTTGCTGCCTGAGCCGCCGGCCGAAGAGCCGCGCTAAGCGTCTTCGACCTCGACTTCGCGGGGCGCTTCTTCGAGGAGATTGGTCAGGGAGGCCGGAAGATCGAGGTAGCGGAAGCGTCGCAATTCGAAGCCGATGCCGACAAGCCCCCAGGGCGGCGTATAGGTCTGCCACGGGGGGATTTCGCTCAAGACGACCACGTGGCCGCCATTGATCGCCGGCGCGATCCGCTCGACCGTATAAATCGCCCCACGCCGCAGGCCCCCGTCGCCAAAGCGTCCGGGCCCCGCCTCGACGCAGACGACCTCCGTTCCGGGAGGGGTGTTCGGGCTGATCATCTTTCTTCCTCGTCGCGAGCGGCGACAGGCGCCGCGCCCTCTCCCACCCTTATGGAGGGCGCGGCGACACAGGAAGCAAGTCGGGATCAGCCTTTGCGGCCGATCACCAGAGTTTCAGGAAGCTGAGCAGGCCCTTCTTGAGCTTCTTGCGGTCGAGGGCGGCGAGTTCGTTGTAGACGTTGCGGGCCTTGGCGCGCAGCTCGATCAGCTCGTCGTCCGGAACGTCGAAATTGACGGCGGCAAGGCGCAGCTGGCGGCGGGCTTCGTCGAGCCTGGCCTGTGCGTCTGCGATCAAAGCATGGAGCATTTTTCCACCTTCAGTGTAGGTTGCGAAACCGCTCTGCGACGGCGGACCTGAACAGATCGGGCGCGGCCCAAAATAAAAAGCGCCGGCGATTTTTCTGCAAAATGCCGCGCTGGAGCGTGGAGGCCTCGGAGGCACTTGCGCCTATCAGTGAATTCAATGGCTTAACCCCAAGGTGCGGGGAAAGTAGCGATATTGAATTCATTGCGGCTTTTTCCTCGGCCCCCGCACCTGATCGGCTCATATCACAAGGACCGGCGGAACCGCCAGACCCTACAAACCGAAGCGCCGCCCTGGCGGGGAACCAGGACGGCGGCAATCAGAAGACGAAGGCCTTCCACAACCTTCAGGCGCGAGAGTCTCACAGACCGTGCCTCGTTGCAATGGCCGTCTTCGCAGCGCCATACGTCCAGCTCGCCATGTCCGTCGCCGCCCTGGCCGCTCTCTCTGGAGGGCTGCGTCATGGCTGAGCCGCTCCAAACGATCGACATTTACGAATGCGTCTGCCGGGCCTTGGAAAAGGCCCGCTGTCTCGACCTGATCGCTGACGGTCTCGCAGCAAGCCACCTAGCTCCAGACGAGGCGCAGGCGCTTCAGTGGATTGCGGGCGAAATTGTGAAGGACGTCCGCGCCCTTCACGATGCGCTCGCCACTCAGCTGAAAGCCGACAAGCAGCTGTTTTCGACGGGGCAGGAATAGGCGCCGCTTAGTTGGCGCCCCCCAAGAGGGGTTGGGCGTTGCAAGCGCCTTCTTCTCAAAAAATCCCTGCCCTTTACCGGCGAAGATAGTCGTCAGGAGCCCGGCCGCGTGACGGCCGATTGAGCGAGGGACAGCGCCAAGGACCGCCCGCGCCTTACGCGCGGGCGCGCACGACGCGGGGCTTCCTTGCCGTGGAAGGGTGACACCTACGACCACGGATTCCCGGGCCGCATCGCCGCTTGAGATTGGGCGATTCAGAAGACGCGAAGAACAACGGCACGACCGTCGCGGAAAGGCGGCGGACTCACGGCGTGGAGTAAGCGCGCCGGCCGGGCGGCTGGCCCCCGATATCGGGCACGCGTCGGATACCGCGATCTCGGTTCAGCATCCCGTCTCGGCTCCGATTGGATCGGGCCGGGGACCTCGGGAAGGGGAAGCTTTGACCTAATGTACGAGAGCCGACATGACCGAGTTCGATATCTTCCTCCTAGCCTTCCCCGAGCGCTCCGGCGGTCACCATGTAGAGGCTGCTCGGCTTGCCTGGGGGCGCGCCCTGGCGCGCGCCCCTGCCTCCACGATCATCGCAGCGGCGGAGCGCTACAGGGATGCCTGCATAGGCAAAGAGCCCCGTTACGTCATGGGCGCGGCAAGGTGGCTCAGTGAAAGCCGCTGGCGCGAATTTAAGTCCCCGGAGTCCGGGGACTTAAGATCAAGCCCCGAAGTCCGGGGCTTGGTCAGACCCCCGGACTGCGGGGGTCTCATTTGGATCGAATACGGCACTCGCGAGTGGGAAGCCTGGAGCCGCTTCTACAAGGCGACGCGCGGTAAGACTCCGCCGCTGGATCAGCGCGGCGGCTGGCGCTTTCCAGGCCCTGAGCCACCGTCGTGAAAATCTTCTCTCCACACATGTCACGTCGCTGGGGAAGAGTCCTTCTCCGGCCCGTATAAACGCTATCCAAATCCAGCAAAAGGCGTTACGCCTGGGTTGTGGGGACAGTCCCTACAAGCAAGGGCTCGGCAGCTGCAACTGCCGAGCCCTCTAAGAACGGAGGTGTCCAACCATGAGCCCCGAGCTCGCGGAAGTTCTCCTGTATGGCGGCCTCTTTCTCCTGCACCTTGCCAGGTGGATGGGAGGATAGACCGGAGAGGGGTGCCTCACTGCGCAAGCGGTGGGGCATTCCTCTCATTTTTTGACACTACATAAAGCGCGGTGTCTGCGAAACGAAAATGTAATTTTTCTACACTGATTTTTGACGGCGTTCTGACGCCGAAAACGCCCCGCGCTTACCTCCAGCGTCGGGGCGTTCATATGCCGACAATGGCCATATCGGCTTGCGCGAGACCATACGCGCCACGTTTGCAGGATGCAATTCCTATCTGGTCCCAATGCCCAAAACCTTGTTTAGGGGGTGTTTTCGGCTAGGGGCTTTTCCTTTCTCGCTTTCGTGATATGAATTTGATCCGTTAGCGCGGATTACTTTCACATGAACGACGCCGCAAAGGCGATTAAATTCCTAGAGAGCCTCTCGGTCCCCGAGGGGATTCGCGCCGGCCGTCGTCTAAAGCTCGCCCCGTTCCAGAAAGCGTTCGTGCGGGGAGCCCTTGCGCCGAAGACGACCGCCGCGGCCCTTTCAGTTGGCCGCGGCAACGGCAAGAGCGCCCTGTCTGCGGGACTCGGTTTGGCTGAGCTCCTCGGGGTGTGGGATCAGCAACCCCGGCGGGAAATATTGCTCGCGGCCCGCACGCGCGATCAGGCGCAAGTCGCCTGGAATTTCGCGGCCGGTCTCTCTCGGTCCCTGCCCGATGAGAAGCAGGAACTCCTCCGCTTTCGGCGCGGGGCGAAGCTCGAAATCGAGTATGGCGGCGACGGCGGCGGGTTAATGCGCGTCGTCCCGGCCGATGGCAAAAGCATTCTCGGCTCCGCCCCGACGCTGGCGCTCTTGGATGAGCGCGGACATTGGGAGCGCGACAAGGGCGACGCCCTGGAGCACGCCATCCTCTCCGGCCTCGGCAAGCGCGGTGGCCGGGCGCTGATCATATCGACCTCGGCGCCCGACGATGCGCACCCGTTCAGCAAGTGGCTCGATGAGGAGCAAGAGGGCGTTTACCGGCAGGAGCATCGCCCGTCGCCGGGACTGCCGGCAGATGACCTCGAAAGCCTCCTCCTGGCCAACCCTGGCAGCAAGGCGGGCATCGGCTCCTCGATGGAATGGCTCCGGGCGCAAGCCCGCCGCGCCATCGCGCGCGGAGGCGGAGCCCTTACGAGTTTTCGGCTTTACAACAGAAATGAGCGGGTGAGCGGCGAGACGCGCGACCTCCTCCTGACCGTGGACGAATGGCTCCAGTGCGAGTCCTCGGATCTTCCGCCGCGACAGGGCGCCGTCGTTATCGGAATCGACTTGGGCGGCTCCGCGAGCATGTCGGCGGCGGCGTTCTACTGGCCCGAGACGGGCCGACTCGAATGCTTGGGCTGCTTCCCTGGAAAGCCCGATCTTCTCGCGCGTGGGCAGGCCGATGGCGTCGGCAATCGCTACTGCGAAATGCGGGACCGGGGCGAGCTCTCGACCCTTGGCGATGCGACCGTTCCCGTGAGCCCATGGCTCATCGAAACGCTGCGCCATGTAGAGGGCCAGCAAATCGCGGCCATCGTCGCAGACCGCTTCAAGCAGAGCGAGGTTGGCGAAGCCATCGATCGCGCCGGCATTCGGGCGCCGATCATCTGGCGCGGGCAAGGCTTCCGAGACGGCGGAGAAGACTGCGAACGGTTCCGGCGCGCATGCTTCGACGGCCGGGTGAAAGCAGCGCCGTCATTGCTCCTGCGCTCCGCCTTTGCAGATGCGATCTGCCTCCGCGACCCCGCGAACAACCTGAAGCTCGCGAAAGCGCGCAGCAACGGCCGCATCGACGCGGCGGCGGCGAGCGTTCTCGCCGTCGCGGAAGGCGCGCGGATCGCGGGACGTCCCCAGAGAACCGCGAGGACGGCGCTATGGGTCTGAGGCTCGGCTGGCGCGTCTACGGCTCGAAAAGGTGGAAGCGCCTTCGCTTTTTCGCGCTGCGCAGAGACGGCTTCCAATGCGTCAAATGCGGCGCGCGGGCTGATCTGGAGTGCGACCACATTAAGCCGCTCAGGACGCATCCCGAGCTCGCCTACGAGCTCTCGAACCTCCAGAGCCTTTGTGTCCCCTGCCACTCTGAAAAGACGAACGCGGAAATGGGGCGCCGTCCGCTCGCCGGGCGTAGCGAGTGGCGCAACTTGGTGCTCGAACTGTCTAAGAAAGGGAATGCTGAATGCTTGAGTCAGTGAAGATCAGCCGTCGCCAGAGCGAGATTCGCCAGGCGCTCGCGGCCATCGTCGGAAAGGAAAGCCCCGACGAAAATGAGACGCGGCAGATGACCGACCTCGATGCGGAGTATCACCGTAACGAGACGCGTTACCGCGCTGCGCTGATCACTGAAGATCAGGAGCGCCGCGACGCCAAGGGCGAGCTCGAAACGCGCGGCTCCAAGGAATGGGCGGAGCTCGTCTCCAAGTTCGAACTGCGACAGGTGGCGCTCTCCGTCGATGAGGGCCGCGTGCTCGATGGCCCGACTGCCGAAATCGTGACCGAGCTCCGCTCCAAGGGCGGCTATCGCGGCGTTCCGGTCCCGTGGGCGGCGCTCGAAAAGCGCACCGGCGAGACGGTCGCGAGCGGCGTTCCTGACCCCATGCGCACCATGCCGATTATTGACCGCATCTTTGCGGCCGGCGCCGCTGCGCGCATGGGCGCAAACTTCATCAATATCGACTCTGGCAGCATCGAATACCCGGTGACGACCAGCGCGGTTGCGGCCGCGTGGGCCGCGACCGAGACGGGCAGCGTCGGCGGCCCGACCGCCTACGCCACGACCGACAAGCCGATGACGCCCGCGAATAGTCTGGGCATCACCATGAAGATCACGCGCAAGTCCATGAAGCAGGTGGGCGACGCGCTGGAGCAAGCCGTGCGGCGCGACATGAACGGCTGCATCGGCGTGGCCATGGACAAGGCGGTTTTCCTGGGCGCTGGATCGTCGGGCGAGCCCGCCGGCGTGCTTGTCGGCTCCTACGGCATCACCTCGACCAGCATCGCCGCTGCGGCCTCCTGGGCGGCTTTCCGGGCCGCCGTGAAGCGGTTCCTGATCGCCAATGCGGCCGGTTCTCCTGCGGACGTTCGCTTGCTGATCCGGCCCGAGGTTTGGGACGCCCTCGACGGCACATTGATCAGCGGCACCGCCGTTTCCGAATGGGATCGACTCGCGTCGCACATTCCGCCTTCAAACGTCGTCATGTCTTCGAATGCGCTCGCCGCTCCGACCGGCTCGCCGGCCGCATCGAAGGCGCTTCTGACAACGAACGTGGGCGGCGTGCCTCCGATCTTTGTGGGCCTTTGGGGCGCGATTGACGTGATCCGTGATCCGTATTCAGACGCGGCGAGCGGCGGCCTCCGCCTCACTGCTCTTGCGACGATGGATGTTACCGTCGCGCGCGGAGCGCAATTGGAAATCCTCACGGGCATCCAATAATGGAGCGCCGCTCCTGCAATCTCGAGCTCAGGACGGTGGGGGATTTCCCCCACCGTCTCGAGGGCTATGCGGCAGTCTTCGGGACCGAAACCCGCATTGGCGACTTCGTGGAAACCATCCGCGCCGGCGCCTTCAAGGACACGTTGGCGAGCGGTCGCGACATTCTCGCGCTTGCCGATCACGACCCGCGCGCGTTGCTCGGGCGGACGCGGAGCGGAACCTTACGACTCGCGGAAGATACGCGCGGGCTGCACTTCGAAATCGACACGGCGGACACAAGCTTAGGCCGCGACATCCACGAGCTCGTGAAGCGCGGCGACATTGGCGGCGCGTCCTTTGGCTTCAAGGCGAAGAAGGATTTTTGGAACGGGCGGCGCCGCGAGCTCCGTGCGGTCGATCTTTACGAGATCTCAATTGTGCAAAGTTTCCCGGCCTATCAGGACACGAGCGTTGAGGCCCGGGCCGAGGCGCTCTTTGCCAAGCCGGAGAAGGCCATGCAGCGCGTGGCGCGCATCTGGAGGGCGTAATGGCCGAGACGCTGAAGCAAATCGAATGGGCGCCGGCGCAATGGCCGGCGCGACCGCCCAGCATGTCCGTTGAGGCCGCGATGATCGCACCCGCGATCATTTGGGCTCGCCTGGAGCACTACACCGCGCAACGCTTCAGCGCGCGCGATATCCAGTGGATCGTGGAAGGGCCAGGCAATTGGGAGGCTCCCCTTTCGCCTGCGACCATCACCACGGTTGAGCGCTGGGTGAATGGCGCATGGCAAGAAGACGCGGCGCTTTCGGCCTCGCCGCTCGGGGGTTACGTCCTGTCCGGCTGTGGGCCGTATCGGTTCACAGGCACAGTTGGCGCCGGGCCCGTGCCGGAAATCGTAAATCAAGCCTATAGGCGACTCGCGGAATATTTCGCGGCGAGCGATGGTCGCGCAGGCCTTCGCGCAGAGACGGTCCAGGACATTGGGTCTTTCGAGTATGACCTAAACGCCGTCGCCAGCGCGCTTCAGAAAAGCGGCGCCGCCGATCTTCTGCGCGGCTACAGGAGGCCACAATGAACTGGCGCTGGCCGTGGCAGAAAGTTGAAAAGCGCTCATCGGCGAGCGGATTTACGTCAGAGATAATTGCAGCCCGCGCCGCCTATATTGCCGGGCGCTCCGGCATTGGCGAACTGACCGCGACCGTCCAAAGCTGCATCGGCCTTTGGGAGCACGCCTTTGCCGCTGCGGACGTGACCGGCGCGCCCATGCTCAACCGCCGGACAATGGCGCTAGCCGCTCGCGCTCTCGCGCTACGCGGCGAGGCCGTGCTCCTGATCGACGCGGACATGCTCATCCCCTGCTCGGATTGGGATTTGTCCACGCGCAACGGCCGACCCTCCGCCTATCGCGTTTCGATCAGCGAAGCGGGCGGCGGTCGCACGATGACCGTCCTGGCGCCCGAGGTTTTGCATTTCAGGATCGGATCCGACCCGGCGACGCCTTGGGCCGGATCTTCGCCGCTCCGCCGCTCCGGCCTTACCGGTTCCCTCTTGGAATCGGTAGAAAGCGCGCTTGCCGAAGTTTTCGAGTATGCGCCGCTCGGCTCGCAAATCGTGCCGTTTCCTGAAGCTCCCAACATTGACCTTGAAACTCTCGGGCGGGGTTTCAGGGGGCGGCGCGGTCGCGTCCTCCTCCGGGAGTCCGTCGCCGTGTCGGCGGCCGGCGGCCCAGCGCCGGCCGTCGATTGGAAGCCGCAAGACGTTACCCCGAACCTTCAACAGGCAATGACGACCGAGACGCTGGAGGCGGCGCGCAACGCCGTCCTTGGCGTCTTCTTCGTGCTCCCGTGCCTTCTCGATAAAGCTGGCCAGGGCCCGGCGATCAGGGAAGCGCAGCGCCACCTTGCAACCTATGGGCTCCAGCCCATTGGCGAGCTCATTGCGGAGGAGGCTTCGCAGAAGCTCGGATCGGCCGTCGCCATTGACGTTCTGCGGCCGTTACAAGCGTTCGACGCCGGAGGGGCGGCGCGAGCCTTCTCCACCTTCGTCCAGGCTCTCGCGCAGGCCAAGGAGGCCGGCCTGGATACGGCGGCCATCGCCGGCATTCTCGCGCGTCTCGATTGGGAAAAATGACGCCGTCACAGGTAGCTCGCAATCCGATGACAGGGGGCCTCCTGCATGGCGCCAGCGACGCTCATACGGCGACTCCGACCGGATCGCCGGACAGCCATCCGCGACGCATTGGCTGCGCTAATGCGGGAGGTAGCGCCTACCCCCTTCGTGGTTGAGGGACCGGGGCGCGCCGGGGTCCGCGCGCGCCTTTGCACTGCAGGGTGGCGCTGGGGGCAAGCGGACGCCGAGGCGGCGGCCATCATTGAGTCCGCGCTGAAGAAGGTAGGGGCAAAGCGCCCGACATGGCAGCAGGGACAGTCGGAATACACGCAGGAGGGACATGCGCCGATCCTGCGCGAGCGCTGCAAGCGCTGCGCGAAGCCGCTCCCCGAGGGCGCGCTGCGCTACTGCGGCCCGGTGTGCGCCAAGGCCGCGAAGGTCGATCAGCACAGCCGGCGCGACAAGGAGGCAGTTTCCCTTGCGCTCAAAGCCTATCGTGCCGCGTGGATTGAGCGGCAACCAGAAAGAGAATGCCCGGTGTGTCGAAAAGGTTTTCGACAGAAGCAAGCCGCGCAGCAGTATTGTTCAAGAGCCTGCTATCACGACGCTCGACGACTTGCCCGACGAAATATGCCCGTGGTGTGCAAAGGGCTTTGAGCAACGGACGGGACGCGGGGGAAGGCAGATTTATTGCTCCAAGGAGTGCACACGCGCGGCGAACTATGAGGAGTTCCAGGGCTGGCGTGCGCACGTCCGCGCGGCGCTGATTTGCGTGGATTGCCGCAAGCCGATCATTGGTGCGCGGCGGCAGGATAAAAAGCTTTGCGCAGAATGTTTGGGCAGGCATCTACTGGAGAACCGCAAGGCGAGTCGCTTGCGGGCGAAGGCTGGAACGACGGGCCGGCGGGGAACGAACCAGTTCGGGCGGGTGGAGTAGGCGAGAAAGTTGACACGACGTCCAAATCCAAAGAATTTGGAGTGCCCCCCGCGAGATGAGAGCCTCGCGGGAAGGCTTGTTGAAGGTGGGAGCCTTTAACCGCCCGCTCCGTGGCTGAAGGCCAAAGCGAGATACGCTATGGCCCCAGTCGCGTGAGCGGCTGCTAAGAATAAATATACTTTGTCCATTCTTTCTCCTGTATTTGCCGAGCTATGACCGCGACGCCCGCGCGTGAATGTTGTCGAGGGCGTCGCCAACGTCGAGATAGGGACCCCTGATCTCTTGGCGTATCTAGATTGCAACGGATCGTCGGCCCGCGCAAAAGCCTTACGCCGCCGGTCAGACCATAGCGGTCGAGATGCGAGTCTTATTAACAGGCGCCGGCGGGTATCCGGCTTGCTTCGCGGATTTCGCTTGCCCTGGGCCATCGGGCGCGCCTTGATCCGGGGACGATTCGCTAGCCGGTGGCGCGGGCGCCATGGGCAACGGGCTAAGTTGAACTTAGGTCGTCAAGGCCAGTGCCGGAGCAACCAATACGGGGGAGTCGATCAGCGCTTAATTCCTCACAAAGCGAAGAATTAAGCCCCGCGCTAATTGGCGTCGGAATTGGACTTGTCTTTCTTCGACCGCCGCCGCCCTTCTATTTCCCTGCGTCGCTTTTCGAGTGCTTCGAGATCATGTGCGCGCTCCGCTACGTCACGAGAGAACTTCTCGAGAACTTTCGCCATGGTCGCGAGATGCTCAACCTCCGGATCGAACGATCGCTGAAGTCGGTTCACAATTTCGGCGTTCATCGAACGCCCGTTGGCCTTTGCGGCTTTGGCGATTTCATCCCGCATCCCGTCCGGCAGACGGAGCACGAACTTATCCTGCGGTTGTCTTGGACCTTCCTGCATTGTGGCTATGAGCCATCAAAAGCGCCTTGACGCAATAAAGGCTAT
Source organism: Methylocystis sp. NC52PC (assembly GCF_055698645.1). Taxonomy (NCBI): domain Bacteria; kingdom Pseudomonadati; phylum Pseudomonadota; class Alphaproteobacteria; order Hyphomicrobiales; family Methylocystaceae; genus Methylocystis; species Methylocystis sp. NC52PC. The sequence continues at coordinate 3,017,569 of NZ_CP170127.1, read as the reverse complement.
GAGCCATCATGGCATTGAGCCATCATAGGAGCGACCATGCAGAGTCTCGACAAAGCCGTTATCCGCTTACCTGACGGGATGCGCGAGGAAATCAAAGGACTCGCGAGATCAAACCGCCGGTCCATGAATGCGGAGATTGTGGCAGCGATAGAGCGGCACATCAAAGCCTCGACAGGCTGGGCCATCGAGGAAAGCCGCGCCCAGCCTGCCGTGAAGGCGACCGCTTAATGTCCGGCCGTCCCTCCCGCATCACTCAGGCGGACTGGAACCGGGCTGTTAAGGCCGCTGCGTCGGCCCCCTGCCCGATGGCCGTCGAAGTGACGCCGGACGGGACAATTCGCATAGTGCCGGCCCTTGCGGTCGAAGAGAAGAAGGCGGAGCCTCGGCCCACCAAGCTCGATATCAGGCTCTAGCCCATGCCCAAGCCCCGCCTGCCCTTTCTGCAATACGAACGGTCCCGACACGGAACCCTCACTTATTATGTGCGCATGGGGAAAGGTCCGCGCCTCCGGATCAAGGGCGAATACGGTTCAGAGGAATTCATGGCGGCCTATCATGCCGCCATCGCCGGGAAGCCGCTTCCTGCGGCGCGCCCCGAGCGCGACGCCAAGTCTCTGGCGTGGCTGATCGCCCGTTATCGCGAAACAACCGCTTGGGCCGATTTCAAACCGGCGACGCAGCGCCAGCGGGAGGCGATCCTCCGCCAAGTGATCAGCCGCGCTGGGCATGTCCCCTTCAAGGCCATCGAGCGCGCCCACATCGTCGCGGGGCGCGACGAGCGCCGGGCGACACCTCACCAAGCGAACCATTTTCTGAAAGTGATGCGCCACTTGTTCGCATGGGCGAAAGAAGCGCAGCACATCGAGTCAGACCCGACCGAGGGCGTGTCGTTCGCCAAGGCGGAGACTGAGGGCCATGCGACATGGACGGTAGAGGAAATCCGGCGCTTTGAAGCGCACTGGCCCATAGGGACGCGCCAGCGTCTCGCCATGGCGGTCCTTCTCTACACCGGGTTACGGCGCGGGGACGCTGTGAGACTTGGACGCCAGCACATTCGAGACGGCTGGATTGCGCTTCCAAAGACAGAGAAGACGGGCGAGCGCATTGATATGCCGCTCGCCCCCGCCTTGGCCGACATTGTCGCCCGCTCTCCAACCGGCGACCTTGCGCTGATATCAACAGAGACCGGCGCCCCGAGGGCCAAGGCGGGCTTTGGGAACTGGTTCCGTGAGGCCTGCGATGCGGCCGGGGTGCCAGGATCAGCCCACGGATTGCGCAAGGCGCTCGCCACGCTGGCCGCAGAGGGCGAAGCAACCGAGGCGGAGCTAGAGGCGCTGTTTGGATGGCGGGACCGTCAGACGTCCACGATCTACACGCGAGCAGCTAGCAAGAAAAAGCTCGCTGCGTCGGCGCTCCGAAAGGCGTTTAGGGGTGAAGAGAGAACGGAGTTGGCCCGTACCCTATGCCAAGGTGCGGGGAATAATCAAAAAGAGAAAGGTAAATCAGATGCTTAGAAAACTCGTGGAGGCCTCGGAGGGAATCGAACCCCCGTACAAGGATTTGCAGTCCTCTGCGTAGCCACTCCGCCACGAGGCCATCCGGGCGGCGAAGGCGCGACGCGCTTCGCCTGCGACCGCTCTTACAGGAGGCCGCAACGGCCGGCAAGTGTCCCAACCGGTCAGTCCGAGGCGCGCGACGCCCAAGTCGCGTGGGAGACGTTCGCAAGCCGGGCGAGATCATCGACGAGCGCGTCGAGTTCGGCCGCGTCGACGCTCGTCGGCGCGAGCGTGGCGACGATTTCGACGCCCTCCTCCCGCTCGACGTCTCTCATTTCCAGCGCGGGATATTTGGCTGCCGCCAGCCGCTCCTCGATCAATTCGCGCAAAGCGTCGCGACTCGCGTCGTCCGTGCTCACCCGCAATTCGAAGGTCGCCTCGGTCTGGCTCTCGTCGATCGGCGCGCGCTCGATGAAATTGACGAGCGGCCGCAGGAAGGTGTTGCCCGCCAACACAAAGCCGCACATGAGCAGAGCTTCGGCCGGATGGTCGGCGCCGGCGAAGGCGCCCGTCACCGCCGAGCACCAGATTGTCGCGGCCGTGTTGAGGCCGCGGATATTCATACCCTCCTTCAAAATCACGCCCGCGCCGAGGAAGCCGACGCCCGACGCGACATAGGCGAGAACCTGGGTCGCGCCCTGATTGCCCATCAGCCGCATGCCGAGATCGACGAAGGCGGAGGCGCCCAGCGCGACCAGGGCATTCGTGCGCAGGCCGGCGTTGCGCTGGCGATATTGCCGCTCCGCGCCGATCAGCGTGCCGAGCACGAGCGCCACGATGAGCGAGACGAAGGTGTTCAAGAATTCGACGCCGTTGAAACTGATGATCCCGGCCATTGATTGGACCCCTGCCCCGCGGGGCTTTAACCATCTAATAAGGACGTCCGTCCTTGTGGAAGAACCGCCAGCGCCCGTCCGGCCCGAGGCGCGCCTCGAGATCGTCGGCGGGGTATTCCGCGCAGTCCTCCGGGGTACGGTCGCCCACCTCGAGATAGAGCGCGTCTGTGCCGGTTCGATTGACGAGCCGATGGGCGACGCCGCCCGCCGGAAAGCCGGCGCACATTCCCGGCCCAAGCTGCGTCTCCCCGTCCTCCGTCACCAGCGTCGGCGCGCCTTCGAGAATATAGACGAACTCGTCCTGCCGGCGGTGGCGATGCAGCAGCGCCGAGGACGCGCCCGGCGCAAGGCGAGTGAGATTGACGCCAAAGTTGGTGAGCCCAAAGGCGTCGCCGAGGGCGCGTTTTTCCCGTCCCGCAACCCGATCGGCGAAAGGCGCGGGATACAGCGACGGTCTGTTTCGGGGCGCCACCTCGGCCGCCTGAACGGCCCGCGGGCGGCTCTCTTTGTCGTCATTTCCGGCCATGTGGCTTCCCCTTCCCGATTCGGGTCCAATTTGACAGCCGCCGCCGGTTCTGCCCATCTTCGCGCCCCATGCGCCGGACCGGCGCGCTCCGGGATTGATCAGGAATGAACGTCGTCATCGTTGAATCGCCGGCCAAGGCCAAGACCATCAACAAGTATTTGGGCCGCGATTTCCACGTCCTCGCCAGCATGGGCCATGTCCGCGACCTGCCGCCGAAGGACGGCTCAGTCGATCCGGACGCCGACTTCGCCATGGTCTGGGAGATGGACGCAAGGGGCGCCAAGCGCGTCTCCGAGATCGCCCAGGCCGTCAAGGACGCCGACAAAGTCATTCTCGCCACCGACCCGGATCGCGAAGGCGAGGCCATCTCCTGGCATCTGATCGAGATTCTCAACAAGAAGAAGGCGCTCAAGGACAAGAAAATCGAGCGCGTCGTCTTCAACGCCATCACCAAGGACGCGGTGCGCGAGGCGATGGCGAATCCGCGCCAGATCGACCAGGCGCTGGTCGACGCCTATCTCGCCCGCCGCGCGCTCGACTATCTCGTCGGCTTCACCCTCTCGCCGGTCTTGTGGCGCAAGCTCCCCGGCGCGCGATCGGCCGGCCGCGTCCAGTCGGTGGCGCTGCGTCTCGTCTGCGACCGCGAGCTCGAAATCGAGAAATTCGTCGCGCAGGAATATTGGTCGCTCGTCGCCCATCTGAAGACCAAAGCGGGCGAGCCCTTCATCGCCCGGCTCGTCGGCGCAGACGGCAAGAAGATCGCCCGGCTCGACATCGGCAAGGGCGAAGAGGCCGAAGACTTCAAGAAGGCGCTGCTCGCGGCGAGCTTCACCGTGCGCTCGGTCGAAGCCAAGCCGGTGAAGCGGCATCCTTACGCGCCCTTCACCACCTCGACGCTGCAGCAGGAGGCCTCGCGCAAGCTCGGCCTCGCCCCGGCGATCACCATGCGCATCGCGCAGCGCCTCTATGAGGGAGTCGACGTCGGCGGCGAGACCGTCGGACTCATTACTTATATGCGAACCGACGGCGTCGACATGGCGCCCGAGGCCGTGGCCAGCGCGCGCCGCGTCATCGCAAAGGAATATGGCGACCGCTTCGTCCCCGACGCCCCGCGCAAATACTCCGCCAAGGCCAAGAACGCGCAGGAAGCCCATGAGGCGATCCGCCCGACCGACGCCGCCCGCCTGCCGAAGGACGTCGCGAAATATCTGGAGCCCGACCAGGCCAAGCTCTACGAGCTGATCTGGACCCGCACGATCGCGAGCCAGATGGAGTCGGCCGAGCTCGAACGCACCACGGTCGACATCGAGGCGAAGGCCGGCGCCCGCACGCTCGATCTGCGCGCGACGGGTCAGGTCGTGCGCTTTCCCGGCTTCCTGGCGCTTTATCAGGAAGGCCGCGACGACGACGGCGACGAGGAGAGCGGCCGCCTGCCGCCGATGAAGGAAGGCGAGCCCTGCACGCGCGAAAAGATCGACGCCACCCAGCATTTCACCGAGCCGCCGCCGCGCTACACCGAGGCGACGCTGGTGAAGCGCATGGAGGAGCTCGGCATCGGCCGCCCCTCGACTTACGCCTCGACGCTCGCGACGCTGCGCGACCGCGACTATGTGCGGCTCGACAAGAAGCGGCTGATCCCGGAAGACAAGGGGCGCCTCGTCGTCGCCTTTCTGGAAAGCTTCTTCACCCGCTACGTCGAATTCGACTTCACCGCCGACCTCGAAGAAAAGCTCGATCTCGTCTCGAATAACGAGATTGACTGGAAAGAGGTGCTGCGCGACTTCTGGCGCGATTTTTCCGCAGCGGTGAACGAGACCAAGGATCTGCGCACGACGCAGGTGCTCGACAGTTTGAACGAGCTTCTGGGCCCGCATATCTTCCCCGCGAAGGAGGACGGCTCCGATCCCCGCCTCTGCCCGGCTTGCAACGCCGGACAATTGTCGCTCAAGGTCGGCAAATTCGGCGCCTTCATCGGCTGCTCGAATTATCCCGAGTGCCGCTATACGCGGACGCTCTCGCCGCCGACCGGCGACGCCGCCGAGAACGCGCGCCCCGGCGTGAAAGTGCTGGGCCAGGACCCGGAGACCGGCGCAGAGATCACGCTGCGCGACGGACGTTTCGGCGCCTATGTGCAGGAGGGCGAGCAGGAGGACGGCGGCGAAAAGCCCAAGCGCGCGTCGCTGCCGAAAAACATCAAGCCGGACGACCTCACGCTCCAGCAGGCGCTGGCGCTGCTATCGCTGCCGCGCGAGGTCGCGAAGCACCCGACGACCGGCGAGCCGATCGTCGCCAACATCGGCCGTTTCGGCCCCTATGTGCAGCACGGCAAGACCTACGCCAATGTCGGCGGCGCGGACGATGTGCTGACGATTGGCGCCAACCGGGCGATCGACCTGATCGTGCAGAAAGAATCGGGCGCCGGCGGTTCGCGCTTCTCGCGCGCGTCGGAGCCGGGCCGCTCGCTCGGCGACCATCCCGACGGCGGCGCGGTGACGGTGAAATCCGGCCGTTTCGGCCCTTATGTGAACTGGGGCAAGATCAACGCGACAATCCCCCGCGCCGTCGATCCCGCGTCGCTGACCCTCGAACAGGCGCTGGAGATGATCGCCGCCAAGGCCGCGGGCGGCGGCGGGACGACCGGCGGGCGCGTCCTCGGCGAGCACCCGGACGGCGGAACCATCACCGTGCGCGCCGGACGCTTCGGGCCCTACGTCAATCTCGGCAAGGTGAACGCTACGCTGCCGAAAAGCCTCTCGGCCGAGGATGTGACGCTCGACGACGCGATCAAGCTCATCGAGGAAAAGGGCGGCGCGCCGAAGAAGAAGGCGGCCCCCAAGAAGGCCCCCGCGAAAAAGGCGGCGACGAAGAAAATTATCGAGGGTAGCGACGAGACGCCTTTCGAGGACGCAAAGCCGGTGAAGAAGGCCGCGGCCACGAAGAAGGCGCCAGCGAAGAAGGCGGTGACGAAAAAGGCGGCGGCGCGGTAATCTGGCCATCAAAGGCCGAGGCGGCCTCGCCCTTCGAGACGCGTGCTGCGCTCGCTCCTCAGGGTGCGGCCTGTCTTGCCGCCCGCCAGCGTAAAGCTCAAACCTAGCCCTCATCCTGAGGAGCCGCCGCAGTCGGCGTCTCGAAGGGCGAGGGCGGGCCGACAACAGCTTAAGTCACAACAGCGCGCCCGCCATGGCGTAACGGCCCGGCACACCCTATGTTTGAGCCAGTTTATTACTGGCCCGGCCCCTGAGCCGGGCGATAGAGCATGGCCTTGCCGACAAAAAAAGCACCGCAACAACCCACCCGAGACGATATTCTAGCCTTTATCGCCCGCGAGCGCGAAGCGGGCGGCCCCCGCAAGATCGGCGTGCGCGAGATCGCCCGCGCTTTCGGCCTCAAGGGCGAGGACCGCGTCGCGCTCAAGCGCATGATTTCCTCGCTCGCCGACGAAGGCGCGATCGAAAAGCGCGGCCGTCGCCTCAACCGCAAGGGCGCGCTGCCCCCCGTCGCTCTCGTCGACGTCGTCGGACGCGACAAGGAAGGCGAACTGATTGCGGTTCCCGTCGAATGGGACGAGGATGCGCTCGGCGAGCCGCCGCGCATTCTCATCCGCGCGCCGCGCCGCGCGAGGCCCGGCGAGCCGCTGCCCGGCGTCGGCGACCGCGCGCTGGTGCGCGCCGAACCCGATCCCGACGCCGGCCCCGACGAGCCCCCTTACGTCGGCCGCGTCGTCAAGCTCCTGTCGCGCGCCCGCCATCGCGTGCTGGGCGTGCTGCGCGTCGAGCCCAACGGCCATGGCCGCATCGTTCCCATCGACAAGAAACAGGCCGGCCGCGAGCTGATGGTCGCGGCGGCCGACCTTGGCGAGGGCAAGGAGGGCGATCTCGTTTCCGTCGATCTCGTCGGCAAGACGCGCTTCGGAGCGCCGCGCGCGCGGGTGCGGGAAACGCTCGGCTCGGTGACCGGTGAAAAGGCCGTGAGCCTCATCGCGCTGCGCGCCCACGACATCCCCGACGTCTTCCGCGCCGAAGCCGTCGCAGAAGCCGAACGCGCCAAACCCGCCACGCTGCAGGGTCGAGAGGACTGGCGCGAGCTGCCGCTCGTGACCATTGATCCCCCGGACGCCAAGGATCACGACGACGCCGTGCACGCCGCGCCCGACCCGACTCCGGACAATGACGGCGGCTTCATCCTCACGGTCGCGATCGCTGACGTGGCCTATTACGTAAAGCCTCGCGCGCCTCTCGACAAAGACGCGCTGGAGCGCGGCAATTCGGTCTATTTCCCCGACCGCGTGGTGCCGATGCTCCCAGAACGAATCTCCAACGATCTCTGCTCGCTGCGCGAGAACGAAGACCGGCCGGCGCTCGCCGTGCGCATGCGCGTGACCAGCAAGGGGCGCAAGATCGGCCATAGCTTCCATCGCGTGATGATGCGTTCGCGCGCCAAGCTCTCCTACCAGCAGGCCCAGGCGGCGATCGACGGAAGCCCTGACGACAAGACGACGCCGTTGCTGGAAAGCGTGCTGCGCCCGCTTTATGCGGCGCATGAGGCCCTGCAGCACGCGCGAAACTTGCGCGCCCCGCTCGATCTCGATCTGCCCGAACGCAAGATTCTCTTGAAGCCCGACGGCTCATTCGATCGCGTCGTCATCCCGCCGCGGCTCGAGGCGCATCGGCTCATCGAAGAATTCATGATCCTCGCCAATGTCGCGGCCGCCGAGACGCTGGAAGAGCAGCGCCAGCAGCTCATCTACCGCGCCCATGACGAGCCGTCGAAGGAGAAAGTCACAGCGCTCGCGGAGTTCCTGCAAACGATCGGCGTCAAACTCGCCAAGGGACAGGTGCTCAAGCCCGCCAATTTCAACGTGATTCTCGAACGCGTGAAGGGCCTGGAGCATGAGAACATCGTCAATGAGATCATCCTGCGCACGCAGGCGCAGGCTGAATACACGCATGAGAACTACGGCCATTTCGGTCTGAACCTGCGGCGCTATGCGCATTTCACCTCGCCGATCCGCCGCTACGCCGATCTCATCGTGCATCGCGCGCTGATCCGCGCGCTGAGACTCGGCGAGGGCGCCCTGCCCGACACGCCGGCGGGCGAACTGGCCGAAGTCGCCGCCAAGATTTCCGCCGCGGAACGCCGGGCCATGGCGGCCGAGCGTGAAACGGTCGACCGGCTGATCGCGCATTATCTTGCCGACCAGATCGGCGCGCGTTTCGGGGCGCGCATCTCCGGCGTCACCAAATCAGGCCTGTTCGTGCGCCTCATCGAAACCGGCGCCGATGGCTTTGTTCCGGCGGCGACGCTCGGGCGTGAATATTATTCCTACGACGGAGCGAGCCATTCGCTGACGTCGCGCTCGGGCGTCAGCTACCGACTCGCCGACGTCGTCGAGGTGCGACTCGTCGAGGCCGCCCCGATCGCCGGGGCGCTGAGATTCGAGGTGGTCGGCGGCGGCGAAAAGCGGACGCCGCCGCCATCCGCCTTCGGAAAGCGGGAGAAAGGCCCGAAAAGGGCCGAGCGTGCGCGGGTCAAGGGCCGGCGTTAGCCATTCGCCTTGACATCCCGCCCATCGCACGTATGGTGCGCGCAAATTCGTCGCCCGCCGCGACTCTCGTAGCGGCGGGGGCGTTTTTCTGTTCTCTATCAGACTGGAACGAGTGCGATGGCCAAGTCCGCCATGATCAAGATCAAGCTCCTGTCCACGGCGGACACGGGCTATTTCTACGTCACCAAGAAGAACGCGCGCACCAAGACCGAGAAGCTCGTCTTCAAGAAATATGACCCCGTCGTGCGCAAGCACGTCGAGTTCAAGGAAACCAAGATCAAGTAACGCCCGCCGAGTCGGCGCGCGCCGGCCAGCTCGAGGCGAATCCGGGCAAAACTTCGCGAAAAACGCGAGACGACACGGCTCCGCCTCTTGCGGGGCCGTTTCTGTCAGATTTATGCTAGGAAGAGTGCTTGCCGTCTCGAATGAAGGCGGCCGACTGACAATGGCTTCAAGGAGGCCACTCCAACCATCATCAGCCGGCCAACCCCACGGACCCAGGAGATGCGGCGGACCTGAGCACTCCGTAGGGTATTCGAGTTCTTGCCGTTACGCATCGAACGCTTGATTACGCCGTGGGCGCTTTTTTCAGCTCCTTCGCGGCGTCGCCAGACACGCAACTCGTTCGGCGGAGACAAGTTACCCCGGCTGCACAAAATTGCAACTCTCTGATATGTTTTTTCACAATCGGGTCATCGAAAAATCAAAACGCCGGCGACGCGCGGGATATTTTCCGCTAAAAACAACAAAAAATGCGCGCTTTCTGCGCGCCGCTTCGGAGGAAATGAATGATCATACGTCATCTGCGCCTGTTGCTGGGCCTCGCCGCCGCAATCTCGCTGGCCGGCTGCGGGAGCCATCAGCCCGGCGACGCAACGGGCGCGAAAGTGTTGCGCAATATTTTGGAGAAGAACGGCGTCGACGCCAAAATCGTCTCTTTCAAAAAGGTCAACGCTCGCGAGGTGAAGCGCGACAATGTCGACGCCTTCGAACTGATGTACGAGGCGGAAGTGCAGTTCCCGGAGGGCTTCGAGGCCAAGTGCCGGGACGAGCGCGAACGCGGCAAATGCGCTTTCCTCGGCATCGACGACGATCGCACCTTCGCCAAGAGCGAAGTGCACACCAGCGAAGGCACGCTGCACTTCGTGAAGACAGAAAAAGGCTGGATGGCCGAGGACAACAACGCCTATTGAGCCCTCAGTCTCCGCGCGCGCCGATCATTCTGATTCCGGCGCGGCTCGGCTCGACCCGGCTGCCGCGCAAGGCGCTCGCCGATATCGGCGGGCGCCCGATGATCGAGCATGTCTGGACGCGCGCCTGCGCCGCCGGCGTCGCGCCTGTCGCGGTCGTAACCGACTCGGATGAGATCGCCGGCGTCATTCACGCCGCCGGCGGCGCCGCCCTGTTTCAGCCGGGCGACTTTCGCTGCGGCAGCGACCGCATCGCCGCCGCCCTCGCGACTCTCGATCCAGAACGCCGCCATGACGCTGTCGTGAACCTTCAGGGCGACAACCCCTTTCTACCCGACGGCGCGCTCGCCGCGGCTCTGGCGCTTCTTGCCGATTTGACGGTCGACATCGGCACGCTCGCCGCGCCCGCCGTCGCTGAAGAGGCCGACGACCCCAACGCCGTAAAGCTCGTCGGAACGCCAATCGCGGCGGCGCGGCTGCGCGCGCTTTACTTCACCCGCGCCCGCGCGCCCTGGGGCGAGGGTCCGCTCTACAAACATATTGGCGTCTACGCCTTCCGGCGGGAAAGCCTCGAGCGCTTCGCCGCCTCGCCGCCCTCGCCGCTGGAGCGACGCGAAAATCTCGAGCAGCTCCGCGCTTTGGAGGCAGGGATGCGCATCGACGCGGCCGTGCTGGACAAAGCAAGTCCATCGGTAGATACCGGGCGCGACCTCGCGGCCTTGCGCGCCGCGGCGAGCCGGCAGGATCACCAGTGAACCAGTATATCGCCTATCAGGGAGAGCCCGGCGCGAACTCCGACTTCGTCTGCCGGCACGCCTATCCCGACATGACGCCCCTCCCTTGCGCGAGTTTCGAGGACGCCTTCGCCGCGATCAGCGAAGGCCGGGCGGCGCTCGGCATGATTCCCATCGAAAATTCGATCGCGGGACGCGTCGCTGACATTCATCATTTTCTGCCGCATTCGGGCCTGCACATTATCGGCGAGCATTTTCTGCCCATCCATTTTCACCTCATGGCGCCCAGAGGCGCGACGCGCGACGGTCTGCGCGCGGTCTACAGCCATGTCCATGCGCTCGGCCAATGCCGCCGCATCATTCGTGATCTGGGACTCGTGGCGCATACCGCCGGCGATACCGCCGGCGCCGCGCGCGAAGTCGCCGAGTGGAACGACCCGACCAAGGCGGCGCTGGCCCCGCGCCTCGCGGCCGAGATCTACGGGCTCGAGATCCTTGCCGAGAACGTGGAAGACGAGGCGCACAACACCACGCGCTTCATCGTTCTCTCGCGCACCAGCCAATGGGCGACCGTCGATTGCGGCCCGACCATGACGACTTTCGTCTTCCGCGTGCGCAACGTGCCCGCGGCGCTCTACAAATCACTCGGCGGCTTCGCCACCAACGGCGTCAATATGACGAAGCTCGAAAGCTACATGGTCGACGGCGAATTCGCCGCGACGCGCTTCCTCGTCGACGTCGATGGCCATCCCGAGCAGCCGCCGCTGGCGCGCGCGCTGGAGGAACTGCGTTTCTTCTCGAAGGAAGTGGAAATTCTGGGCGTCTATCCGGCGTCGGAATTTCGCGTCACAAATATCCGCGGCTTCGAATTTGGCGATTGAGCTGAACAGGGGAAACGACATGTCCGCCGCCTATGATCCCAACAATATTTTTGGCAAAATCCTTCGCGGCGAGATTCCGGCGCACAAAGTCTATGAAGACGACGTGGCGCTCGCTTTCATGGACATCATGCCGCGAGCAGAAGGCCATGTCCTGGTGATTCCGAAGGAAGGCGCGCGCGGACTTCTCGACGTCTCGCCCGCGACCCTCGGCGAACTCATGAAGCGCGTGCAGCATGTTGCCAGGGCGGTTCAGGCGGCTTTTCAAGCAGACGGCCTGACGCTGCATCAATTCAACGAGAGCGCCGGCGGCCAGGTGATCTATCACCTGCATTTCCACCTTTTGCCCCGCTGGGACGGCGTCGCCCTGCGCCCGCCGGGAACCATGGCCGATAATGAGAGGCTTGCCGAACAGGCGGGGAAGATTAAGGCGGCTCTGACGCCGTTCGAGGGATAGGCCCCCCTTTCCGTCGGCGCGACGCCTTTTTCTGCGAGCGGAACGGCGCAACCGTTGCTCGCCTGGCTTTATGTCATGATCTTGGTCGCGCCTCCCCTTCTCCCTTGCGGGAGAAGGAGGCCCCCGCCTCGGCAGGGGTCAGGAAGGCGGCTTCCCCTACTCTTCCGCCACTTTCGCGGGGCGCAGGGTCACCGGGCGCAACAGGAAGGACGGGACGTGGTCGCCGAGACCGATGACAGGCGGCCCATCGTCCTCGTGATGGCGGCGCCCGCGACGCTCCGTCGTCCGCGGACGGACGGGCTCGCTTTCCGGTCGGCGCGGCGCATGGGCGGGACGCCCCATGGCGACAGGCCCCTCCGCTGCGACCCGCTCTACGCGCTCGACTCTCTCCACGCGCTCGACCCGCTCGGTTGTCCTGCGGCTCCGCTCACTCCGTTCGCGACGGCCGCCGCGCTCGCCGCGTCCGCCACGGCGATGGTCATGCGGACGGGTCGTCTCCATGGGCGGCGGCAAAGCGTCGAAGCCCGGCCCCTCCCACTCGATCGGCTTGCCGATCAGATTCTGGATCTGATCGACATATTTGGCGTCGTCTTCGGTGACGATGGTCAGCGCGACGCCCGAGCGCCCGGCGCGGCCGGTGCGGCCGATACGGTGGACATAGTCTTCGCTATGCGTCGGCACGTCGAAATTGAAGACGTGGCTGACGTCCGGGATGTCGAGGCCGCGCGCCGCGACGTCGGAGCAGACGAGAAGCGACACGTCGCCGGTCTTGAACGCGTCGAGCGAGGCCATGCGGGCAAGCTGATCCATGTCGCCATGCAGCGCGCCCGCCGGAAAACCGTGCTTGACCAGGGAGCGGTGCAAAATCGCGACGTCGCGCTTGCGATTGCAGAAGATGATCGCGTTCTTGAGGTTTTCAGCGCCGCGGATCAGGCTGCGCAGCGTCTCGCGCTTGTCGGCGTGGCCATGTGAGGCGACGAGCGCCTGACGGATGGTCGTGGCCGTCGTGGCGGCGCGGGAAACTTCCACGCGAACCGGATTGTGCAGGAAAGCCTCGGTGAGGCGCGTGATCTCCGGCGGCATCGTCGCGGAGAAGAAGAGCGTCTGGCGCGTGAAGGGCACGAGCTTGCAGACGCGCTCGATGTCGGGAATGAAACCCATGTCCAGCATACGGTCGGCCTCGTCGATGACGAGGATCTCGATGCCGGTCAACAGCAGCTTGCCGCGATCGAAGAAGTCGAGCAGCCGTCCCGGCGTGGCGATCAGCACGTCCGCGCCGCGCATGATCTTGGCTTCCTGATCGCCGAAGGAGACCCCGCCGATCAGCAGGGCGACGTTCAAGCGATGGTTGGCGCCATATTTGGCGAAGCTCTCTTCGACCTGCGCCGCGAGTTCGCGGGTGGGCTCGAGAATCAGCGTGCGCGGCATGCGCGCGCGGGCGCGGCCTTGTTCGAGGCGGCTCAGCATCGGCAGCGTGAAGGCGGCCGTCTTGCCCGTTCCGGTCTGGGCGATGCCGAGAATGTCCCGGCCTTGGAGCGCGGGCGGAATGGCCTGCGCCTGGATGGGCGTCGGAGTGGCGTAGCCCGCAGCCTGCACGGCCGCGCGCACTTTGTCCGAAAGGCCCAATTCGTCGAATGTCATCAATTATCCTGGTTACGGCTTGCCTGGGCGGGAAGACCGCTGCGCGCCAGCCGTTTGTAAAGCGCGCAAGATGTCAGGAGAGAAGGCGCCGTCATCGCCGCGAGGACGGACTGGCTCGCCTAACCGTCGCCGCAAGAAGCGGGGGCCAAAGCCACGCCGCATGCTTGAAGAACAAATGGGCAAATGTCAATGGAAATGCGAGCCCCCCGGGCGGTTTTTCGGGAAGTTTTCAAAGGCCCAGCCTCCCGAAACCCGCCGCCGCAAGCCCGCGACGCCCTATTTGGCGGACTTGTCGGCCTTGCTGGCCTCGCCACAGGGCGACAGGGTCGCCGGCCTCTGGGAGGAGATCGCGCCCGTGACGACGGCGTCGACGCCGAAACTGTGCGTAAAAAATCGACGAGTCGATGGCTCCGCCTTCACCCCAGCGTCGCGCGCCACTTTGTCATAGCCCGCCCGCGCCAGACGTTCGCTCTCGACGAATTGGGACAAGACCTTGGCCACAAGCAGGCTGCAAAGAAAAACAGCGGCGGAAAAGGCGGCAAGGCTCCAAACGCTGCCGGCGCCGTTATGGCGTGGGTGACGGTCGTTATGTTCGTAACCGGACATCTTCGCAACCTTTTAACCAACGACCCTTTTCTAGGAGATTATCGTAAATATCTGGTTCATGGCTGAATTGCCGCGCCAGCCGGCTCCTGGCCTCTTGCCAAGGCGGCCCTGACGCAGAAGACTACGCGAGTCGCCGACGGACAAGCTTTTCGGCCCCCAGCGGCTGCGGCAAAGAAATTGCTCCATGCGCCCGTGAAAGAACTTTCCACGGGAACTACATGGAAAGGACTGAAGGACGAGACGGACGTGCCGGACTTGATATCCATCAAATCCCAGCAAGCGTTTTCGCAGACGGGCCGCGACCCGGCGCGCGCACCCATGCGAGCGGGCAAGGAGCCGAAGAAAGCCGGCGACGGTCAAGGGACCGGCACCGCGCTGATTACGCGCACGCGCCAGCAGACCCGTCGCCCGAACATGTATCGCGTGCTGTTGCTCAACGACGACTACACGACGCAGGAATTCGTCGTGATCGTCTTGCGCAAATATTTCAACAAGTCGGTCGAGGAAGCCACCCGCATCATGCTGCATGTCCACAATCATGGCGTCGGCGAGTGTGGCGTGTACACGTACGAAGTCGCCGAAACCAAGGTCACCCAAGTGATGGATTTCGCAAGGAAGCACCAGCATCCCTTGCAGTGCATCATGGAGAAGAAATAGGGGCTCGCAGCGAATGCCGACGTTCTCGCGCAATCTTAAACAGACACTGGACCGCGCCCTCGCCTCCGCGCGGGAGCGTCATCACGAATACGCCACGCTCGAGCATCTGCTGCTCAGCCTGATCGAGGACGCCGACGCCTCGGCCGTGCTGCGCGCCTGCTCGGTCGACCTCGACCTTCTCGCCAAGAATTTGCGCGACTACATCGATCGCGAGCTCGACAATCTGGTCAACGAAGACGCGGACGAGTGCAAGCCGACCGCCGGCTTTCAACGCGTCGTGCAGCGGGCCATTATCAGCGTGCAGTCGTCCGGCCGCGAGGACGTGAGCGGCGCGAATGTTCTCGTCGCCCTCTTTGCAGAGCGCGAAAGCCACGCCGTCTATTTCCTGCAGGAGCAGGATATGACGCGCTACGACGCGGTCAATTACATCAGCCACGGCATCGCCAAGCGCCCTGGTCTTTCGGACCAGACGCGCACGCCGCGCGGCGTCGAGGACGAGAGCGACCGCGCGGATGGCCGGGACAGCCGTGACGGGGACAGCCGCAAGAAGGAAGGCGCGCTGGAGGCTTATTGCGTCAATCTCAACAGGAAGGCGCGCGACGGCCGCATCGATCCTCTGATTGGCCGCGAAGCCGAAGTGCTGCGCACGATTCAGGTGCTCTGCCGCCGTCACAAGAACAACCCGCTGCTCGTCGGCGATCCCGGCGTCGGCAAGACGGCGATCGCCGAAGGGCTCGCCCGCAAGATCACCCAAGGCGAGGTGCCGGACGTGCTCGCGGGCGCCACGGTCTTCGCGCTCGATATGGGCTCGCTCCTCGCCGGCACGCGTTATCGCGGCGATTTCGAAGAGCGCCTGAAACAGGTGGTCAAGGAAATCGAGAACCACAAGAACGCGATCCTGTTCATCGACGAGATTCATACGGTGATTGGCGCCGGCGCCACGTCCGGCGGCGCGATGGACGCCTCGAACCTGCTGAAGCCCGCGCTCGCCCAAGGCGTTCTGCGCTGCATCGGCTCGACGACCTACAAGGAATATCGTCAATATTTCGAAAAGGATCGCGCGCTGGTGCGCCGCTTCCAGAAGATCGACGTGAACGAGCCGTCGATCCCGGATGCGGTGGAGATCATCAAGGGGCTGAAGCCTTACTTCGAAGAGTTTCACAAGATCCGTTACACCAATGACGCGCTGAAGGCGGCCGTGGAGCTCTCGGCCCGTTACATCCACGACCGCAAGCTGCCGGACAAGGCGATCGACGTGATCGACGAGACCGGCGCGGCGCAAATGCTGCTCACCGAGAACAAGCGCAAGAAGACCATCGGCATCAAGGAGATCGAGGCGACGATCGCGACGATGGCGCGCGTCCCGCCGAAGACGGTCTCGAAGGACGACGCCGAAGTGCTCGCCCATCTCGACGAGACGCTGCGGCGTGTGGTCTACGGCCAGGACAAAGCGATCTCCGCGCTCACCTCGGCGATCAAGCTCGCCCGCGCGGGGCTGCGCGATCAGGAGAAGCCGATCGGCTGCTATCTCTTCTCCGGCCCGACGGGCGTCGGCAAGACCGAGGCCGCCCGCCAGCTCGCCACCTCGCTCGGCATCGAGCTCGTCCGCTTCGACATGTCCGAATATATGGAGCGCCACACCGTCAGCCGGCTGATCGGCGCGCCTCCCGGCTATGTCGGCTTCGACCAGGGCGGTCTCTTGACCGACGCGATCGACCAGCATCCGCACTGCGTCCTGCTGCTCGACGAGATCGAGAAGGCGCACCCCGACCTCTACAACATCCTGCTGCAGGTGATGGACCACGGGAAGCTCACCGACCACAACGGCAAGACGATCGATTTCCGCAACGTCATCCTCATCATGACGACGAATGCGGGGGCTCAGGACCTCGCCCGCACGCCGATCGGCTTTACGCGCACCCGCGCCGATCTCGACGACAGCGAGGCGATCAACCGCCTGTTCGCGCCGGAGTTCCGCAACCGTCTCGATGCGATCGTGCCTTTCGGCCATCTGCCGGTCGAGGTCATCAAGCGCGTCGTCGACAAGTTCATCATGCAGCTCGAGGCGCAGCTGGCCGACCGCAATGTGACGATCGAGTTGACAGACGAGGCGCGCGGCTGGCTCGTCGAGCACGGCTATGACGAGGCGATGGGCGCTCGCCCGATGTCGCGCGTGATCCATCAGGCGATCAAGACCCCGCTCGCCGACGAGGTGCTGTTCGGCCGGCTGAAGAACGGCGGCGCAGTGCGCGTCGTGGTGGTCGGGGACGACAAGGGCGCGAAAAAGCTTGGCTTCGTCTTCCCTGAAGGCCCCGTGCTGCCGCGTCCCGAACGCGACATCATCGAGGCGGGAAAGAAGCGCGCCAGCGCCGAGGACCATGACCCCGACAGCCGCGAGCCCGGGACGCCAGAAGCGCCCGAGCCAGACGCCAATCCGGCCTCCATGCGCAACTGACGCGCATGATCCGACCGTGAATTGAGAGAGCGGCGCTCGCCCGGCGAGCGCCGCTCATTCTTTTTAAACCCCTCCGCAGTACTCAAGCTCAAGGAGAATGGTCAAGATTACGTTCGGCGGACCAGCCGGGCGAGAAGGGCGTTGCTGTGCTGCATTCCGCAGAGGAAGCTGACGCGCCGCTGCGCATCTTGCATGTGTTGCGGGCGCCCGTCGGCGGTCTTTTCCGTCACGTGCAGGATCTCACGCGCGAACAGATCGCACGCGGCCACAAGGTCGGGATCGTCGCCGACTCGTTGACGGGCGGCGAGATGGCGGAACGGCAATTGGCCGAGCTCTTCCCGCATCTCGCGCTCGGCCTTCTGCGGGTTCCCATTCGCCGCCTCCCTCATCCGTCGGACCTTGTGGCGGCGATCGTCATCGCCCGGCGCGTCGCGGCGTTACGGCCCGATGTCGTCCACGGCCACGGATCGAAGGGCGGCGTTTATGCGCGTCTGACCGGCCTGCTCTCCGGAAACAGAAGTCCGGTCCGTGTCTATACGCCCCACGGGGGCAGCCTGAATTTCGAGCCCGGTTCACGCCGACACCGCGTCTTCATGGCGATCGAGCGTGTGCTGGCGGCGCGCACGGACGCGTTGCTTTTCGAGAGCGCCTTCATCGCGGGTCGCTTCGAGACCTTCGTTGGCAAGCCCAAAGGGCTTGCGCGGACCATCCCGAATGGCGTTTCGCCGGCCGAATTCATCCCCGTCGAGCCGCGGCCCGACGCAGCGGATCTGCTTTATGTCGGCGAATTTCGCCGCGCCAAGGGCGTCGACACGCTGATCGACGCTCTGAACCTGCTTGCGCGCGACAATATCCGGCCGAGCCTCCTGATGGTCGGCGACGGCCCGGAAGCGGAAATTCTCGTCGCGCGCGCCGAGCAGGCCGGGGTCGGCGGCCAGCTCACTTTGCACGCCCGCATGCCGGCCCGCGACGCCTTCGCGCTGGGGCGGACAATGGTCCTCCCGAGCCGGTTCGAGTCCCTGCCCTATATTGCGCTGGAAGCGGCGGGGGCCATGCTGCCGCTCGTAGCAACCGATGTCGGCGGCATGCCGGAGATTTACGGGCCCTACGCCGATCGCCTGATCGCTTGCGACAATCCGCAAATTCTTGCGGCCACGTTGCGCGCCGCGCTCGCCGAGACCGAGGGGCGGCGCGCGAAGGCGGCGGCGCTGCATGATTTCGTCGCCTCACGCTTCACCGTCGACAGAATGGTCAATGACATTCTCCAGGGTTATCGCGACGCGCTCGCGGCGCGCGCCAAGCGGTTAGCCGCCACGCCGTCGGGTGAAGCGGCGCGCAAGAGCCGCGCGCGCCCCTTTGCGGCAGGCGTAACGCGAGATTAAACACTCGAGCTTAAGCAAGTCTGCAAAAGGCGTGATTGTCCGCGCCGCCGCATGGAGCGCCGCATGTCTTCGGTTTCCGCTTCTTCCGCGCCCAATCCCGCCAGTAACCGTTTGAGTCTCGATCGCCTGGCGCGCAGGCTGTTTCCGTCGACATCGCTGCTGACCTTCAATCCGTTGTTCAAGGCGGTGATCAACGCCTTCGACATTGCGCCGCGCTGGATCTATCCGGAGTTCCGCAACCTGCCGCCCAACCATCTGCGCGTGCGCATCGGCGTCGGCAACCGCATTCTCAACAACCAGACCCACTTTCTCGTCCACGCTCGGGATTTCTGGATGTTCGCCTTCAGCGAGGGTCTGGCGAAGCCGGATTCGACGATCCTCGACATTGGCTCCGGCTGCGGACGTTGGGCGCACTGGCTGCGCGACTACAATTTTCGCGGACGCCGCTTCAGCGGAACCTATATCGGCGTCGATATCGACGCAGAGGCGATCATCTGGTGCGAACAGCATTACGACGCCGCGCGCTTCCGATTCCATCATTCCACGGATTCGAGCGTCTCCTACCATCGAAACGGCGGCGCGACGACGCCCTACCGCATACCCGAGGCGGATGGCGCGGTCGATCTCGTTTTTTCCAACTCCTTATTGACCCATGTGCTCGAAGCGGATTTGGAAAACTACATCCGCGAGAGCTACCGTCTGCTGCGCAGCGGCGGCGCGATCATGCATTCGCACTTCAATCTCGACTATCCGCCGGCCACTTACGGAACGCGCCATACGTTCCGGCATACGATCGGCCACGCCCAGGTGGAGTCGCTCGAGCAGCCCGAGGCCGCTGTCGCCTTTCGTACCGCTTATCTGTTCAAAGTGTGCACGGAAGCGGGCTTCAAGGATTGCGAGATCGTGCACATGCCCGGCGGCGCCCAGCATCAGCCGATCCTGCTCGCCAGGAAGTGAGCGCCCCCGCGAACGCCTGCGCTGGCGTTGGCCCGTCCCCAAGTAATGATGCTCATCGGCGTCTCTACCGACGGAAAATGGAGTTGGAAACACGCCTGCGCGCGAAGGAAACGGCCGCTTCGCCGGCAGACGTCACTCCCCGACAGTCGACCCCATGAGCGGCGCCATCTCCCCGAAAACCCAGGCGCTGAACGCGTTCCTGCGCGCGCTGCCGATGGCGGCGAAGCTCGTTTTGACCCTCTACATGGGCCGCTATCTCTCGCTTGCCGAAATGGGCGTTTACGGTCTGGCCTTCGGCGCGGTCACCGTTTTGCTGACCGTGCAGGGCCAGGGGTTCGGCTATCTGGTGGCGCGCGACATCGTCGGCGTGTCGCCTTTTGTGGCGCTACACAAGATGCGCGATCAAGCCGTCCTGCTCGCGGCGAATTACGTCGTGATGGGGCTTGCCGCGGCTCTGCTGATCTCGAACGATATTTTGCCGATCGCCCCAAGAATCGTCTGGCTCATCGTCGCCCTGACGGCGCTCGAAGGATGCGCGACCACTTTATACAGCAACGCCAATTCGCTCAATCAACAGCTCGCCGCCAATTTTTTCTTCTCCATGCGCGTCGCGGTCGCGGCATTACCGCCCGTCATTTTGGGCCTCTTCTCGCCACAGTGGCGCTCCGCAGAAATCGCGCTCAGTTCCTGGGCGATCGGGTCGGCGCTGTCCGTCGGCGCCAATTTGTGGTTTTGGCGGGACATGCCATGGCGCAAGGTCTTGCTTGCGCCCATCGACTGGCGCTGGCTTTCGCGCGGGGTTGCGAAATGCCTGCCGATCTGGTTCGGCGGCATGGGGTTCACCGCGAGCCTGGTCATCGACCGTTTCGTCGTCGAACATTTTCTCACGCTCGACGACGTCGGCGTGCTCACCTTCTATTATTCCTTCGTGAACGCGCTCATGAATTTGCTGCAGAGCGGAGTCTTTGCGTTTTCGCTGCCGCGTGTGATCGCCTTGCATCGGGCCGCAGACAGCGACGCCTTTTGGCGGGAGGCGAACAGAGCCACGCGGCAGGTTGCGCTGCTCGCCGGCGTCATGGCGCTCATTCTCGCGGTCGCCGTTCCGCTCCTTGGCGTCATGGTCGGGCGCGCGGCGCTCTCCGACAACGCCCCGACCCTGTGGCTCATGCTGTTCGGCGTCTGGATGCGGCTGATCGCCGAGGCGTTCAACAATGTGTTGTATGCTCGCCATCAGGATCGCGCCATCTGGCTGGGCAATCTCCTGTCCCTGGTTCCCGCGATCGGCGGCAACGCGCTTCTCGTTCCACTCGCCGGTTTGCCGGGCGCCGGCGTCGCGGCCTGCCTGTCCGCCGCCTTCCTGTTGGGCTGGCGCTGGCGCTGGCGCTGGATCGGCGAACATGGCTGGACGCGGACTCTCAAGTCATTTGAGCATCACTAGCGTGAACTTCCACGGCGCTGGTTTTCCGGTTTGCACTCTCGTTGGATGACGTGTCCTTAACCGAGCAATGGATAAACTCGCGCCGAAGGAACCGCTCCGTCGCACGGCGGCAGGAGCACGCGGATCGGAGCCGGGAGGCGAGTGTTGACGAACGCTTCTGGGACGCGTCTCGCGCCGGCGTCCAGCGTTTCGCGCGCGCCGGGCCTGCATATCGACTATCAGAAGATCGTCAACGCGACCTTCGTGGTCTTCATCGCGTCTGGCGCCGTGGTCATCGTGGAGCCATCGCCTTACGATCTGCTTTTCTTTATCACGTTGCCAATATGGTTTGTCGGCGGCTTCAGCGTCCATCGCACCTTCTTCGTGCCGGCGTCGATCCTGTTCGGCTATACCGTCGCGGGGTTTCTGGCGCTCATTCCCTATTGGGACAACGCCGACTCGTCGGTCTTCCAATACGTCTCCGCTTTTCTGTCGTTTACGGCGCTGTTCTTCGCGGTGTTTTTCGCAAACGAGACCGAGCGCCGGACTGAACTGTGTCTCAAGGCGTATATGGTCGGCGCCTTCATCGCCTCCCTGTGCGCCATCGCCGGCTATTTCGACATCGGCGGGCTGGGCGAACTCTTCACGCGCAACGCCCGCGCGACGGGTCCTTTCAAGGATCCCAATGTTTACGGCTCCTTCGCCTTTGTCGGGGCCGTCTATCTTGCGCAGAACCTCACGCTCGGGCGCACGCGCCATCCGATTGCGTCGGCCATCGCCCTCGTTTCTATCGCCTCCGGTGTGTTTCTCTCCTTCTCGCGCGGCTCCTGGGGCGCGACCGTCGTCGCCATGACGTTGATGGCTGTCTTCGGCTTCTTCACAATGGATAATCGGAGGATGAAAAGGCGCGTGGCCATGGGCGCGCTGGTCGCCGTGATTGTCACCGCCGTAGCGCTTGCGGTGCTGCTGTCGCTCGAGGAAACGCGCGCTTTTTTTCTGCAGCGCGCGTCCGTGACTCAGGATTATGACGAAGGCGCCACCGGCCGGTTCGGCAATCAGGCCCGATCGCTTCCCATGCTGGTCGAACGCTTCTGGGGATTCGGCCCGCGCCAGTTCGAGATGGTGTTCGGCCTCGTGCCGCACAACACCTATATCGGCTCATTCGCCAACAATGGCTGGATCGGCGGCTTCCTGTTCATATTGCTTGCGACGATCACCTGTTTCGTCGGCTTTCGTCTCATGATGCGCGCTTCGCCGTTCCGTCGCCATGCTCAGGTTGTCTTCCCCTCGCTATTCGCATTTTTTCTGCAAGGGTTCCAAATCGATATCGATCATTGGCGCCATTTCTATCTGCTGCTCGGCGCCGTCTGGGGCCTCGAAGCGGCGCGCCAGCGCTGGGTCGAACGCCAATCGCGACCGGTCGAGGCTCACGTTCAGGGCGAACCAAGGCTGCGTGACTTCTAGAGCGATTTGGCGCCCGCCGCGCGCCGGCGCGTCGGCGTCTGATCGAGCGGCCGCCGCGCCATCGCCTCTGCGAGATAGCGGCCGGTGTGGCTGCGTTTGGATTTGACGATCTCGGCCGGAGGCCCCGCCGCGACGATCTCGCCGCCGCCGTCGCCGCCTTCCGGCCCCATGTCGATGATCCAGTCGGCGGTCTTGATGACTTCGAGATTGTGCTCGATCACGACGACCGTATTGCCCTGCTCCACGAGCTCGTGCAGCACTTCGAGGAGCTTGGCCACGTCATGGAAATGCAGGCCCGTCGTCGGCTCGTCGAGGATGTAGAGCGTGCGTCCGGTGGAGCGGCGCGACAATTCCTTGGAGAGCTTGACGCGCTGCGCCTCGCCGCCCGAGAGCGTCGTCGCCTGCTGGCCGACGTGAATGTAATCGAGGCCGACGCGCTTCAAGGTCTCCATTTTATCGCGGATCGACGGCACCGCCTTGAACAGCGTCGACGCCTCCTCCACCGTCATGTCGAGCACGTCGGCGATGGACTTTTCGCGATATTTTACTTCAAGCGTTTCGCGGTCGTAGCGCTTGCCCTTGCAGACGTCGCAGGTGACATAGACGTCTGGCAGGAAGTGCATCTCGATCTTGATGACGCCGTCGCCCTGGCAGGCCTCGCAGCGCCCGCCCTTCACATTGAAGGAGAAGCGCCCCGGCGCATAGCCGCGCGCCTTCGCTTCGGGCAGGCCTGCGAACCATTCGCGGATCGGCGTAAAGGCGCCCGTATAGGTCGCCGGGTTCGAGCGGGGCGTGCGGCCGATGGGCGACTGATCGATATCGATGATCTTGTCGATCTGCTCCAGCCCCTCGAGTCTGTCGAACGGGGCCGGCACTTCATGTGCGTTGTTCAGTCGCCGCGCGATCGCTTTGTAGAGCGTCTCGATGACGAGCGTCGACTTCCCGCCGCCGGAAACACCGGTGACGGCGGTGAAACATCCGAGCGGAATTTCGGCGTTGACGTCTTTGAGGTTGTTGCCCCCCGCGCCAGAGAGCTTCAGCCAGCGGCCAGCGGTCGGCTTTCTCAGCTTGTGCCGCAGCACGACTTGTTTTTCGCCGGTGAGATATTGCCCGGTGAGCGAGGCCGGATCGTCCATGATCTCCTGCGGCGTGCCTTGCGCGACGATCTTGCCGCCATGGATGCCCGCGCCGGGGCCGACGTCCACGACGTAGTCGGCGGCGAGGATCGCATCCTCGTCATGTTCGACGACGATGACGCTGTTGCCCAGATTGCGCAGGCGACGCAGCGTGTCGAGCAGCCGGTCGTTGTCGCGCTGATGCAGCCCGATGGAGGGCTCGTCGAGCACATAGAGCACGCCGGTGAGGCCCGATCCGATTTGCGACGCGAGACGAATGCGCTGGCTCTCGCCGCCGGAGAGCGTGCCCGAGCTGCGCGACAGCGTCAGATAATCCAGACCGACGTCGACGAGGAAGGTCAGACGCTCGCGAATTTCCTTCAGGATGCGATAAGCGATTTCATTGCGTTTCTTGTCGAGTTCGCCCGGCAGCTTCGTAAACCACTCCAGCGCCGCGCGCACCGAGAGTTCCGACACTTCGCCAATATGCTTGCCGGCGATCTTCACAGCGAGCGCCTCGGGCTTCAGGCGGAAACCTTCGCAGGCGAGACAGGGCGTCGCCGACATGTAGCGCCCGATCTCCTCGCGCGCCCATTCGCTGTCGGTTTCCTTGTAGCGGCGTTCGAGATTGATGACGACGCCCTCGAAGGGTTTCTTCACGTCATAGGCGCGGAAGCTGTCATCATAGGAAAAGCGGATTTCCTCGCTTCCCGAACCGAAAAGAATGACGTTCTGGGCCTTCTTCGGCAAATCCTCCCAGGGCGTGTCGAGGCGAAACTTATAATGTTTGCCGAGCGCCTCCAGCGTTTGCATGTAATAAGGCGACGATGACTTCGCCCAGGGCGCAATGGCGCCCTTGCGCAGGGTCGTCTTGGGATTGGGGACCACGAGATCGGCGTCGATCTTCTGCTCGCAGCCAATCCCGCCGCAGACCGGACAGGCGCCGAAGGGATTGTTGAAGGAGAACAGCCGCGGCTCGATTTCCGGGATTGTGAAACCCGAGACCGGACAGGCGAATTTGGAGGAGAAGACGATGTGTCCCGGCGCGTAATGCGTCGAGACATTGGCGGCTTTCTCCCTCTCGGCGTCGATCGGGGGCGCGCCGGCGAATTCGACGACCGCCAGGCCGCCTGAAAGATCGAGCGCCGTCTCGAAACTGTCGGCGAGGCGCGAGGCGATGTCCTTGCGCACGACAATGCGGTCCACAACGACGTCGATGTCGTGTTTGAGCTTCTTGTCGAGCGGCGGAACGTCGGCGATTTCGTGATAGGCGCCGTCGATCTTGAGACGCTGAAAGCCGCGCCGCGTGAACTCCGCCACTTCCTTCTTATATTCGCCCTTGCGGCCGCGCACGACCGGCGCCAGCAGATAGAGCCGCGAGCCTTCCGGCAGCGCCAGCACCCGGTCGACCATCTGCGAGACCGTCTGGCTCTCGATCGGCAATCCGGTCGCCGGCGAATAGGGCACGCCCACGCGCGCCCAGAGCAGGCGCATATAGTCGTGAATTTCCGTCACCGTGCCGACGGTCGAGCGCGGGTTCTTCGAGGTCGTCTTCTGCTCGATGGAAATCGCCGGCGAGAGCCCGTCGATCTGATCGACGTCGGGCTTCTGCATCATCTCCAGAAACTGCCGGGCGTAGGCGGAGAGCGACTCCACATAGCGGCGCTGGCCTTCGGCGTAGATGGTGTCGAAGGCCAGCGACGACTTGCCCGAGCCGGAGAGGCCCGTGAAGACGACCAATTTGTCGCGCGGGATGGTGAGGTCGACGTTCTTGAGATTATGCTCGCGGGCGCCCCGGATCGAGATAGTCTTGTCGCTCGCCCTTTGGACGGCGTCAAAGGCCTTCTCTACCGCAGCCGCGGCCTGCTTCTTGCTGCTCGCCATGTCGAGAAAACTTGCATGATCGGCGCCGGCGTCCGCACCGGCTTCGTTGAGCCCCTGTATAGCCCTGCACGGCCTGGAGCCGCAAATCCCGCTTATTGCCCGCGGCGTCCGGCCGGATTATCAGCGTTCGCATGACGACCGTCCAGACGAGACAGCCTCTCCACCGCCTGCTCTATGTGCAGGTGCTCGCGGCCATCGCGCTCGGCGCCTTGTTCGGCTGGCTCGCGCCACATGTGGCGGCGGCCGACTGGGTCAAGGCCTTGGGCGACGGCTTCGTGAAGCTGATCAAAATGGCGATCGCGCCCATTATTTTCTGCACGGTCGTCTCTGGCGTCGCCCATATCGAGGATGCGCGCAAGGTCGGGCGCGTGGGCGTCAAGGCGCTCGTCTATTTCGAGGTCGTCTCCACTTTCGCGCTCATCCTCGGCCTCCTCGTCGGCAATATTCTCGCGCCGGGCGGCGATTTTGCGGGCAAGGCCGACGCGTCGGCCATCGCCAAATATACGGAAGCCGCCGCGAAGCGGAGCGGGGTCGAGTTCCTGCTCGACATCATCCCCGACAGCGCGCTCGGCGCCTTCGCCAAAGGCGACATCCTGCAGGTGCTGCTGTTTTCGCTGCTGTTCGGCTTCGCTTTGCTTTCGCTCGGCGAGAAGGGCCGGCCGATCCGGCAATGGGTGGACGACGCCGGCCACGCCATGTTCGCCTTGATCGGCATCGTGATGAAGGCCGCGCCGATCGGCGCTTTTGGAGCGATGGCCTATACAGTGGGGAAATATGGCTCCGCGGCTTTGCTCTCGCTCGGCGGGCTCATCGGCGCCTTTTACCTCACCTCGGCGCTTTTTGTCGTTTTCGTGCTCGGCGCCATCGCGGCGGCGACGGGCTTCAGCATTTTCCGGTATCTCGCTTATTTGAAGGACGAGTTGCTGATCGTGCTCGGAACCTCCTCGTCCGAAAGCGCCTTACCCGCGCTCATGGAAAAGCTCCAAAAGCTCGGCTGCTCGAAACCCGTTGTCGGGCTCGTGGTGCCGACCGGCTATTCCTTCAATCTCGACGGCACCAACATCTACATGACCCTCACGACGCTCTTCATCGCCCGCGCCATGGGCTCGGAGCTGGACTACGCCCATCAGGCGACGATCCTCGTCGTGGCGATGCTGACGTCGAAAGGCGCGAGCGGCGTCTCCGGCGCGGGGTTCATCACCTTGGCGGCGACGCTCACGGCGGTCGACCCCGCGCTCGCGCCCGGCATGTCCTTCGTGCTCGGCATCGACAAATTCATGAGCGAGTGCCGGGCGCTGACCAACTTCATCGGCAATGGCGTCGCCACCATCGTCGTCTCCGCCTGGGAGGGCGAGCTCGACAGGGATAAGCTCAGAGCCGGTCTCTCCGGTCCTGCGACGCAGGCGACCGCGCCAGTCGAAAGCGCGGCGCCGGCCGACTGAAGCGACCGGCGCCGCGTCCGCCTCCAACTCAACGGCAGACCCAGACCCAGCGCCCGTAATGATTATGCCAGCAGACGCTATGCCTGTGCTGCCCGGGCGTGCTCCAATCCCGGTGCATGTGTCTGCCATGACCTCCCGGGGTCATCCCGTGGGTTTGCGCGTCATCTCCGCCTCGCGCCGCCGCCGGCAGCAGGAACGCCAGGACCGCTGCAGGAACGAGAAGAGCCTTGAGCATTTGCTTCCTCCTTCGGAAAACCGGGAGGATGGAACTCGCCGATATAAAAAGCAATAAAAACAGCAATATAGCGCTTAGCTTGTGGCGGCTGGCGCGCGCTAGAGCGACGCTCGGGCGGACCCTGAGAACGCGCCAAGCCCAGCGCCTGGGAGGCCGGATGCGGACGGCTTCGCCGTTTTCGTCGGCGTGCTTTTGCGCCTCGCCGGAAGCTTTGTTAGTTTCAAAAAAAATCGAGCTCACGAAAGCGTTTGCGAATGGCTCTCCATCTGCGGAAGAAACGCGGGAAGCGGCGCCCCGCCCTCAAACGAACATACACGGGGAGACGCATCATGGAGGAGAGCCTGACCAGCCAATGGACGCCGGCGGCCTATCGGGCGCGGGAAGAGCAGCGGCGGCGCGCTGAAGCGAACGAGCGCTCGGAAGAGCGGAGCGACGCCGAAATTCTTCTCAGCGACTGGACGCTCCCCGCCTATCAGGCGCGCGAATCGCAACGGCGCAGAGAGGAGCGTCCCGCGCCCCCTGCCCCTAGGCAAAACGCCATTATGGAAAGCGAATGGACGCCCGCCGCCTACAAGAGACGGGAAGAGCGCCGCCGCCTTCTGGAAAGACCGATCGTCCCGGCGACGCACGCCCACTCCCATGGGCTTAGCGATTGGACGCTGAGCGCCTATCAGGCGCGGGAGGCCGAACGGCGCAGGCAGGAGCGGTTGGAGGCTGCGAGCTCCGCCGCGCGGTCAGCGCCGGAGTTCGTGGAAGCGACGGCGCAGCCGATCCTCGTCAGCGACTGGACGCTCGACGCCTTCAGACTGCGGGAAGAGAAACGCCGGTCGACCGAGCCCACGCCGGCAACGACCCCGCCGCCCGTCCCCATCGCCCATGACGCGGGAGCAAAGCCCGTCCTCCCGGCCCAGCCCGCGCCGGCGCCGCTTGTCCAGGCGCCGGAGATCCGGCTCGATATCAGGCCCTCGCGGGACGTCGCGACCGGCGTCGGGACGCCTCGCCGAAAGGCGTTCCCGGTGAGACGTATCGCCATCGGGATTGGCGCGCTCTGCACGATTCTGGCAGGGGTCTTCCTGTTGCGCGCGCCCTCGCCGCCGATCCCGCCCGCGAGATCTTTGGCGCACAAGCCGGACGCCCTGCACAAACCATCCTCGGCCGCGCCCGTCGAGCAGGCCTCGCAACCCGCCGCGCCGCCCGCTGCGCCCGCTACGCCGCAACCGATGTCGACGGAGCCGGCAGGCGCGACGCCTGTCCCGGTCAAGGCGCCAGCGGCGCCGGCTTCAGCCGAAAGCGAGCCGGCTCCCGCCCCGGTCCCGGCCGCGGCGACGGCGCCGCCGCAAGCCCCAGTAGCGTCGCCGGCGCCCGCCGCGGCCTCGAAGAAGCTCGAGACGGAGCCGCAACGATCGCCCTCTGTTTCGGGCAGGACCACCCCGCCACAGGCGGAAACGCCGCGGCTGGCGCCGGCGAAGCCAAAAGCGGCCGCCGCCGAAAAGAAGCCGAAGCCCGGGGCGAGAAGCGAGCCGCGTCCGGCGCCCGGCCTGCTCGACCGTTTCGTGACCGCGGTCAAGCGATGGGGCCAAGGCCTGACGCGCTGACGGGCGCAGGCGACGCGGCGCTCACGAACCGCGCGCCTTGAACCCGACCAGTCAGCGCAGGCACTGGCCCCGCTCGGCCCATGCGGCTTCCTGCGCATCCGAAGGGGCTGCGGCCTGCGCGTCGCAGGCCTTGAAGACTCTGGCGCGTTCGCCCATGGAGACGCCTGCCGGGAACTGCTCCAGCGAAACATAAAAGCCGGGCTCGAGACTGGCCCCGACCGTCGCTTGCGCGCTCCTGATTTGCGGCGTGGCGGCGGACGCCTGTGGCGACGGCAGGTGATACCATCGCGCAGCGGTCGTCAGATTGCAGTCGCTTTTCGGCATGCTCTTGGGGCAAACCAAAATCCAGGTCTGCTGCCCGCCGCGCGCCGCCGCGGCCCCCGTGGTCATGGCCAGCAGCGCAGCGGCGAGAATGAGTTTCTTCATGAATCAGTTCGCTCCGTTTTCCCCGCTGGCAGTTTAAGCAACCAGAAACGGGCCACAAAGTGGAGCGCGGCCCGCGGCGGATGGCCGCGCGCGGATTTGTCGGGTTGAAAGGGCTGGGGCGCCTCACCATTCTCCCCGCGCATGATCATTCGCCCCGCCATCGCCAACGCCGTCATCGCCTCGGTGCTCTTCGCAGCCATCGCCGGCGCCGCCGTATTTTTTGTCAGCTGAGCGCGCTTGGCGCGTCACCTTCCACTGCGTTCCCCGGCCCTGTCATCGCAATGCTTCAGTTCGGCTGAGCTCGCCGACCAGTAGGAGAGCTCGCAAAGAGCCTGATACCGGCTGCCGACGTAAAGCGACCAGACTCCAAAGCCGACCATCAAAACGCCGGCGGCGAGAAGCAGCGTTATCTTCATCATGTCCTCGCGATTGAACGACTGACAGCGGCGCTAGCTCTAGAGGGGCGCCCTCGCCAAGCTGGAAAAGCGGACAGACTCCGGCGGTTGCCGACTTCGGGGGCGCGCACTATCCTCCCCGGGCTTCAAACGGCTTCCATTCCGCAAACAAAGCTTCCGAGGATCTCAACGATGTCCAACCCCCCCGATACGGCCGGCGGCGAACCGACCGACCCGCACGCGGAAAAGCCGCATCAGGAGTCGTCCTGGGTGACCGCGCTCGAAGAAGGCATCGAGGAAATCAAGACCCAGCCGGCGGAGGTGCTTTTTCTCGACGTCCTGAAGATTGATCTTCCCTACATCATCATGCTGTCCATGGCGTTGTTCGGCATCGGGCTCGTCACCTTCACGGGCCAGCCGATCGGCATGTACTGGGAATTGCTCACACTCGTCTATTGCGTTTTGTGCATCTACGTCGGCTGGCGCCATGCGCCGACTCGCCCCGAACGCGTGAAGCTCGTCTGGACTCAGGTTCTGCATTGGGCGGCCTTCCTCGCCGCCATGTGGCTCATCTACACGCCGACCATGCGGGCGCTGGTGGATGTGAACGCCACGGGCCTCAATCTCATGGTGCTGCTGGCGCTCGGCACCTTCGTCGCCGGCGTGCACGCGGAGGCGTGGCAAATCTGCGTCGTGGGCCTGATCCTGGCGCTCTTTGTGCCCGCGATCGCCATCGTGCAACGCTCGTCGCTTTTCATCATTGTCGCGCTGCTCGGCGTGATCTTCATCGGCGTGAGCCTCTATATGACCTTCCACACGCATCGGCGTGAATTGAACGAACAAGAAACGGTCTAAGCGATCAAGAAACAATAGCGCGCCGAGTCGCCTTTGGATTCGGCGCGCTT
Organism: Methylocystis sp. NC52PC; assembly: GCF_055698645.1. Taxonomy (NCBI): domain Bacteria; kingdom Pseudomonadati; phylum Pseudomonadota; class Alphaproteobacteria; order Hyphomicrobiales; family Methylocystaceae; genus Methylocystis; species Methylocystis sp. NC52PC. The sequence continues at coordinate 2,987,271 of NZ_CP170127.1, read as the reverse complement.
TTTTTTAAACTCAGCTCGTCGGCGTTTGGGCCGCGAGCGCCGCGCGAATGGCTTCGTCCTTGGATTTGTCGAAGGAGGTGCGCAGAACCGTGCCGCCGACGCCGCGCAGGCCTTCGAGCACCTTGTCTGTCGTCATCTTGCGCACGAGCACGAAGAGCGCGGCGCCGCCCGGCGGCACGGCTTCGGCGACGTCCTTCATGAATTTGTCGTCGATGCCGAAATCTGTCAGCGCGCCGGAGACGGCCCCCGAGGCCGCGCCCAGCGCCGCGCCTGCGAGCGGCATCATGAAGATCAGGCCGATCAAAGCGCCCCAGAACATGCCGGAGACGCCGCCGATGGCGGTCGTATTGAACAGCTGATTGAGCTTGATGTGACCCTCGGGGTCTTTGACCGCGACCACCGCGTCGCCCAGTTCGATCAAATATTCCTTCTGCATCTGAAACAGTTTCTGCCGCACTTCCTCGGCCTTTTGCTCCGAGGAAAAGGCGATGACGAGAAGATCATTCATGGAAGCTCTCCGGATAGGCGCTCGATCATGGGCTCGCGCGCTAAGGAAACGATCTAGTCGCCTGGAGGGAAATTGCAATCAGAAGAGCGAAAGCGCGACGCTTGAAAAAGCTTACCCGCGCGGCGCCGCATCTGCGGCATCGGCGGGTAGGACAGTCCGGCTGGGAGTCCGGGCGTGTCTTTAGAAGCTTCTGTCTCGCGCCCTCGTGCGCTGCTTCACCGGGACGGGGACCCGGCGCGGCGCAGCCAACCAAAAGGCAAGGGGCGAAAATAAGGACGCAACGATCAGAATAGTTGCGATCATCTGTTTGCCTCCCACTCTCTTTGGGGACCGCCCGCGCCCGAAGACGCGAGCGGATTGCTTGTCCGATTACTCGGTCAGAAGGGCGACGCCTTCCTTGCCGAGCAGCGCATGAACGCGCATCAGGATCTGCAGCACGACGCCGAAGACGCCGAGAGCCATCCAGCCGAAGAACACGAAGCCCCAGTGCAGCGGAGCGACGAACAGCTCTTCCATGAACCAGAAGGTGTGGCCCCACTCGTTCAGGCCGACGTTCGGGATGATCATGAACGGGCCGATGGCGACGATCAGGAACGCCAGCGAGTAGCCATGAGCAAAATACGGAATGCGGGTCTTCGCATAGAAGAACGCGCCAACCGCGATCACCGAATAGATCGGATAGCTCATGTAGAACTCGATGATGTGCGACGGCGTGAAGTCCGTGTCGCGAATCACCGTCATGTGCCAGGTGCCGTCCTGCTCCGTGAAGAACGACGCGCCCCAGTAAATGGCGATGCCGTAAACGACAAGCCACTGAACCAGAACCACCAGGCGGCGCATCTCTTCGCGCGGCGTCACCGCGTCGACGTTGCGGTCGCGGGTCTTCCAGAGATAGCCCGCAAGGCCCAGACCAGAGACCAGCTCCAGCGGGATCTCGGTCCAAAGGATCGACATCCAGTAGGTCTGGAACTCCGGCGCGAACGAATCCAGGCCAGCGCGCCAGCCGTAGACCTGCTCGTAAATGCGCACGATCAGATAGAAGATGTTGAGGACCGCAAGGCCGATCCACATTCCGCGAAGATCGACTATTTGTACCTCAGCAGCTGCACCAGCAGCTGCGCTCGTCGTCGAAGCCATGTTCCAAATTCCTCCTATTGGAAGCTCTCGAGGCTATTCCCTCGAAGCTGGCTCATCTTGCTTTCTGCTGTGCAGGACAACAGTGACTTTGTCGCCAATCTGATGCCAAAAACCGCCATGCCCTGGCCGCCGCAATCGATTGATTTTGCGACGCAACATCAACCCGGGCTCGGGGGTGAGACAGTTGAATGCAAATAAAAAAGGCCCGGCGTGAACCGGGCCTTTTCGGTTAGCGGCGCGCCGCTTTAGACGGGCTGGGGCGCGACCCCGTCGCCGACATCGGGCTCTGGCTTGTGTCCGGTGGTCGGCACCGCGGAGCCGCGCGGCGGCTGCGGGGTCGTGGCGCTCGTGTCCTCGCGCACGGGGCGCTTGCCCTGCAGCAGCCCGCGCATCTCCTCGCCGGTCAGGGTCTCGAACTCCAGCAGGCCATTGGCCAGCGTGTCGAGCTGCGCCCGCTTCTCGGTCAGGATCTGCCTGGCCTTGTCATAGGCCTCCTGAACCAGACGCCGCACCTCCGCGTCGATCGTCTGCTGCGTCGCCTCCGAGAGGGTCTGCTGGCGGCCGAGCGAATAGCCGAGGAACTGCTCCTGCTGCGGCTCGGCGTAGGCCACGGTCCCGAGCTTGTCCGAGAAGCCAAGCTGCGTGATCATCGCCCGCGCCACCCGCGTGCACTGCTGGATGTCGGAGGCCGCCCCAGACGTCACCTTGTCGTGGCCGAAGATCAGCTCCTCCGCCACGCGGCCGCCCATGGCGATCGCCAGCATCGCGGTGAGCTGCTCATAGGTCTGCGACACCTGATCGCGCTCCGGAAGGCCCTGCACCATGCCCAGCGCGCGGCCGCGCGGGATGATCGTCGCCTTGTGGATCGGCATCGCCCCCGGCACCGTGAGCTGCACCAGAGCGTGCCCGCCCTCGTGATAGGCCGTGAGCTTCTTCTCCTCCTCGGTCATGCTGAGCGTGCGGCGTTCCGCGCCCATCATGATCTTGTCGCGGGCGTCCTCGAACTCCTGGTTCGTCACGATCCGCTTCGAGCGCCGCGCCGCCAGCAGCGCCGCCTCGTTGACGAGGTTCATCAGATCCGCGCCCGAGAAGCCCGGCGTGCCGCGCGCCACGACCTTCAAGTCCACGTCCGGCGCCAGCGGCACCTTGCGGGCGTGCACCTTCAGGATCTTCTCGCGGCCGATGAAGTCCGGGTTCGGCACCTGGATCTGGCGGTCGAAGCGGCCCGGACGCATCAGCGCCGGATCGAGCACGTCCGGACGGTTGGTCGCGGCGATGAGGATGATGCCTTCATTCGCCTCGAAGCCGTCCATCTCGACGAGCAGCTGGTTCAAGGTCTGCTCGCGCTCGTCGTTGCCGCCGCCGAGCCCGGCGCCGCGGTGACGGCCCACCGCGTCGATCTCGTCGACGAAGATGATGCAGGGCGCGTTCTTCTTGGCCTGGTCGAACATGTCGCGCACGCGGCTTGCGCCGACGCCCACGAACATTTCCACGAAGTCCGAACCCGAGATCGAGAAGAACGGCACGCCCGCTTCGCCGGCGATGGCGCGGGCCAGCAGCGTCTTACCCGTGCCGGGCGGGCCGACCAGCAGCACGCCGCGCGGAATCCGACCGCCCAAACGCTGGAACTTGCCCGGATCGCGCAGAAACTCCACGATCTCCTGCAAATCCTCCTTCGCCTCGTCAACCCCCGCAACGTCCTCGAAAGTGACGCGGCCTTGGGTCTCGGTGAGGAGTTTGGCCTTGGATTTGCCGAAGCCCATGGCGCGGCCGCCGGCCCCGCCCTGCATTTGACGCGCCATATAGATCCAGACGCCGATGAACAGCAGCAGCGGCAGACCGTTCACGAGCAGAGTCGACAGCCAGCCCGGATTCTCGCCGCCCGGCCGCGCGCTGATCTGCACCTTCTTCGCCTCGAGCTTCTGCACCAGCGACGGATCGTTGGGCGCATAGGTCGTGAACGAGCGGTTGTCGTTGAAGTGTCCGGTGATTTCATTGCCCGCGATCGTGACGTCATGCACGCGGCCTTCATCGATCTGCACCAGCAGCTCGCTGAAGGTGATTTCGCGCGCTGGCGTGCGGGACTGCTGATGCTGGAACATCGCAAACAGAACCACCGCGACGGCGACGAAGACGACCCAAGGCAAATATTTCTTCCAATTCGCCTTCATTTGCACCTCCCTGGGCGCGCCCCGCCGACTCCGCGGGGTCGAAGCAGCCCGTATAACAGCATCATGACGGAGGACGGACGCCCTCGCCATACTCAACATGAGGTTGGCGACATCCTAGGTCAGGATGGCGAAATAGCCAAATCCAGTCCATAATTCGCCAAAAACAAAATCGGTGGGATGGCATGCTCAAGATCGTCATTGCGGGCCTGGACGGCTGTCTCGGCTCCGCTTTCATAGGCCTATCCGACTTGTTTTCGCTGGCCCAGCGCAGGATTAGCGCCGCTTTGCCGGACGATTCCCCGGGCGCCGATTTTTGCACGGTGACCGCCGGCGTCGGGGGCCGCCCGATTCAGGACGGCGCGGGAGCGCGTCACGAGGTGGAGACCTCTTTCGAGGAAATCGCCGTCTGCGACGCCATTATTATTCCAAGTTTCGCGCCGGGCCCGGAAGGCGAGGTACCGGACATGGCGCCCTTGGCCGGCGCGGCGGCGTGGCTTCGTCGACATCATTCCCGCGGCGCGCTGGTCGGCGGATGCGGCTCCGGCGTGTTCCTCCTCGGCGAAGCGGGCCTGCTCGATGGACGCCGTTGCACGACCAGCTGGTGGCACAATGAGGACCTCAAGAAACGCTACCCCCGCGCCGACCTGGCCTGGGGCGCGCGATTGATCGACGACCGTCGCGTCGTCACTGCGGCCGGGCCGATGTCCTGGATCGACGTCGGCCTCTACGCCCTCAAGGCGCTCTGCGGCGCGGAGGCGGGGCGCATCGCCGCCGATTTCACGCTCGGCGACACGACGCCCGCCAAGGGCGGCCACGGCGGCGCCTATGGCCCTGTCGCGGTTTCCGGAAGCGCGGACGCCTTTTTGGCGGAGGCGGAGCGGATCGTCCGGCAGTCCGACGCGGACTTCAACGCTCAGGGTCTGGCGCGCGCGCTTTCCACCTCCGAACGCACCCTGCATCGCAGGCTCAAGCTCGCCTGTGGCGAATCGCCGAAGAGCTTCATCGATCGCGTTCGCGTCGAAACAGCGCGCACGCTGCTCGAGACCAGCGCCAAGCCGGTGAAAGAATTGGCGGCCAGCGCGGGGTTTATCGACGAGGCGAGCTTTCGCCGCGCCTTCCGTCGCTACGCCGGCATGGCGCCCTCCGCCTATCGCGTCTGGGCGCGGGCCAAAGCGCAAGACAAGGCCCAGATTTTCTCGGTCCGCAAGGAATCGGAGCTTATTCCCGAAATCCTGACGACCATCTTCGACACCTGCGTCAATGGCGTCACGCTGACCGACCCCGATCTCGAGGACGCCCCGATCGTTTACGCCAACAAGCCGTTTCAGGAGATCACCGGCTACGCGCCAAATGAAATTCTCGGCCGGAACTGTCGGTTCCTGCAGGGCGAGGATCGAGACCAGGAAGGCCTGCAGCGTCTGCGCGAAGCGATTCGAAACCGCCAGCCGGTCGAGGTCATTCTGCGCAATTATCGCAAGAGCGGCGAGTTGTTCTACAACAAACTCAACATCACGCCGCTGTTCGACGAGCAGGGAGCGCTGATTTACTTTCTCGGCGTCCAGTATGACGTGACCAAGCAAGTCACGGCGGAAAGGGAAATTGGCGATTTACGCGAACGGCTGCAGGCGATTGCCTGAGGCCTGACCCTGGCTGGGATCGTCGCTGCGATGCGGGGGTCCCTTTTGCGCGGGAATCGATAGGGCTTATCTCAGCACGGCGGGATGCGACGCGGACGACTATCGTGCGCCGCACAACTTTTCCCGCTTGCGCCTCCCCCAAACAGGGTGCGTTAATATGTCGCGCCGCCGTTAATCGCCCGGAAAGAGCCGGTGACGGCGTCGCCGCTAGAGGCAGAGGGAAAAGTCATGAGCTCGTTCACCGCCATTGTCTCGATACTCGCCGCCGCCGCCGCCGTCACTTTCGCGATCACGGCGTACGTCAACTGAGAACATGCGCCGGGCGCGACGACGCGCGCCCGGCAAGGATGTTTTTTGGCGACTTAGCCCTCCTCGACGTGTCTCGCGGGTCTGCGTCGCGTTCGCGATAGACAGCACGGATCCCGTCGAGGGCGAGTCCTGTTCGGCGCCTTGGCAAGCGCCTCGACGTCCCAGACCAGCCTGCGCAACCAATCGCGGCTCAATTTTGCGCGCGCCTTGCGGTTGCGAAGCGAGACAATGGCGACGTCTTCAATGTCCGCGACGACGGCCACTGACCTTGCGTCTCGGCGGCGCCGATACGCTTCTTCTATTTGCAGGTCGAGCATTGGGAAGTTTCTGTAGGTCACAACTCGGATCATGATCTGCCCTTTCCTTTGTTTCTTGCTGCGATTGTGTCGGTGTCACGAGGCCAGCAGCCGCGCCCGCATCGCGCCGATGGCGTCCGGCTCCAGCGCGACATTCGCTACTCCGGCGAGGTTGCGCACGCGCGCGTCCCACCCAGGGCCAACTTCATAAAGAACGGCATAGGTTTCGACGCCGCCGATCATCTGCGGCGGACCGAGCGGATCGCCCGCGCAACCGCAACGCATCAGCATCCGGTGCATGACGCGGTCATAAACCGTGACGATATGCGAAAGCGACGCGGCCTTGCCGATTTCGTTGAGCGCCAGCCCCAGTTCGGCCGTAGCGCGGCTGATGGTCGGGACATCCACCCGCGTGTCGCCCGTCATGCGCACCGTGAAACGGCTCGATTCCCAGATCAGCGGGCTCGCGATTCGCGCGCCGTCCGGCAAAAGCTCCGGAAACGTGTCGTTGAGCATGTTGAAGCCAGTGGTCGGCAGCAGCCGAAGTCCGCCAATCACATGCTCCTGTTCGTCGAGCGACAGGACATAGAGCGGATCGAGCGCGTCATAGCCGTCGATCTCCCACCGGTTGATGACGCTCACCTGCCATTTCAACCGCTCGTGGAATACGCTGCGGCGCAGCCGGTGCATTTCGTCGATGAGCCTCGGATAGCGGTCGCGCCATTCGCCCGGTATCATTTTAATCATTGCTTAATCCCCTCATCGTAAGCTTTACGATTATGAGAAATTGAAGCAATGTCAGTGGGTTATCACCTCCCGAAAATGGGAGGTGTGCCCTTGCGGGAGGCAATTCGACCTCCCAAAAATAGGAGGTTACTGGCGTTTTTTGGGGAAGAGATGCGTCGGCTCGTAGGACATGTTGATCAAGCCGAGCGCGAGAGCCTTGGCGACCGTGTGCGTCGTATTGGCGGTGTTCAACCGCGAACGCGCGGATTCCAGGTGGAATCGGACAGTGTGCGAGCTGATTCCGAGAATCCGACCGATGTCGTCGTCCGTCTTGCCCAGCGCTTTCCATCGCAGGCAACTGGCCTCGCGGGGGGGAAGATGGACGCCCGTCTCATCCGCGACGCCGCACGCGCGCAAGGTCGCCGCGTGGAAATTGAATGCGAGAATCATCAGGTCCCGCATTAATTCGTCCTTCATGGCGCGCCATTCGGGATCCGGTTCGTTGCTGGTGACGGAAAAAAGCGCAAATTCGCCGAGGCGGCCACGCACCGGAATGGAGAGGCCATTCGCGCCGACATCGAGTTCCTGGGCCTCGCCGAAGAATTTGCGGATGATCGGGTCGCTGCGGTCGATCTGCGCCCAGTCGATCGGCAGAATCCCGCCCAGTCCCGAGCGGACGATCGGGTCGAGGTCGACATAGCCGCTCTGGGCATAGTGTTTCTGCCACTCCGCCGAATAGGTCACCGACAACAGCGGACGCGGCGCGCCAGGAGCCGGCAGGTTGAGCGCAGCATAGGCCACGTTATGCAAGCCCCACGCTCCGGTAAAATCTCGGATGATCTCGGACGCAGCCTCGATCCGGTCCGCAGCGGCGAGGCGATCGATCAGGTCGAAAAAATCATCGCGGTGCACGGAACTTTCCATCGTCAGGAATACTCTCGCTCACGCTAGTCCGCTCCGAGCCGACGCACAACCGACTGGACCGCGAAAGACATGAGCTGTCAAAGCTCGGGCGTTTCCCCTGCCCCTCCGCCGAGTCAATCGCGCCAGCGGTCCGGAATGCAAAAAGCCTGGCTTCACAGCCAGGCTTTCTATCGTCGAGATCGAGGTCGATCAGTATTTTGCGACGACCGGGGCCGGGGAACCCCAGTTGAAGTGATAGTTCAGGCCGGCGCGGACGATGTTGCCGTTGATGCGGCCACGAACCTGGCCGCCAAAGACGGCGCTGCCGCCGGTGACCGGATCTGACGTCGCGATGGCGAAGTTCTGCGTCACCGTGCCGAGATCGTAATAAAGATATTCGACCTTCGCGGACCAGTTCGGCCAGAACAGCCACTCGAGGCCGCCGCCAGCCGCCCAGCCGACCTGCGTATTCGAGAAGTTCACGCCCCCGAACGAAACCGGCTGAGCCACGGCCCAAGGGCTGGAGCCAATTGCCGAAACGGTCGTGGCCGTGTTGAGATTGACGCCGCCATAGGCGAGACCGCCCGTGCCGTAGACAAGCAGGGTCGGCGTAAAGAGCCAACCGAGGCGACCGCGGACCGTGCCGAGGTAATCGAGGCTGGCGCGCCCGCTGGTGATCGAGGCGAAGCCGTCGTCGGTGCGCCGCTGCAAGAACGAGCCAACCGAAACGGCGTTGGTCACCGAGCGGGCTCCGCTGTTGCCGGCGAGGCCCTGGATGTCGGCCTCGAGACCCACAACGAAGCTGTTGTAGAACTGCCAGTTGTAGCCGATCTGACCACCGCCGATGAAGCCGCCGTTGGCGCCGGAGTTGACGACCGAGGCGGAGGCCGCGGAGGAGAAAGCGGCCAGATACTGGCTCTGCTGGGCGCCGGCGTTCCCCCATGTCGCATCCGCGCCGACCGGGGCCACCGCCAGATACTGGCCGTTGCTATTGGCCCAGGTGCCGCCAGCGTTCAGACCGACGTAGAAGCCGGTCCACAGCGGGGGCGGCGGGGGCGGCGGAGGAAGGACCGGCGGGCCCTTGCGCGAAGGAAGATCAGCGGCGAGGGCGGAGCCCGCCGTCAGCGCCAAAGCGGCAAAAGAAAGCGCAATCTTTTTCATTTCATCCTCTTCGTCGGCTAGACGACGCAACCAATCGCGCCGCGCTCTGAAGTAGCCTCGGCCCAGTCGCGACAATCGCTCCGTGCGCCTCCCCTTCTTTTTGCTCGACCTTGGCCGTTCTTGACCTTTGCCATTTCCCGCCGCCGCTTTTCGGTCGACTGTGGCGCGAAGGACACAAAAAAAAGAGCCCGGCCTTGCGGCCGGGCTCCTGTGCTTGCCTTGAAGTGAAAGGTTAGATCAGTATTTCGCGACGACCGGAGCGGGAGCGCCCCAGTTGAAGTGATAGTTCACGCCGGCGCGAACGATATTGCCGTTGATGCGGGCGCGAACCTGGCCGCCGAAGATCGCCGAGTCGGCGGGAACGGCGAAGCCGAGAGCCTGCAGCGTGCTGTCGGTCGAGCCCAGCGCGAAGTTCTGGCGCACGGTGCCGAGGTCATAATACAGATACTCGACCTTGGCGGACCAGTTCGGCCAGAACATCCACTCGAGACCGCCGCCGGCCGTCCAGCCGACCTGCGTATTGGAGAAGTTCACGCCGCCGAAGCTCGGGCCCATGAACAGGCCGGTGATGCCGCCCGGAACGACCGACGACGCATAGTTCAGCGTCACGCCGCCGTAAGCGAGACCGCCCGTGCCGTAGACCAGCAGGGTGGGCGTGAACAGCCAGCCGAGGCGGCCGCGCACCGTGCCCAGATAGTCGAGGCTGCCGCGCACCGAGTGAATGCCCGCGAAGCTGTCGCCGAGGGCCGTGCCGACCACGCCAGGAACCGCGGCGCCGGTCGCGAAGGTGCGCGAGGCGTTGGTGCCGGCGATGCCCTGGATGTCGGCCTCGAGGCCCACAACGAAGCTGTTGTAGAACTGCCAGTTGTAGCCGATCTGGCCGCCGCCGATGAAGCCGCCGTTGTTGCCGGAGTTGAAGCCGGAGCCGGAGGCCGCCAGGGTGAAGGCGCCGAGATAGCTGGCCTGCTCGAGGTTCAGGATGCCGGGCGACCAGAACGGACCGGCGCCGACCGGGCCGACGGCCACGACCTGCTGGTTGCTGTTGGCCCAGGTGCCGCCAGCGTTCAGACCGACGTAGAAGCCGGTCCACATGGGCGGCGGCGGCGGCGGCGGCGGCAGGACCGGCGGGCCCTTGCGGTAGGGAAGATCGGCGGCAAGCGCGGCCCCAGCGGACAGCGCGAGCGCGGCGACGGAAAGAGCGATTTTCTTCATTCCAGCCTCTTTGAACAAATATTGTTGGAACCGCGCCCAAGCGCACGCTCCCAACTTCTTGGCCAGGCCTGGCCGGAGAAACGATTCTTTCCCCGCTCAGCCATGGCCCTATCCATCAGCACGCCCCCTGCACAGTCAACGGAATCCATCGATCAGGCGTAAGCTTAACCACACATTGGGATTGTGCTGTTGCGTAAAAGTCACGGGATTACAGCTAAGCTTAAGTATTAATTTGGTTAACGAGCGTTAGCTTGACAATTTATTCTTAGCCTTCACGAGCCGAAATCGTGCAGCTCGCCAGCCACAGGAGGGCGATGACTGCTTTGACAGTGTCGTAGCGAAGAATTTTGCCGGCGCGGCGGCCGCTGCTTGCCAAGAGAATGGCGCTTTGGCATATGTCGCTGACCGCGCGTCGCGCGGATGGAGACGTGGCCGAGAGGCTGAAGGCGACGGTTTGCTAAATCGTTATAGGGGAAACCCTATCGTGGGTTCGAATCCCACCGTCTCCGCCAGCCCCCTCGCCGTCGCGGGGAGGAAGGTCTGGCCGTGAACGAATTTGGAAACAGCTTTCTGATCAACGCCCTGATCGGTTTCGCCCTGGCGCTGCTCATTTCCTTCGCCTTCGTCTGGTTCGGCTGATCAGCCGACCGCGAGATAGGCGCTGAACCCCGCGACGCCGAGCACCAGCGCCGACAGCGCGATGAGCGTGACGCGCGTCGCCCCCGGCGTATGCGCGCCATCGTCCTCGAGCAGACGGGCCGTGTGCAGGAAGCGGATCGTCGCCACCATGATCAGCACGACGCCGGCGCCGACCAGCGCCATGCCGCCGTAGCGGCCGGTCGGGCTCGCGAGGCGGTGCAGCCTGAACAGGGCCGACTCTCCGGCCTCTCCGGCCATGGCGAGCAGGAACAAATTGAACCGTTCGATGACGAATCCAAGCGCGATGACGGCGACGCCGGTCCGAATCCAAGCCAGAAAAGTCCGTTCATTAGCGGCGATATTTACGTAGTCGCGAATCATCGATCGACCCTCCACCCTGTTGCATGTAGGTCGCCCGTCATTGCCGCCACCGCGCCGAATGCCTATAACATCGGAGGCGTGGCGAAGCCGCGCCTGAGGCCACATTCCTCTTTTCTCGCGAGATGAAATGCCCTGGAGCGATCACGGCGGGCCGCGCAATCAAAACAATGATCCATGGGGACAGCCTGGCGGGCCGTGGGGGCAAGGCTCCGGCGGCGGCCAGCCGCCAGACCTTGAGGAAATCCTTCGCCGCAGCCAGGAAGGGCTCAAGCAACTGCTGCCGTCGGGCTTTGGCGGCAGCGGAATCGCGATCCTCGTCCTCCTCACCCTGCTCGCCTGGCTGCTGTCGGGCTTCTACACGGTGGGGCCCAACGAGATCGGCCTCAACCTGATCTTCGGCAAATATCGCGGAAAGACCCAGGCGGGCCTCAACTACAATCTGCCCGCCCCTGTCGGCTCGGTGATCAAGCTCGCCGTGACCGACCGCAACGTCACCGACGTCGGCTTCCGCGAAGACGCCGCGCCGGCCGAGGGGCGTCGGCGTGGCCCGCAGAGCCCGCGTCTGAGCCCCGAGGCGCCGGAGGAGAGCCTGATGCTGACGGGCGACGAGAATATCGCCGACGTCAAGTTTCGGGTGATCTGGCAGATCGATCCCTCGAAGCCCGAAGATTACGCCTTCAACGTCGCCAACCCGCAGACGACGGTGAAAGCCGTGGCCGAAAGCGCGATGCGCGAGATCGTCGGCCAGTCGCAGATTCAGAAAATCCTCACCGCCGACCGCAAGCTGATCGAACCGGCCTGCCAGTCGCTGATGCAGAAGGTGCTCGACGATTATCACAGCGGCGTGCTGGTGCTGCAGGTGCTGCTGCTCTCGGTCGATCCGCCCCAGCAGGTCATCGCCGCGTTCCGCGACGTCACCGCGGCGCAGCAGGATTTGCAGCGCCTCGGCAATGAGGCGGAAGCCTACGCCAATCGCGTCGTGCCGGAGGCTCGCGGCGCCGCCGCCCGCATCCTTCAGGAAGCTGAAGCCTATCGCGAACAGACTGTCGCCGAGGCGCGGGGTCAGGCCGGCCGCTTCGAGAAGATTTACGAGCAGTACAAGAACGCGCCGGCGCTGACTCGCGAGCGTCTCTACATCGAAACGATGGAGCGGGTGCTCGGCGGCGCCGAGAAAGTCATTCTCGACGATCCCGCCAAGGGCGGCGCCAGCGTCGCGCCCTTCATGCCCCTGCCCTCTTTCGCGCCTTTCCGTGGAGGCCAGAAGTGAAAAACGGCCTTCTCTTCGTCTTCGCCATACTCGCGCTGATCGGTCTCGCCGCCGTCGGCGGCGCGCTCTTCACCGTCGAGCAGACCGAGCAAGCGCTGGTTCTGCGCTTTGGCGAACCGGTCGCCGGCCGCGGCCTGATCACCGAGCCCGGCCTGCACTTCAAGATCCCGCTGATCGAGAACGTCGTGAGTTTCGACAATCGCATTCTCGACGTCGAAAGCCCGAATCTGGAAGTGCTCGCCGCCGACAATCAGAGGCTCGAGGTCGACAGCTTCATCCGCTACCGCATCGTCGACGCGTTGAAATTCTACCAGTCCGTCAACAGCGTGCTGGGCGCCAACAACCAGCTCGGCTCGGTGCTGAATTCCGCCGTGCGACGCGTTCTCTCCGAGGCCAATCAGCAGCAGATCGTGCGCGACGAGCGCGCCGCTTTGATGGCGCGGATCAAGGAGCAGGCCGACGCGGAAGCGCGGCGCTTCGGCGTGCAGGTGGTCGACGCCCGCATCCGCCGCGTCGACCTGCCCCAGCAAATCTCTGAGAAGGTCTATGGCCGCATGCAGACCGAGCGTCAGCGCGAAGCGGCGGAATATCGCGCGCAGGGTTCCGAACAGGCGCAGAAGATCACGGCCAAGGCCGACCGCGACGTGATCGTGCTCAAGGCGGAAGCCCAGCAACAGGCCGACCAGATCAAGGGCGACGGCGATGCGGCGCGCAACCGCATTTTCGCTGACGCCTTTGGCAAGGATCCGGACTTCTTTGCCTTTTATCGCTCGATGCAGGCCTATGAGGCGGCTTTCAAGCCGGGAGAGACGCGCTTCCTGGTCAGTCCGCGTTCCGACTTCTTCCGTTTCTTCTCGGCCCCAGAAAGCCCCGCCGAGGCGACGAGCGCGCCAGCGACTCCGGAGCCGCCGCGAAAGCGATAGGCGCCGCGGAATTCGGACCGCACCCGACGGCAGGTTTGGTCGGAATTCTTCCATATTGTTGAATTGGCGCGCCTTCTTGCCGGTTGGACGCTTCCCTGCAACCGCAAAGCGCGCTAAAGGTCCAGCGTCCCACTAGGAGACAGCCCGCATGACATCCGCATTTCGTCGCGCCGCCATGGCTCTCGCGACGGCGACTTCCCTCTGGCTCGCTGGTCCGGCGTTGGCCAAGGGCCCAGATTCCCTCGCCGATCTCTCCAACCAGGTGTCCGACGCCGTCGTCAATATCTCCGCCACTCAGACGGTCGAGACCAAGCGCAAGGGCGGCGACATGCCGGGCCTGCCGCCGGGGATGGGTCCGGGCGCGCCCTTCGACGATCTCTTCGAGGAATTCTTTCGCCGCCGCCAGGGCCAGGGCATGCCCGACCTGCCGCGCCAGCGGAAGTCGTCTTCGCTCGGCTCGGGATTCGTGATCGATCCGTCCGGCGTCATCATCACCAACAACCACGTCATCTCCGACGCCAATGAAGTGACGGTCATCTTCAACGACGGGCAGAAGCTGAAGGCGGAGGTTCTCGGCAAGGACCAGAAAGTCGACGTCGCGGTTCTGAAAGTGAAGCCCGAGAAGCCGCTCAAGGCGGTGAAATTCGGCGACAGCGACAAGGCGCGCGTCGGCGACTGGGTGCTTGCGGTCGGCAATCCCTTCGGGCTCGGCGGTTCGGTGACGGCCGGCATCGTCTCGGCGCGCAACCGCAACATCGACAGCGGCCCCTACGACAATTACATCCAGACCGACGCCTCGATTAACAAGGGCAATTCCGGCGGCCCGCTGTTCAACCTGGATGGCGAGGTCATCGGCATCAACACCGCGATCCTGTCGCCGTCCGGCGGCTCGGTCGGCATCGGCTTCGCGACGCCCGCCAACACCGTTCTGCCCGTGATCGAGCAGCTCCAGCAATATGGCGAGACCCGCCGCGGCTGGCTCGGCGTGCGCATCCAGAACGTCGACGACGCCATCGCCGAGACTCTCAGCCTTGGCTCGGTGCGCGGCGCGCTCGTCGCCGGAGTCGACGACAAGGGACCGTCGAAGCCCGCCGGCATCAAAGCCGGCGACGTCATCGTCCGGTTCGACGGCAAGCCGATCAAGGAGTCGCGCGATCTGCCGAAGCTCGTCGCCGCGACGCCGGTCGGCAAGGACGTCGAACTCGTAATCATGCGCAGCGGCAAGGAAGAGACGAAAAAGGTGAAGCTCGGCCGCCTCGAGGACGGCGAGAAGGTCGCCTCGCGCGACGAAGGCAAGGAGAAATCCGAGCCGACCGGGCCGGCGGCGCAGAGCGCTTTGGGTCTCGAGCTCTCGCGCCTCACCGACGAGCTGCGGGCGCGCTATCAGATCAAGGACGCGGTCAAGACCGGCGTGCTGATCACCTCGGTCGACCCCTCCTCCAGCGCCGCCGAGAAGCGGCTGCAACCGGGCGAGATACTTCTCGAAGTCAATCAGGAGCCGGTCAACGACCCTGCCGACGCGGTCAAGAAGATCAAGGCGCTGAAGGAGTCGGGCAAGAAGACCGCGCTGCTGATCGTAGCCAACGGCCAGGGCGACGCGCATTTCGTCGCGCTGCCGGTCGACTGAGGCCGCGAGGCAAGGAACGGAGCGATCGAGCGCCACGTCACGGCCTCGATTGCTCCTTCCGGTTAGCGCCGGCGTTGGCGGAGCGACGAAGCGGTCAGCGCCGATCTACTGTTCGACAATGTCGGCCTTTCGGTAACCCTGCGCGTAAAGCAGCGCGGTGAGGTCGGCGGAGTAGATTCGCGCATGAGCGGCTTCCGCCACTTTGGGCTTGGCGTGGTAGGCGACGCCCAGTCCCGCCTCGCGAAGCATATCGAGATCGTTCGCGCCGTCGCCCACGGCGAGCGTTGCGGCCTTCGGCAGGCCGAGCCGGGCGCGCAGCTCAACGAGCGCTGCCCGTTTGCCCTCGCGCCCCTGCACCGGGGCCAGCACGTCGCCCGTGAGCGCGCGATCGACGATGTCGAGTCGGTTGGCGCGCGCCTCGTGGAAACCGAGACGCTCCGCGACCGGCTGCGTGAATTGGGTGAAACCGCCAGAGACGAGCGCCGTATGCGCTCCATGCGCGCGCATTGTGGAGACGAGCGCCCGCGCTCCCGGCGTGAGCGTGAGACGCGTAAGAAGCGTCTCGATCTCGTCGAGCGTCACCCCCGCGAGAAGCGCCACGCGCTCCCTGAGCGCCGCTTCGAAATCGAGTTCGCCCGCCATGGCGCGCGCCGTAATCTTCGAAATGCGCGCGCGCATCCCGGCGAAATCGGCGAGCTCGTCGAGACACTCCTGCTCGATCATCGTCGAATCCATATCGGCGACGAGCAGGAGTTTGCGTCGCGTCGCCAGCGCTTGCACGACGACGTCGACCGGCTCGCCCGAAAGCGCCGACGGCAGATGCGTGCGCAGGCCGGCGAGATCGACGCTGTCGAAGACCGCGTCCGCTGCGAGGCCGGGCGCGAGCCAGTCGAGCGCCGCGCCGCCGACGCCCGCCTCTTTGAGCGCGCGCCGCACGGTCGCCTCGTCGAGCGCCGCGCCCTGCCCCGCGACAAAGGTCGCGACGATTGCATCAACCTTTGACATCTCGCTCATTTACGCCGCAATAGCGCCATGTCCGCACGCGCCATTCTCATTGCAGGTCCGACCGCCTCGGGCAAGTCTGCGCTCGCCATGGATGTGGCGAAGCGGATCGGCGGCGCCGTGGTCAACGCCGACTCGATGCAAGTCTATCGCGACCTGCGCATCATCACGGCGCGGCCGACGCCCCAGGAAGAGAGCGAGGTCCCGCATCGTCTTTTCGGCCATGTCGACGCCGCTGTGAATTATTCGGTGGGCCGCTATCTCGCCGATCTCCAAATGACGCTTGCGGAGCTTGCGGCGCGCGGCGCGCCGCCGGTCATCGCCGGCGGCACCGGCATGTATTTCAAGGCGGCGCTTTACGGCCTTTCCGACATTCCGGTGGTGCCCGACGACGTGCGCGCCAGCGTGCGCGAGGCGGCGCAAGGCAAAAGCCCGCAGCTGTTGCATGCGGAGCTCGCCGCCTGCGATCCCGAAACGGCCGCGCGCCTGCGTCCCACCGATCCGCAGCGCATCCTGCGCGCGCTCGAAGTCTTCGCCGCCACCGGCAAGCCGCTCGCCTCCTTCCAGGGGCCGCGGAGCGCGCCGCTCATCGACGCCGCGAGCCCTGCTTTCTTTCTGGCCCCCGCGCGCGAGACGCTCTATGAACGCATCGACGCCCGCTTCGAGAAGATGATGGCCTGTGGCGCGCTCGAGGAAGTCGCAGCCTTGCGCGCGCGCGGACTCGATGCGACGCTGCCCGCCATGCGCGCCCATGGCGTGCCGCACCTCATCGCCTTTCTCGACGGGCGCATGTCGCGGGAGGAGGCCGTTATGCGGGGCAAGCTCGACACGCGTCACTACGCCAAGCGGCAATACACGTTTGCACGGCATCAACTTCCGGGCTTCACATGGCTTTCAGGCGCGGACCCGTGGACTGCGCTCGGTGGCTGCATCGTACGGTGACGCTGCCCGAGCGACATCTCGAAAAAGGAAAGAACGATCTCCATCGCGATCAGCACGATGATGATCCATTCCAGCCGCACGGACCGGTCGGCGTCGATCAGATCGGTCAACGCGCGCGCCGTCTCGCCGATGACGTCGATCTTGGCGTTCAACGTGCGGCCGCGCGCCTCGAGTTCATATTCGTCTTCGAGACGCGCATAGAGGCGCTCGAGATCGGGCCGGTCCCACAGGACGTCCGGTTTGTCCTCGACGGCCACGCGGCCGGACACGCGATGGCGCACGAGCAGCGTCTGGCCGATGAGCTCCAACATCGCCTTGCGGCGCCAGGGCGGGCGGCCCTTGCTGGCGAGTTCGGCGGCGAAGGGCTCGACCGTGTCGAAGACGGCGTTGACGCGTCGCTCGTCGCGGGCGAGCGCCACGCTCTTAGCCAAAGCGTCGGCGATAACCAGCAGCCGCGGCTCGGAGACGTCCTTCACCGCAAGGCGCCCGTTGGGCAACGCCTTGTCCTCGCCCTCGTGCGTCGTTTCGATCACCAGGGTCTCGTCGTCGCCGCGCGAGGCGCCGGCGACCCGCGCGCCGATTCGCGTGACGATCTCGTCCTCTTCGAGCGGCGAGAGGCCGAAGAGCACGGCGACGCCGAACCGATAGAGCACGGCGAAGCCCGCCTGCCCGGCGTGAAAGGCGAGCGGCGCGGTCGATACGAGGTCGGCGCGCTCCAGCCCGGCGGTGTCGATGCGTTCGCCAAGGAGAAGCGCGCGCGCCGTCATTGTTTGCACATGCGGCACGGTCGCTCCCAGTCCAACTTCTGTCATATGCTACCCGTCGAAAGCCGATCCTAAACGTTTGGCGCCAGCGCCCATTGCGGCATCATGCACGCCTTGCGTGACGGCGGCAAAAACGCTAGCTAGCGCAGCAATCCGCGCAGGACCCTCAAGAGATGTTCACATGACCTATGTCGTCACGGAAAACTGCATCAAGTGCAAGTATATGGATTGCGTGGAAGTTTGTCCGGTGGACTGCTTCTACGAAGGCGAAAATATGCTGGTGATCCATCCGGACGAATGTATCGACTGCGGCGTCTGCGAGCCGGAGTGCCCGGCCGAGGCGATCAAGCCGGACACGGAGGAGAACCTGGAGAAGTGGCTGCAGCTCAACGCCGAGATGGCGCAGAACTGGCCCAATATCACCATCAAGCGCGAGCCGCCGGCCGACGCCAAGGAATGGGACGGCAAGCCGGGGAAGTTCGAGGCCCATTTCTCACCCGAGCCTGGCCAGGGCGACTGACGGGGTTCGGCGCCCGGTTTCAGGGCGCCGAATCGCTTCGGCCTGTTCGAGAGGCGCCTGCGTTGGGCGCCTGAGGCTTTCCACAACATTAATTTACGCGAAACGCGTGTGTTTTTAGTGAGTTGGCGACCGCGGCCAAAGCCATTATGCTGGGCCTTGCGGGTCAATCTCTTTGATTTTCGCTGTCTTGCGTGGTATACAGTGTGGCAGGAGGCGCCGCAGCATCGACGTGCGGCCAAACCACCAGTTGCTCACAGCAGGAGAAAGCGCGCGCTTGGCTTCAGCTTCCTCAGCCCAACATCGCCGCGCCTCTAGCTAAGGTGTCAGAACCATAAACCTGCCTGGCGGGATCGGAATGATCCTGGGGTGGGTCGGTCTGTAATTCGTCCCGTCTCCACAGCGGGACGCAGAAGGAGTGCCCCGCGTATGCCGTCCGCCAAAAAGAACGAAAAATCAAAAGGGACGAGCGCAGTTGCGGCGTCCCGGCGTTCAAGCGGCCAGGCGACCCAGGCCGCGTCCAGAACCTCCCCGGCGAGAAGCGCGGCGACCAAGACTCTAGCGGCGAAAACTGCGGCGACGAAGATTTCCCCGTCAAAGGTTTCCGTGACCAAGAGCGCATCCGGAGTGGCGGACGAATCCGCAGCGAAGGCGCGGGCGACGGCTGCAGCGGCGCCCAAGAAATCAGCCGCCAAGACAGCGAAGACCGCCGCAAAGACCAGCGCGGCGGCGACCGTCCCAGCGGGGTCGGCGAGCGCACGCGCGTCTTCAAAGCCGAAGGCGGGCATCCGGGCGGCGGCCGACAAGACCGTCGAAACAGCAGCCCCCGTGAAGGCCGTCGCCAAGCCGGCAAAGAGCCCGGCGAGCCCGGCGCGTTCGGACAAGGGTGCGCCCGCCGCAAGGCCGGTCACGCCTGCCGCCGTCGCGACGGCGGCAAAGACCGCTTCGCCGGCAAAGCCGGCCGCGACGACCACGGTCGCCAGGCCCCAGCCCGCCCTTCAGCAGTCTGCGCCGAAGCCCGTCAAGTTGGTGGACGCGCCCGCTGCGAGAGTCGCTCCCACGGCTCCTGCCTCCGCCGCGGCGACGGCCGCGCGCAACGGCGCTCCCCGCTTCCCAGCCGCCCCTGCGGCGGCAGGAAAGACCTCCTCAACCCCGACAGCCGGCGAAGATAAAAAATTGGCAAAAAGAAACGAGCCCTCCGTTATGACGGCGCCCGTCGCCGCCGAAAAGACTGTGACTGAAACCAAGGCCGTCGCCAGACCGGCGCCCGCGCCGGCGAAGGCCAAGCCAGCCGGCCCGAAACATGGGTTCAAACTTAACGAGTTCATTGTCTACCCGGCGCATGGCGTCGGCCAGATCGTCGGCATGGAGACCCAGGAAGTCGCGGGCTTCAGCCTTGAGCTTTTCGTCGTGTCCTTCATCAAGGACAAGATGATCCTCAAGGTGCCGACCAGCAAAGTCGCGAACGTCGGCATGCGCAAGCTCGCCGAGACCAATGTGGTGGAAAAGGCTTTGGCGACGTTGAGCGGCCGCGCGCGCGTCAAGCGCACCATGTGGTCGCGCCGCGCGCAGGAATATGAGGCCAAGATCAACTCCGGCGATCTCGTCACCATCGCGGAAGTGGTGCGCGACCTCTACCGCTCGGACACGCAGCCGGAGCAGTCCTACTCCGAGCGCCAGCTCTACGAGGCGGCGCTCGACCGTATGGCGCGCGAGGTTGCGGCGGTGCGCAAGCTGATTGACTCGGAAGCGTTGAAGCTGATCGAGTCTTTCCTCCAGAAGGGTCCGCGCCGCGGTCAGAAGACCGACGCGGAGGTCGCCGACGAAGCGGATGAAGAGGACGTCGACCGCGCCGCTTGACTCTAAGTGAGCCGATAAGAAAAGCGCCTCGTGCTTCCCGGCACGAGGCGCTTTTTGTTTCATCATCGGTTCGCCGCCCTCACGGCGTCGGCGACGCCTCCTCGGGCCGTTCGTCGTCCTTGAGACGGGAAAGCGCCTTGCGCAACTTGGTCAGGGCGCGGCTTTCGATCTGGCGCACGCGCTCCTTCGAGATTCCGAGCTTGTCGCCGAGCGTTTCCAGGGTGACCAGATTCTCCGTGAGCCGGCGCTCCTGCACGATGCGCAATTCGCGTTCGGAGAGAATGGCGAGGGCGTCCTTCAGCCATTTGGCGCGGCGGTCCGAGTCCAGATTTTGCTCCACGACCTCGTCCGGCAAAGGCGCGTCGTCGACGAGGAAATCCATGCGCTGCGCCGATCCCGCCGCCTCGTCGTCCACGAGCTGGGCGTTGAGCGAAACGTCGGAGCCGGAAAGACGGGAATCCATCATCTCGACGTCCGCGCGCGAGACGCCCAAGGTCTGTGCGATGCTCTCATAAGCCTCGGCGGCGCTGACGGCGCCGGGCTCCCGCGATAGACGGGCGCGCAGGCGACGCAGGTTGAAGAACAGCGCCTTCTGCGTCGAGCTGGTGCCGCCGCGCACGATCGACCAGTTGCGCAGCACGTAGTCCTGAATCGAGGCGCGGATCCACCAGGTGGCGTAAGTCGAGAAGCGCACGTCCCGCTCGGGGGCGAAGCGGGCCGCGGCCTCGAGCAGGCCCACATGGCCTTCCTGCACCAGATCGGCGATCGGCAGGCCATAGTGGCGGAACTTGGCGGAGATGGCGATGACCAGCCGCATATGGGCGGCCGTCAGCTTGTGAAGCGCATGCCGATCGCCGTGTTCGCGCCAGGCGATCGCCAGAACCTTTTCCTCCTCTCGTTCGAGGAAAGGAGCGTCCGCCGCCGCCTTCATCAGCTCCCTGCCGAGTCCCGGAAGATACGCCATGGCCCAATCTCCATAGCGCGCTATCTCAAAATGGCATCGAGAGATATCCGCGCATTTGAACGAGTCTAAGCGTTCAACCCGCGGGTGCGCGTCATGTTCCGAGACGCCCCGGCGTCACTCCGTTACGATTTTGTAACGTTCAGCCGGACTAACCGACTCATTTTGATCTAAGCCATTGAGAAGCCGGAAATATTCCAGCGGTCGATTGGGCGTCGTCATCTGCGCGGCGAGGCTTTCGGCCGTGTCCCCGAGGCCTGCCGAGACAACGGTTATCTTGAGCGTATGGGCCTCGCGCGCCTCTTCCGGCGTGATTCGGCGAAACGACAGGATGGAGTCGTCGAAGCGTTTCTCCGCCTCTTCGGTCAGCGACCGCGCCGCGAAAATCAGTCGATAGAGATACTCCCCGGACTGGATGACGGCGATGCGGAAATTCCACTCGCCGGCGCGCGCGACCGCCGTGACGGCGGGAAGGCCGTTGATCTCGAGCTTTCTGACTGTGGACGCAAGCAGCCCGTCGACCCAGCCAGAGCTCAGATAGGCTTCGAGGCTCTCGAAATTGGGGCTGCGCACCGTGTCGAGACGCAGGGCTTCATTGTCGGCCTGCCGCACGCCGAAAACAGCTTCGCTCGAATTCTCCAGCAGGAACCCTTCCGGCGCGACGAAGGTGAAACGCATCCGCGGATGGGTGAATTTGCGATCGCGGACGTAGCCCTCCATCGGATCGTCGCCGAAGGCCAGGCCGTTGATCGCCGCCAGATAGCCGTTGCGGTCGCGCTGGCCGATGCCGGGCGCGCCGATCTGCCTTGCCACGGCGACGGCGCGGGCGACGCGCTCCGGCGTCGAAGGATGGGTGGACATGATGTCGAAACCCATCGAGTCCTTGCGCTTGCCGTAAAGCGACTGGCGCAGCTCGGAGGAGCGGCCGAGGGCGGTAAGAAAGCGCGCCGCGCCATAAGGGTCGTAGCCCGCCCGTGCAATCACCTTGACGCCCGCCTCGTCGGCGTCGAGCTCCTGCTGCCGCGAGAAGCTCGCCACCGATAGCCGCTGCTTGGAGCGCTCCTCTTCGCCTTTCTGCCGGTTCTGAATGACGGTGGCGGCCTGAGAGATCACCGCCGCCTCGCGCTCCTTCTCGGCGCGCAACGCGCTGTGGCGCAGCGTGACATGGGCGATTTCATGGGCCATCACCGCCGCCGCCTCCGAGGCGTCGGAGGCGAGCGCCAACAGCCCGCGGGTCACATAGAGATTGCCGGAGGGCAGCGCGAAGGCGTTGACCACCGGCGTGTTCAGGATCGTGACCTTATAGGCGGCCTGACCCGGCGTGTCGCTGGCCTGGGCGAGCTTGGCGAGAATGGCGTCGAGGTAGCGCTCGGCGGTCGGCGCCTGATATTCGCCTCCAAACTGCGCCACCAGCTCCTTGTGCTGGACAGAGGCGCGATTGTCGGTCTTGGGCGCTGCGGCTTTCTCCGGCGACGGCGTCGGGGTCGGGGAAAAGAGGCGTCCCTGCCGCTCCAATTCTGCGCAATTGGCGAGCGCGAACACGCAGGCGAGCGCCAAGCCCGCGCGCGGCAGACGCTCAAGGCGCGGCAGGCTCAAGAATCTCAATCTCGGCGGGCGACGAAATCTCGATGCGCGGTCCAAAAGCTGCCTCAACAAGTCCTCGTACGCGCACCAACCGCCCCACGAGCGTCCTGGGATCGATTCCCGACGCTTGCAAAATAGCCAAATTGCGGCGCAACACCACGACTGACGCGTTATCGGCGCGCTTTTGGCCAAAATTCAGGTAGACCGTCGCCTTGGTTTCGCCAATCGAGGTTATTCTTCCTTCCAAAAGCGTCATGCCCTTGCGGCCCTGCAGCGCCGCCGCGGCGCCCTCTCCGGCCATGACAGGGCGCGCCGCCGGCTCGGCCCAGAGGCCTCGCGCCGCCTCCCGGGCTGTCGCCTCCGCCATGCGATAATCGGCCGCGCAGGGAGCCGCGGAAAGGTCGGGTCGGAAGCGGGCGAGCCCCTCTTCGAGAAGCGCCGCGCCGACCGAGACGATCGGCGCCGCCGCGCCGTCCCCCGTCGGAGCATAGGCCCGCGCCGGCGTGCGCCCCCAGCGGTCGGTCGCGCCGCCGAAGGCGGCGACGAAAACATCCCGCCCCACGATCCAGCTGGAGAGACGTTTATGGGCGGCCGCGCGCAGATCCCGCTGCGGCGCCGCGGCGGGCGGCGGGAATTCGAGGCCACTGATCGCCGCGCGCCGTCCATCGTCGAGCAGCAGCTCGAAGTCCTCGTCGACGGCGGCGACTGTCGCCGGCGCCGCAGCGTCAAGAGAGCACGGCCCCGACTCGGCGGCCGGGGGGAGAGCGACAGCCGGGGATGCGAGGAGGCTGCAGATCGCAACATGCAAGGCCGCGCTTTGAACGACCCGGCCTCCGAGTGAAATCGCGCCCCGCATCTTTCAATGTTAAGCTTGCGTCTATGACATGACAACGCGGCGCGCCCAATTTCGGCCCCAAGCGCGCCTATCATGCAACTTACGAGCTAATTCGGCCTGGCTTCCGGCGCGGCCGTCCGATCCCCATATCCACGTCCATGAGCTCTCGCATCGCCCTTACCGCCGCCCTCCTGCTCAGCTCGGGGGCCGCGCTGGCCTATGATCCCTACGACGGCCCCAGGCCAGACCCCGGCAGATCCATGGGCCAGATCTACAACCGGCCGGCCGATTACGACGGCCCCCCCGGCGAGCCGGACGGCGGTTCGGCGGACCCGGCCGCCCAGATGACCCGCATCGACCGGCTGGAGCGGGAAATTCGTCGCCTGACCGGCCAGAACGAGGAGTTGCAGCACAAGGTGCAGGTGCTGGAGGAGCAGCTTCGCGCCGTCAAGGACGGCGGAGGCCGGCCCGTCGACGCCGGAGTTGCGGGCCACGCCGCCACGCCCGCGCCCACCGCCGCCCCCGTCCCTACCCCGGCCCCGGCGCCCGCGGCTCCGCCTTCTTCTTTGCGGCGCGGCGACGCCTTCGATCCGGCGACTGACCCAACCGCTCCCGGCGCGCCAAAGCCCATCGGCACGACAACGCCCTCGGCGCCGCTGACGACCACGCCGAAGACCGCCGCCGGATCGGTGACGACGGCGCCACCCGTGCGCGAGGTGGGCCAGCCGCTCGACATCGCCCATGGCCGGCTCGTCGGCGACCAGGCCGCCGCCGCCGCGCCGGAGATCGCACCGGCCCCGGCCGCCGCGCCCGCGGGCCCAAAGGAGGAATATGAGGAGGCGGTCACGACGCTCAAGGCGGGCAAGTTCGAGGCGGCCGAAAAGTCGCTCGCATCCTTTCTCGCCAAGAATCCGAAGAGCAAGTTCGCCCCCGCCGCGACCTTCAATCTCGGCGAAAGCTTCTTCCTGCGCGAGAGGTACCGGGAGGCCGCCGAGAGATACCTCGAGATTTCGCAAAAATTCGCTCACTCGGCGCAGGCGCCGGACGCCCTGCTGCGGCTCGGCCAGTCCCTCGGCGCCATGGGCGCCAGGGAGCAGGCCTGCGCCTCCTTCAATGAGATCGGCGTCAAATATCCCGGCTCCGCGGCGCGGATCCGCGAGGCTGCGCAGCGCGAGAGAAAAAAGCTGCAATGCTGACGTCGCCAGGCGGGCCGACGCTTGATTGATCGCGCCCTGCCCGCCCTCGATCTGCTCGCCTCGCATGGCAGCCTGCTGCTTGCCGTGTCGGGCGGTCCGGACTCGGTCGCGCTCATGCTGCTTCTCGCGCACTGGCCCGCGCGCGCCCGCCATGAGATCGCCGTCGCCACCGTGGACCACGGCCTGCGGCAGGGGTCGGCGGCGGAGGCCGAGCAGGTCGGCGGCTGGGCGGGCGCGCTCGGCTTTCAACATCATCTGCTGAAATGGGAAGGCGAGAAGCCCACGACTCGCATACAGGAGCGGGCGCGGGCGGCGCGCTACGCCCTGCTCGCCGATTGTGCAAAACGCATCGGCGCCGACGCCATCGTCACGGCGCACCATGCCGACGACCAGGCGGAAACCATTCTTTTCCGACTGACGCGCGGCTCGGGCGTCTCGGGCCTCGCCGGCATGGCGGCGCGCGCGCGCTGCGGCGATATCGACTTGCTGCGGCCGCTGCTCGGCTTGCGCAAGTCGGCGCTTATCGAAATCTGCGAGGCGGCCGGGCGCCCTTACGTTACCGACCCGTCGAACGCCGATGACGCCTATGCCCGCGTCCGTCTGCGGAAATTGGCTCCGGCGCTGGAACGGCTCGGCCTGGACGCCGATGCGCTGCTGCGGCTTGGCGCCCGCGCCGCCCGCGCCAGCGAGGCGCTGGACGCCTGCGCCGCGACCCTGCGCGCCCGCGCTGTTCTCGAGGCTGGATCGGAAGCGACGCGTTTCGACGCCGCGGCGCTGCGCGAGGCGCCGCTGGAGCTTGTGCAAAGACTGCTCGCCGTCGAGATCGCCCGGCTTGCGCCCGGAGCGCAGCTGCGGCTCGAGCGTCTCGAGCGCGCGGCGCTGCGCCTCTCGGAGGCCTTGGCCGACGGTCGTAACCTTCGGATAACGCTTGCAGGTCTGGTGCTGGACGCGGGCCCCGCGGCCGTGGCCCTGCGGCCGGCCCCGCCGCGGCGCATTCCCGCCCCCGAAGCGGCGGAAGGGTCTTGACCTTGAGCCTCGTCTCTCTTGGCAAGGAAGCAGGGCGCGCCTAGATTAATTCCAACCAGGAGCCGTCGCGGGGGAATCGTCCCGCGCGCCATGCTCCTTCATGGATTATGCAATGAACGCAAACTTCAGGAACCTCGCCCTGTGGGCCATTATTGGCCTGCTGGTGGTGGCGCTTGTCATGCTGTTCCAGCAACCGGGCCAGCGGACGCCGATCCGGGACATTTCGTTCAGCGAGCTGCTCACGCAGATTGACCAGGGGCGCGTTCATGACGTGACCATCGCGGGCAATGAGGTCGTGGGCCACTTCAATGACAATCGCCCGTTTACGACCTACATCCCGAATGACGCGAACCTCATCCCGCGTCTGCAGGCCCACAACGTCTCGATCAGCGCGAAGCCGCTCAGCGACGGCTCCAGCTGGCTGATGACGCTGCTGCTCAACGCCTTGCCGCTCGTCGCCTTCCTTGGCGTGTGGATCTTCCTGTCGCGCCAGATGCAGGGAGGGGCCGGCCGGGCCATGGGCTTCGGCAAATCCAAGGCCAAACTCCTCACCGAGACCCAAGGCCGCGTCACTTTCGAGGACGTTGCGGGGGTTGACGAGGCGAAGGAGGATTTGCAGGAGATCGTGGAGTTTCTGCGCGATCCGGGCAAGTTCCAGCGTTTGGGCGGTCGGATTCCGCGCGGCGTGCTGCTGGTCGGCCCGCCCGGCACGGGTAAGACGCTGCTGGCCCGCGCCATCGCCGGCGAAGCGGGCGTGCCGTTCTTCTCGATCTCGGGTTCGGACTTCGTGGAAATGTTCGTGGGCGTCGGCGCAAGCCGCGTGCGCGACATGTTCGACCAGGCCAAGAAGAACGCGCCCTGCATCATCTTCGTCGACGAGATCGACGCGGTGGGCCGTCACCGCGGCGCCGGGCTCGGCGGCGGCAACGACGAGCGCGAGCAGACCTTGAACCAGCTGCTCGTCGAGATGGACGGCTTCGAGGCGAATGAAGGCATCATCCTCATCGCCGCGACCAACCGTCCGGACGTGCTCGATCCGGCGCTGATGCGTCCGGGCCGCTTCGACCGCCAGATCCAGGTGCCGAACCCGGACTTCATCGGCCGCGAGAAGATCCTGAAGGTGCACGCCCGCAAGGTGCCGCTGGCGCCGGACGTGGACTTGAAGGTCGTGGCGCGCGGCACGCCGGGCTTCTCGGGCGCGGATCTGATGAACCTCGTCAACGAGGCGGCGCTGCTGGCGGCGCGGCGCTCGAAGCGGATCGTGACGAACCAGGAGTTCGAGGACGCCCGCGACAAGATCATGATGGGCGCGGAACGCCGCACGCTCAGCATGACCGAGGAGGAGAAGAAGCTCACGGCCTATCACGAGGGCGGGCACGCTCTGGTGCAGCTCACGGTGCCGGGGGCGATGCCGATCCACAAGGCGACGATCATCCCGCGCGGCCGCGCGCTGGGCATGGTGCAGGGCCTTCCGGAGCGCGATCAGGTGTCGCAGACCTATGAGCAGCTCACCGCGATGCTGGCGATCGCCATGGGCGGCCGCGTGGCGGAGGAGCTGATCTTCGGCCACGACAAGGTGACGTCTGGGGCGGCCTCCGACATCCAGCAGTGCACGCGGGTGGCGCGGGCGATGATCACGCAGCTTGGCTTCTCGGACAAGCTCGGGACCGTGGCCTACGCCGAGCCGCAGCAGGAGCAGTTCCTCGGCTATTCGCTCGGCCGCCAGCAGACCCTCTCGGAGGCGACGCAGCAGACGATCGACGCGGAGGTGCGGCGTCTGGTTCAGGAGGCCTATGACAAGGCCAGGCAGATCCTGACCGAGAAGCGGGCGCAGCTCGACACGCTGGCCAATGGCCTGCTGGAGTTCGAGACCCTGACCGGCGAGGAGATGCGCGGGCTGCTGCAGGGCAAGCGCCCCGTGCGCGAGGACACCAGCGCCACGACCCCGCAGCCGCCGCGCGGCTCCGCGGTGCCGACCACCGGACACAAGCCAGAGCCCGATGTCGGCGGGTTGTCGCCAAACCCGGTGTAAAGAAATCAAAGCCCGGCGGTTCCGCCGGGCTTTTTTTTCGTCAACAATCTCCGAGGCGGCCTCGATCCTTCGAGACGCCCCGCTTCGCGGGCTCCTCAGGATGAGGCCCCTCCAAGACGCCCGCTTCGCGGGCTCCTCAGGATGAGGCCTGTTCGTATTGGGATCAAAAGTCCCTCATGCTGAGGAGCCGCCGAAGGCGGCGTCTCGAAGCACGAGGGGCGACGTTGCTCTCGCCGCGGTTTCACCCCATCAGGGCCTCGACCGTCTCCGCCGGCCGGCACAGCGCCGCCTTCTCCCCGAACACGACGATGGGCCGCTCCATGAGGATCGGGTGCTTCTCGATGGCGTCGAAGATCTGATCGTCGGTCAGCGCCGGATTGTCGAGGCCAAGCTCCTCATAGGGCGTTCCGCGCTTGCGCAGAATGTCGCGGACATTTTTCCCCATCTTCTTCAGCACCGCCTGCAGCGTTTTGCGGTCCGGCGGGGTCTTCAAATATTCAACGACCCGCGGCGCATGGCCCGCCTCCTGCAACGCCGCCAGAACCTTTCGGGAGGTGCCACACGCCGGGTTGTGGTAAATGACGACTTCCATTCTTTTGCCCTTTTAACGAGGATTCTCTCCAACAGATGAAATGATTGCCTGACCATGTAAACTGCGGCCAGCGCCGGGACACGTTTTTCATGACGTCGCGCCCGGGAGTCTGGCTGACCCTCGAGAAGGATAGCAGATGGCCCGTCACTATTTCGGCACCGACGGCATTCGCGGTTTGGCGAATGTAAAGATCACGCCGGAGCTTGCTCTCAAGGTTGGTCAAGCGGCGGGGCTGACGTTCCAGCGCGGCGAAGGCCGCCATCGCGTGGTGATCGGCAAGGACACGCGGCTGTCCGGCTATATGATCGAATATGCGCTGGTCGCGGGCTTCGCCTCGGTCGGCATGGACACGCTTCTGCTCGGCCCCATGCCCACTCCCGCCGTCGCCATGCTGACCCGGTCCATGCGGGCGGATGTCGGCGTGATGATCTCCGCCTCGCACAACTCCTTCGAAGACAATGGCATCAAGCTCTTCGGACCCGACGGCCACAAGCTCTCGGACGAGATCGAGGCCGAGATCGAGAAGCTTCTCGACAGCGACTTGACGCGCAAGCTCGCAGGCGCGACCCAACTCGGCCGCGCGCGCCGCATCGACGACGTGCGTGCGCGCTATATCGAATTCGCCAAGCACACCCTGCCCCGCAATCTGAGCTTCGAGGGGCTGCGCGTCGTCATCGACTGCGCCAATGGCGCCGCCTACAAGGTCGCGCCGGAAGCGCTCTGGGAGCTCGGCGCCGAGGTCATCGCCATGGGCGTCGAGCCCGACGGCTTCAACATCAACCGCGACGTTGGCTCCACCTCGCCGCAGGCGCTGCGCGCCAAGGTGCGTGAATTACGCGCCGACGTCGGCATTGCGCTGGACGGCGACGCCGACCGCGTCATCCTGGTCGACGAAACCGGCGCCATCATCGACGGCGATCAGGTCATGGCGGTGGTCGCCCAAAGCTGGCGCGACCAGGGGCTTCTCGCCAAGCCGGGCCTCGTCGCGACCATCATGTCCAATCTCGGCCTCGAGCGGCATTTGAACGGGCTGGGACTGACGCTGGAGCGCACGGCCGTCGGCGACCGTTATGTCATCGAGCGCATGCGCGAGGCGGGCTATAACGTCGGCGGCGAGCAATCGGGCCATGTGATCCTGTCGGATTATTCGACCACCGGCGACGGCCTCGTCACGGCCATGCAAGTGCTCGCCGAGGTGAAGCGCCGAAATCGCCGGGTGAGCGAGGTCTGCCACTGCTTCGAGCCGCTGCCGCAGGTGCTCAAAAGCGTGCGCGCCCAAAAGCAGATGCTGGAAAAGGATTCAGTCGTCGTCGCCATCGACTCAGCCCGCGAGCGGCTCGGCGCCGGCGGAAGGCTGATCGTGCGTCCTTCCGGCACAGAGCCGGTGATCCGCGTGATGGCCGAAGGCGACGACCCCGATCTGGTCGAGACGCTGGTTGCGCAGGTTTGCAGCGCGTTGAAGGATTCTGCGGAGGCGGCCTGAACGCGCTGGCGAGTCGCGTCGCTCAGATTAACGCCAGATTGTGCTCCGCCACCGCGGAGTGGATATGGCCGATCGCCGTCGTCACCGTCGCGCCGTCCAGCGTCACATGTGCAATCGCGCGCGTCGCAGCTTGGTACGCCGCGTCGGCGACGGACTGTGCGTCCAATAGATGCCCGCCATATTGCTTCGACGCATTGGCGTAACTTTGCGAGACGGCGATTTTGTTGTCAAAAATCGTCTGGCGCTGAATGGCGGCCTGATACTCCGCCGTCGTAAGGAACGCCGGCTGGCTCGTGAGATCGTAACCAATAAAGCCCTGCACGAATTGGCCGACGATCTGCGCGCGGGCGTTCTGCACAGAAAGCCCCTGCGCCTCGAGCGTCGCGAGTTGCCCGGACCAGTATTGGACGCCCGCGGACTCGCCCGCGTTGCCGCCAATATTCTGATACAGCGCGTTGATGAACTGGCTGTCGCTGAGGCTGCCGTAAGTCTGGTCGAAGTAGGCGCTTTGCGTCGTGACGAAGAGCTTGCCAAGCAGCTGGGCGTCGGCCGTCGTTACGGGTTTGAGCGCCGCATTGGCGACGGTGACGCCCGCCGCGTCCGGCTGCTGGCCGACGAGGCCGATCCAGTAAGAGAGACCGGGAAAGTCGGCGGCGCGATTGTAAAGCGCGGCATAGAGACCGAGGACTTCCTGTTGCACGCTCGTCGCCGGGCGAGCCCCGACGACGACCTCGACAGTCGCGTCGCGCCCCCTGACCACCCAATCTTGCGCCGTGTAGGCGAAAGCGTCCGAACCCACGAAGCCGGTCTCGGGCGTGTAGACGAAGGAGCCGTCCGGGGCGAGGGTCACCGTCCCGTGAGACGGGCCTGAAACCAGCGAGGCCGTGAGTTTGTTCGCCGTCCCATTCGTGTCGTTGGCGAGCACGCCCTGCGCCGCGTTGACATGAAGCGCTGTGTTTTTGGCCGTGACATAGGCATCGTCGGTCTCACGCGGCGCCCCGGGCAAAGGCTTTGTCGCGAGCAAACCCGTCTCGATCAGCCCGCCGCTTCCTGGATATTCTTGCAACGTAAGGAAGCTGTAGCCGTTCTTGGTTTGCATGAGATGCCCGCCGCCCAGCATCCATTCGTCTCCCGGCGCGACGAGATCGCCGACTTTAATCGTATGAAAGCGCCCGGCGCCGTCGTTCAGCCAAATGAGCGGCGTCGACTGCGTGATCCGCCCGTTAAGCTCGAGGGCGAAGTCCTGAAATCCATCGTTGTTGTAATCCCCTACTCTCGCCCACGTCGCCCAGGGCGTCCCCGTGGTCTTTCCGGCTGCGCCGCCCATCGCGTCGGTCGGCGAGACTAGGCTCGATGTCGCGTCGACAAAGGTTTTGCCGCCCTTGTTCAGCAGCAACTGCACAAACCAGCCGTCGTAAAACGGCTGCCCCTGAGTCCCGACGATAATGAGATCTTTTAATCCGTCCGCATCGATGTCGATCGGCTGGATATCGAGATCGATATGCGTTGGGAAACTCTTTGTCGCCGGCAGCGGCGAAATATCCGCCTGACTGAAGGCTCCACCGCGGTTCCAGAGGATCGTGGACTGTGTGTTTCCATTATAGGCGGAGCTGGCGTCAGCCCCAATGATCAGATCCGGATAGCCATCGTTGTTTAGATCGGCCAGCGTGCTTGCTGGAAACATATGGAAAGTATCGAAGTCGAGAACGTTTCCCGGCGAGGTCGGGATGTCGCTCCTCGTCAAGAAGAACTGGCCCAACCCCTTATTCAGCAGCACATAAGGCAGAATGTGATTTTGCCCGGCGTAGCCATTTCCGACGAAAATGTCGGCGCGCCCGTCGCGATTGATGTCCCCGGCCGCCGAAGAATGGGAAAAGTCGCTCAATTGGGGAAGCGACGGCGTCGCGTCGACCCATGTCCCGTTCGGCTGCGACAGAACCAGGCGGTTTTGTTCTCCCGGAAAGGGCGAGGCGTCCCATCCGTGGCTTGAAACGAAGACATCCAAACGACCGTCGCCGTTGAAATCCGCGAAAAGGACCTTCCGCGGGTGAACGGTAAGGAGCGAACTCGCCGGAAAGACCCTCTCCGCGACGCGTGTAAAGCCGCCGTTTCCATCGCCGAAAAATACGGCCGCGGGCTGAGGCGTTGGGGACGTCGCGCCCGCGACCGGGTAAGAGGCGCCAAGGACGAGCAGATCCTGATGGCCGTCGCCGTTGAGGTCGGCGGTCTCGGGATTGAACCTAGCTTGCGGCGCATAGCTTGCGTCGATCACCCGGACGGGGATCGCGGAGAAATAGGCGCTTGAGTTTGCCATTGGCGTCTTCTCGGCTTTGAAACGCTCCGTCGACGCGATTATTCTTGAACTTGACTGCTGCAGCAAGCGCGCAGAAGCAGAGACGCCACGGGCGGAAGACGGCCTGGTCAGATCCGACGAAAAAAACTTGGTAAACGCTTGTCCTTCAATCGGTAAGGTTAACTCAGCCTTAAGCCTTCCCCGCCAATCTTTAGCTTGGCCATAAGCTGGGACCGCACCGCGGCCCGTTTTGCAAAGGGGAACTGACCATGGGCCGAACCGCCCTTCTCATAGCGGCCGCAGTCGTCGCTGGCCTCGGCGCCAGCGCGCAGGCGGCCGATCTTCTGCCGCCGCCCCCACCGCCCCCACCGCCGCCTCCGGATTTCAGCGGCTGGTATCTGCGCGGCGACGTCGGCGTCGGCGCCAATCAGATCAGCGGCGTCTCCTCGACCTTCCTCAACCCGACGATCCATGTGCCCGCGCCGATGTTCAACGCCTATTCGATCGGCGACGCGGCTTTCGCGGGCGCAGGCGTCGGGTATCAATTCAACAGCTGGTTCCGCTTCGACGTCACGGGCGAATACCGCACGGCCGCACAATACAGCGCCATCCAGAGTTACAGCGACATCTGGAGCGCGTGGGGCGCCTCCCCCTGCGGCGTCAACGCCCGCTGCCACGATCTCTATCACGCCCAGCAGAGCGCCGCCGTCTTCCTTGGCAACGCTTATTTCGATCTCGGCACCTGGTACGGCATCACGCCGTTCATCGGCGGCGGCATTGGCTTCGCGAGCAACTTCCTCGAAAACTTCTACGACATTTCCGCCCAGCCGGCAGGCGGCTTCGGCTATGCGAGCAATCGAACGCAGACCAATTTCGCCTGGCAAGTCGGCGCGGGCCTCGCCTTCAACGTCACGCCCAATCTGAAGCTCGAAGTCGCCTACCGCTACCTCGACATGGGTAATTTCAACACCAACAGGATCGTCTGCATGGGCGTCGTCGTTTGCCCCGGCGAGGTGCAGCGTTTCAACCTCGCCTCGAACGACGTGCGCGTGGGCTTCCGCTACGTCATCCCGACGCTCGTCCCGCCGCCGCCCCCGCCGCCGCCGCTGGTGACGAAATACTGAGCGCGCCGCCCTCGCTCCCGCAAACGACGAGGGCGCGCATCGCGACCATGGAGCGCTTCGTTTCGCAGCGGCCTACTTCGGTTTGCCCTTCACCGTGCGGGTGCCGGGCCTGCCGCCGGATGAGCGGCCGACGGGGCGCGGCGGGACGCGGCCAAGGGGCCGGGCCTCGCCGCCGCCGAAATTATGCGGCCCCATATCGGCGTCGGTTGGTTTACGCGCGCGAGTCGACAGACTTGCGCCGCCGCCCCCAGCCCGCCTCTCCCCCGTCTTGCTGGAAAGGGTAATTCGCAGCACCGGGCTCGCCTCCGCGAGCAGCTCCGCCTTTTGCAGGCGCTGGATTTCGTCGCGCAGCCGCGCCGCCTCTTCGAAGGCGAGATCGGCGGCGGCCTCCTTCATGCGCTTCTCGAGATCAGCGATCGTCGCCGCGAGATTATGGCCCGGCGCGAGGTCGTAGCCCGTGTCGACCGTGACATGATCCTGCTCGGCGACGCTGCCGAGAATGTCGGCGATGCCGCGCTTGATCGATGCGGGCGTGATGTTGTGCTCGAGATTATAGGCCTGCTGCTTGGCGCGGCGGCGCTCGGTCTCGTCCATGGCGCGCTTCATCGAGCCGGTGATGTGATCCGCGTAGAGGATCACACGCCCGTCAACATTGCGCGCGGCGCGGCCGATGGTCTGCACCAGCGACGTCTCGGAGCGCAAAAAGCCCTCCTTGTCGGCGTCGAGAATGGCGACGAGGCCGCATTCGGGAATATCGAGGCCCTCGCGCAGGAGGTTGATGCCGACGAGCGCGTCGAAGGCCCCGAGCCGCAAGTCGCGGATGATCTCGATGCGCTCCAGCGTGTCGATGTCCGAATGCATGTAGCGCACGCGCACGCCATTCTCGTGCAGATATTCGGTCAAGTCCTCGGCCATGCGCTTGGTCAGCACAGTGATGAGCGTGCGATAGCCGATCTGTGAAGTGGCGCGCACTTCATCGAGAAGATCGTCGACCTGCGAGCGCGCCGGACGCACCTCGACGGGCGGATCGATGAGCCCCGTCGGACGAATGACCTGTTCGACGAAGACGCCGCCCGTCTGCTCCAGTTCCCAGTTGCCGGGCGTCGCGGAGACGCTGATCGTCTGGGGCCGCATGGCGTCCCATTCCTCGAAACGCAGCGGGCGGTTATCCATGCAGGACGGCAGACGGAAGCCGTATTCGGCGAGCGTCGCCTTGCGGCGGAAGTCGCCGCGATACATGCCGCCGATCTGCGGGATCGAAACATGGCTTTCATCTGCGAAGACGAGCGCATTGTCGGGAAGATATTCGAACAGCGTGGGCGGCGGCTCGCCCGGCTTGCGGCCGGTTAGATAGCGCGAGTAATTCTCAATACCGGCGCAAGCGCCCGTCGCCTCCATCATTTCCAGATCGAAACGCGTGCGCTGTTCGAGTCGCTGCGCCTCCAACAGGCGGCCCGCGCGGTGGAGTTCGTCCAATCTCTGCTTCAACTCTTCCTTGATCGCCTTGATCGATTGCAGGAGCGTCGGGCGCGGGGTGACATAGTGCGAATTGGCGTAGATCTTGACGAATTCGAGATCGACCGTCTTCCTGCCGGTGAGCGGATCGAATTCGGAAATCGACTCCACCTCGTCGCCGAAGAAGGAGATTCGCCAGGCGCGATCTTCATAGTGAGCCGGAAACACGTCCACCGTATCCCCGCGCACCCGGAACGTTCCGCGCGTAAAATCGGCGCTGACCCGCTTGTAATGCAAGGCGACGAGATCGGTGACGAGCTGTCGCTGTTCGAGCTTCTCGCCGAGCTGCACCGAAAAGGTCATGGCCGTATAGGTCTCGACCGAGCCGATGCCGTAGATGCAGGAGACCGAAGCGACGATGATGACGTCGTCGCGTTCCAGGAGCGCGCGCGTCGCGGCGTGGCGCATGCGGTCGATCTGCTCGTTTACCGAGGATTCTTTCTCGATATAGGTGTCCGACCGGGGCACATAGGCCTCGGGCTGATAGTAATCGTAATAAGAGACAAAATATTCGACCGCGTTATTCGGGAAGAAGCTTTTGAACTCCCCATAGAGCTGCGCCGCCAGGGTCTTGTTGGGGGCGAGGATCAGCGCCGGACGCTGGGTATGGGCGATCACGCTCGCCATTGTGAAGGTCTTGCCCGAGCCGGTGACGCCGAGCAGCACCTGATCGCGCTCCTGCGCCGCGACCCCCTTCACCAACTCGTCGATCGCCGCCGGCTGGTCGCCCTTGGGCGTATAGTCGGAGACAAGCTCGAATCTGACGCCGCCCTCGGATTTTTCCGGCCGCTCCGGCCGATGCGGAACCCAGGGCTTGCGGTCGCGCAGATTCGGATCGCCAAGGCGCAGCAGTTCCGCAAGTGAATCCGCCGTGGCCTGAACGCCCGCGCCCTGCGGCGGCGACGCACCGAGCCCCCATGTCGAGAGCTCGTCCTCGCCGACGGGGACGGCGTCCGCGTCATAGGCCGCCTGCCCCATGTCTTCAAAGCCGGGCGCCAGGGCGGGATTGAGCAATTGAGCGAGATGGGGGGCGAGCGGCGCGACGTCGGGCTTGGACGCCTTGGCGCGCGTCGGACGCGCCGGGTCTTTCTTCGCCGCCTTGGGTTTTTCGGGAGACTTCGCCATGGCCGCGAATATGGGGGTTGTTGGGACGGGATGGAAGCGGGGCGATCCCCCGGCGACCGAAGCTTAACCTTTCCCCGGCCCGACCTTTACATTTCAGTTCGAACTGGCGCAAACTCGGCGACTTGCTGCGGAGGTCGAGCAGATGGACAACCGGCCGGGTCTGACCACGCTTCTTTCGGATACGCTCGTCCTGAGCGTGGCGGCGAACGCCGTCATCGCCGTCCGGCTGACCAAAATGGCCTTTGGAGTCGTCGACCCGAATCGCGAGGGCACCCTGATGGTCGCCGAGAAGATCGACGCCGCCGCCGAGGCCACTCTGGAAGCCGCCCGCAGCTTTGCCGCAGGCGAGCCGCATCACGCCGCCGGCCGCGCCGTCGCAATCTACAAAAAGCGCGTCGAGCGGAACCTACGACGACTGACGAGCGGCTGAGGGGGCGGGCTTCGCCTGCGCCGGCTTGGCCGTCTTCCCGGACTGGCCGCGCCGCCACATCGCGAGACCGACGCAAGCCACGGCAGCCGCGAGAGCGCCCGTGGCGACGGTTTGCAAATAGCTTGCGCCCACGGTGAAGTAATACTGCCCTACATATTCCTTCGCCCCGTCGTCGCTCGTGGCGCGCACGAGCGCGAGATAGTCGCCCTCCTTGGTGAAGTCGTAGGTGAAGCTCGTGGTGCCGCGCCCCTCGAGATATTTCTTTGCCGGGAGGACGGTTACGGTCGTCGCGTCGAGGTCGTCGCGCCAATCCGCCTGGCCGATGTTCTTGAGCAGACGAACCTCGATGTTCATATCCCGAAGCTCGTTGCTCTTGGCGTCGAGGATGATCATCGTCTTGCCGACGTCGCCGATGTGCTGGCAGAAGATTTCGTCGGTCTTGTTCTCCTGAAAGGCGCTGAACATCATCTGCGTCGGCCCGACGCTCATGACGCAGAAGCGCGGATGCTCCGCCTTGATCTGGGCCTGAGCGGCCGTGGCGGCGCCGAAGGCGGCCAGCGAGGAGAAAATAATTTTTTTGAGCATCGAACCCTCCCGGGGCTAAGGCGCCTTTGTCTCTGAGGGTGCGTCGGCAATTGATCTTCGGCAAAGAATAATCCTCGCCAAAGTGGAGTGGGCCCTTGAGGCCGGCAGAGGCGAGCTTAACGATTGACCGGTATGCCGGGCTTTCAGAGGAAGAAAGCCATGGCCAAACACCGCACCTACAGCGTCGAGTTCAAGCGCCAAGTCGCCCAGGAATACCTGGCCGGAGAGACGCTGCATGGTCTAGCGAAGCGCCATGACATCTGCCGGAACCTGATCCGCGTCTGGGTCCAGAAATATGAAGCGGGCGAGTTCGACGAGGACGCTCAGACGGCCGACCTTCTCCAGCAATACGAGGCTCGGATTGCCGCCCTGGAACGTCTTGTAGGCAAGCAGGCGCTCGAATTGGAGTTCTTAAAGGGGGCTCTGAAAAGCACTCCGCGGCCGAGAAGCGGGAATACATCCGTTGTTGTCGGCCCCGGGGGCTCAGCGTTGCCGAAGGATGCCGGCTGATGGGTATCGCACGCTCGACCTATTACGACACCCGGCAGGTCCCTACGGATGACATCGCGATTGTCGAGGCGATCGCAGCTATCTGCGAGGAGTGTGAAAATTATGGATGGAGGCGAGTCCGCGCCGAGCTGCGCCATAGAGGAATGGTCGTCAACCATAAGAAAATTCGGCGACTCATGCGCGAATACGATCTCCAACCAAGAACCCGTCGGCGCTACGTCACGACGACTGACAGTGATCACGACCAGCCAATTTTTCCCAATCTGGCAAGGGACATGGCTCTGTCCGGTCCTGACCAACTTTGGGTCGCCGACATCACCTACGTCGCGATCGTTGGGGGCTTCGCTTACGTGGCCGTGATCCTCGATGCTTGGTCGCGCCTCGTGGTTGGTTACGCTATCAGCCGCGCAATTGACGCGCGGCTCGCGATATCCGCCCTCAAGGCCGCAATCGAGCGCCGGAAGCCGCCCCCAGGCTGCGTGCATCACTCGGACCGCGGCTCGCAATACGCCGCCGGGCGCTATCGTGAGGTGCTTGCCGAACATGGGCTTATCGGATCGATGGGAAGGCGGGGCAACCCCTATGACAACGCCAAGGCCGAGAGCTTCATGAAGACTCTAAAGGTTGAAGCAGTCTATCCGATGGCTTACGAAACATTCGACGACGTTACCGAGGGCCTTCCCCGGTTCATCGACGACATTTACAACAGGCGCCGGCTGCATTCGGCGCTGGGCTATCTGAGCCCCCAGCAGTTCGAGGATCAACACACCCGGCAGGCGGTCAAATCAGCGGCATGACCTCTGCCCGGCCCGAGGGGCCCACTCCAAAGGGCAGGCGAATTTTGCCAGCGCGGGGTTCGGGGGCCCTTCCGGGCGCGCAATCCGTCACGTCACCGGTCGGCGCGGCGCTCAAGCCCCGGCGCTAGTCGGCATGGATCGCGCCGCGCGCCTTGGACCGCGCAGGGACCTTTCTGGACCCAGCAAGATTTAGGATTGGACGTTCAATAACCAGGTAGTAGGCGACGCCGCCAAGAACGCCGGCTAAGGTCGACCCGATCATGATGACCCAGGATCCATGAAGGATACGGGCCGCGATAGAAATGGCCAAGCCGTGCGAGAGGTAGATCGAATAGGACGCTGCGCCCAGGAAAATATAGGTGCGGGGAATCCTCAACCACTGTTCGCGTTCAGCGGCGACGATGACGGGCACGAGCAAGGCGAACCCGAGCCCGACAAGCACCGACGATTCACGGTGAAATCCCTGAAAACCCCATAGGACAAAGCAGATAAGCGCGGCCGGCGCCATTGCCACATGCCATCGCCCTCGCTGCGCCATTACAGCCGCTGCGACGCCAAAAAGGAATTCAAGATCGATGGGGGGGGATGTCCCGCTTGCTGTTGAAAAGCGAGCAGCGGGCGTCGCTGGTTGAAAGACTATGCTGCCCTCGCGGCATCAGCAAGAGTTGAGCTGGCTGAAGTGACGTTCAGCTTTCGGGCGGAGAGCGCCGCCCTCAGGATCGGGAGCTGCTTGTGAGCCTTGAGCCGCCGAAAGCCCTTGGCGGCTTCTTGCATGGCTGCGCCCGCCCAACGGAGAGCCATCGACGGGGATCGCCAGTATTTCACGTTCCGGCAGACGCGCCGCAACGTCCCCATCACGTTTTCGATCATGTTCGTGCACGCGAGCGATCGCCGCAGCTCAGGCGGCAGACCCAGCCTCGTGACGGTCAGCATCTCGTCGAGCCCCTCGAGGATCGAGGCGGAAACGCCTTGCCAGTCCTTTTCAAGGCGCCGGGCGAGGTTGCGCAATAGCTTCTCGGCCTTCGAGGCGTCATTCATCTCCCATGCCTGACGCAGCACCCGGCGAACGGACGCATGCATGGATTTCGGCAGCCGGTCCAGGATGTTGCGCGCCTTGTGGATCTGGCAGCGCTGAATGGCCGCCTCGCGCCCGAAGGTCGCCCGGATCGCCTTGGCGAGCGCTTTGGAGCCGTCGATGATGAACAGGCGAGGAACAGCGGGATCGAGCCCGCGCTCGACGAGATTGTCGATCAAGGCCTGCACGGTCGCTGCGTTTTCCGTCGCGCCCTCCACCAGCCCGAGCGGATGTTTGTCGCCGCTTGCGTCAACGCCGAGCGCCGCCACGAGGGTCATGTCCTCGACCATGCGCACGCCGTCGATCTGGATCACCAACAAATCCAGGGCGGAGAGGTCCC
Organism: Methylocystis sp. NC52PC; assembly: GCF_055698645.1. Lineage (NCBI taxonomy): Bacteria > Pseudomonadati > Pseudomonadota > Alphaproteobacteria > Hyphomicrobiales > Methylocystaceae > Methylocystis > Methylocystis sp. NC52PC. Next base: position 2,947,786 of record NZ_CP170127.1, on the reverse strand, counting down.
GCGCCATCCATTCCCGCAGCCGCGCCGCCGACAGCGCCACGAACCGCCGCGACGCCGCCGATTTCGACAGGCCGGACCCGTTACGCGCCGGAACGTCGCCCTCGGGCAGCCGGACCGAACGCTTGAACCTGCGCGTCGAGACATTGATCAGCATCTGGTTCATCGCCCATTTGCCAAGCCAATCCTCGGCTTGCGCCGCCTCCCAACTGGGTAGCGCCAACTCCTTGCCGTCAAATCCGCGCAGACGCGGACGGTCGATCTCCACCTTGCCGCCATGGAAACCGATCTGGCCCCTCGTCTTACCCCAGCGATGCGCCCGTCGCCCTTTGCCGCGCCCATGCCGAGGGCCGCAGGCCGCCGTCGCGTCGCTCTCCATCATCTCGGCCAGCGCCTCCATGCCCGAGACAAGGCAGAAGCTCTCGAAACTCGCCGTCATGTTGGCCAGCGCCTGCGCCTTCCAGGCGCTCGCGGGAATCGCCGTCGATGTGATAGCTTGGTTCATGGCGTTGCTTTCCTTCTGTGGAATCAGCACCCCGAGCCTACAAGCTCAAGGTCAGCAACGCCGCTCCTCCTATTTCAACATCGTTCGGGACATCGCCCGATGGGGCGTAGCGGAATCACATCCACTGCGCCGATCAAGCCATTGGCGGCAATTGCGCCGAACCAGAGAAATAGACCTAAGAACAGGCGACCGGAAAAGTAAAAAATCCCGAATAAAGCGTAAAACATGACTTCGTGCTGAAGCGTCCACGCGACACTGAGCGCCGGGGCGCCGATCGGCGCGAGCGTGATGGTTGTCAGCCAATTCCACTGGCGATCGCCCAGCGAAGCTCCGGGAAGCAGCCAATAGAGTATCGCTATCGCCAGCCCGATAGGGAGATAGGGAAAGTATATTCTTACGGCCCTGGACCTTGCGTAATCCGCCGGGCTCTTGGAACGACCGACAGTCGAGTAGTAAATGATGAATCCGGAAAGGACGAAAAAGAAATCCACGCCCAAGTAGCCGAGCGAAAATATGTCTTCGTATCGCAGGCCGCCGCCGAAATCACGAGCCGCTAACGCGGCGTGGTGAACGACCACCGCAATCGCAGCGAGAGCGCGGCCAGCCTGAAGGCTGTAAATCGTGGTTCGCTGTTCGGACATTAAGACTCGCGTCAGATTGGAATGCGCCTATTTGCGCCGGGCATTTTAGACAATACGCTGATTTACGCCGCGCGCCTCGAAGCCAGCGCCTGGCGCTACCGCAGACCAAACACTTTTTTTCTGGCGTCATTCTGACGGGCGCGCGAAGCCCGACTCTTGAGGGAGCGGGGCGACCCCGGGCCCTACTCCGCCTCGGCCTCCTCGCGCTCGGCCTCGAGCAGTTTGGCGCGCGCTTCGGCGGCCTCGCGCTGGCGGTTCCACATGGCGGCGTAATGGCCGCCGAGCGCCAGCAGCTCCGCATGGCGGCCTCGCTCGATGATGCGCCCATGGTCGAGGAAGAGAATCTCATCCGCGTCCACGACGGTCGAGAGCCGATGGGCGATGACGAGCGTCGTGCGGCCCTTGGCGACGCGGCGCAGCGCCTCCTGAATTTCATGCTCCGTAAAACTGTCGAGCGCTGAGGTCGCTTCGTCCAGAATGAGGATGGGCGGGCCCTTGAGGATGGTGCGGGCGATCGCGACGCGCTGCTTCTCGCCGCCGGAGAGCTTCAACCCACGCTCGCCCACCTGCGCCTCATACCCGCCCGGCACGCTCTGAATGAACGCGTCGATCTGGGCGAGCTGCGCGGCCTCGCGCACCTCCGCGTCGGTCGCGTCCCAGCGGCCGTAACGGATGTTGTAGCCGATCGAGTCGTTGAAGAGCACGGTATCCTGCGGCACCATGCCGATGGCGGCGCGCAGGCTCGCCTGGGTGACGTCGAGAATATTCCGCCCGTCGATCGTGATCCTGCCGCCCTGCGGCTCGTAGAAGCGGAACATGAGCCGCGAGATCGTCGATTTGCCGGCGCCAGACGGCCCGACAATGGCGATCGTCTGACCGGGCGCCGCGTCGAAGCTCACGCCCTTCAGGATCGGCCGATCGGAATCGTAATAAAACTGCACATTGTCGAAGACGACGCGCCCCTCGTTCACGACAAGCGGCTCGGCATCCGGCTTGTCCGAAATCTCGGGGCTGCGCGACAGGATCGAGAACATGGTCTCGATGTCGATGATCGCCTGCCGCACCTCGCGATAGAAAGTGCCCATGAAATTCAACGGTTGGGCGAGCTGCAACATCATGGCGTTGATGAGCACGAAATCGCCGACCGTGTTTTGGCCGGCGCGAATGCTGTAGACGCACATGACCATCATCGTCGTCACGCCGATGATGTAAATGACCGTCTGGCCGGCGTTGAGGATGGCGAGCGAAATATAGGAATGGGTGCTGGCCTTTTCGTAAAAGGCCATGGATCTGTCGTAGCGCTCGGCTTCGCGCCGCTCGGCGCTGAAATATTTTACCGTCTCGTAATTGAGCAGACTGTCGATCGCCTTCTGGTTGGCGTCCGTGTCGCTCTCGTTCATCGTGCGGCGGATCGCGATGCGCCAGTTGGTCGCGAGGGTGGTATAGGCGAAATAGGCCCCCAGGGTGACAATGAGCACGAGGCCGTAGCGCCAATTGAACTGATAGATGAAAATCCCCAGCACGAGCGCCATTTCGAGCGCGGTCGGCGCGCCGGTGGACATGACGAGCCGCGACAGCGTCTCGATGGCGTTGCGGCCACGCTCCAGGACGCGCGTCAACCCGCCTGTCTTGCGGCTGATGTGAAAGCGCAGGGACAGTTCGTGCATATGGATGAAAAGGTCGGTCGCCAGCCGCCTGACGGCATGCATGGCCACCGCCGCGAAAATGCCGTCGCGCGCCTGCATAAGGATGACGGACACGATGCGGATCGCGCCCATGAGCAGCGTAAAGCCGACGGCGCTCGCGCCCAGAACGGGCAGGGCCGCTGCTCCGCTTTCCGCCAGCGCATCGGTCGCCCATTTGAAAGCATAGGGCGTCATGGCGTTGAACAGCTTGCTGACGATCAGCAGCCCGAAGACGACAGCGACGCGTAGCTCCAGATCGCGCCGGCCGCGCGGCCAAATATAGGGCCACAGCCGGCGGATTGTTCCAAGGAGCGAGGCTTCGGAAAGGGAAGCGTCCTGCGGATCGGGCGCGCCATAGGCGCCCGACGCGCGTTGGCCAATTCTGAGCATTCGGAGTCCAATGATGAATGGAAGCCTCGGCGAAAGAGGCAAGTGTCATATAAGGCCTTTAACTCTTTCGCGCACCCCGCTTGACCGGCGGGCCGATGGCGCCAGTTGACGGAAAGAAGCTTATGCAGAAGATCAAGAACATTTGCGTCTACTGCGGCTCCGCCCAGGGAGACGACCTGCGCTACGCCGCGGCGGCGGAAACTTTTGGGCGCATTCTGGCCAAAGCCGGAGTCGGACTCGTCTTTGGCGGCGGCTCCTGCGGCCTCATGGGGATCACCGCGCGCGCCGTGCTGAACGCCGGCGGCCGGGTGACCGGGATCATCCCCGACTTTCTGGAAGAGCGCGAACTCGCCATGCAGGGAATGACCGATTTGATCGTCGTCGACCATATGCATACCCGAAAGCGCCTGATGTTCGAAAAATCGGACGCTTTCGTCGCCCTGCCCGGCGGCGTCGGGACGCTCGAGGAGCTGACCGAGCAGTTGACCTGGATTCAGCTCGGGCGGCATACCAAGCCGCTTGTCATCGCCGACATCGCCGGCTTCTGGCGCCCGTTGCTGACGCTCTTCGCCCATATGCACAATTCGGGCTTTATCCGCGAGGGATATGAAGTGCGCTATCTCGTGGCGGAACGCGTCGAGGACATTCTGCCGATGATCCAGACGACCGCGCGCCGCATGCCGAAAGTCGAGGAAACGGCGATTACCGAGCGGATGTGAAAACCTGCGTGCTAATCCCTCCCCCTCGCGGGGAGGGCGGCCCGCGAAGCGGGCCGGGTGGGGTCCGCCCCTAGGTCGCCCCCGAGATCAGCAGCTTGTAATTGATCGCGTCGACAATCGCCTCGAATGACGCGTCGATGACATTCGCGGAGACGCCGACCGTCGACCAGCGATTGCCCGCGCCATCGGCGCATTCGACCAGCACGCGCGTCACGGCGTCCGTGCCGCCCTGAAAGACGCGCACGCGGTAATCGACGAGGCGCACGTCGTCGATGAATCTTTGATAGGCGCCGAGATCCTTGCGCAGGGCGAGATCCAGCGCATTGACGGGGCCGTTGCCCTCCGCCGCCGAAATGCGGCTTTCGCCGTGCACATTGACCTTCACGATGGCCTCGGCGCCGAGGTCCTCGAAGCCGCCGTTCTTCGCAAAACGGCGGTCGACCGCAACGCTGTAGCGCTCGATATCAAAATAGTGCGGCGCTTCGCCGAGGACGCGCTTGGCCAGCAGGAAGAAGGAGGCGTCGGCGCCCTCATAGGCGTAGCCCTGCGCCTCCTTGTCTTTCACTTCGTCGAGGAGGCGCGTGAGCCTCGGATCCTTCTTGTCGACGTTGACGCCAAGCCGCGTCAGTTCGGAAATGATGTTCGAGCGTCCCGCCTGATCCGAGACCAGCACGCGGCGCATATTGCCCACGCTCTCCGGCGGCACATGCTCATAGGTGCGCGGATCGGTGAGCACGGCCGAGGCGTGAATTCCCGCCTTGGTGGCGAAGGCGCTCGCGCCGACATAAGGCGCGTGGCGGTTCGGCGCGCGGTTGAGCAGCTCGTCGAGCGCATGGCTGACGCGCGTGAGGTGGGTGAGCTTGTCGCGGCTCACGCCGATCTCGAACCGCTCGGCGAACTCCTCCTTGAGGAGTAGCGTCGGGATGATCGTCGTGAGATTGGCGTTGCCGCAGCGTTCGCCGAGACCATTGAGCGTGCCCTGAATTTGCCGCGCGCCGGCGCGCAGCGCGGCGAGCGAATTGGCGACCGCCTGCCCGGTGTCGTCGTGGCAATGCACGCCGACATGGTCGCCCGGAATGACCTTCACCACTTCGGCGACGATGCGCTCGACCTCATGCGGCAGCGTCCCGCCATTGGTGTCGCAGAGCACGACCCAGCGCGCGCCGGAGTCATAGGCGGCCTTGGCGCAGGCCAGCGCATAGTCCGGATTGGCCCTGAAGCCGTCGAAGAAATGCTCGCAGTCGACGGCCGCTTCCTTCTGCTTCGACACGGCGGCCTTCACGGATTGCGTAATGCCCTGGAGATTGTCCTCTTCCGTGGAGCGCAAAGCGACCTTGACCTGATAATCCCAGCTCTTCGCGACAAAGGTCACCGCATCCGCCGCGCTGTCGAGCAGCGCCGCCACGCCGGGATCGTTCTCGACCGAACGGCCCTGCCGCCGCGTCATGCCGAAGGCGGAGAAGCGGGCGCGCAGTTTCGGCCGCGTCGTGAAAAACTCCGTATCGAGCGGATTGGCGCCGGGATATCCGCCTTCGACATAATCGACGCCGAGGTCGTCGAGCATGGCGGCGATCTGCCGCTTGTCTTCGAGCGAGAAATCGACGCCTGTCGTCTGCGCGCCGTCGCGCAGCGTCGTGTCGTAAAGCGTGACGCGTTCCTTCATCATCACTGCAGTCCCCCGGCGGCGGGCGCCGCCAGTTCCTTGGTCATTGTGGTGTTGCCGAGCCATTCGCCGGCGATCGTTACAGTGTTTCGGCTCTGTGCGACATAGCCGCGCGCGGCGAAAAAGTCGCGCGCCGAATCGGACGCCTCGACGGTGAGCTTTTTCGTTCCGCGCGCCGCGGCAAGCTTCTCGATGGCGTCCGCAAGCGTGGCGCCGACGCCCTGCCCCGCGAGATCGGGTCGCACATAGAGCATGTCGAAAATTGCATTATCCTTGAGCGAGGCGAAGCCGGCGACGTCGCCGCCAAGCAGTGCGACAATCGTCAGTTCGCCGGCCAGTCGCGACGCGAAAGCCGCTTCGTCATCAGCGGCCGAGGCCCAGGCCTCGCGTTGATCGGCGTCATAATCCTCGGCCGCAAGCTCTTCGACGCTGGCGCGAAACAGCGCCGCGAGCGTTGCGGCGTCTGCCGGAAGATAGGGTCGAAGTCCCGGCGCTGTCGCCATTACACGACCTCGAACGCGCGCAGCAGATGCCAGGCTGCGACGGCGGCGAGCGCCAGCACGAAGAGCTTGAACAGGAGATAGACCGCCCAATGGCGCTTGAAGGGCAGCGTTCTTTTCCAGTCGTCATTGGACATGGCTTTCTCCTTGTCTCTCAGATTCGGCGCAGGGCGCAGTTTCAGAGGGAAGGCGCACTCGTGTGCGCGAATCCCTCCCCCTCGCGGGGAGGGTGGCCCGCAAAGCGGGCCGGGTGGGGGCCGTCATCACAACGCCTCCCCTTCAGTCTCACGCGCCCGGGCGAGGATCGTCTCGACGAAGTGAAGGCCCTCGGGCCTCAGCTTGCGCAGCTGAACCCACAGCTTCACCTCCTGCGGCGTCATGGTCTTGCGCAAAGCGCGGGCGCGGGCCACCCTCCCCGTAAAGGGGAGGGATTGGACTGCATCGAGACCGCCAACCGCCTGAAAGAGTTGAAGCTGCACAAGCCTCTCAGAAGGCTCGCCAACCTGCGTGCTCCAATCCCTCCCCCTTGCGGGGAGGGTGGGCCGCGAAGCGGGCCGGGTGGGGTCCGCCGTCACAACGCCTCCCCTTCAGTCTCACGCGCCCGGGCGAGGATCGTCTCGACGACCCCATGCAGGTTGAGATCAACCTCGCTGTTCCAGAAACGCAGCGTCCGAAAGCCTTGCGCCGCGAAATGCGCGTCCCGGCGCGTATCGTGGCGAAGGCCGCTGTCTTCCGCGTGCTGAGAGCCGTCAATCTCGACGATGAGCCTATGTTTAAAACACGCGAAGTCCAGAATGAATCCATCGACCGGCGCCTGACGGCGAAAGTGAAAGCCCTCGGGCCTCAGCTTGCGCAGCTGAACCCACAGCTTCACCTCCTGCGGCGTCATGGTCTTGCGCAAGGCGCGGGCGCGAGCGACGGTCATGCGCTAGCCCTCGAACCCCACCCGGCCCGCTGCGCGGGCCACCCTCCCCGTAAAGGGGAGGGATTGCACTGCATCGAGACCGCCAATCGCCTGAAAGATTTGAAGCTGCACAAGCCTCTCGGAAGTCTCGCCAACCTGCGTGCGCGAATCCCTCCCCCTTGCGGAGAGGGTGGCCCGCGAAGCGGGCCGGGTGGGGTCCGTCATCACCGCTTGACCTCCCACGTCGTCGTGCCGTCCTTATTATCCTTGAGCGCAACGCCCATGGCGGCGAGTTCGTCGCGGATGCGGTCGGACTCGGCCCAGTTCTTCGCGGCGCGGGCGGCGAGACGGGCGGCGATAGCCATTTCAATTATTTGCTTCTGCTCGCTGGAAAGGTCCGCATCGGGGGACTTGTCGAGCGACAAACCCAACAGCATACCCGCAGCGAGGAGGTTTTGCGCCGCTTCCTTCGCCTCCTCATCTGTTACCGAGGCTGGATAGGGGCCCCCAGGAGAGACCCCGGTCAAGGGAGAAACTCTGGACGCGCGAGCTGAAAGGCTCGACATGAGACTTAGTGCGAGATGCGTATTGAGATCGTCGCTTAGAGCATCAACGATATCTTTTGGAATTAATCCAGGCTGATCCGCACCTGCACGGCGGACCGCCCCCCTCCAGCGCGTCAAGGTGGCCTCCGCCTCTTCCAGCGCCTTCACGGTCCAATCAATTGGCTGCCGGTAATGCGTGCGCAGCATCGCGAGCCGCAGCACTTCGCCCGGCCACTTCCGCCCGCCGAATTTGTCCGTATGCAGCAATTCGTGAATCGTCACGAAATTCCCCAGGCTCTTGGACATTTTCTCGCCCTCGACCTGCAGGAATCCATTATGCATCCAGTAATTCGCCATCACGTCGCGGCCGAAGGCGCAGCAGCTCTGCGCGATTTCGTTCTCGTGATGCGGAAAGACGAGATCGATGCCGCCGCCGTGTATGTCGAAGGTCTCGCCGAGATGCGCCCAGGACATCGCCGAGCATTCGATATGCCACCCGGGACGCCCCCTGCCCCAGGGGCTCTCCCAGCCGGGCTCGCTCTCCTTCGACGGCTTCCACAGCACGAAATCCATGTCGCCGCGCTTATAGGGCGCGACGTCGACGCGCGCGCCCGCGAGCATTTCGTCGAGCGAACGGCGCGACAGACGCCCGTAAGCCTCCATCGACGGCACGTCGAAGAGCACGTGCCCGTCGGCCGCGTAGGCGTGGCCCGCGGCGATCAATCGCTCGATGATCGCAATCATCTGCGCGATGTGTTCGGTCGCGCGCGGCTGCACGTCGGGCTCCAGGCACCCGAGCGCGCGCACGTCTTCCTGGAAGACCCTGTTGGTCTCTTCGGTCAGTTCGCGGATGGTGATCCCACGCTCGGCGGCGCGGGCGTTGATCTTGTCGTCGACGTCGGTGATGTTGCGGACATAAGTGACTTTAGTCTCGCCTCTGCCGCCGTCCCAAACACCCTGCTTTGCAAGATGCCGCAGCAACCGGTAGAGCACGTCGAAGACGATGAGCGGCCGGGCGTTGCCGATATGGGCGAAATCATAGACCGTCGGCCCGCAGACATACATGCGCACATTGGCGGCGTCGATGGGGCGGAACAGCTCCTTCGTCCGCGTCAGCGTGTTGTAGATCTTGAGCGCAGGCGTCGACATGAAATCCCCTCGGGCCAGCCCGGCCGGCGCGTTTCATGTCGTTTGGATCAGGCTCTTTAGGAACGACGTGAGGCTCCGGCCAGCGATGGTCGCTAGCTGATGATGATCCGGCCGCAAATTCGGCAATAGAGCGTCAGGAAGAGCCTCATGGCCGGACCATGCGCCCGGCGCGCCGCCGCGTCAAGCGCGTTGTGGCGGCGCCGCATTCGGGCGGAATCAAGGCGGCTTAACATATATTTTACCCGGCCCCGCCACGATTGGCCGTGGCCGCCCTATCTTCCGGCGGCGCATGAGCGGGCGCCTCAATGTTCATCCAGTCGTCGAAGATCGAAAGCACCCTCTGGTTCCGGATCGCCGTGCCCCTCGTCGCCGGCGCGCTCGTGGCGGCGGCGCTGAGCGCCAATGCACAGGCCGCGCCGGAAACCTTCCTTGTTCCCGACGACGGCTATGGGGTCACGGAATGCCTCAAGGGCAAGTCCGACTGCGGCCGCATCGTCGCCGACGCCTGGTGCGAAGCCCACGGCCACGGACCCGCCCAGGCCTATGGCCGCGCCGACGACGTGACCGCCGCCATTCCGGCCGCCGCGTCGCGTCCGTCGCAGCAGACCGACGCGATGGTGATCGCCTGCGCAGACTGAGGGTTACTTGACCCAGTCCTTGCACTGCGGCGGGGTCGCGCCGCCCCAGGGCTGGATCGGGACCGCGGAGGTCGAATTTTCCGGCGAGCCTTCAATGAGCTTGTCAGAATAGATCATGTAGATCAGCATGTTGCGCTTGGCGTCGCACCCACGCACGATATGCATCTGCTTCCACAGCAGCGACCGGCGCTCGCTGATCACGAGATCTCCCTGGGAAAATTTCTCGTTTTCCTTGCGCAGCTTGACGGGTCCGTACTGATTGCAGGCGAGCGAGACTTCCGAGGTCTGCTCGGCGACGCCGAACATGCCGGCGACGCCGCCTTTTTCGTGGGCCGTATAGGCGCAGGCGACGTTTTCGATGATCGGGTCGTCGACGACATAGGTCGCGAGCTTGTCATTGGGCGTGAGCAGCTTGAAGTCGGTGGACTTGCGGAAGATCAGATCCGGCCCTTCCTGCGCCGAGACCGAGCCGGCGGCGAGCGCCGCCCCCAGGGCAATCGTGCAAAGCGAAATCGTTTCAACAGAAGACTTCATCGGGCCGATCTCCAGTGGCGTCCGCGCCGGATATGGGCGAAGACCGCGCTCAAGGGAAGGGCCGCGCCGAAAAAAGCGCGCCCGTCGCAGCCGCGCGACCGCCTTGTTACGGACAAGAAAGGCTGGAAAATCGCCGAAAGTTGATCCGCGGCGGGATTCAGCCAACACTGGCGGGGATCGGGTCCGCGCTGGCGTTTTCGGGCGAACGATCGCTTCGCCGAAAAGCGCGTCGAGAACCAAAGAGCTGGAGACCGGTCCGACCAGCGTCGGATCGAAACGAGGCTTCAGCCGGAGCAATGGATGAGGCCGATTCTGGGGCCAAGCGCCTTCCGCAAAATTTTCGTCGCTGCGTGCTGCGCCGCCGCCGTCCTGGCGCCGCTGGGCCTCGCAGCGCCGGACGCCCGGGCGGAGAGCGCCCGTTGCCTGGATCTGCGCGGACAGATCGCCAAGGCCGGCGCCGAAGGCATGGCGGCGCGCTATCGCGCCGGCGCCGCGAAGCTACGGGCAGAATACAGCCGCCTTGCGGTCAAAGGCCAGTCGATGGGCTGCGACCGGCAGACTTTCCTGTTTTTCGGCGAGCCGCCCCCGCCCCAGTGCGACGGGATCAACGCCCGTCTCAGCGCCCTTCGCGGCAACATCGCCGCCTATGAGCAGGCCGCCTTGGACGACAGCCAGCGTCAGGCCCTCATGGCGCGCTACGAGGTGGAGTGCCGCAACCCCACCATCGCCGCCCGCCAGCCCGATCCGGGAAGCTTCTTCGAAGAGCTGTTCGGCGTCCGCCCGCCGGATCAGGCTCCCGGCCTGCGCGAGGCGCCGGTCAATCCCGAGGCGGGGCTGACCGAGGACGAGACGTTCGAGCAAGGGACGCGCCGGATGGGCGGCCCTGTGGCGCTTTGCGTGCGCGGATGCGACGGCGGCTTCTTTCCCATCACTTATACGGCCAAATATTCCCAGCTCGACGACCTCGATGCGCTCTGCAAGGCCATGTGCCCCGGCGCCGAAGCGAAGCTTTACACGCAATCGCAGTGGAAAGGCCTCGAATCCGCTGTTTCGATCGACGGCGAGCCCTATGCCGACCATCCCAATGCGCGCAAATTCGAGACGCGCTACGACGCCTCCTGCGGCTGCAAGCCGCCCGGAAAAAGCTGGACCGAGGCGCTCGCGGAGGCCGAACGCATTCTCGCCGAGCGCAACAACAAGGATCAGATGGTCACGGCCGAACAGGCCGAGCAAATGTCCCGCCCGATCCTGCCCGGCGATCCGCGCGCCCGGCAGCCGATTGGCCCGGCGGCCGCGGCCGTAACGGCGCCCCTTCCTGAGGCGCGGGAGAGCGGCGTCCCCCCGGAGGTCTTCCGCGAGGTCGTCGGACCGGATGGCGCCAAGCGTCGGGTGAGGGTCGTGGCCCCCATGCTTTAGCGCAGGGCGCCGCCTCGAGATTGAAGCTTCAATTATTGCTAAATACTTCGCGGCGTGGTCTTAAAAGCTCCGCTGCAGGGGCGCGTGATTTTATCATCGCAAACGGGAATCGAAGTCCAAGAGTTTGAGAATGAAATATAAAGAAACCGGCATGGGGATGTTTGTCTCTTTCGCCACCATTGCCGTCGCCGTCGTCGGTGTCGAGGGACTATTGAGAATCGTCGATTACCCGAAGTGGGACACGGAAATTACCGCCGGCTGGCGTTCGCATGTCGAAAACGAAGCGCTCAACGAGTTCGGATTCCGCGGTCAGCCGATCCGCTACGCCGACAAGGACTTTGTCATCGTCTTGCTCGGCGACTCGCAAGTGGAGGCGGCCGCCTGCCCGCCGCAGTCCACGCCCGAGCGTCTTCTCGAACACTATCTTTCGGCCTCCGGCGCATTCAAGGTCTTCACCATCGGAACCGCGGGTTATGGAAACGACCAGGAATATCTTGCGCTGCAAGAGTATCTCGCCAAGCATCGGGCCGACATGGTGCTGCTGTGGCAGACATTCTCCAACGACGTCTGGAACAACGTCTTTCCAACTCATATGCCAAAAGACGGGGCGATAAAGCCAACTTATGTTCTCAAGGAGGACAAGCTCGAGGGTCCGAACTATCAGCTCGGCGAGGTCGTCAGGAAGCCCGCGCAAACGAAGATCGGGGTTTTTCTCAATCGGATTTTCAACCCGCAGAAGGGTCTCGACGAATATTGGGAGCGCTTTCTTCCCCCGCCCTACGCGCCGTTCGTGAATTATTCGGGGCCCGTCGCGCCGGACTGGGACCCGGCCGACCCGGAGAACAGAAATCCTTTTCTGGAAAACGAAAATCTGAAAACTGAGAAAAGCCACTTCGCCATCTCGCTGTATCCGGCAAGCAAACGCACGGCGTACGGCCTAGCGTTGACGAGAAAACTCCTCGCGAACATCGAGAGTTTGTCGAAGAGCCGCGGCGCCGCCTTCTTCGTGCTCAATGTGACGACGCCGGTCGCGGAAGGCGTAACCGCGCAGCCCGCCGTCGTCACGCACAGGAGAGACAGTTCTTTCTATCAGACCTCGTTCCAGCAACAGCGCGCCAACCAGGCGACAGTGTACGACGGCTTTCCGTCTTTCAGCGTCAACGTCACGATGGCTAACTGGCGCGTGAGCGAGACCGATGCGCATCTAAACTGCATGGCCAATGACGAAGCCATGCAAAGTCTCGCGAGAAACGTGACGGCGTTTTTGAAAAAAGACGCCGCTCCTTGAAGGCTTGCATCCTCACCCCTGCGCGGGGAGATGCGCCTTCACCGTCTCGACCAGCTGCTTGATCGAGAACGGCTTGGGCAGGAAGCCGAACTCTCCTTCGGGAAGGTTCTTGGCGAAGGCTTCCTCGGCGTAGCCCGACACGAAGATCACCTTGGCGGTCACGCCGCGTTTGCGCAGTTCGGCGTACATCGCGGGCCCGTCCATTTCCGGCATGACGACGTCGGAGACGATAAGGTCGATTTTGCCGCCGACCTCCTCTACGACCTCCAGCGCCTCGAGGCCGGTCGTTGCTTCGAGAACCGTGAAGCCGCGCGTCTTGAGCGAGCGGGCGCCGATCGAGCGCACCGCATCCTCGTCCTCGACCAGCAGAATGACGCCCTGCCCCGTATAATCGCCCTGGGGCTTCGCCTCGATCTCCTTCTTCGGGGTTTCCTTTTCGTCGGGGATGTAGCGCGGCAGGAAAATCCGGAAGGTCGTGCCCTTGCCGACGTCGCTCGACGCGAAAATGAAGCCGCCCGACTGTTTGACGATGCCGAAGACGGTCGAGAGCCCGAGTCCGGTGCCCTTGCCGACCTCCTTGGTGGTGAAGAAGGGCTCGAAAATCTTTTCGATCACCTCCGGGGGAATGCCCGCGCCATTATCTTCGACTTCGACGAGGACATAGTCGGCGGCGACGAGATGCGGCTCGTTGAAGCTCGCGCATTCCTCCTTGGAAACATTGCGGGTGCGGATCTGCATCAGCCCGCCCGACTCGGGCATGGCGTCGCGCGCATTGGCGAGCAGATTGATGATCACCTGCTCGAACTGCGTGAGATCGGCTTTCACGTACCAAAGATCGCGGCCATGGCGCAGTTCGAGCTCGTTCTTCTCGCCGACGACGCGCAGCAACAGCAGTTGCAGTTCTGAAAGCGCGTCGCCGAGCTGAAGCACTTGCGGCCGCAGGGTCTGGCGACGCGAGAAGGCGAGCAGCTGGCGGGTGAGGCCCGCCGCGCGCTCGGCCGTCGCCTTGATCTGACGAATGTCCTTGAAGCTCGGATCGGTCGGGCGATGGCTCGACAGCAGGAAATCGGAATAGCCGATGATCGCCGTCAACATATTGTTGAAGTCGTGCGCGATGCCGCCCGCGAGTTGGCCGACCGCGTTCATCTTCTGCGACTGGGCGAATTCCTCCTGCAGTTTGCGCTGCTCGGTGGTGTCGAGCGCATAGATGGTCGCGCCCTTCTGGCCGCCGTCTTCCGCGGGCGACACGAAGAAGCGCGCCGAACGCGGGCCGGCGCCCTCGTCGAAGGAGACATTCACGGGCTTGACGTCGCCCTTGCCGTCGATCGCGTCCTCGATGGCCTTGCGCAGGGCCTCGGCGTCGCGCTCGCCGAGCCCCGCGAGAAGCGACCAGCCCTCTTTCGCCGCGCCGGCCTTGAGCGCCCTCGGCAGCAGCTTGGCGAAAGCGGCGTTGGAGTCGAGCACGCGCCCGTTCGCGTCCAGCGTTGCGATCGCCATGGGCGTCGAGTTGAAGAATCGCGCGAATCGCACCTCGGCCGCGCGCAGCCCCTCTTCCGACTTCTCGCCAGCGGCGCGGTTGAGCACGAGCGTGCGCGACGGACCGGCCGCGCCGTCCTGTCCGAAAGCGACCTGATGTAAGAGCCGCGCCGGCAGCGGCCGGCCATCGCGGCAGCGCAGATCGAGGTCGATCTGCTCGGTGAGCACCTCGCCCGGCGCGCCGGACACCGCCGCGAGCAGCGCCGCGCCGTTGTTGGCCACGATCGAGGCGATCGTCGCGCCGCCCGATCCGACCTGCGTGAGATCATAGCCGAGCCAGGTGGCGAGCGTCCTGTTCATATACGGCACGGCGCCGTCGGGCGCGGCCGAGAAGAAGCCGGCTGGCGCATGGTCGAGAAAGTCGATCGCGTGCTGAAGCTCCTGGAACACGCCTTCCTGCCGTTGGCGCTCGCCGGTCACGTCGGCGACCCGCCACAGCGACGCCCGCGACCCGGACTGCGGCAGCGGCCGCACCTTGATCCGGTACCAGCCGACGGCGGCGCCGCCGGTGAGCGGCGGCGACAGGCGCAGCTCCTCGACATGCGGAGTTCCGGCGCGGGCCGCCTGGGCAAGCCGGTAGATCGCCTCGGAGACCTCCGGCGGCCCCGAGAACAGCCGCTCGACGACCTGGAGGCCCGATGCGTCTCGGGCGCCGCAGAGGTCCATATAGGCCGCATTGGCGTACACGATCTGCCTGTCGCCCCTCGTGACGAGCAGGCCCTCGGTCGTGGATTCGGCGATGAGCCTCGTAATGTCGTTGCCCGCGACGCGCGGCGAGACCTGGATCAGCCCAACCGCATAGGCGAACAAGAAGAAGACGCCGGCCACGGCGAACAAGGCGAGGGCGAGCAGGACGAAACGCGGCGTCAGGGTCGCCGGGGCGAGAAAATAGGCGCCGAGAACCGCGAGAATCGCGAGGGCCAGCGCGAGCACGAGCCCGGCGCTGCCGGGGCGCTCGCTTCGGTCAAATGCAGACGACGCCGTCCTGTCGGTCATCCTGAACGCTCTGGGTCCCGCGCCCGCAGCATAGCGATCCGGGCTATTGGATTGTGCATGCCAGACTATGGTTAATGAAGGCGCAGCTCCAAATAAGCCCAGCCTCGTCCGTTTGAAATCCACGCGGGGCGCGGAATCGGACGAAAGAATGGCGGTCAACGACCGTCATGGCAACGGCTCCGAAAGAGGGTTGCGGGGTTTTCCGAGCTAAATTAACCAATAATTAACCTTTTGGCGCAGGCTTGCCCGAAATACTGTTAAATTGGCGACGTCAAAGCGCGTTCGAAGAGAGACCCTCACTTCATGCAAGACCGATTCTCCCAACTGCTCCCAATTCTTGGGGCAATCGTGGCGTTCCTCATCGCCGCGCTCCTCGTCCTCTATATCATTCGTCTGCTGTTCGGGCGCCGGATCCGCTCGGCGGCCCCCAAGAAGGGCCCGCGCCGGTTGGACGTGGTCGACGTCTTCGACCTCGATCGTGAACGTCAGCTCGTCATTGTGCGCCGCGACGACACCGAACATCTGCTGTTGATCGGCGGCCCCAACGACCTCCTCGTAGAGGGCTCGATTTCGCCCTCCGAGGCCCTGGCCGCGCGCCCGGCTCGGGAGGCGCGGCCTGCGCAGCCCGCCGCCGCAGGGTGGCCGCCCGGTCCCTCCCCCGAGCCCGCGCCGCCGGCGCCTGTCCCGGGGCCTAAACCCGCCCTCGGGCCTGCGCCCAAACCCGCCGCCGTCGGTCCGCTCAACCTGCCGCCGGATCTCTTTGCGCCCGCGCCGAGCAAGCAGGGGCCGTCCGAGCCTGCTCCTGCGCCGGCGCCCGCGGCGAGCGCGCCCCCGCCGCCGCCCGCCCCGCCGCCGCCGCCGCTGCAGCGTCCCGCCGCGCCGCCGCCGCGTCCGGCCGCGCCGCGCCCGGCGACGCCGCCGTTCCTCGCCCGGACGCAGCGGACCATCCAACCCAGACCGGACACGCCGCCGCCCCCGGCGGCCGCGACGCCGGCTCCGCCGGCGGGACCTGGGGCGCCGGCCACGCCGCCCTTAGGCGCCAGACCCCCGGCTCCCCCAGCCGCCCCGCCGGGCCCGCCGCCTGCGGCTCCGCCGCCCCCTTCCCCGCCCGCGGCGCCCGACGTCGATCCGCTGGAGTCGCTCGAAGCGGAAATGGCCCGCCTGCTCGGCCGGCCCGACAAGGAATAAAAAGAAAGGGCGTCGCGCTTGGCGACGCCCTTTTCTTTCCAAATGGGCAGCGAAGAAGAACGGACCCGTCAGTCGTCGCGATAGACTTTCTCGCGCCGCTCGTGACGCTCCTGCGCCTCAATCGACAAGGTCGCGATCGGACGCGCATCGAGGCGTTTCAACGAAATCGGCTCGCCCGTCTCCTCACAATAGCCGTAGGTGCCGTCTTCGAGACGGCCCAGCGCGGCGTCGATCTTGGCGATAAGCTTTCTCTGCCGGTCTCGGGCGCGCAATTCGATCGCCCGATCGGTTTCGGAAGACGCCCGATCGGCGAGATCGGGATGGTTTTCGTTTTCGTTCTGGAGGGCCGCGAGCGTCTCGCGGCTTTCGTGGAGAATGTCTTCTTTCCAGGCCAGCAGTTTGCGACGGAAATATTCGCGGTGCCGGTCGCACATGAAAGGTTCGTCTTCCGACGGTTTATAGGTCTCGTCCAGATCCACCGTCATTGCCGCAATTCTCCCGTAGGGCCATAGGCGGCGCCTATATAGACGCGCCGTGCAACAGACACAATCGAAGTTTGCAACGAAGCTGGCCCGAGGCCGGCCGAAATCCGCGGCTTCCGCATCGATCGACCTCAGACCATCGCCTTGCGGAGATTTTCATCGACCTTGTCGAGGAAGCCGGTCGTCGACAGCCACTTCTGATGGTGGCCGACGAGCAGCGCCAGATCCTTGGTCATATACCCAGATTCGACGGTCTTGACGCAGACCTCCTCCAAGGTCTTCGAGAAGCGCGCCAGTTCCTCGTTGCCGTCGAGCTTGGCGCGATGGGCGAGGCCGCGCGTCCAGGCGAAAATCGAGGCGATGGAGTTGGTCGAGGTCTCGTGACCCTTCTGGTGCTCGCGATAATGGCGGGTCACCGTGCCATGCGCCGCCTCCGCCTCGACGGTCTTGCCGTCCGGGGTCATCAGCACGCTCGTCATCAGGCCGAGCGAACCGAAACCCTGCGCGACGATGTCCGACTGCACGTCGCCGTCGTAGTTCTTGCAGGCCCAGATGTAACCGCCCGACCATTTCAGCGCCGACGCCACCATGTCGTCGATCAACCGATGTTCGTACCAAAGGCCCAGCGCCTCGAATTGCGACTTGAATTCCCTCTCGTAGACCTCCTGGAAGATGTCCTTGAAGCGGCCGTCATAGGCCTTCAGGATTGTGTTCTTCGTGGAGAGATAGACGGGGAATTTGCGCTGCAGGCCGTAGTTGAACGAGGCGCGCGCGAATTCCAGAATGGACTCGTCGAGGTTGTACATCGCCATGGCGACGCCGGCGCCTGGGAATTTGAAGACTTCCTTCTCGATGACCTGGCCATCCTCGCCCTCGAATTTGATCGTGAGGCGGCCTTTGCCCGGAACCTTGAAGTCGGTGGCGCGATACTGGTCGCCATAGGCGTGACGGCCGACGACGATCGGCTGCGTCCAGTGCGGCACGAGCCGCGGGACGTTGGCGCAGATGATCGGCTCGCGGAAGATGACGCCGCCCAGGATATTGCGAATCGTGCCGTTCGGCGACTTCCACATTTCCTTGAGGTTGAATTCCTTCACGCGCGCTTCGTCGGGCGTGATGGTGGCGCATTTCACGCCGACGCCATGCTGCTTGATCGCGTTGGCGGCGTCGACGGTGACCTGATCGTTGGTGGCGTCGCGATTCTGGATCGAGAGATCGTAATAAAGAAGATCGATGTCGAGATAGGGCCGGATCAGCTTGTCCTTGATGAAGGCCCAGATGATGCGGGTCATTTCATCGCCGTCGAGTTCGACGACGGGATTGGCCACTTTGATCTTCTGCATGTCTGATCGATCCTCGAACTGCGCGCCCGCCTTATAGCCCTGCCCCGACGCCAAAGAAAGCGGCGACAAGGGGGCCGACGACCCGCGCGCGGGCGCCCCAAGCATCAAGGGCGCCAGACCCCGCCAGCTTCGTCTTTGCCGGACGCTTACGCGAAGTCCGCGGGGGCGGGCGCCCGCAGGCGCACAGCGCTGATCCCGCCGCCGCGCCGCTCGACGCAGATTTTCGTCGCGATCCGGCTCTGCAGCGATTCGACATGGCTGATGACGCCGACCTTGCGGCCCTGACCCTGGAGATTTTCCAGCGCGTCGATGGCGACGTCGAGGGTCGCGGCGTCGAGCGCGCCGAAGCCCTCGTCGATGAAGAGCGTATCGACGAATGAGTCGCGCCCTTCGAGCCCGGCGAGCGCCAAGGCGAGCGCCAGCGAAGCGAGGAAGCGCTCGCCGCCCGACAGGGAGCGCGTCGAACGCCGCTCCTCGCCGAGATCGCGGTCGACGATCTGAAGCCCGAGCGCGCCCATCTCGCCAGCGCGCTCCAGCCTGTAACGCGGCGACAGGAGCGCGAGCCGTTGATTGGCGAGGGCGACCAACTGTTCGAGCGTCACGCTCTGCGCGAAGCGGCGGAACTTGTCGCCCTCGCGAGAGCCGATCGCGGCGTTGATTTCCTCCCAAATCGTGCTGATCGCACGCGCCTCCGCAATCTCGCCGGAGAGCGCTTCCATGCGCGCGAGCGCCGCATCGTCCTGCACGAGCTGCTGCTGCAACACGCCGAGGCGCGTGAGCAGGGATTCGATCTGCGCCGCGCTTTCGGCCCGCAGGGTCTCGAGTTCAGCCTGTGGGGTCTGCGGCAGACCCTGGGCCTCCGCTTCGGCGAGATCGGCGCGCCGCTCGGCGGCCGCCCGCTCCGCCGAGGCCAGTCTGGCTTTCGCCGCGTCGACGCGCTGGCGCATCGCCTCGGCCGCCTGCGGCGAGATTGCGAGGAGCGGCGCCGCGTCTTCTTCCGTCAAGCCCGTCCGCGACAGCGCCGCTGCAAACTCCGCCTGTCGGGCGTCGAGAGCCGCGTGGGCGTTGGCGAGATCCTGCGCGGCGGCGAAACTACGGGCGTCGCAAGCAGCTTTCTCTTTATCCGCCGCGGCGAGCTTATCGCGCGCCGCGTCGTAACCCCGCCGCGCAGCCGCGTTCCTTTCTTCGACCCGCGCGCGATGTCGCGCCGTCGCCTCGCCGCCGAGCAAACGCCCACGCTCGGCCTCGAGCCGCGCGAGCGCGTCGCGGCGGGCGCCATGGGCGGCGACAGCCTCCGCCGCCTTTTCCGTTCCGGCGCGCGCGTCAACTTCCAGCGCGGCGGCGCGCCGCTCCCCCTCTGCGAGGCGCTGCTCGGCGCCCGCCAGTGCGGTCTCGGCCTCTTTGAATTTCGCGCCCGTCGCGGCGAGACGCCGTCGCGCCGCCTGCGGGTCGCGGTCGAGATCGGCCGCCACGAGATCGCAGAGGGAAAGATGCTCCGCCAGCGCGCGGTCAATCGACTCGACGCGCTCCTGCGCCCCAGCGACCGCCTGCGCGAGCCGGGCGCAAGCCTCTCCCGCCTGCCGGGCGCGCGCCTCTTCCGCGTCGCGCATGACCCGGCGCACGTCGAGCGCCGACCGCCTCTCCTCGGCGGCCTTGGCGAGCCATTCGACGTCCGCCCCGAGCTTCTCGTCGGTCTCGATGATTTTCTCCTGCGCGTCCCGCAGGGCCTCCGATTCCGCGAGCAAAGCCTGAATTCTTTTGGCGGCGCCGGCGATCGCCGCGGGCGCGGCGTTGAGCGGATCGCGGGCAAGCCGCGCCGCATAGTCTTGCGCTGCCTGAGAAAGCGCCGCCTGCGCCTCGTCGCGCCGCTGCGTCGCCTCCTCGTGGCGCGCCAGCGCTCTTGCTTTGGCCGCCGTCGTCTCAGCTATCTCGACTTCGGTCGTCTGGAGGGCGCGGCGCGCGGCGTCGCGCTTGGCCCGCAAGGCCTCGACCAGTCGATTGGCGGCGTCCTGCGCCTTCGCGAAAGGATGATCCGTCGCGCCGCACACGGGGCAGGGCTCGCCCACTTCGAGCGAAGCGCGCAGTTTCAGCGCATGGGGATCAGCCGCGGCTTCAGCCAGTTCGCCGAGACGCTCGGCCTCCTCCTTGCGCGCCGCCTGCGCCGCGCGCCTCGCCTGCAGATCGGATAAGGACGCGGCGCGCTCGCACGCTTCTTCGGCGAAGCGCGTCATATCAGCCGTCGCCCGGGCGGCCTTGTCCTGCGCCTGATCGTGATCGCGCGACAGACGCGCCAGCGCCAGCAAGGCGTCGAGCGCGCGCAGGGCCTCGGCGTGGCGCCGTCGCGCCGCCGGGGCGTCGAGCGCCTCGCGCGCCGCCAGACGCTCGCCGCGCTGCGCGAGCGCTTGCGCAAGCGCGGCGCGGTCTTTCTCGTCAGCGAAGTCGAAGGCCTGCCGCGTTTTCCCCGACTGCGCCAGGATCTCTTGCGCCTTACGTAAGTCGTCAGCAGCTTCGCGCCTGTCCCGCGCGACCTCCGCGCGTTTTGCAAGCTGGTCGTCGATCTCCTGCCAGCGCTCGCTCAGCGGCCGCGCGGCCGCGACCGCGTCGAGAGCCGCACGCGCCGCGTCGCGCGCCGTCCGCGCGGCCTGCGCCTCGGCGCAGGCCTGCGCCAGCAGGTCGGCTTTTTGCGCGGCGACCTGCTTCGCCAGCTCTTCAGCGGCGCAAGCCTGCTCGACCTCCTGCTTCTGGGTCCCGATCTGCGCATCGAGCGCGGCCGCTTTCTCCCAGAGCGGCTTCATCGCCTCGATGTCTTTCTGGCTCGCATCGAGCGCTTCGGCCGCCAGACCCGCCTCTTCCTGCGCAGCGACGAGCGAGGCGCGCGCAGCGTCGGCTTGTTGCGCCGAGCGCGCCGCAGCCGCCTCCTTTTCCGCAAGGAGATCTTGAGCCTTTTTTGCCTCCTCGCGCGGCCCGCGCAAGGGACCCACGCGATCGAGCGCGTCGAGCGTTTGCCCCTCCGGCGCCAGCTTGGCGAACGTCTGCGCGGCGGCCGCACAATCGGCGTCAGCCTGCGCCAATTTTGCTGCGGCCTGCGTATGCGCGTCGAGGCGGCGCAGCGCCTCGACGACTACGCGCTGTTCGGCGTCGAGCGAGCCGCGCCTTTCTGCAAGACCTTCTTTCTCGGCGACGAGCGCCGCGCGCTCGTCCTGGCTCATCGCGCCGATCTCTCGGCGGCTCTCTTCAAGGCGCGCGACCTTGTCCCGCGCCTCTCGCGCCTTTTCGAATGCGCGCGTTGAAAGGCGGCCGTAGATTTCCGCGCCGGTAATCTTCTCCAGAAGATCGGCGCGCTCCTTCGCGTCGGCGCGCAGAAACGCGTCGAAGTCTCCCTGCGCGAGGAGCGCCGTGCGACGGAACTGGTCGAAGGTGAGATCGGTGAGCTCGACGACGCGCCGGTTGACGGCTTCGACGCCCGACTCGATCGCCTCGACAACCTCGCCGCTCTCGTCGATCCGCCACAGGCTGCGCGCGCGATTTTGCAGCCTGCCAGCCGCCCTCCCCCTTGCGCGCAATAAGTCGCAGCGCGCCCGATAACGCCCGCCATCGCGCGCGACGAAATCCGCCTCCGCATAGCCCCGCCCAGCGCCGCGCCGCAGGATTGCGCGCGGATCGCCGGAGGCCAGCGTCTCGCCGGAGGGATCGGGCGCGCCCTCATTGCCTCCCGCCGCAACGACGCGCGGAAACTTGTCGTAAAGCGCCAGACACAGCGCATCGAGGATCGTCGACTTTCCCGCGCCCGTCTCGCCCGTGATGGCGAAGAGCCCGGCCGAGCGCAGCGGCTCGCGTTCGAATTCGAGCGCGAAGGGCGCGGCGAGGCTTGCCAGATTTTCGCCCCTGATCGCGAGGATGCGCATTCAGTCTTCCTCCGCGAGCTGGCCGAAAAAACGCAGATGCTCTGCGGACGGGGTGGCGCAATGCGTCGCCTCGAAGGCCTCGCGGAAGAGATCGACGGGCTGACGCTCGGCGAGGCGCAGCGGGAGGACGGCAGGCGCGTCCGACGCGCGCGGCCGCTCGACGGCGAGCGACACGAGGCGAATAGGATATTTCTCGCAGATGGCGTCGATCTCTGATTTGAGGCCAGCGGCGGGCCCCTCGACCCGCACGGTCAGATGGACGAAGGGCCGCGCTGCGTCGGGCGTTCGCGGATCGAGCGCCAGCGCCGCAAGCGCCCGCTCGACATCGGTCAACGCCAGCGCGCCCGCAGCGGGCAGGCGCAAATGCGGCACGCTGCGCTCCAGGGGGACATGCTCCGCCGTCGCCTTGCCCGCCGCGTCGATCTCGACGAGCGTCACCCCGTGCCGATAAGCAATCTCGGCTTTCGACATCGGGATGAGCGCGCCGCTGTAGCGAATGGTGTCGCGGCCGACGCTTTGCGGGCGGTGGAGATGGCCGAGCGCAACATAGGCCGCGTCGGCAGGGAAGATATCGGGCGGGGCGGCATGTTCGCCGCCGACCAGGATGCGCCGCTCGGCGCCTTCCGACTCGAGCCCGCCCGCGACATGGAGATGGCCGGTGAGGACCAGCGGCGCGCCGCCGATTTGGGCGCGCGCGGCGGCGACCGCCTCGCGATAGAGCGCGCGCACGCCCCAGACGACCGAGGAGCCGACGACATCTTCCCCGGCCACCGGCAGATCGGACGCGCGGGGGTACGGCAAAGCCAGCAGATAGGCCCCGATCGCGCCGGAGACGTCGCGGATCGGCAACACATGGCGTTCGGGATCGACCGCGCCGTCGCGACGGGCCACGACGCCGACCGACCGCACGCCCGCCATTTCGAACAGCGCGCGGGGCGCCTCGAGGCGGCCGGCGGGATCGTGATTGCCGGCCAGGAGCGCAATGGCGGCGCGCGGACAGGCGGCGCGCAGATCGCTCAGCGTGTCATAGAGCAGCCGCTGCGCCTCGGCGGAGGGGTTGAGACTGTCGAAAATGTCGCCGGCGACGATCACGGCGTCGACGTCGCGCGCTTTCGCGAGCGCCACGAGCTGGGCCAGCGCAGCCCGATGCTCGGCCTCGCGCGACCAGCCCTGCAGCGCCGCGCCAAGATGCCAGTCGGCGGTGTGGAGGAGTCGAATCACCTTGGCTTCAGTTAGACGCAGGCGGCAGGCCGGAGGCAAGCAATATGCTACGCGCCTGCTTCGGCCTGCCGTCGCTCCCTCGCGATCCACGCCCGCATTCGTAGCTGTGCGGGAGAGGGCGCGAGAAAGATCGCCCGCTTCAATCGCATTCTGCGCCAAGGCGGCACAGAAACCGGCGCGCGGGCAACCGTGACCATGGCTGCTGCAACGTCGGCGCCGCCGCAAGTCGCCGGGGCGCGGCGCAGAGCGCTGGCAACGTCTATACCTATGATATCGCTTGATTTTCGTAGATTTTGCGACGGCCGGGCGCGCCGACGCCGACCCCGCGCCGGATGGGCCGTGACGCGCAGGCGGTCGGAAGGACGAGGTTCAGAGCCCCAGAGTCGAGAGACCCGCGGCGAATCCGCCCAGACGCCTTCACAACCGCGTCGTACTGCCTGTAAACTATGCGCCGTCGCAAAAGGCCTTTTGGACCTTGGCGCGGTCCATTCAGGCCCTTCTCGCAACCGAGAGGCTGGCAGGGTGACCGCTCACTTCAGAACACAAAATGTCTCGCCTCAGGCGTGTCCGGCGTTGGTGCTCAACGCGGATTACAGGCCCCTGAGCTATTATCCGCTCTCGCTCTGGGGCTGGCAGGACGCGATCAAGGCGGTCTTCCTGGATCGGGTCAACATCGTCTCGGAATATGACAAGGTGGTTAAGAGTCCGAGCTTCGAAATGCGCCTCCCCTCCGTGGTGTCGCTCAAGGAATATGTAAGGCCGGCCCGTCAGCCGGCCTTTACTCGTTTTAACGTCTTCTTGCGCGACCGCTTCACCTGCCAATATTGCGGCGCGCACGATGAGCTGACGTTCGATCACGTGATTCCCCGCTCAAAGGGCGGAGCGACCACGTGGGAAAATGTCGTCGCGGCCTGCTCGCCCTGCAATCTGCGCAAGGGGGACCGGCTGCCGCATGACGCGCATATGACGCCCGCGCAGAAACCGTTTCAGCCGACCATCGTCGATCTGCATCGCAACGGCCGGCTGTTCCCGCCCAACTACCTGCACGACAGCTGGCTCGATTATCTCTACTGGGATACGGTGCTGGAGCCCTAGTAAAGGCCCGCCCGGAGAACAGGCCCATGCTGCGCCGGATCGTCGTGATGATCTTCGGCTATCTCATCGCCGCCGGCGTCGGCGCGGTGTTTCTCATCGTCTCCGCGCTCTTCGACCCCGCGACGCGCGAATTGGGACTGGCCTCCGTCATGACGGGGCTTTTCGCCGCGTTCGACCAGGCGCTGATCGATGGCGATCCCGCGGACGCCCTCGGCGCCGTTGGCTTCGTGATCTGGGCGGTCATCATCGCGACATGCGCCGCGCCGCTCGCCATTGCGGCGCTCATCGGCGAAGCCGCTGGCGTGCGGTCTCTTGTCTGGTATTCCGGCGCATGCGGCCTGCTGGCGGGCGCGTCGCCGTGGATCGCGCGCGCGGCGAAAGGGCTGGAGCGCTCGCAGGCAATGACCGACGCCGAGGGGCGCCTCGCTTTGCTGTTTTTCCTCACCGGCGCGCTGACCGGGGCGATCTACTGGCTGATCGCGGGGCCGGGGCCAAAGCGCGCCCCAGTGGAAGACCTTACTTCTTCTCCTTGATCTCGCGTCGCAGGTCGGCGGCGTGTCGCCAGTAAACGAACGCCGCCCCGCTCAGAAACACGCCAGCGAGAATCGCCGTCGCGTAGAACTGCAGGAACCCGCCGATCGTGAAGCCGAATCGCGTGGTGCGTTTCGTGCCCGAGTGTTCGGTGACGGTGATGAAGGCGGCGTATTCGCCGCTCTCGTCGAACACATGCTCCACAGGGACCGCGCCGCCTGGATAGAGGCGCGGCGCGACATAGGCGACCGTGAAGGGCGTCAGATCGTCCTCTTCGCTGAGCGGCCCTTTCGGCTCCTTGACGATGCGCACCTCGATGGGAAGTTCGCGCAAGCGCTCGGCGATAAGGTCGATGGTCAGGATAATTCGCCCCGGCGCCGGGAACTCGCCACAGAATCGATCGCGTGAGCGATCAGGCATGTAAGACACAATGCCAATGAGGTCTGGCCCGATGGAGATTTCGCACTGGTCGCGGATGGTCGAGGACTTGTCCATGCTGATGGCGCGCGCCGGCAGCGGGGCAAGCAGAGCGACGAGAGCCGCGGCGACGAGAAACGCTGGCGCGGGGCGCGCCAGCGAAGCGAACGAACACATAGTCTATCTCCAACGTCACAGGCGGCGCCCGCGTCGGGTCGAGCGCAAGCGCGCTGGAATCGCCGGTTTTTCGCGGTTTTGCAAGGGACTCAGGATTGACGCCCCCCCTGGGAAATGCTCTTAACCCGCCATGGCTGACTATTATTCGCTGATCTCCCGCGCCATTTCTGGACTTGCGCAGCAAAGGCCCGACGCAAGACAGGCGGTCTATGACCGGGCGCGAAAGGCGCTGCACAGCCAGTTGCGGGGCATCCAGCCGCCGGTCCCCGACGCGGACATCGCCGCCGAAGGGCGCGCGCTCGAAGAGGCGATCACCCGGGTCGAACTCGAATATGCGGGCAAGGGTCCGCAGACGCCGCCGACGCCCCCCGGCGCCGGCAAGCCCGCCGCGACAAAGCCCGCCGCGACGACCGCGCCACCCCCCGCCAAGCCCGCTCCGACGAAGCCGGCGGCCTCGACTCCGGCGCCCGCAAGAGCCGCGCCCGCCAAACCGGCGCCCGCGAAACCGGGCGTTTCGAGACCCGCGACGCCCGCGCCGGCCACCGCCCGCATCCTGGAGCCGGCGAATGGCGCGTCGCCCGAGCCCGCGCCGTCGCGCACCGTCGAAGACGCCTGGCGCGACACGCTCGCCGAGACCGCGCCGCCGCCTCAGCCGCGCGAGGCCCAGCGGCCGGCCGCTCCCCTGCCCCGCCCGCCGAAATCGCAGCGCCCGCCGGCGCGGATGCTGGCGCTCGGCGGCGTGCTCGTGGCGCTGCTCGTGGTCGTCGGCGTGCTCGCGTGGTATCTGCGCGAACGCCCCGAAGACCTCGCAAAGCTCAAACCCGCGGAAAACGCCGCCGCCGGCGCGGAGGGCGGGAAATTCGGCGACCGCGTCGAGGGCGGCGCCACGCAGGCGGGGCCCAAGCGGGTCACCTCGATCCCCGTGGCGCAGAAGGCCGAACTCTGGGTCGCTTCGCTGCAGGAGCCCGACAAGGTCGACCGCATCTACAATGGCTCCATCGTCTGGCGGCTCGAGAATGTCGGCGGCGGACCCGGCCAGCCGATGACGTCGGCGATTCGCGGCGAGCTCGACATTCCGGACGCCAAGCTCAAAATGAGCCTGCTGTTCCAGAAGAACACCGACACGGCGCTGTCGGCGTCGCATACGATCACGATCTCCTTCAAGCCGCAGGCCGGCAGCCCGCTCGGAAACGTCAAGGCCATTGGTCCGATCCAGATGCGGCGCGCCGATGCGCAGGCGGGCGAAAAGGTCGTCGGCATTCCCGTTCCGATCACGGAAAACAACTTCCTCATCGGTCTGATGCGCGGCGACCGCGAGGTTCGCAACGTGCAACTCCTCCGCTCGCTCGCGGTCCTGGACCTGCCGCTGCAATTCGCCGACGGCCGCGCCGCGACGATCAATATGGAGAAGGGCGCCTCGGGCGAACGCGTGTTTGCGGACGCGATCGACTCCTGGGGTCGATAGTCAGCTTTCCGCGAAAGCAAGCTCGTAGACGAACGAATGCGCGCCCTTGCGGCTGACCCAGACGCCTTCGGGCGGCGTTGCGCCCTGCTCGTCGACCGGAATCTCCCAGGGGCGGCCCATCAAAGCCTGCTCGCCGGCGTCCCAGACGATCCAGCCGAAGGCGGGCTCGTGGAGAATCCAGACGTCCTTGTCCGCCCGCTTGTAACGCGGAGAACCGTCGTCGCCGGCGGGCGCGGGATGGAAGCGATAAACGGCGCCGTCAGAGAGGCGGCGCATTTCGATGAGCATCTGCGTTTCCCTCCGTGCTCGCGGCCCATCCTTCGAGACGGCGGCTTCGCCGCCTTCTCAGGATGAAGATTTTGATGCAAGCCCACGCCCCCGGACTCTAATAATCCCTCACCTTAAGGAGGCCGCGAAGCGGCCGTCTCGAAGGGTCCGCCAACAACCGCAAACCCCTACATCACGAGCGTCAGCTTCTTCGCCGCCCGAGTCACGCCCGTATAAAGCCAGCGCGCGCGATGTTCGCGAAAGGCGAAGGATTCGTCGAAGAGCGCGACGCTGTCCCATTGCGAGCCCTGCGCCTTGTGCACGGTCAGCGCATAGCCGAAATCGAATTCATCCGACTCCTTGCGCAGCGCGTAGGGAATCTCTGCCTCGCCGCCCTCGAAGAATTGCGGAATGACGGCGACGCGCTGGAATTTGCCGGCCTCGCCTTCTTCGGGCGTCACGAGCATTCTTATCTTGCCGCGCCTCAGCGCCCCCGCGCTTTTCACCGTGAACAGAGCGCCATTGAGCAGGCCTTTCTTGCGATTGTTGCGCAGACACACGAGCTTCTCGCCCGATTGCGGAAAGGCGCCGGTGAAGCCGCGCAATTCGCGCAGACGACCGTTATAGGCGCGCCGTGTCTTGTTGAGGCCGACGAGCACCTGATCGGCGCCGGTGATCAGCGCCGGGTCGAGCCCCTCGCGCGCGACGATCTGCGTCTCGCCATAGACGCCGCGCGTGAGCGCCCCGCCCTCGCGGATCGTCATGGAGAGGCGGATGATCGGATTGTCGGCCGCCTGACGATGCACTTCCGTCAGCATCACCTCCGGCTCGGCCTCGGTGAAGAAGCCGCCGCCCTTCACCGGCGGCAGTTGCGCGGGATCGCCGAGCACCAGAACCTTCTTGCCGAAGGAGAGCAGATCGCGGCCAAGCTCCTCGTCGACCATGGAGCACTCGTCGATGACGATGAGCTTGGCGTGGGCGGCGTCGCTGTCGTCGTTCAGGACGAAGCTGGGCTCCTCCGTCTCCGAATCCGTTGCGCGATAGATCAGGCTGTGAATGGTGCGGGCGTCCTTGCAGCCCTTGGAGCGCATGACCAGCGCCGCCTTGCCGGTGAAGGCCGCAAAAGCGACGTCGCCGTCGACATGGTCGGCGAGATGCAGCGCCAGCGTCGACTTGCCCGTGCCGGCATAGCCGAACAGGCGAAACACCTGCGGCCCGCCCGGCGTCGCGAGCCAGCGGGCGACCGCTGTCAGCGCATGATCCTGCTCGGGGGTCCAGACGGGCATGAGTCGCGAAAGTCGGTCGAATCGGGAGAGGCACGATGCAGGAGCGCGCCGCCCGTCACAAGGCCGCCGGCCAATCCTCTTAGTAGGCGCTTGCGCTACGTCCGACGACTGTCGCTCAGGCGGCGGGTTCGCAACCGATCGCGCCGGCCCCCTCGACCTCGGCGACGAAGCAGTCAAGAACGATGGCCAAATCCGCCGCGTAGCGGTTCGCGCCCATTTCGGTGAACCGGCGCAGATCGCCGGCGATCATGCTGCGGACGGCGCCGACGCCCCGGTCCAGATTCAACAAATAGCTGTCCAGCAACCGGCAATGCCGTTCCGAGCGAGCAATGTGACCTCCCGCGCCCCAATTTCCACCTTCGCGGTTCACACATTCGCCCTTCATCTCGAACTCCCGATTGCCTGTCCACATGCGACAGCTTGCCGCATATGACCGCATTCGATAGAAATCTTCAATCACGTGATAGTACGTACCGCACCCTCGACGGCGCGAGTCTAGTCCCTCCGGAGAACCGTCGAGAGCATCTTGCCTAGTTGTTCGATCGAAAACGGCTTGGCCAGGAAATTGACGCCGGAATCGAGCACGCCGTGGTGATGGCCGCGACGAGTTTGTCGACGTCGACGACCTGCGGCGCGAGCGGCTGCTGGCGCGAAAAGGCCAGCAGGCTATGCGTGAGCTGCGCCGTCCCGTCGACGCATTCATTGGCCTTGCCGATCAGCGGCTCCATGTCGCCTTCGCCGCCGCGCGCGCCTCGTCCATGCGCTGCTTGTTCGCCTTGAACCTTATCGCCCACGAACAGACTCCCCGAGAGCGCAAACCCGCGCTCGCCGGTTTCGGCGTCCTGAAGCGTTGACAGCGTCTCCAGCAAAGGGGTTCGGACGGCCAGCGTATGCTCGACCCAGCCCTGCGATCCGCCAGAGCTCCACAGTCAGAAAATGTGCGCCGGCTGGCCAACTTAGACAAGGCGCGAGGGGGCGGAAGGGCAAGCGCGGGCGGTCGGTTGGGCTTGGACGCCAGCGGCTGGAGCGTCACCGCGCGCCCGACTGGAATTCATCCAGGTAGGCCCGCGACGTATTGGGGTATTGCTTTCGCTCAAGCTGAGCGTAACGATCACGCGCGTTTATGCGGAGTTCACGCCAAGGCCTCGAGGAGAAACGTATGAAATTCACACGCCGCGCCGCCACGCTTGGGGGGGTTAGTCTGATCGCTGCGGGCGGCCTTCCGTCGCGGGGCTTTGCCTGGGACAGGATCTTGCTCGACGCAATCGAGGATGTGGAGGCCTTTAAGATCGCGTCCGACGCCTATGTCTACGGCTATCCGCTCGTGACGATGGAGATGACGCGGCGTGTCATGACCAATGTTGCAGCGCCCGAAGGGACGCGGGCGCCAATGGGTCAGCTGATCAAGTTGCGGTCTTACCCAGACGCCTCATTCCGAGACGTCACGGCGCCGAATGCAGACACGCTCTACATATCGGCTTTCTTCGATGTTGGCGACGAGCCTTGGGTGCTCGACGCGCCTGATATGGGCAACCGCTATTTCCTGCTTCCGCTGCTCGACGGCTGGACGACCGTCTTCGACGCGCCCGGCTCCCGCACGAGCGGAGAAAAGGCTCAAACCTATCTGATCTCCGGCCCCGGCTGGAAAGGGAAGGTCCCCGCCGGCTTAAAGCATGTCGAGTCGCCGACGAGCATTGTCTGGCTATTGGGCCGAATTTATTGCACGGGCACGCCGGAGGACTACGCGGCCGTCCACGCTCTTCAGGACAAATTCAAGCTCTATGCCTTCAGCGCGTGGGGCAAAGATTGGACGCCGCCGCCCGGAAAGGTCGATCCGTCGATCGACATGAAGACGGCTGTCCGGGATCAAGTGAACCGGATGACGGCGACGCAGTATTTCACGCTGCTTGCGGAACTGATGAAACGAAATCCGCCGTCTCCCAAAGACGCGCCGGCGCTGGAGCGCTTCGCCAAGATCGGCCTCGCGCCCGGCAAGTCTTTCGACCGCAAACTGATTGACGGCGCCTGGGAGACGCGGATCCCGAAAATTTCTTTCGACCGCATCATGATGCACTTCAAGTTCAGCGATGGCGACGTGACCAACGTTAACGGCTGGGGCTACACGACTAAGACGGGGCTTTATGGCGCGGACTATATCCAGCGGGCGCTAGTCACGGCGATCGGGCTCGGGGCCAATAGACCGCAGGACGCCGTCTATCCGACCTCTTTGAAGCCTTCGATCTTGGAGTCTTACGACGGATCGAAGAAATGGGTCATGCGGTTTCCGCCGGGTCAGCTGCCGCCGGCGAGAGGCTTCTGGTCGCTCACAATGTATGACGAACAGTATTTCTTCGTCGCGAACCCCATCAACCGTTATTCCATGAGCATGCGGACGAATCCCACTCTGGAGAAGGACGGTTCGCTGGTGATTTACATCCAAAACGAGTCGCCGGGGCCGGACAAGGAAGCAAACTGGCTTCCGGCGCCGAAGGGAAAATTCGTGCTGATGCTTCGTCTATACTGGCCCAAGGAACACAAACCGTCGATCCTGGATAATTCTTGGGTCATACCGCCGGTGAAGGCCGTGAGCTGACGCAATTTACGGAACCGAGAACGTCCCGCGCCACCTACGCGCTCGGGGCGTTCTCGCGTCGTCGAGCTCTCAGATTCAACCCGGGCGCGACGAATATCGCAAATAGAAACGCAAATCTTTTCATCCGGGCGACGCAAATCGCTCGCGACAGCGCGAGATTCAACCCAACACTTACGCCGGCTGTCTCGTCAGTCGCCCCCGATCGGCCGCAACGCGACCGTCCCCCCAAGCGCATCCAGATTATAGTTCAAAATATCCACCGCCAGTCCCGGCAGCGGCGCCCGCGTCTCGGCGCGCGCGAAGCGGCAGCGCTTTTCCATCGCGCGCCAATAGTCCGGCATCAGATGCGCGCGCCGCGCCATGCCGCCAGCGTCGTCGTCGGCGACCCAAAAGACGCGCGCAAGGCCTGAAATGAGGATGCGCGTATAGCACATCGGGCAAGGTTCGAGAGAGGTGTAAAGCGACAGGCCGGTCTTTTTGCAGTTTGGCCAGCGCGTCTCGAAGTCGGAGATGACGACCATTTCCGCATGAGCGTCGCTGCGAAAGCGCGGGGCGCAGATTTCATTGTGGCCGTAAGCGAAGACCCGGCCTTCGTCGTCGACGATCAGCGCGCCAACGCCAAAATTCCCGTAACACAGCGAATCGAAGGCGAGCACGCAGGCCGCCCAGCCGGCTTCGTCGCTCAAGGACAGAAACCCTTCGGCCGCGTAGGCGGCGAGACGCTCTTTCAGCGCGGCCTGGCGCGCATCCTTCGGCTGCGCCTCCTCGAGCAGCTTGCGGCCCACCGCCTCGAGCTGAGGAACGTCCGTCAAATTCACGCGGCGACGCCGCCGATGAACAGCGCCGCGCCGAGAAGCGAGGAGACGAGCGCGTAGAGCGGCAGCTTTTCCTTGAAGCGCATCCACGCGATGGCGCGGCGCAGCGCGCCCGTCGGCAGGAACATGGTCGCGACGCCGCTGAAAAAGGCGATCCAGCCGATGAGCGACACCAGGGCCTCGACCCAGCCGTCCCAGCGGTTATGGCCAACGATGATCGCAAGGCCAACGGTCAACCGCAGCGTCCCGATCATCGACTCGAAGACGGGATCGCTGGAGAGGCGGTCGATGAGCCCGAGCGCCGCCTCGCGGCGGAAATAGAGCCAGGCGGCCGCAAACAGAGAATAGGCGCCCATGAGCTTGGCGAGATAGACCGTCGTCGGCGACATGCCGCTCTCTCCTGATCGCCCCCGCCCGGCGGCTTCAGACCGCGGCCGAATGGCGCGCCGCTGACGCCTCCAGATAGGCGTCGAAGGCCGCGGCGGCAAGGCGCACGAAAGGCCGGCCGCGCTCGGTCACCGTGACGCGCCGGTCGATCACCTCGACCACGCCGTCGCTTTCGAGCCGCCGCAACGACATGCGCGCGTCGTCGAAAGATTCGGCGGCGAAGCCGTGCTCCTGCGCGATGGCGCCGTAGTCGACGGCGAAATCGCACATCAGCCGCTCGATGATCTCGCCGCGCGCCAGGTCCTCGACCGAAAAGGCGAGGCCGCGGGTAATGGGGAAGCGATCCGCCTCCACTGCGCGTCGCCAGCCGGCGAGATCGGTGGCGTTGCCGACGAAGCCCTGCGGCAGGCGGCCGATGGAGGAGACGCCGAAAGGCAGCAGCGCCGTCGCCGCGTCGATCGTATAGCCCTGAAAGTTGCGGCGCATGCGCCCTTCCCGCGAAGCGACCGCGAGCGGATCGTCCGGCCGCGCGAAATGGTCGAGCCCGATCGCCTCGAAGCCCGCGTGCTCCAGCGTGCGGCGCACGGCCGCGGCCTGAGCGAGACGCTCGGCCGCGCCGGGGAGCGCCACGGCGTCGATGAGCTTCTGATTGGCCTTGAACCAGGGCACATGGGCGTAGCCGAACACGGCGAGCCGCTGCGGCTCGAGCGACGCCGCCATCGCCGCCGTGCGCGCCACATCCTCCACGCTCTGCTCGGGCAACCCGTACATCAGATCGAGGTTGATCGCGGTAACGCCCACGCCGCGCAGCAGCGCCACCGCCCGCGCGACGATCTCGAACGGCTGCACGCGGCCGGCCGCCTCCTGAACGTGTTCGTTCAGATCCTGCACGCCGAAAGAGGCGCGGGTGATCCCCGCCCGCGCCAGGGCCTCGGCCATGGGCGCGTCGAGCAGGCGTGGGTCGAGCTCGATGGCGTGCTCAATCTCGGGCGAGAAGTCGAACAGGTCGCGCAGCCGCGAGATGATTTCGCCGAAGCGCGCCGGGCCGAGAATGCTCGGCGTCCCCCCGCCCCAATGGATGCTCGCGACCGACCGCGCGCGCGTCGCCTGCGCGGTCATTTCGATTTCCCGCAGCAGCGTTTCCTTATACGCCGTGAGCGGCGCCTCCTGCCGCACCGCCTTGGTGTGGCAGCCGCAATAGGCGCAGATTTCCCGGCAGAAGGGCACGTGGAAATAGAGCGAGAGCGACGCGTGCGGATCGAGCGCGGCGAGCCAGTCGCGCATCTCGGCGTCGCCGATCTCCTTGGAGAAATGCGGCGCGGTCGGATAGCTCGTGTAGCGCGGCGCGGAACGTTCGGCGAGAGCGAGAGCGGCCGGGTCCATGACGCTCGGTTCTCCTTGTGCTGATGCTCCCCGAGCTTACCGCACGGGCGCCGCTTGCGCACTGCTACACATTACCGCGCCCGCGCAGCGCCCCCCCCCCAGTAAAGGGCCTTTTGGCGAATCGGCCCTGGCCGCTCCTGTGCTAAAAGAGGAGACTTGATCGCGATTCCCTCCTTGTTCTTGGAGCATGAAGTCGATGTCGACGAAGATTTCCGGCCCGAGAAAGCTGCAGCGTCTCGGCCTGCTGGCGGCGCTCTTTCTTTTCCTGCCAGCGGCGGGCGCTGTGGCCGCCGGCGACGGCGCGGGGCGCTATTCAGTGCTGCGCGAGGACAAGGACACCGGCTGCATGCTGACGCTGTTCGGCGGGGGCAAGGCGCAACTCGCGCCGGCCTGCCGCGACAATGGCATCGTCGTCTTCGACCCGGTGCGCTGGGCCATGGATCACGGCCGCCTGGCGCTGACCGCCCGCAAGGGCCACAAGGCGCATTTCGAGAAGGACGACGCCGGCGTGTGGCGCCGGGACGCCAAGGAGGGCGGCAAGTCCGCCCTCGCCTTCAAGCCCATTCCTTGAGAAAAAAGCCTCCCGGATCGCTCCGGGAGGCTCGTCGTCCGCCGCCATGCGAGGGGGCGGGGAGGGAGGCGGCGGAAACGCTGACAAACGCGAACGGGATACGCTACTCGCAGACTTCGACGCTGCGGTAATCCATGACGTCGCCCCACGCGTCGACGACAGGGCGCTGAACAATGTAACAGCCGCCATATGGGGGCTGCGCCATGGCGCCGGCCGTCGCGCCGAGCGCGAATCCGCCCAGCGCGGCGGCGGCGGCGTCGCCGCCATTGTCCCAGCCGCGACGGTCGCCCCAGCCGCGGCGTCCCCCATCTTCGTCGTCCCAGCGACGCTCGGGGCCCCAGTCTCGATAACCATCGTCCCAGTCAGCGGCGGCGGCGGGGAGGACGCCGGCGCCAAGAACGGCCGCGAGAGCAGCGGCGGAGATCACACGAAACTGTCGGCCCATGGGGAGCTCCACTCGCGAGAGGCCGCCGGGGGTTCGACCTCATGACGCGATCCTGGAGCAACGCGCCTGAACGGGGCCTGTCTGCGCCGTTCATTTTCGGGTCAGATTCGGGCGCTGACGCTTGCCGCGCGTCGAGACGCCGCCTTACGGCAAGGCGCGGCGATCGAGCTTGCCGTTGGCGTTGCGGGGCAAAGCGTCGAGAAAGACCACGGCGCGGGGGCGCTTGTAGGCGGCGAGATGCGCTTGGCAGTGGGCGAGGAGCGCCGCCTCGTCATGGGCGGCCCCGTCGCGCATGACGACATAGGCCTTGATAATGGTCGCATCGGCGTCGCGGCCCGGTCGCTCGGCGGCGGCGGCTTCCGCCACCTGGTCGAAGGTCAGCAGGCATTTTTCGACTTCCGCGGGCGAGACGCGATAGCCGCCGGCGTTCATCACCTCGTCGGCGCGGCCGTGGTGATGCATGTAGCCCTCGGCGTCGAAGGCCACGAGATCGCCCGAGACGAACCAGTCGCCGCGAAACGCCTCGCGCTCCTCCTCCGGCCGGCTCCAATAGCCGAGCATCAGCCCCGGCTCGTCGCGGCGCACGGCGAGCACGCCGGTCTCGCCCGGCGCCAGCGGCGTCTCGCCGCCCTCCGGCGGCAGCGCGGCGACCACCCTGCCCGGCTGCGGACGCCCCGGCGAGCCCGGATGAACCGGCGTCGTCGGGCCGCTGGAGATGAAGGTCGAGCATTCGCTCATGCCGAACGCTTCATAAATCTCCTTGCCGGTGCGCGCGCGCCATTCGGCGAGCAGGCTCGGCGCGAGCGCGGCGCCGGCGGAAAGCCCGTGGCGCAGGCTGGAGAGATCGGCCTCCTCCGGCGCGGCGTATTTCAGGATCTGCCGATAAACGCCCGGCACGGCGGCGAAGACGGTGGCGCGGCGCTCGGCGATGAGTCGGGGCCAGACGGCGGGGTCGGGATGGCCGTTATAAAGCACGGCCGAACCGCCGGCGGAGAGCGGATCGACGATGCCCACGCCCAGCGTATAGGTCCAGTTGATCGCCCCCGCATGCAGCATCACGTCGCCGGGACCAAGGCCCGTCCAATGCGCGCGCATGGGCCGGCGTCCCCAGGCGGCGCGATGGGCGTGCAGCACGCCCTTGGGCCGGCTGGTCGTGCCGGAAGTGTAGACGAGATAGGCGGGATCGTCGGCCGCGGTGTCGGCGTATTCGTCGAGCGGCGCGTGGTCGGCGAGACGCTCGATATCGGCGCCGCGCAGCACGACAAAGCCGCCGCCATGCGCCTCCTCCTCGAAGGCGACGCCCAGCGCCAGCACGGCCGCGCCGCAATCCTTCAGCAGGAAATCCGCCTCCTCGAAAGTGAGCTGGGAGGAAGCCAGCAAGGGGACGAACCCCGCGGCAATGGCGGCGAAATAGAGGAGCGCAGCGTTGGCTTCATTGCCCATGCGGATCATCACCCGCGCGCCGGGTTCAAATCCGAGCGACGTCAGACCCGCGGCGAGGCGGCGCACTTTGAGATCGAGCGCCGCATGGGTCCAGCGCTGCGCGCCGGCGTCGCCGACCACCGTGAGAGCGACGGCGTCCGGCCGCACCCTGGCGTTCTCGGCCAGGCAGTAGCGGGCGAGGTTGAACCGGGCGGGAACGGGTTCGCGGGCGGAGATCGATAACAGCACGGCTTCTTTTTGCATCCGCCCAACGCCGCGGCAAGCCCCGCGCCCCTGCTGTTGACGAAAGCGCTCGTTAGGCTGGATATCTCTCATCGAGCAACGCCTTAGCTTAGCCCTGGCAGTAAGCTGGCAGTCACGGAGCCACGCAAGTCTTAATGAAGTATCGAGCCGAGATTGACGGTCTTCGCGCCATCGCCGTCGTGCCAGTTATCCTTTTTCACGCCGGCTTTTCTCTGTTTCGAGGCGGCTTTGTCGGGGTCGACGTTTTTTTCGTAATCTCGGGTTATCTCATTACCTCCATCATTGTCGGCGAAATGACGGACGGCGCGTTTTCGTTCGCCCGCTTTTACGAGCGCCGAGCCAGGCGCATTTTGCCGGCGCTCTTCGTGGTCATGCTGGCCTGCATCGCCGTCGGATGGCGGTGGATGCTTCCGCGCGAGTTCGACGAACTCGCCAAGAGCGCCGCCGCCACAACGCTTTTCGTTTCGAATTTCTTTTTCTGGAGCCAGAGCGGCTATTTCGACACGGCGTCCGAACTCAAGCCGCTTCTCCACACATGGAGCCTCGCAATCGAGGAGCAATTTTATATCCTGTTTCCTTTGGCGCTGTTGGCGGCGTGGAAATATGGGCGCGCCGCCGTCATCTCGGTTATCGGCCTGTGCTTCTTTCTAAGCCTGGCCTATTGCCAGCACATGTCGCGGCTGGACCCCTTCTTTAACTTCTATCTCGCGCCGACGCGCGCATGGGAGCTTGCGGCGGGTTCGCTCGCCTCTTTCGTTGTGGTCAAGCGTCGGGCCGCGCTCGACAACGGCCTGTCGATTTTGGGCCTCAGCCTCATTCTCGCGTCGATTTTCCTCTTCGATAAGACAACGCCTTTCCCCTCATTGTATGCGCTTGCGCCTGTCGTCGGGGCCTGTCTCATGCTCATCTACGCCGTCGAGGGAACGGCTGGCGCACGGCTCTTGTCACAACCCCTCTTTGTCGGCGTCGGCCTCATCAGTTACAGCCTGTATCTCTGGCACCAGCCGGTGCTCGCTTTCGCCAGGCTGCGCCTGCAATCGACCCCGACAACCGCAACGACGCTGCTGTTATTTGGCCTGATCACGGCGCTTGCCGTCTTGACATGGCGATACGTCGAGACGCCGTTCAGGAATTCGCGCCGTTTCTCGCGACGCGCTATATTCGCAAACGCCGGCTTCGCCGCGGTGGCCCTCCTCGGCTTCGCCGTCATCGTCGGCGCGAGCGGCGGCCTGCCCAACAGATATTCCCCCGAAATGGCGGCGCTGGCGACGGAAGTCGACTATCGCGTGCCCCGGGTCAGCGAATGTTTCGGCGACGTCCTCAGTTTCGTGCCGCCGGAAAAATCTTGCGTCTATCATGCGCAGGAGGCGAGAAAAGTGGCTATATGGGGCGATAGTCACGCCGCCGCCCTGGCCAATGATCTTGCCGAGCAGCTCGGTGAAGCGCACGCGTCGCTCCAGCAATTCAGTTTCTCAGGGTGCCCGCCAATTCTCGGCGTTCATTTCGCGGAAATCGAACGCCAACTTTGCCCGGAATATAACAGGGCCGTCTTCGACTATCTGAAGGCGCACACCGAATTCAAAGACATCGTCCTCGTCGCGCGCTGGCCCGTCTATTTCGAGGGCTTCGGATACGACAATGGCGAAGGCGGGGTAACGGAGGGAGCGAAGAAATATTTTCTCGCTTTGCCGAGTTCAAAGGGCGCGGAGTTTTATAAGGACTCCGGCAGAATTGCTTCTGTCGGAGCGATCTTCCGAGAAAGCGTCGACGACCTGCTGCGCATGGGCAGAAACGTCGTCTTGGTCTATCCCTTGCCAGAGGCGGGTCGGGACGTCGCCATCTCTTTCGCGCGCAACAAATTATTCGGCGCGGCGGGAGAGGCGCCCTTCAGCGTCAGCTACGCGTTCTTCGAAGAACGCACCCATGCCTTCACGGAGCAGCTCGACCTGCTCGGCGACAACCCGTCGCTTCTGCGCGTCAGGCCGTCGGAGCTGTTTTGCAACTCGCTCGTCGCCGGGCGCTGCATCTTCGAGCGCGGCGGTCTGCCGCTCTTCATTGACGACAATCATCTGAACAAGCATGGCGCCACGCTGGTCGCCAAACAGATCGTCGCGGCGATGAAGCAGAAGGGTTGGCTTTGACGGGCCTTGCCATCCGCTAAGACCGCCCCGAGCGGGCTAGTCGAACAGGCTCGACACGCTCTCTTCGCGCGCGGTGCGGGCGATCGCCTCGCCGATCAGCGGGCCGATCGGGATCACGCGGATGTTGTGCGCCGCCTTCACCGCCTCCGTTTCGCGGATGGTGTCGCTGATCACCAGCTCCTTGAGCTTGGAGGCGGCGATGCGTTCGACCGCCGCGCCGGACAGCACGCCGTGGGTGATATAGGCGTGAACCGACTCGGCGCCCGCGGCGAGCAGCGCCTCGGCGGCATTGCAGAGCGTGCCGCCGGAATCGACGATGTCGTCGACCAGGATGCAATTGTGGCCGCGCACGTCGCCGATGATGTTCATCACTTCGGATTCGCCGGCGCGCTCGCGGCGCTTGTCGACAATGGCGAGCGGGGCGTCGATGCGCTTGGCGAGGGCCCGGGCGCGCACCACGCCGCCGACGTCCGGAGACACAACCATGACGTTCTTCAAGAGGCGATGCGCCTTGATGTCGGCGACCATGACCGGCGCGGCGAACAGATTATCCGTCGGAATGTCGAAGAAGCCCTGCACCTGGCCGGCGTGCAGATCCACGGTCAGCACGCGGTCGGCGCCGGCGCGGGTGATGAGGTTGGCGACGAGCTTGGCCGAGATCGGCGTGCGCGGCCCTTGTTTGCGGTCCTGCCGGGCGTAGCCGAAATAGGGGATGACCGCCGTGATCCGCCGCGCCGACGCGCGGCGCAGCGCGTCGATCATGATGAGCAGCTCCATCATGTGGTCGTTGGCCGGGAAGGACGTCGACTGGATGACGAAGGTGTCCTGCCCGCGGACGTTTTCCAGGACCTCGACCCATATCTCCTGGTCGGCGAAGCGGCGCACATGGGCCCGGCAAAGCGGGACGTTGA
The DNA here is from genome assembly GCF_055698645.1 of Methylocystis sp. NC52PC. Lineage (NCBI taxonomy): Bacteria > Pseudomonadati > Pseudomonadota > Alphaproteobacteria > Hyphomicrobiales > Methylocystaceae > Methylocystis > Methylocystis sp. NC52PC. Next base: position 2,908,371 of record NZ_CP170127.1, on the reverse strand, counting down.
GATGCGCTGCGATCGCCTCCGCGAGCGCCCGGTTCGAGTTGCCCGCCAGAAGTTTCATCGCACCCATGGACTTGTCCCCACACCCCGCTACAGCTCGCGGCGTCTTAGCAGCCATGCGTCCGGGGAACAATATGACGCGAGGATGTCGGCGGGCCATCTCGCAGATGCGATTGCGTCTCAGACGCATAATGCTCTAAATGTCAGTGTTCCGGCGCCAGCCCATTGTGGGCGGAGCGGCGGGGCTCGTATCCCTCGAACGCGTATCCTCCTCAAAAATGACGTTATGCACCCCTGTTTCGGACGAACTGCCGACCTTGCCGGCGTCCCCAGGAGAGACGCGCGTCGTCGTCGCCATGTCCGGCGGGGTGGATTCGAGCGTGGTCGCAGCCCTGCTCAAGGAACAGGGCTATGACGTCGTCGGCGTCACGCTTCAGCTTTACGACCATGGCGAAGCCACGCACCGCCGGGGCGCCTGCTGCGCCGGCCAGGACATCCAGGACGCCCGCGCCGTGGCGGCGCGGCTCGGCATCCCGCATTTCGTGCTCGATTACGAGCGCCAGTTCCAGGAGAAGGTGATCGACGAATTCGCCGCCTCCTATGCGAGCGGCGAGACGCCGGTCCCCTGCATCGCCTGCAACCAGTTCATCAAATTTGCCGACCTCTTCGAGACCGCCAAGGACCTCGGGGCGCATTTTCTGGCGACGGGCCACTATATCTCCTCGCGCGACGACGGCGAGGGCGGACGCGCCCTTTACCGCGCCAAGGACGCCTCCCGCGACCAGAGCTATTTCCTGTTCGCGACCACCCGCGAACAGTTGAAGATGCTGCGTTTCCCGCTCGGCGACTTCACCAAAGCCGACGTGCGCGAGATGGCGCGGCGCTTTTCGCTCGAGGTGGCCGACAAGCCCGACAGTCAGGACATCTGCTTCGTCCCGAGCGGCAAATATACGGACGTCGTGCAGCGCCTCGCCCCCGAAGCCGTCGTGCCGGGAGAGATCGTGCATGTCGACGGCCGCGTGCTCGGACGGCACGCCGGAGTGGTCCACTACACGATCGGCCAGCGGCGCGGGCTCGGGCTCGGCGCGGCCGTCGCGGGCCGCGACGCCCAGCCACTTTTCGTCGTCCGTCTCGACGCAGCCAAAGCGCAAGTCGTCGTCGGCCCCCGCGAGGCGCTGGAAACGCGCGCCGTGGCGCTGCGCGATGTGAACTGGATCGGCCCCGGCGCGTTCTCAAAACTGCCGCCGCAAGGGATCGACATCATGGCCCGCGTCCGCTCCACCCGCCCGCCCGTGCCCGCGCGGCTCATTGCGCGCGAGGGCAATGAGGCGACGGTCGTGTTCGCGGCGGGCGAATTTGGGGTTTCTCCGGGCCAGGCCTGCGTTTTCTACGACCGCGCCGATGACGCCGCACGCGTGCTGGGCGGCGGCTTCATCTCCGCCGTCGAGCCTGCAAAACAAACAATTTCAGTCATGGCGCCGACGCCGCGCGCCGTAACCGCGCGAGGGGCGCCCAGATGAGCGAAGCCAGAGATTACACCCGCGAGTCCGAAACGCTCGACAATTGCGACGTCGAGGCGGCCTATGCGCGTTGGGCGCCCATCTATGACCTGACCTTCACCGCCATCCTCAAGCCCGGCCGCCGCGCCGCCGCCGCCGCCGCCTCGAAGGCCGACGGCCCGATTCTCGACGTCGGCGTCGGCACCGGCCTCGAACTGCCGATGTTCGAACCGCACACGGAGGTCTATGGCGTCGACCTCTCCGAACCGATGCTGCGCCGCGCCGCCCAGCGCGTCGATCGCGAATCGCTGCGTCATGTCGCCGGCCTCTCCAAGATGGACGCCACGCGGATGGCCTTTGCCGACGGCGCCTTCGCCTGCGTCGTGGCGCCCTATGTGCTGACGGTCGCGCCGGAGCCCGAGGCCATGCTCGACGAACTGGCGCGCGTGGTGCGCGTCGGCGGCGAGATTGTTCTCGTCAACCATGTCAGCCGCAAGGACGATCCTTTGGCGATTCTGGAGACATGGCTCGACCGGCATGTCGCCCCCAAACTGGGCTGGCGGCCGCAATTCCCCTGGTCGATCATCGGCGACTGGGTCGACCAGCGCGCCGATATGCAGCTCGTCGAGCGCCGCCTGCTTCCGCCCTTCGGCCTGTTCACGCTCATCCGCATCAAGCGCCTGCCGGTCGACGTCACGGCGCAGCCGCAGGAAACGCCGGCCGAACCGGAATACGCCTGAAGCGCGCTGGCGCCGAGCCGCGCCTTGCGCTAAATGTTGAGAGCGGCGCTGCGGGGTGCGTGCAGGACTTTATTCCCCGGGGCCTTATCGATCCTGAAGGGAGCTGTCCCTGGCCTTGCCCGTGGGCTTGGCTATACGGCGCCCACCTACGTTGTAGGTTCCCGGGATCGACGTCCCACGGCTCACGTGGCCCGCGCTTTCATCTTGTCTCTTCCCCGGCCTGTTTCCCGATGACCGATCCGAAAACCGACCTGCGCCGGCATGCCCTGGCGCGCCGCGACCTCGTGACCCCGCAGGAAGCCCATGCCGCCGCGGCCGCCGCCGCCGCAAGGGGGCTGGCGCTGGTCACGAAGATCGCCGCCAAGGCCGGCGTGGCCACGCCGGTCATCTCGGTTTATTGGCCGATCCGCAGCGAGCTCAACACGCGCCCGCTGATCGACGCGCTCGCCGCAAGGGGCTATGGCGTCGTCCTGCCGGTCATGCACAAAGTGAGGCATCCGCTGGTGTTTCGCGACTTCACGCCCGGCGACGATCTGGTGAAGGGGCCCTTTGGCCTGTCCGAGCCTTCCGAGGACAAGATCGCGCGCGATCCCGACATCCTCTTCTCGCCGCTCGCCGCCTTCGACCGGCGGGGCTTTCGCCTCGGCTATGGCGGCGGCATTTACGACGCGACCCTCTCCGAACTGAGATCGAGGAAACAGGTCACGGCGATTGGCGTCGCCTATTCCTGCCAGGAGACCGACCACGTCCCGACTGAGCCGCATGACCAACGGCTCGATTATCTGCTGACCGAGCGCGAGACCATCGTCCCGGCGTGACCGCGCATGGCCGCATGGACAGGCCTTACGCGAGCTTCTGCTCCAGCGCGATTTTCATCAGCTCCATCGGCGTGCGGGCGCCGAGCTTGCGCTTCATGATCGAGCAGCTGTTGGCGATGGTCTTGTAGGACACCTGCGTCGCCTCGGCGATTTCAGCCATGCCGAGGCCAGATCCGAGCATGCGCAAGATCTCGAGCTCACGCGCCGTGAGCGACCCGAGCGGGCCGGCGCCGCCGCCTTTCTCGAAGGCGAGCTGATTGGCGATCTTCGGCATCAAAAACACGCCGCCGGCCGCAACTTCGCGCACGGCCTTCAGCAGCAGATACGGGTCGTCGTTCTTGGTGACGTAGCCTTTGGCGCCGGCCTCGATGGCGCGCGCGGCGAAGATCGGGTCGTCGTTCATGCTGAAGACGACGATGCGGGCCGAGGGGTCCTCCTGCAAAATCCGGCGCGTCAGTTCCAGCCCCGAGACGCCTGGCATGGCGATGTCGACGACCGTGACGTCGGGCCTGTGCGCGACAAAGGCGGCGAGGCCCGTCTCCGCGTCGCGCGCGTCGACAACGTCAATGTCGCCTTCGCCCGCCAGCATGGCGGCGCAGCCGGCGACAATGATGGGATGATCGTCGACAATCAGAACGCGCATCGTGCTCCTCGAGAGCGAGATTGACCAAAGGCGCGCCCTTCGTAAAGTCCCGGCCTCTGGAAGGAAAGCGGCCATGGTTCACTGTCTGTCGTTGCGCGCCCGGCTCTCGCTCCTGCTCGGGGGCGTCCTCCTCGCGGGCCTCGCTTTCGGCGTCGGCCTGCTGATCCTCCATGCCGGGGCGCGCGTCAACGCCGAGGCTGACGGCGCGACCCGGCTCGCGCGCGATCTCGTCGAGGCCACCCTGCCCCGCCTCGGCGCCGCGAAGGACCCCAGGGCCGAACTCGCCGACTTACTCGCCGACGCGCGCAGGTTGCGCCACGTGCGCGTCAGCGTCGAAGGCGGGTCCGAGGCGGCGGGACCGGCGAAAAATCCCGCGCCGGACTGGTTCAGCGCGCTGGTCTTTCGCGCGCCGCCCGCCACACGCATCGCGACGCCGCTCGGCGCCCTCGAAATCGCGGCCAATCCCGCCGACGAGATTGCGGAAATTTGGGAGGAGATCGTCTGGCTCGCCATCGGCGCGGCGGGCGTCGCCGGTTTGGCCTTCGCGCTCGTCTCCTATGTCGTCTCGCGCACGCTCAGCCCGATCGGCGCGCTTTCCGACGCCCTGCGGCGGCTGGAGCAAGGAGACTATGACGTGCGCGCGGGCGCCGACGGCGCGCCCGAGTTCATCGCCATCGCTGAGCGGATCAACGCCCTCGCCGCCACGCTGAACCGGCTCGACGATGAAAACCGGCGGCTGGTGCGCCGCATGATTCATGTGCAGGACGAGGAGCGGCGCGATATCGCGCGCGACCTTCACGACGAGATCGGCCCCTTCCTTTTCACCATTCGCGCCGGCGTGGGCGCGCTGGCGCGCAAAGTCGGCGCGGCCGGGGCCGATCCGGCGCTTCTGGCCGAAGATTGCGCGAAGATCGACGCGCAGATCGCCGCACTCCAGCAGGTCAACCGCCGCATCCTCGGCCGGCTGCGTCCCGCGGCGCTCTCTGAAATGGGTCTCGCCGACGCGCTGGAGGCGCTGGCGCGCGGCTGGCGCGAGACGCGGGCCGACGTGACGATTGACCTCGCGTTGGAGGGCGCGCGCGGGCCGATCGACGAAACGACGGCGCTCACCGCCTATCGCGTGGCTCAGGAAGGCTTGACCAACGCCTTCAGACATTCGGACGCGAACCGCGTCGGCCTCAGCGTGACGCGCGACGGCGGGCGCTTAACGGTCGACGTCCTCGACGACGGCGCCGGATTGCCCGCCACGCCGGGCGGCGGCGGCCTGGGCCTGAGAGGCATGAGCGAACGCGTCGCGGCGCTCGGCGGGACGTTGACGCTGGCCAACCTGCCCGCTGGCGGCGTCAGGCTCTCCGCCTCTCTCAAACTGGAGTCGCCTGCCGGAGCGGCCCCGGCCTTTTCAGGGCCGGACGGGTCGGGAAATTTTCCCGACCAGCACAGGACTCAATCCCGCGAAAAGCGTTATATTTCAGAAGTGTAGCGAGGGCGCCACAGCGCGGGAATATTGCCGCTTGGGCCAGCTGGCCGCGATACGGGTGCGGGGATTGGCGCTATAAGCCGAGTATCCGATTTCCTTAACGTTGACCCGGCAAATGGCTCGACTCAGATCTTTGACCGCTCTCAGCGCCGTGCTCTTGTCGTCGACGGCGCTGGCGCAGCAAACGCTCCCGACCATCGAAGTCGGCGGCGCGCCGCTCCGCTCCACGACGCCGCGCCCCGCGAAACCTTCCACAGCCCAGGGCCCGAGCCGCCCCGCCGCGGCGCGGGCGACGCCGACGCCGGCGCCAAGCGCTGAAGTCGCCCCCGTCTCGCCCGTCGTCGTCCAATACGCTGTCCCGGCGGCGACCTACACGCTGTCTTCGAAAGAGCTGCAGAACACGCGCGGCTTCGAAGTTGTCAACAATCTGTTTCGTCAGGCGCCGGGCGTCAGCGTCAATGACGTCGCCGGCAATCCGCTTCAGCCGGAAGTGGATTTCCGCGGCTTCGTGGCCTCGCCCATCGCCGGCACGCCGCAGGGCCTCGCCGTCTATCAGAACGGCATCCGTATCAACGAGGCCTGGGGCGACAACGTCTATTGGGATATGATTCCCAATATCGCGATCGATCGCTCCACTGTCGTCACCGGCAACCCGCTCTTCGGCCTCAACGCCATCGGCGGCGCTGTGGTGCTCGATATGAAGAATGGCTTCACCTACCAGGGATTCGAAATCGACGGGCGCGGCGGTAGCCGCGGCCGCCGGCAGGGCTACGCCCAATATGGCGTGCAGGCCGGCCCCTACGCCGGCTATCTCGCCATGGAGGCCTTGGGCGACAACGGCTACCGCTACTTTTCGGGCGCGCATATCAAGCGGCTCTACGGCGACATCGGCTATCGCGGCGACAGCGGCGAAATTCACGCCAACATGACGCTCGCGGGCAACAAGATCAACGGCACCGGTCCCGCGCCGGTGGAGGACGTGACGCGCAATTCCTGGGCTGTCTACACGACGCCGCAGTCGCAAAAGAACACGCTGTCGATGTTCGACCTCAACGGCAACGTTCAGGCGAGTCCGACGTGGAAGCTTTTTGGCGACGTCCATTACCGCGCCTTCGATCAGGCCCGCGTCGACGGCAATACGACCGAATTCGAATGTGAGCCGCCGGAGGAAGGGGAGGATCCAGAACCCTTCTGCGAAAACGATCTCGGGAATCCGACCTCGATTCCCAATTTCTTCAACGGGCAGGTTCAGCTCGGCGCGGTCGACCGCACGTGGACAAGGTCGCGCACGATCGGCGGCACGGTGCAGGCGACGAATGAGGACGTCTTTTTCGGCTTCCACAACAAGATCACGTTTGGCGCGAGTCTGGATCAAGGCTGGTCATATTTTGCCGCCAGCCAGGAGCTCGGCGTCATACCGGCCAATCTCTATGTGAACGGCTTCAACTATTATGTCGATGAGCCCGGGAGCGGCGTCGCCCCCGTCAACGTCACCGCGGGCAACTCCTATCTCGGCGTCTATGCGCTCGATACGCTCGACGTCACCGACCGGCTGAAAATCACCGCGGGCGCGCGCTTCAACCGCGCGGGCGTCAGCCTTTACGACCTGCGCGGCACGGCGCTCAACGGCGCGGATGTTTATACCCGCATCAATCCCATCGCTGGCGCGACCTATGAGGTGCTGCCGAACACCTTCGCCTATGGCAGCTATTCGGAAGCCAATCGCGCGCCGACGCCGCTGGAGCTCGGTTGCGCCGATCCAGCGCGTCCTTGCCTCATCGACACCTTCCTCGTCGCCGATCCGCCGCTCAAGCAGGTCGAATCGAACACGACGGAACTCGGCATGCGGGGCACGGTCGAGGTCCCGAAGGTTCTGCCCTATGGCGGCGACTATTTCCCCGGTCTGCTGACATGGAGCGCCGGCGTCTACCGCACGAACAACTTCAACGACATTCTGGCGGTGCCGAGCTCCATCAACGGCCGCGGCTATTTCACCAACGCCGGCGCGACCCGCCGCGAAGGCGTCGAGGTTGCGCTTCGCTACGGCGACGAACGCCTCTCCGCCTATATGAACTATACGATGACGATCGCGACCTTCCGGTCGAACATCGTGCTCGGGGCCCCGGATAATCCGCTGGCGCAGCTTTACGGCAACGGCTCGATCATGGTGACGCCGGGGGCTAATCTGTCGTCCGTCGCGCCCCACCGCTTCAAGGCCGGCGCCGACTACGCGGTTACCCCTCAGTGGAGAGTAGGCGCGGACGTGCAATATACGGCAGGCTCCTACATCCGCGGCGACGAGATCAACATTGGCGCCAGGCTCCCGTCCTACACCTTCCTCAATTTGCGGACCTCTTACCAGATCACGCCGAACCTGCAGGTCTACGGTCTGTTCGAGAATGTCACCAACACCCGGGCTCGGACCTTCGGCACGTGGTTCGACACGAACGACATCGCCTTCCTGACCTACACCAATCCGCGGATGGTCTCGCTCGGCCCGCCGACGGGCATATACGGCGGCATCACGTTCACCTACTGACCTCGACTGACTGGGCGGCCTCTCGGGGCCGCCTTTTTTTGTCGCACGGCGCGCTACTGGCGAAGCGCGCGCAGCTCCAATATATCTTGGGCGTTCTTCCCGAATACGGAGCTGACAATGAGAGTGAACAAATTGCTTCTCGCCGGCGCAGTCGCGCTTTCCGCGGTGCTGGCGGCGCCGCTCTCGCCTGCGCTCGCAAAAAAGGCGCCCAAGGCTTCGCCTGTCGCGACGCTCGATACGGACAATGACTCGACCGTCGATTTGAACGAGCTGAACAAGGCGGCGGAAGCGCTGTTCGGCAAGCTCGAGAAGGACAATGACGGCACGCTGGACAAGAAGGAGCTCCAGGGCCGCCTGAGCAAGGAGGCCTTCGCCTCCGCCGATCCGGACAAGGACGGGACGCTCACCAAGGATGAATTCCTCTCGGCTGTCTCCTCGCTCTTCAAGGGCGCCGATCCGGATAACGACGGAACGCTCGACGATAAGGAGTTCGCTTCCAAGCAGGGCAAGGCGGTGCTGCGCGTCACCCGCTGATCCTCGCGCCAGCGCGCGGGAGACGTGACTTGATCCCGCGCGCCAAAGCGGCCATTTAGGAGGCATGAAAAGCCTCGCCGCCGCTTTCTTTCTGCTGCTTGCCGCCGCGCCCGCCACGGCGGAGACGCTCGCCCTCAAAGTCGGCGTTCTGCGACAGGAGCATTCCCGCGAGACGCTCTCCATTCTCGACATTCCCGCCGCCGACGACACGCTCGCCGGCGCCCTTCTCGGCGCGGCGGACAATAACACCACCGGCAAATTCACCGATCAATCGTACCAGGCGATCGACGAGAAGCTCGATGCGGAGGCCGACGTTGGCGGCGCGGTCGATGCGCTCGTCGACAAAGGCGCGCGTTTCATCATCGCCGACCTCTCGGCCGATCGCCTGCTTGCGGCGAGCGAACGCGCCAAGGCGAAAGGCGCGCTGCTGTTCAACGTGTCGGCGCCGGACGAGCGGCTGCGCGAAGAGGACTGCCGCGCCAATGTGATCCATGTGGCGCCGTCGCGCGCCATGCTCGCCGACGGACTTGCGCAATATCTCGTCTGGAAGCAGTGGCGCAAATGGCTGCTCATCAAGGGATCGCATCCGGAAGACGAGTTGCTGGCGCAGGCCTATCGCCGCGCGGCGAAAAAATTCGGCGCAAAGATCGTCGAAGAACGCGTCTATGAAGATACCGGCGGCGGGAGGCGCAGCGACTCCGGCTCGGTGCAGACGCAGCGTCAGATGCCGGCGCTCACTCAGAACGCGGCCGCTTATGACGCGCTGCTCGCCGTCGACGAGAGCGACGTGTTCGCCGGCTATCTTCCCTATCGCACATGGGATCCGCGTCCCGTCGCGGGTTCGGCCGGCCTCTATCCCACGAACTGGGACCCGGCTCATGAGCAATGGGGCGCGCATCAATTGCAGAACCGTTTCATGGCGACGTTCCGCCGCCTGATGAATGCGCGCGACAACAACGCCTGGCTCGCCATGCGCATGGTCGGCGAAGCGGCGACGCGCACCAATTCCGACGATCCCGAAAAGCTGCGCGCCTTCATGATCGGCCCCGAGTTCTCGATCGCGGCGTTCAAGGGCGTGCGGCAGACGCTGCGCGCGTGGAACCAGCAGTTACGTCAGCCGATCCTTCTCTCCGACGGCCGCATGACCGTCTCCGTCTCCCCGCAGGAAGGCTTCCTGCATCAGGTGAGCGAACTCGACACGCTGGGCTTTGATCAGCCCGAAACGAAATGCAGGTTGAAATGAAGAAGACCCTTTCCCTGTGCCTGCCCTGCGCCGCGGCGCTCATTTGCGCCCCCCTGCCGCCGGCGAACGCCTACACGGCCTATGTCAGCAACGAGAAGGGCAACTCCATCACCGTCATCGACACCGACAAGCTGCAAGCCACGGCGACGGTGAAAGTGGGGCGGCGTCCGCGCGGAATCGCCCTCAACAAGGACGGCTCCGAGCTTTACATCTGCGCCGGAGACGACGACGCCATTCAGGTGCTCGACACCAAGACCTTGAAGCTTACGGGCAAGCTGCCGTCCGGTCCCGATCCGGAGTTGCTCGCGCTCAGCCCCGGCGGCGACACGATTTACGTCTCGAATGAAAACGACAATCTCGTCACGTTGATCGACGTGAAGCGCAAGGAGCAGATCGGCGACATTCCGGTCGGCGTCGAGCCCGAAGGGATGGCGGTGAGCCCGGACGGCAAGCTGCTCGTGAATACTTCCGAAACGACAAATATGGCGCATCTCATCGATACGCAGACGAAGCAGATCGTCGCCAATATCCTCGTCGACGGACGCCCGCGCTTCGCCGAATTCAAAAAGGACGGCTCCGAGCTTTGGGTGTCCTCCGAGGTGGGCGGGACGGTCGCCGTCATCGATCCCGTCAAGCGTGAGTTGAAGCAGAAGATCAGCTTCGAAATTCCCGGCATGTCGAAAGAGGCGATCCAGCCCATCGGCATTTCCATCACCAAGGACGGCAAGCGCGCCTTCGTGGCGCTGGGCCCCGCCAACCGCGTCGCAGTGATCGACGCCGAGACGAAGAAAATCGAAAAATATCTTCTCGTGGGTCAGCGCGTCTGGCATCTGGCCTTCACGCCGGACGAGAAATATCTCATCACGGCCAATGGCGTCTCCAACGACGTCTCGGTGATCGACCTCGCCAGTCTCAAGGTCTTGAAGTCGATCCCTGTCGGCTCCTTTCCCTGGGGCGTCGTGGTGGCGCCGCAATGAGAGCGGCGCGGTCATGAGCGTCCCCGCCCTCAACATCAAGAACGTCAGCCATTCCTACGGGACGCGCAAGGCGCTCGACGACGTCTCCTTCATCGTCGCGCCCGGCAGTTTCACCGTGCTGCTCGGATTGAACGGCGCGGGCAAGAGCACGCTGTTTTCGCTGGTCACCCGGCTCTATGCGGCGCGAAGCGGCGAGATCGAGATTCTGGGCGCCGACGTCATGCGCGCGCCGGGGGCGGCGCTGCGGCGGCTCGGCGTAGTTTTTCAGGCGCGCACGCTCGATCTCGAATTGAGCCTCATGCAGAATTTGATTTATCACGCGGCGCTGCATGGGATCGGTCCGCTCGAGGCGCGCCGTCTCGGGCTCGAGGCGCTCGCACGCGCGGGGCTCGCCGAGCGCGCCAACGACAAGGCGCGCGCGCTCTCCGGCGGTCAGATGCGCCGCGTCGAAATCGCCCGCGCCTTGTTGCACAAGCCGCGTCTGTTGCTGCTGGACGAACCCACCGTCGGCCTCGACATCAAGGCCCGCGCCGATCTCCTCGCCCATGTGCGCGGCCTCGTGCGCGACGAGGGGCTCGGCGTTTTGTGGACGACGCATCTTATCGACGAAATCGCGGAGGATGATCCGGTCGTCATTCTGCATCAGGGCAAGGTGCTCGCGACGGGGCGCGCTGCCGACATTGTCGCGCAAAGCGGCGCCGACACGATCGGCGCCGCCTTCGCAAGGATCACGGGCGTCGACGCCCGCTCAGAGGGTTAGGGATGAACACGCCGAGCGAGGGCGGCTTTACGCCCCGCCAATATCTCATCTGTCTCATGGGCGTCGTCTGGCGCGAGGGCTTGCGCTTCCTGCATCAGCGCGAGCGTTTCGTCTCGGCGCTGGTGCGGCCGCTCGTCTGGCTCTTCATCTTCGCGGCCGGCTTTCGGCAGGTGCTCGGCGTCTCGATCATCCCGCCCTATGAGACCTATGTTCTTTATGAGGTCTATATTGCGCCCGGCCTCATGGCGATGATCCAGCTCTTCAACGGCATGCAGTCGTCGCTCTCCATGGTCTACGACCGCGAGATGGGCAATATGCGCACTTTGCTCGTGTCGCCCTTTCCGCGCTGGTTCCTGCTCGGCGCGAAATTGATGGCGGGCGTCGCGGTGTCGATCCTGCAGGTCTATGCGTTTCTCCTCGTTGCTTACTTCTGGGAGATCGAGCCGCCGACGAAATGGGGCTATCTCACCGTGCTGCCGGCGCTCGCCCTCGCCGGGCTCATGCTTGGCGCGCTCGGGATGCTGCTGTCGTCGCTGATCAAGCAGTTGGAGAATTTCGCGGGGGTGATGAACTTCGTCATCTTCCCGATGTTCTTCGCCTCCTCCGCGCTTTACCCGCTCTGGCGCGTGAAAGAATCGAGCCCGTGGCTCTATTATGTCTGTCTGGCGAATCCCTTCACCCACGCCGTGGAGCTCATCCGCTTCGCCTTCTATCAACAGGTCGAGTGGACTTCGCTTGCCGTCGTGTTGGCTTATACGAGCCTGTTCATGGTCGGCGCGATCATCGCCTATGATCCGGCGCGCGGGATGCTGATGCGCAAGGGCGGCTGAGGCGAGCATACAAACTGCCGAAGCGGCAATTGTCCTTCGAGACGCGAGCTTCGCTCGGTCCCAGGATGAGGCCAGGGTCTATGATGCAAAGACCCTCGCGCCCCTCATGCTGAGGAGCCGCCGGAGGCGGCGTCTCGAAGCATCCCTTGCGACGACGCGCGTTACTTTTTCTTCGCCTTTGCAGCGGTCTCCTCGGCGGCGACCGTCTCCGCATAACCCTCGGGCAGCTTCACGCCGCCCGCGAGCTGCGCGCCGAGCGCGATGACGCGGGCTTCGGTCAGGCGCAAGGCGCAATAGCCGAAATCGGATTCCCTCGCGTAGGAGCGGCAGACTTCCTCGCGCCAGGACGAAAAGCCCGCCTGCTCCTTCACCACGAAGCTGCGGACCGGCTTGTCCTTGCTGTTGCGGTCGTAGAGCGCGCGGAAATCGGAGCGCACCGTTTTCTCGACGCTGGCGCGGGCGCCGAGCATTTCCTCGGCCTTCTTCGGATCGAACTCGTTTTCGGGCATGCCCCAGAGACCGCTGGGATCGGCGCGGCAGTCGGCCTCCTTGATCTCGCAGGCCTTGCCCTCATTGGTCACGAGGATGGCGCCGTCGAGAACGTCGAAGGTGAAGGGACAGGCCGCCAGGGAGGCGATCTGGTAACGACGCAGCCCGGCGCCGCTGTCGCGCGGCGTCAGTTTCAGCGGCATGCCGGTGACATCGACGCGGCAGGCTTCGCCCGAGCGCGTGAGTCGGTCGCCGACGAGCGTAAGTTTTATCGCTTGCAAATCGGAGCCGTTGCGGGCGACTTCGATGGAGCTGCCATTGCCGTCGAGCTTCAGCGTCTTGCCGAGGATGGTGTCCTCAGAGGGCGCCTTGGGCATGACGACGGGGCCGCGCGCCGACCCCATCTCGCCGCTGCTCAGTTTTTTCTTGGGTCGTCCCGGCGAGGTCACCGTGCCTTCGGGCGTCGGCTCCACAGCTCCGGGGAGCGCCATCTGTGCGGGAGCCGTCGGCGCAGAGGCGCATAAAAAGACGGCTGCCCCCGCCGCCCGAGCAATGACAGTCCAGGACGGCGCAATCGACATTCTCAAACAGCCCCCTTCAAACCCGCCGGCGCGCCGGCGAGCGCTATTATCATCTCGGCGCCAGAACCATCACCATCTGCCGCCCTTCCATGGAGGGCTCGAGCTCGACCTTGGCGAGGGTCGCCGTCTCCGCCTTCACGCGCGTGAGCAGACGATAGCCAATGTCCTGGTGGGCGATCTCGCGGCCGCGGAAGCGCAACGTCACCTTGACCTTGTCTCCCTCCTCGAAGAACCGGCGCACCGCCTTCATCTTGACGTCGTAATCATGCTCGTCAATGCCGGGACGCAGCTTGATTTCCTTGACCTCGACCACCTTCTGCTTCTTGCGCGCCTCGGCGGCCTTCTTCTGCTCGGCGAAGCGGAAGCGTCCGTAATCGAGGATCTTGCAGACGGGGGGCGTGGAGTTCGGCGCGATCTCGACGAGGTCGAGGCCCGCCTGCTCCGCCAAGCTCAGCGCGTCCAGCAATTGAACGACGCCGTGATTCTTGCCTTCGGAATCAATCAGCTGCACTTCTCGCGCGCGAATCTCGCGGTTGGTGCGGGGCCCTTCCTTCTGCGGCGCCGCGATGCTCTTCATTGGCCTGCGAATGGATCGTTCTCCTTCGAGTGGCCGAAACGCTCGGCCGTGATCAAAAAATAGCGCCGTTTCAGGCGCGGAAAGCTCTTTTCGGACCCGAGTCCGAAGTACGGGAGATTCTCACGAAAGTGCGGCAAGTCAACCGTCGATATCGGCCCAAACCCGATTATTGACGGGAAAGCGCGCATTAAAGGAAATTCTCCATCAACGCAACGAGCTTCTCCGGCGCGTCCTCGGGCGAGAAATGGCTCACGCCTGGGAGAAGCTCGATCCGAAGCTGACGGGCGTAGCGGTCGGTCCCCTCCAGGCAAACTAACGCCAAGGCGGCGTCGTCGGTTCCCCAGACGACAAGGACTGGAACGTCGATCGGCGCGGCGAGGTCGGCGGCCGCGAAGAGTTCCCGCCCGGCCGCGCGATACCAGTTGAGCATGGCGGTCGCGCCGCCGGGGGCGGCGGCGTTATCGCGGTAAAGCGCGAGCACTTTCGGCGGAATCGCCTCGGCGCGGCGGGCCGCGACGCGGACGAGAAGCCCCGTCAGATATCCCTGTCCGGCGGAGAGCAGCCAGTCGGGCAGAACGGGAATCTGGAAGAAAGCGGCGTAGGCGGATTTCAGCTTCTGCCGAAAGCCCCGCAGCGCGGCCCGGAAACAGAGCGGATGCGGAATATTGATGACGACGAGCCGGTCTAGCGGCCGCAGCTTGCGGATCGCCACGACCCAGGCGACCATGCCGCCCCAGTCGTGGCCGATGAGCGTAACCGACGGCGCCCCAGAGGCGTCGATCAGCGCCGCGACGTCGCCCGTGAGCGCGGCCAGTGCATAGTCGTCGCGACTGCGCGGCCGGGTGGTGGCGCCATAGCCACGCTGATTGACGGCCCAGACCCGGTAACCCTTGGCGACGAGCGGCGCGACGAGATGGCGCCACATCACGGCTGTTTCGGGAAAGCCGTGCAGCAGCAGCGCCAGCCGCTCCCCCTCCCCCGCCTCGAAGACCTCGAAGGTCAGCCCATTGGCGGGAACGAGGATGCGGCGCGCGCCGAGCAGGCTCTCCGCGTCCGTCAACCGGCGAGCGCCGGACAGCTCGGACAGGGCGCGCCCCCGCTCATGGCGGCGCAGCTCTCACCGGGTCCGGCGTCGCCGCCAGCGGCGGGCTTGGCGATCAGCGACAGCTGGCGCTCGACATGGGCCGCGCCGCAGGCGGGGCACGCCGGGGTCTCCTCGAAACGCGCCAGCGTTTCGAATTCATGAGCGCAGTCCTGACAACGAAAAGCGTAGAGCGGCATGCAAGCGGCCTCGAAGCGTTGACGAAGTCTCGCACTTTACCGCGCCGACGCCGTCCGAAAAAGCCGGGGCGCCGCCGCAGGCGCGCGCAGGGCGCCGGCGCCCTAAATTCACCGCATGATTCGCTTCGAGAGGCAGGAATGACTTACCGCGCGCCGCTTCAGGACCTCATCTTTTCCCTGCGCCTCGCCGCCGGCCGGGAGGCGCTGCAAGCGGACGGGCTCTACGCCGACATTTCCGGCGGCGTCGCCGAACAGACGCTTGCCGAGGCGGCCAAATTCGCCGAGGGACAATTACTGCCGCTCGACCGCGCCGGCGACCGGATCGGCGCACGCTTTTCGGACGGAGTCGTCACGACAGCGCCCGGCTGGCGCGAGGCCTATGCGCAATGGCGGGAGGGCGGCTGGAACGCCATCGCCGCGGCGCCGGACTATGGCGGGATGGGGCTCCCCGCCCTGCTCAACGCCGCCTGCACGGAAATCTGGAACGGCGCCAACATCTCCTTCGCGCTCTGCCCGCTGCTCAGCCATGGCGCCATCGAGGCGCTCGAGGCGCACGCCAGCGCGGCGCTGAAAGAAACCTATCTGCGCAAGATCGTCAGCGGCGAATGGACCGGGACGATGAATTTGACCGAGCCGCAGGCCGGCTCCGATCTCGCGCTGTTGCGCACGCGCGCCGAGCGCAACGGCGACGGCTCCTACCGCCTCACGGGCGAGAAAATCTACATCACTTATGGCGAGCACGATCTCGTCGACAACATCATCCACCTCGTGCTGGCTCGGCTGCCCGATGCGCCCGCCGGCGTGAAAGGCATTTCGCTCTTTCTGGTTCCGAAATTCCTGCCCGAGGCGAGCGGCGCCTTCACGCGACGCAACGCGCTGCAGTGCGCCGGCGTCGAGCACAAACTCGGGATTCATGGCTCGCCGACCTGCACCATGCTCTATGAGGACGCGACCGGCTTCCTTATCGGCGAGGAGCACAATGGCCTCGCCTGCATGTTCACGATGATGAACAACGCCCGCCTGTCGGTCGGTCTGCAGGGCGTCGCCCTGGCGGAGCGCGCGAGTCAGGCGGCCCTCGCTTACGCCCGCGAGCGCCGGCAGGGTCGCGCGCCGGGCGCGAGGGAGACGAGCGCCATCGTCGATCACCCCGACGTCGCGCGCATGCTCCTGACAATGGCGAGCCTGACGGCGGCCGCACGTGCGATCTGTTTCGAGACTGCGGCCGCGCAGGACCGCGCCCATCGCGACGACGACCCCGCGCGCGCCAAGGAAGCCGACGAGCGCGCGAGTCTGCTGACCCCCGTCGCCAAGGCGTTTTCCACCGACATCGGCGACGAAGCGACGTCGCTTGCCGTACAGGTCTTCGGCGGCATGGGCTATATCGAAGAGACGGGCGTCGCCCAGCTCATGCGCGACGCCCGCATTTGCGCGATCTACGAAGGCACCAACGGCATTCAGGCGATCGACCTCGTCGGCCGAAAACTCGCCATGTCGGGCGGCGCCGCCCTGCGTCGGGAGATCGAGGACATGCGCGCCCTTGCGCGGGAGAGCGATTACGCCAATGTCGCCGAAGCTGTGGAGTCCTTCGCGCAGGCAAGCGACTACATGGCGCAGGCGATGAAAGCGTCGCCTGCGGAAGGACTGGCCGGCGCGACGCCCTATCTCCGACTTTTCGCGCTCGCCCGCGGCGCGACGCTTCTGGAGAAAGGGGCGAAACGCGCCCGCGGCGAGAACGACCCCAACGCCGAGCGGTACGAAGCGCTTTCGCATTTTTTCGCCAAGAACGTCGCCGTCGCCGCCCCGGGACTGGCGCGCAGCGTGACGGAAGGCGGCGCTTCCGTGACGACTGCGGCTGGAATGTTGAAAGGTTAACGTTGGGAAGAGCGCGCGCTCGAATTACGCGGCCATGAACGTCCGCAACGCCGCCTGCTGGCCCTCGCCCAAATGTAAGCCGAGCTTCGAGCGCCGCCATAACACGTCCTCGGCCTTGCGCGCCCATTCGTTTTCGACGAGGTAACGCACTTCGGCTTCGGTAAGGCCGCAGCCGAAATCTCGGCCGAGATCCTCCATCGACCGCGCATGTTTGAGGAAACGCTCTGCGCGCGTCCCATAGGCGCGCGCGAGGCGCCAGGCGAGCGCATGTCCGAGAAACGGCTTCTCAGCCGACAAATGCGCGAGGAACTCGTCGAAGGCCACGTCGCCGCCGGGAAAGACGCCGCGTTCCGTCCACGCTCCGCCATGCGGCGGCAGAAAGGCCGCAAGATCGTCGAGCGCATGTTCGGCGAGGCGTCGCGACGTCGTGATCTTGCCGCCGAAAATCGACAGCGCCGGCGGCGCGCCCTCGGGAGCGTCGAGATCGAAGGCGTAGTCGCGCGTCACGACCGAGGCGTTGAGCGCGCCGTCGTCGTAAAGCGGCCGAAGCCCCGAATAGCTCCAGACGATGTCGTCGCGATTCAGCGGCCGGCGCAGAAAGTGATTGATGGCGGCGATGAGGTAATCGGTTTCCGACGCGCTGATGTCGACCTGCCCGGGCGCCCCGTCAAGGGCGACGTCCGTCGTGCCGACGAGCGTGAAGTCCTGCTCATAGGGAATTGCGAAAACAATCCGCCCGTCGGGATTTTGCAGAATATAGGCGTGATCGCCCTCGTAGAGTCTTCGCGTAACGAGATGCGAGCCTTTAACGAGCCGCACATGCTTGCGCGAGCGCAGATGCAGGGCGGCGTCGATCACCTGCGACACCCACGGTCCGGCGGCGTTGACTAGGACGCGCGCTTCCACTCTCACGCCGTTGTCGAGGGTCCCGGTCCAATGTCCATTCTCTCGCCTGGCGTCGATCAGCCGCTCGCCCACGCTGATCGTTGCGCCGCGTTCCTTGGCGTCGAGCGCATTGAGCACGACGAGGCGGGAGTCGTCGACCCAGCAGTCGGCGTAAGTGAAGCCAACAGAATAAGCGTCGCGCAGCGGCGCGCCGAGTTCGTTGCCTTTGAGCGACACCATGTGCGAGCCCTCGAGCCGCTTGCGCCGCGCGAGATGATCGTAAAGAAACAGGCCGACCCGCAGCATCCACACGGGACGCAGGCCCTTCTCGTACGGCAGAACGAACTTGAGCGGCCAAATGACATGCGGCGCGGCGGCCAGCAAAAGTTCGCGCTCGGCAAGCGCTTCGTGCACGAGTCGGAACTCGTAGAGTTCCAGATATCGCAGGCCGCCGTGTATCAGTTTGGTCGAGGCGGATGACGTGCCGCTCGCGAGATCGTTCTGCTCGACCAGTCGTACAGAAAGCCCCCGCCCCGCCGCGTCGCGCGCGATGGCGCAGCCGTTGACGCCGCCGCCGATGATGAGAAGGTCGTACATGCGCCCGCCGCTCTTTTATGTCTCAGGCTCAATCTAAGGCGGTTGGCGGCTTGTGCAAGAAAACGCTCTCGAGACGACAAGCCTGCGTTTTATCGGAATAATCGATAAGCTAGATTTTTGCCCTCTATTGGACAAGGGATCGTCGCCGTCCCATCCTCGTAGTTATCGAAGCTGGGAGGATGCCGACATGCGATCTAAATTGATGCTTGCCCTTGTCGTGGTGGCGAGCCCCTTGTTTGTCATCAGCGCCGCTCAGGCGGATTTCGGCGATGATCTGTCGCCCCCGCTTCCGTGGCTGCAAGACGATCAGCCTGCCGCCGAACGTCCA
Source organism: Methylocystis sp. NC52PC (assembly GCF_055698645.1). Classification (NCBI taxonomy): domain Bacteria; kingdom Pseudomonadati; phylum Pseudomonadota; class Alphaproteobacteria; order Hyphomicrobiales; family Methylocystaceae; genus Methylocystis; species Methylocystis sp. NC52PC. Next base: position 2,889,704 of record NZ_CP170127.1, on the reverse strand, counting down.
ATCTCAAAAAGGCCGAGAGTCGCCGTCGACGCCGATCGTCCTCGGGACAGGATGCACCGCGGCGTCCATCGAAAGGTCTATGATCACCACTCTTACCGACATGGCCCCGATTTTCATGAATACGACTGAAACGGGCGATGCGCTCCCCTCGCGCCGAGACGCCGACTTCGGCGGTCCTTGGCGCGAGGGGCTCATTATGCGTTGATGGAAGCCGTTGTATGGCTCCCGCTCCTCACCCCTGCGTGGGGTGCGGACGATGGGTCCCGCCCTGCGCGCGGCGCTTCTGACCGGCGCCGGAGCGCGGCGGGCGGCGGCCTTCGGCGCGCGGGCCGTCGCGATGCGGCCCCTCGCGGCGAGGATGTTTCTGCGCATGGCGCGCGCCGCCGTTGGCCTTGGGGGCGCCGCCGCGCGCGCCGCGGCGGGCCGGGGCGGTCTCATCATGGCGCTCGCCGTCGCTGCGGCGGTCGGTCACGGGCAGCGACTGGCGCGTGAGTTTCTCGATCTGGCGCAGCAGCGGCCGCTCGCCGTTGTCGCAAAGCGAAATCGCCCGGCCCGAGGCGCCGGCCCGCGCCGTGCGGCCGATGCGATGGACATAAGCCTCCGGCGTCTCCGGAAGTTCGTAATTCACCACATGCGTCACGCCGTCCACATCGATGCCGCGGGCGGCGATGTCCGTTGCGACGAGCACGCGCGTACGGCCCTTGCGGAAACCGTCGAGGGCGCGAATGCGCTGGCTCTGGCTCTTGTTGCCGTGGATCGCCTCCGCGCCGACGCCGGCGGCGTCGAGATGCTGCGCCACACGATCCGCGCCGCGCTTGGTGCGCGTGAAGACGATGGCGCGCGAGATGTCGACGTCATTCATCAATTCGAGAAGCACGTCCCGCTTCGCCCCGCCGTCGACGAGGAACACATGCTGCGCGACGCGCTCCGCCGTCGTCGCGACGGGCGTCACGGCGACCTGGGCGGGATCGTTCAGCATGTCCTGCGCGAGGCCGGCGATCTCCTTGGGCATGGTGGCGGAGAACAACAGCGTCTGGCGCTTCTTGGGAAGCTTGGCGACAATCTGGCGGATCGGGATGATGAAACCGAGATCCAGCATGTGATCGGCTTCATCCAGAACCAGCACTTCGGTCTGCGCCAGCTTCATGCGGCCGCTGGCGACATGATCGAGCAAACGGCCCGGCGTCGCGACGAGCACGTCCAGCCCGCGCGCCAGCATGTCGATTTGAGGACGATGCGACACGCCGCCAACGATGACGCCGACGCTCGGCCGCAAAAATTGGCCGTAGGAACGGAAGCTGTCGGCGATCTGCGCGGCGAGTTCGCGCGTCGGGGCCAGCACCAGCGCCCGCGCGGTAAAGGGCGCCGGCCGGCGCCGGTCGGCGATCAAGCGTTCCAAAATCGGCAGGGCGAAGGCCGCCGTCTTGCCGGTGCCGGTCTGGGCGATGCCGAGGAGATCGCGGCCCTGCAGAAGATAAGGAATCGCCTGGGCCTGAATGGAAGTCGGGGTCTCATAGCCTTCGCGAGCGAGGGCGCGAAGCAGAATCTCGGCAAGGCCAAGATCGGAAAAATTGGTCACTGAGCGTCTTTCATAAGGGAATCGCGCCGCGGCGGGCGTTCAAGCGCGCGGTGGGGTCGATCCGGTAAAAGGGAGACCTGCCCCGCGTATCGGGCCGTCGTCTGGGAATGTGAAGGAGGCTCGACAGCTGGTCGGACGCCCGAAGGCGTTTGTCCGATCTACGCGGCTGGAGCAGCCTCATGCTGCGGCGCAGCGGTGTGTTGCTACAGGAAGCGCGCGCCGCGGTCAACGGTTTTCGCCAAGGTCGACTTTTGTGGCCTTAGATCAGTCCATCGGCGCTTCATCGCTTCTGAGGGACGCGAAAGGGAGATAATGTGGCTTCATATCAACCCCCTTGGCTGTCCGGCGCAACAATCCGGAGTGAGCGTATGAAAAAACTCGGGCTGCTGACATGTGCTGTGTTTATCGCTTTCGCCTGCCCTGGCGTCAGGGCCCAATCTGCTCAGCAAAAGCCGGCCGATGAGCCGATTGCAGGCTGCGTCGATCGCGCCAAAGCGGAGAAATATATTTCCGACCACAATTACGCGGAGCTGCTGCGGGGAACGAGTTCGGATGGAAGAACCCATGGGGTCTGGACCAACGGCCGACAGGTCATGATCATCGATTACGCCAGACCTGCCGATGACAGAATGGACCAGCTCAAAACCATTTGCGTCAGCGGGATTGTCTCCAACGTCAGCTTCAATCTCTATGTCATCGAGAAGCTGGTGAGCTCCGCCGCGTCCTCGGACAACAAATAAGCAACCGCCATTGAGGTTGAAAGACTGCGCCCCGGGAGGGGGCGCAGGTTTCGGGGACAAGGACGACTAGAAGTACACCTTGGCGCGCATTTCGAGGAAGGTCGGATGCGAGCCGCCCTCATAGGATGATTGCGGGTTCCAGTTCAGCGGCGACTTCAGCGACAGCACGTGCGTGGCGTTGAACTGGAAGGCGACGCCATTATCCGGATACCAGTTCACGCCAGCCGTGATGTTTTGCTGATAGCCGCCGTAGATGCCGGAATTGGCGATGGCGTTTTGCAGAAGCGTCGCATTGGCGATCTGCGCGGGGGTCCCCGGCAGAGGGCCGAACAAGCCGAAGCCGTTGTTCGCGACGAACAGGGCGTTGTTGATATTGCCTCCAGAGAACGGACCGTTGTTCAGGTTGAGAACGCTCCACCGGCCGACCAGACCCCAGGCGCCCCATCCGCCCATGGAGAAGGGGTTTTTGATCTTCAGCTGACCGAAGGTCACGCCGTTCTTGTCTTTCAGATCATACGACCGAGATTTTTCTTCGCCGGTGATCCACCACTCGCCCTGGACATAGCCGCCGCTCGCGATGTAGCGCGAATTGCCAGGCGAGAGGTAGATTCCTTGGGCTGGCGAGGCCGCACCCAGCTGAGTCAACTGAGCTTGCGCGAACTCAGCCGCCGCAAAGGTGTTGCGGTTGTAGTTTGCGAGCAACCATTCGCCCTGGACGAAGAAATTATTGTAGGAAAGGGCGGCCTCGAGGTCGAGCTTTTCGATATTGTTAATGCAGTTTCCAGCGGCGTTATACTGGTTCCAGACCGTCCCGGCGGTCTGGAAGACGGTCGGCTGAAGGAAGCGACCGCAGGAAAGATCGGGCGTTCCAAGGAAGTTGCTCCCGAGAACGTTGGCTTCCGACCCGAGCCGATTCCCCGGCGCCGAGTTACGGTCATCGCTGTAAGCGGTGGCGCCATTCGGCTGATGATAGCTTCCAGCCACGCCAATATGAACGAGTCGATGTTCATCGAAGATCGGCGCCCAGGTTACGCGGCCGGTGGCCTCCCAATAAGCGCCGCCGCCCCAGGGCTGATACCAGTTGGCGTTTCTGACGCCGTAGCCGCTGTAGGCCGGCACATAGACGCCGACGTTTCCTGACGACGTATTGACGGGGCGCGCATTCAGATCCTGGAAGCTCAGCGAATATATGCCGAAATGAGCCGTCCAATTGTCCTTGCCGATCATGCCGGCGGCTATGCCGATGTGACGGAAGGGCGCAATCGCGTCAACGGCCAGCGGCCGCTCGATCGTGTCGCGATATTTCGACGACGCCAGGGCCTCCAGGCTGAATGACTCGTACTGGCTGCCAATCTTGAAATAGACCGGTTCGGCGAGCCAAGGCGCGGACAACCGCGGATCTTGCAGACCGACATAGGCGTCACGCCATCCGCCCCAAAGGAAGTTGCGGTCGGTAACATAGTTGCGCGACCAGAACGCCAGTCCGCCGACAGTGTTTGCGTTCGGTAGATTGGTATTCCAAAGCTGAGTCGTGGGGTTCGCGAAATCGAATTGAAGCTTGTAGAACCAGGGCTTCATTCGACCTTCGACTTCAAGTCGCGCCTGACCAAAGCCGACGTTCGACTGCCATGCGTTACCCGGCGACCCAGCGGTGCCGCCGCCATCGACAAACAGGCGACCGCCGATCTTGAAGGCGTACGCCTTGTCTTCCGTCTCGACGAGAAGACCGCTCTTCAGGCTGACGAAGACGGGCGGTGGCGGCGGGGGCCCATTGTCGCCCTTCACATGCGCGGCGTTGGCGACATTGGTCGCCTTCGAGGCGGCGGCGGCGGCCTGCGCCTTCGCTTCCTTCGCCTCCTTGCGCAATTTTGCAATTTCCGCCTCGAGCGCGCGCAGGCGTGCATCGATGGCGTTGACGTCGACGGCCTGAGCGCTCGTCGCCACGAGCAAGGCGCCAAGCGCCACGCCGCCAATTGCCCACTTTGCAGTCAACATTTCAATCTCCAGCCTGAGAATTCAGGAATGCCTATTTTTTAGGCTACACTTATACAATCGACCCGACCTCCACGACAAACACGTGACAAACTACGTCTTCGCAGGCGCTGCCGAAGTACAATCCTCACTCAGTTGTACAAATGCAACATTGACACAAGGTCAGATAATAGATTCTGATAATTTTTCTCTTTTGTTTCTAGTATTTCTGACCTATATATACATAATCTGTACAGAAATATGCTGGAGACATTAGCTGAAAATTGCCATTTTTTCCACGTTATGCATATAACTCAGAAATGAAACCGCTCTAATGGAAAAACTTCTGAAACAAACGCCACTCAAGGTGCCGATTGCGCTCTGGGTTTTCCAGGCGCCGCCAGGCCAATTTAACGGGGGAAAACTCTCGGAATTGGCCGGCCAGCCTTGGATCCGGCCCGCCGTCCAGTGGCTTGATGAACGGGCGCAAGGCTTATCGCCTGAGGGGCGTGGTGGCGGACTTGGCTGAACGGGGCTGAAACAACCCTCGTCGATCAGCCCCTCGCAAGAAATGAGAGCTTGCGAGCGCTCCCGTGAGCGAGAGATCGGGAGGGTTCATATAGTGAAAAAAGAAAACGCCCCCGGAGACGTCCGGGGGCGTTTCTAACTGAGGCCGTTGTGGGGGCGAGGGCCCCCTCGATCAGTCGCAGTCTTTAAACTTCGACTCTCTGCACTTCTTCGCCATCGCCTCGGCCTTGGGACGCTCCTCCGCCGATAAGGTCTTGGCGGAGAGGTCGTGCACGGATTTCTTCTCGCTTTCGGTCATGCCGAGCGCCGGCTGCTCGATCGCCAGATGCGTCCACATGTAGCCACGCAGGAAATCCTGGGCGACGCCCTGGCCCTGGGCGTACATCGTGCCGAGGTTCAACTGCGCCTCCGGGTCGCCCTGCGCCGCCGCGAGCCGGACCCACTTCGCCGCCTCCCCATAATCCTGCTGAACCCCGGCGCCTTCATAATACATGCTGGCGACGTTCATTTGCGCCGCCGCAACGCCCTGACCGGCGGCGAGAAGGCTCCACTTCATGGCTTCCTTGTAATCGCGCGCGACCAACTGCCCTTCGAGATACATGGTGCCGAGGTTGTATTGAGCGGCGGCGTTGCCTCGCTCGGCGGCGAGCTTTGTCCACTTGATCGCTTCCCGGGGATCGCGCGGCGCGCCCTTGCCGATCATATACATGGCGGCGAGTTCGGTCTGCGCGCGGGCGTCGCCCTTCTCGGCGAGGGGCTTCAGCAACTTGAACGCCGCGGCGTAATCGCCCTTGCGGGTCGCCTCGGTCGCCGCCGCGTAATCATCCGCGCTGGCGAGCCCCGCTGGCAGGAGCGCGAGAAAGAGGACGAGACACCGGACCCAATTCAGCATGAGAGACGCCTTTCTACCCTGCAAACGGTAATGAGCGCCCCCGGGAGACCCGGGGACGCTCGGAGCCAAACCTGATCTATTTTAGATCAGTAGTTCCACTGCAGCTGCATGCGGAGCAGATCGCCCTGCCACTGCCGGTACGGCGCGAGCGCCAGGTTCGTTCGGTTCATATGCGCATAGGCGGCGGTGAACTCGACCTCCGGAAGCGGTTGCCATTCGACGCCCACCTCCAGTTCGTTGACCCTGTTGTACGGCGCGTTGACTTCGGTCTTTGCGCCGCCCCGATACTGCTGCCACTGGACATAGGGGAAGAAGGTGCCGAGACCGAATTCCTTGTCGTCGTATTTGTAGGTCACGATGACGTAGCCGCCGTTCAGCTTGCCGTCCTTGACGACCAGCTGGTACGGATCGAGCACCGGGCCGCGGCCCCAGTTCCATTCCGCGAAGACGCCGAAGGGCTGCGGATAGATGATGCCGGTGACGGCGACGCGCTCGTCCTTGACGCCGACGCAGCCGTTGACGCAGGACGGGTTCCAGACGCCCGCGAGCGGCGTCGGGTAATAGGTCGTGTTGAAGTTGTTCGGATTATTGTAACCGGGCGCATTGACGAAAGGCGCCACCGCGCCGGTAAAGGGCGAGGCGTTCCACGGATACTGGTTCGGCCGGTACCCCGCCCAGTTCGTCGCCATGCCGAGCGAGGGAATGATCGCCGAGGTCGCCGGCACGAAGCGGCCCGTATAGCCCTGGATCGACGCTTCGACCACCTGGCCGTTTTCGAAGACGTACGGATAGGTGAAGCGTGTGACGAGATGAACGCCCTTGTTCAGCTCGACGCGGTTTGCGCCCTGACCATTGTAGACGCCGAAGGCGAACATGCCGTAATCGCCCGAACCCTTCAGGTTGTTCTTGACGAGATCCCGGAAGAGATGACGCATGTGCTCGGGCGTATAGTAAAAGAAGATGCCGAGGTCGCGCTCGTCCTTACAGCAGGTGTTGAGCCCGTCGGGGCGGTCGAGCGTCAGACGATTCTGCGACGACTGCATGTTGGTGAAGCCGTAGGGAATCTTCGACTGACCGACGCGGAAGCGGAATTCCTTCTTGTCGTCGACCGAAATGTCGGCGTAGGCGTCGCGCAACTGCGCGAAATTGCCGGCGTTCAGGTTATACGTGCCGACCTGGTAGTTGTAATACCCGTAATAAGGAACGCCGGAGACGACGGAGGACGGCGAACTGCTGAACGTGCCGGAAGGCGATGAGGCGAAGTCCGGCTGCAGGTAGAGATAGAGGTGGTCGGAGATGTCGCCGCTGAAGATCAGGCGGATGCGGCGAAGGAAGAAGTTCTGACGCGGGCCGACCGAGCGGTCGCCATAGGCGTAAGCGTCATTGAAGTTGTGGGCGGACAGGATGTCGTTGTAGCGCATCTGCGTATAGCCGCGGATGCTGATCTTCTCGTACCAGTGCTTCGGCGCCGGCGGCGCGCCGGCGATCACGACCGGAGCGGGATGGGCGGCCGCGGCCGCCGCCTGCGCCGCGGCGGCCTTCGCCGCGCGCCTCGCCTCGGCCTCCTGCGCTTCGAGTTTGTTGAGGCGCGCCTTCAGCGCGCGGATTTCATCGGCGGTGTCCGCCGCCGCAGGAGCGGCGAAGGCCACCCAGACACCCAGCGCCGTCAAGGCGAGGAGCCGATGCCCAAAAGACGATTTCATTTGTGGACCTTCCCCGAACGTTAAGTTCCGGGAGCGAGAGAATCCGCCGCCGCATGACAGAGCCGTGACAAAAGCGTCGTGACCGGCCCGGAGTTCGATTGTGACGATGAACTCCCCGGCAGCTGTGTCTCCGTTGCCACAGTTCATCCCGCTATGGCGTTGATTCGGGCGGCCAATCCAAGATGGTCGGGTTCAACGGCGATGGGGTTCCGGGAACGCGGTGGAATGGCGACGACTCATTTTGGAGCGCTTGCGCCTCGCCACGCCATTTGCGCCCGGCCTTCTTGCGGGGCCGGGACTTTGCGGCTATCGCAACCGCGACAAGCTCCAGTCCAGGTAGGGTCATGACATCTGCGCCTCAGCCTCGAAGAGAGGCGGCGTTTCTCTTCATTCTCGTCACCGTCGTGCTCGACATGCTGGCGCTCGGCGTCATCATTCCGGTGCTGCCCAAGCTTATCGTCCAGTTCGAGGGCGGCGACCTGCCGTCGGCCGCCCGCGTCGTCGGCGTCTTCGGCGTCGCCTGGGCGGCGATGCAGTTTCTCTTCCAGCCGGTCCTCGGGGCGCTTTCCGACCATTACGGCCGCCGGCCCGTGGTGCTCGCCTCGAATTTCGGGCTCGGGATCGACTATATATTCATGGCGTTGGCCCCCTCCCTGCCGTTTCTCTTCGTGGGCAGGCTCATCTCCGGCGCGACCGCAGCGAGCGTCGCCACCGCCAACGCCTACATCAGCGACATCACCCCGCCCGAGAAGCGCGCAGGGCGCTTCGGCATGATCGGCGCGGCCTTTGGCCTGGGTTTCATCCTTGGGCCGGCGATCGGCGGCGCGCTCGGCGCCTATGACCTTCGCTTGCCGTTCTGGGCGGCGGCCGCCTTCAGCCTCGCCAATTTCCTCTACGGCTACTTCATCCTGCCGGAGTCGCTCGCCCCCGAGAAACGCACCCCGAACGTCGTCTGGCGCAGCGCCAATGTGCTGGGCTCGCTCGACTTCCTGCGCCGGCGGCTGGCGTTGACGCTCCTCGCCGCGGCGCTCTTTCTCTCCTATCTCGCGCATGAATCGCTCCCGGCGCTGTTCGTTCTCTATACGCAGCAGCGCTACAACTGGGACGCGAGCACGACCGGCTGGGCGCTCGCGATCGTCGGCGTATCGCAGACCATCGTGTCGGGCGCGCTGGTGCGCCCCGCCGTGGCGCGGCTCGGGGAGAAAACGACGCTGACCATCGCGCTCGCTTGCGGGGCTCTCGGCTTCGTCGCTTACGCCGTCGCGCCCACAGGCGCGGCCTTCATGGCGGCGCCGCCCCTCATCGCCATGTGGGGCATGGCGAACCCGTCCTTTCAGGGTCTCGCGACGCGGCTCGCCGGGGCCTCTGAACAGGGCCGCCTCCAGGGGGCCTTGGGCAGCCTGCGCGGCGTCTCGGGGATGATCGGACCGCTGATTTTTACGCAGATCTTCGCGTTCTCGCTTGCCGTCGACGTGTTCGCGGGCGCGGGCTTCTTCGTGGCGGGGCTCATGCTCGCGACAAGCCTCGCGATCGCTCTGGCGGCGATCAGGCGCGAGAAGGGCCAAAACGTCCCTGCGGAGGCTGGCCCGGATCGCCGTTAATGTCAGATTGATGGCTCACTGTTAAGCTAAGGGCGTCCTGCTTGGGAACCCAACATGCTCGACAGCGCCTCCGGCTTTCTCGCCCAATCCGTTCCGGCTCTTCTGTGGTTCTTGCTCTTCTCGCTCCCTCCCTTCGCCGGGTGGTTGCTGCTCTTTCGACTGCCGCTCGGGCGCCGGCGCTTCGCCGGCCGGATAATGGTCGACGCTCCGGCGGCGTTGATCTCGCGCCTTCTGGACCCAAGCGGACCGAAAGGCGGCTTCAACCTTCTCCACGAGACGCGGGACAAGCGCCGCGCGCCTCATAGCGAGAAGCCTTTCGTCCGCCTCGTAGAGGAGCGGGAGGCAGGCGAGGGTAAGGGGCGGATCGTGTGCGAAGCGGCTGGCGCGCGCGTCGTAGCGGACGTCGACGGGACGGGCGACAGGACGCAGCTTACCGTCCTTTACGAAAAGCCAGTGACCGGACTGCTCGATTACGAGCTGACACGCCTCGCCCTGACGCGCGAGCTCACCGCGCTCGGAGACACCGCGCTCGGCCGCGGCGTCAAGACCGCCCCCCTGTTTCGCTTCGCGGGCTGGCGCCTCGCCCTGCTCGGCGTCGTCACCGGCCTCGCAATGGCCGCGCTTCTCCTGGCGCCGGCTTTTTATCTGGCGTTGAACGCCCTGGGCGTTTCGATGGACGCGCTTCTCGCGACCCCGGAGGCGCTGGCGCTCATCCTGCAGCTCGCAGGGGTCGCGACGCTGCTCTTGTTCGGTCTGCTCCTCGCCGTGACGCTCATACACGAGTTCGGTCATGCGCTGGCGCTCGCGGCCTTCGGCCATCGGGAAATCGTGATCAGCCTCGCGCCCTTCGGCGGCGGCGTCTCGATCGGCGCTCACGACGACGCCGACGCTTTCGAGGCGGGGGTCGTGGGCCTCGCCGGGCCGGCGCTGTCGGCGCTCGCGGCCTTCGCCGTGCAGCCTGCTCCTTCGGAGCTTTCCGAGTTGGCGCGCGGCCTCGCAAGCGCCGAGCCCGACTACGCCGCCGCGCTCGTCGGCGTCGCCAGACAAGCCTTCGTGCTGCTGACGCTCCTCTACAATATCCCCAACCTTCTGCCCTGGGCCGGCTCAGACGGGGCGCGGGCCGTCTCCGCGTTATGCAGGCCGGGCCGCGCGCAGCAGGTCGCGGCGGGGCTGCTTACAGCGCTGCTCGCGCTGCTTTTCGCACGGGCCGACGATCTCGTGGCTTTCGGGCTGATGTTTCTCGCCTTGGAATGGTTCAACCGCAGACCCGCGCTCGCCATGGACTCGCCCGACAGCCCTGGCCGGCGCCGTCTCGCCGTCGCGGCGGGGCTCGCCCTCGTCGTCGGCCTCTACGCGCATGAAGCGGCGCTGCTGCGACAGATCGACTTGCCCGCCGCGCTTTCCGTCACGCGCGCGTAACCCCTTCCCCCGCGCGCCGCTTCCGCCTAATTAGCGATCCTTGGCGAAAGGACACGACAGTGGTCGGAGCGGGGACGGATCATACCAAGACGGCGCTCACCGGCGGGCCAGCCATTATTCTGGTGCGGCCGCAGCTCGCCGTGAACATCGGCATGTGCGCCCGCGCCATGGCGAATTTCGGCCTCTCCGACCTACGGCTGGTGTCGCCCCGCGAGGGCTGGCCGCGCACCGGCGCCTATCGCAAGGGCGCTTACGCCGCCGCCGCCGGGGCGACGCATCTGCTCGAGAGCGCGAAGCTTTACGATAGTGTCCGCGCGGCGATCGCCGACCTCAATTTCGTCTACGCGACAACGGCGCGTGGACGCGGTCAGATGAAGCCCGTCGTCACCCCGGCGAAAGCGCTCGGCGATACCGCGGCGCGCCTGGCTGTGGGCGAAGCGCATGGCTTTCTTTTCGGCCCCGAGCGCACCGGGCTCGACAATGACGACGTGGCGCTCGCCGACGCCATTCTCACCTTCCCCGTCAATCCGGCCTATGCCTCGCTCAATCTGGCGCAATCCGTGCTCCTCGTCGGCTATGAGTGGTTTCGCGCCGCGCATGGCGACGCCGTCCCTTACGAGATCGAGGAGCGCTCGCCGCCGGCGACGCGGGAGATGACGCTGGCCTTTTTCGATTTTCTCGAAGAGGAGTTGGATAAGCGCGGCTTTTTCCGGCCGCTCGACAAAAAGCCTGTGATGTCCCGCAATCTGCGCAATATGTTCCACCGCATGGGCCTCACGCAGCAGGATGTGCGCACGCTCTGGGGCATGGTGGTGAGACTGGTGGAAGGCCCGCGCCGCGACCCGAAGAAAGTCTGGCGCCGGAAGAAGCTGACGGAAGACGCGCAGAGCTGAGGGGCGCTTGCCGCGCCGACCGCGCCGAAATCTGCTAGGCTGCGCCGTCACCCCAAGGGAGACGCCAAATGCGTTATGTGTCTACGATCATCCTATTGTGCGCCCTCGCCGCGCCGGCCGCCCAGGCCGTGCCGGCCCCCCGCTTGTTTGAGCCGTCCGTCTCCAAGGCCAGTCGGATCGTCACGATCGCCAAGCGCAGCAAAGCGCCGGCTCAACGACAGAGCCGCGGCGGCGGCGGGACCGGCGGCATCCATCCGCTGGTCGGAAGCGGCGGCTACTAATAAAGAGCCCCGTCAGTGGAATGAGGGCTTCACGCCCCGCTGCGCCGGCGGTGGCGGGGAGAGCGGGCTCGCCTGATGGTGCAGCAGTCGCCAGCGTCCCTCGACGAGCCGAAACCAATTGGTCGCCAGCAGAAGCCCGCCGCCGACTTCCTCCACGCAAAACACCCGGCCGTCGGCGCCGGCGACGACGAGCTTCTCCTCGCGCGCCGTCACCGCTTCCTGCGACGGATTGCGAAAAATGTCGCGATAGGACCCGAGGATTGGCGCGCGGCCGATGAGTACCGGCCATCCCGGGTGCACGCAGGTGACGTCGGCCTCGGCCCACAGCGCCTCCATGGCGGCGAAGTCGCGCGCGGCGAAAGCGCGATAATAGGCGGCGTTGGCGGCGAGAAGGGCGTCTTCGTCCATGGCCCGAAGAACTTGGGGCATTTGCGCTGGTATGGCAAATGCAACGTCAGCTTCGGTGAAGGAAAATGGACGCTCTGACCCTCTTCGGCCTTTTCGCCGTCAGCGCCATGCTCGCGACTTACGCTCTGGAAGACCGCAGTCCGTGGTTCGTGCTGGGCTTCGCGGCCTCCTGCGCGCTCGGCTCGGCCTATGGGTTTCTGCAGGGCGCCTGGCCCTTTGGTCTCGTCGAAGCGATCTGGGCTCTCGTGGCGCTGCGCCGATGGCGCGAGCGGGCCTTTCGAGGACAGGATTGAATGCCCATCTAAAAAGTCGTTCCATATCGCCCAGACCGAAACCGTGCTAAGCACGCGCCAATTCCCCGGCCTTGAACCGGGCGCAGGAGGCCAACCATGTTCATCCAGACCGAAGCCACCCCCAACCCTTCGACGCTGAAGTTCCTTCCCGGCCAGACCGTCCTCGGCCAGGGCGCCATGGAGTTCCGCTCCCCGGAGGCGGCGGCCAACGCCCCGCTCGCGCAGGCGCTGCTCGCCATCGACGGCGTCGAGGCGGTGATGTACGGCGGCGACTTCGTCTCCGTGACCAAGAACGGCGCCGACTGGGCGCATCTGAAGCCCGCGATCCTCGGCACGATCATGGAGCATTTCGCCTCCGGCGCGCCGCTGTTCACCGAGGGCGGCGCCGTGGCGCAGGACCAGGGCGGCGAGTTCTATGATCCCGCCGACGCCGAGACAGTGGCGACGATCAAGGAGCTCATAGAAACGCGCGTGCGCCCCGCGGTCGCCGGCGACGGCGGCGACATCGTGTTCCGGGGCTTCCGGGATGGGGTCGTCTATCTCGCGATGAAAGGCGCCTGCTCGGGCTGCCCCTCCTCCACGGCGACGCTGCGCAACGGCATCGAGAATCTGCTGCGGCACTTTCTACCGCAGGTCAGAGCCGTAGAGCCGGCCTGAGCCGCGGGCCGTGGCGCTTCGCCCTTTGTTGCTTGGGCGCTCAAAAGGGTCATATTCTGGCGACCATGCGAATCCTTGCGATTGACACCGCCCTGCCCGCCGTCTCGGCCTGCGTCCTCGACAGCGACGCGGAGGAGCCCATCTCCGCCGAGTCCATCGACATGGAGCGCGGCCATGCGGAGGCGATCATGCCGCTCATCGAGCGGGTCATGAGCAAGGTCGAGGGCGGCTTCTCCACCATCGACCGGGTCGCCGTGGCGGTCGGACCGGGGTCGTTCACCGGCATCCGTATCGGCCTCGCAGCGGGTCAGGCCATCGGACTCGCCTGCAAGGCGGACGTTGTGGGCGTCTCGACGCTCGCGGCGCTCGCCGCTCCGCTCATCCTCGAGGAGTTCGACGGCGTCGTCGCCGCGGCGATCGACGCGCGTCACGGCAAGGTCTATGTCGCCGCCTTCGGCCCGGACGGCCGCGCGCTGTTGACCCCCCGCCGCGCCGGCGCCCATGAGGCGCTGCGGGCGCTCGGCGACGGGCCGTTTCTGCTCATTGGCTCGGGCGCCGACCTTCTCGCCAAGGAAGCGCGCGCGAACGGCCTGGCCCACAAGATCGTCAGCGATCGGGCGTCCCCGGACATCGCCTATGTCGCGCGCCTCGGTCTCGCGGCGAAGCCGGAAAGCGCCCCGGCCCGGCCGCTCTACCTCAAAGAACCCGACGTGACGGTTTCGGGCAAGCCGCCGCAGGAGGCCGCCCCCGCGCCCTCGGGCGACGCCGCCCGCGCAGAGGCCTTGCCGGACAGCCCCGCGACTGCGCCGCTCGCCTCCGAGCCCGCGCAGGCTTAAGTTTCCTGTCATGAGCCTTCTGACGAGTTTTTTCGCGAAGCCGAGCTTCATCGTGCAGCCCATCGGCGCCGAACGCGCCGAGGAGTGCGAGGCGCTGCATGGCGCCTCCTTCGCCTTCGGCTGGTCTAAGATCGACTTCGAGAGCTATCTCACCGACCCCCATGTCATCGCCGACGGCGCCGTGACCGAAGGGGCCAAGGGCAGGCTCGGCGGCTTCATCCTGTCGCGCCTGTTGCCGCCGGACGCCGAAGTGCTGACCTTCGCCGTCGACCCGGCCCGCCGCGGCGCCGGGCTCGGCTGGATGCTTTTGGACAAGCATCTCGACAATCTCGAACGCGGCGGCGCGCGGCTCGTCTTCCTCGAGGTCGCGGACGACAATGAGGCTGCGCTGAAGCTTTATTCCCGCGCCGGGTTCCGAGAGATTGGCCGGCGCGAAAACTATTATCAGCGCGCCGACGGGACGAAGCGCGCGGCGGTGAATATGCGGCTCGAAATGTAAGCGACGCTCGCCTGCACAGTCGCGCCGGCGCGGATGGACGGGCCGGACGACGGGAAGGTTGCGTTGTCCTGCTCAATTCGCCGTTCCGCCGAAAGAAATGGATTCGGCCCGACGGCTAAATGCCCCTATAATGGCGATCAGACTGTGAGCGCCGCCGAGTCGGGCGCTCCAGCGTGAGGGAGCAGACAAGATTTCCAACCCGGTTTTGAATGCGGTGGCGACGCTCGACGACGCGCCCGAGGGCGCGCCTGCGCGGGGCGGCAAGGTTCTGGTCAAGTCCTATGGCTGCCAGATGAACGTCTATGACGCGACGCGCATGGCGGATTTGCTCGGCCGCGAGGGCTACGCCGAGACCGCCGAGGAAGCCGACGCCGACCTCGTCATCCTGAACACCTGCCACATCCGCGAGAAGGCGGCCGAAAAGATCTATTCCGAACTCGGGAAGCTGGCGCTCGAAAAGCGCGCGCGCGAGGCGGAAGGGCGCGAGATGAAGATCGTCGTCGCCGGTTGCGTGGCGCAGGCCGAGGGCGAGGAAGTGCTGAAGCGCCAGCGCGCCGTCGATCTGGTCGTCGGTCCGCAAAGCTATCACCGCCTGCCCGACCTTTTGCAACAGGCCAGGCGCGGCCGCCGCCTCACCGACACCGAGTTCGCCGTCGAGGACAAATTCGACGCCCTCCCGCAGCCCAGCCGCGCGCAGATCCGCGCCCGCGGCGTCTCCGCCTTCGTCACCGTGCAGGAAGGCTGCGACAAATTCTGCTCCTTCTGCGTCGTGCCCTATACGCGCGGCGCGGAGGTCTCACGGCCCGTCGCCGACGTGCTCGCCGAGACGCAGCGTCTCGTCGAGGCGGGGGTGCGGGAGATCACGCTCATCGGCCAGAACGTCAACGCCTATCGCGGCGCGGACGGCAAGGGCCGTGACTGGAGCCTCGCCCGCCTGCTCGCGCATCTGGCGCAGATCGAGGGGATCGACCGGCTGCGCTACACGACCAGTCATCCCGTCGACATGGCTCAGGACTTGATTGACGCGCATGAGTCGATCGAAAAGCTCATGCCCTATGTCCACCTTCCCGTGCAGTCGGGCTCGGACCGCGTGCTCAAGGCGATGAACCGCAAGCACACGGCCGCCGACTACCTCGACATCATCGCCCGCCTGCGCAAGGCGCGGCCGGACATGGCGTTGTCGTCCGATTTCATCGTCGGCTTTCCGGGCGAGACGGATGAAGATTTCGAGGACACGATGGCGCTGACGCGCGCCGTCGGCTTCGCTTCCAGCTTCTCCTTCAAATATTCGCCCCGCCCCGGAACGCCGGGCGCCGAGCGCGACGACCAGATCGACGAAGCGGTCAAGCGCGCGCGCCTCGCCGCCCTGCAGGCGCTGCTCGAAGAGCAACGCCAGGCGTTCAACGCCGCCACGGTCGGCAAGACGGTCGACGTGCTGTTTGAAAAACCCGGCCGCCACGAGGGTCAAATCGCGGGGAAAAGTCCCTATATGCAGGCTGTGCATGTCAGCGGCGCCGCAGACAGGGTGGGGCGCGTGGCGCGCGTCGAAATAGTCGCGGCCGGCTCCAATTCGCTGGCGGGGCGGCTCATGGACGAGGGCGAGGAGGCGAAGGCTTGACGACGATTGACGACCTGCGGATCGGACGCCGGGACGAGGCGGCCGAACCCGACGCGGAAATCACCCTGGCCTTCGAAAACAACCGATATGCGTCCCTCGTCTTTGGCCATTACGACCAGAACCTCGCCAAGATCGAGCGCCGGCTGAAGATCGCCTCTTTCGCAAACGGCAATCACGTCACTCTGAAAGGCAAATCGGAGGCCTGCGAACACGCGAGGCGCGTGCTCGAAGCGCTTTACGAACGCATCTCAAAAGGGCAGACCGTCGCGCTCGGCGACGTCGACGGCGCCATTGAAGAGACGGCGCGCCAGCGCAGTCTTTTTCCGGACGCCGAGCCGGCGCGCGGCGCCTTCGAGCAGCTCATCACCCGCAAGCGCGGCCTCGTGCGCGCACGTAACGCCGCGCAGGACCAATATCTGCGCGCGCTGAAACGCTACGAACTCGTTTTCGGCGAAGGTCCCGCCGGCACCGGCAAGACCTGGCTCGCCGTCGGCCACGCCGTGCAACTCATGGAACAGGGCGCGGTGGAGCGGCTGATCCTGTCGCGCCCCGCGGTGGAGGCGGGCGAGCGGCTCGGCTTCCTGCCCGGCGACATGCGCGAGAAGGTCGACCCCTATCTGCGCCCGATCTACGACGCGCTGCACGATTTCATGGATTCGCGCATGGTGGAGCGCGGCATGCAGACCGGCATCATCGAGGTGGCGCCGCTCGCGTTCATGCGCGGCCGCACGCTCACCCGCGCCTGCATCCTGCTCGACGAGGCGCAGAACGCGACTTCGATGCAAATGAAGATGTTCCTCACCCGCCTCGGCGAAGGGTCGCGCATGATCGTCACCGGCGACCCCTCGCAAACGGACCTTCCGCCCGGCCAGACCTCGGGCTTGTCGGAAGCGGTTGCGCTGCTTTCCGAAATCGACAGCGTCGGACGGGTGCGCTTCTCGGAGGGCGACGTCGTGCGTCACGATCTCGTGCGCCAGATCGTGGGCGCCTATGACCGCGCCGCCCGCGCCAAGAGCAAGGCGCGCAGCGACGCATGAGTCTCGAGATCGACATGATCGTCGCCGCCGAGCCCTGGGACCGCCTCGACGGATTGGAGCGGCTTACGCGCGCCTGCGTCGACGCGAGCCTTGCCGAGAGCGGCGCCAGGCTCGTCGACGACTGCGAGATGAGCGTGACCTTTTGTGACGACGCCGAAATCCGGGTTCTCAACGCGCAGTGGCGCGGCAAGGACAAGCCGACGAATGTCCTGTCCTTCCCGACCCCGGGCCCGCTCGACGCCCGCCCGCTTCTGGGCGACATCGTCATTGCCTATGAAACCGTCGCGCGCGAAGCGGCGGAGCAGGAGAAAACCCTCAGCGATCACGCCGCTCACATGGTCATCCATGGATTTCTGCATCTGATCGGCTATGATCACGAGACTGCCGCCGAGGCCGAAGAGATGGAGGGCCTCGAAAGACGGATCGCGTTGCGGTTGGGCTTGCGCGACCCTTACGCCGGAGAAGCAGCCGACGAAGCGGACGAGCGGGCGAACTGAACGAAAGTCATGTCGATACGATCTGAAAACGAGGAGCCGTTAAGACGCAGCCACGAGGCGCGCGGCAACCTTCTCGACCGGCTGCGCGGATTGCTCGGCCTCGCCCCCGCCTCCGTGCGCGAAGACATCGAAGACGCGCTCGAGGAAGCCGCCGGCGACGTGACGCCGCATGAGCGCGCCCTGCTCAAGAACGTGCTCGGCCTGCACGATCTGCGCGTCGAGGACGCGATGATTCCGCGCGCCGACATCGTGGCGATCTCGCAGGACGCGACGCTGCGCGAAGCGCTCGCTTTGTTCCGCGACGCCGGCCATTCGCGTCTGCCGGTCTATGTCGATACGCTCGACGATCCGCGCGGCATGGTGCACATCCGCGACTTCGTGAATCACATCGCTTTATGCGAGGACCAGCGCGAGGCCGCCGACGGGGCGGCGACGCACAAGATCATCGATTTCGACGCGCCGCTTTCGCAGGCGGAGCTGTTGAAGCCCGTGCTGTTCGTGCCGCGCTCCATGCCGGCGCTCGACTTGCTGATCCGCATGCAGACGACGCGCACCCATCTCGCTCTGGTGATCGACGAATATGGCGGCACCGACGGCCTCGTCACCATCGAGGACATTATGGAGATGATCGTCGGCGACATCGAAGACGAACATGACGTCGCGGAGCCGCCGGAGATCGTCGAACTCGAAAACGGCGATTTTCTCGTCGACGCCCGCGCCGATCTCGACGAGGTGACCGCGCGGCTCGGCGTCGATTTCCGCCTCGAGGACACCCCGGCGGAGGTGACCACCATCGGCGGCCTCGTGGCCTGGCTCGCCGGCCGCGTGCCGATGCGCGGCGAGATCATCGCCACGCCGGTCGAGGCCTATGAGTTCGAGATTGTCGAGGCCGATCCACGCCGGGTCGGCAAGCTGCGCGTGCGCGCGCGTCGACATCCCTAGCCGGCCCCAACGCGCTCCCCGCCTTAACCGTGACAAGCGGAGGCCGCTAAAGTCGGTCCGCTGATTCGCAGGGGCGCCCATGGCTCAACTTTCGCAATCGACCGCCGCGCGGGGGGGACTGACCTCTCTCCCCGAGCGCATCATTTTGGCCGACGGCTGGACGCGGCGCCTGGTCGCCTTCACGGCCGGCGCCGTCGGGGCGCTCGCGCTGCCGCCCTTCGACTTCGCGCCGGCCATGGTCGCGCCGCTCACGACGGCGGTCTGGCTGCTCGACGGCGCGGCCGGGCGCGGCGCGGGCCTGCGCGGCGGCGCTTTCCTGTCCGCCGCCGGCGCAGGCTGGTGGCTCGGATTCGGCTATTTCCTCGCCGGCCTCTGGTGGCTCGGGGCCGCCATGCTCGTGGAGGCGGACCAGTTCGCCTGGGCCCTGCCGCTCGCCGTGCTGGGACTGCCGGCCGCGCTCGCCCTCTTCCCGGCGCTGGGATTCATTTTCGCCCGCGCCCTCTGGTCCTCGGGAAGCCTGCGCATTTTCGCGCTCGCCGCCGGCCTCGGCGCCGCCGAATGGCTGCGCGGCCACATGCTCACCGGCTTTCCCTGGAACGACTTCGGCATGGCGCTCGCGCAGGCGGGTCCGCTCGGACAGGGCGCGGCGCTGATCGGTCTGCATGGCCTCGACCTCGCGGCGATTTTGATCTTCGCGGCGCCGGCGACCATCGTCGACCGGGGGCCGGGCGAGCGTTTTCTCTCCAACGGAGCGGCGCGGACGGCCGCGGCGCTGCTCGTGGCCCTGACCGCCTATGGGACCTTGCGCCTCGGCGCGCATCCGACTGAATATGTCGACGGGGTGAAACTGCGTCTGATGCAGCCCAATCTGCCCCAGGACGCGAAATTCCGCCCTGACAACGGCCCGCAGATTCTGCATGACTATCTTGGCCTGTCCGACCGCGCGACGGCGCCGGACCGTACCGGAATCGCCGACGTCACCCATCTGATCTGGCCGGAATCGGCCTTTCCCTACATCCTCTCGCGCGAACCTCAGGCGCTTTCGGCGATCGCGCGGGCGCTTCAGGGCAAAATCCTTATTACCGGCGCCGCGCGCGTCGAAGGCGACGGCGACGGACGTCGCGGGAAAATCTTCAATTCGATCGAGGTTTTGCAAGGCGCCCGCGTCCTCGCCTTCTATGACAAGGCGCATCTTGTGCCCTTCGGCGAATATCTTCCGCTCGAGGGCCTGTTGCGGCCGCTCGGCGTCTCGCACCTTGTTCCGGGTATTTGGGATCAGGGCCAAGGGCCGCGCGCCCTCGTCGCGCCGGGCCTGCCCCGGATCGCGCCGCTGATCTGCTACGAGGCGATCTTCTCCGGGGAAGCCGCGCCAATCGACAAGGACGGGAAGCGGCCCGAGCTTTTGCTCAATCTCACCAACGACGGCTGGTTCGGGCGAACGCCGGGGCCGTATCAGCACTTCGCTCAGGCGCGGCTGCGCGCCATCGAGGAGGGTCTGCCGCTCGTCCGCGTCGCAAATACTGGAATTTCGGCCATAATTGACGGTTACGGACGAGTTCTGGAGTCGCTCCCGCTCGGCGAGAAGGGCGTCGTCGACGGGCGTCTGCCGACCGCCGCCGCGGAGACGTTTTTCGCGCGGCTTGGCGGCTTTGTTTTTCCCATCCTGTTGGCCCTGATTCTGGCCCTTGCCGCCAGAGGATGGTGGCGGGGGTAAAATGTTTTTAGCTACCTTGAGTTTAAGAAGCGCAGCCGTTCAGCGGTTTCAAAATAACGAGAGTGGCTAATCCTGGATGAACGCCAAAAACATAAGCGGTCCGGCCGCCGCTATGTTTCGTTTCTACTGGAGGAATAAGAACTTTTTGCGGTTTTGGCCAGTAAACGATTAATTCTGTTTGCATTTGAACCATGTTAGGCTAAAACGTGGCAGGAGGGTGGTTGAACGTGAAGAAGACGCCAGATCCGATCGACCGTCACGTGGGCAGCCGTGTACGCATGCAACGCATCCTGATGAAGATGAGTCAGGAGAAGCTTGGCGAGGCCCTGGGCCTCACCTTTCAGCAGGTCCAGAAATACGAGAAAGGCCTGAACCGCATCGGCGCCAGCCGGCTCCAGCAGATCTCCAAGACCCTGAATGTTCCGCCGTCGTTTTTCTTCGAGGGCGCGCCGAGCCTGACGCCGGCGGACGGCGTCGGCTTCGCCGAGGAGTCGTCGTCGCAATATGTCGTCGATTTCCTCTCGACGGCCGAGGGCCTGCATCTCAACCGCGCCTTCGCCCGGATCAAGGATCCCAAAGTCCGAAAGCGAATCCTCGACCTGGTGACGACGCTCTCGGAGCAGGAGGAGAGCGAAGTCTAACGACTTCGCCTCAGCGACGGAGTTCTCTATAACGAACGCTTTGCGCCCTTCTGGCTTGACGGAACGAACGGCGGCTGGCACATCAACCAGCCGCACCATCGCAAAAACGTGCGAAATTCGTCGCCCGCGGCCATTGGGAGATTCGAAGTGACCCGGAAAAATTATCTGTTCACCAGCGAGTCAGTTTCAGAAGGCCATCCTGATAAGGTTTGTGATCGTATTTCAGACGAGATTGTCGACGAGTTCTTCCGTGAGGGCGCCAAGGCGGGGATCGACCCCTACGCCATCCGCGTCGCCGCCGAGACCCTCGCCACCACGAACCGCGTCGTCATCGCCGGCGAAGTCCGCGGGCCGCATATTTCCTTCGACCGGATCATCCAGATCGCCCGCAACGCCATTCGCGCCATCGGCTACGAGCAGCGCGGCTTCCATTGGAACACCGCCAATATCGAGGTGCTGCTGCACGAGCAGTCCGTCGACATCGCGCAGGGCGTCGACGCCAGCGGCAATAAGGACGAGGGCGCCGGCGATCAGGGCATCATGTTCGGCTACGCGACGAACGAAACGCCCGACCTGATGCCGGCCCCGCTGTATTATTCGCACAAGATTCTGGAGCTGCTCGCCCAGGCGCGCCATTCCGGCGAGGAGAAGGGACTGGGTCCCGACGCCAAGAGCCAGGTCACGGTCCGCTATGAGAACGGCAAGCCGGTCGAGGCGACGCAGATCGTGCTGTCACATCAGCATGTCGACGAGAGCCTGACCCCGGCCGACATTCGCCGCATCGCCGAGCCCTACATTCGCCGGGCGCTCCCGGAGGGCTGGATCACCAGCAACACGGTCTGGCACGTCAATCCGACCGGCAAGTTCTTCATCGGCGGCCCGGATGGCGACACCGGACTTACGGGCCGCAAGATCATCGTCGACACCTATGGCGGCGCGGCGCCGCATGGCGGCGGCGCCTTCTCGGGCAAGGACCCCACCAAGGTGGACCGTTCCGCCGCCTATGCCGCCCGCTATCTCGCCAAGAATGTCGTCGCCGCCGGCCTCGCCGACCGCTGCACGCTCCAGCTCGCCTACGCCATCGGCGTCGCCGAGCCGCTGTCGATCTATGTCGATCTGCATGGCACGGGACAGGTTCCTGAGGATAAGCTCGAGGCGGTCCTGCCGCAACTGGTGCGCCTCACGCCGCGCGGCCTTCGTGAACATCTCCAGCTCAACCGCCCGATCTATGCGCGCACCTCCGCCTATGGCCATTTTGGCCGCGCGCCGGAGGCGGACGGCGGGTTCTCCTGGGAAAAGACCGACCTCGTCGATCAGCTGCGGTCGCATTTCCGCTGACGCCAGTTGGCGCCATTGACACCGCAATGGCCGGGCGCGTCCCGGCCATTGGCTTTCATTGACGACTGAGCATGACCGAAGAGGCTCATCCGCCGCGGCGCCGGCTCTATGGCCGCTCCAAGGGCAAGGCCCTGCGCCCGCATCAGACAGATCTGATGGCGACGTTGCTGCCGAGGCTCGCGCTTGATCTGTCGCAGCCCCTGCCGCTGCGCCCGGCCCATGAAACGCGACTTGAAATCGGCTTCGGCGGCGGCGAGCATCTGATCGAGGCGGCGGCGCGCGAGCCGCAGGTCGATTTTCTCGGCTGCGAGCCTTTCGTCAACGGCATGGCCAAGCTGCTCTCCCGCATCGCGGCGCGCGGGGTCGACAATATCCGGCTCTACCAGGGCGACGCCGCCGAGGCGCTGGACCGCCTGCCCGACGCGTGTCTCTCGAAGGTCTACCTTTTCTACCCCGACCCCTGGCCCAAGCGGCGCCATCGCAAGCGACGTTTCGTCTCGGAAGAGAATTTGGCGCGGCTGGCGCGGGTCTTGCGGCCGGGCGGCGAACTGCGCTTTGCGACGGACATCGACGACTACGCCGCCTGGACGCTGGCGCGGCTGCGCGCTTGCGACGCATTCCGCTGGCGCGCGCAATCGGCCGAAGATTGGCGCACGCCTTGGGAGGGCTGGACGCAAACCAAATATGAGGCCAAAGCGATGGCGGCGGGTCGCCGCCCGGTCTATCTGACATTCATCAGAAAGGCCGACTGATCAGGCAAGGGAGCGGCAGGATGGTCGATTTGGCGAATACGGCGGTCGGTTCGACAAAAGTCGTCGAGACGACGGTGGAGCGTTTTCGCGCGGATGTGCTCGAACCCTCCATGCGCGCTGTCGTGCTGGTTGATTTCTGGGCTCCCTGGTGCGGCCCCTGCAAACAGCTCGCGCCCGTGCTCGAACGGGTCGTCGCTGCGACGGGCGGCAAGGCCCTGCTCGTCAAGATGAACATCGACAACGAGCCGGAGATCGCCGGCCAGCTCGGCATCAAGTCGATCCCGGCCGTGGTCGCCTTTCAGCGCGGGCGGCCCGTCGACGGCTTCGTCGGCGCCTTGCCGGAGAGCCAGATCAAAGGCTTTCTGGAGCGCATCGTCGGACCGATCGAGGACGCGACGGACGCGCTCGAGGCGGCGCAGGCGCTGATCGAGGCCGGCGACGTCGCCGCTGCGCACGAGCTTTTGTCGCAACTCGCGAATGAGGAGCCGCTCAACCCCAAGGCCGTGGCGATGCTGGCGCGCCTTTATGTCGGCGCCGGGCAGCTCGACCCGGCGCGCGCGCTGCTCGATCGCCTGCCCGAATCAGCCCGTAAGGACACCGACGTCGCGGCCGCCCTGGCGGCGATCGAAAACGCCGCGGCCGCGCAGGATCTCGGCGAAATCGAGGACCTGAAGACGCGGATCGCTTTTGATCCCAATGACTTGCAGGCCTATTTCGATCTTGCGCTCGCGCTCAACGCCAAGGACCGGCGCGATGAAGCGGCCAATGCGCTTCTTGAAATCATCCGGCGGGACCGTAGTTGGAACGATGACGGGGCGAGAAAGCAGCTCGTCCAGTTTTTCGAGGCGTGGGGACCGATGGACAAGGCCGCGATTGCAGCGCGGCGTCGCCTCTCCACGATGCTCTTCGCTTGAGAGGGAGCGGCGTTACGCCTGCCCACATGAGCCTGAATTGCCCCTACACGGACATCAGGGAGTTGCCGGAAATCCTTCCGGTCTTTCCGCTCGCGGGAGCGGTGCTCCTGCCGCGCGGCGAACTCCCGCTCAACGTCTTCGAGCCGCGTTACGTCGCGATGATCGACGCCGCCATCTCGGATGAGCGGCTCATTGGCATGATCCAACCGCTCCAGAGCGGCAATGGCGCCACGCCGCCGCGGCTCTTCCAGATCGGCTGCGCCGGCCGCATCACCCGCTTCGCGGAGACGGGCGACGGGCGGTATCTCATCACGCTCACGGGCGTTGCGCGCTTCCGCATCGGCGAAGAAGTCACCGAGCACACGCCCTATCGGCGCTTCAAGGTCAATTACGAGGGTTTTCAGCCGGACTTATTGCCTGGCGCCGGCGAAAACGCCGTGGATCGCGAAAGCATGGTGGCCATGTTGCGCAGCTTCGCCGAATCTTCGAAACTCGAGATCGATTGGGCCAGCATCGACGCCGCGCCCACGGAAACATTGGTCAATGCGCTGGCGATGATGTCTCCGTTCGGCGCCAATGAAAAGCAGGCGCTGGTCGAGGCTATCGATTTGAAGACCCGTGCGGAAACCCTCGTCGCCCTCGCCAAGCTCGATCTGGCGCAACGCGAAGGCGAAGGGCAACAATGGCATTGACCACAACAAAAGGACTCTACGATGAACGATAGCATCCCGGCCGGCGACGAGGCCGCGGAGAACAAAGCCCCCGAGGGGACGAAAGTCGACCCGCGGCTGCTGGAGATTCTCGTCTGCCCGTTGACAAAGACGTCGCTGGATTATGACCGCAATCGGCAGGAGCTGATTTCGCGCTCCGCCCGGCTCGCCTACCCGATCCGCGACGGCATCCCAATCATGCTGCCCGAAGAGGCGCGCCAGATTGACTAGAGCTTTGCGACCGAGCAGGATCAGAGCCGCGTAAGGAAAGGCGTCAAACCGGAAAGCGTGCTCCGAGCGGGCGCTTGCGGCTCGGAGAAAGGCGGATCGGCATGGGTGACGCGCCTGCGCGCGAGCTTCTCGCGCTTTTGGACCTCGAAACTCTCGGCGCGGACCGCTTTCGAGGCCATAGTCCGGTCTCGGCGGGCCATCACCTTTACGGCGGACAGGTTGTGGCGCAGGCGCTTGTCGCCGCGACGCGGACCGTGCCCGCCGACCGTCCGGCGCATTCGCTGCACGCCTATTTCGTGCTCGCGGGCGATCCCCAAATTCCGATAGATTATACCGTCGAGCGCATCCGCGACGGACGCAGCTTCACCACGCGGCGCTGCGTGGCCGCGCAGCGCGGACGTACGATCTTCTCGCTCGAAGCCTCCTTTCAACTGCGCGAGCCGGGTCTCGCCCACGCCGCTGAGATGCCGCAGGCGCCCACCCCTGAAAGTCTCGAGCCGATCAACGAGCTGGTGGAGCGCTTTCGCGCCTTTCTGCCCACGCCCTCCGAGCCCTGGATGCAACGGGCGAGCGCGCTCGACATGCGCGTCGTCGCGCCGGAAACGCTGCTGTCGGCCAGCCGCGCCGGGCAGTTGATCTGGTTCCGGGTGCGGGGCCCGTTGCCCGAGGACGAGGCGGTTCACGCGGCGCTGCTTGCCTTTCTTTCAGACATGACGCTGCTCAATACGGCGCTCGCCGTCCACGGCCGCAATATTTTCGATCCCTTGATTCAGGTCGCGAGCCTGGATCACGCGCTCTGGATTCACGAGGCCCCGCGCGTCGACGGCTGGCTGCTGTATGTGCAGGAAAGTCCGGCCGCCGCTCATGCTCGCGGCCTAACCTTCGGAAAGATCTATGCGCGCGACGGGCGCTTGCTCGCCTCTGTGGCCCAGGAAGGCCTCATTCGCCTGCGCACTAAACTTTAGGCGCCTGCTTAAATCCTAGGCGCAAAAAGTAAACAGCCAGGCCCCGCCTATTTCCAAAGCAAGCACAGTGGCGAGGGCAATGACTCGCCTGATGATTTCGACGCTCACGCCCGGGCCGGGAGGCCCGCGTCGAGTTCCCCCTCTCGACGCTCAATGCCCGCAAATCCGTTGGTTTTCCAGCGGGGAGGACGGGTGGCATGGCATTTGAAGGCGAAGGGCGCGAGCACGTGACGTGCTCTCTCCAACGACCGCGCCGCTGCGGCGTCCCGCTTTGCGCAGAAGCGGCGCCCGTCCAAGGGGTCGATAACAAAACAGGATTGGCAGATGAAAATCGTGACAGCGATCATCAAGCCGTTCAAGCTCGATGAGGTCCGCGACGCGCTGACGAATATCGGCGTGCACGGCCTCACCGTGACGGAAGTCAAGGGCTACGGACGGCAGAAGGGGCACACGGAAATCTATCGCGGGGCTGAATACGCCATTAGTTTCTTGCCGAAGCTCAAGATCGAGGTCGCGGTGGGCGCCAGTGTCGTCGACAAGGTCGTCGAAACGATCACCGCCACGGCCCGCACGGGACAAATCGGCGACGGCAAGATCTTCGTGAGCCCCCTCGAGCGGGCCATTCGCATCCGCACCGGCGAATCCGACGCCGACGCGCTCTGATCCGCCCCCTCCCCGTCCATTCTGGAGCCTCCACATGAAACTTCTCATGCCTCGAAGCGCGTCTGCGGCTTCGATCCTCGCGGGAGCGGCGCTGATCGCGCTGGCGGGGCCGGCTTTCGCCGGCAACGATCCCACGCCGCACCCGGGCGACGTCGCCTGGATGCTGACGTCGACGCTGCTTGTGCTGATGATGTCCGTTCCCGGTCTGGCGCTGTTCTACGGCGGCCTGGTGCGCACGAAGAACATGCTGTCGATCCTGACGCAGACCTTCGCCATCGTCTGCCTCGTCGGCATCATCTGGTCGATCTACGGCTATTCGCTGGCCTTCGGCGACGGCGGCGGACTGAACCATTACATCGGCGGCTTCAACAAGCTGTTCCTGAAGGGCGTCACCGCCTCCAGCAACTCGCCGACGTTCACGCCCGGCAAGGTCATTCCGGAATATGTCTACTTCGCCTTCCAGATGACCTTCGCGATGATCACGCCGGCGCTGATCGTCGGCGCCTTCGCCGAGCGCATCAAATTCTCGGCGGTTCTGCTCTTCGTGGCGCTCTGGGTCACCTTCATTTACTTCCCGATCGCCCATTGGGTGTGGGGCGTGGCCGATCCCAACGCGCTCGTCGACGCGGCGACGCAGCTCGCCGCCGCGGGCGAC
Organism: Methylocystis sp. NC52PC; assembly: GCF_055698645.1. Lineage (NCBI taxonomy): Bacteria > Pseudomonadati > Pseudomonadota > Alphaproteobacteria > Hyphomicrobiales > Methylocystaceae > Methylocystis > Methylocystis sp. NC52PC. The sequence goes on along the minus strand of NZ_CP170127.1, from coordinate 2,862,727 downwards.
GAAACCGCCAAGGCCGCCGCGCAGGCGAAGATCGACGAGATCGCCGGCAACGTCGGGTGGCTCGCCGGCAAGGGCGCGCTCGACTTCGCGGGCGGCACGGTCGTCCACATCAATGCGGGCATCGCGGGCCTCGTCGGCGCCATCATGGTCGGCAAGCGCATCGGCTACGGCAGGGAAATCCTGGCGCCCCACTCGCTGACGCTGTCGATGGTCGGCGCCTCGCTGCTGTGGGTCGGCTGGTTCGGCTTCAACGCCGGCTCCAACCTCGAAGCCAATGGCGTGACTGGCCTCGCCTTCGTCAACACCATGGTCGCCACCGCCGCGGCGGGCCTCTCCTGGATGCTCACGGAGTGGCTGGTCAAGGGCAAGCCCTCGCTGCTCGGCCTGATCACCGGCGCGGTCGCTGGCCTCGTCGCCGTCACGCCCGCCTCGGGCTACGCCGGCCCGATGGGCTCGATCATCCTCGGCCTCGCGGTTTCGCCGATCTGCCTGTTCTTCGTCGAGTTCGTTAAGCACAAGCTCGGCTATGACGACGCGCTCGACGTGTTTGGCGTGCACTGCATTGGCGGCATCACCGGCGCGCTGGCGACCGGCCTGCTCGTCAATCCCGCCTTCGGCGGCGTCGGCATCACCGACTATACGAACCTCGAGAGCTTCGCGGGCACATATGACATGGCGGCCCAGATGAAGGCGCAGGCCACCGCCGTCGTCGCGACCCTGCTCTTCTCCGGGATCGGTTCGGCGATCCTCTACAAGGTCGTGGATATCATCGTCGGTCTGCGCCCGGCGCCCGAACAGGAGCGCGAAGGCCTCGACATCGCGGACCACGGCGAGCGCGCTTACAACTATTAAGGACTGGTCTTCTCCCGGACCAAGACCGGAAGCGGCGCCCACGGGCGCCGTTTCTTTTTGGCGGAGCGGAAACAGTCGGGAGACGAAATCCCGGGACTCGACTCTCCTCCACTCCGGGAAGATGGCTACCGCTCCCTGTCGCCTGAAGCAGGAGGTGGTCCTGGCCGCCTTCTCCCTCTCCCCGCAAGCGGGGAGAGGGTTGGGGTGAGGGGCGCGGGGCGTGACGACACACGGACCCCGCGACATGCCTGACGCGGACCGCCGGACCGCGAAGAGGCCGGACATACGTCTAACGTCGCGGCTCAGCCTCCCGGCCCCTCACCCTGCCCTCTCCCCGCGAGCGGGGAGAGGGTTCTGCTCACCCGAAGTGGAGAAGGTTCTGGCCGGCCTTCTCCCTCTCCCCGCAAGCGGGGAGAGGGTTGGGGTGAGGGGCGCGGGGCGTGATGACGCCCCGGACCCCGCGACATCCCCGACGCGGACCGCGGGACCGCGAAGAGGCCCGGACATCCGTCTAACGTCGCGGCTCAGCCTCCCGGCCCCTCACCCTGCCCTCTCCCCGCGAGCGGGGAGAGGGTTCTGCTCACCCGAAGTGGAGAAGGTTCTGGCCGGCCTTCTCCCTCTCCCCGCAAGCGGGGAGAGGGTTGGGGTGAGGGGCGCGGGGCGTGATGACACCCCGACCCCGCGACATCCCTGACGCGGACCGCGGGGCAGCTAAGAGGCCCGACATCCGTCTAACGTCGCGGCTCAGCCTCCCGGCCCCTCACCCTGCCCTCTCCCCGCGAGCGGGGAGAGGGTTCTGCTCCCGCAAAGTGAAAAAGGTCCTGGCCGCCTTCTCCCTCTCTCCGCGAGCGGGGAGAGGGTTGGGGTGAGGGGCGCGGGGCGTGACGACACACGGACCCCGCAGAGAGGAAAGCTACAGATCGCGGCCGATCAAGCGCCGTTCCCGGTGAAATTCCGCGGCGCCGGCGAGATGATCTTGGCCGAGCCGCCGCCGATCTCCAGAATGGACAGGCCGCGCTCATTGGTGCCGTCGGGCTTGAAACGGAAGACGCCGTCGGCGCCGTTGAAGCCGGAAGGGTTGGTCAGCACGTTCTCGGAATAGCGCTGCGATCCCTGCGAGCGCGACAGCGCGATGGCGAGCGACACGGCGTCATAGGCAAGGGTGGCGATACGCGCCGGCTCCGAGCCGAATTTCGCCTTGTAGCGCTGCGCGAAAGCGTTGAAGCCAGCGTTCTCGGGCGCCGTGAACCAGGCCCCCTGCAGAGCCTGCAGGCCCAAGGTGCGCGAATCATTCCACAGGCCCGTGCCGATGATCTGCACTTTCTTCGAATCGAGCCCGTTCGCGGCGAGATCCTTCGACAGGGCGGTCATGGCGTCGGCCTGCTCGGGAATAAACAGCGCGTCGAACTGGTCGCGGGCGGCCGCCAGGCGCTGAACGGATTCGCCAGCCGCGCCCGGCTTATAGCGCTCGATCAGCGGCACGCGCAGGCCTGCGTTGGCGGCGCTCTGCTGGAACTGAGCCATGGCGAGCGTGCCATAGTCGTTCTCCGGCACCAGCGCCGCGACGGATTTCTTGCCCTTCTGGGCCGCGTAGGCGAGGCCGCGGTCGACATGCCCCTCGACGAGGAAGGACAGCAGATAATTGCCGCGCCCGGCCGCCGAGGTGTCGGTCGAAAAGGCGATGACGGGCTTGCCCGCCCCGCGCGCGACGCGTCCGACCTCCCGCACGTCCGGCGCGAAGACCGGGCCGAGAATGATCTCCGCCCCCTCGTTGATCGCCGCCTGCGCGGCCGCGGCGGCGCCCGCCGGGGTGGAGTTGTCGTCCTTTACCAGAATAGTGACGTCGCTCGTCCCGCTGTCGGCGTAGGCGAGCTTCGCCGCGTTGCGCAACGACGCGCCGACCGCTGACGGCCCGTTCGGTCCGGTAAGCGGCACGATGAGCGCGACCTTGACGGCCCCGTCTCCGATCCGCTCGCTGGCGTCGGCGACGGCGACCTGACCGGCGGAGCCCGGCGCCCCGACATTCAGATTCTTCGCGCCCCGCATGCCGGCGGGATTGCAGGCCGCGAGCGCCAGCGCCGCAACGCCAGCCAGGAGGCCCCAGTTGCGGATGCGCTTAAAGACGCCAGAAAGGCCTGCCGGGTAAATATTCATCCAGATTAACCCCCTCCGCGCGCGCCAAACGAGCCTCGGCGCGCGTTAAGCTACGCATAGGGTCCGTTTCCAGAACCGAAAGTCAATAGACCCTTTCTGGGCAAAATTTGAGGCCTTGCCGGGGCGGCTCTGTCTGTTCCATATTCCGAACGATCGATCGACAAAACGAACGACACAAGGAGCGATCTATCCATGGCCAGCGAAGAGGCCCCCTTGCCCGCCGCGGGCTACACGGCCTTCGGCTTGCGCGCCGAGGCGGAAAGACTGGAGCCGGGACTTCACGTCGTGGCGACGCCCATCGGCAATCTGAAGGACATCTCTTTCCGCGCGCTCGCGACGCTCGCCGCCGCCGACGCCGTGATCGCCGAGGATACGCGCGTCACCAAGACGCTTCTCGCCCATTACGGCATAGCGACGCCGCTCGTCGCCTATCACGAGCACAACGCCCGGCTGATTCGCCCCCACCTGCTCGCGCGGCTCGAGTCGGGGGCGACGCTGGCGCTCGTCTCCGACGCCGGCACGCCGCTCGTTTCCGATCCCGGCTTCAAGCTGGTGCAGGAGGCCCTCGAGAAGGGCGTGCACGTGACCTCGGTGCCCGGCCCTTCAGCCGTTCTGGCGGCGCTCGTCGTCGCCGGCCTGCCGACCGACCGGTTCTTTTTCGAGGGCTTCCTGCCCCATAAAAGCGGGCCCCGCCGCGCTCGGCTCGCGGAACTTGCGCCGGTGCCGGGCACGCTGGTGTTTTTCGAAAGTCCCCGCCGCCTCGCCGAGACGCTGGCCGACTGCGTCGCCGTGCTCGGCCCACGCGACGCCGCCATCGCCCGCGAACTCACCAAGATGTACGAGTCGGTGCGCCGGGGACGCCTCGACGAATTGTCGGAGGCGCTCGCACATGAAGAGCCGCCGAGAGGCGAGATCGTCCTGCTCGTCGCGCCTCCCGAGGAAGGCGCAACCGCCCTGGCCGAGGCCGATCTCGATGCCAGGATCGGCGAGGCGCTCGGCTCCTATTCCGTGAAAGACGCGGCCAGCGTCGTCTCGGCGGCGACCGGCCAGCCACGCCGGCAGGTCTATGCGCGGGCCCTGCAACTGGCGGCGGAGAAGGGGAAATAAAGCCCCTTCCTCCCCCGCTTTGTGCGAGAGGGCCTTAGACGGCGCGACGCGTCAGGGTTAAGCTTAAGGCGCATGGACAGACGCCGCGCCGCCTACGCCTATGGGCTCCGAGCCGAGACCCTCGCGACCCTGTGGCTGCGCGCGCGCCTCTATACGATACTCGATCGCAATTACCGCGTGCACGGCGGCGAGATCGACATCGTCGCGCAGCGAGGGCGAACGATCGCCTTCGTTGAAGTGAAGGCGCGCGGGGCGTTCGAAGACGCCGCGATCGCCATCACGCCGCAAAAGCAGCGGCGCTTCCGCCGCGCCGCGAATCGCTGGCGCGCGACCCACCCCTGGGCGGCCGGCTATACGCTGCGCGCCGACGCGATCTTCATCGCGCCCGGCGGATTGCCGCGCCATGTCGAAAACGCCTTCGCGCTCGAAGGCGACATGGCTAACGCTTTCTAAACAAGCTTGAGCGAGACTTTTCTTTCGTACGATTCCAAGCGCGGAGACCCTATGCCTTTGCCCCGAAACTTCGACACGGTCGCGCTCGCCAAGCGCATCCGCCTCGACGTCGTCCGGATGACCAGTCGCGGGAGAAGCTCGCATGTCGGCTCGGCGCTTTCCATCGCCGACATTGTGGCGACGCTGTATGGCGCGGCCCTCGACGTCGATCCCGCAAATCCCAGAAAGCCCGACCGCGATCGCTTCGTGCTTTCCAAGGGCCACGCGGGCGCGGCGGTCTATGCGGCGCTGGCGGAAACAGGCTTCTTCGACCCCTCGCTTCTCGATCAGCACTACCAAAACGGCTCGATCTTCTCCGGCCATGTGTCGCACAAGGGCGTGCCGGGCGTGGAGCTTTCGACCGGCGCGCTCGGGCATGGGCTGAACGTCGCGACCGGCATGGCGCTGGCGGCGAAGCGCGCGGGTGAGAGGTGGCGCGCCGTCGCCCTGCTCTCGGACGGCGAATGCGACGAGGGCTCGACCTGGGAAGCCGCGATGTTTGCGGCGCATCACAAGCTCGACAACCTCGTCGCCGTCATCGACTACAACAAGCTGCAAAGCCTCGCCTCCGTCGCCGAGACGCTGGCGCTCGAGCCCTTTGCCGACAAATGGCGGGCCTTCGGCTGGTCGATCGCAGAAGTCGACGGGCATGACCACCCGCAACTTCTCGCCGCCTTCGACCGCCTGCCGTTTGCACAGGGACGACCGAGCCTCGTCATCGCCCATACGACGAAGGGCAAGGGGGTTTCCTTCATGGAGAACGAGGTGGCCTGGCATTATCGCGCCCCGGTCGGCGCGCAATTCGAGGCGGCGATCGCCGAGCTGGAGAGCGCCGATGCGTGACGCCTTCATCGAGACCTTGACGGAGATCGCCGCGGATGATCCGCGCGTCATGCTCATTACTGGCGATCTGGGTTTCGGCGTCATCGACAGATTCGCCGCGCGTTTCCCCAACCAGTTTCTCAACGCCGGCGTCGCCGAGCAGAACATGACGTCCATCGCCTGCGGCATGGCGCTGTCGGGCTGGCGCGTCTATACCTATTCGATCGCCAATTTCCCGACGTTGCGCTGCCTCGAACAGGTTCGAAACGACGTCTGCTACCATAATTGCGACGTGACGATCGTCGCGGTCGGCGGCGGCTTTTCCTACGGGCCGCTCGGGATGTCGCATTTCGCGACCGAAGACCTCGCGATCATGCGCGCGCTGCCGAATATGCGCGTCGTGGCGCCGACCGAGACATGGGAGGCGCAGGACCTCGTCCGCGATCTCGCCCGGACGAAGGGTCCCGCCTATCTGCGCATCGACAAGGACGCCGGGGGCGTCGCGCGGCGAGACGGCGAGCGCGCGCATCTGGGCAAGGCGCGCCGCGTGCGCGACGGCGCCGACGTCACCCTCATCGCGACGGGCGCGATCCTGCGGGAGGCGCTTGTCGCCGCCGAGCGTCTTGCGGCGCAGGGCGTCGACTGCCGGATCGAGGCCATGCATACGGTCAAGCCGCTCGACGAGGCGGCGATCCTCGCGGCGGCGCGCGAAACCGGCGGCATTGTGACGATCGAAGAACACAGCCGCATCGGCGGGCTCAAAGGGGCCGTCGCCGAAACGCTGATCACGGCCGGCGTGCGCGCAAGCTTCTTCAGAAGCATTGCGCTCTGCGACGCATTTCCGACGATCGTCGGCGATCAGGCCTATTTACGGGGACGCTATGGGATGGACGCCAAAGCGGTGGAGGCGGCGATCGTCGCGGCGCTCGCCGAAGGCGCGCCTTTGGCGAGATTGGCTGAGCAGGCGAAGCGGGAGACCGCTGGAGAGGGCGCCTAATGCGCGGTGTTGATGAAACGCCGCTCCTCGCCCTCGAGCGCGACGGCCGTCAGCACGCCGCTCTTGAAAGCATGCGTGTCCAGATTGATCCGGTTCTCGAGGCTTTCCGGCTTCATATGCGGCGTATGGCCGTGGACGATCACTTTGCCGAAATCGCCCTTGTATTGAAGAAACTCGTAGCGAATCCACATCAGATCGCCAGGGTCCTGCCGTTCGAGCGGCACATGCGGCCGCACGCCGGCGTGGCAGAAGAAATAGTCTCCATATTCTGCTGAATAGGCCGTCTCTTCCAGAAAGCGGCGATGTGAGTCGGGAAACCGCGCGAGAAAAGCCGCCTGAACCCCCCGTGCCCCGCCGCGCCGCATTTCATCGCCGGGATCGAGGCCGTAGGAGACGAGCGTCATCAGCCCGCCGAAACTGACCCATTGCGGCAATGACGGCGCGTCGTCGAGGAAGCGCAGCATGGCGTCCTCGTGATTGCCGCGCAGCGTCACGATGCGCGTCGGAAAATCCGACCGAGCCAGACGCTCGACCACGCCGCGCGAGTCGAGGCCGCGATCGACATAGTCCCCGACAAAGACGGTGAGCGCGTCCCGGACCGGACGCGCCGATAGATCGGCGTCGATCCGCTGCGCCAGTCGGGCGAGAAGATCGGCGCGGCCATGGATGTCGCCGATGGCGTATATCCTCGTGCCCTCGGGCGCTTTTGCTTTCGACATGCTGCGTTCCGTCTCGACCGCGGGCCAGTCTCTCATTTATTCTCCAAATCGGCTGGCGGCGAGCGGCGCAGCGCTGGAAGACGGGAGCTCGAGTGGCGCCATTTGCGCCCGAAGCTGTGGTCCTTCCCTCTGGATGCTCCGCTATTCGACAATGCGGCCACAGGGGGATTCTCGCGCGCCGAGGGGAATATGTTGAATTTTGGAGCGGTTATCCGCCGTCGCTTTGGCGTCGGCCTTTTTGCGCTTGTCGGCGCGATCATGGCTGCGCTTGCGCCAGCCTTGGCGGAAACGCCTGACGAAACCTACAAGGCGCTGGGCCTCTCCAAAACAGCCACGCCCAAGGAACTCTATGACGCGCTGGAGAAGCGCTATCACGACGAGGCCCAAGGCGCCGGGAAGGGCTCGCTCTCCAAATATTGGGAGCCCATTCCGATATCGAAATACCTAAACCCCCAGAGCTTCTACAAGCCGCCGCAGACAATCGACGTCGACGCCTCGCGCGCGCAATGCGTCGAATGTCACCAGCAGACGACGCCCGGCTGGGCGCATAGCTGGCAAAAGAGCGTCCACGGCAATCTCGACGAAATCCGCAAGCTGCCGGACACGGATTCGCGCGCCTATAAAAAAGAGATGATCAAGGAGGTCGAGGCGAACCTCCACTCGATGGGCGCGCTCAAGGCCGGCGAAAACTTGAAGGAGGTGGGCTGCATCGACTGCCACATTGGCGTCGGCAAGGATCACGGAAGCCATAAGGCCGAACTGAAAATGCCGGATGCGGCCGCTTGCGGGCAGTGCCATGTGCAGCAGTTCGCCGAACGCGAGTCGGAACGCGACACGTTCACCTGGCCGCAGGATCAGTGGAAACCCGGCCATCCCTCGCACGCGCTCTCCTACAAGGCCAATGTCGAGAACGCAATCTGGGCGGCGATGGAGCAGCGCGAAGTCGCGGAAGGATGCACCTTCTGTCACACGCCGCAGACGACCTGCAACTCTTGCCATACGCGCCATGAGTTCTCGGCCGTCGAAGCCCGCAAGCCGCAGGCCTGCGCGCAATGCCACAATGGCGTCGATCACAATGAATTCGAGGGCTATATGCTCTCGAAGCACGGCACGGTCTATCAGGCGCGCGGCGATCAATGGGACTGGAACGCCCGCCTCGCCGACGCGCTCGAGAAGGGCAATATGAACGCCCCGACCTGCCAGTTCTGCCACATGGAGTATCAGGGCAAGTTCACGCACAATATGGTGCGCAAGGCGCGCTGGGCCTTCATGCCGATGCCCAAGATCGCCGACAATCTGAACCATCCCTGGTTTACGCAGCGCAAGGAGTCCTGGGTCTCCACCTGCTCCAACTGTCACTCCGACAGTTTCGCGCGCGCCTATCTCGACGGCATGGACAAGGGCGTGATTTCGGGCCTCGAGATCACCGAGAAATCGCGCAGCGTCCTCGTGAAGCTCTTCAACGACAAGCTGCTGCCCGGCCAGACGACCAACCGCCCCGCGCCGCCGGCGCCGGAGAAAGACGAGGCCGGCGGCTTCTTCCAGCTGTTCTGGCAGAAGGGCAACAACCCGTCGGCTGTGGAGTATGAATTCGCCGAGATGTGGGAGCACCATCAGATCAAGCACTATAAGGCGCTCGCCCATATGAACCCCGGCGGCTACACCTATTCCGAAGGCTGGTCGCAGCTCATCAAGAGCGCCGCGCGCATCAATGACGAGGACACGCGTCTGCGCGAGGCGGCGGCGATCCGCGCCGAACTCAAGCGCATCTCCGGGACGAAGCATGGCGAGCTTTATGATCTCGACTCGCCGGCGCGCCGCGCCTGGGCCGCGGGTCTGGGCGTGCTCGCCATGCTCGTCGGCGGCGGCCTGCTCATGAAGCGCGATCGGAAGAAGGCGTGACTTTGCCCCCTCTCTGTCCCTCCCCCGCTGACGCGGGAGAGGGAACGCTTGCGATCTACGTTGCTAGAAAAGGCCACGCTCTGCTCCGTCTCCCGCGAGGCGGTGCAGGGTTGGGAAGGGGGTTATGAGGAACATCATTGGCGCGGCGCTGCTCGTCGCGGGCCTCGGCCTCCTCGGCTGGGCCGGCTATTCCGCCTTGCGGCCGGCTTCGCATTACGCCTTGACCCTCGCCCCTGCCCCGACGGAAGACGCGAAAGAAATCGGGGTTCTCAACCTGCCTCCCGCAGCGCTGCAACGCATCGAGATCACGAGCCCCGAAGAGCGCCGCCCCGTCGCACAAGGTCTCGTAGCGCGTGATGGCGAACGGCTGGCTCCGATCGTTTGGCGCAACGAAGTGACCGAGCCGATCCTCTTCGCCGACGTCTCCGCCTCGGACGCCACGAAAGTGTTGACTGCGATCGCCGCGCATGTGCCCGAGGGCGCCGTCGTGCTCGCCTGGTGGGATCTCTCGCGCGGCATTCGCGCCGCGGCCAAGAAGGATGCGCCGCTCGACGATCCGCAAGCGAGGGGTCTTCTCATTCCGCGATCATGGACGGAAGGCGCCGCCGCCGAACGCCAGCGCTGGGGCGCCGGAGCGGCGCCGCAGGCGGCTGAGAGCTTCGGTCAATTCATCGACGCGCTTCTTTCCGACGAGCGGCAGGGCGCCGCGGCGCTCTCGAAGCTGGCGCAAGGCAGGCCGGCCTATGTCGCCGTGCATATTTCCGATGTTTGGAAGGCGGCCGCCGCGCGACCGGAGCGCCTATCGGTCGCTTATAAGGATTTCCCCTCCGCCGGCGTATCGCATGGCGTCATCAAAACGGCGACGCAGTGGATGCGGGAACAGAAGATCGACGGCGGCTTCGCGGTCGAGCCGATCGGCGGCGCGACAAGGCTGCATTATTTTCAGCGGAAGGGCGACAGCGACACGCTGCTGGCGAAGCTCCTGCCCTTCTCGACCTCGAATCCGATGCAGTTGGAAAAACTGGAGCTCGTCTATCAGCACAAGGGCTGGTGGGTTTACCGTTTGAAGCAGGATGGCGGTTTGAATTAACGCTCCGGCGAACCCCACCGGGCGCCGGCCGCCCTCCCCCCGTCAATGGGACAGGGGCGACCCTTCTTGCGGAAGGGTCTTCGCCTTCAAGCTGCGGACGGGTCCGCCTTACCCCTTCAACGCCCCTGCGAGCCGCGCAATGCCGTCCTCGATCTCCTTCTCGGAGAGCGCGACGAAGCCCAGCATCAGCAAACGGTCGGCCCCGTCGTTCTTATCGAAGCGCAGAGCGGAGCCCGTCGCGAGCGAACAGACGCCGACGCCAGCGGCCAGGCCCTTCGCCTCGACCTCCTCGGCGCTGGGAAAGCCCTCCGGCAATTTCCAGACGAGATGCATGCCGGCCTGCTCGCCATAGACTTCGCATTCGCCGAAATGCTTGTGCAAAGCGCCGAGCAGCGCGTCGCGGCGCTCGCGATAAAGCTGGCGGATGCGGCGCAGATGGCGGCCGAACTCGCCGCTCGCCATGAAATCCGCCATGGCCGCCTGCTCCAGCCAGCTCTGGCCGTTGTTCATCAACATTTTCATGCGGCGGAAGCTCTCGACGAGGCGGCGCGGCGCCACCACATAGCCGAGCCGCAGCCCCGGCCCCATGCATTTGGAGAAGGTGCCGAGATAGATGACGCGCTCGTTGCGATCGAGACCTTTGAGCGCCGTCAGCGGCGAGCCCACGAAGCGGAAGTCGCTGTCGTAGTCGTCCTCCATGATGTAGGCGTCATATTGCGTCGCCCAGGACAGAAGCTCGATGCGCCGCTGCAGGCTCATCGTCACGCCGACCGGATATTGATGCGAGGGCGTGACATAAGCGACCGCGCCGTTCACATGCGGCAATTGCGTGACGTCGAGCCCGTCCCTGTCGATCGGCACGGGATGCAGCTTGGCGCCGAGACTTTCCAAAACGAAAGCCGCGCCCTGATAGCAGGGGCTCTCGACGACGGCCGTGGAGCCCGGATGCACAAGAAGCCGCCCGACGAGATTGAAACCATCCTGGCAGCCGCCGACAATGATGATCTGTTCCGGATCGCAAACCACGCCGCGCGCGGGCGCAAGATGTTTGGCGATGGCCTGACGCAGCTCGAGCAGGCCCGCAGGATCGCTGTAACTCGTCAACTTGGATCCTGCGGACTTGAGCCGCGCCTTGATGTGTTGCGACCACGCCTTCATCGGGAAAGTGCGGGCGTCGGGACGGCCGACCCAGAAATCCGCGGCGAGCCGGCGGCGGTTCGGGTCCGCGAGCCGATGCGTGCGCAGATGCGGCGCCTCCTCGCCGGCGCCTGACCCGTCCGTCACCTGCATCGGCGGGGGCGTCGCCGTCGTCTCGCCGGCGGAGAGGAACGCCGTGTCGGGAAGATCGGGCGACACAAAGGTGCCGACATAGGGCTTGGTGCGAATATAGCCTTCGGCGATCAGCCGCTCATAGGCGAGCACGGCCGTGTTGCGGGAGACGCCAAGCTGCACGCTCAATTCGCGCGTGGTTGGCAAGGGATCGTCGCCGCGCAGCTGGCCGTTGAGAATCATGGTGCGGATCTGATCGAAAATCTGCGTCTGCAGCGTCGATTTCTCTGACTCTCTCAAGATGATCGACAGCTGCACATGGCCGCTTCTGATGACCGGAGACGTACGACCGAGTGTGGCGATGCTCATCATGTGCTTTGTTCGTCCATGGTTAACGCAAGCGATCTGGACTGCCGTGACTGCAGGGTTAAGGCGGCCTAACGCAACCGCATAGAGCCACGACGCATGGTTCCAGTGGAACCACAACCGCAAAGACCGCGACCAAAAAGCGCAACCAACGGCTGAATGCGCGAAATCGTCAAAAAATCGCTAATCCCCCCACTGGCTCCACCAACAGGCGCGCGGCTGGCGCTTTCCAAAGCCGCCGTCCTGCGAAAAGCTGCGAACCACATAAGAACCCGAACAAACGCCGGGGAGGGGACAGTGTCGCTCGCAAAATCGAAAATCGTGCCGACGGCCTTCTGGGTCGGCTTTCTCGCCCTCGGCTTTGTCACGAGCGTCGGCGCTCCCGCCAAGCATCGCGTCGAACACGCCTCGCGCGCAGTAAAGGCCCTCCAGGCCGACGAGGCGGTCGTTGCGCAGTCCGAGAAGCCGTCGCAGCTCGAGCTCAAGGCGGCGGCCCGAGATTGACCCGGGCGTGGCCAGCGCATGGCGGCCACTGAAGCCCCGATCCAGCAAGCGCGTCGCAGGCTGCTTGTCAGCCGCCGCGCGACTCCCTATTTCTGCAAAACGGGCGAGCCTTCAGGGTCGCCGGAACGAGCGGCCCGAGCGCGGATGGAGCGACGGGCCGTTTTGCTGAGAGGGAGAGGGCCAATGCCCGACGGGCTTTTCAGAGTTGTTCTTATCGGCTTCATCGGCTTCTTCATCGGGGCTGTGCTCGTCGGCTGGATGTACGGCTGACCGGTCGGAGGTCACTGCCCCAGCCGCGCGTCGAAAAAGCGCGCGATTTCTTCGAAGATCTCGCGGGACTCAGGCACATCCGGGCCGGCGAATTGTCCGTGGCTCATGCCTTCATAGACATTGAGATCGGCGAAGACGCCGGCGCGGCGCATATTACGATGGACGCGCACGGTATTGGATAAGAACAGATCGCGGGTCCCAGCGGTCAGGATCGTCGGCGGGAAGTTTTTGAAATCGCCATAAACAGGCGAAAGATAGGGATCCTTCAGGTCGTGGCCGTTGGCGTAGAGCTGCGCCGAGGCGGCAAGCCATCCGTCCCACGTCACCAGCATGTTGTCGACATATTCGTTGGCGTAATAGCTGTCGCCCACCTTGTTGAGGTCCGACCAGGGCGTCAACGCGGCCACCGCCGCCGGCAGCGGCAGGCCCTCGTCCTTGGCGCGCAAGACCGTCGCGAGCGCCAGCCCGCCCCCGGCCGACGCCCCGAAGATCGCCATGTTCTGCGGCTTCACCGTCTGCGCGAGGGCCTCCCAGACGGTCAGCGCGTCGTCCAGAGCAGCTGGAAACGGCGCCTGCGGCGGCATGCGATAATCGATTGAAATGACCCGGAAGCCGCCGATCCCGGCCATCACGATCGCTTCCGTGGTCGCCGCTTCGCCGCCGCCCGCGACAAAACCGCCGCCATGCAGATGAACGAGCAGCCGATTGCGGTTGCTGGAGGGCAAAGCGGCGGGCGTCACGATATAGGCCTTCACGCCCGCAATTGTCGCCGGCTCGACGCTGACCTTGAGCGACTTGCGCAAGTCGGCGAGCGTCTTAGACCAATCCATATTGAATTGCTTGTCTAGCGCCGCCCACGCTTCATTTGTATTCGGCGGCGGCGTCAGCACATTTGCGGGATAAGGCGCGCGGATGAGGGCCTGCAATTGCTTGCTCACGTCGCCCGGCACAGGAAGGACGCGGGCGGGAACCCGACGCGGCCCGGCCACGGCGTTGTCGGCGGCGGCGGATTGGGTCGCCCCCGAGGGCAAACGAATTTTGCCCCACGCGACGGGCGCGAGCGCGATTAGGCCGCACAACAAGAGGGAAACGGGGATGGTCTTCACGCCCGATCCTAACAGTCTACCGGCCGCCATACGCGGCCCTTGCAGAAGCCGGCGCGGCCGCCCGGAACCCTACGACGATCTGCGGCAAATCTGCGCCAAGCGAACAAAGTGGCAGCGCAATCAAGGATGTAGCGCCAAGCAACGTCATGATTCCATGTCCAATTCCACCTTATCCTAAACCTTAACGGAAGGTTGACGCTTGGTACGCGCAAGGTCCCTCGTTATAGTCAAGCTCAAGCCGCTCGATTCTCTGCCCGTTTCGAGTGGTCAGGTCCGGCGCGTGGGCCCCCCATGCGCCGGACCGCGCCTCGCCTGCCGCGCAGGCGCGCTTTCTTCCCCTGCCCTGCAAAATGATGACTTGCGGCCCTTTTGCAATGGGCTCGCGATGGTTCTTGGAACGCGGTTCGAAACCAAGGCCTGTTTTCGACTCTCAGCGTAGCGGGAGGTCCGGCTTCCGCCGGGGCGACCGATCGGCCGTCTCTCTCCTGGAGGGCCGAAATTCCCCTTGTCTGGCGCTGATCGGGCGGGCATCCTTCCGCCTGCGGCGTGGGGGAGAACGCCTATGCATTCCGATCCGCGTTTCTGGGCCGTGTTTGTGGCGATCTTTATGGGCCTCGGGCTGGCCGTCATCAACATCGCTGTAAAAGTGCACATGTTTCTCGACCTCACGAGCGTCGAGTAGCCTGGTCATGGCGGCGTTGGCTGCGCGGCGATAAAGTTCCGGCCATAGAGGTTGGGGCATAGAGACATGTTCGAAGACGCGCCGCTTTGGGCCATCTTTTTGCTGAGCGTCGCGCTCTTCGGGATTGCTTCTGAAACCGGCCACTGGCTTGCCCTGGGCAGTCGGCGGGAAGCCAACATCGCCACGCTCGAAGCCTCGATCCTGGGCCTTCTCGCGCTGATGCTGAGCTTCTCCTTCGCCATGGCCGTCACGCGCTTCGACGAGCGGCGCGCGGCGACCCTCAAGGAGGCCAACGCCATCGGCACGGCCGCCCTCCGCGCGCGGCTTCTGCCTTCCCCCTATGCCGCCGAGAGTCTCGACCTGCTGCGGGACTATGTCGCCATACGATCCGACGCCGCGAATGTCGCGTCGACGCCCACCGAGGCCGCGATAGCGCGATCGAATGAGCTGCAGGAGCGCCTTTGGCGCGTTGTCCGGGCCGCGGCGGCCAGGGACAACGCCATGGTTCCGACGGGGCTCTATATTCAGGCGCTCAACGACATGGTCGACGCCCACGAAGGCCGGCTCACCGCCTTCCGCCACCGGGTGCCGCACGTCATCATCGTTGCGCTCTACGGCATGGCCGCCCTCGCCATCGGCTTCACGGGATATGCGAGCGGCCTGGAGCGGAAGCGCTGGCGGCTTCCGGTCTATCTCGTCACGATCGTCGTCGCCGCGGTGATCCTGCTCATTCAGGACATCGACCGGCCGGACTCCGGGTCGGTTCGGGTCAGCGCGGACCCGCTGTCTAACGCAGCCGCGTCGATCGCCGGCTACGCCAGGGCCGGCGCTGGGGCGCCGGAGCGGGTCCCGCCCCTCCCGGCGCGCTGATCAGCTCGCGCGTCTTTCGTCCGAGGATTGCGAGCCCGACCCGCGGGAGCGCTCGGCTTCATACTGCTCCAGCATATCGTCGAGCTCTTCCAGATGGAGCTTCAAACGGGAGAGCGTCGCAGCGGTGACGTCCGCCCACCCATGGCCGCGGTCCTCTCCAAGCCGGCACCGCCCCGTTTCCAGCGAGACGATCAGCTTTCGCGCCCGCTGCCGCTCCTGGCGGCACCACTCTACGATTTCCAGCGATGCGTTCATGGCCTTTCTCCAAATTGGAGCCAAGAACGACATAGAGCCGCGCTCGCGAAGGTCTAATTTTTGGTCTAGTGGGACGACTGGACGCCGCTGACAGAAACGCCAACGCCCCGGCTCAGAACGCCATGCGCGCGGTAGGGAAACGACGTCACCCCCATCTCGATTATGGCGATCGACGCGAAAACGTTCCTCTTCGACCCCGGAACAGGGAAACGCCCCGGGCGGTTTTTCGATCGGGGAACAGGGAGGATTGGTCGTGTTCCGTAAGTGTCTGATGATCATTGCCGCGACGGCGGCTTTGGCGGTCTCTTTTTCGGCCTCGGCCCAGCCGGTCGACGAATGGTATGTCGTGCAGGACCCACGCACGAAACGGTGCTCGGTGGTGGAAAGGAGGCCGACGACTGAAAGCATGGTTGTGGTCGGCCCCCACGGCTATCCGAGCCGCGTGGAAGCCGAGACTGGCATGAAAACCGTAACCGTCTGCGAGACTCGCTGAGGCGGTCGCCTGTGAGCGGATGGGATCTGTTTTTCTCGCCTCCGGGTGGAACAATCCTGATGCTCGACGGTTCTGCTTTTGACCAGCGTCAGCAACTGGTTCCTTATCTCCAAACTAACCCGGCGCCCGTCGCCGGGTTTTTTGTGTCTCGTAGACGAAGCGGCGCGATGGCGCGCAACAGACTCGCGCTTCGACGAGCGAGCTTGCGTTCAGATGGCGGTGCATTTTGATTGCTGATGGTGGGCGCGACAGGGATTGAACCTGTGACCCCTACGATGTCAACGTAGTGCTCTCCCGCTGAGCTACGCGCCCCCTGCCGGGGTCCGCCTCGGCGGCGGTTCGGGTGGCGTGTGTATAGTGGCGGACGCGGCGGGGCGCAAGCGCCTTTGTGATGAAAAATCATTCGGCCGACGGGGCGCCCGAGAGCGGCTTCCAGCCCGTCTCGTCCAAGGCGGGCTCACCAATTGTTAAGCGTCTGTGGCGCCGCAGCGAAAGTTTTGTGACGCCCGCGACAATTCATGCCTTGCAGGCGGCTCCGGATGTGTCATGCTTGACCGTGCCGCCCCTCGCAGGAGGGGGGCTAAAGAGGAGGTTCCGCATGTCCTTACAGGGTCATATCGTCGAACTCCAACGCCGCCACGAGGCGCTCGAAAAGGAAATCGAAAAAGAGCAGCTGCATCCAAACGCCGACGACGCGAAGATCATCGAATTGAAGCGAAAAAAGCTGCAGATCAAAGACGAATTGGCCAAGCTGGAGATTAGCGAAACGCGCCATTAGCGGGCGTTCCCGCTCTCGCAGCCTCTCAGGATAAGGGTATCTCGATATAGGCGGAGGGGTCCCTCCGCCTTAATTTTTTGGCGCGCCCCTTGCTCGCGGGCCACGACGCCCCTACGAGACCCTCCCATGCCTCTCACCGAGAACTATTGTCCAGAGACTCTTCACGAGAGCCTGGGCGACCCCTTCTTCGACCGGGTTGAAGCCGCCCAATTCCCCAAGACCCTGCTGCGCTACCGAAACCAGCGCTGGGCGGCGCGCGTCGGCCTCGACGGCCTGACCGACCCCGAATGGATTGCGCATTTCGGGCGCTTCGAGCCGCTGCCGGGCAGTCTGCCCCAGCCGCTCGCCCTGCGCTACCACGGCCACCAGTTTCGCGTTTACAATCCGGAACTCGGCGACGGCCGCGGCTTTCTCTTCGCCCAGCTGCGCGACTCCGCCGATGGACGGCTGCTGGACCTCGGCACCAAGGGCAGCGGCCAGACTCCCTGGTCGCGGCGCGGCGACGGACGGCTCACCCTGAAGGGCGGCGTTCGCGAAATTTTGGCGACGGAAATGCTGGAGGCGCTCGGCGTCGACACCTCCAAGACCTTCAGCCTGATCGAGACGGGCGAGGCGCTGCTCCGCGGCGACGAGCCCTCGCCGACGCGCTCGAGCGTGATGGTGCGCCTGTCGCATTCGCATATTCGCATCGGCACCTTCCAGCGCCTTGCCTTCCATGACGACAAGGCGGCGATCGACCGGCTGCTCGAGTATGTCTGTCGTCATTACTTCCCCGCGCTCGGCCCCCTCCCGCCGCCGGAGCGGGCGCGCGCCTTTCTCGAGGAGGTCGCCCAGCGCGTGGCGCGGCTCGGCGCCGGCTACATGGCGGCGGGCTTCGTCCATGGGGTGCTCAATTCGGATAACATCAACGTCACCGGCGAGAGTTTCGATTACGGCCCCTGGCGCTTCGCGCCCACTTATGATCCGCAATTCACCGCCGCCTATTTCGACGAGAGCGGCCTCTACGCCTTCGGTCGCCAGCCAAGCGCGCTGGCCTGGAACCTCGCGCGGCTCGCCGAATGCCTGCTGCATTTGACGGGACTGGAGGCGGCGCAGCGGACGCTGGACGGCTTCGCCGTCGCCATCCAGAAGGCGTTTCGCGTCGTCCTGCTCCGCCGCCTGGGCCTCGTCTCGGCTGGTGAAGAGGCCGACGCCCGCCTGTCCAAGGCCTTCACCGATTTTCTCATGTCGACCCGGGCCCCCTTCGAACAGGCCTTCTTCGACTGGCGCGGCGGCCTCGCCAGCGCCGGGCGCGCCAGGGCCAGCGCCTCCGCCGCCTTCTATGAGACGCCGGAATTCGTCCCCGTGCGCGACGCCTTCGCCGAGCATGAGACCGCCGCCGACGCGCGGCTGGATCACCCCTATTTCCGCCGGTCCGCGCCCTGCTCCATGCTCATCGACGAGGTCGAGGCGATCTGGAGCCCGATCGCCGAGGCGGACGACTGGTCGGCGCTGACGAGGAAGCTCACGGAGATTGCAGACATGCGCGAAGCCTATGGCTTTGCTTCGAGCTGAGGCGTTTTCCGCTTGAACCAGGCTGGGCCCCGGCGCGATAATCGAGACACTGATTCTGGACGCCTTCGGCGGTAGTTGCGGCATGAACGACAATCCCAGCGAGGCCGATCAGGACGCCATCCGCGCCGAAGTGGAGCGTCTGAGGCTGGAGCATCACGATCTCGAGGCGGCGATCGAGGCGCTCATCGCCGTCGGCGCGCCGGACCAACTGCAAATCCAGCGGCTGAAAAAGCGCAAACTCGTTCTGCGCGACCGCATCGTCTTCCTCGAAGACCAGATTACCCCCGACATCATCGCCTGACGGCACGCGGCTTGAAGCCTGTGACCGAGAGCGGTCCGAATGTCCCCATCCGGGACAGAGCGGCCTCGCTCCGGTTCAAAAGCGGGAAACAGCCATGCCGAGTTTCAACCTTTCGCTCCACTCCGGCTTCAACAATGCGCCTGGCCCGCGTCGCCGCCCGCCGGGGGGTTCCGCCGATCGCTTCGAGACCCGTCTGGGAAGGATCGCCGGCCACAGACACGCCGGCGCGGCGGCGGAGGGCGCTCGCACATTTTTGGTCGTGAGAGCGCTGCTCGGCGTTGCCAGCGTCGCGTCGACGCTGACGATCTTACGGTTCTTTCTCTTCCGTCACTGAACGGGGCCGGGCATGAAGCCCAGCGCGCGCAGCAGCAGCGGCATGGTGAGGCCCTGCACGACGATGGAGAAGGCGACGACCGCAAAGGTCGATACGACGATCATGTCGCGCAGCGGCAGCGTGTCCGGAAGGGACAGCGCGAGCGCGAGGCCAAGCGCCCCGCGCAATCCGCCCCACCACAGCACATGCTGCTCGGGGAAGCTGATCCGCCAGCGCGAGAACAGGAACAGCGCGCTCAGCGGGTAGACGGTCAGCGCGCGGGCGGCGAGCACGATGGCGATCACCGAAAGGATGAGGGGTGCTCCGTAATTCAGGAACGGAGTCGAGGCGACGTCGACGCCGATCATGAGAAAAACCATGGAGTTCGCCAGGAAGGCCGCGAACTCCCAGAAGCCGTGCACGAATTCGCGCCCCTTGTAGGAGAGATAGCTGCGATTGTCCTCCCGCAAGAGGCCGAGATTGCCCATAATTAGCCCCGCCGTCACCGTGGCGAGCACGCCCGAGACATGAAGGCGCTCGGCGATCAGGAACGAACCGAAGGCGGCGATGGTCGTGAGCGCCGCCTCGATCATATGCTCGGCGGTGCCCATGGCGATGAGGATCGCGGCGCCCCCGGTGAGCGCGCCGACGGCGACCCCGCCCAGCACGATGCGCCCCAAGGTCAGCGCAATATCTCCGGCCCCCTCGCCGGCGCCGTGGCCCTCGGCCCAGGCCAGCGCCATCACGAACAGCACGGCGGCGGCGCCGTCGTTGAGCAGACTCTCGCTTTCGACCAGGAGCCGCAGCCGCCCCTTCACGCCATTGTCCTTGAACATGGCGATGATGGCCACGGGATCGGTCGCCGCAATCAGCGCGCCGAAGACGAGGGCGGACGGCAAGGGCCAATGCAGCAGCGCTACGCTGGCCCAGGCGACGAAAGCCGCCGAGATCACGGTGCCAAGACCGGCGAGCGTCAGCAGCGGCAGAGAGTCGCGCAAGAGCTCCCGCCAGGAAAGCGACAGGGCGGCCTCGAAGAGGAGCGGCGGCAAGATGAGATCGAAGATGACCTCATGCGTCAGATGCGGGCCGAAGTCGGGCCTTGACAGCGTCAAGACGGCGCCGACGATCACGAGGCCGACCGTATAGGGAAGCTTTACGCGCCGCGCCGCAATGGCGACGATCATCGCCACCGCCAGCGTGGCGACGGCTTGGGTCAATTGCTCGTCCATAGGCCAAAAGTCTGCTTCAGAGAATAGGAGAGGAGAGGCGGTTCTAGCGCGAGCCAGACGTCGCCGCGATGAAAATCCGCGCAGATCCGGCCCGCCGGTCGAACGGGGCGAGGGCGCAAGAGGTTTCACCCTCTCCTTGCGAGGCGCGGATGTCGCTTGTCACCTGTCTCCTGATCATGCTCGGCGGCGCCCTGGGCGCGTTGGCGCGCTACGCGCTGGCGCTGTGGATGCTTCCGATCAGCGAGACGCTGCCGCTCGGAACGATCCTCGTTAATGTGACAGGCTCCCTCGTCATCGGCTTTTTCGGGACGCTCACCCTCTCGGAGGGACGCTTCCCCGTGTCGGAGGATCTCCGCCTGTTCGTGATGATCGGGCTCTGCGGCGGCTTCACCACTTTCTCCTCCTTCAGCTTGCAGACGCTGGACTTCCTGCGCAGCGGCGCGGTCATTCGGGCCGCGATCAACGTGGCTGCCTCTGTGCTGCTCTGCGTCGCAGCCGTCGCCGTCGGGCACTATGTCGCCGCCCGCTTCAACGGCGGGGCGGTCAAGATCGCTCAGATCGCGATCGAAGAGGAAGGATAAGAGGGCGCAGATTTTGCTTCGCCGCGGGCGGAGATCAGGCGCGCATGAAAACCTTCCTCGATTGGTCGGCTTACGACACCTACGGCGTGGGCGACGCTTATTCCGGCATCCCCGCGACGGGCGGCAATTACGCCAAGGCTGTGGCGGTCTGCATGCACAGTCGGGATTGTCAGAAAACCGGCAAGGGCGTGATGTGCCCGAGCTATCGCATCACCGGGGATCGCGCGCATTCGACCGAGGCCCGGGTCGCGGCCTTCAAGGCGGCCTTGAATGACGGCGCCGACGCGCGCGCTTTCGCGGACCCGCGGCTCGATGAAGCGATGGATCTCTGCGTCTCCTGCAAAGCCTGCAAGAAGGAATGCCCCAGCGCCGTCGACATGACGCTGATCAAGACCGAATATCTCGCCCAGCGCCACGAGATCAGAGGCGTCCCGCTGCGCACGCGCCTTTTCGGCGGCGTGCCGGAATTGACGGGACGCCATCGTGACGTGTTGCGCCTCGCGATCCGCCTGCGCAATCGTTTCCGCCCGCTTGCGAGGCTCGCGGAGACATGGCTCGGCGTCACCGCCAGCCGTCCCCTGCCCGAATTGCCGAAGAAGCCCTTCGCGCCAACCGCGCCGACGACTGGCGCAACGGGAGCACGCGGCGAGGTCATCCTGTTCGTCGACACGTTCTGCCACCATTTCGAGCCCGACGTCGCCGAAGCGGCGACGGAGGTGCTGCTCCACGCGGGCTACAGCGTGCGCATCGCCAAGCCCGCGCCGACCGACGCCGAGCCCGACCGGCCGCTCTGCTGCGGGCGCACCTATCTGACGACCGGCATGGTGGAAAAGGCGCGCGGCGAGGCCAAGCGCGTGCTCGCCGCCTTCCAGGACGCCATCGCCGCCCGCACGCCGATCATCGGGCTCGAACCCTCGTGCCTCTTATCGCTGCGCGACGAACTTTACAGTCTCGGGCTTGGCCCGCAGGTCGGGGAACTCGGTAAGCAGCTCTATCTTTTCGAGGAGTTCCTCGCCCGCGAGCATCAGAACAAGGGCCTGCGCCTCGCGCTGAAGCCTCTCGACCTTCCCAAGGCGCTGGTGCACGGCCATTGCCACCAGAAGGCCTTCGGCGTGATGAAGGCGACCCGCAAGGTCTTGAGCTGGATTCCGGGCTTCTCCTTCGATGTGGTGGAGTCGAGCTGCTGCGGCATGGCCGGCAGTTTCGGACTCGAGGCGGAGCATTACGACGCCTCCATGCAGATGGCGGAACTCTCGCTGTTGCCCGCCGTCCGCGCGGCGGCGCCCGACACGCCGGTGATCGCCAATGGCTTCTCTTGCCGCCACCAGATCGAACACGGCGGCGGCCGCCCCGCCCGACATCTGGCGCTCGTGCTGCGCGACGCGCTGGCCTGACAGTCGGCTTCAGGCCTTCACGCCGCGCCGCGCTTGCGACCAGGAGCGATAGGCGCCGGGCGTCATGCCGGCATAGCGCCGAAACGCCCGCCTGAAACTCGTCTCGTCCGCATAGCCGGAGGCCGAGGCCAATTGCTTGACCGAGCTGTTCGTGGTTTCGAGCAGCATGCGCGCCGCCTCGAAGCGCACCCGGTCGATGAAATGCTTGGGGGTTTCTCCCGTCGCGTCCTTCAATCTGCGGTGCAACGTCCGTTCGGAAAGGCCGAGCGCCCGCGCGAGCTGCGCCGAGGTGAGCGCGCCGTCGCCCGCGCCCCGCACGACATGTTCCGCCTCCAAGAGGAAAGAATTCGAGGCCGTCAGATAGCCGGGCGGGATGTAGATCGTCTGCGTCGCCGGAACAGTGTCGACGACGGTGAAGTCGGCCGCCTTCTTGGCCGCCTCGGGACCGCACAGCGCCCGGATGACGTTGAAGGAGAGGTCGATCCATGACATCGGCCCGCCAGCCGTGACGACCCGCCCATCCTCGATCAGGGACGCGCCCCGCGCGGCGTCGGCGCGCGGATAGCGGGTCTTCAATTCGTCGTGCCGCCACCAGGTCGTCGTGCAGCGGCGCCCGTCGAGAAGCCCCGCTTCGCCGAGGAGAAAAACCCCGTTGCAGGACGCGGCCAGAATGGCCCCGAGCGCGTGCTGGCGCCTCAGCCACCCTGCGGCGGCGCTGATCGCCGGCGTCGGCGGCATGATGTGCTCGCCGTCACAGAAGAAGGGCGGCACGATCACCGCCGCGCAGTTGTCGAGGGACGCGAAGGAGGCGTCGACGGCATGGCTGCGCCCGAACCCGTCGCGAAAGGGCGCGCCGTCATAGCTGACCGTCACAACCCGATACGGCTCTGGCGCATCCTTCTTTTTCAACATGCGGCGCGAGAGGAGCAGAAGGTCCGCCGCGCCGATGAAGCCGAGGCCCAAGCAGTCGTCGTAGCCCAGAATGGCGATATCCATGGCGGCCCTCGTGGCAGAAATTGCCTTGAAATTGGCAATACCATTGTCTGACTTTGCCACAGTAATGGCAAATCCGCCAGGCTTGCAAGCGCGCAGCGCTCTTTATCCTCGCCGTGGCTGGCGACGTTCTGGCGTCGCGGTCAAAATGAAAGGGATACAAAATGAGCGTATCAGCACATACGGCGGCAGGCGCCGTCGCGGTCGACAAACCCATCGTCGATCTCAGGGGCATGTGGATCGGGCTCGCCCTGCTCAACGGCTTCTACCTGATCGTGCGCATCTACGAGCAGATCTACGGCTGGCGCGCCGGCCTCGATTCCTTCGCGCCGGAGTTCCAGACCTATTGGATGTCGATCCTCTGGTCGGAGATTCCACTGGAGCTCATCTCGGGCCTGGCGCTCGCCGGCTATCTCTGGAAGACCCGCGTGCGCGACATGTCGACCGTGACCCCGCGTCAGGAAATGCGCGCCATCGTGGACAATGTGAAATGGCTCGTCTGCTATGCGGCGGCGATCTACTGGGGCGCGTCCTTCTTCACCGAGCAGGACGGCACCTGGCATATGACGGTGATCCGCGACACGGATTTCACCCCGTCGCATATCATCGAGTTCTACATGAGCTATCCGATCTACTCGATCCTGGCGGTGGGGTGCTTCTTCCACGCGAAGACGCGCATTCCCTATTTCTCCAAGGGCTATTCGCTCGCCTATCTGATCGTCTCGATCGGCCCCTTCATGATCATCCCGAACGTCGGCCTCAATGAATGGGGTCATACCTTCTGGTTCATGGAGGAGCTGTTCGTTGCGCCGCTGCACTGGGGCTTCGTCTTCTTCGGCTGGATGGCGCTCGGCGTCTTTGGCGTGGTGCTGCAGCTCCTGCTGAACGTCCATCGTCTGCTCGGCAAGGACGGGGTCGCTCTCCTGACCGAATAAGTCGGGCTGCGGCTGCGCCAGAGGCCAAGCCCCCTTCCCTCTCTGTCGTTGAAGCGCGCGCCTCCCGATCCCAGTCGGGGGGCGCGTCTGGCTGTTTGCAACCCCTGCCCGATGGGGCTGCGCGGCTATTGCATCCCGCCCCCCCTTCGTCTATGCGGCATGGCTTCCCACGCTCGAGCCGATGGATATCAAGTGGCGAAGCCGAAAACCCCTGTCGCGGTCATTATGGGGTCGCAGTCCGACTGGGCGACCATGCGCCACGCCGTCGAGACGCTGGCCGCGCTCGAGGTCGGCTGCGCGGCGCGGATCGTCTCGGCCCATCGCACGCCCGACCGGCTCGTGGCCTTCGCCAAGGGGGCGGAGTCCGAGGGCTTCGACGTGATCATCGCCGGGGCCGGCGGGGCGGCGCATCTGCCCGGCATGACGGCCTCCATGACCAATCTGCCGGTGCTCGGCGTGCCGATCGAATCCGCCGCGCTCAAGGGGATGGATTCGCTGTTGTCGATCGTGCAGATGCCGGGCGGCGTGCCGGTCGGGACGCTGGCCATCGGCAAAGCGGGGGCGATCAACGCGGCGATCTTGGCCGCGAGCATTCTCGCGCGTTCGGACAAGGCGCTCGCGGCGCGACTCGCGGCCTTTCGCAAGCAACAGACGGAGAGCGTGGCGGAGACGCCGCGCGACGAGGCGTGACCATGCTGAAACCCGGCGCAACCATCGGCATTCTCGGCGGCGGGCAGCTCGCGCGCATGCTGGCGCTGGCCGGCGCGCGGCTGGGGCTGAAGTCACATGTTTTCTCCCCTGTTGCCGACGATCCGGCCTTCGACGTCTGCGCGGCCCATACGAAAGCGGATTTTCTCGACGAGGCGGCCCTCGCCGCTTTCGCCGAGTCGGTCGACGTCGTGACGTACGAGTTCGAGAATGTTCCTGCCCGCACCGCGGAAGTTCTGGAAGCGCATCGGCCCGTGCGACCCAATCCGAAGGTTCTCGCGCTCACCCAGGACCGGCTGATCGAGAAGGAATTCGTGCGCGGGCTGGGCGTCGCGACCGCCGATTTCGCCGATGTGACGGACGCTGAGAGCCTGGCGCGCGCCGTGGCGCGGCTCGGACGGCCCTCGATCCTCAAGACGCGCCGGTTCGGCTATGACGGCAAGGGCCAGACGCAAATCCGCGAGGGGGTCGATCTCGCCGAGGCCTTCGCCGCGCTCGGCGGCGCACCCTGCATTCTCGAAGGCTTCGTGCCTTTCTCCAAGGAGGTTTCGGTCGTGGCCGCGCGCGGGCTAGACGGAGAGTTTCGCGCCTATGACGTCTGCGAGAATGTGCACGAGCGTCATATTCTCGCTGTGACGACCGCGCCCGCCGCGATGAGCGAGGCGACGGCGCGCGCGGCGGTCGAGATGGCCCGGAAGATTGCCGAAGCCGCCGATTACGTTGGCGTCATCGCGGTGGAGATGTTCGTCGTCGCCGACGGGTCCGGGGAGCGGCTCGTCGTCAATGAAATTGCGCCGCGCGTGCATAATTCCGGGCACTGGACGCTCGACGGCGCCGTGACCTCGCAATTCGAGCAGCATATGCGCGCCGTTGCGGGCATGCCGCTCGGCGCCACGACCCGCCATGGGCGGCAGGTGACGATGCAAAATCTCATCGGCGCCGACGTCGACAGATGGGCCGACATTCTCCGCGAAGACGGCGCCTGCCTGCACCTCTATGGCAAGACGGAGTCGCGCCCTGGCCGCAAGATGGGCCATGTCACCCGGGTGAAGCGCTAAGGGGTGACGAGCCAGTCCCGCGCGTTGTCCAATATGGTCGTGATCGCCGGATGATCCACTTTTCGGCGCAGGGTGATCGCGTAGAAACTTTCCGTCACCCCGTCGAGCTCGCCAATATTCACCACGCCATATTGACGCTCGATCGCCTCCGTGACGGCGACGGGCGCGACGAAAAGCCCTGCGCCGGCTGCGGCGAACGTTTTCAACAACGCGCTGTCCTCGATCTCCGCCCGTACTGCGGGCGCAATGCGCCTCTGCTCGAACCACAGATCGAGCGACCGGCGCAGCGCCGTGGCAGGCGTCGGGAACAGGAAAGGCGCGCCCTCGAGCGAATTCGGGAAGTTTTCGCAATATCGGGCGGCAAGCTGCGGCGCGGAGAAGACGGCCACGCCGCACTCCCCGAGCAAATGATTGAAGACGCGCCCGCCGATTGCGGTGGTCGCCGGCGTGTCGGCCAGCACGAGATCGACGCCATGCAGCGTGAGTTCCGCGAGCAGCCGCTCGACCTTGTCCTCATGGCAAACAATTTGAGTCTGCTGCTCCTGGTTGAGCGCCGGCTCGATCAAGCGATAGACGATGAGTTTTGGCAGCGCATCGGCGATGCCGACGCTCAATCTCATGCCCATGGCCCCGGCATGGCCCTTCAGCGTATTGGTGAGTTCGCGCCCTAAAGCGAAAATTTCATCCGCATAGTGATAGACCGTGCGGCCTTTTTCGGTAAGCGTCAGTTTGCGGCCTTCCTTTCGCAGGAGCTGCGCGCCGATCGCGTCCTCGAAGACCGCGAGCTGGCCACTGATCGTCGGCTGCGCCAGTCGCAACTTCTCGCTGGCCCGCGTCACGCTGCCTTCGCGAGCCACGTTCCAGAAGTAGAAGAGATGCTGGTAATTGAGCCGGTCCATGCTGAGCCCATCGGAAATACCTATGCTTTGCACAGAAATATTCTATTTTTAAAATAGCGCAACGTCTGGATAATAAAATTTGCTTTGCCTCCCGACCCCCACACTGGCAAATGACGGGACGGGAAGCGTCGAGAGGTCCGAGAGCTGCATGTATCCTGTATCGCCCAGCAGGCGAAAGTGGTCTCGCGTCTCATCAATCCGCCGACGCTTCCCGGTTCTTCGCGCCGCCTGCGGCGTCTCCTGCGCGCGTGGCGCATCCGTAAAACCTCTCGATCATATTTGTTCTGGCTATTTCCCCTCGGCAAAGCCTCTCTCTATGTTCGGGAAAGTCGCACGGAATTTACGTTGAACGCATGGCCCAGACGCTTGTCCCGAAGTCACTCTCTGGCCTGACATTCCGCGCGCTTCGCCTTTGGGAGGAGACGAAGCCGGCCGAGCAATCCAGCGCTATGTCGTCGGGCGGGGGCCGCTTTGCTGCGCCTGAGACGGTGCGCAGGCTTTCAGCGGCGCCATGACGGCCTCATTCGACCGGCTGACCGGCGGCAGGCTTCTGCTGCTCCTCCTCGCGCTCGGCGTGGGATATGTCGACGTCTTGTCCAATGTCTCGGGCCACAGCGTCCTCACCCCCTATTCGGCGGGCTCGCTCGAGGGCGTAACGCCGAGTTACGCCGCCTGGGGAACGACCTTCTACCTCATCGGCGTCGCGCTCGGCGTGCCGTTGGCGCGCATCCTCTCGGGCCGTTACGGCGACTATCGCGTTCTCACTCTTGGCTATCTCGGCTACGCGATCACCTCGCTGATCTGCGTCTCGAGCTTTTCGGTCTTCATGTATGCGCCGACGCGTTTCGTCTTTGGCGTCTTCGGCGGCTTCCTCGCCGTCGTCAGCCAGGCGGCGGCGCTCGGCGAACTGCCCGAGAAGCAATACCGGATCGGCCTCGGCTATTGGGCCGCGCTCGGCATTCTGCCCTATACGCTCGCCGTTTTTCTGGGTGGCTTCTGGGCCGAATATTTTTCCTGGCGCTGGCTCTTTTACGCCAATGCGACAATCGGCTTTCTGATCTCGGCCACTGTCGGCGCGCTGCTCTATGGCCGCAGCTACGAGCGCAAGATCGTGCGTTTCGACGCCGTCGGCTTTGCGCTGCTCGCCGTCATATTGATCTGCGTGCAGATGATCTTCAGTCTGGGCAACGACTTCGACTGGCTCGACTCGTCGCTTTTGTCGGCGGACGCTATTCTCGTCGCCGTCGCAATTCCGGCTTTCGTCGTCTGGGAATGGGGCGAGCGTCATCCGATCATCGACGTGCGCCTGTTCGCGCGGTCGAGTTACGCCATGGGAGTGCTTTCGGGCTTCTTCGGCTTCCTGACCATTCAGGGGCTGATGTCGCTTCTTTCCGTACAGATGCAGATCCTGCTCGGCTACACATCGTCGATCGCCGGCCACGTCTATCTGACCATGATGATCGCCGGCCTGCCGCTGGCGGCGGTCATGTATGAAATCTCCAAGAAGATCGACGTTCGGCTCGTCATTTGCCTCATGTGCATGTGTTCATCGGTGGTGTTGACCTGGCTCGGCCTCTTCGACAAGCACGCCTCGTTCGACGCGCTGGTCATCCCGGTCATTTTCCTCGGCTTTTGCGTCGCCGCGCTCTCAGCCCCGACGTCGACGCTCGCGACCTATGGGCTCACCGGCAAGACCTACAAACGCGCCGCCGAGGAGTTTCTGCTGTTTCGCCTCGTCGGCGGCGCCATCGGCATCGCCTTTCAAAGCGTGGTTTATTTTCGCCGCACGCCATGGCATCAACTCAATTTGTCGGAATATCTCGGCGGCCGGCGTTACGCGTCTCTGGACACGCTCTCCGCCCTGACCCAACAATTACAGTCGCTGGGCATGTCCGAATCGGTCGCCCGCCGGCAGATTGCGCGATTGATCCGCCAGCAGGCGGGCATTCTCGCCTTAAACGACGCCTTCCTTCTCGGCGCCTGTATCATGTTCCTGTTGGGCGTCCTGGTCTGGTTCGCCCGGCTCAAAAAGGAGCCTTCGGCCTATGCCGCGCAAGCGACGGCCAAAACGAAGATCGAGAGCAGAGCGGCCGTGACGGCGGACCACTGATGCGCGCGCGCATGCGACTTTATCAACCACGACGCCCGTTGGCGCGGCGCGGGGCCCTTGCCGCCGCGCCGCTGGCGCTCGCGCTCGCCGGCTGCATGCCGACCGCCCAGGACCAGCGCGCGGAATTCATGGAGGTCCCCTCCATGAGCCGCACCATCGCGGCCTCCGGCGTGAAAAGCGTCAGCAGCGAAAAAGGCTGGCCCGGCCAGCAGTGGTGGCGGGCCTTCCGCAGCGCGGACCTCGACCGCATCATGGAAAAGGCGCTCATCGACAATCAGAACCTGCGCAAAGCCGCCGACACGCTCAAAGAGGCCGAGGCCGCCGTCGACATCGCGAGTTCGCGTTTAACGCCCTATGTCGAGGCCGATCTCACCTACAAGCAATATCGCTACGCCGAGCGCGGCGTCGCGGCCGGGCTCAATCCCCGCCAGGGCGGGCTCGAGAAATCGGCGGCTTTCCTCAACCCCATTTCGGCGAAATGGGAGCTGGATTTCTGGGGCAAGAACCGCGCCTTGCTCGACGCCGCCATCGGCGACGCGCTGGCGCAGGCGGGCGAATTGGAGCAGACCCGGCTGCTGCTCACGACGAGCGTCGCGCGGGCCTATCTGCGTGGATTCGTGCTCGCCGAACAGCTCAAGCTCGCAAATGAGCTGACCGGCCTGCGGCGCGAACTGCGCCAGCTCGCCGAGACGCGCTACGCGACCGGCATCGAGGCGCTCGACTTCGTCCAGATCGCCCGCAGCAACGAGGAAGCCGCGGTGCGGCGCGAAGCGGCGCTGACAGCGGCCATTTCCATTCAGGAGAACGCCCTCGCCCGGCTGATGGGCGAAGGCCCGGACGTCGCGCGCGGCCTCTTCGAGGCCAGGAAGAAGGTCGCCCCGGTGCAGCCGGCGCTGCCCCAGCGTCTGCCGATCGAGCTTCTTGCGCATCGCCCGGATCTGATGGCGGCGCTGCGGCGTGCAGAGGCCTGGGCCGATCGCATTCATGCGGCCAAGGCGCTGTTTCTGCCCTCAATCGACCTTTCCGTGTCCGCGGGGCTCGAAGCCTCGGTCACGTCGACCCAATTCGCCAAGCTCGGCGGCTACCTCTTTAACCCGGGCGCCATGGTCTACAGCGTCACGCCCGGCCTGCATCTGCCGATCTTCCAGGGCGGCAAGCTGACCGGAAATCTCGAAGTGCAGCGGGCGGATTACGATCAGGCCGTGGACACCTATAACGAGACGCTTCTGACGGCCGCGCAGCAGGTCGCCGACGCGCTGGTCAATCTCAAACGCTTCAAATCCGAATACGAGTCGCAGTCGCGGTTCATCAAGGCCCGTCGCGCCGAAGTCGAGCTGGCGCGCATCAGGCTGCGCGACGGGCTGCGCGACCGGCGCGAATATGTGCAGGAATACGCCGACATGCTCGACGCCGTCTTTATCCAGCGCGGCCTCGAGGGCGACAAATTCGTCTCGACGGTGGACCTTTTCCAGGCGCTCGGCGGCGGCTATGACGCGGGACCGCAGGCCTATGAGCCCAGACCCGCGCCGGAGACCGATCCGATCACACCGGTCGTCGACGCCGTGCAATCGCTCGGGGGAGGCTGAATTTGGCTTCAGAAGAGACAGACGCGCCGCGGGCGATTGGAAGCGCCCCGCCCCTGTCGCGCAAGACCATCCGCGCACGGCGCGCTTTCCTGCTCAAGGCGCTGGCCGTCGGCGTCGGCATCGGGGTTTTGGTCACGGCCTTTCGCTGGTTCACTTATGACCGCGACTGGGTGACGACCGACAACGCCTTCGTCTCCGGCAACATCATTCCCGTGCAGGCGGACGCGACGGGCGTCGTCGCCAAGGTGCTCGCGGAGGAGACGCAGCTCGTCAAGAAAGGCGACGTGCTGATCCAGCTCGACGCCCAACGTGCGCGGGCCGCGCTAGGCCAAGCCGAGGCCGAGCTTGCCCGCGCGGTGCGCAATGTCGGCGCGCTCTACGCCAACCGCCGTCAGGTCTGTCAGAAGATCGGCGCGCGCGCCGCGGTCCGCGAGCGGACGCGCCACGATCTCGCGCGGTATCGCAAGGCCGCGACGAGCGGCGCCGCTTCGGGACAAATTCTGCAGAACACCGAGGATACGCTCGCTGCGCAAGAAGCGGATCTGCGCGAGGCGCGCGCCGAATATCAGGCGATCGAATCGCGCGTCGGCGGGGTAGAGCTCGTCAAACACCCGGACATCGAACTCGCCAAGGCGCGCTTCAATGACGCCTATATTGAATATCTGCGCCAAAACATTCGCGCTCCGGCGACGGGTTATGTCGCCAAGCGGCGCGTGCAGGTCGGCCAGCGCGTGCGCCCCGGCGACCAGATCATGAATATCGTGCCGCTCGACCACCTCTGGGTCGAAGCCAATCTGTGGGAAAACCGCATGGAGCGGATTCGCCCCGGCCAGCCAGCGCTGATCAAGGTCGATCTCTACGGATCGAGCGCGCTGTTCCATGGCACGGTCGAGGGTCTCGTGCCCGGCTCGGGCAGCGTCTTCGCGACCCTGCCCCCGGACAACGCCACCGGCAATTTCATCCGCATCGTGCAGCGGGTGCCGGTGCGCATCGCCATCGATCCCGAGGAGTTGAAGAAAACCCCATTGCGGCCGGGGCTTTCGACGGTCACCTCGATTAATGTGAGCGCCGAACCCAAGACGATGAACGAGTCCATCGTGAAGACGGCCGCCGGCGAATATGCAACCGAAGTCTTCGACAAGGACCTCGAAGAGGCGCGCGCGCGCGCGCAAAAGATCGTGCGGGAAAATCTCGTCGGCGGGGCAAACGCCGGCGACGGCGCATGCGCGGCGGCGGCGGATTAATCCGCAGCCCTGCCGCTTCTCGGCTCGGTTTCGGCGACAACGTCACGCGGCGACGCCGGCTGCTTGCTCGGACCGCCGAGGCTGGTCACGAAGCCGAGCGCCAGGAAGCAAATCCAAAATGCGATCGGCACGATCTTCGAAAAAGGAACCACATCGCCCCCCTGTCAATTTTTTTGTCCACTAATCTTATAGACTAAAAAGAATGTCTTTGAAAGGCGCCCGCAACCGTCCGGGCGGCCGACCGGGCGGAAGCCTCGGGGGGTCTGCGCCGGTGACTGTCCGGTATATGGCGCGTTCATTTCAACGGTTCGCGTCGCGTGGATGACGCTCGCCCCGCTGACGGAATCGGTGATGGACCGCTGACAAATCGCAACAGACGCCCTCGTGCTTCGAGACGCCTGCCGCGCAGCCGCCTCAGGCGAATTCCATGATCACCGCGTCGACGGCGAGACTGTCGCCCGGCTTGGCGAGAATCTTCTTGATGGTCACGTCGCGCTCGGCGCGCAGCACGTTCTCCATCTTCATCGCCTCGACCATGCAAAGCGCCTCGCCCGCCTTGACCTCCTGCCCTTCCGTTACATCCACGGTCTTGACCAGACCCGGCATGGGGCAAAGCAGATGCTTGGACGCGCCGGCGTCCTTTTTCTTGGGCATGAGCGCGGCAAGCTCCGCCTCGCGCTGCGTATAGACGCGGGCCGGAACGCTGACGCCCTGATGAGACAGTTCGTAGCCGTTGAGGATCGCCCGCGCCTGCACATAGACCGTGTGGCCGTCGACGTCGCCGACGAACAGCTCGTGGCCCGGCCGCCACTGCGACGAAATACGATGGGCGCGACTGTCGCCGTCGGCGAAGCGAACGACGAGGGCCTCGCCCTGCTCCTCGAGCTGCACGTCGAAGCGGGCCTCGCCCAACATGCAGACGCGGTCACGGGTAAATTCGACCGGCCGGCCGTTCATCAGCTGGCCGCTGATCTGACGCTTGCGCGCGTTGCCGATGTGATCCATCAGCGTCGCCACGGCGGCGAGCGTCCAGGCGACGTCGCCGATCGGGGCCGGCGCGGAGAAGCCCTCGGGATATTCCTCGGCGATGAAGCCCGTCGACAGATTTCCAGAGCGCCAGCGCGCGCTCTGCATCAGCGACGACAGGAACGGAATATTGTGGCGGATGCCGTCGATCACGAAACGATCGAGCGCGTCGGCCTGTGCCACGATGGCGCGCAGACGATCCGGCGCGTGAGTCACGAGCTTTGCGATCATCGGATCGTAATGGATCGAAATCTCGCGGCCCTCGGTGACGCCGGTGTCATTGCGCACCGTGATTCCGCCGTCCTTGCGCTCTTCCGGCGGGCGATACTTCACCAGTCGGCCGATCGAGGGCAGGAAGTTGCGCGTCGGGTCTTCGGCGTAAATGCGGCTCTCCACCGCCCAGCCGTTGATCTTGACGTTCTCCTGCTTGATCTGCAGCGGCTCTCCGGCCGCGACGCGGATCATCTGCTCGACGAGGTCGATACCGGTGATGAGCTCAGTGACCGGATGCTCCACCTGCAGGCGGGTGTTCATCTCGAGGAAGTAGAAGCTCTTGTCCTGGCCCGCGACGAATTCGACCGTGCCGGCAGAGTCGTAATCCACCGCCTTGGCGAGCGCGACGGCCTGGGCGCCCATTTCGGCGCGGGTCGCTTCGTCGAGCAGCGGCGACGGCGCTTCTTCAATAACTTTCTGGTTGCGGCGCTGAATCGAGCATTCACGCTCATTCAAGTGAATGACGTTGCCGTGCTTGTCGCCGAGCACCTGGATTTCGATGTGGCGCGGATTGACGATGAATTTCTCGACGAAGACTCGGTCGTCGCCGAAGGAGGACGCCGCCTCGGAGCGGGCGCGCGTGAAGCCCTCGACGACCTCGGCGTCGTTGAAGGCGATGCGCATGCCCTTGCCGCCGCCGCCGGCGGAGGCCTTCAGCATCACCGGATAGCCGATGTCCTTGGCGATCCGCACCGCTTCTTCGGGCGTTTCGATGACGCCGAGATAGCCCGGCACGACGCTCACCTTGGCGGCGGAGGCGAATTTCTTCGATTCGATCTTGTCGCCCATCGCCTCGATGGCGCGCGGATTGGGGCCGATAAAGACGATCCCCGCCTCTTTCAGCGCATTGGCGAAAGCCGCGCGCTCGGAGAGAAAGCCATAGCCCGGATGAACCGCCTCGGCGCCGGTCTGTTTGCAAGCGGCGACGATCTTGTCGATCAGGAGATAGGACTGCGCGGCGGGCGGGGGGCCGAGATGGATCGCCTCGTCCGCCATTTCGACGTGGAGCGAGTCAGCGTCGGCGTCCGAATAGACGGCGACCGTGGCGATGCCCATCTTCTTCGCGGTCTTGATGATGCGGCAGGCGATTTCGCCACGGTTGGCGATCAAAATTTTGCGAAACATGCGAGCCCCAATTGCCCTTTCGATCCTCGGACGCTCCGGCGCGGCGGCTATTCTGATCGATAGCGGTTCCGCGCCTCTCCCTTTTGAATTTTACTTGGCTTCTGTCTCGCTCTCGGCGCGCTTCTCCTGCACGCTGTCGACAATGCCGAACGCCTTGGCCTCCTCCGCCGACATGAAATGATCGCGGTCGAGCGTGCGCTCGATCAGGTCATAATCCTTGCCGGTGTGGCGGACGTAGATGTCGTTCAACCGCTTCTTGACCTTGAGGATGTCCTCCGCGTGGCGCTGAATGTCGGAGGCCTGGCCCTGAAAGCCGCCCGACGGCTGATGCAGCATCACGCGGGCGTTCGGCAACGCGAAGCGCAGCCCCGCCTCGCCGGCGCAGAGCAGCAGCGAGCCCATCGACGCCGCCTGCCCGACGCAGAGCGTCGAAACCTTGGGCTTGATGAACTGCATCGTATCGTAGATGGCGAGGCCCGCCGTCACCACGCCGCCCGGCGAGTTGATGTAGAGCGAGATTTCCTTCTTCGGATTTTCCGATTCCAGGAACAAGAGCTGCGCGATGATCACCGAAGCCATATGGTCTTCGACCGGCCCGGTAAGAAAGATGATCCGCTCGCGCAGAAGACGCGAATAGATGTCGAACCCGCGCTCGCCTCGCGACGTGTTTTCGATCACCTGGGGAATGAGATACTGGTTGTAGACCTCGATCGGATCACGCATCGCATCGCCTTCCTAAGACCGCCGCACGGCCTTGCCGGCGGAGGCCGCCCCCCGCCGTCCATATCATTGTCCCGTCATATGCCGGAGCGCGACGGGACGCAAACGAAGCTTACGCTTCATCCTCTTCCTTGAAGAGCTCGTCCTTGGTCACGGGCTTGTCCGTGATCTTGATCAGCTTGGAGATGTGATCGACGACGCGCTCTTCATAGATCGGCGCGCGCAGCTGAGCGAGCGCCTGCTCGTTGTTGCGGTAGAAATCCCAGACCTGCTTTTCCTGGCCCGGGAACATTCGGGCGCGCTCGACCAGCGCCTCGGTCAGATCCTTGTCCTCGACCTTCACGCCGGCGTTCTGGCCGATTTCAGCAAGAACGAGGCCAAGGCGCACGCGACGCTCGGCGATCTTGCGGAACTCGGCGCGCGTCTCTTCTTCGGTCTTGCCTTCCTCAGCGAGCGGCTGGCCGCTGCGGCGGGCCTCGGCCTCATGCTGCTGCCAGATATTGTTGAACTCCTGCTCGACGAGCGTTTCGGGCAGTTCGAAAGAATAACGGCCGTCGAGCGCGTCCAGCAGGGCGCGCTTCAGGCGGTCGCGCGAGACCTTGTGGAAGTCCGCTTCGAGATTGCCCTTCACGGCGGTTTTCATCGCCTCGAAATTCTCGAAGCCGTATTTCTTGGCCAGGTCCTCGCCGATCTCCATCGCCTTCGGCGCGGCGACGCCCTTGACCGTCACGTCGAACTCCGCGTCCTTGCCGGCGAGATGGGCGGCCGAATAGTCGTCGGGGAACTTGACCTTGACGAGCCGCTGGTCGCCGACGCCGGCGCCCTCGAGCTGCTCCTCGAAACCGGGGATAAAAGTGCCGGAGCCGAGCACGATGTCGATGTCGCCGCCCGTGCCCCCTTCGAAGGGCACGCCGTCGAGCCTGCCGGTGAAGTCGATCGTGAGCTTGTCGCCCTTTTCGGCCTTGGAGCCTTCGGCGCGCGGCTCGAACTCCTGAACCCGGTCCGCGAGATTCTTGAGAGCGGCGTCAACGTCGTCATCGCCGACCTCGGCGACGGGGCGCTCGAGCGCAATGTCGTCGAGCGCGCCGACTTCGAACTTCGGCAGGGTCTCGAAGGTGACGGTGAAGGCGAAATCGCCCTCGGCCGCCAGCGCGCGCTCCACCTCGTCCTGTCCGCCGGGGAAATCGAGCTTGGGTTCGACCGCGATTCGCAGCCCGTTATCCTCGACGATCTTGCGGTTGGCCTCGTTGACCGCCTCCTGCAGCACCTCGCCCATGATGCTCTTGCCATAGAGCTTCTTGAGATGGCCGATCGGCGCTTTGCCGGGACGGAAGCCCTTGATCTGGGCCTTGGCCTGCACCTCGGCGAGTTGCGCCCCGAGCTTGGCCGCGAGGTCCGCCGCCGGCAGCACGACCTTGAATTCCTGCTTCAAACCCTGCGAGGAGGTTTGCGTCACTTGCATTGTCGATCGCCTTCTACAACTTCAATGCCGCCGGCGCGCGCCCGGGCGGTTATGTCGATAATTTCCGCGAAACTGCGGCCTTTGGTGCGGGCGGAGGGAGTCGAACCCCCACGACTTTCGTCACCGGAACCTAAATCCGGCGCGTCTACCAGTTCCGCCACGCCCGCGAGAGCGGCCCCATTCGGACCCGCCGCGAAACCCGAACGCCCGCGAGCGCGGGCGCCGCTCTATAGCATGGTCGGCGCAGGATGCTCGAAAAAAATACGAGGCGTTTCGGGGTCTGGCCGCTAAAGTCCGCGCTGGCCGACCGGCGCGGCGCGGAAGCGGGGCGAAGCTGAATTCCGGACGACGAACACGCAAGCGATTCTCGGTTTGCCGGGCAAGCGGAGGCTGGCCTGCGTGCTCCTGGAAGCGCGGTTAGGTTGCCCCCTCTCATTTCGTCGGTCATAGGGAAATCCCGCCAAGATACGGAAGAACCGCCCATGCCCTCGCTCGATCGCCGCGCCTTCCTCTCCGGCGCCGCCGCCACCGTCCTGGCGCTCCCGGCCGGGGCCACGGCGCCGCTCGGCCCCCGGGCGCTCGAGGCGCGGCCGGGAATGGCGGCGCTGGCGCCAGCCGGGGAGACCGACATTCTCGGCTTCGACGGCGTCTCGCCCGGGCCCGTGCTCCGCTACAAGCAGGGACAGGAGCTGAACGTCCACTTCGTCAACAAGCTCGATCTCCCCGCCTCGATCCACTGGCACGGCCTGCGCGGGGAGAACGCCATGGATGGCGTCGCCCCCCTGACTCAGCCCGCCGTTGCGCCGGGCGGCTCCTTCGACTACCGGCGCAAGCTTACGGAGCCCGGCCTCTTCTGCTACCGGCCGAGCGTCTACGGCAAGACGCCCGAATTGATGGGCCGCGGCCTCAAGGGCCTGTTGATCGTCGACGAGCCGGAGCCCCTGCCCGCCGACCATGACCTGCTGCTCGTCCTCGACGACTGGCGGCTCG
Organism: Methylocystis sp. NC52PC; assembly: GCF_055698645.1. Taxonomy (NCBI): domain Bacteria; kingdom Pseudomonadati; phylum Pseudomonadota; class Alphaproteobacteria; order Hyphomicrobiales; family Methylocystaceae; genus Methylocystis; species Methylocystis sp. NC52PC. The sequence goes on along the minus strand of NZ_CP170127.1, from coordinate 2,825,498 downwards.
ACGCCAAGGGGAAGATCGAAGGGGCCTTCGGCGATGCGGCGGCGGCGCAGGGCGCGGGGCGCATCGGCCCGCTCCTCGCCGTCAACGGCAAGGCGGCGCCGGCGACCTACGACTTTCCAGCCAATTCCCGCGTGCGGCTGCGCCTCGCCAATCTCGCCAACGCCCGCATCATGATTTTGACCTTCGATGGGGTGCAGCCCTTCGTCGTCGCGATCGACAGCCAGCCGTGCGACGCTTTCGAGCCGGTGCGCCGAAGCATTCCGGTCGCGCCCGGCGCGCGCTTCGAACTCATCTTCGACATGCCGCCGACGGAAGGCGCCAAGGCGCGCGTCATGTTGCGCGGCGGGGGCGGCGCGGACAGCGACTTGCTCGTGGCGACGGCCAAGGGAGCCAAGGCCGAGCGGCGCGGCCTCATTTATTCCTTGCCGCAAAATCCGACGCTGCCGCCGGAAATCAAGCTCAACAACGCCAAGAAGGTCGACCTCGCCATCGACGTCGGCGCCGGCGGCTGGACGATCAACGGCGCCGCAACCAAGGGCTACGAAGGGCCGCCGCTGTTCCGGGTGAAACCCGGAACGCCCGTCACACTCGGCTATGTCAACAAATCCAAGGTTCCGCTCGCAATGCATGTGCACGGGCATGCGATGCGGCTTCTTCACGATCTCGACGACGGCTGGGAGCCGTACTGGCGCAACGGCGTCATCATTCCCGCAGGAAAGACGAAGCATGTCTCCTTCATCGCCGACGCCCCAGGCAAATGGGCGATCCACGACGACATATTGGAGCATGAAGCCGCGGGACTCGCGACCTGGTTCGACGTCGGCTGACGCCGTGGTTTGGTGTGGCGAAAGCCCGACTTGACCTTTACATTAAGGCTTCGCGTTGGTCCACTGGGCGAAATGTCTGCTGCGGGGCTTTGCGTTGCGTATAAGAACCCGCCGCCGCTTTTACCCTTTTGGCGCATTCGTGTGTGGCTGAAGGTCGCAAGACAGGCGCCCTTGAATTGATATATGCTAACCACAAGCTGCTAATCAGGCGGCTCCCCGCCCGCCCGGGCAAGGGGTCGTCCTGCGGTTCGTCCCGTGGCGACGATCACGTAAAGGAGCGCCCGCTGGCCAAGAAGCGGCAAATAATTGGTAAGGGAGAAAACTAAGATGAAAATGCGCTTTCTCGTCGCCATGACGTTGGCGACGGTCGGTTGGGTGGCTCAGGCGCACGCTCACGGCGACGTCGGCTCCAACCAGGGGCAGTGCCTGATGAAAATCGGGCCGGACACGATGAGCTTCACGGGCTATCAGCCGCTCAAGTCGCGCGAGCAGTTCTGTGACGACATCCCCGATGCGGGCCCGACCATCATCACCCTCGACGCGCAGCAGGACGAATTGCGTGATATGAACCTCGAGATGCGCGTGTTGCGCGACGTCGGCCAAAAGGACGACAACGAGAACCTCGAGGCGAATACCGAATATTATTCTCCGCCGAAGAAGTACAAGACCGGCACGCTGACCTTCGACCACAATTTCGTGAACGAAGGCAAATATATCGGCATCGTCAAGGCGAAGAGCGACGACGGCAGCAAAGAATATGTCGCCCGCTTCCCCTTCTCCGTCGGCCTCACCGCCAACAAGGAGTTGATGACCTTCCTCGTGCTCGGCGCCGCGGCCGCGGTGGGCTTCGGCTTGTGGTACAAGCACTTCATCCACGACAAGAAGAAGGCCGCCTGATCGGCAGGCCCCCGCTGCTGAGGAGCCGCCACGGCGGCGCCTCCACCGCGAGGGGGTCGACCGCGCAGCTGGCAGAGGCCTTACGTCAGTTCTTCGATGCGACCGTCGCGTAGCGTTACGCGGCGGTCCATTTGTTTGGCGAGGTCGAGATTATGGGTCGCGATGAGCGCGGCGAGTCCGGAGTGGCGGGCGAGCGTCATCAGCGTCGCGAAGACATGTTCCGCCGTGCGCGGGTCGAGATTGCCGGTCGGCTCGTCGGCAAGCAGAAGATGCGGCGCATTGGCGACCGCGCGGGCGATGGCGACGCGCTGCTGCTCGCCGCCCGACAACTCGGACGGCCGATGCGAGGCGCGCGGCCCAAGCCGCAGATACTCCAGCAACTGCTGCGCGCGGGCCTCCGCCTCCTTGCGGGCGAGACCGCAGATCATCTGCGGCACGACGATATTCTCCAGCGCCGTGAATTCCGGCAGCAGATGATGGAACTGGTAGATGAAGCCGATGGCGTCCCGGCGCAGCCTCGTGCGATCATTGTCGCTCATGCTGGAGGTCGGCGCCGAATTGATCAGGGTTTCGCCGCTGTCTTGCCGCTCGAGCAGGCCGGCGATATGGAGCAGCGTCGATTTTCCCGCGCCCGAGGGCGCGACGAGGGCCACCGTCTCGCCGGGATAGATGGCGAGATTGGCGTCGACCAGAATGTCGAGACGCGCCTCGCCCTCGCGGTAATGCCGGGCGATGTTGCGCAATTCGAGAACGGCGTCGCTCATGCCTTGGCCTTCTGCGCTCATTCGTGCCGGAGCGCTTCGATCGGATCGAGCGAGGCGGCCTTCCAGGCGGGGTAGATCGAGGCGAGAACGGCGAGCGCCAGAGTCATCGCGACGATCATCGTCACCTCCCGCATGTCGACGATCGCCGGCAGCCGCGACAGGAAATAGAACTCCGCCGGGAAAAGATTGGCGTCGAAAGCCTTGTTCAGCGCCACCCGGATCGTGTCGAGATTCTTGGCGATCAGCAGGCCGAGCAGGAAGCCCGCGAGGGCGCCCATGACGCCGATCGACGCGCCGATGATGAGGAAAACGCGCAGCACCGCGCCGCGCGACGCCCCCATGGTGCGCAGAATGGCGATGTCCTGCGTCTTGTCCTTCACCAGCATGGTCAGGCCGGAGATAATGTTGAAGGCCGCGACGATGACGATGAGCGTGAGGATGATGAAGAGGATGTTTTTCTCGACCTGCAGCGTGTCGAAGAAGGTCTTGTTGCGCTGACGCCAGTCCGTGACGATGAGCGGCCGCGCGACCGCCTTGTCGAGGCGCGCGCGAAAGAGGTCCATCTCGTCGGGATCGTCGACGAAAGCCTCGACGACCGTCGCCTCCTTGGCCTTGTTAAAGAAGAGCTGCGCCTCGGCGAGCGGCATGTAGACGAACACATTGTCGAATTCCGACATGCCGATCGAAAAGATCGCCGCCACCGTATAGGCCTTGATGCGCGGCGCGACGCCGAAGGGCGTCTGCGCGCCCTTGGCGACGAGCAGGCTCACCTTGTCGCCAACGGAGACGCCGAGCGTCTCGGCGAGACGCTGGCCGATGGCGACGCCCTCGCCCTTGTCAAATCCTTTGAGAGCGCCGCTTTTCACATTGCCGGCGATGCCCGGCAGGCGGGAAAGATCGTTTTCTCGCACGCCCCGCACCAAGACGCCCGACTGGCCGAACTGCGTCGAAATGCCGGCCGCGCCCTCGACCATCGGAACGGCGAGCTTGACGCCCTGCACGGCCGAGGTCTTCGCGGCGACCTCTGACCAGTCGGTGAAGGGCGTCTCGACGGCCTGCAGGAAGGCGTGGCCGTTGACGCCCATGATCTTGTCCATGAGCTCGCGGTGAAATCCATTCATCACCGAGGTGACGACGATCAGCGTCGCGACGCCGAGCATGATGCCGAGGAAGGAAAAGCCGGCGATGACGGAGACGAAGCCGTCCGCACGGCGGGCCCGCAGATAGCGCAGCGCCACCATCCATTCGAAAGGCGAGAAGGCCCTGGCGCCGTCCTGCGGCGTCGGGGCGGCTCCGGTCTCGCTCATGCGCCCGCCTGCTTGACCGCGGCGACGACTCGCGCCGCCGCCTCTGCGGGCGACAGCAGCTCACGCTCGCCGGTGCGCCGGTTCTTCACCTCGACGCGGCCGTCGGCGAGCCCCTTGGGGCCGACGAGAATCTGCCATGGCAGACCGATGAGATCGAGCGTGGCGAACTTCCCGCCCGGCCGCTCGTCGCGATCGTCATGGAGCACGTCGAGCCCGGCGTTTTCGAGCTGCTCGACCAGTTCGGCGCAGACCTTTCCGGTCGTCGGGTCTCCGACCTTCAGATCGGCCACGCCGACATGGAAGGGCGCGACCGTTTCCGGCCAGATGACGCCCGCGTCGTCGTGATTGGCCTCGATGATCGCGGCGACGAGACGCGAAGGGCCGATGCCGTAGGAACCCATCTGCACGACGACCTCCTTGCCGTCGGGGCCGTTGACCACGGCCTTCATGGGTTCGGAATATTTGGTCCCGAAGTAGAAAATATGGCCGACTTCGATTCCGCGCGCAGAAACTTGCGACTCGGCCGGCACGGCGGCGAAGGCGCCCGCGTCATGCATCTCGCTCGTCGCCGCGTAGCGGCTCGTCCATTGGCCGACGATCCCTTCGAGGGCCGCAACATCGTCGAAATCGATGTTTGCGGGCGGCGGCGGGAAGGACAGGAAATCCTTGTGGCAGAACACCTCGCTCTCGCCGGTCTCGGCGAGAATGATGAATTCGTGGCTCAGATTGCCGCCGATCGGGCCGGATTCCGCGGCCATCGGAATGGCGGTGAGCCCCATGCGCCCGAACGTGCGCAGGTAGGCCACGAACATCTTATTGTAGGAATGGCGGCCGGCTTCGGCGGTGAGGTCGAAGGAGTAAGCGTCCTTCATGAGGAATTCGCGCGAGCGCATGACGCCGAAGCGCGGGCGCACCTCGTCGCGGAACTTCCACTGGATATGGTAAAGATTGAGCGGGAGATCCTTGTAGGAGCGCACATAGGCGCGGAAAATCTCCGTGATCATCTCCTCGTTGGTCGGGCCGAACAGCATTTCCCGGTCATGCCGGTCGGCGATGCGCAGCATCTCCTTGCCATAGGCGTCGTAGCGGCCGGATTCGCGCCACAGATCGGCCGACTGGATCGTCGGCATCAGCAATTCGACGGCGCCCGCCCGGTTCTGCTCCTCGCGGATGATGCGGTTGATGTTGTTCAGCACTTTGAGGCCCAGCGGCAGCCAGGCGTAAATGCCGGCCGACTCCTGCCGGATCATGCCCGCCCGCAGCATCAGCCGATGCGAGACGATCTCGGCCTCCTTGGGCGTCTCGCGCAGGATGGGCAGGAAGTAACGGGACAGGCGCATGGGAGCTTCCACTCAACGATTCGGACGGGTTGGCGAGCATAACGGCCGCTCGCGGGCGGTTGAAGCGCCTAACCACGCAAAAGGCAAGCGCCTCGGGCGTGGCCGGCAGGTCGACGGGGGAGCAATTCAAGCGGGAGCCTGGCCGCCTGCTAGGTGAGGGCGCTCTCTGCGTCCGGAATTTTCTCTACGTCCGTCTCATATTTGCTGAACCAATATCCCTCCGGCGCCTTATCGCCGTGCCTGTTGAAGCACCGGCATGGGAGGTCTTTGATGGTCTTCAGCTCGCGCGCCGCCTCGTCGCCGAGGGCGTCGGCGAAGGCGCGCTCGATTTCTTCCTTTATCTTCTTTGCGGCGGCATAGCGGTCCCTATAGGTTTCCGCGCCCCCGCCCTTGACGAAGATAAACCCGCATTTCTGCATTTCCTTCATGCATAGAATATACTCGACGTAGTTCTCCTTCATGTTCTGGATTGTCGCGCGGTCGTTTTGGTGCTTCAGGCTCAGATATTTGAACCACGACCGGATCAGATGAAGATAAATGTAGAGGTCTCTCCCCGAAAAGGCGGTCGAGTCGTTCTTGCTGTCCTCGATATGCCGCTGAAACTCGACGACCGCGCGTTCGAAAGGGTCGCCGATTGTCGGCTCGCGCCTGTCGGAAAGCGGCGGGGCTGCGCTGCGCGCCCCGCCCGGAAGTAAAGAACTGAAGTAAATGAGCTTGGCTATTACTGACATCTTTTCGTCCTTATGGACGTCCTTTCGAAGGCTTCAGCAAAACTGCAATTTATTAAAATAGTTTGAGTCGTTGTTTACATTGCGGGAAGCGCGTCCGGGTCCAGAAACGGCATGCCCGCGCCCGTCGCCAAGCCCTTGGCGGGCGTGATAATCTCTCTCGATCGTCCAGCGGCGCGAGCCGCCTCAACAAGCCGCCGCCTCATGAAGAAGTTTTTCGCCGCTCTGCTTTTCGCCTTCGCCTGCGCGCCCGCCTCCGGGGCCGAGCGCGTCGTCAATATTTTCAACTGGAGCGACTATATCGATCCGGGCGTGCTGGAGAATTTCACCCGCGAGACGGGGATCAAGGTCGTCTACGACACCTACGACTCCAATGAGATGCTCGAGTCGCGGCTTCTCGCCGGCGCCACCGGATATGACATCGTCGTGCCCTCGGCGACCTTCCTGGAGCGTCAGATCAAGGCGGGCGTGCTGCAGCCGATCGACCGCAAACGGCTCGCAAACGCGGCGAATATCTGGAGCGAGATCGACGGCCGGCTGTCGCGTTACGACCCCGGCAACGCGCATGCCGTAAACTACATGTGGTACACGACCGGCGTCGCCTATAATGTCGCCAAGATCACGCAGCGCCTCGGCAAGCCGATCACCAGCTGGGACCAGGTGCTGCGGCCGGAAGCCTTGAAGAAACTCGCCGACTGCGGCGTCTATGTGCTCGATAGTCCCGAGGACGTTTTCGCGATCACGCTCAATTATCTCAAGCTCGATCCCAATTCGAAGCGCGAGGCCGATTTGAAGCGCGCGGCCGACCATCTTTCGGGACTGCGCCGTTACATCAAGAAATTCCACTCGTCGGAATATATCAACGCGCTCGCCAATGGCGACATTTGCCTCGCCATCGGCTGGGCGGGCGACAGCCTGCAGGCGCGCAACCGCGCGCGCGAGGCCGGCGCCGACGTCGATATCGCCTACGTCATCCCGGCGGAAGGCACGCTGATGTCAATGGACAATTTCGCCATCCCCGTCGACGCGCCACATGTCAAGGAGGCTTATCAGTTCATCGATTACATGCTGCGGCCGGACGTCGCGGCGCGCAACACCAAGGCGACCAATTTCGCCAATGGCGTCGGCCCCTCGCGCCCGCTCATCGACAGATCCATCGCCGACGATCCGGGCGTCTATCCGCCGGAATCGACCATGCGCCGCCTCTTCACCGTGACGACGCCCAATCAGCCCGAGCAGAAATTCATCACGCGCCTCTGGACGACGGTGAAGACCGGCAAATAGCCGCAACGCCAGAAGCGCTGTCGATAACCTGCTCCGCCGGCGCGGCCGGGCTGCTCGTCCCGGCCATCCACGCCGGGACGCAGACGCTTCAGAGTCCTACGCTTTTCCTTGCGGGCGGGACGAACGCCTGCGCATTACTGCTCGCTCAGAATTCGCTTCAACAAATCGACGACTTCCGCGAGGCTCTTGTCCTTGGAGACGAGCTCTTCGATCTTGCGCACCGCATGTAGCACGGTCGTATGGTCGCGGCCGCCGAAGCGCCGGCCGATCTCGGGCAGCGAGCGCAGCGTCAACACTTTCGACAGATACATGGCGATCTGCCGCGGGCGCACGACATTCGCGGTGCGACGCGAGGAGAGAATGTCGGCGCGCGAGATATTGTAGTGCGACGCGACGAGCTTCTGAATGTCGTCGATCTTGACGCGCTTGGGCTCCTGCGTGCGCACGAGATCACGGATCGCCGTTTCGGCCGTGTCGACCGTCAAGGGCGCGCCATTGAGCGTCACATGCGCGAGAAGGCGGTTAACCGCGCCTTCGAGATCGCGGCCGTTTGTGATGATGGTGCGCGCGACGTAAGAGACGACCTCCGGCGGCACGTGGAAACCTGGATTAGCCTCCTGCGCGGCAAAAATGCGCGCGGATAGAATCTTGACGCGCAGCGCCTCGTCGAGCGGTCCGATATCGACGCAGAGCCCGCCCTTGAAGCGGGATAGAACCCGCTCATCGAGCGTCTCCAGGTCGGACGGCGGACGGTCCGCCGCAACCACCACCTGTCGGCCGGCGTCGATCAGCGCGTTGAGCGTGTGACAGAACTCCTGCTGAATGGACTTGCCCTGCAGAAACTGCACGTCATCGATGATCAGCATGTCGATCGCGCGCAGTCTTTCCTTGAAGGCGATCGAGGTCTGTGAATTGAGCGACGCTACGAAGCCGCTCATGAAACGCTCCGCCGTCAAATAGACCGCCCGGCGGCGATTGTCGTTGGTCGCGTGGGCGAGCGCCTGCAGCAGATGGGTTTTGCCGAGCCCCACCGCGGCGTGCGCGTAAAGCGGGTTGAACATCGGCGTGTCGCCCGGACGCGCCTCCGCTACGCGGCAGGCGGCGGCGTAGGCGAGTTGATTGGAGGGTCCGACCAGGAAGGTCGAAAAAGACAAACGCCGATCGAGCGGAGAGCCGATCAGCGCGTCGCCGTCGGCCCTGGCGGGCGCACGCATCGTGCGGCGCGGCGCCATGACGACGTCAGCCGCCTCGACGCCGTTCGCCTGCGCAGGCGTCTTTTCAAAAATAAGCGTCGGCGCGTCGGGCTCGCGCTCCGCCGCCGCCTCTCGCAACTTCGGCTTGCGCGCTGTCGACCGGACGTCGATCACGACACGTTCGATCTTGTCGAATTCATTGGCCGCGCGCGCCTTGATTCGCGACGCATAGTGGGACTGCACCCAGCTCTTCAAGAATTTGGTCGGCACCGAAAGGTGCAAGGCGCCGCTCTCGACGCGATCGAGTTCGAGGCGCGTGAACCAGGAATTATAGACAGCGTCGCCGAGTTCGGCGCGAAGTCGCTGGCGAACGCGTTCCCATCGATTTTGGTGCTCCGCGGGGATTTCGTCAGCCCGCATCTCTCGGTTCGACATTGTGCTTTCCAAAAATTGCGCACGGCGCCAAATCCCCGCGTCACAAAACGCGAGCAGCGCCCTTTCCTGAAGTCAGATACGTGTCGCCGCGGCGGAACGCCGGGTGTTGGAAAAAGCTAGCGCGGCGGTCCCACCGCGCACCCCACGCCGCTGGCGTTTGGCTTGGAGTCGTCTTTACTGAAACCAACGCAAAAAACGGAAGCAACACAAAGTCGCGCGACGCCATCGCGCTCGGTACGCAGCACGCCAATCACATTGGTTCGCCGCAGTTCCGTCATGACAAAGCCCCCGGTTCCCGGGATCGAACAGAACCCGGATTTGCACTAGATTACACACAGAGCGCACGCGCCCTGAACTCAGACTGTTTGAATCAGGTCGAACGGGAAGGGAGACGATCAGACGCCTGAAGCCTTGGCTCTTTGAGGCAGGATACCGACACGACGTCGCTCCTTTGGTGCGCTCAGCCGAAAGCTGATCTGGTCAGGCGTCGATCTCTTTCGTTCGACACAAAAGAACCTACACGCGAGGCCGTCTTCTCGCAACGACCCCGGCGCCCCAGCGTCGCGCTTTTGCCGCGTCTTTGGCGCCATCCTGCGCGCGCCTTCGACTAATGTCTTTCTAAATTTATGATTCGACGCGTGTACGATCGAAACGTCGCAGGCGGCGCGATCGCGCGCTTAAGCGGCGCAATTTCGCCGGGGAGGCCTGTCAAGAGGGGCGCTGACGACGCTCTCTCGGGGTCTTGGTTGCAACAGATTGAATCATGGCGAATTTGCCTGATCACAACTTTCCCGTGAAAAAAATTATACGGCTTGTGTCTTTCCTGCTGCAGGCGCGAGACGAATAAAAAAAGGCCCGGCTGAGCCGGGCCTTTTTTGTGGGCTTTGTAACCGCGAACGAGGCATTTTGCGCGCTAAACTTGCACAATGCCCGCCTACTTGGCGGCAAGCGCCTTAACGCGGGCGCTGAGGCGGGACACCTTCCGCGACGCCGTGTTCTTGTGAAGGACGCCCTTCTGCGCGGCGCGCATCATTTCCGGAACGGCGCTCTGCAGGGCGGCGGCGGCGACCGACGCGTCGCCCGAGGCGATCGCCTCCTCGACCTTGCGCACGAAGGTGCGCATGCGGCTGCGGCGCGCGCGGTTTACCGCCGTGCGGCGCTCGATCTTGCGAACGGCTTTTTTGGCCGAAGCAGTATTGGCCATGTTCTATCTGTCCTCGAAGCTGTGGGCGGCCGCGATGGCGGCCAAAAACCGTTGCGGCCGCGAAATCGCGGCCACGTCGCGCGCCTTATAAGCGGGAGGCCTCATTTCGTCAATGGCGGCCGCCCGCTTCCGCGTCCCTTACCGGTGGCGAAAGCCGGCTTTGCGCTTTTCCACGAATGCGGCCATGCCCTCTTTCTGATCCTCCGTGGCGAAGAGAGAGTAGAACAGCCGCCGCTCGAATCGCACGCCCTCGGTCAAAGTGGTCTCGAAGGCGGCGTTCACCGCCTCCTTGGCCATCAGCGCCGCCGGCAGCGACATGGCGGCGACGGCCGCGCCCGCCTTGAGCGCCTCGGAAAGGAGGTCGGCGGCGGGGACCACCCGCGCCACGAGCCCCGCGCGCTCGGCCTCCTCCGCCCCCATCATCCGCCCTGTAAGAACAAGGTCCATCGCCTTGGCTTTGCCCACGGCGCGGGTCAGCCGCTGCGTGCCCCCGGCGCCGGGAATGACCCCGAGCTTGATCTCGGGCTGGCCGAACTGGGCCGTATCGGCGGCGATGATGAAGTCGCACATCATGGCGAGCTCGCAGCCCCCGCCGAGCGCAAAGCCCGCTACGGCGGCGATGGTCGGCTTGCGGAAGCGCGCCAACGTGTCCCAGCGGCCGATGAAGTCGCTCAAGAAGGCGTCGGCGAAACTCTTGTCGGCCATTTCCTTGATGTCGGCGCCGGCGGCGAAGGCCTTCTCCGAGCCGGTGATGACGACGCAGCCGACGCCCTCGTCCGCCGCGAAGCCGGCAAGCGCGCAATCGAGTTCGCTGATGAGCAGCGCATTCAGCGCATTGAGCGCCTGCGGCCGGTTGAGCCGCACCAGGGCGACGCGGCCGTGCGACTCCAGTTCAATCGTCTCATAGGTCATGCGGGCCTCCTCATGCGCCGGGGCGCTTTAAATCTCGAAATCGCTGGTCGGCTGTTTTTCGCCGAAGCCCTGGGCGACGGCGCGGGCGTAAAGGTCTTCGAGCGTGATGTCGTCGAGCCGGGCGAGCGTCGCCTCCTCGGTTTCGGCAATCAGCGGCTCGAGCACCGCGACGAGCAGCGCCGGCGCCTCGTCGGCTTCCTCCTCGGCGCGCAAGGCGACGCGCACGATCTCGCCGACGCAAAGGCGGCGCCGCTCGCGGGCGAGTTCATAGCCGCCGGCGGGGCCGCGGACGCTCTTCAAGATCCCCGCGCGCACCAGCGCCTGCAGCAGCGTCTCCAGACGCCGCGGCGGCAGATCGTGACGCGCCGCGAGCTCTTTGGACGAGACCGGCCGGCCGCGCGCATGGAGCGCGACGTCGAGCGTCGCCATGAGGGCGAATCGCGCGGGCCGCGGCAGAAGCTTCATTCCCCGCGCTCTCCGAGCCCGGTCGAGCCGAAGCCGCCCGCGCCGCGGGCGGTCTCCTCGAGCTCTTCACATTCGACCAGGGCCGCATGCGCGACCGGGGCGATCACGAGCTGGGCGATGCGCATGCCGCGCGTGATCTCGAAGGGCTGGCCGCCGTGATTGATGAGCAGCGCCTTCACCTCGCCGCGGTAATCGCTGTCGATCGTGCCCGGCGCATTGAGCACCGTCACGCCAAATTCGACGGCCAGTCCCGAGCGCGGCCGCAGTTGCGCCTCGAAGCCAGCGGGCAGCGCAATCTGCACGCCGGTTGGAATCAGATCGCGGGCGCCCGGCTCGAGCACGAGTTTCTGTCCGGCGGGCAGGGCCGCATAGAGATCGAGTCCGGCGGCGCCGTCGCTCGCATAGGCCGGTAGCGGCAAGCCCTCGCCATTGGTCAGACGGCGGATGGAGAGTTTCATTCGGGGGCCTCGCTGTCGGCGATGATTTCAGCAATGCGCCCGACAAGGCGTGCGGCGACCGCCTCCTTGCTCATGCGCGGCCAGCTCTCGACGCCGCCGCTGGAGACGAGATGCGCTTCATTGGCGTCGCCGCCGAAAACGCCAGACCCCTCGGAGACGTCGTTGGCGACGATGAGATCGCAGCCCTTGCGGTTCAGCTTCTGTCGCGCGTGGGCGATGACGTCGCAAGTCTCGGCGGCGAAGCCGACGACGAGGCGCGGGCGTCGCGACGCGCGCGCGACGCTTGCGAGAATGTCGGGGTTCTCGACCAGAGAGAAAGCCGGCGCCGAAGCCCCCTGCTCTTTCTTGATCTTGTGAGCGGCCGCTTCGACGCGCCAGTCGGCGACCGCCGCCGCCCCAATGAACACATCGGCCGGCAGCGCGTCGTTGACCGCGGCGAACATCTCGCGCGCGCTTTCGACGCGCACGACCGCGCAGCCTTTTGGATCGGGCAGCGTCACCGGCCCGGACACGAGCGTCACCCGCGCGCCGGCGGCGGCCGCCGCCGCGGCGATCGCGTGGCCCTGCTTGCCGGAGGAACGGTTGGCGATATAGCGCACTGGATCAATCGCCTCATGGGTCGGGCCCGAGGTCACGATCACGTGGCGGCCCGAGAGCGGGCCTGCCTTGACGAGCGGCAGCGGCAGACGCGCGTCGCCTTGGAGCGCGGCCTCGACCGCGGCAGCGATGTCCAACGGTTCGCTCATGCGGCCGGGCCCATACTCGCCACAGGCCATATCGCCCTCCTCCGGCCCGACGAACAGGGCGCCATCCTGTTTCAGCGTCGCGACGTTGCGCTGCGTCGCCGCCGCGAGCCACATGCGCAGATTCATCGCGGGCGCGTAGAGCGCGCGCTTGTCGGTGGCGAGCAGAAGCGTGGTGGCGAGATCGTCGCAAAGCCCCTGCGCCGCGCGGGCGAGAAGATGCGCCGTCGCCGGCGCGACGACGATCAGATCGGCCGCGCGCGAGAGCTGGATATGGCCCATCTCCTGTTCGTCGGTCGGCGAGAAAAGGTTCTCGTGAACCTTCTCGTTCGTCAGGCTGGCGAAGGCGAGCGGCGTGACGAATTCCTTGGCGGCGGCGGTCATGACGACCCGCACCCGCGCGCCGCGCTCGCGCAGCCGGCGCACGAGATCGAGCGACTTATAGGCCGCGATCCCGCCGCCAACGATCAGCAGAATCGTCTTGCCATCAAGGCTTTGCCTCAAGTTAAACCCCGCCGAGCGCGCAAATTTCCTCTCCCGTAGGGCGCGGAGAATACAGATTTTGGGCGCGGCGCCAAAGCGGCGATAGGGGACGTGGTCAAAGCGGGGGTTTGGCGTTGGACCTTTGGCGTCGACGCGTTTAGGTTTACGCGCGTTTGGCGCCACGACCTGCCTTCAGGCCTTTCCTCAATGATGTACATGACAGTTTCAGAAAGAAGCCGGCGCTTGCTCGCTCTCGGCGCGGCCCTCGCCGCGCTTTTTGCCGCCGACGCTGTCTCTTCACGCGACCGGGACCAGTCCGCGGTCATCGTCAGCCCCGAAGCGACCGCGCCCCCGCCGGAGCAGAAGCTTTCCAACCTCGGACGCAGCTTCGTGCCGCTGCACTCGACCCTCATCGGACAAGGCGGCGTGACGCGGCTCAATTTCTCGGCGACGCTCTCGATCCACAATGCGTCGGCGACCCATGTCCTCGCCGTGCAGCAAATCGACTATCGCAGCGGGTCGGGCCAGCTTGTCGAGAGCTATCTTCCCGCGCCGATCTATCTGAAGCCCTATGCCTCCCTGCAGGTCATCATCGCCCAGGACGACGTGCGCGCCGGCGTCGGCGCGAGCTTCACCGTCGACTGGGGCGCCGCGGCGGGCGCGGACGAGCCCGTGGTCGACGCGCTCATGGCGTCCTTCGTCGGAACGCGCAGCTATAGCTTCCTCTCGCCGGGCCGGCGCGTGTCGCGCCCGCAATGACGCGCTGACGCGATGACTCTGCCCGCGCCGCGCCTGCGGCGCCTGTCGCTTTCCGATTATCGTTCCTATGCGCAGGCGCGCTGCGAGATCGACGCGCAGCTTGTGGCGCTTGTCGGGGAAAACGGCGCCGGCAAGACCAATGTGCTCGAGGCTTTATCGCTGTTCTCGCCCGGCCGGGGCCTGCGTCGCGCCGAGCTCGGCGACTGCGCGAGGCGCGGCGGCGCCGGCGGCTTTGCGGTCTCGATCGAGATGGAAACCGATGGCGCGGCCACGCAGCTCGGACATGGCCTGACGTCTGAAGGGGAGCGGCAATTTCGCATCGATCGCGCCCCCGTCGGCTCTGCGCGCGCCTTCGCCGACCATCTGCGCGTCCTATGGCTGACGCCCGCGATGGACGGATTGTTCAATGGCCCCGCCGGCGAGCGTCGGCGTTTCCTCGACCGCCTCGCGCTGGGCGTCGACGCGGATCACGGCGCGCGCGTCAACAAGCTCGAGCGCGCTTTGCGCAATCGCAACCGCCTGCTGGAGGACGGCGACTCCGACCGCCGCTGGCTCGATGCGACGGAACAGGAAATCGCCGCGCTCGGCGTCGCCGTCGCCGCCGCGCGCCGCGAGACCGTCACCCGTCTTACCGCCTTGATCGTGACCCGAGAAAGCGCCTTTCCCTGGGCCGAGGCGTCGATCGACGGCGAGATCGAGAACATGCTGGCCGAAGCGCCCGCGCTTGCCGTCGAAGAGCATTTCCGCCAGACGCTTTCAGCGACCCGCCGCCGGGACGCCGCCGCGGGCCGAACGCTCACGGGGCCGCAAACCAGCGACCTCCTCGTCCGCCATGGCCCGAAGCAAGAGGCCGCGCGCGACTGTTCGACTGGCGAGCAAAAGGCGCTGTTGATGGGGTTGACGCTGGCGCATGCGCGTCTCGTCGGCGAAATGACCGGCAAGGCGCCATTGCTCCTTCTCGACGAAGTCGCCGCCCATTTCGATCCGAAGCGGCGCGAGGCTTTGTTCACCGAATTGGAGGCGCTCGGCGGGCAAGTATGGATGAGCGGCGCCGATCCGCTGCTCTTCGCTTCGCTGAGGGGCCGCGCGGAAATATTTCAGGTGACGCCGGGAAAGCTTACGCGCTAGCCGGAACCAAGACAGGAGACGCCATGCATTGGCACGTTTATGCAATCATCGCCGGCGTTGCGGCGCCTTGGATCATCCTCGGCAAAAGCCTGCGCAACACCTTCAAGGAAGGCGGCGTCGTGACCGGCCTCTCGGTCTGGGCCGGCATGTCGGTCTTCACGACGCTCGTCGCGCTGCTGATCGGCTGGATCGCCGCCAAGCTTATCGGCTGACTACGGCTGCAGCATCACCTTGATGCAGCCGTCTTTATGATTGCGGAAAGTCTTGTACATCTCCGGCCCTTCCTCGAGCGCGGCGCGATGCGTGACGATGAAGGAGGGATCGATGTCTCCCCGTTCGATGCGCTCCAGAAGACGCGGCAGATAGCGCTGCACCGGCGTTTGCGCCATGCGGAACGTCAGGCCGCGATTGATCGCCGATCCCATGGGGAATTTGTCGATAAAGCCGCCATAAACCCCGACGACGGAGACCGTGCCGAAGTTGCGGCAGCAGTGAATCGCTTGCCGCAAGACATGCGGCTGATCGGTGCCGAGGAAGGTCGCGACCTTGACGCGATCGATCATCGAATCGATGCTGGCGGTTGGATCGGGCTCGGTGCCGACCGCGTCGATGCAGGCGTCGGCGCCGCGGCCATTGGTCATGCTCTGGATGGCGTCGTAGATATCGGCTTTTGAGAAATCGAGCGTCTCCGCGCCGGCCTTTTCCGCGAGCGCCAACCGCTCCGGCACGTTGTCGATGGCGATGACGCGTTCAGCTCCGAGCATGAAGGCGCTGCGGATGGCGAACTGCCCGACGGGGCCGCAGCCCCATATGGCGATGGTGTCGCCGGGTTTGATGTCGCAGAACTCGGCCGCCATATAGCCAGTGGGGAAAATATCCGAGAGAAACAGCGCCTGATCGTCGGCAAGCGACTCCGGCACCTTGATCGGTCCCGAATCAGCGAAGGGCACGCGCAAATATTCCGCCTGGCCGCCGCGATAGCCGCCGAGCAGATGCGAATAGCCGTAAAGGCCCGCGGGCGAGTGGCCCCAGAGTGTCTCGGCCTTCTTATGGTCGGGATTGGTGCGCTCACACGCGGAATAATAGCCATGCTGGCAGAACCAGCAGTCGCCACAGGAGATGGTGAAGGGAACGACGACGCGATCGCCGACCTTCAAATTCTTGACGGACGAGCCGACTTCCACGACTTCGCCCATGGTTTCGTGGCCCAAGACGTCGCCGTCATGCATCTGCGGGATGACCCCGTCATAGATGTGCAGATCGGAGCCGCAGATCGCGCAGGCGGTGACCTTGATCACGACGTCGCGGGGATCTTCGATCCCAGGGTCCGGGATGCTCTCGCAGCGAATGTCTCCTTTGCCGTGAAAGGTGAGCGCTTTCATGTGCGAAGCTCCGATTCGGCCAGATGGCCGCGCGCCAACGCGCGCCCCCCGTGGTCAACGTATCCGGATGGCGATCGTTCCAGGGCCCGGTATGGCGCGGTCCACGCCTGTGCTATTGCACGCACATGCCCCAGCTTCCCCCGCAGGCGCGCGCGCTTCTCAAATCCGTCTTCGGCTACGACGACTTCCGGCCTGGCCAGGCGGAGATCATCGCCGCCGTGCTCGAGGGCGGCCCGGTGCTCGCCGTCATGCCGACCGGCAGCGGCAAATCCATGTGCTACCAGCTTCCGGCGATCATCGAGGAAGCGCTGACCGTCGTGGTCTCGCCGCTCATCGCGCTGATGCGCGATCAGGTGCGGCAGATGCGGGCGCTCGGCGTCGCCGCGGCGACGCTCAATTCGACGAACAGCGCCGAAGAGAACGAGGACGCGCGCCGCGCCATGCGCGCGGGCGATCTGCGCCTGCTCTTCGTCTCGCCGGAGCGTCTGCTGATGGACGGACTCATCGCCGATCTGCGCCGCGCGCGGCCGCGTCGCCTCGCCATCGACGAAGCGCATTGCGTCTCGGAGTGGGGCCACGACTTCCGCCCCGAATATCGCGACATCGGCCGCGCCGCGGAAGCGCTCGGCAAATTGCAGGTCATCGGCCTCACCGCCACCGCCGACGCCGCGACGCGCGCGGACATCGCCGCGCGTCTCTTCCCGTCGTCGCCGCAACTCTTTCTGCACAGCTTCGACCGGCCCAACATTGCGTTGAACTTCGCCGTAAAGGACCAGCCGCGGCGGCAATTGTCGCGCTTTCTCGAACGCCACAAAGGCGAGAGCGGCATTGTCTACTGTTCGTCGCGCCAGCGCACGGAAGACCTCGCGCGTTACTTTGCCGATCAGGGCCATGAAGCCCTCGCCTATCACGCCGGCCTCGATCAGGAGACGCGCAACCGCAACCAGGACCGTTTCCTTCGTGAAGACGGCGTGATCGCGGTCGCGACCATTGCCTTCGGCATGGGCGTCAACAAGCCGGATGTGCGCTTTGTCGCCCATGCCGACATGCCAGGCTCCGTCGAAGCCTATTATCAGGAGATCGGCCGCGCCGGCCGTGACGGGCTGCCCGCAGATACGCTGACGCTCTACAGTCTCGACGATATGGCGTTCCGCCGCCGCCGGATCGACGAGAAGGAAATCGGCGAAGAGCGGCGACGCATCGAGCATGAGCGTTTCTCCGCGCTGGCCATGCTCTGCGAGACGCCGCGCTGCCGGCGCCAGACGTTGCTCGCCTATTTCGCCGAGGAAGCGCCACCCTGCGGGCGCTGCGACCTGTGCGAGGGAAAGGTTGCGGTTTTCGACGGGGTCATCCCCTCGCAAAAGGCGCTGTCCGCGGTCTATCGCACCGGGCAACGCTTCGGCGCCGGCCATATCGCCGAGGTGCTGAGAGGCGAGCCGACCGAGGCGGTGCGCCGCCATGGACATGACGCAATCAAGACCTTCGGCGCCGGCAGGGAACATTCAAAACCGGAATGGGCCTCGATTCTGCGCCAGCTTTTCGCCGTCGGGGCGCTGCAATCGGCGAGCGCGGAACACGGCGGCTTCGCGCTGACGTCGAAGGGCGAGGACATTCTATTCGGCCGCGAGACGATCCTTCTACGCAGCGACCCGCTGACGCCGCGCGATCGCCGCCGCCGCAAAGAGGCGCCAAGCCTCGACGAAGCAACTGACCGCATTCTCGCCGCGCTGAAACGCAAGCGGCGCGAACTCGCGCAGGAGGAAGGCGTGCCGGCCTACGTCATCTTTGCCGACCGCACGCTGATCGACATGGCGGAAAAGCGTCCGGCGACGCTCGACGAGATGCTGAGCGTTCATGGCGTCGGCGAGAGAAAACTCGCGCGCTATGGCGACGCTTTTCTGGAGGCGCTGAACGAGGCGCTGTGAAGCACGATTCTCTGGCGCCACTGTTGCAAAACGGGCGCAATAGAAAGGCTGCTTGCATGAAATTCTACATGACCCCCGGCTCCTGCTCGACGGGCGTTCACATCCTGCTCGAAGAGATCGGCGTCGTTTTCGAAGCCTATGTGCTCAACCTGCCGCGCGGCGATCATCTCAAGCCCGACTATCTCGCCATCAATCCGCACGGGACGATCCCGACGCTGGTGCGCGACGACGGCGTGGCGCTCACGGACTTCGTCAGCATTGCGACATGGCTGGCCGAAACCTATCCGCGCCGCAAGCTCATGCCGGACGATCCGGCGCTGGCGGAGGAGGCCCGCGCCATGCTCGAATTCTGCACGCGCCACATTCATGGCGAAGGCTTTCGCCGCGTCTTCACGCCCGAACGTTATGGCGGCGACCGCGAGACGACGATCGCGGAAGGCCAGGCCATCGCGACCTCCGCCTTCGACGCCGTCAACAGCGCGCTCGCGGGCCGGGATTATGTCGCCGGCGGCTTTTCCATCGCCGATGCGGCGCTGTTCTATGTCGAGTTCTGGGCGGCGAAGACCGGCATGACTCTGCCGCCCAATTGCCTGGCGCATTACGCGCGCATGAAATCGCGACCCGCGGTTGTCCAGGTGCTGGCGGAAGAAGGCTATCGCTGAGAGCGGGAAACAAAAGCCTCGCAAGTCGACGGCGGCCCCTGTAGAAACGCGTGGAGGACCCAGAAACCACGTTTACAATCAATCGTTTGTAAACATCGAAAATCGCTTTTTCCGGCGTGCATTTGGCTTGCAAAACAGCGTAAAATGCGCTCTACGAATCATGAGAGGCCAAGCCTCCGGAAAAGCGGGCAGATGAGCGAGAACGACCAGATCAGAGACCCTTCGGAATATGGCGCTGAATCCATCAAGGTGCTGCGCGGCCTCGACGCCGTCCGCAAGCGTCCGGGCATGTATATCGGCGACACGGATGACGGCACCGGCCTTCATCACATGGTCTATGAGGTCGTCGACAACGCCATCGACGAGGCGCTCGCCGGCCACGCCACGCGCGTCACGGTCACGCTGAACGCCGACGGCTCCTGCACCGTCACCGACAATGGCCGCGGCATTCCGACCGACATCCACCCCGAAGAAGGCGTGTCGGCGGCCGAAGTCATCATGACCCAGCTCCATGCGGGCGGCAAGTTCGACCAGAATTCCTACAAAGTTTCCGGCGGCCTCCACGGCGTCGGCGTTTCGGTGGTCAACGCCCTCTCGGTCTGGCTGAAGCTGCGCATCTGGCGCGGCGGCAAAGAACATTCCATGGAGTTTTCGAACGGCGACGCCGTGGGCAAGCTCGAGATCGTCGGAGACGCCCCCGTCGAGGACGGCGCGCCCAAGCGCGGCACGGAAGTCACCTTCCTGCCCTCGTCCGCGACCTTCACCATGGTGGATTTCGATTATGCGACCATCGAGCACAGGTTGCGCGAACTCGCCTTCCTGAACTCCGGCGTCCGCATCATCCTCACCGACGCCCGCCACGCCGAGGTGAAGCGCGAGGAGCTTTTCTACGAAGGCGGGCTCGAAGCTTTCGTGCGCTGGCTCGACCGCGCCAAGCAGCCGCTGGTCTCTTCGCCCATCCTCATCAAGGGCCAGCGCGAGCACATCAACGTCGAAGTCGCGCTGTGGTGGAACGACAGCTACCACGAGAATGTGCTGGCCTTCACCAACAACATTCCGCAGCGCGACGGCGGCACGCATCTCGCGGGGTTCCGTGCGGCGCTGACCCGCCAGATCACGGGCTATGCGGATTCATCCGGCCTCACCAAGCGCGAGAAGGTCGATCTCTCCGGCGACGACTGCCGCGAGGGGCTCACCTGCGTCCTGTCCGTCAAGGTCCCCGACCCCAAGTTTTCGTCGCAAACGAAAGACAAGCTGGTCTCCTCCGAAGTGCGTCCGGCGGTCGAAAACGTCGTGAACGAACTTCTCGGCCAGTGGCTCGAGGAGCATCCGGCAGAGGCGAAAAACGTCGTCTCCAAGGTCGTCGAGGCGGCGGCCGCGCGCGAAGCGGCGCGCAAGGCGCGCGAACTCACGCGCCGCAAGGGCGCGCTCGACGTCGCAAATCTGCCCGGCAAGCTCGCCGACTGTCAGGAGCGCGATCCGGCCAAAGCGGAACTCTTCATCGTCGAGGGCGACTCGGCCGGCGGCACCGCCAAACAGGGGCGCGACCGCGCCTTCCAGGCCGTCCTGCCGCTGCGCGGCAAGATCCTCAACGTCGAGCGAGCGCGCTTCGACAAAATGCTGTCCTCGGAACAGATCGGCACGCTGATCACAGCGCTCGGCACCGGCGTCGGACGCGACGAATTCAACGCCGACAAGCTGCGCTATCACAAAATCATCATCATGACGGACGCCGACGTCGACGGCGCCCATATTCGCACGCTGATCCTCACCTTCTTCTACCGGCAAATGCCGGAGCTGATCGAGCGCGGCCACGTCTTCATCGCCCAGGCGCCCCTCTACAAGGTGACCAAGGGCAAATCGACGCAATATCTCAAAGATGAGCGCGCGTTGGAAGATTATCTCATCGACAGCCTGCTCGACGGCGCGGTGCTGCGCACGGGGACGGAAGACCGCGCCGGCTCCGATCTGCGCAAGGTGCTCGAGGATGCGCGGGCCTTCCGCACCATCATGGGCGCCCTGCACTCGCGCTACGACCGCAACGTCGTGGAGCAGGCGGCGATGGCCGGCGCCCTCGCGCCGCAGACCGACGAGGCCGAGGCCACGCGACTCGCGACGCTCGTGGCGCAGCGTCTCGACGCCATCGCGGAAGAGACGGAACGCGGCTGGACCGGCGAGGTCCGCGACGGCGGTTATGTCTTCCGCCGCACGTTGCGCGGCGTGGCGCAGGCGGTCGTTCTCGACGCGGCGATGCTCAATTCCTCCGAAGCGCGCAAGCTGCATGAACGGACCGAGAGTCTGCGCGACGTCTTCTCGGCGCCGGCGACGTTGATCCGCCGGGGCGACGAGGCGCCGCTGTCCGGTCCGATTGCGCTCTATGACGCCATGGCCCAGATCGGCCGCAAGGGCCTCACGGTGCAGCGCTACAAAGGTCTCGGCGAGATGAACGCCGAGCAGCTCTGGGAAACGACGCTCGACCGCGAAGCGCGCTCGCTGCTTCAGGTGCGCGTGAAGGAAGCGGCCGAGGCCGACGATATCTTTGTGAAGCTCATGGGCGACGTCGTCGAGCCCCGACGCGAATTCATCCACGAGAATGCTTTGAATGTCGCCAATCTAGACGTGTAGCGGGGCTTCGGCCCCCGAGTATTGAGTTATGAAAAAGCAAGACCTTGTTACGCTCTTCGAGCGCACGCTCGCCTGCGATTACGACGACGACAGCGCATGGGAGGCGGTCAACGCGCTCAGAAAGAGGGGCGGTCGAGAGGTCTTCGGCACAGCGGCGCAATGGCTCAAATCCCCGCGACCCTTGGAGCGCGCGCGCGGGGCCGATATTCTGGGCCAGATCGGGGTCGGTCCCGGACGCCCGCACGAATCGCCGGCGGAAGCCTGCGAACTGCTCATCGAACTGTTGCTCAACGAGCAGCACCCGCGCGTGGCGGCTTCGGCGCTCATCGCGCTCGGCCATATCGAGGATTCGCGGGCGCTGCCGGTGATCTACAGATTTATCGGACATGAGGACGCGGTGTTGCGGCACGCCGTCGCCTTTGCGCTGGGCTGCTTCGTCAAAGACCCGGCCAGCCATCCCGGGCTTATGCTGCTCATGATCGACGCCGACCAGGATGTGCGTGACTGGGCGACTTTCAGCCTTGGCGATCTGGGCGATCTCGATTCGCCGCGCGTGCGTGAAGCGCTCGCCGCGCGGCTCGACGACGCCTTCGAAAGCGTCCGGATCGAAGCCATCGCCGGCCTGGCGAAACGTCACGACCTTCGGGTGCTTTCGGTGCTGATCGAAACGCTCGAGGCGCAGGAAGATCCCGAGCAGAAGCTCATCGACGCCGCCTGCGCCCTGCTGGGGCTCGGCAGAGAGCCCGCCGGCTGGACGGGCCTCGATTACGCCGAGGCCCTGCGCGCGCGCTTCAACGGCGAGGCCACGCCAAAGTGGCAATAGCGGCCGGAAGTCGAACCATCCGCCTTCTTATTTGCGTCGGGCCGCGCTGCGACGCCGAGGGACGCGGGCGCGCGCTGCTCGACAAGGCGCAGGCGTCTCTGAACGAGCGCTTCGCGGAGGCGTTTGCAGAGGGGCGGCTCGCGATCGCCACGCGCGACTGCCTTCGGCTCTGCACCCGCGATCCTGTCGTGCGGCTCGAGCCTTCGGGCGAGGCATTCTCCAACCCCGATCTGGAAGATCTCTTGCGCGACGTGATATGCGCGCTGGAGGCGACGCAAAAATAACCCGCGCCGCCGCTTCCGCCTTTCGTGCGGGCGCTAGATAGAATGGCGACAGTCGGCGCGAGTGGCGCCGGCGGAGCGCCTCCCATGAGAATGAAGTCTTACGCCGCAGCCATTGGGCTGCTGGCCGCCGCAATTTTCTCCCTGCCCCTGGGCTCGGTCTGGGCTGAGCCCGCCGAAGGGCCGCCCGCGGATGCGCGCGAGGCGGAAAGACCAACGCAGGCGCTTCCGAGCTACGGGCCCGAAACCGAAAGCGCGACGCTCCAGGCCGCGCGGCGATATGCGGATATTGCGGCGTCCGGCGGCTGGCCGCGAATCCACCGCCCGCTTCACCCGGACTCCTATGGCAAGCCCGTCGCCGATCTTCGCAGGAGGCTCGCGCTCGAAGGCTATCTGCCTGAGGCCCAAGCCCGGGACGGCGACGAGAACTGGGACGACGAACTCGGCGACGCCGTGAGGCGCTTCCAGGCGCATGTTGGACTGGAACAAACCGGGGAGGCGTCGCGTCAGACCCTGCGCCAGCTCAACGTTGCGCCTGCAGCGCGCGCCCGCGCCCTCTCTGCGACGGCCGCGCGGCTCTCAAAAATGCGATTCCGCTTCCCCGAACGTTATGTGGCCGTCAATCTTCCCGCCGCCTCCGTCGAGGCGGTTGAAAACGACGAAATGCAGGCGCGCTATGACGCCATCGTCGGCGGCAAGCGCAACCGCTCCCCTCAGATCACGGCGCGGATCGTCTCGGTCGACATCAATCCGACCTGGACCGTCCCGGCCTCGATCATCCGCAAGGAGCTGGCGCCGAAACTGCGGCGCAATCCGAAATATTTCGAGCGCGAGAACATCAAGGTGCTCGATGGCCGCGGCCGTGAAGTCGACCTGCAGCGGCTGCGGCGCCTCTCAGCCGCGCGCGCGGCGAATTTTACCTTCCGCCAGGAGCCCGGCCCCAAGAATGCGCTCGGCTCGCTGAGGCTGTTCATGCCGAATAAGGAGCAGGTGTTCATGCACGACACGCCCAGGAAGGATTTGTTCGACAAGAACTATCGCTTCCTCTCGCATGGCTGCGTGCGCGTGGAGGGCGTTTACGACCTCGCCGCCTGGCTTCTCGACGACGGCTCGCAGCAATGGGACGAAGCGGCGTTGCGCGACAAAGTCGACGAGGGCGCTAGCGAAAAGATCGAACTCAGCGATCCAACCGCCGTGGCGTGGGTCTATATGACCGGCTGGGCCACGGACGACGGCCCGGCTCATTTCCGCCGGGACATCTATAACCTCGACAAGGGCGCAAAGCCGCCGCCGCGCGGGAAGGCCTTCGCGAGCCGATGAGGGCTCCCCGTCTTGGCCGGGCTCGTTCCGGCCATCCACGCCTTGGTCAGAACTGCGGCTTGGCGACCATCAGCCAGAAAATAACCAGCATGGAGATGAAGGCGGGCCAGCCGAGCGCGAACCACCACCAGAAGTAACGCTTGTATTCCCGCGGCAACGGCGCGCCTGTCTCTAAGCAGGCCTCGGCGATCTTCGCCATGCGCATCTGCAGCCACACGACCGGCAGCCAGCAGGCGCCGACGAAGATGTAGAGCGCAATCGACGCCAATATCCAATGGCTGTCGAGCGGCCAGCCCTCCTGGAGCGCGAGCGCGACGCCGGTCGCGGGCTGGACGATGACGGCCGGAGTCGTGAAGATCCAGTCGGCCAGCACCACGTTCTTGTTGCCGACGACAATGGCGCGCAGATCGCCGCGAAGATTGCTCGCGAGCCCGTGAAAAGCCGTGCCCAGCCCGGTGCCGAACAGCACCGTGGAGCTGATGATGTGAATCAATTTTAGTAAGTCGATATCCATTCAACCCGCCTCCATCGCGATCATCACGAGGATCGCCGCCGCGATTGGCAAATTCTTCACAATCGGCCCGAACGGATGCAGCCAGTAATCGGCGGGAAGGCCGAACGCGAGCAAAGTGAAGGCCGCCATGCTCGCCAGCATCAGCCAGCCGATGAGCGCCGGGCGCCAGCCGCGCAGCAGGAGCAGCCCAAGCAAAAGATCGAGCGCCGCGCCGCCATAAAGCGACAGCGATGCGACAAGCCCCGTAAGGCCAAGCGTCGCGAGCATCTCGTAGCTCTTCTCCACGGGATAAAGCCCAAAGGACAACAGGCCGGTGACGATCCACAGGATCGCCAGGCTCCAGCGCAACACGGGCTTGAGAAGGAAGAGGCGCGCCGCCAGGCGATCGGCGTCGGACGCCGGCTCCATGGCGAGCGCAGTTCGGATGCTCCTTGGCGGACGCCCCAGCGCCGCCGTCAGTCCCGCCGGATCCGACACATTTCCGCCCGCCAGCATTTTCATCACATCGCGATTGAGCGGGCCGCTGGTGAAGCGGCCGCCGATCGTGGTCGCCGTCTCGAACAGGCGGTCGGGAATGCGCACGGAGCCCGTCGGGCGCAGGCGCAGCCAGTTCCGCAAAATCCGGGTCAGTTCATAGGCCGTCATGGGCTCTGGCCCCACGACGTCGATCATCCGTTGCGAGCTGGCGCCTTCGGCGAGCCGCATCACGAGCTCGGCGAGATCATCGACATGGACCGGCTGGAACTTCCAGTCCTCGCGTCCGATGCGCGGCAGGACTGGCAAGGCGGCGGCGGCGAGAAGCCAGGTCGTGCTCGCCCCGCCCCGCCCCACCACGACGGAGGGGCGCAGCACGCGCCAGTCGAGGCGTTCGCCATCTGGATCGGCGTCCATGAAAAAGGCCTCGGACGTGCCTTTGCTGCGCTGATAATCGGTCTCGCCCTGCGGGGCCGCGCCCAGCGCTGAAAGGTGGATGAAGCGCACGACGCCCGCGCCGATACAGGCGGAAAAGAGGCGCATGGCGCCTTCCGCGTGCACGGCGTCCATGGTATTGCCGCCAACGTCCCGCACGAGGCCGGCGCAGTTGACGACGACGTCGAAGCCCGCGACCTTGGCCTGAAGACGGGCGGCGTCGTCGCGGGCGAGGTCGACGTCGCCGCGTCCGGCGGCCATGACCGAATGGCCCGCGGCTGCAAGCCGCCCGGCGATATGGCGGCCGATGAAGCCGGTCCCGCCAACGATGAGAATCCGGGCCAAGCTCTCCTCCCGCACGGCGCCACCGGCGGACATATAGGCGTTCCGCCGGCTGCGCCCTGCGTTTAGGGCGATTTCATGCGATAAGGGGACTATGGCGACGATTCGGAATGCTTTCGACCCTGGCTTCGGCGTTTATGTCCACTGGCCATTCTGCCTGTCGAAATGCCCCTATTGCGACTTCAACAGCCACGTCCGCCGCGGCGACGTGGATGAGGACCGCTTTGTCGAGGCCTTTGCGGTCGAGCTCGCCCATCGCGCGCGGCTCGCGCCGGGGCGCGAGGTGCGTTCTGTGTTTTTCGGCGGCGGCACGCCCTCGCTCATGTCGCCCTCGACGGCTGAAGCGATCCTGGCGCAGATCGCCAGCCACTGGACCCTGGCCAAGGATGTCGAGATCACGCTCGAAGCCAATCCGACGAGCGTCGAGGCGTCCCGCTTCAGGGGCTTCAAGGCGGCCGGGATCAATCGCGTCTCGCTCGGCGTCCAGGCCTTAAACGACATCGACCTCAAGGCGCTCGGCCGCCAGCATTCCGTCGCCGAGGCGCTGATGGCGGTGGATATCGCCAATTCGGTCTTTGACCGCACCTCTTTCGATCTGATCTACGGCCGCTCGGGCCAGACGCCGGCGGCCTGGCGCAAAGAGCTCGACCTCGCGCTCGCCCGCGCGCCCGAGCATGTGTCGCTCTACCAATTGACCATCGAGCCCGACACCATGTTCGAGCGCATGGTCAACACCGGCAAGATGGCGATTCCCGACGCCGACACGCAGCGCGCGCTGTGGGACGTGACGCAGGAGATCACCGCGCGCCACGGCCTGCCGGCCTACGAAGTCTCGAACCACGCACGCCCGGGCGCCGAGTGCCGGCACAATCTCGTTTATTGGCGCTACGGCGAATATGTGGGGGTCGGACCCGGCGCGCATGGCCGCATCGTCACCCCGCGCGGACGGCGCGCGCAGGCCTGCGAACGCCATCCCGAGATGTGGCTCACCTGCGTCGAGACCGAGGGGCATGGCCTCGTCGAAGACGAATTGCTCAACGCCGAGCAGGAAGGCGACGAGTTTCTGCTGATGGGCCTGCGCCTGCGCGAGGGGATCGATCCGCAGCGCTATTTCCTGCTGACCGGCAAGAAGCTCGCCCAGTCGCGCATCAGCGAACTGGTCGGCGACGGCCTCGTCGAGGTCACGCGCGAAAACCGGCTTCGGGTGAGTTCGGAAGGCTTCCCCGTGCTCGACGCCGTCGTCGCCGATCTCGCCGCCTAGCAACGGAACCAAAGCTCGGACTGAGGAATTATCCTTTGTGGATGATGACTTGGTCTGGAGCTTTCTCAATGTCGATTACCGATATTCTCATTCAGGTCGTCGCCGGCGCGCTCGGCGGCAAGGCGGCTGGCAAGGCGACGAAGAGCGATAATGCGCTGGGCGATCTGATCAGCGGCGCGCTCGGCGGCGGCATTGGCGGCCAGATCCTCGCCGCCATCATCCCCTCGCTCGCGAGCGCCGCGAGCGGCGGCGGAACCTTCGATCTCGGCGTGCTTCTCGGACAGGCGGCCGGCGGCGGCGTGACGGGCGCCGTCGTGACATTGGCCTATAACGTCCTCAAGAAGCGCTTCTTCGGATAGGGTCAGCGCGCATTCTCGCGCATGAAGGCGAGCGCGCCGGGTGCGATGGTCTGGCTTGTCTTGAAGAAGCCATTCCAAGCGTCTTTGACCTTGAGGGCGCTGCGAATGTCGAAGGCGCTGGCGCTCTCGACCGATTGCAGCGCTTCCCATGACAAGGGCGTCGCCACGGTGGCGCCGCGCCGGGCGCGCAGCGACCAGGGCAGAATGGCCGTCGCGGTTTTCTTGTTGCGCAGCCAGTCGATGAAAATGCGCCCCACGCGCCGGCGCTTGCTCATAGTGGCGACGAATCGATTGGGCTCCTGCTGCGCCAGACCGCGCGCAAAGCCCGCGGCGAAGACTTCCGTCTGGGCGTAGGCAAGCGAGCGGTCGAGCGGCAAGACGACATGTATGCCCTTGCCGCCCGTGACCATTGGCCAGCTCTTGAGGCCGATCGCCTTCAGATAGTCGCGAATGTCGGCGGCCGCTTTGCAGACCTCCCTGAACTGCAGCTCCTCGTCCGGATCGAGGTCGAAGACCATCCGGTCCGGCCGGTCGAGATCGCTTGCGAGCGACATCCAGCCATGAATCTCGATGGCCCCAAACTGCGCCGCCGTATGCAGGCCGAGCGCGCCATCGAGCGCGATATAGGGTTCGCCGCCTTCGTCCTCGACCTTGAGGATGCCTTTTGTCATCCCCTTGAGCGGATGTCGCTGGAAGAAGAGGTCGCCGATATTCTCTGGAGCCCGCAGCAGGCTGATGGGGCGGTCGGCGAGATGCGGGGCCATGCGCGGAGCGACTGCGTCGTAATAGGCGGCGATCTCGCCCTTGGTGACGCCATCCTCGGGGAAAACCACGCGGCTCGCATGGGTGATGCGCGCCAGCTTCGGCGGCTCCTTCGACTGCGAGGCCGCGGCCTTTGGCTTTACGTCTTCGCGCACGCCCAGGAACCGCGCCTGCCGCATTTGTCCGTCCATGGTCCAGCCTCCGAACCGCACTTCCGCCGGAAAAGGGTTTTCGAGAAAGACTATGCCTCTTGGAATAAGGTTCGCGGCGGCGATCGGTTGGGGCGGCTTGGCGCCGGCGCGCTTGGCGAGCAAAGGTTCGAGCGCGCGGCGCGTCGGCCCGCCATAGCCGGTTCCAATTCGGCCAACATAGCGCAGCCCCTCCGGCGTCTCCTTGGCGGCGACGAGCGACGCGAAGCTCTCCCCCTTGTCCGAAGGTCGATAGCCGATGATGACCACGTCCTCGCGGAAATCGCCCTTGATTTTCAGCCAGTCCGAGAAGCGCCCGCTGCGGTAGGGCGCGTCGCCGCGCTTGGCGATGATCCCTTCGGCCCCGGCCTGCGTCGCCTGTCGAAAGACCGCGGCGCCGTCGCCCTCGATGTAATCGCCGTAACGCAGCGGGCCGGAGGCGCCGGAGAGAAGCTTCTTCAGCATCGCCTTGCGCTCGCGCAAAGGCTGGCGCCGCAAATCCTTCTCGTCGAGCATGAGCAGGTCGAAGGCGACGAACTCCACCCGCTCGCTGCGCCCGGCCTCGAGCGCCGAGACGAGCATGGCGAAATCGGAAAGGCCCTTCTCGTCGAAGACCACCGCCTCGCCGTCGAGAAGCGCATTGCGGCAGGGAAGCGCGAAGGCGGCGCGGGCGAGCCCCGGAAAACGATTGGTCCAGTCGAGCCCCGAGCGCGTATAGACCACCGCCCCATCGGCGCCGGTCGCCAGCTCCAGACGGTAGCCGTCGTATTTCAGCTCGAAAATCCAGTCGGCGCCCGCTGGCGGCGTCTCGGATGTTTCGCAAAGCTGCGGGGCGACGAATTTCGGCGTGGGCGCGCTCGCGAGCGGCTTATCCGACCAATAAGCGGCTTTGGCGCGGGCGGCGGGAGCTCTCTTTCGCCTGGCCTTGGCGCCGCGTTCAATCTCCTCGCGCGTGCGGCCAGTGGCGACGCTTGTCGCGAAACGCTCGGTTAGATCTTCATCGGGGTCGGCGAATTCGTCGCGCTCTTTTATCAGCAGCCAGTTCTCGTGCTTGTCGCGCGTTTTCATGCGCACGAGCACATAGCCGCCCTGCATTCTCTCGCCATTTACGCGGAACTTGACCTCGCCCTTGTCGAGCGCCGCGAGCGGATCGCCGTTCGTCGGCGCATAGGTCGTGTCTTCCCAGAGCATCACTGTGCCGCCGCCATATTCCCCCTTGGGGATCAGACCTTCGAAATCCCCGTAATCGAGCGGATGGTCCTCCGTGCGCACGGCGAGGCGCCGGTCGGCGGGGTTGGCGGAAGGGCCGCGGGTCACGGCCCAGCTTTTCAGCACGCCGTCCATTTCGAGGCGCAGGTCGAAATGCTCCCGCCGGGCGAAGTGGCGCTGCACGACCAGTCGCTGCGCTCGTCCGCGCGAGGCCCCGCCCTGCGGCTCCGGCGTGACGGAGAAGTCACGTTTGGCGCGATAGGCGGCGAGCGCGCTCTCGTCCTTGCCTCGCGCGCGCGCCGGCATGGATCAGGCTCGCCGGCGCGTGGGCGCCTTGGCCGATTTGGGCTTGGCGGATTTCGTGGTCGGCGGTTTTTTCGCCGGCGCCCGGCCTTTCTTCGGCGGCTCGCCCTTGCGGGGAGGCTCTGGCGGCGCTTCGCCGCCACCGCTCGCCGCGACCGACCGCTTCAGCGCCTCCATGAAATCGAGCACCTTGGCGCCGCCCGGTTCGGCCTGCTCCTCGACCGGCACGGTCTCGCCGCGCCCGAGCTTCGCCTTCACCAGATCGCGCAGCGCCTCGGCGTAATGATTGCGGAATTTCGCGGCGTCGAACGGCTCGCTGCGTCGCTCGATCAAATCCTCCGCCATCTGCACCATATCTTCGCGCGGCCTCTCGCGCCCGATGCCGGAAAAGATATCGTCGGCCGCTTTGAGCTCGGTCTCGTAGCGCAGCGTATCGAGCGCGAGCCCCTGCCCTTCTCCCGTCGGGTAAAGCGCGACGAGATGCTCGCGTCCGCGCAACGTGAGCTGGCCGATGCCGACCTTATGCTTCGCCCAGAGCGCGTCGCGCAACACGCGATAGCCTTCCTCGGCGACCTCGCCGTCCGGCAGAACGAAATAGGGCCTGTTGTAATAGACCGGCTCAATTTCGTCGGCGTCGACGAACTGGGACAGTTCGATGGTGTGGCGAGACGAGAGCTTGAGCGAGTCGAGCTCCTCGTCCTCCATGAAAACATAATTGCCGGGCTCGACCTCGTATCCCAGCACAATGTCTTCCTTCGCCACCTCGCCCTTGCCGGGCGCAACCTTGAGATAGCGGATGCGCTGCTTCGAATTGCGGTCCACCTGATGAAAGCGGATCTCGGATTCGGCCTTCTCCGCCGCGACCAGACGCACGGGGATCGAAACGAGGGCCAGACGCAAGTGGCCCTTCCAGAAAGTGCGCGCCGACTCGGCCATTACTCGCTCCTGCACGCGCGGTGGGAATTCGTTTTTTAGATAAGGCGCGGCAAATGGCGCACAGCCCCCGGCCACGAAAAAGGCTGCGGCCGCGAAAGAACCGGCCTTCGACGAACTCTACTCGCCTTTTGCAGGCGGGTCGGAGAGCGGATGCAGGTCGCGCACCATGGCGCGCATCCGCTCGTCGAGGACATGCGTGTAAATCTGAGTCGTGGCGATATCGGCGTGGCCAAGCAGCTCCTGCACCACGCGCAGATCGGCCCCGTTCTGCAGAAGATGGCTCGCGAAAGCGTGGCGTAACGCATGGGGATGAACTTGGGCCGCCGAGAGACCGGCGGCGACGCCGAGGGTTTTTAATTCACGAGCGAAAGCCTGGCGGGTGAGGTGGCCGCTATCGCTGTCAGCGGGAAAAAGAAAGCGGCCTTCGGCAAGCGCTGGCGTCACCGCTTCGAGAAGGTCGCGATAATCGGCGAGCGCGCGCTTGGCCCGGCCGGTCAGCGGCGCCAGCCGCTCGCGGCCGCCCTTGCCCTTGATCGTGACGAAAGGATCGCGCGCCCGCGCCGCGCTTTTTGGGAGGGAAACAAGCTCCGAGACGCGCAGGCCGGTCGCATAAAGCGTTTCGAGCAGCGCGTGAAGACGCGCGGCGCGCAGCCGTTCGCGCAAGGGGCGCTTCTCGTCGTCGAGCCCCTCGCGCGCCGTGGCGAGCAGACGATCGACCTCCGCGATCGACATGACGCCCGGCGCGCTTCGCCTGAGCCTGGGCCCCTCGAGGGCGGCGGCCGGGTCGTCGGCGCGATGGCGGTCGACATAGAGGAATTTGTGGAACTGCCGCAGCGCCGAGAGCCGCCGCGCAACCGTCGCGGCGGACATGCCGCGCGCGTCGAGCGCGGCGAGATAGGCGCGTAAATCTTCTGTCGCGGCGTCGCCGGGATCGCGCCCCTGGCGGGCGAGAAAGTCGGCGTAATCCGAAAGATCGCGGCGATAGGCGTCCTGCGTATTATGCGCCGCGCCGCGCTCCGCCGCCAGCATGTCGAGGAAGGCGTCGAGCTGGCGGGCGGCGCGCGCCTTCATGGCCATCGCCTCACTTGTTGAGGCGCTGGGCCGGGATCGTATAGGTCATTTCGCGCGGCTGCGGCGTCACGTAGGAGACGACCGCGACCATCGCGCCGTAAACGAGCGCAACGATTGCCGCCACGATGGCGAGGAAACGAAGAAGACTCGGCAAGGAAAGAGCTCGTCAGCAAGAATCCTTCTCAAGTCTATCGCGCGAAGCGCGGCCGAATGCAACCGACGGGAGTCTAGCGAACGACGACCCTCGTCCCCACGGGCGCGCGATCATAGAGGTCGATCACGTCCTCATTCATCATGCGGATACAGCCCGAGGAGACATTTTGGCCGATGGTGCCGGGCTCATTGGTGCCGTGGATGCGATAGAGAGACGAACCCAAGTAAAGCGCCCGGGCGCCGAGCGGATTGGCGGGGCCGCCGTCCATGTGCCGCGGCAGGTCGGGGCGCCGCGCCAGCATTTCGGCAGGGGGCGTCCAATCCGGCCATTCCGCCTTGCGGCTCACCGTCTTCACGCCCGACCACTCGAACCCTGGCCGGCCGACGCCGACGCCGTAGCGGGTCGCCCGGCCGCGACCGTTGATGAAGTAGAGAAATTTGCTCGGCGTATCGACGACGATTGTGCCCGGCGCCTCGGGGCCATCGTAGGCCACATCGGTCCGCGCATAGCTTGGATCGAGCGCGCGCTGCGGCTGCTGCAAGGGCGCCGCCGGCGCATAAGCCGCGACATGTGCGCCCGGCGGCGGCGCGGCGGAGCGCACGCGCGGCGCGCCGGCCCCCACGAGCGCCTCGATCAACCCGCCGCCGAGCGCGCTCTGCTGGGGGTAATAGGCCTCGGGATAGGGCGGCGCGGCGGTGAGCGCCGGATTGGCGCCGGCCGGGTCGGCACAGGCGGCCCCAAGCAAAAGCACCAGGAAAGCCGCCGGCGCGGCGCGACGAAAGAAAGCGGATCGGTCAGCCATGTTGGAAACCATTGACAGGCGCGCGGCCCTCTGCAGGCTTGTGCGAATGACGATGGCGACACTCTGCTATGCTTAAGCTATACCGTAAACGCGCGTCTAGTTACATGGTTACGCGCAAGTGTCGCTTAATCATGAATCGTTTCTTGCGCTTCCGCCGGCTCAGAAATGCGACTCCGTGTCTTCCTCCTCCGGCGCGATCTCGTGGCGCATGATCAAGGGCGCCTGGGCGACGGCGAAGAGGATCGTCAGCGGCAAAATGCCGAACACCTTGAAGTTCACCCAGGAGTCTGTCGAGACCATGTGGCGGACGACTTCATTGAGCCCGGCGAGGAAGAAGAAGAACAGGCCCCAGCGCCAGGTGAGCTTGCGCCAGCCGGCGTCGTCGATATGGATCGCCATGTCGAAGACGATCGGCAATAGGAGCTTGTTGAAATAAAGCGCGCCGATGAGCGCAGCGCCGAACATGGAATAAAGGATCGTCACCTTCAGCTTGATGAAATCCTCGTTTTGCAAGAAGACGGTGAGCCCGCCGAAGACGAGGACGAGGATCGCCGTGACGACCGGCATCGCCGGCAGATGTTTCGTGATCGCCCAGGAGACGGCGAGCGTCAGCAGCACGCCGGCCATCAGCACGCCGGTCGCGTAGAAGATGCCGAACTTGCTGTTGACGACGAAGAAGACGATCAGCGGCCCGAGTTCGAGCGCGATTTTCAGTCCGGGGTTGAGTTTTTTCTTTTGCCTCGCCGCCGGCGCGGTCTTGATTGAGGTCGTCGTTTCCTGGGTCATTGCTTAGCTTTCCGGCGCCGCCTCCGGCGCGTCTTCTTCGTCGAGGCCGGCGATCGCACGAGCGAAGTCACGGGCGGTGAAGGGCTCCAGATCCTCGGCGCCCTCGCCGACGCCGATGAAGTGGATCGGCAGGCCATAGGCTTCCGCGATCGCGACCAGAATGCCGCCGCGCGCCGTGCCGTCGAGCTTGGTCATGACGAGTCCGGTGACGCCGGCCGTGCGCCCGAAAATCTCGACCTGCTGCAAGGCATTCTGGCCGACTGTGGCGTCCAGGACAAGCAGCACCGCATGCGGCGCCTCGCCCTCCGCCTTCTTCATGACGCGCACGATTTTCTCGAGCTCGGCCATGAGTTCGGCGCGGTTCTGCAGACGTCCGGCCGTGTCCATCAACAGAATGTCGGCGTCAGTCTCGCGGGCGCGCTTGATGGCGTCGAAGGCGAGGCCGGCGGCGTCCGCCCCTTCATTGCCCGAAACCACTTCGGCCCCAAGCCGGGAGCCCCAAATTTTCAGCTGATCGACTGCGGCGGCGCGGAAGGTGTCGCCCGCGGCCAGCACCACCTTCTTGCCCTCGCCGGTCCATTTGGAGGCGAGCTTGGCGATGGTCGTCGTCTTGCCGGAGCCATTGACGCCCACAACCAGAATGATGAACGGCTTCTTGGCCTCGTCGAGTTCGAACGGCGTCGCGACGGGCATCAGCACGGCCTCGACTTCGCGGGCGAGAATGGCGCGGACTTCCTCGGGAGCGATGTCTTTTTCGTAGCGCGCCTTACCCACCGCCTGGGTGATGCGCGTCGCGGCGCCGACGCCAAGGTCCGCGCGCAGCAGCACGTCCTCGAGCTCCTCGAGCGTCAGGGCGTCGAGCTTGCGCTTGGTGAAGATGTCGGCGACGCCCTGGGTGATCGCCTGCGAGGTGCGGGCGAGGCCGCCGGACAGCCGGCTCCACCAGGAGCGTTTGGGCGCCTCCGGCTCTACAGCGGCTTCGGGCGCCGCAGGCTCCTCGGCCTCCGGCTCCCCGCCCCTGCCGAACAGGCGCGAGAACATGCCGCGCTTCTTAGACCCGTTTGCGTCCGTGCTCATGCATCCCTCTTGCGGGGGCATGCCTACACTAGTCGCGCATAAAGGGCCAGCGCATCTCCCGGGGAGGCCGCCCTTTTGGGCTGGAAGCTGCGATGAATCGCCGCGCCGCGCTTCTCTGGAGGGCGCGGGACCCTACCTCCCTGGCGAGGGATCGCGTTGCGGCGGCGTAGAGTCGTATTGATCCCCACAAGGGCGAGCGGCCACAGCGGCTCGCCCTTTCGGCGCGGGCGTCACCAGCGCAGCACCGCCCCGCCCCAGGTCATGCCGGCCCCGATGGCCATCATGGCGATGACGTCGCCTCTTTTGAGCTTGCCGGCGCGATGGGCCTCGTCGAGCGAGATCGGCATGGAGGCGCTCGACGTATTGCCGTAGCGGTCGATGTTGATCCAGCACCTCTCACGCGGGACGCCCAAGGCATCCAGGGCCGACTCGATGATGCGCTGGTTGGCCTGATGGCAGATGACGTGATCGACGTCGTCGGGCGACAGCCCCGCCTTCGCCAGCGTGTCGGCCACAACCTCGGGCAGCAGCCGGGTCGCCACTTTATAGACCTCGCGGCCGCGCATTTTGATTTTATTGCCATTTTCCGCGAGCATTTCCGACGAAACCGGGCGGCGGCTGCCGCCGCCGAAAATGCCGAGAATGCCCGTCATCGAGCCGTCGGTGCGCAAGGTGGCGGCGAGCAGCCCGTGCCCTTCCTCCTCCGTCCCGCCGAGCAGGATCGCCCCGGCGGCGTCGCCGAACAATACGCAGGTCTCGCGATTGGTCCAGTCGACGAAGCGGCTCAAGGTCTCCGCGCCGATGACCAGCGCGCGCCTGACCATCCCCGAGCGGATGAACTGGTCGGCGATGGTAAGCCCATAGATCGATCCGGCGCAGGCGGCGGCGACGTCGAAGCAGAAGGCGTTCCGGGCGCCGATCAATTCCTGCACATAGGCCGCGCAGGAGGGCGTCGGCGTGTCGCCGGTGACCGTGCCGACGACGATCATGTCGACCTCGGCGGCCGAGACGCCGGCGTTCGCAAGCGCCTGCCGCGCCGCAGCGGCGGCGAGGTCCGAGGTCGCCTCGCCGTCGGCCGCGACATGGCGCTCCATGATGCCGGTGCGGCTGACGATCCACTCGCTGTTGGTGGCGACGATTTTCTCGAGATCGGCGTTGGTGAGAATGCGCTCAGGCGCATAGGAACCGGTTCCGAGAACGATCGAATTCGGCAAGGCAGGGTCTTTCTGAAAAAGCCGCCGTCCAACGCGGCGTTAACGAGCGCCAGCGCCTCGAGGCGCCCGGCGGGCTCCGGCGCGGCTATTCATATCGGCGCGGGCAGGAAGCGCAAACGGTTTTTGCGGCGCAAGATAATCATCTGATTTCAAAAAGCCTTTTAACCGGCCCAGTCGTGCGCGGGAGAATCGGCGTCCGGATTTCGCACAGTCCGGCGCAGCGCCGCGCAAGCATTCCTTAAGAGGGTTCATTTATTAACGGGAGCCAAGGCATAGGCCGTCGCCTCGCCTTACCTCGTCGTCATTTGTCCTTGCTTCGTGACGGGCCGCCGCCCGCCGCAATAGGAGATTTTGCCCGTGATCCACGCCTTGATCTTTGCCGCTGTGGCGCTCTACGCCCTCGTCGGCGCGCTGACCGCCTGACTTTTCTGCGGTTTCGATTGCCTTCCGCCTCGCGCCGTGGCAATCGGGCGCGATGCAGGAAGACCTGAAGCGCACCGCCCCGCGCGTTTCCTTCGTTTCGCTCGGCTGCCCCAAGGCGCTCGTCGACAGCGAGCGCATCGTCACGAGATTACGCGCCGAGGGCTATGAGCTCGCCCGCCATCATGCCGGCGCCGATGTCGTCGTCGTCAACACTTGCGGCTTTCTCGACAGCGCCAAGGCCGAGTCGCTCGACGCCATTGGCGCGGCCCTCGCCGAAAACGGCAAGGTCATCGTCACCGGCTGCATGGGCGCCGAGCCCGAGGCGATCAGCGCGCGCTTTCCCGACGTTCTGGCGATCACCGGCCCGCAGCAATATGAGAGCGTGGTCGAGGCCGTGCACCGCGCCGCCGCGCCGGCGCATGACCCCTTCCTCGATCTCGTGCCCGAGCAGGGGGTGAAGCTCACCCCGCGCCATTACGCCTATCTGAAAATCTCGGAGGGATGCGACAATAGCTGCTCCTTCTGCATCATCCCGCATCTGCGCGGGCCGCTCGTGTCGCGCCCAGCCGCCGACGTGCTGCGCGAGGCGGAGAAGCTCGCCCGCGCCGGCGTGAAGGAATTGCTCGTCATCTCCCAGGACACGAGCGCCTACGGCCGCGACCTGCGCTACGCCGAAAGCCAGTTCGGCGACCGCGTCATTCGCACGCGCTTCCTCGATCTCGCGCGTGAACTCGGCGACCTCGGCCTCTGGGTGCGCCTCCACTACGTCTACCCCTACCCTCACGTCGACGAGGTCATCGGCCTGATGGCGGACGGCAAGGTCCTTCCCTATCTCGACATCCCCTTCCAGCACGCGGCGCCCAATGTGCTGAAGGCGATGAAGCGCCCAGCCAATGAGGAAAAGACGCTGGCGCGGATCAAGTCCTGGCGCGCCGCCTGCCCCGACCTTACCTTGCGCTCGACTTTCATCGTCGGCTTCCCCGGCGAGACGGACGCGGATTTCGAGACGCTGCTCGACTGGCTCGACGAGGCGGAGATCGACCGCGCCGGCGCCTTCAAATATGAGCCTGTCGCCGGCGCCCCGGCGAATGACCTCGGCCTCGAACCGGTTCCGGACGACGTGAAGGAGACGCGCTGGAAGCGATTCATGGAGAAGCAGCAGGCGGTGAGCGCCCGGCTGATGAAGCGAAAGATCGGCAAGAGGCTCCAGGTCATCATCGACGAGCCCGGCGGCGGCCCGTCCGGCGCGCTCGCCAAGGGCCGCACCAAGGCGGACGCCCCCGAGATCGACGGCTCGGCCTTCGTCTCGTCGCGCCGCCCGCTGCGGGCGGGCGACGTCGTGACCATCAAGGTCGACCGCGCCGACGCTTATGACGTTTACGGCGGCGCCGCCGGTTAGCCGCCCATCTTGGCGGATATCGGTTCCGGTTTGGCGGACACCGCCGCTTCCCCGCCGGCTTCGCCTCCGTATGATCCTCGGAACAACGCGAGGAAACGTCATGTCCGAGAACGAAAGCCAGCAAAACAAGCTCACGTCGCAGCGCCGCCGCGGGGAGGACCCTCAGTTCATTTTCCCCGTGCCGAAGAACATGGTCTATGGGACGGTCGCGGTGGTGGTCGCCTCGCTGCTGGTGACCTTCTTCGTGCGCAACCCCTATACGCAGGCGACCACGGAAGGCAGCCTCTACTACGAGCGCGGCATGGAGACCAATATGGCCCTCTGGGTCGTGATCTTCATCGGAATTCCGGCAAGCTTCCTCGCCTATAAGCACTGGCTCCTGCCAATGCTCGAGCGCCGGGCGAAGGCGCGGCGGTAGGCCTTTCGGCACGTTGCGGAGCGGGGCGCGGGGACGCTCTATGGCGCGGGCTTTCGGTCTGATCCATATTAGACGCCGAAAGCCACGCCTTGAGGAGCGACTCCATGACCGACGACCGCAACGACCGCCGCGAGCCACCGCAAAAGCAGAAGCCGGGGCAGCCGGTCATGCTGATCCCGAAAAGCTTCATCTATATCGTCGGCGCTATCGTCGTCGGCTCCTTTCTGCTGACGCTGTTCGTGCGTAACCCCTACACCCAGTCTGTGCACGAGGGCGGCACCTTCTATGAGAACGGCGTCGACAACTCGGCCCTGATGTGGGTCGCCATCTTCATCGGCATTCCGGCGAGCTTCTGGGCGTATAAGCGCTGGATTCTGCCGCTGTTCGAGAAGAAGTGATCAAGGCGCTTTCCGCCGCAGCGCCGTCGAAGACGAGGCGCTGCGCGGGCCATGCAGATACACCAAGGCCGGGGGCGCAGCCGTTGGAAGGAGACGCGCGTCTCTCTCGTCGAGGCGCGCGCGCGGAAACCGTTGCATCGCCTTGGCGCTTGCGGCCTTGGCTGTCGCGCCGGGTCGGTCGATGATCGCGACCGGCGTCGTGCGCATGATCTCCTCCCAGTCGCGCCAGCGGTGGAATTGAAGCAGATTATCCGCGCCCATGATCCAGACGAAATGGACCCCCGGGCAGCGCTTGCGCAAAAAGCGCAGCGTGTCCGCGGTATAGCGCGCGCCGACGTCGGCCTCTAATCCCGTCACCACGATGCGCGGGTCTTGAGCGATCCGGCGCGCGGCGGCGATCCGCACCGCGAGCGGCGGCAAGGCGCGCGTGTCCTTCAGCGGATTGCCGGGCGTCACGAGCCACCATAGCCGGTCAAGTCCAAGCCGGGTGAACGCCAGGCGCGCGACGAGCGCATGGCCTTCATGCGGCGGATTGAAGGAGCCGCCAAAGAGCCCGATGCGCATGCCGGGCGCATGCGGCGGCAGGCGGACCGGCTGCGCCGTCATTCACGCGCCGCCCGCATTCAAAGCCGCGCTCACCCCCGCACCTGTCCGGCGCCATGCACGCGATATTTGAAGGAGGTGAGTTGCTCGACCCCCACCGGCCCGCGCGCATGCATGCGACCGGTGGCGATGCCGATTTCGGCGCCGAAGCCGAATTCGCCGCCATCCGCGAACTGCGTCGAGGCGTTGTGCAGCACGATCGCCGAGTCGACTTCGTTCATGAACCTCTGGGCGACCGCGTCGTCGCGGGTGATGATGCAATCGGTGTGATGCGAGCCATAGGTCTCGATGTGCTCGATCGCCGCGTCGACGCCGTCGACGACCTTCGCCGCAATGATCGCGTCGAGATATTCCGCGCGCCAGTCGTCTTCGGCCGCGGGCTTTACGCGCGCATCCGCCGCCTGAGTCGAAGCGTCGCCGCGCACCTCGCAGCCCGCGTCGATGAGCATGGAGACGAGCGGCGCGAGATGCGTCGCCGCGCAGGCCTTGTCGACGAGCAGCGTCTCGGCCGCGCCACAAATGCCGGTGCGTCGCATTTTGGCGTTGAGCAGAACGCGTTTCGCCATGCCGAGATCGGCGTCCTCGTGCACGAAGACATGCACGATCCCTTCGAGATGCGCGAACACCGGCACGCGCGCCTCGTGCTGGACGCGCGCGACGAGGCTTTTGCCGCCCCGCGGCACGATCACGTCGATGGCGCCGTCGAGGCCGGCGAGCATGGCGCCGACGGCGGCGCGGTCGGGCGTGTCGATCAGCGCAATCGCAGCTTCCGGCAGTCCTGCGGCCTCGAGCCCCGTGACGAGGCAGGCGTGGATCGCGCGCGACGAGCGCAGGCTTTCTGAGCCGCCGCGCAGAATGGCGGCGTTGCCGGCCTTGAGGCAGAGCGCTCCGGCGTCGGCCGTAACATTGGGACGACTCTCGTAGATCACGCCGATGACCCCGAGCGGGGTCGCGACGCGCTCGATGACGAGCCCGTTCGGCCGCTCGAAGCGCGCCAGCACTTTTCCAACGGGGTCGGGCAGATCGGCGATCTCCTCGACGCCCCGCGCAATGGCCTCTACCCGACCCGGATCGAGCGTGAGCCGATCGATGAAGGAGCCCGCCGTGCCGCGCGCCTTGGCGTCGGCGACGTCGAGCGCGTTCGCTGCGAGAATCGCCCCGCTCTGGCGGCGTATCTCCGCG
This sequence comes from Methylocystis sp. NC52PC, assembly GCF_055698645.1. NCBI lineage: Bacteria > Pseudomonadati > Pseudomonadota > Alphaproteobacteria > Hyphomicrobiales > Methylocystaceae > Methylocystis > Methylocystis sp. NC52PC. The sequence continues at coordinate 2,785,243 of NZ_CP170127.1, read as the reverse complement.
GCCGCGACCCGCAGCGCCTTGTTCCTGACCTCCGCCGGCGCGAGCGCGACAGCCCGCGCCGCTTTGCGCGCGGCGCGCCCGAGAGCGACAAGCGAAGCCTCGAGGCGCGCTGCCTCCGGCGTATTGTTGATGAGCGGCTGCGTCATGATCGTTAGGTCCAAGACAGGAAGGACATCCGCTATCACGCCGCAGGCAGGCGCGAAAGTCGCCCCGCCGGGGCCTTGCGAAGCCGACCCGGCCAGTCTATAGAACCGCAGCGCCCGCTCCCTTCGTCTAGCGGTCTAGGACGTCGCCCTCTCACGGCGAAAACAGGGGTTCGAGTCCCCTAGGGAGCGCCAGTAAAATCAGCCATTTGCCGCCTTCGCCACCCGAATTCCGGCTCCCCATACGGAGAATTTACGGAAAAGGCGTTGTTGGACAGGCGCGCACAGCGCCCACTCTTGCGCCGTCAGCTGAGCAGCGTTACCCGCCGTTACGCCCGCCAGTCCCGCTTGCCCTCTGTTGCGGCCAGGCTGCACGTCCTTCGAAGGCAGGCGTCCTCAATCCGCGTAAATGCTACCGCTCCCGCTTATCTCCAGTGAACGCAACTCTTATGGCCGAAACCGTCCGATGGGTGATAACGACGCGTCCACTTGATGCATTCCTTGCCCGGAGGGGCATATAAAGCCTCGCCTCTTGGACAAGCGACCGCATCCTGCCGCGACGGCGCACTTGGCCCGCCTGATAGCCCCGCGCATTGGCGACGTTCTTCGATGAGAGCGTTCTCAGCGTCGTAGTTCAACTGGTTCGCTTCGTTTACAAGTGCTAGGAGATGCAAAGCAAGAAGTTGCAGCGAGGCCTCTCGCTACCTGTGACTGACCGCAATTTAGAAAGCTCTAGCATGAGGTCTACTGAGGGAGGGGGGCGCCGGGTTGCTATCCTTGGCGCAGGAATTATGGGCGCAAGTCTAGCGCTCTTTTTGGCCAGGCACGGTTTTAGAGTATCTCTTTTCGATAGGGAGAACGTGCCGCTTGCGGGGGCCAGCCGGTGGAACGAAGGAAAAATCCACCTCGGCTATTTGTACGGCGCTGACCCCTCCTTGGATACGGCTCGCCGCGTCATTCCAGGGGGCTTAAATTTCGGACCGTTGATTTCGAAGCTTATCGGCGCCGATATTTCCCCTGCAATCACGGAGCAGGACGACATTTATCTTATACATCGCGACACGGTCGCCACTCCGGAAGCAGTCGCGGCAACCTTCGAGGGCGTTAGCGCGCTCCTTAGAGAACATCCCGATTCTCGCCGGTATCTGGTCGACGTGTCGCGCGCCAATTTCCGCCGCATGTCTCGCAAGGAGGTGGGCAATGTTGCGAATGATGACCTGCTGACCGCGGGCTTTGTCACGCCAGAGCGCTCCGTCGATACGCGATGGATTGCGGATCGCCTTTGCGATGCGCTTTTGAATGAGTCTCGCATTTCTTTTTGCCCCGGCGTCGCCATTAAAGCGGCTACCCCGGTGGATTCGGTAAACGGTCCTTGGCGCGTTCAAGGAACGCCGGATGTGGATGACCGCTTCGATATCGTAGTGAATGCGCTGTGGCATGGTCGGCTGGAAATTGATCTGACGGCAGGGGCGCCGGCTCCAGACCAATGGTCAAATCGGTTTCGACATTCCCTTTTCATCCAGACCCCAAATGATCTCGACCTTCCTAGCGTCGTAGTCGCTTTCGGCCCCTTCGGAGACGTTAAGAACTATAACGGACGCGATTTTTACGCTTCTTGGTACCCTGCCGGTCTTATTTTTGAATCTAACGAGATCAGTCCACCGGCGCTGCAGCCCTGGACCACCTCGCAACAGAAGGAGCTGATTGCGAAGGTGCGGTCAGCCTTGGGAGAGCTTTTGCCCTGGACGAGCAAGATTTTTGATTCCGCCGAAACGATCGTCGTTCAAGGAGGCTTCGTTTTTGCTCAGGGCCGGGGTTCGCTTGCAGACCCGCGGTCAACGCTGCATAGGCGAGACCGGTTCGGTATATTGAGGCGCGGGCGCTACTACTCGGTAGACACTGGAAAATACTCGACAGCGCCTTGGCTGGCTTGGAATTTGGCGCAGGAGCTTATAGGAAATTGACGCGCAACCAGGCGCGCCAATCGACAGATTGAGGGGGTGACTTTTGACTGATGGCGGCAATCTGCCTGGCCCTGTCGGCGAGATGGAGTGGCGCCCGAAGGTTACGGCGCTCGTCCCGTGTTACAATGCAGAGGACTTCATCCAGCGCACCCTTGACAGCCTAGCTGCCCAAACTTGGCCGAACCTCGAAATCCTCATCGGCGACGATTGCTCGACCGACTCGACACTGGAAATCGTCGAGCGCTTTGCCGCGACACGAGCAAACGTGCGCGTCGCGCCTCGCGACTCGAACTTGGGGTGGTTGCGGAACTCCAACGACCTGATGGCGCAAGCCCACGGCGAGCTGATGTTCTTTGCTTTTCACGACGATGTTGTCGCGCCCACATATGTCGAGCGACTGGCGCATGAGCTATCCGCCCGGCCGAACGCTATCATTGCGTTTAGCGACGTAGAGGTAATAGACCTTGACGGCTCTTCCAGCATCTATGCTTTCACCAGCTTGACCAACGTGACTGGCGCAATCAGGCGAGCAGCCGCGTTTCTAACAGGCGCGAACTGGTGGGTCCCGAATCGTGGCCTTTTCCGCGCTGAGGCTTTCCATCGCATTGGCGGCATCATGCCAAACGATTGCGGGGAGTATTCTGCTGACCATACTTGGCTTCTTCATATGGCGCTTTTGGGAGACTTTGTCCGTACGCCAGAAGTTCTTTGCTGGAAATTCTTCAAGAGAGGCAGCTTAAGCAAGCGATGGGCTTGCGGCTCAGAACAAAATGCTGCGATTCGAAAAGCTACGATGAGAGAGATCAAGCGAAGCGACCTGCCCCGATATCAAAAATGGCTTATCGCTTCTATTATCACAGTGTACCACCGCTTGCCACAGAACACGCGATCTACGCTTAAGTCCGCAGCATTACGTCTGTTATCTGCTGGCGATCCTAAACCCTGAAATTCCCCTTTGAGCGCCTGCGAGTGACGCGATCTGCGCGATCCGCGGAAAGCGCCTTGAACTCGCGTTCCACTTGATATGCGGACGCGACGATCTCTTGAGCCTCGCAGGGTCTACCGCAGAGATTGTAAGTAATAGCACTTAACCCCTATGGACACCTATCCAAAGAGGCGCCTGTGCGTGTGCTTGCCACGGCCTACTTCCTCACCTGAAGCGCCAAAAGGCAGCTTCAATTAAGTATGGAGAATACTCATGAGGAAGCTCCTTCTTATTCCTGCGGCTCTGGTTCTTTCCACTAGCTTCGCATTTGCTCTCGATCTGACCCAGTCGCTCACGCTGAATCAGTCGATCGGCAACACCTCGAAGGGCGGCTTTGCGCTCAACAAGGCTTTCGTCGTGCAAGCGCAGGTCCCGGTCAACCAGTGGCATGGCGATCTGTCGCAGTCAGCGACCATCAATCAGTCGATTGGCAACACTTCGAAGGGCGGCGACGCCATCAACAAGGCGACCGTTATCCAGGCGCAGGTTCCGCTGAACTTCGGCGCTCCATGAGACGTCGCTGCTCTCCTGGCTTGAAAAGGATCGCGGCCAACGGCGGCCGCGGTCTTCTCTTCGAGGGAGCGCGCGTCCTGCCTGTCGCAATCGGCGTATCAGCGGAAAATCGAGGAGCAGAAGATGAGATATTTCACAATTGCCGTTCTTGTCTCGATCGCAGCCGCTCAGGCGCAAGCGCAAAATTTCATCAGCGTCAAGCCGAGCTTCATCGGCGTCAACTTCGGCAACAATCCCCTTCTGAGCGCCAAAGCCGGTGTGTCGTTTGGTCAGAACAACGTAGATAGCACCACGCAGAACAGCGCCGTGGACTTTTACGGGGTGCAGCAAGTCGCCATCGGGAAGGCAGGCAGCAATCTGAGTAATAGCGCGACGGTCAACCAACAGGGCGCGTCGACTTATGCAGGTGTTGGCCAGGCGATTCGATCCTTGCCCCCCATGCCGTCCTTGGGCGGGCCTTAATCGGTTTTCGGCTCACATAAACAGCGCGATCGGCTGCGCTTAGTTACCTTCCAGGCTGAGCGCGGCCCCTTGAGGATCGCTGTGACGCGCCGAAGATGACGTCGCCCTTCCGAAGGTCATTTTCGAATCTTGGCTGCAACTCAAATCAATGGAATTGACAGCTAGTCGCCGATAAAGTCTTCCAAGGGCGGACCAAGATCTGAGATAGGCAGGCTCGCTATGCAGACGCGCTGGTGCTTGGACCAAATCAGACCAACTCCCAACATCGACAGCGAGTGGAGCGCCTCGAAGCACGCAATTATAGCTCATTACATTGGGAGATGGCGCAAAGGCGAGTCGCCGCTCGACGCCCTCGCACGCGCGCTGGGTATCCCCTCTGCAGACCTTCTGGCGGAGCTACTCACTCATAAAGCCAAGCACGACGAACTCGACTTGCTTTCTGAGTGCTTGGGAGCTGGATGGGTTGAACTGCCGGGGCTTGATGTCAGGGGCAGCGTCACCCAAGCGATCACCCTCGTTAACGAAAAACTCGCGCGCGTTCCGCCCGAGGTTCGTGGTTACTTTGGCGCGCCGAAGAAGCTTTCCGCCGCCGGCGTCGACTGGCGGCCCGGGGTTCCCGCACCGCACTGAGCACCAGTTGCGCCTTGCCGTAGCTTTCAGAACTCTTTCACCTCGGCGCCGAAGCAAAGCCGATGCTTGAGCGGGGGTCATGACCCGTCGACTCCAGCTTAGCCTGCGAACCGATATCCCACACCCGGTTCCGTTGTCAGAAGGCGCGGATGCGCTGGGTCGTCCTCGATCTTTCCTCTCAGCTGTCCCACGAAGACGCGCAAATACTGGCCGTCGTTTTCATGAGCGGGTCCCCAGACGGCTTTCAGGATTTCTCGCTGCGATACGGCTCGTCCGGCGCGTCTAGCAAGGAAGATCAGCAGATCGAATTCTTTCGGCGTGAGCTTTATCGTCCTGCCTTTCTTGAGGACGAGGCGCTTGCCGACATCGATCACGAGCTCCTCGACGTTGATTTGCTCGGGCTCGACGTCGCTGCGGGCGCGCCGGAGCGCCGTGCGCATGCGGGCCAGCAATTCGTCCATGCCGAAAGGCTTTTCGACATAGTCGTCGGCGCCAAAGTCGAGGGCCATGACCTTTTCCGTCTCCCGGTCGCGCGCGGACAGCACGATGATGGGCGTATTGGTCAATATGCGCATTCTTCTAAGCGCTTCCTTTCCATCCATGTCGGGAAGACCCAGGTCGAGGATGACGATGTCCGGCATGCCGTCGCGCAATGCGGCGAAGGCTTCCGCAGCCGTGGCGGCGCCGACGACCTGGTAGCCCGAGGCGGTCAACGCCGGGCGCAGCACGCGCAGGATTTGCGGCTCGTCGTCTACGACGAGAACCCTCGCGCCGCTCATGGCCTAGCTCCGCCCGAGGCTTCTTCGACGGCGGGGAAACGCATGACAATTCTCGTTCCGCGCCTGCGGATCGCGGGACTCTGGGCGACGATCTCGCCACCCATCGCCTGCACGAGCCCACGACAAATGGAGAGGCCGAGGCCCGTCCCGGCCTTGCGCCCGTCTGCGCGCCCGCCGCGGTAGAATTTCTCGAAGATGCGTTCGAGATCCGCGGGCTTCACGCCGGGCCCTTCATCCGTGACGGTAATGACCACATCCGCCCCTTCGCGACGCGCATGCACGATTGCGCCCCCTGGCCCGCCATATTTTTGCGCATTATCCAGAAGGTTGAAAAGGACTTGTCCGAGAAGGCTGGCGTCGCCGCGTATGGGCGGCAGGTCGGGAGAGACGCTGATCGCCGTTTTCTGCTCCGGATAGGCTTTACGGACGCGCTCGACGGCGGTGCGAACCGCAGCCGCGACATTGACGAGATCGCGGGTGGGCGCGACGCCCCCCGCCTCTATGCGCGTCATGTCGAGCAAATTGGCGATGAAGCCGCCGAGCCGCGCGGCCTCCTCCTCGATCGACGCCATGAGGTCCCGGCGGTCGTCGGAGGGCAGCTTCTCTCCGAGGCTGCGAAGGCTCGTAATCGCGGCGGTGATCGAGGCGAGGGGCGTGCGAAGATCGTGCGAAAGCGACGCGAGCAGGGTGGTGCGCAATCGTTCATTCTCTGCCAGCGCCGCCGCCTTTATCGAGCCGTCGACGAGGCGTGATCTGTCAATGGCAATCGCGGTCTGTTCGAGAAGCGCGGTCAGCATGCGCTCTTCCTGCCCGGTGAAGGCCTCGTCTCGTCGCTTGGGTTCGACGCCGCAGACGGCGACGACGCCTCGCGGGGTTGCGAGCGGACGAAACTGGAAGCGTACGTTCGGCAGGGTGCCGGTTCGCCAACCGGCCGCCTCCGCCTTTTCCAGCGCCCATCTGGCCGCGCCTTCCTCGCCCGCATCGAGTTGGTCGAACGGCGGCCATGACGCAGAGATCGCAAGCTCGCCGTCGTCTGGCGCGAGGAGAACGACGCGCGGAGCCTCCAGCGCCTTCTGGACCTGGGTCATCGTCGCCCACAAAATATCTTCTTCACTGGTCGCGGCCGACAGTTTTCTCGAGAAATCGAAGAGGGATTGCGCTGTTTCGGCTCTGCGCAGCATGGCGTGGGATTGCTCGCGCATGCGGCTCGCGAGCATCCCTGTGGCTGTCGCGACCGCAAGCGAAACCAGAAGTTCGATGAACTCCTGCGGCTTCGACACGGCGAAACCATAGCGCGGCTCCACAAAGAAGAAGTCGCAGGCGAAGAACGACAGGACGGCGGCCGCGATCGCGGACGAAAGGCCGAGCCAAATGGCGCAGACCATCACCGGCAGCAGAAAGATCACCGCCATGTTCGGGATCGGAAGCCAGTGATCGAGCAAGACGCCAAAGCCGACGGTAAGGAGAACCGCCCCTGCGGCGGCGGCGAAGCCCGCCGAGAGCTGAGAAGGCCTGGGCGGCTTCCATTCGAACTGCGCCGGGGCGCCTTCGCGGACGCCGGCGAGAAGCACGGCGATGTCCTTCGCGCGCCGCGCAATCTCGTCCGGCAGCGAGCGTCTGAAAAGCTTGCCCAGAAAACCCGTGCGGGATCGGCCGAGGACGATCTGCGTGATGTTTTCCTGACGCGCGAATTTCAGAATTTCCCCCGCGAGATCGTCGCCGGAAAGCCGCGCGATCTCGGCGCCCAGTCTTTCGGCCAGACGCAGGGCGTCATCCACTTTCTGAACGGCTTCGGCGGATTGCGCTTCATGCCCCGTTCGTTCGACAAAGGCTGCGATCCAGGAGGCGTTGAGCGCGCTCGCCAGGCGGGCGGCCTCCCGCACCACGCCCTCGGACCCCTCGGCCCCGACGCAAACGAGGAGCCGCTCGGCGGTCGCCCAAGGCCCCTCAATGGCCCCTTGCCGCAGGAACGCAACCATCTGATCGTCGACGCGCTCGGCGGTGCGTCGCAACGCGAGTTCGCGCAGGGCCGTCAGATTTCGGGGGGTGAAGAAATTCTGCGTCGCCCGTCGTGCGGTTTCGGGAACATAGACCTTCCCCTCCCGCAATCGCTGGAGAAGCTCGTCCGGCGTGATGTCGACGAGGATGACGTCGGCGCCTTGCAGGATGCGGTCGGGCACGGTCTCGCGAACCGCGACGCCGGTGATCCGCGAAACGACGTCTGCGAGACTCTCCAGATGCTGAATGTTGAGCGCGGTCCAGACATCGACGCCTGCATCCAGAAGCTCTTCGACGTCCTGCCAGCGTTTGGGATGCCGGCTGTCTGGCGCATTGGTATGAGCGAGTTCGTCGACGACGATGAGCTGCGGCTTGCGCGCCAGAGCCGCGTCGATGTCGAATTCATCGATAAGGCGACCGCGATAGGCGATCTTTCGCCTTGGCAGAATTTCGAGGCCCTCGAGCAAAGCCTCTGTCTCTTTGCGGCCGTGGGTTTCGACAAGCCCGATGACGACGTCCTGCCCGTCGGCGCGCGCCGCGCTGGCGCGCGCGAGCATCGCATAGGTCTTGCCCACGCCTGGCGCGGCGCCAAGAAAAACCCGAAGCTTTCCCTGTCCGTCCTTGCCGGTCAGGGCAAGGAGCGCGTCAGGATCGGGACGGCGCTCTCCGAGGCTCAAGCTCGACGCTTCTCCGATGTTATCTCAGCGTGTCCAGCGCCATGTTCAGCTTCAGGACATTCACGCGCGGCTCTCCAATGACGCCGAAGAGCCGGTTGTCAAAATGCGCTTCGACAAGGGCCTGGACACGATCCTCGGCAAGGCCGCGCGCCTTTGCGACGGCGGCGACTTGCGCCAGAGCGTATTGCGGCGAGATGTCCGGGTCGAGACCCGAGGCGGAGGTCGTGGCCGCGTCCGCCGCAACCATGCCAATTCGCCCTGCGGCGAATTCGGCTTCGATCGCCCCATTCACGCGATCCACAAGCTTCTTCGATGTCGGCCCGAGATTGGAGCCCATGGAATTTGCCGCATTATACGGCGCTTCGACCATCTTGGCTGGATCTGCGGGATCGCTCCCGAGCGTGGCGGAAGGGCGTCCGTGAAAATACCGGTCGCTGACGAAGTTCTGCCCGATGAGCGCCGAGCCGACGACCTTGCCGTCGCGCTCGATCAGCCCGCCATTGGCCTGGACCGCGAATGCGAGCTGGGCGATGGCGGCGATCGCCAGGGGATAAGCGAGGCCGGTGAAGGCGGTGAACAGCAGGATCATGAAGATCGCGGGACGAAATTGCGACAACATGGGTAGCCTCCTCAGGCGAGATGAAGCGCGGACACGATCAGGTCGATCGCCTTGATCCCGACGAAGGGGACCACGAGTCCGCCGAGCCCGTAGACGAGCAGATTGCGGCGTAAGAGCGCGGCCGCGCCGACGGGACGGTATTCGACGCCCCTCAAGGCGAGCGGTATCAGGGCGACGATAACGAGCGCATTGAAGATGACGGCGGAGAGGATCGCCGACTGGGGCGAGGCCAGCTTCATGAGGTTGAGCGCGTCGAGTTCTGGAAATGCGACCACGAACAGGGCCGGAATGATCGCAAAATATTTCGCGACGTCGTTGGCGATCGAAAAGGTGGTCAGCGAGCCGCGCGTCATGAGCAATTGCTTGCCGATCTGAACGATCTCGATGAGCTTCGTCGGATCGCTGTCGAGGTCGACCATATTGCCCGCTTCCCGCGCCGCCTGCGTGCCCGTCTGCATCGCGACGCCGACATCGGCCTGCGCCAGCGCGGGCGCGTCATTGGCGCCGTCGCCGCACATGGCGATGAGACGCCCGCCCTGCTGTTCCTTGCGGATATAGGCGAGCTTGTCCTCAGGCTTCGCTTGCGCAATGAAATCGTCGACGCCTGCTTCGCCGGCGATGGCGGCCGCGGTGATCGGATTGTCGCCCGTCACCATCACCGTCTTGATTCCCATCGCCCGCAGCGCAGCGAAGCGGGCCTTGATGTCCGGCTTAATAATGTCCTTGAGATGGATCACGCCGAGCAGGCGCCCGTTCTCGGCGACCGCCAGGGGCGTTCCGCCCGCGCGTGAAATGCGCTCGACCGCCCGTTCGAAATCAACGGGGATGGACGCAGCCTGTCCGACGATTGCGTCCACCGCCCCCTTGCGCAGCGAACGGCGAGGCAAATCGACGCCGGAAACGCGTGTGTGCGCCGAGAAGGGAACGATCGTCGCCTCCGCGCCGAGCGGCGGAGCCGCAACGCCGTAACTCGACGTCGCGAGCGAGACGATGGAACGCCCTTCCGGCGTCTCGTCCGCAAGAGAGGCGAGCAGCACCGCCTCCGCCAGGGCCTGATCGGTCGCGCCGCCGACGGGGACGAACTCGTCCGCCATGCGATTGCCGAAGGTGATGGTGCCGGTCTTGTCGAGCAGCAGCGTGTCGACGTCGCCCGCAGCCTCTACGGCGCGTCCGGAAGTGGCGACGACGTTGAAGCGGATGAGACGGTCCATGCCGGCGATCCCGATCGCCGACAGCAAGCCGCCGATGGTCGTAGGGATCAGGCAGACGAGCAGCGCGATCAGGACCGTGATCGACAGGGTCGTTCCCGAATAGAGCGCCAACGGCCACAGCGTGACGCAGACGATCAGGAATACGATGGTCAGGCCCGCCAGCAGGATCGACAGAGCAAGCTCGTTCGGCGTCTTCTGCCGTTGCGCGCCTTCCACGAGCGCAATCATCTGGTCAATGAAAGTGGAGCCCGGCGCCGCCGTGATCCTGACCCTGATCCAGTCGGATAGAACGGTTGTGCCGCCCGTCACCGCCGACCGGTCGCCGCCAGCCTCGCGGATGACGGGCGCGGACTCGCCGGTGATCGCCGATTCATTGACCGAGGCGCAACCTTCGACGACTTCGCCGTCGCCTGGAACAAGGTCTCCCGCTTCGACGAGAACCATGTCGCCGACCTTCAATTCGAGAGCGGAGACTCCCTGATAGACTTTCTTCATCCCGGCGGCGCCCTCCGGGTCGATCAGCCGTTTTGCGTGGGTGTCGGAGCGCGTTTTTCGCAGCGCGTCCGCCTGCGCCTTGCCACGTCCTTCCGCGACCGCCTCGGCGAAATTCGCGAAGAGAACGGTGAACCACAGCCAGGCCGCAATCTGGCCTGAGAAAAAGGCGACGCCATTGTGGGCGAGGAGATCGCGGACGAAGAAGCCCGTCACGACGAAGGAAACGATCTCGGTGACGAAGATGACGGGATTGCGCGCGAGCTTTCTCGGGTCGAGTTTGATGAAGGCGTCGATGCAGGCGCGCTTGACGATGTCGGGATCGAACAGGCCGGGAGCGGCGACTTTTGGAGACATGATCGGCTCCTTAGAAGCTCTTGCCGGCGTGCATGAGAAAATGCTCGACGATGGGGCCGAGCGCGAGCGCCGGGAAATATTGCAGCAGGTAGAGGATGACGATGACGCCGAGCAGCAGGCCGACGAAGAGCGGCCCATGCGTCGGAAACGTGCCGACCGAAGCGTGCGCCTTCTTCTTGGCGGCGAAGGAGCCTGCAAGCGCCAGAACCGGCACGACGAAGAAGAAGCGCCCGACGAACATGGCGACGCCGAGCGTCGTATTGTACCATGGCGTATTGCCGGCGAGGCCCGCGAAGGCCGAGCCGTTATTCGCGTTGGTCGAGGCGAAGGCGTACAGGACTTCCGAAAGCCCGTGCGGTCCGGCGTTGCCGAGGCTGTCGAGGCCGGTCTTCAGCATAAGCGACGCGGCGGTGAAACCGAGCACCGTGAGCGGGTAGATCAGCACAGCAAGCATGGCGAGCTTCATCTCCCGCGTCTCGATCTTCTTGCCGAGATATTCCGGCGTCCGGCCGACCATCAGCCCGGCGACGAAAACGGCAATCACGGCGAGAACGAGGAATCCGTAGAGCCCGGCGCCGTCGCCGCCCGGCGAGATGCAGCCCAGCAAGATGTTGAAGAGCGGAACGAGGCCGCCGAGCGGCGTGAAGCTGTCATGCATCGCGTTGACCGAGCCCGTGCTCGTGCCCGTCGTCGCCGCCGCGAACAGCGCGCTGGTTGCGACGCCGAAACGCACTTCCTTGCCCTCCATGTTTCCAGGCGACGGATCGACGCCGATCTCGGTAAGAAGCGGATTGCCGGCGGCTTCCGCCCAATAGGCGATCAGCGCGCCGGCGACGAGCACGATACCCATCGTGACCGCGATCGCGCGTCCCTGCCTTGGATCCAGGACGGTCTTGCCGAAGGCGAAGACCGAAGCGAAGGGAACAAGAAGCAGCGCGAAGATCTCCAGCATGTTGGACAGGGCGTTGGGGTTCTCGAAAGGATGCGCCGCATTTGCGTTGAAGAAGCCGCCGCCATTCGTGCCAAGCTCCTTGATCGCCTCCTGACTGGCGACGGGCCCGATCGATATGATCTGCTTCGCCCCTTCGAGGGTGGTCGCTTCGACGGAGCCCGCAAGAGTCTGCGGCACGCCCAGCGAGACGAGGACGAGCGCAAAGACAATGGAGAGCGGCAGCAGCACGTAAAGCGTCGCGCGCGTGAGATCGACCCAGAAATTGCCGACGGTCGCGGATTCGGAGCGCGCGAATCCGCGCACGAGCGCGAAAGCCACGGCGAGGCCCGTCGCGGCCGAGACAAAGTTATGAACCGTCAGGCCGAGCATTTGCGTGAGATGACTCATCGTCGTCTCGCCGCCGTAGTTCTGCCAGTTGGTGTTGGTGATGAAGCTCAGAGACGTATTGAAGGCGAGGTCGGCTGGGACGCCGGCGAAGCCCTGCGGATTGAGCGGCAGAACGCCCTGCAGCCGTTGCAGGGCGTATAGCGAGAAGAAGCCGACGATGCTGAAGGCCAGCATGGCGAGCGTGTAGGCGAACCAGCCTTGCTCCTGCGCGGGATCGACGCCGGCGATGCGGTAAAAGACTCTCTCCACCGGGATCAGTGGGGAAGACAGCAACGTTCTTTCGCCCGCAAGAACGCGAGCGAGATAGCCGCCAAGCGGAATTGCGGCCATGATGGCGGCAATAAGGACAATGGTGATCTGGGCCAATCCGATCAGAGTCATGGCGTCAGCCGGACGCTGCCGGCCCTTCGATTAGAGTTTTTCGGGGCAAAGTAGCGTGTAGAGGAGATAGCAGCCGAGAAGCACGGCGACGATCAGGCCGATGACGGGTTCCGACATTGGCGAGCCTCCTCTAGAACCGCGCGCAAGCGCGCGCATAAACGGCGACGAGGCCGAAGAGGAGCAAGCCGAGTCCAAGAAAAGCGAGGTCGTCCATGAGCGCGATCTCCAATTGGATGTCGGCCGGGACAATGCACGCGTTCGATGTAAAGGCTCTATTCGGATTTTTTGAAAGTCGATCGAGGGGGATCGCCTGCGGGCCGCTTCCTCTCACTCAAACGGGGAGAAAAGCTTAGACGGCGCTTCGCCTTGCCCTTGAAATCAGCCATTTATTGTGCGGCCACGCGCACGGTTGAAAGTCCTTCCTGTAGCTGCGCAACGCTTTGCTCTAAAATCAGGTCAGCGCCTCTACAAAGGTTTTGTGACGGCCATATAACCATCCGGTCGGTGTGCTCTCACACCGCGTCTTGCCGGGAGGATGGCGTGTCCAGAACTCTCCTTTTTGCGTGCTCGTTCGCCTTGCTTTGCGGGGCTCAGCCTTCTCTCGCGCATGGTTACCGTTGCTCTTACGGTCAGCCGCCACTCGCGTGCGCGCCTCCCCCCTACTACGCTCGCGGCTATGTTGTTTTGCCCCGGTGGGCGTCGGCCCTGCCCTTCGCGTATCCGCAAGATCCGTCAGGCAACATTGTTCTCGAGGGCGCCGCTGGCGCGGGCGCCCCCCACGGCGATTGAGCGGGCGAATCTGGGGAGAGTTAAAAGGGCCTGCGTCCCCGCCGGGGCGCAGTCGGCCCATTGCCTTTGCCCAATAGCTCCAGGGCGTCCTCCGCGATTTCCTCGGGCTCGCCTTGAGCGTCCCCTTCCCCGGCGACGGCGCGCACGGCCCGCATGAGCGCGTCGTCAGAAACGTTCATGTTGCGATCCGTCGCCATTCGCGTCGCGGCGCGGAAGGCCTCGTCGATCAATTCTTGATTCATTCGGGCTCCTTGCGCGCCGTCTCCGCACTGCCTTGTTCCATCGCCGCCGAATAAGCAAGACGCGGCGTCGCGTCTTTCGTGTGCCCGACCGCACATCCAAGCCGCTCGCTCCCCTGTAGCTTCCTCTCATCGACAAGGAAACAGCGTTCCATGGAGGGAGCAATGACCAACTTCGGCAAGATCTTCACAGGCTCGATTGTGGCTCTGGCGCTGGCCAGCACGATTGCGGCGACCCCGGCGTCAGCGGGCGGCTACTACTACCGCTCCGGTCCGAATGCGGGCGCCGTGGCTGGCGCCGCCATCGCCGGCATGGCGATGGGCGCGATGATCGGCGCGGCGGCGAGCCAGCCGCATTACTACGGCTATCGCTATCCGGCCTATGGCTACGGCCCGGCTTACGGATATCGCGGCGGCTATTCCGGCTGGTGAACCGGATCGGCCGCGCGAACGTCGCCAAAACTGCGTGACGCGCAATCCTGCAAGCGCTTCGCCGATCATGTGCGCCATCGCACCTACGACCCGAGGCGCATGGTCTAACGTCTGACCATCGAAACGGAACACGAACCGAGGGAGCTGAAGATGAGGAAATCCGCCGCCATCATCGCCGCCATTGCGATCGCCCTGAGCATCGGCTTCGCCAGCGCAGCTTCTGCGGCTCCCGAAGGCTTCAACAACTTCGACGGCGGCGCCTGCTACTGCATGGACCCGTGATTTGACTTTCTGCGGGGGCGGAAAACCGGAAAGGGGGCGCGTTCATGCGCTCCCTTTTTTCGTCTCCCTCTCATGCGACGGGGGCCCACTCGCCTGCGCCGGTCTGCGCGCTAAATAGTGGCGCTGCGGCGTAGATAAGAGGGGGTCGACATGACTCACGACGACTCGAAAAAGCCGGACGCCCGCACTTCAGGCAAAGAGGTTGATAAATATGGGGGCATGGTCGAGTTCGACATGGCCTTGACGCCGAGCGTCATCATCTGCGGCGTCGCCGGCGCCGTCCTCGGCGCGATCCTCGCCATGTGGGGAACGACGGAAATTCCGATCATAATCGCGACAGTCATCGTCTTTGCCGTGCTGTCCGGCATCTTCGGCTTTTTCGTGCCCTGGTATAAGCCTCGGTGAAATCGTCGCACGCGCAGCGACTGCGTTAACGCTCTTCGAGGAAAGCGGCGGCGAAGCTAAGGATATGACTGGCTACGAAAAAACAATTCGGGCACGATGAACGCGTTTAAGGACGGATTTTCATCTTGTGCACGCGCGTGACGGCGCGGCTTCATTAATAGAGCCCGATCCTGAGCGCCTACTGGAGCGAGGCCAACGCCTCGCTCTTCTTTTTCGCACTTGAACCTAAAAGAAAATCGAGGTCAGGCGCGCTGTAAGGACGATGCAGGCGCCAGTGAGGACCAAGCCGATCCTGGTCGCCTCCCAGTCGCCATCCCTTGCAACCCTATAGGTCGAGAAGGCGAGGAGAAGGCTCGAGACTTGCGAACAAACGCCAAAGAGCAAGGCGCACATGCCGAGGGCGACGATGCCCGTGGCGGCGAAGAATTGGTGGATCAGGGACAAAGTCATGGGTGACCCCGCGACAGGCGCCGCGCGCATCCGCGCCGTGGCGGCCGGACAGCACGAGGGTGGTTGAAAAAGCATCTACGCGCAAACGGCCTCTTTTACGTTTTGGTTGCCCGCCACGACTTTTCCAGCCTTCCGGCACAAAAATAGGCAAGCTTCCGAGGCGCGTCGGGTCGGCGGGCGCACTTTCAACTGATCCCGCGATCCGAGACGTTCACGCAACGACTACGTAGTTTCCACAATGCGCACCGGGATAAGCAAGTCAAGCTTGACCATTGCGGGGCGCGAAAATTCAGCCGCGCTACGGCTCTGCCGTCACGGGCGAGGAAGGCAATGGGCTTTTGGCGCGCGGGCGCGGAAAAGAGATTAACGGGAGCTCGACAGCGATTGGCTTAAACGTGATCTTTCAGCGCTCTCACGAACTTCACAATTCGTTTCATTTCACGTTGCCACTCGTGGGAATATTGGGTCCGGATGACGGGCTGTCCGTCTCTCACGGCCACCCGCCATTCGTCGCGCGGGCCTTTCTCCAGCAGGCCCCTGCTCCCGAGCTGGTGAAGTTTCCGTCGAACGGTTTCACGCGGCAGGCGGGTGGATTCGGCGACTTTCGAAGCTGTCAGGCCGCCACGCTGATCGACATCGTCCTCGTCGGGCGACAGGCCGAATCGCTCGTCCCGCAAATAATGGCGGGATATGGCCGTGTAGACCAAAAGGGAATCCAGGTCGTTCCCGAATATGGGCCGCTCATCGACGAGGACGCCGAACAAAAGCTCCAGGAACTCGTGTTTGAACTGCGCATAATTTCCCGACACGACGGTTTGAGGAAACTTTGCCTGCGCCTGGGACATTGTTTCTCCTGCAAGAAAACTTCGCCGCCGCAACCATCCCCGCCGATCCACGCGCGCTCGGCAAACGCGGGTCTTCGCACAACGATCAAGCGGGACAGATGTTGCTTTGCGTGCCTCCTGATCGCCTCGCCGTCAATCCCGTTCATCGCATTCTCAAAGATTTAGCCCGCGCGGAGCTGAAAGAGCTCCCGCGCGAGGCGCTAAGAAAAGGAATAGGGTTTCTTAAAAACTGAACAGACCGAAAAGGCTCTTCGATTTGCGCTCGAGCTTCTTCACGTCGTTCTGCAGGCGCCGCACCTGCGAACGAAGCTCGAGAAACTGCTCGTCGGGGATGCTGAAATCCATCGCCGCGAGCCCCATCTGGCGACGCGCGTCCTCGAATCGCGCCTGCTCATGTTGCAAGAGGGATTTCTGCTTGGCACCCATGCTTCCGGCTCCAGTCCTCGAGCGCGAGATCGCGTCGATCCAAAAGTCAGCCGCGCGAGCGGCTCCCTTGCAATCTACTCAAAGAACCTGCCGCGCTGCAACATGACATGCGCGGGACCCGCTCAGCGCGTCTCCAGCCACGCCTTTGCGGCGTCGCGCATGGCCTTACGGGACTCCTCGTAGAGATAGGGCATATGGCCGCCCTTGAGCACGATCAGCCGCGCCCGCGAAGCATCGCCGAAATCCGGCAACTGATCGAGCATGAGCTTGGTTGCAAAATAGGGGGTCGTGAGATCGTAGAGGCCGTGCACGACGAGCAGCTTCGCTTTTGGATCCAGCGCGAGCGCCTCGCGCAAACCAGAGATTACTTCGGCGTTGGCGCGTCCTTCGTCGCCATAGCGCCATTGATGCGAAATCTGGCTGCTCAAGACAGAATAGCGCGCTTCGCCAATGGGCCAGCCGAGCTTCTCGATCGTCAAGCGCGTCATCGCGGCGCCGAGCGGCGCGCGCCAGGACTCGAGCAAAGGATCGGCCCAGTCGCTATCCGGGGCGAAGGGCTGAGGATCGTAACCCGAGATCTCGGCGTCATAGACGCTGAGGACACGGCCCGCGTCCCGCGCGCGTTCACGAGAGAAACTCCTTGCGTCGATGCGAGCGCCGAGGCGCGACACGAACTCCCGGTCGAGCCCCGTGAACCGCGCGACGGCGGCGCTCATGCGCGCGAGCGCCGGCGCATCTCTCGCGCCCTTGAGCAGATCGGTCACATACTCGCCGGCCGCGTAAGCCTCTGCGTCCGCAACATCCGCGCGGTCTTTCGCGTGACGGGCGACCGCTGCGAAAGACGGCAGCAACGCGGCCCGCGCGAGCGGGTTGCCGCCAGCGAGCAGCCAGCTGAAGTCGAGCGCCGGCGAGACCAGAAAGAGCCCCTCGACGCCGATGTTTTCATGCTCTCTCAGCGAATTCGCAAGCTTCACGCCACGAAAGCCGCCGTAACTCTCGCCCACGAGGAATTTCGGCGAGGCGAGGCGCCCGTGTGCGGTCAGCCATTTGCGGATGACGACGGCGAGCGCGTCGGCGTCGCCCTGAGCGGAATAGAAGCGCTTTTTCACCTCATCGCTGTCAGAGAGGATTTTGCTGAAGCCCGTTCCCGGCGGATCGATAAACACGAGATCGGCGAAGGGTATCCAGCTTTCCGCGTTCTCCACGAGCGCCGGCGGCGTCGAAGGAGAGACTGTCTCGGGCGAAAAGCGCAGCCGCCAAGGCGACAAGGCCCCGAGCGCGAGCCAAGCGGAGGCCGCCCCCGGGCCGCCATTGAACACGAACAATATCGGCCGCGTCGTCTGATCGACGCCGGCGCGTTCATACGAAATACAAGCGACCTCCGCCTGCGGCGCCTCGGTTTGGGCGTCACGCAGACGCACGGAGCCAGCGCGGGCGGTGAAGCTGATTTTCTCGCCCTGCAAGGTGACTACGTGGTTGGTGACGCTCTCCACGGGAAGGCCGCGCGCTTGTTCGTCGGGGCCTTTACGATTGGGCGGGGTCTCTTCAGCGACGCCGGGGTGCGCGAAGGCGCTCATCGACAGGATCAGCGCAGCGAGCGCCGTATGCAAAGAGTTCATCAGTGTCTTTCGCTTATTGGAAAACGCCAGCCTTCCTGGCTGCTCGACTGAATATAGGGCTGCGGCCGGAACGCGTACATGTTAACGGCCCGCCCCTCTTTTGGAGGGGACGGGCCGTTTGCGGTTGTCACCGGATCGCGAATTAACGCTTTCCTCGAACCGCACCAATAAAACTGCCAGATCAAAGACCTGTTCCCCCGTGGTGGAACTTTTTTGACGTTCTTTCGACGCGCCGCGATCGGCTCGAGCTTTGCGAAGCCTGCGGCTGCTGGGCAATTGTGGACGATCGCCCCTCCCCGCCCCATTTCCCGACAGAACGCCAGGGGAAGAGCCCATGCATTTCGGCGATACCCAATATCTGCCTGTCGCGCCGCCCTTCTTCATGCTGCTCGTCGGCATTGTCGCGCTTCTCGCAGTCCTGATCCAGTTGCGCATTCTGCAGTACGTTTATGTGCAACTTGGCGTCAGCCCCGGGACCGCAGTTTACCTCCTCCTCGCCTCGCTGATCGGCAGCTACATCAATATCCCGCTCGGGACGCTCGGCAGCGAAAGATATCTGCGGCAAGAAGAGATCATCTATTACTTCGGCGTTCCTTATGTCGCGCCGAGAATTTCGGCTGCGCCGGAAGTCATCCTCGCGGTGAATGTCGGCGGCGCGGTCATCCCGACGGTGCTGTCCATCTATCTTCTGTCGAAAAACAAGCTATGGGGGCGCGGCCTCATCGCCGCCGCCTGCGTTGCGGCGGTTTGCTACGCCTATGCGGAGCCCGTGCGCGGCATCGGCATTGCCCTGCCGATCTTCGTCGGACCGCTGGCCGCGACCCTCGTCGCCTTGCTGATATCCTGGCGACATGCGGCGCCGCTGGCCTATGCCGGCGGAAGCCTCGGCGTCCTGATCGGCGCTGATCTGATGAATTTCGACAAGCTCACGCGCCTCGGCGCGCCCGTGCTGTCGATCGGCGGCGCAGGGACCTTCGACGGCATTTTCATGACCGGCGTTCTCTCCGTCCTGCTTGCAAGCCTGATCGGCGGTCTGCTCGGAAGGCGCCATGAAAGCGTCAGCGCGGGCTGAAGCGCGCAGCGCCGCTTGCGCATCGCGCTCAGCAATGGCAGGAAGGGCGAATGACCATTGAGCCGCGCATGGGACGCCTGCCGGTAACCCTCCTGACCATTCTCGCGATGGCGCTCGCCGCGCCCATGGCGGCGGCGGGACGCGAGCCTGCGTCGAAAGCCGCAACCGCGAAAAAGACCCACGGCGGCGCGTTCATCGAGAAGCCGATCGAGCCCGCGCCCGAGCGTGAAGAAAAGCCCCGCGGCGGGTGGAACGGCTTTTACGGCGGCTTGAACGGAGGCGGCGCCTCCGGTGATCGCTGAGCGCGCCTTAAAAGCCCCGCGCGGCGTTCTGACGCCGCAAGAGCAAGGACACATCCACGCCGACCGGCTGGTCCAGGAACGAAGTGCCGTAGAGGATGGCGTTGGCGTTCGCGGACGCCGCCGTCCCGGCGCCAGGATTGTTGAGATCGTACATCGCCGCGAAGCGCGCAATGAATTTCTCGAGCTTCTTGGGGTCCTTGAAGTCCTCGACATTCAGCTTCGCCTTGAGGAGGCGCGCCTGCGTGTCGATCGGCTGCGCCGCCGACGCGGCGGGAATGTTGAGCGTCGCCTGCACGACTTCGAGAAGGTTCTTGTCGGCGAGCACGCCATAGACGCTCGAAAGCTGCGGCGCGCGCGCCTTGAAATAGAGCGCCCGCTCCACACCAGGGTTTGTCTCCCCTTGCTGGGCCTGTAGGGCCTGCTCGACATAGCGCCCCGAGATTGTCTTGACGAAATCGCCAGACGTCACATCTGCTTTGCCTCCCGCATAGTCGAAGGCTTCGGCGAAGGCGAGGATATTGGCGTTGCTGAGCGTACGGGCAAGATCCCTCGAATTGTCGACGCCCTGCTCCAGCACCTTTCGCATCATGCCGAGGGCGTTGGTTCGGTCGCCGAGTCCGAAGGCCTTCATGGCGTAATTGAACAGCCGGCGGTCCTTGAGCAGCGCGTCGATCGACGTCGCCCTGCCAATATTGGCCTTGAAATATTTCGTCTCCAGCGCAACCGTCGGCTTGTTCGCGGCGATGGCGCGCCAGCGGTCGAGATTCCTGGATACCGACAGATAGGCGCCGGCCGTCGTCATCGCAGCTTCCTTTCACGACAGGCGCGCGGCGCGCTCATCGTCACGGAAACATGCTACACGAGGTTTGCCGCAGGCTGTCCCCTTTGCCCGGACATCCGTGCGTCGACATTAACAGGCTATTTCTTGCAGGCCGTCGCGGGCTGCAGCGCAAGCTCCTTCATCTCGCCCTTGAGAACAAAATCGCCGTAGTCGAGCGACAGCGCGCGGGAGATTCCATTCTCGTAGAGATCGAAGGAGAGAACGTAGATCGGCTGGCCGTCGCGCTTGCCGGTCTCGAAATAAGACACGGCGACCCGCCACCGCTTCAGGCCCTTGAGCGACTCCGTCGCCTTTTCCGAAGCTGGCGTTTCAATGGCCTTGCTGATGACGGTCAACGTATCGAAGCTCTTGTCGCCGCGGCCAGTGCCGTCGTAAACGCGCGCCTCGAGGAGTTGCTGTCCCGCGCGCGCCGCCTCGATGATGTGAATGAGATGTTCGCTGGGGAAGAAAACCTGCCCCTCGAGATCGACATGCGCGCGCTTTGGCTTGGTGAGATCGATGAGGATCTTTCCGTCCTTCTCTCGGCGCGCTTTGCCGTCGGTTGCTTCGCTGACGCGATTGTCGACCTTGGTCTCGACCTTGAACCTCATGTCGCTCGCATCCAACGATTCGAATGTCGCGGAGATCATGTCGGACAGCTTGGTCGCGCCTTCGGCCGGCTGAAGCTCGGTTATCTGCCGGAAATTCTGCACATAGCCCTCGCAGGAGGCTGCAAATTCGAAAACGATGCGGCCACGCGCCTGCGCCGGCGCCTTCGAGCCGGAGGCCTTGTCGAGGGTGAGTTCGTAGATCGCGCGGTGGCTCGCGAGCGGCGGTTCGCCTTGGGCGAAAGCTGGAGCGGCGGGGGTCAGAGGGGCGGCGAGAATGGCGGCGAAAAGCGCGCGCGTCGAATTCATGAGACCCTTTCACCGTCTGGACAGCGCCGCCATTGCGTCGCGGGACGGCTGAAATTAGGGTCAGGGTGGCGCCGGAGCAATTCTTTTCTCGGGGAACCACAAACATGACGAATCCAACCGACGGGACTCCTGACGCGCGTCTCGCCGCCCTCGGTCTCGCGCTGCCGGCGGCCGCCGCCCCGGTCGCCAATTACGTCCCCTACGTCCGCACAGGCGCGCTGCTCTTCATTTCGGGCCAGCTGCCGATGGGCGCCAACGGGATCGATCCCGCGCATAAAGGCAAGCTCGGCGCGGAGGTCTCGCTCGAAAACGGGCAGGCCGCAGCGCGGCAGGCGGCGTTGAACGTCTTGGCGCAGGCGCGGGCGGCGGTGGGCGATCTCGCTTTGCTCAGGGCCGTGCGGATCGGCGGCTACGTCAACGCGCGCCCCGACTTCGGCCAAGTGCCCCAGGTCGTGAACGGCGCCTCGGACCTCTTCGCCGCCGTGCTCGGCGAAAACGGCAAACATGCGCGCTTCGCGGTCGGCGTCGCGCAATTGCCGCTCGACGCCGCAGTCGAGGTCGAAGCGATCTTCGAGATCTTCGGATGACGATCCGCGCGCTCGATCGGCTGATCGCACGGCCGATCGCGCATCGGGGCCTGCATCAGGTGGCGGCTGGCGTCATCGAGAATTCGGTGGGCGCCGCCCGCGCCGCCATCGCCAAGGGCTATGGCGTTGAATGCGACGTGCAGGCGACGCGTGACGGGGACCTCGTCGTCTTCCACGATGACACGCTGGAGCGCCTGACAGCCGCGAGCGGCCGCGTCAACGCGCTCGACGCGCAAGCGCTCTCGCGCTTGGCGCTGAAAGGCTCGAAGGAGACGATCCCCACCTTCGCCGCATTTCTTCACGCCATCGCCGGCCGCACGCCCCTGGTCGTGGAGCTGAAAAGCAATTTCGACGGCGATCTGACAGTAGCGAAGCGCGCCGCGGCGCTTCTTGGCCCCTATTCGGGTCCCGTTGTCATCGAGAGCTTCGACCCGACGCCCATCGCCTTTCTGCGCGCCAATGCGCAGGCTCTCGGCGTCGCCCATATTCCCCTCGGCATCGTCGGCGAGGCGACTTATGGCGACAAAGACTGGCCGATGCTGAGCCCGGCGCAACGCGCGGAGATGACGGAGTTTCTGCATTTTCCGCGCACCCGGCCAGATTTCCTGTCATGGCGCGTCGCGGATCTGCCGCATGCGATCCCCTTTCTTGCGCGGCAGGCGTTGCAGTTACCCGTGACGGCTTGGACCGTGCGTTCGCCCGCGCAGGCCGAAGCGGCGGCGCCATGGGCGGATCAGATCGTCTTCGAAAATTTTACGCCGACCTAGCAAACAGCCAGCGAAGCGATCAGGGCGAGCCATGGCCGCCCTGATTCGCTTGGTTACGCCGATGCAGGGGCGCGAAAATCGCCCCCTCAGGCCGCGACCATCACAGGCGCTGGCGCAAGGCCGCGAACATTTTTCAGCTCGACGCGGATATTATTGTCGCCCGCAGCTTTCATGAAGTCCTCGAGCGTCTCCATGATGTCGTGATCGATGAAGGTCGCGCGCGTGCCGTCGATGACGACATAGCTGTCTTCCTCGATGTCGGCGAGCAAGTTGCGCAAGGGCGCCCTGTTGAGGAAGGACACGTCCTTCTGCAGACGGAGCAGGTAATTCTTGTTGTCGCGCGTGAGCGTGAAAGCGGAATGGTAATTGCCGTAGAGCACGAAGAACAGGCCCACCGCCATGCCGATGGCCATGCCCTTCAACAGGTCCGTCAACAGGATCGCCGCGATGGTGACGGCAAAGGGCGCGAACTGGGCGAAGCCTTTCTCGAACTGCTCGATGACGAGTTTCGGCTTCGCGAGCTTGTAGCCGGTGAGCAGCAGCACGGCGGCGAGACAAGCGAGCGGGATCATGTTCAGCACGGCGGCGAGGAACATCACGCTCAACAGCAGCAGCACGCCATGCACGATGCACGCGACCTTGGTGTGCGCGCCGGCGTTGATGTTGGCCGAGCTGCGGACGATCACCGCGGTGATCGGCAGGCCGCCCATCATGCCGCTGATGAAATTACCGACGCCTTGCGCCTTGAGCTCCTGATTGGTGGGCGCAGTGCGCTTGAGCGGGTCGAGCTTGTCCACGGCCTCGAGGCTCAGCAATGTCTCGAGACTGCCGACGAGAGCGAGCGTCGCCGCCGTGACGTAGATATGGTAGTTGGTCAGCAACCCGAAATCTGGGAACCGGATTTCCGCCGCAAACTGCATGGGACCGAAGATCTGCGGCAAAGTAACGAGATGTTGCGGCGCAATGCCAAGGGCAGGCGCCAGGCTCTGGGCCAAAACATTGAAGAGAACGCCGAAGACGACGGCCACGAGCGGCCCGGGAACGAGCGAAAGAAACCTGTTTTCCTTCACCCTCTCCGTTTCCCAAAACAGCAGGATCGCAAGCGACGCCAGCGCCACGATCGTCGCGCCGGGCGAGATCGAGCTCATCGACGACCAGACGAAGGAAAAGGTCGCGTTGTTGTCGTCCTCGAGGAACGAGAGGTCGCTTTCGGCGTCCGCGTCATAGCCGACCGCATGCGGCAACTGCTTCATGATCAGGATGAGGCCGATCGCGGCGAGCATGCCCTTGATGACGGCCGAAGGGAAATAGGCGCCGATCACGCCGGCGCGGGCGTAGCCCATGCCGATCTGGATGAGGCCGGCGAGCGCGACGGCGAGCAGCATGCCGCCGAGGCCGTGTTTGTCCACCGCGGCCGCCACGATGACGGTGAGGCCGGCCGCCGGGCCGGAGACGCTCAGCTGCGAGCCGCTGACGACGGAGATGACGAGCCCGCCGACAATCCCCGCGATGACGCCGGAGAAGGGCGGCGCGCCCGAGGCGACGGCGATGCCGAGACACAGCGGCAGCGCCACGAGAAACACCACGATCCCGGCCGGGATGTCGTGGTCGAGATAGCGCATGTAATAGTCGAGATGCTTACGCAGCACGGCTTGACGTCTCCTGTTCAACCGCTTGGGGGGATCAAGCGTCCCACTCGTAGATTCTGTCGACCTGGCTTTCGGGTCCCAGGGTGACGAGCTGCTTCAAGAGGCCGTCGTCGAGCGCATACACCCAACCATGCACGAGGGGACGTTGTTCGCTTTTCCAGGCGTTCTGCACGATGGATGTATAGGATAGATGATTGACTTGTTCGATGACGTTGAGCTCGACGAGGCGGTTTACCTTGTCGTCTAGGGAATTGATGGCGTCCAACTCGTCCCGGTGGAGTCGATAGACGTCCTTGACGTGCAGCAGCCATTTGTTCAGCAGCGTGAAGTCCGAACGCTGATGGGACAGCGCAGCCTTGACGCCGCCGCAATTGTAATGGCCGCAAACGATGATGTGCTTCACCTTCAAGACCTGAACGGCGTATTGCACGACGCTGAGGCAGTTGAAGTCCGTCGCAATGACCTGATTGGCGATGTTTCGATGCGCGAAGATGAGACCCGGCTCGGCGTTGACGATGATGTCCGCTGGCACGCGGCTGTCTGCGCAGCCGATCCATAAGAACTCCGGCTGCTGGCCATGGGCGAGGCGTTCGAAATAATCGGGCTCCCGATGCTTTTTTTCGTCGGCCCAGGCTTTGTTTTCGAGCAGAAGCTTCTCGTGTGACCGCATTCGACGCCTGTCTTTATCGTCCCGAGATTGGCGCGGGAGCTTCGCCATAAACCGCGTCCGCGCGGGACTCTCTGCAGTCTAGTCACGCGTGACTGCCCGCACAAGGCGCAGCGGCCGCAAGCTATAGTTCCACAGCAAGTTTCTTTTCTGACGCCAGCTTAATCACTGTTTTGTGACGGGCCGGCCCACCCGCGGTCAATCGCTGGCGCCGCAGAGTTCGCGCCACACCTGCGGCAGCGTAGCGATAATGTCGTCAGCGATAAGGCCGGGGCCGAAAATCTCAGCCGCGCGCGCATGCATCCAGACAGCGCAGGACGCGGCGAGAAATCCGTCCATCCGTTGCGCCAGCAGCCCCGCGACGACTCCAGTCAGCACGTCGCCAGAGCCGGCGGTGGCCAGCCACGGACTCGCCCAGCTCTGGATCGAGACGCGGCCGTCAGGCGCGGCGACGACCGTGTCCGGGCCCTTGTAGAGCACAACGGCGCCGCTCACCCGCGCCGCGTCGCGCGCCTTGTCGAGTTTGGAGCGATTGGCGCGATCATTGTCGCATTCGGCGAACAGCCGCCCGAATTCGCCCGCGTGCGGCGTCATGACAACCGGCCCCGGCGCGGCGCGGGTGGCGCGCCACAGGCGGAAGGGATCGCTCTCGAAGCTCGTCAGCGCGTCGGCGTCGAGCACGGCGGCGCGCCGATAGGCCTGCGGCGTCAACGCCGCCTCGACCTGCTCGCAGCTCGCTTCGCTCACGCCGAGGCCAGGGCCCAGCGCCACCGCGTTCTTGCGCTCGTCGGCGAGCACGGCGGCGAGGCCTTTGGCGCCGTCGGCGGGGCGCACCATCACCGAGGTGAGCGCGCTGGCGTTGACGAGCAGCGCGTCGCTCGGGCTCGCGAGGGTCACGAGTCCGGCGCCCGATCGCAGCGCCGCCGCCGCCGAGAGCCGCGCCGCGCCGGTGAAAGAGGCGCCGCCGGAGACGACCAGCGCATGGCCGCGCGTGTATTTGTGGCCCTCCACCTTGGGCCGTGGCAGCGCCGAGAGCCACAGCGCCGGCGCGTTGACGAAGGTCCTTACGCCGAGCGTTTCGAGCGTGCTCGAGCGGATGCCGATATGGGCGCAGGTCAGCCGCCCGCAGCGCGATCGTCCGGGCAGCAGCAAATGGCCCGTCTTCACCCGGAAGAACGTGACGGTTTCGTCAGCTTCGACCGCCGCGCCGCGAATCGCGCCCGTCGTGCCGTCGACGCCGCTGGGGATGTCGACGCTGACGACATTCTGTTTGGTTTCGCGCCGCCATTGGTTGAGGCGGTTGACCAGCGTCTGCGCGGTGGGATCGAGATCGCGCGCCAGCCCCGTCCCGAAGAGCGCGTCGATCACGAGGTCGACGCCGTGAAAATCGCACTCCTGCGCCGGCAGCAGCGTTCCGGTCCATCCCGCCGCCGCGCGCGCCGCGTCGCCGCGCAGCTGGTCGGGCGGCACGAGCGAGGCGACGCGCACCTTGTAACGCTGCGCGCGCAGAAGCCGCGCCGCCACATAGCCGTCGCCGCCGTTGTTTCCCGGCCCGCACAGCACGAGCACCCGCCGTCCGCTGGTGCGCTGAAGAATGCGACTCGCCACCCGCGCGATCGCCACGGCCGCGCTCTCCATCAGCTCAATGCTCGGCACGCCGCTCTCGATCGTCATTCGATCGGCGCGGGCCATTTGCTGGGTCGTGAGCAGTTCGAGCGGGAAAGGGCTGAGCGGCATGGCGGCCGGATGGTGACCGATGGCGGCTGTCCGCGCAATGGCCGGCGCCCGGTCCTTAGCTCCGACGCCTCAATATTTGGCGCCGCATTCCGCCGCAGCGCGCTTTCGGCTATGTGATGCGCAATGCTGACCGCTCTTCTCCTCGCCCATGGACCGTCCGCCGCGCCGCTTCGGCGCGACGCGATCGCGCGCAGTCTCGCCTCTCTCGTCGAATCATGCGTGCAGGGCCTCGTGGCGGACGCCGTGCTGATCGGCGCGCCCCAACGCGGCCTCGAGACCATCGCCGACGAAGCCGGCTGCGCGCTCGTCGAGACCGCGTCGGCGGAGGAAGGGCTTGCGCAGGGCCTCGACGTCGCGCGCCGCGACCACATCCTGCTGCTCTCGGCGGGAAGCGCGGTCGAGCGCGGCTTCGTCGACGAAATCGACGACGTGTTCGCCTATGGCGCACAAGACCGCGCGCTCGTGCTCCGCCTCGCGCCGCATTCATTCTGGACGCGGCTGGCGCCGGGGTTTTCTGAGCCGGTCGGCATTATCGCGACGAAAAGCGCGCTCCGCGCGGCGGCGACGGCCGATCTCGCGCGCCTCGCCAAGAAGCTCGGCTGCGCGGAACTCGCCTGTCGCGCCCGTCGGACCTTTTAGACCTTTACCGGCCGAAGGTGTTGCAATCGTCGATTCGGCCGCTCTTCAGGCCGCGCAACAGCCATTCGGTGCGTTGCGCCGACGAGCCGTGCGTGAAGCTGTCGGGGACCACCATGCCGCGCTGCGCGCGCTGAAGGCGGTCGTCGCCGATCGCCTGGGCCGAGGCGACCGCCTTTTCGAGATCGCCCTCCTCCAGGAAATTCTGGCTCCTGTTGCCATTGTTGGCCCAGACGCCAGCGAGACAATCGGCCATCAGCTCGACGCGGACCGAAAGCGAATTGGCCTCGGCGCGGCTGCCCGCGCGCGCCTGGGCCCGCTGCACCTTGGGCAAAAGGCCGAGAAGATTTTGGATGTGATGCCCCATCTCATGGGAGATGACGTAGGCATAGGCGAAGTCGCCGCCGCCGCCGAAGCGCTGCTTCATGTCGCGGAAGAACGAGGTGTCGAGATAGATGCGCTGGTCGAGCGGGCAATAAAACGGGCCCATCGCCGACTGCGCGGTTCCACAACGGGAGCTCGTCGCGCCGTCGAACAGCACGAGCCGCGGCGCCCGGAAGGCCACGCCCTCCTGCTGCGGCAGGATCTGCGACCAGACCTGCTCGTTGGAGCCCACGACCTTGGCGACGAATTGCCCGAGCTGGTCGGTCGGCTGCGACGTGTCGCGCGTGCGATCCTCCCGCTCGATTCGATGGCCGCCGCCCATACGGCTCAGCATGTCGGCGCCGCCGATCAGCAACGACGGATTGATGCCGAGCGCCCAGCCGATGATGCCGAGAACGACAATGGTGCCGAGGCCGATGCCGCCGCCGCCAACCGGTCCGCCGAACCCGCCGCTCTCGCCCCGGCGATCCTCGATGTTTTCAGAGGTCTGCAGATCTTCCCATTTCATCTGTCGCGCTCCGCCGTCCCTTTCCGCCTTATCTAATGGACGCAAGCGCGGCTGAACAGAGATGAAATCAGGGCGCGCCCCATTCCTGGGGCCACTCCTGCCGCAACCTGCCCCCAAGCCGCACCGGGGCGATCATGCCGGCAAGCCCGTCCTGCCCCACCTCGACGGCCACGCCGCACAGCGTCGCCTCGCCATTGGCCGGCTCGTAGCGCGAGCCCGGCGTCTTGCGGATGAAGCGGCGCACCGGCTCTTCCTTGTCCATGCCGATGACGGAATCATAGTCGCCGGTCATGCCGGCGTCGGTGAGATAGCCGGTGCCGCCCGGCAAAATCTGCGCGTCGGCCGTCGGCACATGGGTATGGGTGCCGACGACGAGCGACGCCTTGCCGTCGACGAAATGGCCCATCGCCATTTTCTCGCTCGAGGTTTCGGCGTGCATGTCGACCACGATGGCGTCGCAGCCCACGCCCAGCGGACACGCGCCGAGCTCCCGCTCCATGGCGGCGAAGGGGTCGTCGATGGCGTCCATGAAGACCCGGCCCATGGGATTGACGACCAAAATCTGCTGGCCGCGCGCCGCGGTGAAAAGATTGGCGCCCCGCCCCGGCGTGCCGGGCGGATAGTTGATCGGCCGCAGGAGGCGCGGCTGGCGCTCGATGAAAACCAGCGTTTCGCGCTGATCGAAGGCGTGGTTGCCGAGCGTGACGCAATCCACCCCGGCCCCGAGCATTTCCTCGCAGATCGCCTCGGTGATGCCGAATCCCCCGGCCGCGTTCTCGCCGTTGCAGACCACGAAATCGAGCGCCCATTTTTCACGCAGGCGCGGCACATAACGGGTCACCGCCGCACGGCCGGACCGGCCGAGCACGTCGCCGATAAAGAGAAGGCGCAGCGGCTGCGCGGGTTGCGAGGCGGTTGACATGGCTCTCCATAGCTCGCGCCGCCCCCAAGATCAAAACCTGTATCGCGCCCGGCGGAAATCGAGATTGCGCAATTGCCCCGCCTTTCATAGGTGAGGGCGGTTGTTGTAACATCCCGCGTGAAACGAGCCCCGCCCCAGATGCCAGACGCCGCCGCCCGCACCGACGCCCCGACGCAGACCGACGCGCCGGCGCGGCCCTACATCGTGTTCGAGGACGGGCGCGACGGCGGCCGGGCGCAGCTCTTCGACGCGCCGGAGGAGATCATCGTCGCCCGGGAAGCCGCCGACGTCGGGGACGCTTTCGCCCGCATGGAGGCCGCGTCGCGGCGGGGTCTCTATCTCGCCGGCTACGCCAGCTATGAGCTGGGCTATGCGCTGGAGCCGAAATTCTGGACCCAGACGACGCCGCGCTCGCGCACGCCGCTCCTGCTCTTCGGCGCCTTCCGCGCGGCCCGCCCCTGGACCCTGCCGCCGGCCGAAGGCCCCGCCCCGCGCGTGACGCTGACGCCCGCCTGGAGCGAGAGCGAGTATGCCGAGCGTTTCCGCGCGTGTCGGGACTATATTTTCGCCGGCGACGTCTATCAGATCAATCTGACCTTCCCGCTTTACGGGCGCTATGACGGCGATCCGCTGGCGCTCTACCGCGCGCTGCGCAAGCGCCAGCCCGTCGCTTATGGGGGCGTCGTGGCGCTCGGCGAGGAGACGGTCGTCTCTCTCTCGCCGGAGGTTTTCTTCGAGGCGCAGGGCCGCGCCATCCGCGCCCGGCCGATGAAGGGGACGGCGCAGCGCGGCGTCATGCCGACCGAGGACATGGCGCGCGCCCAATATCTCGTCGAGGACGAGAAGTCGCGCGCCGAAAATCTCATGATCGTCGATCTCCTGCGCAACGATCTTTCCAGGCTCTCGGAGGTCGGCTCGGTGAAGGTCACCGACCTCTTCACGATCGAGACCTATCCGACGCTGCATCAGATGACGTCGGGGATCGAGGCCAAACTGCGCGACGACGTCTCGCTCGCCGAGCTCTTCACCGGCCTCTTCCCCTGCGGCTCGGTGACCGGCGCGCCGAAGATCCGCGCCATGGAAATCATCCGCGACCTCGAATGCGCGCCGCGCGGCGTCTATTGCGGCTCGCTCGGCGTCATCGCGCCCAGCGGCGACATTCGCTTCAATGTCGCAATCCGGACGTTGACCATTTTCCCGGACCACGAACTCGTCTGCAATGTCGGCTCGGCTGTCGTCGCCGACTCGCGCGCCCGCGAAGAGTATGAGGAATGTCTGATCAAGGCCCGGTTCCTGACCGGCGCGCCGACGACTTCGGGCTGATCGAAACGCTGCTGTGGACGCGTGCGGGCGGGTTCGACCTCCTGCCCGAACATCTCGCCCGCCTCGCAGCGTCGAGCGCCGCTCTGGGGTTTCGCTACGACGAAGCGAAGGTCTGCGCTGCGCTGGCCTCGGCAACCTCTGCCGTTACGCCGATCATCGCTCCCCCTTGCGGGGAGGGATTAGATGGCCCCAAGATCCGCGAGTCCGACGGTTTGCAGGAAAGCGAGCAGCGCGTCGCCCTCCCTGAGAGGCTCAGGGTACGGCTGGTGTTGTCGCGCGACGGCGCGATCGAGACGAGCGCGACCCCCATTGTCCCCGTTCCGCCCGAGACAATCTGGCGGGTCGCCATTGCGGCGCGCCGCTTTTCCTCATCCGATCCGCTGCTGCGCCACAAGACGACGCGCCGCGCGCTTTACGAGGACACGCTTGCCGCGGCCATGAAAACGCGAGGCGCCGAGGAGGTTCTCTTCCTCAACGAGCGCGACGAACTCTGCGAGAGCGCGCGTTGCAATCTCTTCGTCCCGCAAGGGGACGTCCTGCTGACCCCGCCGCTTTCCTGCGGATTGCTGCCCGGAACGCTGCGCGCAAAGCTCATCGCCGCGGGCCGGGCGCGTGAGGCGATCCTGCGTCTCCAAGAGCTGCCGCGCGACTTCTATCTCGGCAATTCCGTGCGGGGCCTCGTCCGCGCGCGGCTGATCGACTGATTAACCACGCCGGCAGGCGCGCGACGCGCGCTCGCGATTTGTTAAGTCCTCTCTCTGGACGCTTGCCTCACGCGCGACGGCGACGCGAGGAGGACGACAGGTGGACTTTCTTTCCGAATGGACGGCCGCGCATCCGATTGTTTCGACCTGGGCCGCGCTGGCGATCTGGACCCTGCTCATCACGCGCAAGGCGACGAGCGACTGGCGCGCCCTCTGCGCGCGTTACGTCTGGCCGGGCTTCAGCCGATAGAAGATGTGACGGCCAATCATGTCCATGCGGGTCAGCGCCCGCGCCCAGCGCGGCTTGACGTAGGTCGCGTGGTAATGCGTCGAGCGGCCGACGTCGGTGATATAGGTGCGCCCGTCCATGACCTCATTGGCGATGCGCACGGCGGTCGCCCATGACTCCGTTTCGGTGATGCGCAGCGACTTTCCTTCGCAGGCGAAGGAGAACTGGCACGCCTTGTAGTGACTGCGGTTTTGATAAACGACGCCACAGACGCTCGATGGGTAAAGCCCGCTTTGAACGCGATTGAGAACGACTTGCGCCACGGCCGCCTGCCCCGCCTCCGGCTCGCTGCGGGACTCGAAATAAACGGCCTCGGCGAGGCAGCGTCTTTCACGGTCCATATTGTCGCGGCTGGCGAGCGCCCCGTAATCGGGTCGCGCATCCTTGCCGAGCGCCAGCGTGGCGCGCGGGAAGGACGAGACCTCGATCGGCAGCGCGTCCGGCTGCGCGGGCGTCGAGGAGCTCAGCGCCACGGCGCGCGCGACGGCGGGCGTCGCGCCATGCAGGACTCGCTCGGCAAGATCCTTGGGGCCTGTGTCGCGGGGCGTTTCGCTCGCGCTTTTCGTCACCGGCTTGTCGGCGCTTGGCTCGGCCGCAGCCGGGGTTTCGTTTGACAGCGATGGCGGCGTTGAGGTCGAGGCGTTCTGCGCCGGCGAGGCGGCGGCGGTCGATTTCTGCGTCTGCGTCGTCGTCAGCGCCTCGGCGCGCGCGGCCTCGGCCTCGTAGATCGCCTCGTCGCCGGGCACGGGACCGCGGGGCGCAAGCGCGAGATTGGCGCGAGCGCCATGCTTGCCCTTTATGCTGAAGGTCAATTGGGCCGGCTCGGCGAGGCCGAGCGCAGCGGGATTGATGACCCGCGTCTCGAAGCCGGGCCGCATGGCGACGATGGGGTCGCCCTTATGCGTGCGGTCGACCTCGGGGAAGTTTCTCACATCGGGCTTCAGATCGACATGCGGCTCGCTCTCGTCGGGGATGGAGCGCAAATCGTCCGGCGCGCCGACCATCAGGCGGGCGCTCTGAACCAGCGCCCGGCTCTGGCCGGAAAGCCCCAGATCGCCCGACGCCGCTTCGCCGAAAGAGGCGAGCTGAAAGGTCGCGGGCTTGGCGGCGGCGCGGGCGCGGGCGGTCAACGGCGAGACGTTCCA
Organism: Methylocystis sp. NC52PC; assembly: GCF_055698645.1. Taxonomy (NCBI): domain Bacteria; kingdom Pseudomonadati; phylum Pseudomonadota; class Alphaproteobacteria; order Hyphomicrobiales; family Methylocystaceae; genus Methylocystis; species Methylocystis sp. NC52PC. The sequence continues at coordinate 2,752,777 of NZ_CP170127.1, read as the reverse complement.
GTCGCCGACGGGGTCTTGCCCTGCGCTCGCCGTGAACGAGACCAGAACCCCGACGCCGAGCGCCCAGGGCGCCATGACGCTCAACGCCCAGGGCGCCCTGGCGTCCCCACTCCGGCGTCTTTTCGACTGTCGACGCATAAGCGAACCCAAATCCCACGGGGCGCGGACAGGGACGCGGCGTTGCCGCGCGCCCACACGCAAAGACTTTTGCTGATCGTGATTATCGACCCGTTATGCTTGCAGAAGCGTTGCAGCTCAGCTCGAGGTCGCGTGTCAGAATGAGGCGCCCCGCAGTCCTCCCCCGCTTCGCACAATGAGGAGCGGACCCGTCACTCCCCCATCAGATGCAGGGCGATTTCGCGCCGGTGCGGGCGGCGGCGGTGTTCGAAGAGATAGACGCCCTGCCAGGTTCCGAGCGCGAGCGCGCCGCCGATGACGGGAATGGAGAGCTGCGTTTGCGTCAGCGCGGCGCGAATATGCGCCGGCATGTCGTCTGGGCCTTCCGTGTCATGGGCATAGGCCGCCCCCTCCGGCGCGAGCCGCGAGAACACGGACTCGAGATCCCGCAGGACGCTCGGATCGGCGTTCTCCTGAATGAGCAGCGAGGCCGAGGTGTGCCGGCAAAAGACCGTGAGCAGCCCCTCGCCCATGCGCGCGCCGCGCAGAAAATCGGCAAGCGTCGCCGTGACGTCGTAGAAGCCCCGTCCGCCGGTCTCGACCCTGATGATTCTTGTCGTCTGTCGCATGGAGCTCCAATGTGCGCGGACGCGCATGAATGTCGAGCGTCGCGGGCTCTTATAAAAACGCCGGAGCGGGCTTAAGGAAGCGGCGGGCTCCAGATTGCAGAGGAGAAACGATGACTGAGACCCTGATCGACGCTGTGACGAGTTGGGCCGCGTCGGAAGGCGGCAAATATGTCGGGGCCACCGCCCTCGCGGCGCTCGCCTGGTCGGAGGCCGCGGCGATCGTCGGATCCACCTATTTCAAGCGCATGATCCCGCTGCGCGCGGCCGCGATGGTCGCCAATGTGCTCGGCGTCACCCTTGGGCTCGTGACCGGCAATCTGCCGACGATCACGAAACACGCCATCAATTTTCCGCTCAATTTCAGCCGCTTGCGGGAAATGCGCCGGCTGATCGCCAGCGTGCGCGAGGCGAGCGTGACGGATTTCAATTTCGAGTGGCTCAAGCCCTTCATGCATCCCGAAAGCTTCCGCGCGACCGACTTCGTCTTCGAGAAGGGGGCGGTCGCCAAAAAGGCTTATCTGGTGGTCGAAGGAAAAATCGAAATTTCGGAGCGCGGCGTCATTCTCGAGCCTGGCGCAATTTTCGGCGAGATGGCGCTGTTCACCAAGAGCGGCAAGCGCACGGCGTCGGCGAAATGCCTCACCGACGTCAGCCTTCTCGCCATCACCTACGAGCAGTTCGAGCAGCTTTACTTCCAGAACCCCGAGTTCGGCCTCTATCTCGTCCGCCTGATGGTGCGCCGCTTCGAAGCCAATCATCTCGGCGAGGAACTGGAAAGCGCGTGAAAAAACACGTGGCGACGCCCCTCGTGCTTCGAGACGCCGCCCAGGCGGCTCCTCAGCATGAGGGGCTTGTTGCATCCTCACCCTGAGGAGCGCGCGTCTCGAAGGGCGAGGCCGCTTCGCAATGAGACCCTTACGCCGTCCCGTCCGCCTTGCGCCCCAGAACCGCCTGAGCGGCGGCGAGGCGCGCAATCGGCACGCGGAAAGGCGAGCAGGAGACGTAATCGATGCCGATCGTCTCGAAAAAGGCCACCGACGCCGGATCGCCGCCGTGCTCGCCGCAGACGCCGAGCGCAATGTCCGGGCGCGCGGCGCGGGCGCGCTGGCAGCCGAGCGCGACGAGTTCGCCGACGCCCTCCTGGTCGATCGAGACGAAGGGATCATGCGGCAGCACGCCCTGTTCGACATAGGCCCCCAGGAATGAGCCGGCGTCGTCGCGCGAGATGCCAAGCGTCGTCTGGGTGAGATCGTTGGTGCCGAAGGAAAAGAAATCGGCGGAGGGCGCGATCTCGTCGGCGCGCAGCGCAGCGCGCGGCAGTTCGATCATCGTGCCGACTTCGAAGCGCGGCCGAACGCCCGTCTCTTGCTCGACCAGCGCCGCCATCGCCTCGATGCGCGCCTTAACGAGATCAAGCTCGGCGCGGGCGAAGACCAGCGGGGCCATGATTTCGATGCGGGCGGGCTCACCGGTCGACAGGCTCGCCTCAATGGCGGCTTCGAAAATCGCGCGCGCCTGCATGTCGACGATCTCGGGAAAGACCACCGCGAGGCGCACGCCGCGAAAACCCAGCATGGGGTTGAACTCGGAAAGCTGTAGCGCACGGCGCCTCAGCTTCACAGGATCGGCCCCCATGGCGCGGGCGACCGCCGCAAGCTCTGTGTCGTTATGCGGCAGAAACTCGTGAAGCGGCGGATCGAGCAGGCGGATCGTCACCGGAAGGCCCGCCATGATCTCGAAGAGATGTTTGAAGTCCTCGCGCTGGATCGGCAGCAGCTTGGCGAGCGCCGCGCGGCGCCCCTCGGCGTCGTCGGCGAGGATCATCTCGCGAACCGCGACGATGCGTTCGCCCTCGAAGAACATGTGCTCGGTGCGCGCAAGGCCGATGCCCTCCGCGCCGAAGCGGCGCGCGGCGCGCGCGTCGGCGGGCGTCTCGGCGTTGGCGCGCACCTTGAGCCGCCGGATCTTGTCCGCCCAGCCCATCAGCACCGCGAATTCGCCCGTCAGCTCCGGGCGTTGCATCTTAACTTCGCCGAAGATCACATGGCCGGCCGAGCCGTCGATCGTCAATTTGTCGCCCTTGACGAAACGCTTGCCGGCGACCGTGAAGCTTTGATCCTCGTAGTCGATGCGCAGCGCGCCGGCGCCCGTGACGCAAGGCTTCCCCATGCCACGGGCGACGACCGCCGCATGCGAGGTCATGCCGCCGCGCGCGGTCAGAATCCCCTCGGCGGCGTGCATGCCGTGGATGTCCTCGGGGCTCGTCTCGGTGCGCACGAGAATGACCTTGCGGCCCGACGCCGCCAGCGTCTCCGCCTCTTCCGGGTTGAACACGATCTCGCCGAAGGCGGCGCCGGGCGAGGCCGGCAGCCCCGTCGCCAGAATGTCGCGCTTCGCCGCCGGATCGATGGTCGGATGGAGCAACTGATCGAGCGACGTCGGCTCGACGCGCAGCAAGGCCTCCTCGCGCGTAATGAGCCCCTCATTGGCCATGTCGACGGCGAGCTTCAACGCCGCGCGCGCGGTGCGCTTGCCGTTCCTCGTCTGCAGCATCCACAATTTGCCGCGCTCGACGGTGAACTCCATGTCCTGCATGTCGCGGTAATGGCGCTCGAGCTTGTCCGCGACCTGCGTGAACTCCGCGAAAATCTTCGGCATGGCCGCTTCGAGCGAGATTTTCTCGCCGGGCGAGGCGCGGCTCGCGACTTCGGTGAGCGGCTGCGGCGTGCGCAGCCCGGCGACGACGTCCTCGCCTTGCGCATTGATGAGATATTCGCCGTAAAGCTCCTTGACCCCCGTCGACGGATTGCGCGTGAAGGCGACGCCGGTCGCGGAATTGGCGTCCATGTTGCCGAACACCATCGCCTGCACATTGACCGCAGTGCCCCAGCTCTCGGGAATATTGTGCAGATGGCGGTAGACGATGGCGCGGTGGTTCATCCAGGAGGCGAAGACCGCGCGGATCGCCCCCCAGAGCTGCGCGCGCGGCTCCTGCGGAAAGCTCACGCCGGCGTTGGCTTCGACGATCGCCTTGAAGCGCGCCACGGCCGCGCGCCAGTCGTCGGCGCAAAGCTGCGTGTCGAGCGTGAGGCCCTTCGCCTCTTTGATCTCCTCGAGCGCCTCCTCGAAGATGTGGTGCTCGACCCCGAGCACGACCGAGGAATACATCTCGATGAAACGCCGGTAGCAGTCCCAGGCGAAGCGGGCGTCGCCCGAATAGCGGGCGAGGGCCTCGACCGTCTTGTCGTTGAGGCCGAGATTGAGCACCGTGTCCATCATGCCGGGCATGGAGGCGCGGGCGCCCGACCGGACCGAGACCAGGAGCGGCCATTTGGGATCGTTGAAGGCGTGGCCCGCGATCCGGCCGATCTCCTCCATGGCGGCGTCGACCTCGGCCTCGAGGCCCTTTGGAAAGGCGTGGCCGTTGGCGTAGAAATGGGCGCAGACTTCGGTGGTGATGGTGAAGCCTGGCGGAACGGGAAGGCCCAGCGCGGCCATTTCGGCGAGATTGGCGCCTTTTCCGCCCAACAAGTCCCGCATGGCGGCCGATCCCTCCGACCGGCCGGCGCTGAAACGATAAACCCACTTTGTCATTGCACCTATCTTCCCGCCACGCCGGGTGAGCCCTCTGCGGCCGAACCCGGTTCGGGTTCGCGGGCGCACAATAGCAGATAGGCGGGACAATTGTGGCGGCGAGGGCTCTTTTTTCAGGCGCGTGACGCGGGGCGCGCCTGGCAGGCCGGTCACCTGCTTCGGTGGATGACGGCTTCCCGGCGGGCGGAGGCCCTGTTCTTCGTGGTCGAAGCGTCCTCCAGGATAGGGAAGACAGCGATCCTGGCGACGCTCGCCGCGCAGGCGCCGCCCAGCAGGAGCATGAAGCCGACCCCCGCCGCAAAGCAGATCGCGGCGACGCTGACAGGCCCTTCTGCAGGCACGAGCGACACCCAGCCAAGGGCGACCGCCCCGACCTCGAGCAGGCTGACAAAGCCCTTCGAGACAATCCCCCGGTCGGCGAATTGCGGCGCCGAGACGACCGCCCCCAGAATGGCCAGGCTCGACGTCGTCAAGCCGAGGAGAACAAAGCGCGTTGAGTCAAACCCGACGGCGTCGGCCGACTGCATCATTGCATAGGCTGCGCCTCTGATCCGACCCTGCACCGTCAAGGCGAAGGGGCTCGACAGCAGGCTCGACAACCTCTCGACGGACAGGATCGGCAGAAGCGGGACAAACCAAAGCATGAGCCTCATGACCGTACTCCTTCCAATCCAAGTCATCGCATCCGGTCAGAAGCGCATTAGACTCAATTGAAGCGAACTTTGACAATCAACTTGACCTCGAGAGGTAAAGCATTCGTAGGAGAAATACATGAGCGACGAGGATCCTCCCCGCCCCCGCCCGGCCGGGCAACTCAGCCAGCCGCTTGACCTTCTTTCGATCGCGGAGCTCGAGGAGCGCATCGCGGCGTTGAAGGCGGAGATCGCCCGGCTCGAGCAGGCCGCGCAGGCCAAACGCGCCGCGACCGCCGCCGCCGAGGCCTTTTTTCGGAAATGACCCGTCGCGCCGAGGCAGAGGCCGGCTCGGCTTGACAGCGGGGAGGCCATTGCGCTTCTTGGCGCAAATCCGCCGGTCGTCCCGGCGATTTCCGAGGCTTTTCCAAACCGAAAGCGGCCCATGCATCGCTACCGTTCGCATAATTGTGGAGAGCCCAACGAGGCGCTCGCGGGTCAGAAAATCCGCCTCTCCGGCTGGTGCCACCGCATCCGCGACCACGGCGGCGTGCTGTTTATCGACCTGCGCGACCATTATGGCCTCACCCAATGCGTCGTGGACCCCGATTCGCCGGCCTTCGCCCAGGCCGAGAAGCTGCGGTCGGAGTGGGTCGTGCGCCTCGACGGCGAGGTCCGCCGCCGTCCGGCCGGCACCGAGAACCCCGACATGCCGACAGGCCAGGTCGAGGTCTATGTGAGCGAGATCGAGGTCTTGGGGCCCGCGGGGGAATTGCCGCTTGCCGTCTTCGGCGACCAGAACTACCCCGAGGACACGCGCCTCAAATATCGGTTCCTCGACCTGCGCCGGGAAAAGCTGCACGCCAACATCATGCTGCGCGGGAGGATCATCGATTCGATCCGAACGCGCATGAAGCAGGGCGGCTTCTTCGAATTCCAGACGCCGATCCTGACCGCGTCGAGCCCTGAGGGCGCGCGCGACTTTCTGGTGCCGTCGCGTCTGCACCCAGGCAAATTCTATGCGTTGCCGCAGGCGCCGCAGCAGTTCAAGCAGCTGCTCATGGTCGCGGGCTTCGACCGCTATTTCCAGATCGCGCCCTGCTTCCGCGACGAGGACGCCCGCGCCGACCGCTCGCCCGGCGAATTCTATCAGCTCGACGTCGAGATGAGCTTCGTTACGCAGGAGGACGTGTTCGAGGCGATCGAGCCCGTGTTGCGCGGCGTCTTCGAAGAGTTCTCGAACGGCAAGCCGGTCACGCAAAGCTTCCCGCGCATCCCCTATCGCGAGGCCATGCTGAAATATGGCTCCGACAAGCCGGATCTGCGCAATCCGCTCGTGATCGTCGACCTCTCGGCGGAGTTCGAGGGCGAGAGCGTCTCCTTCAAGGCGTTTCGCGGCAAGACCGTGCGCGCCATACCGGCGCCCGGCGCCGCGAGCCAGCCGCGCAGCTTCTTCGACAAGCTCAACGACTGGGCGCGCTCCGAAGGCGCGCCGGGGCTCGGCTATATCATCTTCGAAGCGGAAGCCGGCGCGCTCGTCGGCAAGGGGCCAATCGCCAAGTTCATCCCCGCCGACGTGCAGGCGATGATCGCCGCCAAGGCGGGCGTCAAGGCGGGCGACGCGGTCTTCTTCTCGGCGGGAGAGGAAGCCGCCGCCGCCAAGCTCGCGGGCATGGCGCGGCTGCGCATCGGCCATGAACTCGGCCTGTCAAAGCCCGACGTTTTCGAATTCTGCTGGATCGTCGATTTCCCCATGTACGAGTGGAACGACGAAGACAAGAAGATCGACTTCTCGCACAATCCCTTCTCAATGCCGCAAGGCGGCATGGAGGCCTTGGAGACGAAAGACCCGCTCGACATTCTCGCCTATCAATACGACATCGTCTGCAACGGCGTGGAGCTGTCGTCGGGGGCGATCCGCAACCATCGCCCAGAGATCATGAAGAAGGCCTTCGAGATCGCCGGCTATGGCGAGGACGTGCTGATCGAGAAATTCGGCGGCATGTATCGCGCTTTCCAATATGGCGCGCCCCCGCATGGCGGCATTGCGCCGGGCGTCGACCGCATCGTCATGCTGCTCGCGGAGGAAGAAAATCTTCGCGAGGTGACGCTCTTCCCGATGAATCAGCGCGCCGAGGATCTGCTGATGGGCGCGCCGTCCGAAGCGACGATGAAGCAACTGCGCGAACTGCATATCCGGCTGAACCTGCCGGAGAAGACGGCATAGGCCAGCCGTATGCAGGAGGATCTCCTCATCCTGAGGGCGCGCAGCGCGCGTCTCGAGGGACGAGGAAATCCGATAGTCCCAAGCGGCCCATCCTTCGAGACGGCCCTCCGGGCCTCCTCAGGATGAGGGGGAAGAGACCGCCAACGGCACTAAGCGCAGGCGAACAACCGTCCCAACGCTGGCAGGAGGATTTCCTCATCCTGAGGGCGCGCGAAGCGCGTCTCGAAGGACGATGAAGTCCGTCAGTCACGGCTTGCCGGCCGATCCTTCGAGACGGCCCTTCGGGCCTCCTCAGGATGAGGGGGCTCTGGCGGCGTGGCTCCAAGCAAGAACGCCCGCGAGCGCCGACCGTCTGCAAAAGGATTTCCTCATCCTGAGGGCGCGCGAAGCGCGCGTCTCGAAGGACGAGGAAATCGGTCAGTCACGTCCCGCCAGCCGCTCCTTCGAGACGGCCCTTCGGGCCTCCTCAGGATGAGGGAGCTCTGGCGGCGTGGCTCCAAGCAAGAACGGCCGCGAGTGCAGACCGCGCAGGAGGATTTCCTCATCCTGAGGGCGCGCGAAGCGCGTCTCGAAGGACGATGAAGTCCGTCAGTCACGTCTTGCCAGCCGATCCTTCGAGACGGCCCTTCGGGCCTCCTCAGGATGAGGGGGCTCTGGCGGCGTGGCTCCAAGCAAGAACGCCCGCGAGCGCCGACCGTCTGCAAAAGGATTTCCTCATCCTGAGGGCGCGCGAAGCGCGCGTCTCGAAGGACGAGGAAATCCGTCAGTCACGTCTTGCCGGCCGATCCTTCGAGACGGCCCTTCGGGCCTCCTCAGGATGAGGGGGCTCTCGGGGCGAGGCGCCAAGCAAGAACGCCCGCGAGCGCGGTCCGCGCAGGAGGATTTCCTCATCCTGAGGGCGCGCGAAGCGCGCGTCTCGAAGGACGAGGAAATCCGTCAGTCACGTCCCGCCAGCCGACCCTTCGATACAGCCCTTCGGGCCTCCTCAGGATGAGGGGGCTCTGGCGAGCTGCTACTTTTGACCAGCCTTCCACTTCTTCACGGTCTCCAGCGCGCTTTCAATGTGCTTCGTCGCGCCAGAGTCGGACACCGCCGACAAAATCTTTCCCTCCGGCGAGATCACATACGAAATACGGTTCGCGAACACCGACCCCGCAATCGGCAGGCTGAACGAAGCGTCATAGGCCTTGATGACGTTGAACTGCGGGTCCGCCCCGACGGGAAATTTGTCGCGGCACTCCTTCGTGGAAAACTCGCGCTGCGTCTCGATCGCGTCCCCCGACACGCCGATGACCGACGCGTTCATGGATGCAAATTGATCCATGGCTTCCGCGAATTCATGCGCCTCCTCGGTGCAAACGCTGGTGAAGGACTTGGGGTAGAAATAAAGCACCACCGGCCCCTTCTTCAACGCCTCCCGCAGCGAGAAAGTGAAGTCCTTCCCGCCTTGCGCCGCCTTGATGGAAAAGTCGGGCGCGTCGGCGCCCGGCTTCAGCGCGGCGAGCGCCGCGGTGGCCACGAAGCACAAGGCCAGAGAAAGAAGCGCGCGTTTCGCGGGGCGACAGGTCATCGGATCAAAGCCCGCCTTCATTCGTTTGCGACATGACGTCCGCGACGACGCCGCGCTTCACCAGACAGCGCCACGGCGCGCGCTCGGGGCCAACGCCGATCGTCACAGTATTGTTCGCTTCCGAGGAAATGGCGTCGACCACCGTCACTTTCGGGTTGTTGGTTTTCTTCTTGACCGCGCGCAGGCAGGCGCTTTTGTCTCGCGCAGGCACGTCATCTGCCCTGGCGGGCGCCGGCGCAGCGCTCTCGACCGTCTCTTGTTCCGTGACCTGGCAAACGCCGTTTGCTCCGTGAGCGCCTGTGTAGGTCACGATGAGCGAGCCTGCGTCACGCGCCACGCTGATGGTGACGCCGGCGCCTCTCACTTCGAAATAATTTGCGTTTTTCGAACGCACCGACGCCTTTTTCCCGCTGACGTAGGCCCGGCCAGCGCGATCGGTTTCGACAACGATGTCCATCGGGCACTTGGCGGCGAAGGGAGGAACCTTCGCCAAAGCCGGCGCCGCCGTTGCGATGACGGTCGACGACGCCAGAACGGCGAGAACAAAAAGTTTCATCTTTGAAACCTCCGACGAAGGCTATCTTCGCCTCCATACTAACCAGTTCAACGAGCAAACGCCAAGGTCAAGCGGCCGTCATACATGGATCGCCCGCCCATAGGCGTCGAGCACGCTCTCGTGCATCGTCTCGGACAGCGTCGGATGCGGGAAGATGGTTTTCATCAGCTCCTCCTCGGTCGTCTCGAGATTCATGGCGATGACGAAGCCCTGAATGAGCTCCGTCGCCTCCGCTCCCACGAGATGCGCGCCGAGCAGGCGCCCCGTCTTCTTGTCGAAAATCGTCTTGACGAGACCCTCTGGCTCGCCGAGCGCGATCGCCTTGCCATTGCCGAGATAGGGGAAGCGGCCGACCCGGATCTCGAAGCCGGCGGCCTTCGCCTTCTCCTCCGTGAGCCCGACGGAAGCGACTTGCGGATGGCAATAGGTGCAGCCGGGAATGAGCGCTCTGTCGAGCGGATGCGCCGGCAGGCCGGCGATCGCCTCGACGCAGGAAACCCCCTCATGTTCGGCCTTGTGCGCAAGCATCGGCCCGCCCGCGACGTCGCCAATGGCGTAGACGCCCGGCGCCGACGTCCGGCCGAGGCCGTCGATTTTGATCACGCCCTTTTCCAGCGCCACGCCGGCCGCCTCGAGCCCGAGATTTTCGACATTGGCCACCACGCCCGCCGCGGACAGAACGCGCTCGACCTCCAGCGCCTCCGTCGCGCCATCGGGACCTTTCAAAGTGGCGACGACGCTGTCCGCCTTCCTCTCGAGCCCGGCGACCATCGTCGCCGTCCGTATGGCGACGCCCTGCTTCTCGAAGCTCTTGCGCGCGAGCGCGGCGATTTCCGCATCCTCCGCGGGGAGGATCTGCGGCAGCGCCTCGACCAGCGCGACCTCGACGCCGAAGGTCCGGAAGAAGGAGGCGAATTCCACGCCGATCGCGCCAGCGCCGACGACGAGCAGCGACTTCGGAAAGCGGTCCGGCTTCAATGATTCGAAATAGGTCCAGACCAGGCGCCCGTCCGGTTCGAGGCCGGGCAGGACGCGCGGGCGCGCGCCGGTGGCGATGATGATGTGCTTGGCCTGATAGACGCCCTCCCCCAGCGTCGTCTTGGGGGCCGGGAGTTGCGGCGTGACGGGCGGTTTGGTCGGGGCGCCGACCTTGACGTCGCCCTTGCCGAGAAGCCGCGCCTCGCCCCAGATGACGTCGACCTTGTTCTTCTTCAACAGGAAACCGACCCCGGCGTTGAGCCGCGCCGCCGCCTCGCGCGAACGCGCCACGATGCGCGCGGCGTCAAAGCTCAGACCGGCGCCCGTGACGCCGAAATGCGCGCCCTCTTTGGCCAGTCGGTAGACCTCCGCCGATCGAAGCAGCGCCTTGGTGGGAATGCACCCCCAATTGAGACAGATGCCGCCGAGGTGCTCACGTTCGACCACTGCGGTCTTCAGGCCGAGTTGGGCGGCGCGAATCGCCGCGACATAGCCCCCCGGCCCGCCGCCGATGACCAGAACGTCGTAAGCGCCCATCGATGCCTCGCCTGTTGCCGCCGCACGCTGCCGCAGTGTTAGCCGCGCGCACGCGCCTCGTCGAGGCCGCCCTCGCCATTGGGTTCAGAGTCGGGAGCAGAGGGCGCCATAGGCGCGGACTTCGCCGCCAGCCTTCAAAGTGTGGGGAAGACGCCTGCGTCGGCCGGTGAGTGGGTCTTCGCGACAGTCGTGAAGACAAGGCGACGCCGGCGCAGGCGCGAGAGGTGTATGAAAAGGGACATGTCCTAATACGGGCGCGGGATGGTGGGCCGGCGCACCGGGACCGGAACCGGCCTCAACACGGGGGCAGGTCCGGGGAGAGCGCGCACGGCGTCCAACACCTTGCCGAGCGCGGCGGCGACCATGCCGCTTTTCTGTTTGCCTTTCATGAGCGTTACTCCTGTCGACCTCCTCTGACAGATGCAACACTCCAGCCGCTTCTTTTGATCCGCCAAAAATTGGAATAAATCAAAAAAGCGCCCGCCGGGACTCGGCGGACGCTTTCAAAAATCTATTTGTTTCAGCGTGTTACGCAGCCGCCGGCAAGGCCGCCTTGGCCTGCGCGACGATCGCCGCAAAGGCCTCCGGCTGCTCGATAGCAAGCTGGGACAGAACCTTGCGGTCGACGCCGACGCCCGCCTTGGCGAGGCCGTCGATGAAGCGCGAATAGGTCAGGCCGTGCTCGCGCACGGCGGCGTTGAGGCGCTGGATCCACAGAGCGCGGAAGGTGCGCTTCTTCGCCTTGCGATCGCGCGTGGCGTATTGCATCGCGCGGTCGACTGCGGCCTTGGCGGTGCGAATCGTATTCTTGCGGCGGCCATAAAAGCCCTTGGCGGCCTTCAGCGTCTTTTTGTGCTTGGCGTGGGACGTAACGCCCCGTTTCACGCGAGCCATGACGAAACTCCTCGAAATTCTGCGTTAGATTGCGGGACGATCAGCCGTTCGGCAGGAAATATTTCTTGACGTTGTCGCCGTCCGTCTTGAACAGAACATTCGTCCCGCGCAGATTCCGGATCTGCTTGTTCGTGCGCTTGATCATGCCGTGGCGCTTGCCCTGGTGGGCATAGACCACTTTCCCGGTTCCGGTGATCTTGAAGCGCTTCTTGGCGCCGGATTTCGTCTTCAGCTTGGGCATTTTGCTCTCCTGGGCCGCTGGCCCCGTTGTTTTTGACGCGCCCTGGCCTCTGATGGACCTTGCGGGCGCTTTTCGCGCGAGCGAAAAGAACCGCCACGGCAGCCCATCACTGGCCGGGCGGTTCAGAAGCGCCGCATATAGAGGGAAAGCCGCGGCAATTGCAAGAGGCGGTGGACAGACGCCGTTTCGGAGACATATTCAAGTCGACCCCGGCCGGCTGAAGCCGGGCAAGAGGAGCATGACCGAGGGCTTTTTACGATGAATGTCTACGCGCCATTGCCTGCTTCCGTCACGGCCGAATGTCCCGTCAACTCTCACAATGAGTGGGACCCACTCGAGGAAATCATCGTGGGCCGGCTCGAAGGCTCGACCATCCCCTCCGACCATCCCGTCGTGACCTGCAATATTCCCGGCATGGCGGCGCGCGCGCAGGCGCTGGCCGCGGGCTTTCGTTTTCCCAAGTTTATGATCGAGCCGGCCCAGGAAGAGCTCGACAATTTCATCAAGGTTCTCGAATCACTGGGGGTGAAGGTCACCCGGCCGGAGCCCTTCAATCACAAGGCGAAATTTTCGACCCCTTACTGGTCGTCGCGCGGCTTTTGCAATTCCTGCCCGCGCGATTCGATGCTGGTGATCGGCGACGAAATTCTCGAAACGCCGATGGCCTGGCCCTGCCGCTATTTCGAGACCCACTCTTATCGGCCGATTCTGAAGGAGTATTTTCGCCGTGGCGCGCGCTGGACTTCCGCCCCCAAGCCGCAACTGACCGACGAGCTTTTCGACCCGAATTTCAAGCTGCCCGAAAAGGGCGAGCCGATTCGCTACATTCTGACCGAGTTCGAGCCGGTCTTCGACGCGGCCGACTTCTTCCGCTGCGGTCGGGATATTTTCGTCACCCGCTCGAATGTGACCAACGCCATGGGCGTCGACTGGCTGCGGCGTCATCTCGGCGACGGCTATCGCATTCACGAGATCAAGAGCCGCTGCCCCAACCCCATGCATATCGACACGACCATCCTGCCGCTGGGCCCGGGCAAAATCCTGATCAATCCGGAATACATCTATCCGGACGAACTGCCCAACATCTTGAAAAAGTGGGACATTCTCGTCGCGCCGGAGCCAGACCCGATCGAGGACCGCATCCTCAAAATCACCTCCATGTGCGGCAAATGGCTGAGCATGAACATTCTGATGGTCGACGAGAAACGCATGATCGTCGACCCGCATCACACCAGGATGATGCGGCAGGTGGAGAAATGGGGCTTCGAGCCGATCCCGGTCCCCTTCCTGCATTACGCCGCCTTCGGCGGCGCGTTCCATTGCGCGACTCTGGACGTGCGCCGCCGGGGGACGCTTGAGCGCTATTTCTAATTTACGCCGCTCAATCTGAGGCCGATCATCCCGGTGACGATCAGGGCGATCGACGCCAGACGCATCGGGGTGGCCGGCTCGTTGAAAAGATAGACGCCGACGACGGTCACGGCGGCGACGCTGCCGCCCGTCCAGACGGCGTAGGCCGTTCCGGCGGGAATATATTTCACCGCGATCCCGAGACAGCCGACGCTGGCGATCATGAAGAACAGCATGATCACGGTCGGCCACAGCCGCGTAAAGCCTTCGGCGTATTTCATGCCGACGAGCCAGCCGACTTCGCACAGGCTGCCGATCAGAAGAATGATCCAGGCCATTGTAGAAAATCCCCGACGAAACGCTCCCTTGAGGCCTTGTTCGTGTTCCCGCGCTCCGCGTCAAGGCTCTCTGGGCCGCCGGCGCAGGCGCGGCGTTTGAATTTCGCGTGCGCGGACCAAAATAAGCTTTGAGGAGTCGCGCATGAGGAAAATCATCGGCGTCTATCCGCCGCCAGAGACGATGCACTGGGTCGGCGACGGCTTCCCCGTCCATCGGCTGTTCTCCCACGCCGAGCATGGCGCGCGGGTGAGTCCCTTCATCCTCCTGGATTACGCAGGGCCCATGGATTTTCCACCCACAGACCACCGGCGGGGCGTCGGCCAGCATCCGCATCGAGGTTTCGAGACCGTGACCATCGTCCTCGACGGCGAGGTGGCGCACCGCGATTCAACCGGCGCTGGCGGATTGGTCGGCCCGGGCGACGTCCAGTGGATGACGGCCGGATCGGGCGTGCTGCACGAGGAATATCATTCGGAGGCCTTCTCACGGCGGGGCGGGCGGCTCGAAATCCTGCAGCTCTGGGTCAATCTGCCGGCGCGGCTGAAAATGGCGGCCCCGCGCTATCAGACCCTCAAAGACTTGGACATTCCGCGCGTCGATCTGCGCAACGACAGCGGGCTCGTCCGGGTGATCGCCGGAGAGTTCGAGGGCGTCAGGGGTCCGGCGCAGACGTCGACGCCGATGAACATCTGGGATGTCCGCCTCGACGCCGGAAAGACAGCCGCCTTCGTTATGCCAGAAGGGCACAACCTGGTCCTCGCGGTGCTCGACGGCCCCGTCGTGATCAACGGCGAGGGCCACGCCCGTTCGGGCGAAACGGTCGTGTTCGACCGCTATGGCGGCGAGGCGATCTTGTCGGCGCAGGCCGACGCCAAGGCGCTCCTGCTCAGCGGCGCGCCGATCGACGAGCCTGTCGAGCAGCAGGGCCCCTTCGTGATGAACACCAAGGAAGAAATCCGGCAGGCGGTCGAAGATTACCGGTCCGGCCGCTTCGGCGCCATCGCCCCCGCGGGTGCGTAAGCGACGGGTTGAATGCTGGCGTTGACGCAGGGCGTGAGCCTGAGCTCCTCGACGGTCGCGGCAAGCGCCGCGAGTTCGACAGGCTTCGTCAGATAGGCGTCGACGCCGGCGCGCCGCGCCGCGCGCGAATCGTCTTCCTGAGCGCTCGCGGTCAGCATGATGATCGGGGTGCGGGAGGCCCGCGCGCGGAACTCGGCGTCCCGTATGCGGCGCGCTGCCTCGCGGCCGTCCAGCTCCGGCATGAACAGATCCATAACAATGAGGTCGTAGGTTTCCGCGTCGCCATCGATGGCGCGCAAGGCCATGGCCAGCGCTTCCGCCCCGTCTCGCGCGCGCGCCGCCCGGGCGCCGAGCTTTTCCAGGCTGCGCGTCAGGATCAGCGCGTTGACGTCGTTGTCCTCCGCGACCAGCACGCTAAGACCGTCGAGCATGGCGATAGGCTCGACCGTTTGGATGGGGGCCTGTTGGCGAACCGTGACGCGCGCCAGTCGCGCCGCCAGGGAAGCGCGACGCACCGGCTTGACCAGCCAGCCGTCGAAATCACGCAGCGCCGCTTCGCCGAAAGCGCGCCGCTCCAATGGCGAGAAGAGCAGGAAAAGCCGGCCCGCGCCTGCGGCGCGCGCCGCCCTGGCGAGACTGGCGACCGAGTCCGCCCCGAGCGCACAATCGATGATCACGGCGTCGAAAGGTTCCTTTTTCAACAGGCGCAGGCCTGCGTCGGGCGCCGTGGCGACGGTCGCTGAGGCGCCCGACGCCTCGAGCGTCTCGGCGATATAGGGCGCCTCGAACCGGCTTCCGCCCACGATCAGCGCGCTTTGTCCCTGCAAGGGGCGCGAGGCCCCGGTTGCGAGACCGAGGCGCGGCGACGGCAGGGCGACCGAGAAGGTCGACCCCTCGCTCGACGATTCTGCAAGGAGCAGAGAACCGCCCATCAGCGCGACGAGCCGCCGTGAGATCGCCAGGCCGAGCCCGGTTCCGCCCTGCCGGCGCGTCGCGGAGGGATCCACCTGCGTGAAATCCTCGAAGATCGCCTCCCGCGCCGCCGCGGGCACGCCCGGGCCCGTGTCGCGCACGTCGATCCGCAGCGTCTCGCCGTCGCGCCACAGCCGCACGCCGACGCCGCCTCGCTCCGTGTAATTCACGGCGTTGCCGACAAGATTGATCAGAACCTGACGCAGACGCGCCGGATCGCCCGTGATCTCGCGTGGGGCATCGGGCGCGACGACGCTCGCGATTTCCAGCCCCTTCGCCTGGGCGCGTGGGGCCAGTAATTCGACGACGCTTTCGACGAGCCCGGCGGGCGCGAAGCTGTCGCGACGCAAGTCGAGCCTGCCGGCCTCCAATTTCGAATAATCGAGAATGTCTTCGATCAGTTGAGCGAGCGCCCTGCTCGAGTCGCCGATCGCTTCGACGTAACTCGCCTGCTCGGCGTCGAGCCGGGTCATGCCGAGGAGCTGGGCCAACCCCATGACGCCGTTGAGCGGCGTCCGGATTTCATGACTTACGACTGCAAGAAAGCGCGACTTGGCGACAGTCGCGGCCTCCGCCTTCCTGCGCGCCGCCGCCGCCGCGCGCAACTCCGCGACTTCGATGTCGAGCGCGACGCTGCGCCGATGGGCGCGGAAAGCCACGAACGCGGCGGCCGTCAACAGGACGCCGGCAGTGAAGAGGAGAAGGAGGGCCAAAGCGGTCACGCCGCGATCCGTCCCGACGAGAGTCCCGAACGATAGGCGAGCGCCTCGGCAAGATGGGGGCGCGAGACTTGGTCTGCGCCGTCGAGATCGGCGATCGTGCGGGCGAGTTTCAAGACCCGATGGAAGCCCCGCGCGGTGAGCGCGAAGCGGTCGGAGGCTTCGCGGATGAGCGCCGCCCCCGGGGCGTCCAACTCGGCGACGCGTTCGATGACCGCGGCCGGCGCGGCGGCGTTGGTCGTAACGCCCGGGAGGCCCAACGCGTCAAATCGATCTCGCTGTACGGCGCGGGCATGGGCGACGCGCGCGCCCGCCTCTCTCGATCCCTCGGCGGGCGGCGGCAGGACGAGATCGGCGGCGCTGACGGCCGGCACTTCGATCTGCAGGTCGAAGCGGTCGAGCAGCGGACCCGACAGGCGCGCCTGATACTGGGCGACGCAGCGCTCGTTGGGCTGGCGCCGGCAGGCGTAGCCCGGGTCCCGCCCATGCCCGCAGCGGCAGGGGTTCATCGCCGCGACGAGCTGGAAACGAGCCGGATAGACGGCGCGATGATTGACCCGCGAGACGGCGACTTCTCCCGTCTCGAGCGGCTGTCGCAGACTGTCGAGAACCTGCGGCTGGAACTCCGGCAATTCGTCGAGGAACAGAACGCCGTGGTGGGCAAGCGAGATTTCGCCTGGCCGGGCGTGCGTCCCGCCGCCGACAAGCGCCGCCATCGAGGCCGAATGATGCGGGGAGCGAAAGGGCCGCCGATCGGTCAATTCGCCACCGGCGATCTGCCCCGCCACCGAATGGATCATCGAGACTTCCAGCAGCTCGCGGGGGGTAAGCGGCGGCAGGATCGAGGGCAGCCGGGCCGCCAGCATGGACTTTCCCGCGCCCGGCGGACCACTCATCAAAAGATTGTGTCCGCCCGCGGCGGCAATCTCCAGCGCGCGCTTGGCGCTCTCCTGTCCCTTGATGTCGGCAAGGTCCGGCATGTCGACGGCGCGGGCGCGAATGGCGGGCTCCGGGCGCGCCAGGGCCTGGACGCCCTTGACGTGATTGACGAGTTGAATGAGCGAGCGCGGGGCGAGAACGTCCATGTCGCGCGACGCCCAAGCCGCCTCCGGGCCGCATTCCTTCGGACAGATCAGCCCCTGCCCCCGTGCGTTCGCCGCCACCGCCGCCGGCAGGACGCCAGCCACGGGCGTGAGCGTCCCGTCGAGCGCGAGCTCGCCCAGGACCACGAAGCCCTCGAGCGCATCAGAGGGAATCGCGCCGATCGCCGCCATGACGCCCAATGCGATGGGCAGATCGTAATGACTGCCCTCCTTGGGCATGTAATGCGCAAAACTAACCTTTATTTTCAATCACTTCGACGGGAAACGGCGGGGCGGTCACCAAATAGTCACCAAACCCGCCGCGCGTCCTAAACCGCCGCAGTAACCCGCGCTTCGCTCCAGCCGCCGGGCAGGGAGTGCAGGACGGGCAAGCCCGCCGGGGTAGCGCCAAACGCCTTCAGGAAGCCCGCCAAGCGGGCAAGGGCGACGTCGGCGGTCTCGGCAGGTCCGGAAGAAAATTCGATACGCATGGCCTTCTCTCTTCGATTGAAACAGGAAGAGCCTGCCACGGTCCCGGGCGCAGCACAATAGCCTTGACCGTAGCTTTTGGAGGTCCACAAGACCGACAATCGATGCGAGGCACAAGCCGCAACGCTGGAGGCCCCATGCCCGACGTCGCCTAATCCTTCGAAACCGCCGTCTTTGCCGCAGAACGCCCGAGGCCCGCCCGAACGCGTTTCTGGAGTTAGGGACGCGTGATTGCCGCTGGCCTTTGGGCAGCATGCGCGATCCGGTTGAGCTCTTTTGCGGCGCGGCGCGTCCGTCCTCGCGGCGCGTCACCTTCGAAGTTGTCCCGAAAGCGCTCCGAATGGCGTCGACGCTCTCTGACCAATCGGAGCCCTTCTTGACATACACCAGAATCCCCTCCTATTACTCCTACTACCACTTTTGAAGGAGGGCAAGGTGACCTGCTTTCGAAACATTGCAGTCGATTTCGACGTACACAAAGCGATTGAAAACGAGCGCCGCGGTTTCACTGAGAGCCCAAACGACGCGCTGCGCCGGCTTTTGAAGCTCCCGCCGCCTGCGACCCCGAGCAAGCTGAGTGCCCCGCCCCCTCCTGCAAAGCGTAGTTGGAGCGACAAAGGCGTAACGCTCTCAAGTGGCACCGAACTGCGGATGAAATACAACCGTCGCACTTACGAAGGGGTAATCGTTAACGGGGAATGGGTGATCGGATCTAAGAAATTCGACTCCCCTTCGGGGGCTGCAAGCGGCGTTGCGATTACAAAAAACGGCGGCACGACCAAGCTCGACGGTTGGAAGTATTGGTATGTGAAAGCCCCGGGTGAAGACAAATGGACGCTTATTGATGATTTGCGCCCGGAAACCCGGCCGATCCTAACGCCTGAAGACATCGAAAATCTATTCAATGAGTCCCCATCCGCATGAGGAAGGGCCGTTGACAAGCAGACAGCGCCAGCGTCCGCCCTGGCGCAGTCAGGCTTAACCCCAACGGCGGGAAAGGATCTCGGTCTTTCGGGTAGCCCATTCCGGAGCGTCCGGGTGTGGAATGCCGCAGCTGAGAAATATACGATCTAAGAACGCCTGCTCTTTCTCACTTAGAAAGATGTCAGTGCCGTACTTATCTGCGCGTTTTCGGATGCCATCCAGAAAGCCCATCACTTCGCCGCTTGTGTCCGGTGACGAAAGCGCAAGCTCGATACGCTTTTTTAGGGCCGTCAATCCATTGTCCGACAGTTTCGCCATCATCGGTTCTCCCCTTGAACGAGCATCGCCAGCATGGCCCCAACCGGGAAATTGCGCCGCCTTTGCGAGAGCCACGCCGCGCGCGATCCCTTAGTTTGCCAAGCGAAAGTAGGCGCAAGTTGCGAAATTGTGAATTGTGGAGAGCGACAATGGCGAAGACATTGGTTCTTATGGGTGCGGGTGCAAGTTTTGGGAGCGAACCGTATTCCAAGGTGCGCACCCCTCCGTTAGGAAAAAACCTCTTCGAAGAGCTCGAAAAAGCGGGCGGAATAGCCGCCTCTTTGCCCGAATGCATAAAGGAGATATTCAAGGCTGATTTTGAGTTAGGAATGATTGAATACCAAAAATATTCTGACAAAGAGGTTGGGAGATACATTAGAAGCGGAGGCGAACATGGCCGACGCGAACCTACTATGATAAAATTCCAGCTACAGCTGGCATATTACTTAGCACGATTTTTGCCCAGTCCATTTAGCATTTATTTGTTTCTCATTAGAGCTCTAGGAATTAAAGAGGTGGTCTATTCTAGCTTGAATTACGACCTATTATTCGAACAATGTGCTCTGAATATGGGTCTTGGGATTCGGTACGACTGGAACAGAAAAGGCGCCACGGAAGTGTGCCTTGTAAAACCACATGGATCTAGCAATTTCTGGCCGGACATTGGCGAGAGCCAGCTTTCTGGTATCCTCGTTGCTAATTGTCCCGGCGATTTACTTGCGCCGATATATCCTATACACCGCGCCGAAACGCTGCGGCGGTGCAAAGAAGAGGATAGCCTTGCCCCCTCTATGTCCGTGTATGCGCCCGGAAAGGAGGTAAGAGTAAGCCCTTATTACGTGGCGCAGCAGCAACAGCGGTGGAAAGAGGCACTCGCGCAAGCCAGTCACGTTTTCATCGTGGGGACTCGAGTCCATAAGGTCGATCAGCACATCTGGGAACCACTTGCGTCAAGCTCTGCGCAAATCCATTATTTTGGCCTAGAGTCGGATCGGAATGAGTTCGAAGAATGGAAAGCTAGTGCCCGGGTGCGTGATGCTCGCTTCGTTTGCTCGACTTTTGATCAGTCCGTTTTGCAAATGAGAAGCATCATGCGATCCCGCGTTCTATAGAGCGAAGCAGAAACGAGCGTGTGTTTGCTGTTCCGTCACGAGAGTTAGCGCCGTCATGCGGCGCCGGGGGCGTCTTCTTTTTAGTGAGCCGTTGCTCCTGAGCCCCTACGGTCGGCGCTCTCCACCTCAGCTAGGAGCTCGCGCGCCCTCCGCGCCTGCTCTTCGAGCCCTGCGACAATCTTCCGTTGGTTTTCTACCATCCAATCGAGCGTCTTAATAAGCGCCCGCAGCTCGGCCGTCCGATCAATCGGGTTTCGGTCACTCATTTGCGTTTGCCCTTCGTATTTTCAGCTTGCGCGAGGCGCGATTCCGCCGACGCGAGGCGCGTTTCGAGCAGCAATAGGCGCGCCTCCATCGCAGCAAATTTTTCGTTCGCTTGCTTCTCAATCTCGGCCTGCGTTTGCCCGATTACTTTCCCGGTTTGGTCGACAACGGTGAGGATTGCTTTCTTGATTGCCGCATCCCGGTCACGCTGTTCCTGCGCGATGACTCGACCGATCGCTTTTGCGAGGGCTGAGTCGTCGCGGCGGGTCAGAACACGCGGCGCGGGAGATGGCGACGCCGCAGGGGGCAAGGTTACATTGTCACCTTGCCCTTTCGAGAGCGCCATACCGGCGGCCCACGCGTCGCCGGCGCCGGCATAGGGCCGCGGCCGTGCAAGCGCTTCGTCCGCGAGCGCAAGGGCCGCGGCGGCGCGCGCCATCACGCGCTCGCGCACTGGATCGGTTTCGCCGAGGTCGTCTTGATCGTCGCTCACAGCCACGAAATGCCCTCCATAACCGCGATGCGATCGCCGCGCGAAACCCATGCGCAGTCCAAAATGACGCGAATAAAAATGCTGGCGGTTTGGAATGCGGAGCGCACAGGATCGGCAGTCACAGGCGCGCCGCTCACAATCGGCAGAGGAACGTCCGACATGTGAATGACGGCCTCTTGCGACTGCATGATTTCGATCTCGCCCATGCCACTGGCGAAGCTATCAAGGTCGATCGCCAGCGCCGTGCCAGATGGCAGGCCGCGACTCGCCCAAATCGGGACAGGCGATTGCGGGAACCGCAGAATCGCGAGAGCGTGCTCACGAGGCGAGAGAACGATTGCGCTGTTGCCGCCGCCCCCAGCGTCGACAACGGCCTGCAAGAGCGTGGCAAAATCGCCCTCGATAGTGCCCGTGCCCGGCGTAGGAGTGACGCCTTCCCGCAAGCCGCGATGCGTCGACGTGCTCGCCGCCTGGTCGCCGAAAACTGCCGCGTCAAGCATGCCGGCGACCGTCTCGCGCACAATGGCGTCAAAAACGATGCGACCGTTGCCCCGGCGCCAGAGTTCGCGCGTCATGGGAACAATGAAAGACAGCTTGCGACTCGGTCCGATTTCGGCGGCGTCAAATACGCCGTTGATTACCGGAATTGCGTCATCTTCCGAAACCCAAGTCGGCGTTCCGACGTTGGCATTGATCGGAAAGGAAATGCTTTCCCTCCCGGCAAGACTGAAACGCTGGCCCGCCGCAAATAGCTTGCTCGCCGCAGATAGCGGCGCAATCTCGCTCATGAAGCCATAGACGAGACTGCCGACAAGCTCGTCACCCCAACCGGCGACGGTCGATCCGCCGGGTGAGGCGTCGGCGCGCATCACGGGCGCCTGCAGCAACGCTTTTGCGATCGGATCGGCGCCGAGGATTTTGTCGACGTCGGAACGCCGATTGCACGCGCCGAGATATGTTGCCCAAAATGCGCTGCGCACGCTGGCGCCGGACGGCTGGCGAGCGGCGTTGTTACGAAGATGGATTGTCATCGTTCCTCCAGAAGTTCATTCGTGGTCGTTACTCAGGGCGATCAACGCCTGGACGCGTAAGTCGGCGGGCGTGTTCTCGGCCGCGACGACGCCGCACAAAAGCTGGCGCACATCATACTTGGAAAGCTGAGGCGCGGCAGCTATTGCACGGCGAAGCTGCTGCTCGCGGGTCGGTCGGCCGCCGCGCGACGGCGCCGGCGCCGAAACCCCCGCTTTACCCCTCGAAACTTGCGCGCATTTCACAGTAAGACTCCAGTGGTTTTCGTTTATCTACAGATAATTAGAGTTGAATCGCCGGTTAGGCAAGGTTAAATTCGTAACTAATTGAAAAGATGCCTTTTTCCTCCATTTTGCCCGGACAAAAATTTGACTACCCCAGCGGTGAAAGCCCCAAGCGTCAGCGAAACTATTCCGACCGCCCCCCTGGTGGTGCGTTCCGGTCGCGATCTCGTGCAAGGCGCGCTTCGAGTTCGCGCGCGAGTTCGTCGGCTTGAAAGAATGCGCTCAGGTCATCGAGGCCTTGCGCGACTAATGCCGCCGCGGTCGTGCGGCGTAGCTTGTCGACAATTTTTGCTTGCCGTTCCGGCGGCAAGTGCCGGACCTGTCGCACGGTCACATTCAGCTTCAGGAATAGCGCGAGCCGGAAGTCGTCTAGATCGATCGCCGTGGGCGTTGTGGATTCAATTTTCGGCATGCTGTGTGGCCTCCTTTTCACTCCGGTTGAAAATGTCGCCGATCTAGTTCCGTGTTTTTTCTTGCCAGTGGTTATTCGCCGTGTGCTTCCCCACCTTGGAAAACCGCAACCGGGGGCCATTAGCCACCCCACCCCACCCCACCCCCTAAAGGGGGTGGTGGTGGTGGGGAAGGGTGTGGCTCCCCACCTCCCCACCTTTCCCCACCTCGAGGTGGGGAAGTGGGGAAAGGTTGAATGGCTACAAAATCGACCATCATTCGAAACCCGCTGGCACGATCATTTTTTGCTCACGGGCCTTTTTCTGATTGCGTCGACGAATGACTCGAAGCGCCTTTCCATCAATCCAAGACTTAAGCATTGCTTTTATTCGCTCCCGGTCGCGCGGGTCCTCGACGTCGAGACCCAGAACCGTTGCGACGGCATGCCCGGCCCAGTTGGCGGCTTGGACGTTCTCGGCGTGGTCGCCCTCGGAAAGCGCGCGCTTAATCTCTGGCAGGATGTCATCGGCGACGCCTTCGAAAGCGTCCGGCCAATGCCATCTTGTCGCGACGCCAACACTGTCGCCGTCGCTTCCGAAAGGATCGCCGTCGCCGTTGCAGAGCGCTACAGAGACGATTTGATACCACTCTGACTCATCAGCTGGCGGGGCCATCGACGGCTTGCCGTCGTCGACGCGAAAGTAGGTCCGGCGCTTGTCCGCAATACCCGCGCGCTCCGCCTCCCTTTCAGTCATGCCATTAAGGACGCGCGCCGATCGCGCTGCGGCCAAAAGGGAACCGGCGCCGCGCCCGTCTTCTGCGGTTGCTTCTGCGCCGTTTGTCTTGCGCGTATGATGGATGAGCTCGACGGCGCAGTTAGTCTCGTCCGCGATCTTGCCCCACGTCTTTGCAACAAGATCGATCGCGCCATTATCGTTTTCAACGACGCGATGGGATGCCACGAAAGGATCGACAATCACGACGTCAAAACCGCCGGCCTTGATCGCCTCCACAACAGAGCCGAAAACGGGTTCCGCGACCTTCGCGCCGCCGACCTCCATCTGTGCGAGCACAAGCGGTTGCTCGCGCCCAGAGTCGAAAAACAGCCGGTCGCCGATGTCCTCTGCGGTGATGCCGTAGTAAATGCAGGCTGCGGCAATGCGCCGCTCGATTTCTATGCGCGGATCTTCGCCGTTCCAAACCCAAACACGCAATTTCCTCGGAGGTTTCACGCCGAGCAAAGGACGGCCGGTCACAAGGGCGAGCGCCTCAGCCAATACAAGCGACGATTTGCCGAGACCGCCAGGCGCAAACGTGCAGGAAACGAACTGGCGGACCAAGTGGCGCCCGTAGAGCCATTCACGACGCGGAATGTCTGCGGCGTCCCGCCAAGAAAACGGCGTCGGTTGAATCGAATACGGCGCTTCTGTTTTTCCCGCTTCCGCAACATGGATGATCTTTTCGCCGTGCTTTGTTATGGTCCTCGCGATCGAGTCCCAGTCAATCGGGCTTTCCTCGAAAATCTTCCGTAGGTCGATTTTTTCGCGCTCTTTCCAGCCGAGCGACGCGGGGTCAACGTCGAGCGTTTTGCACAGCCATAAAGCCGCTTGCAAAGGCGTCATCGTCTCGCCTTCGTGGCCCTCTAGTCCGCCGAGCTCTGCGGCCATCATTACGCAATCGATCGGCGTGCGCTTCCCTTCGCGCGGGTCGCCCATGTCATGCTCGCCAAAGTCGACAATTCCCTGCGGCGTGATGGACAAATCTTCTTCGCGATTGCGGCAGAGGTCTTTGGAGGAAACGCGCCAGCCGATCGCGCTTTCAGCAATTGCGGGAAATGCTTCGCTTACCCAATATTTGAGATTTTCCATCGCGAGGTCATTAACCTTCCCGAAGAAGCCATCTTTCCTTTCGCGGCCCGAATTTTCCGAAATGGTCGCGGGCTTCTCGCCATTGGCGCGAAGCGACTCCACGCGCGCCAATAGAGCGGCGATCGTCTTCGGCGCGGGATTGATTGCGTTCGGGCTGCTTTGCATTCTTAAAGCGGTATAGGTGAGATATCGCTTTCCGCCGTAAATCTCGACGCCAGCCGCTTTGCTCGCAACATCTTTGGCAGGCTTCCCGCGCGCCCAAAGTCTCAACCCTCTTCCACCCGGCGAAACCTCGCAATACGTTTCGCCAAGGGCGAGAATTTCCGCCGCCCACGGCGCCGGCCTCCCGTCGTCTCCAATGCAGTCGTCAAGATCGATGCCGGTAAGGTCATCGTCCGGTGAGAGAGCAAATCCAATGCCGTCTGCTGCGAAACGCTTTTTTGCGGCGCGCGCCTGTTCATAGGTTGCCCAGTTGGTGGGGTCGGTCGCAGAACAAATCGAGCCAGTGACAGGGCTGTGTGGGGGCTTAGTTGGTTTCTCACGGCCGGGAACCGAAACGTATTTCCAGACTAGCCACTGCCGGCGCGAACGCAGATAGTCGATTGCAGTGTTGCTTTTTGTCGCAATCGCGCTCATATTCTTTCCTGTCATTGACGGTTCTCCAAAGAAAGAAGGGCGCGGCTTCGCATCGGCCGCGCCCTTCGCTTTTTCAGTCCTCCAGTTCGAAAATCACATTCTCTCGCGGCTCATTGCCGATTTGCTCCCACCCGTCGCGAAGCGCTTGCGCGATGCCGAAATGGAGCTCGCCACGATAAGTCACGAACAACGTGCCCTTGTGATCGTGGAGGCGAGCGATACGGCGATTAAAAGTGCATTGGGGGTGCGCGCCCGTGCGAGGATTTTGCAACGCTCGCCACACTCGTCCGAGGGCGAAGGCCGCGACTAAGCGCAAACGTTTTTCGCGCCATGGATCCGCGTCGTAAGATGTGCATGGCAGCGCAATCGGTCCGGGGTCCGCTAGCAATTCAATGTCGCGCGGCGCTTGCGTCGCGCGGTCGTTTTCGATTACTGTCGCGGTCTGGAGCGCATTCTCATTGCCCCGGCGGGATTGCGCCTCGCCGGGGTTTTTCATCGCGTTTTTCATGTTCAGCCCTCTGGACTTTCATCGTGTTGCTAGCTCCAACAGTTTGCATGCGCGGGATTAGTGCAAGCGGCCTACGCCACTCGCTGCCGTTTCGGTATTGTTGATTGCGCCCATTCTAGAGTCTCTGCCCAAGGCAGAAGCTCAAGACCGTCGAAATGTTGGGGAAGAGGAAAATCTAAAAGAGCTCTGCACCTTTTCAGATCTCCAGTGGTTATTTTGAACCCGACCTCGTTAAGAAGCCGCGCAGTTTCTGAGAACGTGAACATTCCCGAATGATGTTTGGTTTTGGACATAAGTCATCCTTCCTCTAAGCCGCATAAACGGCTTTGTCTGCCGTGCTTCGCAGCGGTTCGCTGATCTTGGATCGCGCCCACTTATCCAAAACCGAAACCTCGTAAACGACGGCCCGGCCGGCGCGGCGATATTCCGGCCCGTCGCCGATGGTCGCCATTTTGGCGAGAGAGCTGCGTGTGGTTGAGAATCCATACGTTTCGCGCAGGTAAGCGCTCGCCGCTTCCCGATTGAGGAATTGGGTCTTTTTCATTTCCGTCTCCGCTCGTAAGTCCGTAGCGATAGACGTAATTTTGCTATTCCACTCGAAATTGCAACCTACAACGGTTTGACTAGCCATTGATTTCAATAGGTTTTTTGACTAGTCAAAGAGCCCTTGGCCGCAACAAAACAGCCGACTAAAAAGCGGGCATATGCACGAAAAAAAAATTTCAGGAATCGAGCGCCGCGGCAATCTGTGAAGCAACCGCGTCAGCGGCGGCGAGCAACGAATCATGCGGGCTATGAGAGTAATGGCGTTGCAGGATTCCCGTCGCGGCATGGCCGACGATCGCCGCGACAACCGCGTCAGGAAAACCCATCATCGCCGCCGCCGTCGCATACCCGCGCCGAAGGTCGTGAAGCACGAAACCTTCTAGACCAGTCGCCTTCACAATGGCGTCGAGATGATTCCGCCGCACGCCGACAAAAACCATCTCACCGTTGCGCGGCAGACTGGACAGGAGCGCAACGGCCGCCGCGCCCAACGGCCGCAAAGACCGGCCGGTCTTGGTCGCCGTGAGCCTTAGACAGCGCCCCTCGAGGTCCACTTCATCCCAACGCAACGCCATCGCTTCGCCGCGGCGCATGCCGGTCAGCGCCAATAACCGCACCAAAGCGCAACGCTCCGGCCAGACCGGCGCCCTCTCGCGCAGCACCCTTCCTAGCTGAGCGAGCTCGGCCGCGTTCAGGACGCGCGTGCGCGCCCCATCCCGCCGCCGCTCAACGCCCCGCGTCGGCGTCATGTCCGAAGGGACAAGACCGCGCTTCGCGCCCCACGCGTAGACGCCGCCGAGGAGCCCCACGACGCGCCGTTGGCCACCCGCAGGGATCGAATCAGCGAGGCTCTGGATGTCGGCCCGCGTGACGCGCGCGGCGGCCTTGTCGCCGATCGCGGGCAGGACATGCGCGCCCAGCCGGTAACCATCGGTCTCGACCGTGCTGGCGCTCTTGGGCCGCCCCTGGCGCGTCAGGACGCGCCCCTGCTCCGCGGCCTCCAGATACGCCCGGCATAGCGCCCGCACGGTCAGGGAGCGCCGCTGAGCGACGCGCTCCGCCATCGGATCTTGGCCAGCCGCGACCGCGCCGAGACGGGCCAACGCCAACTTGCGGGCGCCGTCGAGGGTGAGCTTCCCGTGATCGCCGAGCTTCATGCGCCGGCGGGCTCCGCCGGCTCTGTAATCCACATAATAGCTAAGCTTGCCGGTTGGATGGACTCTAATCCCGAAACCGGCCAGCGCCGAACACCAAATGAAAAACGGCTTAGCTTGTGGCGTCGCCGCGTCGATGACTGCCTTCGTCAGTTTTGGCATGGTGACTCGCCCTCCCGGTCACCACGGAGTCACCACAAAAAGGGAAGCTTGGGAAGGTTTCGGTCGCTTACCGTAAACGCCAGTAAAAGCAAGAGTCCCGTCAAATCAGTGTCTTATGCATTAATGGTAAGTTGTGGAAAGCGCCAGGAAACCTAACTCCCCTGCCCTCCTTGGGCATGTCGGCCGGCGCCAGATTGACGGTGATGCGCTTGGCGGGCAATGCGAGGCCGGAGGCGATCAGCGCTGCGCGCACACGCTCCCGCGACTCGGCCACCGCCTTGTCGCCCAGCCCCACGACGTTGAAGACGACGGCCCCAGGCGAAATCTGCACCTGCACATCGACGGGTCGCGCCTCCACCCCTTCGAAGGCGACCGTCGCCACCCGCACCGCCATGACCGCGCGCTCCTGGAACTGTCGAAAGACGATAGCTTGACCTTAGCCTGAGGCGCTCCCCTCGGCAAGAACAATATGCGAACATAAGCCAGCCTGTTCGCCGAGCAGTTGCCGCCGGGACAAAATTGGTTAGGCTCGCGGCATGTCGAACGAGCCCCGGAGGAGGCCCGATGAAAAGGTTTTTCTTGAGCGCCGCGGCGCTGGCTTTCGCCGCGGGCGCGGCTGGCGGGGCGGCGCAGGCGGCGCAATGCGGCAATGGCCCGGGCGGCTTTGAAAACTGGAAGCAAAATTTTGCGCAAGAAGCGCAGGGACGCGTCGGCCAGGCGGGCATCGCCGCATTGATGAACACGCATTACAACGCCGCGACGATTTCGGCCGACCGGGGTCAGAAGAGCTTCCGACTGTCGCTCGACCAGTTCATGTCGAAACGCGGCGCCTCCGCCATCGTCGCGCGCGGCCGTCAGCTGAAGCGCTCTCAGGGGGCGTTATTTTCGTCGATCCAGCAGCGGTACGGCGTGCCGCCGGGACCGCTCATCGCCATCTGGGGCATGGAGACGGGATTTGGCGCAGTGCACGGCAATCAGCACGCGCTCTCGGCCGTCGCGACCCTCGCCTATGACTGCCGCCGTTCTGATTATTTCACCGATCAGCTCTACGCCGCCCTCAAGCTGATCGACAACGGGACGCTGTCCCCGAACGCGCGCGGCTCCATGCACGGCGAGATCGGCCAGACCCAATTCCTGCCGAAGAACATCCTGAACTATGGCGGCGGCGGCAATCTCGACAACGCCGGGGCGGCGCTGGTCGCGACGGCGAATTTCCTGCATGCCCATGGTTGGCGTCCCGGCGCAGGCTATCAGCCCGGGGAACCCAATTTCGAGGCGATTCAGGCCTGGAACGCCGCCTCGGTCTACCAGCGCGCCATCGCCATTATCGGCCGCCAGATCGACGGCGGAGACGACTAAGAAAAAGAGGCGGTCCCGCTGTGTGACCGCCTCGCCTTCCTTAAAGGAGCGCCTTACTCCGCCGCCGTCCTGTATTTGTCCGTATCGTCGTGGTCGTCGTCGCCTTTGCCAGCGGCAGCCTCGTCCTTGGGTTCGCCGGCCGCCTCGCCCGCGTCCGGCTCCGGCGCCGGCGCGTCGGGGTCGTCCGGCAGGTCGAACGTCTGCTGAGGCGACTTGAACGCCGCGGCGGCCGTCGAGATTTGCGGCGGCGGAGTTCGGCGGCGATGGATCAGGTAGATCACAAAGGCCGCGATGACTCCCAGACCCATGGTCAGATAGACGGGAAGGTCGCGGAAAAAGGTCCGGTCCACCGAGAAGGGGAAGCGGGACACCCAGCGCTCGCCGTGGTCGCCCGTGACGGTCACGATGCCGACGAAATAGCCGCCCTCTTTGAAGTTGTGCTCGAAATTAACCGTCCCGGTCGGGTAGCTCTTGGGCGGCTGGTAGGCCACGGTGACCGCCTCGAGGTTCTCGCTCTCCTTGTCCTCGCCGCCGACGTCCTTGACGATTCGCAACTCGATTTTCATGTCGCGCAGTTCGTCCTGCTCCGCGTCGAGCACCATGATCATCGGTCCCGTGGAGGGAATGTCCTCGCAGAACTCGTTCTTCGAGGCCTCCGGCAGATAACCGGTGAAGTTCATGGTGTCCGGCCCGATGAACAGGCGGCAGCGCCCCTCGGCCGCACCGAGCCGGCCATGCGCCTCGGCCGGGACCGCCGAAAAACCGGCGACGGCGGCGAGCGCCGCGGCGATTGCCAAGCGCTTGAGGGGCCTCATGTAAAGCAACAAAGTTGAACCGTCGCCACTCATGCTGTCCTCCTGGTCTCCGTGTGACAAGGACACGCGACTCTCAGGATAAATTGGTTGAGCGCCGCCCGTCCGCGGAGCGCGCGACGCCATTTGGTCGATGTTAGCGTATTCCCCTCGTACAGCAAGGGTGCGACAATCGGTCATCTATGCGGCTTTGCAGCATGCCGCGCAGTCGCCGCGGCGGCTCCAGAGGGGCTGTGGGTCGGCCTCATCGAGCGACGCACGGGCGCCCGCCGCGAGGTCGAAACGCCCTTCGCAACTGCGAAAAGCCGCAAGCCGAAAGCGTGGCCTCGGCGCGCCGCGGGCCGCCGACCCGCCGCAGGGACGTCTTTTTCCCGCCGTTAAGCAAGGCGCCACCTTAACAAGAGTTCATCCGCGCCCGCCTTGCCACCCAATTCGGGCCAAGCCATATTGCTGGAAGCCATAATGGTTGAGGCCACGAGCGAGGGCGAGTCCGCACGCGCGTAAGGCCTCGGAGATCGAGAGGATCGCTATGTCTCACTACGACCGCAACTCGAGCTTCGGCTACGGCCGCGGGGTCGCCCGGTCGACCACGGCCGAGATCGACGAGGGCCTGCGCGCTTACATGCTCGGCGTCTATAATTACATGACGCTCGGCCTCGCCGTGACGGGCCTTGTCGCGCTCGGCACCTTCATGCTGGCGAATCCGCAGTTCGTCGGCGGCAAGCTGGTGGCGCTGTCGCCCTTCGGGCAGATGCTCTACACTACGCCGCTGCGCTGGCTCGTCATCCTGTCGCCCCTCGCCTTCGTCTTCATGATCGGCGCGCGCGCCAACACCATGTCGGCGGCGGCGGCGCGGAACCTGTTTCTCGCCTTTTCGGCGGTGATGGGCCTGTCGATGTCCTCGCTGTTGCTGGTGTTCACCGGCGCCTCGATCGCCCGCGTGTTCTTCATCACGGCGGCGGCCTTCGGGGGCCTGAGCCTCTACGGCTATATGACGAAGCGCGATCTGTCGGCTTTCGGCTCCTTCCTCGTGATGGGCGTCTGGGGTCTCGTCATCGCCGGCCTGGTCAATCTGTTCCTGCAGTCGAGCGGCCTCCAGTTCGCCCTCTCCATCCTGTCGGTTCTGATCTTCTCGGGCCTCACCGCCTGGGATACGCAGAACATCAAAGACATGTATTATGAGGGCGACGGCTACGAAGTTGCGCAGAAGAAGAGCGTCTTCGGCGCGCTTTCGCTCTATCTGGACTTCATCAACATGTTCCAGTCGCTGCTGTTCCTGTTCGGTCAGCGCAACGACTAAGGGCCATCGTCGAAGCTTGGAAAAAGCCCCGCCCCGCGGGGCTTTTTTGTCGCCTATTCGGCGCCGACGAGCCTCAGGCCGCGGTCGAGCGCGCGCAGGACGCGCGACAGATCATGACCGCGCCGCATGACGAGGCCGGAGGCGGCGACGACGGCATAGGCTCCCTGTTTGCGCGCGAGCTCGGGATCTTTCTCGACCCGGTAGAGCGGGGCCTCGCTGGAGCGCCGAAAAATCGAAAAAACCGCTTTGGCCGGCGTGAAATCCAGGGCGTAATCCCGCCATTCGCCGGCGGCGACCTTGGCGCCGTAGAGGTTGAACAAAAGGCTCAGCTCGCGGCGGTCGAAGGAGACCGGAGCGGCCACCCGGGCTTGTGACCTCGCTTGATCGCCCTGCCCTGCATGGCCCGAGCCGGCCACGACAACGAAGGCTGGGCGAGAACGACTCGGCTCCGTCGTCTCCGACTCCGCCATGAAGCATCTCCCGCTGTGTTCTGTCATGTTTGCGCGATGACGGCCTCAGGGCAAGCCCCCTTTGTCAGGAGAGCGTCACAATATGCCGCTTAGCGCGCATAAGCTTGGCTGTAACAATGAAAATTCACAATTCCGCCTGCATTGGGCCCCTTGCATGTCAAACGCCTTGGACAATATTTTCTCTCATTGCCGCGACAGGTCTGGACGCGCTTTTCCGGTTTTCGTCAGCCCCCCAGCCCCCCGGGATCGTGCGGTTCAGACCATAAAATGTCGTAGCGATGGACGGGTCGGCCGGGAGAAATCCCGAGCCGACCTTGTCTTTTGGGGGCTCTTGTATTTCGCCGGCGAATGACGAACTTGGAAAGCGCGGCTGCAGGGCCGCTCCCATTCGCAATTTGATCGAAGGCTCCACGGGAGCCGATTCGCATTTTGGAGACCTCATGACGAACGACGCTGCCACCGAAGCGCCGCAAGCCGCCCAATTCGGCTTTGAAGCGGATGTCGCGCAGCTTCTGGAACTGATGACGCACTCCGTCTATTCGGAGCGCGAGGTGTTTTTGCGCGAGTTGATTTCGAACGCCGCGGACGCCTGTGAAAAGCTGCGCTATGAGTCGCTCTCGAACGAAAAGCTCGCCGCTGACGCCGGCGCGCCCCTCATCACCCTTACGCTCGACAAGGAGAAGCGGCGGCTGACGGTTGCCGATAATGGCGTCGGCATGTCCCGCGAGGAGCTCATCAGCGCCTTGGGCGCCATCGCCAATTCGGGCACCCGCGCCTTTCTCGAGAGGCTCGGCAAAGACGGGGCGGCGGAGGGTTCGTCGCTGATCGGGCGCTTTGGCGTCGGCTTCTATTCCGTTTTTATGGTCGCCGATCTCGTCGAGGTGGAGACGCGCCGGGCCGGCGAAAGCGAAGCCTGGCTCTGGTCCTCGCAGGGCAAGGGAACCTATTCGATTGCGCCGCTGCCGCTTTCGGACGCGCCGCAGGTCGGCGCGCGCGTCACGCTTCATCTCAACGCCGAGAGCGACGAATTTCTCGAGCCCTGGCGAATCGAAAGCGTCGTTCGCGAGCACTCGGGCGCCGTCTCGACTCCGATCGACCTCGTCGAGGAGCCGGGCAAGGAGCCGCGCCGCATCGCCGATGGCGTGGCGCTCTGGACCAAGCCCAAGTCCGAGATCACGCAGGAGCAATATACGGACTTCTACCGGCAGCTCGCCGGCGCCTTCGACGAGCCGGCGCTCGTCGCGCATTGGCGCGCGGAAGGGCGCATGGAATATACGGTGCTCGCCTTCGTGCCGGGCGCGCGGCCTTTCGACCTGTTCGAGCCGAGCCGCAAGAGCATGTCGAAGCTCTACGTGCGTCGCGTGCTGATCTCGCGTGACGTCGAGCTCCTGCCGGCGTGGCTGCGATTCGTGCGGCTCGTCGTCGACAGCGCCGACATTCCGCTCAATGTCTCGCGCGAGATGGTGCAAAAAAGCCCCGTCCTCGCCGCGATCGGCAAGGCGGTCGCGACGCGACTGCTGCAGGACCTCGGCAAGCTCGCCGAGAACGAGCCCGAGAAATTCGCCTCCGTCTGGGAGAATTTCGGCGCGGTCATCAAGGAAGGCCTGCACGAGGACCCGAGCCGCCGCGACGGCATTTTCGAGATCGCGCGGTTTGCTTCGACCAAGGCTGAGGGCAAGACGCGCACGCTCAAGGACTATGTCGCTGATCTGCGCGAAAATCAGACGGCCATTTATTACATCACCGGCGACGACGCCAAGCGCCTCGCCACGAGCCCGCAGCTCGAAGGCTTCCGCGCAAGGGGCGTCGAAGTGCTGTTGCTCGACGACGCGGTCGACGCCTTCTGGGTGACGAGCGCGCTCGGTTTCGACGGCAAGCCGTTCAAATCGGTGACGCAGGGACAGGCGGACATTGATCTCATCCCGCTC
The DNA here is from genome assembly GCF_055698645.1 of Methylocystis sp. NC52PC. NCBI lineage: Bacteria > Pseudomonadati > Pseudomonadota > Alphaproteobacteria > Hyphomicrobiales > Methylocystaceae > Methylocystis > Methylocystis sp. NC52PC. The sequence continues at coordinate 2,719,274 of NZ_CP170127.1, read as the reverse complement.
GCCGAAGAGGCGAGGACGGACGAGGCGCCGCAGGCCGAAAACATCGGCGATCTGGTCGGGGCGCTCAAGGAGACGCTCACGGACGCGGTCGAGGACGTGCGCGTCTCGACGCGCCTGACCGAAAGCGCCGCCTGTCTCGTCGCTTCCGAGAAGGGGCTCGACCGGCAACTGGCGCGGATTCTCGCCGAAAGCGGGCAGAAGTCCATGCTCAGCAAGCCCATACTCGAGATCAACGCCAAGCATCCGGCCGTCGCCGCGCTCGCCGCGAGCTTGCGCGAGACGGGCCGCGACGGCGCCGCGGACGGGATGCATCTGCTGTTCGATCTGGCGCGCGTCGCCGACGGCGAACCGCCGGTCGACCCGGCCGCCTTCGCCCGCCGCCTGAGCGCCCTCATCGCCAGGAGCGCGTAAGCGAAAGTGAGCGCCGCCTCCGCAAAGACCCGCTCTCCTTCCCGCGCCGACGCGCTCGTGCAGGTCGCGGCCGCTTTGATCGAGAGCGGGGTAGAGGCGGCGCAGGCGCAGGAGGAGTCACGGCTCCTGCTGCGCGCGGCCGCCGGACTGACGAGGCTCGAGCTGACGATGTCGCCGGATGCGCCGCTGACCGACGAGCAATCGCAACGGCTCTCCTCTTACGCAGCCCGCCGGGCGGCGCGGGAGCCGGTCTCGCGCATTTTGGGCGCGCGGGGGTTCTGGACGCTCGATCTCGCCGTCGCCCCCAATGTGCTCGATCCACGCCCGGACACGGAGACGCTGGTCGAGACGACGCTCGCGCTGATCGAGAATCGCGACGCGCCGTTCTCGATCTTGGATCTCGGCGCCGGCTCGGGCGCAATTCTCTGCGCGCTGCTCAGCGAAATGCCGGGCGCGTTCGGCGTCGCCGTCGACCTTTCGCCGGACGCCTGCGCCGCCACGCGCGCGAATCTGACGCGCTGCGGCTTGAATGCGCGGGCGCAGGTGGTGCGCGGCCGCTGGGGCGCTGCGCTGAACGGGCCCTTCGACGTCATTGTCTCGAACCCGCCCTATATTCGCGCCGGCGATCTCGCGACGCTCGACCCGGAGGTGCGCCTCCACGATCCCGCGCTCGCGCTCGATGGCGGCGCCGACGGTCTTGCCTGTTATCGCGACATTGTCGCCGACCTCGGGCGCCTGCTGGCCCCCGACGGCCTCGTCGCCTTCGAAGTCGGCTTCGATCAGGCGGCGAGCGTCGCCGCCCTGCTCGGCGCCTCGGGTTTCGCCGTCGCCCGCATCGCGCGGGACGCCGGCGGCCATCAGCGCGTCGTGGCGGCCAGGCCCGTGCAGCCGAGGTCGTGACATATTCGCTACAGTGCTCGGTTTTTCTCCGCATCAATGCGACGCCGCACTTGGCGCAGGGGGGTCAAGCCACTATAGTCTTTGTAAATACAGCTGACCGACATTCGAGATGAGGATCTCGATTATTTGCGGGTCCGCCTCGCAAGCGGAAACCCCGGCAAGGCCGGCAAGGGCTGGCGTGTAAGCTGCATGATCCCGGTGGATTAAGGCGACGGTGATTGTCGTCGCGCGCGTCCCTTGAAGATGCGCGACCGTTGAAATCCGCCGGCTGCATCGGACGATCGAGTCGAGGCGATGTCGCCAAACGTCGACTGATGAGAATCGCGCAGCCAAAGACGGCAGATTTGAACGGGCGCGGCCAGGCGCCCTTGTAAGCAATCCGTCCGAGTGCGCGGCCGCGAATGGCCGCCGGCCGGGCGATTATCCTTCGGCGGGAAGGAGCGGCGCGTCGCGGACGCGGCCTTAGCGTCATTTGCGCCTGTAGCGCGCGAAGCTTTCGGGGGAGTCGATGAGACCAGGACAGAACAAGCGCATGCGGGGGCGCAGCGGCCGCAAGGGCCCGAACCCGCTCACCCGTTCTTATGAGTCGAATGGTCCTGACGTAAAGATTCGCGGCACGGCCCAGCACATCGCCGAGAAGTATCTGCAGCTCGCCCGCGACGCGCAGTCGTCCGGCGACACGATCATGGCGGAAAGCCTGCTTCAGCACGCCGAGCATTATTTCCGGCTCATCGCTGCGGCTCAGCAGGCGCAGCAGCAGGCGAACGGCTTCGGCCGCCCGCCGGTCGAGGCGGAGATCGAGGTGGAGGAGGACGACGATTTCGCCGCCCTGCCCGATCGCTTCGCGCCGCTCTCGGAGCGCTTGCCCCAGCCGGTCTATCAGCCGCAGCCCTATAATCAGCCGCAGCCTCAGCCGCATTTCGCGCAGCCGCAACCCCAGCCGCAGCCCTATGAGGAGCGGCCGATCGGCGAGATGCGCGCGGAGCGGCCCGAACGCATGGAGCGGCCGGAGCGCGGCGAGCGCCCGCCGCGGCCGGAGCGGCCTCCCTTCCGTGAGCGCGGCGGCGAAGGCGAGCAGCAGCCGCGCCGCGGCTTCCGCGAGCGCCGCTTTCAGCGGCCGGAGACGAGCGACGAGCCGGCCCCGACATTGCCCTCCTTTATCACCGCCCCGCCCGCGCGCGGCCCGGCCGGCCCCGGCGAGACGGAGGCCGTCGACGTGGCCTTCGCGCCCGCCGAGCGCCCGCAGGCCCGCGAGCACGAGGGGGTGAATTTCCACCTGAGTTCGCGCCGTCGGCGCCGCCCGCGCCAGCAGGTCGAGGAAGCGGCCGGCGAGGTCCGGGAGGAGGCGCCGCAGGCGACCGAGCTTCCCTTCGAGCCGGACCGTTTCTGATAGATAGAATCGATGAGAGCCGCACCTCGGGGCGGCTCTTTCGTTTCAGAGCAGCGTCAGCGCGTCGCCTTGGGCGATGCGGCCGCCGGTCTCGATTCGCGCGTAAACGCCGCAATCGATGTGGCCGAAGGTCTTGCGCAGCGTCTGCACCAGATCCATGTCGCGCCGGCCCGTGCCCGGCTCGACGCCCGTCGCGGCGCAGCGATCGGTCATCTTCAGGACGGCGAGGGTCACGCCGCCGATCTGCAGCCGGCGACCGGGCCACTCGGCTTCCGCCCAAGGCTCCGCCCCCTCGACGTAAAGATTGCCGCGAAAGCGCAGCGGATCGACCGGCGCGCCCTCGGCCGCTTCGATCGCGGCGACGCTCGACAGATTGATGAGCGAGACGAAGCCCGAGGCCGAATCGGTGAAGCGGAAGCCCTCGGGCGCTTCGAGGAGTTTGACCGGGCCGCGAATGTCCGCCCCGAGAAAATCGGTCAGGAAAGCCTCGATCACGGCGCGGCCTTCGGGCCGCCGCAGATCGCCGCGCGCGACGTCGCGGCCCTCGCGTTCGATGGTCAACACGCCCGTGGCCTCATCGTAACGGGTCGCAAGCCCGGCAAGCGCGCCCTGCTTCATGAGCATGAGAAACTTGATCTTGGGCTGATGCGCCGGCGCGCCGGGGTCGAAGCCGGAGGGGCCGTTCTCCAAAGCGAAAAGCCGGTCGCAGGGAAAGTAGCCGCCGGCCGGAAGGTCGGCCGACGGGAGCGGCTCCGGCGAGAGGCCTTTGACAGGATAGCGGTAGAGACGGGCGAGGCGCATGGCGGCTCCAAGGGCGGCGACAGCTGGCGCCTCATGGCGGGTAGCGGACGCTATTTGTCAAGCCGGCGCGGAGCCCATTGCAGCGACTGCCGCGCAAGCCTGGTCCAGGCTGCTTTGTCGCGGCCTTTTGTCCCAGCCACGCTCCGGCGCCCTGCCCTCTTTAACGCCATCGAAGCCTCCCCATATCGGACCCGAGGGCCGCCGCAAGGGGCCGAGATTCCATGACTGAGGCGCGCTGCTTTATTGGGCCCGCCTCAAGGTCGAGAGGGGAACCTATGAATTTCGAAAAATACACCGAACGCGCGCGCGGATTCGTGCAGAGCGCGCAATCCCTCGCCACCCGCGAGGGGCATCAGCAGTTCACGCCCGAGCATATTCTCAAGGTGCTGCTCGACGACGAGCAGGGCCTGTCGGCCGGTCTCATCGACCGCGCGGGCGGCAATTCGCGGGAGGCTTTGGCCAAGACCGAGGCCGCGCTCGCCAAGCTGCCCAAGGTCGCGGGCGCCGGCGCCGGGCAACTTTACCTCGCGCCCGCCACGGCGCGGCTGTTCGCCAACGCCGAGCAGATCGCCCAGAAGGCCGGCGATTCTTACGTCACCGTCGAGCGGCTGCTGCTGGCGCTGGCGCTGGAAAAGGATTCCGACGCCGCCAAAATTCTGCGCGACGCCGGCGTGACGCCGCAGACGCTCAACGCGGCGATCGAAGATCTGCGCAAGGGCCGCACCGCCGATACGGCGTCCGCCGAAAATCAGTATGACGCGCTCAAGAAATACGCCCGCGACCTCACCGAAGCGGCGCGCGAGGGCAAGCTCGATCCGGTGATCGGCCGCGACGAAGAGATTCGCCGCACCGTGCAGGTGCTGTCCCGGCGCACGAAGAACAATCCCGTGCTGATCGGCGAACCCGGCGTCGGCAAGACGGCGATCGTCGAGGGGCTCGCACTGCGCATCGTCAACGGCGACGTGCCGGAATCGCTCGAGGACAAGAAACTCCTCGCACTCGACATGGGCGCGCTCATCGCCGGCGCGAAGTATCGCGGCGAATTCGAGGAGCGCCTGAAGGGGGTGCTCAACGAAGTGACTGCGGCCGAGGGCAAGGTCATCCTCTTCATCGACGAGATGCACACGCTCGTCGGGGCCGGCAAGGCGGACGGCGCGATGGACGCGTCCAACCTCCTCAAGCCGGCGCTCGCGCGCGGCGAATTGCATTGCGTCGGCGCGACGACGCTGGACGAATACAGGAAGCACGTCGAGAAGGACGCGGCGCTGGCGCGTCGCTTCCAGCCCGTCTTCGTCGACGAGCCGACGGTCGAGGACACGATCTCGATCCTGCGCGGGCTGAAAGAGAAGTATGAGCTGCACCACGGCGTGCGCATCACCGATTCGGCGATCGTCGCGGCGGCGACTTTGTCGAACCGCTACATCTCGGACCGCTTCCTGCCCGACAAGGCCATCGACCTCGTCGACGAAGCCTCGTCGCGCCTGCGCATGCAGATCGATTCCAAGCCCGAGGAACTGGACGAACTCGACCGCCGCATCATCCAGCTCAAGATCGAGCAGGAGGCGCTGAAGAAAGAGACCGACGCGGCGTCGAAGGATCGGCTGGCGAAGCTCGAAGGCGAACTCGCCGATCTCGAGGAGAAATCCGCTGCGCTCACGGCGCGCTGGAAGGCGGAGAAGGACAAGCTCGGCAGCGCCCAGAAAATCAAGGAGCAGTTGGAGACGGCGCGCAATGAACTCGCCCAGGCGCAGCGCCGCGGCGAATATCAGCGCGCGGGCGAGCTCACTTATGGCGTAATCCCCGACCTCGAGAAGAAGCTCTCCGAAGTGGAGGCGAGCGAGGCCAAGGGCGCGCTGATCGAGGAGGCCGTGACGGCGAACGACATTGCGCAAGTGGTGTCGCGCTGGACGGGCGTGCCGGTCGACAAGATGCTCGAAGGCGAGCGCGAGAAACTGCTCCATATGGAGGACGAACTCGCCAAGCGCGTCGTGGGGCAGCGCGAGGCGGTGGAGGCGGTCTCGACCGCCGTGCGCCGCGCCCGCGCCGGCCTGCAGGACCCGAACCGGCCGATCGGCAGCTTCATCTTCCTGGGCCCGACGGGCGTCGGCAAGACGGAGCTGACCAAGGCGCTCGCCGCTTTCCTCTTCGACGACGAGACGGCGATGGTCCGGCTCGACATGTCGGAATATATGGAGAAGCACTCGGTCGCCCGCCTGATCGGCGCGCCGCCCGGCTATGTCGGTTATGAGGAAGGCGGCGCGCTGACCGAAGCGGTTCGCCGCCGCCCCTATCAGGTCGTGCTGTTCGACGAGATCGAGAAGGCGCATCCGGACGTGTTCAACGTGCTGTTGCAGGTGCTCGACGACGGGCGTCTGACCGACGGACAGGGCCGCACGGTCGACTTCAAGAACACGCTCATCATCATGACGTCGAACCTCGGCGCCGAATTCCTGGTCATGCAGCAGGAGGGCGAAGACTCGACCGCCGTGCATGACGAGGTGATGCAGGTCGTGCGCGCGCACTTCCGGCCGGAGTTCTTAAACCGCGTCGACGAGATCATCCTGTTCCACCGCCTGCGGCGCGAAGACATGGGCGCGATCGTGGACATCCAGATCAAGCGCCTGCAGAAGCTGCTGGAGGATCGCAAGATCACCCTGCATCTCGACGCCAAGGCGCGCGAGTGGCTGGCGGCGAAGGGCTACGATCCCGCCTACGGCGCACGGCCATTGAAGCGCGTGATGCAAAAAGAACTGCAGGACGCGCTCGCGGAACGGCTGCTCGCCGGCGAGATCGTCGACGGCGCGACGGTGGCCATTTCCGCCGAGGGCGGCTTGCTGACGATCGACGGCAAGCCGACCCATGGGCCGGCGCGGCCGGTGTTGCGAACGGTGGGGAACGCGTAAGGCGCGTTGCGCAGGCGGCGCCGCGCCCTCGCCCAAGTAAAGGTGATATGATGCAAAAGCCCCTCATGCTGAGGAGCCTGCGCAGCAGGCGTCTCGAAGCACGAGGGGCGGAGCACCCGCGCCCCCAACCTCGTCACAGCTTCCGCAGCGCCACTTCCTCGATCTTGTGATCGGCGCCCTTGGTCAGGATCAGGCTCGCGCGTGGGCGCGTGGGGGCGATATTCTGGCGCAGGTTTTCAAGATTGATGCGCGTCCAGATGTCTTTTGCGACGCGCACCGTCTCCTCGTCGGAGAGGTCGGCGTATTTCCCGAAATACGAACGCGGATCGCGGAACGCCGTTTCCCGTAGCCTCAAGAAGCGGTCGACGTACCAGCGTTCGAGCAGTTCCTCGCTCGCGTCGAGGTAAACCGAGAAGTCGAAGAAATCCGAGACGAAGGGAATTTCCTTCGGCTGACGCGAGGTGCGCGCCGCGAGCACATTGACGCCTTCGACGATGAGAATATCGGGACCGTCGACGCAAGTCGTCTCACCCGGCAGCACGTCATAGACGAGATGCGAATAGACCGGCGCGCAGACATGACGCTGTCCGGCTTTGACGGCGGAGAGGAAGCGCAGCAGCGTCTTGTTGTCATAGCTCTCCGGAAAGCCTTTCTTCTCCATCAGACCGTCGCGTTCGAGCACGGCGTTGGGCAGCAGAAAGCCGTCCGTGGTGATCAGTTCGACTTTCGGCGTATTGGGCCAGCGCGAGAGCAGCGCGCGCAGGATGCGGGCTGTCGTGGATTTACCCACGGCGACCGAGCCGGCGACGCCGATGATGTAGGGAACCTTGCCGTCCTCGGCGCCGAGAAAGCGCTGCGTCGCCTTGAACAGGCCCTGCGTCGCGGCGACATAAAGCGCGAGCAGGCGCGACAGCGGCAGATAAATCTCGATGACTTCCTCGAGCGAAATCGGGTCGCCCACGGATTTCAACCGGGTCAGATCGTCGAGGGTCAGCGTCAGCGGGGTGTCGGCGCGAAGCGACGCCCATTCGGCGCGCGAGAAATGGCGGTATGGCGAGATCGCCGCGTCATTTTCGGCGCCGGGTAAGGTCATTGTCCCGCTCCGCGCGAAGCCTTCTCGGCTAGTCCCGATTGCGCCGTGCGGCGCCCGAGTTCAGCGAGCACCTCGCTGAGCGCCACGTCGCGCGCTTCGAGCAAGACCAGCAAATGGTAGAGCACATCCGCCGCTTCGCTGGTGAGCGCTTTGTTATCGCCCTCCATTGCGGCGATGACCGCTTCGAACGCCTCCTCGCCAAACTTCTTCGAGATACGCGGCACGCCGGCGTCAAACAGGCTCTTGGTGTAAGAGGTCGAGGCGTCGTCCGCTCGACGCGATTTGATGAGCGCAGCGAGATCGTCGAGGGTGAAGCTCATCGACCCCCTCCCCAGCCCTCCCCCGCTTCGCGGGAGAGGGGGCAGATCGTGGCCTTCATCAAGAATGAAGATCCCGAGCGAATGCGCGCCTTTATCACAACCGCTGATCGCGAGCGTCCCCTCTCCCGCTTGCGGGGGAGGGACAGGGAGGGGGCCTTCGCCACAACACTCATCTCAGCGCCTCCAATCCATCGAGCCGCATCGGCAGCCCCGCCGCCGCCATGTGCCGCTTGGCCTGCGGGATCGTATATTCGCCGAAGTGGAAGATCGACGCCGCAAGCACGGCGGTCGCGTGGCCATCGCGAATTCCGGCGACCAGATGATCGAGATTGCCGACCCCGCCCGAAGCGATGACCGGAACCGAAACCGCGTCCGCCACCGCGCGCGTCAAGGCGATGTCGAAACCGATTTTGGCGCCGTCGCGATCCATGGAGGTGAGCAGGATTTCCCCCGCCCCGAGCGCGGTGACCTCGCGCGCGAAATCCACGGCGTCGACGCCGGTCGGACGACGCCCGCCATGCGTGAAAATTTCCCATTTGCCGGGGCCGACCTGCTTGGCGTCGATGGCGACGACGATGCATTGCGCGCCGAACTTCTCGGCAGCTTCGCGCACGAACTGCCGGTTGGCGACCGCGGCGGTGTTGATCGAGGCCTTGTCGGCGCCGGCGAGGAGCAGCTTGCGAATATCGTCGAGCGTGCGCACACCGCCGCCGACGGTCAAGGGCATGAAACAGGCTTCAGCCGTGCGCTGCACCACGTCGAGAAGAATGCCGCGGTTTTCGTGACTCGCGGTGATGTCGAGAAAACAGAGTTCGTCGGCGCCGGCCGCGTCATAGGCGATCGCACATTCGACCGGATCGCCGGCGTCGCGCAAATCGACGAAATTGACGCCTTTGACGACGCGGCCTTCTTTCACATCGAGACAGGGAATGACGCGGGCTTTCAGCATCAGGCCTTCTCAACCTTTCCCCGCGCCTCGCGAATCAGCGCCAGCGCCGCCTTCGGTTCGAGACGGCCATCATAAAGCGCGCGGCCGGTGATGGCGCCGGCGAGCCTGGCGCAATCGGGCTGCAACAGGCGCTCGATATCGGCGAGCGAGGCGAGGCCGCCGGAGGCGATGACCGGAATTGTCAGCGCGTTGGCGAGCGCCAGCGTCTGTTCGATGTTGAGGCCCGTGAGAACGCCGTCTCGCGCAATGTCCGTATAGATGATGGCGGAGACGCCGGCGTCCTCGAAGCTCTTGCCGAGATCGAGCGCCGACATGCGCGTCGTGCGCGCCCAGCCCTCGACGGCGACCATGCCGTCCTTGGCGTCGATGCCGACGGCGACGCGGCCCGGATAAACCCGCGCGGCCTCGCGCACGAAGGACGGATCTTTCACCGCCGCCGTGCCGATGATGACGCGCGTCACGCCCTTGTCCAGCCAGCCGGAGAGCGTGCGCATGTCGCGAATGCCGCCGCCGAGCTGCACCGGAATGGTCAGCGTCGAAAGGATGGCCTCGACGGCCGCGGCGTTGCGCGGCGCGCCGGCGAAGGCGCCGTCGAGGTCGACGACATGCAGATATTCGAACCCCTGCGCTTCAAAGGCGCGCGCCTGCTCCGCCGGATCGTCGTTGAAGACGGTGGCGCGATCCATGTCGCCCTGCGCGAGGCGGACGCACTGGCCCTCCTTCAGATCGATTGCCGGAAACAGAATCACGGGCGCCACCTCAGGAAATTGGCGATGAGCGCGAGGCCGAGCCTCTGGCTCTTCTCGGGATGGAACTGAACGCCGACCAGATTGTCGCGCGCGACGGCGGCGGTGAGCGGGGCGCCGTAATCCGTCGTCGCCAGCACATGGCGGGGGTCCGCCGGCGTCAGGTGATAGGAATGCACGAAATAGGCGTGAAGCCCCCTCTCGCCCGTCGCTATGCCGGAAAAGACCGGATGGTCGTGAGAGAGCGTCAGCGTATTCCAGCCCATGTGCGGTATTTTGAGGGACGGGTCGCCGGGTTCGATGGCGACCACGTCGCCGCCGACCCAGTCGAGGCCGGGCGTCTCGCCATGTTCGAGGCCGCGCGCCGCCATGAGCTGCATGCCGACGCAAATCCCCAGGAAAGGCCGGCCGCGCTCGATCACGGCCTCCTGAAGCGCCTCATAGAGGCCCGGCAGCGCGAGCAGTCCGCGCCGGCAATCGGCGAAGGCGCCGACGCCCGGCAAGACGATGCGCGCGGCGCGGCGCACGGCCTCGGGGTCGTTCGTCACGGCGATCTCGCCCGTCTCCCCGGACTCGCGCGCCGCGCGCTCGAACGCCTTCTGCGCCGAGTGCAGATTGCCGGAACCGTAGTCGATGATCGCCGTCGTCAATTAACTTTCTCCACGGCGGGGGGCGTCGTTTCGTTGCGCGCCTGCAGGCGGCCGAAATAGACCGCCTCGGCGTCGTCTTCATTGTCGCCGATCACGACATCGCTCTCGACATAGCCGCGCCGCTGCAAGGACCATGCGAGGATGCGGACGCCCTCGAAGCCGAGGAAGAGCGAGACGGCGAAGCCCGCGAGACTCATGGCGTCGGCCGGGATTTTAAAGAGCGCCCCCGCCCCGGCGACGGCAGCGAGCAGCAGCGCCCACAGGACAGCCGGCAGCCAGGCGCGCTTCCACGCGAACCAGAGCGGCCCGAAGACGAAAGCGGCGGTCGAAAAGCCGTCGCGCAGAAAGATGATCTTTTCCGCCGCGGGCTCTCGGCCCGGCGCGGCAGGGGGCACATGAACTGTAAATGACGTCATCGGCCCTCCCTCCTCCTTGCAAGGCCCTTCTCGCGCGCCGCCCTTCAGGCGGTGAGCGTGCCCTTGGTGGAGGGCGCCTCGCCTGGCGCCCGGCGGGGGTCGAGTGACACGGCCTTGCCAAAGGCGCGGGCGAAACCCTTGAACGCGCTTTCGGCGATATGATGGCTGTTGACGCCCTTGAGGCGATCAATGTGCAGCCCGATGCGCGCCTGCACGGCGAAAGCCTGAAAAAACTCCCGCATCAACTCGGTGTCGAAAGCGCCGATGCGTTCCGCCGGGAACGTCACGTCATAGACCAGAAACGGCCGCCCGGACACATCCACCACGACGCGGGTCAGCGCCTCGTCGAGCGGCACGTGAGCGTCGCCATAGCGAGCGATTCCCTTCCGGTCGCCGAGCGCGCGATCCACCGCCTGGCCCAGGGCCAGGCCGACGTCCTCGACGGTATGGTGCCCGTCGATATGGAGATCGCCCTTGGCCAGCACCGTCAGATCGAGGGGCGCGTGGCGCGCAATCTGGTCGAGCATATGGTCGAAAAAGCCGATTCCCGTCGAAATGTCAGACTTTCCCGCGCCATCGAGATCGACGGCGACGGTGATCGTCGTTTCCTTGGTTTTGCGCTCGATCGTGGCGCTGCGCATCGAGAAAAGGCCTTCCGGAAAGACGCAGCCGGAAATCCCCGGCCGCGAGCGGCCAGCTTGTAGCAATTTCGTCGCCCGTTCGCCACCGATTCCGCCCGGCTGGCGGATTGGCGCGCGCGAGCTTAATCTTGACGCCTGCTGCGATCGTCGCAACCGGATTTTGGAGGGCTTTCCATGAGACCAGCGCCACTCGCCCTGCCGCTGCTGTTTGTCGCGTTCTGCGCCGTGCGGGCGGCCACGCCGGAGGAAGAGTATATTTCAGCGCGCGACGACGCCATCGCGAAAGTGAAGAAGTTCGAGGCGAAGAACCCGTCCGCCGACCCTGGCAAGATCGAGAACAAAGCGCTCGCCGAGCTCAACGGGCGGCTCCAGGCGATGATCGGCCCGCTCTCGGCAAAGCCGTACCCCGCAACCGGAAAGATCGCGCTCGAGACCCTCTCCGAAAACAACGTCGGCTTCGGCGCGCTCGACGCGTTGCGCTTCGCCGAGGACGGCGGCGGCGCGCAGGCGGCCGACGGTCCGCAGGTCTATGTCACGACCGACGGCCTTTTTTCCCACTGGGTGAGCAAACCCCAGGAATGGTGGACGAAAACCCGGAAAACGCCGCCCGGCTTCGAGGAGGCGCTCGCCAACCCGGAATTCTACACCTTCGCCCTGGGGCTGGACGCCGCGCTCGATAAGACGATCGACCTGCCGATCAAGAAACCGGCGGGCGTAACCTACGCCTATGCGGCGCTCGGCGGCTGGGCGCAGGATGTCGGCCCCCACCCCGAGCAGGACATCATCGTGGCGCTGCGCCGGGACGGAAAGGTCTATATCGCACGGGAGGCGGCGAAGAAATTCTCGCCGATTCCCGCTTGCGAGGCGATCTGGACCGCAGCGGAGCGCAAGGTGGAGGCGGCCGTCGAGGAGTCAGCCAAGGCCAGCGCCGCCAAGAGCGCGCAGATCGCGAAGGAGACCGAAGCCGTTCAGCAAAAGGCTGATAAGGATTACCACGCCTGTTACGCCGAACGGACGCCGAAGGCGGCCTTTTTCCCAGCGCTGGCGAATGAGGCGCAGGCGATCGCGGATCGGTTCGCCGGACAGTAAAGCGACTGTCGGGGCGGCGATCGGCAGCGCCCCAGCCTGTCGCCTCAACTCCCTCCCCATGGAGGAAGCGGCTCGCGGCCCCGCCCTTGCTCGAACCGCGCAAAGTTCCTACATGCGCCTAACCTATTGCGCGGGAAGGCTTGGAATGGAAAGCGAACGAGAGAAGTCGCCGCAAATGCATGCGACCACAATCATATTGGTGAAGAAAAGGGGCGAGACCGTCATCGCCGGCGACGGGCAGGTGAGCCTCGGCCAGACAATCATGAAAGGCAATGCGCGAAAGGTGCGACGCCTCGGCAAGGGCGACGTCATCTCGGGTTTCGCCGGCGCGACGGCCGACGCCTTCACCCTGTTCGAGCGGCTCGAGACGAAGCTCGAACAATACCCCGGCCAATTGATGCGCGCCTGCGTCGAGCTCGCCAAGGACTGGCGCATGGACCGCTATCTGCGCCGCCTCGAGGCCATGATGCTCGTCGCGGATAAAAACGTCGGCTTGGTGCTGACAGGCTCGGGCGACGTGCTCGAGCCGGAAGCGACTGACGGCGGCGCCGTCGCGGCCATCGGGTCGGGCGGCAATTATGCGCTGGCCGCCGGCCGCGCGCTCATCGACACCGAAGCCGACGCCGAAACGATTGCGCGACGCGCGATGAACATCGCCGCGGACATCTGTGTCTACACCAACCACAACATCGTGGTGGAGAAAATCTAATGGCTGATTTCTCGCCGCGCGAGATCGTCTCCGAACTGGACCGCTATATCGTGGGCCAGAACGACGCCAAGCACGCCGTCGCCATCGCCCTGCGAAACCGCTGGCGCCGTCTGCAATTGCAAGGGCAGATGCGCGAAGAGGTGATGCCCAAGAACATTCTCATGATCGGTCCGACGGGCTGCGGCAAGACCGAGATCGCGCGGCGCCTCGCCCGCCTCGCCAACGCCCCTTTTCTCAAGGTCGAGGCGACGAAATTTACCGAGGTCGGCTATGTCGGCCGCGACGTTGAGCAGATCGTCCGCGATCTCATGGAGGTCGCGATCGTCATGGTGAAGGAGCGCCGCCGCAAGGAAGTCGAGGCGCGCGCCGAAAAGGCCGCCGAAGAACGCGTGCTCGACGCCCTCGTCGGCCCCGCCGCCTCGCCCGCGACGCGCGAGACCTTCCGCAAGCGGCTGCGCGACGGCGAACTCGACGACAAGGAAGTCGAAGTCGAACTGCAGCAGACGGGCGGCGGCATGCCAATGTTCGAATTGCCCAACATGCCGGGGGGCGGAAGCGTCTCGGCCTTCTCGCTCGGCGATCTCTTCGGCAAGGCGATGCAGCGCGGCAAATCCCGCAAGCTCAGCGTAAAGGAGGCGCGCGGCCCGCTGCTCGCGGAGGAAAGCGACAAGCTCATCGATCAGGAGGCGAGCGTTCGCGAAGCGATTCACGAGGTCGAAAACAACGGCATCGTGTTTATCGACGAGATGGACAAGATCTGCGCCCGCGAAGGCCGCAGCGGCGCTGACGTATCGCGCGAGGGCGTGCAGCGCGACCTCTTGCCTCTCATCGAGGGCACGACGGTCGCCACCAAGCACGGGTCGGTGAAGACGGACCATGTGCTGTTCATCGCCTCGGGCGCCTTCCATGTCGCCAAGCCTTCCGATCTGCTCCCGGAACTTCAGGGCCGCCTGCCGATCCGCGTCGAGCTCGCCTCGCTCAATGAAGAGGATTTCCGGCGCATTCTCACCGAGACCGAAGCCTGTTTGACCAAGCAATATGTGGCGCTCATGGGCACGGAAGGCGTGACGCTGGAATTTGCGCCAACGGCCATCGACGCCATCGCCAAGGTGGCCGTCGCGGTGAACACGTCGGTTGAGAACATCGGCGCCCGCCGGCTGCAAACAGTCATGGAGCGCGTGCTCGACGACATCAGCTTCTCGGCCTCGGACCGCGCCGGCGACAAGATTGTGATCGACGGCGACTATGTTGAAAAGCACATTGGCGATCTGGCGAAGAACCGCGATTTGAGCCGGTTTATTCTCTGACCGCAGGCTCGCCCTCTCCCTGAACCGGGAGAGGGCCTCCACACTGCACTTGCGCCCGCGCCCGCGCATTGTCATAAGTCCGGCAAAGTCCTTCAACCTTTGGCGTGACCATGTCGACCTTCCCCCAGCGCGTCTTCTCGGGCGTGCAGTCCACCGGCAATCTGCACCTCGGCAACTATCTTGGCGCGATCGTCAAATTCGTCGAGCTGCAGAAAAGCTTCGACTGCCTCTATTGCGTCGTCGACCTGCACGCCATCACCGTCCCGCAGGACCCGATCGAACTGCGCAACAACACGCGCGAGATCGCGGCGGCCTTCATCGCCTGCGGCATCGATCCCAAGAAGAACATCGTCTTCAATCAGAGCCAGGTGCCGGAGCACGCGGAGCTCGCATGGGTCTTGAATTGCGTCGCCCGCATTGGCTGGCTCAATCGCATGACCCAGTTCAAGGACAAGGCTGGCAAGGATCGCGAGAACGCCTCCGTCGGCCTGCTCGACTATCCCGTGCTCATGGCGGCCGACATTCTCATCTATCGCGCCACGCATGTACCGGTCGGCGACGATCAGAAGCAGCATCTGGAGCTGGCGCGCGACATCGCGCAAAAGTTCAACAATGATTTCGGGTCGTCGATCGAGCGCAACGGGTTCGGGGGCGCTTTCTTCCCGCTGCCGGAGCCGCTGATTTCCGGCCCCGCGACCCGTGTGATGAGCCTGCGCGACGGCACGAAGAAAATGTCGAAATCCGACGCGTCGGATTATTCGCGCATCAATCTTTCGGACGACGCCGACCAGATCGCGCAGAAGGTGAAGAAAGCCAAGACGGACCCCGAGCCGTTGCCGTCGGAAGAAAAAGGCCTCGAAGGGCGCCCCGAGGCGGACAATCTCGTCGGGATATTCGCCGCGCTCTCCGGACGCGCCAAGCCGGATGTGCTGAGCGAATTCGGCGGCGCCAATTTCTCGACGTTCAAGAGCGCGCTCGTCGATCTCGCTGTCGCCAAGCTCTCGCCGATCACGGCGCAGATGCGCCGTATTCGCGAGGATGAAAGCTATATCGACACGGTGTTGCGCGACGGCTCGGAACGCGCCCGCGCCATCGCCCGCGAGAATATGAACGCGGTGAAGGATATCGTGGGGTTTTTGAGGTAAAAGCCTTACCTTTCGTTCTGCCGGTCGTTTGTGATTACACCCCGACAAGAATGAGATCCACGCCCCAAGAGGCGTGGATCAAACGTTTGCAATGGGGATGATCTTTTCAGGCCACAAGGCCCTCCGGCCTCGGTCCGCCCGTCGCCCAGTCCAATAGCTCCACCGTATGGACGACCGGGATCGAAGTCCCGACGCGAATCTGCGCCATGCAGCCGAGGTTGCCCGCCGCGATCGTGTGGGGCTGCACGCTCTCGATATTGGCGACCTTTCGCGCGCGAAGCGCGTCGGCGAGCTCCGGCTGCAAAAGATTGTAAGTCCCCGCCGAGCCGCAGCAGATGTGGCCCTCCGGAACGGCAAGAACCTCGAAGCCCACGCGCGCCAGAGCCGCCACGGGCTCTCGGGTGATCTTTTGGCCGTGCTGGAGTGAGCAGGCGGCGTGATAGGCGACGCGCAGAGGCGGCGCGGCGCCTGTCGGGGCCAACGGCAATTTGTCGGCGAGCTCGCTCACGTCACAGGCGATCGCCGAGACGCGCGCGGCCTTCTGCGCCAGCGCCGCGTCGTTACGGAACATGAAACCATAATCCTTCACGCTGGTCCCGCAGCCCGAGGTATTGATGACGATATGGTCGAGCCCGCCGCTCTCGATCTCACGCGTCCAGGCCTCGATGTTGCGGCGCGCCAATGCATGCGACTGGGCGGCCTTGCCGAGATGATGCGGGAGCGCGCCGCAGCAACCTGCGCCCTGCGCGACGACCACCTCGACGCCATGGCGGGTGAGCAGGCGCACCGTGGCTTCATTGATGCGGGTGTCGAGAACCGTCTGCGCGCAGCCGTTCAGCAGCGCGACGCGCATCCGCTGGCGGCCCGATGCGGGAAAGACCTGCGGCCGGTCCACGTCCGAGGGCGCCGGCGCCTGATCGGGCGCGAGCGTCAGCAGCGGACGCAGAGACGTCGGTAAGCGGTCAACGATCGGTTTAACGCGCGCCGCGGCGCGCAGCGCCAGGCGGAACAAAGCGGGCCGCGTGAGCACGAAGGCGAGCAGCGCGCGCAGCGCACGGTCTGCGAAGGAGCGGCGATACGTCTTCTCGATATGGGCGCGCGCATGATCGACGAGATGCATGTAATGCACGCTCGACGGACAGGTCGTCATGCAGGAAAGGCAGGAGAGACAGCGGTCGACGTGCCGCGCGGTGCGCGCATCCGCGGCGCGATCGTTCTCCAGCATCTCCTTGATGAGATAGATGCGCCCGCGCGGGGAATCGAGTTCGTCGCCGGTGAGCAGAAAGGTCGGGCAGGTCGCGTTGCAAAATCCGCAATGCACGCAGGCGCGCAGGATTTTTTCGCAGGACGCCGTGTCTGGATCGGCGAGCGCGGTGAGCGAGAAATGCGTCTGCATCTCAATACTCCGCCCGCATGCGGCCCCGCTCCAGAACATGCGCCGGATCGAAGCTCTCCTTCACCCGACGCGTCAGCGCGGCGAGCGGCGCGGGCTGGGGATGGAAGACGTCGACCTTGGCGCGCGTCTCGTCGGCGGCGCGGATCAGCGTCGCATGGCCGCCATAGCTGTCGACGGCGGCGCGCACGGCGGCGGCATGCGCGTCCGGCGCCGGCTCGAGGCAGAGCCAGACGAGCCCGCCGCACCAATCGTAGAAATAAGCAAGGATCGGCGCGCCGCCCCGGCGCAGCGCCTCCACCGCCTTGCCCCCGTCGGTCGGCGCCAGCGACAGACGCCAGACCTGGCCCGAGTGGCCCGCGATTGGCGTGGCGTCGCGCAACGAGGCCCAGAGCGCCGCCGAATCTTCCTGCGTAAGCGTCTCGAACTCAGCGCCGCTGTCGGCAAGCTCGGTGATGAGCGCGTCGCGCCGCGTCGCCACCGAAACCTCCGGTCCTTCCAGTCGCAGCGCCGCGACATTGCCATCGTAACCAAGCGGTTCGGCGCCGGCCGGCAGCATGGCGAAAGCCGACGCCTCGTGCGGCGTCCCAGAAGCGCGGCGCAGTCGCGCGAGGCTTTGCGCCTCATCGAGGCCGATGACGAGCAGCGTCTGCTCCGTCTCCGCCTTGGGCAAGACTTTCAGCGTCACTTCCGTGAGCAGCGCAAGGGTTCCATATGAGCCGCAAATGAGCTTCGAGAGATCGTAGCCCGTGACGTTCTTCATGACGCGGCCGCCGGATTTCACCTTCTCGCCGCGCCCGGTGACGCATTGGAAACCGAGAAGATGGTCGCGCGCCCCGCCGGCCTTGATGCGGCGTGGCCCTGAAGCGTTGACGGCGATCACGCCGCCGATCGTGGCGCTGCGCGTCGCGCCGCCGAAGAGCGGCGCATAGTCCATCGGCTCGAAGGCGAACTGCTGGCGATGCGCGTCGAGCAACGCCTCGATCTCGCGCAGCGGCGTGCCGGCGCCGGCCGAGAGCACCAGCTCCTCGGGCTCATAGAGGGTCACGCCGGCGAGGGCGCGCGTCGACAATTCGCGCGACGCCGGCGCGTGTCGGCCAAGACGCTTTTTCGATCCCGCGCCGACGATGGCGAGCGGCTGATTGCGCGCAGCGGCGCCGCGCAGCGCCTCGATGGCGTCGGCGGCGTCACGAACGTCCATCGAGTCGAACGTCGCGTCCATCCTTTAAAACCTCGGCAGGTCGGGGAATGGCGCCTTGCCGCCCGAGACATGCATCATGCCGAATTCGGCGCAGCGATGCAGGATCGGAAACACCTTGCCGGGGTTCAAGCGGTTCATCGGATCGAAGGCGCATTTCACCCGCATCTGCTGCTCGAGATCAGTTTCAGTAAACATCTCGCCCATCAGATCGCGCTTTTCGACGCCGACGCCATGCTCGCCGGTAAGCACGCCGCCGACGGCGACGCACAGGCGCAGAATGTCGAAGCCGACTTTTTCGGCGCGTTCGACGTCGCCTTCGATGGCGGCGTCGTAAAGGATCAGCGGATGCAGATTGCCGTCGCCGGCGTGAAAGACATTGGCGACCTGAAGGCCCTGCGCCTTTGCGATCTCGTCCATGCCCGCGAGCACCTCGGGCAGGCGCGCGCGCGGAATCGTGCCGTCCATGCACAGATAATCGGGCTTGATGCAGGAGACCGCGGGGAAGGCGTTCTTGCGGCCGGCCCAGAATTGCAGGCGTTCCGCCTCGCTGGTCGAAATCTTCGTCGTGGTCGCGCCCTCGTCGCGCGCGATCCCCTCGACGACGCGAACGAGATGATCGACTTCCGCCTGCGTGCCGTCCAGCTCGACGATGACCAGCGCCTCGGCGTCGAGCGGGTAGCCGCAGGGCTGGAAGCGCTCGACCGCGTGAATGGTCGCCTTGTCCATCATCTCCATGCCGCCAGGTATGACGCCGCCCGCAATGACCGCCCCGACGAAGCGCGCGCCGGCGGCCACGCTCGGAAAACCGACGAGAAGACAGCGCGCGACCGCGGGCTTTTGCAGAATGCGGACGGTGACTTCGGTCACCACGCCCAGCAGGCCCTCGGAGCCGGTCATGAGGCCCAGCAGGTCGTAAGCCTCGCTGTCGAGATGCTTGCCGCCGAGCCGCAGGATCTCGCCGCCCATCAGCACGACTTCGAGGCCCAGAATATTATTGGTCGTCAGCCCGTATTTGAGACAATGCACGCCACCGGCGTTTTCGGCGACATTGCCGCCGATGGAACAGGCGATCTGCGAGGAGGGATCGGGCGCGTAATAGAAGCCCCTGCCCTCTACGGCCCGCGTGATCGCCAGATTTTGGACGCCGGGCTGCACGCGCGCGCAGCGGTTTTCATAGTCGATCTCGAGAACGCGGTTGAACTTCGACATGCCAAGGAGAATGCCGTCCTCGAGCGGCATGGAGCCGCCCGAAAGTGACGTTCCGGCGCCGCGCGGCACGATCTTGACGTTCATTTCCGCCGCCAGCGCCATGATCGCGCTCACCTGAGCCACGGTCTCCGGCAGCGCCACGACGAGCGGCAGCGCCCGATACATGGTGAAGCCGTCGCATTCATAGGCGCGGCGCGCCGTCTCGTCGACGATGAGACTGGGCTCCGGGAGAATGGCGCGCAGCCGCTGGATCAATAGCTCGCGGCGGGCCAGAATCTCGGGCTCCGGCGCGGGCATGATGAGCGTCATGGCGAGCGCCTCCTTGCGCCGTTGTTGAAGGCGGCGCGCCATTGCGCCCGTCGCCTCGTCATGGGATTTCCCTAAGGATTTTGCCCGGCTTTGGGAAGTCCCAAGCCCGGCGGAACGGCCTGTGACGACAAAAGAGGAGCGCCCATGAAAATGAAATTCGCCCTGACCCTCGCCGACGCCAAGCGCGTCGCGGCCGCCGCCGCGGAAGAAGCCCGCCGCAACGATTGGGCCGTGGTGATCGCCATCGTCGACGACGCCGGCCTGCTCGTCTACCTCGAGCGTCTCGACGACGTGCAGCCGGCCTCCTGCGACATCGCACAAGCGAAGGCCCGGGCCGCGGCGCTGTTTCGCCGCCCGACCAAGGCCCTCGAGGAAACTGTGGCCGGCGGCCGCGTGGCGCTCCTCAGCCTGCCGCACATCACCCCGGTCGAAGGCGGGCTGCCGCTCATGCATGAAGGGCAGGTCGTCGGGGCCATCGGCGTCTCCGGCGTGCAATCCTTCGAGGACGGCGCCGTCGCCAAGGCTGGGGCGGAGGCGCTCGGGGCGGAGGGTTGAGAACCCCTAAACCTCCCCGCCCCCGAGCGCGCGCCGGGCTCGGCCCACAGCCTCGGGCGGCAGGGCTTTTTCCGCGACGAAGTCCATCAGCAGGGTTTCGTCGCCGGCGAGATGATCGAGGACGGCGAGCTGGAAGCCGCGATCGCCGAGAAGCCCGGCGACATCGCCCGCATCGAGCCCGGTGAGGGCGAGGAAGCGGGCAACCCGATCCTCGTCCCCGGCGAGATAAGCCAAAGCCAGCAGCGCCAATTCGGCGGCCGCCGGGCCTTCGCCCTCGGGGTTGCGGCGACCGGGTGACATGAAACCGGCTTTCATTAAGATTCCCGTGCTAATTTACGGATTCAACGGCCTTCTGCGAAGCCTATCCGAGGCGCGGCCGATCGAGAGTCGCCCCATGAAGAAAACCGTCCTCATCGTAGAGGATAACGAACTCAATATGAAGCTCTTCAACGATCTGTTGGAGGCGAACGGCTATGCGACGCTGCGCACCAAGAGCGGCGTCGAGGCGGTGGCGCTCGCCCGCGAGCACCGGCCGGACCTCATCCTCATGGACATTCAGCTTCCCGAGGTCAGCGGTCTCGAAGTGACCCGATGGCTGAAAGACGACGAAGAGTTGCGCGACATCCCGATCATCGCCGTCACCGCCTTCGCCATGAAGGGCGACGAAGAGAAGATCCGTCAGGGCGGCTGCGAAGCCTATCTGTCCAAGCCCATCTCTGTCGCGAAGTTCTTGGAGACCGTGAATTCCTTCCTCGCGGAAAAGGCCTAGGAAGCGCAGATGACCGCCCGCGTCCTCATCGTCGATGATCTCCTGCCCAACGTCAAACTGCTCGAAGTCCGCCTGACGGCTGAATATTTTGACGTCGTCTCCGCCACCAACGGCCCACAGGCCCTTGAGCTCTGCCGCAGCGGCGCCTGCGATATCGTGCTGCTCGACGTCATGATGCCGGGCATGGACGGTTTCGAGGTCTGCACGCGGCTCAAGGCCGACCCCGCCACAATGCATCTCCCCGTCGTGATGGTGACGGCGCTGGATCAGCCGGCCGACCGCGTCCGCGGCCTGCAATGCGGCGCCGACGACTTCCTCACCAAGCCGGTGGATGAACTCGCGCTGATCGCCCGCGTTCGATCGCTGACGCGCCTGAAGATCATGCTCGACGAACTGCGGGCCCGCGCCAGCACCTCGGCCAATCTCGGTCTCGCCTCGCGCGAGCCCAACGACGGCGCGCGCAGCCGCATCCTGCTCGTCGAAGACCGCGCAAGCTCGGCCGACCGAATCACCGCCACGCTGCGCGACTATCATGACGTGGACATCGAGGCGCAGCCCCAGGAGGCGCTGTTCCGGGCGGCGGAAAACACTTACGAACTCGTCGTCGTCAGCCTGAATCTCGCCGATTTCGACTCACTGCGCCTATGCAGCCAGTTGCGCTCGCTCGAACGCACCCGAGCGATCCCGATCCTGCTGCTCGCCGAGGCCGAAGACCGGCCGCGCATCCTGCGCGGGCTCGACCTTGGCGTCAACGACTACATCGTGCGGCCCATCGACCGCAACGAACTGCTGGCCCGCGTGCGCACGCAGCTGCGCCGCAAGCGCTACGCCGATTCGCTGCGCGAGAACGTCCAGGCGGCGATTGAGCTCGCGGTGGTCGACGCGTTGACCGGGCTCAACAACAGGCGCTTCCTGGAGACGCATCTCGCCCAGGCTCTCGACAAGGCCGCGCACAAGGGTCGGCCGCTGTCGCTGATGATTCTCGACATCGACCATTTCAAGTCGGTGAACGACACCCATGGCCACGACGCCGGCGACGAGGTGCTCAAGGTCTTCGCCCGGCGTATCAAGCGCGTCCTGCGCGGCGCCGACCTGGTCTGCCGGCTGGGCGGCGAGGAATTCGTGGTCGTCATGCCCGATACGCCGCTGGCCATGGCCGAACGGGTGGCCGAGCGCGTGCGCGCGGCCGTTGAAAGCGAGCCCTTCCCCATCGACCCCAAGGGCAGCCGGACGATTGCAATCACGACCTCGATCGGCCTCGCCGAGCGCGGCGCCGACGCCAACGCCGACGCCCTTCTGCGCCGCTCGGACAAGGCGCTCTACGCCTCGAAAACCGCCGGCAGAAACCGCGTGACGGCGGTCGCAGCGTGACGCCCGCGCGGGCGGATGCATAAAATTTCCAGGCGGGCTTGCAGGGCGCGCCCGGCTGAACTATACAGCGCCCGTCGACGCCGCGCGTCGGCCGAAGCCTCCCCCCAAGAGGCCCGTAACAAAGCTGGGGCCATAGCTCAGTTGGGAGAGCGCTTCAATGGCATTGAAGAGGTCGTCGGTTCGATTCCGTCTGGCTCCACCAATCAAACAATAAATTAGCTGTGCGCTCGCCACATCGTGGCGTTCGGTGAAGCTGCGCTGTTCGCTCTCACGCATCGAGGGCCGCCACTTCGCTGTTGGCGAATTCGAGCAAAATAGGCTCACTCGCACGCCACCGGCCCGATCGCGCGGCCATTCTCCGGCGCGTAAGTGAAACTCGCCCGGCACTCCTTAGCGTCGAGCGAAACGACGACCTCATTTTCCGCCTGCGGCTCCGGCACATAGAGACGCCCGTCATAGCCGACGACGGCGGCGTCGCCTGCGCCGCTGAGGACGGCGCGCGAGCCGGGCGGGAGGAAGGCGCCGCTGGCGTCTTTCATGATCACCGTGACGCCGGCCTGACGCCGCTTGCCGACGAAATCCACCGCCACGCCGGCATTGCGCGCGGGCCGCACGAGGCGTTCTGTCTGCGCGATCGAACGATCGAGCGGCAGGGTCTCGACGTTGAGCGACAGACGATTCATTTCATAAGCGCGTAAGTTGGGCGCGACGATAGTTCCAAACATGTTCGTGCGCCCGATTGGGCGATTTTCCGCAAGAAGCTCCACGCCCGGCGCGCCGGCGTTGACCATGGCGAAAGAGTCGCTGATCGGATTGCCAAGACCAACGCCCGCGCCCCGGATCGCCGCCACCGACCCTTCCGCAGCTGCGTAGCCGCCCAAGTTTCGGCCTATTTGCGAGGCCCCGAGGTCGATGCGGCCGTATTCGTGCCGATAGCCGACGGACGCTTCGCGATAGGCGGCCTGGCCGGTCAAGCCAGTGTTGCGCACCCGCCAACCCCATGAACCGGGCTCCTGCCCGACCATGCGCCCCACGTCCGCCGTCACCGACGACGCCGTGTTTTGTGGCGAGAAGGACGTCGACATCACGGTTTCGCCGCCGAGCGGGATGGACAGGCCGGCGAAAACGCCGCGCTGGTCGGCGTTGGCGAAATCATAGGTGGCCGCGAGATAGGCGGTTACGTCGTCGAAGAAGGTGCGGGTGAGGCCGAGCGTGAGCATGCGCGAATTGTTCACTCCTCCGCTCCGCGTCACATTGGCGAAGGTAAGATTGACGGCGGTTTTCTCATCAAAGGGCGCGGGGAAGCTGAAGGAGACGCGATCGAGCGCCCGCGACGGACGCAAGCCGTCGTAATAAGTCCGGTAGAAAGCGGCGGCGGCGCCTGGGATCCACGGAGAACTGTAGAGTGCGGACGCAAGCGGCTGATTGTAGGCGTTGGTGGTCGGCGCGGTCACGGTGGCGAGATCGTTGAACAACCCAAAGGCGCGCTGCGACGACGCCGACACCGACACGCCGAA
The DNA here is from genome assembly GCF_055698645.1 of Methylocystis sp. NC52PC. Taxonomy (NCBI): domain Bacteria; kingdom Pseudomonadati; phylum Pseudomonadota; class Alphaproteobacteria; order Hyphomicrobiales; family Methylocystaceae; genus Methylocystis; species Methylocystis sp. NC52PC. The sequence goes on along the minus strand of NZ_CP170127.1, from coordinate 2,695,480 downwards.
GAGACGCGTCTCCAGGCTCGCATAGATGAGGCCGCCGACCTCGCCGCGCCAATAGCTTCCGCCCCCCGCCAACGTCGCCACGGCGCGATCGAGAATGCGGAAGCTCGCGCCCGCGCTCGCATTGGCGAAGCGAGAAGAAGAAGTCTCGCCATGGGCCTGGAGAGTCAGCCAGTCCGTCAGCCCGCCGCGCATCGAGCCGGAGGCGACCGCGACGTGCGCATATTGGTTCGACTGGATCGCGTAATACTGGCGCGGCAGGCCGGCCTCGAACGACCAGTCGAAAGCCCCCTGCTTCAATATTTTGCTGCTGACCATGAACGGCGTTGAGGTCTCGATCACCCGGCCCGTCGCGTCGCGCGTCAGAACGCGCGTCGTGCCGTCGCCCGCGACCGGAATGGCGTCGATGCGATAAGGCCCCTCGTCGACGGGCTGCGAAATTGTCAGATTGTTGTTGACGTAGACGTCGACGGTGGATGGCACCGCCGCCGAGCCCGAGACCGAGGGAAGCGCCGCCGTGACGAGGTCGGGGCGCAAGCCGAAGTTGCGCTGGATCTGCACGCCGGCGAGACGGATCGACCGCGACCAGGCCGGCCCCGGGGCGATCGTGTCGCCGACCACGTAGTTCATCAGGCGGCTGTCGTCGGCGTAAGTGTAATTGGTGTCGAGGCGCACCTGAGTGAAACGGTTGGCGACCGTGGAGCCGACGATCGCGCCGGATTTCACCACGCCGTAATCCGAGAAAACGCGCGCGTCGAAGTTCGCCGACGCGCCCTGATAGTCGAAACCGCCACGGGGATCGCGCATCACCGAGCTGCGCAGGTGATAATTGAGGAGACCGCCGAAGGAGGACTCGAGCGGCGCCTCCTGTGTTTTGTCGCTCCCCGGCGTCGCCTTGTAGACGCGCTCGGCCATCGCCTGGGGCGCGAGCGTCAGGCGGATTTGTTGCTTCGCGACGTCATATTCGTAAGAGAGGCCGGGGATGGCGTCGAGCGCGACCTCCTCTTCCTCCGAGCCGCCTTCCTTGGGCGTCCGCACGCCGATCTCCGAGAGTTCGGACGACGGCGACGCGAGGCGGCCATCCGCGCGCTCGCTGAATTTGGCGATAAGATTGCGGGGATGGCCATTGACGAAAACCTCGAGTTGCAGCGACCGCGTGGCGTCGCGCGCCTCTTGAGCGGCGAGGGCGTGAGGGACGAGCGCCGCAAGCCCCCCGATCAAGCGCAGGATCGCAACGACGCGGATGCACGCGTCAGCGTTCCGCCGTCGCCTCGCCATCGATCGGTCCCTGGTCGCTCACAGCGCTCAAGGCGACCGTGTCGCCGGCAAGCCCCTTCGCGGGCTGCGACGTCCATTGGGCCTCCGAGTGCGCAAGCGCGTAGCCGATCAGGCCATTGCCAAACGAAACCACGGCGCCGGAGCGGTCTTTCAGCTTGAGACCAGAAATGCGCACGTGGCGCCCGCCGTCGTTGCGCAGCGTCACGACGATGCGGCCATTGGCTTTACGAAAGCGCCAAGTGAGCTTGGGCGGCTCTGCGTCGGGGGCGTAGAAAAAGACGGGGATTGAATAGCGCAATTGGAGATTGACGGATTTCGACCCCGCGGCGGCGGCGGACGGCAGTTCGTCGACGATCAGACGGTAGCTCTCCTCCTCGACGACGGGAGACTGGTCGGCGCGCACGATCCGCACCGTGTAGCTCTGATTTCCGGAAAGTTCGGCCAGCGGCGGACTGGCGACGACGGCTTCGGTCGGCTGGTAATCGTCCTCGCCTTCGACCTGGCGCCAGCGGACTACGCGCAATTGCGCCGTCAACGGGCGGTCGCCGCCGTTTTTCAACGTGACAGTGGTCGTCGCGCCCGGCGGCGGAATTTCGAGCGTCACCGGCGCCACCTGAAGGTTGGCGGCAAGGACCGGAGCCGCGGCGAAAGCAAGGAAAAGACTCGAGAGAGCGCCAGTGGCGTAGTTCATGTGTCGTCCCGAAAGGCCAGAATGGCGGCGATCCAGCGGCCGGGAAGCGCGAGCGCCCGCGCCCACGCTCCCGATGCGCGCGTCAATAGGTGAGCGTGATGGTGACGGTGTCGGTATAGGTGCCCGCGGCCGGCGTGGTCTGAGCGAACACGCGCCCGTAGACCGTCAAGGTTTGAGCGGCGCCGCTGCCCGTGCCGGTCAGCGTGTCCGTGCCAATCGTATTGCCCCACACCTGGGTGCGGGCTGGGTCGCGATACATCGTGTAATCGATGGTCGGCGCGCCGGCGCCCGTGCCATTCCTCATTTTGCGGATGGCGACAGTCCCGCCGCCGCTTCCCACATCGAGACCGACGTTATACGGCGTGCCGGACGTGCACTGGACGTTGAACACCTGCGCCGCGTCAACGTTGCTGCTCAAATTGCCCGACACGGGGAAGGCCAAGGAGGGGTTGGGCGTCGTGATGGCGCATGTCGACTGGATCGTCATGGACACGCTCAATGTGGCGGTGCTGGTCGCCGCCCCGGCGACGTCGACGCTCCCGGCCACGAGCCCGGCCGCGAGAACCAAACGAAAAAAGCTCTTCATCTTCAACTCCTGTGTCGACGCCCTCATAGCGTCGGTCAGGAATAGTCAAGTTCAAGTATTAAAATGTTGTTAACCAAGAAATAAGTTGTGTCGCCCAGTTTATACAACTCGGCTTGCGCAGAGCTTGACATCCGCTCCGAGATCAACGTGGCCGACGTCGTCCTGGGACGCCGCGCGGCTCAATAGGTCAAGGTGACGATGATCGTATCCGTGTAGAGGCCGGGCGCGCCCATCGCCTGCGCAGGCGCCAGACCATAGACGGTCAACGTCTGCGCCCCGCCGGCGCCGACGCCCGACAGTTTGAAGCCGGCGGCGTCGCCCCACGGCAGCGCATGGGCGGGGTCGCGATAGAGATTGTATCCGATCGTTCTGCCTTCCGGTCCGGTCATCTTTCGCGCGGTCGCCGTCGCGCCGGCGCCCATGCCGGCCGAGAGGCCGACCTCATAGGGCGTATCCTTCGTGCAGACGACGGCGAGCCTCGACGTGGCTTGCGCCGACGCAGCGGGAGACGCGGCGCTGGCAAAGACCATGCTGCTCGCGCTGATCGTGCAGGAGGCCTGCAGCGTCACGGCGACCGTAAGCAGCGGCGCATCGCTGGACCGCAGACCACTCAGGCATGCATTGGAGACGCCGTCATAACCGCTGTCGGCGACGATCGCCGCTCCGGAGATATCGTCCGTGTAGGTCCCCGCCGGCAGGCCGGCGGTTGCGGAAAGGATTTTCGCATAGACCGTTCCCTGCACGCTGGCGCCGCTGTTCGTGTCGTAGGGCGTCGACAGAAACACCGTTTCGGACTCCCCGAGCCAGGGGACGGTCATCTGCGGATCATGATAGAGACCATAGGCGATCGAGTTTCCGGCGCCGTCATTCATCGCCCTGTTGAACTCGTCGCCGCCGGCCGCGCTTTTTCCGAACCTGGCGCACACCCCGATCTGAGCGGTCTGCAGTCCGGGCAGGCAGGATTCGCTGAACCGACCGGTCGTCGTGGCGCCCTGCAGATTTGAAACCCCCAGCCTCCCAAACGAAAGCGTTATCGGTCGTGGAGAGAAGGAGCAGGAGGCGCCGGCGCGCGCCAGGTCGGGAAACGAAGCGGCCAGCGCGAGAAGCGCGGCAAGCAAAGAAACCGGGCCTCGCCGACTGTCGCGACCACTGTCGCCTCGGCGGAGGGCCGAGCCTTTTCGCCGGCGCCTAAATGACAAATGTGCTCCTCGGCCGCCCCTCGTCACCGCTGCGAAGGCGCAACGGCACAGCCTAAGCTAAAGCTTAGACCGTGCAAGCGACAAATTTTCGGCGGGAAGCGCGGCCGCCGGAGCTCTGCTTTTGACTGGCTCCAATCGCTCGGCAGGAACGCTCTCAGCCCGCAAGCGGAGCGATCAGAACCGCCCAGCAAACGCCCATCATCGCGACGGCCATCACGGTCGCCACAGTCGCTTCATCGTCGAAGTTTTTCATCGCTCCCTCCCCGTTACTGGTGAAAAGATACCGGCGAGAGGCCGAAAGCGATGTGTGTGAACGCACGGGTCGTCGCGGGCTTGAGCGCGAGCGAGGACTTAAGGCGGCCCTGTCGCGCAGGGCGAAATTGGCCGCGCGTCAGGAATCCAGGCTTCGAGCAACCTTTTTCAGTCGCTCCAGAATGCTGGGCGGTTCGGGTCGCTTTTGGCTGCCGCGCCGCCTGCGATGCTTCTTTTCGACGTCCTGGTCCGGCGTGGCGGAAGATAACGATTGCACGCTCGCTGACGCAGACGAGGCCGCGCTCCTGGAGAGACTCTGCCGATGCCGCCGCGCCCATTTTTCCAAAATCTCCGGGGGAACTCGCTGTGGCGTCGAAGCTTGCGGCGCAGCCTCCGGTTCGTCCCGAGCTTCCTCCGGCTCGGAAGCGACTGTGGTTTGCGGGCTGCGAAATCTCCAAAGGAGGAGAAAGGCCGCCACGCCGAACGGAGCGCCGATGTAGGCCTGTGGACCGTAGCCGAACATCTCGGCGAAGACGTCGATTGCAAAAATCACCGACAAAAACAGACCGATGTAAAACAGCATGCTTTGCTCAGGGGGCTCGTGGGGACTCAAGTTTATAGAACAAAAGACCGGCCCCGTCGCGAAAATCAGCGCTGCGTGAAGCCTTCATCAGGCTCAGCCATAGAAGAAGAAAGGGCTGGCGCGCTCAAGATCTCGTCTATGTCCATCTCAGCCCGACGGGAATGCTTTCGATACGGCGATTAGCAGATTGCCAAACGCAGGGAATCACAGCAAACCCGTGTTTGCTTTCCTGTCGTCGAAAGGATTACCCATGAAGCGCGTTCTGATCGCCGCCGTCGTACTCGGCGCCGTTGCTTACGCTGTATACGCCGGCTGGCTCCGGAAACCTGAATCCGTGGACAGCGCGGGCAACGCGCCGACCTCTTCCGAAGCGCCCGCCACAACCCCGGCGTCCACCGCCGTCCCAGAAGCGACGCCGGCCGCCGAAGCCGCTCCGCCGGCCGCTTCCGCGCCGGAGCCTGCGCCCGCCGCGGCGCCCGCCGCCAGTCCCGCGCCTGAAAAGGCCGCTGACACGACGGCCCCCGCGTCCGCTGCGCCGAAGCCTGCCCCGGCGCATCACGCGCCCCATGCAAAGAAGCCTGCAAAGCAGCACTGACGACCGCAAGCGCCCCGCTCAATCGCGGGGCGCTTCGCTTCTGCGAGGCAAAGGCATAAGCCAGCGCGCTCGGAACGACCGGCGCCCGAGCGAGCGTTCGGGTTTCGAGAGGGTCCAAGCGCCGGCGAGAGCTCGACGGCGAGACAGGCTCGAGAGGAACCGCGCCCGCTCATCAGGGTTATCTCTGCTCGATGTTTTGATCCCGTCCTGCAGAGACGGAGGCGCCCGTGCGGATGAGTGCGACAAGACGGCTCCCGATGCCTGGCCACTCCCCGCCCGCCAGGTCCCGCGCGCGTGGCCCGTGAGCGCCCTCCCCTCCGCCTCGGACCTTGGGCGGCTGGCGGCGCCCGACGCCTTTCTGTGGGCCGTCGGCATCGAGGACACCTTCATCACGGCGCCGCATCCGCGAACCGGCCGCACACTCGACGAATATGAACTGACCGGACACTACGATCGGTGGCGCGAGGACCTGGCGCTCATCGCCCAGCTGGGGACGCCCTGCGCGCGCTATGGCGTGCCCTGGCATCGCGTGCAGCCCGCGCCGAACGTCTGGGCCTGGGGCTTTGTCGACGCAGCGCTGGAGCGCATGCTCGCGCTGAAGATCGACCCGATCGTCGACCTCGTGCATTACGGGCTGCCGCCGTGGATCGAGCGCGCCTTCCTCAACCCCGATTACCCCTATTACGTCGCCGAATATGCGGCGCGGCTGGCGGAGCGATTTCGCGGACGCGTGCGATGGTATACGCCGCTCAACGAACCGCGCATCACCGCCTGGTATTGCGGACGGCTCGGCTGGTGGCCGCCCTATGAGAGAAGCTGGCGCGGCTTCGTCGCGCTTATGATCGCCATCTGCCAGGGCATTGTCGAGACCGTGCGCGCGCTGCAACAGGTGGATGCGGAAATCGTTCCGTTCCACGTCGATGCAACCGATATGTTCGACACGGACGATCCGACGCTCGTGGCGGAGGCGCGCCGCCGCCAGGAAATCGTCTTTCTCGCGCTGGACCTGATCAGCGGTCGCGTCGACCGGAACCATGCGCTGTGGGACTGGCTCATCAGCGAAGGCGCAGATGAAGACGTTCTCGAGAACCTCCTCGACCAGCCGCTGGACCTGCCCATCATCGGCGTCAATCTCTATCCGATCTTCACGAGCAAGAAACTTTTGCGCGACGCCGCGGGACGTCTGCGGATCAGAATGCCGCACGCGTCGGGCGATCTGGTCGAAAAGATCGGGCGCATGTATTTCGACCGCTATGGCGCGCCGCTGATGGTTTCCGAGACCGCCGACAAAGGCTCGGCGGCGCGACGGTTGGACTGGTTGCGCCAGTCGGTCGCCGCCGTGAGACGCTTGCGCGTCGACGGCGTGCCGATGCTGGGTTACACTTGGTGGCCGATGTTTGCGCTGGTGACATGGGCCTATCGCCAGGGTCGCCGCCCGCTGCACGATCATCTGCTGCAAATGGGCCTGTGGGACCTCGACCCTGATCCGAACGGACAGCTTGCCCGCCTGGAGACGCGGCTGGTCGGCGCCTATCGCGATCTGGTTCGCGGCGGGTCTCAGTCGGTCGGTCCGCTGGCGGCGAGCGGCGCTCCCCGCAGCCCGATGCGCGCTGGATAGACGACGCTTTCTTTTTTCGCCCTTCAGACGATGCGAGAGGAACAGGCATGTTTCGCAGTTTCTTTTTTGCCGGCTTCGAAGGCTCGACCGGCTTTAACCGACACGGGGAATGGTTCGACCAGGTTGCGGCGACCGGCCACGACAGGACGCTCGACCAGGACTATCGTGAGATTGCGGGTCTCGGCCTGCACGCCGCGCGCGAAACGATACGCTGGCCGCTCGTCGACCAGAGAGGCCGGCATGACTTTTCGACTGTGACCCCCTTCATCGAGGCGGCGAAGCGCCACCGCGTCGATGTCATCTGGGACCTGTTCCACTACGGGTTTCCCAGAGACGTGGATCTCTGGTCGAGGGGCTTTCCGACTCGCTTCGCGGACTACTGCCACGCCGTGGCGCGCTTCATCATGTCCCGCTCGGAAGGGCCGTTTTTCTTCACGCCCGTCAATGAGCCTTCCTTCATGTCCTACGCCGCCGGCGAAAAAGGGCTTTTCGCTCCTCACGCCACGGGGCGCGGCTGGGAGCTCAAGGTCGCGCTCGCGCGCGCGGCCATCGCCGGGATCGACGCCATCCGCGCCGCCTGCCCGCGCGCGCGCTTCGTCAACGTCGATCCGTTGTGCCGCGTCGTCGCGCCTCGCGATAGGCCCGATCTTGCGGAGGAGGCCCGGGATTTCAACGAACGGTTGGTTTTTCAGTCGTGGGACATGCTGTCCGGCCGTCTGCTGCCGGAACTCGGCGGAAGCCCAGACCATCTCGATATCGTCGGGATCAATTACTACTGGACCAATCAGTGGGAGCTCAACGGTCGCCCGAACGGCCATGGCGTTATTCCCCCGCTCGCCGACGACGACGCGCGCCGCGCGCCGCTGGCCGACCTCGTCCGGTCCGTCTGCAAACGCTATGGACGGGAGGCGATGATTACCGAGACGAGCCACATTGGCCACAACCGCGGGCCATGGCTTCGCGAAGTCGTGGGGATGGCGGAGGCGTTGCTCAGCGAGGGCGAACCCCTCAGGGGCGTCTGCCTCTATCCGATCCTCGGCATGCCCGAGTGGCACGACCGCGACATCTGGACCCCAATGGGCTTGTGGGACCCTCTGTGCCATCGGGACCCTTCCGCCGGCCGTCTCGTCTGCACGCCGATGCTCGACGCGCTTCGTTCGGCCGAGAAGGTGGAGGCGCTCCACCGGAGAGCACTGTCGAGACTTGTGAAGGCTGCGCCAATTCGGCTGAGCGCCAGCGAAACGCCGCGGGCCGCTATGCGAAACGCGTCGCGTCGGCGCTAGGCCGTGACGGCGCGAAAAACAAACCCGGCTCGAGGCCGGGTTTGAAGTTGGTCGTCTCGTGTCGTCGGCAAGACAACCTTCATCTTGGCTATAGGAAGCGCGCCGTTGACGGAACCCACTTTCCCGCCCTTCCACGGACTATTTTCGCCAATGGCTCTCGCGGTCGAAAATAAGCCCGAGTCCTAAGGGACCCGGGCAAGTTGGAAGGGGAACCGACTGTAGAAAAACTACACGCGGCTCCCACAGCTCTGTCCCGCAAACGCCGCCATTCTGCGCGCATTAATCGCCATCTTCCCCGAAGGGGGCCTTTAGCCGCCGCTGACAGAAAATTCGCGGCGAATAGCCTCGACGATTCGCTGAATGGACCCCTCGGAGTCGGTCCCGCGCTGTTCTGCGTTGACGGCGCGATTCTCCGTTGCGGCGAGTTCGGCCTCTTTGGCGCCGATGTAGGACTGCAGGAGCTCGATGTCCTTGTGAGCCTGGGCGACTCTCGCCGTCAGCTCGGCGAGTTCGTTTTCGGCCTGGCGGAGGACCGCTTCCGCGCGTTCAGCGCGGGCCTCGGCGCTTTGCAACTGCTGCTTCACGGCTTTCGCCGCATTGTGGGCGCGCGCCACGGCGTTCGTCGCCTGTTGTTCCCGTTGCCGTATCGACGCCGCCGCCTCTGAGACCAACTCCAACACGGAGGTCGCGCCCTCCTCGCTCTGACCGAGCCGGCGCTTCGACCCCGGCAGCGGCCGGGGACTTGAATGATCCTTTTGAACCAACCTGTTGACGACTTGGTCGAGGTCCAGCGTGCCCACGACTCCCCCCGGGTTTTTGCAAAAATCAGATTCTGTTACGAGACTCGAAACTTTAAGCATTTGGCAAGAAAAGCGGAAAAATCTCAACCCGGACGCGAGGTTAGCGTTGCCTGGGCCACTGATCTGCGCGGCAAAGGCCTATAAGATCATTCAGTTGCGCACATTGTGGATAAATCCGCCCGCGGCGGTTCACCTCTGGCGTAACAAGGTTGCGTCAGGGCGTCCGCGAATCGCGGCCAAACGGAGCCTAGTTCCGCCGGCGCGGCACGAGGTGCAGGAGCCGCGCCAGCCGCCGCTCCGTGAGAAAGGCGAGGCTGAACAATTGGACGAGATTCTCCGCCTCGATCAGCTCCAAGCCGATGGAGGCTGGCGTGAGTTCCTTCCTCGTCCCGAAGATCATATCCCAGACCGAGAGGACGATGCCGTAATTACTGTCGTGCTCCGCCCGAAGCGTCGAATGATGGGCGCGGTGCAGTTGCGGCGTGATGATGACATAGGACAGCAGCCGCTCGCCGGGGAAAGTAAAATTCCCGTGATGGAACAGCACAAAAAACATCCGCACGATCTCGCAGACGACCACGATGCTGGCGGGGACCCCGAACAACACTACGCAGGCGCATTTGACCAGCACTTCGAGAAACTGGTCCAAAACGTGAAACCTCAGTCCCGTGGTGACGTGGTAGCTCTTGTCGCTGTGATGGATTTTGTGGAAACGCCACAAAAACTCGGACTTATGGCCGAGGTAGTGCCACACGTAGACCGCGAAATCGAACAGGACGAAACTCAAAATCCACTTCGCGGGTCCGTCCTGCATTTTCCCCAATAGGCCATAATGGGCGTAATTGGAGGCGACGAGCAGCAGACTGGAAATAGAGAATGCGCTCATAATCAAATTATTGGCCAGGAACGCGCCCGTGTTCGTCGCAAAAGACTTCTTCAACTCATGTTTTGGAACCTTCACGTAAGGAAACTTCTTCTCCAGGACGAGAAGGGCGGCGAACAGCAGCCCGGCGACTCCAAAAAGGTAGCCTTCGATCCCCGACGCGCTCATGGCCCACTCCAAATTCGCAAGACCGTCCCGGATGGCGATCGCATGATCATGGGTTTTCACAATCAGGGGTTTTCACACCGCCCCGGACCGCTGCGGCTTCGTTCGCAAACCGTCCGGAGATTGGCCAGGATTGATCGGTCACGACCATGCATCGATGAACTATATGAGATTATAGTTTGCGGCGATCAAGATCGTCAGGAGGGGTGATATGCTCGGGATCGGGGCGTCAAAACCGGTCGCCGGTCGATCGGAGGAGATCGTCGAATGCCCCGTCAGGAGGGCATACTCTTTTATTGGCGACGCGTTTTTCGAGAACTATCCGAAGTGGTGTCCTCAGGTCGTCGAACTCGAGGAACTCTCGCCGCCGCCCGTCCATGCGGGAACGAAAGGGCGGCAGGTGACAAGGGACCGAGGCATCGACAGTGAATCGACATTTCAGATCGCCACCTTCTCTCCCGCCAGCGTGCTTGAAATCGAAGGGCTCTCGGAGCCTTTCCGATCGTCTTACGAGTTCCAGCCGGAAGGCGAAGGGACGACGCGCATCGTCTTCACTTTCGAACTGAAGGAACTGGATCTCGTGATGCGGCCCTTTCAGAAACTCATTCGCACCGCTTTACAGGAAGGAGCCGAGCAAACCGTCGAAAACATCAAACGCCTGCTCGAGGACGGCGCTCCGTCCTAAGAAGGCGACACGAAAAGCGGAAAGGGGAAATGATGTTCATCGTGCAAAAAGACAAGGGGGTCATCCCGCATGTGCTCACGCAGATATTAGACTCTTGCGTCAACGGCGTTACGCTCAGCGATCCAGACCTCGAGGACTCCCCCATCGTCTACGCCAACAAGGCGTTCGAAAACATCTGCGGCTATCCGCAGGATGAAATCATCGGTCGTAACTGCAGGTTCCTGCAAGGGACCGACCGAGACCAGGCTGAGCTCGATCGCCTGCGCGCGGCGATCAAGAAAGGCGAGCCGGTCGAAGTGACGCTCCGCAATTATCGGAAAGATGGCGCGCTCTTCCACAATCGACTGGTCGTCAAGCCGCTCTTCGATGAGCGCGGCAATGTCGTCTATTTCCTGGGGGTGCAATATGACATTACCGACCAGGTCAAAGCGCAGGAAGAGATCAAGACCTTGAACGAGAAACTCACGCTCTCGGGCGTGTAAACGCCGGTCTCCTCAGGCCGAGCCGGTCGCGCATTCCAATGCAGCGGGGTTCTGAAAAGCCGGCTGCAGCGATCTTCGAGACTCGGGCCCGTTATTGAACTTTGCATGCGCTGCGCGGCGACGCCCGGCGCGGCCTCCAAGCTACGTGCCGCTAAACCAGTTGTAACCCTGCTTTTCCCAGTAACCGCCCGGATTATCGTTTGTGACGAAGATCTCGGTCACGAACTTCGGATTTTTGAAGCCGAGTTTCGTCGGCATGCGAATCCTGACCGGATAGCCGTATTTCGTCTCGGGGAAATCCAGCACGAGAAGGGTCTGCGGGTGGAGCGCCGTGGGCATATCGATGCTCGTCCAATATTTATCGGCGCACTGAAAGCCCACATATTTCGCGGTGAGGTCAGCGCCGATGCGCTCCAGAAACGTCCTGAACGGCGCGCCGGTCCATTTGCCAACCGCACTCCAGCCCTCGACGCAAACGAGGCGGGTGATCTGCGTGGTCTGGGGCAGCGCGCGAAGCTCCTGAAGCGCCCAGCCGCGCTTATCCTCGACGAGCCCGGAAAGATGCAATCTGTAAGTCGTCCCGTCGACGACGGGCGCGAGCGCCTCCTCATAATAGGCGTTGAACGGAAAAGGCGTTACGACGTCGGCTTCGGAATAGCTCGGGGCGAGCTTGTCGGGATTGAACAAGGCGGCCTGGACGCGATCGTTCCATCTGGACATCGCCCACAGCAGCCGATCGACCGCATCGTCATCCTTCAAGGTGCACCCCGACAAAAGCGTCAGGGCGCCGAGCGAGAGACCCTGCTTGAGAAAGAGCCGGCGCTCCATGCGCTCCAGCTGGGGCTTGAAGTCAGTGACCGACGCGCCGCCAAGAGCTTTCCGGGTTTTCATCGGCTCTGCCGCTCCTTTGCATACGCCTTGGTTAAGCGTCCCGTCACCATGGATGCGATCGTCCCCTTCACGGCAAGAGCGACGCCGCCGTGGATCACGATGAACGACGCGAGGATCGCCATGCCGGCAAAATGGATATGGCGCGCCTGATCATAGCCGCCGAGGAGTTTAGTCAGTTCGTGCAACTGAACCGGCTTCCAAAGGGCCAGCCCCGAGAAGAAAAGCAGTAACATGTCGCCGATCGCGAGGACATAGAGAACGCGCTGCACGATATTATAGTCGCCGGTTCCATGGAGCAGAAGATGTTTCATCTCCAGTTTGACGTTGCGGTACGCTGCGATGGGCCGGACGTCGAGGATTCTGCGCAGGAAGTGGCCAGAAAAGACCCCATAGCCAAGATAGGCGAACCCGTTGAGAAGCAAGAGCCACATCGCAGCGAAATGCCACGCGAGCGCGCCGGCCAGCCAGCCCCCGAGCGTCAATTCGCCTGGAAAGCGCACCTCATACAGCGGGGCCGCGTTGTAAATACGCAAGCCGCTCATCAGCATGGCGATCGCGGCAAAGGCGTTGATCCAATGCGTCACGCGCACGAAGAGCGGATGAACGAGCTTCCCTCTTCTTGTTGACGCCTTCCGCAACATCGCGCTCCTCTTGAGAATATTTACCAGAAGCGCTACCGTGCCGGCGCAGTTCTTCGGCCAAAATGGCCGTGAATTTCGCCAGGATACGATGGCCGGCAAAGGCGATGCTGCGTTGCAATAGCGCTTGGGACCGCCCGTGACTGTGTTGAAATTTGAATCGGCGCGACTGCAGCGCCAGCCTTGACAGCGGCCTAAAATGAAACGTCTCGCGCGCCTGTCCGTCCTGCTCCCGATCGCCATGTCCCCGGCCTTCGCCGGCGACAACGAAAGCCTCGCCGGGCTGCGGATGGAGTGCGACACCTGCCACGGCGTCGACGGCGTTTCGGTCGTCCCGGATCAGACGCCGACGATCGCCGGCAAAAGCGAAGCATATCTGTTTCGTCAGCTCCAGGCCTTCGAGACCGGCAAGCGACGGCACGAAACAATGCTGATGATGGGCCAGAAACTATCGGACCAGGAGATGAAAGCGCTCGCCCGCTATTATTCCCGCGTAAAGCGCTAAAGCCTCGCCGTCCGGGCATGCGCCGCCTCCCCGGCTGTCTGCGGCCCGATGCTGAATTAAATAGAAAGGGCGCAGCTTTTTCGGCGGCGTCGGCCTGCCCGTTCAAGACAGGCCCGGAGCCGAGCGTCACATGGATGATAAGGCGAGAGATCACGGGCCTGAGAAGCCGCAGGAGGGCGCCTCGAGCGCAGGCGCCCTTGTCGCGCTGGTGCAGGCGCTGTTGCGCGACTTGCGGCCGAGCCAGGGTCAGGCGGTCGACATTTCTCTTGCCAGCCGCCTCGAACAGGATCTTGGCGTCGACAGTCTGGCGCGCACCGAGCTGACCGCCCGCATCGAACGGACGTTCCACCTGCGTCTGCCGCTGGACCGCGTCAGCCAAGCTGAAACTGTCGGCGATCTCCTTGCCGCGATCGAACATGCGCGCCCTCGCGACACAGGCGTGCGCTACCGCGCCCCGACGGCGCAGCCGCTGCCGCCGGCTCAGGCGCCCGGCGACGCGCAAACTCTGGTCGAGACCCTCGAGTGGCATGTCGCGCGTCACCCGGACAGGCTTCATCTGACGGCGCTGGAAGACGACCGCACGGAGATCGGCGCCCTCACCTATGGGGAGCTGGCGGAGCGCGCCCGCGGCGTCGCGGCCGGACTCATTGCGCGCGACGTCGCGCCTGGCGACAGGGTTGCGATCATGTTGCCGACCGGACTTGAATTTTTCGCCGTCTTTTTTGGAATTCTTTATACCGGCGCCGCCCCCGTGCCGATCTATCCGCCTTTGCGGCTCGCCCAGATCGAGGACCATCTGCGCCGCCAGGCCGGGATCCTGCGAAACGCCGGCGCGCGGATACTGGTCACCATGCCGGAAGGTCTTGCGCTCGCTGCGCTGCTGCGGGCCCAGGTCGAGACGCTCGAGTCCGTGGAAAGCGTGGCGACGCTGCAGTCGAAGACGGACGTCGCCCCGTCGGGCGTTCGCGACGCGTCGCAGACCGCATTGATCCAATACACCTCGGGGAGCACCGGCGACCCCAAGGGCGTCGTGTTGACCCACGCCAATCTCCTCGCCAATGTGCGCGCCATGGGAGAAGCGATCAACGCCAGCTCTTCCGACGTCTTCGTGAGCTGGCTGCCGCTTTATCACGACATGGGCCTCATCGGCGCCTGGCTGGGCAGCCTGTATTTCGCCGCCCCGCTTTACGTGATGTCGCCGGTGAGTTTCCTCACACGCCCGGCAAATTGGCTGTGGGCCATCCACCGCTTCCGCGCGACGCTGAGCGCCGCGCCGAATTTCGGCTTCGAACTCTGCGTCAACAAGATCGACGCGGCGAGCCTCGAAGGGCTGGACCTTGCGTCGCTGCGCATGGTCGCCAATGGCGCGGAGCCGGTAAGCGTCTATACGCTGCGCCGCTTCATCGAGAAATTCGGCCGATATGGCTTCAGGCCCGAGGCGATGGCCCCGGTGTATGGCCTTGCCGAAAACGCCGTGGGTCTCGCCTTCCCGCCGCCCGGCAGGGCGCCCGTGATCGATCGCGTCGATCGGGAGGCCTTGACGCTCAAGGGCCTGGCGCAGCGCGCCCGCGCCAATGACGCGAGGGCCATGGAATTCGTCGCCAGCGGACAGCCCCTGCCCCGGCACGAAATCCGTATCGTCGACGCCAATGGCCGCGAACTCGCCGAACGCCGCGAAGGGCGGCTGGAGTTTCGCGGCCCCTCCGCGACCGCCGGCTATTTCCGTAACGAAGCTAAGACACGCGAGCTTATTCACAACGGCTGGCTCGACAGCGGCGACCGCGCCTACATGGCCAACGGCGACATTTTCATCACCGGCCGGATAAAGGACATTATCATTCGCGCCGGACGCCACCTCTATCCGCAGGAGATCGAGGAGGCCGTCGGCCTCATCCCCGGCATTCGCAAGGGCTGCGTCGCGGTCTTCGGCACGCTCGATCCGCGCTCGGCCACCGAGCGCGTCGTGGTCGTCGCCGAAACTGCCGAGACTGACCCGGCGGCGCGTGAAAAGCTCGTCGCGCGCGCCCATCAGATCGTCAGCGAAGTCAGCGGCGCGTTGGCGGATGAGATCGCGCTCGTCCCGCCCCGCTCGGCCCCGAAGACCTCGAGCGGCAAGATCAGGCGCAGCGCGGCCAAGGCGCTTTACGAGCAAGGCAGCCTCGGCGCCCCGGGACAGGCAGTCTGGCGCCAGCTGGCGCGGCTCGCCTTGGCGGGGCTCGGCCCACAGTGGCGGCGCGTTCTCGCGTCGATCTGGAGCCTCGCCTATGCGGTCTGGTGGTGGACCGCCGTCGCCCTCGGTTATTCGGCTGCCTGGCTGGGCGTGATGACGCTGCCGGGATTGCGCCGCCGCTGGGCCTTCGTCAGAAAAGTCGCAGGCGCGACGCTCGCCGCACTGCGCGTCCCCGTGAAAGTCGAAGGCCTCGAATACATCCCCGAAAGGAACGCCGCGCTCGTCTTCAATCACGCAAGCTATGCGGACGTCATCCTGCTCACGACCTTCCTGCCGGGCGAGCCGGTCTATGTCGCGAAGAAGGAGCTCGCCGGACAAGTTTTCGCCGGACCGTTCCTGCGCCGCCTCGGCGTGCAATTCGTCGAGCGTTTCGACGTTGCGGCGAGCGTCGCCGACGTCGAGGCGCTGCTTGCGGCCGCGCGCGAGGGGCGCAATCTCGTTTTCTTCCCGGAGGGGACCTTCACGCGCCGCGCCGGACTCACCGGATTTTACCTCGGCGCCTTCAAGACGGCGGCGGAAGCTCATCTCGACATTGTTCCCGGCGCTTTGCGCGGGACCCGCTCGATGCTGAGAGGCGGACAATGGTTCCCGCGATGGTCCGCGCTCGGACTTGAGATCGGCCCGCCGCTGCATGCCGGCGGCGCGGACTTCACGTGCGTCGTCAGATTGCGCGACGAAGCTCGGCGCTTCGTGCTCGAACATTGCGGCGAGCCGGATCTCGACCAGCTCGTCAAACCCAAAGTCTGAAAGCCCCCAGCCGCGCGCCTCTCGATGCCTCGCCATTTCGATCCCACGCTGGTCAACGACCGCTTCGACGATCCGGGTCTTTATGTCGACCTCGCCTTCGAGCGGCGCGCGCTGCTCTTCGACATTGGCGATATCGCCGGCTTGCCGACGCGGAAAATTCTGCGCATCAGCGACGTTTTCGTCAGCCATCGACACATGGATCATTTTGCCGGCTTCGATCAGCTCCTGCGCCGGGTATTGGGGCGGGAGAAAGTCATCAGCATCTATGGACCTGCCGGCTCCATCGAGGCGATCGGGCATAAGCTCAAGGCCTACACCTGGAATCTCCTGGATGGATATGACGGCAATGTAAGCTTCCGCGTCACCGAGGTCGACCCCGTCGGCAACATGACGAGCGCCCTTTTCTCAGGGCGCGAGAGTTTTTCCCGCCAGCACGCTGAGCGCCGCGCAGAAGCCGATGGGCTGCTCTTGAAAGAACCCGGCATACAGGTCCGCGCCACTACGCTCGATCATGGCGTGCCGGTTCTTGCCTTCGCGCTGGAGGAGCGGGCGCAAATTAACGTCTGGCGCAATAAGCTGGAGGCGGCGGGGCTGGCCGTCGGCCCCTGGCTACGCGATTTCAAAGAAGCGGTATTACGCGGCCGCTCGGATGCTTTTCCGATTGAAGTCTCCTGGCAAGCGCCCGACGCGGACACGCCGAAGACTCTTCCGCTCGGACAACTCAGGAACGAGATCATGCGTGTCTCGACCGGGCGCAAGATCGCTTATGTGGTCGACTGCGCCTTCACTCGAGCGAATGTCGAAAAGATCGTCGCGCTCGCCAAGGACGCAGACACGCTCTTCATCGAGGCGACATTTTTTGAAGCCGACGCCGCCATCGCGGCGCAACGTCGTCACCTGACCGCGCATCAAGCGGGGACGATCGCACGGCTCGCCGGGGTCAAACGACTCGTCACCTTCCATTACTCCCCACGCTATCGCGGCGAGGGAGAACGCCTAGCGGAGGAGGCGCAGCTTGCCTTTCTCGGACGCTGAGACGAAGACCCTTTCGGCTCATTAGTCGGACATCGCCCTTCTCTTGCGCAGCTCGATGACCTCGGCCGAGGCCGCCCTTTCCCCGATCAGGAACCAGGAATGCTCGGCCCCATGCCCTTTCAGCTCCACATGACCGGCGTCCTCGAAGGCGAAGTCGTCCGCGAGGCGCAGATGAACCGCGTCGGAAACGTGAATCTTGTTCGGCTGACCCGTGGATTGGTAGCGGCTCGCCATATTCACCACCTCGCCCCAGAGATCGTAGGAAAACTTCCTCTTTCCCACCACGCCGGCGACGACCGTTCCCGTGTGGACGCCAATACGAATTTGCAGCGGCATCGGAAATGTCTTCGAATAAGCGTCGACGGTCTTGATCGCCTCCAGCGCGAATTGCGCGATACGCTGGCAATGTAGAGGCGTGCGGTCGGGCACGCCGCCGACGACCATGTAGCAGTCGCCAATAGTCTTGATTTTTTCCAGCTGGTAGCTTTCAACGAGTTCGTCGAAGCGCCCGAAAATATCATTGAGCATACGGACGGTTTCGTAGGGACCGAGCTTTGCGGCGAGACCGGTGAAGCCGACGATATCGGCGAACAGCACCGTGACCTCCGGATAGGTCTCCGCAATCATTTCCTCGCCGTTTTGCAAGCGCTCGGCGATGACGGCCGGCAATATATTGCGCAGCAACTTGTCCGATCGGTCGCGCTCCTGTTGCAACTCCGAGGACGTTTCCTCGACCGTCCTGACTTTGTCCTCCAGCCGCGTGAAAGCCGCATGCAGGCGGTCCGCCATCGCATCGATGGCGCCGCCGAGCCTCCCGATTTCATCCGAACCGGTCACGCCTGTCTTTCGCGTCAGCGCGCCCTCGCCGATCGCTTCGACCGCAGCCATGAGTCTGGCGCCGCGGCGCAGGAATCTGAAAAGGAGAACGGCCGCGGCGGCGATGATTGAAAGGACAAATAGAACCGCAACGACGGTGTTGGCGCGCACGAGCTGATCCGACCGCCCATTCAGGGTCTCGAGCGTCAATTTGTGGCGCGTGTCCACCGCGTCCAGAAAATCCGCGACCGGCTTCATGATCGCGGCCTTGCCCTTACTGTAATTTTCGTCATTCAGGAGGCGGATGGCGGTCGCCTGATCGGGGGCGCCTTTTCTCGTATACTTCCCTTCGCCGTCCTCGAATTCTCCCTTGGCGGCGTGCATCGCCCGAAGCTCCAGCTCCGCCAGCTTGTCAGACCGGATTTTCGCGTCCTTGAGGAGGTTGAATTCACGCGCGGTGATGCCCGTCTGCAAAAGCCGGTCTTCGAGCGACTGCGCGCCGCGCGACGACAGCGCCGGTTCCGCAATCAGCTTGCCGGTGACGAGGTCCCAGTAAACGCTGTTGTAACCCGCCGGGGCTGCAAGCTTGCCGTCGCGAATGTCGAGAATTTGCTGGTAATATTTGACGAGCGACTCATCCTTGGTCACCGTGAACTTGCGTGCGAAGCGCGTGAGATACTCCGAAGATGCGCGAAGCTCATCAGCAAGTTTATATGTCTGGAAATAACTCGCCTGCTCCTGTTCCAGGCCGTCCTGGATATGCTCGAGGAGAACGCCAATATAGAGATTGGCGCCGGCCAGAGCGATCTCCGCAGCGAAAAAAGCAATGAAGAAATGTCGTAACTGCATGAGCGCTGGTTTCCCGTCTCGCTTGGTCGGCGAAAGCTATCAGCCAGTCAAGGCTAGGGCAAACCTTTACGAACGCCGCGTTGCCGGCATTTTCACTTTCCGATGTCCGTTAAGGCCAGAATACTTTCGTCGATATCGCCGATCGAGGCTACGCCCGTCAGCGTCATAGAAACCCGCATCTCGTTCGCCAGGATCGACAACATGTTCTCGACCCCCGGCCGCCCGCGAGCGGCGAGCGCGTAAGCAGCGGCGCGACCCAGCAGCACCCCCTTCGCCCCCAAAGCCAGCATGCGCAAAACGTCGAGGCCCGAACGGACGCCGGAGTCCGCAAACAAGACGACGCCGTCGCCGACCGCTCGGGCGATTTCCGGCAAGGCGCGCGCTGTCGAGATGGCCCCGTCCAGCTGCCGGCCGCCATGGTTCGAAACGACGATCCCATCCGCGCCGAAGCGCAAGGCGTCGCGCGCGTCCTCGGGGTCGAGTATCCCCTTGACGATCATCGGGCCCTTCCAGAAATCGCGTATCCATTCGAGATCCGGCCAGCTGATCGCTGGATCCATATTGGCGGTGAGCCAGCCGATATAGTCTTCGAGCCCGATCCGCCGTCCCATGTAAGCGGAAATATTGCCAAGGTCATGCGGCCGCCCCATCACGCCGACGTCATAGGCCCAGCCCGGCCGCGTCAGCGCTTGAAACAGACGACGCAGAGAGGCGTAAGGGCCCGACATGCCCGAATGCGCATCGCGATAGCGGGGCCCCGGCGTCGGCAGATCCACCGTGAAGACGAGAGTCGTCACGCCGGCGGCGCGGGCGCGCTCCAGGACGTCGCGCATGAATCCGCGGTCTTTCAAAACATAAAGCTGAAACCATAACGAATGCGGGCAAGTCGCCGCGACCTCGTCAATCGAACAGACAGAGACCGTCGACTGCACAAAGGGAATTTTGCTGGCGGTGGCGGCGCGAGCCAACTGGACTTCGCCGCGACGCGCGAACATGCCGGCCAATCCCACGGGCCCGAGGATGAGCGGAAGCGCCGACTGCTGCCCGAACCATTGGGTCGACAGCCTGATTTCCGCCGCGCCACGAAGGGCGCGCTGTCTGACCGGGATGGCGGCGAGGTCCGAAATATTGGCGCGAAGGGTCGTCTCCGACCCCGCGCCGCCGTCGATGTAGTGAAATAGAAACGGCGGGATTTTCCGGCGGGCGGCCTCGCGATAATCCAAGGCGGAAGAAATGATCACGCACGCCTCCGTGAAGAACTCGGCTTCGCGACGAAGACTTGCGCCCGACGACGATTTGGAGTTGGGTGATTATGAATCGAGCGCTCGCGAGACATTGGAATCGAACTCAAAAGACGCCGAGCGCTTGCCCTGCTCTGGATAAGCATACGTCTCGCCGCATGGTCACGTTGTAGTTGTTTACGCCTTTCTATCTCCTTACTTGAAAAGCGGATCATCGAGATACAGGTTAATCGGTTGTGTTAGTGCTTGCGTGGGGAGGTCGATATGACGGATGAGACGCAAGAGTTTTTTTCAAAAAGTTTATTCTCAGGGTCATGCCGGGACAAAGCCTTCCAGTCGCCTTCCCTCGTCGTCGTCGAGAACAGAGCTCTGATTGGGGAATGCCTCGCGCTCTGCCTCCAGAACAAGCTGAGACTGCCGGTTCTGACCTATCCGGACGTGAAGTCCTGGGCTGAAGACCCGCTCGGCTCGTCTGCATGCGCCATTATCCTGAGCGGACTCGAGCGCCAGATCAGCGAGCAATTCGAAATCATCCGGGAGCTGTGCCGGAGGCAAACCGGCGTTCCCGTCGTCATCTTCTCTGATACGGAGAAGAAAGACCAAATCGCCAAGAGCCTGCGCTGTGGGGTGAGAGGCTATATCTCGAGCGACACCCCTCTCGAAATCGCGGCGCGCGCGATAAAGCTGGTCATCGTCGGGGGCGTATTCATACCCGCCGCTTTGGTCATGGAGGAAGACGACGATGTCGAGCCGGAAGCGCTCGGGAGCGCAAAGTTCGAGTTCACCCCGCGGGAATATGACGTCGTCAGGCGACTGCTGAAAGGCGAGTCCAACAAGCTCATCGCTCATGAACTCAATTTGAGCGAAAGCAGCGTGAAGGTGCACATCCGCAATATCATGCGCAGATTAGGGGTGCACAACCGAACCGAGGCGGTTATTGCGCTCGGCTCGATCGTTCAGAGCAAGACGGGTCACATGGAAAACCCGCCTGGTTTTTTTGCGCTCGGCCCCGCTCGATAATCCTCGATAATACTTGCGTGAGCTGCGGCGAGAAAACTCGCCACCCGCCGTCACTTGACGATCAACTGCATCGCGACGGTCGGATCGAAGTGGTAGTTGAAGCCGAGCCGCGCGA
The DNA here is from genome assembly GCF_055698645.1 of Methylocystis sp. NC52PC. Lineage (NCBI taxonomy): Bacteria > Pseudomonadati > Pseudomonadota > Alphaproteobacteria > Hyphomicrobiales > Methylocystaceae > Methylocystis > Methylocystis sp. NC52PC. The sequence continues at coordinate 2,674,296 of NZ_CP170127.1, read as the reverse complement.
TCTGTCCGTTGAAACGTGTGCTTGCAGTCACGTTCGCGGTGTTAACGAACGCAGGGCTGGCTGGCCCAATTCTGAAAGCGTCCGTAATGGCTCCGGTCGCGTTCGCCTGGCCCAGGTCGTAATAAAGATACTCGGCCTTCAGGCTCATATCGGGCGTGAACTTCCATTCAAAGCCGCCGCCGAGAGTCCAGCCGACGCGCGCCGTAGAAATGTGGCCAACGGAACTGTTCGACTGGGCAAAGGCCCAAAGCAAGGGAAGCACGTCCGTCGTATGGCCGACGCGATTTTGCAGGGTCATACCGCCATAGGCAAAGCCGCCGCTGGCAAAAGCAAGAATCGACGGCGTGATAAGATAGCCGGCCCGCGCGCGCACCGTGCCGAACCAATCGAGGGTTTTCTCGACGGCGACCGACGTTCCAGTCGTCCCGAGGGGCGCGCCGGCGATCGTATAGGGCGCAATGGCGGCGAAACCGCCCTGGCCCTGCTGGCTCGCACCCTGCAAATCGAACTCGACGCCGCCGACATAACGGCCCAGGACGTAATTGTAACCCGCCTGGCCGCCGCCCAACGCGCCATTTGCATTCGCCTTCAAGGCGCCGGTCGCGGTGAGCGCCGCGGCTGAGCCGAGATTTGACGCCAAAGCCTGGTCGAGCGTGTTCTGCATCGGAACGACGCGCGAGGAGACGCTGGGCGTCGCGTCCCAGCCATACCCAACGTTCAGACCGGCGTAGAAGCCGGACGTGAAGACGCCCGGCGGCGCGGAAGCCGTCTCCGCGGTTTTGCCCGCGCCGAAATGATAGTTCAGCCCCATGCGTGCGATGTCGCCCCTGAACTGCGTATAGGCGTTCACGCCGAGCACGTTGCTGAGAGCGAGCGGCTGCAAAATCGTCGCAAGCGGCGAAATTGCATAGTTGGTGCTGCCGAGGTCGTAATGCAGGTATTCGGCTTTGAGGCTGGCGTTCGGAGCGAACATCCATTCGAGACCGGCGCCGATAGTCCAACCAGCGCGCGTTCCCGAATACTGGCCCGCTCCGCCGGAGGCCTGCAGCAGCGCCGGCACCCCCAGGACCGCGCTCATCAATTCTCCGCCCCAGCTCTGCAAGGCGACGCTGCTCGCGCGGGCGCCGCCATAAGCGACGCCGCCCGTCGCGTAGCCGAGCAAGGTGGGCGTAATCAGATAGCCGACGCGTCCGCGCGTCGTGCCCAGCCAATCAACAGACTTGGTGTTGTGGATCGACGTGCCGGCGTAATCAACCCAGGGCGCGCCGAGAATGCCTGCCGGGTTGAAGCTCTGCAATACATGCCGCGTGCGCGTGTTTGCGCCCTGCATGTCTGTCTCGATGCCGAGCACGAAACGATTGACCTGCAGATTGAAGCCGAGCTGCCCGCCGCCGAAGAAGCCGCCGCCCGCGGCAAGAGATTGGCCATTGACGCCGCGCGCGGAAGCCTCCCAGTAACCTGGGAAAGGAATGAGCGAGGGCGGCGCCATCAGCCAATTGTCAATCGACGTCTCCGCCGGCCAAGACAAAGTCGTGACCGCCGGGCGCGGATCCCAAGTGTAACCGGCGTTCAAGCCAGCATAGAACCCCTGCCAAAGCAAAGGCGGCGGCGCATCCGGCAGACCGCTCTTGAGCACGCCGGTCCGCGACGCCGGCGTCGCGTCGGGCGCCAGCGGATTGCCGGCGAAACGCATGGCGTAGCTCACATTGGTGCGATAGCCGGTCTCACGGAACGGTATGTTCGAAAAATCGCGTCCGAACTCGATCGCGAGCGACTCGCCGAACGGCGTGTCGGTGAAATTGGTGTCCGTTCTCAGGCCGCCGCCAAAAGTCTCCGCCCAAATGTTGCGGAGCTGACCGGGTGCGCGATTTTCGTGCACGCCGCTGCCCCAGGCGCCGAAAATGTAAGGGGCGACGACATGATTGAAGCCCAGGAATTCGAGATTCACGGGGCGCATAAGCTCGGCGCGCGCCGTCACGCCACGGTCCACGTTGAGCGTGCCGGACGCATAGCCGGACACGGCCTCGGAACCATCGAGAATGAAGTTTTCGGGGAGCATCAGCGGCTTGCCGAAGCTCGTCTGCATGCGGCCGATCGCGGAGAAATAGAATTGCTCCGGCAAGCCGATGTCAATGCGACCCTTGAGGTTCAACCTGTTGAAGACGGGACTCGCGTAGAGGCGCGAGAGCGGCGGACCAAACATATAGTTGTCGCTGCCTACGCGGCCGCCGAGGCCGAGACCGTAAAGAATAAGACCGCTGGCCGTCGCATTTTCGAGCCACGGAAGACGGTAGCTGCCCTCCGCTCCCAATCTCGTGACGGTGTAGCGGTCGCGGCTGACGTCGTTAATTGGAAATAGCGAAAGGCTCGGGAACACGAAACCGAGCGGTAAGGGCTCATAGCGGTTGCGGTTGTTGATGTGCTCCAGCGAGACCTGCGTGCGAAGCGTCAGATCCGAACGGAGAATGAGCGGATAACCGACCTTCACATTGACGCGATCGAACCTGCCGGTCGACCGTTCGCCTGCGTTGAGCAGGTCGGCTGGGAGCGGAGAAAACAAGGGGGTGGCGCGGGAACGCGCAGAGAGATAGCCGCCGCCGATAGCAAGACCGTCGATGCCGACGGGAATCGCCACATCGACGCTATAGGCCTGACTTTTTGCCGTGCCGTCGAAAAAGCGGTCCACATCCGGGCTCGACGATACGGCCCCGGAAATCTGCTCGCCGAAGCCAAAGGCGTTGTTCACGGCCAGAGCTTGCGCGAACTCCCAGGGCCCGAATTCTTTCGGCAGTCGGTTTGTGATGACCGAGGCCCCGGCGACGCGGTTTTCGGTAATCCCGATCGACAGAACATATCTGTCGTCGCCTGCGCCAGGCTTTGCGGTCGCCACGCCGCTCACGCCGGCGATCATGCCAACGAGAATGGTTCGCCGATCATATTCGGCGGCCGTCAGATGGCGCTGGCCAAGGAGCGGTTCGAGACGGGAGCGAACAAGCTGTTGGGTGCCCTCTGACGCCCCGACAATCTCGATATCCTCGATGACTCCATCGATGACCGCGAGGCGGACAACCCCTCCGTCGAACTCCGGCCGCGGAGCAATGAGAGTCGTGAGCGGGAACGCCTTTGCATAAGCGGCCTGAAGCTCGAAGGCTGCCTGATAAATTTCCGCAACGCTGAGCCGCCTTCCCTGCAGTTTCCGCGCAAATGCGGCGTTCTGCTCGGACAGCTCGGGGAATGCGCCCTCAATCGCGACACTTTGAACGGTGACAAACCTATTTTCAGCTCCGGCCGGCGCGAGGAGGGCTTTACGGTCACGCGCAATCGTCGCTTTGACTTCGCGAGCTGGCGGAAGCTTCGCCGCAGGCGCCAGCACGGTCGGATTGAAAGCCTGCGCCTCCGCCCTCGCCGTGAACTGAGTCGCACCCGCAACGACCGCAGCCAGGAAACAGCCGCCGCGGCGCACATGCCGGTTCTGGAAACGTTTTTTTTGCGTAGCCAAGGAACTGCGCCCGATTCAATTCGTGATCTCAGCAAGACGGTAATCAGAACATCCTGACTAAGGCTAGCTTCCTGTTCAATTCGGATGAAGTTCGCTGTGCAATGCGGTTTTTCTGCAACACATCTTATTGCTAAGCTACAGTTAGTTACACCTCACAGCATGAGCGTAGCAATTGGCGTCACCCATTTGGGCGCCCGCACTTAATCCTTTTGGGGCGAAACCATGTTTCCTCTTAGCCGAATTGGCGTCTGTTCACCTCGTCGACGGAGCCGTAGAATGTTTTTGAAGCCTTCATTGGCTTCCCAAAAACTAGGAGGGTCATATGAAAAAGCTCATTATTGTTCCCGTTGTTCTTGCTCTTTCGAGCAGCTTTGCCTTTGCTCTCGACATCAGCCAGTCGCTTAAGCTGAACCAGTCGATCGGCGACACCTCGAAGGGCGGCTTCGCCCTCAACAAGGCTTTCGTTCTGCAGGCGCAAGTTCCCGTGAACACGACGTCGGGCAACGTCACGCAGAAAGCGGACATCGCGCAGTCGATCGGCGACACCACCAAGGGCGGCGAAGCCAAGAACAAGGCCGTCGTGATCCAGGCCCAAGTTCCGCTGAACTTCAGCGCCCCCTGAGATTAAACTTCGAGGCTGGATGACAAGCAGATCGCGGCCGCTCGGCCGCGATCTCATCTTGGAAGGCCACGCCCATCGTTCATCCATGGCCTCATGAACAGGCGCAGGCCGATGAATCGCCTCCATGCTTCGCTTTTCGTGAGCTTGATCGGCATGTCGCACCCAACATATGCGAATGAGATCAACGTCGTCACCGAGTCCGGCGGCTCCAGCAGCTCCGTGACCATCATTCAGACGAGCCCTGGTGAGACGAAAGCCGAAACGCATGTGCAATCCGCGCCAGGCTCTGTCGTCGTCAAGCAGCGTGGCCAGAACAGCAGCGCCGTTATTATCCAGCGCACTGGCCCTCAGGAGAGAAACGAGTAGCCGGAGAGCGCCGGGTCAATCAATGTGATTGAGCGATCCCGCTTCTTCGCAGCGTGCGAGACGCCGCGACGGATGAGCTATTTCGAGGCTGACAAATGTGCGAGGTCGGCATGGCGCTTGCCCATGCCCCGCTTCATTTGGACATGCGTCGAGCGCATTGGTCGCCAATGCTTTTCAACGCTCCGCTGGGGCGGCAGGCTTTTTGCAAAATAAGGCCGCCGATTGTTCGCCGTCGGGCACGACAATATCAACATGCATCCCCTCGGGATCAACTTACGCGCCGAGGGCGCGAGAACTGTCGGATTGATTGTTTGCTCCGCGGCGATCGTCGCAATCTGCGCCGGCGCGAGGAAGCTGCTCGCCAATGCAGCCGACGGCGTCGCGGCTGCCGGACCTTCGGCAAGGGCCGCAGAAGCCTGAAGAGGCGCGGCTCCCTGCAAAGCGAAGGCGCCCTGCTTTAGCGCCGCCTGTGGGGCTGTATGAACAGATAAAGGCGCAAGCACTTGGCCAAACGCACTTGTAAACGACAGCAAGCCACCGATAACGAAGAGCCTGCGCCAGCAAATATTGTTGTTGTTGCTGGTCATCGCAAGCTTTCCTTCCGGTTTGGCCACATGCGGCCTCCCGTGCGGAAAGCGACGCTTGAAGAACAACGCGCTGGCCTATGTATTCGTTCCTTAGCTTTTCGACCTCCCAGCCAGGGCCTCGCCTAGCAAAATCCAGTTGGCTTCAGCCCAATTGGATCGCACAGGCGCGAGCGCGCTTGTTCCTCTTAAGGCGTGCGCTCTCATCCTCTTAAGCGGATGATTGGTAAAATCTTAGCGTTTGTCTCAAGGCTTATTTGGACTCCTCGCGCGTAGCCTTCCTATTGCGCGCCCGTGGGGGACCCAATGGTTGAAACGGCTGAATTTTACGCGAAGACAGATCGACCAGTCGATATGGAGCCGACGGTCGTCTTAATCGATAAGAGGACGCTCATACGCGAGTGTCTGGCGCTCGGTCTTCAAGAAAAGCTTCTGCTTCCCATCGCAACCTATTCCGATCTCCAAAATTGGAGCCATAGCGCCTCCACCTTTGCCAAATGCGTGATTGTCGTGAGCGGCCAAGGCGTGGCGAGCGCCCTGTGGCATGAACTCCTCCGGGAGCTTTCGGTCTTCGAAAATGCCCCGCCTGTCATCATCCTCGCCGAGGCTCCGAGCGCACAGAACGTCGCCGATGCGCTTCGTTGTGGCGCGCGCGGATTTATTCCAATGGAGATGTCGCTCGACGTGGCCGCCGAAGCAATTCAGCTGGTGCTCGCTGGCGGCTGCTTCATCCCGGCGAATGTCATGGACCTGGAGGGGCCGCAAGACGGGGCCAACCCTCCGCAAACGAGGGCGTCGACTGATTTCACGCAGCGGGAACACCAGGTTGTCGAAGCCTTATTGAAAGGCAAGTCCAACAAAGTCATCGCCTATGACATCGGGTTGGCGGAAAGCAGCGTCAAATATCATATCCGAAGCGTTTTCCGTAAGTTGCGGGCCCGAAATCGCACAGAAGCGGTCACCAAGCTTTCTCAGATTATTCGCTGCACCTTTTCGCGGTGACCACTGCGACGAGTTCCGTTCAAAACGCCATTTGCCGGACTTGAGCGCAGCTTTAAATCGTCGCCCTACAAGCTGCATCTTTACAATAAGCGCGCGCCATAGTGTGACCTCGAGAACACGCATGCTCAGAAACGAGTGCAGTGCGGCGTGAATCCAGTTTGCTTTGAGCTCTTTCAGGGGTAACCGTTCTTGGAACGAGAAACTATGCGTTTATGCGCTGTGTGAGGATGGGTTACCGAAATGAAAAAGATCGCTCTCTGCGTCGCCGCGCTCGCGCTGACCGCTGGGTCGGCGCTGGCCGCCGATCTCCCGTCTCGCAAAGCCCCGCCGGTCCTTCCGCCGCCGCCGCCGCCTCCGCCGACCTGGACGGGGTTCTACGTCGGTCTCAACGCCGGCGGGACTTGGGCGAATAGTAATCAGCAAACCATCGCCGTCAGCCCCCTCGGAGCCGGTCCTTTTTGGGCGCTTCCGTCCGCCTTTGTTTTCGACCAAGGCAATTACCTGGCGGCTTTCAGCACGGCTGCGTCTGCCGGCGGCGTCAACTCCGGCAACAACGGCGGCTTCATCGGCGGCGGCCAGTTTGGTTACAACTGGCAATTCTACAACAATTTCGTCATTGGCCTGGAGGCGGACTTCCAGGGCGTCGCGGCGAGCAACGGCTCGCGAACTGTCCTGACGAATGTGGCCGTCCCCGGTCTGCTCGGCCCGCTCGTCGGCGATGGTTACGCGGGCGTCACAGCCGTTCGCGGTAGCCTGAACTACCTCGGCACAGTGCGCGGCCGCCTTGGCTGGGCTGTGATCCCGACCCTGCTTGTCTATGGCACCGGCGGCTTCGCTTATGGCGGCGTCAATGTGAACACGCTGACCTCCGTCGCGCCGACGGGCCCCACGCCGCTCAGCCCTGGTAATTTCTTCACTGGCCCTGGCGCTGGCGGCGTGAACATCTCGACGGTGCTGACCGGATGGACGGCCGGCGGCGGTCTCGAGTGGATGTTCCTCCCGAACTGGTCGGCAAAGGTCGAGTATCTCTATTACGACCTGGGCTCCTTCTCGGACGACTTCGTGATGAGTTCGGTCAACCCTGCATCGTTCCTTCCCGACCCGGCGATTTTCGGCGGCCAGGTGCGCGCCCGGCTCAACGGAAACATTGTCCGCGCGGGCGTGAGCTACCACTTTAATTGGGGCGCGCCAGTTCCGATCGTCGCGAAGTATTGACGACGAGACCGGGCGGCGCCGGACATCGCTGAGAATTGCGGGCCCAATCGGCCCGCAATCAGATGCAGCGATTGCGACGATGCGTAGCGTTGAATATCGTTGCCAGGAAGTGGGAGTTGAAAACATGAAATACTGGCTTATTCCCATTCTCGTCTGCATTGGGGCCGCTGAGGCGCAGGCGCAGGTTTACACTTACAGCACCCCCTTTGTGACCGTAACGACCGGCGTGCAGGCGGGTCAGAACAACGTCATTTCCACCCAGCAGAGCGCCCCGGTGAATATTTTCGCCGTGCAGCAACTCGCCGTCGGCAAACCGAATGAAAAGCTCAGTAACGACGCCACGGTCGTACAGACGGGGCCCAAGGACTTCGTAAATCTGGGCCAGCATATTGTGACGTTCAATAATTTGTCTCCATTTTCCACCTCCCCGCCCTGATCTGACTCGACAGGCGGCGCATTGAGCGCCGCCGCTCGAAGCTCACGTCGCATATGCCTGGAGTTGGCAGAACCGGCGCAATAGGGCACTCTCCCCTTCTGGCTCATTGCCGCGGGCGATCTGGGGGGAGAGATGGAGCGTCGGGTCATCAGGATCGTTTTCGCGGCTGCTGCAGCCGGCTGGCTGGCGGGCGCACAGGCGCAGACCATCGACCTCGCCGCGTCCAAGGTCATCGACCTCAGCCATCCCTATGACGCCAACACAATTTATTGGCCGACCGAGCCCACCGGCTTCCAGCTCAAGCAAGAGCACAAGGGGCTTACAAAGGGTGGCTTCTTTTATTACTCCAACGCCTTTTGTTCTCCAGAGCATGGCGGCACGCACATCGACGCGCCCATGCATTTTGCAGAAAATCACTGGACCAATTCGGATATTCCAATCGACCGGCTCATACGCCCCGCGGTTGTCATCGACATCGCCGCCAAGGCGGCGAAGGATCCCGACTATGCGTTGAGCCCCGCCGATATCGAGGCGTGGGAGAATAGCTACGGGCGCATTCCAGACGGCGCCATCGTGCTGTTGCGCACCGGCTGGAGCGCGCGTTGGCCGGATCGCAAGTCTTATCTTGGCGACGATACGCCTGGAGTCGCGACCAACCTTCATTTCCCGTCTTTTGGGCCGGAGGCGGCCACCTTGCTCGTCAGCGCACGACACGTTTCGTTGATCGGCCTCGATACAGCAAGCGTGGATATCGGGCCCTCGCGGGACTTCATGGTCCACCGCATCATTGGCGCCGCCAATGTCCCGGGCCTCGAAAATCTAACCAACCTCGATCAGTTGCCGCCAACGGGCGCGCTGGTCATGGCCATGCCGATGAAGATTGCGCAGGGGTCCGGCGCGCCGGCGCGGGTCATCGCCTTCGCGCCACGTTAGCGCCTGCTCTTCAGCCGTCGCCGAAATCCTCGAGAAGCGTGCGAATTGCATGAGGATGGATGGAAACGTCTCCTGTGAAGGGACGATCGTAGGAAAGGATGATAAAAAGACCGAGAAAGACCACAAAGGACAGAGCGCCTGTCATTGTAGTTTGAGCGCGCAGGTTCTCCATGCCGAAATAGTAGGTGAAGCCGATCGTCACCAACGCGCCGGAAAGGAGCATCGCCCAAAGCGCCGGCGGCACAACGCCGATCGAAAGATGGAGCCGTCCCCGACGCGCTTCTGTGATGGCCCCAAGTTCTTTCATGACCTCCACGCCGACGGCCGGTCGCCTGCCGTCGACAAGACGAATCGCCGCCGCATAGAGCGCATCGAGCGCCTTGGTCGCATCGCGGCCTTCGGCCCCAATCGCCATCCGCGGCCAATCGTCCTCGACGACCGTCGTCAGATATTGGCGCAAGGCGGCGCGAGTCGCGACGGCCTCCGCCTCCTCTCCCCTCGCAATACGAAAAATTGTCGCCGACGCCCCCGCTTCCTGCAAGACGCGCAGTTCGGCCTCGCTGAATTTCTCCCAAACTGAAACGATCGCAAAAGCCAGGATCACCGCGTAGATGACGCCGATCGTGGCGAATTTGAAGCCGGCGATTTCGTTGTTCTTCACGAGGACAGACAGCGGATACCGCTTGCGCACGAGAACTGGGCCCAGCATGGCGAGCGCCGTCGGCGCCAGCACGGTGAAAAAGGCGCCCAGCCATAGGGGCAGGGAACATAAAAACAGCAAGTCGCCTCTCCAGTAGAACGTCGCTTGAGCAAATCATGGAGCCAGGGGGGCCCAAAAGTCAAAAAACCAAAAACTTAAGAGCTTTTACGGTTAATTAACGCTTTTGCGGTCTCATCATGCTTCCGTGAGCGTTTGCTTTTGCTTCCTTTTTGGAAGCGCCCGTGCAACAGACTCGAGGCGCCCGATGAACCTTCTCGAACTCGGAAAAACTGGCCCGAACGATCTCGGCGCCGCCAGAATCGCGAAGCGTCCCACAGCGCTCAAGTCCTATGACAGCCTCGCCGGCTCCGCGATGCTGCGGCGCGCCGGAAAAGCCGGCGGATCGAATCCGCCCCTGCACGGCGACCCGGCCTCGAAGCTTCTCGCCTCCCGCTACAAGGAAGTGGCCACCGATCACCTCAGCCGCCAGCTCTCGGATTTCTATGAGGCCATGCTGCGCCAGCCGGTTCCGGAGCGTATCCTCGCTCTCGTTGAGGCGCTCGACGCCCAGCAGAGCCGCTGAGGTCAGCGCACGACGACCTGCGTTCCCTTGGCGACGCGGCCATAAAGATCGATGACATCCGCATTGAGCATGCGGATGCAGCCTGAAGATACGGCCTGCCCGATTGTATCCGGTTCATTGGTGCCGTGGATGCGAAACATCGTGTCCTTGGCGCCGGCGAAGAGATACAGCGCCCGGGCGCCGAGCGGATTCTCGAGGCCGCCCTCCATGTGTAAGGGGAGGTCGGGACGCCGTAGCAACATTTCCTTGGGCGGCGTCCATCCTGGCCAGAAGGCCTTGCGACCGATTTGCGCTTTGCCCTTCCAGGAGAACCCCTCGCGCCCCACGCCGACGCCATATTGAATCGCCTGTCCTCCCCCGAGCGACAGATAAAGCTTGCGCGCCCGCGTATCGATTGTGATTGCGCCGGGCGGGGCCCCTGTCGGGTCGCGCACTGGCTCGCGCGTGGATTGACCGGGGTCCACGAGGTCGTCGAAATCCAAGGGCGTCGAATAGGCCGGGTCGGCGTCGCGGGGAAGCGCGGCGACGCGCGGTTGGCGCGGACCCCCGCGCGGCGCTGATTCGATCTCGCCGTAGGAGGGATCGACGCCCCTGCCCGGCCGCTCGAGTGGGAAATCTCGACGGGGATAGGCCCGTGTCGGCCGGTCGAAGCTCTCGTAAGGAATCGCTTCACCATCATCGTCGTCGGACCAGGAATCCACGACATAAGGGTCCCGTGAGTCCCTGTAGCTCTGCGCGGACGCGGCGCGAGCGCCGGACGCGAGGACCGCGGCCAGGATGAGAAGAAACGGTGCGAGCCTGCGCATCATCTTGTTTTTACTTCCTCCCTCGCGCTTTTTTGTAAGCCAATTTCGGCAAAACGGGGGCTGGTTGCGGCGGCGCGCCAAGCGGCCCCGGGGGGCGTTGGCGAACTTCATCGGGCGATCGTCAACCGAAATCGGCCAGAACCGGCAACCGCTTAAGATGTTGCAACACCGCAACATCAACGATCGAACGTTGTTCATGAGCGAATGCTTCCTTGGCAGATCGCCACAAGAGTAGTTAGCGTGGATCGCGTTATAAAAGCGACATTACACGGACGTGCAGAATAGCAACGTAGAGGCTTAGCATTTCTCTCAACGCCTACTGTGCGGAATCCTTGCAATTACTCTGTGAGAGACGCGCGTCCGAAGGGGGGTTATATGATCGCTGAGGTTCAAGAACAGATTCGCCTTAATGAGGTAAGCGGCCTTGGGCTGCCTCTATTGACGGCTCCCTCGGTCGTCATCATCGAAGCGCGCTCCCTGATCCGCGAATGCTTGGCGCTGAGCCTCCAAAAAAAGCTGGCCCTTCCCGTATTGGCCTATCCGGATATGGGGAGTTGGAGCCGGGATCCCACGGGGTCCTCAGCCTGCATCATCATTTTGAGCGGCCGAGAGACGGAGATCGACGCACGGCGTTCGGAGATCGTGCACGAGTCCTCAGGCGAACAAAAGCCCGTGCCGGTCATCGTTCTCTCGGACGATTTCAGCCTGGATCACATGAGCGACGTTATTCGCAACGGCGCGAAGGGCTATATCCCGAGCAACACGCCTTTAGAGGTCGCGGCGCAGGCGATCAGGCTCGTGCTGTCGGGCGGCGTCTTCGTCCCCGCGCAGGCGGCGAAGGAAATGTGGAAAACCGCGCGGACCGACTCCACCGCCAACGACCCAAAGGTGGATTTCACCGCTCGCGAGAACGACGTCGTAAAAGCCTTGTTGAAGGGCAAGTCCAACAAAGTGATTGCTTATGAACTTGGCATGAGCGCAAGCAGCGTAAAAGTCCATATCCGAAACGTGATGCGGAAACTGCAGGTGCGCAATCGCACTGAAGCTGTCGTAAAAATCGCGGAACTGGTCGCAAAGCCCGCCAAATAGTCGCCGCTTCAGCGTCCGCGTTCGCCGGTTTGAAAAGAGTATCAGCGCATTTGGTCCGCTTCCTGCACAGGGCCAGGGAAGAGACCACGCAGACGACGTCCGATCGAAATAGACCCGAGGAGGGAGATGCGGATCGCCCAGCCGCTCTCCTCCACGGATAAGTACGTACGCCAAACGGGCGCCTTCACCCTGTCCTTTTGTTGCCAAAGTTTGCCTTAATTGAGCCGAAATGGCGCCTATCGGCATATCCACGGCCCAGTTACATTCGCAACTGTAAGCTCGCAGTAGAGCTTCCTTGTGGATTCTGGGAGAATTCCTATGAAAAAGCTGCTTCTCGTTTCGGCCGCGGTGGCCCTTTCGACCAACTTCGCCTTCGCTCTCGACATCAGCCAGTCGCTGAAGCTCAACCAGACGATCGGCGACACCTCCAAGGGTGGTTTCGCCCTGAACAAGTCCTTCCTCGTGCAGGCGCAGGTTCCGGTCAACGCCGGCTCCGGCAACATCTCGCAGAAGGCGGAGCTTGGCCAGACGATCGGCAACACCTCCAAGGGCGGCGACGCGATCAACAAGAACGTCGTGATCCAGGCTCAGGTTCCGCTGAACTTCGGCGCTCCGTGAGAATTGACGCGCTAGTTCGCTAAGAGAGGATCGCGGCCCATTGCCGGCCGCGATCTTCGCACCGGACCCGGCGGCGTTCCCGCCCATTGCATTAAGCATTGCTGATACAGCGAGTAGGAAGTGGGCCGCTGCTTTTCTAAAACTAGGCAGCCAAACAGGCGCCAAACCTAGTGCTGCCTCCCAAATAGATCCCTGGTGCGCCTCTCGGCGTCAATTCACAGGGACATCAGGAGGAATCAAGATGAAGAAGTTTCTTCTCGTCCCCGCCATTATGGCCCTCTCAAACAGCCTTGCCTTCGCTGAGATAACGATCACCTCTTCGACCCAATCGGCCGGCGGCGCGCCCCTCGCGCCTTTGGCGCCCTTGACGCCGCCCGCATCGCCGCCGACGCCTTCGGTCACACAGCAACTGAAATTGAACCAGCTGACCGGCGACACGTCAAAAGGCGGTTTTGCGCTGAATAAGGCGTCGGTCTTGCAGGTGCAGATCCCTGTCAACGCGGCAAACAAGTCCCTCTCGCAAGAATTGACGATCAATCAGTCCATCGGCGACACGTCCAAAGGGGGTGACGCCATTAATAAGGCGACGGTCATTCAAGGCCAGGTTCCGCTGAACTTCAGCGCGCCCTGACAACTTGCTCCTGGCTGGAGTCGAACCAGGTCGCGGCTTCCTTAGCCGCGACTCTATCCTCGAATGCGGCCACGTCCCTGCCCGACGGGATCGCCGAAGATGAGCGGAGCATGAAAATGAAATATTGGCTTATTCCACTTTTGGTCTGCGCTGGAGCAGGCCAGGCCCAGGCGCAAGGCTTCATCAGCGTCAGCCCGAGCTTTATCGGCGTCAACATCAACAATCCGCTGCTGGGCGCCGTCGCGGGCGTGCAGTTTGGCCAGCACAACGATCTCGACGTCAAGCAGAACAGCCTGACTAATTTTGTCGGCGTGCAGCAGGTCTCCATCGGGAAAGCCGGAAGCTCACAGTCGAACACTGCTGGCGTCACCCAGGTCGGCAATCAAAGCTACACGGGTCTTGGCCAGCATATCGAATCCCTGCCGCCCCTGCCGGGTCTCGGAAATCCCTGACGAAAGGCGAGAGGGCTGCTGCAAAAGCCAAGCATCACGGCAGATCTCCCGAGCCGCGCGTCGGCTCGGGACATTGCTGCGAAAATCAGGCGAAAAACGCCTGCGCCATTATTATTGAGAGCGCCAGAAGCAACAGGGCTCCGAAATGGAACAGGACGGTCGCGCTGCTGAGCGGATCACATCCCAGGAAGATTGGGGACGCATCGACCGTGAGTGGCGCAGCTCCAAACGCGCAATTCTAGCCTATCATATCGGAGGTTGGCGCAAGGGAGAGTCGCCGCTTGACGCCCTCGCCCGAGCGCTCGACGTCGCTGCAGTGGACGTTCTATCGGAGCTGACTGACCCTAAGGCAGGTCGCGCTGAGCTCGACCAGCTCTCATCCTGTTTAGAAACGGGCCACTTCGAACTACCCGGCCTTAATATCGAGGAAAGCGTCGCGCTCGTAATCGAACTTCTGAACGAAAAGCTCGCCTATGTTCCTAATGAAGTACGGAGCTTTTTTGGCGCGCCGCAGATGCTGGAGCCTTTGCTCGCACATGGCCGCAACGAGCGCCGGGCTGTTTTGCGCCGCTTCAATTAGTAAAAAACGCTTGCCCGCTCCCTTGGATCGCGCGCGTTCTCACTGCCTGGGAAGAAGCCGTCCCCGGCTTCTCCTCCAAAGCGCCCGCTGGCTCACGGCGACAGGATGTCTCCTAGTTTGATCGCCGCCTCGGTGCGATTGCGAACCTGCAGTTTCCTCATCACGTTTCGGATATGCAGTTTCACGCTGCTCTCGCTCACGCCGAGCTCATGAGCAATGACTTTGTTGGACATCCCCTTCAGCAGCGCCTTCGCGACCTCGAGCTCGCGCGCGGTAAAGCCCGGCGCCTTTTCAGACTGAGCGGTATTCGGCGCAGCGCCCTGCCACATCTCGATGGCTGCGTCGGCTGGCACGAAGACGCCGCCGACGAGGACGAGCTTGATCGCGCGTGCGACGATTTCGAGCGGGGTGTCGCTCGGGATGTAGCCTTTCGCGCCGCCAAGCAGGCTGCTCGCCACGCGATCCGAGCTGACCTTTTCCGATATTACGATGACCGGAACGTCCTGCCCCCAGCTGGAGAGCTCAGAAACCAACGGAGCCTGCTCGACGTCGCTTTCCTCGACGCCGCCGAGAAGGATCACGCCCGCCGGAATAGCGTGCCGACTTTGGCGCCAATTGCTCACGCTGGAAAAGGTCAGGACTGGAAGTCCGAGCTTCTCACGCAGGCACATCGCCAGACAATCGCGGATAAGGGCGCGGCTTTCGATGATAACGATGGTCGGCGGTAAGACTTCCGCTTTCGAGTTCGCAAGAAAGGTTTCACTGAAAAATTGGTCTTGAACGTCTCCCACGGCGATCCTCAAGTGAGTGTCAGAATCAAACGCTGCCAATTAAACGCAATATAACGCTCACAACGCACCTTGTCAGAATGTCGCAGATTTTCTGCAAAGCTTTGGCTCATAGTCAAGTCAGCGGTTGAGAAAGGCTCGCAGCGCGGGCGTTAAGTTGACGCGCGTCGATTTCCCGACCCGAGACGCCCACGCACAAGCTTTACGGAAAACGAAATTTGCTAACTACAGCTGAGCAGCCCAGGGCCAGTCAAAGGGCGACCCTTCGTCTTCGGTGAATCCTCTGGGGGGAAGCTTCGATCGCTTCTGTTTTGCATATCGAATTGTTCGCTGAGAGACGATCGTCACCTCGCCTTGTGGAAGCGCAGCACGTGCGGCGGGAGCCAGCACGATCGGGTTGATGACCTGCTGCGCAACAGCGACATTGGCGTAAACGACGCCACAAGCAACACACAAAATCTTCATTCGCATCGGCCGGCCCCCTCGCTGGTCAACTATCGGCTTTGCGATAGCACGGACCCCCGACACAAACTAGAACGGCAGTTATTACGGATCTGTGCAGTAGCAGGCGCGGGCGTCAAAATTGTCGAAGCCTTCAACAGCAGCCGCAGGGGCGACAAAGGCAAAGCTGAAGCTCAGCAGCAAGGCGATCGTCGTGAGGATTTTGGTGACCTTGGTCATGTTCAACTCCCGTGTTTCTCTTCTGATGTTTCGACGGTAGCCCAGGGCGATGAGGCGGTAAGTGCGCGAGCGCACGTCACCGTCTTCACGCGCGCCGTATCACGCGCCGATAGGATCGCGAGGTAAGTCGAGGCTACCGGAGGGTGAAGGAAGGCGGCGGCTCCTCGGCGGCTTGCGTGCGAGGGGCTAGAAAATCGCGCAGCGCACTCTTCCAACCCTTGGCCGCGCCATACGAGCCGGAGGTCAGCAGGCTTATTATCAACGGAGCGCGCAGAATTCTCGACTTGGACACCGCCATGAGGCGTCCATCCAATAACCGGATTTCGCTTTCAATCCGTCGCAAACTGCGTTCGACATCGGATGGCTGCATGTGCGGCGGCGACTTATCAGCCAGTCGATCGCGAACTGATTGCGCAAGGATACGCGTCCTCGTCCATCCTGAAGAACTATCAGCAAAAAGGTGATCCATGATCACCTTGAGTAAGGAAGGCGGCTTTGCGCTACTGACGGTCCAGTCAGTGGCGGTGCTTTGGTGCCTTCGATAGTATTGGAGCGGCCGCTCAAGTACGAGCCGCTTATCCGTATAAAAGGAAGCAATGTTTATCCAAAGATCGTGGGCGACATCGTCACTGGGGAGTGGTAGAATGAAATCTCTCCACTTTCTTGTAATTGTCGTACAGCAGCCAGTGATAAAAAGGCGATCATTCAAGCCAGCTCTTCTCAAATTTGAGAGCATTGTTGCGCCGCTGGGATGCAACTGGGCGTCGGCTACTTCCGCGTCGTTGATCACGACCTCGATTTCTGGGTGAGAGACAAAGGCGTCTCGAACCAATTTGAGCTTCTCAGGGAACCAGACGTCATCCTGGTCGCTGAGGAAGATGAGGTCGTTTTCACATAGCGACAGCGCCTTCTCGAAATTTCGCGCGTAACCAAGCCGCTTTTCGTTGCGGTGCACGCGAACCTTGAACGCCGCCCCTCTTGCAAGAGCCTCGATGATATCGAGAGTGCTATCGGTGGAGCAGTCGTCGGAGACTACCAATTCGTCCGGCAATAATGTCTGAGCCGAGAAACTCTTGAATTGTTCTTCAATGTACAGCGCGCCATTATACGTCGCCATAGCAATAGATAATTTCACGGCTCCTCCACACATCCATGACACGCGAGCCGTTTGTTTAAACGGCATAGCTTCGATTGTTGGACGCCGATCGCCTTGCTACCAGCGCTCCGCGCGAGGCAAGTTGCGCGGGGCGGCGACGCTTTCATTGTTTTCCAGTGATTTTACCCCGCGCTTAGACAGGAGGAGCCTTTAACCGAGCGCTGGCTCTAGCCTATTCAATCCTGATGTGAACAGCAATGTCCGCCGCTCGAGCGTCAAGGCTCCGCACGTAAAGCCGCCAAGCCCGCGCTGACTTGATCTTACCCAACCTCCGCCTCACCAAATCTCAGGCAGAAGTGGGGACCTGCAGTGGGCCAGACGAAAGCGTCAGCGCGCTTCCGCAGCGACTTTCGGGTCGCTGGCATGCCAAATGCCCGGACCGCCGCTGGAGCCGAGCAAGTCTAAGGGTGAGCGCCAGGTCCTTGAGCATCGGGCCGGCCAGGAAGACAACCTCGCCGCAGTATCCACTGGCTTGAGCGCGAGACGTGAACCGCTCCGCCCATTTGAATGCGTCTAGCATCCGAAGCGCACGCATCCCGCATTCATTGGCATTGATTTGGCGCGCCCAAGGGGATTCGAACCCCTGTTTTCGCCGTGAAAGGGCGACGTCCTAGGCCTCTAGACGATGGGCGCGGGCCTGCGCGGCGCGAAGCGGCGCAGCGAGGGCTGTATAGAGGCGCGCGGCGCGCAAGACAAGCCTTGTCTAGAAGACATTTTGCCCCGCCGCGCCGGCGCGCTTCGACGGGTTCAAATCCCCCACGTCATGGCTTCGTAAGCGTAAAGACCAATGCGCGTGGCGTAGATCCCCACGAGCGCAAGACCAAAGGCTTTAACCGTGATCCATAGATAGGCTTCCATGTCAGGGTGCATGACGCCATGCCTCCTCGTCTCTGGTTGATCCGCCTCGGGCTCCCTCATTCTTGACCTCGTCGTAGACGAAGCAAACCGTGGGCCATTTTGGCGCGCCGCGCCTCGCCCAAGACTGACGTGACTCGGCGAACAGGCGTCGCGGGGCCGCCGGTCCAACTCAAGTCTGGCGGCGCCAGCCCTGGCCTGTTACTGGGCTCTCGACCATGCTCACGATCAACGACCTCACCTACCGGCTGGGCGACCGCCTCATTTTCGATCACGCGGGCGTCTTCCTGCCAGGCCGATGCCGCGCCGGCTTTGTCGGCCGCAACGGCGCCGGCAAGACCACGCTTTTCCGTCTGATCGCTGCGGAAATTTCGCCGGAGTCCGGGACTATCGCCCTGCCCGCGCGCACGAGGCTCGGCCGGGTCGAGCAGGAAGCGCCCGGCGGGCCGACCAGCCTGATCGACTTCGTATTGGCCGCAGACCGCGAGCGCGCCGAGCTTCTTGCCCGAGCCGAGAACGCGCACGACCCTCACGACATCGCCGACATCCAGACCCGCCTGGCGGACATTGACGCCCATTCCGCCCCCGCCCGCGCCGCGGCGATTCTCCACGGGCTCGGTTTCGACGCCGCCGCCCAGCGCCGGCCCTTGTCGGAATTTTCAGGCGGCTGGCGCATGCGCGTCGCGCTCGCCGCGGTGCTGTTCTCCCAACCGGATCTGCTGCTGCTCGACGAGCCCACGAATTATCTCGATCTCGAAGGCACGCTCTGGCTCGTCGACTATCTCGCGCGCTACCCGGCGAGCGTTGTGGTCATCAGCCACGATCGCGACCTCCTCGACGCCGTCGCGACGCATATTTTGCACCTCGAACGCGGCAAGCTCGCCCTCTACAAAGGCGATTATTCGGCTTTCGAGAAGCAGCGTCGCGAGGCGCAGCTGCTCGCGGCAAAGGGCGCCCGGAAGCAGGAAGAGCGCCGCAAACACCTGCAGGCCTTCGTCGACCGCTTCCGAGCCAAGGCCACCAAGGCGCGGCAGGCGCAGTCGCGGCTCAAAATGCTCGAGAAAATGGAGCCGGTCGCCGCGATCGTCGATGACAGCGTCCTGCCAATTCACCTGCCCTCGCCGGAGAAGCCGCTTTCGCCGCCGATCATCGCGCTGGAGCGGGTCTCTGTCGGCTATGGCGAGCGCGTGGTTCTCTCGCGTCTGACGCTCTCCCTCTCCAACGACGACCGGATCGGGCTGCTCGGCGCCAACGGCAACGGCAAATCCACCTTCGCCAAGCTGCTCGGCGGGAGGCTCGCGCCGATGGATGGGAAGATGGTGCGCGCCGCCAGGCTGGAGGCGGGGTTTTTCGCCCAGCACCAGATCGAGGACCTCAACGAGCAGGACACGCCTTATCTCGTCTTCTCACGGCTGATGCCCGACGCGCCAGAGGCCCGGGTGCGGGCGCGGGCGGCGCAGACCGGTTTTTCAGGAGCCCGCGCGGACACCAAGGTCGCAAATCTCTCCGGCGGCGAGAAAGCGCGGCTGCTGCTCGGCGTCGCCTCGTTCAACGCCCCGCATCTCCTGATCCTCGACGAACCGACGAACCATCTGGATATCGATAGCCGAGCCGCCCTGATCGAAGCGGTCAATGAATACGAGGGCGCGGTGGTTCTGGTCTCACACGACCGCTATCTGCTCGACGCCTGCGCCGACCGGCTCTTGCTCGTGGACGAGGGAACGGTACGCCCCTTCGACGGCGACATGGACGATTATGCGCGCGTAGTGCTGTCGAAGACCAAGGGGGAGGAGCCCAGGCCCGCGCCGGCGGCGCCCTCGCCCGAGGCGCCGAGGCGCCGCGATGCGGGGCAGATCAGGCGCAAGCTCGCGGCCGCGGAGGACAAGGTCGAAAAATTTACTGGCCTGCTGGCCCGCGTCGACGAAGCGCTCGCCGCGCCGGACGCCTTTGTCCGCAACCCGCAGGAGGCCGCCAAGCTCGCGGCCCAGCGCGAGGATCTCGCCAAGGCGCTCGCCGCCGCGGAAGAGCAATGGCTGGAGTTGGCCAGCGAGGCGGACGGCGCATAAGGCGCGAAACCATTACAGGCGCGCCGCGAGGCATTTGCCGACACGCCGCAGAATTCGCTTCAGCTTGGTTCAGCCCTGCAAGTCGGCGAACTCGGGATGTCGTGCGAGATAGTCCACGACGAAGGAACAGCTCGCCCGCACCTTCAGCCCCTGCTGTCGCGCCGAGAGCAGCGCCCCCTCTATCAGGGCCGAGGCGATTCCTCGCCCCTGCAGAGCGGGCGGCGTTTCGGTGTGGGTGAAAAGCATCACGCTGTCGCGCAGGACATAATCGGCAAGCGCGACCTCGCCGTCGACCGGCAACTCGAACCGGCTCTTCTCGACATTCTGTCGCACCGCACGGCGTTGCAGGTTCATCGCGTCCTCCTTGTTCCCCGACTGGGCGTCGAGAAGGAAAGGCGCAAACCGCTCCGACAGACAAGCGAATTTGTCGACGCCGCCGCTGTTAGCGGCCACGGCTCAGTCTGGCTTCTTTCAGCCTTATGCCGCGGATGATCAAAAAGGCTCCCGCGAGCAACAGAATTTGCGCCTCGAGGTCGCTGACCCTTGCCGCCTCGAGTCCGTGCAGCAACAGCGCCGAGCCCATTAACTTGCTGATCATGCGCCCTCCGGATCCTGCCGCGCGAGATGCGCCGCGCTTAGCGCCTAGTCGTCAAAAGAGACATTAGCTTGGCCCGGTTACGTCATTGTTGCGGCCGGCGTCGAAAGGCCCTGTTGTCCGGGTCTCCCGCCGCCCCATTTTTTTTTGGAAGAAGGCGTCTCCCAGAAAAGGGCGAAGCCATGCACGCGCTCCTGAAATTCAGCATAGTCGTCGCTATTGTGATTTGTGCGGCGAACTTCGGTTTTGGGGTGGAGTTCGTCATCGCGCTCAGCGCCGCGATCTCTGTCTACATGCTATGGGTTTCGCGGCTGAGGCCCGAGCTCATGCTGTATTTCGCCGACCTCCCCAACAACCTCCTCTACTGGATTTGCGTCGGCTTCCCGGTCGGTCTCGTCATCAGAACGCTGGCGTTATCCCTTGTCCTCGTCCCGATCTATGTCCTCAGTCCTTAGACAGATCGGTTGGCGCGAAATTTAATAAATCCTTACCTTGCGCAGATCGACGCAAGCTCCGCGCAAGCTTCGCGCTTGACGAGTGAAAGCCAACTAACTGAAATATAACCAGCTTAAGTCTGCTTTGGGCGATTCGTCGATGTCCAGGACAAATGCATTCGCCGTCCCGGCCCGGATGGTGCGCGCGGGCAGATATCGCGGGCTTGTCGTCTTTGTTCTCTTCCTCGCGCCTCCTTGGGTCGCGGTCGCGGCGCCCCAGGGGAAATCCTATCCCGGCGCATCTCGCAGCGCCTGCATGGCGTCGCGCGCTTCCGGCGCCCGTGACTGCGAGCGCTATTCGCCGAACGGGGCGCGACTGGTTCAAGCCACGGCGCCGCAAGAGAAAGCCGCCATCCTTTCGCCCGACCGCTTCGTCCCCTTCTCCAAGCGCCAGCCTTTTACGGGCGAAGTGACATTCGCGGCCGCGGCGCTCGGCGACATCGACGGCGCGACGATAGAGCCGGCGAGCGAAACGCGTGAAGAACGTCGGCGGCGGCTGAAAAACGCGCCGTTCATCGAGTATTGAGGCGCCCCCGCCCGAGGCGGGGAAGCCGCCGATGCGCCGCCGAAAACAGTCGGGCACATTGACGCCGTCAGGCGCGCGCAATGATTGCAAACGCGCATGCCAACCGCCTAAGCTGGCGCACTTGCGGGAGGCAGGGCGCCATGACGACTGATTATGATCCGATCGCCGAAGAGTATCAACGCGCCAAGCAGCATCCCTGGCGAATCCATATTGAGGCTTACACGCTCGATCAGCTCATTCCCGCCCTCGACGGCCAGTCGGCGCTCGACGTCGCTTGCGGCGAGGGCCATTATACGCGACGCCTTCGCGCAAGAGGCGCGGCGCACGTCATCGGGGTGGACCTCTCGGCGCGCATGATCGAACTTGCGCAGGCGCAAGAAGCAAAGCGGCCGCTGGGGGGCGTCGAGTACCACATCGGCGACGGAAAGGACCTGCCTTTCGAGGGCGCCTTCGATCTCGCCTTCGCCGCCTATTTTCTCAATTACGCCCACGACCGGCGCGAACTGCAACAGATGTGCGACGCAGTCGCGCGGAGTCTCAAGCCTGGGGGGCGTTTCATCACGGTCAACAGCAGTCCGATGCTGGACTTCGACGCCGACCGATCCTACCGGCAATATGGTTTCGAGGCGAAGATCAATGGCGGGGTGAGAGAAGGCGCCCCGATAACCTGGCGCATCTTTCAGGAGGACGGGACTTTCTTCGACATCGAGAACTACTTCCTCGACAAACAGATCCACGAGGACGCGTTCTGCGCGGCCGGTTTCTCGCAGGTTCACTGGCGCGCGCCACGGCTCTCCCCGGAGGGAGAGAAAGCGTTCGGGCGCGACTTCTGGAAGTTATTTCTCGACCATCCGACAATCGCTTTCATCGAATGCGTGAGATAGTTCGCGATATCGTCGACCCCTAATCCCGCTCGGACGCCTGCCGCTCGATTTCTTCCATATCGGCGTCGGACAGGCCGAAATGATGGCCGATTTCATGCACCAGCACATGGGTGACGATATCGGCCAGCGTATCCTCGCTTTCCGCCCAGAAGTCGAGAATCGGGCGGCGATAGAGCCACACCATGTTCGGCTCGGCGCCGGTTTCGGCGAGGTGCTCGCCCTCGGTCAGCCCACGGCCTCGAAACAGGCCGAGAAGATCGAAGTCAGTTTCGCACGCCATCGCGTCCATCGTCTCCTCGTCGGGGAAATCCTCGACGCGAACGACGACGCCCTCGCACAGGCGCGTGAAGCGCTCAGGAAGGGCTTTGAAGGCGGAGTCGGCGAGCGCCTCGATGTCGGCAAGCGACGGGGCGGTCCGCCGGCCCCAGTTCACAGATGATTCGTTCATGGGCCGGACTATGGCGCCGGCCGCATCGCTTCAACAAGTCGCAAGGCCAGGAAAGTCGTTAGCCGCGGCCCCCAGGGCCACGCTGCGCCAGTCCCGCGAATCCTTGCGGCCGAAGCAAAAAAAAGGGGCTTTGCCGCCCCTTTCGTTTTTAACGCCAGTTTCGCACGTCGACGAAGCGGCCGGCGACCGCGGCCGCCGCCGCCATGGCCGGCGATACGAGATGGGTGCGGCCCTTGAAGCCCTGGCGGCCCTCGAAATTGCGGTTGGACGTCGAGGCGCAGCGTTCGCCGGGCGCCAGCCGGTCCGGGTTCATGGCGAGGCACATGGAGCAGCCCGGTTCGCGCCATTCGAAGCCGGCGGCGCGGAAGATCCTGTCGAGCCCCTCCGCTTCGGCCTGCTCCTTCACGAGACCCGAGCCGGGGACGACCATGGCGTTGACCCGCTCATTGACCTTCTTGCCCTCGACCATTTTGGCGGCGGCGCGCAAATCCTCGATGCGGCCATTGGTGCAGGACCCGATAAAGACGCGGTCGATTTCGATGTCTGTCATCCGCTCGCCGCCCTTGAGACCCATATAGGCGAGCGCGCGCTCGATGGCTGCGCGCTTTTGCGGGGTCTTCGCTGAATCCGGCGTCGGCACGAAGCCGTCGATGCGGGCGACGTCTTCGGGGCTCGTGCCCCAGGTGACGATCGGCGGCAGATTGCTCGCGTCGAGGCGAATGATCTTGTCGAAATGCGCGCCCTCGTCGCTAAAGAGCGTCTCCCAGTAACGCCGCGCCATGTCGAAAGCCTCGCCCTTCGGACCCTTGGGGCGGTCCTTGAGATAAGCGAAGGTCTTCTCGTCGGGGGCGACGAGACCGGCGCGGGCGCCGCCCTCGATCGACATATTGCAGACCGTCATGCGGCCTTCCATCGACAGATCGCGGATGGCTTCGCCGGCATATTCGATGACATGGCCGGTGCCGCCGGCCGTGCCGATCTCGCCGATGATCGCGAGGATGATGTCCTTGGCCGTCGCGCCGTCGGCGAGCTTGCCGTCGACCTGCACCAGCATATTGGCGGCCTTCTTCTGGATCAGCGTCTGGGTGGCGAGCACATGCTCGACCTCCGAAGTGCCGATGCCATGCGCCAAAGCGCCAAAGGCGCCGTGTGTCGACGTATGGCTGTCGCCGCAGACGATCGTCATGCCGGGGAGCGTGAAGCCCTGCTCCGGCCCGACGATATGCACCACGCCCTGGCGGCGGTCGTGCTCGTTGTAATATTCGACGCCGAATTCCTTGGCGTTGACGGCGAGCTGCTCGACCTGCGCCTTGCTCTCCGGGTCCTCGATCGGCAGAGAGCGGTCCGTCGTCGGCACATTGTGGTCGACGACGGCGAGCGTCTTCTGGGGCGCGCGGACCTTGCGGCCGGTCATGCGCAGGCCTTCGAAAGCCTGCGGACTCGTCACTTCATGGACAAGGTGGCGGTCGATATAAAGCAGGCAGGCGCCGTCATCCTGGCGGTCGACGACATGGTCGTCCCAGATTTTGTCGTAAAGCGTGCGCGGCGCAGACGAATTGGCGGACATATCTCTTTCCTTCAGAGCCGCAGGCTGCGGCTGTCCCGCATTCCCCGCGAGGCGGCGAGGATTGGGCCGCCCGGCCTCTCCGCGTCGGGCGGAGGAAGCAAAGCGCCCCTTGAATTGAGGCTCTTCTAACCGTAACGCAAGCCGCATGGAAGAGAGATCGCGCCGCCCGCCCGCCCCGACGCCACCCTGCCCGGCATGAGCGCAGCTTCCCTGCCCGCCGGACTTGCCGCCGCAATGGCGGCGCAGCTCGAGCGCCGGCCGCGCAAGGCCCTCGCCGAGAGCGCGCGCCGCCTGTCGGAGAGCTACCGCGCCCATAAGCCCACGAGCGACGCGATCCGCGGCGAAACCGACGCCCTCGCCTATGCCTTGACCCGGATGCCGGCCACCTATGCGGCCGTCGCCGCCGCGCTCGGGCGCTTCGCGGCGGAACAGCCGGGATTCGCGCCGAAAAGCCTGCTCGACGTCGGTTGCGGGCTCGGCGCCGCCGCCTATGCCGCGACCGAAGTCTGGCCGGAAATTAAGGCCGTGGAGATGATCGACCGCAGCCCGGCCTTCCTTGCGCTCGCCGGAACGCTCGCCGCCGAGAGTGGCGTGGCGCAGGTCGCGCGCGCCAGCATCGTCGCCGCCGACATGACGAGGCTCGGCAGGGAGGCAGCCGCGCCGCGCGACCTCGTCGTCGTCGCTTATGCTCTGACCGAACTTGCCGACGCCGCTCTGGCGCAGGTGACGGACGCGCTCTGGTCGGTGACCGGCGGCTCCCTCGCCGTGGTCGAACCGGGGACGCCGCGCGACCATGCGCGGCTCATGCAAGTTCGCGCCCGCTTGATCGAGCTTGGCGCGACCATCCTCGCCCCCTGCCCACATGGGCTGCCCTGCCCGCTCACGCCGCCCGACTGGTGTCATTTCTCGGTGCGGCTGCCGCGGTCGCGCGATCACAAAGCGTTGAAAGGCGCCGAGGCCCCTTTCGAGGACGAGAAATACGCCTACCTCATCGCGGCGCGCGCGGGGACGCCGCCTGCCGGGCGCATCCTCGCCCCGGCGCGTCAGAGCAAGGCGGGAATCGCGTTGAAAAGCTGCGAAGCCGCGGGCCTGCGCGAAATTTTCCTGCCCAAGCGGGACAAGGCTCGCTATGAAGGGAATCGTAAGAAAGACTGGGGCGACTCATGGGCCGCCCTTCCGGAGGCAGATGGATGAACCGACCAAGGGTTGCGCCTTATCTGACCGTCAGCCCGGCCGCCGCCGCCATCGCCTTCTACACAGGCGCCTTCGACGCCAAGCAGCGCGCGATCATGCCTTCCGTCGACGGGCTGCGCATCGCGCATTGCGAATTGGTGATCAACGGCGGCTCGGTGATGCTCGCCGATTTCTTCCCCGAATTCGGCCAGACGCGCGTGCCCATGCCGGGCGACAGCGCCACCGTCTCGGTCAGTCTCGAATATGACTCGGCCAAAGAGGTCGACGACATTTGCGCCCGTGCGGCGAAGCTCGGCGCCAAGATCGAGACGCAGCCGACAAATTCCTTCTGGGGCACCCGCTACGCGAGCCTGCGCGACCCGTTTGGCCACCGCTGGATTTTGAACGGGCCGCTGGACAAGTAGGCCCCTTCCCCGCTGTGCGTGACCGGCTTGGGGAAGGGCAAAACAAAACCGCCCGGGGCCTTGCGGGCCCCGGGCGGCACATAATCCAGCCGAGCTAAGATTACGCGTTCGAGGCCTTGGCCTTGTGGTCGACGCGCTCGGCGATGCGGGCGGACTTGCCGCGGCGGTCGCGCAGATAATAGAGCTTGGCGCGGCGCACCTTGCCGCGACGGACGACCTTGATCGAGTCGATCAGCGGGCCATGGATCGGGAAGACGCGCTCCACGCCCTCGCCGTAAGAAATCTTACGAACAGTGAAGCTCTCGTTGAGGCCGCCGCCGTTGCGCGCGATCACGACGCCTTCATATGCCTGAACGCGCGTGCGCTCGCCTTCCTTCACCTTCACGTTCACGATGACCGTGTCGCCCGGGCGGAAGTCGGGGATATTCTTGCCTTCAATAAGCTTGGCGGCCTGTTCGGCCTCGAGCTGCTCGATGATGTTCATGATTGTAACTCCAGCCGTTTCGTCTGTAGCCTTGCGGCCGACGAGCGTTTCGGAACGCTGTTTTAGTTGAGGCCGCTCCCCATACAGCAGTTGGCGGGCTTTGTCGAGTGTCCGCCGCGAGCTTCAGCGCAAAGAAAGACGCGCGCCGGGGGAGTCCGTCGCGAACAATACGACCTATATAGCCTTGCCGGGGCGGCTGGCCAACTCGACTGAAGAGGAGCGGGACATGTCTCAACAGGAAGAGCGCCAAGCGGATCGCGGCGGCGCCACGCCGAGGGCTTCCGAGTTCATGGCCGAAGGCCGGCAGCGTCTGGAGGATTTCGCCGACGCCCAGTCGCAGTTCTGGGACCGGCTGCAGAGCTCCAACCGCCAATGGCTGGATCGCTTTCAAAACGAAGCGTCAATGGCTGCGGATTTCGCCAACAGGCTGACCTCGGCCAGGTCCTTCACCGAGACCGCGAGTCTGTTTCAGAACTGGACAGTCAAACATATGGAGATGGCCAGCGAAGACGCGCGACGCGTGATCTCGGACACGCAGGACATCTTCGCAGCCGGCGCCCGCTTCTGGACAAAATTTACGGCGGGCGGCGGCGACGGACATAGCCGGGGTCATTGACGACCCGAAGAAGCGCTGGAGCCGGCCAACATCGGGCTCCAGCGACGCTCGGGTCCGTAGCCGCTATCCGCCGCCTTCCATGTCGTGGGCGAAACCGACCTTTATCGTCACCTGATATTTCTCGACATTCCCCTTGTCGATGCGTCCGCGAACCTGGACGACCTCGAACCATTGGAGATTGCGCAGGGTCAGTCCGGCGCGCTGAATCGCCGATCCGATGGCGTCCTCGATGCTGTCCGGCGAGGAGCCGACGAGTTCGACAACCTTGTAAACCGAATTTTCCATGAACCGCTCCCACTGCATCAATGCACGTTGAGATGTAGCGCGGCGGCGCTTCTGGTCATCACGGACTCGGCAGGCCGGGCGACTAGAATTTCTTCACCTCGATCCCGTGCTTTTGCAGCGCATAGCCGATCTGGCGGGGAGTCAAGCCGAGAAGACGCGCCGCCTTCGCCTTCACCCAGCCAGCGCGCTCCATCGCGTCGACGAGTTTCTCATAGTCGGTGCGCGGGTCCTTTTCGATGACCGTGCAGTTCTCGGCTCCCGGGCAGGCGTCGCCCGGCGCATGGGCGACCGGCGGCGCCTCCGCGGGCGCCGGCATGGGGCCCCGCGCCGCCTGCGGCGCGACGATCGGCAGCGGCGTCACGCCCGCCGGCCATTTCGAGGAGGAGCCGCTCCACAGGATCGCCGAGAGGCAGCCGTCCTTGCGGCAGGAGAAATCCTTGTCGACGATCACATCGCCATGGGCCAGCGTGGCTGTGCGATAGATGCAGTTCTCGAGCTCGCGAATATTGCCCGGAAAGCCACATTCGTTGAGCACGCTCATTGCGGATTCGGACAGTCTCAGCTTGCCGCCCTGCTCGTCGTTGAATCGGCGCAGGAACTCATTGGCGAGCTGTTCGAGGTCGCCCTTGCGATCCCGCAGCGGGGGCAGGAAGATCGGCACGACGCTGATGCGATAATAGAGATCCGCCCGGAACTCGCCCTTCTGAACCGCTTCTTCGAGATTGCGGTTCGTCGCGCACACGAGGCGCACGTCGACTTTGAGCGTGCGCGAGCCGCCGACGCGCTCGAACTCGCCTTCCTGCAGAACGCGAAGAAGCTTGGCCTGGAAAGACGGCGTGATTTCGCCGATCTCGTCTAGGAAGAGCGTTCCGCCATCCGCCAATTCGAAACGGCCTTTGCGGAGAGTGGCCGCGCCCGTGAAGGCGCCGCGCTCATGGCCGAAGAGTTCGGACTCGAGCACGCTTTCCGGCAGCGCCGCGCAATTGAGCTTGATGAAGGGCTTGTTGCGCCTCGGCGACTGATCGTGGATCGCCGCCGCAAAAAGCTCCTTGCCCGTGCCGGACTCGCCGCGCAGCAGCACCGTGGATTTCGCTTTGGCGACGATACGAATCTTCTCGATCACCGCCCGCACCGCCGGACTGTCGCCGACGATGCCCTTCAGCCCTTCGGCTTTCACCTCGGGGGGAATGGCGCGGTCCGCCTTTTCGCGCCAGGCGCTTTCCTGCATGAGCCGCTCGCGGTCGCGCGCGATGAGCTTGTGCAGGCGCAACGTCTGACCAACCATATTGGCGACCATGGTCAGGAAGCGCACGTCATGGTCGAAAAGCACGGAGGAGCGATCGCAGCGGGCGCGATCGACCGTCAGCGTGCCGACAACCGTGTCGCCCTCCTTGATCGGCACGCCGATCATTGAAAAGGACTGCCCGTCCTCCGTCCCCCAACCCGAGAGATCCATGCCCTCGAACAGGGGCGAGGCGGCGACGTCCTCGACGATGATCGGCATTTTGGTGGCGATGATCTGGCCGACGGCGCGCTCGGGCAGGCGATCGAAGAACAGTTTCGCAGCCCCTTCGCTCCAGCCGGCGCCCACGACGACCTCGGGCGCGCCCTTGACGTCGAGCAGCGCGATCAGCCCATGCCGCATGTCGAGAAAGCTCGACAGCAGGGTGAGCACGCCCGCGAGGACGTTCTCGAGGCGGGCGGGGGAAGCGAGCAGTTTCGATATTTCGTAGATGCCAACTAGCGCGGTTTCACCTGAGACCGTCGCGCGCGGTGGGGCGGCGCTCAACGCGCCACCGATTTGAAGACCCATTTGGGAGCCTCATACAGGCGTTGTTTTGTGTTTTCATTGCAATTGTCGCGCCAGATCGAAACCATTCCAAAAAGCGAAGAAAGACGAGCATTTAGGCTAGAAGGCGCGAGCGCCGCGCTCGGGCTGCCGACCCTGCATTGATCAAATTTTGCCCAGGCGCCGAATTCACTGGCGCCCCTTCCGGGCGTTCCCCTTTTTCCCACCGGGGTCGGACTCAGACCGCGTGGGTGAATGTCGCCTTGCGGACACAGCTCCGACGTCTTTGCGACAAGCCGCCACAGGACGTCCGGCTCACGCAACAGGCCTATTTTTTACTTCTTTTTCAATGCACTAAGGAAGTTTTTGACGCATGGCACGCTTGTTGCGGACCTCCCGCCAACGCCGCCGGCAAAAATTGGAATTGTTCCAGACACCCCCACAGGGGTCCAACGACAAGCCAGAGAGGTTAACGCAATGGACGACTCTCGCTCCTTCGACGCCTATGACTCCGAGCCCGCGCCGGCGCAGCTCGACGACATCATGCAAAAAATCGCCGAGCACAAAGGCTGCGGAACCTCCGGCGGCAGCGGCAAGGCGAGCTGCGGCTCCGGCGCCGGCGCCGGAGACATGCCCGCCGAGATTTGGGAGAAGGTCAAGAACCATCCCTGCTACAGCGAGGAAGCGCATCATCATTACGCCCGCATGCATGTCGCCGTCGCGCCGGCCTGCAACATTCAGTGCAACTACTGCAACCGCAAATATGATTGCGCCAATGAGTCGCGTCCCGGCGTCGTCAGCGAGAAGCTGACGCCCGAACAGGCCGCCAAGAAGGTTCTCGCGGTCGCTTCCGCCATTCCGCAGATGACGGTGCTCGGCATCGCCGGCCCCGGCGACCCGCTCGCCAACCCGGGCAAGACCTTCAAGACCTTCGAACTGATTTCCGAAGCCGCGCCCGACATCAAGCTGTGTCTCTCGACCAATGGTCTCGCCCTGCCCGACCATGTCGAGACGATCAAGAAATTCAACGTCGATCACGTCACGATCACGATCAACATGACCGATCCCGATATCGGCGCCGAAATCTACCCCTGGGTCTTCTGGAAGCATAAGCGCGTCACGGGCAAGGAGGCGGCGAAGATCCTCACCGACCGCCAATTGCAGGGCCTGGAGATGCTGACCGCCAACGGCATCCTCTGCAAGGTCAACTCGGTGATGATCCCGGGCGTCAACGACGATCACCTCGTGACCGTGAACCGAGAGGTGAAGTCGCGCGGCGCCTTCCTGCACAACATCATGCCGCTCATCTCGTCGCCGGAACACGGCACGGTCTTCGGCCTCAACGGCCAGCGCGGCCCGTCCGCGCAGGAGCTGAAGGCCCTGCAGGATAGCTGCGAAGGCGAGATGAACATGATGCGCCATTGCCGTCAGTGCCGCGCCGACGCGGTCGGATTGCTCGGCGAAGACCGCAGCGCCGAATTCACGACCGACAAGATCATGGAGATGGAAGTCAACTACGATCTGAGCGCGCGACAGGCCTATCAGGAGAAGGTCGAGGAAGAGCGCCTGGCGAAAGTCGCCGCGCGCAACGCAGAGCTCGAGAGCCTTGCCGGCGAGAACGCCGATCTCAAGATCTTGGTCGCCGTCGCCACCAAGGGCAGCGGCCGGATCAACGAGCATTTCGGCCATGCGACGGAGTTCCAGATCTACGAACTTTCCAGCGACGGCGCGAAATTCGTCGGCCATCGCCGCGTCGACCTCTATTGTCAGGGCGGCTATGGCGAAGATGACGCGCTCGAGACGGTCATTCGCGCCATCAACGACTGCACCGCGGTGTTCGTCGCGAAAATCGGCCATTGCCCGAAAGACGACCTCATCAAGGCCGGCATCGATCCCGTCGATCAGTACGCCTATGAGTTCATCGAGCAGTCGGCCATTTCCTACTTCAAGGATTATCTCGCCCGCGTGAAGAGCGGGGAGATCACCCATGTCACGCGCGGCGACGCCGACATCCGTCAAGGCGCCTACGTCCCCGTGAATGCGTAAAAACCAGCAAAGGAGCTTGACCCATGACCTACAAGATCGTCGCTTCTCAATGCACGTCGTGCTCCGCCTGCGAGGCGGAGTGCCCGAACGTCGCCATCTCGGAGAAGAACGGCACCTTCGTCATCAATCCCAAGAAGTGCACGGAGTGCATCGGCTATTTCGACGTGCCGCAATGCGTCGCGGTCTGCCCGGTGGACAATACCTGCATCATCGACACCTCCTATCCTCGCTATCAGCCGAGCGCCTAAATGAAGATCGAATTTACTCCCGCCGCCGAGAAGTTCATCCGCCGCCTCGTGACATTCGACGGCGGACCGGGCTACGGCCTTCGTCTCCTCGTCTCGCCGGGTGGATGCTCCGGCATGTCGGCGGAGTTCTCCGTCGAGCCGGCTCCAAAAGACGGCGAGCAGGTCTATGCGCATGGCGCCTTCAAGCTGTTCCTGCCGGCGCAGAGCCGCCTGCTCCTTGACGGCGTGACCATCGACTTCAAGGAAACGGCCACGTCGACCGGCTTCGTTTTCATCGACCCGAAAGCAAAGAGCTGCGGTTGTTCGACGACCGACGCCCCCGCTTTCGAGGAGACAGCCTGAAAGAGCCTGACATGACTGGTGACGCGGCGATGCAGACAGTCGAAATGGCGACGCAGGATTTCCCTGCCGCCGCCATACTCGGCAAGGGTCTACCCGAGGAAGCCGAACGCCTGCTGCGCGCCGCGGCCATGTCTTACGACCAGGATGACTTGGCGCTCAAATATCTGATGGAGGCGCGTCTCCTCGCGCCGACTCATCCAGCGACGCTCATCGGTCTTTATCGCTTCTATTTCTACAAGGGGCGCCTCGCCGAGGCGCGCGGCGTCGCGGAGACCTGCCTCACACGCGCCGCCATTGACAATTCCCTGCCGCTCAATTGGCGCGACGTCGCGCCGCAGGACGCCGCCTTCGGCGACTACGACGCGGTCGGACCCCGCTTTTTCATGTTTTCGTTGAAGGGCTACGCTTATCTGAGCATGCGGCTCGGCGACCTGGACGAAAGCGCCGCCGCGATTAACAAGCTGCTGGAGCTCGACCCCGCCGACAAAGTCGGCGCAAAAGTGCTCCTGGAGGTTTTGGAACGTCGAGGACTCGAAGATGTCGACTGACGACATCGACGAAGCCATCGACTGGCAGGGGGTCGCAGTTGATTGCGCGCCGTGCGCGCATAGAGACCGCCTCGCGGAGGGACGCTGCAAGCCGCTGCGGGCCTGCGTGCATGATCGTTACGCCCGGCGCATCGACCGCTTCTTCGACTGGAACCCAGACCTCGCGCGCATTTATGTGGCGCATCCCTATTTCGAGGTTCGCGCCTGCGCGGCCAAGGCTGCGGAGATCTTTCTGCTGCCGGCCATGCTCGACGATCCGGAAGAAGCCGTGCGCTGGAGCGCCGCCCGTCGGCTGCCGCGACGTTACATTTTGAAGCTGCGCAGCGATCCGCATCGCGAAGTGCGCATCCGCATCGCGGGAAGACTGGAGGGCACGGACCTCCTGCCCATGATGACTGATGAGGATTACGCTGTCCGACAAGCGGTCGCCAAGCGTTTGCCGCCAGACTTGCTGGTGCTGATGATCAATGACGCCGACGCGAGCGTCCGCCGCGTCGTGGCGAGCCGCATCGAGCAGGCGGCGCTGATGCGTCTCGCTAAGGACCCCGACCCCGTGGTTCGCCTCGAAGCCGCCAAGCGGATGGAGCCCGACGATCTGAAGGCGCTGGCGAAGGATACCGATTGGCGCATTCGCTACGAAGTCGCGCAGCGCGCCGACATTTCGGTTATCTCCCCGCTCGCCAATGACGAAGATCCATTGGTGCGCGAATGCGCCAGTGAAAGGCTCGCCGCAGCCGGCGCCCAGGCGTCAACGAACGTCATCGTCGCACAGAGACGGAGCGATCCATGACCAACATCAGCCGAGACAGCGACCACGTCGAACTCGATGGACCGCCCTATTTCGACTACGGCGACAAGGTGCGCGCGCGTCGCACGATCCGCAACGACGGCACCTTCCCCGGCAAGGACATCGGCGAAATCCTCGTGACCAAGGGCGAGGTCGGCTATGTCGTCAACATCGGCACGTTTCTCCA
The DNA here is from genome assembly GCF_055698645.1 of Methylocystis sp. NC52PC. Taxonomy (NCBI): domain Bacteria; kingdom Pseudomonadati; phylum Pseudomonadota; class Alphaproteobacteria; order Hyphomicrobiales; family Methylocystaceae; genus Methylocystis; species Methylocystis sp. NC52PC. Next base: position 2,641,190 of record NZ_CP170127.1, on the reverse strand, counting down.
GCAGTTTTACATTTACGGCGTGGAGTTCGAAAGCACCGGACACCGCGTCGGCATGAAGCGCAAGGAGCTGGAGCCCATCGAACTCGCTGGCGAGGAGGATGAATAATGAGCGGACCCGCAAAATTCGACTGGGGCCTGCGCGTGCGGGCGATCACTGACCTCGTCAACGACGGGTCCTACCCCGATCGCGCGGCGGACGAGCTTCTGGTCAAGACGGGCGATACGGGCGAGATCGTCAACGTCGGCATGCATGTTGAATCAGAAACGCCGGTCTATCTCGTCGAATTCGCGCCGCAGCTCGTCGTGGGTTGCCTCGAAGACGAGATCGAGCCCGTCTGATCGTTCACAACCGGCCAAAGAAAGAGGCGCAACGTGAAAGTCATGATCCGCAGAGATTCCGAAGGTGTCCTCTCGGCCTATGTCCCCAAGAAGGATCTGGAAGAACCGATCGTCGAAGTCGAAACGCCGGAAATGTGGGGCGGCTCGGTGACGCTCGCCAATGGCTGGAAGCTGCAGCTTCCGGAGATGGCCGAGGGCACGTCGCTGCCAATCACTGTAGAAGCCAAGAAGATCGGGTGAGGCGAAACATGACGATTGCTCCCGCGCAAGTCTCGCAGATTGACGCAGCGCTGGCGACGGCGCAGGCCGACCCGCAAACGCTCGTCGCCCTCCGACAACTTGCGCCGGGGCTCGCCGTCACGCGCTGCGACGCAATCGACATGCGCGACGAGACGCCGTTCCGCATCTACGAGAAGGTCTCGCTCTATCTCATCGACGGGCGCGACCACTGCTGGAAAATCACTCAGGATCCGGGCTGCGCGACCGGAATGGCGCTGGCCCCGAATGGAGGCGCTGCATGAAGACCACGCTTCTGCCGTTGAATGATCCGGACCTGACGCAAAGCGATCTCGAGGCGGTGCTCGAGATTCTCCAGTCGCCGCGCATTTCCATGGGCGATACGGTGCTCGCCTTCGAGGAAGAATTCGCGCGCTACCTCGGTCGCAAGCATGCCGTCGCCGTCGCCAGCGGCACGATCGGCCTGCTGTTGATCTTGCGCGCGCTCGGCGTCGGCCCGGGCGACGAAGTGATCACGTCCGCCTACTCCTTCCGGGAAGCGACGCAAGCCATCGCGCTTTCCGGCGCGCGTCCGGTTTTTGGGGACATTGATTACTGGGCCGGCACGCTCGATCCGGAAAAGGCCAAAAAGGCCATCACGGAGAAGACGCGCGCCATCGTCGCCTCCAACACCAACGGACACCCTGCCCCGTGGGGTCCGTTGCGCGCGCTTGCGACGGACGCCAATGTCGCCCTGATCGAAGACTCCACGGAAGCGATCGGTTCCGTGTATCAGGGCAAGCTCGTGGGCTCGTTCGGCGATTGTTCGCTCTTCGACTTTTCGCAGCCTGGCGGCTTGATCTGCGGCGAAGGCGCGATGATCGTCACGGACAATGACGAGACGGCGACCATGCTGCGTCGCTTGCGCAGTCGCCGAATAGAGGAGCGTTCCTCCGTCGTGCTCGGCGCCTGGCCGGCCCTGCAAGCGGGCCTGAGCGACATGGCGGCGGCGCTCGGCCTCGCGCAGCTGCGCCGAGTCGAACTTCTGCTTGCGCGCCGCAAGCGGGTCGAACGCTGGTTCCTGGAATATGTCCGCTCCTTCGAGGGCATCAAGGACCCGTATATCGCTCCCGAAGTCGAGCAGTGTCACTGGTTCCTTTACGTCGTGCATCTCGGCACGCGCTTCACGCGATCGAGCCGGGACGCCATCGTCGAGGATCTGCGCCAGGAGAAAATCGAGGCTTGCGCCTATGCGCAGCCGCTGCATCTCCAGCGATATTACATTGATCTCGGCTATCGACGCGGCGATCTCTTCGTCACCGAGAAGGTCGCCGAGCGCGCCGTCGCTCTGCCTTTCCACGCCCATCTGACCGAAGAGCAGGTCGCCTTCGTCGTCGGAACGATGAAGGACGCGTCGATCAACGTCGGCGCGGGCACGGCCATCTACCTTTGACGGCCTTCGCCGTCTCAAAACGCAAGGAGCAACTCATGCCGACTGTTACGATTCTCCCTTCAGGCAAGACAGTGGAGGCGGCGACCGGGAGCCGCCTGCTCGACGCCATTCTGGCTGCTGGCGAGAAGATCATCAGCAAATGTGGCGGCGAGGCCAAATGTGGTCAATGCCATGTCTTCGTCACGGAGGGCAAGAAGAGCCTTTCGAAAACGACTCGCGTAGAAAATGAGAAGCTCGACACGATCGTCGGCGTCGGATCCAAGTCGCGGCTTGCCTGCCAGGCCCTGCTCGGCGCCGAAAATGTAACCGTGGAATTGCTGGGCTTCGATTCCGGCTTTTAAATCGACAAAGGAGACAAAGATGACCGACAAAATCCTCATCCATGTTCGCTTCAATAACGACGGCTCGGTGTTGGAGATTGCGGAGCGCCCCACGAGCCTGACGCCTCAGCAGTGGTTCACCAAGCTCTCCGAGAAGGCCGGCAACGCCTTTCAGGCGCTGACCGGCGGCCGCGGCGTCTTTCGGATTTCACCGGACGAAGTCGCGGCGCTGAAGGCGGCTGTTCTTCAGTAAGCGCTCCGTCAGTGACGCCTTCGCCTGGCAAAAGGATTGAACAACATGATCGGTGAAATTGCAGCGGCCTTTCGTCAAGGCGACGTCATACCTTATCTCGGGCCGGGCGTTACCGGCCTCGCCGGGGAAGCGGCGCCGCCGTCGCTTCCCGAAAAACTCGTCGCCGAGCTCGTCGCCGGCGCGACCGTGCCGCACAAAATTCGCAACAACCTCACCGCGGCCGCGCAATATATCGAGAATTTCAAACACCGGAAAACGCTGACCTGCCTCATGGCGAAGGCCTTTTCCGCCTCTCCGGACCCAAGCCTTTTTCATGCCTGGCTTGCGGCGCAGGACAAAATGCCCTTGCTCGTGCATGCCTGGTACGACGATCTCGTGCTGAAGGCCTTCGCTGGACGCAGCGGCTGGGGCCTTGTCCAGGGCGTGACGCAAAGCGAACATTTTGGCGATTGGGTCAACTGGTATCGCCCCGACGGCTCCGTCGCGCCAACGAAGGACTTCATCCGTGACGGCTCCGGGGCCAAGGCGCCGGCCGAGGCGCCCGAAGAGGCGCTCAAATGGCGCACACTCGTCTATGAGCCGCTCGGCTCCGCCAAGCCCGCCTCTAACTTTATCGTGTCCGACTCCGACTATGTCGAAGTGCTCACAGAGATAGACATCCAGACGCCGATCCCGGATCTCGTTCAGACGATCCGTAAAGGCCGCAGCTTCCTCTTCCTCGGCTGCCGGTTCGCCAACCAACTCGAACGCAGTTTCGCACGCCAGATCATGAAGCGTTCCTCAGACAAGCACTGGGCGGTCATCGAGGGCGCACTCACGCGCAACGAAGAGAAGTTCCTGCGCGAACAGAACATCACGCGCATCGACGCTAATCTCGCGGATTTCGTCACGACGCTGACCCAGTCCGATCTCGCGGCCGCAGCGGCTTAAAGGATAAGAATGCTCGAGGATCTTCCCACCGTCTTCAAATATCACGTCTTCACATGCTTTCAGCAACGCCCGCCCGGACATCCGCGCGGGAGCTGCATGACCTCCGGCGCCAAGCCGCTCTGGGATCGGCTGCAGGCGAAGCTCAACGCACAGCCGAACCCCGATGTCGCCGTGACGGCGACGGGCTGCCTTGGTTTCTGTCGCGCGGGGCCGCTGATGGTCGTTTATCCGCAGGGCGTCTGGTATACCCCCCGCACGGAAGCTGACATCGATGAAATCTTCCAGTCGCACTTCATCGACGGCAATCCGGTCGAGCGCCTCATAATCGTTCCGCAGCTCTGAGCCTCCAAAGCTCGATACAAAGCCCCTCGTGCTTCGAGACGCCCTTTCGGCGGCTTCCCTGCATGAGGGGCGTTTTTTAAGAGCGGCAATAAAACGTGACGGGCAAGCCTCTATCTGGCGCGATGACTGGCTCATCCTGAGGCGCGCGCGCCAGCGCGCTCAAGCTGGCGCTTTTGAGGGGCGCCCTTGCGAGTCCTTGAACGGAAACAGCCCCGACTGGAAACACTGGGTCATATGTTCGGCCCGTGCGACAGCCGCTGAAGCGAGCGGCTCCGGCATCGTCTCTTTCGCGGTTTCGGTAAACAGCGCGAGCCAGCGCGCAAAATGTTGGGGCTCGATCGGCAGATTGACATGAACGCCGAAGGGCGTCCCCTGATAGCGCGTCGTCCCCAGCAGAGCGTGCGACCAGAAATTCGCGACGATGTCGAGATGCGGCTCCAGTTCTGAAATGGATTTCTCAAAGATTGGCCCGAGAAGGCTGTCCGCCCCGCCCTTCTCATAGAAACGCTTCACGCAGGCGCGGATCGCCGCCTCCGCCGCGTCGTCCGCCGCCGCTTCCTTGACTGCCGCTTCCATTATCGCCTCCTCTCACTACCGCACATTGAGCACAGTCAGCGGAATTGTCACGCCGCCCGTACTGCGACCAAGCATCGCGTCGGCTTTCTGACGCACGAACTCGATTTTGAGCGGTTTGGCCAAGAATCCATGCGCGCCGGCCGATACGCATTCCTTCCCGAAGGCGTTCGCGCCCGCCTCTACGACGACGAGAATTTTTGCCTGCGGCATCTCCGTGCGGATCTTCTGCAAGAGCTCCACGCCTTCCGACTTCACCAGGCTTTCGGCGAGAAACAAAAGGTCCGGCGGCTGCGTCTTGGCCTTTTCGAAGGCAACAGCGACGCTCGCCACTTCATGCGCTTCAAATTCGTCGTGCAACATGAACTGCAGCGCTGCGCGAATGATCTCATTGTCATCGACAATGAACACGCGCTTGTTCTCCAGCGCCTTCGACATCTCAACGCCGATCTGCATATCCCACCTCTTCTCCGGTAGATCGTTGCCCATTTCGAAAGCAATCGACATGCCGTCTCTCTTCCCGAGGCTGCGCCGTCGCCGGATGAGTTCGCTTGCGAACATGACTGTCGGGTTTGACACACGTGTTCACCCGACCTCCGGGTCTGCGCCAATTATATGATTTTAAGGGCTCTTCAACGTTTTTTGATCTTTGGCACGCCCCTTGCGCAACAGGGCTCGCAAGGCTTTTGGCTGCCGTCCCAGATGATCATGGGGAAACGTCCGGTCGCCGGCGCCTGGTCGCAAAGTGAGTAAATCTCGGCCTGCGTGTGGCGCGCGCCGATCATGCTAACGGTCCAACAGGAGAATGCAATGTCGCTTCGACAGATCGCTTTCTACGGCAAGGGTGGCATCGGTAAATCGACGACCTCCCAGAATACCCTCGCGGCGCTCGCCGAGATGGGACAGAAGATCCTCATCGTCGGCTGCGACCCCAAGGCCGACTCGACCCGCCTGATCCTTCACGCCAAGGCGCAGGACACCATCCTGTCGCTGGCGGCTGAAGCCGGCTCGGTCGAGGACCTCGAAATCGAAGACGTGATGAAGGTCGGCTTCCAGGACATCCGCTGCGTCGAATCCGGCGGTCCGGAGCCGGGCGTGGGCTGCGCCGGTCGCGGCGTCATCACCTCGATCAACTTCCTCGAAGAGAACGGCGCTTATGAAGGCGTCGATTACGTCTCCTACGACGTTCTCGGCGACGTGGTGTGCGGCGGCTTCGCGATGCCGATCCGCGAGAACAAGGCGCAGGAAATTTACATCGTCATGTCCGGCGAGATGATGGCCATGTATGCGGCCAACAACATCTCCAAGGGCATTTTGAAATACGCCAACTCCGGCGGCGTGCGCCTGGGCGGGCTCGTCTGCAACGAGCGCAAGACCGACAAGGAGCTGGAGCTCGCGCAATCGCTCGCGAAGAAGCTCGGCTGCGAGCTGATCCACTTCGTGCCGCGCGACAACATCGTCCAGCACGCCGAGCTGCGCCGCATGACGGTCATCGAATACGCTCCCGACTCCAAGCAGGCTGGCGAGTATCGCACCCTTGCGACGAAGGTCCACGGAAACAAGGGCAACGGCATCATCCCGACCCCGATCACGATGGACGAGCTCGAAGACCTTCTCATGGAGCATGGCGTCATGGCTCAGGTCGACGAGACCCAGGTCGGCAAGACCGCCGCGGAGCTCAACGTCGCCTAATACGACAACCGCCCGGCCCTTTAGAGGGCCGGGCCTACCCCGAGATCATGAAAGGCCTCCGTCATGAGTGTGGCGCAAGCTGAATCCATCGAAGACATCAAGGCCCGCAATAAGGAACTCGTTCAGGAAGTCCTGAAGGCCTATCCGGAGAAGACCGCCAAGCGTCGCGCCAAGCACCTCGGCACGTTCGAAGACGGTAAGCCGGATTGCGGCGTCAAGTCGAACATCAAGTCCATTCCCGGCGTTATGACCATTCGTGGTTGCGCTTACGCCGGCTCGAAGGGCGTGGTGTGGGGTCCGATCAAGGACATGATCCACATCTCGCACGGCCCCGTCGGTTGCGGCCAGTATTCCTGGGCGTCGCGCCGCAATTATTATATCGGCACGACCGGCATCGACACCTTCGGCACGATGCAGTTCACCTCCGACTTCCAGGAGAAGGACATCGTGTTCGGCGGCGACAAGAAGCTCGCCGCGATCATCGACGAAATCCAGGTGCTGTTCCCGCTGAACAAGGGCATCTCCGTTCAGTCCGAATGCCCGATCGGCCTCATCGGCGACGACATCGAGGCCGTCTCGAAGGCGAAGTCGAAGGAATACGAAGGCAAGACCATCGTTCCGGTTCGCTGCGAAGGCTTCCGCGGCGTGTCGCAGTCGCTTGGCCATCATATCGCCAACGACGCGATCCGGGACTGGGTCTTCGACAAGTCCGAAGGCAAGCCGGCTCGCTTCGAGTCGACGCCTTATGACGTCGCGATCATCGGCGACTACAACATCGGCGGCGACGCCTGGTCTTCGCGCATTCTGCTCGAAGAGATGGGCCTGCGCGTCGTGGCGCAGTGGTCGGGCGACGGCACCATCGCGGAGCTCGAGGCCACGCCGAAGGCGAAGCTCAACGTTCTGCACTGCTACCGTTCGATGAACTACATCTCCCGCCACATGGAAGAAAAATACGGCATTCCGTGGTGTGAGTACAACTTCTTCGGCCCGTCCAAGATCGAAGAGTCGCTGCGCAAGATCGCCTCGCACTTCGACGACAAGATCAAGGAAGGCGCCGAGCGCGTTATCGCGAAATATCGTCCGCTGATGGACGCCGTTATCGCGAAATACCGTCCGCGCCTCGAAGGCAAGAAGGTCATGCTCTATGTCGGCGGCCTGCGTCCGCGCCACGTCATCGGCGCCTACGAAGACCTCGGCATGGAAGTCGTCGGCACGGGCTATGAGTTCGCGCACAACGACGACTATCAGCGCACGACCCATTATGTGAAGGACGGCACGCTGATCTACGACGACGTCACGGGCTATGAGTTCGAGAAGTTCGTCGAGAAAATCCAGCCGGATCTCGTCGGCTCCGGCATCAAGGAAAAGTACGTCTTCCAGAAGATGGGCGTGCCCTTCCGTCAGATGCACAGCTGGGACTATTCAGGCCCCTATCACGGCTACGACGGCTTCGCGATCTTCGCGCGCGACATGGACATGGCGATCAATGCGCCGGTCTGGAAGATGGCCAAGGCCCCCTGGGCGGCCTGATCCCGCAACAAACAGGTCTCGCCTCCTCCCCCGAGGCGAGACCGGCTAGCGGAAACATGAGGAATAGCCATGCCACAGAATGCTGACAACGTTCTCGACCACTTTAATCTGTTCCGCCAGCCGGAATACAAGGAGATGTTCGAGAACAAACAGAACAACTTCGAAAACAAGGTTCCGGCGGATCAGCTCGAGCAGATCCGTGAATGGACCAAGACGGAAGAGTATAAGGAAAAGAACTTCGCCCGCGAAGCTCTGACCGTCAACCCGGCCAAGGCCTGTCAGCCGCTGGGCGCCGTTTTTGCGGCCGTCGGCTTCGAAAGCACGATCCCCTTCGTGCATGGGTCGCAGGGCTGCGTCGCTTATTATCGTTCGCACTTCTCCCGTCACTTCAAGGAGCCGACGTCCTGCGTCTCCTCCTCGATGACCGAAGACGCGGCGGTGTTCGGCGGCCTGAACAACATGATCGATGGCCTCGCGAACACGTACAACATGTACAAGCCGAAGATGATCGCGGTCTCCACGACGTGCATGGCGGAAGTCATCGGCGACGATCTCAACGCCTTCATCAAGACGTCAAAGGAGAAGGGCTCGGTTCCGCAGGAGTTCGACGTTCCCTTCGCGCATACCCCGGCCTTCGTCGGCAGCCACATCACCGGCTACGACAATGTCATGAAGGGCGTGCTGGAGCACTTCTGGGACGGCAAGGCGGGCACGGCGCCCAAGCTCGAGCGCACGCCCAACAACAGCATCAACTTCCTGGGCGGTTTCGACGGCTACACCGTCGGCAATCTCCGCGAGATCAAGCGCATCTTCGAGTCGATGGGCGTGGAATACACCATCATCGGCGACAACAGCGACGTGTGGGACACGCCGACCGACGGCGAATTCCGCATGTATGACGGCGGCACCAAGCTCGAGGACGTCGCGGCGGCGCTGAACGCCAAGGCGACCATCTCGATGCAGGAGTTCTGCACCGAGAAGACCCTGCCCTATATCGCCACCAAGGGCCAGGAAACCGTCGCCCTCAACCACCCGGTTGGCGTCGCGGCGACCGACAAGTTCCTCATGGAGATCTCGCGCCTCACCGGCAAGCCGATCTCCGAGGAGCTCACCAAGGAGCGCGGCCGTCTCGTCGACGCGATCGCCGACTCGTCCGCCCATATCCATGGCAAGAAGTTCGCGATCTACGGCGATCCGGACCTCTGCTACGGCCTCGCGGCCTTCCTGCTCGAGCTCGGCGCCGAGCCGGTCCACATCCTCGCCACCAACGGCGGCAAGGGCTGGGCGGAAAAGGTGCAAAAGCTGCTCGACTCCTCGCCCTTCGGCAAGGGCTGCAAGGTCTATCCTGGCAAGGATCTGTGGCATATGCGCTCGCTGCTCTTCACGGAGCCGGTCGACTATCTCATCGGCAACACCTATGGGAAGTATCTCGACCGCGACACGGGCACGCCGCTCATCCGCATCGGCTTCCCGATCTTCGATCGCCACCACAAGCATCGCTATCCGGTGTGGGGCTATCAGGGCTCGATGAATGTGCTGGTCTGGATCCTGGACGCGATCTTCGAGGATATCGATCGCAACACGAATGTCGTGGCGAAGTCGGACTACTCCTTCGACATCATTCGCTAAACGACAAAGCGCTCGCCGGGCCATCGTGGCCCGGCGAATGCATAGTTGCGCGATGAACGCGCGAAAAGCGGCAGGAGGCTTGGAATGTCGACGCTCTCGGAAAAGGTACAGGACGTCTTCAACGAGCCCGGCTGCGGAAAGAACCAGAACAAGTCCGAGAAAGAACGCAAGAAGGGCTGCACGAAGCAGCTCGCGCCCGGCGCCGCCGCCGGCGGCTGCGCCTTCGACGGGGCCAAGATCGCCCTGCAGCCCATCACCGACGTCGCGCATCTCGTCCACGGCCCCATCGCCTGCGAAGGCAACAGCTGGGACAATCGCGGCGCAAAAACCTCCGGCTCGTCTCTCTATCGCACGGGTTTCACGACCGACATCAGCGAGAACGACGTCGTCTTCGGAGGCGAGAAGCGGCTCTACAAATCGATCAAGGAAATTATCGACAAATACGATCCGCCGGCCGTTTTCGTGTATCAAACCTGTGTCCCCGCGATGACCGGCGACGACATCGAGGCGGTTTGCAAGGCTGCGGCGGCGAAGTTCAACAAGCCCGTCATACCCGTGATCTCACCCGGCTTTGTGGGTCCGAAGAATCTTGGCAACAAGCTTGCGGGCGAGGCGATCCTCGATCATGTGATCGGCACGCAGGAGCCGGAATACACCACGCCCTACGACATCAACATCATCGGCGAATATAATCTCGCCGGCGAATTGTGGCAGGTGAAGCCGCTTCTCGACGAGCTCGGCATTCGCATCCTCGCCTGCATCTCTGGCGACGCCAAATATCACGAAGTCGCGTCGTCTCACCGCGCCCGCGCGGCAATGATGGTCTGCTCAAAGGCGATGATCAATGTCGCCCGCAAGATGGAGGAGCGCTACGGCATTCCCTTCTTCGAAGGCTCGTTCTACGGCATCGGCGACATGAGCGACAGCCTGCGCGAGATCGCGCGTCTGCTCATCGAGCGCGGCGCCCCCGCCGAGCTGATGGCGCGGACCGAAGCCGTCATCGCCCGCGAAGAGGCCAGGGCCTGGGCGCGGATCGCACCCTATCGCGCGCGCCTCGAAGGGAAGCGGGTCCTTCTCATCACGGGCGGCGTGAAGAGCTGGTCGGTGGTCGCGGCGCTGCAGGAGGCCGGGCTCGAGATCGTCGGCACCAGCGTCAAGAAATCGACCAAGGAAGACAAGGAAAAGATCAAAGAGCTCATGGGCCAGGACGCCCATATGATCGACGACATGACGCCGCGCGAAATGTACAAAATGCTGAAAGAGGCGCGCGCCGACATCATGCTTTCGGGCGGCCGCTCCCAGTTCATCGCGCTCAAGGCGAAGATGCCCTGGCTCGACATCAATCAGGAGCGCCACCACGCCTATGCGGGCTATGAAGGCATGGTCGATCTCGTTCATGAAATTGACAAGGCGCTCTTCAATCCGGTCTGGGAACAAGTGCGCCGCGCCGCGCCCTGGGAAGAAAAGACCTGGGAAGAGCGCGCATCGGAGGCGATCGCCGCCGAAGCCGCGGCGCTCGCGGCCGACCCCGTCGCCGCAGAAACCGCGCGCCGCGACAAGCAGGTCTGCGCCTGCAATCTCGTCACGGTCGGCGCGATCGAGGACGCCATCCATGACGGCGCCGACACCGTCGAGGCTGTTGGCAAAGCCACGAGCGCCGGAACGGGCTGCGGCGGTTGCCAGGAGCGCATCGCCGCCATTCTCGAAGCTTCCTCTCGAGCGCGCGCCGTCGCTGCGCCGCAAGCCGCGTGAGGCAATCATGGCGCGCGTCACCGTCTCGAAAAAGGCCTGCACAGTCAATCCGCTGAAGATGAGCCAGCCGATCGGCGGCGCGCTCGCCTTCATGGGCGTCTCCGGCTGCATGCCGGTCCTCCATGGCTCGCAGGGCTGCACGTCCTTTGGCCTGGTGCTCTTCGTCCGTCACTTCAAGGAAGCGATTCCGCTGCAAACGACGGCGATGAACGAAGTCGCCACCGTCCTCGGCGGGCTCGAAAACATCGAGCAGGCCATCCTCAACATTGTGAAGCGCGCCAAGCCTTCCGTGATTGGCATCTGTTCGACGGGCGTTACGGAAACCAAAGGCGACGACGTCGACGGCTATCTGCAGCTCGTCCGCAAGCGCCATCCGGAGCTCGACGATCTCGGCATCGTCTATGTCTCCACGCCGGACTTCAAGGACGCCTTCCAAGACGGCTTCGGCAAGACGGTGACGAAGCTCATCCAGAGTTTCGTTCCCGACGAGATTGCGTCTCGCAGAGCGCCGCAACGCGTCAACGTCCTCGCCGGATGCCATCTTACCCCGGGCGACATCGACGAACTGCGCGACATCATCGAGGCCTTCGGTCTGGAGCCGACGTTCCTGCCGGATCTCTCGGGCTCGCTCGATGGACATATCCCGGAGGATTTCACTCCGACGACCCTCGGCGGCGTGACCAAGGAAGACATAGCGGCCATGGGCGGAGCCGCCTGGACCATCGCGCTCGGCGAGCAGATGCGCGGCGCCGCGAAGGCCCTCGAAGCGCGCGCCGGCGTGCCGTTCGAACTCTTCGAACGCTTGACCGGCCTCGGCCCCAACGATGATTTCGTCAGCTTCCTGTCCCGCATCAGCGGGCGTCCAGTCCCGCTCAAATACCGCCGCCAGCGTGGTCAGCTCGTCGACGCGATGCTCGACGGCCACTTCCATTTCGGCGGCAAGAAAATCGCCCTCGGCGCCGAGCCGGACCTTTTGTTCGGTATCGGCCAATGGCTGACCGAAATGGGCGCGGAAGTGACGGCCGCCGTGACCACGACGCAATCACCGCTGCTCGAAAAGCTCATGACAGAGGAGGTCGTGATCGGCGACCTCGAAGACCTCGAAAATCGCGCCGTCGGCTGCGACCTGCTGATCACCCATTCGCATGGCCGCCAGGCCGCGGAACGCCTCGGAGTTCAGCTTTATCGCATGGGACTTCCGATGTTCGACCGCATCGGCGCGGCCCATGAAACATCGGTCGGCTACCGCGGCACGCGCGACCTCATCTTCAAGATCGGCAATATTTTCATCGACCAGATCCACGAGCCGACGCCCGACACCTGGGTAGCCAACGAACCCGCCGGCCAAGACGGCACGACGCTTGCGACGGCGACGGATATTCCTCTCTCGAGCGCGCACTGACCGCAAAGGAGGCATCATGAAAGTTGCATTCGCCACACAAGACCTCGAGCGGGTCGACGCCCATTTCGGCTGGGCGAAAAATATCGCGATCTACGACCTCCAGCCCGACTCCTACACATTCGTCGAAGCGATCCAGTTCGCCGGCGATCTGCAGGAAGACGGCAATGAAGACAAGCTGCAGCCGAAGCTCGAAGCGATCAAGGATTGCGCGATTCTCTACGTCGCGGCGATCGGCGGCTCCGGCGCCGCGCGCGTCGTTGCGCAGAACATCCACCCGATGAAAGTGCCGCAGCCGGAGAAGATCACAGACCTGATCGAGAAGCTGCAGGTCGTTCTCAGAGGGTCGCCGCCGCCGTGGCTGCGCAAGGTTTTGTCGAAGAGCGGCGAGCGCTCCTTCGATTTCGAGGAGGAGACCGAAAATGCCTGAGGCCGTCGCCGAAGCCGAACACAAACCCGAAGACAGCCTGTTCATCAAGGAGCTGATCAAGATCTGGCGCGCGCAGGATACGCATGGGACCTGGGAAAAGAAGACCGACCTCAGCCTTCTCGACCCTTACATCGTCACCAAGGAGCAGCGCCGCGAAATTCCGATCATTGGCGACCCCGATCCTGAGATCCTGTGGCGTCTTGAACTCTTCTACAACGCGGTCGGTCTCGCGATCGAGCGCCGCACCGGCTGCATGGTGCAGCCGATGATGAAGATGAGCCATGAGGGCTTCGGGCGGATGATCCTGACGACCGGCCGCCTGATCGTCGTCAACAAGCATCTGCGCGACGTTCACCGCTTTGGCTTCGAGTCGCTCGAGAAACTCGCCGCGGAGGGGGCGAAATTCGTCGACGCCGGCGTGGAGATGATCGAGAAATTCCCCGAAGTCGCCCGTTACTGATGGAGGCTGGAGATGAGCGGCGTCGACGAACTGAAGGCCGAAATCAAGAAGCTTTCGGCCAAAGCCATGAATATGAAGATGAACCTGCACGACCTCTCCGAGGAGCTGCCGGTCAACTGGACCACGATCATGACGGTCGCTCAGGAGACCTATGACGCCTATGCGGCCTTGGAGGCCGCCCGCAAGCGGCTCAAAGAACTCGAGGCGGCGTGATGTCCGACTTCAAGACGCGAGACGGCTCGCCCTATACGCCGCTCTATCTCACCGACATCAACGCCGAGACCTGCATCGGCTGCGGCCGATGCTTCAAGGTCTGCCCGCAGAGCGTCATGGCGCTTTACGGCGTCAATGACGAAGGCGAGATCCTCGGCATCGTCACGGAAGACGACGAGGATGATTTCGATGGCGATCTCAATCGCAAGATCATGAAGGTCGAGCACCCCGGCGCCTGCATCGGCTGCAACGCCTGCGCCCGAGTCTGTCCGAAAAATTGCCAGACTCACGTGCCGGCGGACAAAGTTGCGGCGTGACCCCGATGAGCCTGCTCGCGCCCTCTCCTAGTAAAGAGGCGGGCGCGCGCCCGGCGTCGCTGTCTCCGGAAACCATCTATCGCGCCATTTGCAGCGAGCCGATGCCTCTGGCGCGCGCAGAGCCTTTCACGGCGCATGTCCTTGCCTGCGTCCTCACTGTCGGGATCATTGAAGCGCGAGCAACGGGCGACACATTGTCCGCGGCGCTCGGCCTCAACCGCGCCGCGCTGGAGACGCTCACGGCGCAATGGGCGCCGGGCGCGCGGCTGTTTTTCAATATCTATGACGCGCCGGAGCATCTGCCTCTCGACGAAGAAGAGACGCAGCTCCACGAATTGCTGGCGCGCTTCAAGGCTGACTCCTCCCCCCTCTGCGCCTGGATCGCCGCGATCGTGTGTCGCCGCGCGATGGCGCCGCGCCACCTCTGGCAGGACCTCGGTCTTTTGGAGCGCAGCGAGCTGACGCGTTTGATGAACAAATGGTTCCCGGCGCTGGCGGCCGCCAACGTCGACAATATGAAATGGAAGAAATTCTTCTACCGGCAGCTTTGTGAGCTTGAGGGTTTTTCCCTCTGCGCGGCGCCGACCTGCCGAGAATGCGGCGACTTCGACAATTGCTTCGGCGTCGAGGACGGAACGAGCGTTCTCGCCCACCTGAACCGCCGTTGATCCTCTCCTTTAAGGTTCGGAAAGCCCTTTGTCAGTTCTCCGACAATGGCGCTTTACAGACAAGTCGAGCCCCGGGAAATCCAAGGATTTTCATGACTTTTTGAGCTGGCACATCGGTTGCTACTTCCTGGACGAGACATCTTAACCAGGGAGCTGTCGAGATGATCCAGCTGACGGATAGCGCTGTGACCGCGGTGCGTACGGCGATGGCAGGGGCAGGCCAGGAGGTCGAGGGACTGCGCATCATGGTGGAGGCCGGCGGCTGTGCTGGCCTGAAATACATGATGGGCCTCGTCAACGAGGCCGACCCCAACGATCACGTGTTCGACACCGACGGCGTAAAGGTTTTCGTCGAAGAAGGCTCGCTCGCCTATCTCGATGGCACCAAGATCGACTTTGTCATCGGTCTCGAAGGCTCTGGTTTCACCTTCGACAATCCGCAAGCCAAATCGAGCTGTTCCTGCGGAAAATCTTTCGGCTGAGCGCGAGGAGGCGGCGATGTGGGACTATTCTGACAAGGTCAAGGACTACTTCTTCAACCCCAAGAACGCTGGCGCCCTCGTGGAGGCCAACGCCGTCGGCGAAGTCGGCGCGATTTCCTGCGGGGACGCGCTGAAGCTGATGCTGAAGGTCGATCCGGAGACGGAGGTCATTCAGGACGCGCGGTTCCAGACCTTTGGCTGCGGGTCCGCCATCGCATCCTCCTCCGCGCTGACCGACATGATCATCGGCAAGACGCTGCAGGAAGCAATCACCATCACCAATCAGGACATCGCCGATTTTCTCGGCGGCCTGCCACCCGAGAAGATGCATTGCTCGGTGATGGGCTATGAAGCGCTGCAGGCGGCGATCGCGAATTTCCGCGGCGAGGAATGGCATGACGATCATGAGGAAGGCGCGCTCGTCTGCAAATGCTTCGGCGTCGACGAAGGCATGATCGAACGCGCCGTCCGCATGAACAAGCTGACGACGATCGAGCAGATCACGGATTACACCAAGGCCGGCGGCGGCTGCCTGACGTGCTTCGACAAGCTGGAAGAGGTGCTCGCCAAGGTGAACGCCGAACTGGTCGCCGAGGGAATTCTGGCGGCGCATGAGGCCTATTCCATCGGCGCCGCCGACGCGGCCGAAATCAAGGCCAAGGCGAAAGCGAAGAAGGAAGCTGAAAGAGAGGCCGCGCCGCCGACCTCGCCGCTCGCTCCGGCGTCGCCCCTGCCGCCGCCTTCGGCCGGCATGACCAATCTGAAGAAGATGCGCCTGATCGAGGAAGCGATCGAAGAGCTGCGTCCGTATTTGAAGAAGGACGGCGGCGACTGCGAACTCATCGACGTCGACGGCAATAATGTGATGGTGAGCCTGACCGGCGCCTGCACGGGCTGCCAGATGGCGAGCGTCACCGTGTCCGGCATTCAGGAGCGGCTGATCGCCAAGCTCGGCGTGCCGGTTCGCGTCGTCCCCGTCAAATCCCACGTCCACTAGAGGAACGGCCATGCGTCCAGTCTATCTCGACAATAATGCGACGACGCGGGTCGATCCGGCGGTCGTCGAGGCGATGCTGCCGTTCTTCACCGAGCAGTTCGGCAATCCGTCGTCGATTCACTCCTTCGGGGCGAGCGTCGGCCAATCGGTCAAGAAGGCCCGCCAGCAATTGCAGCAGCTGCTCGGCGCGGAGCACGATCACGAGATCATCTATACGGCGAGCGGCACGGAAGCCGACAATACGGCCATCCTGTCGGCGCTGGAGGCGATGCCCGCACGCAACGAGATTATCACCAGCGCCGTCGAGCATCCCGCCGTTCTCGCGCTTTGCCAGCATCTCGAAAAATCCGGCCGCGCCAAGGTACACTACATTGGCGTCGATTCACTCGGCCGCCTCGATCTCGAAGCCTATCGCTCCGCGCTCTCGGATAAAGTCGCGCTCGTCACCCTGATGTGGGCGAACAACGAGACAGGCACGATCTTCCCCATTGAGGCGCTCGCTGAACTCGCCAAGGAAGTCGGCGCGCTCTTCCATACCGACGCCGTGCAGGCCGTCGGCAAAGTGCCGATCGTCCTGAAGGGGAGCGCCATCGACATGCTGTCGCTTTCAGGCCACAAGCTGCATGCGCCCAAGGGCATTGGCGCGCTCTACGTAAAGCGCGGCGCGCGGTTCAAGCCCTTGCTGCGCGGCGGCCATCAGGAGCGCGGGCGCCGCGCGGGCACCGAAAACACGCCCGGCATCGTCGGTCTGGGTAAGGCGGCGGAGCTCGCCATCACTCATATGGCCGATGAGCAGACGCGGGTGAAGGAGCTGCGCGATCGTCTCGAAAAAGCGATCCTGCAGCGCGTTCCGAACTGCTTCGTGAATGGCGACGTTCGTGAGCGGCTGCCGAACACGACGAACATCGCCTTCGAATATGTGGAGGGCGAAGCGATCCTGCTGCATCTCACGCGCCAGGGCATTGCGGCCTCGTCGGGCTCTGCCTGCACGTCGGGCTCCCTGGAGCCGTCGCATGTGATGCGCGCCATGAATGTGCCGTTCACAGCCGCACATGGTTCGATTCGCTTCTCGCTTTCGCGCGACAACGTGCCGGAGGACGTTGATCAGGTGATCGAGGCGCTGCCGAAGATCCTCGAAAACCTGCGCGAGCTGTCTCCCTTCTGGGCGGGCGCCAATAAGGGCCCGACAGAATTCAAGCCCGTCTATGCGTGAGTTGACGCCGTGAACGCTGACCACCCCCGCGTCTTTATCAATGACACGACGCTCCGCGATGGCGAGCAGGCGCCGCGCGTCGCCTTCACGGCGCGCGACAAGGTCGCCCTTGCTCGGGCGCTCGAGGCCGCGGGGGTGGATGAAATCGAAGTCGGCACGCCGGCGATGGGACGCGATGAAATCGAGGCGATCGGCGGCGTTGTCGCCGAGGGCCTTTCCTGCCGCGTCATGGCGTGGTGTCGCCTCAACAAAGCGGATGTCGACGCCGCGCTCGCAGCCGGGGTCGCGCATGTGAACATTTCCGCGCCCATGTCGCGCTTGCAAATTTCGGTCAAGCTTGGCGTCGACGTCGCTGCGGTGGCGGATCGCGTGCGCAACATTGTCTCCTATGCGCGGGAGAAGGGTCTCACTGTCGCGCTCGGCGGCGAAGACTCGTCTCGGGCGGACCCCCGCGACATTGGAGCCGTTCTGCGCGCTGCGGCGGATGCGGGCGCCTGGCGGTATCGCTTCGCGGATACGCTTGGCGTGCTTGATCCCTTCTCCGCCTATGACGCCATCTCTCGAGTCCGGCAGGAAACCGATCTGCCGATCGAATTTCATGGCCATGACGACGTGGGCCTTGCGACGGCCAATACGCTCGCCGCGCTGCGCGCCGGCGCGACCCACGCCTCCGTCACCGTCCTCGGCCTCGGCGAGCGCGCCGGCAACGCGCCGCTCGAAGAAATCGCGGTCGCGCTCGGGCATGTCGCGCCCGGACGCTCCAATGTGAAAATCGACAAGCTTCACGCCTTGTCGAAACTGGTGGCGCGAGCCGCGCGGCGCCGCATCGGCCGCTCGAAGGCGATCGTCGGCGCCGATGTGTTCACCCATGAGTCTGGCATTCACGTTGCCGCGCTGCTGAAGGATGCGCGCACCTATCAGGGCGTCGACCCGGCGCGCCTCGGGCGCCGCAACACCGTCGTGCTCGCCAAACACTCCGGCATGGCGGCGTTGCAGCGCAAATGCGCCGAACTCGGCTTCGACATCGACCGCGACACGGCGGCCGAGTTGCTGACGCAGATTCGCCGGCGCGCCAATGACAAGGCGGCGCCGATGACGCGCCGCGAGCTGAAAAGCTTCTTCAAAAGCGCCTGTGGAGGATCGCCATGAGCCTCGCCGCCTCTGCCGCCATGACGCAGCCTGCGCCCGCCCGCCCCAATCTGCTTGCAAGGCTGCGCGGCGACGTCGCCTGCGTGCTGCAACGCGACCCGGCGGCGCGCAACATCTTCGAAGTCGCCCTGCTCTATCCGGGCGTTCATGCGCTCGTCCTCTATCGTATCGCCAACAGTCTCTGGCGCCGCGGGTTCAAATTCCCGGCGCGTTTCCTGTCCTGGTTCGCGCGCCTCGTCACGAACATCGACATTCATCCCGGCGCGACGATCGGCGAGCGGCTGTTCATCGACCATGGCGCGGGCGTGGTGATCGGCGAGACCGCTGTCATCGAGAATGACGTGACGCTCTATCATGGCGTCACGCTCGGCGGCACCTCATGGGCGCCGGGGAAGCGGCATCCGACGATCGAAAGCGGCGCGCTGGTCGGCGCAGGCGCGAAAATTCTGGGCCCGATCACGGTCGGCGCGCGGGCGCGCATCGGCGCCAATTCCGTCGTCATCGACGACGTCGCGCCGGAAATGACGGTCGTCGGCATCCCTGGCCGCATTGTGAAAGTGGAGCGGCGGCGCTCAGGCGCGGACGGGCGCATCGATCTCGAGCATCATCTGATCCCCGACCCCGTCGGCGACGCCATATCGGTGCTGATCGACCGCATCGATTTTCTCGAGGCGCGTCTCGCGCATCTCCAGGCGCGCAAGACAGAGGCGCTCGCAACGAATAGCCAGAAGGAGACGAAACCATGAGCGTATTCGACGATTTGCGGAAGCTGTCCTCGGCCGAGGATTTCTTCGAAACGCTCGGCGTCGACTACGACCCGGCGGTGGTGCGCGTGGCGCGTCTCCATATTCTGCGCCGCATGGGCGAATATCTCGCCAAAAACGACCTGGACGGCGCGAGCGACGAGGAAGCGCGCGCCGCCTGCAAAGAGACGCTGACCAAGGCCTATGAGGACTTCGTCGCCTCGTCGCCCATCGCCGAGCGCGTCTTCAAAGTGCACAAGGACGCCGTCAAGCCGAAGGCCGAACCGGCCAAGCCTTTCGTTCCGCTCACGACGCTGACCGGCAATCCCGGCTGATCGAGGCAAAGACACATGAAAATCCTCGTTTGCATCAAGCAGGTCCCGGACAGCGCGCAGATCCGCGTGCATCCCGTCACCAACACGATCATGCGGCAGGGCGTGCCGACGATCATCAACCCTTATGATCTGTTCTCGCTGGAGGAAGCGCTTCGTCTGCGCGACAAATTCGGCGGCGAGGTCACGGTGCTGACCATGGGGCCGCCGATGGCGGCGGACTCGCTGCGCAAGGCGCTCGCCATCGGCGCCGACCGCGCGGTGCTGTTGACCGACCGCTTCTTCGCAGGCTCCGACACGCTCGCGACGACCTATGCGCTCTCGGCGGCGATCCGCAAGATTGAGAAGACCTTCGGCAAGCAGGACATCGTCTTCGCCGGCAAGCAGACCATCGACGGCGATACGGCGCAGGTCGGTCCCGGCGTCGCCAAGCGGCTCGGGCTGCTGCAATTGACCTATGTGTCCAAGATCGTCGAGTGCGATCCCGAGAAGGGCGAGCTCGTCGTCGAGCGGCGCGCCGAGGGCGGCGTGCAGGTTCTCAAGACGGCGACCCCCTGCCTCGTCACCATGCTGGAAGGCTCCAATGAAGTGCGCCGCGGCGCCTTCGACGACGCGCTGCGGGCGGCGCGCGCCGAGGTCGTCACCTGGAGCGCCAAGGACGCCGAGATCGAGGATCTCACCAAATGCGGCCTCAAAGGGTCGCCGACGATCGTGAAGAAGGTGTTCGCCCCGGCGCCGCGCTCGGAAAAGGCGGCCTTTGTCGAGCCGGAAAAGACGGCGGCCGATTCCGCCGAGGCGCTCATCGCCGCGATCTTCGCGCGCCATCCGGCGCTCGAAGCCGACATGACCAAACTTGCCTCCGGACTCTAAAGGAGAGCCGCAAATGTCCGCGACCCCCCCGCCCGCCACACGCGCCAGCGCGAAGAAAGAGCTCCCCGAACATTTCCGCGACTATAAGCACGTCTGGGTCTTCGTCGAACTCGAACGCGGCGACGTTCATCCGGTCTCCTGGGAGCTTCTGGGCGAAGGCCGCAAGCTCGCCGACAAGCTCGGCGTGGAGCTCGCGAGCGTCGTGCTCGGCGGGCCGGGCGACGCCGCCAAGGAAGCGGCGGCGGAGTCTTTCCGCTATGGCGCCGACCTCTGTTATCTCGTCGAACATCCGGTGCTGGCGGACTATCGCAACGAATCCTACGCCAAGGCGATGACCCAGCTCGTCAACACGCACAAGCCGGAAATCCTGCTGCTCGGCGCGACGACTCTCGGCCGCGACCTCGCGGGCTCGGTGGCGACGACTCTGCTCACCGGCCTCACCGCGGACTGCACGGAGCTGGCGGTTGACGCCGACGGCTCGCTCGCGGCGACGCGCCCGACCTTCGGCGGCTCGCTGCTCTGCACGATCTATACCCTCAATTATCGTCCGCAGATGGCGACGATCCGTCCGCGCGTCATGGCGATGCCGGAGCGCGCCGCCGACCGGGTTGGCCGCATCGTTCCTTTCACGCCCGATCTGTCGGAAGACGAGATCATCACCAAGCTCCTGCGCTTCGTGCCGGATCGCGACTCCAACAAGAGCAATCTGGCTTTCGCCGACGTCGTCGTCGCGGGCGGCATGGGCTTGCAGAGCGCCGAGAATTTCCAGCTCGTAAAAAACCTGGCCTCTGTGCTCGGCGCGGAGTTCGGCTGCTCGCGGCCTGTCGTGCAGAAAGGCTGGCTCTCTTCCGATCGCCAGATCGGCCAGACCGGAAAAACTATCCGGCCGAAGCTTTATATCGCGGCGGGCATTTCCGGCGCGATCCAGCATCGCGTCGGCGTCGAAGGCGCCGATTGCATCGTCGCGATCAACACCGACAAGAATGCGCCGATCTTCGACTTCGCGCATATCGGCATCGCGACGGACGCGATCCGGCTGCTGCCGGCGCTGACCGAGGCTTTCCGGCAGAAACTGTCGCCCCATCAGCGCGACCGGCTTGCAGGCTAATGACACATATCCCAACGCCTGGCGAGGCGCCGGCGGAACGTAAATGGAGACTGCCATGATCGAAGAACGGTTCGACGCGATCGTGATCGGCGCCGGGATGGCCGGCAACGCCGCGGCGCACACCATGGCGTCTCGCGGCCTCAAGGTCCTGCAGCTCGAGCGCGGGGAATATCCCGGCTCGAAGAATGTCCAGGGCGCGATCCTCTACGCCGATATGGTGGAGAAGATCATCCCGAACTTTCGCGAGGAGGCGCCGCTCGAGCGTCATCTCGTCGAGCAGCGGTTCTGGATGATGGGCGACCGCTCCCACACCGGCCTGCAATACCGCAACGACGACTTTAACGAAGACAAGCCCAACCGCTACACGATCATCCGCTCGCAGTTCGACCGCTGGTTCTCCAAAGAGGTGCAGTCGCAGGGCGCGCTCGTCATCTGCGAGACGACGGTGATGGAACTCGTCTCCGACGCCTATGGCAAGGTGATCGGCGTGCGCACCGATCGAAAGGGCGGCACGATCTTCGCCGACGTCGTGGTGCTGTGCGAGGGCGTCAACGGCCTCCTCGGCGCGCGCGCCGGCCTGCGCGCGACCCCCAAGCCGGAGCATGTCGCGCTGGCCGTGAAGGAAATGCACTTCCTGCCGCGCGAGACGATCGAAGCGCGCTTCAATCTCCACGGCGACGAGGGCGTCGTCATTGAAGCGGCGGGCGTCATCTCCAAGGGCATGACGGGCATGGGCTTCGTCTACACCAACAAGGAGAGCGTGTCCGTCGGCATGGGTTGTCTGGTTTCCGACTTTGCGACGAACAATGACACGCCTTACGGCCTATTGGAGATGTTCAAGAACCATCCGTCCATCAAGCCGCTGCTCGAAGGCTCGGAAGTGAAGGAATACGCCGCCCATCTCATCCCCGAGGGCGGATATAAGACAATTCCGGAGCTTTTCGGCGATGGCTGGGTGGTTTGCGGCGACGCCGCGCAGCTCAACAACGCCATTCACCGCGAAGGGTCGAACCTCGCGCTGACCTCCGGGCGGCTCGCGGGCGAGGCGATCTTCCAGATCAAGTCGCGCAAGGACGCGATGTCGAAGCAGAATCTGGCGCTTTACAAAAAGCTGCTCGACGACAGCTTCGTGATGAAGGATCTCAAGAAATACAAGGATATGCCGGCGCTTCTGCACGCCAACTCGCAAAACTACTTCCTGGCCTATCCGCAGCTCGTCTCCAAAGCGATGGAGAACTTCCTGCGCGTCGACGGCACGCCCAAGATCGACAAGGAAAAGGCCACCATCGCCTCGTTCGTCAAGGAGCGCAAATGGACCGGCCTGTTTGGCGACGCCTGGAAGTTGGCGCGCGCATGGCGATGAGTTGGCGACGAGTTGGCGATGAGTTGGCGCTGTTCTTGCGTAACAGCAGAAAGAACGAAGCGACAGGAGAAATCCCATGTCCTTGGCAGCCCGAGTTGAAGAGAAACTTTACCAAAACCGCTACATCGTGGACGCGGGCAAGCCGCACATCGCCATTCGTCCGCATGACAAGCCTTCCGAGAATCTGCTCGCCATGACTCGTATCTGTCCGGCGGGCTGTTATTCTGAAACGAGTTCGGGACAGGTGGAGATCACGCCGGACGGCTGTCTCGAATGCGGCACGTGTCGGGTGCTGTGTGAAGCGTCTGGCGACATCACCTGGAACTACCCGCGCGGCGGTTTCGGCGTGCTGTTCAAATTTGGCTGAGAGGAAACTATGCCCAACGTCACTTTCCAGTCGCCGCTATTGCATAGGAATGTCACCGTCTATGCGGTCGCTGGCGACACGGCGAGCATTCTCGCCGTCGCGGACGCTCATAAAATCCCGATCCCGCACGATTGTCGCGACGGCGAATGCGGCTCCTGCCTCATCGAGGTGGTGACGCTTTCCGGCAAGACGATGGGCTCCGCGCTCACCGAGAAGGAGAAGGCGCAGTTGAAGTCGCTCGGCAAGATCACCAGTGAAGAGATCCGTCTCGCCGAGGTCGACGATATTGCCCCGAAGTATCGTCTCGCCTGTCAGTACATTGTGCGCGACCAGGACATTCTGGTGAAATTCACGGGCGAGCCGGGCGGCGCATAAGCAACCCGACGAGTCGCACCTGTCGCTGGACCGACGGACTTCGCGCCCGTCGGTCTTTATGCTGAAGGGATAACCGACCCGCGACGTGAGCGGTCAGGCGAGCTTGTCGCCCAACAGAAACTCCATCGCTCGGTCGAGACGAATATGCGGGAGCGGCAATGGCTCCCGATCCTTGCCCATCTTTGCGACGGGCGGCCGGAACTTCAAGAAGCGGTATTCCGCCTCCTCCTCGTCCAGCGCCAGCGCATCGCCGCGAAACACGAGCTTCGGATCGTCGGGGAGTTCGCCAGGGAAGATCGCCCCTTCGGCAATCCCGTCGAAGACGTCGTCGCCAATGCGCTCGCCTTCAAGCGGCGTGCCGACGATGGCGGAAAGTTTCTCCCCCTCATGGCGAACGATCGCCTCTCGCGTCGCGCGCACCGCCGCCATGGCGATGACGTCGATCGTCGCTCCGACCCCTTCAGCGCGGGCGATGGCGCGGCTGGTCAGATGGCGCAGGATCGCTTCCAAGCGGTCGTGGCAGCTATGGTGGAGATGATCCGCCTTGGTCGCAGCGAAGAGAATACGGTCGATCTTGGGGCGGAAAATCTGCGCGATGAGATTGGAGCGCCCGGTCCGAAAGGCGTTGAGCACGTCGGTCAGCGCATTTTCGAGGTCGCGGACCGCCGCCGGGCCGGAGTTCAGCGCGGCAAGCGCGTCGACGAGCACGATCTGGCGATCGAGCCTTGAAAAGTGATCGCGGAAGAAGGGCTTGACGACGTGGGTCTTATAAGCCTCGTAGCGGCGCTCCATCTCGCGCCCGAGACTGCGATAGGGCAAATCCTCGCCCGCTTCGACGGGAAGCGGCGCAAAGGTGAGCGCCGGCGAGCCTTCGAGATCGCCGGGCATGAGAAAGCGGCCGGGAGGCAAGGTCGAGAGCGCAAATCGCTCCGCCTTCGCCGAGCGCAGGTAATCCGTGAACAGTCTCGCGAGTTTCTGCGCGGTCTGCTCCGAATAGCGCGCCTTCGGATTCGCCATCGCGGTCGCGCCGCGCCAGTCGGCCGCAATAGGCGCGCGCGCCGCGGCGCCCGCCGCCTCCAGCGTCTCCTTCGACCATTGCGCATAGGATTTCCCGAGCAGCGGCAGGTCGAGCAGCCACTCGCCCGGATAATCGACAATATCGATATCGAGCCGGGCATGTTCCTGTCCGATATGGCGCAGCGACCAGGCCTTGGAATTGAACTCGATCGAGACGCGCAGTTCCGAAATGCGCCGCGTCGACTGCGGCCAGTGGCGTTCGGGGCCGCTGACGAGCGCCTCGAGATGCTCCTCATAGGCGAAGCGCGGCACGTTGAAATCGGGCTGCGGGTCGAGATGGGCCGAGAGAATGCGGCCCTCCGACAACGCGCGAAAGACCGGCATGTGGGCTTTGCGACCGGCCGCCACCGCTCGGGTGAGATGGTGAACGAGGGAGGTGATGAAAACGGTTTTGCCGGCGCGCGACAGGCCGGTGACGCCGAGCCGCAATCGCGCTCCGGCCACGAAATCGGCCAGGCTCTCCGCGGCGACCCGCGTCTCGAACCAGATATCTGACAATTGGGAGGACAAAAGCGGCTCCGGACAGAGACGAGACAGGCCCCTCATCTAATCCATGAGCCGCCGTTTTGGGAGAGCGGAGAAGCGCTTCTCCGCCGCGGCGCGTCGACGCTTCGAGTTACCGCTTGGACATCGGAACATAGTCGCGCCGCTTCTCGCCCGTATAGAGCTGGCGCGGCCGGCCGATCTTGGAGCCCGAATCCTCGATCATCTCCTTCCACTGGGCGATCCAGCCGACCGTGCGCGCCACGGCGAAGAGCACGGTGAACATGGCGACCGGGAAGTTCATCGCCTTCAAGGTGATGCCCGAGTAGAAGTCGATATTGGGATAAAGCTTCTTCTCGATGAAATAATCGTCCGACAGCGCGATGCGCTCGAGCTCGAGCGCGACGTCCAGCAGATCGTCCTTCACGCCAAGCTCGTTCAAGACCTCGCGGGTCGTGCGCTGCATGATTTTGGCGCGCGGGTCGTAGTTTTTGTAAACCCGATGGCCGAAGCCCATCAGCCGGAACGGATCGTTCTTGTCTTTGGCGCGGGCGATGAACTGCGGAATGCGGTCCGGCGTGCCGATCTCGGCCAGCATTTTCAGCACCGCCTCATTGGCGCCGCCATGCGCCGGCCCCCACAGCGAAGCGATGCCGGCGGCGATACAGGCGAAGGGATTGGCGCCCGACGAGCCCGAAAGCCGAACCGTCGAGGTCGAGGCGTTCTGCTCATGGTCGGCGTGCAGGATGAAGATGCGGTCCAGCGCCCGGGAGAGAACCGGATTGACCTTGTATTCCTCGCAAGGCACGGCGAAGCACATGCGCAGGAAGTTCGAAGTGTAGTCGAGGTCGTTCTTCGGATAAACGAACGGCTGGCCGATCGAGTATTTATAGGCCATGGCCGCGAGCGTCGGGATCTTGGCGATCATGCGCGTCGAGGCCACCATGCGCTGCACGGGGTCGGCGATATTGGTCGAGTCGTGATAGAAGGCCGAAAGCGCGCCGACCGAAGCCACCATCACCGCCATCGGATGCGCGTCGCGGCGGAAGCCCTGGAAGAAGCGCGCCATCTGCTCGTGCACCATGGTGTGGCGCGTGATGCGATAATCGAAATTGGCCTTTTCCGCCGCAGAGGGCAGCTCGCCGTACAGCAGCAGATAGCAGGTCTCGAGAAAATCGCCGTGCTCGGCGAGCTGTTCGATCGGATAGCCGCGATAGAGCAGCACGCCCGCGTCGCCGTCGATGAAGGTGATCTTCGATTCGCAGGAAGCCGTTGAGGTAAAGCCAGGGTCGAAAGTGAACATCTCGGTCTCTGCGTAGAGATTGCGGATGTCCACGACGGACGGCCCCATCGTCCCTTCTTTTACGGGAAGGTCGATCTCCTTGCCGCCAATCGTAAAGGAACCCTTGTTATCGGCCATTGCGCACCTCGTTTGTCGGCCCGGGCGCGCGAATCGACGGCGCCGGCCCAGCCCGGACAACGCTTAACCAGAAATGCGTCGCTACGCTGGCAGGCCTGGAATTATGCACATATCGGGCGGCGTGCGCCGTCTTGTGCACTGCAAAAAGCTATCGCAACCGCGAAGTCTGTCAAGCTTCAAAAGACTGCCGAACGCCGATAGTTAAGCCAGCGCAACGCGTCTGGCTCAGGCCGACTGGTCCGCGATGCGCCCGAGGCTCTCTTCGCGGCCAAGGATTTCGAGCACGTCGAAAATGCCGGGCGAGGTCGAGCGGCCGGTCAGCGCCGCGCGCAAAGGCTGGGCGAGATCGCCGAGCTTGACGCCGAGCTCCACCGAAAGATCGCGCACCACGGCTTCGGTCGCCCCCGCCGTCCACTCCGGAAGCGCGGCGAGCTTCGGGCCGAGCGCGCCGAGCCGCGCCTTCGCCTCCGGCGACAGCAGCTTTGCGGCCTTGTCGTCGAGCGGCAGCGGCCGCTTAACGAAGAGGAAGGCGGCGCCGTCGACGAGTTCGTTGAGCGTCTTGGCGCGCGCCTTCAATCCCGGCAGCGCGGCGCGCAGCTGCGCGCGCTTCCTCTCGTCGAGCGCCGCCAGCACAGCGCCGCCGCCGTCGAGATACGGCAGCGTGTCGAGAAGGATTGAAAACAATTCGTCCTCGGGCGTGTCGCGGAGGTAATGCCCGTTCATGTTTTCGAGCTTGGCGAAATCGAAGCGCGCGGGCGAGCGATGCACCTGGGCGAGGTCGAAAGCCGCGATCATCTCCGGGAGAGCAAAGAACTCCTTGTCGCCCTGGCTCCAGCCGAGGCGCACGAGATAATTGCGCAGCGCTGCCGGCAGATAGCCCATCGCGCGATAGGCGTCGACGCCGAGCGCGCCATGGCGCTTCGAGAGCTTCGCGCCGTCCGGCCCGTGAATGAGCGGAATATGCGCGAAGGCCGGCGTCTCCCAGCCCATGGCCTCGTAGATGTGTTTTTGACGCGCCGCATTGGTAAGATGGTCGTCGCCGCGGATGATCTGGGTCACGCCCATGTCGTGATCGTCGACGACGACGGCCAGCATATAGGTCGGCGTTCCGTCGGAGCGCAGCAGCACGAAATCGTCGATGTCCTTGTTGGGGAAGACCACCCTGCCCTGCACGGCGTCCTCGATCACCGTCTCCCCGTCGAGCGGCGATTTCAACCGGACGACGAAGGGAGCGCCGCTCGGCGCCTCGGCGGGATCGCGGTCGCGCCAGCGGCCGTCGTAACGCGGCGGGCGTTTCTCGGCGCGGGCGAGCTCCCGCATCTCCTCGAGCTCCTGCGCGGTGGCGTAGCAGCGATAGGCCTTGCCCTGGGCGAGAAGCGCCTCGGCCACCTCGCGATGCCGCGGGGCGCGCGAGAACTGGTAGACAATCTCCCCGTCCCAATCGAGGCCGAGCCATTTCATCCCGTCGATAATCGCGTCGATCGCGGCCTGGGTAGAGCGCTCGCGGTCGGTGTCCTCGATGCGCAGCATCATCCGCCCGCCGTGGCGCTTGGCGTAAAGCCAGTTGAACAGCGCGGTGCGCGCCCCGCCGATATGCAGAAAACCGGTGGGGGACGGCGCGAAACGGGTGACGACCTGCGGCATTTGGCGGGGGATATCCTGAGAAGCTTCGGGAGCGCCCCTCTAACACGCGCGCCGCGCCGGGGAAATAAGGACGAACGGCAGGAAAGCCGTCGTCCCGCCCGTTTTCGGCCACGACGCGCCCCCTCGCTCGAGATCAGGCCGGGCCGCGTTCGACCAGGCGACAGCTCGTGGCCGCCCGGCCCGCCATCCGGAACGTCACGACGCCGCCGTCGCCGCGCAGCTCTCCGCCGGCGGACGCATAAGAGGGGCCCCGCTTCCACAATCTCACGGCGCCGCCGCCGGTCATGACGAGAACCGTCCCGCCGCGCTCGTTGACGACCGTCAGCTTCTGCCCGTCCCCGCATGAATAATTCGCATAGGGCTGGGCGCGCCCAAGGTCGGCGCCGGCGACGCACGCCAGCGCCGCCACAAGAGCTGCGACCGGTCGTGAAGCGATCAAACTTCCTCCCTGACCTCCGCCTCTGCCGGTTTTCTCCGCGCCTCCTCCGCCGAAGAGTCGTCCGGCGAGGCGAGCTGCACGATTCCGCTCTCGATGGCGAGCGCGCTGGCCGCGGCGGCGGCGGCGAGCTTGTCGAGCTCGGGAAGCTGCAGGACGGTCCTGGCCGGCTCCGCCGTCGCCGCCATTTTAATGCCCGCTTCGGAGAGCCGCCGGTGCAGATCGAAATGCAGGTCGCTGCGCACGCGCGACGATTTCTCAACGTCGGCGACATAGCACCAGAGCTCGAATTTGAAGTTCGACGCCTCCATGCCGAGGAACATCACCTGCGGGGCGGGAATGCGCAGCACATCCTCCTGCGCCCTGGCGGCGGCGAGCATGATGTCGCGCATCTCCTCCGGATCGACGCCGGGATGCGGCGACAGCGCCACTTTGATGCGCCCGACCTTGTCGCCGCGCAGCCAATTCTTCACGACGCCGCTGACGAGATTGGAATTCGGCACGATCATGGTGGCGCGGTCGAAGGTTTCGATCTCCGTGGAGCGCACATTGATCCGCTTCACATAGCCCTGCTCGTCGCCGACGACGACCCAGTCGCCGACCCTAATGGCGCGCTCCCAGAGCAGGATGAGGCCGGAGACGAAATTGCCCACGATCGACTGCAGGCCGAAGCCGATGCCGACCGACAGCGCTCCGGCGACGATCGCGAGCCGCTCCAGGCCAATGCCCAGGCTCGACATCGCGACCATGGCGGCGGCGATGGCCCCGAGATAGCCGAGCGTGGCGTTGATCGAACTGCGAAGCCCGACATCGAGCCGGGTCAGCGGCAGGACGCGCGTGTCCAGCCAGCGACGCAGCCCCTGGGCGGCCGCCAGCACAACGAGAAACAGGCCGATCGCGGCGACGGCCGACGACAGCGAGATGGTGACGTCGCCGACCTTGAAGGAGAAGAAGCCCGAGCGAATGGTGGCCACAAGGTCGTCGGATTCATAACCGAAGGGGGCGAGGGCGACGAGCGCCGCGACGCCCCAGGCGAGGATCGTGACTACGCCCGAGAGCAAGACCCCGATCGGCGCCAGCTGCTCCCGCCGCACGCCGAGCCCGTAGATGAGCGTGCGGCCGAGAATGCCCTTTTCAGAGAACGCGTGTTCGACGCCGCCCGCCGACAGCACCACCACGACATAGAGCGCAAAGGCGACGGTCGCCGTCCAGGCTGTCTGAAAGATCACGAAATTGGCGAAGGTGACATAGCCGAGGGCGCAGGCGCCCACGATGACCATCAGGCCCAGCGCGCCGAAGAGGCGCGTGACGGCGAGCCAATCGCGGCCCTCGTGCGTCACGCCCGGCTCTCCCGCCGCCGTCGCCCGACGCGGCGACAAGGAGACGACGGCGACGAGCTGCAGCGACGCGACCAGCATCACCCCGACGCCGCGCGTCACCACGACGACCGGCAGGCTCGCCTGCACGACTTCGGCGATGTGCTCGGCGAAGCGGGTCAACGACAGGACGACGGCGGCGGCGGTCAGTAGCCACACGAACAGCCTCGCCAGCCTGTCGCCCGGATCGATGACGCGCCAGGCCGGCTGGTTTGGAGCGAAAACGGCGCGCGCCGCGCCATAGACGAAGGCGATGCGGGCGACGCCGTCGAAGATGCTTCGCCAGATCGGCTCAGCCGCCGCGTCGAGAAGATCGAACCCCTCCAGCGCGGCGCCCAGAGCGGCGGCCGCGCCGACGGGAACGGCGGCGGCGACGATCGCCGTCCACCCCGCCCCGGCCGCGCGACGCAGCGGCGAGGGCGATTGCCCGGAATGATTGCGGGTGAGCACCCGCCGCGCCAGAAAAACAGCGGGCGGCAAAGCGAGAAGAATCGCCAGCGCCACGGCCAGGAACTCCGCCCGCCGGCTTTCGAGCCGACTGGCGAAATTGGCAAAACGGTCGGACAGGAACGACGCGCCGTCGGACAGGACGTCCGGCGCATCGGCGAGCGCCGCGCGCCACAGATCGACCGAGAACAGCCCGTTCGTGCGCAGGAAGAGCGTCCGCGCGAAAAGCGCCCGCTGGCGGGCGACAATGACGACGGAGAGCTGACGCGTCTCGAGCAGCATGGCGCGGGCGCGCTTGAGCGTGGCGTCGATTTCGTCGAAGACCTTGCGTTGCTCGACGAGCTCGGCGCTGGCGCTGGCCTCGGCCGACCCGGGCTGCGATTCGGCCGCCGGGGCCTGCGGCGACGGCGCTGGCGGGGGCTGCGCCTTGGCGGCGTCGGGCTTCGTCTGCGGTTTCGCCGCGGCGGGCCGCGTCGGCGGCAGCGGCGCGGCCTTCTGCGGAGCCTGGGGCGTCGGCGCCGCCGCCGGCGCGGCCGGAGCCGGCGCGGGCTGCTCGGCCGGCTTGTTCGCCGCCGGGGCCAGCTCCTTGAGCCGCGCTTCGACGGCGGAGAGGCGCGGGGTGAGCAGGTCGATCGATTCTTCGAGCTCCCGCCGCATCGGCTCGAGACGGTCGCGCAAGTGGCGCAACGCTCGGTCCGAGAGGTTATTGTCTTCGAGGCTCTTATGAATTTCATCGAGCGCGGCGCGCGAGCGATCGAGCCTCGAATTGACCTGCTCGAGCGTAGTCGGCGCCTCGTCGGCGCGAGCGTCGAGCGAGATCAGCGCGCCAAGGAACAGAATCAGAAAAAGCGTCAGTCTGCGCAACGCAGGTCTCCAAAGGAACTCGAATCGCGTTGATCTTAAGGCTAAGCCTGGACGTCGTCCCGGTAGACATGCACGCGTCCGGCGCGGTCCGTCACGCGCCAACCGCCAGCCCCATCCGGCTCCATCCCCGCGACCGGCGTCTTGCCGAAGCCGCCGGGAATGTCGAGCACATAGGCCGGCGCGCCGATCCCCGTCATCCGGCGCGCAAGCTCGGCGTGAAGACGCTTTCCTGCCTCAATATTGAGGCGAAAATGGCGCGTGCCGGGGGCGAGGTCCGGGTGATGCAGGTAATAGGGCTTGACGCCCACCCTTAATAGAGCGCGCATCAGCCGTTCCAGGACGTCGGGGTCGTCGTTCACTCCGGCGAGCAGCACGGTCTGGGAGAGGAGCGTCGCGCCCGCCGCCCGCAGGCGCAAGATCGCCGCACGAGCGGCGGCGGACAGTTCCCGCTCGTGATTGACGTGCAGCGCGACGTAAAGCGCCTTGCCGCTTTCGTTCAGCGCCGCGAGACGCTCCGGCGTGACGAGATCGGGCGCCGCCGTCGGCGCGCGGCTGTGCACGCGCAAAACGGCGACATGCGAGATCTCGGCAAGCCGGCGCGCGACGGCCGATAATCGGCGCGCCGAGAGCATCAGCGGATCGCCGCCGGTGAGGATGACCTCAAAAATCTGTGGCGTGCGGGCGATATAATCGAGCGCCGCCTCGACCTCGGCGTCGCCGAGGACATCGCCCTTGCCCTGTCCCACCGTCTCGCGTCGAAAGCAGAACCGGCAATAGACCGGACAGACAGTAAGAAGCTTCAAGAGCACGCGATCGGGATAACGGTGAACGATCCCTGAAACCGGACTATGCGCCGCGTCGCCGATCGGATCGACGCGCTCTTGCGGCAAGATCACAAGCTCGCGCGCGTCGGGCAGGAATTGACGGGCGATGGGATCGGCGGGATCGGCGCTGTCGACCAGCCCCGCAACCTCGGCCGTCACGGCGACGCTGTAGCGCGCCGCGACCGCGCGCAAATCCTCTTTCCCGACAGAGGTCAGCAGGCCGGCGGCTTCAAGATCTGAAAGGGAGCGGAGGGTTTTCGTCGTCATTCGCCCAAGGCCGATGCGCCGGCGGGGCGCTTCGTGACCCCAAGCCTCTTAATGACAATCCGGCCCTTTCTCCACCTCTCTAAACAACAGAAAAACTGCGTTGTTTAATTCCAAAAAACACCGATTGACCTGTGATATTTAGTCTCTGTTAGTACAAAGGCGACAGGCCATGACATTCGACTCTTTCACCTCCAACCCGGCGCCGCGACGGATGCGCGTCCGAAACCCAGCAAATCTCATGATCGAGCGGCAGAATTCGAGCGCGGCAATTCACCCGTCGGCCTTCGTGGCGTATCTGGAGGCCGTGTGGCTCGCCTGCGTCATCGTGGCGGTTGCCGGCGTCGTGCCGCTGGTGATGCTGCTTCACCGCTGAGCGTCAACTGCCCTGTTCCGCGACGGGGCACCAAAGCACTTGCTCGATGCGCTCGGCGCCGGTCGCCAACATGACCAGCCGGTCGAATCCGAGCGCTGCGCCCGACGCCGCCGGCATCGCGGCCAGCGCCCTCAGGAAATCCTCGTCGATCGGGTAGCGCTCGCCGTAAACCCTGGCTTTCTCAATCATTTGCGCTTCGAAGCGGCGACGCTGCTCCTCGGGGTCGGTCAGCTCGCCGAAGCCGTTCGCGACTTCGACGCCGCAGATATAAAGCTCGAACCGGTCAGCAAAGCGCGGATCGTCGTCGCTGACGCGCGCCAGCGCCGCTTCGCTGACGGGATAATCGGTCAGAATCGTCGGCCGCTCGCCGCCCAGCCGGCCTTCGACTTTTTCGGACAAAATCTTGCTGAACAGATCCGACCAGCTGTCGTCTTCCGAGACGCGGATCCCATCCCGCGCGGCCGCCCGGGCAAGCCCGTCGCGGTCGCCCAGCAAAGCCTCGAGATCGATACTCGCATGCGCGGCGAAAGCCTCGCAAACAGTGACGATCTCGGGCTCCGCGAAGGGATCGCAGACGCGCCCGCGCCAAGTGAAATCGCTCACTCCGGCCGCGCGCGCCGCGGCGGCGAGGAGCCCGGCGCAATCTTCATAGAGCCGCAGCGTCGGCTCGCCGGCCCGATACCATTCGAGCATGGTGAATTCGGGATGGTGAAGGGCCGAGCGTTCGCGGTTCCGGAACACGCGGGCGAGAGCAAAAATCCGCTCTTCGCCTGCGGCGAGCAGTTTCTTGCAGGAAAATTCCGGCGAAGTGTGGAGGTAGAGGCGGCTCCTCGCGCCGTCCTGACCAATCAGTTCGGTCGCAAAGGCGGAAAGGTGGGTCTCGTTGCCAGGCGAGATCTGCAACGCTGCCGTTTCCACCTCGGTAAAGCCTTCGGCCGCGAAAAATCGCCGCGTGGCCGCCGTTATCGCGCCGCGCGCCTTGAGAAAAGGCTTGCGATCGGCGTAAACATCCCGTGCCCACCAGGGCGAAGCGAGCGTCATGAAGCCTCCCGAGCGCGTCCCGGTCGCGACAAAATGCGATCGTGCTGCTTGCGGCGGGATTTGCCGAGGCGCGCGAAATATGGTCTTACCCCGTTCATAGACCAGCCCGGCCGTGGCCGGCAATGAACGCGAGCCGGCGCGGCCGCCGGCAATGAAGGAACCGAACCTGTGAAAGTCATCGCCAGCTCGATTCGCAAGGGCAACATTATTGAGCGTGAGGATGGGCAGCTCTACGTCGTTTTGACCGCCGAAAGCTTTTTTCCCGGCAAGGGCACGCCGACGACCCAGATCGACATGCGCCGCCTCTCGGACGGCGTGAAGGTCTCCGACCGCTACAAGACCACGGAGCAGGTCGAGCGCGCTTTCGTCGAGGATCAGGACTACAGCTTCCTCTACAATGACGACGACGGCTATCACTTCATGAACCAGGCGAGCTACGAGCAGGTCGCAGTGCCGGCGGACGCGATCGGCGATCAGGCGCAGTGGCTGCAGGAAGGGATGCAGTGCATCCTCTCCATGTTCAACGGCCAGGCGGTTGCGATCCAACTGCCGCAGCGCGTGACGCTCGAGATCGTCGAGACGGAGCCTGCCATGAAGGGCCAGACGGCGTCATCCTCTTACAAGCCCGCGAAGCTCTCGAACGGCGCTCGCGTGATGGTCCCGCCGCATATTCAGAGCGGCACGCGCGTCGTCATCCAGACGGAAGACGGCAGCTACGTCGAGCGCGCCAAGGACTAAAGGCGCCTCTTTTCGGCCTTCTGATAAGCCGCCGCGCCTCATGGCCCGGCGGCTCTTTCATTCCTCGTTCAGCATGACCGGCGCCATCGCGGCCAGGAGCTGCGCTTTCGCCGTCTGCGCGCCGCGCGCCTCTTCGATCGGATCGAGCTGCGTGTTGTCGACTGCGCCAACGAACACGCCTCTGCTCAAACCGGCGATCGACGGGTCTGCGTGCTTATCGTCGACGCTCGGCACTTTATAAATCTGCGCTTTGTCCGCCTCCGTCGACGGCGTCATGGCCGCCCGCGCCAGCGCGTCGGACATGCGCGAATAAGTCAGCAATCTCTGGCTGACTCCAAATGAGGTCAAAGCCAAAACGAACATGGCCTCCACTCCTGCCATCAGGTTGCGCGAACCATAGCAACGCGCGCGCCGCGCCGCCCGAGTAATCGGCGCGCAGCGTTAAGGTCGATCGCAGGGAAACATTCAAATTTTACGCCTTCAGGCGCGCAGGAAGGCGCGCAGCTTCTTTTCCAACGCGCCTTTGTCTTTCAATTCGCATTCCCAGACGGTGAGCGCGCGCCAGCCGAGTTCAGCCAGACGCGCGCCATGCGCCGCGTCGCGGGCGCGATTGCGCGCGATCTTGGCGCGCCAATACTCGGCGTTGGCCTTCGGCATGCGCGCCCCGCGTGCGCAGTCGTGTCCATGCCAGAAACAGCCGTGCACGAAGATCGCCTGTTTGCGCCCGAGATAAGCGATGTCCGGGTTCCCCGGAACGTCCTTTCGATGCAGCCGGTAACCGGGGGCAAAAGCGCGCAACAACTTGCGCACGGCGCGTTCGGGCGAGGTGTCGCGCGATTTCACCGCGCGCATGACGGCAGATCGTTGGGCGGGGGTTTCCTTGGCCGCCATTGTCACAGCGCAGATCTACGCCGCTTCCCGCGCGACGCTGGGGTGGAGCAAGGGTTCGATCAAATGCGCCGCAATGTGCCGCACGACTGGGACGGCGACTCCGTCTCCCGTCAGATGATAAGTCTGGTTATACGTCCGGGGCAACGCGTACTCGTCAGCAAGTCCCATCAGCCGCGCGGTCTCGCGCCCCGACATGAGCCGTGAACGCACTTTGCCCGCCTCGACCAGCAGCACGAACTGCCGGCTGGAGCCGCCCGCCGGGGTGCGCAGGCAGCCCGCAATATCGTCGAAACGCGCCTCCGCCCGCTGGAGCTTCTCGCCCGACTGATAACGCGTGCGCCGATAGAGCGTCCCCACCATTCGACGACCCGCGCGCTTGGCCTCCTCGATCTTCGCCAGATTGACCTCGCTCATCATCCCGATGAGGGCGCGCGTCTCCGCCGCGCTATGCCACGACACATCGGCAGGCGCATCTTCGATGATCTCCAGAAGCCTCGTGTTTCGCATCGGCGGCTCTGGAAGGCGCCACCACAACCAGGCGCCCCTTAGCCTGGCGTCCAGATGCGCATGAGCCGTTTGCAGCGCCTTCGTGTGGAAGGGCGGCTTTGGCGCATGGCCCGTCAACGCGGCGGGGATCGCCACGTCGTCGCGCACGGCGATGATGAACAACCTGGGCCGCGATTGCGGAAGAAACAGCGTGGCGTCGATAACGAGCGCGCCGAAGCGATAGCCCGCTTCGGCAAGCGCCGCGCAAATCGACTGGAAATCTTTCCCCTTATGGGAGGTCAGCGCCCCGCAGACATTTTCGAGAACGATGGTCTTGGGTCCCCGGCCCTCGGCGCGCAGCGCCGTCATCAGTCCCCAAAACGGCCAGAACGTTCCCGAGCGCTCGCCCTTGAGCCCCGCCCCCGCCCCCGCGAGCGAGAGATCCTGACAAGGGAAAGACGCCCAGACGAGATCGGCCTGCCCCGGCAACTGTTCGGTCGTGACCTTGGCCACGTCCCCGACATGCAGCGCTTCGTCCCCCCAATTGAGGCGATAGCTCGCGGCTTTCTTCGCGTCGAAGTCATTGGCGAACAGGCAGGTCCAGCCCGGCCCGAGCCCGGCGCGCGCCATGCCGCCGCCGGCGAAGAATTCGTAAAAGCCCGGTTTGCCGCTCATGCCCCGACTCGTCTGTCTCGGGCGCAGTTTAGCCCTTGGGCTGAAAAACCCAAACGCAGGCGATCAGGCCGAGACCACCATCACATGCACGATCGGCTTCTTGCCCCACACCGAGCTCACCGCGCCGCGCACCGAGCGCTCGATCGCGGTCGACACCGAGTCGGGGTCGCGGCGGCGGGCGCGCGGGAGGCCTTCGAAGGTCGCGAACAGCGCCTCGTCGATGACCTCGCCCATCTCTTCGCCGAACTTGCCTTTCTTTGGCACGCCGGCGAAGACGACGTCCGGATCGCCGACGAGCTCGCCTTTTTTGTCGACGGCCAGCGCGATGGACACGACGCCCGCAAAGGCCAGCTTGTTACGTTCGCGCACCGCCCCGTCGTCTTCCTTGACGACGACGTCGCCATCCTTGAGCAGGCGGCCATGCGGCACTTCATCGATGATGGCGGGCGGCCCCGGCAGGAGCTGCACCATGTGGCCGTCGCGGGCGGAGACCACATGCGCCACCCCGCAGGATTTCGCGAAGGCGACATGCTGGGTGAGATGATGGGCCTCGCCATGCACGGGCACGGCGCTTTTCGGGCGCACCCACTCATACATCTGCCGCACCTCGCCGCGGCGCGGATGGCCCGAGCAATGCACCAGATGGTCGTGGTCGGTAATGACCTCGACGCCCAGATTGCAGAGATTATTGATGACGCGATGCACCTCGCGCGCATTGCCGGGGATGGTGCGCGAGGAGAAGATCACGCGATCGCCGGAGACGAGCTTGATCGAGGGATGATCATTTTGCGAGGCGCGCATCATGGCGGCGCGCGGCTCCCCCTGGCTGCCCGTGGCGATGACGACGGTTTTCTCGCGCGGCAGATTCGGGAGCATCTCCGGCGCGTGAAAACCCGGCAGTCCGTCGAGAAAACCGCAGTCGCGCGCGACCTGTACGACGCGATCCATGGCGCGTCCGGCGACGACGACCGTCCGGCCGCACGCTTGCGCCGCCTCGGCGATCGCGCGCAGGCGCGAGACGTTGGAGGCGAAGGTCGTCACCAGCACGCGGCCCGGCGCCTCGGCAATGAGCGGCTTCAGCACGCGGGCGACGTCGCTCTCCGAGAAACTGTCGCCTTCGCGCAGGATATTGGTCGAGTCGCAGATGAGAACGTCGACGCCCTCGTCGCCGAGCGCGCGCAGCCGCGCCTCGTCGATGCGATTGCCGACGCCGGGCTCGGGGTCGATCTTCCAATCGCCCGTGTGCAGCGCCGTGCCGAGCGGCGTGCGAATGGCCAGCGCATTGGCCTCCGGGATGGAATGCGCCACGGCGATATATTCGACCGTGAACGGCTCGAGGTCGAGAACGGCGCCGGCCTGCACAGTGAGAATATCGATCTTCGGCGCGCCCGGTTCGTTCAGCCGTCGCACCTCGAGAAGCCCCGCCGCGAAGGGCGTCGCATAAACCTTGCACTTCAGCTTGGGCCAGAGCGTCGCCAGCGCGCCGATATGGTCCTCATGCGCATGGGTAATGCAGATGGCGACGAGATCCCTGGCGATTTTCTCGACGAAGGCGATGTCCGGGAAAACCACGTCGATGCCCGGAAGGTCGGCGCCCGGAAAGCCCAAACCGCAATCGACCATCAGCCATTTGCGCGCCCGCGGCGGCCCATAGCCGTAAAGGGCGAGATTCATCCCGATCTCGCCGACGCCGCCGAAGGGGACGAAAACGAAATTTGCTTCGGCGGTCGCGGTCATGCGCGCGCTCCTTGGGCCGCGCGCGGGCCAATGAGCACGTCTCCCGCTTCGATGACCCGGCGCCCGTCGGCCGTCTCCAGCACGAGCCGCCCCGCAGCGTCGATCGTTTCAAAGCGACCTTCGACGATCTCCGACGTCAGCGCGACCCGGATGGTTTCCCCGAGCCCCGACGCCGAGCGCAGCCATTCATCGCGGATCGCCGCAAACCCTTCGCCGCCCTGCCAAAGGTCGAGCGCCTCGCAGAGCGCGTCCGAGAACGCGGCGAAGACGGCGCCCGCGGATGGCGCCGCCGCGCCGAGGGCGGCGAGCGCGCGCGCAGGATAAGGCATATCCTCCGGCGCCTGAGACACGTTGAGGCCAACGCCGATAATGGCGAGGGGCGCAACGCCCGCGCCGACGCCCTCGAGGAGAATTCCGCCGAGCTTGGCGCCGTCAAAAAGCATGTCGTTCGGCCATTTCAATTTGAAATCTCTCTGCCCGGCTGTCGCCCGCAGGGCTCTGACGACAGCGACGCCTGTGACGAAACCCAGTTCCGGCGCGAGGCGGGTCTGCGAAAAATCCCCGAAAATGAAACTCGCATATAAATTGCCCGGAGGCGAAATCCATTCGCGTCCCAGCCGCCCGCGGCCTTTCGTCTGCCGCGCGGCGACGATCCAGAGCGGGCCGCGTTCGCCGGTCTCGATCAGCCGGCGCGCTTCGTCATTGGTGGAGTCGATCGCCTCGAGCGCCAGAAGTCGGACGCCCCGCGCGCGCGCAATGGGACCCAATTGCACGCGCGCGCCTCGTTTAGAACAGCGACTTGGCGGCGGCGCTCGCGGCGTCCATGAGCGGAGCCGGATAGAGCCAGAAGCCAAGCATGGCGATGGTGGAGACCGCGAGCACGCCGCGAATCGCGAGCGGCGAGCGATCGAAACCGGGGGCCGGCTCGTCGAAATACATCACCTTGACGACCCGCAGATAATAGAAGGCGGCCACGGCGCTCGCGAGCACGCCGATGACGGCGAGCGGATAGAGGCCGGCGTCCACGGCGGCGAGCAGCACGTAATATTTCGCGAAGAAGCCGGCGAGCGGCGGAATGCCCGCGAGCGAGAACATCAGCATGGCCAGAAAGAACGCCATCACGCCATTGGTGCGCGACAGGCCGGCCAGATCCGCAATGTTCTCGACGTTTCTGCCATTGACGCGCATGGCGAGGATCGCCGCGAAGGAGCCGAGCGTCATCACCAGATAGACGGCGAGATAAATGATCACGCCCTTCACGCCCGCCTCATTTCCGGCCGCGAGGCCGATGAGCGCGAAGCCCATGTGGCCGATCGAGGAATAGGCCATCAGGCGCTTGATGTTGTTCTGGCCGATGGCGGCGAAGGAGCCGAGCAGCGTCGAGGCGATGGCCAGAAACACGATGATCTGCCGCCATTGCACGGTGATCGCCGGGAAAGCGGTGATCACCACGCGGACGGTGATGGCGACGGCGGCCATCTTAGCGGCCGAGGCGAAGAAGGCCGTGACCGGGGTCGGCGCGCCCTCGTAGACGTCGGGCGTCCACATATGGAACGGCGCAGCCGACATTTTGAAGGCGAGGCCCGCAAGCACGAAGACAAGGCCGAAGATCACGCCGACCGGCGGCGAATTGGTCACCGCCTGGGCGATGCCTTCAAAGGACACGGTGCCGGAAAAGCCATAGAGCAGCGACGAGCCATAGAGCATCATGCCGGAAGAAAGCGCGCCGAGCACAAAATACTTCAGGCCAGCCTCGGAGGCGCGTCCGTCGTCGCGCGCGAAGGCCGCCATCACATAAAGCGCGAGCGACATCAGTTCGAGGCCGAGATAGAGCGCGATCAGGTTGTCAGCCGAGATCAGCAGCATCATGCCGAGCGTCGAAAGGATCACTAGGACCGGATATTCGAACTTCTCGAGGCCGTTGCGTTGCAGCCAGTCGACGGACATCAGGATCGACGCCATGGCGCCGATGAGCGTCAGGGCCTTCACGAAGCGCGAAAAGGCGTCGTCGATAAAGGCGCCGTCGAAGACCGCCGTATCTCCCCCCTTGGTGGAGAGCACGATGGCGAGCAAGGCAAGGCCGAGAACCCCGACCGCCATTTCGTCGACGAGGCTGAAGCCGCGCTCGCCGCGCCAGGCGCCAATGAGGATCAGGACCATCACGCCGACGGCGAGGATGAGCTCGGGAAGGAAGTGAAGCGCGAGTTCTGCGAGGAAAGACATTTGAGGCTGTCCGTCAGTGGCCGGCGGCGGCGAGCTTCACCGCATCGAGCAGCGCCGTATGCGATTGGATGAGATTGTCGACCGACGCTTGCGTCGAGGCCAGGATCTGCCCCGGCAGCACGCCGTAGTAGACCGTCAGCAGCACGAGGGGGGCGAAAATCGCGATCTCGCGGGGCGTGAGGTCCACCATGTCCTTCAGGCTCGCCTTCTCCAGCGCGCCGAAGACGACGCGGCGGTAGAGATAGAGCGCATAGGCCGCCGAGAAGATGACGCCGCTCGTCGCGAAAAGCGCCACCCAGCTATTGGCCTTGAACGCTCCAGCGAGCGAAAGGAACTCGCCGATGAACCCCGTCGTGCCCGGCAGGCCGACATTGGCCATGGTGAAGAGCATAAAGACGAAGGCGTAGATCGGCATGCGGTTGACGAGCCCGCCATAGGCGGCGATCTCGCGGGTGTGCATGCGGTCGTAGATGACGCCGACGCAAAGGAAGAGCGCGCCCGACACGAAGCCGTGCGAGATCATCTGGAACAT
This sequence comes from Methylocystis sp. NC52PC, assembly GCF_055698645.1. Taxonomy (NCBI): domain Bacteria; kingdom Pseudomonadati; phylum Pseudomonadota; class Alphaproteobacteria; order Hyphomicrobiales; family Methylocystaceae; genus Methylocystis; species Methylocystis sp. NC52PC. Next base: position 2,600,141 of record NZ_CP170127.1, on the reverse strand, counting down.
CGCGCCCTGCACGCCCTGCGGATTCATCGTGAAGAGGCCCATGGTCACATAGCCCATGTGAGCGACCGACGAATAGGCGATGAGCTTCTTGATGTCTTCCTGCACCAGCGCCACGAGTGAGGTGTAGACGATGGCGATGACCGACATCGCATAGACCAGCGGCGCGAAGGAGACCGACGCGTCGGGGAACATCGGCAGCGAGAAGCGGATGAAGCCGTAGCCGCCCATCTTCAGAAGGATCGCCGCCAGGATCACCGAGCCTGCCGTCGGCGCCTCGACGTGCGCGTCAGGGAGCCAGGTGTGCACCGGCCACATCGGCATCTTCACCGCGAAAGAGGCGAAGAAGGCGAGCCACAGCCAGGTCTGCATTTCCTTGGGGAAATCGGTCTTGAGCAGCACCGTGATGTCGGTGGTGTGCGCCTGATTGTACATCGCAAGGATCGCGATGAGCATGAGCAGCGAACCGGCGAGCGTGTAGAGAAAGAACTTGAAGCTCGCATAGACGCGGCGCTTGCCGCCCCAGATGCCGATGATGAGGAACATCGGAATTAGGCCGCCCTCGAAGAAGAGGTAGAACAGCACGAGATCCAGCGCGCAGAACACGCCGATCATCAGCGTCTCGAGCACGAGGAAAGCGATCATATATTCCTGCACGCGCTTCGTGACCGACTCGAAGGACGCCAGGATCGCGAAGGGCATGACGAAGGTCGTGAGCAGCAGCAGCGGCATGGAGAAGCCGTCGACGCCCATCTTGTAGCTCAGCCCAGAGCCGAACCAGTTCTTCTCCTCGACGAACTGGAAGGCGGCGTTCGACGGATCGAAGCCCATCCAGACATAGAGGGAGAGCGCAAAGGTCGCGAGCGTCGTCAAAAGCGTCGCCCAGCGGATATTGCGCAGCGTCGCTTCATCCTCGCCTCGCTGCGTCAGCAGGAACGCGGCGCCAACCAGCGGCAGAAAGGTAAGGCCGGATAGAATGCCGAACCCGAACATCAGCGAAGCCCTCCGGCGACGAACCAAGTGACGATGGCGGCGACGCCGATCAGCATGGCGAAAGCATAGTTGTAGATGTATCCCGTCTGCAGGCGCACCGCGATGCGCGCGCCGTCGGCCACGCGCGCGGCGACGCCGTCAGGGCCGAGCCCGTCGATGATGGCGCCGTCGCCGCCCTTCCAGAACAGCCGCCCGATCTTGAAGGCGGGCCGCACGAAGATGGCGTCATAGAGCTCGTCGAAATACCACTTGTTGAGCAGGAACCGGTAGAGGCGCGGCAGCGCTTCCGCCAGCTTCCGCGCCGTGCCGGGCGCGAGAATGTAGACGTAAAGCGCGACGAGGAAGCCGAGCGCCATCATCGCCGACGGCGCAAAGCCGACCCAGCCCGGGATCTCGTGACGGGCATGGAGAATGTGGTTGTGCTCGCCCGTAAACAGCGCGCCCTTCCAGAATTCATTGTAGTCGTGGCCGGCGAAATAGGGCTCGAAGAGATAGCCTGCGCCGATGGCGCCGAGCGCCAGAACGGCGAGCGGGATCAACATGACGACCGGCGACTCGTGCGGCGCATGATCGCCATGGCCATGATGGCCGTGGTCGTCTTGATGCGCATGGTCGTCGTGATGCGCATGGTCGTCGTGATGCGCATGGGCGTGGCTATCCGCGCCCTGGGCATGAGCGAGGGCGGCTGCGGTCGGCTCGTCTTCCGCGTGACTCTCCGGGATCTCATGGGTCGCGCGGTGACCGAAGAAGGTCATGAACACGAGACGCCAGGAATAGAAGGACGTCAGACCGGCCGCGACCACCGTCGAGACGAAGCCGAGCCATGCCGCCGTGCTGTGCTCGCCCGCGGCATAGGCTGCTTCGATGATCCCGTCCTTCGAGAAGAAGCCGGCGGTGCCGATCTCGGTGTGCGGGATGCCGAAGCCGGTGAGCGCCAGCGTGCCGATCGTCATCATGGCGAAGGTGAAGGGGATGTCCTTGCGCAGCCCGCCCATGTTGCGCATGTCCTGCTCATGGTGCATCGCATGGATCACCGAGCCGGCGCCCAGGAACAGCAGGGCCTTGAAGAAGGCGTGGGTGAACAGGTGGAAGATGCCGAGGGAATAGGCCCCGACGCCTTCGGCGACGAACATATAGCCGAGCTGCGAACAGGTCGAATAGGCGATCACGCGCTTGATGTCGTTTTGGACGAGGCCGACCGTCGCCGCGAAGAAGGCGGTGACCGCGCCGATCAGCGTCACGAATTCGAGCGCGGCGGGCGCATGTTCGAAGATCGGCGACAGCCGCGCCACCATGAATACGCCGGCGGTCACCATGGTGGCGGCGTGGATGAGCGCGGAGACCGGCGTCGGGCCCTCCATCGCGTCCGGAAGCCAGGTGTGCAGGAAGAACTGCGCCGATTTGCCCATCGCGCCGATGAACAGCAGGAAGGCGGCGATCGTCAGCGCGTCGACGTCGAGGCCGAAAACATGAATCGGCTTGCCCTCGAGGCCCGGAACCGCGGCGAAAACTTCGTTGAAGCTCAGCGACTGCGTGAGCTGAAAGACGAGGAAGATGCCGAGCGCGAAGCCGAAATCGCCGACGCGGTTGACGACGAAGGCCTTGATCGCGGCGGCGCAGGCCGAGGGCTTTTCGTACCAGAAGCCGATGAGCAGATAGGAGGCGAGACCGACCCCCTCCCAGCCAAAGAACATCTGCACCAGATTATCGGCCGTCACCAGCATCAGCATGGCGAAGGTGAAGAGCGACAGATAGGCGAAGAAGCGCGGCCGCGACGGATCTTCGTGCATGTATCCGACCGAATAGAGATGCACGAGGCTCGACACGGTGGTGACGACGACCAGCATGACGGCCGTCAGCGTATCGACGCGCAACGCCCAGTCGACCTTGAGGGCGCCGACGGTCATCCAATTGCCGAGAACCGGCGTGAAGCCGTGATTATGACCCAGCGCCACGTCGAAGAAGACGATCCACGACATCGCGGCCGAGGCGAAGAGCAGGCCCGTCGTGACGAGCTCCGAAGGGCGCGGCCCGATCTTCCGCCCGAAGGCGCCAGCGATCAGGAAGCCGAGCAGCGGCAGGAAGACGATTGCTTGGATCATCGCTTTGGATCAGCCCTTCAAGGAATTGATGTCTTCGACCGCGATGGTGCCGCGGTTGCGATAGAAGGCGACGAGGATCGCGAGGCCGATGGCGGCCTCCGCAGCGGCGACGGTGAGCACGAAGAGCGCGAACACCTGGCCGACGAGATCGCCGAGCGACTGCGAGAAGGCGACGAAGTTCAGGTTCACCGACAGAAGGATCAACTCCACCGACATGAGGATGACGATGATGTTCTTCCTGTTGAGAATGATGCCGGCGACGCCGAGCGTGAACAGGATCGCGGCGACGACGAGGTAATGCGTGAGGCCGATGGTCATGTAAGCTTCCTCGTTAGACGCCGGTCCGGAACGGGACCTTCTTGATCTCGATCACGTTCTTGCGGTTGCGCGCGTTCTGTTCGTCGATCTTCTGGCGCTTGACGTTGGGCTTGTGATGCAGCGTCAGCACGATTGCGCCGATCATGGCGGTGAGCAGAACCAGCGCCGACGCCTGGAAGAAGATCACGTATTTTGTATAGAGCACCTGCCCCAGCGCCGCCGTGTTGGAGACATTGGCGGCGATCGGCGTCTCCAGCAAAGCCTTCGCATTCTCGGCTGGTTGCCAGCCGACCGCGACCATGCCGAGTTCGGCGAGCACGACGACGCCAACGGCGGCGCCAACCGGCAGATATTTGGCGAAGCCCTGCTTGAGCTCGGCGAAGTCCACGTCGAGCATCATGACGACGAAGAGGAACAGCACCGCCACGGCGCCGACATAGACCACGATCAAGATCATGGCCAGGAATTCCGCGCCCGCGAGCAGGAAGAGACCCGCGCCGTTGCAGAAGGCGAGGATGAGAAACAGCACCGAATGCACCGGATTGCGGGCGAAGATCACCACGCTGGCCGACGCGATCATGATCGTCGCGAAGATGTAGAAAAATACAGCCGCCACGGCCTCATCCTCTCGTATTGAGCGCGCGGCGTGAGCCGCGGCTCGCGTTCGTTTGTTACCGGTAGGGCGAATCCAGCGCGATGTTGCGCGCGATCTCGCGTTCCCAGCGGGCGCCGTTTTCGAGCAGGCGCTCCTTGGTGTAATAGAGCTCCTCGCGCGTTTCCGTCGCAAATTCCTGGTTCGGCCCCTCGACGATGGCGTCGACCGGGCAGGCCTCCTGGCAATAGCCGCAATAGATGCACTTCACCATGTCGATGTCGTAGCGCGTCGTCCGGCGGGTGCCGTCGTTGCGGCGCGGGCCGGCCTCGATGGTGATCGCCTGCGCGGGGCAGATCGCCTCGCAGAGCTTGCAGGCGATGCATCGCTCCTCGCCATTGGGATAGCGGCGCAGCGCGTGCTCGCCGCGGAACCGCGGCGACTGCGGATTGCGCTCGTGCGGATAGTTGATCGTCGCCTTCGGCTTGAAGAAGTAGCGCATCGACAGCAGGAAGGCGCCGACGAACTCGGAGAGGAAAAGCGACTTGGCGGCTTGGTCTAGTCTCATGACGGGCCCTTAGCTCGCGACAGCTCCGCCGCCAAACTGCAGCACGGCGGCGACGATAATCACCATGGCCAGCGAGATCGGCAGGAAGACCTTCCAGCCCAGACGCATCAGCTGATCGTAGCGGTAGCGCGGGACGAAGGCCTTCACCATGGCGAAGAAGAAGAAGAAGAAGCTGACCTTCAGGATGAACCAGATCACGCCCGGCACCCAGGTGAAGGGCGCGATGTTGGCCGGCGGCAGCCAGCCGCCGAAGAACAGGATCGTCAGCAGCGCGCACATGGTGCAGATCGCGACATATTCGGCGAGCATGAACAGCACGTAAGGCGTCGCCGAATATTCGATCATGAAGCCCGCGACGAGCTCGGACTCGGCTTCGACGAGGTCGAAGGGCGGTCGGTTCGTTTCAGCGAGCGCCGAAACGAAGAAGATGATGAACATCGGGAACAGGCGCAGCCAATACCAGCCGGCCATGCCATAGGGCGTGTCCTGCGCCCGCACGATCTCCGTCAGATTCAGCGACCCGGCGCAGAGCAGCACGGTGATGATGACGAAGCCGATGGAGACTTCGTACGACACCATCTGCGCCGCCGAACGCAGCGCCGACAGGAAGGGGTATTTCGAGTTCGACGCCCAGCCGCCCATGATGACGCCATAAACGCCGAGCGACGACAGGGCGAAAATATAAAGAATGCCGACATTGATGTCGCCGACGACCCAGCCGTCCGCAACCGGCATCACCGCCCAGGCGGCGATGGAGAGCGTCGCCATGATGAAGGGCGCGAACAGGAAGACGCCCTTGTTCGCCGTGTCCGGAATCACCGGCTCCTTCAGCGCGAACTTGATGAAGTCGGCGAAGCTCTGCAGCAGTCCCCAGGGGCCGACGACGTTCGGACCGCGGCGCAGCTGCACGGCCGCCCAGATCTTGCGGTCCGCCAGAATGACGTAGGCCACATAGATCAGCAGCACGACCGCGATCAGCACGCTCTTGATGATCGCGAGCAGAACGGGGCTTTCCGCGAGATAGGCCGTTATGGCGTTCCAGGCTTCTGACACGTGATCGCTCCTATTCCGCCGCCTGCTTCAGCCGGCCCTGCGCGAGGGCCGAGCATTCCGCCATGACCGCCGAGGCGCGCGCGATCGGATTGGTGAGATAGAAATCGCCGATCGCCGCAACGAAGGGGTCCTTCATGGCGACCGCGGGATGATTGGCGAGCTTGCCGATATCGCCCGCCTGGCCGGCCTCGATCTGGTCGATGCGCGCGAAATGCGGGTGCTCCAGGACGAGCTTCTTGCGCAATTCTGCAAGCGAGTCGAAGGGCAGCGCCTGCCCCAGGACCGCCGACAGCGCGCGCAGGATCGCCCAGTCTTCGCGGGCCTCGCCCGGCGGGAAGACGACGCGCGACGCAAGCTGCACGCGGCCCTCCGTATTGACGTAGAGACCCGACTTCTCGGTATAGGCGGCGCCAGGCAGGATCACGTCCGCGCGATGCGCGCCGCGGTCGCCATGCGTGCCGATGTAGACGACGAAGGCGCCCGGGGCGATCGCGATCTCATCGGCGCCGAGGTTGAACAGCAGATCGAGCGCCCCCGCCTTGGCCATGGCCTCGGCGTCCAGGCCGCCGGCGCCCGGCGTGAAGCCGAGATCGAGCGCGCCGACGCGCGACGCCGCCGTATGCAGGATGGAGAAGCCGTTCCAGCCGTCGCCGACGCCCCCGAGCTTCTGCGCAGCCTGGGCGGCAAGCGCCAGAATGGCGTCGCCGTCGGGACGCGAAATGGCGCCCTGCCCCACGATCACCAGAAGCTTGCCGACGGGCTTGCCTTCCTGAATGAATCGCAGCAGCGAGTCCGCGCCCGCGCCGAGGTAATCGTAGTCGTAGGTGAGATCCGCCTTCTCGCCGATGACGGAAATCTTGAAGTCGCCTTTCAGCCAGCGCTTGCGGATGCGGGCGTTGAGAACGGGCGACTCCTTGCGCGGATTAGCGCCGATGATGAGCAGCGCGTCCGCGTGATCGATGCCGGCGACAGTCGCATTGAAAAGATACGACGCGCGGCCGAATTTCGGATCGAGCTTGGCCCCGTCCTGCCGGCAGTCCAGATTGGGCGAACCCAGCTGCTGCATGAGCAGCTTCAGCGCAAAGGTCTCTTCGACCGCCGCAAGGTCGCCAACAATCGCGCCAGTCCGCGCGGGCGCCGTCGTCTTGCGCTTCGCGGCGATGGCGGCGAAGGCCTCCTGCCACGTCGCCGGACGCAGCCGGCCGTTCTCGCGCACATAGGGGCGATCCAGACGCTGCGTCTTCAGACCGTCGACAATCTGGCGCGTCTTGTCTGAGATCCATTCCTCGTTCACGAGGTCGTTGACGCGCGGCAGAATGCGGATCACTTCGCGGCCGCGCGAGTCGACGCGGATCGCCGAGCCGAGCGCGTCCATGACGTCGACGGTCTCGGTCTTCTGATATTCCCACGGACGCGCGCGGAAGCTCTGCGGCTTCGGCAGCAGCGCGCCAACCGGGCAGAGATCGGCGACATTGCCCTGAAGCTCCGAGGTCATCGCGCTTTCGAGGTAAGTCGTAATCTCCATATCCTCGCCGCGGCCGATGGCGCCCATGTCGCCCGTGCCCGCGACTTCGGCGGTGAAGCGGACGCAACGCGTGCAGTGGATGCAGCGGTTCATCTCGGTCTTGACGAGAACGCCGATATATTTGTCCTCGACGGCGCGCTTGTTTTCATGGAAACGCGACGAGTCGCCGCCGAAGGCCAGCGCCTGATCCTGAAGATCGCATTCGCCGCCCTGATCGCAGATCGGGCAGTCGAGCGGATGGTTGACGAGCAGAAACTCCATCACGCCTTCGCGCGCCTTCTTCACCATGGGCGATTTGGTGAAGACTTCCGGCGGCGCGCCGTTCGGGCCGGGACGCAGATCCTTGACCGACATGGCGCAGGAGGCCTGCGGCTTGGGCGGACCGCCCTTTACCTCGACGAGGCACATGCGGCAATTGCCGGCGATGGACAGGCGCTCGTGATAGCAGAAGCGCGGCACCTCGGCGCCCGCCTGCTCGCAAGCCTGGAGAAGCGTGAACTCTCCCGGAACGTCCACTTCGACGCCGTCGACGAGAATCTTTGTCACTTCGCTCTCTCCGAAGTCGTAATGCGCTTGTTCATGATCATTCCGCCGCCTCGCGCACGGGCTCCGGATGCGGATTGGCCGAATATTGATCGATGCGTTGCTCGATCACGTCGCGGAAATGCGCGATGAGGCCCTGGATCGGCCAGGCGGCGGCGTCGCCGAGCGCGCAAATGGTGTGGCCCTCGATCTGCTTCGACACGTCGAAAAGCATATCGATCTCTTTTTTGTGGGCGCGGCCTTCGACCATGCGCTGCACGACGCGATACATCCAGCCGGTGCCTTCGCGGCAGGGCGTGCACTGGCCGCAGCTCTCGTGCTTGTAGAAATAGGCGAGGCGGGCGATAGCGCGGATGATGTCCGTGGACTTGTCCATGACGATCACCGCCGCCGTGCCGAGGCCCGAGCCGAGCTTCACCAGGCTGTCGAAGTCCATCGGGCAATCGATGATCTGATGCGCCGGCACGCAGCGCACCGACGAGCCGCCCGGAATGACCGCGAGGAGATTGTCCCAACCGCCGCGGACGCCGCCGCAATGGGCGTCGATCAATTCGCGGAAAGAGATCGACATCGCCTCTTCGACATTACAGGGCCGGTTGACGTGGCCGGAAATCGAAAAGAGCTTGGTGCCAGTGTTGTTGGGCTTGCCGATGCCGGCAAACCAGGCCGGGCCGCGCCGCAGGATGGTGGGGACGACCGCAATCGATTCGACGTTGTTCACCGTCGTCGGGCAGCCGTAAAGGCCGACATTGGCCGGGAACGGCGGCTTCAGGCGCGGCATGCCCTTCTTGCCTTCGAGGCTCTCGATCAGCGCCGTCTCCTCGCCGCAGATGTAAGCGCCGGCGCCATGATGGACGTAGAGGTCGAATGGATAGCCGTGGACGTTGTTCTTGCCGATGAGGTTGGCCTCATAGGCCTCGTCGACCGCCTTCTGCAGCGCGACGCGCTCCGCGATGAATTCGCCGCGGACGTAAATATAGCAGGCGTGCGCGCCCATGGCGTAGCTCGCGACCAGCGCGCCCTCGACCAGCGTATGCGGGTCGTTGCGCATGATCTCGCGGTCTTTGCAGGTGCCGGGCTCCGACTCGTCGGCGTTGATGACGAGATAATGCGGGCGCTTGGGGTCGACGTCCTTGGGCATGAAGGACCATTTGAGGCCCGTCGAGAAGCCGGCGCCGCCGCGGCCGCGCAGGCCCGACGCCTTCACCTCTTCGATGATCTTGTCGCGGCCCCTGGCGAGCAGCGCCTTGGTGTTGTCCCACTGGCCGCGCGCCCGGGCGCCCGCCAGCGACCGGTCGCCGAGGCCGTAAAGATTTGTAAAAATGCGATCTGAATCGGAGAGCATGATGTCTTTCCCCTCCGCTTATTTCTGGCTGTAGAGCGAGGTGAGGCTCGTCAGCCCGCCCTCGGGCTCCGAGGAAACGCGGCCCTTTTGGGAGCCGGTCTTCACCGGGCGGCCGGCGGCGAGATCGTCGAGCAGCTTCTCGAAGCTCTCGGCGGTGAGGTCTTCGTAGTAATCGTCATTGATCTGCACCATGGGCGCGTTGCAGCAGGCGCCCAGACATTCGACTTCGAGCCAGGAGAACAGGCCGTCGGCCGTCACCTTGCGCTGCGGGCCGACGCGGCGTTCGAGGACCTTGATGAGATCGTCCGAGCCGCACAGCATGCAGGGCGTGGTGCCGCACAGCTGGATGTAGAATTTGCCAACCGGCTCGAGGTTGAACATCGTGTAGAAGGTCGCGACCTCGAGCACGCGGATCTTCGGCATGCCCAACGTTTCAGCGACCTTCTCGATCGCCTTCTGCGGCAGCCAGTAATCGTTCTGCTTCTGCGCCTGCCACAGGGCCGGCACGACCGCGGAGGCCTGACGGCCGTCGGGATATTTGGCGATCTGCTTTTCGAGCCAGGCCTTGTTTTCAGGCGTGAACTCGAAGTTCTCGGGCTGGTTCTCGGCGAGACGACGGACGGACATTAGCGATCGACCTCCCCGAAGACGATATCGAGCGAGCCGAGGATCGCCGAGACGTCGGCGAGCATGTGGCCCTTACACATGAAATCCATGGACGCGAGATGCGCGAAGCCCGGCGCGCGGATCTTGCAGCGATACGGCTTGTCGCCGCCGTCCGACACCAGATAGACGCCGAATTCGCCCTTGGGGGCTTCGACCGCCGCATAGACCTCGCCGGCCGGCACGTGGAAGCCTTCGGTGAAAAGCTTGAAGTGATGGATGAGCGCCTCCATGGAGCGCTTCATCTCGCCGCGCGAGGGCTGCGTGATCTTGTGGTTGGGCGTGAGCACGGGGCCACGGCCGTCGGCGCGCATGAGCTTCTCGACGCACTGCTTCATGATGTAGGTCGACTGCCGCATCTCCTCCATGCGGATCACCGCGCGGTCGTAGCAGTCGCCGTTCTTGCCTACGGGGATGTCGAATTCCATCTCCTCATAGCACTCGTAGGGCTGCGCCTTGCGCAGATCCCAGGCGGCGCCGGAGCCGCGCACCATGACGCCCGAAAAGCCCCACTTCCATGCGTCTTCGAGCGAAATCACGCCGATGTCGACGTTGCGCTGCTTGAAGATGCGGTTCTCGATGAAGAGCTCTTCGAGATCGTCGCAGACCTTGAGGAAGGGATCGCAGAAGGCGCCGATGTCCTCGACGAGCTGGTCGGGCAGATCGCGCGCGACGCCGCCCGGACGGAAATAATTGGCGTGCATGCGCGCGCCGGAAGCGCGCTCATAGAACACCATGAGCTTTTCGCGCTCTTCGTAGCCCCACAGCGGCGGGGTCAGCGCGCCGACGTCCATCGCCTGCGAGGTGACATTCAGGAGATGCGACAGCAGGCGGCCGATCTCGGCGTAGAGAACGCGAATGAGCTGACCGCGGCGCGGAACTTCCACGTCGAGCAGGCGCTCGATCGCGAGGCAGAATGCGTGCTCCTGATTCATCGGCGCGCAATAGTCGAGCCGATCGAAGTAAGGCACGTTCTGCAGATAGGTGCGCGCCTCCATCAGCTTCTCGGTGCCGCGATGCAGGAAGCCTACATGCGGATCGACGCGCTCGACGACTTCGCCGTCGAGTTCGAGGATCAGGCGCAGAACGCCGTGCGCGGCCGGATGCTGCGGGCCGAAGTTGATGTTGAAGTTGCGCAGACCCTGGGATTCGGGCTTAGCGGGGGCGGCTGTTAGATCGTTCATCTGCGACGCGCTCACTTGCTCGCCTTCTCGTCGCCGGGCAGGTCGTATTGCACGCCCTCCCACGGCGAGAGGAAATCGAAGTTGCGGTATTCCTGCTGGAGGCGCACGGGCTCATAGACGACGCGCTTGCGCTCGTCGTCGTAGCGCACCTCGACATAGCCCGTCATCGGGAAGTCCTTGCGCAGCGGATGGCCGTCGAAGCCATAGTCGGTCATGATGCGGCGCAGGTCCGGATGGCCCGAGAAGATCACGCCGAACAGATCGTAGGTCTCGCGCTCGTACCAGTCGGCGCCGGGAAAGAGCGGGACCAGCGAGGCGACGGGCGTCTCTTCGGCCGCCGGCGTCTTGATGCGGATGCGGCGATTGTGTTTCGGCGACTGAAAATGCGCCACGACCTCGAAGCGCTCGTCGCGCTCGGGATAATCCGCCGCCGTCACGTCGATGAAATTGACGAAGAGGCATTCCGGATCGTCGCGCAGATAGGTTGCGACGTCGATCCAGCGGTCACGCGCAATGGTGAGCGTGAGTTCGCCGTAAGCGACCTTCGCGCCCGTGACCGCGCCGGGAAGAGCGCCGCTGATCCGCGCGCCGAGAGTTTCCAGTTCAGCCGACATCCGTCACTTTCCCTTAAGCCCGCGCGTCGCCACGCGCCCTCTTCCCGCCCGCGGGAAGAGGGAAACACTCACCGCTCGATCGTGCCCGTGCGGCGGATCTTCTTCTGCAACAGCAGCATGCCGTAGACCAGCGCCTCCGCCGACGGCGGGCAGCCCGGAACGTACACGTCGACGGGAATCACGCGGTCGCAGCCGCGCACCACCGAATAGGAATAGTGGTAATAGCCGCCGCCATTGGCGCAGGAGCCCATGGAGATGACGTAGCGAGGCTCCGGCATCTGGTCATAGACCTTACGCAGCGCCGGGGCCATCTTGTTGGTCAGCGTGCCGGCGATGATGATGCAGTCCGACTGGCGTGGGCTCGCGCGCGGCGCGAAGCCGAAGCGCTCGAGATCGTAGCGCGGCATGGCCGCCTGGATCATCTCCACCGCGCAGCAGGCGAGGCCGAAGGTCATCCACATCAGCGAGCCCGTGCGCGCCCAGTTGATGACGTCGTCCGTCGCCGTGACGAAGAAGCCCTTGTCGGCGAGCTCTTCGTTGATCTGCAAAAAGAACGGGTCGTCCGAGCCCACCGGCTTGCCGGTGCGCGGATCGATGAGGCCCTTCGGCTGCGGGGCGACGAGCGTCCCGCCCTGGTTCGTGATCAATCCCATTCCAGCGCTCCCTTGCGCCACTCATAGACGAATCCGACGGTCAGCACGCCGAGGAAAACCATCATCGACCAGAAACCGAAGGCCCCGGCCTCCTTGAAGGCGACGGCCCAGGGGAAGAGAAAGGCCACTTCGAGATCGAACACGATGAAGAGCAGCGACACGAGATAGAAGCGCACGTCGAATTTCATGCGCGAATCGTTGAACGGATTGAAGCCGCACTCATAGGCGGAGAGCTTCTCCGGGTCGGGCGCCTTGAAGGCGAGCAGGAAGGGCGCGACGAGCAGCGCGCCGGAGATGATCGCGGAGAGCGCGATGAAAATCACCAGCGGCATGTATTGTTCGAGCAGCATCGGCATGGGTCGTGTCCGGTCGGTCCGACGGTGCGGCGGGGCGAGGGCCGCTTTCTTGGGAGCTCCACCTTAGAAAAGCTCCAGGCCGCGGGTTCCGTAACAAAGCCCCTTGTGCAAAGCAAGAGACAAGGACGGCTGGTCCGCAGTTATGTCGATTTCGTCGCAGGGTTGGGGCGCGCCAGCGGCGGCTTACGGCTCCCGGCCTTCCGCGACGGTGTCCGCAAGGAAGGCGGCCGCCGTCATCTCGGCGAACCGCGCCTCCCGGCGCGCCAGCGCCTCAGGGTCGGCGCCCCAGGCCCGCATCTGAAAGTCCTCGTCGATATGGGCGGCCCCCCAGGCCGTCGCAAGGTCTATTTCATTCAATGCCTTGGCGAGCGCGAGAATCAGCGAGCCGGTCAGCGTCGTCATGACGTGCAGCGCCGCGAGCCGCAGCGGGGCCCCCTGCCCCTCGCCGACAAAGGCGCGCACGGCGCGACCGAGCGCGGCGACCGATTCTTCGGGCTGCGCCGTAAACATCACCCCTTCCGCCAGCGCCAGCCTTGCGCCGAGCTTGTCGCGGGCGAAGGCGAGCAGCGGGTCCCAGGCGGCCGACTGCGCCGCAACAAGGCTCTCCGGCTCCCCGGCGCGGTAGCAGAGCATGTCGGAGCCCGCGTATCTGACGAGTTCGGCCTCGACGTCGGCCATTTGCTGCGCGACGCCGTCGAGCGCCGTATTCACCAGACGGGTGAGCGGCATGCTCGCCGGGTCGATCGTCTCCCCCTGCGCGGCCCATTCCGCGGCCATGGCCTCGGCGAGCGGGCGCGACGGCACGACCAGCCGGCGCTTGGCCGGCGTATTCACCGGGCGCCCGTCGAGCAGAATTGAGAAGCCGTTCGCCTCCGCGCCGACGGTCGCCTCCTTGTAGAAGCGCTTCGGCAACGGCCGCGCGGGGTCGCGCGCCGCCTTCACCGGGTCGCGCTCGCTCTCGGGGACGAAGAAGTCGGCGTCGAAGCCGGTTGGGTCTTGGGGCATTTCTCAGCTCCTGGAAGCGAGGGTCGGGGGCCCGACCGCGCCATGTCCGCGCTCGTTGAGGGCGTCCACTCCCGGCCTGAAGTCGGCCATGACGCGGCTCAGCGAACCGGGACGTCCTCACGCGTCGGGCGCATCCTCGATCGGGTCATAGTGTTTCAAATCGAAGCCGAAGAGGTCCCAGCTCTTTTGCATATGCTCGGGCAGCGGGGCGGTCACGTCCAGCGTCCCGCCCTTCGGGTGCGGCAGAACGAGCCGCCGCGCCAGCAAATGGAGCTTGCGCTCGAGCCCCTCCGGCATGGCGCGCAGCGGGTCGCGGCGGCGCACGTCGTCCTCGGGGCGGTGGCCATATTTCGGATCGCCGAAGATCGGGTGGCCGATCGCCTCGGCATGGGCGCGCAGCTGATGCGTGCGGCCGGTCAAGGGCTTCATCGACAGCCAGGCGCAGCGCGGCGCCACTTTGTCGACGATGGCGTAATAGGTCAGCGAATGCTGGGCGTCGGCGTCGCCATGTTTGGCGATCCGCATCTTTTCCAGATCGCGCCCGGCCCCGCGGGTTTTCTCCATGCCGGGCCCTTTGGCGAGGTAGAGCGAAATCCGGCCCTGCGACGGCTTGGGCACGCCCTCGACCAACGCCCAGTAGATCTTCTTCGCCTGCCGAGAGCGAAAAATCTCGCCGAGATCCGCCGCCATGCGCCGACTCTTGGCTACGAGCAGCACGCCGGACGTGTCGCGGTCCAGGCGGTGAACCAGGACCGGGCGCGAATCGCCCTTGGCCAACGCTTCCAGCATGCCGTCGATATGGCGTTTCTGGCCGGAGCCGCCCTGCGTCGCGAGGCCGAAGGGCTTGTTGAGCACCATCAAGTCCTTGTCTTCGAACAAAGTCATCGCCCGAATCGCCGCGACGTCCTCGGGCGCCGCGCGCTTGACGGCCGGGCTCGCGGGCGGCTCGATCTTGAGCGGCGGCACGCGGACCTTCTGGCCCATCTCCAGCCGGGAGGAGGTCTCGACGCGTTTGCCGTCGACGCGCACCTCGCCCTTGCGGCATATTTTGGCGAGATGGGACAGGGCGAGCGTGGGGTAGCGTCGCTTGAACCAGCGGTCGACGCGCATCCCCGCCTCGTCCTCGGTGACGGTCGTCGTGGTTACGCCCACGCCTTTGGTCTCGGGCGCGCTCATGCGGCGTCTCGCTTCGCGGTGAGAAATAACGGCATGCCGCCTTATGGCCCAAAGCCCGCCCTATTGTCGATGGCGAGGAAATCGGATGCACAAGGCGCTCGCGGCGATTGCCGGACTTATCATGGGCTACCTCGCCGGCGCGGTCGGCGGCGCCCTGCTGGTCGACGTCTTCTCCGGCAACACACATGACCTGGCCTTGGAAGCCGTTATGACCGGCGCCTTCGTGACCGGCCCGGTTGGAGCCGCGTTCGGGATGACCGCCGCGCTCTTGTGGGCGCGCCGGACCCGCATATAGGGCGCGTCAGCCCCGCTCTTCCCCCATCGCGCCGCCTCCGGTAATCTCGCCGCAACCATCCCGCGAGAGCCCCCATGCAAGAGCGTTCCGGCGAAGTTGCCCTGTTCGACCGCGCGGTTCTGGATTCGCGAATAGCCTTCGTCTCGGCGAGTTTTCTGCTCGCCTATGGGTTCGCGGCGCTGCTCGACCGCGTCGGCGCGCCAGAGCGGTTCGTCGCCGCCGCGCCTCCCTGGTTTACGGTCGTGGCGCTGGCGGCGCTGGGCTTCTTGCTCCATTCCATGCGGGTGTCTTTCTATTACGCCGGCGGGCGCGCAATTCCGGCCGCCTATGCGGGCTTCGCCAACGCCGCCGTCGTGGTTGCGCTGCTTTTGCCTTTCGCGACGCGGCTCGCCGGCCACAGCTGGGGGATTGGGGTCGTCTGCGGCGCCTTTCTCGGGCTTACGGTTGCGGCGCTCTATCTGGGGCCGCTGTTGCGCCGAACCGGCGTCTTCTCGCTCTCCGGCTTTCTTGCGGCGCGCTTCCGACGCACGCTGCCGCGTTTCGGCCTGGTTGCGGCCGTCGGCTTCTCCTCGGGCCTGCTCGCCGTCGCCGGAAGCCAGATGGCCGTCGACGCCCTCGTCGATCTGACGGGCGCGGGCCGGGTCTTCTCTGCCTTCACCGTTGCGGCGGCGGGCCTCATTATTGCCGGACCCGGCGGGCTGGGCGCCGCGGTCTGGGCCGCGGCCGCGGCCGCGGGCGTGGCGTTGCTCGGCTTCGGCTGGCCGATCGCCGCGCTCGAGTTTCAGGGCCGACTGCCTGTCGACCTGTTCGGCGGCGCGGGCTGGCGCGAGGCCGCCGAGTTGTTCGCCGCCTGGAAGCTCATGCCGGACCCGATGGGCGTTTTCGTCGAGATCGGCGCCACCATCGCCATGGCGCTCGGCGTCGCCTCGCTCGCCCCGGTGCTCGCGCCGGCGGTGACGACCGAAAACGCCTCTTCGGCGCGCTCTTCCGGCATTCTCGCCATAGGCTGGACGTTCCTCTTCGCCCTGCTCGTCGCAGCGGCCATCGCGGCGTCTGCCCTGAGCCTGGCGGCTTCCGTCTCGGGCCAGAGCGCCGAGCGTCTGCCTGCCTCGGTCTATGCCGCCAGCAGCCGAGGCCTTGTCGCCGTCTGCGACGCGCGGGCGCCCAGTCCCTCTCAGGCGCAGCGGGCCTGCGCTGCGCAAAAAATTGCGCCGGGCTCGCCGCTGACGCCGCCCAACGTCCGACCGATCGACGGCGATTACCTGCTCGGCGCCCTGCCCGGCGCCACCGATCTCGGCGCCGCCGCGGCGGGCCTCGTCGCCTCGGCGCTCGTCGCCTTCGGACTGCTGCTGGCGGCGATGGGCCTTCAGGCCTGTAGCGCCGCCCTGGGACATGACGCGCTCTATCGGCTGCGCGGAGAGATCGATCTCACGAGCCGCCGGCTCGCCCTCACCCGGCTCGCGCTCGTCCTCTTGGCCACCTGCGCCTATGTCGCGGGCGTGACGCAGATCGTCTCGCCCGGCGGGCTGATCGCGCTGGCGCTGGCCGTCGCGGCGTCTTGCGTCGCCCCCTCGCTCGCCCTCGCCTTCTGGGATCGGGCCGAGGATCGGGAGGCTTTTGCGGCGCTCATCGCCGGCGCCCTGACGCTCGCCGCCACGCTGGCCCTCGCCGGGCCGGCCCGCAAGATCGAGGCCTACGCCCTGGCCGGTCTCGCCGGCGCCGCGGTCGGCATGACGGCGGGCGTGGTTTCCGCCCTCGCCTCGGCCCAGGAGAAGCCATTGGCCCAGTCCTTCGTCCGCCGCATGCTCCATGGCGACGGCGAGATCGTTGCGCCGGACAAGGGCGCCTAGGCGGGAGCTTTCGCGCGCCTCCGCCGCCCCCTATCCTTTCCCGCGATTTCTGCTATATGGACCGCGCACGCCCGGCCCAGCCGGGCGGCGCCGCTTTGAGGCGACCTCGCTGGACGACATCCCGGCCAAGGCCGCCCGCAGCGGACCACTCCCAACCAAAAGGAACGACGGATGTCGATCACGGCCGAGCGCAAGCAGGCGCTCATTAAGGAATATTCCACCAAAGCCGACGATACGGGCTCGCCCGAGGTCCAGGTCGCGATCCTGACGGAGCGCATCGTCAACCTCACCGAGCATTTCAAGACGCATGTGAAGGACAATCACTCGCGTCGCGGCCTGCTGAAGCTCGTCTCCCAGCGTCGCCAACTCCTCGATTACGTGAAGAAGCGGGACGAAGCCCGCTACAAGACGCTGATCGAGCGTTTGGGCATTCGCCGCTAAGAAGCCTTGCGAAAGCGGCGCGACGACAGGCGCCGCTTTCGCCTTTTGAAAGGGGGCCGACGCGCCCCAAACAGACCCAGCGCGAACACCGTCAGGGCAGGATCGCCGGACGCTGCGGGGCCGGACCACAAAGAGCAACGCTTCCGCAGCCTCTCGCCGTCTTGCTCATGACGAACCGTCGGGTTCATCAGAGAAAGACCAAATATGTTCGAAGTGCACCGCGAAGAACTCGACTGGGCCGGGCGCAGGCTCGTCCTCGAGACCGGAAAGGTCGCCCGCCAAGCCGACGGCGCCGTGATGGCGAGCTGGGGCGAGACCACCGTCCTCGCCACCGTCGTTTCCGCAAAGGCTCCCAAGCCTGGCCAGGACTTCTTCCCCCTCACCGTTAATTATCAGGAAAAGGCCTTCGCCGCCGGCCGCATTCCGGGCGGCTATTTCAAGCGCGAAGGGCGTCCCTCCGAGCGCGAAACGCTCGTGTCGCGCCTCATCGACCGCCCGATCCGTCCCCTGTTCCCGGACGGCTACCGCTGCGACACGCAGGTGATCCTCACCGTGCTCTCGCATGATCTCGAGAACGACCCCGACATTCTGGCGATGGTCGCGGCTTCGGCGGCGTTGACGCTCTCGGGCGTGCCCTTCATGGGGCCCATCGGCGGCGCGCGCGTCGGCTATGTCAACGGCCAGCTCAAGCTCAATCCGACGATCGAGGAGATGAAGCTCTCCGACCTCGATCTCGTCGTCGCCGGCACCCAGGACGCCGTGCTGATGGTCGAGTCCGAGGCCAAGGAGCTTTCCGAAGAGACGATGCTCGAAGCGGTGATGACCGGCCATCGCGGCTTCCAGCCGGTGATCGACGCCATCATCCGCCTCGCTGAACGCGCCGCCAAGGACCC
Source organism: Methylocystis sp. NC52PC (assembly GCF_055698645.1). Taxonomy (NCBI): domain Bacteria; kingdom Pseudomonadati; phylum Pseudomonadota; class Alphaproteobacteria; order Hyphomicrobiales; family Methylocystaceae; genus Methylocystis; species Methylocystis sp. NC52PC. Next base: position 2,581,975 of record NZ_CP170127.1, on the reverse strand, counting down.
GCGCGAGCTGATCATCCCCGACACCTCGGAAATCGCCGCCGCGGTGGCGAAGCACGCCGAAGCCGGGCTGCGCGAGGCCTATAAGATCACCATCAAGCAGGACCGCTACGCCGCCGTCGACGCCGTGAAGGCGAAGGCGATGTCGGAGCTCTTCCCGGAAGGGTCGGAGCCCCTCTACACCAAGGAGCAGGTCGCCGAGGTTTTCAAGGAGCTTCAGGCCAAGGTCGTGCGCTGGAACATCCTCGACACGGGCGTGCGCATCGACGGCCGCGACGTGAAGACGGTGCGGCCGATCGTCTCCGAAGTCGGCGTGCTGCCGCGCGCCCACGGCTCGGCGCTCTTCACGCGCGGTGAGACGCAGGCGCTCGTCGTCGCGACGCTCGGCACGGCGGAAGACGAGCAATTCGTCGATTCGCTCGAGGGCACCTACAAAGAGCGCTTCCTGCTCCATTATAACTTCCCGCCCTATTCCGTCGGCGAGACCGGCCGTATGGGCTCGCCGGGCCGCCGCGAGATCGGCCACGGCAAGCTCGCCTGGCGCGCCATCCGTCCGATGCTGCCGGCGGCTGCGGAATTCCCCTACACGCTGCGCGTCGTGTCGGAGATCACCGAGTCCAACGGCTCGTCCTCCATGGCCACGGTGTGCGGCACCTCGCTGGCGCTGATGGACGCGGGCGTGCCGATCAAGGCGCCGACCGCCGGCATCGCCATGGGCCTCATCCTCGAAGGCGAGCGCTTCGCGGTTCTCTCCGACATTCTCGGCGACGAGGATCACCTCGGCGACATGGACTTCAAGGTGGCGGGCACGGCCAACGGCGTGACCTCGCTGCAGATGGACATCAAGATCGCCGGCATCACCGAAGAGATCATGCGTGTCGCCCTCGCCCAGGCGAAGGACGGCCGCCTGCATATCCTCGGCGAGATGGCCAAGGCGATCACCAGCTCGCGCGCCGAACTCGGCGAATTCGCGCCGCGCATCGAGACGATGAAGATCCCCACGGACAAGATCCGCGACGTGATCGGCTCGGGCGGCAAGGTGATCCGCGAGATCGTCGAGAAGACCGGCGCCAAGATCAACATCGAGGACGACGGCACGGTGAAGGTCGCCTCCGCGGACGCCAACTCGATCAAGGCCGCGATCAACTGGATCAAGTCGATCGCTTCGGATCCGGAAGTCGGCATGATTTACGAGGGCACGGTGGTGAAGACCGCCGACTTCGGCGCCTTCGTGAACTTCTTCGGCGCCAAGGACGGCCTTGTCCACATCTCGCAGCTCTCGAAGCAGCGTGTGGCGAAGACGACCGATGTGGTGAAGGAAGGCGACCGCGTGAAGGTGAAGCTCCTCGGCTTCGACGATCGCGGCAAGGTGCGCCTCTCGATGCGCGTCGTCGACCAGACGACCGGCGAGGACCTCGAAGCCAAGGAGAAGGCCGAGCGCGAAGCCGCCGCCGCGGCGGAGAGCGAATGAGCTGACACCTCTCGGTCAAACAAGCGCAAGCCGTCCGACACAATCGGGCGGCTTTTTTGCAAGGGGACGCGCATGCTCAGAACAATGGTTTTTCTAATTGCGCTTAGCGCCGTCTCGACCGCCCAAGCGGAGCCGGATTATTCCCGCGTTCTCGACGTCGAGACCTTTTCCTTGGAAAACAATGGCGATACGGACCGCGCCGTTCTCGTGGACAACGGCGATTCAGGCGCCGACCTCTACATCTACCGGGCGCTCGAGCCCGCCTTCGATCCGGCCAAGCCGCCAAAGCCCGCATTGGTGAAAAAGAACGTCGCCTGGAGCGGCGGCATATGGGGCTCGCGCCCTTCGCTCGAAACCAGCGCCAAGGGCTCCCTTCTCGTCAAATCCGAGAATACCGGCATAGGTCGCGACAAGTGGACACAGACGCTGACGGTCGTCTACCGCAACAAGGAGTTCATCGTCGCCGGCCTGACGCGCGACGCCTATGATTCGCTCGAGCCCAACGCCTCGCACAGCTGTGATCTCAACTTCCTGTCCGGAAAGGGCAAGAAAGATGGAAAGCCGGTTGAGGCGAAGTTTCCGGTCAAGAAGCTCGCCGACTGGTCCGACGGCGATCTGCCCAAGGAATGCGCCTTCTAGAGACATGTGCCCGCGTCGGCCTCGCCTTATCTAGAAACGAGGCGGAGACGCGGGCAGAACATGACGGACACCCGAAAGAACGGAGACGCGCCGGTCGGCGAAGTCTTCACGACTGGCGAGCCAATCGACATTTTCCTCCTGGCGCGTCTCGGCTTCACCTTCATCTTCGTCGTTCTCACGGCGCTCGTCGCGGCGCCTTATCTCGCCAGCGTCACCTGGGCGCTCGTGTTGGCGGTCGTGTTCATCCGCCCGCATCGCTGGTTCGAAACCTTCCTCGGGCCAAACAAAGCCGCCGGGCTCTCGGTCGCCTTTGTCGCCCTCATCATCGTCGCGCCGCTCCTTTTCATCTTCCAGCGCCTTCTCCAGGAAGCGCTGGCTGGCGTCGACTACGTTCAGAGCGCCGTCTCGGCGGGAAGATGGAGCGACTTTCTCGCCGCGCATCCCTGGCTCGCCTGGCTCGGCGACCGCGTCGACGTGCCGACCACCGCCGCGCGGCTCGGTGAATTCTTCACCAATCTCGGGGCGTCGGTCTTGAGACAGTCCACCGGACAGGCCATCACCATCGCGCTGGCGTTTTACATGCTGTTTTTTTTCCTGCGCGATCGCAGCGCGGGGCTCGACGCGGTGGTTCGGCTCTCGCCCTTTTCCAATATCGAGACGGGCAAGCTCATCGTGCGCGTGCGCGACACGATCTACGCGACGATCTTCGGAACGCTCGCCGTGGCCGTGCTGCAGGGCGCGCTCGGCGGCGCCATGTTCTGGTGGCTGGGCTTTCCCTCGCCGGCGCTCTGGGCCGTGGTGATGACAGTCATTTCGATCATTCCGGTGCTGGGCTCTTTCGTGATCTGGATCCCTGCGACGATCTACCTTGCGCTCGAAGATCGCTGGGCGGACGCCGTTACGCTCGGCATTTGGGGCAGCGTCGTGATCTCGACGGCGGACAATGTCGTGCGTCCGCTGCTCGTCGGCGAAACCTTGCGCCTGCATACGGCGCCGGCCCTCATCGCCATGCTCGGCGGACTGCAGCTCTTTGGCCCGTCGGGGCTCATTCTCGGACCGGTCGCCTTCACCATGACCTTGCTCATGCTCGAATTCTGGCGGCGCCGCTCGGACCCCGACCTGCAGACGGAATAAGTTACGTCGTCGTGGCGACGAGGCGTGTGAACGCGTCGTCGAGCGCTGCATCCGACGCCTCGACGACGGCTGCGTTTTGCGTGAAGACGATGAAGCAGCGCAGCCGCTTGCCGGGATAGAGCGGGCGCAGCGCGGCGCGGTACAGCGCGAGCTGGCGAAGCTGCGCGGCGTTCGGGGTCTCGTGCGGCCGGCCTGTCTTGAAGTCGGCGACGAGCACGCTGTCCTCAGTCTCCGCCAGTCGGTCGATCCGGCCCGAGACTGTAAGCCCTTCATCGAGGGCGGCGTAGACGTCGGCCTCAGCGATGGAGCGGGGCCCGAACAGATCGGCAAGCCGCGGGTCATCGATGGCGCGCAGCGCCGCGTCGATGATGTCGTCAGACGTCTTCTCGTCCAGATTTGCGCCGCGCAGAGTGAGAAACCGCCGCGCGGCCTCTTCCCGCCGACTTGCCGGGCAGGCCGGAAGATATTGCAGCAACGCATGGGTGAGACGCCCGATCAGAACGCGTAGGGCGTCACGGCTGTTCGGCGCGCCGCTTTCAACCGCCGCAAAGGCGTCGGCGCCGGCGAGCGCGTTCGACGGGCGCAGCGGCGGCGGCGGCGACGGCTCGGCTGGCGCAGGCGTGCGCGCGAAGTCGGGGATCGCCGGCGCGCGCGTTGGCGCAGCGCCGAAGCCAAGATCGTCACGCAAAGGCGCATGGCCGCGACGCAGGATATAGCCGTCGGCGTCCGAAAGCCTTTCGCAGTCCCCTTCGAGCGCCGCCTCGACCATTCTATGCCAGCAACCTTCCGCCGGCGGGGTCTTCCGGTGAAAGCCGGCGATATAAAGCCGCTCCTCGGCGCGCGTCATGGCGACGTAGAGAAGGCGTCGATGTTCGGCCGCTTCCGCGGCGCGATGCGCCACGCGCGCCTGCGTAAGCGCGTCCGGGTCGCTGTCCTTGCCGCGCGACCAGACGAGCGACAGTTCATCACCGACGCCGAGCGTGAAAAGCTTGGGATCATGCTTGCCGGCCGGCGCGCTGCAGGTATCGGGCAGGAACACGATCTTGGCTTCCAGCCCCTTGGCGGCATGGGCGGTCATCACGCGCACCGCGGAGCCGGCGGCTTCCATGTCGCGCTTGATCGAGAGATCGAGCCCCTCGATCATCGCCAGAAATCGCACGAGCGATGGTGCCTCCTCGCGCTCATGGCTCATCGCCAGCCGCAGAAATTCGTCGATCGCGTCATTGGCCTCGGGCCCGAGCCGCGCCACCAGCCGGCGCCGGCCGCCGCCGGGCCCAAGAACGAGGCTGTAGAACTCAAAAGGCGCAAGCCGCGCCGCCTCCCTGCGCCATGTCGAAAGTTTCTCCGCGGCCATGCGATGGCGCGCCTCTGGCGACTGCCTGAGCGCGTCGAAGAGCGCGCCCCGCCGCTTTGGCGCAAGAGCAATGAGATCATCGTCGTCCAATCCAATCAGCGGCGACTTCAACACGGTCGCCAGCGTCAGATCGTCATCGGCGAGCAGCAGAGCGCGGCCCAGCGCCACGAGATCGTTGACGGCGATATGCGTGGCGAGATCGAGCCGGTCGGCGCCGGCGACCGGCACATCTTCCGCCTTCAGCGCGCGGATCAGCGCCTCGAAAAAGGCGCCGCGCTTGCGCACCACGATGAGAATGTCGCGCGGCTCGACCGGGCGCGGGCCGAACCGGTCTTCGACATATTCGCCGCTCCCGGGCGCCAGCAGGGATTTGATCTTCGCCGTGATTTTACGCGCGAGCCTTTCGCCCGGATCGGTCGCCTTCGCATAATCGAGCGGCAGCCGCCAGTCCTCGGGCTCCTCCTTGTCGATCGGGCCGATCGGCTCCCAGATTTCCACGAGCGCATGCACGTGCGGCTTGGTGGATTCATGCGTCAGCGGCGGCCGGTTGGGATCGGGGTCGCAAGTGAGGCCCTCGCTATTGCCGGCGAAATTGAAGACAGCGTCAACGGCTGAAAGCACGCCGGGCGCCGAGCGAAAAGATTGCGTGAGCTGCACATATTCGAAACGCTGCTCGACAGCGACAAAGCGGCGGGTCAAGACGCGCCGCATGGAGTCGAATTTGTCGGGCGCGGCGCCCTGAAAGGAGAAGATCGACTGCTTGTCGTCGCCGACGGCGAAGAAACTACGCGCAGCGCGGCGCGCGCCGAGGCCCGCGCAAAATTCCTGCACGATGGCGGTGAGTATTTCCCATTGCCGCGCGCTCGTATCCTGCGCTTCGTCGAGCAAAATGTGGTCGATTTGCGAGTCGAGCTTGTAGAGCACCCAGGACGGCTCGGATCGATTGAGCAGGCGCCAGGCGCCTTCGATCAAATCATCGTAATCGAGGGCGTTGCGATAGCGCTTCGCCTGTTCATATTGGCTGACGATCGACTCGCCCAGTTGCGCGAGCGCAAGCGAGCGCTCTGCGGCGGCCGCCGCCTTGCGCTTCTCGATGAGCCCCGCCAGACGATCCTGCTCCGCCTGCATTTCTTCGAGAAGTCCAGGAGCTTCATCACGCAGGCCCTTTGTGATGATGGCGCGTTTGTCGCCGCCGCGCGCGTCGCCGTCCTTGGTGAAGAAGACCGAGAGGTAGCATTCGATGCAGTCCGTCCCCGGCGCGAGCGCGATGGCCCGTTCGAGATGCGCGAGCAGCGCCTTGTCCTTCGGCGAGCCCAGCCCGAGGCGGTTCGCCAACTCCGGCCATTGCTCCCGCCCCTCGATCATCTCCGCTTCGATCTGTGCGAGCGTCTCCCCTGCCTCCAAACCCAGCCGCGCCCGCAGGCGCCTCTCGTAACTTTTCCATTGATGCGCCTGCGCCAGCGCCTCGCGCTTTTGCAAGATCGCCGCGCATAGTTCGTCGAAGCCCTGCTCCGTCGTCTCCGAAGCGACGCGCGCGAGGGCGTCATGCAGCGGACCCGGTTCGCTTTTCGCCTTTTCGATCGCACGCCGCTTCGCCGCCTCCAGCAGCTCCGCGCGCCCCGCGTCGTCGAGCACGCTGAAGCCGGCCGGGGCGTTGGCCTCGAAGGGAAAGCTGTGCAAAAGCCTTTCGCAGAAGGCGTGAATCGTCTGGATTTTGAGCCCGCCGGGCGTCTCGACCGCGCGCGCGAACAGGCTGCGCGCGAAGTCGAGCTGGCGCGGCGAGGGCGCTTCGGCGCCGGTCTCGACGATTTTCTGGGCGAGCGCGCAATCGTCGAGCACGGCCCATTCCGCGAGCCGGGCGAAGATGCGCGCCGACATATTCGCGGCCGCCGCTTTTGTAAAGGTGAGGCAGAGGATCTGCGACGGGCGCACGCCTTCGAGCAGCAGCCGCAGCACGCGCTGCGTCAGCACATAGGTCTTGCCCGAACCCGCATGGGCCGAAACCCAGGCGGAGGCCCGAGGATCGGCGGCCTTGTGCTGCTTCTGGATCGTCAGCGAAAGATAGGCGCGATCGCTCATGCCTCGTCTCCGCCGCCGCGCGCCCATTCTTTCACGCGCGCGAGATGGTCATAATCGCCCTCGTGCTTCACGAAGGCGACATAAGGGCGCGACGGATAGGGCGTCGCGGGATCGCGATATTGCGAGAGCATTTTGACGAGCTCGTCGCGGTGTTTCGCGACGACGTCCTCGAAACTGTGCTCCTTCCAATGAAGCGGCTGCGTCTTGCCGCCGTTCTTGAGGCCGACATAGGCCGCGCCGGCGACGGGCCGCGCGCCGATCTCGGCGAAGGCTCCGGCCGCAATCATCGCCGCCTCGAGCGTCAACTGCGGAGACCAGCCGGCGAGAACCTGCTTGTTGGAGGGCGGTTCGCCGGTCTTGTAATCGAAAACGCAGGCGTTTCCCTGTGCGTCGATCTCGATGCGGTCGGCTTTCGCCGTGAGCGAAAATAGCGCGCCATCGGCAAGCGTGACGACCCATTCGCCAGCTTTCTCCATATGAATGACGCCGCCTTTCGCCCGCTGCGCCTGCTCAAAGGAAAAAGCGTGCTGGAGCCCGGCCTGGACGCGGGGCCAAGTAAAACTTTCGAATGAGGGATCGACGAGAAACGGGCCGAGCGCCTCTCGTGCAATTTCCACTAGTCGCGCCTGCCCGTCCGGGGGAAGCGGGCCTTCGGGATAATGTCGAACAAACGCCTCCAACGCGGCATGGATCGCCGTGCCCATCTCGCGCGCGCCAATGTCGACCCCGAGCGGCGCGAGCGGTTTGAGCTTGAGAATTTGCTCGGCGAAGACCGCATAAGGATCGCGCCGGAGCGTTTCTATGCGCGTGACGCTCAGTCTCGCGGGCCGCAACTCGATCGGCGGCGTCGGGGCGGGGCGCTTCAGCGTGATGATTTCATGCGCGTGCGGCTGATCGAGCGCCGCGGCGATGTCGAGCATACGAACGCCGCGGGCTCGGCAGGCGCTCATCACATCTGTGCTCGCGAGCGCCTCCAGCCGCGTGAGAAAGCGCGAGGCGACGGTCGGCGATCCGTCGCGCTTGGCGGCGCGGCTGAGCACGACCTCCTTGGCCCCTAACGCCATCACGAAGTCATGGGCGCTTTGGCCGATGCGGCGCTCGGGCGGCGACAGGCCCAATTGCGAGCGCATCGAACGGTTGAGAAAGGCGCCGGTTTCGGCCTGCGGCGGCCAGACGCCCTCGTCCAGCCCGGCGAGCAGCATGAGGTCGGCGTCCATCAGGCGCGCCTCCAGCGGACCGAGGATCTTGAGGCGCGGATGGGCGCGGCGCGGGCCGCGCAGCATCGTTTCGAAGGCGATGCGATCGAACAGCGCCGCATAGCCTGACGCGTCGAAGCCCGCCGGCGCCTCTGCGCGCGACAGCCGCTCCAAAATATCGAACAGCGCCAGCGCGCCTTCGTCCTCGCCGCTCTCGACGCCCTTCGTCATCGCCTCGAACGCGGTACGATGGGCGCAGGCGAAATTTTTCAGATCATGCTTGCCTTCGAGCGCGACAAGCGGCGCGACCGCCGCTTCGACGTCGCGCAGCAGCCGCTCAATCTCGTCCCACTGCGTCGGGTCGATGCGGCGCGCCGCAGGATGCGCGTGAGCGTCCCGCGCTGCGAGGCGCGCCCGCGCGACGCACGCCGCATAGCCCTGCGCTGCGCGGGGCGTCGCCCTCAGGACGCCGATTTCAACGAGCGGCGCGAGCGTTGCGATTTCTTCGGCCGCGCGGCCGAAACGGGCGAGCGGATGTTGCAGCAGCGCCGCAATGGCGACAGCGTCGAGTCCGGAGGCGCCGATCGCCGCCGCCTGGCGCGCCAGCGCGCCGACCGGCGTCGAGGCGAGAGAGGCGCCGCCCGAGTCGTCGATCTCGATCGAGAAGCGCCGCAGCTCCGCCGCGACGCGGCGCGCGAGATTTCGATCGGGCGTCACCAGCGCGGCGGTGCGCTCGGGCGTCTCCAGCGCCTCGCGCAGAAAAAGCGCAAGGGCGAGCGCCTCCATCTGCTCGTCCGGCGCCTCCAGCAGCGTGACGCCCTCGAGCGCGGCGGCAAAGCGCGCGCCTTCCGACGCGCGAAAGTCGCGCCAGCTCGCCGTCGCGCCCGCGGGCGTCATCGCCTGCGAGACAAGGCGGCGGCGTTCGGCCTGCGCCGGCGCCAGAACCGCAAGCTCGCGCACGTCGTCGCGCTTCAGCTTCATGACGCCGAGCAGGCGCTTCAGGATCGTCTGCGGATGGGTAAAGGCAGGCTCGTCGCCGCTGTCGCCGACATGCGCCCAAGCGACCTCATCCATCGCCAGATCGAGACCGGGCAGGATGACTGCGCCATGATCGAGCGCAGCGATGGCCGAGAGCAGTCTCGCCGTCGCCGGCTGCGCGCCTGTCGAACCAATGGCGACGACGGGCGCATGATCCTGGGTCTCGCCAAGACGCTGCACATGCGCCTCGAGCATGCGCTTTCGCCGCGCGGCGGCGTCAATGCGGCCGATTTCCTCGAGCATGTTGGGCCAGACATCGACGACAATCTGAAGGAAGGTGGTGGTGATCGCCCAGTATTTGTCGAAAGCGCTGTCGTCGATCGCAGCGGCGATTTTGTCCGGCGCTACGCCTTCGATGATCAATTCATCAATGAGCGCGCCGAGCTCGGCGGCAAGCGCATAGGCGCCCGCGGGCGACGAAGCGACGAGAAAAGATTCACTTTCATGCAGCACCAGGCCGCCTTGCCCGTCGGCGGCGAGGATGGCTCTGTCGACCGACGCGGACCATTTGGCGACAAGCTGCGCAAGAAGCAGACGGCGTTCGAGCTCTTCGATCTGCGGCCGCGCGGCGGCGTCGAAGTCCCCGGAGAAATCGCCAAAAACTGTCGCGGTTTCCTGCTCCTCCAATCCGCCGAGCGGAAGGATGCGCGGCAGGAAGGTTGCGCCCTTGCCGATGGCGCGCGCGAATTCCACGGTCAGCGCGCGGCCCGCGCGTTGGGTCGGCACATAAATCGTCGCCCGCGCCATTTGGAGCGGCGGCGTCTCGCGCGACAGCTTTGAAACAATCTTTCCAGCGAGAAGCGCGTCGACGAATGTTGCGAGAAAGGGCGCGCCTGGCGCGATGGTGAAGACATTGCGTTTCACGCCCATGCGTCACCTTCCCGTCGCGGCGATCGCTTCCTCCGCGTCGTCAATCGCGGCCACTGTGCCGACATGCAGCCAGAGCCCGCTGGAGACGACCCCGAACAGGCGCCCCTTTTCCGCCGCTTCAAACAGGAAGGGCGCGAGCTTGAAGACGTCCTGCGTTGCTTTCGCGAACAGTTGCGGCTTGATGAGGCCAACGCCGGCATAGACGTAAGGCTTGGGCCCCGGTCGCCGAACGATGCGGCCGTCCGCCGCGAGATCGAAGTCGCCGTCCCAATCGACGCCAATGCTGCCTTGCGTCGGCGAGAGCAGCAGCGCCGCGTCCATTTCCGCAGCGCGCCACGCCTGCGCCAGGTCGATGAGATTCGAGCGCGGCGCGCCGTGCCAGAAGGCGTCCGTATTGCAGATGAAGAAAGGATCGTCGCCGAGAAGCGGCAGCACCTTCTTGACGCCGCCGCCCTGATCGAGGAGCAAGGCGCGCTCGTCCGAAATGACGATGCGCGGCGCCGTGCGGGAGATGAGATGCGCCTCGATCTGATCGGCGAGATGATGCACATTGACGATCGCCGTCTCGACGCCCGCGCGCGCGATGTCATCGAGCGCGCGATCGATCAGCGCCTGTCCCGCAACGCGAACGAGCGGCTTTGGCGTCTTGTCGGTCAACGGCCGCATGCGCGTGCCGAGGCCGGCCGCGAAAACCATGGCGGTTCGCGGCATGACCGCGCCGCGCTCAGGCGTCGTGGAACAGTCCTGGGAGATTGGCTTCATACCAGGCTTTTATCTCAGCCAGCGCCGGATGTCTCAAGGATTTCCGCAGATACGATTCGACCCGCGGCAGATGCGCCAGATATTGCGGCTTTCCGTCGCGCTGATTGAGCCGCGCGAAGATGCCGAGAACCTTTGTCGCCCGCTGCGCCGCGAGGATCATATAGGCCTTGGCGAAGGCCGCCATGTCGAAGCTTTCGTCGGCTTCGCGTCTGAGCCTGGCGTAATGCGCAAGGAGCTTCAGTTCGAGATCGTCGGAGACGGTCACGCGCGCATCCTGCCCGAGCGACGCCATGTCATAGGCTGGGTGTCCGAGCACACAATCCTGGAAATCGATCACGCCGACGCGTTGCACGCCCTCGCGCTCCGCGAGCCACAGCAGATTGGGCGAGTGATAGTCGCGCAGCGTCCATGTCGGGGGCGCGCCGACCACGTCGATCAAGGCGGTGCGCCAGAGATTGGCGAAGATGGCGCGCGCGCCGGAAGCGACGTTGCTCTTGATATGGCCCACATACCAGTCGAGCAGCAGGTCGGCCTCGATGAGCAGCGCATCGAGGTCGTACGGCGGAATATGATAATTGCCCGCGCCGTCGACGGGCAGCGTATCGGGCAGCGCCTGCGCATGCAGATGCGCAAGCGCGCCGGCGGCCTCGAGATAGCGCTCGGGGATAGGTCCGTTCGCGTCGACGACGCCCTCGCGCCCGAGATCCTCGACGATCAGCAGGCCCGCGTCGAGATCCTGCCCGAAGATTTTCGGCGCCGAAAGCCCGTGCGCGCGCAGACCATTCGCAAGGGCGACGAAAGGCTTCACATTCTCGGCGAGGCGCGCAATGGCGCTGTAGGGCTTGCCATAGCGCACCGGCGGGCCATCCGGACGCGGCGGCGAGATCATCAGAATGGCGCGCGCGCCGTCAGGCTTTTCGAGGAGTTCATAGGCGCGCGTCGAGGCGTCGCCCATGAGAAAGCGCCGACTGGCCTCGCTCCAGCCCTCTCTGCGCAGAAGTTCGCGCAGCGACTTGAATGAGCTGAGCCGCGGCGCGAACGCGCCGTGACCCGAGACGGTGATGCGGCGCGCGTCGCGATTTTCGCCGTCGACGAAGCTCAAGCGCAAATCGATCCGATCCTGCGGCAACGCCTCGGGCGCACGCTCCGCCCATTCGACGAGGACGATTGCGTCCTCGACCTCTTCATCCCAGCCGAGACCCGCCAGTTCGGCGCCGGATTCGATGCGATAGAAGTCGGCGTGAACGATGCGGAGCGCATCATTCTCGTAGATCTGCATCAAGGTGAAGGTCGGGCTCGGCGCCTCCACGGAAGGGTCGTTCATCAGCGCGCGGATGATGGCTCGCGCGAATGTCGTCTTGCCTGCCCCGAGATCGCCGGCGAGCGTGAGCGTGTCGCCGCTTTTGAGCAGCGTCGCGAATTCCTTGGCCAGCGCCAGCGTGCCCGCTTCGTCGGCGACGTCGATGCGCCAGACGGTCTTCGCCGCCCTGTCCTCGCTCATGACGCGCCTCCCTCGCTTGCGGCGGGCCGCGTTTCTGGTTTCGACTCACTTGCGGGAAACACGCAGGTGACGGACGTGCCCTCGCCTGGCGCCGAGTCGATGAGCACCTTGCCGCCATGCAGCTCCATGAAGGCGCGCACGATCGAGAGGCCGAGCCCGACGCCGCGGTGACGCGAACCCGCCGTATGCGACTCGAAACGGTCGAAGACGCGCGCCAGAACCTCCGGGGGAATGCCGCGGCCGCGATCCGTCACCTTGAAAACGACCTCTCGGTCCCGCCGCAGCGCGGCGAGCGTCACGGTCTGGCCGGGGCTCGAGAAGCCGATGGCGTTGGAGAGAAGATTGAAGAGGACTTGCCGCACGCGTTTGGCGTCGCCGCGGAACGACCCGACATTGTCCATCGCGACGATCTGCACATCGATCGAGTTCTCCTCGAGCCTGTCTTGCACGCCCTCGATCGCCGCATGCATTGTGGCGACGACGTCCACGTCCGAGACTTCGAGCTCCAGCGCGTCTTCGTCGATCGTCGCAAGATCGAGAATATCGTCAATGATCGCGAGCAGCGCCGCCGAGGACTTGCTGACATAGCCCAGATATTCGAGCTGCCGCGGATTGAGCGGGCCTGTCGACTCCTCTCCGAGCAGATGCACGAAGCCATTGATGTTGTTCAGTGGAGAGCGCAGCTCGTAACTGATGTGGTGGATGAAGTCGTTGCGCAGCTTCTCCGCGGCGAGCAGCGCCTTGTTGCGGTCGGTAAGCGCGCGCTCGACGTTCACGTCCGCCGTCACGTCGACGAAAGTGAGAAGCGCGGCACCGTCGAGCAGCGACTGGGCCGTGCAGTCGAGCACGACGCCGTCGCTTCTCTCGATGCGGCGCGTGAAGCCTTCGCGCATATCGTTGAAGCTCGTGACGAACCCCTTCAACGCCGCCCAGGTCTCCGCACTCTCGTGCAGCATCCGGCAGCGCGCCGCCAGCGCCTCGAAGCGGGGCTTCTTGGCGAGTTCCTCAGGGTCGAGCCGCCAGAGTTTGATGAAGGCCGGGTTACAGAAGCTCAGGCGCCCATCCGCGCCGAACACCGCCACGCCCTCGCGGAGAGTGTCGAGCGTCTCGCTCTGCGTGCGGTTCAAGGCGTTGAAGCGCGTTTCGAGATCATAGGCCTTCGTGATGTCCTCGTAGAGATAGGTCACGCCGCCCTGCGCATTGGGATGCGCGACGACGTCGAGGATCCGGCCGTCGGGCAGATGCCAAGTGTGCCGAACCGGCTCGGTGGCGCGATAGGCCTCGAAAAGCCTTTCTTTCCAGGCCCTGTAATCGGGCTCCGCGGGCACGCGCTCGTCTGCGCGCAGCCGGTCGAGAAGCTCGCCGTCCGTCGGCTTCTGGTCGAGAAATCTGGCGTCGAGCTGCCAGAGCTTGGCGAAGGCCTCGTTATTGTAGATCAGGCGCTTCTTGCGATCGAACAAGGCGACGGCGGTCGGCAGTTGATCGAGCGTGCGCACATAGCATTGCATTTCCTGTTCGAGCTCGGCCCGCACGCTCTCGACGTCGTGGCGGTCGATGGCGATCGCCGCCGTCAGCGGCGCGGTCGTCTTGGTCACGTCGAGCAGATGCCGCGCGCCGGCCACCACCGCCAAAACGCGATCTCGCCAGACCGCGCCCTTGGCCAGCGCCTTGGCGGCGTCGCTTCGCGCCTCTCGATCGAGCAGTTCGACGCCGCGGGAAATCGCGTCTTCCTTGTCCTTGGCCTCGACCGCGGCCACATAAGCCTTGTTGACGAAGGAAAGCCTGCCGTTTTGGTCGCGCAGCCACACAGGGGCCGGCGCGGCGTCGAGCAAGGCCTGCAACCCCGCGAGCATGCGCTGCGTCTCGGCATGGCGCTCGCGCAGGCTGATCAGCTCCAGCCGATCGCCGGAAACCTCTCGAATTCTCAGGACGGCGCTGCCGCCGACCGCACGGCCCTCGGCGTCGTAGTAGCGCCCCGCAACGCCCGCCAGCGGCAGACGGAAGGCTTCGCCGTTCTTGCGCAGCCGGTCGATGGCGGCCTCCAACGCCTGCGCGTCCTTCGGGGCGAGCCAGGTTCCAAAGGCCAGAAGCCGGCGCTGCGCGCCCTCAGCGTCGATGAGCAGCGTCGAGGCGCTGACGTCCGGATCGCCGTCAGGAGAGGACCAGGCGACAAAAGCTTGCGGCTCGCTCGCGAGGAAGGTCCGGGCGCGGTCGAAACGCGCGCGAAGGTCCTCGAGCTCGGCGGCCATCAGGCTCTCGCGGCGGCGCCAATGGTTGCGCTCCCCGATATGGGTCAGGGCCACGACGGCGGAGAACAGCGCGAGCCCGCCGCTGAAGGCGAATCCGACGACATCGGCGTCAACCGGCAGAGATAATGTCTGAGCCGCCGCCGGCGCGCCGAAAAAAACGACGCCGACCAAGGCCGCGGAGCCTCCCCACGGGCGCAAGCGCGGCCGTTGAAACCGACGCGAGGCCGCCTCAACGACGAAATGCAGTCGGCCGCATCGCATCATGAACGAGACATTTCCTTTCGCGCGCCATGCGGCTCGGGCGTCATCGAGAGCCGGGCTCCAGAGATAATTGAAAACGCTAACGACGAAACCGCACAGGGAACCTTGCGCAAGGACTCTTGCTCGATAATCGAGGACGAACAGCGGGGACACACGCAGGCGCCCGGCGGCGCCTCCGGAGAAGGCGGGTGGGACCGGGTCCGGCCAGCTCGCCCGACCGTCGCGCCCACGCTCGGCACGCATACTACGAATCGTCCCAATCTAGAACGCGTTTCGAGAAAACGGAATCGTGTTTCTGACGAAGAGTCGCATAAAAAACGGCCCCGCTCCAAAGGAGGGGGCCGCAATTCGAGGCCGGCGAGCCGGACCGTCAGGCTAAAGCTCAGTAACGGTAGTGCTCGGGCTTGAAGGGACCATTGACCGGCAGGTTCAGATAGGTCGCCTGCTGCTCGGTCATCTTGGTCAGCTTGACCCCGATCTTGTCGAGATGGAGCGAAGCCACCTTCTCGTCGAGATGCTTGGGCAAGGTGTAGACTTCCTTCCCGTATTCGCCCTGCTTGGTGAAGAGCTCGATCTGGGCGAGGGTCTGGTTGGTGAAGGAGGCCGACATCACGAAGGACGGATGGCCGGTGGCGTTGCCGAGATTTACGAGACGGCCTTCCGACAGCAGGATGATCCGCTTGCCGTCCTGGAACTCGATTTCGTCGACCTGCGGCTTCACATTGTGCCATTTGAGATTGCGCAGGCCGGCGACCTGAATCTCCGAGTCGAAGTGGCCGATGTTGCAGACGATGGCGCGATCCTTCATCGCGCGCATATGGTCGATGGTGATGACGTCGACGTTGCCCGTCGCGGTGCAGAAAATGTCGGCGCGCGACGCCGCGTCTTCCATCGTCGTCACCTCATAGCCTTCCATCGCCGCCTGCAGCGCGCAGATCGGGTCGATTTCGGTGACGAGCACGCGGCAGCCGGCGTTGCGCAGCGAGGCGGCCGAGCCCTTGCCGACGTCGCCATAGCCCGCGATGCAGGCGACCTTGCCGGCCATCATCACGTCGGTGCCGCGGCGGATGCCGTCGACGAGCGACTCGCGGCAGCCGTAGAGATTGTCGAACTTCGACTTGGTGACCGAGTCGTTGACGTTGATCGCCGGCCAGAGGAGCTTGCCCTCCTTCTGCATGATATAGAGGCGATGCACGCCCGTCGTCGTCTCCTCGGTGACGCCCTTGATCGACTCGGCGTTGCGCTTGTACCAACCCGGGTTGGATTTCAGGCGCTTCTTGATCGCGGCGAAGAGGACTTCCTCCTCTTCATTGGTCGCCTTGTCGAGGAAGGCGGTGTCGCCGTTCTCGGCGCGCAGGCCGAGATGGATCAGCAGCGTGGCGTCGCCGCCATCGTCGAGGATCATGTTCGGGCAGCCGCCGTCGCCCCACTCGAAGATTTTGTGGGTGTAGTCCCAATAGTCCTCGAGGCTTTCGCCCTTGCGCGCGAAGACCGGCGTGCCGGCCGCCGCGATCGCCGCCGCGGCGTGGTCCTGCGTCGAATAGATGTTGCAGGAGGCCCAGCGCACATCGGCGCCCAGCGCCTTCAGCGTCTCGATCAGCACCGCGGTCTGGATCGTCATATGCAGCGAGCCGGCGATGCGCGCGCCCTTGAGCGGCTGCGACGGGCCGTATTCGGCGCGAGTCGCCATGAGGCCAGGCATTTCGGTCTCGGCAATGGCAATTTCCTTGCGGCCCCATTCGGCCAGGGAAATGTCGGTGACGGCGTAATCGTTGAAATGGGCGGTCATGCGTATCCTCTGCTCGGGCAGGCCGGCGTCCCGGCGCAAGCCGCGCCTATAACAGGGCGGACTTAAGAAGGCAATAAACATATAAAGATTTGTTTATGTCAATTGCCGACAGGCCTGAACGGACGCTCTGCGCCGCTGGCGGAGGCTCGGCCAGCGGCGCAGAGAAGGCTAGAACTCCTCCCAAGCCCCGGTCTGTTCCACGGGGGCCGCACCGCCCCGCCCAACGGTTTTCAGGGCGACGACAGGGGCCGCCGGCGCTTGCGCAGGAAGCCGTTCCGGCGCAAGTTTGCGCTCGTCGCGGGTGGTGGCGAACTCCCGCACGGTCCTGGCGAGATCTTTGGTCTCTTGCTGAAGCGCCTCGGTCGCCCTTGTGGTTTCCTCCGCCATCTTGGCGTTCGCCTGAGTGTTCTGGTCGACCTGCCCGACAACCGTCCGAATCTCCTGCAGCGCGCGCGCCTGCTCGGTGGCGCGCGCAGCAATGCTGGAGACCGCCGCCTCCAGCTCCTGGACCTGGGACACGATTTTCTGCAGCGCCTGGCCGGTCAGGCCGACGAATTCGACCCCCTGCCCCACCTCGACGCTGGACGAGGAGATCAGCGTCTTGATTTCCTTCGCCGCCTCCGCGGAACGCTGGGCGAGCGCGCGCACTTCGGATGCGACGACGGCGAAGCCGCGCCCCGCCTCGCCGGCCCGCGCCGCCTCGACCCCGGCGTTCAGGGCGAGGAGGTTGGTCTGGAACGCGATCTCGTCGACGACCCCGATGATCTGGCCAATGCTTTGGGATGACTTCTCGATGCGGGAGATGGCGTCCACCGCCTTGCGCACGACGGCGCCGCTGGCTTCCGCCTCGGTCCGCGTCGTCACCACGATCTGCGCGGCGCCGGTGGCGCCATTGGCGATCTGCTCGGCGCTGTCGGTGATCGCACGCAGCGTCGTCGAGGCGAGCTCGAGCTCGCCCGCCTGGCGCTCAGCCTGTCCGGCGAGATCGGCGGCGGCGGAAGCGATCTGACCGGCGGCCGGCGCGATCGTGTCCACGCCTTCCTTCACGGCGCCCAGGGCGCGCTCGAGCTGCTGAGTCGCCGAGTTGAAGTTCGATTGCAGGCTGCGATAGCTTTCCGGGAAATCGGCCAGCAGCCGATAGGTCAGGTTCTTTTTGGAAAGCTCCGCCAGCCCGGCGCCGATCGCCGTCGACACCATCTCGCGCTCTTCGCTGATCGCTTGCTCGCGCTCTTCGGCGGCCCGTCCTTCCTCCTGCCGGCGCCGTTCCTCTTCCGCCTCGCGCGCCTGGGCCCTTTCCTGATCGATCAGCGCCTGTCGGAACACTTCGACGGCCCGCGCCACGTCGCCAATCTCGTCCTGCTCGTCCTTGTAGGGGACGGCCTTGTCGTACCGCCGATGGATGAGGTCCTCGATATAGGCCCGCAGAACGGCGAGCCGGTCGGCGGATTTGCGGCGCAAGAAGCGGATCGCGCCCCAGATCGTCAGGAAGACGAGCCCGGCGGAGCCGAACATCAGCGACTTGAACACAGTCGCCTCATGGGCGGCGTCGGCTTCGGCCTTTGCCGAGAAGGCGTTCGCTTTAATGACCATCTCGTCGACGACAGCGCGATGCGCCTCGTAATGCCGGGCGAGATCCGCCATGGTCTGAGCGGCCCGCGCTGGATCCCCGGATTTTGCGGCCGGCGCCAAAGACGTCTCGACGACGGCCCAGAACTTCTGCGCCTCGGCGTCCGACCGCGAGACCAGCGTCTTGATATCCGAGGGAAGAAGCTCCGACTTGTTCCAAAACGCCCGCCGGTCTTCGTAGCTGCCCTTCAGCTCCTGCAAGCGGGCGATATGTCGGTTCAGTCCCGCCGGCTCGCGAAGCGCCAGATGCGCCTCGAGATAGCCTTCGATGACATAGACGGGCGGCGGCAGAATATCAGCCACCAGATCCTTGCCCGCCATGATTTTGTCATAGGCCGGGCTGCCGATTTTCAGCCGCTGCAGCGCAAGCGTGCTGGTGACCAGCGAAAAGGCCATCCCCGCCAGGATAAGATAGCCGCCATAAGTAATCGCCTTCGAAATCGTGACCCGCATGTCGGTGGCCCTTCGCGTTCAGCAGTCGTAGGTGCGGGCGCGCGGCGTCGCGTCATGCGACCACGGTCATGCGCGCAGATCGGCTGGCATCGCCGAGGGCGACGGATCGATGGGGAGGACCAGACGCCTACGGAAGCAGGGACCTCGCCCGACGCATGAAACCGTCGTTAGCGTCGACGTTAGATAAAGAGCAAGATTTAAGGGTCCGTAAAAAAGACCACTTCTCGTAGAAATATGGCAACGATACAACTGGGCCGGGAGTTGGAGCGCCCGGCCCGCCCTCGCCATATTCCGCCTAGGCGGCCGTGCGCTTGCGCGGCGCGAGCGGGTGCTTTGACCTCGCCGCGTGATGATCGAGGCCGAAGAGCTCCGCCATCCCGCCGGCGCGCTCGTAGTCTTCGCAATAATGGTGCAGGAACTCCATGACCGTGTGGTCGATGGTCGACGTTTCCGACAGATCGAAGACGACAGTCTTGCCGCGCGGCAGCAGCGCCAAATCTTTCTTGAGAGCCAGAACATTGGCGAAGAAGGCCGCGCCGCCGAGCCGCACGTGGAAGACTTCCGGCTCCGCCTCCTCGATTTCCAGACGCAGACGCAGCACGTCGCTCCAGTTGACGCTGCGATAAAGGTGGAAGGCGAGTTCGGCGAGAACGCCGATCCCGACGCCGATGATCAGGTCGGTCGCCAGCACGCCGGCAATGGTGATGCAGAAGACGCCGAGCTGATCCCACCCAATGGCCAATGTCTTTTTGAACACGCTCGGCGAGGCGAGGCGGAAGCCGGTGAAGACCAGCAACGCCGCGAGCGAGGCGAGCGGAATCTCGTGGATGAGCTTGGGGAACAGCGCCACAAAGACGAGCAGGAACAGGCCGTGGAAGAAATTGGCCCAGCCCGTCCGTGCGCCATTGTTGCAATTGGCCGAACTGCGAACGATTTCGGCGATCATCGGCAGGCCGCCGATCAGGCCGCAGAGAATGTTGCCGAGGCCCACGGCCGCGAGATCGCGGTTGAGGTCCGACGTGCGCTTGTAAGGATCGAGCTTGTCGACCGCCGCCGCGCTCAGCAGCGTCTCCAGGCTGCCGACGAGGCAAATCGCGAAAACCTGCTGCCAGAAGACAAGCGAGAAGATCGGCGCGAAATCCGGCAGGGCGAAGCTCGCGAGGAAATTATTCGGAATCGCGACGAGGAATTTCGGACCGATCGTGAATTCGTGATGAGGGAGAAAGGCCGTGTCGGGAAGAAACAGAAAGATGTGCTCGTCGTCGAGGTCGAAATATTGGCCGAGCGCCATGCCGACGATGACGACGACAAGCGGCGCCGGGATCATCTTCACATAGCGGTTCGTCACGAGCGACCAGCCGATCAGGATCAGCAGGCCGACCCCGCCGATCGTCGCTACTTCCGGATTCATGTCGCGCAGGCTCGCCGGGATGGCGGCGATGGTCTGGAGCAGCGTGTCCGCCTCGGGCTTGACGCCGAGCATGACGTGAAGCTGCTTCGACATGATGATGATGCCGATCGCGGCGAGCATGCCGTGCACGGCCGAGGCCGGAAAAAAGGCCGAAAGCTTGCCGGCGCGACAGAGCCCCATGGTCGTTTGCAGGACGCTGGCGCAGACGATAGCAGCCAGCGTGTAACGGTAGCCAGCCATGGCGTCGCCGGCTCCGAGTTCCTGCACGGAGGCCAGCACCACGACGATGAGGCCGGCGGCGGGACCATTGATGGTGACGAAGGAGCCGTTGATGCGCGAGACGACCAGCCCGCCGACGATCGCGGAAATCACGCCCGCCTGAGGCGGAAAGCCAGAGGCCATGGCGATGCCGAGACACAGCGGCAAAGCGATCAGAAAGACGAGGAAACCCGCGACGGCGTCCTGCCGCCAATTCTGCTTCAATCCGGCGAGGCCCGTCAGCGGGAGCTCGGCCCTTGCAAGGGTGTTGGTCATAGGCGTGGAATGATCCCTCCAGGGACGACGCGCGCTCGCAATGCGGATGGCGTTCATCTCGGCCGTCACTGTCACCTCTCTGTCATAAACGGGCGCCGCACGAGGGGGGCGCTCAAAACAGCGGCGGAATGCCTAAATATTAGACTCCTTCCCGGCGACCTCCGGCGGTCGGCTGCTACGGATCGGCTACCCTTCGGGTCCCCGCTGTTCTATAGCAAGGCAGACGCCACCCGCCGGCAGGCCGGAAAAGACATGCTCGACCTTTTGAAAACCTTCATCGCGGACCTGACCGGCGAAGCCGAGCGGCCCAAGCCCTTCGAAACCGCCGATTATCAGCTCGCCGCCGCCGCGCTCCTCGTGCACATCGCCTCGATCGACGGCGACTTCGACGCGGACGAACGGGCCCGTATCCAAGCGCTCGTCGAAGCCCGGTTCGGCCTCTCGTCCGACGCGGCGCAGAAGCTTATCGCCGAGGCCTTTGAAAGCGAGCGGGAGGCCGTCGACCTCTACCGCTTCACCAGCGTCCTCAAGCGGCGTCTCGACGAAGAAGGTCGCCGGCAGGTTGTCGCGATGTTGTGGGACATGGCCCACGCCGACGGCGAGGTGCACGAATTCGAGGAGAATGTGGTCTGGCGCGTGGCCGAACTGCTCGGCGTCTCGACGCGCGAGCGGGTCGAACTTCGCCGCGAGGCGCGGGAGAACCTTGCGACGCCGCCGCAGGAGACCTGGTATCGCCCCAAGGAGTGATCGTCGGACATGAGCGAACTGCACAAAGGCCGGCCGGCGGCCGTGATCACCGGCGCGTCCGAGGGGATCGGCGCCGAACTCGCCCGAGTCTTTGCAGAAAAGGGACATGAGGTGGCGATCGTCGCGCGCCGCGGCGACCGGCTCGAGGCGCTCGCCGACGAGATCGCGGCCAAGGGGCAAAGCCGCCCCGCCGTGATCGAACTCGACCTCCTCGCCGACGGGGCTTCGCGGACCCTCGAAAAGCGGCTGGCCGAGGCCAATCTTGGCCCCCAATATCTGGTCAACAACGCCGGGTTCGGACTCATCGGGCGCATCGCCGACCTCGATGAGGCCGAGCAGCTCGACATGATCGATCTCAATATTCGCGCCCTGACCGAGCTGACCCTGCGCTTCCTGCCGTCGCTCACCGCCACGCAGGGCGGCGTGCTGAACGTCGCCTCGGTCGCCTCCTTCATGCCGGGACCGGGATTCGCCGTCTATTACGCGACCAAGGCGTTCGTGCGCTCCTTCAGCGAGGCGATCGCGCATGAATTGAAGCCCGCCGGCGTGAAAGTCTCCTGCCTCTGCCCCGGGCCGGTCGAAACGGGCTTTCAGGCCCGCGCCGGGATGAGCTTCGACGGCATCATGTCCGCCGTAAAACCCGCGCTGGTGCCGGCGTCGGAAGTCGCACGGCAGGGCTATGAGGGCCTGATGGCCGGCAAGCGCGTCGTGGTGCCCGGCGCGGCCAACAAATTTCTGGTGTGGGGCGCAAGGCTCTCGCCCCGCGCCCTGCTGCTGCCGCTTCTCGGCGCGGCGCAGATGAAGCGAAACTAAACGTCCCAAACAAAAAAGCGGGCCCAGAGCCCGCTTTTTTCAAAAAAGAGCGCCAAGCGCCTTATTCCTCGGTCGACTTCACCTTCAGAACCTGACGGCCGCGATACATGCCGGTCTTGAGGTCGATATGGTGAGGGCGGCGCAGCTCGCCCGAGTCCTTGTCCTCGACATAGGTCGGGGCCTTGAGGGCGTCGGCGGAACGACGGAAGCCCCGTTTCATCGGGGAGACTTTTCTCTTCGGAACGGCCATTTGCTTCTCTCTACTAAACGGCGAAGGCCGCGCGGGTTCGCCCCGGCGCGGCGGAAACTGATGCGGCCCTATACGCGAATTTGACGCGCTTGGCTAGCCGTCGCGCGCCACAGCTTTACCCGACCGTCGACAGCTCGAGCTCGAGCATATTTTTCACCAAGAATCTAAGCGCGGATTTAACGCCTCCTGCTGAAAACATTGTTGAATGTAATCATGGAGGCGTTGTGTGAATCCAGAGCGAGTCGTCACTTTCGGCCGGCGCGGGTCACAGAAAACCCCGCGCGTCCCCGCGCGAGACCACCGCAAACAACCGCTCGCCGACCCGCCCCGGCTATCCTACGCCGACCTTTCCAGGGCCGGCGAGGAGGAGGCGGAAATAGGCCGCGACCAAGCGCCCCTGACAGAGCTTCCCTCTCCTCGCCGCGGGAGCGCCGCCTATGGCGCCAATGAGACTCAGATGCGGTGGTTCATCGGACCGGGCTGGGAGGATTATCGCGACCTCTGGCTCCAGATGAAGCACGACGGCGCGCTCAGGCCGAGCTTCTCCTTCGACGCGTTTTTCTTTTCCTCGCTCTGGCTTTTTTACCGGCGATTATATGCGCCAGCTCTCGCAGCGACCGGATTCGAGTGCGCGGTCATGGGCTTGTCGCCGTCCAACTTCTCGGTTTGGCAATTTCTCCTCAGCCTCGGCGTCGGCTTCTTTGGCAAGTCGCTGGTCATCCGGCGCGGCATGAAGACGATCGGAGCCCTTGCCGAGTCGGGCCGTTCAAGCGGTCAGACGGCCTTGCGAATCGAGCAGGCCGGCGGAACTCGATTGCTCGCGCCCGTGGCGTCAACCGCACTGCTCGCCTCTGTCACATTCGCTCTCGACGTCGGCCGCCAGATCGATGGCTCGACGCCCCCCACGGCCTCGTGGCGGATGATCGCCACCTCGCTTGACGTCGGAACAAAGAAAACGGCGCCCTGAATCGGGCGCCGCTTGTCTCTTTCCCCAGATCAACCTTTGTCGGGCTGGCCGTCGACGGCGGCCGGGGGAGTCGGCGAGGCGCCGTCCTTTTCATAAGAGCCCTTTTCGGCGCCCTTGAGCATTGCCGGATCGTCCTCGATAAGCTTGTTGGCGCCCCGATCGTCGGCATGCCGCGCCGTCGCGGCCACGGGCGCGGCCCTCATCCCCGTCTGCGCGGCGAGCCAGCTGCGCCACTGTTCATGCGAGCCGTTGAACGTGTTCTGGTCGACGGCGCCGACGATGCCCGGCACGCGGCCGTCCGAGCGATATTGCCAGAAGGTCCACCTGCGGTCGCCGTAGCGCACCTTCGGATGATATTTCGTCGAGCGCACCCAGATCGGATATTCCGATAGGGCGTCGGGCTGGAGAATCGCCTGATAGAAGTCGACCGAGGAATAGATGACCGGCTTCTTGCCGTAGTGACGCTCCATCGCCTCGAGCATGATCCGCATGTCGCGGATCGCCTCTTCCCGATAGAGCGTGCGCTTGCAGCTCTTGGATTCAGGGGTCGGCTCGACGTCGAGAACGGGCGGCAGGGCTTCCGGGTCATTGGGGACGGCGGAGGCGAAATTGGCGATTTCTTCGTGTGGCGGGCGGCACCAGTAGACAAAGTGATAGGCGCCGCGCGGCACGCCGGCCGCCTTGGAGGCGGCCCAATTATACTGGAATTTCGAGTCGGTCTTGTCGCCGCCCTCCGTCGCCTTGATATAGGCGAAGGCGACGCCCGAATCCCGCACCTGCTCCCAGTCGATGTCGCCCTGATATTTGGAGACGTCGATGCCGTGGACGGCGAATTCGGCGCTGCGGGTCGCGGGGAAGAGGTGAAGGTCGGTCTCCGGCACCGCATAGGCGAGGAAGGTCGGGTCCTTCTTGGCGTTGACCAGAGGGGCGCTGGTGGCGAAGCGCGGGCGCCGGGCGTAGCCGGGGTCGTAGGCGCTGCCGCAGGCGGCGAGTGTCACCGTGCTGGCCGCAACGCAAGCGAGCGCAGTGAAACGCAAAACAGAAAAATTCAACGAGCGCATTTCGTCAAATTATCCCCTCAGCCGGTAACGAAGCGTTAATGGCCGCCGCCGACTCAGCCCAGATGAAACCAGATGCTGGCGATTGTAAGGAAAGCCCCGTAGCCCACAACGTCGGTGATGGTGGTGACGAAGGGGCCGGAAGAGACCGCCGGATCGAATTTGAAACGGTCGAAGACGAGCGGCACGATAATGCCGCCAAAGGCGCCCGCGACGAGATTCGTGAACATCGCCAAAGCCATAACAGGCAACAGCCCGACATTGTGGAACCAGTTGGCCGCGACGACTCCGGTCACCATTCCGAACGCCGCGCCATTGACCGCGCCGATCGCCAGCTCGCGGAAAATAATTTTCAAGGCGTTGGCGCGGTTGAGCTCGCGGGTGGCGAGGGCGCGCACGGCCACGGTCATGGTCTGGGTCGCGGAATTGCCGCCCTGCCCGGCCACGATCGGCCCTAGAACCGCAAGCGCGACCATTTGCTCGAGCTGCGACTGGAAGGTCTTGAGCACGCTCGAGGTGATGAAGGCGGTGAGCATATTAACGAAGAGCCAGGCGAACCGGCTGCGCGCGATCCACCAGAAATCGTCGGTGAGCTCCTCCTCGGGGTTCACGCCGCCGAGCGCCTTGATCTCCTCTGAGGCCTGCTCCTGGATGACGTCGACGATGTCGTCGATGGTCAGCACGCCGACGAGACGCTCGGATTCGTCGACGACGGGCGCCGACACGAGATTGTAGCGCTCGAACAGACGGGCGGCCTCGGCCCCGTCTTCGGTCGCCTTCACCCGCCGCCGATCCGCCTGCATGATCTCGTCGAGCCGGGCGTTGGGCTTCGCCCGCACCAGCGCGTCGAGAAAGACCGTGCCGAGCAGGTGATAGCCGGGATCGACGACGAAGACCTCGAAGAAGCTGTCCGGCAGCTCGTCGCCTTCCGTCTCGCGGAAGAAATCGAGGACGCGGCCGGCGGTCCAGAACGGCGGCACCGCGATCAGCGTCGTCTGCATCAGACGGCCGGCCGAGTCTTCCGGATAGTCGAGCGACCGGCGCAGGACGATACGCTCTTGCGCGGGCAGCGCGTCGAGAACCTCCGCCTGCTCCGCCGGCTCCAGCGTTTCGAGCAGCGCGACGGCGTCGTCGCTTTCGAGTTCGCGCACGCCCTCTACGAGCGTTTCGACCGGCAACTCTTCGAGAATATCTTCCCGGGTGGCTTCCCCCACCTCCATGAGCGCGGTAAAGTCGAAGTCCGCGCCCATCAGCTCGACAAGGCGCGGACGCGCCTCATGGCTCAAGCGTTCCAGCAGCGCGCCGACATCGGCTTCGTGCAGCCCGCCGACGAGTTCATGAACCCGGTCGGCGTTGCCGAGCGCAATGGCGGCCTCCACCTCGAAGACGAAATCGGCGTCCAGGCCGCCGCCTTCTTCGCGAAAACCCTCGGCGCCCGTCGCCGTTTCGTCTTGGTCGAGTGGCATGCCGATTCCCGCTACAAGGCTTCAGGCTCTTACCCCGCGCGCGCGCGGAAGCAAACCGGCAAAACCGACATGATCCACTTTTCCCGCGCCGCCGTTCTCTGCGTGGCGATCCTCGCCGCAACCCCCACTTTCGCCCGAGACTGCGGGCCCGACGCGCTCGGCGTCTCCCGCACCATCGCCATCGGCCCCAAAGGAGCCGCTCTCGGCTTACAAAGCTATCCGCGCACGCTCGATCTCGCGGATCGTGAAGTCGTCCTCACCTTCGACGACGGACCAGCGGCGCCGACGGCCCGCGTGCTGGACGCCCTCGCCAAGGAATGCGCGCGGGCGACCTTCTTCATCATCGGCCGCAACGCCGAGGAAACGCCTGCGCTGGTCAAACGAGCGGCGGCCGAGGGCCATACGATCGGCAACCACTCCTACAGCCACCCCGCCATGACGCTGCGGCTGCTCGAGGACAACGACGCAAAAGCCGACATCGAAAAAGGAATCAAGGCCGTCGAGCGCGCAATCGGCGACAAGACCGCGCCTTTCTTCCGCTTCCCCGGCTTCGCCGACACGCCCGCCCTCGTCAGCTATCTCGAGGGAAAGGGCTATACGATCTTCGGCTCGGACCTATGGGCGTCCGACTGGTCGCCGATGTCGCCAAAAGGCGAACTCGACCTTGTGATGTCGCGGCTGGAGAAGGCGGGCAAGGGGATCGTGCTCTTCCACGATTCGAAAGCCCAGACGGCGCAGATGCTTCCGGATTTCCTGCGCGCCCTGAAAGCGCGCGGCTATCGTCTCGTTCACATTGCGCCTGGAGAAGGCGAAACGCCGATTGTCGAAGCCGGGCCAGGCTGGAGCTCGACGACCGAGCCGATCATCGCCAAGACGCTCGCCGGCAAGAGCAAGCTGCCCCGGGGCGCCAACCCCGGGGCCGAAGGCCACCGCCACCCCGCGGGCGCGGGCGACGACTAATCGGCTTTAGCCGTTCTCACAGGCATAGAAGCCATGCGCGCCCCAACAGGCGCCGTTACGGTAGACCTTGCCGAGATTGCGGCCGCCGAGCGTGGCGATCCACGTCCTGCCGTGCGCATGGGCGAGTTCGAGCGGCTTGCCCGGCAAATCGAGAATGACCGAATCATCCGTATGCCGCACCCGGCAGGAGCCGCTCGACTGCACGCGACCGGATAGTTTCAGATAGCAACGCGCCATCCGCCCGCGATCTTCCGATTTCGCCTCGACGCGGGGCGCCTGGGCCGCTCTCGGGGCGGCGGGCGCCGCCTCTTCGCCCGCAGACGCTTCGTTGGCGGGAGCCGGGGCGGCGTCGGCGACGGACGGCGGGCCGGCGTCGGCGACGCTCTCCGCCGGCGCTTCGCTCGGATCGGGGCCGCCCCGCATCGTCGTAGGCGGCGGCGCGAGCGGCTCCGGCGCCTTCGCCGACGCGGCGGCGATCTCGGTCAACGGCCGCGAATCGAGCAGGGAGGCAGAGGGCGCGGCCGACTCAGCCTTCTCCATTGGCGCAAGCGGCCGGGCCTCGGCAGGCGACGGCGCCGCGGGCTCGACGACGGCCGTCGCCGTCGCGGGCGGCGCGGCGGGCGCCGAGATCGGCTTCACATCCGCCCGCTGTTGCGGCGCGGCGGCAGGGGATGACGCCGCCGGCCGCGACTCGACCTTTCGGATCTGTGGCGCGTCCGGCGCAAACAACCCGGAATTGAGGATCGCCGCCAGCCCGCCGACAATGCTGAAGGCGAGCAGCAGATGAATGACGCCCTCGGCGCGATCGTAGGAGTAGCCCCACAAGGGCGGGTCGTCCCGCTCCTTGCGATCCCGGCGGACCTGCCCGCCTCTGTCCAGAAACGCCGACACTTTGGATTCGCCCGGCAGGGCGTCCGAGTCGTAGCCGCGATCGCGGCCGTGGTTTTCGAAGAATACGCTCATACTGTCTACTCCGGGCATCGGTCGGGAAACCGCGCGCGCCGCGCGTGCTCAGCGACGTCGAAGCGCCGCTACTCACCGACCTGCTACCGGGACCTACGCTCCCGGATGATTTGCCCCCAGCCCTGGCGGCAGGGCCAAGCTTAGGCCCTCCCATGCGCCAGTTTGACACACATCAGGAAACGCAAATGTGGCTGTATTTTGCCCAGGCGGCCGCGCGCCCGCCTGCCGGGCCCCTCGCCTCTCGTTTTTGCAGAATCATCGCGCCTGAATGGGAACGGCCCGCCGGAGGGAGGGCGGGCCGTCGTTGGGGATGAAGCAAGGACAGACAAGCCGACGAGCAGAGGAAGAAAACGTCGACCGGTCATTTATAGAATACAAAATCAGTAGCCTTTGTCAACAAGAGCGCAACTATCGACGGGGAGCGGCCCTTGGCGCTAAGCGCGCGAGCAGCAGCAGCGGTCGGCGCGCATGTGGCGCGGGCCGGAGCCAGGGCGCGACGCGGCCGATCGCAGGCGTCCCGTGAGGGGCGAGTTGTCCCTTTGAGTGAGATGACGGGCGTTGGTTTTCGCCTCGAACTGGTGCGGCCGAGAGGACTCGAACCTCCACTGGTCTCCCAACTAGCACCTCAAGCTAGCGCGTCTACCAATTCCGCCACGGCCGCACGGGGCGCTGAACGCAATCTGCGAAGCGCCGGCGCGCAGCCTGTAACAAATCGGCCGGGCGCTGACAAGGGCGTGCGCGCAGTGTTTCCTCAAACCGCCCGCGCGGCGGAAAAGCGCTTTGCCGTCGCGCCTGGGCGACTGTCGCCAGCGCTGTCGGCGATCGCTTTTGCTTCCTAAATGTGGAGGTGGGACATTCGAGCGGCCGCGAAGGCGAGCGGCAGGCGCTGGATGGCGTCGGCAGCTCTGGCGAGCAACTTGGGTCGTTCGCCGAAACTCGATTGCGCTTGAGGTCTCGAACCGAGGAAGGTTGTCTCCCATGACGAGAAGAATTTCATTTCCGGTCGCAACGAGATCGACAGCGCCATCGAGCGCGGACAGCCGGGCGACGCTGAAAGACGCGATCGAATGAGCGCGCCCTGCTCCCTGCCAAGGAATTCGCTCAGCACAGCGTTCCTGCCTGAGCGGGACACGCCGCCCGTGGAATGGCGCGTAAGCGATACGCTTGTCGACTATGACGAGGCCGTCTCAAAAATGGAACGACGCGCGGCGCTTATTGCCGCCGGCGACGCGCCGGAATGCGTCTGGCTGCTGGAGCACCCGCACATCTACACCGCGGGAACGTCGGCCAAGGACACGGATTTGTTGGACCCGCGTTTTCCAGTCTATCGGACAGGGCGCGGGGGGCAATTCACCTATCACGGCCCCGGCCAGCGGATCGCTTACATCATGCTGGATCTTACCCGCCGCCGGCGGGACGCGCGCGCTTATGTCTGTGCCCTCGAATCCTGGTTGATCGCGACGCTTTCGGATTTCGGCGTCGCCGGCCAGCGGCGCGAGGCGCGCGTCGGCGTCTGGGTGCAGCGGCCGGACAAGCCGCTCGCGTCTACGGGCGAGACGGCGGAGGACAAGATCGCCGCCATCGGCGTGCGTCTGCGCCAGTGGGTGAGTTTCCACGGCGTGGCGCTCAATGTGTCGCCCGACCTTTCGCATTTTTCCGGCATTGCGCCCTGCGGCGTCCGCGAGACGCATCTCGGCGTGACGAGCCTCGCCGATCTGGGGCGTCAAGCGTCCATGACGGAAGTCGACGCGGCGTTGCGCAGGAGATTTGCGGATATTTTTGGCGACGCCACCTGATTTCGGGCCGTTACCTTCACCCGGGCAGCTCACGCATACGTGCGATGCCGCTTATCTGTTGGCCGTCGAGCGAGACACATGACTGCGCGCCGCGCTGCTATTCACTCTCGAAAAAGACGCCTGGAGCTTTCAACTCCGTAATTCCACTAGTGCTCAATTTGAGCAGATGTCATGCTACGACGACAAAGTACCAGCTGTAGCGCATCACAATCTGAAAACTTATTGCAAAAATGCAGCACGCCGACCACACGTGTGCGCGCCTTCCTCAATAAGGACAGGCCAGAGACAATGGCGCAAAGGGGCTTAGCGCCAATGCTGCATTAAGAGATTTTAATGAGCGACTTGCCCAAAATGGCCCTTTGCAGCGGGAAAACCCCTCGACCGCTTTGATACGGCGGAGCCCCTTAGCCCCGCCATTTCCCTTACAGAATGTTAATATCAGCCCAGCTGGTAGATGTAAGAAGGGCTGATGCCGTGCTTTTTCGCCAATTGGGCGACCGGAACGCCGGCCTTACGCTCAGCCTTCAGCATCTTGCGAAACGCCGCGAGCTCCTTGCCCGAGCGGCGAATTCTGGCGCCATGACTGGCATCGGAACGACCGCCTTTTTCCTGCGATCCACCGGCCTTTTTGAGCAGCGTCTCGGCGATCGCAATGATTTTCTTGAGTTGGACGGTGTCGGCAGACGTCAATTGCATTTCATCCTCTTGGTGTCTCGATGCTGTTGTAATAGGCCCGATCTATAAATTTGTAAATCACACCTTCCTTATTTTTTGCCAAGAACGGGCTCAACATTAGCTTTGGCCTATCACCTTAGATTGTTTTCCTGAGACTAATGTCAACTAGAGAGAGCAAAAATAGACGCTGTGACCTGACGTCAGCCCCACAAATTATCCCTTTAGGCAGAAGAGTTACTATTGCGGGCGTATAGTCGCCCGGCCGCGAGCTCGGGACGCGACGCACAGGCGACCATGCGGGCGCCAGTCGCTTCGACCACGGTTGATTAGAGATCAAGAAAATAGGTTTTGGGGACGTTTGCTTATTTCCCGCTCCAGGCACAAAAGGACGTATGTCGCGCCATAAAGGACAAAAGGCCAAAATAGCCCGATGGATCGTGTGGATAGCGTTCTTCACCGCTGTCGCCGGCCCCTACTGGCCCCATGCCTCGGGGACCGTCTTTATGGCCCTGGCGCTCTTCGGCGTCCTACACTTGGCGATCGTTGTTTACGATGAAATCAGCACGGCCCGCTTCGACGATCGTATGACGCCCCGGGAATTCGAGCACTTCTGCGCCGACGTGTTGAGAGAGAGGCGCTGGACCGCGCATGTCACCCAAGCCAGCGGCGATCAGGGGGTCGATATCGTCGCGGAGAAGCGTGGCGCCCGCATCGTTGTCCAGTGCAAGAAATATTCGAAACCTGTCGGTAACCACGCCGTCCAGGAAATCGTGGCGGCCATTGCTCATGAAGACGCGCAGCGGGGCGTCGTCGTCGCGACCAGCGGCTATACGCGCGCGGCCGAACGGCTCGCCGCCTCCAACAAGGTGCTCCTGCTTCACCACTCGCAATTGCACCTCATCGACAGGCTCCTGCGGCAATGATGCGACCGCCGCTCTCGCCACAGCCGGCCTGCGTCGTTGCAGCTCGCGCTCTGACTGGACGCGCCGTCAGTCGGCGCCGATTGTGGCCATATCCAGCACCACGCCGATTTCGCCATTGGCCAGGAGAGCGCAGCCCATGACGTTTCGAATCGTGGAGAGATAGCCCTTCATCGGCCTGAATCACCAGAGCCCACCGCCGATGCGCCAAAGACGACGTTGCCGCCGCGGTCCCGGATTGACGCGCGCACAGCGTCGACCGCCGCGCCTGCGCCTCGAGCGTCGAGACCCGCGCCGTCGTCTTCAATCGTCGCGACCACGCGGTCGAGGTAATGCGGTATTCCCAGCCGCATCTCGGCTTGTGCGGGCTTCCCCTTGCCTACGCGCCGTTGGCGGCTCGACACTATGCGAAATTGAAATCGAGATCGGCGAGCGCATGGGCTCCGACAGCCGATCCAAAAGATCCGCGTCGATGGCCTCGTGCTGGTTGGACGCTGCGAAGCGAAGCGCCCGCGAGTGACGCTGAGCTGCGGCGCTGCATAGTCGACGAAATATTGGAGAAGTTGCGAGGTCGGCCGCGTCCGCGCTGCTACAATGTCCTCCTGAAGCTGCCGCAGTCGCTTTTCCAGCTGCGCTTCAATTTGCAGGAGCCGCTCGATCGGAGTTCGAACGCGACGAAGATCTCAAAACATATCGAGGTCCCCGGACGCATGCTGATCCGACGTCTCCGCGGCGCACATTTGGCTCAAACGATCCCGAAGGCGAGAGAGCTTGACGTTGCTCATCGTATCTTCACTTTCGATGCGCCACGAAGGCGGGATCGCATCGGACAGCTGGCACAGGAAATCGGCCAGGGCGGCGAGATGCTGTTGCAGAATATCGATTGTTTGCGCTTGGCGCATGAAAATGTCGGTCGTGCCGCCATTTGTCACCGTAGCCTCGACGAGGGCGTGCAGATCTTCGACCGACACAGCCGCTTCCGACAGTTCCACGCCGATACGAACAAGCACCTCCCCCAAGGGTCTCCCGTCCATGTCGCTCATCGCCAACTCCCACGTCGTTCGTAATGGCTGATCTGTGAACCCGCAGCTCTAGAATAGCTCCAGCGTCCCATGGTACTCGGCCTTCGGCGCGAGCTTTGGCGACGGCTCCACGATCGATGAGTTTTGCGGCAGCAGAATCTGTCGAGCGCGACCGGAAACGGGGAAAAACTCCAATCTCCTGCCATGCGTGCCGCCGAGGTTTTCAGCCAGGATGCGAATGCCCTCATTGGCCAGGAACTGTCTCGCGAAGGCGGCGTTCTGCGCGCCAATGTCCGACAGTCCCTGGAGCATGCGCGCACCGCCGAATAGCTTCGCCTCGATGCGGTCGCGCCGCGCGCCGCGCTTCAACAGCCCATTGATCAACAACTCCATCAGATAAGCGCCATATCGCTCGGATTCCTGGTTTCGGGACGTATCTCCGCCTGGGAGCAGGAAGTGATTCATGCCTCCGACGCCAGCTCCGGGATCTCGCAAACAGGCGGCGACGCAGGACCCGAGCACAGTCGAGAGAACCACATTCGGCTCTGTCACCACCTGGCATTCGCCCTGTATGACGTGAATCTTGCGGATAGGATGAGAACTCTGCTCCATTAAAGCTTTCCGAAAATGGCTTCGATCGCGGTCTTGAGCTTCGGGACGGTTACTGGTTTCACGAGATAATTGTTGACGCCGAGCTTTGCGGCCGTCTCTACGATCGCCTTGTCCGCCTGCCCCGTCAGCACGATGAACGGAACCCGCTGCGTCGGTTTGTAGCCTCGGATCGCCTTGAGCAGGCCCATGCCATCCATCACCGGCATGTTGACATCGGAGATGACGAGATGGGCGGGCGTATCCATCATGAACTTCAAGGCCTTCTCGCCGTCGGTCGCGAAGAAGACCTTGTTCACCCCGATCTGATCCAGCGCATCTCGCAGCAGGAGTCGGCTCGTGCTGGTGTCATCGACGATCAGCACGCGGAGTTGGTCTGCTACACTCATCTTACCTCATCCTCTTCTTATTCGTCATTGTCAGGATGCGATCCGCAATCGCGCTGAGTGGAAGCTGCTGAGAAACGCCGCCAAGCTCGAAGGCCGCCCGCGGCATTCCATAGACGAGCGAGGTCGCTTCGTCCTGCCCGATCGTTTCCGCGCCGGTTTGACGCAAGGCGGAGAGCCCCTGCGCGCCGTCGCGGCCCATGCCGGTCAGAATGACGCCGACGGACTTTGGCCCGAGCGTTCGCGCGACCGACTGGAACAAGGCGTCGACGGAAGGACGATGTCCGCTAACGAGGTCGCCCTCCTGCAAACGACATCGCGGCCGATCTGCGCCCGCGACGAGGAGATGTCTTGCGCCGCCGGGAGCAATATAAACTTGCCCCGGCGACAGGATCGCGCCGTCTACGGCCTCCGTCACTTTCGGGCGGCACAGGCGGTTGAGTCTGTCGGCGAAGCTCTTCGTAAACATCGCGGGCATGTGCTGGGTGACGACGGTCGGCGGGCAGTTCTCCGGAAACCGCGACAGCAAGGAGCACAGCGCCTCGACGCCCCCCATGGACGCGCCGATGGCGACGACACGACCGTCAGAAAGATAGCTTGCCGCGTTCCTGACCGGCGCCGCATCGCCGAGGCGAGGCTTGCGCAGCTGCGCGCCCGCCGCCGCCTTGACCCGCGCGCCGAGGTCACCCAGTGAATCCTTGTTGCCCGGCGATGGCTTCGCGATGCAATCGACCGCGCCGATTTCCAGCGCGCGAATGCTCGTGTCGGTGCCCCGCTCCGTCAGACTGGAGATGACGATAACCGGCGTCGGACGCAGCCGCATGATGCGCTCGAGAAAATCGAGACCGTTCATCTTCGGCATCTCAATATCGAGCGTGACGACATCGGGGCTGAGTTGTTTGATTGCGTCTCGCGCTTCGAAGGCGTCGCAAGCCTCCCCGACAACGTTTATTTCCGGATCGGCGGAAAGCGTCGCCG
Organism: Methylocystis sp. NC52PC; assembly: GCF_055698645.1. Lineage (NCBI taxonomy): Bacteria > Pseudomonadati > Pseudomonadota > Alphaproteobacteria > Hyphomicrobiales > Methylocystaceae > Methylocystis > Methylocystis sp. NC52PC. Next base: position 2,548,001 of record NZ_CP170127.1, on the reverse strand, counting down.
CGATCAAAGATCGCATCGTGCGCGAGTCGTCCACGACAAGAACATTGCAACTTTTCACGGGCCGACTCCTTCGGGAAGGCGATAAGTTGTCACGCCGTCACTCACGAGAACGCTCGCCGCCGGCCCGGTCACGCGTTCCGAATGGCCGATGTAAAGCGCGCCGCCGGGATTGAGCAGCGGCACGAAGCGACGCCAGATTTCCTGCTGGGTCTTTTCTTCGAAATAGATCGCAACGTTCCTGCAGAAGATGGCGTCGAATTTTCCCTTTATCGGCCACGGGCGGACGAGATTGAGCTTGCGGAAGGCAACGATGGATCCGAGCCTTTCGCTGATCTTCCACAGTCCTTCTCCTGCTGGAGAAAACCACTTGCGCCGCATGTCTCCGGGAACCGACTCGACTGCGTCCTCGCCATATTCTCCCGCGATCGCCGCCTCGATCATATAGGAGTCGATATCGGTGGCGAGCACGCGAATATTGAGGCTTTCAGCCTCTGGCAACACCGAGAAAATGGTCATGGCGATCGAATAGGGCTCCTGACCGCTCGAACAGGCTGCGGACCAGACCCTTATGCGACGGCCCGTTCTTGCGGCTGGAGCGAGCCTCTCCAGGACATGCCTCCTCAAATCAGCAAAGTGATGTTCTTCCCTGAAAAACCTTGTGACGTTCGTTGTCAGAGCGGCGATCATCTGGTAGCGCTCGGTCTCACCGGAATCGCTTGCGATCAACGCGCAATAGTCGTGGAAGCTTTCCATGCCAAGCGCGCGAAGCCTCTTCGTCAATCGCGAATAGACGAAGGGCGCCTTTGCCTCTGACAGATAGATCCCTGCTTCCGAGTTGAGGATCCGCGAGATTTGGCGAAAGTCCCCGTCGGTGAACTTGAACGCTGTCATGATGTCGGGCTGGCTTGCCCGCGCCAACGGCTCCATGCTCCTGAACTCCCAATCAGCAGTATTTATATCGAGGCCCCGGCTAAACCGCCTCGAGCGGAGCGTCGCTCATCTGATAATAATCCCCGCGCGAAAGGCCGAGCACCGCGTCCACGTCGACGATCAGTGCGACGCGCCCGTCGCCGAGGATCGTCGCCGCCGCGATGCCTGGAACTTTTCCGTAGTTGGATTCCAGGCTCTTGATGACGACTTGGCGCTGGCCTTGTATCGCGTCGACCAGCAGCGCGCATTTCTCGCCGCTTTCCGACTCCACGAGAAGGGCGACCTGTGTCGTCGGGTCGACCTCCTGAAAGCGGTAGGACAGGATCATGCCGACGTCGATCAGCGGGATGAAGCTGCTACGATTGCCGATCACTCTGAGACCAGAGCTGAGAGCATGAATGTTTTGGGTTCTCGGCTGAAGAGTTTCGATGACAGCAGTCAACGGCAGCACAAGGATCTGTCCCGCGACATTGACCACCATGCCGTCGAGAACCGCCAGGGTTAACGGTAGACTCATCGAGAACGTCGAGCCGCGGCCCTGGCGCGACGAGATGGCGATGCGGCCGCCCAGCGCCTGGATCGCCCGCTTCACGACGTCCATGCCGACGCCGCGGCCCGAAATGCTCGACGCCGTGGCGTTTGTGGAGAAGCCTGGCAGAAAGATCAGCCCATCAGTCTCCTCATCGGAGAGAACCGCGTTTTCTGGTATCAGACCTTTTCGGATTGCGATCTCACGCACGCGCGCGCGGTTGATCCCCGCGCCATCATCGGTGACTTCAATGATGATGCGCCCGGATCGATGGGTCGCGGAGAGCCGTAAGGTGCCTTCCTCCGGCTTTCCCGCCACAATGCGGTCTTCCGGGCTTTCAATTCCATGGTCGACCGCGTTGCGCACCATATGGGTCAACGGATCGGTCAAACGCTCGACGACAGTCTTGTCGACTTCAGTGCCCTCCCCGTCGACGACGAGTCGAACGGACTTCTTGGTGATCGCCGCAACCTCGCGCACGATGCGGGACATGCGTTGAAAGATGGGCTTTACGGGCTGCGCCCTTATCGCCATGACGCTGTCCTGGATATCGCGGGTCAACTGCTCGAGCTCCTCCAGGCCAATCATCACGGAGGAGCCCCGGGGCAGGCCCGCTTCGGACACCCGCTGAGACAGCACGGCCTGATTGATCACAAGCTCGCCAACGAGATTGACGAGGCGGTCGATCTTGTCGAGATCGACGCGAATGGTTTCCTGCATCGGTGGCGGCCGCTGCTCGAAGCCCTGCGGCTTGCTCGCCGGCGCTGTAGCCGCTTCCGCGATGATCTTTGGCTCAGGCTGCGGCGGCGGCGGAGGCGTTTGCGACGGTTGTTCCTCGGCGCAGGAGGCTTCGACGCAAGGCGGGTCGGGTGGATCCTCAGGGGCCGCTTCCGCCACGCGCCGCTTCTCCGCTGGATGTACGGAATAGTCGCAGTCGGCGGAAACGAAATCGAAGATTTGCTCGATGTCGGAAGCGGGCGCCTCCGTTTTCAGCTCGACGGTCCAGGAAAAATACGCGCCTTCCGCATCGAGTTCGGTCAACAGCGGCAGTTCAGAACAGTCGCAGGAAACACTGGCCTCGCCAGTCGCCTTAATCTCGCGCAGGATGCGTAGCGCCTCATTCGCTCGCGCGTAAAGCGTCGGCTTTGGGCGGAAATAGATCGTGAACCGGCCGTCGGACGTCTCCTCGTCGTCCCCGTCCTCGCCGAAAATCGCATCGAGCGATATCGCGACGGGTTGGAAGTCGATTTCATCTTCGGCGTCTGGGGTCGCGGCGCTGTGAGACGCTTGACGCTTTTTCGGCTCGGCGCAAACTCCCTCCAGTCCGGCTTTGGCTGACGCGACTTGTTCGACGTCCCACGTGGTTTCATTTCGGACGGCGCGGATCAAGTCGGACAAAACGTCGGACGAATGCAGCAAGACCTTGGTGATCTGCGGAGTCGGCGTCAACACTTCGGAGCGGAGCAGATCGAGCGTCGTCTCGAAGACGTGGACGAACTCCACGAGTTCGTCATATCCGAAAGCGGCGGCGCCGCCCTTGATCGAATGAACAGCGCGAAACACCGCATTGATGATTTCGGGGTGGTGATTGCCGTCTTCGATCGAGAGAAGACCGCTCTCCAATTCGGAGAGCTGTTCTTCGCATTCCTGGAAGAACGTCTGCTTGATGGCTTCCAAATGGTCCAAGGCCGCCTCCGACGTCTAGGCGCTCACGCGCTTGATCGCGCTCACCAGCTTGGCTGGATCGAAAGGCTTCACGATCCACCCCGTCGCGCCGGCCCGCCGTGCGCGCTCCTTCTTTTCCGCGTCGCTTTCGGTCGTCAGGACGAGGATCGGGATCGCCCGATGCCGCTCATGCGTACGAACGCCCTCGATGAATCCGAAGCCATCCATCCGAGGCATGTTGATATCGGTCACGATCACGTCCGGCGTCGTCACCTCTAGCGTCTCGAGGCCTTCGAGGCCGTCGCCGGCTTGCACCACCTCGAAGCCGGCCGCTGTCAGCGCCACTTCAAGCATCTGACGCATCGTCTTTGAATCATCAACGGTAAGAATTTTCTTGCTCATTTGCCTTGTTCACCCTCTACCAAGCCTTCGATGCTCAACCCCGCGTCGACGAATGCGTTGAGAAGATCCTCGGTGGGATTGATGATGGTAAGCGGAAGCCCGTCGCGTTCCCACGTGTGGCGCGCGGATAAAATGACCTGCATGCATTGCGCGCCGACGGTTTTGACCTGCGAGCCGTCCAGCCTGATCGCCCCGCCTCTCGCCGAGAGCAGTGAGTTGGCGAGGGGAAGCGCGGCCCTCAGGTCGAGGGCTTCGGGCAAAGTGACTTCATAGAGCGAGGCTTGTGCGTGTTCTGCGTCCATACCCTTCTCTCCGATCTTGTTAAGCTTTCACATCAGGCGGCGAAGGGCATGGAATCGGGCAACAGATTCTTGACAATGAGCACGCTGATGACCTCCTTGTCCGCCGCGACGATGCCTTTGATGAAGGATCGCGACAAATCTGATGCGACTTCCGGCGTCGGCTGGATGGCGTCGGCGCTGATGGTCATGATGTTGGAGACAGCCTCGACGAGCAGACCCACGATCTGCCCGTTGCTCTGCACGACGATGACGGCGTGCCGAGCGGTCGGCTCCTTGATCGGCAGGCCCAGCCGCGCCGCGAGGTCCACAACCGGAAGCACCGAGCCGCGCAGATTGATCACGCCGCGCACGAAGGGCGGCGCGTGGGGGAGCGGCGTCGCCGGGGTCCAGCCCCTGATCTCGCGCACCGCGATGATATCGATGCAGTACGTCTGCTCGCCGACATGAAAGGCGATAAATTCCTGCGGTTCGACGCCCTGCGCCGCCTGAATGGGTGCGCCGCTCATCTTCAGAATTCCTCCCAGCTTTGCGTATCGGGAACGGTCTCGAGTTTCAGCGCGGCCCCGCCTCTCTGCTGTGACGACACACGCTGAATGAGGCGCTCGGGCCTCCGCTTCTGCGACGGTTGGACGCCTTTCATCCGGGCGAGCGTGAAAATCGAGACGGCCTTGATGACGCCGCCAATCTCCTCTTCGAGACTGCGGGTCGCCGCAGCCGTTTCCTCGACCATGGCGGCGTTTTCCTGCGTGAACTTGTCCATCTCGCCGAGCGCGACGTTGACTTCGAGCAGCGCGGCCGACTGTTCTTTTGCGCCGCCGGCGATGTCTGCGGCGATGTCATTGGCGCCGACGACCTGCGCGACAATCTGCGCGAGGACATCGCCTGTCTGTGAAACGAGCTGAACGCCGTCGCGCACCTGAATGGTGGACCCCGCGATGAGACTCTTGATCCCTTTTGCGGCCTCTGCGGATCTTTGCGCCAGCGCGCGCACTTCGGAAGCCACGACCGCAAAGCCGCGCCCGGCTTCCCCTGCGCGCGCGGCTTCGACGCCGGCGTTCAATGCGAGCAGATTGGTTTGGAAGGCGATCTCGTCGATCACGCCGATAATTTTTTCTATTTCGGCTGAAGATCTTTCAATCCGTTCCATCGCGCGGATCGCCTCGCGCACGACCTCGCTGCTCGCCTCCGCGTTGCCGCGAATATCCGAGACGAGCGCGCTGGCGCTTTGGGCATTCTCCGAGATCTTGCCGACGGTCGTCGTGATATGGCGCAGCGCGGCCGTCGTTTCCTCCAGGCTCGCGGCCTGCTGCGACGTGCGCTCGGAGAGCGTATTGGCGGCGGAGGCGATCTGATCGGTCGACGAACCGAGCCTGTGCATGCTTGCAAGCGTCTTGCCGAAGGTCTGGTTCAGCCTGTCGACGCTCTCATTGTAGCATTCGCGCAGCTTTTCGTAGTCACGGGAGAAGCTCGTTTCCAGGCGAATTCCTAGATTTCCATGCGAGAGTTCGACGAGCGCATTGATGAAGGTTCTCATGAAAAATTCATGAGCCTCGATATAGCCGCGGGATATTTCCTCTTCCTCGGCTTTCCGCTTCTGGGCCGCTTCTTTCTCGCTGCGAAGCTCCTTTATCGCCTGCTCGGCGCGCCCATTGAGCGTCTTCCGCATCCTTTCGATGGCTTCCACGACCGGAGCGTCGCTGGCGATCGACCCGAGCTCGATCGGAGTCGCATATACCGCGCCTTCGCAGGCGAGAAGCGCTTCGGCGATGGCGCCGTCTTGACCCGCGCGCTCATCCTGCACCACAGAGGCGAGGACGTAGATGGAAAACGCCGTCGTCAGACCGACAAGCGCCGCGAACCACGGATAGGCGAGGAGCGTGCTGGCGGAATAACCCATGCCAAGCAGCAGCCAGGGCGTAATCGACAGGCCGATGACCGGCGCAAGCAGTCTGCGCAAAAGCCGCATTTCTTCCTCTTTCGGATCCGATGACGCACGGCGCTCCCATGCGCCCACTGCAGACGAAGGTCAGAGGGGTCGAGAAGACCTGCCGTTCGAAGGGGCGCTATTGATATGAGGGAATTCCGGATCGAACCGGCCTATCGGTCGCGGCTTCATGCCTTTGGCCGCCGCTCGGGCGCCAATGCCGATAGAACGCTTTATAACTGGCGGAGGTTAAGCGAAGCTTAGGCTTCGCCGCTCGAGCCGTTCCCCGCTCGCCGCATGTCACGTCGCTGCGTCTAGCCGGCGCTCTCCATGCGCGCGCCGAAGGCGTCGGCGTTCGCCGCCTGCGACTGCGCGACAGGGTTTTTTGTCTCGCGCGCTGATCGCCCGGCGCGAAACCGCGCGACCCTCGTCGCCAATTGGCTCGACTCCGCCTTCAGATTCGCGGCGGCGGCGGTCGTTTCCTCGACCATCGCGGCGTTTTGCTGCGTCACCTGATCCATCTGCGTGACGGCCTGGTTGATTTCGTTGAGGCTCGACGCCTGATCCTCGGATGAGGTCGCGATTGCGCCGACGAGTTTGTCGACTTCAGTCACTCTTGCAACGATCCCCGCGAGCGCTTCGCCCGTATCGGCGACCGACTTTACGCCCCGGTCAACGTGCGACGACGAGTTGGAGAGAAGGCTTTTGATGACTTTCGCGGCCTCCGCGGAACGCTGCGCCAGCACGCGCACTTCCTGCGCAACAACGGCGAAGCCCCGCCCCGCCTCGCCGGCGCGCGCGGCTTCAACGCCGGCGTTGAGGGCGAGGAGATTTGTCTGGAACGCAATCTCGTCAATCATGCTCAATGTGCCGCTGATCTTCTCGAAGCTCTGCTTGATTTCGGCCATGGCGACATTGGCGTCCTGCATGACTTCCGACGAGCGGGACGCTTCAACGCGCGCGCCGGCGACGATTGTTGCGACCTTCTTGGCGCCGAGGGCGTTTTGCTTCACCGCATCGGTGATCTGATTGAGCGCCGCCGCCGTTTCTTCGAGACTGGCCGCCTGCTGCTCTGTGCGGTTGGAGAGATTGTCCGAGGCGACGGCGATTTCCTGAGAGGTGCCGCGGAAACTGTCGGCGGCGGCGGCGATCGACGACATCGCCTCGTCGAGACTGTCGAGCGCCTTGTTGAAATCGAGCCTGAGCTTCTCGTAATTGCCAGAGAACTCCTTGTCGATCTTCGCCATGAGATCGCCCTGCGCAAGGCGCTGGAGGCTGTCGCCGAAATCGAGTAGCACGCTGCGCTGATCCGATTCCAATACGGCGCGCGCCTTGTCCGCCTGCAGCCGGCGTTCTTCCAACACATCGAGATAGACGGAAACGCCCACATCCATGTCGAGCAAGGTGGCCTTGATCAGTGCGCTAATCTCTTCGGCGACCTGCTTGCCGTTCGTCGCGCGCGCGCCGAAGACGGCCTTCGGCCAGCGCGCTTCGATGACCTTCGCGGCCAGCATGGTGAGGATGAGCGCGTAGCCGCCGATATACCAGCGTGGTGCGATTCCCATTCGCGCATGTGCGCGACCCACTGCGGCGCCGACCTCTACGAATTGTTGACCAAAGTCGCCGCTGGCGATGCCCAGCCAATGTTGAATCTGCTTCTGCTTCGCAGCCTCCGCGCGTGAGGCGTCGGAAAATAGCCCCCGCATTTTGGGATGAGCGGTTACGTGGCGATAGAATTCGTCCAGGCTTGGCGAAAGTTCCTTCTCGAGGATGGGCCGGATCGCCACGAGACTCTGTCGAGCGGCGTCATTCAGGCCGATAAATGCCAGCCTGTCATTCACATCAAGGTCGGTCATGGCGTCTTCCTCTGACAGGAAAGTGCAAAGGGGTCCGACACCAATAACGTTACGTGGATTGCGCAAGGGTTGCGCCGCCTCGCCAATGATCGCGCCTGCATCGACGTGCGAGAAGGAGCCGATGGCGCGCTTCGCCGAAACAGCCTTCCGTCGGCTCTGGCCGTTCCCTGCCGGCCGCGTCGCGGGCCCGATAAAAGGACGCCCGGGCGAGCCCGGGCGAGTTGGAAGAAGGGAGGTTCCTATACTTCCTTCTCGCAGGCGCGCCATGTTCGCGACAGTGCGCTGGCGGCCATTCATCGCGCGTTTTTTGCCATTCGGCGCCCTAGTTGTTGTCCATCGCCCGCCGTGGAATCCTGTCTCATGGCCTATTCTTTGATGATTCATGGGGGCGCCGGCGCCATTCGCGCGCCCGAGCGCTACGCCGCTTCGCTTCGACGCATCGTCGAAACTGGAGCGGCGCTATTGGAGGAGGGCGTCACCGCCCTCGACGTCGTCACGCGCTGCGTCGCCCTGCTCGAAGACGATCCCCTTTACAACGCCGGCCGCGGCTCGGTGCTGAATGCGGACGGGGAAGTCTGTTGTGATGCGTCCGTCATGGACGGCCGCGACCTTTCGGCGGGCGCCGTCGCGGGCGTGCGGGGCGTGCGCAATCCCGTGCTGCTCGCACGCCTCGTGATGGAGAAGACCCCGCATGTCTTGTTGATCGGCGCCGGCGCGGAGGCCTTTGGACGCGCCGAGGGAGTCGCGTTCGAAGAACAGGCCTATTTCGTGACGCCGGAGCGGCAGGCGCAATTCGCCAATCTCAAAGCGCGCCGGGCGGTGGCGCTCGATCATTCGCAGCCGAACGCGGGCAAGCTCGGAACGGTCGGAGCCGTGGCGCGCGACAGCGCGGGCGCTCTGGCCGCCGCCACCTCGACGGGCGGACTGACTAATCAGATGAGCGGTCGCGTCGGAGATTCGCCGATTATGGGCGCGGGGGTTTTTGCCGACAACGCGTCTTGCGCCATTTCCTGCACAGGGGTGGGCGAAGATTTTCTGCGCGTGTCGCTCGCCCGCACCGCCGCTCTGCTGGTTGAAACGCAAGGGCTTACGGCGCAGGAGGCGTCGCGCGAGGCGATCGTCTATCTGGTGCGGAAGATCAACGGGTCGGGCGGGCTGATCATGGTCGACCGAGCCGGACGCTGCGGCGCCGCCCATTCCACTCCGGGCCTGCTGATGGCGCAGGCAGAGAACGGGATTGTCAAAGTGGGCTCAAGCAACCAGATCTGAGCGCGGCTGGGAAGCCGCGCCGAGAGCGCGGCTTCGCCTGTCTTCGTCGTTAGTTATTGTAAAAGGCGACGCATACCCGGCGTCCCTCGTAATCCCAGCCCCACTTCGCGCAACGCTGGGGCGGAGCCGTCGCGGCGCCCACCACGGCGCCAGATGCGGCGCCGATCGCCGCGCCGGCGAGCGTGCCGCCCGCGCTGCCATTGGAGGCGAGCGCGCCAATGCCCGCGCCGCCCAGACCGCCGATCACGGCGCCGCCCGCAGCGCGCTCGCCCGGCGAATTGCAGCCCATCAGCGGCGCCGACAGGACGACCGCCGCCGTCAGCAGCAGAACTTTCTTCATACCTTGTCTCCTGTTGGAGGATGACCTTCGGCCCGCCGAAGCAGGCCGGCGAAGCGCGGGCGTCAGGTTAATGAAGGCGAGCGCCTCCTGCTGTCGCCGAAATGCAACAGCTCAGGGATTTTCCTTTCAGCTCAAGCCTTTGAATAGCCGCAAATTCGCCGCTGCGGGGCAAACTTCGCCCCGTGACGGCGCAGCCGGCGGGCTTGGGCTTCGAGGCCAAATTTGCTAGCAGCAGAACTCGGGAAGTTTTGACCAAAGGACGACAAATGGACGCCGCCACTCGCGCCGAGGAGTTTCGCCGCCGCCTTGACGCGGCCGCCGAGGCGACGGAAGCCGCGCTCGACGCGCTTCTCGCCCCGACGCCGCTGCCGGGCGAGATCACGCGGCCGGCGCGTTTGCTCGAGGCGATGCGCTATTCGACGCTCGGCGGCGGCAAGCGGCTGCGGCCCTTCCTGGTGATCGAGAGCGCGCGACTGTTCGGCGTCGAGGGCGCGAGCGCGCTGCGCACCGCCTGCGCGCTGGAGATGATCCATTGCTATTCGCTGGTGCATGACGACTTGCCGGCGATGGATGACGACGACTTGCGGCGCGGCCGTCCGACCGCCCACAAGGCCTTCGACGAAGCGACCGCCATTCTCGCCGGCGACGGGCTGCTGACCTACGCCTTCGACGTCGTCGCCGACCCCGCGACCCACGCCGACGCCAATCTGCGCGCCGACTTGGTGCTGGCGCTCGCCCGCGCCGCGGGACTCGGCGGCATGGTGGGCGGCCAGGCGCTCGATCTCGCCGCCGAGACCGCCGCAACGCCGCTCGATCAGGCCGCAACTCTGGAAATGCAGGCGATGAAGACGGGCGCGCTGTTGCGCTTCGCCGTGGACGCCGGCGCCATTCTCGGCGCCGCCACGTCCGAGCAGGCCCAGGCGCTGCGCCGCTATGGCAAGGCGCTGGGCGCCGCCTTCCAGATCGCCGACGACATTCTCGACGCCGAAGGCGACACCGCGGCGCTCGGGAAGCGCGCCGGCAAGGACGCCGAGCGCGGCAAGGCGACCCTCGTCAGCCTCCTCGGCCTCGAGGCCGCAAAAGCGCGTTGCGACGCCCTCGTCGACGAAGCGACGACGGCCCTTGGCGACACCGGGCTCGGCCCCCGAACTGAAATCCTCGCGGAAGCCGCGCACTTCGTCGCCGCAAGACGAAATTGATGCGGCGGCCAATGTCGGGGACGCAGGCAAAGGACGATAAGCGCAGATCGCAGCTGCTTGCGCCCTTGCGCGTCCTTCGCGCGCATTACCGGCTGGCGGTCTGTGGCGTCGCCGGCGTCGTCATCGGCTGGGCGCTGCCGGCGACAATCGACCGGACGGCGCTCGCCTTCGAATGGATTCCCATGGAGCTCAGCGCCGTCACGCGCGGGCTGATCGGCTGGAACGCCGCGGTCGTGATGTATCTCTTTGCGGCGGCGCGCATCATCATGCGCTCGACGCATGCGTCGATCCGCCGCCGCGCCATTCTGTCGGACGAGGGCCGCACCGCGGTGCTCCTCCTCACCGGCACGGCGACCTTCGTGGCGATCGGCGCCATCCTCGCCGAGCTCGGTCAGTCGAAAAACATCTTCGAGGATGAAAAAATTGCGCACATCGGGCTGGCGATCGTCACGGTCTTCAGTTCCTGGGCGTTCATGCATCTGATCTTCGCCTTCCATTACGCCCATGAATTTTACAGCGACGCGGCCGCCGCGCCGCGTGCGGCGACGACCCGCGGGGGCCTGCGTTTCCCCAGCACGCAGACGCCGCAATATATTGATTTCCTCTATTTCTCATATGTCATAGGCGTCGCCTGCCAGACGGCCGACATCGAGATCTGCTCGCGCTCGATGCGCGCCGTCGCCTTGGTGCACGGGGTCGTGGCCTTCTTTTTCAATACGACCATCCTTGCGCTGATGGTGAATATCTCGAGCCAGTTCGTCTGACATGCTCTCGCCGGAAAAACCCTTGCTCGACGAGAAGGCGCGGATCGGCGCCATTCTCGTCGGCTCCGCCGGCAATCTGGTCGAATGGTACGACTTCTACGTCTATTCGGCCTTCTCGCTTTATTTTGCCGACGCTTTTTTTCCAGGCGACGATCCCGTCGCGCAAATGCTTTCGGCCTCCGGAGTCTTTGCGCTCGGCTTCTTCATGCGTCCACTGGGCGCTTATATTTTCGGCCGCATCGGCGATGGACGCGGGCGACGCGCGGCGCTGATGCTCTCCGTCTTCCTGATGTGCGCCGGCTCGCTCATCATCGCCTTGGCGCCCACTTACGCTGCGATCGGCGCCGGCGCGCCGGCCCTGCTGCTCTTCGCGCGACTTCTGCAAGGCGCGAGTCTCGGCGGCGAATATGGGTCGAGCGCCGTCTATCTCGCCGAAACGGCGACGCCGTCGCGGCGCGGCTTCTATTCGAGCTTCCAATATGTGACGATGATCGCCGGGCAATTGCTCGCGCTGCTCGTGCTGCTCCTGCTGCAAAATCTCCTACTCGACGACAGAGCGCTGCGCGACTGGGGCTGGCGCATTCCTTTCGCGATCGGGGCGTTGCTCGCTATTGTCATCTTGCTGATGCGCCGCGATCTTGCCGAGACTTCCGCTTTTGAAGCGGTCAAGCGGGAGGCCGAGAAGGGCTCGCTCGCCGCGCTCGTGGCGCATAAGCGCGAGACGGCGACGGTGGTCGGCTTAACGCTCGGCGGCACCATCGCCTTTTACGTCTACACCACCTACATGCAGAAATTCCTGAAGCTCTCCGCCGGTCTCTCCGCCGCCGAGACAACCTGGATTTCGGCGGGCTCGCTTCTCTTCGCGCTTCTGTTGCAACCGCTTTACGGCGCGCTCTCCGATCGCGTCGGGCGTCGGCCCATGCTCATCGCCTTCGGCGTTCTGGGGGCGCTCTTCACGACGCCGCTGTTGATGGCGATCGGAGAGACGCGCAACGCCTGGACGGCCTTCGCGCTCGTCTGTCTCGCTTGGTTGATCGTCGGACTTTACACTTCGATCAACGCGGTGGTGAAAGCCGAACTCTTTCCCGCCGCTATTCGCGTGACCGGAGTCGCCTTGCCCTATGCGGCGACCGTCTCCCTCTTCGGCGGCTCCGCGGAATACGTCGCGCTGTGGCTAAAGGCGCAGGGCCATGAGAACTGGTTCTATTGGTATGCGAGCGCCGCGATCTTCGTTTCGCTTGTCGTTTATGCGACCATGCCGGAGACGCGAAACAGCGCGCAGATGAAAAGCTGACGGCGGCTCTTAGAAAGCAAAGCCGGCGTCCTCTAGCCTGCGAGCGGTCTCACCCCGATCTCAGACAGGCTGAACGCCAGTTCGGGCGCGAGCATGGGCGAAACGCGCTCGTCGCCCCCATGTTCGAAAACTTCCGCATAGCCTTGAGCGCCGAGATGACGATGAACCCAGATTGTCGCGCGCTTCGCGTCGATCACCCAGACTTCCCGCACCCCATAAGCGGCATAGACTCCAATCTTTCGCCCTTTGTCATAACTCAGGCTGGAATCCGTTCGTCCTCGTCGATGATGCCGGCGCGGACCATCTCTTCGATTTCCGCGACGCTGAAACAGCGACGAGGCAATCCGTCGGCCGCCTGTGTGACGAGGGGGAGATCGTCGGGTCGTAGATGAGAATACATCGCGCAGAACCTTAACATATCCCGCGCGATGGCGCGTCATCAGTTATCCAAGAAGCTTCTGAGTTTCCGACTCCGGCTCGGATGCTTCAGTTTCCTGAGCGCCTTCGCCTCGATCTGGCGGATGCGTTCGCGCGTGACCGAAAACTGCTGACCCACCTCTTCGAGCGTATGGTCGGTGTTCATGCCGATGCCGAAACGCATGCGCAGCACGCGCTCCTCGCGCGGCGTGAGCGAAGCGAGCACGCGCGTCGTGGTCTCACGCAGATTGGACTGGATCGCCGCCTCGATCGGCAGCACGGCGTTCTTGTCCTCGATGAAGTCGCCGAGATGCGAATCCTCTTCATCGCCAATTGGCGTTTCGAGCGAGATCGGCTCCTTGGCGATCTTTAAGACCTTGCGCACTTTTTCCAGCGGCATGGCGAGCTTTTCGGCGAGCTCTTCCGGCGTCGGCTCGCGGCCGATTTCATGCAGCATCTGCCGCGAGGTGCGCACGATCTTGTTGATTGTCTCGATCATATGCACAGGAATGCGGATCGTGCGGGCCTGATCCGCGATCGAGCGCGTGATCGCCTGTCGGATCCACCAGGTCGCATAGGTCGAGAACTTGTAACCGCGGCGATATTCGAACTTATCGACCGCCTTCATCAGGCCGATATTGCCTTCCTGAATGAGGTCGAGGAATTGCAGGCCGCGGTTGGTGTATTTCTTGGCGATGGAAATCACGAGGCGCAGATTGGCCTCGACCATTTCCTTCTTGGCCTGACGCGCCTCGCGCTCGCCCTTCTGCACCATGTGCACGATCTTGCGGAACTCGGAAATTTCGAGCCCCGTCTCGGTCGCCAGCGCATGGATTTCGGCGCGCAGATCCTTGATGCGGTCCTTCTCCTCGGCGACGAATTCCTTCCAGCCTTTCGAGCCGAGCTTGGCGACGCGCATCACCCACTTCGGATCGAGCTCGGACCCGTGGAACTTGTCGATGAAGTCGTCGCGCGCGACGCCATGGCCGTCTGCGAGGCGCAGAAGCTTCGTTTCATAGCCAATGAGGCGCTTGTTGATGTCGTAGAGCTGCTCCACCAGCGCCTCGATGCGGTTCTGGTTGAGCGACAGGGACTTCACGTCCGTGACGATCTCTTTCTTGAGCTGCTTGTATTTACGCTCCTGCGCGGGCGTTAAGGTCTCATTCTTGAGCTTGTTCTCGACATTCTGGTCCTGGAGGCGGCGCAGCTTCTTATAGGCGTCGGCGATGCGCGCGAAGGTCTCCAGAACGCGGGGCTTCAGCTCCGCCTCCATGGCCGAGAGCGACACGGAATTCTCCATGTCCTCCTCTTCCTCGAAGGATTCCTCGGGCGCCGCGCCCTCGGCGAGTCCCGCCGGCGGCGTGCTCGGGGCGGTGGCAGGCGCCATTTCGTCGCCCTCCTCCTCTGTCCCGGCCTTGGCGGAAGCCTTACCCTCCGGCCCGGCGTAAGTCGCCTCGAGATCGATAATGTCGCGCAGCAGGACCTTGCCGGCCTCGAGCTCCTCGCGCCAGATGATGATGGCCTGGAAGGTCAGCGGGCTCTCGCACAGGCCCGCGATCATGGCCTCGCGGCCGGCTTCGATCCGCTTGGCGATCGCGATCTCGCCCTCGCGGGAGAGCAGCTCGACCGAGCCCATCTCACGCAGATACATGCGGACGGGATCGTCGGTGCGGTCGGCGGGCTCGGACGCGCGCGTCGCGACGGCGGTCGCGCGCGTGTTCTCGACGAGGTCGCCGCCTTCGGCTTCCTCCTCCTCGGCCGCCTGTTCCTCCTCGACGTCCTCCGGATCGTCGCCCTCGGAGACGGTGATGCCCATCTCCGACAGCATGGCGTAGACGTCCTCGATCTGGTCGGAGGAGACCTCTTCGGAAGGCAAAACGGCGTTCAACTCGGCATAGGTGACGAAGCCGCGCTTTTTGGCGAGCTTGATCATCCGCTTGACGGCGGCGTCGTTGAGATCGAGAAGCGGCCCGTCGGCGGCGTCTACCGCTGCGGATGCCTCATTTTCGATCTTGTCTTCGTCTTTCTTCGCCATTCACAGCTCCACATCCCCGGCGGCAAGCCCTTGCGGGTTTGCGACGCGCGGGGCCTCGAATCTCGTCGACATTTCCCGGAGCCGCCGCCTCCGACCCCTCCCATCGGCGGCGCGCTGCGCCTTGCCGATGCACCAACATTGTCCTCGGGGTCTTAACGCCCCGCTAACCACATTCAGATCGCGCTCTAGGGCCAGAAAGTCAAAGCGCGCGCGTCGACCGTCCTGAAGGGGCGCCAAAACCCTCCACCGCCGCTTCGGCGCCATCTAGGGCGGTAAGCTGCGTTTGAATATCCCTCAGTCGCGCCAAATCCTGCTCGCTGGAATTTTCGGCCAAACGGGCCTCCACCGCGCGAAGCTCCTTATTTAGCGCCCAAAAACGCCGATGCAAGACCAAAGCCTGACGCAGGCTCTCCGCCGCGTCGGCGGCGGCCGCGTCCGGGCGCACGCTCCACAGCGCCGCATGCGCGACCATCTCCGAGAGGCGCGTGGCGACGACGCCGAGCCCCGCCTCTTCCAGCGCGTGCAACAGATCGGCCCGTTCGCCCCCGCCCGCCTCGGCGAAACGCAGGAGCGCGTCGCGCAGCGCCGTCGCTTCAGGCGAGGCAAAGTCGAGCCCCGCCACCTCTTCCACCTGAGACGCGAGCACCTCCGGATGATTGATCAGAATGAGCAATATCAGGGCGTCTCGGGGCGCGATCGGCGCCTTGACGCCGCGAAAGAGCGGTGAATTGGCGAGCGCCGAACTGATCCGCACGGGCCCGGCTTCGGGCTCGCCGCGGCGTGAGACGCCGCGGCGGCGAGGCGAAAAGTCGCGGCGCCAGCCGGGCGTCGCGGCCGGGCCGCCCAGAAGACGCGCCAGCCGGTCGCTCAACTCCTGGTCGTAATAGCGGCGCAGTGTCCCGTCGCCGATCTGCGCGGCGACCTCCCGCAGGCGCCGCTCCAGCCCCGCCCGGCGCTCCGGCGTATCGAGGGCGGCGCCGTCGATTTCGCGCATCCAGACCAGATCGACCAGAGGCAGCGGTCGCTCCAGCGCCTGCGCCAACGCCGTCGGCCCGCCGGCGCGGAGAAGCTCGTCGGGGTCCTGCCCGCCCGGCAGCAGCACGAAGCGAAGCGTCCGGCCGGGGCCGAGGAGCGGCAGGGCCGTGTCGACGGCCCGGTAGGCGGCCTTGAGCCCCGCCTTGTCGCCGTCGAAACACAGGATCGGCTCCTCGGCCATGCGCCACAGGAGCTGACACTGATCCGCCGTCAGCGCCGTGCCGAGCGGCGCGACGACATGCGGAAAGCCCGCCGCCGTCAAGGCGATGACGTCCAGATACCCCTCGACCGCAATGACCGCGCGGGCGTCGTGGGCGGTCTTGCGGGCATTGTGCAAATTATAAAGCGTCGCGCCTTTGTGGAAGAGCGGCGTCTCGGGTGAGTTCAGATACTTCGCCTGGGCGTCCGCCTCCAGGGCGCGCCCGCCGAAGGCGATGACCCTGCCAGCGCGGTCCCCGATCGGAAACATCACCCGATGACGGAAACGGTCGTAGGGGACCGCGATGTCCGGACCGTGGATGAGCAGCCCGGCCTCGACCATGACCTCGACGGTCACGCCCTTGCCGGCGAGATGATCGCGCAGGGCGTGGCGATCCGGAGGCGCGTAGCCCAGGCGGAATTTCTCGCGCGAGGCGAGGGAAACCTGCCGGCGGTCGAGATAGGCCCGCGCCTCGCGTCCGGCCGGACCCGCGAGCTGCTTTTGGAAGAATTCCGCGGCCCACTCCAGCGCGTCGCTCAAGGTCGCGCGGCGCTCGTCCTGCTCACGCTGCGCGGGCGTCTCGATTGGCATGGGGAGCCCCGCCAACGCCGCGAGCCGCTCCACCGCCTCGGGAAAGGAAAGCCCTTCCGTCTCCATCAGGAAGGCGAAGCCGTCGCCATGCTTGCCGGAAGAGAAATCGTGAAAAAAGCCCTTCTGGTCGTTCACATAAAAGGAAGGGGTCTTCTCGGCGTTGAAGGGCGATAGCCCGCGCCACTCGCGGCCCTGCTTCTTGAGCTTCACCTTCTGACGCACGACCTCGGACACGGGCACGCGCGCCCGGATCTCGTCGAGAAAGGAGGGAGAGAAGCGCATGGGCTTTTGGATAACCGACAAGCGGCCGAACGACTAGCCATTCCTCTCGGGTCCCCCCGGCAACGGCCTCGGCGCGCCCTTGAGTGGGTCAGCGCAACGCGGGGCGCCAACGCAAGACAGGGCGAGCCCCAGCAAGAAAACGGGGAGCCTCACCCATGCGCGTGCGGATGTCCCGCCGCGATCTGGCCGGGCGTCTCGTCTCCCTCTTGCGCCTCGGCCGGGACGACCACCAATTGCCCATAGCGCACGCCGCGCTCGCCGATGAGATGGCTGGCGAAATGCTCGACCTCGGATTTCTGGCCCTTGAGCAGCGACACTTCCAGACAACTCGAGACGTCGAGATGCACATGCAGCGTTGCGATCGACATGTCGGCGTGGCTGTGGTGGTCGTGAACGAGCTTCTTCGAGAGCTGGCGCGTCTCGTGGTCGTAGACATAGACGAGCGCCGCGACGCAGGGCCGCGCGCCGTCGTCGACCTTGGGCTCCTTGAGCAACCCTGCCCGCACAAGGTCGCGCACGGCCTCTGAGCGGTTCTGATGGCCGCCCGCCTCCATATAGCGGTCGAGCGCGCTCATGAGCTCGTCGTCTATCGTCACCGTCACGCGCTGCATCGCCGCCCCCGCCCGGCTTGCCTAGACCGCCGACCCCTGCTTTTTACCCGCCCGCGCCGCCTCGGGCAATGCAGCCTCCGCGCGAGGCTGATCTTGTCCCCGCCCCGCGCCTTTGGCATGGTGCGCGCCAACCAAAACAAAAGGAAACGCTGAAGATGACGGGGTTCTGGAGGAGGCTCGCCGCCTTTGTGATGTTGTGCATGGGGGCGAGCCTCGGCTTGGCGGCGCCCGCGCTGGCGCATACGCCCGATATTTCGACCGCCAAGATCGCCCCGCAGGGCGAGCGCGTTTATGTCGTCGAGGTCGGCTTCCTCGCCACCGACCTCGAGCGCATGTTCCAGGAGACGATGGACGAGCGCGCGGGCGTCGACCTCTCGCCGCCCGGCGCGTTGGAGGAGGAAATTGGCAAGTTCGTCGGCAAGCGCGTCGCCATGCGCGACGAGACAGGCCGCGCCTGCGTGGCGAAGGTCGACAAGGCCGGCGAAGACCCGACCAATCAGGACAGCGCGCTCATCGTCGTGCGTTTCGACTGCTCCGGGACAAGCGGCAAGGTCTTCTATGACCCGACCAAGCTCCTCGCCGCGCAGGGCTCGAAGGGCAAGCATCTCATCACGTTGACCGGGACGCCCAACGCCGGCGAGACCATGCGTTATCCGCAGGACCCGCCGCTCGACCTCGCGCAGCCGATGGAGACGACGGCGCAACTGATGAAAAAGTTCTTCGAAGCCGGCGTCGAACACATCGTCACCGGCTACGATCACCTGTGCTTCCTCTTCGCGCTGATCCTCTGGGCGCATCGCGTGTGGCCCGTGGTGAAGATCGTCACCGCCTTCACCATCTCGCATTCGATCACCCTGTCGCTGGCGGCGCTCAATATCGTCACGCTGCCTTCGACGCTGACCGAGGCGCTGATCGCCCTGTCGATCATCTACGTCGCGGCCGAAAACTTTTGGTCGAAAAACGTCGACAAGCGCTGGCGCAACACCTTCCTGTTCGGCTTCATTCACGGCTTCGGCTTCGCGTCGGCGCTGACGGAAATGGGCGTGCCGCAGGGGGCCGTCGTGCCGGCGCTGGCGGCGTTCAACATCGGCGTTGAGGCCGGCCAGATCGCCATCGTGGTCGCGGTGTTGCCGGTGCTGCTCTACATCGATCGCCACACGGACGGAAAACGCCACGACAAACTCGTCTACGCGCTGTCGATTTTGATCGGCCTCGCCGGCGCCTTCTGGTTCCTGCAGCGCATCGGCGTCATCCCGGGCGCCTGATCGGGCAAAAAAAGGAGCGCGGCTGTGCGCCAGCCGCGCTCTAACATCGACGCAAGCCCGGCGCTTACTTTTTCGCCAAAAGCTCCTCGACCTTCGCCGCGCCCTGTTTCGAGAGCGCGATGACCCGCGGGGTCGCCCAGGCGATGAACTCCTTGGTCAATTTGACGGCCATGCAGCCCGCCCGCGTCACCGTCTCGACCGTCTTGTCGAAATAAGGCAGCGCAGGGCTGTCAGCCGGGATCTTGGACCGTAGCCAGGCGACGCCGGCCTTGCTTTTCTCGGTCGCCACGGCGCCGAGGAGCGCCAGCGGATCCGCCGCCGGCGCATTGTCGATCGCCGCGCGCAGCCGCGCGACTTCTGCTTCCGCCTCGCCGGCGCGGCGGTCCGCCTCGTCGGCCCGGCGGGTGAGATTTTGCAACAGCGCCGAGGCGGAGGCCTTCTCCTGGGCCAGCCGGTCGCGTTCGCCGACGGCCGCGGCGAGCCGCTCTTTCAGCTCGTCGCGCTCCTTGGCGAAAACATTGGCCTTGGCCACGATCTCCGCTCTCTCGAAATTCTGGCGGTCGCGGTCCGCCCGGATCGATTTGAGCTGCTCCCGAAGGGTCTCCAGTTCCGCGCGGGTGACGGTCTCTTCGGGCTGCGCCAATGATTCGTCGGACATGACCGTCTCCTTGATTCGGTTGCGCAACGCGAGAGGTTGCGGCGGAAAGGCGGGGATCGTGGTTCGGCTGAAGCGAACGCGCGTTAACGACATCGACGAATATGGTTAATTTTTTGACTATCGCCAAATCGTCTTTTTTCGGAACGCTCAGGCTTTCGTCAGCCCCTCGGCTCGGCTCAAAAGGTTAACGCCTGCGCTCCCCGCCCTGATAATGTTGCAGCAGAGCGGCGCAGTCGCGTGGCGCGGCGAGGCATTTGTCGCGGGCGGCGGCGGCGAGCGCATCGGCGGCTGCTTGCGCCATTTCCCGAGCGCGGGCCTCGAGTTCGGGACGCTGGGACGACCTGGTCGACACGACGCGGACCCGCGGGTCCGCGACGTTCGACGGGGCGTCGACGCCGCGCCAGCCCAGCGCAAACAGCACGAGCGCAATGCAGGCGAAGCATTTCAGAAGAAAAAACACGGGCGAGTCTCCCGCACGACCGAGCGCCCGGCCCCGCGGGCCGCACGCCCGTTTGTCGCGCGCAGGGATTGAACAGAAGTAAACGCTCCCCCCGTCTCACGCGGCGGAGGCGAACAACCAAAATAAAACCATTGCGCCTCCGGTAAAGCTGAGCGTGTCGGCGCGCTCTGGCCTGCTCAGCACTCATTAAGACTGCTGAGCGACGCTCCCTTCGAGCAGGAGCGCGCCATTGCGTAGTTTTGTGTCCAAATTAATATCGCTGGATCGTCCATCGCGTTTTCTCGACCAGCTTGTGCACGAGACCGCGTCTGAAGGCCGCCTCGACCGCGCGCGCCATCGCTTCTTCATGGCGCCGCGCCTTGTTTTTGCGGGCGCCGCGCTGCTCCTCGCGCCGGCCTGGCTTTTCCTTTACGGGGCGCCGTCGTCGCAAGAGGCGCTGATCTTCTTCCTTGCGCAGACGCCGCTGGTCTCCGTTGCGATCTTGGCGCGCACGGGCCGGCTGTCCCTTGCGCGACGCGTCTCCGTCGTCGGCTGGCTCGCCCTCGCCGCGGCGCTCTACGCCTTGCCCGCGAATGATCTGGCCGTCTGCGCCGCGCTTGCCGTCGCGCTTGTCGAAGCGGCGGTTGCGCCCGACTTGGCTCTGGTCGCCCTGGCGGCGGCGGCGTCCGTCGGCGCCGTCGCACTCGCGGCTGGAGCAGCCGTTGGACATTCCGCCGCTCTTCTTGCGACGCCGGCGTTTCTTTACGTCGCCTTCCTCGCCTTCTGCGCGGTTCGCGCCGAAAGCAGACCCCGCGGGGCGGATATGTCGAGCGCGCGCGACCTGCGCCTGCTGACCGACGCCCTCGGCGACATCGTGCTCCATCTCGACCGTAGCGGCGCGGTCGCGGCGCTGATCGGCGAGACCCACATGACCTATGGGCTCAACCGGGGCGACCTCATCGGGCGAGGCTTGTTCCAGCGCGTTCACATCGGCGATCGCCCAACCTTTCTCAAACTCGTGTCCGACGCCGCCGAGCGCCCGGCGCCGCTCACCGCCATTCTGCGCGTTCAGGTCGGTCTGACGGCCTCGGCTTCGGGCGCTTACGCCGAACCGGTCTTCAGGGACTTCGAAGCGCGCATGCGCCGCGGCCGGCGAGGGTTCGAGACGAATGACGCGGCCCCCGAAAATCCCGCTCCGGTCGTCTGCGTGCTGCGTGACGTGACGGCCCAAAAAAACGCCGACGAAGCGATCGCTGCGGCGCGCGCCGAAAGCGAGCGCGCCACGGCGATGAAGGAGCGCTTCCTCGCCAACATCAGCCACGAACTGCGCACGCCGCTGAACGCCATCATTGGCTTCTCGGAAATGCTGTCCAATCCGGCGCTCGCGCCCGCGGACCCCGTCAAGCAACGCGAATATGCGGCGATCGTCGCCAACTCCGGCAATCATCTGCTGCAGATCGTCAACACCATCCTCGACATGTCGAAGATCGAGGCCGGCGCCATGCAGCTTTACCCGGAAAACTTTTCGCTGCCTGAGCTCATCGACCAGTGCTGCGACATGGTCCAGTTGAAAGCCGATGAGGGCGGCGTGCAGCTCATGCGTGATTACCGCGGGGAGATGGAGGAGCTTGTCGCCGACAAGCGCGCCTGCAAGCAAATCATGCTCAACCTTCTCTCCAACGCGGTGAAATTCACGCCGGCAGGCGGCCGCGTCGGCGTGCGAGTCGCGCCCGAGGGCAATCTTCTGGCGCTGACCGTCGCCGACACGGGCATCGGCATCGCCGCGGCCGACCTCTTGCGCCTCGGCGATCCGTTCTTCCAGGCCAACGCCACCCACAGCCGCGCCTATGAGGGCACAGGCCTGGGCCTCTCGGTCGTTCGCGGCCTCGTCGGATTGCATGGGGGCGGCATCGTCGTCGAAAGCGCGCCGAGAAAGGGCACTACGGTGACGGTGCGTTTGCCGCTCGACTGTCGCGCCCGCGGCGGGGTCGGAAACGTCGCCGCCCGGATCGAAACTATTCCGCGACATGGCGCCGCTTTTGGCGCGGATATTCGCCACGACGAAGAGACGGTGAAGAAAATTGCGTGACGTTTCGCTCAGCGACCCCAGGTTCGACGATTTTCCAGACGAACGCGCCGCGACGCCGAAGCGCCGCGGCGCCGGCTCTCCCGCGCCGAAGAAAAAGGGCGGGCGCGGCGGGATGTTCGAGCGGCGCCGGCTCGGCGTCATGACGCTCGTCGCGATTGGCGGGCTCGCCTTGATTGGCGTGCCGATGAATGCGCTGTTCTTCCAGGACGGACGCCATCCGGCGCCGCTGTTCTCGACGCGCGTCGTCACGCCCGAAAAGCTCCAGACGGCGCAAACGCCGACGCCGCCCGCGCGCCCGGCCAAGATTGACGCCCCGGCGCGCGACGCCGAGAGCGTCAAGGGCGACGCCGCCCCCGCGTCGCGGCCCGTCCCGAAAGTCGCCGTCAAGATGGAGCCGGCCAGAACCGACCCCCTGGCGGCGCTTCTCAAGAGCGACGCCGCGCCGGCGTCCAAGCCCGAGAAAAAGCGCGAGGTCGCGAGCCGCGACCAGATCGGCGCGCTGCTCGGCGGCGAACCCAAGAAGCCCGTCGCGGCGCCTGCCGACGCGGCGTCGCCCGCTCCCCCGGTTCCCGACCGTAATGTGCTCTCGGCGCAGCGCGCGCTGCAGAGGCTCGGCTATGTGGTCAAGCCGGACGGAGTGGCCAGCCCGGGCTTGCGCAAGGCGATCGAGAAATTCGAGCGCGACAATGGCCTGCCGGTCACAGGCGAGCTCACCCCAAAGGTGGGCAAAGCCATCGCGCAACGGATGGCCGCGGGGCGCCAGTGACGACAGGCTTAGACCCGCGGCGCATTTCGCACTAGGTTAGGGGCGATGCGTCTTAGATCGGATATTTTCGCCGCCGCCCTTATTCGCCGCGCCGAAGCGCAAGGCGCCGTGGCCATGCTGCGTCGGCGCGGCTCGGCCGAGGCCGGCGCGCTGTTCATCAAGCTCGACCGGCTCGACGGCCGGGCCGCGGTCTACGGCCCCGCGCCGCAGACCGAGGCGCTGCCGGAGGGCGTGGATCGTCTTTTCTCCAAGGTTCACGCCAACGACTGGGTCGATCCCGCAGAGGCCGAGGCGCGTCTCAAGCGCGAAATGATATTCGACCCGGACCTTTGGATTATCGAGATCGAAGACCGCGACGGCCGCGTCTTCGTCGATCTGGCCGCCTGACGCTCAGGCGCGGTCGGCTTTGCGCAGCGGCGCGGAGCCGCCCTGTGGCGCGGCGCGCCGCCGGGCGGGCGGCGAAGGGAGGTCGTCGCGCTTGCCGGCGCGACGCATCGTCTCGCGCTCGCCCTTCGCGTTCCCCGTCATCGCCGCGACGATCTCTCTGGCGGCGCGCTGCGGGATCGCGCGCACGAGCGCGGCGAGGGTCGGCGCCCGGCGCCCCTGCTCGGGGAGCGCCAGAAAGATGCGCGAGGCCGCGTCGGCATCGACGCCGAGCGCGGTCAGCGCCAGGGCGAGGGCTTCCCCCTGAACGTCGCCCAGAATGGCAAGGGCGCGCGTCTTGCGGCAGTCGAGCGCTTCGGCGAGGGCCGCGGCCATGGCCCCCGAGTCATCGTCGAGCGCAGCCCTTTCGAGCTTTGTCGTCACGGCCGGATCGGCGGCGGCGCGCTCCGCCATCCCGGCGCAAAGCGCGCGCCGGCAGGCGTTCAAGATAATCTCGGTGCGCTCGTGGCGCGTCGCCGCGAGAAAGAGCCCCTCGCTGTCGGCGCCGAAATCGTCGCGGTCGAGCAAGATGCGCGCGAGGGACAAGTCGTCGCGGGCCGCCTGCGCCAGCGCGCGCCGCGCCGCCGGCTCGAAACGCAAGCGCCAGTTTGCGGCAAGGGCGCGCAACGTCTCCGCCTCCCCGCGCTGGACGAGCGCCTCCACGATATCGCGTTCGAGACCGCCGCGCCGCGCGACCGCGCAGGCGAGCGCCGGAGAGCCGCCTTGTGCGACGGCGCGTAAATCAGCGTGGGAAAGGTCGGGCGCAAACTGCAGGGCAAGCTCCGCGCAAGCCCCGCCCTTGGCGAGGAGACAATCGAAAATTGACGCCGGCGTCTCGGGATGAATGCAGAGCGGCCTGACGATGGGGGCCGCCGAGTCGGCGTCGACAATGTCGATGAGACCGAGCGCAAGTTGTTCGAATTGCTTGACGTCCCCGACCGGATGCATCTGCCGCTCGACGAACTGATCCACGATGGCGCGCAAGAGCGCGGCATGGTCGATCCGCCGCTCTGACTTATCTGGCTGCATGGATGGGCTGCTCGCTCGAACGCATACGCGACTTGAGCATCGAGACTAGCCCGCGGTCGTTGACGGAACATTAACCCTCGCCGACCCCTAATCCTGTTAACGCCTGATTCATTTTGGGCCAGAGCCGCCGCAAAGAGGTCGATATGGGGGAGGTCGTCGCCTTCCAGATGCGCGAAAGGAGCCCGCGCCGCCCAAGCGAGCCGCCGATTGGCGACGCGCAAATCCTGTTTTTCCTCGGCGTGCGCTACATGCGCGCCGAGGACCTGCCGACCCACGCGCCGGACCAGGGGCCGCGGGGCGGCAGAAAGCGCAAGAGCCGCGCGAGAGCGTAATCTTGGCGTTGGCGCGCGCCCGCCATCGGCATTACAGTCGCCCTTGCGGGGGCGGGGATGAGCGAGGCGCGGGCGGCTGAACATCGGGAGCTTGGCGGGCGAGCGCTGTCACTTGCGCCGTGGCTCGACCGGCTCGCCGCGGCGCTGCGGGACGCCTATGCCGAAGAGACGGAGCTCAGACGGCCGTTTCTGTGGCGCGCCGTCGCGGGCATCGCGGGCGTCGTCTTCTATTTCAGCGCTAATCGCGAGCCTTCGCTCGCTCTCTGCTTCGGCGCGCTCGCCGTCTTCACTCTTCTCGCCGTCGTCACGCGCCGCCGCCATGCGCGCGCCCATGCGCTCTTCCTTGCCCTTGCCTGCGTCGCCGCGGGGTTCGGTTCCGGCGCATGGCGCACGGCGCGCGTCGCCGCGCCAGTCGTGCCGCGAATCGGCGTGGGCGAACTGACGGGCTTCGTCGAGGAACTGGACCTGCGCCCGACGGGGGCGCGCTTCGTTCTGTCCGTCGCCAGCGCCGAAGGCCTGCCGGGCGACGTCGTCCCGGCGCGCGTGCGCCTCACCACGCGCGGAACGCCGCGCTTCGCCGCCGGCGACTTCGTGGGCCTCAAGGCGCGCCTGATGCCGCCCGCCCGCGCGGCGCTGCCCGGCGGGTATGATTTCGCCCGCGACGCCTATTTCGCGCGGTTAGGGGGAGTCGGCAGCGCGCTCGGCCGCGTCGAGACCCTGCCGCCTCCCGACCCCGCGCCAGCGTCGCTGCGCTTCTTCGCCGCGGTGGACCGTGTCCGCAACGACCTCGCGCTGCGCATTTATAAGATCATCGGCGACGACGCCGGCGCCATTGCGGCGGCGATGGTGACCGGCAAACGCGATTTCCTGTCCGAGCACGCCAAGGACCTGATCCGTCGAGCCGGAATTTTTCATATCGTCACAATTTCAGGCATGCAGATGACGCTCGTCGCCGGCATCTTCTTCGTCGGCTTTCGTCGCCTGCTCGCCGCGTCGCAGACGCTCGCGCTCAATTACCCCATTAAGAAGTGGGCGGCGGCGCTCGCCATGGTCGGAGCCGTTCTCTACGACATCGGCACGGGCTCGCGCGTCGGCACGGAGCGCGCGCTCGTCATGACGCTGATCATGCTCGCGGCCGTTCTCTTCGATCGTCCGTCGCTTTCGATGCGCAATCTCGCGCTCGCCGTCTTCTTTGTCGTCGCCTTCGAGCCCGAGGCGATCCTGGGCGCGAGCTTCCAGCTTTCCTTCGCCGCCGTCGCGGCGCTCATCGCCGTCTATGAATGGCGCGGCGCGGCACTGGCGCGAAGCCATGCCAAGCGTCCGATGATCTCCGCGCCGGGCCGCTTTTCGGAATGGCGGGAGGCCCTCCTCGATCGTCTGCTGCACGGGCCCGGCGCGCCGCTCGTCGCAACGCTTTGCGCGACGTCCGCCACCGCCTCCTTCATGGCCTATGATTTCCACGAACTCAGCCCCTATGTGCTGATCGGCAATCCGCTCACTCTGGCCATCATCGAATTTTTCGCCGTGCCCTGCGCGCTGCTCGGCGCGGCGCTGTACCCTTTCGGCCTCGACGGCCTCGTTTGGCGCTGGCTCGAGATGGGCATTCATCTCGTCACCTGGCTCGCCGGGCTCATCGCCAGCGCGCCGGGGGCCAGCCTGCAGGTGAAGGCTTTTGCGCCCTGGGCGATCGTCTTTCTCGCCCTCGCCGTCCTCTCCGCCGTGCTGTGGCGGACATGGGCGCTGCGCGCGAGCGCCATTCCCTTGGCCCTCATCGGGCTCATCGGCGCAAAGAGCGGCGCAGGCTTCGATCTGGCGGTGGCGGGGACGGGAGACGCCGCAGCGATCCGCCTGCCTTCGGGCGAACTGGCGCTGCTCGGCAAGAAACCCGGCGCCTTCGCCGCTGAACAATGGCTGCGCGCCGACGCCGACGGCCGCGCGGCCGCTGAGGCGAGAGGCGGGATCGCCTGCGACGATTACGGCTGCGTTGGCCGTCTCGTGGACGGGCGCTTCGTGGCGCTCGTTTCCGCGCGCGCGGCTTTCCTCGAAGATTGCGCTCGGGCGGCGATCGTCGTCACGCCGCTGCGGGCGCCGGAAGGTTGCGCCGCGCCGCTCATTATCGACCGGATCAGGCTCGCCGAAACAGGCGCGGTCTCGTTGCGCTTCCCGAAGGAAGGCGGCGCCCTGTGGACGACGGCGCGCGGCGTCGACGAGGATCGCCCGTGGTCTCCTCGCCCGCAGCAAACGGTCAAACTCGCCGCCGCGCCCGAGGATGAGGAGAGCGACGAGGCGGAGCTAGCGGAATCGATGGAGTGAAGCGACTCGCGGCTATGGCGCGGTTTTCGATCTCCTCGCCGCTTGCGATGCGTAGTTATGTGCGAGCCGGGAAAGCCTCGGCCCATGGCAAGCTCCCGCGCACGCGATGCCGCTCCGGTCAATATTTTCGCAGCAGGCTCACGAGCTTCCCCTGGATTCGCACCTTGTCGGGTCCAAAGATCCGGGTCTCATAGGCGGGGTTGGCCGCCTCCAGCGCGATGGAGGCGCCGCGTTTGCGCAGGCGCTTCAGCGTCGCTTCTTCATCCTCGATCAGCGCCACGACAATGTCGCCGGTGTCGGCGTGGTCCTGCTTCTTGATGATGACCGTGTCGCCGTCGAGAATGCCGGCCTCGATCATCGAGTCGCCGCGCACTTCGAGCGCGAAATGTTCCCCATTGGACAGCATGTCAGGCGGAAGGCTGATCGTATGGCTGCGGCTCTGGATCGCTGAAATCGGCGTGCCCGCGGCAATGCGGCCCATGACCGGGATGGCGACCGGCTGATTCCCCTCCTCCTCACGCTCGGCAAGGGGGCGCACGCGGCCGAGATTGCCTTGAATCACCGATGGGGCGAATTTGCCTCCGCGGGCGCCGCCCCCGCTCCGCGGCGTCGCGGACTCCGGCAGGCGCAGCACTTCGAGCGCGCGGGCGCGGTTGGGCAGGCGGCGGATGAAGCCGCGCTCCTCGAGCGCCAGAATGAGCCGATGGATGCCGGATTTGGACCGGAGGTCGAGCGCGTCCTTCATCTCGTCGAAAGACGGCGGGACGCCCGTTTCTTTCAACCGCTCGTGAATGAAACGGAGCAGATCACTCTGCTTTCTCGTCAGCATGAAACGCCCCTGTCCGCGGAAGAACCGCCCGCGCGTCGACCGATCAAGGTCCCGACCCCGCGCTACAAACAAATCATGAACACCTTAGACGTTCTCTTTGCGTTCCGCAAGCACAAATGGGGGAGGAGCGCGCGAAGACCCCGCCGCTGTTGGAGCGGATTTTGCTAAATTCCGAGCGCGTAAATCGCGTCGGCGCGGTCCTTTCCAGCATGGCGGGGAGGCCTCGGCGGGCGAAGGGGCGCGGAGCCGTCGACCTTTCCTTGAACGCGCCGCCGGCAAAGCCTATGTTGGACGAGCGACGGTCCTAAATCGGGTGGCAGGCGCTTCAAGTCTGTGGAGGGGTGCTCGTCCTCCCCGTCGCACGCCCCGCTCCTTCGCGCCCTCGTCCTGGCGTCGCCTGGCGCCGTGCCCGGACAGCTGTCACGGGCGGACTTCTGTCACGGCAGGGCGCCGGGGCCGCCCCTCTATTTCTTCAGCTTCAGCGCGCGTTTGATGGACGACGTCGGTCCGTCCTCGGCCGTCGCCGCGAGCGCCGACATCTCGCGGCGCGTGTCCGCCGAAAGCGCCCGCGCGACGCTCGTCGCCTCCGCCGGGCGGGTCGGCGCCGCGGCCTTGGCGGCCGCCATGGTCACGACAGGCGACTTCGACGCGATCTGAGCGCCTTTGCCGCGCCCCGTCTTGTCGTCGAGCGCAATCTCTTCCGGCGGCGCGACTGCCTCCGGGCGGCTCGTTTCGGCGACCTTGGAGAGGAAGCTCGGATGCATGCCGCCATCCTGATAGACGACGCGCACCGGCTTTACGCTTTGCGACAGCTCGGCAATTTTCTCTTCGTCCTTGGCGGACTTGGCCGAGACGCTCGCCACGATCTCGGGGTCCTGCTTCAAGGGCGGACAGGCCGCGAGCGGGTCCATGCGGCCGTCCGCCGCGGCGTTGAAGACATAGCGGCGGCCGCAGAAGGCGACCTCCGGCTCCATCTTCGTCACCTCGAAGTGATCGCTGCCTTCCTTGAGGTTCCTCCAAAAGCCGATATTCGAATCGAGGCGGTGCTTGGCCAGATTTTCGGCCGTCATGCGGAAGGGAAGGGACTGCATCTGAATGGACTGCTGGCCGCCCTCGAAGGACGCGCGGGCGATGGCGTAGATCTCGGCGATTTGCGCATCGGTCATGGAGAAGCAGCCGGCCGAGGAGCAGGCGCCATGCACCATGATCGTGCCGCCCGTATGGCCGAGCGCCTTGTCGAGCTGGTTGGGGTAGCCGACGTTGAAGGACAGGTAATAGGAGGAGTTCGGATTCATCTGCGCCGGGGTGATGGAATAGAAGCCCTCCGGCACCTGGCGATCGCCCTCCCGCGTCTTCGGCCCCAGCTGGCCCGACCAGCGGCACATGGGGAAGGTTTTGAGGTGGACGTATTTGCCATCCGACCCCATTTTCCAGATCTCGAGCTCCGCCTCTTTTTTATAGGCGCGAATCAGCATCGGCGCGTCCTTGCTGGTGCCGAGCTTCTCCATTAAGGCGAGCGTCTCGCGCGGAACCGGCGCAAGCGAGCGATGCGACAGGCCGCTGTCGTTGCAGGCGGCGAGGGACAGCGCGGCGAAAGCGACGGCCGCGGCCGGCTTCAAGACCCGAAATGTCATGCGCTCAAGCTCCCCTCTCGCGTCCCGGCCCGCCGGTCACGCCGAGCCGATGTCTATCCGATCCAGCGTAAGCCAATCCTTACCAAGGGCTCGGGACGTAGAAACACAGTGTGCTGCTTAGTCCCGACATTGGGCGATATGGTGTCCGTGGCGCCAGCGCGGGGGTCTGAAACCGCGCATTTTAGCGAACGCGGTTAACGCTTCTCGTCAAGCTTACGGCCCATATTGAGAAATTTTTCGGCGCGGGCGTTGCGCAGTTGCTCGCGGGAGAGGTTCGTCAGCCTGGAAAGCTCCGACCAGACCGCGTCGCCCACGGCTGAGATCGCGGCGGGCGGATCGCGATGGGCGCCGCCGGCCGGCTCTGTGACGATCAGATCGATGATGCCAAACTTCAGCAGATCCTGGGCCGTGATCTTCATGCTCGTCGCCGCGTCCTGGGCCTTGGCCGAATCGCGCCACAGGATCGAGGCCGACGCCTCGGGGGAGGCGACGGTGTAGACTGCATGCTCCAGCATCAGCACCTTGTTCGCCGCCGCGATGGCGATGGCGCCGCCCGAGCCGCCCTCCCCGACCACGACCGCGACATTGGGAACGCCGAGCTGGAGCGAGGCGTCCGTCGAGCGGGCGATCGCCTCGGCCTGCCCGCGCTCCTCCGCGTCAATGCCCGGAAAGGCGCCGGCCGTGTCCACGAGCGAAATCACCGGCAGGCCGAAACGATCGGCAAGCTCCATGAGGCGCACCGCCTTGCGATAGCCCTCGGGCCGCGCCATGCCGAAATTGTGATGCAGGCGGCTCGCCGTATCCGAGCCCTTTTCCTGACCAATGATGCAGACGGGCTCGCCCCGCAAGCGGCCGAACCCGCCCACGATGGCGGAGTCCTCGCCGAAAAACCGGTCGCCGGCGAGCGGCGTGAATTCGGAGACGAGCTGTTTGACGTAATCCGAGAAATGCGGCCGCTGCGGATGGCGTGCGACTTGGATCTTCTGCCAGGGCGTCAGGCCGGCGTAGAGATCGGCGAGCGCCTTGGCGGCTTTGGCCTCCAGCTTGGTCAATTCCTCGGCGATCGAGACGCCCTCGCCTTTCTCGGCCAGCGCGCGCAGCTCCTCCACCTTGGTTTCGAGTTCGGCGACGGGCTTTTCGAAATCGAGATAGGAGCGCATGGACGAGGGGTGTTCCTTCAAGCGTTCGAGGCCGCTTTTGTCGGCTCGGGCGGGCGCAAACTCGCCGCTCGGGGCGGCGAAGTCAAGGAAGGGGACTAATGCGGGAAAGCGCAATTTTGCTCGCCGGCCCGCGCCTTGTAGAAAAGGTCAAAGGAAAAGGAGCCGCCGCTTGAGCTCGACCCGACCGGCTGAAAGCCGCTTCATCGCCGCCGCCGATGGCCTGCGCCTGCATTATCTCGATTACCCCGCGCCCGACGCGACGCGTCTGCCGCTCGTCTGCCTTCCCGGCCTGGCGCGCACGGCGGACGATTTCTGGCGCGTGGCCGAGACGACCGCGGACCGGCGCGTGCTCGCCCTCGACTATCGCGGACGCGGGCGCTCGGCGTGGGATACGGACTGGCGCCATTACGACCTCGACGTCGAGCAGGCGGATATTTTCGCCGTTCTCGCCGACGCGGGCGTGACGGAGGCGGCGTTTCTCGGGACCTCGCGCGGCGGGCTGCATACGATGCGCATCGCCAAGGCGCGACCCGCGCTGGTGCGCGCGGCGATCCTCAACGACATTGGCCCCAAGGTCGAAAAGGAGGGGCTTTTGCGCATCAAGCGCTATGTCGGCAAGTTGCCGCCGCTCTCGCGCCTATCCGAGGCGGTCGCGCTGATGCGCATGACCGCAGCGCCGCAATTTGCCGGCGTGAGCGCCGAGGAATGGGAAACCTACGCGCGTCAGACCTTTGTCGAGACGGAAAGCGGCGTCGAGCTGCGCTACGACCCGGCGCTCAACCACACGCTCGACGTCGTCACGCCCGACGCGCAATTCGAAGAATTCTGGGAGCCCTTCGCCGTGCTCGCCCGCGTACCGATCCTCGCCCTGCGCGGCGAGACGAGCGACATTCTCTCCGTCGAGGTTTTCGACGAAATGGCCCGCCGCGCGCCGCTTCTCGAGCGCCACACCGTCCCCGGACAGGGCCATGCGCCGCTGCTCCTCGATCAGCCGACGCTCGACCGCATCAAGGTCTTCCTCAACGCCTGTCCCTGATCAGGGCGCATATCCCTGCGCCTGATTGAGCCGCGAGATGGCCGCGCCGACGGCGACGGCCGCCGCCGCCTGCGATCGCTGCGCGTCGAGCTGAAGCTGACGGATGCGGTAGAAATCGAGGCCGCCGATCTCGCCGAGCGCGAAGGCTTTGCGCGACAGCTCGAATTGCTCATTGGCGACGGCGAGCCTTTGGTTGGCGAGGCCCGCGGCGCGGCGCGCGGCGGCGAGATTGGCGCGCGCCGCCGCGATGTCGGCGAGCACGACGCGCTTGGCCTTCTCGTAATCGGCGGCGGCGCGGGTCATCTCCGCGATGGCCTCCGCCCGGCGCGGCTCCTGGCGGCCGTCCGTCGGCAAAGGAATGCGCACGCGCACGCCGACCGTCGTGGCGTCGGTCCGCTGGTCGGTGATCGGCTGCGAAAGATCGGTCGAATATTGCCGATTATGCTCCTGCCGGCCGAAGACGGCGACGTCGGGACTGTCGATCGGCGTCGCCTCGACGAGCTGGAGCTGCGCCTCGGCGCGGCGCAGCGCGGCGATCGGCGTGCGCAAGGCCGGATGGTCCTCTATCGGGCAGGCGGGCTTCAGGGTTTCGAGCGTTCCGTCGGGCGGCGCGCCGCCGGTGAGCGCCTCATAGTTCACGCGCGCCACCTTTACGGCGCCCTCCGCCTGCGCGAGCTCCGTTTCGGCGGCGAGCAATTCGTTTCTCGCCAGCAGCGCGTCGGCCTGGGCGGCGTCGCCGAGTTCGACGCGCCGCGTCATATCGGCGCCGATCTCGCGCGCCGTCGCCACGCGGTTACGCGCCACGCCCGCCTCGCGCGCCGCGCGCTGGGCGTTCCACCAGGCGTCGCGCAAGAGGCCCGCGACCTCGAGGCGCCTGAGCGCAATGCGCTCCTCGACCTCGATGGCGCCCGTGGCGACGGTCGTCTCCATGGCGTCGCGCTGGCCAGGCAACCACAACGGCAGGCCCGCCTCCACCTCCGTTTCATTGTAATTGCGTAAGTTGCCAGCGACCGCGTTGCGCTGCAGGCCGCCGACATAGGGCGAACCGGGCGTGATCGACCGCGTCGTGGCGAAGCGCGACGTCACCGCGCCGAATTGCGCCCCGAGCCCCTGGCTCTGCGCGTCGATCGCCACCGCCATGTCGAGATGGCGCACGAGCACATGGCCGAGCGGCGACTTGCCGCGCTTCTCTAACGGCTGATCGCCTTTCACCGTTACTTCGCCGCGCGCCTTCGGCCCGGCGAGCGCCGGCGCGGGGGGCGCGAACAAAGCGGCGGCCATGACGAGCACCAGCCGTCTCATGCGCGAACCATGCGGTTGGCGAGCCTGCCGCGCTTCGAGCGCAGACGCCAGCCGGTGGCCCGATCGTAGAGGATCGGCAGGAGCACGAGCGTCAGCACTGTCGCTGAAATCAGGCCCCCGATCACCACGATGGCGAGGGGCCGCTGGATTTCGGCGCCGGGGCCCGTGGCGAACAGGAAGGGAATGAGGCCGAAGGCCGCGATCGTCGCGGTGAGCATGACGGGACGCATGCGCCGCCGCGCGCCCTCGACGACCGCCTCGCGGGTCGTGCGGTTTCCTTCTGAAACAAGCTTGTTGATGTAGGAAATCAGAACCACGCCGTTCAGCACGGCGATGCCGATGAGCGCGATGAAGCCGACCGAGGCGGGCACCGAGAGAAACTCGCCGGAGAGCCAGAGGCCAAGAATGCCGCCGATCGCCGCGAAAGGGACGTTGCAGAACACGAGCGTCGCCTGCACCGCCGAGTTGAAGGTGAAATACAGCAGCAGGAAGATCAGCGCCAGCGCGATGGGGACGACGATGGCGAGGCGCGCGGAAGCGCGCTGCTGGTTCTCGAACTGGCCGCCCCATTGATAGCTGTAGCCTTTGGGCGTCTTCACGTGATGCGCCACGGCGGCTTTCGCCTCGTCGACGAAGCCGACGAGATCGCGTCCCTCGACATTGGCGAGAACGGTCGCGAAGCGGCGTCCGTCCTCGCGGATGACCTGGATGGGGCCGTTCTCGGCCTGCACCTCGGCAAGCTGCGACAGCTCGACGACCTTCCCGTCGTTGGAGACCATCGGCAGGCGCGCGAAATCCACGGACGAGCGGCGCGACGTCTCGGAACCGCGAATGACGAGCGGCGTGCGGATCGGCCCCTCGAGCACGATGCCGACCTGCTGGCCGTCGACCCAGACGCGCAACGCGTCCTGAATTTCGCCCGCGTTGAGGCCGAAGCGTCCGGCAGCCAGCCGGTCGACGCGCGCGGTGAGATAGCGCATGCCGTCGTTTTGCAGGCCGAAGACGTCGCGCGCGCCGGGGATCTTCTTCAGTTCTGTCGCCACTTCGCGCGTCAATCGGTTGAGCTCGTTGATGTCGTCGCCGAAAATCTTGACGACCACGTCGCCGCGCGCGCCGATGATCATCTCCTGCACGCGCATGTCGATCGGC
Source organism: Methylocystis sp. NC52PC (assembly GCF_055698645.1). Lineage (NCBI taxonomy): Bacteria > Pseudomonadati > Pseudomonadota > Alphaproteobacteria > Hyphomicrobiales > Methylocystaceae > Methylocystis > Methylocystis sp. NC52PC. Next base: position 2,513,933 of record NZ_CP170127.1, on the reverse strand, counting down.
TGCGAGAAGGCGTAGGAAATGCCCGGGATGGCGTCGAGCACCTGGCGGATCTCTTCGGTCAGCCATTCCATGTTATGGCCGCGCCATTCGTTTTGCGGCGCGAGCGTGAGAAAATTATCCGTTTCGTTGAGTCCAACCGGGTCGATTCCCAATTCATCGGCGCCGGCGCGGGCCATCATGCCCTTTACCTCCGGCACTTTCTCCATGATCTCGCGCTGAATGAGCTTGTCGGTCTCCGCCGCCACGGCGACGCTGATCGTCGGATGCTTGCGCACGGTGATCACGGGCGTGCCTTCGTTCATCACCGGCATGAAGGTCTGGCCGATTCTCGAATAGGCGAGCCCCGCCGCGATAAGCCCGCAGACGGCGAGGCCGCCGACGGCCAGCGGACGCGCCAGCGCCATTTCGAGCAGAGGCTCGTAGATCGCGGCGATCTTGCGCACGAGCCAGGGTTCGTCGGCGGCGCCCGGTCGCAGGAGGCTGGCGCTCAACGCCGGCACGACCGTCAGCGACAGGATGAGCGCGGAGCCGAGGGCGAAGGCGATGGTGAGCGCCACCGGGGCGAACAGCCGGCCCTCCAGACCTTCGAGCGACAGCAGCGGCAGGAAGACCGTGACAATGATCACCACGCCCGAGGTCAGCGGGGTCGCGACTTCGCTCGTCGCTTCGAGCGTCATGAAGATGCGGTCGGCGAGCGTCGCGTCGTGAGCATGCGCGAGCCGGTGCTCGACATTTTCCACGACCACCACCGCGCAGTCGACGAGGAGGCCGATCGCGATGGCGAGGCCGCCGAGCGACATGATATTGGCCGACAGGCCCCATAGCCGCATGATCCCGAAGGTTGCGAGCGCGGCGAGCGGCAGGATGACGGAGACGACGAGCGCGGCGCGCAGATTGCCGAGAAACAGCGCGAGCAGGATGACGACGAGGACGATCGCCTCGATCAGCACCTTCTGCACCGTCCAGACGGCTTTGCCGATCAGTTCGCTGCGATCGTAGAAAATCTCGATCTTCGCGCCCTTGGGCAGCAAAGGCTCGATCTCGGCGAGGCGCGCCTTCACGCCGTTGACGACCATGCTCGCGTCGGCGCCGCGCAGGCCGAGCACAAGCGCCCAGACCGCCTCGGACTCGCCGTTGCGGGTCACGACGCCATTGCGCGGCAACGCGCCGTTGCGCACTTCCGCCACGTCGCCGACGCGCACCACGCCGGTCTTGCGCGAATCGATGACGACGGAGCGAATATCCTCCAGCGAGCGCAGCCGGCCCTCGGCGCGCACCAGCAGCGCCTCCTCGCCGTCGCGGACGCGGCCGGCGCCGTCGTTGCGGTTGTTCTTGGAGAGGGCGGTTTCGAGCATGGCCACCGTGACGCCCCGCGCCGCCATGGCGGCGGGCGACGGCGCCACCTCGAAGGTGCGCACGAAGCCGCCGAGAACGTTGAGGTCGGCGACGCCGGGAAGGCCGCGTATGGCGGGGCGGATCGTCCAGTCGATGAGGCTGCGTTGCTCGGTTGGAGTCAGATCGCCGCCGACGAGCGTGAACATCAGCATCTCGCCGAGCGGCGTGACGATCGGCGCCAACCCGCCGGAGACGCCGTCCGGCAGCTGGTCCTGAACCTGCGACAGGCGCTCGTTGACCTGCGCGCGCGCCCAATAAATATCCGTCCCTTCCGCAAATTCGAAGGTGAGCAGCGCCACCGAGTAGCGGGTCGTCGACCGCATGCGAATGAGCGATGGAATGCCCTTGGCGGCGATCTCTATCGGCGCGGTCACCCGGCTTTCGAGCTCTTCCGGCGTCAGACCCGGCGCGCGCATGGCGACGAGCACCTGCGCCGGCGCGACATCGGGGAAGGCGTCGATCGGGAGCTTGAGATAGCTCACCGCGCCCCAGGCGGCGACGAACAGGGCGCCGAGGAAGGTGAGCAGCCGCTGACGAAGCGAGAAGTGGATCAGGCGCTCAAGCATGACGGAGGATCACTTGCTCTCGATCTCGGCGAGTTCGGCGAGAAGCGTCAGCAGGCCGCGCGTCGCCACCTTCTCGCCGGCCTTGAGCGCCCCCTGCACCGAGGCGTATTGCGGCGTCTCCGAGACCAGAGTCACCGGAACGGCGCGGAAGCCCTCGGGAACGCGCAGGAAAACCCAGTTGTAGTTGCGATGGCTGACGACTGCGTCGGCCGGCACGCGCCATTGCGAAGCGCCCCCGCCCCTGACCCGCAGAATCGCCTGAACCGCCTGGCCCGGCCGCAACGGGCTGCGTCCCGGCCGGAATTCCGCGACAGCCGTCACCGACTGGGTCGCCGAGTCGACCGTATGGCCGACGCGGATGAGCCGGCCCTCGAGCCCCGCCGAGGGCAAATGCACTTTTTCGACGCTGTCTAGCGCGACCGCGCGGCTGAGCGGCACCTGGAGATTGACCCAGATCGGGTCGAGCCGCGCGATGGTCACGAGCGGCGCCGAAGCCTGCACGCGCTCGCCGGTCGTGCCGTGCCGCTGGAGAATCGTCCCGCCGATCGGCGCGCGAACCAGCAGCGAGCTTGCGAGCTTGCGCTCCTTTCGCAGTCCCGAGATCTCGCCGTCCGTCATGCCGGCGAGGGCGAGGATCTGGGCGCGCTCGTCGAGGGCGGCGCGGGCCTGCGCCGCCTCGGCCCGGGTCACGATCAGCCGGCGCTCGGCGATGATCTTCTCCTTGAAGAGCTGCTCGTCGCGCCTGAGCTTCTCGGACGCGAGGTTGGCCTCCGACAGCGCGTGCAGAAAAGCCCGCTGCGATTCGACCAGGTCCGAGGATTTCAGCGTCGCGATGGGGTCGCCCTCCTTTACATCCTCGTCGGGCGCCACGAGCAAAGTCTCGACGAGCCCCGCCGCCGGGGCCGCCACGATGCGCAACTGCTGTGGCGGGACCGTGACGACGCCCGGCACGACGATCTCGCCGACGCCCGCCTCCGGCTCGACCGGCTGCGTCTCGATGCCGGCCGCGCGAACCTGCGCCTCCGTCAGCGGCGCAACGATCTCCGGCGGAACGGGCAGCGGATTGGGCGCGGGCGCGCCGGGCGCAGCGCCAAGGGCCCGCGCAGCGACGCTCGAGGCGAGGACAAGGCTGAGAAAAATCATTCGCCGCATGAGGGGAGGCATGTCTCCAGGGAGCGCGGGTGGCGGCAGTCCAGGGTGACAGCGCCCGCGAAGAGCCGCGACGACGCCCGTCGGCGTCCAGTCTCTTGATTTTGGCCGCCCCTGCGGGTGGGCTCAAGCCCCAACGGACAATTAATACGCCTTTCCAACGAAAAATCTCCCCGCCCCGCCTCGGCGAGAGCGCGGCCGGTCGCAAATCCCTCGCGCCTCCCTATATTTGCCCACAGCAACGATTCGTCCCCGAGGATTTCATGCGCCACCCCGCCAATGTCGCCGTCCGCCTCGTCGATTACCGCGCCCCCGATTTTCTCATCGACGCCGTCGCGCTCGATGTCTCGCTCGACCGGAGCGCGACGAGAGTGGTCTCGAAGCTTTCGATCCGCCGCAACCCGCGGGGCGTTCCCGGCGCGCCGCTCGCGCTCGACGGCGACGAGCTGACGCTGATCGGCGTCAGGCTCGATGGCCGCGCCCTTGGCCCGCAGGAGTATACGGCGACCCCCGACGCGCTGACGCTGACGGAGGTTCCCGACGCGGCCTTCACGCTGGAAATCGAAACGCGCGTCGATCCCGCCGCCAATACGCAGCTCTCGGGCCTTTACCGCTCGGGCTCGGCCTATTGCACCCAGTGCGAGGCGGAGGGGTTTCGCCGAATCACCTATTTCCTCGACCGGCCCGACGTGCTCAGCGTCTACACGACGCGGATCGAGGCGGAAAAAAGCGAGGCCCCGGTTCTGCTCGCCAATGGCAACCCCGGCGAATCGGGAGATCTTCCCGGCACGGGCCGCCACTACGCCATCTGGCATGATCCCTTCCCCAAGCCGTCCTATCTCTTTGCCCTCGTCGGCGGCGATCTGGGCGTGCTGCGCGGCAATTTCACGACCATGTCGGGGCGCGAGATCGCGCTCGCGATCTACGTCGAACACGGGAAGGAAGAACGCGCCGCCTACGCCATGGACGCGCTGAAACGCTCCATGCGCTGGGACGAGGAGAATTTCGGCCGCGAATATGATCTCGACGTGTTCAACATCGTCGCCGTCTCCGATTTCAACATGGGCGCGATGGAGAACAAGGGCCTCAACATCTTCAACGACAAATATGTGCTCGCCTCGCCGCAGACGGCGACGGACGCCGATTACGCGGGCGTCGAGGGGGTGATTGCGCATGAATATTTCCACAACTGGACCGGTAATCGCATCACCTGCCGCGACTGGTTCCAGCTGTGCCTCAAAGAGGGTCTGACGGTCTTTCGCGATCAGGAATTTTCGGCCGACATGCGCTCGCGCGCGGTGGAGCGCATCAGCGACGTGCGCGGCCTGCGACTGGCTCAATTCCCCGAGGACGCGGGTCCGCTCGCCCATCCCGTGCGCCCGGATATCTATCACGAAATCAACAACTTCTACACGCCGACCGTCTATGAGAAGGGCGCGGAGATCGTGCGCATGCTCCGCACGCTGATCGGCGACGAAGATTTCCGCCGCGGCATGGACCTCTATTTCGAGCGCTTCGACGGCGCGGCGGCGACGGTCGAGGATTTTCTCTCCTGTTTCGCCGATGCGACCGGGCGGGACCTCTCGCATTTCGCGCTCTGGTACAGTCAGGCGGGAACGCCGATCGTATCCATCGAAGGCGCCTATGACCCCGACGCCAAGAGTTTTGCGCTGACCCTGCGGCAGGCGACGAAACCGACGCCCGGCCAGCCCGAGAAGAAGCCCGTCGTCATCCCGGTCGCCCTCGCCCTCTTCGGCGAAAACGGCGAAAAGCTCGATCTCGCAAGCCCTGACGCGCGCGCCGACGAATTGGCGCGCGGCCTCTTCGAACTTTCCGAGAGCGCCCGCCGGATCGTGTTCGAGAACGTCCCCTCGCGCCCGGTGGTCTCGCTCCTGCGCGGCTTTTCCGCGCCGGTGCGCCTCGAGCCGGCGCCGGAAAGGGCCGACCTCGAGCGGCTGCTCGCTTGCGACGACGATCCCTTCAACCGCTGGCAGGCGGCGCAGAGCCTTGCGCTGCGCGCCATTTTTGCGCGCGTCGAAGCCGCGCGCGCGGACTCCCCCGCGCCGCAGGCGCAGGGCTACGTCGCGGCGTTGCGCACGCTGCTCGCCGGCGCCGACGCGGATCCGGCTTTCGCCGCGCAAGCGCTGTCGCTGCCTTCCGAAATCGATCTCGCCCGCGAATCCGGCAAGGACGTGGACCCCGACGCGCTGTTTTCCGCGCGCATGGGTTTGCGCGCCGAAATCGGCCGCGCCCTCCTTCCCGACGCCGAAGCCGCTTATGGGCGCTTTTTTGAAAGCGGGCCCTATCGGCCGGACGCCGAAGGGGCCGGACGCCGGGCGCTGAGGGGCGTCGCGCTCGACCTGATCGCCGCGGGCGATCCGCAAAAGGGCGGCGCGCTGGCGCAGCGTCAGTTCGCCGCGGCAGGCAATATGACAGACCGCCTGTCCGCATTGTCGACGCTCGCGCTGCTCGGCGGCGACGCGCGCGAGGACGCCTTCGACGCCTTCTTTCGCCAGTTCGCCGGCGACCACCTCGTCCTCGACAAATGGTTTGCGCTTCAGGCGACGATCCCCGAGCCCTCGACCACCGAGCGGGTCATCCGGCTCATGTCGCATCCCGACTTCGCCATGACCAACCCCAACCGCGTGCGCGCGCTCATTGGCGCCTTCGCCAACGGCAATCTCACGCGTTTCCATGCGCTCGACGCATCGGGCTACGACCTCTTGACCCGCGTCGTCCTCGAGCTCGACCCGAAGAACCCGCAGCTTGCGGCGCGGCTGTTGTCGTCGTTGCGGGCCTGGCGGACGCTGGAGCCGCGCCGGCGGGCGCTGATCGAGGCGCGGCTGCGGCATATTGCGGCGCAGGAGGGCCTCTCGGCGGACACGCGGGACATTGCGACGCGGGCGCTGGCCTGAGGCCCGCGCCGCATTTTTCAACCCCCGTTAACCGACAATTAAGGTCTGGACAATTCGCGCCTGAAAGATTCGAATGAAGGTGATTCGGGCGCGTCCCTGCCCATTCCCAGGATCGCCAGATATCGGAGACAATGGATGGCGCGCGACCCCGCAGCTCGGGCGATGAGTCACGCGGAAACGGTTTGGGGCGCCTATCGTTTCGACGGTCCGGGCGACAAGGATTCGAAAGAGAGTCTGTGGCTCAAACGGGCCGCGTTCATCGTATCCGCCGTCTGCCTCGTCTCACTCGCCACCTTCGCTTTCGCGCTGACGAACGCCATGCAGGATCGCGTCGTCGAGGAGGCGACCGCCGATTTCGAGCTCTTTGCGCGCGCGGTGTGGCACGATCTGCGCGACAAGATCGAAGCCGACGCGCGCAAACATCTCGGCGAGCCGTTGGACAAAATCCTGCCCGGCCGCGCCACGGCGCGCGGGCGGCGCATCGTCATCACCGACGACCATGGCCATGTGGCGGCGGCCTTTCCGCCGCTCGACTCGAAGAGCGTCACACTCACGGACGTGCTCGGAGCCGAGCAGGTGCTCACCGAATTCGCCGACAAGGCCGGCGTGATGCGCGTTACGCTCGCCGACGGAACCTACGCGCTCGCCACGGTGCAAAAACTGCCCGCGCCCTATGGTCAGGTGGCGATGATCTATCCGCTCGACAATGTGCTCGGCGAGTGGCGCGCCGCCGCCGCGCATTACGCCATCGTCTTCGCCTTCACCACGCTGATGCTGCTCGCCATCGTCTACGCCTATGTCCGGCAGTCGCGCCGGCGGCAAGCCGCCGAACAGGTAAACAGCGTCATTCGCCGCCGGCTGGACGCGGCGCTGTCGCGCGGCCGCTGCGGCCTGTGGGATTGGGACATTGCGCGCGGGCGCATCTATTGGTCCGACTCCATGTATGAATTGCTCGGCCTGCCCGCGGAGCGCCGCTGCCTCTCCTTCGGGGAGCTCAACGGGCTGGTGCATCCCGAAGACGGCGATCTCTCCGTTATCGCCGACATGGTGTCGTCCGCGCGCAGCCGTAGCGTCGATCACGAGTTCCGCGCGCGTCACGCCGATGGCCGCTGGATCTGGCTGCGCGCCCGCGCCGAAATCATGCAGGACCTCGACGGCCGTCATCTCGTCGGCATCGCCGTCGACGTTTCGGAACAAAAGGCGCTTGCCCAACAAACGGTGGCGGCGAATATGCGGCTTCGCGACGCGATCGACGCCATTTCGGAAGCCTTCGTCCTGTGGGACGCGCAAAACCGGCTCGTCGTCTGCAATTCCAAATTCCTCGATCTCCACGGATTGTCCCAAGACGTCGCGCTCGCGGGCGAAAGCTACGCGCAGATCATGATGCGCGCGACGGCGCCGACGGTTCAGACGGAGACCTCGCCTGCCGAACGGCCCCGGCAGGATGCGCGCACTTACGAGGCGCGACTGGCCGACGGCCGCTGGCTGCAGGTCAATGAGCGGCGCACCAAGGACGGCGGCTATGTGTCCGTCGGCGCCGACATCACGGCGCTCAAGCGCAATCAGGAAAAGCTCATCGAGTCGGAGCGGCGGCTGACGGCGAGCGTGACCGATCTCACCCGCTCGCGCCAGACTTTGGAGATGCAGGCTCAGCAACTCGCGACGCTCGCCGAGCAATATCATCACCAGAAGGCGGAAGCGGAAGCCGCCTATCTCGCCAAGTCCGAATTTCTCGCGAACATGAGCCATGAGCTGCGCACGCCGCTCAACGCCATCATCGGCTTTTCGGAAATGATGCTGGCCGAGCCCTTCGGCGCGCTCGGCTCGCCGAAATATATCGAATATTGCAACAATGTCCGGCAGGGCGGGGCCTATCTCAACGAAGTGCTCTCCGACATTCTCGACATGTCGCGGCTGGAAGCCGGCCTTGTGCGCCTCGCCGAGCGCGAGGTCGACGTCGCCGACGCCGCGCGCCGCGCGATCGACGCCTGGCGACCGCGCGCGGAAGAGAAGAAAATAACGCTGATCCTCGAGGCGGACGCGAAGCTGCGCTGCGTGGGCGACGAGGCGGCGATCGTCAAGGCGCTCAGCGTCTTGCTCTCCAACAGCGTCAAATTCACAGACGCCGGCGGCTTCGTGCGGCTGCGCGCGCGCCATCATGGCGAGTCCATCGCTTTCTTCGTCGAGGACACCGGACGGGGCATCGATCCGCACGTCCTGCCGAAGCTCGGACGTCCGTTCGAGCAGAGCGCCGGCGTCATGGAAAACGGCATGAAAGGCTCGGGCCTCGGCCTCGCCATCGCGCGCGCGCTGATCGATCTGCATGGCGGCGCGCTGCGCATCCGCTCACGCGTTGGCCTCGGCACGGTTGCGATGATGCGCCTCGCCTGCGCGCATTGCGCGGGCCACAACGTCACGCCGCTGGTGACGCGGCCCGCTGAGGCGGCTTCTTCCGTCGCGAAAGGCCCGGCCTATGCGCGTTCGCGCGAGACGGTCGCCGCCGCGCGGGTCGCCGGCAGCGACAGCACGACGCGCAGGCCCGGCGCATTGTCCTCGATTCGCAGCGCGCCGTGATGCAGACGCGCCACCGCCGAAGCCATCGACAGGCCAAGGCCTGAACCCGGCCGGGACCGCGAATTCTCGAGCCGCACGAAACGCCCGACGACCCGCTCGCGATCTTGCGGGGAAATTCCGGGACCATGATCGGCGACGGTGATTTCAATCCGATCGGCGACGCGCCGCGCCGTGACGTCGACGCGGGCGTCTTCGCTCGATGCGCCGTATTTGAGCGCATTGTCGACGAGATTGACCACCGCCTGGCCGAGCAGCTCGCGGCTGCCCGTCACGGCGAGGCCGGGCTCGGTTTTCACATCGAGCCGCACGCCCTGCTCTTCGGCGACGGGTTCGTACATTTCGACGATGTCGCCCACGACCGCATCGGCGTCGAAGGCCGTAGGGTTGTCGCTACAATAGCCCGCCTCGGCGCGCGCGATCATCAGCAGCGCGTTGAAGACGCGGATCAGACTGTCCGACTCTTCGATCACGGTCGTGAGCGCCTCGCGGTGCTCCCCATTTCCCGAGGCGCCGCGCAAGGCCGCTTCGGCGCGGTTGCGCAGGCGGGTCAGCGGCGTCTTCAGGTCATGGGCGATGTTGTCCGAGACTTCCCGCAGCCCGGTCATCAGCTCCGAGATGCGTTCCAGCATCGCGTTGAAATTTTCAGCGAGACGGTCGAGTTCGTCGCCCGCCCCGGAGACCGCCAGCCGCTCGTGCAGATCGCCCGCCATGATGCGGCGCGCCGACGCCGACATGACGTCGACGCGGTCCAGCATGCGCTGCGCGACGAAGAGCCCGCCCAGCGCGCCGACGAGGGCGAGCCAGAACAACGACACCCCCAGCGCGCGGCGCAAGATATCGCGCAGCACCTCATGGTCCTCGATGTCGTGGCCGATGAGCAGCCGGAAACCGCCGGGAATGAGGAACAGGCGCATGAGCGCCGGATGGGTTTGGCCGGGCTCGCCGCGCCGCTGATAGGGCGTTTCCACGAGCTTGGAGCCCCCGACCGGACCCGACGTCGGCGGCTCGATGTTCCCGACGATGACTTCGCCGGAATGGGTGGTCAGCAGATAGAGCGAGCCGCCCGGCGCGCGCACGCGGCGCTCCAGCGCGCTCGTGAGCTGATGCAGTCCGCCTTGTGAATATTGTTCGGAAAGCGCGCGGATCTCCGCGTCGACCGTCTGTTCGATCTGTTCGTCGAGCACTTCCTTCACCCGCGCGCCGACGCGGGTCAGCACCAGGCCGGCGCCGATGGAGAAGAGGACGAGATAGGCAAGCGACAATTTGAAGGCGGTCGTTCGAAAGAGCTTGCCGACTTTTCCGGTAAACACGGGCGCTGTCCTGTCTCATCGCCGGCCCCTCGGGCCTTTCGGTCAAGATATGGGCGTTCCTTGGTGATTTGTCCCTACATTGCGCGTGAGCGCCGAGCGGCGGGAACTCCGCGCGCAGGCCGACGTTGATTCGCCGAGAGGGGCTCAGTCAAGGTTCTATAGCCATGAAAAAGAAGCTGAAATCCGCTCTACTGGGGCTTCTCTGCGCAACGACCGCGCTAAGCGCCCTACCACCCGAGGCGCTAGCGGGGCCGATGAGCGTCGCCTCGCCGGAGACAATCGGCCTGAAAGCGCCGATCGAGGATGTCCACTATCGCGCGTATCGGGGCTACCGGCACTGGGGCTATCGCCCGTATTACCGCCATTGGGGGTATCGCCCGTATTACCGCCATTGGGGGTATCGTCCCTACTACCGCCACTGGGGCTTCTATCGCCCCTATTACCGCCCCTATTACCGCCCGTGGGGCTACTATCGGCCCTACTATCGGAGCTATTACCGGCCGTACTACGGCTATCGATATGACCCTGCCGGAGCCATCTTCGCGAGCGCCGCGCTGGGCCTGATGGGCGCCGGCATCGCGGCGGCGACAGCCCCGCGCTGGGGCTGGGGCTGGGGTCCGGGTTGGGGCGGCTGGGGCTGGGGCGGCGGCTGGGGCGGCGGCTGGTGGTAAGTCGCCAGGCCTTAAATCCCGCGACGGCGTGCGGCTAACGCATGCCGTCGCGGATCATGTAGCCCGCGCCGCGGATCGTATGCAGCAGCGGAGTCTCGCGCCCCTTGTCGATCTTGGCGCGAAGCCGCGAGATGTGCACGTCGATGACGTTGGTCTGCGGATCGAAGTGATAATCCCAGACATTCTCGAGCAGCATGGTCCGCGTCACGACCTGCCCCGCGTGCTTCATGAGATATTCCAGGAGCCGGAACTCGCGCGGCTGCAGGATGACCTCCTGCCCGCCGACCGTCACCTTGTGCGAAAGCCGATCGAGCTCTAGATCGCCGACCCGGTAATGCGTCTCCTCGCCGCGCGGGCCGATGCGGCGGCGCACCAGCGCTTCGATGCGCGCGAGCAGCTCGGAGAAGGCGTAAGGTTTCGGCAAATAGTCGTCGCCGCCGGCGCGCAGGCCCTTTACTCGGTCGTCGACCTGTCCCAGCGCGGAGAGGATGAGCACGGGGGTCTCGACCTTCTGCTCGCGCAGGCTGGAGATGAGCGACAGGCCGTCCATCTTGGGCAACATGCGGTCGACGATCATCACATCGTAATCGCCTTCGCGGGCGTTCGCATAGCCCTCGAGCCCGTCCGCCGCATGGTCGGCGACATGGCCCAGTTCACGGAAGGCCTTGACGAGATAGTCGGCTGCTTCCCGGTCGTCTTCGATAATCAGAATGCGCATCGCGCCCATAATAGCCGACCTTCCGAAAAAACGGCAGGCCGGCGCGGGGGCGCCGGCCTGCCCGCGACGGGCCAGGAGGGGACTGGCTTCCGTCGCTCTCCTTTGCGTGGGACCGTCTGCGGGCGGGTGCAGTTTGCTGGTCCACGGCGCAAGAAGCTTTTTCCAATTCACCGCCTCATCTCCAGATGACGAGGCCCCCCATTCGCCTAGCCGGCGCCCTGCTTCACGGGCACGGCGATGAATTTGGACCCGTCGGCGGATTTCACGCGCAGCAGCACCGAGCGTCGGCCCTCCTTGCGCGCACCGTCGATGGCGCTCGAGAGATCGGACCGGGTATGCACGGGCTGGCCGCCAGCCTCGACGATGACGTCGCCCCGACGCAGTCCTTTCTGGGCGGCCGCGCCGCCCGGATCGATGTCGACCACATAGAGACCCTCGCCGCCGCCGCCGCGCATTTCAGACGCGGGCGCCACCTCGATGCCGAGGCTTGCGACATGCGAGCCGCCGCCGCCGGGTCCGCCCATATCCTCTTCATCCGCGCGGGCCTCCCGTTCCTCCGGTAGCTTGCCGAGCGTCAGCTTTGCCGATTTCTCAGATCCATTGCGGAGATAGGTGATGTCGACGGTCTTGTTCGGACCCATCGCCGCGATGCGGCGGGCAAGCTCGCGCGGCCCGTCGATCTTCTCGCCGTTCACTGCGACGATCACGTCGCCCGACTTGAGACCCGCGGCCTCGGCCGGCGCGCCCTTTTGCGGCTGCGCGATCAGCGCGCCCTTGGTCGACTTCAGTCCGAGACTGTCGGCAATGTCTTGCGTCACCGGCTGTATCTTCACACCGATCCAGCCGCGCGACACCACGCCCTTGTCCTTGAGGGCGGCAATGACGTCCTTCGCCACTTCCGCCGGAATAGCGAAGCCGATGCCGATCGAGCCGCCCGAGGGCGAATAGATGGCCGTGTTCACGCCGACGACGGCGCCGCGCTCGTCGAAGGCCGGGCCGCCCGAGTTGCCGCGGTTCACCGGCGCGTCGATCTGCAGGAAGTCGTCATAGGGGCCGGCGCCGATGTCGCGCCCGCGCGCCGAGACGATGCCCGCCGTCACCGAGCCGCCGAGGCCGAAGGGATTGCCGACGGCGATGACCCAGTCGCCGACGCGCGGCGGAGTCGCCGTCCATTCGACGTAAGGAAGCTTCGCCCCGTCGTTCACCTTGAGCAAGGCGAGGTCCGTGCGCTTGTCCGTGCCGATCACTTTCGCCGACAGGGAGCGGCCGTCCTCCAGCGCGACCTCGACCTCGCTCGCATGTTCGACCACGTGATTGTTGGTTACGACATAGCCGTCGGCGCTGATGATGAAGCCCGAGCCCTGAGACTGCGTCATGCGCTTTTGCGGCATCTCGCCGCCGAAGCGCTTGAAGAAGCGATACATGGGGTCGTCGGGAGACAGTTCCTGTCCTTCAAAGGGATTGTGCGACTCCTCATAGGCCTTGACCTTGATCGCCACGACGGCGCCCTTCACCCGCTCGACGACATCCGCAAAGGATGACGGACCGGCGGGCGAAGACAGCGTCGCCGGCGCTTCGGCGAAAGCTCCCCCGACGGGCGCGACGACGGCGCCGAATGCGAGCGCCGCAGCGGCGCCCATCAGCGCGAAGCGCGAGGCGCGCCGGCGCGACGGCGCCGGGATGCGTGAGCTGCGCTCGATAATCGGATGCTGCATGTCAAAAACTCTCCATTCCGGCGGCGAAGGCTCCAGGGGGCCCGGAGCGCATCGGCTCCTGTCGCCGCTGCAACAGGAAAATGGAGGCGCCCCGCTTGCCGTCCAATGGCCGCGGCATGAAACTTTCGTAAGGAGCGCGTTCTTCAGCGCATTTGGAACGCGGCGGCGCCGCGCGCGAAGAAGGCCTCAGCCTGGCGCAGACAAAGCTCGAAGCCCGACAGATTGGTGTAGCGCTGTTCACGAGGCGCATCGGTCGAGATGACGTCGCGGCCCTGCGCGCGAATGGCTTCAGCAATCATGAGATTGTCGAAGAGACCGAAATCCTCGACGCTCAGCCCGTCGTCGGCGAAGAGCGGCGCGGCTGCGCGCTGCGCCCCGCAGACGCGCGCCGCATAGACGTCCGCGACATTCGTATAGGCAAAGATCGGCTTCTCCAGCGCGAAGGCCATGCCGACTTCGAACACCGCGCCGACGTCGGCGCTGGGGCTGCGGAAGGGCGTCAGATTGGCGATGATCGCGTCGCAGCGACGGATCATCGCGGCGTTGGCCTCGAAGATCGACCGCGACGGCGCGTGTGCGAGGGAGAGCTCTGCATCCAGCGGAAAGAGGCCGTGAAACCCATGGGCTTCGCAGAGTTTTTTCTTTTCCTGTCCGATCGCGACGGCCTCGGCGAGAAAGACCTCGGGGCCGGCGAGATAGAGCGCGCGCAAATTCACCTCTGCCGGTAGAGCGGCGCGCCCAGGGGCCGGGGCGCGCCGGGGGCGGTCGGATGCAGAGCGGGATCGAAGGCGTCGCCACGCCGGCGACCATGCTTCCATCCGGCCTCGACATGGGCCGCGACATAGGGGCTCCTATGTGCGTTGTCGCCGCGACCGGCCGCGCGCCGATCGGCCGGCTCGGAAGCCGGGCGGGCTTCCTCGGCGTTATCGTCGCGGGTCGCTTGACGTTTCGCCTCGGCCTCGCGCTGAACCTCCTTGATCTGGCCAGCCAATGCGCCGAGTTCGGCGTCGAGCTGGGCTTTCACGTCGTCGAGACGCCGGTTCGCCGCATCGACCGACGCAGCGTTTTTGGCCTCGGCGCCATGCGCCTTCTCAATCGCGTCGAGCCTGGCCTGCAGCGAGGCGATGTCGGCCGCCATCTTCTGCGTCACGCGCAGCATCTCGGCCTGCTCGGCCGCTTTCTGCGACGATCCGAAGCTCAAGACGTCGCGCCAGTCGATCGGCGCTGCGAGATCATAGAGATGCCAACCGATGAGCCCAGCGAGCGCATAAGCGGCGAGGGCGCGCCCGGCTCTGCCGGCCTTGGCGGCGAAATGCGATTGCGGCTCGTTGCTGGCGCCCGCCGTCGCCTCTTCCACCCGCGCGCCGCCTTTCGGCGCGTCGGCGGCGCTCAGTCTGATTTCGGGAATCGCCGCTGCGCTCATGGCCGGCGCCGCGCCGAGCGGGACGATGGCGTGATCGTGTTCGGTCAACATGCGTAAAGGCCCGCGACGCGTGAGCAAGGAACGCAAGCCTCGGTCCAATATCACTAAAATTAGACTAACGCCTCACCGGCCGCGCGGCGGAGAGTCCTTTACCATCCGTTCATCTTCTCGCGCCTAGCCTCCATTCGGGGCGAGGGCGCGTCGAAAGTTTCGCATCATGAAGAGGATGCTTGTCGTGGCGGCCGCCGCGCTCGCCTGTGCGCTCGCCGGATGTTACTCGCCAACCGAACGCGCGATCGGCGGCGGGGCGATCGGCGGCCTTGGCGGCGCGGGGATCGGCGCGGCGCTTTCCAATGGTTCGACGACGGGCACGCTGGCTGGCGCGGCCATCGGCGCGGCGAGTGGCGCGGCGATCGGCGCCGCCACCGCGCCGCCGCCGCCGCCGCCCCCATGCGCGCAATGGGGCTGGGACGACTACGGAAATTGGGTCTGCGTCGGCTACTATTGATTGCAGCTTTTTTTGTAAGAAGCCGCCCACGGCGGCGGCGCAACAAGCCTGATGGGAGCGCGTGATGGACGAGGCCGCCGCCTTAGCTTTTCTCGCCTCGGCGCATGAAGCGGCCGAGCCGCAACGCGATACGACGGCGAGCGACGAGCCCCGGAAAATCGCAGACGCCGCGCCAGCGACGGCAGAAGAGGCCGATGCGAAGAAGACGATCGAAATTCGAATTACGCTCGGCCCCAACGATAGCGCGCTTCAAAAAATCCTGGCGGCGCTCGAGCCGCAGCATCGCTTCCCGGCGCCGGCGCTTCCGAACAAACTGGATTTGGCCGCCCCGGCCCGTGACGACGCTCTTGCTCCTGCGCCAAAGGTGGAAAGACGCCGCCCGCGCCGATCCCTGATTTCCCCGCTCGCCCTTCTCGCCGTGCTGGCGATCGGCTTTGCGCTGCGGGCGCAACTCAAGGACATCCGTTTCTCGATCACGCCCCCGCAGGAAGCGGGTTGGATGAAGGGTCTGATCAACCAAATCGTCAGCGTGGAGTCGCATGGGGAGGCCGTGGCCAAGAACGCTTATTCTTCCGCGATGGGCGTCGGGCAATTCGTCGAAGCCACCTGGCTCGGCCTCATCAAGAAACACCGCCCGGACATTGCGTCCTCTCTCAACGAAAAGCAGATTCTGGACTTGCGCAAAGACCCCGAGCTTTCCCGCTTCATGGCGGGCCGATACGCTGAGGAGAACACATCCCTGCTGGCGCGACGCGGCCTGCCTGTGACGCCCGGCTCTCTCTATCTGGCGCATTTCGCCGGCCCTGCCGGCGCAGCGGCGATTCTGACGGCGCCCGAGGGCGCCGATGCGGCGTCGGTGATCGCCAATGTCGACGCGAGGCCGGGAATCACGCGCGAAAAAATCGTCACCGGGAATCCCTTTATGAAAAGCTTTACCGCCAGAGACTTGAAAAACTGGGCGGAGGTGAAAATGCAGGGCCTTGCCTTCGCGCCCGCCGCTCACGACGAAAAAGGCGAGGCCAAGCGCGACTAGACGCCGCTCAAAGCCAGCCGGCCCTGCGGAAGCGCCAGTAGAGAAAAGCGCAAATCGAGAAAGTAAAGGCGAGTATCACGTAATAACCATACGCCCATTTCAGTTCGGGCATGTGTTCGAAATTCATGCCGTAAATGCCCGCGATCGCGGTCGGCACGGCGAGAATGGCGGCCCAGGCCGCGAGGCGGCGCGAAATATTCGTCTGCTGCATTTGCGCGTTCATCAGGCTCGCCTCGAAGGCGAAGGCGAGCGTCTCGCGCAGCGTGTCGATGCGCTCCTCCGCCCGCCGCAGATGATCGCGAATGTCGCGGAAATGCGGGCGCATGACCGGATCGATGAAGACGATGTCGGTGCGCTCCAGCCGGCGGCAGACGTCGGCGAGCGGCATGACCGCGTTGCGCAGGCGCAGGAGATCGCGCCGCAGCATATAAAGCTGCTCGATTTCCGCCGGTCCCATCGTCGTCGTCAAGACATGATCCTCGATCTCCTCGACTTGTTCGTTGATGCTGTCGAGAACCGGGGCGTAATTGTCGACAATGAAATCGAGAATGGCGTAGACGATGAAATCTTCGCCCTCGGACAGGCGATGAGCCCGCGCCTCGCAGCGCTCGCGCACTTCCGAATAGCTGCGCGAAGGCCCGTGGCGCACGCTCACCACATAGCCCTCGCCGATGAAAAGATGGGTCTCGCCGAAAACGATGCGGCCGTCGACCATCTGCGCCGTGCGCGCGACGATGAACAGGCTGTCGTCGAATTCCTCGAGCTTGGGAAATTGATGCGCCTTGGCGGCGTCCTCGACGGCGAGCGGATGCAGCGCGAATTGTTGTCGCACCCGCTCGAGCAGCGCCACGTCCGGCTCATAGAGGCCGATCCAGACCACATGGTCCGGCTGCTTCGCCCAGTCGCCAGCGGCCTCGACGTCGATGTCGGCGACCTTGACGCCCTTGCAATAGGCGACGGCGGCGACGAGCCCGCCGGACTCGGCCGCTCGCCTCATGAGGGGCGCGACGTCGACCATCCTGGCCGATCAGGCCTTCGGACCGCCGCGGGTCACGCCGACCTTGGCCGGGCGCAGCACGCGCTCGCCGATCGTGTAGCCCTGTTCGACGACCTGGGCCACCGTGCCGGCGGGCTTCGACTCATCGGGAATCTCGTACAGCGCCTCATGGAGATTGGGGTCGAATTTGGCGCCCAACGCCTCGATCGGCTTCACGCCGAAGCGGCCGAGTCTCGACATGAAATCGCGCTCGGTGACCTCCAGCCCCTCGAGCAGCGCCGCGGCGACAGGGTCGAGTTTGGCGCGCGCCTCGGCCGACACACTGTCGGCGGCGCGGCGCAGATTGTCGGCGAAGGGGAGCATCTCGCGGGCGAAATTGGCCACGCCATAGACGCGGGCGTCGGCGACCTCCTTCTCGGCGCGGCGGCGGGTGTTTTCCGCCTCGGCCATGGTCCGCAGCAGCCGGTCCTTCAGGGCGGCGACTTCAGCGTGGAGATTTTCCAGTTCGGTGAAGGGTTCGGGCTCGTTGACGCTCGATTCCGCCGAGGGTTGCGCCAGGGAGGACGCTTGCGCCGCCCCTTCCGCGCCGGGCGGCGGGGTTTGGGCGTTGTTGTCGGCGTTGCTCTGGTCGCTCATGCTCATGTCCGTCTTTTGTTCAAGGGACGCTCAGTGAAAGGCCCGATATCAGCGCTTGAGCACACAAAATCAAGTCGCCGCGACATTCGGCGCCTTCGCCTGACGCTTTTCCGGCTGGGGCGCGAAGACGTCCAGCAGTTGCCGTTTGATGGCGGCATGGCGCTGTTGCGAAAGGATTTTCGCCCCCGTCAGATCGGTGACGTAAAAGGTGTCGACCGCCCGCTCGCCGAAGGTGACGATATGGGCGGAGGCGATATTCAGATTGAGTTTCGAGATGGCGTTCGTCAGGTCGAAGAGCAGCCCCTCGCGGTCGAGGCCAGAGACTTCGATGACCGTATAGACATTCGACAGGCTGTTATCGACCACGACCTCGGGCGGGACCGAAAAGGCGGCGTTCGCCGCGCTTTGCTTCGCCCGCGCCTTGACCGCGTCTGAGACGAAGACCTCGCCCCTGAGCGCCTTGGCGATGAAATCGGCGATGCGCCGGGCGCGACGCATCTCGTCCTCGTCGAAATCGAAGGCGCGCGAGAAGAAGATGGTGTCGAGCGCGAGCCCGTCGGCCGTGGTGAAAATATGCGCGTCGACGATATTGGCGCCGCTCGCCGCGCAGCCGCCGGCGATGATCGAGAGCAGGCGGCGATGGTCGGGCGCGATGACCGTCAGTTCGACGGCGCCGCGGGTGCGGTCGAGCTCCACGGCCGTCGCGAGCGGGGTTTCAGCGCCTGTGAGTTTGGCGAGCATCTGGGCGTGGCGAAGCTTGCGGGCGACGTCGACCTTCAGCCAATAGGCCGGATAATGCCGGCGCGCATAAGCGTCGAATTCCTCATCGCGCCAATCCGGCAGCGCCGCCCGCAATTCTGCGATGGCCGCAGTGACCCGGCTCTTGCGGTCCGCGGAGGAATGCCCACCGCCGAGCACCACCTCGGTCTCCCAATAGAGCACGCGCAGAAGCTGGGATTTCCAGGCGTCGAGCACGCCGGGTCCGACGGCGTTGATGTCGCAGACCGTGAGGACGAACAGCATTTTGAGCCGTTCGATCGTCTGCACGAGGGCGGCGAAGCTTTCGATCGTGACGCGGTCCGAGAGGTCGCGGCTCTGCGCGAAGCTCGACATGGTGAGGTGATGTTCGACGAGCCAGGCGACCGTCTCCGTCTCGCCCGGCGTGAACCCCAGACGCGGGCAGAGCGTGCGCGCCACCTCCATGCCGGCGAGCGAATGATCCTCCTTGCGGCCCTTGGCGATGTCGTGGAGAAAGAGCCCGAGATAAAGAACCTTGCGATTGACGATCGTCGGCAAGATCTCGGCCACTAGTCGCTGATGCTCCGGCAGGCGTCCGGCCTCGAGATCGGAGAGCCCGCCGACCGCCCGCAGCAGGTGCTCGTCCACCGTATAGTGATGATACATGTTGAACTGCATCATCGCGACGATGCGGCCGAAGTCCGGAATGA
The DNA here is from genome assembly GCF_055698645.1 of Methylocystis sp. NC52PC. NCBI lineage: Bacteria > Pseudomonadati > Pseudomonadota > Alphaproteobacteria > Hyphomicrobiales > Methylocystaceae > Methylocystis > Methylocystis sp. NC52PC. The sequence continues at coordinate 2,494,875 of NZ_CP170127.1, read as the reverse complement.
AGCGGCCGAGCACGCCCGTCTCGTTCATCCGCCGCAGGATGATTTCGGTCATATTCCGCGACAGCAGGATTTCCAGGAACAGGCGGTTCGCCTCCCTGTCGGCGCGAAGGTCGGCGTCGATCTCGCGCAAGGACAGCGTCACCGCGCGCAGCGCGTCGGGATGCAGCGGCAGGCCGTGATGGTCGGCGAGCCAGAAGAGACGAATGATGTTGACAGGATCGCGATGAAAGACGCTCGCGTCGGCGACGCTGATGCGGTCATGCGCGATGAGGAAGTCGCCCTGCGGACCCTTGCCGCGCCGGCGCCGGAAGGGCTGCAGGAAGCGGTCGAAGATCGCGCGCGGCTTGGCCTGCCGCTCCTCGAGCGCCGCGCAGACAATCGCCGTCAGATCGCCGACGTCCTTGGCGACGAGGAAGTAATGTTTCATGAAGCGCTCGACCCGCGAGAGGCCGGCGCGGTCGTGATAGCCGAGACGACTCGCCATCATCGGCTGCACGTCGAAGGAGAGGCGCTCCTCGGCGCGGCCGGTCGCGAAATGCAGATGGCAGCGCACCCGCCACAGGAATTCCTCGCAGCGCTCGAACAGGCTCAGCTCTGCGGACGTGAAAAGCCCCGCCGCCACCAGCTCCTTGGGATCGCGCACGCGATAGACATATTTCGATATCCAGAACAGCGTGTTGAGGTCGCGCAGCCCTCCTTTGCCTTCCTTGACATTGGGCTCGACGAGATAGCGCGAGGCGCCGGCGCGGCGCACGCGCGCGTCGCGTTCGGCGAGTTTCGCGGCGACGAATTCACGTGCGTCGGAGCGCGCCACCTCGCGGTCGAACGCGTCCTGCAATTCATTGAAAAGCTCGTTGCTGCCGAGGATGAAGCGCGATTCGAGCAGGGTCGTGCGGATCGTCATGTCGGCGCGCGACTGCTTCATGCATTCGGCGACCGAGCGCGTCGCGTGGCCGACCTTCTGACGCAGATCCCAGAGGATATAGAGGATCGCCTCGACGACGCTCTCGCCCCAGGGCGTCTGCTTGTAGGGAAGCAGGAACAAAAGATCGATGTCCGACCCTGGCGCCAGCATGCCGCGCCCATAGCCGCCGACGGCGACGATGGTCAGGCGCTCCGCAAAAGTGGGGTTGTCGGCAGGATAGACGTAACTGACGACGTAATCATAGATCGCGCCGATGAGCTCGTCCTGAAGGTCGGAAAGCTGCCGTCCGCAGGCGAGCCCGGAGCCGCGCGCTTCGAGATGCGCGCGGGCGCGTTCGCGGCCCTCGGCGAGCGCGGAGCGAAAGAGATCGACAACCGCTGTGCGGCGCGAATGGCCCTTCTCCGCCTTGCACAGTTCGGCAATCGGCGCGGCCAGCGCCGTCCGCAGCCCACGAAAGCCGTTGGCGGCGTCGAGTCCGTCAAAAAGAGGCGCGCAGACGGCTTCGTTCATTTCTGATCATCCCGCGGCGCGCAGCGCCTTCAGACGGCTTTCAATGGCGTCGAAAAGCGGAACCGCGAGATCGGGCCCGCCAACGCGCTTGAGCGCGCGCAGCCCCGTGGGCGACGTGACGTTTATCTCGGTCAGCCGCCCGTCGATCACGTCGATTCCGACAAAAATCAGCCCACGCTTTTTAAGCTCCGGCCCGAGGCGGGCGCAAATCTCATTTTCGCGGTCGTCGAGTTCGGTGGCCGCCGCCGCGCCGCCGCGCACCATATTGGAGCGAATGTCGTCCTGCGCCGGCACGCGGTTGATCGCGCCGAGCGCCTCGCCGTCGATTAAAATGATGCGCTTGTCGCCCTTCGCCACCTCGGGCAGGAACTGCTGCGCCACCCAGGGCTCGCGAAAACTCGTGCTGAACATGTCGAACAGCGAGCCGAAATTCGGGTCCCGCGGCGTCACTTTGAACACCGCGGCGCCGCCGTGGCCGTAGAGGGGCTTCATGACGATGTCGCCGTGCTTGGCGCGAAAGCGCTCGATCGCCGCGCGATCCCGTGTGATGAGCGTCGGCGGCATGAGATCGACGAAATCCATCACGAAAACTTTTTCGGGCGCATTGCGGACATGGCCGGGGTCGTTGACGACCAGCGTCCGCCCCTGGATGCGCTCGAGGAAATGGGTCGAGGTGATATAGGCGAGATCGAAGGGCGGGTCCTGCCGCAGCAGCACCACGTCCATGCTCGAAAGATCGAGCTCCGTGGCCTCGCCGAGGGCGTAATAGCGGCCCGGCTCGTCGAAGACGTCGATATGATGGGCGCGGGCGGTGAGGCGGCCGCCTTCGAGAGAGAGCTGATCGGGCGTGTAGAACCACAGGCGATGCCCGCGCCGCTTCGCCTCCAGCATCAGCGCGAAGGTTGAATCCCCGGCGAAATTAATTCGCTCCAACGGGTCCATCTGCACCGCGATTTCCAGCATCGCCCCTCCCGCCGCTACGGCGCGCAAAAGCTATAGCGCCAGCGGCGCCGTAAGACCAATATCTAGCCTGCCCGCGCTCCAATAGCAGGAGACGCGGCCCGATGCGTGTTTTATTGCATCCGGCTATCGCTCGGCCACGGCCTCGACCTCGACGCCTTCCAGAATTTCCGAAGGCTTGCGCGACATCACGTCGAGCGCGTTGACGCCGGCGGGGGCCGCCAGCCGCACCTGCAGCCGCTTGGGTCGCAGGACGTAGGCCGAGACCGCCTCGGCGATCTTTTTGGCCTTCTCACCGCCGCCGAGCACCGAGGCCACCGCGAGCCCCGCGCCCTTGGCGTATTCGGCTCGGGCCTTCTCGACGCTCCCTTTCTGCTCCCGGGCTTCGAGCGTCAGCAGCCGGTCGATGAGCCCGCCCCCTTCGACGACGAGCTCCACGGATTTGAGCGAGGCCGCCATCGCCGCCGCCTTCGAGACGACCGCCATGGACGAAAAGATTGCGCCCGACACATTGCCAAAGGTGACGCTCAGCGTCGCCGCGCCCATGTCGCGCCCCTCGATGCGCAGCGGCGCGAAAACAGCCTCCTGCGTCTGCTCGCGCCATTCGCCCGCCACCGCGGCCGAAAGATCCAGATCGCGGTAGCCGAGCGCCAGGAACTGGGCGGTCGAGGGCGCCTCCCCGCGCGCAGCGAGATCGATGTCGAGACGGTCCATCCGGGCCGAGAGTTTCGCGGGGGCGATCTCGCGGTAATCCGCGAAATTCGCCTCCACATCGGCGAGGCTGAACTTCATTCGCGAGGTTTCGCCGATCCGGGCGTCCGGCAAATCGCCCTGAAGCCCCTTGAGCTCCACGCGCGAAAGCTGCGGGAAAGGGGCCTCGAGCAGCGCGGCGAGCCGGGCGTCGCGCAGGCCGAAACGACTGAGGGTGAGAAGGCCGCCGTCCGAGGACTGAAGGGAGAAATTCTCCATGGCGAAATCGCCGACCGCGGCGCCGGATATTTTCGTCGCGGCGATCCGGCCGACCTTGATGGCGTAAGGCTTGTCGGCGGGCTCTCCCTTGCCGGTCACGGCGATGTCGCGCGCCTCCAGCGCGCCGACGTCGAACGAGGCTATGGCCTCGATGACCTCCTTCAGCAGCGTAGGATCGGCCTCCGTCTTGTCGGGATCGGCTTTCTGCACCCGTTCCAGAAGCGCCGTCGGCGACACGGGCAGGGCCCTGCCCTTCACGCCGGCGAGCGTCAACGGGCCGGTCCTCGCCGTCATCCGCCCGACCCTGTCTTCGAGGGTGAGCGACGCGACGCGCTCCTCCTCGATGACCGGCTTCAGCGCCTCGTCGCGGTCGCGCTGCACGGCGAGCGCCAGATGGGCGAGTTGGCGGAGATCGATCCCCTTGGCGAGGCTCGCGCCCCAGACGAGCCGCTGCGACTGGCCATCGGCTTTGTCGATGGTCTGCTCGGCGCCCCCGGCCTTGAGAGACGCAATGCGGCCCGCAGCAATGCCCTCCGCCGCGAGATCGCGATACACGGCGCGCTCGGTCGTCTCGCCGACCTTGCGCTCGGTCGTCAACGTCGGGATGACGAGGCCTTTCGCCGAGAGCCGCGCGAGGCGGCCATCCACAGCTTTCTCGTCGCCCGTGAAGAGCTGCGCCAGCTCGAGGGCCGTAAGCGACGCGCCTTTCAGCTCCAAATGCGGGACTTTATAAACGACCCCGCCAAGCGAGAACGTCAGATTGTCGAGGCTCAGGTCGCCCTCGGCTGCCTGGGTGATGGCGGGGAGGGTCCCGACCGCCGCCGCGGCCGCGAGCCCGAGCACGCCCGCAATAAGGGCGTTACGACTGATAAGCTTTTGCATTGCTTGAGACTTTGCGCCATTCGCGGGGAGAAGGAGAGGAAGGAACTTGCACCCGCATTGCGACGCGGTAAAGGCCCCGAGTTTTTTCGTCGCAGCTTGGCCGCGACGCCGCTCCGCGGATGGCTTTCCGCGCGTCGCGTGTTAGAGAGATTCTATGCGACGTTTACTTCTATTGCGCCACGGCAAAGCCGACCGTCACTCAGCCGGAGGGGATCGCGAGCGCCCGCTGACGCGGCGCGGCGAGGAGGATGCGCGTCGCGTCGGCGAGTTTCTGCGCGAAGCGGGAATGACCCCCGAACTCGCCGTCGCCTCCAACGCGCGGCGCGCCAAGCAGACGCTCGAGCGCACGCTCGAAGCCTTCCCCGGTCACGTCACGCATCTCATTGAGAACACGATCTATCTTGCAACAGTCGATCACCTCGTCGACGTGCTGCGGCAGACGCCCGATAAAGTGCACACGCTCCTCGCCGTCGGCCACAATCCCGGTTTCGCGGAGCTTGCGATCTGGCTCGCGGGCGGCGGCGAACCCAGTGATCTCGACCATATGCGCGCCTCCTATCCGACCGCCGCGCTTGCGATTTTGGACTTCGACACCGAACATTGGGCGGAGGTCCGAAAGGGCGCCGCCCGTCTCCATCGATTCGTGACGCCGGCGGCCTTGCGCGGCGACGTCGTCGACGACCCGGACTAAGGGTTATTCTCCGGGAGCGCGCGGGGCATGCTGCTCGAAACGCTCGTGATGCTGATGACGGCCGCAGCGCCCGCCCGGCCGCCGGCTGTCCTTGTCGCGCCGGCGGCGCTCTTCTGGCGCACGCCGGCGCCGTCCTACCTTCCCGACAAGCGCGCCGTCGACAATTGGCGAAGCGAGAGCGCCCTCTGGCTCGAGATGGGCCCCGCGGACGCGGCCAAACGCGCGCTCGGCGCCGAAGACGGCGACCCGGCGCGCTGCGTGAAGCTGAATAATTACTGGTGCGTGAAGCGCGCCGGCTGGACCGGCGAGATCGCCTCGGACGCCGACGGGCATGTCGCCTTCGCTTCGGCGGAGGAAGGCGCCGCCGTCGCCGCGCTGCTGCTGCGCCGCTATTACGTCGATTACAAACGCCATAGCGCCCGCGCCATTGTCGAGCGCTGGGCGCCGGCCCAATGTTCGCCCATGATCGCCCGCCCGACGCCCGGGCCGCCTGCCTCGCGCGAAGGTCTGGCGCAGATGATGCCGCAACGGGTCGTGCCGATGGGGCTCGCGCCGCGGGGCCTTCAGAATACGCTGCGCGCCCGCTGGCTCGCGGCCCATGGACGAGGCGGCGTCGGCCCTGCGCCGGCGCGGCCGGTCGCGACGCCCGACCTCATCCCGACCCCGTCGATCATGGCGGGCGTCTCAGAGGCGCGGCCCCGGCGCGACAAGCCGAAGCCGCCGACGCGCGACTTGGACACGGAGACGATCTCGGGGCTGAAGCTTCTGCCGCCGCCCGCTCCCCTGCCCGGGCCGCCCTCAGCCTCGCCGCCATCGCTCGGCGGCGTGGCGGACTGCTCGGCCGAGCTGGCCCGTATGGCAAATTACGCGTCGCATCTGGCGGCGGGCGTCGCCGCCTCGCCCAACGACGACCTTCTGCTGTTCGACGCCGCCGGCCTGCCGACGGGCAATCTCGCCAAAGCGCTCACCAATATGGCCGCCGTCGAGATCGGGCCAGACCGGCCGCGCATGGCCCTCGTCACGGCCGCCGTGTCGCAACTGCGCCGCCTTCTCGAGGACCCGGCGAAGGCGGCCGCCGCCGCCGCGCCGCAGCCGGAAAAGAGCGCGCCCGAAAACGCCGAAGCGAAAACCGGATCGTCAGCCGAGGCGGCTCACCAGCCCCAATGATGGCCGCCCTGCCCACGCGGGCTGAAATGGCCATGCCCGCCGACCCAATGGCCGCCGTGCGGCGCGCCGTGATGGCGGCGATTGTCGTCGATCCACGCGCCGCTGCGGCTGCGTTTGCCATGTTGCGCATGGTTGGGAGTGTTGCGGCCGAGGCCGCCATAATCGACGGTAAAGTCACGGGCCAGCGCCGGCGCGCAGAGGAGCGCCGCAACGGCGGCGACGGCAATCTTCTTGAGCATTCTCGCCTCTCTATAACTCGAACCCTGCTGTTACGACGGTTTGGTCCGTTGCGAAAGTCCCGCCGGCGGCGCGTTTGACCCGGGCGCCCGCGCGGCCTAGAAGCGCCGCATGTCGCATAACAGCTTCGGCCATCTCTTCCGTGTCACCACGTTCGGCGAAAGCCACGGCCTTGCGCTCGGCGCGATCGTCGACGGCTGCCCGCCGGGGATCGCGCTGACCGAGGCCGACATTCAGGGCTTTCTCGACAAGCGCAAACCCGGCCAGTCCCGCTTCACCACGCAGCGCCGCGAGCCGGACGCGGTGAAAATTCTTTCCGGCGTTTTCGCGGGCCCCGACGGCAAGCAGGTTACGACCGGAACGCCGATCGCGCTCGTCATCGAAAACACCGACCAGCGCTCGAAGGACTATGGCGAAATCGCCAATAAATACCGCCCGGGCCACGCCGACTACGTCTACGACGCGAAATATGGCGTCCGCGACTATCTCGGCGGCGGGCGCTCATCGGCGCGCGAGACGGCGGCGCGCGTCGCCGCCGGCGCCGTCGCCCGCAAGGTCGTCCCCGGCGTCACGATCCGCGGCGCGCTGGTGCAGATCGGCCCCCATAAGATCGATCGCGCCCGCTTCGACTGGGCGGAAGTCGAGCGCAATCCGCTGTTTTGCCCGGACGCCGTGATGGCTGAGCAATGGGCGGCCTATCTCGACGAAGTGCGCAAGAAAGGCTCTTCGATCGGCGCCGTTGTGGAGGTCGTCGCGGAAGGCGCGCCGCCCGGCTGGGGCGCGCCGCTTTACGGCAAGATCGACGCGGATCTCGCCGCGGCGATGATGTCGATCAACGCCGTGAAGGGCGTGGAGATCGGCGACGGCTTCGCGGCCGCGGAACTCTCTGGCGAGGAAAACGCCGACGAGATGCGCGCCGGCCCCACATTTTTGTCGAACCACGCGGGCGGCGTGCTCGGCGGCCTCTCGACCGGCCAGCCGATCGTCGTGCGCTTCGCCGTGAAGCCCACCTCCTCCATCTTGACCCCGCGCCGGACCATCGACCGCGACGGCCAAGAGACGGAGATCGTCACCAAGGGCCGCCACGACCCTTGCGTCGGCATCCGCGCCGTGCCGGTCGGAGAGGCCATGATGGCGTGCGTTCTGGCGGATCATTTCCTGCGGCATCGGGGACAGATTGGCGGGTAGCCCCACCCGTCGCCGCTTCGCGGCGACACCCTCCCCGCAAGGGGGAGGGATTGAAGCGCCGAAAGTGCAGCCAAACGGCAAGGGCGGAATTCTTAGCGCTGATTGGCCCCCTCGCGGCCGTCCCATCCCTCCCCTTCACGGGGAGGGTGGCCCGCGAAGCGGGCCGGGTGGGGTCCAAGCAACGCCTAACAATCCCGGCGCGCTGACCCGCCGCGCCGCCCTCGCCGGCGCCGCCAGCCTTGCCGCCTTCCCCGTCCGCGCGGCGACGTCAGGAACGCTTTTCGTCAGCCACCCCGCCGCCCTCGCCCATGACCCCGGCCCCGGATGGCCCGACGCCCCCGCGCGGCTGCGGGCGCTTTTCGCCGCTTTGGACGATCCGCGCTTTGGCGCCCTCCTGCGCCGCGACGCGCCGCTGGCGCCACGCGACGCGCTGCTGCGCGTCCATGCGGCCGCGCATCTCGACCGACTCGCGGCGCTCGCCCCGAAGGCGGGACGAACAGAGCTTGGCGCCGACGTCGTCATGAGCGCCGGAAGTTATGAAGCCGCCCTGCGCGCCGCCGGCGGCGCGGTCGACGCGGTCGACGCCGTCATGCGCGGAGAGGCGCGCAGCGCTTTCGTCGCGACGCGCCCGCCCGGCCATCATGCGCGCCCCGACGGGCCCATGGGCTTCTGCTTTTTCAACAACGCCGCCGTGGCCGCGCGCCACGCCATCGCCGCCCATGGCGCAGAACGCGCGGCGATCATCGATTTCGACGTGCATCACGGCAACGGCGTGCAGGAGATTTTCTGGGACGAAAAGAAGGTCCTTTACTGCTCGACGCATCAGTCGCCGCATTATCCGGGCACGGGCGCGGTCACGGAGACCGGCGCCCATGACACTATCGTCAACGCGCCGCTGACGAAGGGCGACGGCGGCGAGGCCTTCCGCGAGGCGCTGAAGGGCCGCATCCTCCCGCGCCTCGACGCTTTCGCGCCCGACGTCATCCTGCTCTGCGCCGGCTTCGACGCGCATGTGCATGACCCGCTCGGCGGGCTGCGTCTCGTGGAAGAAGACTTTCGTGACGTCACGCTGCGCGTCATGGAAATCGCCGCGCGGCGCTGCGACGGCCGCATCGTCTCGATGCTCGAAGGCGGCTATGCGCCAAAGGACCTCGCGGCGAGCGTCGCCGCCCATGTCGGCGCGCTCATGGAGGGGTGAGTCCGGTTTTCTGCCTCTCGTCCTTCGAGACGCGTGCTTCGCACGCTCCTCAGGATGAGGGGCCTTCGAGACGCGTGCTTCGACGCTCCTCAGGATGAGGGGCCTTCGAGACGCGTGCTTCGCACGCTCCTCAGGATGAGGGGTCTTCGAGACGCGTGCTGCGCACGCTCCTCAGGATGAGGGGTCTTCCCAGACGCGTGCTGCGCACGCTCGTCAGGACGAGTGGCCTTGCATCGCTACGGCCTGCGGGTCGAGCGGCTTCGACAAGCCGTCCTCATCCTGAGGAGCCGCCGAAGGCGGCGTCTCGAAGGACGAGGACGGCGGCGCCGGGCCGGGACTCATTTTTTTTCGACCACCCCGATCAGCGGCCCCATCGGATGAAAGCGGTCGTGCCGCGAGAGCGACGGCGCATACATCCCCGAGGCGGTCCCGCCGTCGAGAAACAGCGCGTCGGCGCATGCGAGCCGGTCCTGGAAGAAGCTCGCAAACTGGTGGAAGGTCACAGGCTGGTTGGAGATGGCGAAGCGCGCCACATGCCCGCCCCGCACGCAGACGCCGTTGCGGAACTTTTGAGAGGTTCCGCTTTCGTGAATATGCGGGTTGATCCGGCCGCCGATCAACAGCATCGGCCCCGACTGCGTCGCATAGACGGGATGCGCCCGCGACTTCAGAAAGCGCTGGGTGTCCGTCACCCCCGCCTGCCCGCCGTCGACCCAAAAGACGCCATTGGGCTTCATGTGGAAATTGCCTTCGCCGGCGGCCGTGTTGGCGGAATGGAGCGAGCGCCCTCCCTCCACGTAAAGCCCCACGGGCGAGAAATCGGGCGCATACATGCCGGCGTTCATAGCGAAGGCGAGCGTCTCGCCGTGACGCGCCAGCGCCTCGGCAAGGGCGGAGAAGCCGCCGTAAAGGTCGCCCGCGCCGTCGCGCAGGTAAAGGCGGATCGACGCCTTTCGGGCGTCGACGTCGCAGACCGTGTAGGACGCCCCATCGTGCTCCATATCGGCGCAGGACGGCGCGGCCCCGGCTCCGGCGCAGAAGAGAAAGGCGGCGAGCGCCGCAGCCAGCCGAACCACACGCGCCATCCCGTTCCTCCACACTCCTCGGGCCAAATATGGATACGCTGAAAATGGCGGCGTCCGGGCGGATTTGAAACGGCGCGGCGGGACGGCTAGATATGCGGCGACAGCGCCTATCGGCGCCCCCCGGAGACCCGCTTGCCCCATTCCATCACAGAGGCCATCGAGGCCATTGCGCACGGCGAGATCGTCGTTGTCACCGACGATGACGACCGCGAGAACGAAGGCGATCTCGTCATTGCGGCGTCGCTGTGCACGCCGGAGAAAATGGCCTTCATCATCCGCCATTGCTGCGGCATCGTCTGCGCGCCCGTCACGCTCGAGGACGCCCGCCGCCTGCATCTCGCGCCCATGGTCGCCCAGAACGACGCGCCGCTCGGCACCGCCTTCACCGTCTCCGTCGACGTGAAGCACGGCCTCACCACCGGCATCTCGGCCGAGCAGCGCTGCAATACGGTGCGCGCGCTCGCCAACGGCAATATGGGCGCCGCCGATTTCGTGCGTCCCGGCCATGTCTTCCCGCTCATCGCGAAGGACGGCGGCGTGCTGATGCGCTCCGGCCATACGGAAGCGGCCGTGGACCTTTGCAAGCTCGCCGGCCTCCCGCCCGTGGGCGTGATCTGCGAACTCGCCAATGACGACGGCACGGTGATGACGGGCCAGCAGGTCTCCGATTTTGCGAGGACGCACAATCTCAAACTGGTTTCGGTCGCGGATCTGATCGCCTTCCGGCAGGGGCGCGAGAAGCTCGTGGAGCGCGTGGCGACTTTCCCGGTCTCGACGGAGGTCGGCGACTTCACCGGCCACGCCTATGTGACGCCCTTCGACAGCGTGCAGCATTTCGCCTTCGTGCTCGGCTCGATCGGCGACGGCCGCGCTGTGCCGACGCGCCTGCACCGCGCCGACATCGTTTCGGACGTGATGGGCGGCGCGCCGACGATCAAAAAGACGCTCGCGCGCTTCGCCCGCGAGGGGCGCGGCGTGCTCGTCTATCTGCGCGACGGCGCCGCCGGCGTCCCCACGAATATTGTCGGACGTGAGCCGGAAAACGCCGAAGAAAGCCGCAAGCGGCAATGGCTGGACGTCGGCCTCGGCGCGCAGATCTTGAAGGATCTGGGCGTCTCGTCGATCCGCCTGCGCTCCTCCTCCGCCAAACCGCGCGCCTTCGTGGGGCTATCGGGCTTCGGAATCGAGATTACCGCGGTGGAGCCGGTGGAGTAATCAATCCGCCCGCGGATGCGCCGACTTATAGGCGTCGAGCAGGCGCTTCTTGTCGACGGCGGTGTAAATCTGCGTCGTCGACAGCGAGGCGTGGCCCAAAAGTTCCTGGATCGTGCGCAGATCGCCGCCGCGCCCCAGAAGATGGGTGGCGAAGGAATGGCGCAGCGCATGCGGCGTCGCGCTGTCGGGGAGCCCGAGCGCCCCGCGCAGACGCTGCACCGCGAGCTGCACGATTCGCGGGGACAACGGCCCGCCCTTGGCGCCGACAAACAGCGGCCCGCCGGAAAGCTCATAGGGGCAATGCGCCAGATAATCTTCGATCGCCCGGCGCACCGGCTCGATGACGGGAACCGTGCGCGTCTTTCCGCCCTTGCCGAGGATGGTCACGCGATCCCGGCCGCCAGTGGGCGCGTCCGCATAAGCGATCGACAGGGCCTCGGAAATGCGCAGGCCGACGCCATAGAGCAGCGCCAGAACCGCGGCGTCGCGGGCGAGAATCCAGGGCTCGCGCGCTTCGCCGGCGCGCTGCGCCGGGTCGATGAGGTCGCGGGCGTCGCCCACCGTGAGCGCCTTGGGCAGGCTGTGCGGCTTCTTGGGCGGGCGCACCGCGGCGAAGAGATCGGTCTTGGCGAGGCCCTTTTTCTCCAGAAAGCGCAGGAAATTGCGGATCGCCGCAAGCGCGCGCAGCAGGGAGCGGCTCTCCAGTCCCTCACTGCGTCGCCGCGCGAGAAAGGCGCGCAGATCGGCGGGCGCCAGGGCGATGAGCGCCGCCGCGTCGGGCTTTTCGCCGAGGTGCTCGGTCAGAAAGGCAAGGAAGGCTGCGAGGTCGCGGGCGTAGCCGTCGAGCGTGTGGCGCGAAGCGCGCCGTTCTCCCGCGAGAGCCTGAAGCCAAAGCAAAGCTTCCGCAGCGATTTCCGGCGCGGCGCTGAAGCGGCCCGCTTCGGGAAAAGCCTTTCGGGGACGAGAAACTGAATGATCGCGCATGGGCGCAAGCTTGCGCGAAAAAGCTTAAAATTCGCCGCGGGGCTTCGTCGATCATCGCGCGCCCTGGCGACGCAATCCAGCGGCCGCCAAGGCGGCCCTGGAGCGCGTCGTCGCTCAAGCGCTTTGCAAAGACGGCGGCTTCCGACGCCTTACGCGCCCGCCTTGATCTCGGCCTTGGCCTTGGCGAGCATTTCTTCCATGGTGCGACGGATCTGGTGCTCTGACTGATCGACGCCGGCCGCCTCGAAGTCCTTCTTGACCGTCGCTACAACGCGCTCGTCGGCGTCGGCGGAGACCTCCGCCGCAACCAGAGCGGCGGCGTAGGCCTGGGCCTCGGCGCCGGTCTTGCCAAGCTTCTCGGCCGCCCAGAGGCCGACGAGCTTGTTGCGGCGCGCCTCGGCGCGGAACTTCAGCTCCTCGTCATGGACGTAGCGTTTCTCGAAGGAATCCTCGCGCTGGTCGAAAGTGCTCATGTCCATCCTCAGCCGGGTTGCTCGAACTTTGTCTCGCGGGCGAATCCGCTGCCGCATCGCACGCGCCGCACGCATATAGGCGAAATTCGACCGCGGCGCCAATGCCAAGCCGCCAGCCTGCGACATTCGCGCGCGGGCGCGCGCAAGACGCCGATCTTGCGCGCGTTGTGCCAGCTTCCATATTCGGCTAAAGTAAGGCGCTCCCTGGAAGGGTGAGCGCTGGCTTGTCACTGGCCCCCAAAGACGTTACGACCGCCCCTGTTGCGGTCGGCGACCTTGACCTGCCTCCCGGTGCGACTTCGGACGCGGTGGGCAAAATCGGAGGAGCCGCGGCCGACCACATGGATTTTCTCAAGCCCCGGTTGATCCCAATGAACCGCCGTCGCCGTATCTACGAAGGCAAGGCCAAGGTCCTTTACGAGGGGCCGGAGCCTGGCACGTTGATTCAGCATTTCAAGGACGACGCCACCGCCTTCAACGCCAAAAAGCATGAGGTGATCGATGGCAAGGGCGTCCTGAACAATCGCATCTCGGAATATATCTTCCAGCATCTCAACAACATCGGGGTGCCGACGCATTTCATCCGCCGGCTGAACATGCGCGAGCAGCTCATCCGCGAGGTGGAGATCATTCCGCTCGAGGTCGTGGTGCGCAATGTCGCGGCCGGCTCGCTGGCCAAGCGCCTCGGCATCGAGGAGGGCACCCAATTGCCCCGCTCGATCATCGAGTTCTACTACAAGAACGACGCGCTCGACGACCCGATGGTCTCGGAGGAGCACATCACCGCCTTCGGCTGGGCGACGCCGCAGGAGATCGACGACATCATGGCGCTCGCCATCCGCGTGAACGACTTTCTCTCCGGCCTGTTCCTCGGCGTCGGCATCCGCCTCGTCGATTTCAAGATGGAGTGCGGCCGCCTCTGGGAAGGCGACATGATGCGAATCGTCGTCGCCGACGAGATTTCGCCCGACAGCTGCCGTCTGTGGGACATCAAGTCCAACGACAAGCTGGACAAGGACCGCTTCCGCCGCGACCTCGGCGGGCTGGTGGAGGCCTACACGGAGGTCGCGCGCCGGCTCGGCATCATGCAGGAAGGCGAAAACGTCCGCGTCGGCGCCCCCAAGCTGGTGCAGTAGGAGCCACGACAGGAGGCGGCTTTGGGCGTCCCCTTCCAAGACCCTCGCCCGATGAACGCGGAGGAATTCTTCGCGTTCACGGCCACGCGCCCCGATGAAGAGAAGTGGGAGCTGGTCGACGGGGAGCCGATCTTGAACGCTTCGGCAAGTTTTCTGCATCAACTCATCGCGCGCAATCTGATCGTCGTCCTTGATCGCGCGGCGGCGACGAGCCAGGCCTCATGGGTCGTCGTACCGGGACTCGGCGTGCGTGTTTCTGAGATTGGCGTTCCCGTCCCAGACATCCTGGTGCGCCCGAGCGGCAACCCCATTGTAACGGAATGCGACGATCCTTTGATCGTTTTCGAAATTCTTTCCCCGTCAACCGCGAATCGTGACCTGCGGTGGAAGCGCAAGGCTTACGCCACGCTGCCGAGCCTGTCGCAATATGTCGTCGTGGCGCAGGACGCGGTCGAGGTCGTATCCTACGACCGGAAGAATGGCTTCGCCGAGCGCCGCTTCGAGACCGCCGACGGCGAACTCGACCTCCCCGTCATCGGCGCGCGGGTCGCTCTGCGCGACATTTATCGGGACACAGGTCTCCTTTAGACGGCTGGCGAATTTCAGGCGGCCTTTGACCGCCGCGCGCCTTGTGGCCGCCAGCCGCCACGCTCACTTTGCTCCAAAAGGAGGCAGTGATGCGCACAAGAGAATCCCTTCCGGAAGCGGCGAAATGGCTCGGCTATGCAGGCGCGATTCCCTTCTTCGCCGGCGCCCTCGCCTCGATCCCTTTTTTTGCTGGGACGCTGCGGCCTTTCGGCTTGACCCTCCTGCTCGGCTACGGCGCCATCATCCTGTCCTTCATGGGCGGCGTGCATTGGGGCGCGGCCATGCAGCGCGACGACCCCGGACCAGGGCCGCTCGGCCGCAGCGTGGCGCCGTCGCTACTTGCCCTTCCGGCCCTGCTCATCGGCGGGGTTTCGGGCCTCATCCTGCTCGCAGCGGGCTTCATGGGCCTGCTTTTCTACGACCTCGCGGAGACGCGGGCGGGGCGCACCCCACAATGGTATCCGAAGCTGCGGCGCCCGCTGACGGCGATCGTCGTCTCCTGCCTCGTGGTCGGGGCCGCCGCGCAGTCGTTCTGAGGCCGCATCCGACGCTTGCCCTTTGCGCGCCGGGCCGTTAACCGTGAGGCGGCTCCCACACGGAACTGAAGGCTCATGAAAGCACGCGTCGTCGTCACCTTAAAGAACGGCGTCCTCGATCCCCAAGGCAAGGCGATCGAGGGCGCGCTGAAGTCGCTCGGCGTCGAGGGCGTCGAGAGCGTGCGCCAGGGCAAGGTTTTCGATGTCGAGGTGACGGGCGCGGACGCGGCCGCCGCGAAGGCGCAGCTCACCGCCGCCTGCGAGAAGCTGCTCGCCAACACCGTTATCGAAAATTACCAGATCGACGTTTAAGAGAACGCCATGAAAGCCGCCGTCATCGTCTTTCCGGGCTCCAATCGCGAAGGCGACATGGCGCGGGCGCTCGAGCAGGCGACCGGGCAGAAGCCCGCCATGCTCTGGCACGCCGACCATGAGCTGCCGGCGGGGACCGATCTCGTCGTCCTGCCGGGGGGCTTCTCTTACGGCGACTATCTGCGCTGCGGCGCCATCGCCGGCCGCGCAACGATCATGGACGCGGTGCGGGCGCACGCCGCCCGCGGCGGCCTCGTGCTCGGGGTCTGCAACGGGTTCCAGATCCTCTGCGAAAGCGGCCTGCTGCCCGGCTTGCTCATGCGCAACGCCAATTTGCGCTTCGTCTGCAAGATGCAGCATTTGCGCGTCGAGCGGAACGACACGGCCTTCACGCGCCACTACGCCAAGGGCCAGGTGATCGAGGTCTGCATCGCCCATGGCGAAGGCAATTACGAAGCCGACGACGCAACCATCGCGCGGCTCGAGGGCGAAGGCCTCGTCGCCTTCCGCTATTGCGCCGCCGACGGCGCCCTCGGCGGCGACGCCAATCCCAATGGCTCGCGCAACGACATCGCCGGCGTCTATTCAGAAAAGCGCAATGTGCTCGGGCTGATGCCGCATCCCGAAAATCTCATCGACCCGCTCGTCGGCGGAATCGACGGCCGCGCGCTGTTCGAAAGCCTCGCCAGCGCAGCGTAAACGCCGCGGCGCTTCGCCGCCGGCGAGGGCGAGGGCGGAAAATCCGGCCCGTGATCATCGCTTCCCCGCCGCTCTCGCCACCCGCCAGAGCGCGCGTTCGGCCTCCATCTGCGCGATATTCGCATTGGCGCGGGCGCGGGTCTGGGCGTCGCGCAGGGGCTCAATCAGGGCGCCGAGACGGGCGGACGTCCAGCTCTTGAGCTGCTCCTCCATCAAGGCGCGATGCATGAAGCCGAAGCCGGCGCGATAGAGCGCGGTGACGCCGGCGTCGGCGCGCCCGCCCTCGCGCTCCATGGCGAGCCGGGCGCGATGGAGCGCCAAAGCGTAGCGCAGGGCGCCGAAGAGCAGCGCGCCGGCGTCGCCTCCTTGCGCAAAATAAGCGTCGAGCGTCTCGCCCGCGCGGCCCGCGAAAGCGGCGGCTACGACGCGGTCGGAGGCGATGCTGGAGGCATGGGCGACGATCGCCTCGACATCCGCGGCTTCGACATGTTCACGGCCATGCACATAGAGAACGAGCTTGGAGAGCTCGGCGCGGCTCATCAGCCGGTCTTCGCCGAGGGCGGCGAGGAGCAGCGCCCGCGCCTCGGGCGTCGCCACGAGATTGGCTTCGAGCAGCGTGCGGTCGACCAGCGCATGAATGTCCTGCTCCGTATCCGGGAGGCACTCGAGTCCGGCCCCTTGCTTCGCGCCCTCCACGAGCTTGCGCAACGGCGCATCTTTTTTCAGCGCGCCGGCGGTCAGAACGATCGTGCAGGCGACCGGCGGCGCGGCGATCAGCGACGCAACCGCGGGGATGACCGATTTCGCGCCCGTCTCGACCAGAATGGCGCGGCGGCCGCCAAAGAGCGGCGTGGTGTTGGCTTCGTCGAGCAGCGTCAACGGATCGGCGGACACGGCGTCGCCGGAGAGCTCGACAAACTGAAACGGATCGCGCCGGTCGTCGACGCGCTGAGTCACGATCGCGAGCGCCCGCTCGCGCACCATGCCGGCGTCGGAGCCGTGGATCAGGAAAAGAAAGACGCTCTCCGGCGGAGACGCGACGAAGCGCTCGGCGTCGCGGTGCGAGACGGCGACCATCCAGCCCCTCCCTGCCCGCCGCGCCGCGGCTCAGCGGACGAGCGTCGGGGCGGGCTCGCGCATCGCCATTTCCGTCGAAATGCGCGTACGGATCGAATCCGCGATCACCCGGGCGTCGCGGATCTCCGCGTCGCGGGCGGCGCGCACGTTGGAAAAGCGGTTCGAGAAGCGGTCGTAGCTCGCGATGTTGAAGGCCGTGCCCTGCGTCACCACCACATTCTGCGGCCAGGTGACGAGCCTGTAATCGGCGTCGACGATCACGGTCGCGGAAGTCGCGCGGCCGGTGACCGTGTCGAGGATCGGCGTCTGCACGCGCTCGCGCAGAACGACGGTCAGGCGATAGCGCGGCGCCACCGACGAGCCCGTGCCGTTGAAACCGTAAATAAGATCGTTGCGCAGATAATGGCCGATGCGGCCCGGAATCTCGTCCACCTCGATGGCCTGCAGCTCGGAAGCCAGCGGCGAGGCGTCGAAGGCCCCATTGGCCCCGTAGAGCGGCTGGATGCAGCCGGCGAGCGGAACCGCGCCCGAAAGGGCAAATGCGGCGAGCAGCAGCGCCCTCATCCGGTCGAGCCCGCGCACAGGGTGAGGGACGGCGTGGGCGTCCGGCTGCGCCTTGTCACACGACCACATTGACGATCCTCTTCGGCACGAGAATGAACTTCCTGAGCGGCTTGCCTTCCATGGCGCGGAGGACGCCATCCTGCGCCAGCGCCTCTTTGCGAATCGTTTCCTCGTCGGCGTCATGCGCGACAATAATTTCGGCGCGCTTCTTGCCGTTGACCTGAACCGGCAAGGTTATCGTCTCCTGGGCCACCAGGGCCGGGTCGGCCACGGGCCAGGCCGCCTCGGATACCAGGCCTTTATGGCCAAGATCGGTCCAGCATTCTTCCGCGACATGCGGGGTCATCGGGGCGACGAGGCGGATGAGCGCGTCCGCCGCCTCGCGGAAGGCGAATGCGAGATCGGCGTCGACGGGGGTCTCCGTCACCGCATCGAGCGCCGCGGTCAATTCGTTGACGAATTCGCGGATGCGGGCGATGGCGCTGTTGAAGCGCAGGCGCTCGATGTTTTCGCTGACCTGCGCGACCGTCTTGTGCGTGGCCTTGCGCAGCTTCAGCGCCTCGGCGCCGATCTCGGCGGGCGCGCCCGCCCCCGCCGCGGCGGCGACACGGCCGAGTTCTCCCGTGATGCGCCACAGGCGCTGGACGAAGCGCCAGGCGCCCTGGGCGCCTTCGTCCGACCAGATCACGTCGCGGTCGGGCGGGCTGTCGGAGAGCACGAAGAGCCGCGCGGTGTCGGCGCCGTAGCTTGCAACAATGTCGTCGGGGTCGACCGTGTTCTTCTTGGACTTCGACATTTTCTCGATCGGGCCGATCTCGACTTCGCCGGCGCCGTCGATCAGGAAAGCCCGGCGCTTGCCGCCCTCCCCCGCCTCGATGCGGATGGCGGCGGGCGAGACCCAGCCGTCGGGCCCCTTATAGGTCTCGTGGACGACCATTCCCTGCGTAAAGAGGCCCGAGAAGGGTTCGGCCGCGGCGGCGTGGCCGGAGTCGCGCATCGCGCGGGCGAAGAAGCGCGAATAGAGCAGATGCAGAATCGCATGCTCGATGCCGCCGATATATTGATCGACCGGCAGCCAGCGCCCGAGCGCTTCCGCCGAAGCGGGCTCCGTGTCGTTGTGCGGGTCCGCGAAGCGCGCGTAATACCAGGACGAATCGACGAAAGTGTCCATCGTGTCGGTCTCGCGGCGCGCGGGCTTGCCGCAAGACGGACAGGGGACGTTCTTCCAGGTCGGATGGCGGTCGAGCGGATTGCCCGGCTGATCGAAGGTCACGTCCTCCGGCAGCGTGACCGGCAGATCGGCCTCGGGAACGGGCACGGGACCGCAGGTCTCGCAATGGATGATCGGGATCGGGCAGCCCCAATAGCGCTGGCGTGAGACGCCCCAGTCGCGGAGCTTGTAATTGACCTTGCGGACACCCTGCGGCGCGTTGAAGAGCGCCGTCGTCTCCAGCCGGCTGGCGACATGCTCCTTCGCCTCGGGAACCGTGAAGCCGTTCAAAAACTCGGAGTTGACGAGCGTCCCGTCGGCGTCGAAGGCCTCGCCGCTCTCGGAAATCTTCTTTTCGAGCCCCGCCGCGTCCTCGCCCGCCGGACAGACGACGACCTTGAAGCCGAGCCCGTATTTGGTCGCGAAATCGAGGTCGCGCTGGTCATGCGCCGGGCAGCCGAAGATCGCGCCCGTGCCGTAGTCCATAAGGATGAAATTCGCGACATAGACGGGGAGCGTCCAGTTGGGATCGAAGGGATGCACGACGCGCAGCCCCGTGTCGAAGCCCTGCTTTTCGGCCGTCTCGATCGCCTCGGCGGACGTGCCGCCGCGGCGGCATTCCTCGCAGAAGGCGGCGAGCGCCGCATTCTTCTCGGCCGCCGCTTTGGCCAGCGGATGGTCGGCGGCGAGCGCCACGAATTTCGCGCCGAAGAGCGTATCGGCGCGGGTGGTGAAAACCTCGATCTCCTGCGCGTCGTCGAGCGGCTCTGCGAGCGCGAAGCGGACCAGCATGCCCTCCGAGCGGCCGATCCAGTTGCGCTGCATCAGCCGCACCTTCTCGGGCCAGCGGTCCAGCGTGTCGAGCGCCTCGAGCAGCTCAACCGAATAGCTGGTGATCTTCAGGAACCACTGGGTCAGCTCGCGCTGCTCGACGAGCGCGCCCGAACGCCAGCCGCGGCCGTCGATCACCTGCTCATTGGCGAGCACGGTCATGTCGACCGGGTCCCAGTTCACCTTGGATTTCTTGCGGTCGACGATTCCCGCTTGCAGAAAATCCAGAAACAGCCGCTGCTGGTGCTTGTAATATTCGGGGTCGCAGGTCGCGATCTCGCGCGACCAGTCGAGCGACAGGCCCAGCGTCTTGAGCTGGGCGCGCATGGCGGCGATATTGGCGTAGGTCCATTTTGCCGGATGCGCGCCGGTCTGCGCCGCGGCGTTCTCGGCCGGCAGGCCGAAGGCGTCCCAGCCCATCGGGTGCAGGACGTCGAAGCCCCGCCCGCGCATGAAGCGGGCGATGACGTCGCCCATGGAGTAATTGCGGACATGGCCCATATGGAGACGCCCCGACGGATAGGGGAACATCTCCAGCACGTAATATTTGGGCGCCGCGGGCTTGGCCCCCGCCTTGAAGACCTGCCGCTCCTCCCAGATTTTCTGCCATTTCGGCTCGGCTTCGGCGAAATTATAGCGGTCGGGTCTCATGCGGGGCGGCTGTCCGGTCGGAGCGTCGAAATTCGCGCTCCTAAATGCCGGTCGGGAGGGGGGATGTCAAAGGGAGACCGCCGCCCGCCCGTTTAGAACGCCCGCCGCTCCGCAGGCTTCGCCGCGAGCCCCATGGCGACCCAGCCGACCCCCTCGAAGAGCAGGTTCACGCCCAGAAACAGGCCGAGGACATAGAGGCCCGACGTCGGCCATTCGGCGAGAATCAGAACGCCGAGGACGAGGCTCAGCGCCCCGGCGACGGCGATGAGCTCCCATCGCGCCAGATGCCGAAGGTGGTAGGCGAGCGCAAGTTTGGCCACGCCGCAGGCGATGAGCAGCGCGCCGATCAGCGCCGTGAAGGAAACGGCGGCCAGCACCGGGAAGCGCGCGGCGGCGACGCCCGCCAGCAAGGTGAGCGCTCCGACGGCGCTCAGGAGCGCCGCGCGCCCCCAGGGGCGGATCTGAAAGGCGGTGATGATCTCCCAGCCTCCCGCAACCACCAGCGCCGCCGCGATATAGACGATGGCCACGACCGTGGCGGCGAAGACGTTGAACAGCGCGAAGACGCCGCCAATGATGAAAAGCGCGCCCAGCGCGACGACCCAGCCCCACTTGCGGCGAAAATGCGCCGTCGCCAGCGCCGGCGGATGGGTGTTGAAAGCCTCGCTGCTCGTCATGGTCAACCTCCCGCGCGCGCCGCCCCGCTGGGGACGACGGAGATTTACGCAGAGCTAACCGCCGCCGTTGCGACCGGTTCCACGGCGCGGATAAGTTCGTCCAGGGTCCCCGCCGCCACGCGGTCTTGCCCTCGCCGCGCGCGCGCCTTAACCAGCTTGCATGAGCATCATCGATCGCCTCAACGACACGAAGGCCGCCATTCGCCGCGCCGCCGACGATTGCGAACGGGACCCGGCGAGCGTCACGCTGGTCTGCGTGACGAAGACCTTTCCGGCCGAGGACATCGTTCCGCTGCTGGAGGCCGGGCATCGCGTCTTCGGCGAAAACCGCGTTCAGGAGGCCATGGGCAAGTGGCCGGGGCTTCGAGAGAGATTCGCCGGGGTCGAGCTGCATCTCATCGGCCCGCTTCAATCCAACAAGACCCGCGAAGCCGTCGAGGCCTTCGACGTGATCCAGAGCGTCGACCGCGAGAAGATCGCCGCCGCGCTCGCCGAGGAGATGAAGAAACAGGGGAAGCGCCCGCGCCTCTTCGTGCAGATCAACACCGGCGCGGAGCCGCAGAAGGCGGGCGTTTTGCCGCAGGACGCCGACGCCTTCATCGCCGCCTGCCGGGAAAAATACGGCCTCGAGATCTCAGGCCTGATGTGCGTGCCCCCCGTCGACGAACAGGCGTCCCCGCATTTCGCCCTGCTCGCCGATATCGCCGCGAGGAACGGGCTCGAGGAGCTCTCCATGGGCATGAGCTCGGATTACGAGCTCGCCATCCAGCTCGGCGCAACCTATGTGCGCGTCGGCTCGGCGATCATGGGGACGCGGGAGTATGCGAAAAGCTGACGACGCCTAGCTCACGACGATTCGAGCGCCCCGTCCCAATCTCGACAGCAGCCGGCGCATGTCGCGCGCCCGCAGCGCAACGCAGCCGGCCGTAGGTCCGAGTTCCTCGGTCGCGATGTGGAAGAAGATGGCGCTGCCGCGGCCGCGCACGCGGGGGACAATATTGTAATCCATGACGCCGACAACGTCATAGAGGCCGTCCTCGCGCCACATCGCCTCGTGGCTGAGCCGCAATGGCGCACGCATCTTCCGGTTGTAGAGAAAGGCGCGCGGATCGTCGCACCAGACGTCTTCCCGGCGGATCACGCGCCAGGGACGAGGGGCGGGCGCGGCGCGGCGCAGAAAGAATGACAGCAGCCGCCAGCTTCCCGCCGGCGTCGCGCCGTCGCCCTCGCGCTTGTCTCGGACGATTCCGGCGCGGCCGATGGCGCAGGGGATGACAACGCCGCCCGCGCACATGCGCGCCTCATGCGGCTTGCCGCCGATGCGCCGCGCGACGCGTAGCGTCGTCAGTCGTCTTGCGCGCAGAAACTCCATGGAGGAAGATCGGGCCCTTCTGCTTTCTTGCCGTCATAGCAGAGAACGCCCCGTTCCATGACCCAAATTTTATTCGTCGCCGCTGGCCCGCAGCTTTTGGCGAGTCTCGAGGAGCAGATCGCTTGTTTCGGCGCTTATGCGCTTCATCCGCTCGGAGCCAGGGAAAGTTTCGCGTTTCCCCCTGACGCCCGCGATTCCGCAGCCGCGCTTCTCGACGCCGACTTCTGCGACGCCGCCGCGCTGGCCCGCGGCCTGCGGGCGCAGGGCTTCGCCGGTCCGATCATTCTCATCGGCGCCGCCTCTGACGACGCCGACGCGACGCTCACGCGCCCCTTCCGTTTCGCCGAGCTCTTGGCCCGCCTTGCCGCGCCTCCGAAAAACGCCAATGCAGGCGAAGACTTCGGCGCGCGCCTCACGGAAAAGGAGGCCGCGATCCTCGCACGGCTCGCACAAGCGCGCGGCGCCATTCTCACCAAGCAAGCCTTACTCGCCGACGTCTGGGGTTATGGTCCGAATGTCACCACGCGCACGCTGGAAACCCACATTCATCGCCTGCGTCGCAAGATCGAACAGGACCCTTCGCGCCCGCAAAGGTTGTTGACAGAAGACGGCGGCTACCGCTTGGCGAAGCCTGCGCGATGATGCGCAAAAAAGGCTGTGGGCGCCGCCACGCTTGCCACAAAAAAGCGACAGAATCCGCGCTTGAAAGACGCAATGACTCTCGATGACGAAATCGACAATTTAAGGCGTATTCCGCTTTTTGCCATCTTCGAGATCGGCGCTTTGCAGATGCTGGCCTTCGCCGGAGAAACGCGTCTGCTTCGTTCGGGCGATTTTCTGTTCCAGCGCGGCGAGGAGTCGGACGGCGGCTTCATACTGATGTTGGGGGCGATCGCCCTGGCGCCCCGCGAGGCGCGGCTGCCGGCGCAGGTGCTGCGGCCGTGGGCGCTGATCGGGGAAATGGCGCTGGTCGCCCCCTCATTGCGCCCGATCACGGCGCGCGCCGTGGAGCCGAGCACCGTGCTGAAAATCCGCCGCGCGCTTTTTCTGCAAATTCTCGAGCAGCACCCGTTGACCGCCGCGCGGGTGCGGGAGTTTTTTCGCGAGCGGCTCGTCGATTTTACGCGAGAGGCGGCCTCGGGATACGAGGGGCGCGACTGAGCGCGTTTACGCTACGCGTCGAAAAGACACAGAAATGCCTCTCGACGCGAAACGATTCCGGTTTAGATTTGGTTATTGACGCGTTAGCTCGGCGGGCGACGCGCCTCGCGTCAACGGCGCGCCCGCCAAGGGAGGTATGTCTATGCGTAAATGTCTCAAGCTGGCGCTTTCCGGCGCGCTTCTCGGCGCCATGACGGCGACCGCCATTCCGACAGACGTTCTCGCCGGCCCGATGGGCGTGGCCCCGCCCTCGACGGTCGGGCTCTCAGCCTCGGTCGATCAGGTCTGGTACCGCCGCGGGGGCTATGGCTACCGACGTCCATATTATGGCGGCTACTATGGCGGTTATTATCGCCGCGGCTATAATCCCGGCGCGGCGGTTGCGGCGGGCGTCGGCCTCGGCCTGCTCGGCGCCGGCCTCGCGGCGGCCAACAGCAGCTACTACTATGGGGGCTATTACCCCTATTATAACTACGGCTACCCTTACTACGGATACGACTATTACAGCTATCCGTCCTGGGGCTGGTGAGGTTCCCAAGGATCGAGAGTTTCGGCGGCGCGACAAAGCGCCGCCGTTTTTTTATCTGGTTCGGTCCATAGATAAGAGCACGATTGGCCAAGAGGCGCTCAGAGGCAGGATGATTAAAGAAATTGCGACGACCCCCTATGCGGACCAGCGTCCCGGCACCTCGGGCCTGCGCAAGAAGGTTCCGGTCTTTCAACAGCGTCATTATGTCGAGAATTTCGTCCAGTCGATCTTCGACTCGCTCGACGGCTTTGCAGGCCAAACCCTCGTCGTCGGCGGAGACGGCCGCTACTACAATCGCGAGGCGATCCAGACGATCCTGAAAATCGCGGCCGCCAATGGCTTCGGCCGAGCCGTCGTCGGCAAGGGCGGCATTCTGTCCACGCCGGCCGTCTCGGCCCTCATCCGCGCACTGGAGGCCTTCGGCGGCGTCGTTCTTTCCGCGAGCCACAATCCCGGCGGCCCCGACGGCGACTTCGGCGTCAAATACAACGTCGCCAATGGCGGGCCGGCGCCCGAGAAAGTCACCGAGGCGATCTACCAACGCACGAAGACGATCACGTCCTTCAAGATCGTGGAGGCCGCCGACGTCGACATCGACACGGTCGGCGCCACGCAGCTCGGCGACATGCGCGTCGAGATCGTCGACAGCGTCGAGAATTACGCTGCTCTGATGCAGACGCTCTTCGATTTCGACCGCATCCGCGACGCCTTCCGCGGCGGCTTCGCCATGCGCTTCGACGCCATGTCCGCGGTGACCGGCCCCTATGCGCACGCTATTCTCGAAGGCATGCTGGGCGCGGCGCCGGGCAGCGTGATCAATGGCGCGCCTCTGCCCGATTTCGGCGGCCATCATCCCGACCCCAATCTGGTCCATGCGAAGCATCTCTACGATCTCGCGATGTCGCCGGCGGCGCCGGACCTTTGCGCCGCCTCCGACGGCGACGGCGACCGCAATCTCATCATCGGGCGCGGCCGCTTCGTGACGCCGTCGGACAGTCTCGCCATTCTCGCCGCCAACGCGCATCTCGCGCCGGGCTACAGGAGCGGCATTGCCGGCGTGGCCCGCTCCATGCCGACGAGCGGCGCCGCTGACCGCGTGGCGGAAAAACTCGGCGTCGCCCTTTACGAGACGCCGACGGGCTGGAAATTCTTCGGCAATCTGCTCGACGCGGGCCTCGTCACGATCTGCGGCGAGGAAAGCGCCGGCACCGGCTCGAATCATGTGCGCGAGAAGGACGGGCTCTGGGCCGTGCTGCTCTGGCTCGACATTCTCGCCGCGCGCAAACAGAGCGTCGACGCGATCGTGCGCGACCATTGGGCGACCTATGGCCGCAATTATTACTCGCGCCACGATTACGAGGAGGTCGACAGCGACGGCGCTCATGCGCTGATCAAGACGCTGCGCGACAGGCTGCCGGCGCTGAAAGGGAGGAGCTTCGGCGCCCTTCACGTCAAAGACGCCGACGACTTCGCCTATCACGACCCGGTCGACGGATCTGACTCTTTGAACCAGGGTCTGCGCGTGATGTTCGAAGATGGGGCGCGCATCGTCTACCGCCTGTCCGGCACCGGCACGGCGGGCGCGACGCTGCGCGTCTATATCGAACGTTACGAGGCCGATCCCGCCAAGCAGTTCGGTGAAACGCAGCAGGCGCTCGGCGACCTCATTGCGCTCTCGCGCGAGATCGCGGAGATCGAGCGCTTCACAAAGCGCCGCGCGCCGAGCGTGATCACCTGACGCCCTCCGCTCGCCTTCTCTGGCCGCTCGACCTATAAGGACGGCCAAAGGGGGCGCGAATGAACGAAGCGGCAGCCGTCACGCAGTGGGTCGAGCACGAATCGCGCGCGCAGATTCTCGCTGAGCTGCACGCCCGGCCGTTTCTGCCGCTCGAGGTGCCCCGCCGCATCTATCACTTCGCTTTCGCCACCAATCACGAGGAGGCGGCGGCCGACCGTGCGGCTCTCGCGCATGTTGCGGCCGCGGGCAGCGTCGACGCGCCGGCGCCGGACGCGAAGTTCCACTATTTCCGCTTCCGCGACTGGCGCCTGCGCTGGGAGCAGCACACGGAATTCACGACTTACACCTGGTCGACAGACGTGGACGCCGCAACGCCCTTCAGCCACCCGGATCCGGTGGCGACAGGCGAGATTTCCTTCCGCCCGCCGGGGCGGCTCATCGTCGCGGCGCATCTTTGCGTCGTGGACAGGGAGATTTCCCTCGAAGAGCTTGCGGCGCTCTTCAGTTCGCAAAGCCTGTGCGTGATCGGCCTCGGCAAGGAGGCGGCGCACGCCTTTGCCGATTTCGCGGTGGACGCCAAGGGCTTCACCCGCATGGCGATCCGCCTGCTGCATGCGCCGCCCTTGGAGGCCGGCCGCCTCGCGCAGC
The DNA here is from genome assembly GCF_055698645.1 of Methylocystis sp. NC52PC. Classification (NCBI taxonomy): domain Bacteria; kingdom Pseudomonadati; phylum Pseudomonadota; class Alphaproteobacteria; order Hyphomicrobiales; family Methylocystaceae; genus Methylocystis; species Methylocystis sp. NC52PC. The sequence goes on along the minus strand of NZ_CP170127.1, from coordinate 2,468,662 downwards.
GGCTCCTGGAAGTCGAGACCTATCGCAGCATGGCGCTTCTGGGCCTGCCGCTCGCCCGCGCCATATCGCCCGACCTCGCCCGAATGGAGGAGGAGCTTTCCGAAATCACCCATGCGCTGCGCGCCACGCAGGATTCGCAGAGTAATCACGACCTCTTGAAACGCCTCTCCGACCTTCTCGCGGCCAATGAGGCGCTCCTCACGCGGTCCGCCTTTCGTTTCGGCGCGAGCCGCGCCTACCACGCGCTGGTGAAGAACCGGCTGGATCTGTTGCAGGAGACGAAGGAGGGGCAATATCCCACCATCTCCAATTTTCTCAACGCCCGCCTCGATCCGGCGGTTGAAACCTGCAACGCCGTGGAGGCGCGGCAGTCGCGCTTTTCTACCGACGTCGCGCGCACGACCAATCTCATGCGCACCGGGATCACGCTCGACATGGAGCGCCAGAACGGCGCGCTGCTCGACGACATGGTTCGCCGCACGCGCCTGCAGATGCGCCTGAACCGCATGGTTCAAGGCATTTCCGTCGCGGGCCTGGCTTATTATCTCGTGGGTCTCTTCGCCTTCGTCGCCAAGGGGCTGAAAGAGGCCGGCGTCATACCGGCCGCGCTTTCTGCCGACATGGTCGAGGCCATCGCCGTGCCCTTCGCCATTCTCGCCTCATGGGCTTTCATGGCCCGCGTGCGGCGCCTGTCAAACCGGGCGGCGAAAGAAGAGCAGGTCGACTGACTATTCGACGTCGAGCGGCGCGACGCCCTTTGGCGCGCCATTTTCGCCCAAAGTGATCTTCTCGACCCGCGCCTCCGCCTCGGCCAGGAGCTTCTCGCAGCGATCCTGCAGGGCCTTGCCGCGCGCATAGAGCCGCACCGAGTCGTCGAGCGAGACGGAGCCTTTCTCCAATTCGCCGACGATGCGCTCCAGCTCCTGCATCGCCTTCTCGAAAGGCAGGGCGGTGAGGTCTTCGGCGGCGCCTGGGTTTTCTTGGGTCATGGCGGTTTTCTAACCCAGCCGGGCTCCCTTGGCTATTGTAGAGAGCGCGCGCCGCGTCAGTGGTCGGCCGGCTCTGCATGACCGACGATGCGCAGGATTTCCGGGAACGCCTCCCTCACGCGGCGTTCGACTTCGTCGACGGCGGCATGGACGACCTCGACCGGAACCGCAGCGTCCACGGCGCAGTGAAAATTCACCACGAGGCCGCCGGAGGTCTCCCGCACCCGCACGTCGTGGATGTCGGCGATATAGCCGACGTCGCCGCCGTAGCGGTCGAGCGCCTCGGCGATGTCCTCCGCAAGGAGGCCGCGCAGGTCGCGCCCGATGAGCACATGGGCGGTCAGCGGTTCGATGTGGGTCTCGATCTCGACGTCGGACCCGAATTCGTCGCGGATGGCGCTTTCGAAATCCGTCGCGATGGCGTGGGCGCGGCCGATCGGCATCGCGCCCTCCACTTCGATGTCGAGCCCGATGGAGAGCCGGTCGCCGATCTGCTGGACGATCACATGATGGGCCATGAGATGGCGGCGCGCGGCGACGAGCATGATGCGCTCGACGACCGTCTCGTCGTCGACGGCCAGCGCGTCGGCTGTGACGGTGACGCGCGCATGCGGCGCGACCGCGCGGATTGCGTCGCAGACGCCCGCCTTGATCCGCGCCGCCTGCTCCACGCGCAATGTGCGGGCGACGCCGATCGTCGCCTCGCCGATCACCTCGGGGCCGGCGCTGCGCAGGCGCAGCGTTTCGAGCCTCATCACGCCCGGCGCGTCGAGGATCGCGCGCTCGATCTGCGGGCTGAGCTCGCGCGGGGCGGCGTCGAGCAGCGTGTCGATGGTGCGCCGGCCGAGGCGATAGCCGGCGATGGCGATAAAGCCCGCGACGCCGAAAGAGGCGAGCGCGTCGCCCTGGGGAAACCCGTATTGAGCCGCGGCCACGCCGATCAGCGCGAGGACCGAGGAGACGAGATCGCTGGCGAAATGAATGGCGTCGGCGGCGAGCGCGTCGCTGCGCTCTTCTTTGGCGATGGCGCTGAGCTGCCGGGAACGGACGAAATCGACGACGATCGAGACGACGAGCACGCCATAGGCCGGCCAGCCGGCCAAAATCTCGACATTGGCCTCGCCCAGCCGGCGGATCGCTTCGCCCACGACGATGAGCGCCAGGCCGAAGAGCAGGCCGGTCTCGACAAGCGCGGCAAGCGCCTCATATTTTCCGTGACCGTAGTGATGCTCGGCGTCGGCGGGCTTCTCCGCTTCCCGCACGGCGTAATAGGTCAGCGCGGTCGCGCCCGTGTCGACAAACGCATGGCCAGCTTCGGATAGAAGCGCGAGCGAGCCCGACCAGAGCCCCGCCGCGAGCTTGGCTGCGGCGAGAACGGCGCTGGCGGCGATCGAGGCCCGGGCGGCGGCGAGCTTGCGGCTGGCCCCGGCGGCGTGGAACGCTCTGGCTTCGGTCATGCTGGCCCTCTATAGGCGCAAGGGTTCACAGCCGCTGCCTAGCAAGACCGCCGCGAGACGGCAAACCGGCCGACCGTCGACAAAGGCCGCTCGATGAGGAGTTTTAGGATGAAGTTTCTGCATTCGATGATCCGCGTGGGCGATCTCGACCGCTCCCTGCATTTTTTTTGCGACATTCTCGGCCTTCGGGAAGTGCGCCGCACCGAGAATGAAAAGGGCCGATATACGCTCGTTTATCTTGCGGCGCCCGCCGATTTCGAAGAGGCCAAGCGCAGCGGCGCGCCGACCGTCGAATTGACCTTTAATTGGGACGAACATGAATATGGCGGCGGCCGCAATTTCGGCCACCTGGCCTTCGCCGTCGACGACATTTACGAGGTCTGCGAACGGCTTCAAAAAGCGGGCGTGATCATTTCCCGGCCGCCGCGCGACGGCCATATGGCGTTTGTGCGCACGCCCGACGCGATTTCGATCGAATTGCTGCAAAAGGGCCAGCCGCTTCCCCCCAAGGAGCCCTGGGCCTCCGCGGCGAATGTCGGCGTCTGGTGACGCACAGACGGCGCTGCGTCGCACAAGCTTGATGGGCTGCTTGCCTCTTCGCATGCGCAGCGACAATTTTTCCGCGCGCCTATGAAACTTCGACGCGAGTGGCGCGTTGAGCAATCAGAGGCGCTGCAAGGGCCGCGGCGTCTCGTCGCCATACAACTTGTCGCTGCTCGTCGTCACCCGGTCACAGTCGGAGCGTAAGAGCAGAACCGCATTGCGGGCCGTGAGCTCAAAGAGCCTCATGGCTCAGTCGATGCGCCCGGGCTGGATGTCCAGGCCGGGGTTGGATGGGCGGTTCATCGGCGGTTAAGCCGGCGCCGTCCAGCTTTTCATCGAAGCGCGCAACGACGCGCCAAAGAAGAGGGTTAAAGAGGCTGAAACAACAAGCGGAGGACAACATGCTGGTTGCGGATCTCATTCATTCCTGCTCCAACGAAATGGTCGCCCAGGCTGCACTTTCGTGCATTGGCGGCCGCTTCGCAGAGCGCGTGCGCACCGCCGCGCAAGAGAAGGGCATGAGTGTCGGGAGATTCGTCGCCGCGGTTGTACGTAATTTCGCGCGCCGGGCGGATGAAGGAGTCCGCGACGCGCTGCGTGAGAGGATTAATGGCGTCGACCAGCCTTTGCTGATGGGCCTGCGCGCGGTGCTCGAACCCGCGCTCGAGGACGGCGCGCTGTTTGTCGACGACGATCTCATTCTCACCCGGCCCGTGCCGGTCGGATTGAACTGCGCGGCCGTGCATCAATATCAGTAGCAGCCCTTCGGCTTTACGCACCGAAAGCGACATCGCCCCAGGCGGTGTCGCTTTCTTACTTTTTGAGCCTATATCTGCCGGTAGCGGGGCGTTTCGCATCGGTGGAAGATGGGCCATTTTCTCGATCAGGCGCAGATCGCCTACATCCTTTCGACTTACGGCTACTGGGCGATTTTCATCATCGTGGCGCTGGAAAGCGCCGGCCTGCCCTTGCCCGGCGAAACCATGCTCGTCGGCGCCTCGATCTACGCGCGGCTCACGGGCGCGCTTTCAATTGAAACGATCGTGCTCGCCGCAGCCGGCGGGGCGATTGTCGGCGACAATATCGGCTATTGGATCGGCCGGGAGTTCGGCTATCGCTTCCTCGAAAAACATGGCTGGCGCGTGGGGATCGGCGCGAACAAGCTGCGGCTCGGACAATATCTCTTCTATAAATGGGGCGGAGCCATCGTCTTCTTCGGGCGCTTCGTCGCGCTTTTGCGAATTCTCGCGGCCCTGCTCGCCGGCGCCAATCATCTTCCCGCCGGACGCTTCTTCTTTTTCAACGCCGCGGGCGGCGTCGTCTGGGCGATGGTCTTCGGCTTCGGCGCCTATTACCTGACGGCCGGATTCGAGAAAGTGCACGGGTCGCTGGCGACGTTGGGCGTCGTTGCGGCCGTCGGGGGCGCGTTCGCGCTATGGCGCTTCTACAAGCTCAACGAGGCGCGGTTGATGCGCGAGGCGGAGAATGTGATGACCCAGCGCCGGAGCGGTTCTAGCTGAACCGCGGACCGAGCCGCGCGGCGGCAAGCGCGCGCGACAGGTTTTCGGCAAGTTCCGCCTTTTGGTCGGGCCCGAGAAAACTGCCCACCTCGACCGCTTCGCCGCGAAAGACCAGCACGAGGCTTTGCATGCCGAATTCCTCGTGCACTTTCTGTTCGAGCCGCACCCAGGAAGGGTTGAATCGCCACTCGCGGCGCCGCCCGCCGGCGCCGACCTTCGCGAAGACGAGTTCGAGCGGCGTGACGTCGAGCGTCTCATAGGCGCGGGCGTCGCGGAAATTCACACGGAAGGCGATGAACAGCGCGAGCGCGTCGAGGCCCATGAAGCCCGCGACCGGCCACGCCCCCATGACCAGAAAGGGCACGGCGAAGGCGCCTTGCGCGACGCAAAAGACCGCGATCAGCAGGTAGAAGCCGCGGGGCGTCAATGAGCGGTGCGGCGTCAGGCGCGTTTGAAAGATCGGTTCGTCAAATGGGTCCAGCATGGATGAACGGCGTCTTTCGCCCCTCCAGACGTAAAGATATAACGCGGCGATGACAGGAAGGAACAGCGCAGGCTCAAAGAGCCCGGCAAGGGGGCGCAAGCGCGCTTTGCCGGCGGCGGAGGCGGCTCGGATCGAGGCGATCTTCGCCCGCCTGGCCGAGGCCAATCCCGAGCCCAAAGGCGAGCTGCATTATACGAACCCCTTCACCCTCCTCGTCGCCGTCGTGCTTTCGGCGCAGGCGACCGACGCCGGGGTGAACAAGGCGACGCCGGCGCTCTTCGCCTTGGCCGACACGCCCGAGAAGATGGTCGCGCTCGGCGAGGATCGGGTGCGCGAGGCGATCAAGTCCATCGGCCTTTTCCGAAACAAGGCGAAGAATGTCGTGGCGCTCTCGCACATGCTGATCGAGCGGCACGGCGGAAAGACGCCGCAGACGCGGGACGAGTTGACCGCCCTGCCCGGCGTCGGCCGCAAGACGGCGAATGTCGTGCTCAACATCGCCTTCCATCAGCCGACCATCGCCGTCGACACGCACATCTTCCGCGTCTCGAACCGCCTGCCGATCGCCAAGGGCGCGACGCCGGAGGCGGTCGAAGCCGGCCTCGAGGCGGTTGTGCCGGAGAAATATTTATTGCACGCGCACCACTGGCTCATCCTGCACGGCCGCTACGTGTGCAAGGCGAGAAAGCCCGAATGCGCGCGGTGTCTTCTGTTCGATCTGTGCAAGTTCAAGCAGAAGACGGCGTAAGGCCTTTTCGCCTCAGCGCAGGTCGGACGAGGGCTCCAGCAACCGCATGGCCGCCGCACGGGCTTCGTCGGTGATCGCCGCGCCCGACAGCATCCGGGCGATCTCCTCGCGCCGCTCGCCCTCGGCGAGAACGGCGACGCGCGTCGCGACGCGCTTCTCCTTGCCTTTGGTCGCCGCCCCCTTGCTGATGCGCAAGTGCCGGCTGGCGCGCGCGGCGACTTGCGGCGCATGCGTCACCGCCAGCACTTGCGCGCGGCTGGCGAGCCGCGCAAGGCGCTGGCCGATGGCGTCCGCGACCGCGCCGCCGACGCCCGTGTCGATTTCGTCGAAGACGAGGGTGGGCGCCGAGCCGCGGTCCGCGAGAACGACCTTCAGGGCCAGCATGAAGCGCGCGAGTTCGCCACCCGAGGCGACCTTGGTCAGCGGCCCCGGGCGTGAGCCCGGATTGGTCTGCACCCAGAATTCGACGCGGTCGATCCCCTCCGGCCCCGCGCTTTCGGGATCGCTCGTCACCTGCGTGGCAAAATGCGCGCCTTCGAGCTTCAAGGGCTTGAGTTCGCCGTCGACCAAGGCGTCGAGCTTCTTGGCCGCCTTGTGGCGCGCGGCGGAAAGCGCGCGCGCGGCGTCGTCATAAGCGGCCTTGGCCGAATCGAGGGCCTTGCCGAGCTGAACGCGCCGCGCCTCTGAAGCGTCGAGCGCGGCGATGTCGTCAGCGAATTTCTGGGCGAGCCGCGGCAGTTCCGGCACGCCCACCTGATATTTGCGCGCGGCGCCGCGCAGCGCGAACAGCCGCTCCTCGACGCGCTCCAGCTCCGCCGGGTCGAAGCGCGTTTCGGCAAGCGCCTGCTCCAGCGCCTGCTCGGCGAGGCCGAGCGCGTCGACCGCCTGCGACAGGGCGCGCGCCGGCGGCTCCAGAAGATTGGACGCCTGCGTCACGCGCCGCTCCAGCCGCCGCGCGGCATGGGCGATCTCGGCGGCGGGCGCGCGCTCGTCGGCGAAAGCCGCCAGCGCGTCGCGGATGTCGGTCGCAACCTTCTCGGCGCGTTGCATGAACAAGCGGCGCTCCGCCAACGCCTCCTCCTCGCCCGCCTCGGGCGCGAGTTTGGTCAGCTCGTCGTGGGCGTGGCGCAGATAATCGGCGTCGGCGCGCGCCTTGGCGATGCGCGCCTCCTCCTCGGCGAGGGCGCGGCGCGCCGCCTGCCAGGCGGCATATTTGGCGCGCACGTCGTTCGCTTGCCCGGCAAGGCCGCCATGCGCGTCGACGAGCGCGCGATGGGCGCTCGGATCGACCAGGGCGCGGTCGTCGTGCTGGCAATGGATCTCGACGAGTTCGCGGCCAATGGCGCGCAGCGCCTGCGCCGTCGCCGGTTGATCGTTGACGAAGGCGCGGGTGCGCCCGTCGGCCGCCTGCACCCGGCGCAGCACCATCTCGTCGTCGCTGGCAAGGCCGAATTCGCGCGCGGCGAGATGCGCCGGATGATCGGCCGGCAGGTCGAAGACCGCCGTCACCTGCCCCTGTTCGCAGCCGGCGCGCACGAGCGAGGCGTCGCCGCGCCCGCCGAGCGCCAGGACGAAAGCGTCGAGCAGGATCGACTTGCCCGCGCCCGTCTCGCCGGTGAGCGTCGTCAGCCCCGGCCCGAAGTCGAGATCGAGCGCGTCGATCAGCACGATGTCGCGGATGGACAGACGGACCAGCATGACGCTTAACTCTAGTCGCTTGGCGCGCGCGGGGGGCGGCGCGGCGCTCATAATTCTGTGGACGGAAAGACGATTCGCCGTTTTCCAGGAGGTTGGCATGGCCGATGACGAAATCAACGGAATTCGCGCCTTGCTCTCCAGCAAGCCCCGACCTCTCGGCTGGGCGGAGCGGCGCGCGCGGATCGAGGAAGTCGGCGCCCACTGGCCGGTCGCGCCGGATATTTCGTTGACGCCCGTCAGCATCGGCGGGCTTGGGGCCGAGTGGTCGCGCGCGCCGGGCGCCGACCCGTCCCGCGTTCTGCTGTTCTTTCACGGCGGCGGCTATTGCTCGGGCTCGATCGTGAGCCACCGGCGCATGGTCACCGAGGCGGGCCGCGCCGCCGGCGTGCGGACGCTTGCGGTCGCCTATCGGCTGGCGCCGGAGCACCCCTTCCCCGCCGCCTATGACGACGCCTTCGCAGCCTGGCGCTTCCTGCAGGCGCAGGGGATTCCGGCGACGAAAATCGTGGTCGGCGGCGACAGCGCGGGCGGCGGGCTTTCTCTGGCGCTCTCGATGCGGCTGCGCGATCTGGGCGAAGCGACGCCCGCCTGCCTGTGGCTCTCGTCGCCCTGGACGGATTTGACCATGTCGGGCGAGACGCTCGCGACCAAAGACGCCGTCGATCCGTTGATCCACAAGCCCTATCTCGAGGAGCTTGCGAGCGCCTACGTTCCCGCGGGCGTGGATCGGAGAGACCCGCGGCTCTCGCCGCTCTACGCAGACCTCAAGGGTCTGCCGCCCGTGCTCATCCAGGTGGGATCGGACGAGACCCTTCTCTCCGACTCAACGCGTTTCGCGGCGGCGGCGGGCGCAGCCGATGTGGCGGCGACGCTCGAAATCTGGCCGCATATGATCCACGCGTGGCAGCTCTGGAACGCGGGGCTTGCCGACGGCCGGCGCGCGCTGGCGCAGGCCGGCCGCTTCATGCGGACGCATATGGCTTAGATGGCGTGCAGCGTCTTGCCGATCTTGGAGAGCCAGCTGTCGGTATATTCGTGGGGGGCCAGACCGTCGGTCTTCAACAGCGCGACGGCGTCCTTGTACCACTGCGAATCCGGGTAATTGTGCCCCAGAATGGCGGCGGCCGTCTGCGCCTCATTGGTGACGCCCATGGCGAGATAGGCTTCGGTAAGGCGATAAAGCGCCTCTTCCGTGTGGCGGGTCGTCTGATATTTGCCGAGCACGTCGTGGAATCGGTTGATGGCGGCGGGGTAGTTCTTGCGGTTCAAATAGAACCGGCCGACCTGCATTTCCTTGGCGGCGAGCTGGTCGCGGGCGACGCCCATCTTGTAACGCGCGTCGGCGACATATTCCGACTTTGGATATTTCGTAATGAGCTCGTTGAAAATCTGCAGCGCCTTCTCCGCCGAAGACTGATCGCGCATCACGTCCGGCACCTGATTATAATAGGACATGCCGGCGATGTAATAGACGTAGGGCGTGTCCGCCGAGTTCGGATAAAGGCCGATGTAGCGCTGCGCCGACTGCACCGCATCGTCGTAAGCGGGCTTTTCGAACTGCGCGTGGAGAGTCATGAGCAGGCCCTTGCGCGCCCATTCCGACGAGGGATAGCTCTTCTCGAGCTCCGAAAACTTCTTCGCCGCGGCCTCGTAATCCTTCGACTTCAGCTTGGCCAGGCCCTGATTGTAGAGGGTGTCCGCCGGGATGTCGGGCGTGACCTCCATCTTGTATTTTTCGCCGCCGCCGAAGAGGCCGAAGCCGCTGGTGAGCGAGTCCATGATGTCGGCGCGGGCAGGCGCGGCGGAGAACGCGAGCGCGGCGGCCGCGGCGAGCCAAGCGGACGAACGGACGGAAACAAAAAACGACATATCGAGAGCCCCTTGCGGCCGGGAGCAGCTTAACGCTGCCGGGCGCGTTCTAGCCTAATCCGCCAAGCCCCGCCACTCGCGGCGCCGGGACGGCCCGCGTCGTCGCGGCGCTGGCGGCGCGCGGCGACGGACAATGATGGTTAAGGGAAGGCTTTTCTTCTGGCGAGATTATGGCGAGGGCCGAAGCATGGGGGGCTCGCCCGTCGCCGTCGCCGCCTCCCGCACGAGCGCCCCGGCCTGCATCGCCGCCTCGAGCAGCGCCAGATTGAGCCCGTGCCCACCCCTGAAGGAGCGGAAAGCGCCGACGATCGGCGCGCCGGCAAGGGCAAGGTCCCCCACCACGTCGAGCATCTTATGGCGCAGGCATTCGTCGGCGTAGCGCAGGCCTTGGGGGTTCAGGACGATCTCGCCGTCGAGCACCACGGTATTTTCCAAAGTGGCGCCGAGGGCGAGCCCCGCGCGCCAGAGACGCTCCGCGTCGCGCAGGAAGCCGAAGCTGCGGGCGCGCGCCAATTCCACACGAAATGTCTCGGGCGTCAGCGCCAACCTGCGGCGTTGCCGGCCGATCGGTCTCTCGAAGGCGATTTCCACATCGAGAGTGAGGCCGTGCGCGGCCGGAGCCAGCTCCGCCCAGCCGGCGCCCTGCGAGACCCTTACGGGCTCGACGACGCGCAGCGAGGTCCGCGGGGCGGCAAGCGCGACGACGCCCGCCTCGTCGATCGACTCGGCGAAGGCCTGCGCCGATCCGTCCATCGCGGGGATTTCGTCGGCCTCGACGAGGACGAAGGCGTTGTCGACGCCAAGACCCGCAAGCGCGGCCAGAAGATGTTCGACGGTCGAGACGCTCGCCTCGCCGGACGACAGGCGCATGCGCATTTGGGTCGCGTCGACCCCGCGCCAGTCGGCGCGCAGCTCGACGCCGTCGACGCCAAACACGATCCCGGAACCGGCGGCCGCGGGGAGAAGCGTCACACGCGACGGGCGATCGCTATGAACGCCCCGGCCAGCAAGCGTCGCCGGGCGAGCGAGCGTGGTCTGCGCCGCATATGCGGGGCGGCATGGAACCGCTGAGGGTCGAGACATCGGGCGAATGAGAGAAATCCTCCCGCGTGAGGCCGGGCCGACGGTCCGCTTGTCTACGGTCGAGATTAGCCCAATCCGACCGCCGGGCTCCAGTAACGCTTTTTTACAGTTTGTGACAACCGGCCCAACGGGGCCAAAAACAAAGGCCCGCGCAAAGGCGGGCCTTTGTCGAGGCACCGGAGCCCGGCGCGTTAGTGGCTCGACTGCCGGCGCAGGAAGGCCGGGATTTCGAGATGGTCGTCCTCCACCGGACGCTGCGCCGGCGCGCGGCGGCCGTGCGGATCGAGCGCGGCGTGCGACGGCTGAGGCGCGGCGGCGGGGCGCTTGCCATATTCCGAAACGGTCGAGGGCTGCGGCGCCGGGGCGCGCGGCGCTTGCGGCTGCGGCTGCGGCGCGGCGCCGGGCTGCATCGAGTCCTCCTGGCGGCTCGCTCCGAACGAGGCCAGACGCTCGAAGATCGACTTGCGACGCGGATCATGGCTCGCTTCGCCGCGGTGCTGGCGCATCTGATCCTGGACCGGCTGCGGGAAATCCTCGATCGACGGCATGCGCGGCGTGCGCGGCATTTCCGGCGGCGGCGGCACATAGCCGGTCGCCGACTCGGCCATCATGCGCGGCGCGGGCTCCGGCATGCGCGGCTCGCTATAGGTCGAGCGCGCGCCCACCGGCTCCAGATAGACGCCATTCGTCGTCATCTGAGCGGGAGCGGCCGCGGGCTGCTCGGCGTAATAGGAGGTCGGCGCCTGCTCGCGGAGTTCCGCCTGATAGGCCGGAGCGGACGCGCGTTCGTGCATGGCGTAGACCTGCGCCGAGGTTTCGACGACAGGGATCGCCGACGGCTGCGGCCGCGCCTGCTGCTGCAACTGGGCGCGCATGCGCTCCGCCGCCTCCGCCATGCGCGCCGCGCTGGTCGGATCGTCGGCGGTGATCGCCGCGAGGTCGATGCCGGTCGCCACGACCGAGACGCGCACGACTCCCTCGAGCGCGGAATCGAAGGTCGCGCCCAGGATGATGTTGGCGTCCTCGTCCACTTCCTGACGGATGCGGCTCGCCGCCTCGTCGACTTCATAGAGCGTGAGGTCATGGCCGCCGGTGATGGAGATCAGCAGGCCGCGCGCGCCCTTCATCGACACTTCGTCGAGAAGCGGATTGGCGATCGCCGCCTCGGCCGCGAGATTGGCGCGGCGCTCGCCCGTCGCTTCGCCCGTGCCCATCATCGCCTTGCCCATGCCGCGCATGATTGAGCGCACGTCGGCGAAGTCGAGATTGATGAGCCCCTCCTTCACCATGAGGTCGGTGACGGAGGCGACGCCCGAATAGAGCACCTGGTCGGCCATGGCGAAGGCGTCCGCAAAGGTCGTCTTCTCAGTGGCGATGCGGAACAGATTCTGGTTCGGGATGACGATCAGCGTGTCGACGCATTTCTGCAGTTCGGTGATGCCCGCCTCTGCGATGCGCAGGCGGCGCTGCCCTTCGAAGTGGAACGGCTTGGTCACGACGCCGACCGTGAGGATGCCCATCTCGCGCGCGATCTGGGCGATGACGGGCGCCGCGCCAGTGCCGGTGCCGCCGCCCATGCCGGCGGTGACGAAGCACATATGCGCGCCCTGAAGCTGCTCGCGGAGCTCCTCGCGCGCCTCTTCGGCGGCGGCGCGGCCGACCTCCGGCTGGGCCCCGGCGCCGAGACCTTCGGTCACCTGCAGGCCCATCTGAATGACGCGCTCGGCCGGCGACGAGGCCAGCGCCTGCGCGTCGGTGTTCGCGACGAGGAAATCCACGCCGGAGAGGCCCGACGAGATCATGTTGTTGACGGCGTTGCAACCGCCGCCGCCGACGCCGCACACCATGATGCGGGGCTTCAATTCCCTCAATTCGGGCGCTTTGAGATTAATCGTCATTTGCCAGGCCTCTCGGAATGTACACTGCTCGTCGGCGTCGGTTGTTCCCATCCTTGGACGCCCCGTCGCCGAACGCTTCGTCCTCGGTTATTTGCGCGCGAGGCCCGGCGTTTCAGGCCGGATCGCCTCAGTTGAAAGAATCACTGGAGCGCGATTCTAGAAGCTTTCCTTTAACCATCTACCCACTCGCCTCATGTAGCCGTCCGTTCCCGTCGCCGTCCGCTCGCCACGGTGGGGCTCGAAATATTCGCGCGCCGCGACTTGCGGATAGACGAGCAATCCCGCCGCCGCCGCAAAGGCCGGCGAGCGCGCGGGATCGGGAAGACCTTCGACGCCGATCGGGCGTCCGACGCGGACTTGGCCGCCGAGAATGCGGCGTGCGGATTCCGCCGCGCCGGTGAGCTGGCTGGCGCCGCCGGTTAAAACGATGCGGCGGCTCGGACTGGATTGAAAGCCGGCCCGCGCCAGGCGATCGCGCAGGAATTCAAAAGTCTCTTCAACGCGCGGGCGGATGATTCGCACGAGGTGGGATTTTGGCGCATGCGCCTTGTGGTGGCCGTGCTCGCCGACGTGCACGAAGGAAACCGTTTCGCGCTCGTCCGACGTCGAGGAGATGGCGGAGCCATGGAACGTCTTAAGGCGCTCCGCGTCGGCGAGCCGCGCGTCGAGGCCGCGGGCGATGTCCATGGTGACGTGATTGCCGCCGAGAGTCACGGCGTCGAGATGCGTCATCTCGCCATGGGAGAAGACGGCGAGCGAGGTCGTGCCGGCGCCCATGTCGACGACGATGACGCCCATCTCCGCTTCATCGGGCTCGAGCGCCGAAAGGCCGGCGACATAAGGCGCCGCAGCCACGCCCGCGACGCCGAGATGGCCGCGCTCCACCGCGAGGAGAAGATTGCGCGCCGCCGCCTGATCGCAGGTCGCGACATGCAGATCGACGCCGAGCTCCTCGCCGATCATATCCTTCGGCTCGCGAATGCCGCCGACGCCGTCGAGCGAAAAGCCGGTCGGCAGCGAATGCACGGCGATCCGGCCCCGATGCAGATGATGCGCGGCGGACGCCTCGAGCACGCGATGAATGTCGGCCGCCGCCACTTCGCGGCCGCCAATGGCGCGCTTGGCGGTGAAATGTTCGGACGCCAGCCGCCCGCCGGAGGCGGTGATGATGACCTGGTCAATTTGAACGCCAGCCATGCGCTCGGCGGCGTCGACCGTCTGGCGAATGGCGCGCTCCGCCTCGTCCATGTCGACGACGAGGCCGTTCTTGACCCCGAGCGAGCGCTGATGGCCGATCCCCAACACGCGGATGCGATGCGTGCGCCAGTCGCCGGGCGCCGCCTGGCTCGCCGGCGTGACGCGGGCGATCAGGCAGGCGATCTTCGACGTGCCGACGTCGAGCGCCGCGAGGGTCGCGGAGCGGCGCGGCCCGAGAGGCTTCAGACGTGGCGGAACGAGCTGAGGCTTCATAACGCTAACCACCCGTTTTCTTTGTCTTGTGCGGCAGCGCCGCCTCACGCGCGGCGGCGGCCTCCTCCGTGAGGCGTACCGCGACGCGGTCCGGCGCGCGCAGGTCGATCGACATGATGTCCTTGTCGAGAATGCGGGACTCGCGCTGGAGGCGCAGCAGCGTCGCGACGGCGCGCGCGGGGTTTTCCTCGGGCAGCTTGACCAGCATGCCGCTGGTCATGTCGAGATCCCAGCGCCGGCCCGAGACGAGCACGCCGGCCTTTACGCGCTGCGCCAGATCGCCGAGGCCGGCCAGCAGTTGGAGATACTCGGGCAGCCGCTTCTGCGCGCCCTCGCCGACGACAAAAGGCAGCCCGAGATATCTTTCGTCGCGCAATTCGTCGATGGCGACGCCATCGTCGGCGACAACCGTGACGCGACCGTCCTGTTGCCACAGGGCATGTGGACGGCGCTCCTCGATCGCGATCACGAGACGGTTCGGATAGAGCTTCATCACCCGGGCGGATTTCACCAGCGGGACGGCCATCAGCCGCTCGCGCACGCCGGCGGCGTCGAGGAAGGGCAGCGAGTTGCGCGCGTCGACGCCCGCGGCCCGCAAGAGCTCCTTTTCCGTCATGCGTGACTGACCGGTAATGGTCACAGCGGCGATGTCGAATCCGACCGTGCGCGCGACGATGTCCCAGGGCTGGCCTTCGCGCGAGACGAACGCGTCATAGCCGCCGTTTTCGACCAAGCCGCCGAAGCCGACGCCGCCGAAGAGCAGGAGGAGACCGAAGAGGCCGACTCCGGGCCGTCCGAGAAACGCAAAACGGGTAAAGAGCGGGTGATCGATGCGGCGGCGCGGGATGGCGCGGGGGGCGGCGTGGGCGGCCGGCGCCGCGGCGGGAATGGGCCCGCCGGCGCCCGCGGGCTGGGGCTCGGCCGCAGGAAAATGAACGAGCGGAAGGGCAGTCGTCTCCCCTAACGATCGCAGGATGCGTCTTCCACCATCCATTTGACTAGCTCGCCGAACGAAAAACCTGCAAAAGCCGCCATTTCTGGCACGAGCGAGGTCTCCGTCATTCCCGGCTGCGTGTTCACCTCCAGAACGACGAGCGCGCCCGTCCCGCCAGGACGATCGTCGTATCGGAAGTCCGCGCGACTGACGCCGCGACAGCCGAGAGCTCTGTGAGCCTCGATCGCTAAATGTTGGACCTCTTGGTAAATTTTCTCTTTAAGATTTGCCGGAAGAAGGTGTTTGGAGCCGCCTTTCGCGTATTTCGCGTGGTAGTCGTACCAGCCCCCGTCCGCGGCGAGGATTTCGATAACGTCGAGCGCACGTTCGCCCATCACGGCGCAGGTGAGCTCGCGCCCGTCCACGAACTCTTCCGCGAGCATCAGATCGCCATGCGCCCAGTCCGCACAGGTCAGCTCCAGCGGCGGGCGCTCCTGGTCCGCCTTGACGATGAACACGCCGAAGGACGAGCCTTCCGAGACCGGCTTCAAGACATAGGGCGGGGGCAAGACATGCGCTTGCGCCGCCTCCAGCCGATGCACGACGCGGCCCTTGGGGACCGGCACGCCCGCCGCCGCCATCAAGACCTTCGCGACCTCCTTGTTCATCGCCGCCGAGGAAGCGAGCACGCCGGAATGCGTGTAGGGGATGCGCAGCAATTCCAGCACGCCCTGAACGCAGCCGTCTTCGCCGAACTTCCCGTGCAAGGCGTTGAAGGCGACGTCCGGCTTGAGCGAAGCGAGCAGGCTCGCGACGTCGTGGCTCACATCGACCGGCGTCACCCGATAGCCCTGCTCTTCCAACGCCCTCGCGCAGGCCGTTCCCGAGCGCAGCGAGATCTCGCGTTCGGCGGACAGCCCGCCCATCAGCACGGCGACGTGTTTGGTCATATCGGTCTCACTGAACTCGAAGGTGGATACGAGGGGGCGCCCAAAGGACTGCCGGGCGAACCGGCTACGCTTTCTCAACAGGCGGGCGGCGGCGCAGGCCCCGGCGCGAATCGTTTAGAGGCTACGTTGCGTCGCCCGGCGGCGCAACGCCGTCACGGCGACCTGCGGGTCCAGATCTCGATCGCCTCCGCCTGGCCGGTCTTTTCGTAGCCGTCGAGAGCAATGGCCGTTTCGGGCTGTTTGAGCGCCCACTCGCGCGTCTCCCTGTCCTCGACGATGATGGCGTCGGGGCGACCGGCGCGCACGTCCTCGGCGAAGCCGGCGAGGTCTCGCCGCCGATAGCTCTCGAGCCGGGCGCGCTGGGCGGGGTCCTTCGCGTCGCGAAGCAGATGGCTGGCGAAGCTCGCGGTCCACAGCGCATTGGGGCGGCCAACCCATATTCCGCCGAGTTGGCGCGTCACGGGATGGCCGAAGTCGAGCTGGCGCGCCAGCGCGATGAGTCGCGGCTGGGCGGGGGCGACGCGCGCGATCTCGGCCCGCAAACCGGGATGCTCCTCCTCGTCACTCAGCAGTCGAGCGGCGCCAAACATCGCCGGGGCGGCGAGGAACAGGGGCAGAAAGACAAATTTGAAGAGCCGGCCATCCCGCGCCGCGCGGGCGCGCGGATGCGTGTCGAGCGTGAAAAAACACCAGGCGAGCAGCGCCAGCGCAAGGCCGGGATAGGCGTGGTTCATCCAGCCTTTCCCCTGAAGGAGAAAGGCGGCGAGAAAACCAATCGACGCAAAGGCGCAGACCCGAGCCGCCGATGGAACGACAAACCCCGGCGCCGCCGGCGGATGCGCGAAGCCTTGCGCCGAGGCGATGGCGAGCGCCGCGAGAACCGCGATGTTTACGGGCGCGAGGGTCAGCGCGAGACGCGGCCAGGTTTCGCGGGCGGGCTGGTAGACGTCCACGATCAGCGGCAGCGCATAATCCCCGTAGGCGGGAAACAAGACGAGCGTAACGGCGCCATAGAGGAGGAAAATCCCGGCGGCGGCCGCATTCTCGAGCGAGAGCAACAGGCGTGGCGAGCGCTCCCTTATGGCGACCGCCAGCGCCGGGAGCAGAATGGCGAGCGCGAAAAACGGCTTGAAGCAGACGGCGAGGCCGCCGCCGAGCCCCGCGACGATGCGCAGCGACCTAGGGACGCGCCCGCCTTCGGCGCGGGCTGCGAGCGTCGCCAGCAGCGGCGCAAGCGCCAATAGCGCCAGATGCTCGCGCTCGGCGAAGACGAGCGCCGGCGCAAGCAGCCACAGGAAAACGGCGGCGTTCAGCAACAGCCCCCAATCCTCGCGCGAGCGCGGCGCGCCGTAGCGCAGGATCGCGGCGCTCGCCGCGAGGGAGACGAAGCCCGCGAAAAAGGCGAGCGCGGCGACGACCGGTTCGACGGCGAGACCCAGCGCCCGCGCCAACATCACGGCCGGGGCGAGCGCCAAGAAGGCCGCCGGCGGGTTGGGGTCGGTCACGTCGACATAGGGCGTGGCCCCGTCGAGCGTCTTTTCCGCGAAGGTAATGAACCAGGAGACGTCGCTGTCGATGTGACCCGCCGCCTGCATCGCGATCGCAGCGGCGAGGAGCAAAATCGTCGTCCAGGGGCCGGCGAGAAAGGCGGCGAGGCGCGGCGACTCGCGGTCGACGAACAGGCTGCGCGACGTCAAGAAGCTCATTTAAGGAATTCCGATCCGCTTGATTTCCCAGTGCAGCTCGACGCCGCTCGTCTCCTTGACCCGCCGCCGGACCGTCTCGCCGAGCGTCTCGATGTCGGCGGCCGTCGCCTGGCCACGATTGATGAGAAAGTTGCAGTGCATCTCGCTCACCTGCGCGTCGCCGACGATGAGTCCGCGACAGCCGGCGGCGTCGATCAGCCGCCACGCCTTGTGGCCTTCCGGATTCTTGAAGGTCGAGCCGCCGGTCTTTTCCTTGATCGGCTGCGAGGCCTCGCGCGCCTGCGTGATGCGATCCATTTCGGCAAGGATGGTCTGCGGATCGCCGGGGCGTCCCTGAAAGAGCGCTTGCGTGAAGATGATCTCTTCGGGGGCCGAGCAGTGGCGATAGGAGTAACCCATCTCAGCGTTGCTGAAGACCCGGATATGGCCGTCACGATCGACGCCGCGCGCCTCGATGAGCGCGTCCTTCGTTTCGCCGCCATGCGCGCCGGCGTTCATGCGCAGCGCGCCGCCGATGGCGCCGGGTATGCCGCGATAAAAGGCGAGCCCGTCGACGCCCGCATCCGCCGCCGCCCGCGCCGCCTTGACGTCGGGCACGGCCGCGCCGACGCGCAGGCGCGCGTCCTCAACGACAATATCCCCAAAGCCCTTGGCCGAAAGGCGGATCACGACGCCCGCGACGCCGCCGTCGCGCACGATGAGGTTGGAGCCGAGGCCAATGACGACGACTGGAATGTCTCTCGGCAAACGCGCGAGAAAATAAGCTAGATCGGCTTCGTCCGCCGGCATGAAGAGAAGCTGCGCAGGTCCGCCGACGCGAAACCAGGTGTAAGGCGCGAGCGGCTCGTTTGCGGACAGCTTGCCCCGCAGGTCGGGCATGCGCGCGGCGATGTCGGGGGTGAGGTCAGCGAAGGTCATGGGGGCGTCTCATGCTGCTCCGCCCGCCGCGAGCTGCTCCGGCAACGCATAGGCCCACTGCGTAATATTGCCGGCCCCGAGGCAGACGACGTAGTCGCCCGGCGCCACGATCTCGCGCACCATGGCCGGCAACACCTCCGGCGAGGGCAGACCCATGGCGCGGCGATGGCCATGCGCGCGGATGGCGTTCACGAGCGCGTCGCGGTCGACGCCCGGGATCGGCTGCTCGCCCGCCGCATAAACGTCGGCGACGATGACGACGTCGGCGTCGTTGAACGAGGTCGCAAAGGTATCGAACAGCGATTGCAGGCGCGTGTAGCGGTGCGGTTGCATCACCGCCACCACCTTTCCCTTGGTCGAGGCGCGCGCGGCGCGCAGCACGGCGGCGATCTCGACGGGATGGTGGCCGTAGTCGTCGAAGATCTGCACGCCGTTCCATTCGCCCGTGCGCGTGAAACGGCGCTTGACGCCGCCGAAGCCCTCGAGCGCCTTGCGGATCTGGTCCGGAGAGAGGCCGAGCTGATAGGCGACCGCCACGGCCGCCGTCGCGTTCAACGCATTGTGATGGCCGGGCATGGGCAGCAGGAGATTTTCAAGATAGGTCGCCTGCGCGGTCTTGCGATCGCGCAACAAGATATTGAAGCGCGAGACGCCGCCTTCCAAATTCACGTCGAGCAGCCGGACGTCGGCCTGCGGGTTTTCGCCGTAGGTGATCACGCGCCGATCTTCGAT
Source organism: Methylocystis sp. NC52PC (assembly GCF_055698645.1). NCBI lineage: Bacteria > Pseudomonadati > Pseudomonadota > Alphaproteobacteria > Hyphomicrobiales > Methylocystaceae > Methylocystis > Methylocystis sp. NC52PC. The sequence continues at coordinate 2,449,663 of NZ_CP170127.1, read as the reverse complement.
CTTGCCCACGAGCTCCTGCACCGTCGGATGATCGAGGCACATCACCGCAAAGCCGTAAAACGGAATATTCTCGATGAAGGCGCGAAACGCGTCCTTGATCGCGTCGAAGGTATGAAAGTGATCGAGATGCTCGGGGTCGATATTCGTCACGATCGCAATATCGGCCGGAAGCTTTAAGAAAGTGCCGTCGCTTTCGTCGGCCTCGACCACCATCCAGTCGCCGGCGCCGAGCCGCGCATTGGTGCCATAGGCGTTGATGATGCCGCCATTGATGACGGTGGGGTCCAGTCCGCCGGCGTCGAGCAGCGTCGCGACCAGAGAGGTCGTCGTCGTCTTGCCATGCGTGCCGGCGATGGCGACGCATTGCTTGAGGCGCATCAGCTCAGCAAGCATTTCCGCCCGGCGCACGACGGGCAGACGCTTCTCGCGCGCCGCCGCAAGCTCGGGATTGTCGCGCTTGATGGCGGTCGAGACGACGACCACCGCCGCCTCGCCCAAATTCTTGGCGTCATGACCGACGAAGACAGCGGCGCCCTTTTCCGAAAGCCGCTTGACGTTGGCGTTCTCGGTCGCGTCGGAGCCCTGCACCTTGTAACCGAGATTGAGCAGCACCTCGGCGATGCCGGACATGCCGATGCCGCCGATGCCGACGAAATGAATGGGGCCGAGATCGCGCGGCAGTTTCATGAGCAGCTCCGTTACGCGCGGCTTTGCGCCACGCTCAAAATAAGGTCGGCAAGTCTTTCGGCGGCGTCCGGAACGCCGACGCGCTTGGCCGCCTCGGCCCGCTGTGCGAGCGCCTCGGGCGATTCCATGAGCTCAGCCAGGCGCGCCGTCAGAAAGGCGGGCGAAAAGTCCGCCTGCCTGACCGTCTCCGCCGCGCCGGCCTGTTCGATAAAGGCGGCGTTGGCCGCCTGATCGCCGTCGAGCGAGTGCGGCAGCGGCACGAACAGCGCCGGGCGGCCAATGACCGCAAGCTCCGAGACCGTCGAGGCGCCGGAGCGCGAGATGACGAAATGCGCCTGCGCGATGCGCAAGGGGAGATCCTTGAAGAAAGGCGCGATGTCGACAGCGACGCCGGCGCTCCGGTAGATCGCCTCGACGCGGGCGATGTCTTCCGCGCGGGTCTGCTGCACGAGACGAAGGCGCGATCGAATATTATCGGGCAACGCCGCAATCGCTTCGGGCACGATATCCGCCATCACGCGCGCGCCCTGCGAGCCGCCGGTGACGAGAAGACGAAACGCGCCGTCATCGAATGACGGATAGGGGATGTTCGCGGCGTCGAGCACCGCCGGGCGGACCGGGTTGCCGGTGACGACGATCTTGCCCTGCAGCGGCGCGGGCGCAGCGAGATTGGGCAGGCCGGCGGCGATCCTGTCGACATGGCCGGCGAGGAAGCGGTTGGCCTTCCCCATAATGGCGTTCGACTCATGCAAGACCGTTGGGATCTTGAGGAAGGCCGCGGCGAGCAGCGGCGGCACGGTCGGATAGCCGCCGAAGCCGATGACCGCCCTGGGCTTCAGCGATCGAAACACTTTCGCCGCCTGCGCCGTTCCATAGGCGAGGCGCGCCACCGCTTGCGCCTTGGCGATGAACGAGCCGCCGCGCGGCGTCGCGGACGGGATGCAATGCATCGCGCGGGCCGGAAAGCTCCCGCCATAGGCGAGCGCGCGCTCGTCGGTGACAAGCTCCACGGGAACGCCGCGCGCGGCAAGCGCATGGGCGAGCGCCTCGGCTGGAAAGAGATGGCCGCCGGTGCCGCCGGCGGCGAGAAGGATCGGGCTTTCCGTCATGTCACGCAGCTGCTGGAACAGGTTGGCCGCTGGCGGCGACCTCGGTCAGGACGCGGGTGCGCGGGCGCTTACGCGTGACGGCAAGCAGAAAACCCATGCCGAGCGACAGCGAAATGAGCGACGAGCCGCCATAGGAGACGAAGGGCAAAGTCATGCCCTTCGCCGGCATGAGGTGCACGTTCACCGCCATATTGATGCAGCTTTGCAGGCCGAACAGCATGACGAGCCCGGCGGTCGCGAAGCGGCAGAACGGGTCTTCGTTACGCGCCGCGAGGAAGAGGCCGCGCACCACGATGAAGGCGAAGACGAGCGCCAGCGCGATGCAGACGAGGACGCCGAACTCCTCGCCAATCACGGCGAAGATGAAGTCGGTGTGCGAGTCCGGCAGGATGCGCTTCACCGTGCCTTCGCCCGGCCCCTTGCCGAACCACGAGCCGGCGATGAAGCTTTCGAGCGCGGTCTCGGACTGGAAATTGGCCGGCACGCCCGCGACAGGCGGCGGCGGCTCCAGAAAGGCCTCGATGCGCGCATGCACATGCGGCACGAATTTATACGCGAGCAGCGCCGCAAGCAGCGCCACGCCGCCCAATCCGACGACCCAGATCACATGCAGGCCGGCCATGAAGAACAGCGCGCCCCAGACAATTGAAACGAGCATGGTCTGGCCGAAGTCCGGCTGCAGCACGAGCGGGCCGATCGTCAACGGAAAGAGCAGCAGCGCGATGAGATTGCCGGGCACGTCCTTGCGACGCGCGCCCTCCGAAAAGGCCCAGGCGACGACGACGACGAAGGCGGGCTTCAAGAACTCCGAGGGCTGAATGCCGAAGATCCAGCGTTTGGCGCCCTTCACCTCCTGCCCGAAGAACAGCGTGCCGACGACAAGCGCCAGTGAGACGATGAAGACGACGAGCGCCGCGCGGCGCACGAGCCGCGGCGAGAGGAACGACGCGCCGATCATGACGGCGAGCGCCGGCAAAAGATAGGCCACCTGCCGGTTGACGAAGTGGAAGGTCGGCAGATGCAGACGCTCCGCCACCGGCGGGCTGCCGGCCATCGCAAAGACGAGACCCGCGATGATGAGCAGGCCGATGCCCGCAAGCAGCCATCGGTCGATCGTCCACGCCCAGTCCGAGAATGCGGTTCGCTCGGCGCGCGAAATCATTTACGTTCCTCCTCTGGCGGAGAGTTTCGTCGGCAATCCCTGAACATGCTTGCGGAACGCGTCGCCGCGCGCCTCGAAATTGGGGAACTGGTCGTAGGACGCGCAAGCCGGCGACAGCAGCACGATCGGCTCGGCGGCGTCGCCCGCGAGCGCGTCGCAGGCGGCGCGGAAAGTTGCGACGTCGAGCGTCTCGCAATGCTCATAGGGAAGAGCCCCCTCGAGCGTGCGCGCGAAATCGTCGCTCGCGGCCCCGATGAGATACGCCTTGCGGATTCTCGAGAAATAGTCGCGCAGCGGTTCGATGCCGCCTTCCTTCGGCTTGCCGCCGATAATCCAATAGATGTCGGCGAAGCTCGCGAGCGCCTTCTCTGCGGCGTCGGCGTTGGTCGCCTTGGAATCGTTGACGAAGAGCGCGCGCTCGATGCGCCCGACCTCCTCCATGCGATGCGGAAGACCGGGGTAGCTTTGCAAGCCGCGCGCGATCTCCTCGTCTTCGAGGCCGCATTCCCAGCCGGCCGCGGCCGCGAAAGCCGCGTTCTGCGCATTATGCGCGCCGCGCAACGCCCGCGCGCCGGTCAACACGCCGAGAAGCTCGGCCTCCTCCGGCGGGTGACCCTGTTCGCGGAAATAGACCTCGCCTTTCTCGGCATAGAAACCCCAATCGAGCGCGCGGGCGCCGGAGACCGGGACGACGCGCTGACCCTCGCGCGCATTGGCGGCGAGGCGCGCGCCGATCGCATGGGTGTAAGCGTCGTCGACGCCGACGAGCGCGACTTCTGCGCCCGCGACGAGTCGCTCCTTTACGGCGGCGTAATTTTCCATCGTCCCGTGCCGGTCGATGTGATCGGGCGTCAGATTGATCAGAATGCCGATCGTCGGATTGAGCGAGGGCGTGAGATCGATCTGGAAGGACGAGCACTCGATGACGTGAATGCGCTCATCCGACGGCGGCTCCAGATCGAGGATCGGCACGCCGATGTTGCCGCCGAGCTGCACGTCTCGACCCGCTTCGCGCAAGATATGCGCGATCAACGCGGTCGTGGTGGATTTGCCATTGGTGCCGGTGATGGCGACGAAAGGCGAGCCGCCGGCGTGCGCCGCCCGCTCGCGGCAAAAAAGCTCGATGTCGCCGATGATCTCTACGCGGGCGGCGAGCGCGAGCGGCACGGTCCAATGCGGCTCCGGATGGGTCAAAGGGACGCCCGGCGTCAGGATGAGCGCGGAAAAGCGCGACCAGTCGCTCTGCGAGAGATCTTCGAGCGGCACGCCCTGCGCGACGGCTTTCAGCCGCCCGGCCTCGCCGTCGTCCCAGGCGCAAACTTGGGCGCCGCCGGCGATCAGCGCCTTGGCGGTGGAAAGCCCCGAGCCGCCGAGGCCGAACAGGGCGACAGTCTTGCCCTTGAAGGTCGTGACCGGCGTCATGCTCACCTCAGCTTCAGCGTGGCGAGGCCGATGAGGGCCAGCACGAATGCGATGATCCAGAAGCGGATGACGATCTGCGGCTCCTTCCAGCCCTTCTGTTCGAAGTGATGATGGATCGGCGCCATGAGGAAGATGCGCTTGCCAGTGGTCTTGTAATAGGCGACCTGGATGATGACCGAAGCGCCCTCGAGCACGAACAGGCCGCCGACGATCGCGAGCACGAATTCCTGCTTCACGGCCACCGCCACCGTGCCGAGCAGACCGCCGAGCGCGAGCGAGCCGGTGTCGCCCATGAAGATCTGCGCCGGCGGCGCGTTGTACCAGAGGAATCCGAGCCCCGCGCCGACAAAGGCCGCGCAGACGATCGTCAATTCGCCGACGCCCGCCACGTAATTGACGCCGAGATAGTTCGAGAAAATCGAATTGCCGACGAGATAGGCGAAGATCGCGAAAGTGCCGACCGCGATCATCGACGGCACGATCGCCAATCCGTCGAGACCGTCGGTAAGATTGACGCAATTGCCGGCGGCGACGATGACGAAGGCGCCGAAAACGAGGAAAAACATTCCCAACGAGCCGATGTAGCCCTTCACCATGGGAATGGCGAGCTTCGACATATTCTCGCCGCCGACCTTGGTGAGGAAATAGCAGGCGACGCCCGCGATAAGGAATTCGAGCGCGAGGCGCGCCTTCCCGGAAAAGCCGGCGTGCGACTGTTTGGTCACTTTCAGGTAATCGTCGTAGAAGCCGATCGCGCCGAAGGACACGGTGACGAAGAGAACGATCCAGACATAGGCGTTGCTGAGCTTCGCCCAGAGCAGCGTCGCGACGATGAGGCCGGAGAGGATCATGAGCCCGCCCATCGTCGGCGTGCCCTTCTTGGTCACGAGATGCGATTGCGGCCCATCGGTGCGGATCGGCTGTCCCTTCCCCTGCCGCACGCGCAGCGCCGCTATGGTCTCAGGCGCAAAGAAGAAGACGCAAAAAAGCGCGGTCGCCGCCGCCATGGCGGCGCGGAAGGTGATGTAGCGGAAGACGTTGAGCGGACTGAAATAGGGTGACAGTTCCGCAAGCAGCGTGAGCATAGATCTTACTTCCTCAGCTGGCCGTCTCGGCCGCGAATTTCTCTTTCAACGCCGCGACGATTCGCGAGATGCGCGACCCGTTGGAGCCTTTGACCATGACGACGTCGCCCGGCCGAATTGCGGCGACCGCCGCCTCCTCCAGTTCGAGCGGCGTGGCGCGATGGGCGCCGCGAAGCCGCTCCGGCGCCGCGTAATACAGCCGCGACATCAACGGGCCCGCCGTGAACAACAGATCGACCTTGGCGCGTTCAACATCTTCGGCGAGGCCGGCGTGCAGTTCGCCCGCCTGCGGGCCAAGCTCCAACATGTCGCCCAGCACGGCGATGCGGCGGCCGCCCGGGCTCGGCGTCGTCGAGCACAGCAGATCGAGCGCCGCGCGCATGGAGGTCGGATTGGCGTTATAGCTTTCATCGATGAGGGTGAAGACGCCGTCGCCCGTATCGAGCGTCTCGCGCTGTCCGCGGCCCGCCGTCGGCGTGAATTCCACGAAGGCCTCGGCGGCCTTTGCGACGTCGATGTCGAAGGCGACCGCAACGAGCAGAGCGGCGAGCGAATTCAGCGCCACATGCTTGCCAGGGGCGCCGATGCGATAGACGAGTCTGTTGCCGAGAATATCAGCGGTGATTTCATACGCGTCGCCGACGCTCCTGTAATCGAGGAGCCGCGCCTGCGCGCCTTCGGATTCGCCGAAATCGAAGATATGGCCGGCATAGGGAGACGCCGCCTCGGCGAGCCGCGCATAATGGTCGTCGTCGCGGTTGATGATGGCGACGCCGCCCTCGAGCCCAGTGAAAATTTCCGCCTTCGCGTCGGCGATGCCTTCGACGGAATCGAAGAATTCGAGATGGACGGGCGCGACGCGCGTAATCACGGCCACATGCGGGCGCACCTGGGCGACGAGGCCGGCGATTTCGCCCGCATGGTTCATGCCCAGTTCGAACACGCCGTAGCGCGTCGAGGCCGGCATGCGCGCAAGAGTCAGTGGCACGCCCCACTGATTATTATAGGAGGCGACAGAGGCATGGGCGCCGCCGAAACGCGACAGCATGAGGCGCGTCATGTCTTTTGTGGAGGTCTTTCCGACCGAGCCGGTGATGGCGGCGATGAAAGCGGCGGTGCGGTCGCGCGCGCGCATGCCGAGGAATTCGAGCGAGCGCTGCACGTCCTTCACGACGAAGAGCGGTCCGACGCCGGCGAGATCCAGCGCATGCGCTTCGTCGATGACGGCGGCGGCGGCGCCCTTCTCGAAGGCTGCGCGCACGAACTCATGGCCGTCGCGCGCCTCGCCGCGAATGGCGACGAATAGATCGCCCGGCTGCAGCGTGCGCGTGTCGATCGAGACGCCCGTCGCCTCGCGCGCCAGCGCGCCGCTGACGCGGGCCTGAAGGGCGCCGACCAGCGCGAGTCCCGACCAAAGGGGTTCCTGCCTCATGAACCATGCTCCTGCAGCGCCTTTACGACCGCCTCGTGATCTGAAAAGGGCAATATGCGATTGCCGACAATCTGGCCAGTCTCGTGGCCCTTGCCGGCGACGACAAGCGCGTCCCCGGCGCAAAGATCGGCGACGGCTCTGGAAATGGCCTCGCCCCGGTCGGCAATTTCGATGATCTTCGCCGGCCCTGCGCCGCGCGCGCCCGCGATGATTTCGGCGCGGATCGCCCCCGGCTCCTCGCTGCGCGGATTATCGTCCGTGACGATGGCGACATCGGCGCCGCGCGCGGCGATCTCGCCCATCAGCGGCCGCTTGCCCTTGTCGCGATCACCGCCGCAGCCGAAGACGACGATGAGCCGCCCGGGCGCCAGGGGACGCACTGTCGCGAGCACCTTTTCCAACGCGTCGGGCTTGTGGGCGTAATCGACGAAGACGGGCGCGCCATGGCGCGCGCCAATGAGTTCGAGACGACCCGGCGCGCCTTTGAGACCTCCGAGCGTCGCGAAGACACGGTCCGGCGCGTCGCCCGCGGCGATGGCGAGACCGGCGGCGACGAGCGCATTGGCGACCTGAAAGGCGCCCGCGAGCGGAAGCTCGACTTTATACGCCGTCCCTGCGTGGGCGAGCGTCAGGCCCGTCGCAAGCGCGCTCGGCCACGCCTCCTTCAAAACGATCGCCTCGCCCTTCCTGCCGACGCTGAAGATTTGCAATCCGCGCGCTTGGCAGACGGAGGCGACGCGCGCGGCGATATCGGCGTCGGCGTCGATGACCGCCGTCTGGTTCGGCTGCAGCAGCGTGTCGAAGAGACGCATCTTCGCCGCGAAATAGTCTTCCATGTCGCGGTGGTGATCGAGATGGTCGCGCGAGAAATTGGTGAAGCCCGCCACGGTCAGGCGCACCCCGTCGAGCCGCCGTTGATCGATGCCGAGCGACGAGGCCTCCATGGCGACATGCGTGACTCCGCGCCTGGCGAGTTCGTCGAGGATCTTATGGAGCTCCACGGGCCCCGGCGTGGTCAGCGCGCCGTAATGGGCGCCTTTCGAATCCACGACGCCCACTGTCCCGAGAGAGGCGGCCTCGTGGCCGAGCGTCGCCCAGATCTGACGCAGAAAGGCGACGACGGAAGTCTTGCCGCTGGTGCCGGTGACGGCGACGATTGTTTGCGGCTGGCGCGGATAGAAGCGCGCCGCCGCCTGTGCGAGCGCCGCGCGCACGTCGGCGACGACGAGGAGCGGCAGCGGGCAATCGGCTTCGCGCTGCGCAATAACAACGACGGCGCCGCGCGCCCTGGCGTCCTCTACATAAGAAAGACCATCCCCGGCGTGGCCGGGGATCGCGAAAAAGGCAAAGCTCTCGTCAACGGCGCGGCTGTCCGCCGTGAGGCCGGCGATCTCGAGCTCCGCAAGGGCGGGGTCGAGGTCGTCTCGGGCGAGGAGCTGATCGAGACGCATCAGTGGCCATGGCCTCCGGTCGCAGGGACATTGGCCATGCCATAGCCGAGTTTGGCCAGCAGCGGGAAGGGCAGATGCGGCGGCTCGAAGCGCGGCGTGAGCCCCAGGATCGGGCCGACGCGCTCGATAATCTGTCCCGTAACATGGCCCGAATTATAGGCGGCCGTCGCATAGCCGCCGGTCTCGGGCAGGCCCTGCGGCTCGTCCATGATGGTCAGGAACAGATATTTCGGCTTGTCGGCCGGCGAGACCGCCATGAAGGTCGTGAACAGGCGGTTCTTGGAATAATGGCCGCCGATCACCTTTTCCGCCGTGCCCGTCTTGCCGCCCACGTAATAGCCGTTGACGTCGACCCTCTTCGCGGTGCCAATCTCGGCGTTGAGCCGCATGAGATAGCGCATGGCTTCGCTCGTCTCGGGCTTGATAACCTGAACGGCGTCCTTCATCGCCTCTTCGGGCGTGCGCTTCAGAAAGGTCGGGGTGATGAGATAACCGCCGTTCATCAGGGCGCCGACGGCCATCATCGCCTGCAGCGGCGCGACGGCGAGTCCATGGCCGAAAGCGATCGTCATCGTATTCAGCTCGCCCCAGTTTCTGGGCACGATCGGCTCGGCGCTCTCCGGCAATTCGGTGCGCATGCGCGTGAGCTGCCCCATCTTGCGCAGAAAGGCCTTATGCTTCTCCACGCCCTGCCCCATCGCCATGCGCGCGGTGCCGACGTTGGAGGAATAGGTAAAAACCTCGGGCACCGTGAGCGCGCGGTTCTGCGCGTGATAATCGTGGATCTTGAAGCGCCCGAAGGACAGCGCGCCCCGCGCGTCGAGGCGCGAGTTCAGATTGACCTTGCCCGAGTCGAGCGCCATGGCGATGGTCAGCGCCTTGAATGTCGAGCCCATCTCGTAGACGCCGACATTCATGCGGTTGATGTGGATCGGATCGAGCGCCTCGGTCGGCTTATTGGGATCGTAATCCGGATAGGAGGCGAGCGCGACCAATTCGCCCGTATTGACGTCCATGATCGCGGCGGCGCCGGCCTTGGCCTTGAAATGCTCGACGCCCTTGACGACTTCGTCGCGGAGCGCATGCGTCGCCCGGATGTCGAGAGACAGGGTCACCGGCTGAAGGTCGTCCGGCGTCCCGCCGAAACCGAGATTGTGCAGATCGGCGAGGCCCTGCCCGTCGATATACTTCTCGATGCCGGCGATGCCCTGGTTGTCGACATTGGCGAAGCCCAGCACATGGGCCCCGATCGGACCGTTGGGATAGACGCGCTTGTTTTCGGCGATCAGGCCAACGCCCGGAAGCCCCAGATGGAACACCTCGTCGCGCTGGTGGGGCGAGACTTCGCGCTTCACCCAGACGAAGCCCTTTTTCGAGCCGAGACGTTCGCGCAGCTCCTTGGAATCCACATCGGGCAGGACGGCGGTGAGCAGCTCCGTCGCTTCGTCCTTGTCGACGAGTCGGCGCGGCTCGGCGAAGACCGACATGACCTTGACGTCGCTCGCCAGCACTTCGCCGTTGCGGTCGAGAATGTCCGGGCGCGAGGCTGCGACGGCCTCAGCGGCGGCGCGGCGGGTCGTCGCCGGCTCCGGCTTGAAGCCGAGATAGACGAGCTTGGCGCCGATGACGCCGTAAAGCGCCAAAAAGCCCAGCGCCGCGAGCCGCATGCGCGGCGCGCTCGAGTCGAGGCTCGTCGTAAAGACGCGTCGGATCATCGCCCGCCATTTCGACGGCTTTTCCGCCGCACGGGCCGAGGGCGTCTCCGGCTCCGGCATAGGCGAGGGCTCTGTCATGGCTTTTTCGGCTCCTGGCTCGAAGCGGATGGGCCGGCGCTCGGCGCCTTGGCGGCGGTGACTTTCGGCGTCGCGCTTTTTGCTCTCGCCGGTTCGGATTTCGGCGTCGTCGTCGGCGCGGCGGGAACCGCGGACGGCGTCGCCGAGGCGCTGAGGCCAATCTCGCTGAGCTTGGCTCCGATCGAGTCCGTGCGCGCCTTTTGCGGCAACGCTTGCGCCGGGACGAGCTGCGTCACCTGGAGCGGCTTCATCTCGGGCAGATACTGATCCGCCAGCGGCTGCAGCCGTTCGGGCCGGGTCATATAGGCCCAATCCGCCCGCAATACGGCGATCGCGTCGCGCTCCGCCTTGATTTCGATCTTGGTCTTGGCGATTTGCTCCGCGCGGTAGCTCGTCTGATATTTGATCGAATAGGCGTAAACCGCCGAGCCGACGAGCGCGGTGATCGCGAGGATGTTGAGGAGCCGCAGCATTCAGGCTTTTCCCTTGTCGCGCGCCGGGAGGCGGGCGAGCCGCATGAGTTGGTCGCTTAAGGGCAGCGGCGGCGCGGCGGTGCGCGTCGCATGGCGCAGCTTGGCGGAGCGGGCGCGCGGGTTGGCGGCGATCTCCTCGCGCGCGGGCGCTATCGGCTGGCGCCCTTCGCATATGAAGCTCGCGGGCGGCGGCGCGGCCTCGCCGGGAAGACGGCGGGAGCCGGTCTCGCCGCGTCCGCAACGCGCGGCGAGAAACTGCTTCACGATCCGGTCTTCGAGCGAGTGGAAGGTGACGACGGCGAGGCGCCCGCCTTCGATCAGAACCCGCTCGGCCGCGGCGAGGCCGTCGAGCAATTGGCCAAGCTCGTCGTTGACGGCGATGCGCAGCGCCTGAAAGCTTTTCGTCGCGGGATGAATGTCGCCGGGCCGGCCGGGCGCGACACGCGCAATCAGCTCGGCGAGCGGTTTGGTCGTAAGGAAGGGCGCGAGCTTGCGGTCATGTGCGATGGCGCGGGCGATGCGGCGCGCGGCGCGCTCCTCGCCGTAGAAATAGAAGATGTCGGCGAGAGTCTCTTCGTCGGCCTCATTGACGAGGTCGGCCGCGCTCGAGCCTGTCCCTTCCATGCGCATGTCGAGCGGCCCGTCGCCGCGAAACGAGAAGCCGCGTTCAGCCTCGTCGAACTGCATCGAGGAGACGCCGATGTCGAAGACGACGCCGTCGAGCGGCGAGAACCCTTGCGCGGCGGCGACCCTCTCGAGCTCCGAGAAACGCGCCTCGACGAGCGTCAAGCGACCGCCCGAGGCTTGGACGAGATCGGCGCCGGCGGCGATCGCGGTCGGATCGCGATCGAGCGCCAGCACTTTCGTGTCGTCCGCGGCGAGAATGGCGCGCGTGTACCCGCCGGCGCCGAAGGTCGCGTCCAGATAGCGGCCGCCCGCACGCGGGCGCAGCGCCGCAACCGCCTCAGCGAGCAAGACCGGAACATGCCGGACCACGCCGCTCTGCGCCGGGTCGAGATCCGCGCTGTTGTCGCCGCCCATCGCCCTCATCCTCGCATTCGCCGTCGCCGCCCGCCCGAGGCGCCGCGCCGCGGCCGGGCTATCCTCGGCCCGTCTGGCGGTGGGGGTGCGTCGCGGCGAAATCGTCTGGCGGGCCATGTTTGTTCTAAGCAAAGGGCTCAAGCGGCGGCGCGCCGCAGCGCCTGCCTGAGACGCCGAAAGCCATTAAGCTTTGTTAGTCTTAAGGGAGGGTTTACGCAGGAGCGCCGCGCGCGTCGAACCCAAGACAAAAAAGCAAAAGCCAGCCGGCCTGTAAGCCGGGTTCTGTATGGCGCGCGCCCGGTTTCCCGAGAACGCGCGTGACGGCCATTCCTCTGGGACGGTCGTCGCCGACCGCCTCGAGCAACCAACCCGGACGACATCCCGGAGACGGGTTGAAAACCTCGAAAGAGGCTTTCGGTCGTCCCTATTCGGTTTTGCTCCCGGCGGGGCTTGCCATGCCCTGAGCGTTGCCGTTCAGGCGGTGCGCTCTTACCGCACCCTTTCACCCTTACCGGGCGCGAGGCCCGGCGGTTTGCTTTCTGTGGCGCTTTCCCTGGGGTCGCCCCCGCCGGACGTTATCCGGCGCCGTGTCTCCGTGGAGCCCGGACTTTCCTCTGCATGACGCAGCGGCCGTCCGGCCGACTGGCTTTGATCAGGGATAGGGAGCCCGGCGCGGAAGGTCAAGGCGGCGCACGCTCTCTCCTGTCCGGAAGTTGATGTCGCGCGAAGCGCGATGACCGGGTAATGTGACGCGTTCGCTTTTTCAACGGAGACCTTTCGGATGACCGGACCATTGCGCATCTTCGCAGGCGTCATGCTCGCCGCCCTGCTCCTGGCTGACGCCGCGGCTTACGCGGTTCCGCTGGCGGCGCCCCCGGCGACGGGTCCGGCGGCGACCTTGGCGCGCGGCGGGTTTTATGGCGGCGTCGGCCGTCCGGTCGCAGGCTACCGTGGCGGCTATTATCGGCCGGGCGGCTATTACCGTGGCGGCTACTATGCCGGCTGGCGACGCCCCGCCTATGGTTGGGCCCCTGGCGGCGCGATCGCCGCGGGCGCGGCGATCGGCGTGCTGAGCGCCGCCGCGGCGGCGTCCTATGCGACCTCCGCCGCGCCGGCGGACGGTCTATGCTGGTTTTACACGGACGCAACCTACAGCGCCGGCTTCTGGGATGCCTGCCCCTAGCTCTGCATGAAGCGCGGCAGACGGAGCGGGCCCGCCCCTTTCCATGTCAGCCGCGTCGATTCCCGCAGGCGATCGGAAGCCATTGCGCCGCCGGCAAGGCCCAGGGTGAAGGCGAGATAGGCGAGCAGCATGCCGCCGGTCGAGAACAAGAGCTCCCAACCGGGGGTAAACCGCTTGGGCGTCGCGCCGTAATCAACGACGGCTGCGACCCCCGCCATCGCCGCGGAGTCGCGCAGCAGCGTCGGAAGCGAGCGCGGCGGATTGAACGCGAGCCAGGCCTCGAAGGGGGCGGCCCAGAAGATTGCCGAACCGAGATGCGTGAGAAACCCCACGAGCGTATGCCGACCCGTCGGCAGCTCGACATTGGCCGCCGCATCGCCGTTGAGCCAGTGACTCGTGGCGTTGATCGGCTGCAAGGCCCCCTTCCCCTGCATTTTTGCAAGCGCCATGAGCGCGGCGGATGAGACAAGCGCGGCGACGACCCCCGTCACCACGGCCGACTGGCCGATCCTCGGCACATTGCTGTCTTTTGCTTTGTTCATCTGAACCTCCGGGGCGCCTTCTGTGGCAGATGCAACCGCGCGCGGCGGGCTTCGTTCCGCCGCTTCCGGCGCGTCCCGTTATGCTTTAAGCCCGCCTCATGAGCGTGGCGGAGGATCAATCGACAGGCGCCCGGGTGGTCGATGTGCTGGCGCCCGTCGCCGTTGACGCGCCCTATTCCTATCTGGCTCCGCCCGCCCTCGCGCTTGCGCCTGGCGACAGCGTCAAAATCCCCCTGGGCGCCCGCGAAGCCTATGGCGTCGTCTGGTCTGTGGCCGAGACGCCCGCGCCAGCGCATGCAAATCTCAAGACTGTCGCGGCCCGGCTCGACCGGCCGCCGCTGCCGCAGAGGCTGCGCGACTTCATCGACTGGCTGGCGCGCTACACGCTGACGCCGCGCGGCATGGCGCTGCGGCTCGCAACGCGCGCGGCGGAAGAGGCCGCGCCAGAGGCGCTGCGAACGCTCTACCGCGCAACCGGCCAGGCCCCCGAACGTCTTACCCCGACCCGCGCGCGCGTGCTGGCGGCGGCCGAGGGCGGCATGGCGTTTTCGAAGAAGGCCCTCGCGGAAGCCGCCGGCTGCGGCCCGACCGTGATTGACGCGCTCGTCGACGACGGCGCGCTTGTCGCAATGACGGCGCCGCCGGACCCCGTGGCGGGGGCGCTCGATCCGGCCTATTCCCCGCCCAGTCTCGAACCCGCCCAGTTCGACGCCGCAAAAGCGCTGGTCTCCGCCGTGCGGGCGAAGGCCTACGCGCCCTTCCTGCTCGAGGGCGTCACCGGCTCGGGAAAGACCGAGGTCTATTTCGAGGCCATCGCCGCGGCGCTTGAAGACGGCGGGCAGGCGCTGGTGATGATGCCGGAGATCGCTCTCACCGCGCAATTTCTCGAACGCTTCGCCGCGCGCTTCGGCGAAAAGCCAGCCGAATGGCATTCGGGCGTGAGCGCAAGAAAACGCGCCCGTATCTGGCGCGCGGCCGCGACGGGCGAACTCAGCGTCGTCGCGGGCGCGCGCTCCGCCCTGTTTCTACCCTTCTGCAATCTGCGGCTCATCGTCGTCGATGAGGAACATGAAGCGGCTTATAAGCAGGACGATGGCGTCTGCTACCACGCCCGCGACATGGCCGTCGTGCGCGCGCGTTTCGAGCACGCCGCCATCGTGCTTGCTTCGGCGACACCTTCCATCGAGACGCGCGTCAACGCAGAAAGCGGACGCTATCGCCATCTGCGCCTGCACGCCCGCGCCGGCGCGCGTCCCATGCCGCTGCTCGAGCCGATCGACATGCGGCGCGAAGGGCCGTCGCGGGGCCGCTGGATTGCGCCGCGGCTTGCATCCGCGGTTGCCGAAACGATTGCGCGCGGCGAGCAGACGTTGCTCTTTCTCAATCGCCGCGGCTATGCGCCGCTCACGCTCTGCCGCGACTGCGGGCATCGCTTCCGTTGCCGGCAATGCGACGCCTGGCTCGTCGAGCATCGGTTCCGCCGCGCGCTCGTCTGCCACCATTGCGGCCATGTCGAAAGACGGCCGGACACATGCCCCGAGTGTCACGCGACGGACTCGCTCGCCGCCTGCGGTCCCGGCGTCGAGCGTCTCGCCGAAGAAGCCGCGACGCTTTTTCCCGACGCGCGCGTTCTGGTTCTTTCGTCGGATTTTCCAGGCGGGGCGGAGCGGCTGCGGCGTGAACTCGATGACATCGCCAAGGGCGCCTTCGACATCGTCATCGGGACGCAGCTTGTCGCCAAAGGCCATAATTTTCCGCAGCTCACCCTCGTCGGCGTCGTGGACGCGGATCTGGGTCTGGGCAGCGGCGATCCGCGCGCCGCCGAGCGGACTTTCCAGTTGCTCAATCAGGTGACAGGGCGCGCCGGGCGCGGCGACAAGCCGGGGCGCGCGCTGATTCAGACGTTCCAGCCCGAGCATCCGGTCATCGCCGCCTTGCTCTCGGGCGACGCTGAAAAGTTCTACGCGCAGGAAATCGCCCTACGCCGCCGCGCGGGCCTGCCGCCCTACGGGCGCCTCGCCGCGCTCATCGTTTCCGCAAAGGACGCTGCGACGGCCGAAGCGCACGCCCGCGCGCTGGCGCGCGCCGCCCATGATTTGCCGCCAGCGCCGCGTTATCGCGTCGCCGCGCCGGGCAGCCTGCCGGAGGCGGAGGACATCCTGCTGCTCGGCCCCGCGGAAGCGCCGATTGCGCTCATTCGCGGGCGGTTTCGTTACCGACTGCTGGTCAAGGCGCCGCGTAGCGCCGACGTACAGAGCTTCCTGCGCGATCTGATCGACGCGGCGCCGAAGCCGCGCGGCGGCGTGCGCGTGCAGATCGACGTCGACCCCCAGACGTTCCTGTAGCTCATAATAACTTCAGCTTAACAATAAGATTAACTACAAACCGTCGGATGAGCGCCGGCAAGCGTCAACCACAGCAACCGCAGCTTGATCGGAGTCGTTCGGATATGTTACCGAAGTCTTAATTTATTGTGTGAGGGCTCCGAGCCGTGCGTATTTTCCGGTTTTCCAAGAGCGTCGGCCTTGTCGCCGCCTTCACCCTCCTCCTCGCCAGCGCGCCTGCAAGCGCGGATTTTCTCGACGACCTCTTCGGCGGCGGCGAAAGCGCCGCGCCGCCCCCGGCTCCTGTGCGCGCGAGGCCCCAGCGGAAAGCGCGCGAGGGCTTCTCCATCCGTTCCCTCGACGAGCGCAAGTCTGCGCGCGTCGCGAAGGATAAGAAGGACGAGGACGAAGACGCCGGGCATGGGCCCTATGTTGCGGGATCGCGCCCTGTCAGGGCCGCGCTTTGCGCCTCGCCCGGCGCCGCGAAAGTCGACAACGCGACCGCCTATCTGCGGGACGAAACGCTGCGCGCCGGCGACAGCGTCGTGACCGACGGCGCGATCGTCGTCTTCAAGGGGAACCGCGGATGTCCGCATGGCGCATCCGACTTCGTCTCCGTCGCACGCGCCGATCTGCCCAAAGTAAAACGCAACGCTTTGGCTGCTCTGGAACAGAGCATGCGGTCGCCACAGCGCAGTTTCAGCATCGAGGACGACCAGCCGAAGGTCGCGGGCCACGATCTGCACTGACGCGAAGCGGCGTTCTCCTTCAGTTTACTCGCCTCGTAACGTGCAGTCCTGCGCCGCCTTGCCCTCGGCTTCCGCCTCGGCCGTCTGCCCCTTTCTCTCCTTCTCCTTCGTCTTGCGCAGGGTCGCCTTGTTCTTCGCCGGGCTTTCCTGTTTCGTAGCGCCTGCCTCGTGCAGAGCGATGGCAATCGCCTGCCGCGAGTTCTTGACCTTCGCGCCGGAGCCGGCCGTTTTGAGCTCGCCATGCTTATACTCGTGCATGACGCGGTGGATGGTTTCCTTCTGATCTTTGCTTTCTCTTGGCATGACGAGCGCCTCCAGACCGTGGTGGTCCAGAAATGGCGCGCCGCGGCGCCATGTGAAGCGGCCGGCCGAAGGCGTTGAATCCAGCGGCCGGCGTCGCGCCATGACAAAAATATCCGTCGCTGCGACGCTTCGCTCGACGCGGCCGCGCTCTACCATCACATTCGACGCCTCCGCTTCAAGGAGCGCACCGCCATGGCTGACCCGCGACATCTGGACCGCCTAGAACCGGGAGTCCGCCGCGACCTCGCGGGAAAACTCGACTATGCCCGCTACCTGCAGCTCGACCAGCTCCTGAGCGCGCAGCAACCGCTTTCCTCTCCCCCACACCACGACGAAATGCTGTTTATCATTCAGCATCAGGTCGCCGAGCTGTGGTTCAAGCTCATGCTGCACGAATTGCGCGCCGCCCGCGCGCATATTCGCCACGACGACATCGAGCCCTGCGAGAAGATCCTTTCCCGCGTGAAGGCGACGCAAAAGCAGTTATTCGAACAGTGGTCGGTGCTCGAAACCCTCACCCCCAGCGAATATGTGCAGTTCAGACATTTGCTGGGACCGGCCTCGGGTCTCCAGTCGCGCCAGTTTCGCCTGGTCGAATTCATACTAGGCAATAAGCAGGGCGATATTCTGCAACTCTACGCGCACGACGAAACGTCGCTTATCGAGCTCCGCGCGGAGCTCGAGTCTCCCAGCCTCTATGACGAATTTCTATGTTATCTCCACAGATCGGGGCACGAGGTGCCGAGCGCCAGCATCGCGCGCGATTGGACCAAGCCTCATGAACGAAGCGACGACCTCGTCAAGGTTTTCCAGCGCATCTACGCCGAACCGAGCGCCTATTGGAAAGAATACGCCCTGTGCGAGAAGCTCGTCGACATCGACGAGCATCACCAGCTCTGGCGCTTCCGCCATATGAAGACCGTCGAGCGGATCATCGGCTACAAGCCGGGCACCGGCGGCTCGTCCGGCGTCGCATTCTTGAAAAAAATCGTGGATCTGACTTTCTTTCCCGAGCTTCTCGACGTCAGAACCGCAATCGGAGCGCCGCCATGAAGCCGATCGAGGCGGCCGTCCGCGCACTCGGAGACCGAACATTCGAGGAGCAGGATCTCCGCCGTCATATCGATCCTTTGTTCTCCCGGGTCTTGCACGGAAGGCCGTCTATTTATCTCGCTAACCATTCGCTCGGGCGTCCGCTCGACCGAACGGAAGACGACGTCGAGGAGGGCCTTGGTCTCTGGTACGCCGATCTGGACGCCGCCTGGAATGGATGGGAGGCGGAAATGCTTCGTTTCCGGTCGCGCGTCGCGGACTTGATTCATGCGGCGGGCGCCCACTGCATCGTTCCCAAGACGAGCGCGGGCCAGGGATTGCGCGCTGTCTTGAACCGCCGTGACAAACCCCTGCGGGTGATCGCGTCACGCAGCGAATTCGCTTCGATCGACGTAATTCTCAAAGCCTACCGGGCCCACGGGCGCCTCGCCGTTCATTGGGTCAGCCCGAGCGAAGGACGCCTCTACCGCGCCGAGGATTTCTTGGACGCCTTGCAAAGCGAAGCTGATCTGCTCGTCCTGTCCCTGGTGTTTTTCGACACCGGACAGCTTCTCGATAATGTCGAAACGATTATCGACGCCGCAAGAGAGCGGCGCGTCGAAGTCCTTCTCGACCTCTATCACGCCGCTGGGGCCCTGCCCGTCGACGTCGCCGGTCTTGGCGTCGACTACGCCATCGGCGGCTCGTATAAATATCTGCGGGGCGGACCTGGCGCCGCATGGCTCTATGTCCATCCACGCCGCCTCGACGAAGCGCCGAGGACGCTCGATACGGGGTGGTTCGCATCGGCGACGGCGTCAAGCTTCGAGCGGACTGACACGGTGCGATTCGCACAAGGCGCAAACGGCTGGCTCGAATCGACGCCTGCAATCCTGCCCTTTTATCAGGCGCGGGCGGGGCTGGAATTTACGCTCGCGATGGGAGTCGCGCGCCTGCGCGCCTATTCATTAGCGCAGCAGAAGCTCTTTAACGCTGAACTCAATGACCGCGGCGTCGCCTGCTTTGCGCCACAAAGCCCGCGAGGCGCCTTTGTCGCAGTTCCCCATAATGATGCAACGGCCGCAATCGAACGTCTTGCCGCCGAGGGCGTGGTCGCCGACGCTCGGGAAGGCTTGCTGCGTTTCTGCCCCGACATATTGACGTCGTCACACGAACTCTGCGAGGCGGCGCAACGTATTGCGCGTGTGGTGCGACGTTGAGGAAAGGCGGCGCAGACGATGAAATCAAGTAACATTGCTCTGGGCGAGCGGCGCTGACGCTGACGCCTGTCCCGGTAAAAGAAGGGAGTCGCACGATGAAAACCCAGCCGCAGATCGATTTTCAAGGCATGGATCCCTCCGAGAGCTTCCGGCAGCAAATCGTCAGCCATATCGAGCGGCTCGAAGACCGCTATGGGCGAATGACCTCCTGCCGCGTGGTGGTCAAGGCGCCAGGCGGCCATCATCGGACCGGCGGCCTTTATGAAATAAACATCTACCTCAGCCTGCCTGACGAACGCGAGGTCGCCGTCGAGCGCACGCCGCATCAAGACGAACGCTTTCAGCGCTTCGAATTCGCTCTCGGCGACGCCTTCGACCGGGCAGTGCGCCAACTGCAAGATCAAGTCGCACGCATGCGCGGAAAGGTGAAGCAACACGACGAACCGCTGACGGGCGTGGTCAGACGGCTGATGCGCGAAGAAGGTTACGGATTTCTGGAAAGCGCGGACGGCCGAGAAATTTATTTCCATCGCAACAGCGTCCAGGAGCCTGGCTTCGACCATCTTGAGCCTGGCGTTCGCGTGGGATTCAAGGAGGAAGAGGGAGATGAAGGCCCGCAAGCAAGCCGCGTGTCTCCCCTAGGCGAGCACAGTCCAGAGTAGCTTGACGGCGGGGGCGCCGATCGGGGCGCCTCTCATTATCCTTGTGCGCGCGTTAATACGCTGTCATCCCGCCATCGACTGTCAGCACAGTCCCCGTGATGAACGACGCGTCATCTGATAGAAGAAAAACTGCCGCCTTCGAAATCTCTCCGGCTTCTGCGTATCGCCCCAGCGGATATTTCGCCAAGCGGCGGGCCTGGGCCTCTGGCGTGAGATCGCTCCCGAGCAGCGCCGCTCCCATGCGCGTCGAACCAATCGTGCCCGGCGCAATCGCATTCACACGGATGCCTGATCGAGCGTAATCGATCGCCATCTGGCGGCTGAGAGCGATAATCGCCCCTTTCGAAGCGCAATAGGCCGCCATGTTGGGAACGCCCACCAAACCAGCGATGGACGCGATATTGACAATGGCGCCTCGCCCGCGCGCCTGCATCGAGGGAAGGATCGCCCTGCAGGCATAGAACACACCGTCCAGATTGACGTCCATCACGCGGCGCCATAGTCCGTCATCCGTGTCATGGACGGCCCCGAGAACGGCGACGCCGGCATTATTGACAAGCCCCTCTATAGGACCGAGCGCATCCTCGATTTGCTTCTTAGCGTCCGAAAGCTCCCCACACTTTGAAACGTCCGCGCCGACGCCGAGGGACCGGCCTCCCGCCGCCCGAAGCGCTTGCGCTTCTCGCTCCGCACATGCGCCATCTATGTCAACGATGGCGACCGTGGCGCCCTCGCGCATGAGATCACGCGCAATAGCGAGCCCAAGCCCCGACGCGCCGCCTGTAACCATTACGACTCTGTCGGACAATCCTTTCGTCACGCGCTGCCTTTCGCGAATTCTCTTAAGCTAGATTCGTTAGGTTCGGCTGGCCTGCCCTGAGCCGCGCGAGCTGGATGAAATAAGTGGGATTGAGAAACAGCTCGTCCATTTCTGCAAGCTGGTCGATCGTGAGCCCGCTGCGAACGAGCGCATTCAAATACTGAAAACCATCCTTGGCCCCATAACCCACATGGTGCGCCCCGAGGACGCGTCTGCTGTCGCCATCCAGAATAAGCTTCTGAAAGCCTGACATATGCGGCCGCGCCATTGCGTATAGCATGGTTCGATCGCTTGCCGGCAAGCCGATGTTCAGACCGTCGGGGTTGTCCGGCGGCAGCTTCATAACCACGACGTTCTTGAATTTCTCGCGCGCATCTTCCTCTCCGAGGCCAAGCCAGCTCACCTCGTAATGGGTATGTAAAAAGTCGGGCCAGTCGCGCGGCCGGTAACTGACCTTCTCGCCCATGACCGCGCGCGCCGCATAGGCTCCGCTCTTGCGCGCCTTGAACATCTCCATGGGCGAGCCGATGAGATCGCCCGCAGCAAAAACGCCCGGCGCAGACGTTTGCAGAGCCTCGTCGACAATCACAGCGCCCTTCGCGTCGATCTCGACCCCTAAAGCCTCGACCGCCATTCGTGAGCGCGGTCGCTCGCCGAGCGCATGAAAGACAAAATCCGTCTCGATCTCGATCGGTCCATCCGGCGTCGCGGCGACCACTCGGGCGACACGACGCGCGCTGTCGCCCACAATCTCGACGACATCGGCGCCTTCAATGATCTCGATCCCCTGCTGCAGCATACGCTCGAGGGCGTAGGCGCGCGTCTCCCGATCGGGGATCATATCGAGCGGCCTATTGCGCACCAGCATGATGACGCGGCGGCCCGTCGCATTGAAGAAACAGCCATATTCAACCGCAGTCTTGCCGCCGCCGATCACGACGACGGTTGCGCCTGGTTCGCGATCGAGCGTCTCAACGAGGGTCGCATAATTATGTACGCCGACGAGTTCGCTTCCCGGCGCCTCGAGGGGCGCCGCCTCGGCCCCGAGCGTCAAAACGAGATGTCTGGCTCGAAAGATCTCGCCGCCCGCCTCGACCGTATGTCGATCGAGGATGCGCGCAGGCGCATTGAGGAGGAATTCGATATCGAGCTGCTCCTTGCTTTGATAATTCATCACTGCGTGCGGGCCCGTGCGACCCTTGCGGAACAGGTCGACGACCTCCTTGATCGAGGTCAGCTTTTCGCGCAAATCCGGAAACCACAATTCCCCGGAAAAGCTGCGCGCCAACATCAGCTCAGCTGCGCAGTCTGAAAACACATGATGAGGCACGCAAGCACTATGCGGGCACGCACCCCCGAGAAACGGCCAGCAGTCAATGACGAGCTGGCGCCCGCCCATTGCACGCAAATAGGCGGAGCCAAATCGCCCCGCAGCGCCTCCCCCAATGAAAATCGCATCGAGCGGGCGGGGATCTTCGTCCTTTATGTTTCTGATCGGGCCAACCGCTTGAGGACAGGCAAGCGCGCGTTCGATTTTTTCCTTCCACTGAGCAACCGACAGGGCGTCCGCACGATTCCGCCCTGGCTCAGCCATGAGACCCTCCATCCTCAGAGACCAAGCCGAACGCGGCTGAGCAGCAAGACCAGTTCCGCCTGGCGCGCGCATCCGGTCTTCTCCAAAACCACGCGGAGCTGAGAGCGGACCGTATTGAGAGACACGTTTCCAATAGCGGCCAGCTCATCCAGCGTGGCTCCGGCGGCCAAACCATGCGCGACGCGCGCCTCCTTCGGCGTGAGACGGAAGAGCGTTATGAGCAGCTCGACCGGCGGCGTCCTCGCCTCCTGGAGCGGAGAAAACAGCACGAGCGCGACGCCGGCCGCGAACACGTCCCGGGCCATGCCCGTGACGGGAACGACATTCACAACCATGAGGCCATTCGCCTCCGAGCGGGCCGGAAACGCGCACGCAGCGCCAGGATTGGTCGACGTGACATCCGCAAGCGCCTTTCTCAGCAAGGCGTCGGCTGTCTTGTCTTTCAATCCCAACTGGTCCTTCGCGCGCAGCTGCACGAAGTCCGACAGAGCTTCGGCGAGATGGTTTACTGCGAGCGCGCGACGCTGGCGATCGACGACCGCCGCAGGCAAACCGATGACAGCAAGCGTCTCGCTCGCGACACGCGCCCGCTCCCACTGCAGACGACTCGCGACGAGCGCGCTACGCGCCAAATGGGGATGAAGTTCATTCAGGCGCCGCAAGGTCGACGGCTCGACCGGGCCGCGCGCATAATCGCGCTCGAGCCCAAGCGTCACATTCGCGCCCGAGGCCACGGGCAGGAGCGTCGCCGCGCCCCAGCCATATCCCCGCGGTCGGAGAAAATCGCGATAGATGGGGTCTGCGTCGAGTTCGTCTTGAGAAAACAGCTCCCTTTCTCCAACAAATCCATTTTGCCGCGCGGCGCGAATTCGCGCCCGTCTGCGTCCGCGGCCGACCCAGCCTCCCGCGACATATTCAGCAACGAGTTCCTTTAGGCCTTCAGACGCCATCCAGCGCAGGCCCTCGGAATTTGGATAATAAAGCGCGCCTCCTCTGGCGCCGGCGACATCCGAAAGGCTGTCGAGAACTTTCGTCCATAGCGCCGGCTCAAAAGCGCTCTCGTAAATGAGAGCCAGCAAGTCCTCATCCATAAAGCCTCGTTGAGGGTTACCTCAGAAGCCGCATCCGATCCTAATATGTCCTTCCGCCAAACGTCAAAGGGTCGCGTCCTTGATTGAAGCTGGAACGCTGGCCTTAGCAATTAGAAAGGCAGCCAGATGCAATCCTTTTCTCTTGATCGCTACAATTGCTTCGAGTTCCAACATGGCGGCTGGACGCGCGCCGTCTTCAAGCGCGGCGCAGGCCCTGCGGTCATCGTCATCCATGAACTGCCCGGTCTTCATCCGCTCGTCGTCCGTTTCGGCGATCGCCTCGTCGACACCGGGTTTACATGTTATCTGCCAAGCCTGTTCGGCCACCCCGGACGGCCCGTTTCGTCTGCATATGCGCTTTCTTCCTTCGCCTCGACGCTGTGCTTGCGGCGGGAATTCTCTTTTTGGGCCGCGGATCGCTCGAGCCCGATCGTCGATTGGCTGCGCGCGCTGGC
This sequence comes from Methylocystis sp. NC52PC, assembly GCF_055698645.1. Taxonomy (NCBI): domain Bacteria; kingdom Pseudomonadati; phylum Pseudomonadota; class Alphaproteobacteria; order Hyphomicrobiales; family Methylocystaceae; genus Methylocystis; species Methylocystis sp. NC52PC. The sequence continues at coordinate 2,426,033 of NZ_CP170127.1, read as the reverse complement.
TCGTAAGGCGCATGAGGATTGCGGGGGAAACGGAGTCGGCGCAATCGGCATGTGTCTGACGGGGAACTTCGCCCTCGCCATGACGACCGAACCCAGTGTTGTGGCGCCTGTTCTCGCCGAGCCCTCGCTGCCGCTTCCGCTCGGCGCCGCGCGCCGCGCGGCCCTTGGAGCTTCGCCCGAAGAAATTGCTTGCGTCAAAAAGAGGCTCGCTAATGAGGACCTCTCCATTCTCGGCCTGCGCTTTAAGGATGACCCTTACGTTCCGCAAGAAAGATTCGACGCGCTTCGTCGAACCTTCGGCGATCGCTTCGAAGCGATTGAACTCGACCCGCAAAGCGCAAACCAAGATGCGCCAAAGCCCGCCCACTCCGTTCTCACAATCCATCTGCGCGACGACGATCCCCGCGGCGAGACGCGAATGGCCGAGGCTCGGGTCATTGAATTTTTCAAAGAACGCCTAGGTCAAAGCGCGGTCTAGGCACGAAAGACCGCCGTTCGCTTCACCCATTTGGATGATGATGGTCATGGGTCTAAGCAACTAATCTCAGATAGTGGCGCATCGCCAACGCATTGCCACGCAAACGCTTGCCAGGTTGTGTGGAACTCGGGGAAGATTCAGGACGTTCATCATAGATATTACGTGTCACAGGGGGGCCGGTCAGCTCAAGCGCAAAAAAGAAATTGAAAGGGGAGAGCATGAAGATCGCCGGGAAAGACATTCTCATACCAACCAGCATGGTCGGCAACTACCCGAACCCGCGCTGGTGGGACGCCTCTTTTGCGCGCTATTTCGCGGGAGATCGCGAGCCGCCGGATTCCTTGAGCCGCGAAGCTCTCGAAGACGCCATTGGCTCCATTGCGCTCGATCAGGAACGCGCCGGCCTGGATATCGTCTCAGACGGACGTATCCACGGCGACAACTATGCTGACACGGCGGTCTACCATTATTTCAGGCGACTGGGCTACGACCTGCGCGGCGGCCATCTCGGCTTCCCGATCTACAGCCGTCTGCATACGGGAACGATCGAGCATGAGATCAAGCGCCGCGGCGCGATCATGGTCGAACAGGCGCGGGCGCTGAAACGCGCGACAACCAAGCCAACCAAGGTGCAATACACGGGCGTCCAGGTTTTGGCGCAATGCACGAACGATCTCCATTACAAGAGTTCTCGTGACCGCGCGCTCGCCATTGCGAAGGCGATAAACGAAGATATCCGCGAAGTCGACGCGCTTGGCGTGGATTTCATACAGCTCGATGAGTTCACTTGGCCTTATTTCTTTGAGGACTGGGCGATCGAGGCCTTCAATACGGCCGTCGACGGCGTCAAGAACGCGCGCATCGTGGTGCATGTCTGCTGGGGAAATTGGGGCGGGACGCCAGCCTATTATCCCGACGAGACCGGCAAGCCTGGCGAAATCTATGATCTGGCCAAGCGCAAGACAGACGCCAGGGCCCCGGCCGCGACGCGCTCGATCGTGCCGAAGGCCTATGAAGCGCGCTTCGACGTCCTCAATCTCGAGAACTGCGGCCGCCGGGTCGACGACATGTCCGGCCTCGACGCATTCAAAGAGTTTCCCTTGCCCGACAATGTGGATTTCTGGGCGGGCGTCATCGACGTGAAAAGCACCATCACCGAGACGGCGGCGCAGGTGGCCGACCGGATCAACGCGCTCCTCAAAGTCATACCCGCCGACCGGCTCGGCGTTACGACAGACTGCGGCCTCATCCTCTTGCAACGCTATATTGCGCAGGACAAGCTTCACGCTTTAGTGGAGGGCGTCAAGCTTGTGCGCGAGCAGGCAGGACGCGCCGTCGCCGCGGAGTAGCCAAGATTTGGCGCGTCGCCAGGCGACGCGCCTCTCACGCGGGAACGCCGGCATGCCTGTCTATACGATCGCTTGCCCCGATTGCGGAAACGTCTCCCCGACCTTGGTTCTGGCGGGATGCCAAATGCCGAGCGAATGGGTTTGCGGCGCCTGCGGCGGAAGACGCGCGCAACTTGACGCCTCCAAGCTTGTCCAGGCGCATCCGTGGGAAGAGGGACATGGCGCGAACTGCCTCTGCTGCGCCTCGCCCGCCCCTTACGTTTGCTCCGCCGTCGATTGAATCGGCGTCCGCCGAGAACGATCGAGAATGCATCAAGAATGAAGACGCAGCTTTACGATTACATCATCATCGGCGCAGGATCGGCTGGATGCGTCTTGGCGAGCAGGTTGAGCGAAGACCCTGCGGCTAAAGTTCTCCTACTGGAAGCGGGAGGCGAGTGCCGCTCGCCGATTGCGTCGACGCCGGCGCTTTATGGCGAGCTTCAAGACAGCCCGTACGACTGGGGCGACCGCACTGCGCCACAGACCGGACTGAACGGCCGACGCATCTTCTTGCCGCAAGGTCGGACGCTGGGCGGCTCGAGCGCCATAAACTACATGATTTACATTCGCGGCAACCGCTTCGACTACGACGAATGGGCCGAGCGCGGCGCGGAGGGTTGGTCTTACGAGGAGGTCTTGCCTTACTTTCTCCGTTCGGAAGGCAACAGGTGCCTCTCCGATCGCTTTCACAGCAGCGATGGTCCGTTAATCGTTTCAAGCCACAAGCCCAACCCGCTCGTGGAGCGCTATCTCCGAGCCGGCCAGGAGATCGGGCTTCCTTTCAATCCGGACTTCAACGGATGCTCACAAGATGGGTGCGGGCCGCTGCAAGCCACGCTTGCCGACGGCGCCCGTTGCAGCGTCACTGAAGCCTTTCTTTCCCCGGCGCGTCGGCGACCCAATCTCACGGTCCTCACCCATGCGCGCGCGTTGAAGATACGCCTGGAAGGCCGACGCGCGCTCGGCGTCGACTATCTGCGCCTCGGCGCTGCGGAGAGCGCTCGTGCGGCGAATGAGGTCATTCTATCCGCCGGCGCCGTGCGATCTCCGCAATTGCTCATGCTCTCCGGCATCGGACCGCGCGCCGCGCTCGAAAGCTGCGGCGTCGACGTGCGCGTCGATTTGCCCGGCGTTGGGAAAAGTTTGCAAGATCACCTCCATACGCGCGTCAGATGCGCAATTACGGCGCCGCTGACCTTTGGGGGTCTTCCCGAAGCAGAGAAGGAGACTGCAAGGCGACAATACCATAAGGACCGCAGCGGTCCGCTTGCGTCGAACTTTCTTGAAGCGGGGGCCTTCGTGAAAATCGACAGCTCGGAGACCCGACCGGAGCTTCAGCTTTTCTTTTTGGCTCAACTCGCGCCGGATTTCCCCGAAGCCGGAGCCCTCAACCGTCATGGCCTGACCTTTACTGCCTATATTAATCGTCCCCGTAGTCGTGGCGCCGTCCTGCTGGCGTCTGCTGATCCGCTCGACCGGCCCATTATCGACTTCAACTATCTGAGCGTCGCCGAGGATCTGAGGTGCGCCGTCGCCGGCGTTCGCTGCAATCTCCAGCTCCTTTACGCCAAGGCGTTCGACGATATCCGCGGCGAGGAGATCGCGCCCGGCGCTCACGCGCGAAGCGATGCAGAGATCGAAGCCTTCGTGCGCCGGACGGCTTCGACGACATGGCACCCGGCAGGCTCCTGCAAGATGGGGAAAGACGACATGTCTGTCGTCGACAGCGCGCTTCGCGTCTATGGCGTCGAAGCGCTGCGCGTCGTCGACGCGTCAGTGATGCCGACGATCGTAAGTGGGAACACGAATGCGCCCGTCATTATGATTGCCGAAAAGGCGGCTGATCTTATTAGAAGGGGGATCGTCTAATGCCCGCCTCGCCCCGGCCGATATACACCGACCCCGACAAGCGGCGGAGTCTCGATGAACTTGCCGCGATGGTCCCCAATGGGGCCACCGTTGCAATAGGCGGCGGCTTGTCATCGCGCGCGCCGATGGCGCTTCTGCGCGCGATCTTAAGGCGAGGGATCAAAGGCCTGACGGCGGTCGGGTCAGCGCATGGAATCGACATCGATCTCCTTTGCGCAGGCGGCGCACTTGCGCGCTCAATGGAAAGCTATGTGGGCTTCGAGCAGGATTTTGGATTAGCGCCAAATTTTCGTCGCGCGTGCGAGTCCGGGGCCGTCGAGGCAAGCGATTCATGTTGCTACACTCTGGTTCAGCAGCTCCGCGCCGCGATTGAAGGCCTGCCCTTCATGCCCATCCGGTCTGTTCGCGGCACAGACTTCGTAGCTCTTCATCCCGAATATAAAGTGATGACCTGCCCATTTACGGGAGACGAGTTGCTCCTGGCGCCGGCGATCGAACCCGATGTCGCGCTTATCCACGCGCAATTCGGCGACGCGGCAGGCAATCTTCTGATACAGGGGCCGCCCGTTGCCGACATTCTGTTTGCAAAGGCGTCGAAAGCAGTCGTTGCAACGGTCGAACAAATTATTCCGACAAGCGAATTACGAAGCCTGCCGGGAAAGACCGTCCCTTATTTTTATGTCGCCGCCCTCGCCGAAGTCCCAATGGGCGCTCACCCGACGGCCTGCTATCCGTTTCATGCTTATGACCGGGCTCATATGTCGCTCTATCATCATGCGGCCCGGCAGGGTCCCGCCGCCTTCAAAGCGCATTATCTGGATCTCTATGTCCACGGCGCATCGACCCACGAGGCCTATCTCGATCTCATCGGCGGCGAAACGATTTGCACTCGCCTGCAATCATGGCGTGAAGGCGAAGAGGCCTGGATGCGGCTCTATGACGAAGAGGCGCAGGCATGACGCTATACTGCACGCTCGGCGAGATGATGATAGCGGCGCTCGCGCGCACGATCACAAATGGCGAACTGGTTTTTCACGGCTTCGGCTCTCCGCTGGCCCAGCTCGCCATGCATGTGGCGAAGCGTACGCATGCACCGCAAATGGTTCTCATCGCCGGCGCAACTTATGGCGTCGATCCGCAACCGCCGTTTTTGACGCCGACCACGAACGACTGGGTCGTCGATCGCGGCGCTTCCTGCTCTCTCGACATAGAAGAGCTTTTCGATCTCGCCGCGGCGGGCCGAATGGGACGCATGTTTCTTTCGGGGCTTCAGATCGACAAATGGGGAAACTGTAATGTTACCGCGCTCGGCGGCCGACGCGTCACAATGAAACTGCCTGGCGGCGGCGGCGGCGGCAATCTCTCCTGCGACGCGCAGCATGTGACGCTGTGGACCCCGGCGCACCGCTCTCCCCCTGATGCAGAAGGACGCCGCCGCTTTCGCCTCGTGGAGCGGTGTGATTTCATTACGAGCTTCGGCCATCGCGATTCCGAGGGCCGCCCGCGGGCTGCTTACGGGCATGTGGGCCGAGGGCCGCAATTTCTCGTAACCGAGCTTGGGCTCTTCGATTTCGACGCGGAGGGCCATATGCGGCTGGCGGCGACATACCCGGACGTGTCGGCTGACGAGATTCAAGACAACACAGGCTTCGTGCTGCGGATGTCGGACAGCATTGGCGTCATTGCGCCGCCATGCCGCGCAATCGTGGAGATGATCCGCGCGATGGACCCGCTTCGGATCCACGAGAAGGAGATTCGCGAACAGGATTTGCGGCGTCGCTTCGAGATCCAAGCGCAGAAGGAGAGCGCATGAACGCCCCTGTTGAGCCGACCCGACGATCGCTGCGCGGGAGGCCGAATGTCGTTCCCCTGCCCTATCGCGGCGTCAGCGTCCAACCCTATGACGGCACGATGAGCGAGGACGCGATTATCGGGCGTTTCATGGATCGGGAGGCCTATCGCCGTACAGAATTTATCGTCTTGCGCTCCCCGCGGGGCGAGCATGCCGTCGTCGCCGTCGAATTGATCGACCGCGAGCCTCTGTTTTCGCCCATTCGACACGTGGAGGTTCTGGCGTTGCCCGAAAGCTGCGTGTTTCTGCGCGACCCGGATACGGACTGCGGGAACCCCTCTTCGCTCGCGGCGCTCGCAACTCGCATGGGGGTGGGCCCGGATCGCACCTTGATTTGCGAAGGCAAATTCGACCACGTCAATTTCATTCACCGACCCAAGCCGCTTGTTGTAACCGTCGTGGAGGTTACGCCGCCGGAGCCTCCGAAGCTCTTCGAGCTCGTGCGTCACGTCCTCAGCTACGCTGACTTGCCGCCCATTGTTCCGATCCTGGAGCGAATCGAGTTGAAGGCGCTCGTGCGGGAACGCGCGGCGCCTGCCTTTCTCGTCCCCTGCCGTTCTGGCGGGCTCGATGATCTTGGCGTCCCTGTTCATTATTTGGACGAGCGTCCCGCCGTGCGCCAAGACTGGACGCTGATCGGCTGCGCGCGCAGCCTTCAATTTCACCGCCATTATTACGGCGATGAACCGCCGCGCATTGAAATGTGTCCGCGAGCGATTGCGGGTCGGCGCGAGGAGCCGACGCTTCTAAAATGCTGTCTGCTCGAATTCGACATCGAGCGCGACGGGAGTGTCATGGTGGTTCCCTGGGGCGCCGATCTACCGATGATCGAACGCGCATTGCGCAGCCTCGCCTCTAGTGTCGACGAGGAGCGCCCTGCATGAGCGCGACCGACTCGGCATGGCGCGGCGTCTGGTCCCTCGACGCCATTGTTGACCGAAGGCTTCGGCGCCCGCGCCCAGTCGGCGTGACGATGGTCATCGACACGGGCGTGGGGCTCGCCGCCATGCGCGATATTCTCGACATCTCCGCCGCACATATCGATCACTGGAAATTCGGCTTTGGAACAACCGCGCTCATGCCGCGCGCCTGCCTTGAGGCAAAGCTCGACCTGCTGCGCGCGCATGACATTCTTGCTTATCCGGGGGGCACGCTTCTCGAGGCCGCGGTGGTGCAGGAGCATTGCCGCGTCTTCATGACGCGCGCGGCTGCGCTGGGCTTTGGCGCCGCAGAAATTTCCGAAGGCACAATCAGCTTGCCTGGCGAGCGGCGCCGCCGCATGATCGATTGCGCGCGAAACGCTGGTCTTCAACCGATTACCGAAGTTGGAAGAAAGGATCCGTCGCGCCAGCCGGAGGCCGGCGAACTTGCCGCGCAAATCATTCAGGATCTCGAATGGGGCGCTGGTTGGGTCATTGTCGAAGGCAGGGAGAGCGGTTGCGGCGTCGGCATTTATGATGAGGGCGGAGAGATCCGCGGGCCCTTCCTCGATGAAATCATGCGGCGCGTTGGCGATGCGGGCGCTCGTATCATCTGGGAGGCGCCACTGCGCGCCCAACAAGCCTATCTCGTCTGCCGGTTCGGCGCCAACGTCAGCCTCGGCAATATCCCGCCCGAGGAATGTCTCGCGCTCGAGGCGCTGCGTTGTGGGCTCCGCTATGAAACCTTCGACGCCGTTGCGCGTCGCTCTAAAGAAGCCGGGTTATGGGATCCTTCGCGGATCGAGAACGGACCCCTCGATGAAACGAGAGGCCCGGAATGAACCATGACGCACGCGTTGCGGCCTTGGAGATTGGCGAACGCCTCTTGCAGGAGCCTTCCGAGCGGTTGGTGAATACGGCGTTTGCAAGCGAGCTGACAGCGCAGACAGGCCTTGTCAGAGCGGTGGGATGGGTCGACCTCGCGCATACCTTGCGCCTGGCGAGAGATGGGGTCATTCCAGCGCCGGCGGCGCGAGAGCTTGTCGCCGCGCTGCTAGACCTGCAGGTCACGCCCGAGAGCTTCGCGCCTCGCGCGGAATTCGGCGATCTCTACACCAACCGGGAAGCCTGGCTCACCGGCAAAACGTCTTCGGCCGCATGGCTCGGCGTCGCGCGCGCGAGGCGCGAAGCGCTGACCACAGCCTTTCATCTCACGCTCTGCGACGCCTTATGCGGCCTGGGCGATGCGCTGTTGACGGGGATGTCCCGCTTGCTGTTGAAAAGCGAGCAGCGGGCGTCGCTGGTTGAAAGACTATGCTGCCCTCGCGGCATCAGCAAGAGTTGAGCTGGCTGAAGTGACGTTCAGCTTTCGGGCGGAGAGCGCCGCCCTCAGGATCGGGAGCTGCTTGTGAGCCTTGAGCCGCCGAAAGCCCTTGGCGGCTTCTTGCATGGCTGCGCCCGCCCAACGGAGAGCCATCGACGGGGATCGCCAGTATTTCACGTTCCGGCAGACGCGCCGCAACGTCCCCATCACGTTTTCGATCATGTTCGTGCACGCGAGCGATCGCCGCAGCTCAGGCGGCAGACCCAGCCTCGTGACGGTCAGCATCTCGTCGAGCCCCTCGAGGATCGAGGCGGAAACGCCTTGCCAGTCCTTTTCAAGGCGCCGGGCGAGGTTGCGCAATAGCTTCTCGGCCTTCGAGGCGTCATTCATCTCCCATGCCTGACGCAGCACCCGGCGAACGGACGCATGCATGGATTTCGGCAGCCGGTCCAGGATGTTGCGCGCCTTGTGGATCTGGCAGCGCTGAATGGCCGCCTCGCGCCCGAAGGTCGCCCGGATCGCCTTGGCGAGCGCTTTGGAGCCGTCGATGATGAACAGGCGAGGAACAGCGGGATCGAGCCCGCGCTCGACGAGATTGTCGATCAAGGCCTGCACGGTCGCTGCGTTTTCCGTCGCGCCCTCCACCAGCCCGAGCGGATGTTTGTCGCCGCTTGCGTCAACGCCGAGCGCCGCCACGAGGGTCATGTCCTCGACCATGCGCACGCCGTCGATCTGGATCACCAACAAATCCAGGGCGGAGAGGTCCCGCGCCATCCATTCCCGCAGCCGCGCCGCCGACAGCGCCACGAACCGCCGCGACGCCGCCGATTTCGACAGGCCGGACCCGTTACGCGCCGGAACGTCGCCCTCGGGCAGCCGGACCGAACGCTTGAACCTGCGCGTCGAGACATTGATCAGCATCTGGTTCATCGCCCATTTGCCAAGCCAATCCTCGGCTTGCGCCGCCTCCCAACTGGGTAGCGCCAACTCCTTGCCGTCAAATCCGCGCAGACGCGGACGGTCGATCTCCACCTTGCCGCCATGGAAACCGATCTGGCCCCTCGTCTTACCCCAGCGATGCGCCCGTCGCCCTTTGCCGCGCCCATGCCGAGGGCCGCAGGCCGCCGTCGCGTCGCTCTCCATCATCTCGGCCAGCGCCTCCATGCCCGAGACAAGGCAGAAGCTCTCGAAACTCGCCGTCATGTTGGCCAGCGCCTGCGCCTTCCAGGCGCTCGCGGGAATCGCCGTCGATGTGATAGCTTGGTTCATGGCGTTGCTTTCCTTCTGTGGAATCAGCACCCCGAGCCTACAAGCTCAAGGTCAGCAACGCCGCTCCTCCTATTTCAACATCGTTCGGGACATCGCCCTGTTGACGAGCGCCGAGACCTTCAGCGAAACGTCCTTGAGACACAAGGGCAGTTTGATGCCCGACTACACTTATCTGCAAGCGGCGCAGCCGACGACCTTCGGTCATTACTTGCAGACTTTCGCTTTTCCTGTCCTGCGCGACGTCGATCGCGTCGTAGCTCTTCATGCGCGCGCCGATCAGTGCCCGGCCGGCATCGGCAGCTCCAATGGATCGACAATTCGGCAGGATCGCTGGGCATTGGCCGCGTCATTGGGATTTCCCGCGCCGGTCCGCCACGCCCGCGACGCCATGTGGCTGCACGACCTTTCGATCGAAGCCTGTTCGATCGCCGTCGCGGCAAGCGTCAACCTCGACCGCCTCGCGGAAGATCTGATGATTTTTGCGAGCGCCGAATTTGGATTCGTCCGCCTTGCCGACCGCCATGCGCGCGCCAGCAAAATCATGCCGCAAAAACGCAACCCCTTCGCGCTCGCCTTTGTGCGCGCGACCGCCAACCGCCTCATCGGCGTTCAGACCGGGGTGAGCGCCGCCGGACGCACGCCCTCCGGCCAGATGGACAATCGCCTCTTCGTCTATGCCGCGGCGCCCGACGCCTTGACCTCGGTCGCGGAAGCCGCCCTGCTCGTCGCCGAATGTCTCAAAGACTTGACGTTCGACGCAGCGCGCGCCGGCGCTGCGCTTGCCGACCGCAGCGTCTGTGCGACCGATCTCGCGGAACGCCTCAGCGCCAAAGCCAAGATCGATTACCGGCGCGCGCATGGGATTGTTGGCGCGCTTATGAGCGGGCTCGAAGCGACGGGGCAAACGCTGGCCGAGGCGACGGTCGACGACGTTCTCGCGTCATTAGGGGCGGCCGACGTTTTTTTGGACCGGAATCATATCCAGGAGGTCGTCTTCACCGCCCTGGATCCCGCCGCCTGCGTAGCGGCGCGCACCGACTACGGATGCGCAGCGGAGACAGAAGTGGCGGCGATGGCCGAAGAGCTCAAGAGCGAGATTCGCGTAAAGCGCGACGCGCTCCAGGCGCTGCGCGGTCGTCGTGAAGAGGCGATCGACCGACTTCTCGGCGAGGCCGCCGCCTTCGTATCGGAGGCGGGATGAGCGACTGGTCATTCGGCTCGCGAGTTTACGGCGACGCCTGGGCGACGCCGCCGACGCAGGCGCTTTTCACCGACGCGGCGCGTACGCGGCGCTGGGTGGACTTGCTCGGCTTGCTCGCATCGATCGAGGCGGAGCATGGGCTCATCCCGGCGGACGCCGGGCGCGACATTGTCGCCGCCTGCGCGTCGCTCCGCATCGACGACGATTTCCTGCAAGAATGCCGTGCAGGATATGAAGCGACCGGCCACTCGACGGCAGGCTTGATCGACGCCGTCGCGCGCCGATGCTCTGCTTCCGGCGCGGAATGGTTCTATTTCGGCGCCACGGTCCAAGACATTGCCGACACCTGGCTCGTTCTTGCTCTCCGGGAGGCGCGCGCTCTCATCGTCCAAGACCTCGAGCGCTCGATCGCCGCCTGCGAAACGCTCTGCCGGCGTCATCGCGACACGGTGATGGCTGGCCGCACGCATGGGCAGCAGGGACTGCCGATTACTCTTGGCTTCAAGGTCGCAGGCTGGCTTGCAGAGCTGCGCCGCCATCGCACGCGCTTCAATGAGACGCAGGCGCGCATGAACGTCGGCCAATTATGCGGCGGCGTCGGCAGTCTGTCGGCGCTGGGCGCAACGGCGCTCTTGGTTCAGCGCGATTTTTTCGAACGCCTTGGCCTCGACGCGCCAGACCTGTCCTGGACGTCGAGCCGCGACATTTTCGTCGAATGGGCGCAGCTGCTGGCGCTTGCCGCCTCGACATCCGATCGCATCGGCCATGAAGTCTATAATCTTCAGCGCAGCGAAATCGGCGAATTGCGCGAAGCCCCGCTGGCGCAAGGCGTCGGCAGCATCACAATGCCGCACAAGCGCAATCCTGAAATCGCCGAGCATTTGGGAACGTTGGCGCGGGTCGTCCGCGCCAACGCCGGGCTGCTGAGCGAAAGTCTCGTGCACGATCACGAGCGCGACGGACGTTCGTGGAAGGTTGAATGGCACGCGATCCCGCAACTCACCATGGCGGCCGGCAAGGCGATCGCCCTGGTCGCTACGCTGCTCGAAACTGTCGAAGTGGATGCGAACCGGATGCGCGCCAATCTTCTCGCCGACGGCGGCTTCGCGCTGTCGGAAGGCGTGATGCTTGCGCTTGCGCGACGCGTCGGCAAACAGACCGCCCATCGGATTGTCCACGCGCTCTCCGCTGCGGCGCGGCGGGAGGGACGTACTTTTTCTGACGCAGTCGCACGTGACAAGGATATTCGAGCGCATCTCTCCGCAGAAGAGATTGCGCGCTTGCTCGACCCTTCGGCGCAGATCGGGCAATGTCAGGAGCTCGTCGACCGGCTTCTCCAGGAGGGAGGCGCGACGTGACGGAATGGGCTGCGAAGCTCGATGCGCTTCCGCGCCTGTCGCTCTTGGCGCAGGCCACGCCCCTGCATGCCGCGGAGCGTCTCTCCGCGGCCGTCGGCGGACCGCGTCTGTGGCTCAAGCGTGACGACCTCATTCCAACGGCGTTCGGCGGCAACAAAGTGCGCGCGCTCGATCTCGTCGTTGGCGACGCCGTGAGCCGCGGCGCCGACGCGTTGATAACGGGAGCCGGCCCCCTCTCCAACCACGTTCGCGCCGCCGCCGGGATCGCAGGGCTCGCTGGTCTCGATTGCATCGCCGTTTATTGGGGCGCCAAGCCGAGGCGCGCGGAAGGCAATTATCGACTCGCTGTGACGCTCGGCGCACAGGTTCATTTTACCGACGATCCGGATCGCGCTTCCGTCGACCGCGAGATTTCGCGCAAGGCCTTTGAAATCGACGCGCGGGGCGGCCGGCCCTATGTCGTGCCGCGCGGCGGCGCTTGCCCGCTTGCGGCGCTCGCACATGTGCTGGCGACGCAGGAGACGCTCGCGCAATGCGCGGCGCTCGGCGTTGCGCCGACCCGCGTCGTCATGGCGGTTGGCGGCTCCGCCACGCTCGCCGGTTGGCTCCTGGGAACGGCGCTCTTGGGCGCCCCCTGGCGCATCGAGGCGATAACCGTCAGCCGCCCGGCGGAGGAAGCCGCCGCGCGCGCCCATGCGCTCGCTGAAGACGCCGCGGCGCTGATCGGCGCCCGCCCGAATTTAAATGCGATCGACTGCCGCGTGCATGGCGCATTCATTGGCCCCGGCTATGGCGTCCCGTCGCCTGAAGGCGAGGAGGCGATCGCCGCTGTCGCCCGCGCCGAGGCGATCTTTCTCGACCCTGTCTACACGGGGAAGGCGATGGGGGGCTATCTCAATCTGCTGGGGGGCGGCGCCTTTGCCGACGTCGACGACGTGCTCTTTCTCCATACGGGCGGCGCGCCGGCGCTGTTCGCGTCTTTCCCGGAGCAGGCCTCATGAGCAACTGGCGAAACGCACTGTTCGCTCCGCGCTGCGTCGCAGTGGTCGGCGCTTCTGCGACGCCCGGCAAGGCCGGAACTCTTTTCTTGAAGAACCTCACGGCGCAGGAATCCGGCTTTAAGGGCCAGGTCGTCGCCATCCACCCATCGGCCCGCGAATTGCTCGGCGCGCCCGCCTATTCGCGACTCGACGCCGCGCCGACGGGCGTCGATTTGGCCGTCATCGTCACGCCGGCCGCGAGCGTGCCCGGAGTCATCGAGGATTGCGGCAAGGCGGGCGTTCCCGTCGCCGTCGTCATTACCGGCGGCTTTGCCGAAGTTGGGCCACAAGGCGCGGAATTGCAGCGTCGAACGCTCGAGGCGGCCGCGGCCCAAGGCGTGCGTCTCATCGGCCCCAATTGCTTCGGCGTCATCAGCGCCGGTTGCGGCCTCAACGCCTCCCTTTCGATTGGCCTGCCAAAGAAGGGCGGCGTATCGCTCATCACCCAGAGCGGCGCTTACGGAATGGCGGCTTATTCGCGATCTATGGATGAAGGCGTAGGATTTTCGAAAATCGTCGCGCTCGGCAACAAGGCCGACCTCAATGAGACGGACATATTGGCGTATCTGGGCGACGATCCGGAAACGACGGTCATTGCCTTGTTGCTCGAATCAATCTGCGACGGCAGGCGCCTCTTCGAAGCTCTTGCAGACATTACCAAACGCAAACCCGTCGTCGTGTTGAAAACCGGGCGTCGTCCCGCAGGGCAGCGCGCCGCCGCGAGCCACACCGCCGCGCTGTCGACGGACGCGGTCGTCGTCGAGGCGGCTTTGCGGCAAGCCGGCGCGCATGTGGTCGAGGATGGCTACGCCTTGCTGAATGTCGCCGCCGCGCTCGACTGGCAGCCGCCGCTGCGCGGGAAGAACGTCGCGGTGATCACCAACTCTGGCGGCGTCGGCGTCGAGCTGACCGATCTTCTCGAAGAGAAAGGCCTCGCCGTTCCCGCCCTCTCGCGAGAGCTGCAAGAGGCGCTTGCGCGCGAGCTGCCCCCGCATGGTTCGGCCATCAACCCGATCGACGTGACGACCGACTGGGCGCGCTTCTCACGCATGTATGGGGCGTGTGTCGCCCAATTGATGGAAAGCGACGAAGTCGACGCGGTCGTCCCCGTGCTCCTGCAGCGTTCCGCGCTGATGGAGGAAGTCAGCGCGGCGATCATCCACGCGCAAGCGACGGCGCGCGCAGGCGGCTCGCAAAAGCCGCTGCATATTTGCTGGGTGGCGCCGCGCGCGGCCGATTCCAATCGCGCTCGTCTGCTCTCCGCCGGCATTCCATGCCATCTCTGGCCAGCCGGAGCCGCGACGGCGCTCGCCGCTCTACGAACCCGACCGGCCGCCGATCTCCCGCCGCCGTTGGACGCAATCGACTCTCCCGGCGCCGTCGGACCGGACGGCTGGATCGCGACGGCGGACGCGTTTTCCCTCCTCGCGCGGCAGGGCTTTTCCGTCGCGCCTTTCGTCATGGCCGCGAGCGCGAAGCAAGCGTGCGCAGGCGCGGCGGAACTCGGCTTTCCCGTCGTCGTGAAAGCCGAGCGCGCCGGATTGACGCATAAGAGCGATCAGGGCGCGGTGCGTCTCGGCCTTTGCGATGAGGCAAGCGTCGCGCGCGTCTATGAAGATTTTTGCGCGCGGCTCGGGCCGGGTCCCGCGCTTGTGCAAAAGCAATCGCCGGCTGGCCTTGAACTCGTCGTCGGCGGCCGTCGCGACGCGTCCTTCGGGCCGCTCGTGCTTTTCGGGTTGGGCGGCGTTTGGGTGGAAGCGCTGAATGACGTGGCGCTGCGGCTCGCGCCCTTTGGGGTCGAAGAGGCGCGCGCCATGCTCGACGAATTAAAGGGCGGCAAGCTTCTCGACGGCTACAGGGGCGCGCCGCCAATCGACAGGAATGCCCTCGCGGGACTGATCTCCGAGTTGTCGCGCTGGTTCGCCGCGGCCGGCTGGGTGTCGGAATTCGACCTCAACCCGATCATCGGCGTCGGCGAAACATTCACGATCGTCGACGCGCGCATGCGCGCCGTGAGCCCCCGATAGACGATCAGGCGGCCCTGTCGTCTGCGAGGGCCGCCGGGATCGTCATCGCTTCTCCGTCGATCTCGATCCCGATTTCGAGGACCGACATCTCGTCTCTGCGATGGACTTTCACCTCGACCTTGTCCGGCTCGACCGCGACATGTTTGGAGATGGCCGCGAGCACTTCCTTATGGAGGATCGCGAGAAGGTCCTGTTTGCTCGCGGCGGTGCGCTCATGCGCGAGCAGGATCTGCAAACGCTCGCGCGCAACGGGCGCGGTGCCGCCGCGATTGAAGATACGAAACAAATTCATGCAGCCCTCCTGCCGAACAGGCGCCCAAGAATGCCCTTCCTGTCGCTTGGGATATTCATGGGCAGGTCCGCGCCGCAAAGCCTTTGGGCCGCGTCGCCATAGGCCCGGGCGGGAGCGCTGCTCGAATTATGCAGAACGACGGGGGAGCCCATGTTGGACGCGCGCAACACGTCTTCGCTTTCCGGCACGATGCCGATCAACGGAATGGACAGAATCTCGAGAACGTCATCGATGCTCAGCATTTCGCCCCGACCCGCGCGGCCCGCGTCATAACGGGTGAGCAGGAGATGCTTCTCGATGCGCCCGCCTTTCTCCGCCTGCTCGGTCTTGGCGTCGAGGAGGCCGATGATGCGATCGGAATCGCGCACCGAGGAAACCTCGGGATTGGCGACGACGATCGCGACATCGGCAAATCGCATGGCGAGAGTCGCGCCCCGCTCGATCCCAGCGGGGCTGTCGCAGAGCACCCAGTCGAATTTGTCGCGCAGCTCGCCGATCACGGCGCGCACGCCGTCTTCAGTGAGCGCGTCCTTGTCGCGCGTCTGCGAAGCCGGCAGGAGGAACAGATTGGGCAAGCGCTTGTCGCGAATGAGCGCCTGCTGCAATTTTGCGTCGCCCTGGGCGACATTGATCAGGTCATAGACCACGCGCCGCTCGGCGCCCATGACGAGATCCAGATTTCGCAGTCCGACGTCGAAATCGACGACGGCGACCTTCTTGCCCTGCTGGGCGAGCGCCGCGCCGAGCGCAGCGGTTGACGTCGTCTTTCCGACGCCGCCCTTACCCGAGGTGACCACCACGACTTTGGTCATTTCAATTATCCTCTCTCAATCCAGCCGCGCAACTTTCACGTCTTCCGAGTCGAGCCAGATCTGAACGTTCTGGCTCAACATGTCTTTGTCGATTTCGTCGGCGGTAAGGTAGACGCCTCCGACCGCGAGTAGTTCGGCCTCGAGACGGCGGCAGAAAATACGCGCGCTCATCTCGCCATAGGCGCCAGCCATCGCCCGCCCGCGCAAGGTTCCGTAAACATGGATCGACCCGCCTGCGATCACGTCGGCGCCGGAACTTACCGAGCCGATGACGATCACGTCGCCCTGCGGATGGAAAATGGTTTGGCCCGAACGCACCGGCGCATCGACGACGAGCGGCGTCACGGGGCCTTGATCGGGAGTCGCGGCGGCCGGCTTCTCCTGACCTTCGGTCGGATCGCGGGACGCGGCGAGCGCGCCGGCGATCTGCTCGAAGGCGGCGCGCTCTTCAACCGTCAGCTCAGCTTTTTTCTTGGGCTCGTCCCCATCCGGCGCCGACGCCGCGCGTCCGCCGGTCAGAATCGGCGGAAGATCATCCGCAGCCCAGCTCGGATCGACGCCGGCGATTCCCAAAATCCTGATGCCCCGCTGGGTAAGCTCTTGCAGAAGCTGGACGAGGCTGCTGCGATCGAGTTCGAGCCTGGTCACGTCGATGACGATGGGCTTCTTCGCAAAGAAGGCGGGCGAGCAGGCGAGATAGGCGTCGAGCCGGGCCATCCAGTCGGCGAGCGGGGCCTCGAGTTCAAGCGCGAGTGTCGGGTAGGAACGGCCCCGAAAGCGGATGTGGCGGGAGGCAGTCTGCGTCACGGCGAACTCGTTCAATTAATTGAGTTTTCCTTAATGCCTGCAGATGGTTAACGAAGCATTAACTTACGCCCCGCGCTTTATGAAAAATTAACGGTTGCGTTTACGTTTGCCGCAGGGGCGACGATCGTCGAGCCCTTAGGCGATGGCGGGGAATTCCGGGGTCCGGAGTTCACCGCTGCGGGGAGCGCTCTAAATCCCCTCGATCACGGGAGATGGGACCATGACCGCGTCCAAACTGAGCGCCCCGCAGACCGACGACTTTCGCGTGGAGCGTAAGGACGGCGAATGGGTCGTCACTTTCACCCCCACGGGGGCGAGATATTATTTCGGCGACGACGGCATGGAGACGCGCGCGAGCGACTCCGACGTGCCGCCCGAAGACCTGCCGATGGATTACGATCCGCTCGAGGTGGAGCGCATGGCTGCGCTCGTCGCCTATGCGGCCCGCGGCCACGCCACCTAGCCCTTCACCCGCACATATTCCCCCGGCGCGTCGCAAAGCGGCGTGAGCTTGCCGCCGCCGGGCTGCCGCGCAGGAACCTTGCGCGGCGCTTGCGCCGTAATCCACAGCAGCCAATGCGGCCACCAGGAGCCTTTGGTCTCCTTGGCGGTCGCGACCCATTGGTCGAAGCTTCCCTTCGCGGGGCCGCCGGTCAGATAGTTATACTTGCCCCTCGAGGGCGGATTGATGATGCCCGCGATATGGCCCGAGCCGCCGAGCACATAGGTCACTTCGCCGCCGAAGAACTTCGCCCCCCGAAACACCGAGCGCGCGGGCGCGATATGATCTTCCCTGGTGGCGATCTCATAGACGGGGATCTTCACCTGGCGCAGATTGAGACGCACGCCGTCGATCACCATCTCGCCCCGCGCCAGCCGGTTCTCGAGATAGCAGCTGCGCATGTAGAAGGAGTGATTGGCGCGGGGAATGCGCGTCGAATCCGAGTTCCAGTAGAGCAGATCGAAAGCCGCGGGTTCGACGCCTTTCATGTAGTTATTCACCACATAGGTCCAGATCAGCTCATTTGGGCGCAGCATGTTGAAGGCGTTCGCCATCTTCACGCCTTCGAGATAGCCGGTCTTCGCCATCGCCTCGTCGAGCGCCGCGAGCCGCGCCTCGTCGATCAGGATCTGGAGGTCGCCCGCCTCGCTGAAGTCGACTTGCGTCGCAAAGAAGGTGACGCTGTCGATGCGGTCGTCGCCCTTGGCGGCCATATAGGCGAGCGTCAGCGCCAGCAGCGTGCCGCCGACGCAATAACCTGCCGCCGCGACCTTCCGCTCTCCTGTGGCCTTTTCGATGACGTCGAGCGCGGTGAGCACGCCTTCGTGCATATAAGCCTCGAAGCCCTTCTCGGCCTTGCTCTCGTCGGGGTTGATCCAGGAGATGATGAAGACGGTGAAGCCCTGCTCCACCGCCCAGCGCACGAAGCTTTTCTCCGCATTGAGGTCCAGCACATAGAACTTGTTGATCCACGGCGGCGTGATGAGCAGCGGGCGCGCATAAACCTCCTGGGTCGTCGGCGCATATTGGATGAGCTCCATCACGTCGTTGCGCCAGACGACCTTGCCCGGCGTCGTCGCGAGATCGACGCCGAGGCGGAATTTCGTGTCGTCGCTCTGGCGAATCTTCAGCATGCCGCCGCCGGCGCTGATGTCCTCGGCCAGCATTGTCATGCCGCGGATGAGATTTTCGCCCTTGTTCTCGATCGTGGCGCGAAGGAGTTCCGGATTGGTCGGCACGAAATTCGACGGCGACACCGCGCTCGAGATCAGCCGCGTGTAAAAGGCCGCCTTGGCGCGCGTATGAGGGTCGACCCCCTCGGCCTTCTCCACCATCTCGCCGGCCCAGCGCGACGCGTAGAGGTACGACTGCCGCAGCCAATCAAAGAACGGGTTCTGCTCCCATTCGGGCGAGTCGAATCGCTTGTCCCCCGGCTCCGGCGTCACGACCGGCGGCACGTCTTCGCCCGTGTAACGGCGCATGGTCTGGCGCCAGATCTCGCTCAGGCCGCCGTAGAGCTCCGCCTGCGCAACCGCCGCACGCTCCGGCTTCGCGAGCCAGTATTCGGCGACGACGCCGAGGGTCTTGGTGGCGTCGGCGACATTGGCGGCAAGCTCGCTGCGCGGCCCGCCGGCTTCGACATTGCCGATCGCCGCCGCCAGCGCCTTGCGGCCCTGATCGACAAGTTGGGCCATGTTCTCCGCCATGGCCTCGAAATCGACGGCCGTGAGCGGGGTCGGAATCGGGGGCGCGGCGAGCACCGTTGGCGCAGCCTTGGCCGCCCGCGATTTCGGGGCCGGCGGCTTTTCCGCATTCGCTGTCGCCGGCGGCGCCACAGACGGCGTTTGAGCCTTCTCCGTGGATTTCCGGGTCCCCTTTCGGGCCGATTTGGCCTTGCGCTCCGAACCTCCCTCGGTCTTCGGCGGGACCTTCCGCCCCTTGACCGTGGGCTCTTCGTCGCGGCTGATCGTCATGCTCTTTCCTGTCCCTTTTTCAAACCGATCGGACGTGTCGACAGTATGCCCGTACCGGCGCCCCGCGTCTTGGCCAAATCTGTTTCCGCGGTGAAAAAACCGGCTGGGCGCAACCCGGCCCCTGCCGGCGCCCGATAACGACAGGTCCTTATACGCCACAGGCTCATGACCGGAAAAGCGCCGGGAGGCGGCCACGATGTCGCGGCGGACCTGAAGGCCTCGCGCCAGCCTCTTTGCTCAAGACTGAAACGGCCGGAGACCCGCTCCTGGGCGGAGGAAGAATGTTCGAAACCACGCGCGCGCCAATCACGCTCTGCATCCTCTTGTGCCTCGCGGCCTGTGCGAAGCGGCACGACGAAATCGCCCCGGAGCTCATCGAACCCGGCGCCTATGCGCAGGCGAGTTGCCGGGACCTTGCGCGGATGCATGCGAAGACGACGCGCGCCCTCATTTTCTCCGAACTGGTCCAGGACAAGCATTACCACGACGATCGCATCCGGACCTTTGGCGCGCCGACGCTCATGGCCACGCTCTTCGATGAGGATGCGGCGCCCGAGGTCGCGCGATTAAAGGGCGACGCCCTGGCGCTCGCGGCGCGAATGCAGCGCGCCGGCTGCATCCTGCCGGTAAGATGAGCCTAAAATTGCGCAGGGCTTGCGCAGCCCTGCGAGGCGTTCAACCTGGCAAGCGTTTGTTTAGACGCGGCGCGGAAAGTCGCCGGCGCAATCCGCGTATCGGAGAGGCCAGCATGAGTATCGGAAAAGGCGCCCGAATGACCGTCATGTCCATTGAAGAATGCCAAAAGCTCGACAAGCCGCTTCGCCAGGACCTCGAAGTGCTCGACTACGAGGTGCGCAGCCTCGTCGCGCGCATTCGCAGCGAGGCCCGCGAGGCCGGCGCCGACGACGCAGTATTCGTGAAGGCGTCGACGACCGTCCTGCTGTCCATCGCAGCCGGCCTGCTCGCCCGCGCCGCTGAAGACCACCGCGCGCCCTTCGATGCGAATTCCTTCGCCGCGAGCGCCAATAGCGCCGCAATATGGGCCGCCCAACGCCGCCTTCGCTATTTCGTCGGCGGCGAGGCGTAAAAAAATTATTACACCGCGTAGTAGCGGCCGCTCATACGCTTCACGACTTCCTGCTTGTTGCGCAACGGCGACAGCGCCAGACGGCAACCGACGAGATCGCCCTGGCGCCAGACGACTCGGGCGTCATAGAGCGCCTTTTCGGCATCGTCGAAGAAATGAAACCTCAAAGGCAAACCGATCCTGCGGGCCAGTCGGACGCGCGCGCCGCCGCGCGAACGATTGACGACAAGACATTCACACAAAAAACGATCCGAAGCGTCGAGCGCCTTCCCCCAATTGAGGCGCACGCCGCGCCGCCTGTCCTGCCGCCGTTCGGCGGCGACCAAATTTGACGCCGCTCCAAGGGGAAATCCCTGCTTGCCGGGGCGTGGCGCGGCCGCCAGCTGGCGGCGGACGCCATGGGGCGCAGATTCGTCAAACATGGCGTCGCTCCTTCGCAATGGGCGGAAGCGCAGTCTTAATCCGCCGCAGGGACGCGGACAACGCCGCGAGTCGCCAGCCTGAAAGCTTCAGACAAGCCGCTCGGCGTTTAATTCCACCGGGTTACTCTCTCGGACCGACGCGATGACGATTTTTGGACTTTTCAACACCTCCATCATGGGCATGTCAGCGCAATCGAATGCGCTTTCGAATCTGTCCGAGAACATCGCCAACGTCAGCACGACTGGCTACAAGCGCGCGACGACGCAGTTCCTGACAGTCCTCAACGGCTATCAGGACGCCAATCAATTTGGCGGCGGCGTGACAACGCGCAGCCGTTACGACGTGTCGTCGCAAGCGACAATCGCCACGACGGGCAACGCCTCGGACCTCGCCATACGCGGCAAAGGCTTCTTTGTCGTATCGGACTCGGCCGGCGGCGTCTTTCTTACTCGCGCGGGGTCTTTCGCGCCAGATTCGCAGGGCCGGCTCGTCAACACCGCAGGATATTATTTGATGGCGGCGCCTACCGGCACGCAGCCGGACGCCTTGAGCAATCTGCAGGTCGTACGAATTCACAACGACCGACTCTACTCCGCTCCCTCAACCTCGGCGGTCCTCTCCGCCAATCTGCCGGCCACTTCCGCGATCGTCGCGGCCGCGGATCTGCCATCCGCCAATGCGGCCACGTCTACCTTTACAGCCAAATCGTCTTTGACGATCTACGACAACGTCGGCGCCGCCAAGGTCCTCAACGTCTACTTCGCAAAGACCGCCGCCGAAACATGGGAAATGTCGATCTATGACGCCGCCGATGCGACAAGCGGCGGCTTCCCGTACGCGAACCCCGCGCTACTCACGCAGACGCTCACCTTCGATCCGGCCAACGGTTCGATTCTGACAGGCGGGACCGCAACGATCACGCCGACTGGCGCGAGCACAATCACCGTGGATCTGAGCAACACGACCCAGCTCGGCGCTCCGTTTGTCGTTAATTATGTGAATAGCAACGGCAACGCAGCCGGCGCGGTGCGTCTCGTGAACGTGGGGTCGGACGGCGTATTGAGCTATCAGCTCGATAACGGGCAGCTGGTCTCAGCTTACACGATTCCCCTGGCCGAGGTCCGCGCCCCGACCGAGCTCTTCAATTTCACCGGCAACGTGTATGTGCCCAATCGCGACTCGGGCGAAATTTCCGTTTCGTCGCCGGGCGCCGGCGGCCGCGGCACCATCGTCGCCTCATCCCTGGAATCCTCCGCCGTCGATCTCGCAACCGAGCTTTCGGCGATGATTATCGCCCAGCGGTGCTACACGGCGAACACGCAGAGCTTCCAAACCACATCAGAGATCCTGCAGGTCCTGAACAACATCAAGTAACGGAGCGGCGCGATGTCTCTCAGCTCGGCCGGTGCGATCGCCTTGCGGTCGCTCGGCGTCGTCTCGAACCAGATCAACGTGACCTCCCGCAATATCGCGGGAGCCGGCGTGACCGGCGTCAATGTGAAGCACGCCCTTCTCGCCTCCGATGAGGCTGGCGTCGAGTTCCTCGGCGTCGGACGCGCGACCAACGTCGCGCTGTTTCGCAATCTCCTTTCAGCGAGCGCTCATGAGGAGGCGGCGACCGCCGTCTCGGATGCGCTCTCGCGGATCGATCAGGCGCTCAACCTCTCGGATTCGTCGAACAGCCGTTCCGCTTCCACGGTCATATCAAAGCTGAAAAGCGCGCTACAAGCGTATAGCGCAACGCCCCAGAACGAAACCGCCGCGGAACTCGCGATTTCCGCCGCTCGGAACGTCGTCGCGGCCCTCAATGACGCGACCGCCGCCACGCAGAAGGAGAGATTCACGGCGGACGAAGGGATCACCTCGGCGGTCTCGGAGGTCAACTCGCTTCTCGAGAAGTTCGCGACTTACAATACGGACGTCGTCGAGGGCACGGCGGCCGGCGCCGACGTGACAGACATCCTCGACCGTCGGGACGCCTTGCTGACGGAGATCTCCAAGCGAATCGGCGTCACGGCCGTGAGCCGCCCGAATAACGACGTGGTGATTTACACCGATAGCGGCGTCACCCTCTTCGAGACGACGCCCCGCAAATTGACTTTCCAGCCAACTCCCACATTGACGCCCAGCGCCAATGGCGCGGCGGTCTATGTCGACGGGGTACAGGTGACGGGCGCCGGAGCTCCCCTGGCCTTGCGTTCCGGCTCGATCGTGGGAATGGCTCAGATTCGCGACGAAATTGCGCCTCTCTATCAAAGCCAGCTGGACGAAATTGCGCGTGGTCTCGTGGTCGCCTTCGCCGAAAGGGACCAAAGCGGCGGCGGCGGGCCGGATCTTCCGGGCCTTTTCACTTATCCGGGCGCAACCCAATCCCCCGCCGCAACGCTCCTTCCCGGACTGGCTGGTCAGATCGTCCTTAATGCAAACGTCGATCCGATTCAGGGGGGCGATCTTGCGAGGCTGCGTGACGGCGGCGCCTCGGGAAATCCAGCCTATGTCTACAATACGACCGGCGCGCCCGGCTACGCCAATCGGCTCATCGAGCTCGTGAATGCCCCGTCGCAGAACCAGAACTTCGATCCTGCGGCGGGCCTGGGCCCCTCGGGTTCCGTTGAAGCGCTTGCAACCGACTCCAATGGCTGGATCGCGGGAAAACGCCAGCAGTTGGAAAGCACGACGACCTATTACGAAGCGGTCGTCTCCCAGACCACGCAGGCCCTCTCCAACGCAACCGGCGTCAATCTCGACGATCAGATGTCGCAAATGCTCGCGCTCGAAAATTCATACCAGGCCTCAGCCAAGCTGCTCGAAGCCGTTAACGCCATGTTCACCGCGCTGTTCTCGGCGCTTCGCTCCTGAGGCGACCATGCTGCTCAAGACCTCTACTTATTCCATCACAGCCTCCCTTAGGCAGACCGTCGCCCTTCTACA
Source organism: Methylocystis sp. NC52PC (assembly GCF_055698645.1). Taxonomy (NCBI): domain Bacteria; kingdom Pseudomonadati; phylum Pseudomonadota; class Alphaproteobacteria; order Hyphomicrobiales; family Methylocystaceae; genus Methylocystis; species Methylocystis sp. NC52PC. The sequence goes on along the minus strand of NZ_CP170127.1, from coordinate 2,402,477 downwards.
GAGCCAGCTGGCGAGAGGCCAAAAGGAAATAACCACCGGTCGTCACGCCGACCTCGCCATTGCGCTTGGCGTTCGCGCAAGCGAAAGTTACGCCATCAACGACATCCATGACGCCCTGGAAGCGACCCTTGGGTCGAACAGAGTTGTGTCGACGCGGCTCGATACGACGCAGGCGGCGCTTTCGGCCCTGCTTTCAGACGCACAACAAATGCGATCCTCGCTCGTCGTGACGCGGACCACCGGCGGGGAACGCGCTGCGATCATCACCCAGGCAAGCCAATCGCTGACGACCTTCATCGGCAAACTCAACAGCTCTAATGCTGACGGCTTTCTTTTCGGCGGGGTCAGCACCGACCAAGAGCCGATCGCGAATTACGTCGCCGTGCCTCCGTCTGCGGCCAAACTCGCGTTGGACGCCGCCTTCTCCGCGACTTTTGGCTTTACGCAGTCCGATCCAGCCGTGGCGTCGATTACGTCAGCGCAGATGCAAAGCTTTCTGTCCGGCCCGTTCGACGCGCTGTTTTCCGATGCAGGGTGGAAGAGCGACTGGTCCTCGGCGTCCGACGTAGTGCTCCACAGCCAGATCGGGCTCTCCGTGAGCACTGACGCGTCGATCAGCGCAAATGAACCAGCCATGCGAAAAATCGCGTCGGCATACGCCATGTTGAGCGACATCGGCGCGCAGCAGCTAAGCAATGACGCTTATAATGTTCTGGTTGAAACAGCGATGGATACGCTGGACTCGGGGATTCGAGATCTGATGAAGACCCGAGCGCGGGTCGGCGTGATGCAAAATACAGTCAAGAACGCGAGCGATACGATGGCGACTCAGAAAGACTATTTTGACGCACAGCTGCAGGATCTCGAAGCCGTTGATCCCACCGAAGCAACCACCAGGGTGAATAACCTGATGACCAGGATCGAGACCGCCTATACGCTCACTGCTCGTATTAACCAGCTCAGCCTCACCAAATATCTGTGAGGCGGCGCCCAATGTATCAGCAACGCTACGTGCAAATGGCAAGCGAGTCGTCGCAGACCGCTCGGGCGCGAGAGAAGGAGGCGCTCGAAAAGGCCGTCTTAAAGCTCACCGCCGCAAAATCGAAGGGAGCCCTCTCGCCTGAGGCGTTCGAGGCGACGGATTTCGTGCGTCGATTATGGTCAATCTTCATCTCGGATCTTTCGAACGACGAGAACGGCCTCCCGCACGATCTTCGCGCTTCGCTCATTTCCATCGGATTCTGGGTCCGCCGCGAGACCGATTTGATCGATCGCGGCGAGTCGGTCAACTTCGACGGGCTCATCGACGTCAACAAGCTCATCGCCGACGGACTGACTTAACATGAACATCTCCCTTCGCCGTGGCGAACGCATCTTCATCAATGGGGCGGTCCTCAGAGTCGACCGAAAAGTATGTCTGGAACTTCTCAACGACGTGACTTTTCTGCTCGAGAACCATGTCATGCAGGCCGAGAGCGCGACCACGCCGCTCAAGCGGCTCTACTTCGTCATCCAGGCGATGCTTATGTCGCCGAACGACTGTGAAGCTGCCCTGCAGCTTTGTCGGGAGATGTTCGTCTCTCTCAGCAGCAACGCGCTCGACCCCCGAATTATGGAAGGATTGAGAGCGGCCGTCCGGCACATAGAGGACAAAAGGATGTTTGACGCGCTCAAAGTCGTTCGCGGGCTTTTTCCCATCGAAGAACAGCTCACAACGACGGCGGAGGCGGAAAACGCTCGCGAAGTCGCTTAAGGATCCACATATGACCGTTTCCCCTGTCCAGGCGGCGACCGCCGCATCCAGCTCCTCGGTAAGCAAGGACGCAAACAAGGCGTTCGGAGACTACAAGACGTTCCTCCAGCTTCTCGTGACGGAGCTGAAGCATCAGGATCCGACAAAGCCAGTCGATCCGACGCAGACCGTCACCCAGCTCGCCACGTTTTCCTCGCTGGAGCAGGCGGTCAAGACCAATGATTTGCTTACGTCCCTTTCCCAGCAGTCCTCCCTTACCCAAGGCGCCGCTCTCATCGGACGCGTGGTCACCTCCGCGGACGGCTCCGTGACCGGTAAGGTAGCTTCCGTCACGCTCGCTGCAAACGGAATGGCCGTCAATCTTACAAGCGGCGGTCAACTGCCTCTGCAGCCAGGCGTGACGATCTCCTAGCGATGAATGAAGCGGACGCACTCGAAATCATTCATCGTACTCTCGTGACGATCTTGATGGTCTCCGGCCCCTTGGTGGGCGCCGCCATGGCCGTGGGAATCGTCGTCGCGCTTTTCCAAGCCCTCACGCAGGTTCAGGAGATGACCTTAACCTTCGTGCCCAAGATCGTGGCCATGATCGCGGTCCTCGGCCTCGCAGCCCCGTTTGTGGGTTCACAAATCAACGTGCTTGCTCAGTTCGCCTATTCGAAGGTCGAGAAGGGCTATTGAGCCGTCGCGCGATGGAGCGCATTGAATGACGGATGTCGCTGGCGCCAGCAGGCCCAAGCAAGCGGAGGGAAGTTCGAAAGACATTGGCTTCGCCATGTCGATCGTCTTCATCCTCTGCGTATTTTTTCTCCCGATTCCCGCCTTCCTGCTCGACGCGGGGCTCGCCTTTTCGATCGGCCTTTCAGTGCTGATCCTGATGGTGGCGCTCTGGATTCAAAAGCCACTCGATTTCTCCTCTTTTCCAACCGTTCTTCTCGTCGCGACGATTTTGCGTCTGTCGCTCAACATTGCGACCACGCGCCTGATCCTTTCGCACGGGTCGGAGGGCGCAACGGCCGCGGGCTACATCATCAGCGGGTTTTCCAGGCTGGTGATGAGCGGCGATTTCGTGATCGGCCTCACCGTCTTTGCGATCATCGTCACCGTGAATTTTCTGGTGATCACCAAGGGCGCCACGCGTATCGCGGAAGTGGGCGCGCGTTTCACGCTGGACGCCATTCCCGGCAAGCAGATGGCGATCGACGCCGATCTCTCGGCGGGTCTCATCGACGAACGTGAAGCGCAACTGCGTCGCCGTGAACTCGAAGAGGAAAGCGCCTTCTTCGGCTCGATGGACGGCGCGTCGAAATTCGTCCGAGGCGACGCAATCGCTGGCCTCATCATTCTCGCGGTGAATGTTTTCGGCGGAATCATCATTGGCGTCACGCGCCATGGCATGACCCTCGCGTCGGCGGCGGATGTTTACACTAAGCTGTCGGTCGGCGATGGTCTGGTCTCGCAGATACCTGCGCTGATTGTCTCGCTTTCCGCCGGCCTCCTCGTCTCGAAAGGCGGCACGAGGGGCTCCGCCGAGCAGAATATCTTGCGCCAGCTCGGCATGTATCCGCGCGCGCTTTTTGTCGCCGCTTCGCTGATGTTCATTCTCGCTCTTATCCCCGGCCTTCCGCTTGCGCCGTTTGGCGCGCTCGGCGGGGTCATGGCCTTTGTCGCTTACCTCATTCCCAAGCAGGCCGAGAAGGCGCGTCTTCTCAAGGATGAAACCGAGCGGTCGCTCGAACGGCAGGCCAAGCAGGACGCGAAGGAATCGGCGCGCGATCTCCTCCGCATCGCGCCGGTTGAACTGCTGCTCGGCAAGCAACTCTGGGCGGGGCTGCTGCCTTATCAGGCGGAACTAGGACAACGCGTGCTACGCATGCGCCGCAATTTCGCTCGCGACTACGGCTTCGTCTTTCCGGACATAAAATTGTCGGATGACCTCGACGTGCGTCCAAAACATTATCAGATTAGAATCCAGGGAGCCTTGGTCGCCACCAACGAATTGCAGCTCAAGCGTCAACTCGTCATTCTTGGGCGCGGTTCGGCGCCGGACCTTGCCGGGGAAGAAACCACCGATCCCGCCTTCGGCATGCGCGCCATGTGGATTCCGGACGCGATGATCGAAGAGGCCCGACGACTGGGCTATATGCCGATTGATCCCGTCTCCGCCCTGCTGACGCACGTTTCCGAAACCTTGCGCAATAACCTGGCGCAGCTCTTGACCTATAAGGACATGCGCGCGCTCATAGACCGGCTCGAGCCGGAATATCGCAAGCTCGTCGACGATATGGCGCCGAGCCTGATCACACAGTCGACGCTGCAAAGCGTATTGAAGCTTTTATTGGCCGAGCGCGTTTCTATTCGCAATCTCGAATTGATCCTCGAAGCCATAGCCGAAATTGCGCCCTTTGCCCGGCGGGCCGAGGCGATCGTCGAGCATGTGCGCGTGCGCCTGGGTTCGCAGATTTGCAGCGACCTCGCGGTCGAAGGCGTGCTTTGCGTCCTGCGCCTCGGACCACGCTGGGATCTGTTTTTTCATGAAAGAATGAAGCGCGACGCCAAAGGAGAAATAATCGGCTTTGACGCCGATCCGGCGCAAATCGAAAAATCTTCGCAGGAAGCCGGGGCCGCCATTCGCGAGCGCATGGAGAGAGGCGAATCCTTCATCGTTCTCACGACGCCCGAAGCCAGGCCCTATGTCCGCCTCTTGCTGAGCCGGCCGTTCCCGTCACAGGCGGTCTTGTCGCACATGGAGGTCGGCGGCGGGGTGCAGGTAAAATCCGTCGGGGCGATTTCGTGATGGATCTTGCAGTTCCCGTCTATCCAATTTTCATCCTGTTCTGTCGCGTCGGCGGTTGCCTCATGACCGCGCCGGGATTTTCGAGCGAACGCGTCCCCGTGCAGTTCCGCCTTTACATGGCTATTGCGGCGACGCTCGCCCTCGCCCCACCGCTTCTCGAGAGACATCAGTCGGCCTTCGTGGAAATTGGTCCGCAACGCCTGCTGGCGACGATCCTCGCAGAGCTTGGCGTCGGCGTCACGCTCGGCTTGCTCGCGCGCTACTATTTCTTCGCCTTTGAGACGCTCTCCACCACGGTCGCCATGACGATCGGCCTCGACAACATCTTCGGGACCGCGCTCACGGAGCAGGAGCCGACGCCGAGCCTTTCCTCCTTCGTAATTCTTGGCGCCCTCCTGCTCGTCTTCTGCGCGGATCTTCATCTCGAGCTCATTCGAGCGCTGTACCTTTCCTACGACACGACGCCCTTGTTCTCGACGCCGAGCGCGGGCGCCTTTCTTGAGGAGCTGTCGCGTATCCTGACGGAATCTCACTTGCTGGCGTTAAGAATTTGCAGTCCTTTCCTGCTATTTGGCCTCGTCGTCAATGTCGCGCTCGGCCTTCTCGCGCGCCTCACTCCCCAGCTGCAAATATATTTCGTCTCCGGTCCCCTGGCGATCTTTCTGGGAGTTTCGGCGCTCTTCGTTTTCGACTGGGATTTCTTCTCGGCGTTCGTCTCCCATTACGGCGCCTGGCTGATCAAGGGGTGAAAGTGCAGAATCGAAAGGACCGTCTCGCCCGCGCCAAGAGCATCGGCGACAAGCTGTGGCGCTTGCAGCAAATGCGCCTGTCGGCGGCCGCGCGAGAGCTTGCCGCTGTCCAGGCGAGGGAGGCCGCCGCTTTCGACTCTCTCGATCGCCTCGAACCCTCTCTGATCCTCCCTCACATCGCTGAACTTGCAAAAGCGCGCCGCGAAGCGGAGGCGGCGCTCGCCGACGCCCAGGCGCGCGCGAGAGACTATGGACGGCGCGCAAAATTGACGGGAAAGCTGCACAAGGAAGCCACTGAGCGCGCGCAGAGAGAAGAAGCCGAGGCGCTGCTTCGCTCCGCCGCAATACGCGGCGACGTCGACGTCAGTGTAGAGTAAGGCGTCATTAATAGGATAGCGGCTAGCGAAGGAGAAGGCGATGTCCATTTTCCCTGCAACCGACATCATAACCGACGTGGCGCGCGCCGCTGACCCGGAGAAGCTCAGAATCGCAACGAAGCGGCTCGAGGATATCGGGGGCCAAAAGGCTTTCGGCGTCGGCCATGCGTTCGCGCTCCTGCCTCCCGCGGCGCTCCACGCGACGTCGACAAGATCTGTTGCGACCAACGACATCGGCGCGCCGCGCCTTGGTGGGCGCTTGGAGACGCTTTCCGCCACGCAAAAATTCGAGGCGTTTCTCCTCCAGGGATGGCTGGAAAACATTCTGCCGAAATCCGGCGGCGGCGCCTATGGAACGGAGGCGGGCGCCGACATCTGGCGTTCGATGATGGCCGAGCAGATCAGTTATCAGCTTGCCCGCGCCGATGTCGCTGGACTGCGCAAGCTCATCGAAGCCGAGAACAGCCCGCTATCGAAGCCCATTTGACGAGCGACATGACGCTACCGCGGCTCACCAATGATGATAAACGTCGGCCCAACGAGAGCGCAGGCGCGCCCGAGGATGCGTTCAGCCTCTGTATCGGACGACTGCAGGACATCATCAGAGTGGAAACGGGCGTTCTAAAAGAGGGCAAGCGCCTTGACTTCGACGCGCTCAATCAGCGCAAGACGCATGCGCTGCTGGAATTCTTGCAGGTCTCGAGAACCGCCCCTCCTGACGCCGTGCGACGCGCTTCCGGCCGAATAAGGGATCTGCAAAGGCTTTTGGCGGAGAATGCGCAGCTTCTCGAGCGCCGCCTGCAGGCGACGCAGGAGATCACCAACCTGATCGTCCACCATATTCGCGAAAGCGAGTCGGACGGAACATATTCGATCCGCTCGCGGGGAGTGAAGCCGAGATGAAGCAAGCGCTGATTGTTGGCGTATGGGCCTGCGCCGTCACTCTCGGGGCCGCCTATGGCGGAGCGGCGTGGCGATCCCGCCCTGTCGCAGCCCCACAGCCGGCACATGAGGAAAAGCTTGAGAGGCGCAGGATCAGGCCGTTGACTGTGCCGATCATCGCGGATGGGGTTTTGAAAGGCTATATTTCAGCCGAATTCAGCGTGCTCGGGCCGAAGGCCGAAGGCCACGGAGAAATCGATCCCGAAAATTACTTCATGGATGAAGCGTTTCGTCTGATCTATGCCGAAAACAAAATCGACTTTACACAGATGCAGAAGACCGATCTCGCCGTCTTGACGAGTCGCATCACCGCCAACGTAAATAAGCGCACCGGCAAGAATGTTATTAAGGAAACGCTGGTGAAAAGCTTTGCGTTCATACCACGCGACGAGATGCAACACTGACTGGCGCGCGGCCTTCACCGGCCGCGCGCACAGTGTTCAGGCGACGCGGTGGACCGGCAGATAGCTTCCATTCTTGACGATCGACGCCGCGCTCGCTTCGCCTTTCAGGTGGTTTTCGATCGCCTGCGCGATTTTACGATTGGGCTCGTCGCTTCTGGGCGCGTGCGCCTCGCTCGGTCCTTCGTAGATTGCGGAAAGATCCGCAATGAAACGCTCCGTGGCTTTCAGAGCGCGATATTGCGGAATCTGGGTTAGTTCTTCGGCCATCTGGCGGCGGAGCTGGTCGAGTTGCGTCAAGGGATTCATTTAGCAGCCTCTCGTTTCCTTGCAGTCATACGCTAGCTGCCGAAGCTTTCATGAGACTTGCAGAGTTTAATACCTCATTTACTCCTCTCCACGGCGTGAAACCAGTTTCGCACATTATGGGAAACATACGCTGAGCAAGAGAACTTGAATTCTGGAACGAGTCATGCGCGCCCCGCAATTACCGAAGATCGATCCTTGGGAGACCGGCCTGAGATTGACCGGTCTGGCGCTCGCGACGAGCAGCATCGGCTTCGCCGCTCACATGATGTCCGATGACAAGGCGGAGCCACGAATCAACGGCATCGAACATCTTGCTATTTACGCGAGGCCCGCAACGCATGTGGCCTCGCGTCAGCGGGCCACGCCAGGCGTCGACTACATGCCGGTCGGCTCGACGGCAAAGAGCGATCCACGCCGAGCGCCGACAAACTATGAGATTCTCGAAGCGTCGCGCGATTGGGCGCTCGTCCGCTTGCCTCAGGGCCGCATTATGCGCGTCACGCCCGGCGGCGGCGTCCCCGGGCTCGGCGGCGTCATCGCCATCGAGCGACGTGGGGATAAATGGGCGCTTGTAACGGAAGCGGGCGTTATTCCCGCCGCCCGCTAGAAGAACAGCGCGCGAGCGCCGCATCGATCGTGGCGTTGATCTCCGCCAACGACAGCGACGGCGTATCGTCTGTCGCGGCGCCCCGGTCCGGGTGCAGGCGCCAGGCCAGGCGCCGACGCAAAGACTTCAGATCACGCGCTGAATGTCGCGCCTGCGACAAGAGTTCGGGAAACGGGTCGTCGACGGCGCGCCCTGCCGGCGCGGGCGGCTGCTCCTGCTGAAAGCGCCGGTAGGCGGCGATGACCTGTCCCGCCGCCCTTGCATTCGCCTCGAAGGGCGGAAGCGGCTCGGTAAAACCGACATGCAGCGGCGTAAAGGGCCGCTGGACTTCTTCGGAGCGTCTTTCGACTTCGATGAGGACACTGACAAACGCGACCATGACTTGCTTCGCCAACAAGAGCAAAAGCAGGATATGTCCGTCGCGCTGAAAAATTGGTTGCGTTTCGTACGGACCGTCAGCTGGCGGCGCGCAAATGCTGCGATTCGCCGGCTGGCGGCGCGACGAGGAGATAGCCAAGGAAGCGCTGAGAGTCGATTGGATCGTAACCGAGCCGCGCGCGAAGTTTTTTGCGCAGCTTGCTGATGTGGCTTTCGATGACGTTTTCTTCAACGTCATCGTCGAAGAGACCATAGACGGCGTTGAAGATCTGCGACTTCGTCAACCGGCGTCCACGATTGACGAGAAGATATTCCAGGATGCGCCGCTCCCGGCGCGGAAGGGACAAAACTTCGCCGTTGACGATTGGATCGCTGCCGTTGAAAAACACCTGGATGCCGCCCACCGTCGCACATTCCTGGCGCGCCTCGGCGCGTCGGCGGATCGCGTTCACGCGGGCCAATATCTCACGCACATGCACCGGCTTGCGGACGACGTCGTCGACGCCCGCGCTGAAAAGACCGAGAAGACGGGCGCCTGTGAGCGGCGGCGAATGAGACGCGGAATCTCTTCGCGCTCTGGACATTCGCCGATCAGAAAAGCCTCGATCGCCTGGACGTCGCCTTCGACAGCGGAAGCGACCCAATCCCGGAACTGGCCGGGGCGAAACCCCGTCGAGGCGATGCCTTCCTGACCAAATCGGCTGGCGTATCCACTCGTTACGAGATCGCGCTCATCGACGATGATGAACATGCTGTGCCTCCTGATGGGGAATGTCGAGACGCCGCGTCGAATCGGCCGGTAACCTCAGTTAAAATCCGGCGGTCCTCGGGGTCAACTGAATACTGTTAGTAGACGCGCCGATGATTTATAGTTGTTTCCCTTTCAAGACAGTCAATTGTCAACCTTTAACACTTTATTAACCTTATTTAACATCGTCGTTCAATGTAAAACTGAGGCCGTGCGCCGCCGCGACTGGCGCGGACACGACAGCGCCGGCGCTGATCTCGAGGCCAGCGCGCAAGTATGGATCGTCCTTCAACGCTTTGCGCCAACCCTTGTTGGCGAGAGCGAGGACAAAGGGCAGCGTTGCATTGTTCAACGCGAAGGTCGATGTGCGCGGCACGACGCCTGGCATATTTGTCACGCAGTAGTGCAACACGCCGTCGACAGTATAGACGGGGTCCGAATGACTCGTCGGCCGCGACGTTTCGCAACAGCCGCCCTGGTCAATCGCCACATCGACGATCACCGCGCCACGCTTCATCGTCTTCAGCATGTCTCTTGTGACGAGGATGGGCGCGCGCGCTCCGGGCGTCAGCGCCGCGCAGATGACGACGTCGGCGCGACGGATCGACTCGGCGATGGAGGTCTTCGTGGAATAGATTGTTCTAATTGCCGGGCCGAGCGTCGCGGACAGGCGGCGCAACGCGTCAGTGTTGCGGTCGGCGGCCAGAACATTCGCGCCCATGCCCATGGCGATCGCCGCGGCCTGCGCGCCGACGCTGCCGGCGCCGAGAATCAAGACCTCGGCTGGCGGCACGCCGGGCGCGCCCGAAAGCAAGACGCCCCTGCCGCCCTCTTGTCGCTCGAGGAAGCGAGCGCCCATCTGGGGCGCCAAACGCCCGGCGATCTCCGACATGGGCGCGAGCAGCGGCAGGCCGCCATTGGGCGACGTCACCGTCTCATAGGCGATGCAATGCGCGCCGCTGGCCATGAGCGCGCGGGTCAAATCCGCGCTCGCTGCAAGATGAAGGTAAGTAAAAAGGACCTGCTCGGGACGGAGTAAGCGTATTTCCTCGGGCTGCGGCTCCTTCACCTTGACGACGAGATCGGCGCGTTCGTAGAGCTCGGCGGCCGCCTCGACAAGCGTCGCGCCCGCGGCGAGATACTCTGCATCGGAGACACCGGCGCCTTCTCCAGCGCCCTTTTCCACGAATGTTTGATGGCCGGCGTGAGATAGTTCGGCGATTGAAGACGGGGTGAGTCCCACGCGAAATTCGTTGTTCTTGATCTCTCTCGGCGCGCCGACCCGCATTTGCCGCTCCCAATCGTCTTCTACGAGCCCTTCGAAACTTGTTTGCTGTCTTTATATGAAAGGGGCGGCGGCGCCGGACAAGTGCGACCGCGAAGCCGAAGCCAGCGCAATGGGAGGAGGCTCATGCCGACCATCAATACGGACAAAGTCTGCTTTATCGTCGTGAAGGCGCGGGAGCTCGAGAGCGAGGACGAAGGGATCGACGCCGACGCCTCAAACCCGACGGACGATCGTTTCGTCAGCGTTCTGACCGAGGACGCCTTCGATACGGTGCGGACGGAAATCACGTCCTTTATCGACGGCATGGACGAGGAAGAGCAAGCCGAGCTTGTCGCTCTCGCCTGGGTCGGACGCGGTGACTTTTCAGCGGACGAATGGGACGATGCGCTTGGCGAAGCGCGGGCGCGGCGCGAGGGACCGACAGCTGCTTACCTTCTGGGATTGCCCTTGCTCGCCTCCTATCTGGAAAACGGCTTGGGCGAATTTGGCGAAAGCTGCGCTCTGTACGCGGCGGACCGACAGTAAAATCTTCAAAGCCACTGGAATCGTCGTTCACGGACGCCCATATATGGAGCGGCGGACCATTGTTTCGAGGAGAATATCGATGAACCGTCGCGTTTTCGCTCTTGCTCTTTCTGTCGGCCTCGGCCTCTTCTTGGCGCCCCGGCTGGCGCTCGCCGAAAACCATGTCGGGGAGGCTATCACCCATACAAAGCAGGCTATCGAACACGGGAAAATGGGTCACGCGGATGTGCTCGTCACCCATGCCCAAGAGGCGCTGAAACACGCCAACGCCGCCGAGAAGGAAAAGGCGAACCCGCATGTCAAGGAGGGGATCACCCATCTCGACCAGGCGATCGAGCACGGCAAGATGAAGCACGCCGACGTGGCGACGACGCATGCCGAAGAGGCGCTCAAGCATCTCGAGGCGGCAGGCAAGTAACCAGCTGGAAAAGCGGCCGCAAGGCCGCTTTTTTTTACCCGCATGACAGCGCCCGCCCGATTGCTTATGTGAAGCCCTAGACAGAGGGGGCGACACATGAGGCTGCGAGAGCTTGGACGCGTCAAATCAATCGACGCTCTGTCATCGAACGCCGGCTCGGGCTTCCGCCGCGTTCTCGGGGTCTGGCAGCTCACCAGCATCGGACTCGGCGGGCTCATTGGCGTCGGCATCTTCGTGCTCACGGGCGTGGTGGCGGCGACGCAGGCCGGCCCGGCGGTGGCGCTGTCCTTCCTCATCGCGGGCGTCGCCAGCGGCGCGGCGGCGCTGTCTTACGCGGAATTCGCCGGCCTCATTCCGGCTGCGGGCAGCGCCTACACTTACGCCTACGCCGTGCTCGGCGAATTTGTCGCCTGGATCATCGGCTGGGACCTGCTCCTCGAATATGCGCTGGTCGTCGCGGTGGTCTCGATCGGCTGGTCCGCTTATTTGCAAGCGCTCCTCGCGCAACTCGGCCTCCCCCTGCCCGACTGGGCCGCCGGCGCGCCCGGGACCGGCCCCGGCCACAGATTCGACCTTCTGGCGGCCCTCGGCGCGCTCGCCGTCGCCGGGTTGCTGACGCTGCGCATCGAATGGGGCGCCCGCTTCAACGCGGCGATGGTCGTCCTCAAGGTCGCCGCCGTGATCTTCGTGATCGCCGTCGGCTTGCCCTATATCCGCGTCGAGAACTGGCGGCCGTTCATGCCCTTCGGCTTCTCTGGCGTTACGGAAGGCGCGGCGGTCGTGTTCTTTGCGGTCTTCGGCTACGACACGTTGACGACTGCGGCCGAGGAGGCGCGCCATCCGCAGCGCGACCTGCCGCGCGCCGTGCTGCTGTCGCTCGCCATATCCCTTACGCTCTACGTCGCCATGGCGCTGGTTCTGACCGGCATCGTTCGTTACGACACGCTCGATAATCCCGCGCCCGTCGTCACCGCCTTCGAATCGATCGGCCTGCCCTGGGTCGCCTTCATCGTGTCCCTTGCCGCAGTCGCCGGCATCACGAGCGTGATGCTCGCCTTTCTCCTCGGCTGCGCGCGCATCTGGTTCGCGATGAGCCGCGACGGCCTGCTGCCGGCGTGGTTTGCCGTCCTGCATCCGCGCTTTCGGACACCGCATCGGCCAACGCTGATCGCCGGGGCGGGGACGGCGGTCGTCGCCGCGCTCTATCCGATCAAGGAGGTCGCCGAACTTGTGAATATCGGCACGCTCTCCGCCTTTGTCGTCATCTGCGTGGCCGTGATCGTCCTGCGCCGCACCCGGCCCGACGCGCCGCGCAGTTTCCGCGCGCCCTTCGTGCCGGTGACGCCGCTCGTCGGAATTGGCTTTTCGCTTTGGCTCTTGTCACGCCTGCCCGCGATCGCCTGGGAACGCTTCATCATCTGGCTGGCGATCGGTTTCGCCGTCTACTTCTTCTACGGCCGGCGCCATAGCCGCCTTGCGCGCGACATGTCCGGCGCGGCGCCGCCGTCGGAATAGCCGCGGGGCGGATTATCTCATGATGCACCGCACCCCCGCATATTCGCCCTCCTTCACGCCGGCCTCGCCGGTCAGTTGCGCCATGTATTGGCTAGGCACGCCGCACATCACGCTCTCGACCTGACGCTTGATGACTGCGCGCGCCGTTTCGTCGTTGCACTGATCGCGCGCGATGGCGTTGGCGCAAATATAAATGACGATGAGCATGCCCTTCGCCTTTCTTCCCCAAACTCGTTTTCGGGAAGTTAAGGCGCAATGGGCGGCCTTGCTGCGCATCAGCCGCCAAAGACCGCGGGGATTCCGGCCAGCGGAACGGGAAAGAACGGCAAGCGTGGCGCTCAATGGGGCGACGGGTGGGGATGATGCGGGCGGTGGTGGCCGGGATGATAAGGATTGAGGTGCTTGCGCTCATGGTGCGGACACGGGCTGCGCCAATGGCGGATGCCCTTGGTGTTATGCGTCGGCGAGGTGGTGACGAAGCAGCCCGAAGCCCGGTGATGGGCGCCGTGATGGCTTTCGTGCAGAAAGGCGGCGGCGGGCGATGCGCTCACGGCGGCGGCGGCCAGAGTCGCGGCGCCAAAAAGCAGCGTCGTGGAAGAAAGCTTCTTCATGTCTGTCCTCATGTGTGCAGGTGACGGTTCACCTTCGCCTCAGCTAGGCGCCGCGCGGCCGCAGGACATCAAGCCACGCCAACAAAATCCGATGGAGCCAGGAACTCGCCTGGTTGCGCGCAAAGGGAGAGGTTTCTGCAGCAGGGCCGGCTTGGTGCGGGCGGCCGGAATCGAACCGGCACAGGCCTTGCGGCCCTACGGATTTTCTTACCCGCCACGGCTTTCGCCGCCCCGCTGACGCGGGTTTGGGGTCTGGACTATCCCTTCGCCCTAGCGCTCATCGCGCCTTAGGCGCCGCCCGTCTAGTCTCTACACCTTCCCGCCTAACGGCGGGCTTGGCTCGGGATCGCCACTTTTTCAGAGGTTTCCCCGACTTTGAGCGGTTCTACTCCGGCGGTTTCCCACTGGAGCACTCAAATTGCTTCAAGTCCGTTGCGTCTACCAGTTTCGCCACGCCCGCTTGCACGCGACGCGTCTCTTATAGGGCGCGCCCGGCGAGGCCGACAAGCTTAGATTTCAGCGTCGGATTTTCTCGCGCAAGTCCTGCGTCTTGCGGATCGGCGCCTGAAAGGACAGGCCAGTGTCCCAGGGAAAATAGATCCAGGTGTCCTGCGAGACTTCGGTGACGAAAGTGTCGACCATCGGCAGCCCCTGCGGCTTGGCGTAGACGGTCGCGAAATGCGACCGCGGCAGCATCTCCCGCACGGCCCTGGCGGTCGCGCCCGTGTCCACCAAATCATCGACGATCAGCACTTCTTCGCTTGGCCGCGACAGGATCGTCTCGGTCAGGGGCTTGAGCACCTGAATCGCGTCGCGCTCCGTCTCCTCGTGGTAGCTCGCCACGCAGACGGTCTCGATGACGCGAATGCCGAGTTCGCGGGCGATGATGCCAGCCGGCACCAGGCCGCCGCGGGTGACGGCGACAATCGCCGAGAAGCCGCCGATCGAGGCGAGCCGCCAGGCGAGGGCGCGCGCGTCCCTGTGGAACATGTCCCAGGAGACGGGGAAGGTTTTTTCCGGCAAGGCCTTCATATCTCCGCGCTCCCTTTGTCAGGCGGCTGCGAGTTTGGCAAGAAGCGCGCGCACGGCCTTGGCCGCCGCGCCGAGTCGCTCCGCGTCCCGGCTGCGCAAGACGATCTGGTTGTCGAAGCCTCTGCTGGTAAATTTCGGATAGGAGCCGATGCTGACCGCCTCATGCGCGCGGGCGATGTCCTCGAGCCCCATCGCATAGCTCCCCTCGGGGATCGCCCCCGCCTCGATCGTTTCAACGAGCACGCGCGCGCCGCCCTTAAGCTGCGGGCCAACCGTGTCCATCATCGACTGCATGATGCTCGGAACGCCCGCCATGACGATGACATTGCCGATCCAGAACCCGGGGGCCTTCGACGCCGCGTTGCGCACGAGCTCCGCGCCGCTGGGGATTCGGGCCATGCGGCGACGGGCGGGGTTGAGTTCTTCCTCGGTGAAGCGCTCGCGCAGCAACGCGATCGCGCGGGAATCTTCGCCGATCTCGACGCCGAAAGCCTTGGCGACCGCATCCGCCGTGATGTCGTCATGGGTCGGGCCAATGCCGCCCGTGGTGAAGAGATAGGTATAGCGGGTCCGGAGCGCGTTCACCGCAGCGACGATTTCGGCCTCTTCGTCCGGGACCACACGCGCCTCGCGCAGATCGACGCCGATCTCGGCCAGATAATTGGCGATGTAGCGCGTGTTGACGTCCTGGGTGCGCCCCGACAGGATTTCGTCGCCGATGACGAGAACCGCCGCCGTCGCCGGCGCGTCGCCCGTTCCGGTGTGCTTCATCTGCCCGCCTCCCTGGAGGCCATGATTATGGCGACGGCGGGCGCAAACGCCAAGTCTCGCGACGGCGCATGTGAGGCGCTCGACCCCGCCTCGCGGAAAAAATGCGTGCGCGCCGCCGGTTTAGAGCCTAACGGCGCCCGTCCGGCGCGCGCCCAAGGCGCAGCTTGATCGCCGTCCTTGCTTTGGCCGTTGAAATCACTACCTTGTCGATCAATCCCGTCCATTCCTGGCGAAAAAAGAGCCCTATGACCTTCATCGAATCCCATCTTGCTCCCGCCGGCCGCAAGAGCGGCCATATCAAGCTGCACGGGCCCGCGGATTTCGAAGGCATGCGCAAAGCCGGCCGCCTGACCGCCGAGGCGCTCGACATGCTCGTGCCCCATGTCAAGCCGGGAGTCACGACCCAGCATCTCGACGACCTCGTCTTCGACTTCGCCATCGCTCATGGCGCTTATCCCGCGCCGCTGGATTACCGGGGATATCGCAAGTCCATCTGCACCTCGATCAACCACGTCGTCTGCCACGGCGTCCCCGACGCAAAGCCGCTTCGCGACGGGGATATCGTCAATATCGACGTGACCTTCATCGTCGACGGCTGGCACGGCGACGCGAGCCGCATGTTCGCGGTGGGCGACGTCCCCCGCAAGGCGCAGCGGCTGATCGACGTGACCTATGAAGCGCTGTTGCGCGGCATCGCCGCGGTGAAGCCGGGCGCGACCACGGGCGACATTGGCGCGGCGATCCAGCAATACGCCGAGAGCGAGCGCTGCTCCATCGTGCGCGATTTCTGCGGCCACGGGCTCGGCCGGGTCTTTCACGACGAGCCGAACATTCTGCACTATGGCGCGAGGGGCCAGGGCCTGGAGCTGCGCCCCGGCATGTTCTTCACGATCGAGCCCATGATCAACCTGGGCAAGCCGCAGGTCAAAATTCTCTCCGACGGCTGGACGGCGGTGACGCGCGACCGCTCCCTCTCGGCGCAATTCGAGCACTCGATCGGCGTGACCGAGACGGGCGCGGAGATATTCACCCTCTCGCCCAAGGGACTGGACAATCCATCGGCGGCGCCGCGCGCGGCTTCATGAGGAAACGCGGCGACGGCATTCTGGATACGGCGCCGGCCGGCCTGGGGGAGGCCGCGGTCCCGCATTACCATGGCCATCGCCAACGTCTGCGCGAGCGTTTCATGGAGGCGGGCGAAGCGGCCCTGGCCGATTACGAGCTCATGGAGCTTCTTCTCTTTCGCGCCATCCCCCGCCGGGACGTGAAGCCGCTCGCCAAGGCGCTCGTCGAACGTTTCGGCTCTTTCGCCGAGGCGATCGCCGCGCGCCCGGAGCGGCTGCGCGAAATCCCGGGGTTGCCGGAGAGCGCCATTGTCGATTTGAAGGTTGCGGAAGCGGCCGCGCGGCGCCTGGCCCGCGGCGCTTTGGAAAAACGGACGGTGCTCTCCTCCTTTTCCGCGGTCATGGACTATTGCCGCACCGCCATGGCCTACGCCGAGCGGGAGCAGTTTCGCATTCTCTTTCTCGACAAGCGCAACGCCCTGATCGCCGACGAGGTTCAGGGCGTCGGCACGGTCGACCATACCCCCGTCTACCCGCGCGAGGTCGTGCGGCGCGCGCTGGAGCTCGGCGCGAGCGCGCTCATCCTTGCCCATAACCACCCCTCCGGCGACCCGACGCCCTCGGCCGCCGACATTCGTATGACCAAAGAGATCGCCGTCATCGCGCAGCCCTTCGGCATTTGCGTGCACGATCATCTGATTGTCGGCCGCAATGGACAGACGAGCTTCAAAGGGCTGAAGCTGATTTGACGCCGCTCGCCGCCCTTACGAGGAAACAGCCCTCCTTTCTGGTCACCCCGCTCATCATCGCCACCGCGCTTTTCATGGAGCAGCTCGACGGCACGGTGCTCGCCACCGCTCTGCCGGCGATGGCCTCGGATCTTCACGAAGACCCGGTGGCGCTGAAACTCGCGCTCACGTCCTATCTTCTGTCGCTCGCGGTCTTCATTCCGCTTTCGGGCTGGGTGGCCGACAAATTGGGCGCGCGCCGCGTGTTTCGCGCGGCGATCGTGGTGTTTACAGTAGGGTCCATCCTCTGCGGCTTTTCGCACTCGCTCGTCGAGATCGTCGCAGCCCGCGTCGCGCAGGGAATGGGCGGCGCAATGATGGTGCCGGTCGGTCGGCTCGTCTTGCTGCGCACGGCGCCGCGCCACGAGCTCGTGCGCGCCATGGCCTGGCTGACGATCCCCGCGCTCATCGGACCGCTGATCGGGCCGCCGCTCGGCGGCTTCCTCGCCACTTATTTCGACTGGCGTTACATCTTCTGGATCAATGTGCCGATCGGCCTGCTCGGCGTCGCGCTGACGACGCGCTTCATCCCCGACCTCAAGGAAGAAGACGTGCCCCCGCTCGACGTGACGGGCGCGGCGCTGTCCGGGATCGGCCTCTCCTGCATCGTCTTCGGCGTCACGCTGCTTGGGCGCAACTTTGCGCCGGCGCCGCTCGTCGCGGCGATCATCGGCGTCGGCGCCGCGTCTCTCCTTGCCTATCTCCGACACGCCCGGCGCGCCAAATACCCGATCATCGATCTTGCGCTGCTGCGCATCCCGACGTTTCAGGCGGCGATCTATGGCGGGTTCCTGTTTCGCATCGGCCTCGGCGCGACGCCCTTCCTGCTGCCGCTGCTGCTGCAGGTGGGCTTTGGCCTCAGCGCCTATGAGTCGGGGTTCCTGACCTTCATTTCCGCAGCGGGCGCGATGGTGATGAAAACCACGGCGCAGCCGATCTTGAAGCGCTTCGGTTTCCGTCGCGTGCTGATCGGCAATGCGCTGATCGCCGTCTGCTTCCTCGCCGCCAACGCCTTTTTCACGCTGGCCACGCCGCATTGGCTGATCATGGCGGCGCTGCTCATCGGCGGCTTCTTCCGTTCGCTGCAGTTCACGGCGCTCAACGCGATCTGCTACGCCGACGTTCCGCGCGATCCATGAGCAACGCGACGAGCTTCGCGGCCGTCGGCCAGCAATTGTCGCTCTCGACCGGCGTCGCCATCGGCGCGGCGGCGCTCGAGACGTCTCGGGCCTTGCACGATGGCGGCATGCTGCGCGCGGAGGATTTCGCGCCGGCCTTTTTCGTGGTCGCCTCCATCTCCGCCCTGTCGCTCTTCAGCTTTGTCCGGCTGTCGCCCAACGCCGGCGACGAACTGACAGGCCGCAATGCGCGCCCGCAGCAAGTCGCTCTGTCGGACTGAAACGCCGCGTCGCCGCGGAAACCAGTCGCCCCGGCGCATACGGCAAACAGTTACTTTTGCCCTTCGCGCTTTGCTTGCGCCGATTCTTCCGCGCCTTCCTGTTTGAATGGCGTGATCACCTTCAGCGTCACGAAGGTCATGGCGGCGATCGCGATTGCGACGTCGTAGGTCCCCAGCGCAACCGCGGCGCCGACCGCGCCGGTCGCCCAGAGACTCGCCGCCGTCGCCGTGCCGTGAACGGAAGCGCCGGTTTTGAGGATCGCGCCGCCGCCGATGAAGCCGATGCCCGTAACGACGCCCTCGACAATGCGGGCGATTCCCTCCGGGGAATTGACCAGCAACGCTTCGGCCGCCTGAATGAAGCCGCAGGAGGCAATCGCGACCAGCGGAAAGGTTCTCAGCCCGGCGCTTCGGTCTTCCCTTTCGCGATCCCAACCAATGGGCAAAGCGAGGATATAGGCTGCGCCTAGGGCGGCGAGATGCGGGAGAATTTGAAATCGATCCATGAGGCGCTCATTCGGTCGCCAGCCGCCCAGGGCTCAAGACAATATGGATCGCGCGGGCCGCGGAGGAAGCCATGCGCGAGCTTTGCTCCGCGGGACCTCGAGCGCGCCCTATATGCCTGATTACCTGCCAGACAGACGCGGAAGCCCGTATGCTTGAGACCGAGCGCTTCATAGCCCGCCTCCCCAAGGCCGAACTGCATCTTCACATCGAAGGCGCGCTGGAGCCCGAGATGGTCTTCGCGCTGGCCGCGCGCAATGGGGTCGCCCTGCCCTACGCCTCGGTCGAGGCCCTGCGCAGCGCCTATGACTTCGAGAATCTCGAAGCGTTTCTCGACCTCTATTATCAGGCCACGCAGGTTCTGCTGACGGCGCGCGATTTTCACGATCTCGCGGCGAGCTATCTGCGCCGCGCCCGCGACGAAAATATCCGCCACGCCGAGATCTTTTTCGATCCGCAGGCGCATCTGCGCCGCGGCGTCGCGTTTGAGGCGATCATGGAGGGATTAACGGGGGCGTTCGACGCAGCGGCAAGCGCGGGCGGCCCGACGTCGCGTCTCATCATGTGTTTTCTGCGCGATCTCGACGAAGCGGACGCCCTGGAGACCTTCGACAAGGCGCGTTCCTGGCTCGATAAGATCGCCGGCGTCGGCCTCGACTCGGCGGAAGCCGGCAATCCGCCGTCCAAATTCGCGCGGCTCTTCGAGCGCGCCCGCGCCATGGGGCTCCATGTCGTCGCGCATGCCGGCGAGGAAGGGCCGGCGGCTTATGTTGCGCAGGCGCTCGACATTCTCGAGGTCGAGCGGATCGACCATGGCGTGCACGCGATCGACGACCCCGCGCTGGTCGAACGGCTCGCCCGTCATCGCGTCCCGCTCACGATTTGCCCGCTCTCCAATATCCGGCTCCGCGTCTATCCGGACATGCGCGCTCATCCCATTCGCCGGCTGATGGCGCAAGGCGTAGTGGCGACGGTGAATTCAGACGATCCCGCCTATTTCGGCGGCTATGTGAACGCCAATTATCTGGCGGTGGCGCAGGCTTTTGCGCTCACCCCGGCGGAGATCGCGACGCTGGCGAAAAACAGTTTCGAGGCGTCCTTCCTTGCGGAAGCGGAAAAGCGACAACTGATCGCCGACGTCGAGGCTTACGCGGTCTCGACGGGCGACTGATCGCCGCGGCCGCGAAACCCCGTCGCCAGCACGTAAAGCTCGGCGGAATCGGCCCGGCTCGCCGCCGGCTTCACATGCCGCACCACGGCGAACGCGCGCTTGAGGCGCGCGAGCAACTGCCCCTCGGTGCCGCCCTGCAACACCTTGGCGACGAAAAAGCCGCCCGGCGCCAGAACGTCCATCGCAAATTCCGCGGCAAGCTCGGCGAGCGCGACGATGCGCAAATGATCCGTCTGCTTGTGACCCGTGGCGTTGGCCGCCATGTCGGACATGACGCCGTCCGCTTCGCCGCCGAGCATGGCCTTGATGACGTCCGGCGCGTCGTTGTCGTTGAAGTCCTTCACCGCAAATGTCACGCCCGGGATCGGCTCCATGTCGAGCAGATCGACGCCGACGACCTTCCCCTTGCCGTCCTTCGCCTTCACGCGGTCGGCCGCCACCTGCGACCAGCCGCCCGGGGCCGCGCCGAGATCGACGATGCGGCCGCCGGGCTTCAAGAGATGGCAGCGGTCGTCCATCTCGATGAGCTTATAGGCGGCGCGCGAGCGATAGCCCTCGCGCTTGGCGCGCGCCACATAGGGGTCGTTCAACTGGCGCTCGAGCCAGAGCGTCGAGGAAAGCGACCGCTTGCGCGCGGTCTTCACCCGCGTCTTCAGCGAGCGCCCGCCTTCGCGTCCCGACCCTTTGCCCTCGCTCATGCATGCACCTTGTCGCGCGGCGCGAACAGCCCGTCGGCCCGCTCTTCCATCTCGATCTGGCGCGCGTGATAGTCGAGCAGGGTCGAGCGGTGGCCGATTGAGACGATCGTCGTCTTCGGCAGCTGGTCCCGCAGCATGCGATAGATTTCGCCCTCGAGCTTCTCGTCGAGCGCGGAGGTCGCTTCGTCGAGGAACAGCCAATCCGGCTTGGCGAGCAGGGCGCGAGCGATGGCGACGCGTTGCTGCTCGCCGCCCGACAGCCTTTGCCCCCAGTTGTTGTTCACGTCCAGCTGGTCGACGAAAGGCGCGAGCCGCGCCGCGACGAGCGCGGCCTCTATGTCGCTGCGCACGAAATCCTCGACAGCGGCGGGATAGACGACGGCCGCGGCCAACGTCCCCATGGGGATATAGGGACGCTGCGGCGCGAGCATGAGGCTTGCGCCCTGGGGCAGCGCCACCGAGCCCGTCGCATGCGGCCAGATTCCGGCGATGGCGCGAAACAACGTCGATTTGCCCGAGCCCGAGGGGCCGGTGAGCAGCACGGATTGACCCGGCTCGAACGACAGCCTGTCGACCTGGACGATGCGGCGCCCGTCGGGCAGCGACAAGGTCAGATCGGCAAGCGCAAGCGCCTCCCCGCTCGCGCGAGAAACGACGCGGGCGCCCTCGCTTCGCGCGCGCGCGACGTCGATCGTCTCGTCGAAGGACGATAAACGATCGAGCACCGACTTGAACTGCGCCAGCGACGTGTAATAGTTGATGAAGAAGGTGAGCGCGCTTTCAACCCGCGCGAAGGAGCTGGCGGTCTGGGTCATGACGCCGAGCTGAATGCGCCCGGCGAAATAGAAGGGCGCCGTGATCACGTAAGGAATGATCGGCGACAGCTGGCCATAGGTGGCGGTGAAGATCATCAGCTGCTTGCGCTTGACGACAATCGACAGATAATTGAACACGATGCCGCGAAAGCGCTGCAACAGCGTCCCCTGTTCTGCATTTTCGCCGGAAAGCAGCGCGATCTGCTCGCTATATTCACGCAGGCGCGCCAGCGAGAAGCGGAAATCGGCCTCGCGCCGCTGTTTGTCGAAATAGAGGGTCGTCAAGCGCCGGCCGATGATATGGGTGATGACCGTGCCGAGCGTGGCGTAGGCCAGAACCACCCAGAACAGAAAGCCCGGGATATAGAAATTCGTGCCGGGAAGGGGGTAGTTTCCCGACAGCTCCCAAAGCACGAAGGAGAAGGAGACGAGCGAGCTGACCGTCGAGATCAGCAGGATGGAATAGGAGTAAATGCCATAACCCTCGTCGCCGCCATTGATGAAGCGGTTGACGTCTTCGGCGATGCGCTGGTCGGGGTTGTCGGCCGGGCCGCCCGCAAGCGTCATGCCGTAATGCGTATGTCCCCCGAGCCAGCGGGCCACGTAATGTTCGGTGAGCCAACGCCGCCAGCGAATGATGAGCATCGACTGGATGACGAACTCCATCACCGCAATGGCGACGTAAAAGAAAGCCCAGGGCGTGAATACGAAGAGCAGCTGACGCCAGAATTCGGCGGCGTTCTTCTCCTGAATGGCGTTGAACCAGTCGCGGTTGAAGAAGGAGAGGCGGACGGTGATGCCGACCTGCCCCTGGTTGATGAGCACCAGCACGACAATCATGGCGATGGCGATGGCGCTTTCGCGCGCAGCAAAGCGCGGAAAGGGCCAGACGCGCCCCTCGCCGCGATCCTGCGAATCGAAATAGAGATCGGCGATGCGCGTCATCTCAAGCACGACGGGGATGCGCGACACGGCATAGACGGCGATCGAAAAGACGGCGACGGTGACGGCCATGCTCTCAGGCGGGGCATAGGCTGCGAGAGCGCCAGGCCAGCCGCCTTCCGCCTGCACGAGCCTGATCAGACCGAAGACAATGGTTTCAGTCGAGAAGATCGCCGCGAAGATCTTCATGAAGCTCGACATCTCCGCCCCGCGCCAAGTGGTGTAGGCGCACAGCGCAGCGGCGACGGCGAGAATAAAGAGGTCGGTGTCCGCCATATGCGCGCCCGACAGCGCGGCAAGCACGGCGAAGGCGGCGACAGCCGCGCTCAGTTTTCGCATCTTTGGCCCTTTGAGGATGGCTGCGCCGACGCTGCGGGCGACGGCGCGAAAGCGCTCCCCTCACCTTTGCACGGCCGGCGACTTCTTCTCAATCATCCTCTTCGGGGATGACGGCGTCGCCGTTCACATGCGCGACGAGCACGGGAGACGCCTTAAAAGTGAGCACACGGCGCGGCGTAATTGTGGCCTCGACGCCGGTTTTTGGATTTCGACCGACGCGCTCGCGCTTTGCGCGCACATTAAATGTGCCGAATGAACGGAGTTTAACAGATTCCCCGCGCAGCAGGGCCTCGCTGATTTCCTCGAAAGTGGAATCGAGGATCTTGCGCGCTTCCGCCCGGGACAGGGTCGGGCAGCAGCTGTATACGGCCTCCCGCAGCGCGGCGCGCGTTAATGTGCTTCCGGACTCGTTCTTTCTTACCATGCGGGACAAACACGAACTCGAGGGAGCGCCGCTCTCAAGATGACCGAAGTGGACACGTTTTCACAACTCTCCAGCGACGCGGCAAAACGGATTTATGTACGCGAGCGCAACAGCTTACGGAGGCGCATACTATTCAGAAACAATGGATTTGACAAGGCCGCGGCGAAGCTTCGCCATAATAATGGCTCAGCCTCGCCTCAATTAAACAGTAAAGCTTTAGGTTAAACCGCCAGCTTTACCTTGTGCTGAGACACGGGGATCATCGTCCGGACTTTGCGGATGCGATCAACGTCGACATAGGACGAGACGAGGCCCGGCCCCTCGGACGCCTTGGCGACGACATGGCCCCACGGGTCGGCGATCAGCGAATTGCCGTATGTGAAGCGCGTCTCGTGCCCGGCCTTGTGCGCGCCGGTCTGCGCGGGCGCGCAGAGATAGGCTTGCATTTCGATGGCCCGGGCGCGGCACAGCACCTCCCAGTGGTCCTTGCCGGTCACGAGGGTGAAGGCGGCGGGAAGGGCGACAATATCGACTCCCTTGTCGGCAAGCGCCTGGAAAAGATAGGAGAAACGCAGATCGTAGCAGATGGCGCAGCCGACCCTCAGCCCGTCGCAGTCATAGGTGACGACTTCGTCGCCGGGCTTGAAGGCGGCGCTCTCATGATATTTGGCGCCATCCGGAGCGGTAATGTCGAACATATGGATCTTGCGGTAGCGCGCGACCTCCTGGCCCTCGCGGTTGAAGGCGACGGTCGTATTATGCAGGCGCTCTTCGCCCGGGATTTTTTCGAGGATCGAGCCGGCGTGGATGAACACCTTGTGTTCGCGGGCGAGCCGGCTGCACATCTCATAGGCCGGGCCGCCCGGCAGCTCCTCGGCCGCCGCCATCTTCTCGGCGCGCGAGCCGCCAATAAAGTCGAACACTTCCGGAAGGCAGATCCAGTCCGGCTTCTCCTGCTCGACTGCGCGCTCGATGAGCGCCTTTGCATTGGCGAGATTGACGGCCTTGTCGCCAATCGAGTTCATCTGAACCAGGGTGACCTTCATAACGGCTCTGCTGTTCCTCTGCCGCGCGGGCGCGCGTTCTTTCGTTTCCTGCGCACATCATACACAAGCGTCGCCGGCCGCGTATAGCCCGCGGGCGCGTGGAAAGTGACCTTACGGCGAAGGTTCTAGCGGGAAACGCCGCGGCGTAGCGCGGCGAGGCAGAATTCGACCATCTGCACGCTCGCCGGCTCGGGGCGATCGGCGCATTCCACCATCAGGCGCGGATGGCAGAAGCGGATGCACGCGGTATGCACGAGCTTGGCGGCGAGAGCAGCGTCGCCCTTCTCGAATTCGCCAGCGTCCATCCCCGCCGCGATAACGGCTTCGAACAGCGCGTCGATGCGATCGATATGCTCGTCAATTGTCGGCCAGTGCTGGTCGAGCGCGGCCTCGACCATATCGTGGAGCTTACGGTCGGCGATGTAACGATCCGCGTTCAACGACTCGATCGACACAATAAGCGCCCGCAGGCGCTCGGCGGCCGAGCCCTGCCCGAAAGCGATCCGACGCGCCGCCGCCTCGACCTCGCCCATCAGCTGCCGGGCGACTGCGACGTGAATCTCCGCCTTGGAGCCGAAGAAGCGATAGACATTGGCCGGCGACATGCGCAGTTCGCGCGCAATGTCGGCCACCGTCGTTTTCTGGAAGCCGATCTCCCGAAACAGCCGCTCGGCCGTCGCCACGATGCGCGCGCGCGTTTCCGCCTCGCGGGAGGCCGGCGCCTCGGTCACATTGCTCATTCGGCGGCCTCCTCGGCGAGCCTTTGGCCGAGCGCAACGGACTCCGCCGCGCTTGCCGGACGGGCGTCGAGATGCTTGCGGAACCAGAGGGCGTAAAGGGCAGGCAAGAATAGCACCGTCAGGAAGGTCGCGACAAACAGTCCGCCCATGATAGTCAGCGCCATGGGACCCCAAAAGGCGGAGCGCGACAGCGGGATCATCGCGAGAATGGCGGCGAGCGCCGTCAGCGCGACAGGACGAACGCGCCGCACCGTCGCGCCGATGATCGCCTCGCGGTAATTGGCGCCGTTTTCGAGGTCCTGGCGCACCTGATCCACGAGGATGATCGAATTGCGCATATCCATGCCGGAGAGCGCGAACAGGCCAAGAAGGGCAACGAAGCCGAAGGGCGCGTGAGCGAGGTTGAGCGCGAGAGACGCGCCGATCAGGCCGAGCGGCGCGCTCATCATGACGAGCGCGACGCGGGTGAAATCCTGCAGCTGGAACATGGCGATCGTCAGCATGAACAAGATCACGACCGGAAACACCACGAAGATGGAGGCGTTGCCCTTGGCCGATTCTTCGATCGCGCCGCCCATTTCGATGCGGTAGCCCGCGGGCAGGTTGTCCCGAATCCCGGCGAGCTTGGGCCAGACCCGCGTCGAAACGTCGGGCGCCTGAACGCCGTCCTTGACCCCCGAGCGTACGGTGATGGTCATATTGCGGTTACGCCGCCAAATGATCGGCTCCTCGTGCTCATAGGAGATTTTGGCGACCTGCGAGACGGTCACCGGCTTGCCGTCGCGCGAATAGACGACAAGATCGCCGAGCCGCCCGAGGTCGCCGCGCTCGCCTGGAACGGCGCGCGCGACCACGTCGATCTGATCGATGCCGTCGCGCAGCGTCGTGACGGTGACGCCGGAAATCGCCATGCGCAGACGGTTGGAGACGTCCTGCGGCGTCACGCCGAGCAGGCGGGCGCGGTCCTGGTCGATGACGAGCCGCACGCTCGGGCTCTGTTCGTTCCAGGAAAGATGCGGATCGTCGACGCCCTCGTCCTGCTCCATCACGTCGCGAATCTGATAGGCGATGGCGCGCACCTTCTGCGGATCGGGTCCGATGACGCGAAACTGCACGGCGAAGCCGACTGGCGGACCGTAGGAGAAGCGGTCGACGCGGGCCCGCGCCTGCGGCACGGCGCCGTTGGCGATCGCCGCTTCGAGCCTTTTCTTGAGGCGCTCGCGCGCCGGGATGTCCTTCGCGACGATCACCATCTCTGCGTAGGATTCATTGGGCAGCTGCGGATTGAGCCCCAGCCAGAAGCGCGGCGGCCCCTGGCCGACATAGGTCGTGTAAAAGGCGGCGTCGGGATCGTCCTTGACCAGCGCCTCGGCCTGTTTCGCCGCGTCGAGCGTCGCCCCGATCGCCGAGCCTTCGGGCATCCGCATCTGGAAGAACAGCTCCAGCCGCTCGGCATAGGGGAAGAACTGCTTCTGCACGACGACCATGCCGAATGTCGCAAGGCCGAACACGCCCGCCGTCGCGCCGATCACCAGCAGGCGATGATCCACCGCCCAGGCGATGACGGCCCGCAGGCGCGTGTAGAAAGGCGTCCGATAAATTTCGTCGGGGTCCTGGTGAGGATGGAGCTTGCCGAAATCGGGCAGGAGCTTCACGCCGAGATAAGGCGTGAACATCACCGCGACCAGCCAGGAGGCCAGGAGGGCGCTGAGCAGCACCCAGAACATCGAGCCCGTATATTCGCCGACGCCCGAGGCGGCGAAACCCACGGGCAGAAAGCCCGCCGCCGTGATCAGCGTTCCGGTGAGCATGGGAAAGGCCGTCGACTCCCAGGCGAAGGTCGCGGCTTTGACGCGAGTGTAGCCCTGCTCCATCTTCACCATCATCATCTCGACCGCAATGATGGCGTCGTCGACGAGAAGGCCGAGGGCGATGATGAGCGCGCCGAGCGAAATACGCTGCAGGTCGATGCCCATCAGATACATGAAGATGAACACGAAGGCGAGCACCAGCGGCACGGAGAGCGCGACGACAATGCCCGTCCGGAAGCCGAGCGAGACGAAGCTCACGCCGAGCACGATGACCAGCGCCTCGATGAACGAGCGGGTGAATTCGCCGACGGCCTCCTCGACGACTTTCGGCTGGTCGGCGATCTGGTCGATGTCGATGCCGATCGGCGTCTTGGCGCGAACTTCTGCGACGGCCTCCTCGACCGAAGCGCCGAATTTGAAGACATTGCCGCCCTTGGCCATCACCGCGCCGACGATGATGGCGGGCTGGCCCCGGTAGCGGGCGATGAAGGACGGCGGGTCCTCGAAGCCGGCGTAGACATTGGCGATGTCGCCGAGGCGGATAATCTTGCCGTTCGCCGGCACCGGGATGGCGGCGATGGCGTCGGACCCTTTCAGCTCCTCGGTGACCTGGACGCGGATACGGTTCGAGGACGTCTCGAAAACGCCCGCGTCGGTGACGGCGTTCTGTTTGGCGAGCGAGTCGAAGATCGCCTGCGGCTCGACGCCGAGATTGGCGATCTTCGCTTCGCTGAACTCGACGTAGATGCGGCGCATCTGCTCGCCGTAAACGTCGACTTTCATCACCTCCGGCGTCTCGATGAGACGCTGGCGCAAAACCTCGACGACCTTGTCGAGCATATTGTAGTCGGCGCCGTCGCCGGTCACGGCGTAAAGCACCGAGTCGACGTCGCCATACTCGTCGTTGATCTGCGGCCCGCGCACGCCCGCCGGAAGATCGTTCTTGATGTCGTTGAGCTTCTTGCGCAGCTGGTAGAAGAGCTGCGGGATTTCCTTGGGCGGCGTCGTGTCCTTGAACGTCACCTGCATCGCCAGGAAGCCGGGCTTGGTATAGGTCTCGATCTTGTCGAGAAAGGGCAGCGTCTGCAGTTTCTTCTCGTAAAGGTCGGCGACCTGGTCGCGCATCTCCTGCGCGGTCGCGCCCGGCCATTGCGCAGAAATATTCGCGACCTTGATGGTGAAGGACGGATCCTCGGCGCGTCCGAGCCGCAGATAGCAATAGACGCCCGCCGCGCTGATCGCGAACATCAGGAACAGCATCAGCGCCGGGCGCGAGACCGCCCACCGGGAGAGATTGAAGCTCATGCGCCCCTCCTCTCCTTACAGCGTCTCGCGCGTCATCACGCGAACCTTGCGGCCGGCCTCCAGCTTGTGAACGCCGAGCACGACGATCTGGTCGCCGGGGGCGACGCCCCCCGAGACGAGAGCCGCGTCCGAATCGAAGCGCACGAGCTTCACCGGGGCGAGCTGGAGCCGCCCGTCGACGTCGACTTTCCACACCGCCGGACCCTGGCCCTGGTTGTAGAGAGCCGAGAGCGGCACGCTCATCATCTGCTCGGCGCCGTTCGCGGCGATTGAGAGCGTGGCGCTCATGCCGAGCGCGACCGCGGAATCGGGGCTGAGGATCGCGTAACGCGCGGCGAAAGTGCGGCTCGCGGCGTCGGCGGAGGGGCTCAGCTCTCTGAGCTTGGCGCGGTAGCTTTTGGCCTTGTTCGACCAGAGCGTGAGCGTCGCCGCGCCCTTGTCGGCGAGCGGCGCGAAATCCTCCGGCAGCGCCACCGCCGCCTCCAGCTCGCCCGAATGCGCGAGGCGGATCGCGGTCTGGCCCGCCGCCACGACTTGCCCGGATTCGATCAGCGCCTGCGTCACGACGCCGTCGCCGTCCGCTCGGAGCGTCGCGTAATTGAGGGAATTGCCCGCAAGCTCCAGCGCGCGCTCGGCGCGCTGGAGACGCCCGCGCGCCTCCTGCGCCGCGGCGCGGATGCGGTCGAGCGTGGCGTCAGTCGTCCAGCCGTTCTTGCGCAGGGCGAGCGCGCGCTTCTCGTCGCCCAAGGCCTGCGCCACCACCATTTTGGCCGCCGCGTGTTCCGCCTCCGCCTGCTCCTTCTGCAACCTGAAGTCGTTCTCGTCGAGGGAAGCGAGCGGCTCGCCGGCCTTCACCTTCTGGCCGGCCTGGACAAAGCGCTTCACCACCTTGCCGGTTACGCGGAAGCCGAGATCCGATTCGACCCTGGGGCGGATCGTCGCGACGAATTCCCGCGCCTGCGACTGCGTCGCGAGGCGGGGATTCGTCACCAGGACCGGCCGGTCGTCTTGCGCGTCCCCGCTGCCTTCGCCCGATTTCCCGCAGGCGGACAGGCTAAAGCCGGCGAGCGCCGCCACGATGAGCAGGGGCGAGAAAACCGATTTGGAAAATTGGGTCATGGCCGCGCGGCGCCTCCTGCGCCAGAACGGATGCGACAACTGACGACTTTTAAAAAATATCACTCATCACAAAATGGTCAAGGCGCCGTCCAGGCAAAGTTGCGCCCATAATGGTTACCAGAAGCTTGGCGGCGTGGCGGCTTGTCGCGGCGGATTCCTTCTTCTATATGCGGCCAGCCCTTGCGGCAGAGTGGGGCAAATACAATCTTGGGATCGACAGCGCCTTTGGATCGCGCGGCGGGCTCATGGCGAGCCGCCGTCCTGAGGCGTCGAAGGGACCGCTTCGGGGTCCAGATTCGAAAGCGAAAGGAAGAACAATATGGCCAAAATTATCGGCATCGACCTTGGCACGACCAATTCCTGCGTGGCCGTCATGGAGGGGTCGACCCCAAAAGTCATTGAGAATGCGGAAGGCGCCCGCACGACCCCGTCGATCGTCGCCTTCACCGACGACGGCGAGCGCCTCGTCGGCCAGCCGGCGAAACGTCAGGCGGTGACGAATCCCGACAAGACTTTCTTCGCCATCAAGCGCCTGATCGGCCGCACCTTCGACGACCCGATGACCAAGAAGGACATCGGCCTCGTTCCCTATAAGATCATCAAGGCCAACAATGGCGACGCCTGGGTCGAGGCGGCGGGCAAGCAGTATTCGCCCTCGCAGATCTCGGCCTTCATTCTGCAGAAGATGAAGGAGACCGCGGAGGCTTTCCTCGGCCAGACCGTCACTCAGGCCGTTATCACCGTTCCGGCCTATTTCAACGACGCCCAGCGTCAGGCGACCAAGGACGCCGGCAAGATCGCGGGTCTCGAGGTTCTTCGCATCATCAACGAGCCGACGGCGGCGGCTTTGGCCTATGGCCTCGACAAGAAGCAGTCCGGCACCATCGCCGTCTACGACCTCGGCGGCGGCACGTTCGACGTCTCGATCCTCGAGATCGGCGACGGCGTCTTCGAGGTGAAGTCGACGAACGGCGACACCTTCCTGGGCGGCGAGGACTTCGACAACCGGCTCGTCGAATATCTCGCGGGCGAGTTCAAGAAGGAGCAGGGCATCGACCTGACGAAGGACAAGCTCGCGCTCCAGCGTCTCAAGGAAGCCGCCGAGAAGGCCAAGATCGAGCTTTCCTCCGCCACGCAGACCGAGATCAACCTCCCCTACATCACGGCCGACGCCACGGGTCCGAAGCATCTCACCCTCAAGCTCACCCGCGCCAAGTTCGAGGCGCTGGTCGACGATCTGATCCAGCGCACGGTCGAGCCCTGCCGCAAGGCGCTCAAGGACGCGGGCCTCTCCGCGGCCGAGATCGACGAAGTCGTGCTCGTCGGCGGCATGACCCGCATGCCGCGCGTGCAGGAAGTCGTGAAGCAGTTCTTCGGGAAGGAGCCCCACAAGGGCGTCAACCCGGACGAAGTCGTCGCCATCGGCGCCGCCGTGCAGGCGGGCGTTCTGCAGGGCGACGTCAAGGACGTGCTGCTGCTCGACGTGACCCCGCTGTCGCTCGGAATCGAGACGCTCGGCGGCGTGTTCACGCGCCTCATCGACCGCAATACGACGATCCCGACTAAGAAGAGCCAGGTGTTCTCGACCGCCGAAGACAATCAGCAGGCCGTGACCATCCGCGTCTTCCAGGGCGAGCGCGAAATGGCGGCGGACAATAAGCTACTCGGCCAGTTCGACCTGATGGGCATTCCGCCGGCCCCGCGTGGCGTGCCGCAGATCGAGGTGACCTTCGATATCGACGCGAACGGCATCGTCAACGTCACCGCGAAGGACAAGGCGACCAACAAGGAGCAGCAGATCCGCATCCAGGCTTCGGGCGGTCTGTCCGACGCGGACATCGACAAGATGGTCAAAGACGCCGAACTGCACGCCGCAGAGGACAAGGAGCGGCGCGAACTCGTCGACGCGAAGAACCACGGCGAAGCCGCGATCCACGGCGCCGAGAAGTCGCTCAGCGAGTTCGGCGACAAGGTCTCCGGCGCCGACAAGAGCGCCATCGAGGCGGCCGTCGCGGCGCTGAAGACGGCGCTCGAGGGCGACAACGCCGAGACCATCAAGGCCAAGACCAATGAGCTGGCGCAGGCCTCGATGAAACTGGGCGAGGCGATGTACAAGGCTCAGCAGGCGGGCGCCGACGCCGGCGCGGCCGAAGCTCCGAAGGACGACGTGATCGACGCCGAGTTCAAAGACGTCGGCGACGACAAGAAGTAAGCGCCAATGGCGCTGGCTTTGCATGGCCTGAAGGGCTAGCCAACAGAAGCCCGGCGTGGGAGCGCCGGGTTTCCTTGCGTTCAGGCCTTCCCCGCCGATGCACCCTTTGGATTCGACGACCTGACCATGTCCAAGCGCGACTATTACGAAGTTCTCGGCATATCGAGGACGGCCACCGAAGTTGAAATGAAGATCGCCTTTCGAAAGGCGGCGATGCAATGTCATCCCGATCGTCACCCCGGCGATACGGAGGCGGAAGCGCGTTTCAAGGAGCTGAACGAGGCCTACCAGTGCCTCTGCGATCCGCAGAAGCGCGCGGCCTATGACCGTTTCGGCCATGCGGCCTTCGACCAGGGCGGCGGCTTTGGCGGCTTCGGCGCCGGCGAGGGCTTCGGCGCCTCCATGGCTGATATTTTCGAGGATCTCTTCGGCGACGTCATGGGCCGGCGCGGCCGCTCGGGCGGGCGCGAACGCGGCTCCGACCTGCGCTACAACATGGAGATCACGCTCGAGGAGGCCTTCAACGGCAAGACCGCGTCGCTGAAAATCCCGACGTCGGCCACCTGCGAGTCCTGCGCCGGAACGGGCGCCAAGAAGGGCTCCAAGCCCAAGACCTGCACGACCTGCGCCGGCCATGGCCGCG
Organism: Methylocystis sp. NC52PC; assembly: GCF_055698645.1. Classification (NCBI taxonomy): domain Bacteria; kingdom Pseudomonadati; phylum Pseudomonadota; class Alphaproteobacteria; order Hyphomicrobiales; family Methylocystaceae; genus Methylocystis; species Methylocystis sp. NC52PC. The sequence goes on along the minus strand of NZ_CP170127.1, from coordinate 2,370,236 downwards.
TGCGGGCGCAACAGGGCTTCTTCGCCATCGAGCGCACCTGTCCGACTTGCCAGGGACGCGGGGAGATCATCGAGAACCCCTGCCCGTCCTGTTCCGGCTCCGGCCGCAAGACGGTCGAGCGTTCGCTCTCCGTGAATGTGCCGCCCGGCGTCGAGGACGGGACGCGCATTCGCCTCGCCGGCGAAGGCGAAGCCGGCGTGCGCGGCGGACCGCCGGGCGATCTCTACATCTTCCTCTCGGTGAAGCCGCACCCCTTTTTCCAGCGCGACGGCGCCGACCTTTACTGCCGCGTGCCGATCTCCATGGTCCGCGCCACGCTCGGCGGCGAGATCAAGGTGCACGGCATCGACGGGTCGGAGATCAAGGTGAAAGTGCCGGAGGGCGCGCAATCAGGCAAGCAGATCAAGGCCAAGGGCAAGGGCATGCCGGTGCTGCGCGGCCGCGAGCATGGCGACCTCCATGTCCAGCTTTCCGTCGAGACGCCGCAGAAGCTCACCAAGCGGCAGAAAGAGCTGCTCTTGGAGTTCGAGAAGGAATCCTCGCACGAGACGCATCCCGAGGAGCACGGTTTCTTCGCGCGGATGAAGGATTTGTTCGGAGGATAGACGCATGTCGTCGTCGATCCGAGAGACATGTCCGTTATGCGCCCGCGAACTCGGAAGCGCGCGCATCACCGAGCATCATCTCGTTCCTCGCCGCTACAAGGGCAAGGAAACGCGGCTGATGCACGCGATCTGCCACCGCAAAATCCATGCAACCTTCACCGATCAGCAGCTGCGCGACCGCTATCACAGTTTCGAGCGGCTCCTCGACCATGACGACATCCAGACGTTCGTCGCCTGGGTGCGCAACAAGCCCCCGGGTTTCTATGTGGGCACGAAGACGAGCGGGCGGCGGAGGTAGGGGCGGGCGGATGGCCAAGTCCGGCCATGACGCGCGATTTGGAGCGTTAGACCAGCCCCCCTCAAGAAACGCGTCCCCGCGTTGTCTTTAACCAGCGCCTCCCCTATTGTCGCGCCGCGGCCCCGTGAGCGGGGCCGTTTGTATAGGCTACAGAAGCCTTTTTGAGGGAAGCCGCCCTTGCCGGACCAGAAAAGCTCGCTCGCTGACAACGCCCGCTTCATCAAGCAGTGGCTCGAAAATCCGCGGCTCATCGGGGCTGTTTCTCCCTCGGGTCCGGCGCTCGCCCGGACCATGGCGAGCTTCGTCGACCTCTCCCGCGACGGACCGATCCTCGAGCTCGGTCCCGGCACCGGGCCGGTCACCAAGGCGCTCCTTGCACGCGGCGTCGCGCCCGAGCGGCTGGTGCTCGTCGAATATGAGGGGCGCTTCTGCAAAATGCTCGGCGAGCGCTATCCCGGCGTGCGGGTCGTGCAGGGCGACGCCTACAATTTGAGGAAGACGCTCGACGGCAGGATCGACGGCCGCGTCGCGACGGTCGTCTCCAGCCTGCCGCTGCTGGTGCGGCCCGAGCGCGACCGCGTAACGCTTCTGCATCAGGCTTTCGAACTGATGGGCGACGAGGGGCTCTTCATCCAGTTCACCTACGGCCTCACCAAATCGCCGATGCCCCTCCACGCCCATGACGTCAGCGGCGCTTATGTCGGCAAGGGCTCGGCCCCGATCCTCATGAACATTCCGCCCGCCCGCGTCTGGCGCTACCGCAAGGCCGGCCACGGCGGCAGGCCGTAATGAACGACAAGGCCCGCGACCGGCTGATCGTCGCCCTCGACGTCGACACGGTCGAGGCCGCGCGCGCGCTCGTCACGACGCTCGGCGACGCTGTCTCCTTCTACAAGATCGGGATGGAGCTCGCCTACGGCGGCGGGCTGGCGCTGGCGCAGGAGCTCAAAGACGCCGGCAAGCGCGTCTTCATCGACCTCAAGCTGCACGACATCGGCGCGACCGTCGAGCGCGCGACGCGCCAGATCGCGCGCATGGGCATGGATTTCCTCACTATCCACGCCTATCCGCAAACCATGGCGGCCGCCCGCGCCGGGGCGGGGGACCTAAAGCTCCTCGCCGTGACGGTGATGACGTCCTATGACGACGCGGACCTCCGGGAGGCGGGATTCGCCTTTGGCGTCGCGGATCTCGTCGCCCGCCGGGCGGCGCAGGCGAAGGCCGCGGGCGTCGACGGGCTGATTCTCTCGCCGCTGGAGCTCTCCGCGATTCGCCCGCTCGTCGGGCCACAGATGCTCCTCGTCACCCCTGGCGTGCGTCCCGCGGGCGCCGACGCCGGCGACCAGAAGCGCGTCATGACGCCCGCTCAGGCCATCGCGGCGAGCGCCAACCATATCGTGGTCGGCCGTCCGATCACCCGCGCCGCCGATCCGCGCCGGGCGGCGGAAGCGATCGTGGCGGAGATCCACGGGCTTTAGCGGCTTCCGCGCTCGCCGAAATAGGGCGGCTCCGGCGTGCAATCGGGCGTCGAGCACCTTGGCTTGTAGGCGTAGGGAATCATTGCGGCGATGAACAAGCCGACCCCCAGGGCGATGATCGCGACTTTGTAATTCATGGCGGTCTCCTCTAACGTCTCCCTGTTTCAACCAAGGGAGCGTCCTCGCGTCCGTGACAATGTCGCTGCCGGACGGGCCGCCTTTCGACCTTGCCCTACCAGACCAACGCCGACTTGCCCGAAAATCTCCAGCGCCTGCTGCCGCCGCATGCACAGGACATCTACCGCGCCGCCTTCAACAACGCCTATTTCGCCCATGAAGGCGACCCCCGGCAGGAGGAGGCGGCGCACCGGATCGCCTGGGCCGCCGTGAAACGTAGCTATGTCCGCACGCCCGAGGGGTGGCGGCTGCGCGACGACTAAAGAGCGTCGAGACCCGCTGGCCAGGGTCGCCGTGGAGTGCTAGAAGGCGCGAGCGGGCATTGATCTCTTTAGCATTCCTCGACGCACGCCATGCTCCTGACCCTCATCGCGCTCATCGCGCTCGCCGCCTGGCTCTATCTGCTGATCTTCAATTCCGGCTTCTGGCGGCTGACCGAACACGACAGCAAATTCGTTCCCGAAGGCGCGAGCGTCCCCGAGGGAACTCATGTGATCGCCATCGTCCCGGCCCGGGACGAGGCGGAAGTCATCGCAACGAGCCTCGCCTCGCTCCTGCGCCAGAATTTTCCCGGCCGCTTCGAGATCGCGCTCGTCGACGACGCCAGCACGGACGGCACGGCGGATCGGGCGCGCGCCGCCGCAAAGACCGAGGCCGCGGCGGACCGCCTCACGATCCTCTCCTCCGGTGGCCCCGCCGGGGGATGGACGGGCAAGATCGCCGCCATGCATCGCGGCTTCACTTATGTTCGCAGCCTGCCCGAGCAGCCGGACTTCGTGCTCTTCTGCGACGCCGACATCGCCTTCGAGCCGCATGTGCTCTCGCGGCTTGTCGCGGGCGCGACGGCGCGTGGGGCGGTCCTCTCCTCTCTGATGGTCAAGCTGCGCTGCGAGAGCCTCGCCGAAAAATGGTTCATCCCGGCCTTCGTCTTCTTCTTTCAAAAGCTCTACCCCTTCCGCGCGGTCAACAATCCCAAGAGCAAGGTGGCGGGCGCGGCGGGCGGCGTGATGCTCGTCCGCCCCGAGGCGCTGGCGGCCGCTGGCGGCCTGCCGGCGATCCGCGACGCGCTTATCGATGATTGCGCCTTGGGGGCGCTGATGAAGAAGCAGGGTCCGATCTGGCTTGGCCTCACCGACGACGTCTACAGCCTGCGACCCTATCCGCGCCTCAGGGACATCGAGCGGATGGTGACGCGCTCGGCCTATGCGCAGCTCAACTACTCGCCGCTGCTGCTCGCCGGCGCGGTCCTCGGCATGGCGCTCGTCTATCTCGCGCCTCCGGCCCTCGCCTTCACCGAATCGCCGACCCGGGAGATTGCGCTCGTGGCCTGGCTGATCGGCGCCCAGGCGTATATGCCCAGTCTGCGCTTTTACGGCCTGTCCCCGTTGCGCGCCTTCGCTTTGCCGGCGGTCGCGGCGTGCTATACGTGGTTTACCGCCGTCTCGGCCTGGCGGCACATCCGCGGCCGCGGCGGCGAATGGAAGGGCCGTTACCAGGCGCCTGCGTGACCGTCCGGCTCTTTGCGGCGGCGGGCGGCGCGGACTCGAGGGGCATTGGCTGCGTAAATGATCGACATTGCCGACACGAGTTCGGGCAAGACGCATCGCGACGAGAATTTCCCCGTCGCCTCGGCTCTGATCGCGCCGCAAAACCGCGCGCCGATCATGGCCTTCTATGATTTCGTGCGCGCCGCCGACGATATTTCCGACCATCCGACCCTAACCCGGCAGCAAAAGCTCGACCTGCTCGAGCGGCTCGATCTGGCGCTGATGAACCGCGGCCCCGAAGAGCCCGTCGCCACGCGTCTGCGGGACGCGTGCCGCGCCCGCCGGCTCGACCCGCAGCATGCGCGCGACCTCATCACCGCCTTCATGCGCGACGTAACCTATCTGCGCTATCGGGACTGGGACGACCTCGTTTATTACTGCCGCTATTCCGCGATGCCGGTCGGCCGCTTCGTCTGCGACGTGCATGGCGAAAAACCCGAACGCGTCTGGGCCGCGAACGACGCGCTCTGCGCCGCGCTGCAAGTCATCAATCACCTGCAGGACTGCGGCAAGGACTATCGCAATCTCGACCGCGTCTATGTCACGGCCGAATCGCTTGCCGCCCATGGGGCGCGGGTCGAGATGCTCGCGGAAGCGCGCGCGCCGGCGCCGCTTCTCGCCGCCATCCGCGACCTCAACGAAAAAACCGAGGCGTTGCTCGCGCAGGCGCGTCCCTTCGCCGATCTCATCAGCGATACGCGCCTCGCCATGGAAGTGGGCGCGATTCAAGTGCTGGCGGAAACGCTGACCGCGCGGCTGCGCGTGGCTGATCCGCTTTGCGACAAGGTGCACGCCGGCAAGCTCGGCTTCGCGTTCGCCGGCGTCCGGGGCGCGCTCGGCGCGCTGGTGCGGCGGGCCGTGCGTCCGCGCCGGGCTGCCGCGGACGCAACGTCATGACGATGGAAACCATGACCGACATCGCGCCCCTCAAGACGCAGACCGTTGCGGTCAAGAGCTCCTTCTACCTCGCGATGCGCATTCTCGAGCCGGCGCGCCGCGACGCCATGTTCGCCATCTACACGTTCTGCCGCGCCGTCGACGACATCGCCGACGACGAGGGCGACCGCGCGGCGCGGCGCGACGCGCTCGATCAATGGCGTTACGATCTCGACGAACTTTACGCGGGACGCATTCGCCCGCGCAGCGCCTTTCTCGCTGACGCGGTGCGCCGCTTCAGACTCGACCGCGCGGATTTCGAGGCGGTCATCGACGGCATGATGATGGACGTCGAGGAGGATATACGCGCGCCGAACTGGGAGACACTCGAAATCTACTGCGATCGCGTGGCGAGCGCCGTGGGCCGTCTGTCGGTGCGCGCCTTCGGGCTTGTCGAGGACAACGCCGCCGAGCTTCCGACGGGGCCGAAGCTTCTCGCCTATCATCTCGGCCGCGCGCTCCAGCTCACCAATATTCTGCGCGACCTCGACGAAGACGCCGCGCGTGGACGCCTCTATTTGCCGCGCGAAGCGCTGGAGGAAGCGGGCGTCGCCACGCATGCGCCGCATGCGGCGCTCGCCAGTCCCGCCCTCGACGCCGCCTGCGCGCCGGTGCTGCATCGCGCGCGTGAGCACTTCGAGCAGGCCGATCTCGTGATGACGGGCCTGCCGAAATCCGGCGTCAAAGCGCCCTATCTGATGGCCGCGGGCTATCGCTCGATCCTCGACCGCCTCGCCGAGCGCGGTTTCGCGCCGCCGCGCGCCCCGGTGCGCATGTCGCGCGTCAAGCTTATCGGCGCTTTGCTCAGACACGCCTTCCTGTGACCGAAACGATCCACATCATTGGCGCGGGATTGGCCGGCCTCTCCTGCGCGGTGCGTCTTGCCGACGAGGGGCGGCGCGTCGCCCTTCATGAAGCCGCCCGTATGGCGGGCGGGCGCTGCCGCTCCTATTTCGACGCGACGCTCGACCTTGTCATCGACAACGGCAATCATCTGTTGCTTTCGGGCAATAAGGCCGCGCGCGATTACGGCGCGCGCATTGGCGCAAGCGATGCGCTGGTCGGCCCCGACGAATGCGAATTCGCTTTCCTCGACTATGAAACGGGCCGACGCTGGCGGCTGCGGCCCAACGCCTCGCAAATCCCCTGGTGGATTTTCTTTGCTGACCGACGCGTGCCGGGAACGGGTCCGCTCGATTATCTCGACGCCGCCAAGCTGCTCTTCGCCAAGGATGGCGCGACCATCGGCGAGACGATGCGCTGCGACGGCGTTCTTTACGACAAGCTCTGGCGGCCGGTGATGCTCTCCGCGCTCAACACCGAACCGCGCGACGCCTCGGCGACGCTGGCGGGCGCCGTGCTGCGCGAGACGCTCGCCGCCGGCGGCGCCGCCTGCCGGCCGCTTGTCGCCAAAGCCGGGCTCGGCCACGCCTTCATCGAGCCGGCGCTGGCCAAATTGCAGGCGCAAGGCGTCGAACCCCGCTTCGGCGCGCGCCTGCGCGAGATTGTCTTTGCCGAGAATTGCGTCTCTGCGCTGCGTTTCGGCGACGCTGAAATCCCGCTCGGCGACAAGGATCGCGTCGTGCTCGCCGTCCCGCCCTGGAGCGCGACGGAACTCGTGCCGGGCCTCATGGCGCCCAATGACTATCGCGCCATTCTCAACGTTCATTTCAAGATCGCGCCGCCGCCCGGCCAGCCATTGCTCCTCGGCATGGTCGGCTCGCTGTCGGAATGGCTCTTCGCCTTCGACGACAGGCTTTCCGTGACGATCAGCGGCGCGGATCGGCTGATGGACGAGGCGCGCGAAGAACTCGCCGAAACAATCTGGACCGAGGTCGCCGCCGCGACGGGCCTGCCGCAGACGCTGCCGCCCTGGCAGATCGTGAAAGAAAAGCGCGCGACCTTCGCGGCGACGCCGGCGCAGGAGGCCCGCCGGCCGGGCGCGCAGACGGCCTGGCGCAATCTCTTCCTCGCCGGCGATTGGACGGCGACGGGACTGCCGGCGACGATCGAGGGGTCGATAAGGTCGGGTTACAGGGCGGCCGAATTGAGCGGCCGCCCTTAATGCTCATTACTGCGCCACTGTGTGGACAACGGCAGCAGCAACGCTAATTCAAAGACGCCGGACTAGCGCAGAAGCGCAGGTCACGCTCGTGAAGTTCTAAGTGCAAAGGACGGCCGAGATGGTGAAGAATTTCGATCATCTCACGATCGTCGTACGGGACGTCGAGCGCGCAAAAGCCTTCTTCGGGATTCTCGGCTTCGTGGAGACGGTCTCCACGGTCATCTCGGGCCCTCCGTTTGACAGTTACATGGGCGTGCCCGGGATAGAGGCCGAGCACGTCACCTTGGTGCTGCAAGATGCTTTGCCGCCCACCGAAATCCAACTTCTGCGTTATCGACGCCCGGAACCGCTCCCAGACCCGAATATCCGCGACCTGCACAAACTCGGCTTCAACCATGTCTGCTTCGCCGTCGACGACATCGCGGCGGAGGTGGCCAAGCTGCGGGCGGGAGGCTACTGCACGAGAAACGAAATCATGGACTTTCACTTCCGCAAACTCGTTTTTGTCGAGGGTCCGGAGGGGGTCACGATCGAGCTCGCGCAATGGCTTTAACGGGTTTCCATTAGACGCCGAATCGACGCGCGCGTCTCCCCCCTCGCGGCGCTCTACCCTCTTCTCGCGAGAGACCGCAAAAATCCCTGCGTATCGTCGCTCAAATCCTGCTCGATGGCTGGCGCCATTTTCAAGAGCATATTGGCGACAAACGCCTGATCGTTGCGCGCCTCGGCGAGCGCTTCCTGCAGCGTCGGCACGCTGTCCTCGATATGGGCGAGGAAGGCGACGCCCTTTTCCAAGGTTTCGCTCCACTTCGCCCGCGTCCAGACCGCGAGCGGATACATGATTTCCTGCACGAAGTTCGACTGCCGCGCTTTTTCGAAAAAGCGCAAGCCGGCGTTCCAGTTTTCGCGCGCCCGCATGGGAGGCGGCGGGATGTCGCCGGCAAGCATCTTATAGGCGGCGGCGCCGACATGGTCTTCGAGGCTGATGGGCGATTCATTCGCCGAGCGGAAGCCCCAGAAGGCCACGGAGCCGGGGAAGTCGGGCCCGAGACTTTCCGCCAACGCCGTTTCGACCTTCTCGACCGCGGCCTTGTCGCCTTTCAGCGCCGCGGTCATGCAGAAGGCGAAGACGGCGTCATTGCCGTAACTGGCGGCGACGCCGCCTTTGAGCTGCTGCGGCGTGAGTTTCGGGGTCACGCCGTCGGCGGGCGCCGCGACGTCGCCTGCGCGCAGCGCCGTGATGAAGGTCGTGATCTCCAGCCAGCCGAGATAATTGGCGACGAAGGCGTCGGGATCGACATAGACGATGGCGAGATTGATGAGCTTTTTGCGGCGTTGCAGTTCGGCCATATCGGTCATGCGCGTTCTCTCACTCGTCGGCCAGCATCACGCCAGTGACGCAGACGTCGCCGTCGTCGATCACGAGCTTGATGGGGGTCAGGTGGGCGCCCTGGCAGGGGCCGATGAAACATTCGCCGGTGTCGATGTCGAATTGAGCATGATGGCGGCCGCATTCGAGGAAATTGCCCTCATCGTCCATGAACCGCCCCGGATCGACGTCGAGCCGCGTCCCCTCGTGTGGACAGGCGTTTTCGAAGCCGTAGAAATTATTGCCTTTCCGCGTGATGAGAATCGGCCAGGGCGCGGTCTCGCCGCTCTCCTCCGCCTTCATCAGCACGAAGCCATGGGCCTGCGCGTCGTCGATCTCGACTGTCCGACAAATCACAAAAAGCTCGTCCATCGGTCTGCCTTTCGAACAAAGTCGAGCGCCCAAAGCCAAATCAGGCCTCGCCAGCGAAAGAGGTAGCAATCGATGCGCCAAGGCCGGCGCTTGACGCTATGGTTAAATCACTATATCCGAAACGCCGTTCGGCGCGCTGCGCCAAGCCCGAGGCGATAATCCCCGGAACCTGCCAGTGACGGACCCGCAGCATTCTTCGCAACGAGCCGCCGAGGAGCAATTCCTCAAGGCGCAGCTCGTCCGCAAAATCGACGCGCTGCTGAAGGAGCGCGGCCTGAAGCAGATCGAGGCCGCGCAACTTTTCGGCGTGAAGCAACCCGATGTCTCCAAGCTCCTGCATGGCGACTTCAGGCAATTTTCCATGGAGCGGCTCTTGCGCTTTCTCGTCGCGCTGGGACAGGACGTCGAGATCGTCGTGAAGCCCCATGCCGGCGCCGGGAAGGCTGCAACGCTTCGCATCGCCTGACACCGCGCCAAGATGATTTGAAGAAGGATGAACGATGACCGCGGCCGCGCGCATTGACACCTATGCCCCCGTTGGCGCCGAGGCGCTGGAAGCGAGCATTCAGAACGCCAAGCGGGCGCTGCTCGAGCTCGGCAAGAACGACGGCCATTGGTGCTTCGAACTCGAAGCCGACACCACCATTCCCGCCGAATATGTGCTGATGCGCCATTTCCGCGCCGAGCCGGTCGACGCCGAACTCGAAAGGAAGATCGGCGTCTATCTGCGCCGCACGCAAAGCGACCGCCACGGCGGCTGGCCGCTGTTCCAGGACGGCGACTTCAACGTCAGCGCCAGCGTCAAAGCCTATTTCGCGCTCAAGATGATCGGCGACGACGTCGACGCGCCGCACATGGCGCGCGCGCGGGCGGCGATCCTCGCGCATGGCGGGGCGGCGACGACCAATGTCTTCACCCGCTCCCTGCTGGCGCTTTATGGGGAAATTCCCTGGCGCGGCGTCCCGGTGATGCCCGTCGAAATCATGCTGCTGCCGAGATGGTTCCCTTTCCATCTCGACAAGATTTCCTATTGGGGCCGCACGGTGCTCGTGCCGCTGCTCGTGCTGATGACCCGGAAGCCGCAGGCGAAGAACCCCAAGGGCGTCCGCATCCAGGAGCTTTTCGTCACCCCGCCCGAGGAGGTGAAGGTCTGGCCGAAGGGCGAGCACCAGACCTGGCCCTGGGCGCATATCTTCGGCGAGATCGACAAACTGTTGCGGCTGCTCGAGCCTTACATGCCCAAGCGCTCGCGCGAGCTTTCCGTCGAGCTTGCAGAAAAGTGGACGACGGAGCGCCTCAACGGCGTTGACGGCCTCGGCGCCATCTTCCCGGCGATGGTGAACAGCCTGCTGATGTATGACGTGCTCGGGATCCCCGCGACGGATCAGCGGGTGAAGGACGCCCGCGAATCGATCGAGCGCCTGCTCGTCGTCAATGAGACCGAGGCCTATTGCCAGCCCTGCGTCTCGCCGGTGTGGGACACGTCGCTCGTCGCCCATGCGCTGCTCGAAATCGGCGACGAGGATGCGCGCGAACGCGCCCGTCAGGCGCTCGACTGGCTCGCGCCGTTGCAGGTGCTCGACGTGAAGGGGGATTGGGCCGTCCAGCGCCCGGACCTGCGTCCCGGCGGCTGGGCCTTTCAATACGCCAACCCCTATTATCCCGATGTCGACGACACGGCCGTCGTCGCCACCGCCATGGACCGCCTCACCGCCAATGAGAGCGCCAAGCCCTATGCCGAGCGCATCGAACGGGCGAAGGAATGGATTGTCGGCATGCAATCCAAGAACGGCGGCTGGGGCGCCTTCGACGCCGACAACGCCTACCACTATTTGAACCACATCCCCTTCGCCGATCATGGCGCTTTGCTCGATCCGCCAACGGTCGACGTCTCCGCCCGCTGCGTTTCCATGCTCGCCCAGCTGGGCGACACCGTGGAGACGAGCGACTGCCTCAAACGCGGCGTCGACTACATCGTCGAGGATCAGGAGAAGGACGGCAGCTGGTTCGGCCGCTGGGGCGCGAATTACATTTACGGGACCTGGTCGGCGCTCTGCGCGCTCAACGCCGCCGGCCTGCCGCATGAGCACGCCGCCTATCGCCGGGCGGCGAACTGGCTCGTCGCCATTCAGAATCCGGACGGCGGCTGGGGCGAGGACCTGTCGAGCTATAAGCTCGACTACAAGGGCTATGAGCCTGCCCCCTCCACGGCCTCGCAGACCGCATGGGCGCTGCTCGCCCTGATGGCCTCGGGCGACGTCGAGCATCCGGCGGTCGCGCGCGGCGTCGCCTATCTGCAGGCGACGCAGGCGGAGCATGGCCTCTGGAACGAGGCGCGCTTCACCGCGACCGGCTTCCCGCGGGTTTTCTACCTGCGCTACCACGGCTATGCGAAATTCTTCCCGCTGTGGGCGCTGGCCCGCTACCGCAATCTGGTGCGCGCGAACAGCAAGCAGGTGACCGTGGGGCTGTAAGCCCCTTGCCAGCTCGAGGCGAGGCAAGCCGAGTGGATAGGCGGGAGACCCTGCCCGCCTGTCACGAAAAGCGCGCGTCGCGCCGCCGTGCGCTCGCCAACGACGCCCCTTACCCTGGTCACCGTTGACTTTGCCTCCTGAACCGGGGGAGTAAAGGCGACGGTCACAAGCAGGGAGAGGTCCATGACGCTGGTTGAGAGCCGCCGCAGAGAGGCGGCCCGCGTCTCGGCGCCTGGTCCCATCCTCGTTCTGACCGGCATGAAGCGGGAAGCCGCCTGCGTCGCCGGCGAGGGCGTCGTCGCGATTTGCAGCGGAGCCAATGTCCCGAGGTTGCGGACCGAGCTCCATCGGCTAAAGGAGCGTCGCTTCTCCGCCGTCGTCAGTTTCGGACTCGCCGGGGGGCTGGATCATTCGCTGCGACGGGGCGACGTCGTTATCGCCGATGCGGTGATCTCCGGCCATGAACGCCATGAGACGCACGGACGCCTCTCCGACGCGATTGCGGAAGGAGCCGCCGCCAGAGGCTGCAGGACCATCCCCGGCGCCGTCGTCGGCGTCGATCAGCCGGCGATGGATCGTCACGCCAAGAAACGCCTGCGCGAGCAGGCGCAGGCCGCCGCCGTCGATATGGAATCGCATCTTGCCGCCGAATTCGCCCGCGAGCGGCGACTTCCCTTCGCCGTCGTGCGCGCGATCAGCGACCCGGCCGTGCGCGGCCTGCCGCCGCTCGCCGCGAGGGCGCTGACCCCCACGGGCGACGTCTGCAAGAAAACAGTGGCGCGCGAACTCATTCGCGCGCCCCGTCAGATCGGCGGATTGGTGATGGCGGGGTTGGATTCCCGCGCAGCCTTCGTCTCGCTAGGCCGCTGTGGACCGCTCCTCGGACCGCTTCTTCGCCTCGTGCTCGCGGATCTCTGAGAGCTTGGCGATGTTCTCGTCATAGACATATTCGGCCGGACGCTGATTCTCGAACGAGACGTCCGGCGCCATCGGGCCTTCCGTCCGCACGCCGAAGAGCGCGATCCAGGCCGCCTTCCAGGGGCGGCGCACCGAATCGGCGACCGCGCTCGGCTCGAAGCCCGAATGGACCATGCAGTCGGCGCATTTCTCGTAATTGCCGACGCCGTAGGCGTCCCAATTCGTCTCTTCCATCAGCTGCTTGAAGGTCGGCACATAGCCTTCGCCCAAAAGATAGCAGGGACGCTGCCAGCCGAAGACCGTACGCAGCGGATTGCCCCAGGGCGTGCAGAGATAGCTCTCGTTGCCCGCGAGGAAATTCATGAACAGGCCGGACTGCTGGAACTCCCAGGCCTTGCCGCCGCGGCCGCGGCGCAGAATGGCGCGGAACAGCTCTTTTGTCTTCTGGCGGTTGAGGAAGTGGGTCTGGTCCGGGGCGCGCTCATAGGCGTAGCCGGGAGAGACCGTCATGCCGTCGACGCCGAGCGCCGTGGTGTCGTCGAGGAATTTGGCGACGCGCTCCGGATCGGCCCCGGCGAAGAAAGTGCTGTTGGTGGTGACCCGGAAGCCCTTGGACTTGGCGAGCTTGATCGCCTCGACGGCGCGCTCGTAGACGCCTTCCTGGCTCACGGCGTGGTCGTGCATCTCCTTGTCGCCGTCGAGATGGATCGACCAGGTGAAATAGGGCGAGGGCTTGTACTGATCGATTTTCTTGGCGAGCAGCAACGCGTTGGTGCAGACGATCGCGAATTTGCCGCGCTGGACGATGCCCTCGACGATCTGCGGCAGCTCCTTGTGCAGCAAAGGCTCGCCGCCGGCGATGACCACGACCGGCGCGCCGCATTCGTCGACCGAGGAGAGGCATTCCTCGACTGACAGGCGCTTGTTCAAAATATGGTCGGGATAGTCGATCTTGCCGCAGCCGGCGCAGGCGAGGTTGCAGCGAAACAGCGGCTCCAGCATCAAAACCAGCGGATAGCGCTTCCGGCCCAGGAGGTGCTGCTTGACAATATAGGCGCCGATCTTCGCAACGTAACGGAAAGGTATGGACACAGCTTGTTCCTGTTTGTTGCGCGAACCTTCAAGGGGCCGCGAGACAAGAGGCGCCGGCGCGCGTCCTGCCGCGATCGTCGCGCCGACTTGGCCCTCTAACACGAAAGGCCGGAGAGGAAAACCCGGCCTGCCAGCCCCTCTCCCGCCCCGACGCCGCCGCGCCGGTCGGCTTGCGAAAAAATTGAAATGGGTCTCATTTCGGTCCCATCAGCCGGGAAAGCTTCGGGCAGCAGGGCGGCAGATCAAAGGAGCGAGCACTTTTCATGACAGTCGCCAGTCCTCCTGCGCGCCCCGAAAGCCCCGCCGCCCGCCGCTTCGTCTCTCAGCGGGCGCTCGTCGCGCCCTTGAAGCGATTCTGGACCGGGGACATCGATCTCGGCCGCGTCGGCATGGCGGTGACGCTGCCGGTGCTGGCCTGGGTCTTCTATACGACCTCCTCCGGCATGATCGACATCATGCAGAAGGAGCCGGGCGACATCGTCGGCGTCGCCGGCACGCTCGTCGCCACCACCGCCATTCTCGTCATGCTCGCCTCGACCTCCTGGTCGCTTGGCGCCGATCTCGCCGCGCTGATCGCGAGGCGCCGCATGGCGCGCGAGCGGATGATTGTGAAGACGCTAGTGACGGCGGCGGTCTTTCTGTTCGTCTTCTCGATCTCGGTCTTTTTCTCGTTCACCTACTACTACAACAATATTTTCAAGCTCAGCTCCCGCAAGATCGTCGCCGAGCTGCAGCCCATGGAGCTCGCCGCGGACGTCATCCTGCCGGCGACGAAGCAGATCGGCGCCGCCTATGTGGCGGCCTCCGCCCGGATCGTCGCCGACCCCTCTTTCAGCGCCTATCTCGGATCGCTGGACGGGCTGATCGACACGGCGCAATCGGCCGGCCCCGCGCTACGTGAGGCCATCCGAAAGAGTCAGGAGGCGCAACAGGCGATTCTCGCCAGGGCGGCGCAGCAGGCGGCGGCGGAGCTCGAGAGCGCGCAGGCGGCGAGCCGCCACTATGACGAGGCGCGGGCCGAGATCGCCGCTTTGGAAAAGACCGTCGCCAACCTCGACGCCATCATCAAGGCCAAAGAGGAGGAGATCGCCGCCCTTGCCGCCACCGCGCGTCAGGAGGAGCAACTCGCCGTCGACGCCGAGCATGGCCTCGATAACCGCGGCGCCTCCTGCGGACCGAACTGCCGGGCGCATCAGACGAAGGCGGAAGCCGCCAATCGTCGCGTTGCGACGATCCGCCAGACGCTTGCCGGCCCGATGAGCGAACGCGCCGGCGCGCTCAAGAAACGCGACGCCCTCGCGGCCCAGTCCATCGCCCTGAAGCAGAAGGCGGAGCTCGCCGCCGCCGCCGCCAAAAAGCCAATCCCCAAGGGCGAGGCGGCGCTCGATCTCGACGCCAGCTTGCGCGATCTCACCGCCCTGCGCGACCAGTTGCGGGTCGAGCCGAGCTGGGCGAAAGCGCGCGACGCCAAGCCGCTCTGCGAACCGATCCTCGCCGCGGCGCGTCAATCGAACGCCCTGCCCGCTTCCGTGCCGCGCGATTTCGCCTGCGAGCCGCAGGGGGCGGCGCGCGACCTTCTGTCGGCGCGCGACGAAACGATCGCCGCCCGCGCCGCCTTCGACGTCAAATGCAATCTCGAAGGCGGTTTGCGTGACGAGCTCAACGCCATCGTCGCCAAAATCCGCGCCGCGCCCGCTTCCGACAGAACCGCCGCGGCCGACGGCTTCAACGCCGCGAAGGGGCTCGTCGACGCCTGCATGGTCGCCGGCAAATCCGTGGGCCTGACGGACGACGACGTGCGCGAGCTGTTGAAGCGGAGCGACGCCTATCTGCGCGCGCACTCGACAGAGCGCAACAAGTTCGAACTGGCGCGCGAAGCCTTCTGGAGCTTCACGCCCGACTCCACCATGGCGATCTGCGTCGCCATGGCGCAGGACGCCTTCCTGTTCATCATGAAGTTCCTGTCCGAAATCTTCAAACGGGGCTTCGAAGCGCGCGAGCGGCGACAGTTCATGACGCCGATCGACCTGACGGACGAGGAGGAGGAGCCCGTCGAAATCCGCGCGATGAAGGCGATGCTGCGCGTCGCGCGGCCCGTTCACGGCGACATGAGCGAGATCGATCCGCAGGAGCCCTCGCTCCTGCTGCTTGCGCCGAATGTGCGCGACAATCTTCTGGCCATTCTCAACCGCCTGGTGCGCGACGAGATCGCCCATGTCGACCGCAGGGGCTGCTATGTGGTCGACAACGTCACCATCTCGCAGGTCGAGGCGCGGCTCCATGCGGCGATGAAGCCCCGCGCCCGCGCCGCGCGCTTCGGACTCGACGGCCTCGCCGGCAACCCCAGCGCCTACTACAGTGACCCCGTTCTGGCCCGCGCGCGGCGGCGGCGGCCCACGGCGTTGGAGCGATATCTCTCGCCCGAGGCGGCCTCGGCCGAAGAAGGAGCGGAGGCGACCCCTTGAAACGACCGCGGCGCGGCCTCGTCATTCGAGACGCGCGCGCTCGGATGAGTCAGTGCTGCAAGTAAGGCAGCCCCTCACGTTGAGGAGCGGCGCAGCCGGGGCCTCGAAGCAGAAGGGTGCCAGCGCGACGTCAGCGCCACCGCGACAAAGACGGACAAGCCCCGCCCCGGCGCAGCGCCAGCGTCGCCCAGCCGTCGATATCTTCGCGCTCGGCGAGGAAAAAACCCTGCGCGCGATAGGCCGAAAGGACGCCGGGGACGTCCCGCGCCAGCAGGCCTGAGACGACCAGCTCCGCATCCGGCGCGGCGGCGCCGGCGATCGACGGCGCGAGCAGCCGCAACGGCTTGGCGAGGATATTGGCGAAGATCAGATCGTAGCGCCCGGCCATGGCCGGGTGGCGCAATCCCGTCGCCACCACCGGCTGCACGAAGGCGACCGCGCCATTGCCGAGTGCGTTGGCGCGGGCGGTGGCGACGGCCACGGGATCAATGTCGCCGCAGGCGACGGTCTGACGCAGGAGCTTGGCGGCGGCGATGGCGAGCACGCCGGTGCCCGTGCCGACGTCGAGCACGCGCCGCGGCCTCCGGCGCTTGGTGATTCTGTCGAGCGCCCGCAGGCAGCCGAGCGTGGTGCCGTGATGGCCCGTGCCGAATGCCAGCGCCGCCTCGATCTCGACGCCGATGTCATTGGGCTTCAGCCGCGGGCGGTCATGCGCGCCATGCACCAGCACACGCCCGGCGCGCACCGGCTCGAGCCCGGCGAGCGACTTCTGCACCCAGTCTTCCTTGGCGATTTCGGCGAATTCAGCGCGCGCCGCGGTCTCGGCGTCGCTGACCGCCTCGATGAGCGCGCGGATATCGTCCTGGTCCGGCGCCTCGGCGAAATAGACCTCGACGGCCCAGACCGGGCCGTCGTCCACCTCGAAGGCGCCGGCGGCGGTTTCCGTGGGGTCGAACGTCTCGACGATGATGTCGGCGACGGCGCGGGCGCGGCGTTCGTCGCAGGAGAGACGCAGCACATGGCTGGCGCCATTGGGGGGGAGGCCTTCGAGCATGCCGCGCGCTTAGCATAGAGTGGCGCCGGCCGTCACCTTTTGGACCCTTTCCGCGCCTTTCCTGCGCCGCTTGCGCCCTGTATGGTCCCGCGTCGCAAGGGAGCGCCAATGACCGAGAAAGTCGCCATTTGTCTGGTTGGGCCGAAGAAAGGCGGCAAGTCGTCGCTGCTCGCCTCGCTCACCGATTGCGTGGCGCAGAGCGCTTTCGGCTATTCCCCGCGTTTGCGTCCCTCGCTGCAGGCGATCTCCCAGGCCGAATTTGCGGCCGAACCGGCCGACCTCAAACGCGCCGACCTCTTCTCGATCGACGAGGGCGACTATGAGCGCCTCAAGCACGATTTTGCGGAGGGCGGCGTCGCTACCGACACGCTCAACACTTACGAATATTATTTCCGCCTGTCGGTGAACGGCGAGGCCCCGCCGGAGGTCGTCA
Source organism: Methylocystis sp. NC52PC (assembly GCF_055698645.1). Classification (NCBI taxonomy): domain Bacteria; kingdom Pseudomonadati; phylum Pseudomonadota; class Alphaproteobacteria; order Hyphomicrobiales; family Methylocystaceae; genus Methylocystis; species Methylocystis sp. NC52PC. The sequence continues at coordinate 2,352,953 of NZ_CP170127.1, read as the reverse complement.
CGCGCGGGCCGTGGCTTCTCGAGGTCGTCGACTCGGCAGGCGAGATCGCCGTGCCGCCCGACGGCGGCGCGGTCGCGATTTTGAACGACGTCAAGGCGAAACTCGCCCGCCAGCTCCTGGAATCGGAAGCGCTCGTGATTGTGCTGCCGCTGGTCCGGCTCGAAGATTCCGCCTGGACCGGCGCGCTGTCGCGGCTCATCGATCGGATGGCGCTCACGAAGGGCAGGAAGCTCAAGCGCGTGGTCGTCGTTTTTTCGCAATATGAGCGGCTGTTCACGCGGCTCGGCCCCAGCGCCTTCACCTACGCGTGCGATCCGGCGATCGCCCTGCATGTGCTGCGCAAATCGCTGCGCGCCGCGCCATGGCTCGACCGCCTGCGGGCCTTGGAGCAGCCGGGCGGCGGCGTTTCCGTGCGCTATACGGTCTGCTCCGCCTACGGCTTCACCAAACGCTTCCAGAACCCGAATATGGACCCGCATCAGCCGGGCGAGCGCCGCTTCCGCCGCGCCGGGATCGAGGGCCACCGCGCCTACAGCGAATATTGGCGCCCTTTCCTCACCGCCGAGCCGATCCTTTACGCGGCGCTCGGGCTCGACAGCGCCTTCACCTTCTCCCACGCGCAACTCGATGCACGGACGGAAGAAAAATCCGCCTTCTCAATTCTTGCTTAAGAAAACCCTCCTAATTTCTCCTATAGCGAAAAGGCTTTAGTGAGGGTTCGGGTGATGACGACGGGCGTGCCGGCGGGCGACGAGACGAACGTCCTGTGCTTCCATCGCCTGCATTACGGCAAGCTCGCGGAAGGCGACGATCGCCGCGTCCCGGCCTCCGCGGGTTATGCGATCACCCGCCGCTCCAGAGGCCTCGATCCGGCATGGGACCCCTTTCTCTCGCCCTTGCGTCTGACCGAGCTGCGCCGTTTCGAGCCTGACGCGATCGACATCGACGCGCGCGGCGACGGCTGTCTCGTGGCGCGGGCCATCGGCGCCTGCATGGCCTTCATGCGGGCGCGCTTTCGTCCCGAGGACGGCGAGCGGGGCGTCGGCCGGCTGCATCAGCAATCGGCGATCTGGCTCGGGTCGCTCGACGACTGGCGGCGCCACCCGGCGGCCTGCCTCTCCATCGCCGGCCGCGAGTTGCAGGCGCGGCCCGATCTCGTGAGCGAGAACGAAGCGGCGCGCCTCAACGACGCGCCGCTGCGCTGGCGCGTATCGGTGCCGGACGCCGCCGCCGTCCGCCGCATCCTCGAGCGCGCGCCCTGGGCCATTCCGATGATCGAGACGCTGCTCGACGGCGCCGAAAGCGGCGCGGACGCCGTTTGCGAATTCGGCGCACATGATTTTGCGCAGGAATCGGATTTTCTCACGGCCGTCGGCCTCGCGCTGCAGGCGCTGCCGCCCTCTTATCCGCGCTGGCGCGACATCAGCATCGTGTCTGGGCTGGCGACGCCGATCGGCGGCCTGTGCCTGCGCTACGCGCCCTCATGGAGCCGCAGGCTGGCGGCGGCATAGCGGTTGCCGTTCGCCGCCACGCGGACTAGCTTTGCTCCATGTTCGAAGCAAAATTTCAATCCTTCGCCGACGCCAGCTCGTCCGAGGACAGCGCCGCGCGCGTCGCCGCGCTGCGCGCCGAGCTGAAGCGCCAGAACCTCGACGGCTATCTGCTGCCGCGCGCCGACGCGCATCAGAACGAATATGTCCCGAAAAGCGCCGAGCGGCTCGCCTGGCTCACCGGCTTCACCGGTTCGGCCGGCTTCGCCGTCGTCCTCGCGAAGGAAGCGGCGATTTTCATTGACGGCCGGTACGTGATCCAGGTGCGTCACGAGATTGACGGCCGGATCTTCAAGCCCATCGACATTGCGGAGACCTCCCCCGCGCAATGGCTCTCGGCGCAGGGGCGCGAGGGCGCGCGCATCGGCTATGACCCCTGGGTGCATACGAGCGGGCAGATCGAGCGCTTCGCCAAGGCGGCGGAGGCAAAGCGCATCGAACTCGTGCCGCTGGAGCGCAATCCGATCGACGCGCTCTGGACCGATCGTCCGCCCGAGCCCGTTGGTCCCGTCTCGCTGCAACCGCAACGCTACGCCGGCGAGACGGCGGCGGCGAAGATCAAGAAGCTGCGCGGGAGCCTCAAGGGCGCCGACGCGATGCTCATGTCGGACCCCCACGCCATCTGCTGGGCCTTCAACATTCGCGGCGCCGACGTCGCGCATACGCCGATCGCGCTGTGTTTCGCGCTGCTGCCGAAAGACGGCGCGCCGCGGCTCTATATCGACGACGCCAAACTCGACGCCAGGACGCGCGCCTCCCTAGAGAAGCTCCTCTCCGTGCAGCCGCCCGCAGCGCTCATCGACGATCTGATCGACGCCGGAAAGCGCGGCGACGCCGTGCTCTTCGACGCCGCAACGGCGCCCGTGAAGCTTATCGAGGCGCTGCGCGAAGCCGGCGGCAAGCCGCGCGTCGCCGACGATCCCGCCGCTTTGCTGAAGGCCGTCAAGAACAAAGCGGAGCTCGCCGGCGCGCGCGCCGCGCATATTCGCGACGGCGCGGCGCTGACGCGCTTTCTCGCCTGGTTCGCCGAGGCTGCGCCAAAGGGCGGCCTGACCGAAATCACCGCCGCCGAGGCGCTGGAAACGTTCCGCCGCGAGACCGGCGAGTTGCGCGACATCTCCTTTCCGACGATCTCCGCCTTCGGCGAACATGCGGCGATCCCGCATTATCGCGTCACGGAAAAGAGCAATCTCAAGATCGGCAAGGGCGTCTATCTCGTCGACAGCGGCGCGCAATATCTCGACGGCACCACGGACGTCACCCGCACGGTCGTCGTCGGCCACGCCTCCAGGCAGCTGAAGGATCACTTTACCCGCGTTCTGAAAGGCCACATCGCCATTGCGCGCGCGGTTTTCCCGAAGGGCGCGTCCGGCGCGCAGCTCGACGCCTTCGCGCGCCGTCCGCTCTGGGAAGCGGGCCTCGACTTCGATCATGGCGTCGGCCATGGCGTCGGCGCCTATCTCTCCGTGCACGAGGGGCCGCAGCGCATTTCGAAGCTCGGAACGACGCCGCTGCAGCCGGGCATGATTCTCTCGAACGAGCCCGGATATTACCGCGCGGGCGAATATGGAATTCGCCTGGAAAATCTCGTCATTGTCGAGACGAGGGAGATCGCCGGCGCCGAACGTGACATGTACGGCTTCGAGACCATCACGCTCGCGCCTTTCGATCTCAACTGCGTCGACGCCAGATTGATGAGCGCGGAAGAAATCGCCTGGCTCAACGCCTATCACGCCCATGTGCGCAAGACGCTGTCGCCGCTCGTCGACGCCAGGACGCGGAGATGGCTGCGCGAGGCGACGCGGGCAATTTGACGGCTCAGCTGTCATCGAAACATCATCCGCCCGTTACATCGCGTCCATGTAACCGTCATTGAACCGCAGCCTCTCCGTCGCGAAAACGCAGCGCAGGGCGCCTAGCCTTGCGTCATGGCGTTTACGACGGATTGGTCGGCGAAGCTGACGCGCGACGCGTCATCCTTCCCGCAAACCGGCCTTCAGGGCCGATGGCTCCAACGGCTTCTCGACGCCGATCTCGCGGCGGTTCATCTCTTTTCCCGCTCGGCCCGGCCGCGTGCGATCCGCCCGGTCGCGATCGGCGTGAGCAAACTCGGCAATGGCTGGATCTACCCGATCCTGCTCGCCAGCGTCTTTTGCGGAATGGGCGTGCAGGGCTGGCGCGTGGTCGTCCTCGCCGGGATCAACGCCGCGTTGCTGCATAGTCTCTATCCGATCATCAAGCGCCGCTTTTGCCGCAAGCGTCCTTTCCATGTCGACGCGCGCCTGCCTTCGCTCTTGAAGACGCTCGACGAGCATTCCTTCCCGAGCGGACACGCCATGACAATCACCGGGGTGCTGGCGCCGATCGTCCTCGCCTGGCCGGCGATGACCGTGTCCGCCATTGTTCTGGTGCTGTCGATGGCCTGGTCGCGAGTCGCCACGGCCCATCATTATCCGAGCGACGTCGTCGCCGGCGTGGCGCTCGGCGCCGCGCTCGCCTTCCCGCTGTCGCGCTACGCGCTGGGGATTTTCTAGCGCCTTGTCACGGGGAAGGCGGATCGTCTCCCCCTCCCCCAGCGCGACGCGTCACGCCGCTCTCGGCAACGCAATCGGCGCAACCGCCGCCGCCGTGACGCGGCCCCTCGCGCCCGCGAGCGCGCCGGGCGCGAGCTCTAGTCCCAGAAAGCGCGCCCGCTCCACCGGCCCCGGCAGGGTCAGCTCCTCGGTAAACCGGCGCTCGAAGCCGAAGCGGCGATAATAGGGCGCATCGCCGACGAGCAGCACGGCGCGATGTCCGAGCGCCTCGGCGCGCGCGAGCGAGTCGCGAATCATCGCGGCGCCGAGCCCGAGCGAACGCGCATGCTCGGCGACCGCAACCGGCCCCAAGAGCAGCGCAGGGCGGCCGCCGGCAAGGATCGGCCACAGGCGAATGGTGGCGATGAGTTCGCCCTCGTCGTCCTTGGCGACGCGCGCGAGCCCCGGCGCCGGCGTGCGCCCGTCGCGCAGCCGCTCGCAGGTCTTGAGAAAGCGCGCCGGCCCGAAAGCCGAATCGAGCAGCGCGTCGCGCGCCGGAATGTCAGCGGCGGTCTCGTCAAGGATTTCAAAGGCGCGCCGCAGCGGCCGGACGGGCGCGGCGGCGACGGGGTGGGAGAAGGCAAGTTCAAAGGTCATCTGTTCCTCCTTCGAGAGGACAAGCGACCCTCGCGCCTGGCGCGTCGAACGCGCCCGCCGTACGGGACTGGTTACAGGGAGAGCGCTATTCATTCCCTCTCCCGCTTGCGGGAGAGGGGGGAGACCCGCTCAGATGATGAAGGTCTCGAGCGGCGGGAAGCCGTTGAAGCCGACCGCCGAATAGGTGGTCGTATAGGCCCCCGTCCCCTCGATCAGCACCTTCGCGCCGATCTCGAGCGACACCGGCAGGTGATAGGGCGCCTTCTCATAGAGAACGTCGACCGAATCGCAGCTCGGCCCGGCGATGACGCAGGGCGACGTCGGCGCGCCATCCGCCTTCGTGCGAATCGGATAGCGGATCATCTCGTCGATCGTCTCGGCGAGGCCGTTGAACTTGCCGATGTCGAGATAGACCCAGCGTAGTTCGCCTTCGGCTTCCGACTTCTTCGAGATCAGCACGACCTCCGCTTCGATGACGCCGGCGTTGCCGACCATGCCGCGGCCCGGCTCGATGATCGTCTCCGGAATGCGGTTGCCGAAATGCTTCGACAGCGCGCGGAAGATCGCGTTGCCGTATTGCTTCACCGCCGGCACGTTCTTCAGATATTTGGTCGGGAAGCCGCCGCCGAGATTGACCATCTGCAGCGTGATTCCGCGCTCCGCGAGGTCGCGGAAAATATCCGCCGCCGACTTCAGCGCGCCGTCCCACTTGCGCGGGTCGGTCTGCTGCGAGCCGACATGGAACGAGACGCCGTACGCCTGCAGGCCGAGGCGATGCGCATGCTCCAGCACCTGCGTCGCCATCTCGGGGACGCAACCGAACTTGCGCGACAGCGGCCATTCGGCGCCGGAGCCGTCGCAGAGAATGCGGCAGAACACCTTCGAGCCGGGCGCGGCGCGCGCGATCTTCTCGACCTCCTCGACGCAGTCGACCGCGAAGAGGCGGATGCCGAGCTCATAGGCGCGCGCGACGTCGCGCTCCTTCTTGATCGTGTTGCCGAAGGAGATGCGGTCGGGCGTCGCGCCGGCGGCGAGCGTCTGCTCGATCTCGACGACCGAGGCCGTGTCGAAGCAGGAGCCCAGAGAAGCGAGCAGCGACAGCACTTCAGGCGCCGGATTGGCCTTCACGGCGTAGAACACGCGCGTGTCGGGCAACGCCCGTGCGAAACCGAGATAGTTCTCGCGCACGACGTCGAGATCGACGACGAGGCAGGGGCCCGTGTCGCGGCCGGCGCGGCGACGTTCGGCGAGGAATTCGTGGATACGGTCGGTCATTGCGAGCATCCCCTTCGAAGGGCGCGCTGCGTGGCGCGCCAGGAACCAGTTGCTTCGGCGGATGCACGACGTCCTTCGCTCGCGCGTGGTGGAGACGCGACGAACGGCGATGCGCCAGCAATCCAGGATCGCGCCGCGCTTGCGCGCTAAACGATCCGGTGATGCGCCGTTGGCCTTTCGGGACGACGACGAACACGCGCGCAAGCGCATGTCGCTTCGATCCGATCAGCCATCGATTGGAAGGGGAATTTCCCTTTCCGCACGCCCGGCAAGAAAGACAAGCCTCTTCGGTAAGCCGACCTTTGGAGGGCCGACAGAGACCAAAAAAGCCCGGTCCGTCGTTGCTTTAAGTCGCGATCCTCCGCTGAGGGCGGAGTTCGCCGGTTCGCCTCCGGCTGCCGGTTTTTCTCGGGCGGTTGACCGGCCTCTTGTCCGGATCCCCGCCGACCGACACACGACCACAGGCACGTGCGATTTGGGCAGAACTGTAGATACGCGCTTTGCCAGCGAAGACAAGAAGTTTTTGACCGGCGTCCTGACTTTTTTGTCCTGCGTTGCAGCGAGGGCGCGGCTGGCTGTATGTGCCGTCGGAGCGTCCAGACCGTCGAGGCGCCTATGCTTGCGCAACCGGAGCGTTCTCGCTAGAGCAGCTTAAGGCGCCCGCATCAATCTGCGTGCAAATTAGGCATTCTGGTAGACGAGCATGAGCGACATCACCCGGCGACAGATGATTGGCGCCCTCGCCGCGACGGGCGCGACTCTCGTCTTGCCTGCCTACGGCCAAAGCGCGGCGGGGACGAGCCCGGCGCCGCGATTCGGTTTCGACGACGTGATCCTGCGCGCCCGCGCCCTTGCCGCGGCCCCCTTCGAGGATGCGACGCCGCGCCTGCCCGAAGGCTTTGATTCGCTCGATTTCGACTCCTGGCGAGATATCCGTTTCAAGCGCGATCACGCGCTGTTTTCGAACCTCTCGGGCGGCTTCCGGCTCGAGACGTTTCACCTGGGGTTTCTCTATCGCCGCTCCGTGACGGTGAACACGATCCGCGACGGCATCGCGGCGCCCATTCCCTATTCCACGGGGATGTTCGATTACGGGCGCCTCAAACCCGGCGCCAGCCTTGGCGTCAACACCGGCTTCGCCGGCTTTCGTCTGCATTACCCGGTCAACGACCCGCACGTGCATGACGAGGCGATCTCTTTTCTCGGGGCGAGCTATTTCCGCTTTCTGGGCCGGGACCAGCAATATGGGCTCTCGGCGCGCGCGCTCTGCGTCGAGTCGGGAACGGATCGAGAGTCCTTCCCCTTCTTTCGCGAATTCTGGATCGAGGCGCCGACGCAGGGCGGCAACCGCGCGACCATCTATGCGCTGCTCGACGGCGAAGCCGCCACGGGCGCCTATCGCTTCGACCTCACGGTCGGTCAGGAAAGCACGCTCGACGTGCAGGCGACGCTGTTTCCGCGCCGCGCCGGCGTGAAGTTCGGTCTGGCGCCGCTGACTTCCATGTATCTCACCGGCGAGAACGACCGCAGGGTGCGTGACGGATTCCGCGACGAAATCCACGATTCGGACGGCCTTCTCATCCACAATGGCTCCGAGGAGTGGCTGTGGCGCCCGCTGGGCAATCCGGCGCGCGAGCGCATGTCGCTCTTTCTCGATCGCAATCCGCGCGGCTTCGGCCTGTTGCAGCGCGACCGGACGTTCGAATCCTATCAGGATCTCGATCTCGCCTATCAGAACCGGCCAAGCTATTTCGTGGAGCCCGTCGGCGAGTGGGGCGCGGGAAGCGTCGAACTCATCGAACTGCCGACGCCGGACGAAACCAACGACAATATCGTCGCGAGCTGGACGCCGGCCGCGCCGCCTGAGCCCGGCAAGCCCTTCGCGTACGCCTATCGCATCACCGCGGGGCTCGACATGCCGCGCCTCGCGCCCAACGGCCGGGCCTTGCACACATTCGAAGCGCAGGCGCGCGCCCTTGGATCGTCCGAGCCTTACGATCCCGGCGCGAGACGTTTTCTCGTCGATTTCGCGGGGGGCGATCTCGCCTATTACGTCAACGATCCGTCTCAGGTCGAAGCGGTGGCGACATGCTCGAAAGGGCGCGTGCTGCGCGCCAGCGTCATCGCCAATCCGCATATCGAAGGGCTGCGCGCACAATTCGACGTGAGGGTGAAACCCGGCGACACCGCGGACCTACGCCTCTTCCTGCGCGCCAACGGCCGCACGCTCACCGAGACATGGACTCTCCCTTGGTCGCCGCCCTCCGCGACCTAACGGTCCTTGGAGTTCTCCCAGTCGCGCAGCCGGTTGGCGAGGAGAAAGCCGTCGGCCTCGCCGGATTCCTGCAAGAATTCCTCGGCGGCGGCGGTCAGCCTGTCGACCGTCTGGGCGTTATACTTTTTGCTCTCGGGATTGAGCTCGGCATTGGTGACGATCACCAAAATGCGCTTGGCTTCGCCGCTTTCGAGCTGGGCCTTCCAAACCTTCGCGCCGCGCGCTAGCGGATGGATGAAGTCCATGGAAACCGTTCCCTCTCACGATTGCCTGTGCGACGCATTCGCCGACAAAGCTTTGTCATAGTCAACGTCGCGGGGCTTATCAGGAAAGTCGCCAACGCGGGCTTGGCCGCGTCTACGACTGCGTCAACGCCGCTCCGATCCCAATGTGTAAAGCGCGAGAGCGGTGAGAAGCGTTGCGGCCGCCGCCCAGGAGACATATTGCGCCAGGAGGAGCGCGGCCGTGGCGGCGAGGGCCGGGAAAAGCAACGCGCGCCCGGCGGCGGCGGGGAACAAGGCCGCCCGCGCCGCCGTCTCGAAACCGGAAGCCCCCATCTGCTGCGCAACGCAGGCCATGACGAGCCCCGTCGCGGGATCAATCAAGAGACGCCGCGTTTCGACCGGCGGCGTCACGCGCGGGAAGACTTGGCCCGCGCGCGACGGATCGCGGTCGAAGACGGCCGCCTCCCATTGTCGAGGGCCGGTTCGGGTCAGGTACAGATCGAAGAGCTTCAGCCTGCCTTCGTCATCGGCGGCCGCGAGCCTGCCCCTGAAGGTGAAGCGGGCGTCCTTCACATTGCGGGACGGCAGGCGACCTTCGGGCGTTTCCTTGCTCTTCTCGATCAGCCGCGTCACATCCAAGCGCCGCGCTTCGGCCTGACGCCGTAGCAGCGTCTCGACCTCGCGGCGGAGAAGGGCGTCTGGCAACAGGCCGTCGACGAGCGGCTCGATTTGCGCGCGCGCCGCCTGCGTCCTGTAGAAATGATTGACCAGCGAGGACGGGAGGCGAGGATCGTCCGAACCCGCGCCCTCAGGGATCGGCAGGACAAGGCTGTCGTAGAGATGCGGCGCGGCCTCAATCGGGGTTTCGGGCGGCGGGAAGGCTGGCGGCGGCGAGCGACCATGATCCGGACCAGCGCCGCCGACCGCGCGCATGAAGGCGGCGTCGGTGGCGGCCTGGCCCAGCGGCGCGATCCTCTCGACGCTCATGACGACAGTCTCCTCGCGGAAAGAGACTATCCGGCCGCTCTTACGCCAACCTTGCCCTGCAAGAAATCCTAATCTGTCTTGAGGCGCGCCAGATCGAAAGCCTCGACGTCGCGCAGCAGTTCGATGAAGGCGGTGGCCCAGTAATCGGCGATGGCCTCGCCCTTTTCGGCCGTCGCCCTGGAGGCGTCGCCCATGGCGCCGGCGGGCGAGAGATCCTGCGTCATCCAGCCGAAGCCGGCCGGGCGGTCAGCGCGCAGCCAGGCGAAGTCGCGCTCGAAGTCGAGCGTCGCCGGCGGGAAGTTCTTGGCGCGAGCCATATCGACGAGGCCGGGCCGAAAGGCGAGCATCAGCGATGTTTCGATCTCGCCGCCGTGAATGCCGTGGCGTTGCTCGGCGGCTGAAAAAAGCCCGTCCGGATAGCCGAAGCGCGCCCAGGAGCAGGTCACCGCGAGCATGCCGAAACGCGCCCGCAGATCGAGCGCGACGGTGGCGAGGAGCGCCGAATTGCCTCCGTGCGAATTCATCAGCACGAGCTTTTTCACCCCCGCGCGCGCCACGCCCTCGACGATGTCGGCGAGCATGCGCGCCGCCGTGTCGAAGGTCAGCGAAAGCGTCCCGGGAAAGTCGCGATGTTCGAGCGAGACGCCGACGCTCTGCATTGGCAGAAAGACAGCGTCGAGATCCGGCGGGAGACGCAGCGCGACGCGCTCGATGGCGCCCTCCATGATCATGGCGTCGACGCCAAGCGGCAGATGCGGCCCGTGCTGCTCGACGGCGGCGATGGGCAATACGGCGATCACGCCCGACATGTCGTGGGCGCGGATGTCGCGGATCGAGAGCTCCGACCAGAAGCGCGAAGGCAGCATGCGCGATTAAAGCCCGATCGGCTCCGGACGTCAAAACGCCGACGTCATGTCGCCGCCGCGCCGCGCGCCGGGCGCGCCGCGCATGCGCTCATGCAGCGCCGATGCGAGCAGCGGGCCGAAGCGGCGCTTCTGGGCCTCGTCGAGGACGTCATAAAGCGGCTTGGCGGCGGCGGCGATCTTGTCGAGTTCGCCGCTGCGCGCCGCCATATAGTGCGCGCGTCGTTGCAGGGCGCCGATCGGGGCTGAAGGCCGCGGCCCCGCTGTTGCGCGTCTCCTCGATGCGCGCCACGCGGGCCTTGGCGGCGTCGCGAAGCGCCGTCTCCAGCGCCGGCCAGTTTGTCTCCTGCTCCGCCTTGAGCTGGAGCCCCGCCTTCAGCGCGACGATTCTCGCGTCGGCGAAGGCGGCGATGTCCTGCGCCGAAAAGCGATGCGGACGCGTGAAGGGCTCCGCTTCCGTCGCTTGCGCGAGCGGAACCGCGCCGAGCGTCGCGCAAACGAGGCCGCCGAGAAAAAATATGCGCATGCTCTATAAATCCTCTGTCAAAATCATCTCGACCAAGGGCAAAGCTAAGTCCGCCATCGGGCGAAGCGCAAGCGACGAGGCGCAGGCGCCTCCCTCTTGCCGCGCGACGGCGCCATGCAAACATGCTCTTTGTCCCGCTATGGTTTGCGCCGACAACTGAAAAGAAATGGACCCTCTCATGTCGCAGTCGTTCTCCCGCCGCGAGGCAAGCTTGCTTCTCAGCGCCGCAGCGGCGGCGCTCTTTTCGGGCGCGGCCTTTGCGGAGGACGCGAAGAAAATGGTCGTGCACAAAAGCGCAACCTGCGGCTGCTGCGGCGGCTGGTCGAAGCGCATGCGCGCGGCGGGCTTCGTCGTCGAAGAAATCATCGAGCCCGACATGAAGGCCGTGAAGGCGCGGCTCGGCGTGCCCGAGAAAATGGCTTCCTGCCACACGGCCGAGATCGACGGCTATGTGATCGAGGGCCACGTGCCGGCGCAGGCCATCGCGCAAGTGCTGAAAGAGCGCCCCAAGGCGATCGGGATCGCCGCGCCGGGCATGCCGATGGGATCGCCGGGCATGGAGATGGGCGAGCCGGAGGTTTACACGCTGTATTTGTTCGACGCTTCCGGCGCGCGCGAATTCGGCAAATGGCTCGGCGACAAGCCGGCCTGATCGCCTGCGTCCTTGATGAGGCCCAGATATCGCGCGGCCCCCGCGCCGGCGGCGCGGCCCGTGGCGAAAGCCGCCTGCAGCAGATAGCCGCCCGTCGGCGCGTCGAAGTCGAGCATTTCGCCCGCGACGAACACGCCCGGCAGTCTGGCCAGCATCAGATCGGCGTCCACTTCCTCGAAGGAGACGCCGCCGGCCGTCGAAATGGCCCGCTCCAGGCCCGCCACTCCCACGACCTTCAGCGGCGCGTTTTTGATGAGCGCCGCGAGCGCCTCCGTGTCGCGCGGCAGGCCGGCGGCGCCGGCCGCCTCGCGCAACAGGCCGATTTCCGCCTTGGAGAAGCCGGCGCGGCGCAGGAAGGTGGCGTGCGACTGCTTCGCCGGCCGGCGCGAGAGCTTGCGGACGAGGCAGGCGGGGCTCGTGTCGGGCCGCAGATCGACGCCGAGCGTGGTTTCGCCGCCTTGGGCGGCGGCGTCCCGCAGCCGCGACGAGAGCGCATAGACCGGCCCGCCTTCGAGCCCCGTGCGCGTGATCACAATGTCGCCGCGCGCCACGGCGTCGCCATGGCGCAGCAACACGGTCTTGATCGGCTGGCCCTCGAAATCGCCGCGAAAGATCGGGCTCCAGTCGATGAGCGCGCCGCTGTTGGCGGCGGCGAGCGGCGTCACCGCGACGCCGGCCGCGCTCAGGAAGCTGGTCCAGCCGCCCTCCGAGCCGAGCCGCGGCCAGGAGGCGCCGCCGAGCGCGAGCACCACCGCGTCGGCGCGGCCGACGATCTCCGCGCCGTCCGGCCCCTTGAGCCGAATAGCGTCGCCGCTTGGATCAAAGCCGAGGAAGGCGTGGCGGGTGGCGATCGTTACGCCCAATTCGGCGAGACGCGCGAGCCAGGCGCGCAGCAGCGGCGAGGCTTTGAAGCTCGCCGGAAAAACCCGCCCGCTCGAGCCCACGAAGGTCGCCTCGCCGAGCTCGGCGCAGAAATCTCTCAGTGCCTGGGGCGGAAAGGCGCGAATCAAGGGGCCGAGCCGCGTCGCCGCCGCCCCATAGCGGGAAATGAAGCGTTCGAGATTCTCGCTGTGGGTGATATTGAGGCCGCCGCGGCCGGCCATGAGGAATTTGCGCGCAGGGCTGGCCTTGTGCTCATAGATGGTCACGCGCGCGCCGGCGCGGGCGAGCGCTTCGGCCGCGAAAAGCCCGGCGGGCCCCGCGCCGATTACGGCGCAGAACGGAGCGACGGCGTCGTTAATGTGAGCGGCCTCCACTCGAGCGGCGGCGACAAAGGCGAAAGGCGGATGGCGTCGTCCCATCTCTTGTCCACGCTTCTGGTCGGCGTTTTCTTCGGCGGAACAGTTAGCACGAGCGCGCCCATGGGCAAAAGAAGACTTTGAAATGAGCATGAAGGATATGCAGCAAAAGGACGCAGCCGGCGCGCGCTTCGCCTTCACCGTGGCGGAGGGCGAGGCCGGCGCGCGGCTCGACCGCTACCTGGCCGAGCGCCCCGAGCTCGTCTCCGCGCATCTCTCGCGCAGCCGGATCAAGTCGCTGATCGAGGGGGGCCGCGTCGCCCTTCGCGGCGCCGCAATGCGCGACCCGGCGAAGAAACTCACGCCCCTCGACGAGATCGTGCTCGACGTGCCGCCCCCGGAGCCCGCCGAGCCGCAGGCCGAGGCGATCGCGCTGAACATCGTTTACGAGGACGCTCATCTCATCGTCATCGACAAGCCGGCGGGTCTCGTGGTGCATCCCGCAAGCGGCCACGAGAGCGGCACGCTGGTCAACGCCCTGATCGCTCATTGCGGCGAGAGCCTCTCCGGCGTCGGCGGCGTGAAGAAGCCCGGCATTGTGCACCGCATCGACAAGGACACGACCGGCCTGCTGGTGATCGCCAAGACCGACGCGGCGCATCACGGCCTCTCGGCGCTCTTCGCCGATCACGGCCGCACGCTGTCGCTGACCCGCGAATATCTCGCCTTCGTCTGGGGCGTCCCGGACCGCGCGCATGGGACGATCGAGACCCACCTCGGCCGTCATTCCATTCAGCGCGAGAAAATGGCGGTCGTCTCCCAATCGCGCGGCCGCGAGGCCATCACCCATTGGGAGAAGGTCGCCGATTACGGCGTCGCTTCGCTCATCCGCTGCCAGTTGGAGACGGGCCGCACGCATCAGATTCGCGTGCATCTCGCCCATATCGGCCATCCGCTGATCGGCGACGCGACCTATGGCGCGGGCTTCAAGACCAAGATCGCCAAGCTGCCCGAGGGGGCGCGCGAGGCGGTCGAGGCGCTCGGCCGGCAGGCGCTGCACGCCGAAACGCTCGGCTTCGAGCATCCGATCACGCGCGAGGAGATGATGTTTGAAAGCGAACTGCCGGACGATCTCGCGGCGCTGAGGGCGGCGCTGGAGGAGGTTTAGCGCGCCTCCCCCCGCGCTTGGGTGGAACCCGCCAGCGCGTGCGGGGTTCTGCAAAGCGGCATTTTGCGGGGAGGGACAGATGACAACCACCGGCCGGAACCCTCGGCGGCTCGTTACGGCGGTCGCGCTCGCGCTTCTGTTCACGATCCCGGCCGCGGCGCCCTCCTTCGCGCAGCGCCGACCGCTCGCGCCGCCGCCGCCAGCCTGGGCGCAAAAGCCCATCGTGCCCTACGCCGGCGACTGCGGCGACAATCCGCCGCCGGGCTACCGCTACGATCTGCAAGGGTGGCGGACGGGGTTCAACCGGGACTTCTACTGCTACATGCTCGACGAGGGCTGAGCGCAAACGCCCCGAAGCCCGAACCTCGTCCTTCGAGACGCTGGCTACTCAGGATGAGTTGCTTGTCAACTGCCCCCACCCGACCCCGCTTCGCGGGGCCACCCTCCCCGCAAGGGGGAGGGATTTCGTGCACGTAGATTATTCGCGCCTCTGACACGCTGCGGTTTGAAAGCAACCTCGATGCAGGCTCATCCCTCCCCTTCACGGGGAGGGTGGCGCGCGGAACGCGCGACGGGTGGGGTTCGCCGAGCGAGAGCCCGCGCGTGTCTCTGAAGCCTTGAATTCAACAGGCGTGGCCCCACCCGACCCCGCTTCGCGGGGCCACCCTCCCCGCAAGGGGGAGGGATTCGCACACCCCGCCCCTCTTTAAGCCACCAGCGCGGCCTTGCCCCTGGCCTTCTTGCGGTCGTTCGGATCGAGGATCGCCTTGCGCAGGCGGATCGACTTCGGCGTCACTTCGACCAGCTCGTCGTCCTCGATATAGGCGAGCGCCTTCTCCAGCGTCATCTTGATCGGCGGCGTGAGGCGCACGGCCTCGTCCTTGCCGGCGGCGCGGATGTTGGTGAGCTGCTTGCCCTTGAGCACGTTGATTTCGAGATCGTTGTCGCGCGTGTGCTCGCCGACGATCATGCCGCGATAGACCTTCCAGCCCGGCTCGATCATCATCGGGCCGCGGTCTTCGAGCTTCCACATGGCGTAAGCCACCGCCTCGCCCTGATCGTTCGAGATCAGCACGCCGTTGCGCCGTCCCTGAATCTCGCCCTTGAACGGGGCGTAGTCGTGGAACAGGCGGTTCATGATCGCGGTGCCGCGCGTGTCGGTGAGCAATTCGCCTTGATAGCCGATGAGGCCGCGCGTCGGCGCATGGAAAACGAGACGCAGGCGATTGCCGCCCGAGGGGCGCATTTCGATCATCTCGGCCTTGCGTTCGGACATTTTCTGCACGACGACGCCGGAATGCTCCTCGTCGACGTCGATCACGACCTCTTCGATCGGCTCCAGAATTTCGCCGTCGTCATCCTTGCGGAAGACGACCTTCGGGCGCGACACGCCAAGCTCGAAGCCCTCGCGACGCATCGTCTCGATGAGGATCGCAAGCTGCAATTCGCCGCGCCCCGAGACGATGAAGGCGTCGCCCATCGGCGCGTCCTCGACGCGCAGCGCGACATTGCCCTCCGCCTCCTTGAACAGGCGCGCGCGGATCATGCGGCTCGTCACCTTGTCGCCCTCGGTGCCCGCGAGCGGGCTGTCGTTGACGAGGAAGGTCATGGAGAGCGTCGGCGGATCGATGGGCTGCGCCTGCAGCGGCTCGTTCACCTCGAGCGCGCAGAGCGTGTCGGCGACATTGAACTGCTCGAGCCCCGCGATCGCGATGATGTCGCCGGCTTCCGCCTCCTCGATCGGCTGGCGTTCGATGCCGCGGAAGGCGAGGATCTTCGAAACGCGGCCCTGCTCGACGATCTTGCCGGCACGATCGAGCACCTTCACCGGCTGGTTCGGCTTCACGCTTCCGGCGAAGACGCGGCCGGTGATGATGCGCCCGAGATAGGGATTGGCTTCGAGCAGCGTGCCGAGCATGCGGAAGCCGCCCTCCTCGACCTTGGGCTGCGGCACATGCTTCACGACGAGATCGAACAGCGGCGCCATATCGTCCTTGGGGCCGTCCGGCTCCTCGGCCATCCAGCCCTGCTTGGCGGAGCCGTAGATGATCGGGAAGTCGAGCTGCTCGTCCGTGGCGTCGAGCGCGGCGAAGAGGTCGAACACCTCGTTGACGACTTCCTGCACGCGCGCGTCGGGCTTATCGACCTTGTTGACGCAGACGATCGGCTTCAGGCCGATCTTGAGCGCCTTGCCGACGACGAATTTGGTCTGCGGCATCGGGCCTTCGGCGGCGTCGACGAGCACGATGGCGCCGTCGACCATGGAGAGGATGCGTTCGACCTCGCCGCCGAAATCGGCGTGGCCGGGCGTGTCGACGATATTGATGCGGACATCCTTCCAGACGACCGAGGTCGCCTTGGCGAGGATGGTGATGCCGCGCTCTTTTTCGAGGTCGTTGGAATCCATCACGCGCTCGGCGACGCGCTGGTTCTCGCGGAAGGCGCCCGACTGACGCAGGAGGCAGTCGACGAGCGTGGTCTTGCCATGGTCGACGTGGGCGATGATGGCGATATTGCGCAGCTGCATGGAACCGGCCGTTTTAAAACAGCCGCGACCCGTTCCGACGGCCCGCTTGGCCCGGACGCTCTGAGGCGGCTTTTTTGTTGCGATGCGGCGCGTTTTACAGGAGCGCGGTCGGAAAGGGAATAGAAAAGGCGGTTGGGCGCAAGCTGAGGCTCAGCGATCGGGACGCGCGCGCCGGTTTAGCTCACATAAATCCGGTCCGGCAGCTCGTCCCCATCCGGCCCCGGCGGAGCGACCGGGGCCAGCAGGCGGGCGCATTCGTCGATCGCCGCGACAAAGCCGTCGGCGCAGCGCTCCTCCCCCAGGCAGGCGAGCAGAGGCTCGAGCGCTATCTTCCACTGATCGTTGCTGATTTTGCCGTTGAGCCCCTCGTCGGCGATGATCCGCGCGTAACGTTCGGCGAAGGAGACGAAGATCAGGACGCCGGTGCGGCCCCGGGTTCCGCCGACGCCGCGCGTGAAAAACTGCTCGATCGCCGCCCTTTCGGCGCGCCGGCGCTTGACCAGGCGGGGCGTCAGCAGCAGCCGTATCGGCGGCCAGAAAATGATGAGCGCGGAAACGACGAAGACGGCGAGTTGCGCGGCATAGATCGCGCGGGCGGAGAGATCGGTGAGAACGGCCAGCGGCCAGGGCGTCACCAGCGCGAAGAACGCGGCCCAGAGCGGCGGCACATAGGCATAGTCGGAGGAGCGGCGCGCCAGGGCGCAGACGATTTCGCCCGAGGTCCGCCGCTCGGCGCGGCCGATGGCGTCGACGATGCGATCGAGGTCCGCTTTCGTCAGCCGCATCACCAGTCCCCCGAGGCGCCGCCGCCGCCGGACGAACCGCCGCCGCCGGAGAAATCGTCGAACCCGCCGCCGCCCCCGCCCCAGGACGAGCCGCCCCCAAACGAGCCCCCGTCGCTCCAGCCGCCGCCGCTCGGCGGCAGGATGATGATTGGCGGACCGCCACGGCGATAGCGGCGATATTGGCCCGGGCGGCCGGCGCTGCGCGCCATCATGACGAAGATGAAAATGAACAGCGCAAAGATCAGCAAGGGCAAAAGCTCGTCGAAGGCGGTCGGCTGCGGCCGAACTTTTTTCACCCACTCCGCCGAGTCGCCGCTCAGGACCTCGATGATTCCGTCGACGCCCCGTTCGATCCCCGCTCCGAAATCCCCGGTTTTGAATTTGGGCGTGACGGCGGTCGCCAGAATGACCTTGGACAGTGCGTCCGTCAGCGTCCCTTCGAGCCCATAGCCGACCTCGATGCGCATTTTGCGCTCGCTCGGCGCAACGAGGAAAAGAACGCCGTTGTTCTTCTTCGCCTCGCCGAGTTTCCAGGCGCGAAAGAGGCCGTTCGCGTAGGTTTCGACGTCATAGCCGTCGAGCGATCTGATCGTCGCGACGACGAGCTGAATGCCCGATTTGTCTTCGAGCTCCTTCAGCTTCTTTTGCAGGGTCACGCGGTCGGCGTCGGGAATGACGTTCGCCTGATCGACGACGCGGCCGGTGAGCTCGGGATAGTTCGGCGCGGCGAAAGCCAGCGTCGCGACGAGCAGCAGGAGGCAGGCGACTAACGCGCGAAGGATATGAAAGCGGGCCGGCTGGGGTTCGAGCGCGGATTCCATCAGTCACCCGGCGCAGCGGGCGCAGCGGCCGGCGATCTCGACGACGCGGGTGCGCGCCTTGAACCCCGCCTCCGCGGTCAGCGTCGCAAGCTCGCGCGCGAGATCCGGGGAGGTCGCTTCCTTCACCTCGCCGCATCCTTCGCAGATCATGAAGACGACCGGCTCCTCCGCGCCATGCGCATGGCCGCAGACGACGAACGCGTTCTTCGACTCGAGCCGATGCGCGAGCCCGTGGTCGAGGAGAAAGGCCAGCGCGCGATAGACCGAGACGGGCGCGGGCCGCTTGCCGTCGGCGTCGGCCATCAGGTCGATCATCTCATAGGCGCCGACCGGGCGGTTGGCCTCGATGAGAATGTCCAGCGCGCGCTGGCGCGCTGGCGTGAGGCCGGGGATTTTCCCGGCGTCATGCGGCGGATGGCTGCTCATGCGCACATTCTAGCGGCCGGACGGCGGAAAGACGAGGCCGTGCGGTTAGGGTTTGGCGCAGGCGGCGTTGAACTTCGCAAACTTCTCCGCCGCGCCTTTCAGGGTCTCCGTATCCGTCGACGCGCCGACCGTGATGGCGAGCGTCGCGGCGCCGCCCGCGAGGGCCGCGAACAGGGGCTCCTTGGCCGGCAAGCTGCCCTCGAAGCTCGGGACGCCCGCGTCCTCATTGACGAGAAGCTTGCCGGGAAAGGTCGCCTTCGCCTCTCCGGCGGCAAGAGTCGCCGTGGCCTTTCGGCCGGGCCTCAGCTTCTTGTTCGTCTCGGAAATGAAGACGTCCACCGCGCCGCTCTTCGGCTTGCAACTGAAGACGATGGTTATGTAATCGGATTCCGGCACGCTATAGTCCAGGGAGACGGTTTCGGACTTTTTCTTGTCGAGCCCGGAAAGCGTCCAGATCCGCTCCTCTTTCTCTTTGGCCGCGGCCGGGGCCGCAACGCCCGCCGCGAGGGCGAAAATCAGCAAAATCCAAGGGCGGACGCGCATTTCAAATTCCCTTTCTGAAATGACTTGCCGAAGTAAAGGCCAAGCCTCGATCCGCGTCAATCCAGCGCTGTCCGGGCGCGCTTGCTTGCCGCGTCCGCCCGTTTATAACGTCGCCAACCCAGCGTAGAGCCCGAGCCCCCATGACCCGCCAGAAGAAAGACATCAAGAAAGTCGTCCTCGCCTATTCCGGCGGCCTCGACACCTCCATCATCCTCAAATGGCTGCAGACCACCTATGGCGCGGAGGTCATCACCTTCACGGCCGACCTCGGCCAGGGCGAGGAGCTCGGCCCGGCGCGCGACAAGGCGCTGCTGCTCGGCGTCAAGCCCGAAAACATCTTCATCGAGGATCTGCGTGAGGAATTCGTCCGCGACTACGTCTTCCCGATGTTTCGCGCCAACGCCCAATATGAGGGGTTCTATCTCCTCGGCACCTCCATCGCGCGGCCGTTGATCGCCAAGAAGCAGATCGAAATCGCCCGCAAGATGGGCGCGGACGCCGTCTGCCATGGCGCCACCGGCAAGGGCAACGACCAGGTTCGCTTCGAACTCGGCTATTACGCGCTCGAGCCCGACATTACGGTGATCGCGCCCTGGCGCGAATGGGACCTCGCCTCGCGCACGGACCTCATCGCCTTCGCCGAGGCGCATCAGATCCCGATCGCCAAGGACAAGCGCGGCGAGGCGCCCTTCTCGACCGACGCCAATCTTCTGCACACGTCTTCCGAGGGAAAGGTGCTCGAAGACCCAGCGCAGGAGACGCCGGATTACGTCTATTCGCGCACCGGCAATCCCGAGGACGCGCCGGACGCGCCGCAATATGTGGCGATCGACTTCGAGAAGGGCGACCCCGTCGCCGTCGACGGCGCAGCGCTCACGCCCGCGGCGCTGCTGGCCAAGCTCAATGATCTCGGCCGCCTGCACGGAATCGGCCGTCTCGATCTCGTCGAGAACCGCTTCGTCGGCATGAAGTCGCGCGGCATGTACGAGACGCCCGGCGGCGCGATCCTGCTCGTCGCCCATCGCGGGATCGAGAGCCTCACGCTCGACCGCGGCGCGGCGCATCTGAAAGACGAGCTGATGCCGCGCTACGCCGAGCTGATCTACAACGGCTTCTGGTTCGCGCCGGAACGCGAGATGCTTCAGGCGGCGATCGACCATTCCCAGCAGCACGTGACCGGCAGCGTGCGGCTCAAGCTCTATAAGGGCTCCGCGACGCTCGTCGGCCGCGAGAGCCCGTGGTCCCTCTATGACCAGGACCTCGTCACCTTCGAGGAGGGCGGCACTTACGACCAGCGGGACGCGGAAGGCTTCATCAAGCTCAACGCGCTGCGGCTGCGCACGCTCGCCAAGCGCGCGGCGCGCGGGGCGAAGAAGTAAGTACGCCTGATCACCCGGCGCCGTCGCTCCTCATGCTTCGAGACGCCGCCTTCGGCGGCTCCTCAGCATGAGGGGCTTTTAACGAAGACTTAGGCCTCATCCTGAGGAGCGCGCTGAAAGCGCGCGTCTCGAGGCCTCATCCTGAGGAGCGCGCTGAAAGCGCGCGTCTCGAAGGACGAGGCCGCCTCGGGCGTGATTGACCCGCTCACCCCCGCTCCCGCTCAACTTCCCGCCACCCGATATCGCGTCGGCAAAAGCCCCCGGGCCAGTCGATCTTATCGACCGCCGCATAGGCTTTCGCCTGCGCTTCCGCGACGCTCGCGCCGAGCGCGGTCACATTCAGCACGCGCCCGCCCGCCGCGAGCAGCCGCTCGCCCGCTCGACGCGTGCCGGCGTGGGTGACGATGACGTCCGGCATGGCTTCGGCCGCGGCGACGCCCTTGATTTCCGATCCGGTGAGCGGCGTGCCCGGATAGCCCCTGGCGGCGAGCACCACCGTCAGCGCAGCCTTGTCGGAAAAACGCGGCCGCGTCCCGTCGAGCGCGCCGCGCGCGGCGGCGAGCATGATCGCCAGCAGGTCGTCCTCGAGGCGCGGCAGGATCGCCTGCGCCTCGGGGTCCCCGAAGCGGTTATTGTATTCGATGAGCTTCGGCCCATCCTTGGTCAGCATCAGCCCGGCGTAAAGCACGCCCTTGAAGGGCGCGCCCTTCTCCCGCATGGCGCGCATCGTCGGCTCGATAATGTCGGCCATGACCCGCCGCTCGATCTCCGGCGTCACCACGGAAGCGGGCGAATAGGCGCCCATGCCGCCGGTGTTCGGCCCCGTATCGCCGTCGCCGACGCGCTTGTGATCCTGCGCCGTGGCGAAGGGCACGGCGCGCTCCCCGTCGCAGATCGCGAAGAAGGACGCCTCCTCGCCTTCCAGAAACTCCTCGACCACCACTTCCGCGCCCGATTGGCCGAAGAGGCCGGCGAACATGGCCTCGACCGCGCGCTCGGCCTCGTCCAGCGTCGTCGCGACGACGACGCCCTTGCCGGCGGCGAGCCCGTCCGCCTTCACGACGATCGGCGCGCCTTTCTCCCTAACATATGCGAGCGCCCGGTCCTTTTCGGAGAAGCGCCCATAGGCGGCGGTGGGGATGGCGTATTCCCGGCAGAGATCCTTGGTGAAGCCCTTCGACCCTTCTAGCCGCGCCGCCGCCTGCGTCGGCCCGAAGGCCAGAATCCCGGCGCGGTCCAGCGCGTCGACGAGGCCGCCGATCAGCGGTTGTTCAGGGCCGACGACGACCAACGCGACGCCCATGTCCTTGCAAAAGCGCAGCACGGCGGCGTGATCGCCCGCATCGAGATCGACGTTCTCGGCCGCCTGCTCTGTCCCCGGATTGCCCGGCGCTACGTAAAGACGCGTCAGAAGCGGGCTTTTGGCCAGCGCATGGGCGATGGCGTGCTCGCGCCCGCCCGATCCGATGAGAAGCACGTTCATTTATAAGGCCCGCTCGATCCGCGCCTGACCTATCGGCGCGACCGGGGAATTAGCGCGCTTTGGGCCAAAAAGGAAACCGCTTCCCTCTCGCGTCGCAAATGCTCTAAACACGGCCCCAAGATTTCCCGAACCGAGACGGAGCCGATGGCGCGCCAGTTCATCTATCACATGCAGGGCCTCACCAAGACCTATCCGGGCGGCAAGAAGGTCCTCGACAATATTCATCTCTCCTTCTACCCGGACGCCAAGATCGGCGTGCTCGGCGTCAACGGCGCGGGCAAGTCGACGCTTTTGCGCATCATGGCCGGCATCGACAAGGAGTTCACCGGCGAGGGCTTCGTCGCCGAAGGGGCGCGGGTCGGCTATCTGCCGCAGGAGCCGCAACTCGATCCGGCGCTGAACGTGCGCGACAACGTCATGCTCGGCGTCGCCGAGAAGAAGGCGATCCTCGACCGCTACAACGATCTCGCGATGAATTATTCGGACGAGACCGCAGACGAGATGACGAAGCTGCAGGACGAGATCGAGGCCAAGGGCCTGTGGGATCTCGACAGCCAGGTCGATCAGGCCATGGACGCGCTCGGCTGCCCGCCGGACGACGCCGACGTCACCAAGCTCTCGGGCGGCGAGCGGCGCCGCGTGGCGCTCTGCAAGCTGCTGCTCGAGCAGCCCGAGATGCTGCTGCTCGACGAGCCGACGAACCATCTCGACGCGGAGACCGTGAACTGGCTCGAGGGCCATTTGCGCGCTTATCCGGGCGCGATCCTGATCGTCACCCACGACCGCTACTTCCTGGATAATGTCACGGGCTGGATTCTCGAACTCGATCGCGGCCGCGGCATTCCCTATGAAGGCAATTACACGAGCTGGCTGAAGCAGAAACAGAAGCGCCTCATGCAGGAGGCCTCTGAAGACAAGGCCCGCCAGCGCGCGATCGAAGCCGAAAGCGAGTGGATCTCGGCCTCCCCCAAGGCGCGCCAGGCCAAGAGCAAGGCCCGCATCCAGCGCTATGAGGAGCTCGTCGCCAAGCAGAACGACAAGGCCCCGACGACCGCGCAGATCGTCATTCCGGTGGCCGAGCGCCTCGGCGACAATGTCATCGACTTCGAGCACATCAGCAAGGGCTTCGGCGACACGCTGTTGATCGACGATCTGACCTTCAAGCTGCCGCCGGGCGGCATCGTCGGCGTGATCGGCCCGAACGGCGCCGGCAAGACGACGCTGTTTCGCATGATCACCGGACAGGAGACGCCCGACAAGGGCGCGATCACCGTCGGCGACAGCGTGCAGCTCGGCTATGTCGACCAGTCGCGCGACGCGCTGCACGCCAACAAGACCGTCTGGGAGGAAATCTCGGAGGGCAATGACGTGATCTATCTCGGCAAGCGCGAGATCAACTCCCGCGCCTATTGCTCGGCCTTCAACTTCAAGGGCGCCGACCAACAGAAGAAGGTCGGCCAGCTCTCCGGCGGCGAACGCAATCGCGTGCATCTCGCCAAGATGCTCAAGAGCGGCGCCAATGTGCTGCTGCTCGACGAGCCGACGAACGACCTCGACGTCGAAACGCTGCGCGCGCTGGAAGAAGCGCTCGTCGATTTCGCGGGCTGCGCCGTCATCATCTCGCACGACCGCTTCTTCCTCGACCGCATCGCGACGCACATCCTCGCCTATGAAGGCGATTCGCACGTCGAATGGTTCGAAGGAAACTTCGCCGATTACGAGGAAGACAAGAAGCGCCGCCTGGGCGTCGACAGCGTCATCCCGCACCGGCTGAAATACAAGAAGTTTACGCGGTAAGAGCCGCGAGAGCCCGGAGGTCGCGTCCCCACCCGACCCCGCTTCGCGGGGCCACCCTCCCCGCAAGGGGGAGGGATCGAGCGCAATAGTCGAGCTTCCGCTATAGCCCGATCGGAATCCGACAGCTAAGCTCGGGCTATGCCCAAGGGCGTAGCTGATTCGGACGGGTCCGCGCTGGAGCGGTTCATCGAAAAATGGCTTGGCCGCGAAGGCGGGCAGGAGCGGGCGAATTACGCCCTTTTTCTTACCGAATTTTGCCTCGCGCTGAGCCTCCCGAGCCCGGAGCCCGCCGGCGCGGCGAGCGACACGAACGACTATGTGTTCGAGCGAAGGGTGCGCGAGACGCGGCGCGACGGCCAGGCGGCGCATCGGCGCATCGACCTCTATAAGCGCGACTGTTTCGTGCTGGAGGCAAAGCAGTCCCGCCAACAGAAGGGCGGCGAGAAGGAAATCGCCCAGCAAGGCCTTTTCGTCGAGGAGGCGGCCCCGCGCGGGCGGCGCGGCGCGGAGCGCGCCTGGGACGTGCTGATGGTGAACGCCCGCGCCCAGGCGGAGGGCTATGTGCGGCTTCTGCCCGAGGGGCACGAGCCGCCGCCTTTCGTCATCGTCTGCGACGTCGGCCACTGTTTCGAGATTTACGCAAATTTCCGCCGCGACGGAAAAGCCTTCGACCAGTTTCCCGACCGCCGCTCCTTCCGCATCCATCTCGAAGAGCTGCGGGAGCCCGAAAAGCGCGCGCTGCTCGCCGCGATCTGGACCGACCCGCTGTCGCTCGATCCGGCGCGCAAGTCCGCCCGCGTCACCCGCGAAATCGCGGCGCGGCTCGCCGCCGTCTCGAAAGCGCTGGAGGCCGCGCGCCACGCGCCGGAGATCGTGGCGATGTTTCTCATGCGGTGCCTCTTCACCATGTTCGCCGAGGACGTGGGCCTGCTGCGCAAGGAGGCTTTTTCCAAAATTCTCGACAGCTGCGCGAAAAAGCCCGACACCTTCCCCCACAAGGTCGGCCAGCTCTGGGAGGCGATGGACAGCGGCGGCTACGCCCATGCGCTCGAAGAGCGCGTCGCGCGCTTCAACGGAACCTTCTTCAAGAACCACCGCGCGCTGTCGCTGGGGCGCGAAGAAATCGGCGAACTGGCGCAGGCGGCGCGTTACGACTGGCGCGAGGTCGACCCGTCTATTTTCGGCGCGCTGCTGGAACAGGCGCTCGACCCGCACGAGCGGCGCCGGCTCGGCGCGCATTTCACGCCGCGCGCCTATGTCGAGCGACTCGTCGTCGCCACCGTGATCGAGCCCTTGCGCGAGGACTGGGCGGCGGCGCTCGCCACCGCCGAGCGGCAGAAATCGGAAGGTCGAAGCGAGGCCGCCGTCGCCACCGTCGCCGCCTTTCACGACCGGCTCTGCGCAACGCGCGTGCTCGACCCCGCCTGCGGCACCGGGAATTTTCTCTATGTGGCGCTGGAGCTGTTGAAACGTCTCGAAGGCGAAGTCCTGGAGGCGCTCGCCGATCTCGGCGGGCAGGAGGCGCTGACCGGGCTCGAAGGCCACAGCGTCGGACCGCAGCAGTTCCTGGGGCTCGAGATCAACGCGCGGGCGAAGGCGATCGCGGAGCTCGTTCTCTGGATCGGCCATCTGCAATGGCACGTGCGCACGCGCGGCGGCATGCCCGGCGAGCCGATCCTGCAGGCCTTCGACAACATCGTGACGAAGGACGCCGTGCTCGAAGCGGAAAAGGTCTTGAAGCGGGACGCACGCGCCAAGCCGGTGACGCGGACGGGGCCGGACGGCGCAGCGATGGAGGTCTACGAGTACAGGAATCCGCGGCGGCCGGCGTGGCCGGAGGCGGAGTTCATTGTCGGCAATCCGCCGTTTATTGGCGGCAAGGATGTCCGCGCGCGGCTCGGCGTCGATTATGCGCAGGCGCTCTGGGCCGCGCATCCGCAGATGAACGAGTCTGCAGATTTCGTCATGTATTGGTGGGACCACGCCGCCGAACTGTTGACGCGCAAGGCAACGACGTTGCGGCGCTTCGGCCTCGTCACCACCAATTCGATCACGCAGGTGTTTCAGCGCCGCGTGATGGAGCGGCATCTGAACGCCAAGGCCCCCGTGTCGCTCGTCATGGCGATCCCCGATCATCCATGGACGAAGGCGACGAAGGACGCGGCGGCGGTGCGGATTGCAATGACGGTAGTGGAGGCGGGAGCGAAAGAGGGGTTGTTGAGGGAGGTGGTGAGGGAGGTTGGAATTGATACGGATACGCCGCTGATCGAGTTAAATGAAACTCTCGGGAAGTTGAACATCGACCTGACCATTGGCGCAGATGTATCTAGCGCCACAAATATCAAAGCCAATAACGGGATATGTTCGCCGGGCGTCAAGCTGCATGGCGCTGGCTTCGTAATCACCCGCGGAGAGGCGGCCTTCCTTGGCCTCGGGAAGCGAGCCGGCCTCGAAAAGCACATAGTGGAATATCGAAACGGAAAGGACCTCACCTCGATTTCGCGGGGTTTCTTGGCAATCGATCTTTTCGGACTTGGATTGGAACAGGTGCGCCATCGTTTCCCGGAAATCTACCAACATATCTCGCGCACCGTGAAACCCGAGAGGGATAAAAACAATCGAGCGACTTACCGCGACAACTGGTGGATTTTTGGAGAGCCCCGTCGGGAGCTGCGGCCTGCGCTTGCGGGCCTCGCGCGCTACATCGCCACAGTCGAAACAACCAAGCACCGTGTATTTCAGTTTCTCGACGCCTCGATCCTGCCCGACAACATGCTCGTCGCCATCGCCTCCGACGACGCCTTTCATCTCGGCGTTCTCTCGTCGCACATCCATTTACGATGGACATACGCACAGGGCGGCACCTTGGAGGATCGTCCACGTTATACGAAATCCCGCTGCTTCGACCCCTTCCCCTTCCCCGACGCCGACGATCTGCAAAGGCGCCGCATTCGCCAAATCGCGGAAGAACTCGACGCGCATCGAAAGCGCGTTCTCGCCGAGCATCCGCATCTCACGCTGACGGGGCTTTACAATGTGCTCGAAAAATTGCGCGCGGGCGGCGGGCCCTGCGTGTTTTCCGGCGCCGAGCGCAAGATTTTCGACGACGGGCTCGTGCTGATTTTGAAAGAACTGCACGAGAGGCTCGACGACGCTGTGGCCGCCGCCTATGGCTGGCCGGCCGATCTTGCGGAGGACGAGATTCTCATCCGCCTCGTCGCGCTCAATCGCGAGCGGGCGCGGGAAGAGGCGCAGGGCCATGTGCGCTGGCTGCGGCCCGACTATCAACTCCCCCGCTTCGGGCAGGCGCAGGAGCGCGCCGAACTCGCGCTCGGCGACGGCGCCGCCCGCCCGGCCCAGGCTGCGTCGAAGCCCGCCTTCCCCGCCGACGACCACGGCCAGACGGCGGCCGTCGTCCTCGCCCTCGCCGCCGCCGAGGGGCCGCTCGACGCCGAGGCGCTGGCGAGCCGCTACAAGCAGGGCCGCCGCGTCGCCGCCAAGATCGCCGCCGTCCTCGCGGCGCTGGCCCGCACCGGCATGGTCGCCACGCTCGACGGCGGCCGCAGCTTCCTGCTGCGCCGAGTCGCCTAAGCAGCCGCCGGTCGCGAGCCGCGTCCCCCTCTCCTTTTGCGGCGTGGCGTTGGGGGTCGACAACCTCGCGGCGTGATCTGCCCCCCACCCGACCCCGCTTCGCGGGGCCACCCTCCCCGCAAGGGGGAGGGAGGAAAGCGGCGCGGTTCTTGGAAATCTGCGTCAGCGCCCGAACGCCTTGCGCAACTCCGCCTTCGCCTGCTCCAGCACGTGGCGGCGCTCGTCCGGCAGATCGCGGCCGGCGCGGTTGATGTAGAAGGTCAGCATCGACATGGCCGAGCGGAACGGCGTCGATTTCCGACGCTCGCTCGCCTCCGCCGAGCGCTTGAGCGAAAGCGCGATTCGCTTGGGGTCGTCCCAGGTGAAAACGCCCGCCTCGAGGTCGAGCGCATTGCTGCCTTGCGTGACCTCCTGCGACCAATAGGCGTCCTTCTCTGCGCCGCGCGCCATCTGTTGCCTCTCCGCAACATCCTTAAACGAAAAACCCCGGCCGCCGTTCGCGGCCGCGCTGACGCGCGCCCGACAATGTCCTTGAAAAGCGACGACCGGGCGCTCGCAACCGCTTGTAAAAACAGGTGAAACTTAACGCTTTGTTTACCCTGTCCACATTCCATGGCGCAGATCGGGCGCCCGCGCGCGCGGCAGCTTGGCTGGCCTCCCGCCACGATTTCGCCATGTCTCTCTGGCGACTTAGCCAGGTTCATCGACCGGGCGATTTGAAGGGAAAAATCTGAGCATGAAATCAACCGCTTGCGCCGCGGCCTTGGCGGCTCTCGCTCTTGCCGGATGCGCCGGAACAGAGTCGCCGATCGCCTCGGCCCCCGAGTCCTACGTCAATGAGCCGCGCAGCGATGAACCTGTGGCGGGCAAGGAGGCGCTCCATCCCCATATTGCGCGCTTCGCCCGGCTCTATGATATCCCCGAATCTCTCATCCACCGGTCGGTGCGGCGCGAGAGCAATTACAATCCCGCGGCGCGTCATGGCCCCTATTGGGGCCTCATGCAGATCCGTCACGACACCGCTAGGCACATGGGCTACAAGGGCCCGGCGAACGGGCTGCTCGACGCCAAGACCAATCTCACTTACGCCGTGCCCTATCTCGCCAACGCCTACAAGCTCTCGGGCGGCAATGAAGCGCGCGCCATCAAGCTCTACGCCGGCGGCTATTATTACGAGGCCAAGCGCCGCGGCATGCTGGATCTCCTCCATAAGGAGCCGCTGGAGACGGAATAAGGTCCGTGACGGCGCGCGCCTGTCGGACGCCCGTTACTGACCTTTCGGGGTGAATGTCGAGCGCACCCGGCCGCCTTGTCCGCCGCCGCCCTGCACGGTCGCAATCCCGCTCGTCACGTCATAGACCAGCCGATCGCCCTTCACGATATTGTCGCCCTGCGTCAGGGTCACATTGCCGGTCAGATAGACCTTGTTGTCGGCCTTGTCGTAGCTGCCGCGATCGCCGGTGCCGATCTGGTCCTTCGACACCAGCGTGACCGGCCCGTCGGCGTCGATATGCTTCACCCGGTCGTTATTGGCGCCAGCGTCGGGCGCGCCCTTGCCCTCGAGGAAGATGACGAGCCGCGACGCTTTGAGCGTCGACGGGCCGTTCGTGACGATGACGCTGCCGGAATAGACGAGCTTCTGGTCGGCGTCGAAATAATCGAGCTTGCCGGCGTCGATATTGAGCGGGTCCTTGGCCGTGGCCCCTGGCAAAACGCCTCCGGAACGACCCTTCGCGGCGACGGGACCAGCGAGCGCAAGCGCCGCAAGGGCGCAGATAATCTGGCGTTTCATCTTCATCTCACTGCGCCGCGCGCAACCCCCCTGGCGGCGCGCCGTCCTCTCCATACAGCACGGAGCGGACATTGCCGGTGAAGGTCGCGCGGCGTTCCTTCTGCGCGAATTCGACACGCTCTGAGTGGACCTCGCCGCCCTGGATCTTCAGCGTGACAGGCTTCTCGGACGTCATGACGCTCGCCTTGAAATCCATGGCGGCTGTCTCTGTCGTCAGGTCGAAGTTTTTTGCGTCCGTGATCTGGACGCCGCCGCTCATGTCGGCGCGGTCGACCTTGGTGCTGTAGACAGCCTTCGGCGCCGTCAACGTGACGGCGCCCTCGCCGGCCGTCTCGACGCGCACTTCCAGGCCGTCCAGATCAAAGACGTCGGGCTTGGCGATGTCCTGCACGCCGACGCGCGCCCGCACCTCATAGGGCCGGCCGTCCTTGCGATAGCCCACGAGCTTGGGGCTTTCGATGACGATGCGCGTCCCCTGAAGCGCCACGCGGGCGAGATTGAGGTCAACGGGCAGAAAGCGCAGCGACCCGATGAGCAGGCCGAGCCCGACGAGGCCGACCATGCCGCCGACGCCCCAGACGATCCAGCGGCGCAGCTTGGCGACCCGCGCAGTGTGGCGCAACGCTTCGGGAAACGCGCTTTCTCGGCGCGCGGTGAGCCCGGCGAGCCGGTCGCGGCCAGTGGTCGGCATGGGGCCGACGCGCCCGTTCATTCCGGGCGTCGCAGGCGCGGCCGGAGGCGGAACGGGTGAAGCGTCAGCGGCGCTGCCGTCTGTCATGCGCGGCTTTATCCGGCTCCCAAGTGGCGAATTCGAGGCGCCGAGGCGCCATCCCTCATGCGCCGGTCACTCGTGGGAAAAGATATCAATTTCCGGCCAGCCGCTCAGATCGAGCTCTGCGCGCGTCGGCAGGAAATCGAAACAGGCCTGCGCCAACCCTGTCCGCTCCTCGCGGGCGAGCATGGCGTCGAGCTTTTCCTTGAGCTGATGCAGATACAGAACGTCCGAGGCCGCGTAAGCCTGCTGCGCGTCGGTCAAGCTCGCCGCGCCCCAGTCGGAGGACTGCTGCTGCTTGGAAATCTCGACGCCCACGAGCTCGCGCACCAGATCCTTTAAACCATGGCGGTCGGTATAGGTGCGCGTGAGCTTGGAGGCGACCTTGGTGCAGTAGACCGGCGCCGGCATGAAGCCGAAGGTCTTGGCGAGGATCGCCAAGTCGAAGCGCGCAAAATGAAAGAGCTTCAGCACGCTCGGATCGGCCAGCAGCTTTTCGAGGTTGGGCGCGCGGGTCTGGCCGCGGGCGATCTGCACGAGTTCGGCGTCGCCATCGCCAAACGAGAGCTGCACGACGCACAGGCGGTCGCGGTGGGGATTGAGCCCCAGGGTCTCGGTGTCGATTGCGACAATGGACGAAAGAGCGGCCCCCGAGGGGAGGTCGCCCTGGTGCAGGCGTATCGTCATGGCGTCCGATTCGTTTAGTGCGGTTCCGCTCTCTTAGCGAAAACCGGAAAGCTTGTCGAAACCGCGTTATTTCTGACGGCGCGCGGCCCCCTTGAACGGGCTTTCCCCCGCCTCCAGGCGATCCTCGATGAACTTCGCCCAGGCGATGAGCGGCTCGCAGACGGTGGCCGTGATCTGCCGAAAACTGAAGTCGGGATCGCCAGCGAGGCTGCGCAGCGAATGGCCGAGATAATAGGCTTCGACCAGCGTCTGCTCCAGCCGCACGCGCCCGCCGTCAGCGGCCTCGGAGCCTCCCGACTCGTTGACATCCATCATCATGCTCACGCTCCCCCAGCTTTCGTTCCCGGACGCGTCATCGCGGCCCTGCCCGGCCCGCCCGGCCTTGCCGGACGCGGGAATTCAACGACGACGTTTAGAACCCATAAACTCTCAACGCCGGGATATCGGAAACAGGCGCATTTTAAGGACACCATGCTACAGCTTAAGCGCATTCGAAAATCCGAGCCGCCGCGATCGGTGCGCGCCCCCGCCTCTTGCCAGCGGGAAAGGGGCCGTTCACTGTAATTTCAACGCAGCGCACAATGGACAACCCGAGTGACCGAGGAACAGCTTAGCTTCAGCGGCGCCGAGCGGCGCTTCAACGCCGTCTTCATCGAATTGTCAGTCCGCCTCTTCGTCATAGGCTTCCTGGCCTATTGGACCTTCGCAATCGTCGCGCCCTTCGGCGCGATGATCGTCTGGAGCGTCGTGCTCGCCGTGGCGCTTTACCCGCTTTTCGACCGGCTCGCGGCGGCGCTCGGCGGGCGCCCCACTGTCGCCGCCGCGCTAATCACGCTCGCGGCGCTGCTTCTCGTCATCGGGCCGGCGACA
This sequence comes from Methylocystis sp. NC52PC, assembly GCF_055698645.1. Classification (NCBI taxonomy): domain Bacteria; kingdom Pseudomonadati; phylum Pseudomonadota; class Alphaproteobacteria; order Hyphomicrobiales; family Methylocystaceae; genus Methylocystis; species Methylocystis sp. NC52PC. The sequence continues at coordinate 2,321,552 of NZ_CP170127.1, read as the reverse complement.
TGGATGGGCGTCGGCTTCATCGATCCGGTAAAGGGCCTGATCGCCGGATTCGACAATGGCGACATCGCCGTTCCACCGCCGCCCGAAGCGGTCAAGAACTGGCCGATTGTCGGAGAGCAGATCTTTACTTTCTGGGCGCTCGCCTCGACCAATCTGCACAGCGCCCTGGCGCAAATTCTGCCGCAGCTCAAACCGGTCGGCGAATATCTGCTCGGCATGGTGCGCAACGCCGGCGTCGGCACGCTGAAATTCCTGTTGTCGATGATCCTGTCCGGCTTCCTGCTCGCCTATGCCGCGCCGCTCATGGTCGGGGTGCGGGCGCTGGCGCGGCGCATCGATCCGTCCAACGGCCACAAATATCTCGATATCGCCGGGGCGACGATCAACGCCGTCTCACGCGGCGTGATGGGCCTTTCGATCATGCAGGCCGTCGTCGGCGGGATCGGCATGTTCCTGGCGAATGTGCCCGGGGCGAGCCTGCTGACAATCGCCATTCTCGTCCTCGGCATTGTGCAGATCGGTCCGCTCATCATCGTCGCGCCGGTCGTGTTCTGGGCCTGGACCGTGCTCCCCACCGCCGGGGCGCTGGCGCTGACGCTCTGCATGCTGACGGTGAACTATATGGACAATGTGCTGAAGCCCTTCATCTTCGCGCATGGACTCTCGACGCCCATTCCGGTGATCTTCATCGGCGTCATCGGCGGCGTTCTGGCGCATGGCGTCGCGGGACTGTTCGTCGGCCCGGTCGTGCTCGCCGTCGTCTGGGAGCTCGGGACCGCCTGGATCGCCCAGGAAATCGCCGCCGGCGCGCAAAAGGCGCCGCAGCCCGAACCGCTCGTCGCGCCGCAGCAGGAGCAGATCGAAGCCTCCTGATCGACCCTTATCCGCCGCGCAGCGCCTTGAGCACTTTGAGGCTGGCGCGGCCGTTGCGCGGCAGACCGACGCGGCTCTGATAATCGGCGATCGCCTCCTTGGTCTTCGTGCCGATCACGCCGTCGGCGTCGCCGACGTCATAGCCCGCGCGCGTGAGCAGCGCCTGCAATTCGCGCCGTTCGGCGCGTGATAATCCCGGATCGTCCGTCGGCCAGGGAGTCTGAATGCCGGGGCGCCCCCGCAGCATGTCGGAGAGGACGGAGATCGCCAGCGCATAGGACTCCGCCGCGTTGTAGGAATAAATGGCGTCGAAGTTTTTGGTCACGAGGAAGGCCGGGCCGTTGCGCCCGGCGGGCAGCATCAGGCCGGCCGATCCGCCGCCGAGCCCGCCGCCGTCGAGCCGCGTGATTCCGCGCGCCTCCCAAAACGACATGGGCTGTTTGTGGGTGCGGCCGGAGGGTCCGGAATAGCCTTCGGGCAAGCGGACCTCGAAACCCCAATGTTCGCCGGCGCGCCAGCCGCTCTTTCTGAGGAAATTGGCCGTCGAGCCGAGCGAGTCGGCGGCGGAGCTCGCGATATTGCGGCGGCCGTCGCCGTCGAGATCGACCGCCGTGCCGAGGAACGTCGAGGGCATGAACTGCGTATGGCCGAAGGCGCCGGCCCAGGAGCCCATGAACTCGTCGCCGCGGATGTCGCCATTGTCGAGGATCTTGAGCGCCGCGACGAATTCCTTGCGCCAATAGTCGTTGCGGCGCGGCGCCTCGCAGGCGAGCGTGGCGAGCGACTGCACGACCGGCCGCTTGCCGAAACTCTTGCCGAAATCCGACTCGACGCCCCAGACCGCGACCACCGTCGCCGGATCGACGCCATAACGGGCTTCGGCGGCGTGCAGGGCGCTGGAATATTTTTGCAGCAGGACGCGCCCTTCCGCGACGCGCTCCTCGTCGACGAGGCCCGCGACATAGTCCCACACCGGCGTCGTGAACTCGGGCTGCTTGTCCATGAAGCTCACGGCGTCGTTGGGCTCGAGCCCATCGGTCGCCGCGGCGACGGTCTGCTGGCTGACGCCCGCCCCCGCCGCCGCATGGCGCAGGCCCCCGAGACAGGAGGACCACTCGCCGCGCGCCGGAGCCGCGAAAAGCACGAGCGCGGCCGAGGCCGCCAGCAGATGATTCGTCTTCATTGCCAAAGCCTATCGCAAGAAGACGTTTTTTTCACGGAAAGCGGCGCTCCCGAGCCAAAGGCGACGCGCGCGCGAGACCGCGCCGCCCAAAGCCGGGAGTCTCCGCGGCCGAGAGGCCCGGCGCCTCCTCAGACCGGCCGGTTGGCGTTCCGGTTGCGCACCGGGCCCATGCGCTCGACGCCTTGCGCGTAGCTGATCACGTCGAAGCGCGCATTGAAGCCCAGCGCCGCGTCGGCGACCGCATCGGTCTTGCCGCCGGTCGACAGCTTCTTCAGATCGCCCTTGTCGAGATAAAGAAGTTCGAGAAGCTCGTTATAGACCGTCGCTTCGTCGATCGGCAGCACGTGGTAGGTGACGCCGTCGATCTCGACCTCATATTTGGCGAGAAGGTCGATGTTGTTGCAGAAGATGAAATATTTTCCTTCAGGCGAGAACAGGCCCTTCGTCACCTTAGCGAGGTCGGTCAGCCATTCGAAGGAATGAAGATAACAGGCGAAGAACGGGATTGTCGGTTCTCCGACATTCGCGATGGCGATCACCTGATCGACCGAGCGCTCCGGCGGACGCTTCTCGTCGGCGAGCTGCTCCTGGAAAATAAGCGCCAATTCGCCACGGAAACCAAAGCGGCCGGGCTTTTCGGTCGGGCCTTTCAGCACCGCGTTGAGAAGGCGGCCCTGCTCTTCCAGCGTCTTGAAGGCGGTGTCGGCAATACTCGTCATGTCGTCTCTCTTCGCCGTTTGGAATTCTTTGGCGGGAACGACTGAGCAACCGACATGCCAGCGGGTAAGAAACATGCGCCGGACAGCCTGCGGCGATCCGGCGCATGTTGAGCTTTTGGAACTGTGGCGGCCGCTTTACTGCTCGCAGATCCGGCGCGGACGCGAGCCAATGACTTCGCCATATTCGTCGAACACCGGCCGGCGCTCGGTCCAGCAGCGGACCGGCGGCGGCGGCGGCGCATAGACGACGGGCGGGGCCGACTGAGCCAGCGCGCCGCCGGCGATGGCGCCGAGCGCGAAGCCGCCAATGCCGGCGGCGATGGCGGGCCCGGCCGAGTCGGCCCTTGCGGGCGCGGCCGGAAGCGTCAGGGCCCCGATCGCCGAAGCGGCGAGAATCGCGGCGAGGAACTTGCGCATGGAAAACTCTCCCAAAGGGCGATGGGGTTTGGACGAATAGCCTTCCATCGCGACGTTAGCCACCGATGGTCGATGAATCGTAAATGCGCGGCGAATTGGTGACGCTTTTACGTTCATCTCCTTCAAATTGCGGAGATTTTCGGCTTCGTCGGCGGCCGCGTCGCGGGCCCCGGTGCGCCTGGGGCCTTCGCCTTCTCCCAGCCGCCAGCGGGCGCCGGCGCCTCATTGGCCGTCCGCGGCGGCTCCTTGGCGTGGAAGGCGGCGGCGGCGGCCTTCGCCGCGGTCAGCTCTTTGGAGTCGAGCCGGGTGGCGACTTCGTCCCGCTTCTTGGCGGCGTCGGCGTCGCCCTGTTCGGCGGCGGCGGAAAACCAGACATAGGACTGAACGAGACTCTGGCCGACGCCGAGCCCGCGCGCGTAGAGGATCGCCAGATTGTACTGGCTGTCGCGCACGCCATATTCGCCCGCCCTGCGGAACCACTCGGCGGCCACCGCATAATCCGGTTTGCCGCCGTCGCCGCCTTCGGCGAGCAGCACGGCGAGATTATGCATGGCGCGGGCGTTCCCCGCCTCGGCGGCGGATTGATAGAGCTTGCGGGCGCGCGAGTAGTCGCGCGCGACGCCTAGTCCCTTCTCATAGAGAGAACCAAGCCGGTATTGCGCCGGCGCGACGCCCTTCCCGGCGGCCTTTTCGAACCATTGCGCGGCGGTCGCCGGATCGCGCGGCACGCCGCGCCCCTCGGCCATGCGCAGCGCGAGTTCATATTGCGCCCCCGGATCGCCGCCCTCGGCGAGCGCCCGGATGGCGACGACGGCGTCCGGCGGCGGCAGCGGATTGAGGCCCGCTCCGCCAATCGAGCCGACGGGGGTCTTGTCGAGAGGCCCCGGCGTTTCGGCCTGCGGCGCGAGCATCCTGGGCGGCGGAGCGGCCGGAGGGCGGGGCGCCGCTTCCGGCGCGTTGGCGGAGGGGCGGGCGGGCGTCGCCCGCGCGAGCGCGGGCGTCTTCGCCGCGCCCTGGCTGGCGCCCGTACGCGCGGGGGCGCCTGGCCCCGGGGCGGCTTCGGGCTCGGCGTCGCTCTCGGTGTGGGCGGCCTCGGCATGGCGGCTGTCCTGGCGCCATTTATCCGCGCCCTCGATTCCGACGCGGGCGATCTGATAGGCGCCGATCATCAGCACCAGCGCGCCGAGGCCGAGCAACAACGGCCGCTTGCGCTCTTGAATGGCCGCGAGAAGGCCGCCGCTCTTGCTCTCTGGCGCCCGCTCGCCGCTCTCGGCGAAGGCTTCGGCGCGCAGGGCGGCGTTGCGGCGTTCCTGATACGCCGTTTCGGCGGCGGCGGCGTCGCGCGCAGCCTGCTGAGCGGCGCGGCGCGCAGCCGCGATGAAATCCATCTGCGCGGATTCCGGCGCCGCGGCGAAGGCGGTCTCGCGTCGCTGCGGGCGGGGCGCGCCGGGCGGCATGAGGAAATCGCCGAGTTCGTCGTCATCCGTGAGACGCGACGGCGGACGCGGCTCCGCGGCGGACGCCGGCTGCGCGGCTGCGCCAGCTTTTGCGGGCGCGGTCACGCCGGTTCGAATTTCGGTCAGCTCGTCCTCGAACATCGCCAGACGATCGACGACGCGTTCGAGGGTTTCGTGCACCGCGAGCAGCGTCTCATGGGTGCGCTGGCCGCTTGCGTCCTGCTTGTCCCGAATGTCGGCGAGCTCGCGCTCAAGCGCCGCGCGCAAGGCGCCCGGGCCGGGGCTCGCCTCGCGCAGGATCTCCTGCGTGGCGCGACGTACGGCCTCCTCGGCGGCTAAAGAGGTGGCGCTTTTGGTCTCCTCCATCTGCGCGACGAGGGCGGCGATCTTCCCTTCGACGGCGGCGAGGGCGGCGCCATTGTGGTCGTTGCGGTCGAGACGTTTCGACAAGGCGCCGATCTGCGTCTCGAGCGCCCTGAACGCCTCCGCGTCGCCTTGCGAGTCGGCCGCCTGATTGATGCGCGCCGCGAGCTGTTCGACAAGCTCGGCCATTTCGAATTGGCGCGCCGCCGGCGAGGCTTCCTCCACGCGATGCGCCAGCGCCGATTGCATGCGGTCGAGCCGCGCGGCGATGTCGTCGAGCTGCGGATTGCGCGTCGCCGCCGCGCTCAGCGTCGAGTGGGCGCCCGGATCGTCGAGACGGTCGATCTTTTGCGACAATTGTTCGAGCTGGCGGCGGAGCGGCTCGATGTCCGGCGCGTGCGCATGCGCGGCGAGCGCCGTCTCCACCTTGCGATCCAGTCCGCGCACCAGATGTTCGATGGCGCCGATGGCGGGCCCCTCGGCGCCCCCCTGCTCGAGCCGTTGCGCGAGCGTCTCGCGCATCCCGTCGATACGTTGAGCGAGATCACGAAACTGCTTTTCCGCGGGAGGACTCGCGAGCATGCCCTCGATGCGCGCGATCGCCTCGGCCGAGACGGCGTCGGGCAGCAAGCGCGTTCCGAGCGTGTCGAGCTTGCGGCCGATCTCCTCTAGCGCGGGCGTCTCGGGCTTGTGCTCCAGCGCCGTATCGAGCTTGCGCGCGAGACCCGCCACGAGCTTCTCAAGCCCGGAGGTGTCGACGCGTTGCGCCGCGCCGTTCTCGAAGCGCTTGGAGATCATCTGGCCGAGATCGTCGATGCGCTTGCCCAATTCGTCGATGCGCTTGCCGCCGGCGCTGGCGACGAGCGCGTCCACCTTGCCGGCGAGCTGTTCGAGGCGGCCGTTGAACGTGTCGAAACTGGCGTTCGTCTCGGTTGAGACGATCGCGCGGATCGAGCGCGCGACCTCGCCCATGTCCAGGGCGGCCGCGGCCTTGGCGGCGACGCCGACCCCCGTGCGCGTCAACGCGTCGACGCGCTGGGCGAGGTCGACCAGGCGCGTCTCGATCTTCTCGAGCGGCAGCGGACGGGCGGCGAGCGCTGCGAGCTGCTCGCGGATTTCGCCGACCCGCGCGACGAGGTCGCGGACGAGCGTGGCGTCGCCGGGGCTCGGCTGCTGAAGCGAGTCGAGCCGGCGCCCGATGGTCAGCACGTCGGCGTGGAGATTACGGACGATCGGGCTCGGGTCGAGATCCCGGATGGCGGCGCGCAACTCGCCGGCGATCCGCTCGGCCGGCGCCAGCAGATCATCGGCGACGCCGCGGCAGCGCTGCGTCTCGACGCGCCGCGCGAGATCGTGCAGCGCCGTCTCGATGGCGGCGACCGAGGCGCGGGGCGCGAGGTCGCCAATCGCCCCGGACATCTCCTCGAGGTCGCGGCGCAGGCCCTCGATCTGACGCATCCCCACCAATTGCTGATCGGCGCGCTGCGCGGCGCCCTGCCGCACCGTTTCGAGCTGCGACGAAATCGAGTCGAGCGAGGCGTGAACCGCGGCGAAACGCTCTGCCGGGGGCGCGCCGTCCCAGACATCCGGCGCGGGCGCGGGGGGCGGAACGACGGGCGCGGCGGGCGACGGGACAGCCGGCGCCGGCTCGGGCCGCTTTGGCCCCTGCGTCGGCTCGGCGGCGTTGAGCGCGCGCTGCCGGCGGGTGATCTCGGCGATCGCCGCGTCGAGCGGGCGACGGGGCGGCGGCTCGGCATGATCCGCGGCCGGGCTCGGGGCGCGGTCGCGCGCGCGGGGCTCGGGGTCGAGCCGACGGGCGATCTCCTCCAGGCGCTGGTCGAGCCCCTCGAGCGCGCGCTCGACGTCGGAGACGCGGTCCGCGTCGGAAAGCTCGTCCAGCCGCGCCTCGAGCCGCGCCAGCGCGGAGCGGATGGGGCGCGCGTTCGCGCCCGCGGACGGCTGTTCAGATAGGCGCGACTCGATGCGCCCCAGCCGCTTCGCCAGGAACGCCAAGCCCTCTTCTGCGCTCTCGCGGCTCAACTCGCCGTCTTCGACCAGGCCAGCGAGATTGTCGAGGGCGCGCGCGGTCTGACGCTCGCTGTGGGCGATGCGACGGCCGAGGACCACCGCCGCGTCGGCGAAAATCTCCTGCTGGTCGCGGCGTGGGGCGCGACGCCCGCGCGACTCGCGCCGGGGCTCGTCATGGTCTTTCTCGTGAAATGCTTCGTCGCGGCGCCGGCGGGGTTCCGCCCTGAGCTCCCGCGCGTCGTCGCGCCAGCGGCGCGGCCGAGGTTCATCGGCGCGCTCACGGTCGTCCCGCGCGCCGCCGCCGCGCGCGAGCCGCCGCGCGATCGTTTCGACCCGATCGTCGTCATCGTCAGTGTCGAACGCCTCCTCGTCGAAAGCCTCCGCCTCCGCCCGAATCACATCGTCCAGCCAGGCGCCGAGGCGTTTCCCGGACCGGCGCGCTTCCGCGCGGGCCGAGCCGCCGGCGTCGTCGTCGAGTCCACGGTGTTTGCGGGAAAGTGCCTTGGTCATGTGCGTATCCGGCAAGCCCGTCTGTTGCGGATGGCTCGAGAGAAGAGTGAACGAAAACAACCCGTGGGTCGGCTCGACAGCGCCCGCGAATCGGAGCGTTAACCATAGATGGCCGAGACGGCGCCGTGAGCGACTTTCCTCTGTTTGCGGTAAACAAGCCGTTAAAGCTCCGGCAATCTGTCAACCTTCGTTCATGTTTACGAAACAAATGATTAGCCATGCTCGCCTTATTCCGTTTCGGGCAAGCCGCCGCGCCTATCGGTAAACCACTTGAGCTATGTTCACGCCCCTATTGCGCGCGCCACGCGCCCTCTCTACCTAAGACGCGAACGGCGTCTCCTCCGGGCCGCGCACAGCGACTGGGAGTCGACCTTTGGCGGGAGAAATCGATGCCGAGCTATAGAGCGCCTGTTGACGACACGCTTTTTCTCCTCAACGACGTGCTGCAGTTTCAGCGTTTCGGCAATCTGAAAGGATTCGCCGACGTCAGCCCCGACGTTCTCGCCCAGATTCTCGGCGAAGCCGGCAAGATTTGCGAAGAGATCCTCGCTCCGCTCAACCAATCCGGCGACGCCAATGGCTGCCGGCGCGACGCCGACGGCGGCGTGACGACGCCCGCCGGCTTCAAATCGGCCTTTCAGGCCTACGCCGAGGGCGGGTGGATCAGCCTGCCCGTGCCGGAGGAATATGGCGGTCAAGGCCTGCCCTTCACGTTGTCGACGCCGATGAGCGAATATGCGTCTGCGGCGAATATGGCTTTCGCCATGTATCCGGGCCTGACGCAGGGCGCGCTGGCCGCGCTGCTCACCCATGGTTCGGAAGAGCAGAAACGGCTTTACGTTCCCAAAATGGCCGAAGGCCGCTGGACCGGCACCATGAATCTGACGGAGCCGCAGTGCGGCACCGATCTCGGCCTCCTGACCACCAAGGCGGTTCCGCGCGGCGACGGCTCCTATTCGATCACGGGACAGAAGATTTTCATCTCCGCCGGCGAACACGACCTTGTTGAAAACATCATCCATCTCGTGCTCGCGCGCATCGAGGGCGCGCCGGCGGGCGTGAAGGGGATATCGCTCTTTATTGTGCCGAAGATCTCCGTGAACGCCGACGGTTCGCTGGGCGCGCGCAACGGCGTCTCCTGCGGCTCCATCGAAGAGAAGATGGGCATTCACGGCAACTCGACCTGCGTGATGAATTACGACGGCGCGCAGGGCTTTCTCGTCGGCGAAGCCAATCGCGGCCTCAACGCGATGTTCGTGATGATGAACGAGGCGCGGCTCGGCGTCGCCATTCAGGGCCTCGCGCAATCGGAAGTCGCCTATCAGAACGCCGTCGCCTATGCGAAGGAGCGCCTGCAGGGCCGCGCCCTGTCGGGACCAAAATACCCGGACAAGAAAGCCGATCCCATCATCGTGCACCCGGATATCCGCCGCATGCTCATGGAGATCAAGGCGTTCAACGAGGCGGCGCGCGGGTTGACGCTCGCCGCCGCGCTCGACAGCGACGTCGCGCATCGCTCGGAAGACGCCGCGGCGCGGCAGGCGGCGGAAGATCGGCTGAGCCTGATGACGCCGGTGCTGAAGGGCGTGTTGACGGATATCGGCTTCGACAATGCGGTGAAGGCGCAGCAGGTCTTCGGCGGCCATGGTTACATTCGCGAATGGGGCATGGAGCAGTTCGTGCGCGACGCGCGCATCGCCATGATCTACGAGGGCGCGAATGGCATTCAGGCGCTCGACCTCGTCGGCCGCAAATTGCCGCGCGAGGGCGGCCGCGCGATCATGGCCTTCTTCAGGGACGGCGCCGAACTGCTGCAGTCGCATGGCGACAAGGAGGCCATGAGGCCCTTCGTCGCGCCGACCCAGGCGGCGCTGAACGACTTGCAGAAGGCGAGCATGTGGCTCATGCAGAATGGGCTCGCCAAGCCCGACAACGCCGGCGCGGCGTCCTATGACTATATGCATCTCCTCGGCCGCGTCGCGATGGCGCTGATGTGGGTCAAGATCGCCGCCGTTGCGCTGGACAAGAAGGCGCGTGAGCCCGATCAGGCCGCGCGCATGGACGCGAAGCTCGTCACCGCGCGCTTTTACATGGAGCGGATGCTGCCGGAGACGTCGCTGCGACTCGCGCGCATTGGCGCCGGCGCCGACACGATGATGTCGCTTGCGCCGGAGATGTTCTAGGGCGCGCGGGGCAGGACTTGAACACCGAGCGGCGCAACCAGGCGTCGCGCAAGGAAATGACAGCCTCGCCGCCCCCTCCCTCCCCTTTTACGGGGAGGGTGGCCCCGCGAAGCGGGGTCGGGCGGGGTCCGCGCGAGAGAGAAGAAAACGAGAGGAAACGTCATGCCCGAGGCTTATATTTACGACGCCGTCCGGACGCCGCGCGGGCGCGGCAAGCCGGATGGTTCGCTGCATGAAGTATCCTCGCTCGGCCTCGCCAATACGGCGCTGAAGGCGATCAAGGCGCGCAACAATCTTCAAGGCCCGGAAGTCGACGACGTCATTCTCGGCTGCGTCGATCCCGTCGGCGAGGCGGGCGGCGACATCGCGCGCGCCGCCGCCATCGCTTCCGGCTACACGTACAAAGTCCCGGGCGTGCAGATCAACCGCTTCTGCGCCTCGGGCCTCGACTCGGTGAATTTCGCCGCCGCCGAAATCATGTCGGGCCAGCACGAGCTCGCGATCGGCGGCGGCGTCGAATCGATGAGCCGCGTCGGCATCGGCGCCTCGGGGGGCGCCTGGTCGGTCGATCCGACGATCGCCATTCCCTCCTATTTCATGCCGCAGGGCGTCTCCGCCGATCTCATCGCGACGAAATACGGTTTCTCGCGCGACGACGTCGACGCCTATGCCGTCGAGTCGCAAAAGCGCGCAGGAGTGGCGTGGCGGGAGGGCCGCTTCGCCAAATCCATCGTGCGGGTGACGGATGTGAATGGCGTTACGCTGCTCGATTACGACGAGCATATGCGCCCCGACACCAATATGCAGGCGCTCGCGAGCCTGAAGCCGTCTTTCGCCTTCTACGCCGAACAGGGCGGCTTCGACGCCGTGGCGATCCAGGCCTATCCGGCGATCGAGAAGCTCAATTACGTGCATCACGCCGGCAATTCGTCGGGCATTGTCGACGGCGCGGCGGCGGTGCTCGTCGGGTCGAAAGAAGCGGGCGACAAGATCGGCGCCAAGCCCCGGGCGCGCATTCGCGCTTTCGCCAACATCGGCTCAGAGCCCGCGATCATGCTGACTGGCCCCGTCGACGTGACGCGTAAGGTGCTCGACCGCGCCGGCATGACGCTCGACGACATCGACCTTATCGAAGTCAACGAGGCGTTCGCCGCCGTCGTGCTGCGCTATCTGCAGGCCTTCGATCTCGATCCGGCGAAGGTCAATCCCAATGGCGGCGCCATCGCCATGGGCCACCCGCTCGGCGCAACCGGCGCGATGCTCGTCGGCGTGGCGCTCGACGAACTGGAGCGCACCGGCAAGTCCACCGCGCTGGTGACGCTTTGCATCGGCGCGGGCATGGGCACGGCGACGATTATCGAACGGGTGTGATGGAACATGCGCAGGCGGCAGTGCGAACAAAGCGCCGCCATCCAACGTCGCCCAGGAACATCGTCGCCTTCTAGAGTGACGAATGGATCGAATTGAGGACACTGAAATGACCCTCGCCAATTTCCGCTTCGAGACCGGCGCCGACGGCGTGGCGCTCCTCACCTGGGACATGCCCGGCCGCTCGATGAACGTCATCACGCCCGAGGTGATGAGCGAACTCGAACAGGTCGTCGACACGGTCGTCGCCGACGCTGCGATCAAGGGCTGCGTGATCGCCTCCGGCAAGAGCGCTTTTTCCGGCGGCGCCGATCTCTCCATGTTGCAGCAGGGCGCGGCCGAATATGCCAAAGCGCGCAAGGAGCAGGGCGAGGAAGCGGCGAACAAGCTGTTTTTCGAGACCTCTCGCAAACTCTCGAAGCTCTATCGCAAGTTAGAGACCTGCGGAAAGCCCTTCGCCGTCGCGATTCAGGGCGTCTGCCTGGGCGGCGCGTTCGAGCTGGCGCTCGCCTGCCACTACCGCGTGATGGCGGACGACGAAAAGACCAAGGTCGGCCTGCCGGAGATCAAGGTCGGGCTTTTCCCCGGCGCCGGCGGCACGCAGCGCGTTTCGCGCATCATGCAGACCGGCGACGCGCTGCAATTCCTTTTCCGCGGCGACCAGCTCAAGCCGAAAGCGGCGCTCGGCGCCAAGCTCGTGCACGAAATTGCGCCGCGCGAAGAGATCGTGGCGCGCGCGCGGGCGTGGATCGCCAATGGCGGCAAGGCGCAGGCGCCGTGGGACGCCAAGGATTTCAAAAACCCCTCCGGCAAGGTCTTCTCGCCGACCGGCATGATGATCTGGCCGGCGGCCAACGCCATCTATCGCCGCGAAACCTACGATAATTATCCGGCCGCCAAGGCGATTCTGCATGCGGCCTATGAAGGGCTGCAACTGCCGATGGATCAGGCGCTCGACGTCGAGTCGCGCTGGTTTGCGCATATTCTGCGCTCGAAGGAAGCCGCGGCGATGATCCGCTCGCTGTTCCTGTCCAAAAACGAACTCGAGAAGGGCGCGCATCGGCCTGCTGAGATTCCGCCAACGACGCTCAAGAAGATCGGCGTTCTCGGCGCAGGCTTCATGGGCGCGGGCGTCGCTTATGTCAGCGCGCTGAACGGGATTGAGGTCGTGCTCATCGACCGCGACCAGGAAAGCGCCGACAAGGGCAAGGCGACGATCGACAAGCTCATTTCAGGCTCCGTCGCCAAAGGGCGCGCCACGCAGGCGGATAAAGACGCGCTGATGGCGCGCGTGACCGCGACCGCCGATTACGCCGCGCTTGCGGGCAGCGACCTCATTCTGGAGGCGGTCTTCGAGGATCGCGCCGTGAAGGCGGAAGCGACCGCGCGGGCGCAAGCGGTCGTCGGCGGCGACGTCGTTTTCGGCTCCAACACCTCGACCCTGCCGATCAGCTCGCTCGCCGAGACCTCGATGAGTCCGGAGAACTTCGTCGGCATTCATTTCTTCTCGCCGGTCGAGAAGATGCTCCTCGTCGAAGTGATCATGGGCAAGGAGACGGGCGACCGGGCGCTGGCGGCCGCGCTCGACTTCATTCGCATCATCAAGAAGACGCCGATCGTCGTGAACGATTCGCGCGGCTTCTATGCGAACCGCTGCGTGCTGAATTACGTGCGCGAAGGCCAGATCATGCTCATCGAGGGCGTGCCGCCGGCGATGATCGAGAATGTCGCGCGCATGGCCGGCATGCCGGTCGGGCCGCTCACGCTCAATGACGAAGTGGCGCTCGATCTCGGCTGGAAAATCCTCAACGCCACCAAGAAAGATCTGGGCGACAAGGCCGTCGACCCGCGCCAGGAGCGCGTGCTGCGCTTCATGGTCGAGGAAAACGGCCGCTATGGCCGCAAGAACGGCAAGGGCTTTTACGACTACCAGCCCGACGGCAAAAAGAGCTTGTGGCCTGGGCTCTCGGCGCTCGCCCAGACCCATCTCGACCCCGACACGATCGATGTGACGGAATTGAAGCAGCGCTTCCTCGTCACGCAGGCGGTGGAGGCGGCGCGCACCCTCGCCGAGGGGGTCGTCACCGACCCGCGCGAAGCCGATGTCGGCTCCATCCTCGGATTTGGCTTCGCGCCCTTCACCGGCGGCACGCTCTCTTACATCGACGGCATGGGGGCCAAGGCCTTCGTCGCGCTCTGCGACGCGCTCGCCGCCCGCCATGGCCCCCGCTTCGAACCGCCGCAACTGCTTCGCGACATGGCGGCCAAGGGCGAGACGTTTTACGGGCGATTCCTGCCGCAGAAGAAGGCGGCGTAACCCCTTCCCGGCTGGCCGTCGTTCGGGCGTTGACCGCGCGCCTTCCCTCTCCCGCTCGCCGGGGGAGGATAGGGAGGGGGCGCGCGCTCCACGCGGCCCGCCTCACAGGGCATGACATCCCCTTCAGCCGCCGCTAAAAGATTAACGCGGCGCGGGCCTGAGTCGCGCGCCCGTCCGGACCCTATTGATGCCCTTTTTCGTCCTGCCCTTCCCCATCGTCGATCCGGTCGCGGTTCAGCTGGGCCCGTTGCCGATCCGCTGGTATGCGCTGGCCTATATCGGCGGCTTTGTTTGCGCCTGGATCGGCATGCGCCTGCTCGTCAGCGACGACGCGCTTTGGGCGCCGGGGCAGCCGCGGCCAAGTCAGGCGGGCATAGACGATCTCATCGTCAACACCGCGCTCGGCGTCATCATCGGCGGGCGGCTCGGCCATGTGTTGTTCTATGATCCATCTTTCTACCTCTCTCACCCGCTCGAAATCCTTCAAACCTGGAAAGGCGGCATGGCCTTTCACGGCGGGCTGATCGGCGCCGTGATTGGCATGGCGCTCTTTGCGCGCAGCCATGGCGCGCCCTTCCTCACCGTCGCGGATATTTGTGCGGCGGTCTCCCCCATTGGCCTTTTCTTTGGTCGTCTCGCCAATTTCATCAAGCCGGAGATGTGGGGGCGCGAGACCGACGTTCCCTGGGCCATGGTTTTTCCGCCCGCGGGCGACGCCCCGCGCCATCCGAGCCAGCTTTATGAAGCCGGACTCGAAGGCCTCGCGCTGTTCGCGCTGCTGTGGCTGGTGGCCCGCGCCGGCGGCCTGAAGCAACCCGGACTTGTCACCGGCCTGTTCGGGATCGGCTATGGATTCGCCCGAATTTTCTGCGAATTCTTCCGCGAGCCGGACCCGGTGCAGGAGGCGCTGCCGCATGGCCTGACCATGGGCATGGTCCTCTCCCTGCCGCTCATCGTCGCCGGCGCGGCCATCGTCCTCTTTTCGCTGCGCCGTAGGAGCGCGCCCGCATGAATCCGTTGAAACAGGAGATTGCGGCGATGATCGCCCATGACGGGCCGATCTCGCTCGAACGCTACATGGGCCTCTGTCTCGGCCATCCGCGCTACGGCTATTACATGACCCGCGATCCCTTCGGAGCCGGCGGCGATTTCGTCACGGCGCCGGAAATCAGCCAGATGTTCGGCGAGCTTCTCGGCGTCTGGGCGAGCGAGGCCTGGCGCCTGTCGGGCGCGCCCGATCCCGCGCGGCTGATCGAACTGGGTCCTGGACGCGGCACGCTGATGTCCGACGTGCTGCGCGTCGCGCGCATCGCGCCCGACTTCCTCGACGCCATCATCGTCCATCTCGTGGAGATGAGCCCGGCGCTGCGCCGAATTCAGGAGCAGACGCTCGCCCGGGCGGCCAAGCCCGTGAGTTGGAGCGCCGACATCGCCGACACGCCGCCCGGCCCCGCGATCATTCTGGCCAATGAGTTCTTCGACGCGATGCCCGCGCGTCATTTCGTGCGGACCATCACCGGCTGGCGCGAGCGGCTTGTCGGGGTCGACGCCTCCGGCGACCTTGTTTTCGGACTGTCCGACCAGACCGAGCCCTCTCTCCGTATTCCCGCCCGCGAGGGGTCGATCATCGAAGTGAGCGCCGTCGCGCAGCGGATCATGGGCGAGATCGCGGCGCGGCTCGTGCGCGAGGGCGGCGCGATGCTCGTGATCGACTATGGTTATACCGAGACGTCGCTCGGCGACAGTCTTCAAGCCGTCGCGCGGCATGCGTATGTCGATCCGCTCGCCGAACCCGGCGAGGCGGATTTGACCGTCCATGTGGATTTCGCGGCGCTCGCCCGCGCCGCGCGCGCCGAGGGCGCCAAGGTGATGGGGCCGGTCACGCAATCGCATTTCCTGCTGCAACTCGGCATCGAGCGACGCGCTCAGTCGCTGATGAAGAAGGCGACGCCCGAACAGGCGCAGGGAATCGTCGACGCGCTCGACCGGCTGACAGGCACGAAGGAGCCCCGCCAGCATATGGGCGGCTTGTTCAAGGTCATGGCGGTGACGCACCCCGACATGCCAGACATGCCGGGCTTCATCTAGGGAGGATGCATCATGACGGCGCCGCCCGCGCTTCAGGCCGCCAACCTCGATCTGCCCGGCGTGCGCCACGCCTTCTTCACCCGCGAGGGCGGCGTCTCCGAGGGAGTCTATGGCTCGCTCAATGGCGGCGTCGGCTCGAAGGACGAGCCAGCCCGCGTGCAGGAGAACCGCGCCCGCATGGCGGCGCGCGTCGACGTGACGCCGGAACGGCTGCTGGTTCCGTTCCAGATTCACTCCGCAGACGCCCAGACCGTGCGCGAACCCTGGCCCGCCGAGGCGCGGCCGCGCTGTGACGGGCTCGTGACGCGCGAAGCGTCGCTGGCGCTCGGCGTCACCGGGGCCGATTGCGGCATGCTGCTGTTCGCCGACGCGCGGGCGGGGGTGATCGGGGCCTGCCACGCGGGCTGGAAAGGCGCCTTCACCGGCATGATCGAGGCGACCATCGCCGCCATGGAGGCGCAAGGCGCGCGGCGCGCCGATATCCACATTGCGCTCGGGCCGGCGATCGGCGCCGCGAGCTATGAAGTGGGACCGGAGTTTTCGGCGCGCTTTCTCGACGCGGATCGCGGCAATGCGCGCTTCTTTTCTCCGTCAGAGCGCGTGGGACATTCCTTCTTCGATCTGCAAGGCTTCATCGCGGCCCGCGTCGAACGGCTGGAGGTCGCCTCCTTCGAGGCGCTGGGCGTCGACACTTATGTCGACGAAGCCCGCTGCTTCAGCTACCGGCGCAGCGTCCATCGGCAGGAGCCCGACTACGGGCGGCTGGTTTCGGCGATCGCGCTGGCCGGTTGACGGCGAAGAGCGCTACTTCGTCGCGTAGGTGAACAGCATCGCATGCGGCAGGCCGCGCGGCGGCGCCGGGAAAGGCGCGGCGGCGCGGACGGCGGCGAGCGCGGCGGCGTCGAGGTCTGGCAGGCCGCTGGTCTTATAGACGGCCTGATGGGTCAGATTCCCCATCTCGTCGATGTAAAAAGCCACGACGCCCCGGCTCGACATCGGGATTTCGCGCACCCGCGCCGGAATCCGCATATGCGGCATGATGAGGCCGTAGAGGATCGACAGATAAGTGGTCTTCGCCTGGCCGCCGCCCACCGGCGAGGTCTTCGGCGGCGCGGCCAGTTTGAAATCGGGGAGCGGCGCGAGCGCCGCCACCTGATCGGCGATGGTGTTGGACTGGCCCTTCTTCGCCGCCTTCGTATCCTTCGTCACCGGCTTTTCCGTCGGCGTGGGCGTCTTTTCGGCGCGCTCGATGATCTCGGCGTCCGGCTTGTCCTCGATCGCCTTTTCGGGCGCGGGCTCGGGCGTCTTGTCGCCGTCGGCCTCGTCGGTCGCGTCTTTCAAGCCCTCGGGCTTTTCGTCCTTGGGCGCGACCTTTTCCGTCTGCGGCTCGTTGCGCGGCGTCTTCGCCTCTTTCTGCTCTTCGGGCGAGTCCCGTTCGCTCTTGGCCTTGCTCTCGAGCTTGGGCGCGTCGGTCGCCGGCTTCTCGTCCTCCACGGGCGGAGGCGGGGGCGGCGGCGGCTTCTGTTTTTCCTGCTCAGGCTGCGGCGGCTCCGGCGGCGGAGGCGGCTCCTCCTTCTTCTCCTCCGGCGGCGGCGGCGGTTCAGTGATCACTTCGACCGGGGTTTCCTCGACGGGCGGCGCAAATTCGGTGCGCCGGTCCTCCCACAGCAGGAAGGCGACGATCGCAAGATGGAGGAGAAGGCACAGAAGAATGAACGCCAGAAAGCGCGGACGCGGCGTCACGCCGCCGCGCAGGCGCGGATCGAACAGCCGTTCCATTGCGACAGCGGCGATCGCTGCGCCACGCGGCTTCTGTCTAACCGTTTCGTTCATCTCGCAGGAGAAACCCTTCACCCTGCCGCCGCCCGTACCTCAGCCGAAGGTGAAATCGTGGGGTCGAATGTGCCACAGCCCGCGCCATTCGCAAACCTTCTGGGGTTTTTTGCGGCGCGCGCCTGCGCCCATGCCGCCTTATGACGCAGGCGCCGGGGCCGCGAGAATGCTTATATTCAAGTCAGCTAATAAAAAAGAGCGGGCCACGCCCGCGAGAGGGAACGCACTGAATGGCCAAGACCTTCGAGATCAACCGACGCATCTTCCTGTGGTCTGGAGCGGCGCTCGCGGCGTCGGCGACCAGTCTCGCGCAGACCCCGGCCCGACGTGCGCCGCGCGCCGCGAGCGAGACGTTCAAGCCCGATGTCGACATCGAACTCATCTGCCGGCGGGACCAGGTTCCGATTCTTCCCGGCAAACCCACCCAGGTCTGGCGCTATGCCGGCAATCTGCTCAACGGTCCTCCCCAGACGCTGACGCCGATGCCCGACAGCTACCTTGGGCCGCTGATGCGCTTTGAAAAAGGCCAGAGGGTGCGCCTCCGGCTGCGCAACGAGCTCCCGGAACAGACGATCACCCATTGGCACGGCCTGCACGTTCCGATGGAGGCTGACGGCCACCCCATGGCCGCGATCGAGCCCGGCGAGACCTATGTCTACGAATTCGACGTGCGCAATCGCGCGAGCCTCAATTTCTATCACCCCCATACGCATGAGGCGACGGCGACGCAGGTCTATCACGGGCTTGCCGGCGGCCTCATTGTGGAGGACGAGGAAGAGCGCGCGCTCGGCCTACCCTCGGGCGCATATGAAATTCCCCTCGTCCTCCAGGACCGTTCCTTCGACGACAATAACCAGCTCGCCTATTGGGGCGGCATGCATCGCGACATGTTCGGCTTTTATGGCGAGCGAATTCTCGTCAACGGGCGGCCGGATTTTCGGCTGGAGGTCGACAGCCGCGCCTATCGGTTCCGAATTCTCAACGGCTCGAATGCGCGCATCTACAAGCTGCTCTGGGACGACGGTACGCCGCTGACCGTCATTGGCGTCGACGGCGGGCTCCTGGAGAAGCCGGAGCGGCGCCCTTATGTGATGCTCGCCCCCGCCGAGCGCGTCGATCTGTGGGTCGATTTCAGCGGACGCGCGGTGGGCTCCAAACTCGTCATGCGCAGCGGCGCATTCGAGGGGCTCGTGCCGCCCATGGCGCAGCGGATGATGGGAAGCGGCCTCTTCGTTGGCGACGAATACCCGCTGTTCACGGCGACTGTCGCGCGCGCGGTGAGCGACAGTCCCAAACTGCCCGAGAAGCTCTCGACGATCCGGCGCTATCGGCCCGACGACATCGCCAATCGCGACACGCCCCGGCCGATCGAATTATCCATGGGCCATATGGCCGTCATGCTGAATGGCCGCGTCTATGGGCATGACGACGTCATGGATATCGAGCGCATCCCCGTTGATACGGTGCAGCTCTTCGAAATTTACCACGCGCAGGGCGGCGGCAGGGGCATGGGCATGGGCATGGGAATGGGGATGGGAATGGGAATGGGCGGCAGGGGCATGGGCGGCATGGGGATGCGCCGCATGGGAATGGGCGGCGGCATGATGGGCGGCGGCATGGGGATGATGGGCATGATGAATATGGCCCATCCCATACATCTGCACGGCCAGCCCTTCGAGATTTTGAGCCGCAGCTATGAGGGCGATGACCCCGAAGCCTATGCGACGATCCGCGAGGGCCTCATCGACAGCGGACTGAAGGATACGGTGCTCGTCGCGCATGGCGAGACGATCCGCATCGCCAAGCCTTTCGGCGATTTCAAAGGCCGCTTCATGTATCACTGCCACAACCTCGAACATGAGGACATGGGGATGATGCGGGAGTTTTCAGTGGAGTAAGAACGCGAGTAAGAGCCCGGAAATCAGCAATTGTTCTGAGCTTAAGGGGCCTCGTCCTTCGAGACGCGCGCGTTGCGCGCTCCTCAGGATGAGGCCCTATGTTACTTTTGCAAAAGGAGAAGCCCCTCATGCTGAGGAGCCTGCGAAGCAGGCGTCTCGAAGCACGAGGGGCGTTGTCGGCGGCTTATTTATCTCGGCGCGTCGACATTGGTTTTTAACTCAGTGCTGCATGCCGCCGCCGCTGCCGCCGCCATGGCTCATGCCGCCCATCATGCCGCCCATTCCACCCATCATGCCGCCCATGCCGCCGCCCATCATCGACATGCCGACCTTCATCATGCTGGTCATGGTCTCGCTGGCGATTTTCTTCTGCTCGTCCGAGAGCGTGGTGAAGAGCGGCTCGATCGCGGCTTTCTGCGCGCGCACGATGTCGAGATGGTCGGCCATATGGTTTTCCATCTTGTCGAGCTTTTGCAGCACCGCCGGCCTGGACGAGTCGGGACGGTCGTCGGTCGCTGCGCATTTGGCCTTGGCCTTCTGCGCCACGGCGCGCCAAGCGTCGGCAAAATTGCTCCAGGCCGTCGACTGCTGGTCGGTGAGCTTTAACTCGGCCTTCAGATAGGCGAGCCGGCCTTCGAGATGTTCGGTGAAGCCGCACATCATGTGCTGCATCATGCCGCCCATTCCCCCCATGCCGCCCATGCCGCCCCCCGAGCCGCCATGATCCATCCCGCCGGAGCCGCCGCCGTGGCTCATGCCGCCCATCATGCCCCCCATGCCGCCGCCGCCATGATCCATGCCGCCTGAACCGCCGCCATGGCTCATGCCGCCGCCCATCATGCCGCCCATGCCGCCCATCATGCCGCCGCCGGCGCCCCCGCCGTGATGGCCCGCGTGTTCGTCAGCCTTGGGCGCCTCTCCGCTCGTTGCGGGGGGCGTCGCCTGCGCCTTGCCGGGATCCGCCCATTGCGTCGCCCCGGCGCCATGCGCGGAATGATCCATCGCGCCGTGGTCCATCTTGCTGTGGTCCACATCTTCCGCGCGGGCCGAAATGAGACCCAGCGCCAGCGCCAGCGCCGCAAAGCTCGTCGTCACAGAAAAGGCCCGACCGGTCATGCTCCCTCCAATATTTTGTTGTCGCTGCGACAGCCGTCGCGCGGCGTTTGCAAGGCAAAGTGTAGCAGACTAGAAGGCGAAAACACCAAGCCAATTGTCGCGCCTCGCTTTCGCAAGCCCGGCGTGGCCAATTGTTTACGAAGCTTTTTGCTCGGCTATATCGACTAGCGCCCGCAGAATGCGGCGCGTGCCAGCGAGGCGCTGCTTCATTGTCTCGAATTCGCGGATGAAGACGATGCGCATGTCGGGGCGAACCTTCGCCTGTGTCCCCTGCTCCGCGACATAGCGCACCAGCGCGGCCGGATTGGCGAATTGATTGTCGCGGAAAGATATGATGACGCCCTTGGGTCCGGCGTCGACCTTTTCGACATGAGCGCGGCGACACATGGCCTTGATGGCGACGATTTCGAAGAGCTGCTCCACTTCCGGCGGAATCGGGCCGAAGCGATCGATCATCTCGGCGGCGAAAGACTCGATGTCCTGATCGGTTTCGAGGGTCGACAGGCGGCGATAAAGCTGCAGACGCAGCGTCAGATCGGGAACGTAGTCTTCGGGAATGGTGACCGGCGCGCCGATCGCAATCGTCGGCGACCAGACTTCCTCTTCGGGCTCTTCGACGCCGGCCTTCAGCATGGCGATCGCATCGCCGAGCATCTGCTGATATAGTTCGTAGCCGACTTCCTTGATATGGCCGGATTGCTCCTCGCCGAGCAGATTGCCGGCGCCGCGGATGTCGAGATCGTGGCTCGCCAGCTGGAAGCCCGCGCCGAGCGTATCGAGCGTTTGCAGCACCTCGAGGCGCTTTTGCGCTTGGGGCGTAATCGTGCGGTTCGCGGGCGTGGTGAAGAGCGCATAGGCTCGCGTCTTCGAACGTCCGACGCGGCCACGCAGTTGATAAAGCTGCGCAAGGCCGAACATGTCCGCGCGCCAGACGATGAGCGTATTGGCGGTCGGAATGTCGAGACCCGATTCGACGATCGTCGTGGAGAGCAGAATGTCGAATTTGCCGTCGTAGAAGGCCGACATTTTGTCTTCGAGCTCGCTCGCCGACATCTGGCCATGGGCGACGACATATTTCGACTCGGGCACATTCTCACGCAGGAAGGCCGCCGCCTCTTCGAGATCCTCGATGCGGGGGCAGACGAAGAAGGCCTGTCCGCCGCGATAGCGCTCGCGCAACAATGCCTCGCGGACGATCAAAGGATCGAAGGGCGAGATGAAGCTGCGCACGGCGAGGCGATCAACGGGCGGCGTGGTGATGAGCGAGAGTTCGCGCACGCCGGTCATCGCGAGCTGCAGCGTGCGAGGGATCGGCGTCGCCGAGAGCGTCAGCACATGCACTTCGGCGCGCAGCTCCTTCAGGCGCTCCTTGTGCGCGACGCCGAAATGCTGCTCTTCGTCGATGATGACGAGGCCGAGATCGCTGAAATTGACGCCCTTGCCCAGGACCGCATGCGTGCCGATGAGAATCTCGATTTTGCCTTCGGCAAGCTCACGCTTGGTCTCGCGCGCCTCGGCCGCGCCCACCATGCGCGACAGCCGGCCGATCTTGATGGGCAGGCCCACGAAACGCGCGCAAAAGGTTCGGTAATGCTGGCGCGCGAGCAACGTCGTCGGCGCGACGACGGCGACCTGCCTGCCATTGATCGCCGAGCAGAAGGCGGCGCGCAGCGCGACTTCCGTCTTGCCGAAGCCGACGTCGCCGCAAACCAGCCGATCCATCGGGCGGCCGGCGGACAAATCGTCGAGCACCGCGTCGATCGCCGCGAGCTGGTCCTCGGTCTCGTCGTAGGGGAAACGCGCGCAGAATTCGTCGTAAAGGCCTTCCGGCGGAACGAGCTTGGGCGCCTGCCGAAGCTGGCGCTGCGCCGCAATCGCGATGAGGCCTTTGGCCATTTCGCGGATGCGGTTCTTCATCCGCGCCTTGCGCGTCTGCCAGCCGACGCCGCCTAACTTGTCGAGCTGCGCCTCGGCGTCCTCGCCGCCGTAGCGGGTGAGAAGCTCGATGTTCTCGACTGGCAGATAAAGCTTGTCGCCGCCGGCGTAATGCAGCTCGAGACAGTCATGCGGCGCGCCGGCGGCGGCGATCGTCTCGAGCCCGACGAAGCGGCCGATGCCGTGGTCGACGTGAACCACGAGATCGCCCGCCGTGAGCGCCGCGACTTCGCCGAGCAGATTCTCGGTCGCCTTGCGCTTGCGGCGGCGGCGCACCAGACGGTCGCCCAGAATGTCCTGTTCGCCCACCAAGGCGTAATGGTGGGTCTCGAAGCCATGTTCGACGCCGAGCACGGCGAGCGCGAGCCCGCCCAGGCCCTTGTCCGCGCCCTGCCCCAGCGCGGCCGGAAGCGAAGCGACGGGGCGTAGGTCGCGCAGGCCGTGCTCCTGCAGCACATGGCCGAGACGTTCGCAGGAGCCGTCGGACCAGCCCGCGACAATGACGGTCTTGCCGGCGCCGCGCAGCGCCTGCACGTGATCCGCCGCCGCTTGAAACACATTGACCTCTGGCTCATTACGCTCCGGCGCGAAGTCGCGGCCGGGCGCGACGCCGCAATCGATGGCGTCGGCGCTCTCCGAGGCGAAAGGCGAGAAATGCGCCGCGCCGCGCGCCGAAAGGCAGTCCCGCCATTCCTCGCCCGTGAGATAAAGCGCGCCGGGCTCGAGGGGTTTGTAGCTGGAATTCGCCGGATCGAGGTCGTTGGCTTCCTTGCGCGCGTCGTAATAATCCGCGATCTGCTTCAAGCGCTCGCCCGCCGACTCCTCGACGAGCGCGTCGAGCATCAACGGCGCGTCGCCGAGATAATCGAAGAGCGTATCCATCCGCTCGTAGAAGAGCGGCAGCCAATGCTCCATGCCGTGATAGCGCCGGCCTTCGCTCACCGCCTCGTAGAGCGCGTCGCCCCGCGTCTGTCCTCCGAAGCGCGCCGCGTAATTTTGACGGAAGCGGCGCATCGTGTCGCTCGTGAGCCGCAATTCGCTCATCGGCGTGAGGTCGAGCGCGCGAAGCTGGCCCGTGGCGCGCTGAGTCTCGGGATCGAAGCTGCGGATCGATTCAAGCGTATCGCCGAAGAAGTCGAGACGGATCGGGGCCGGCAGGCCGGGCGGAAAAAGATCGATCAGACCGCCGCGCTGGGCGTATTCGCCGGTTTCGCGCACGGTGCTGGCGCGCAGAAAGCCATTGGCCTCCAGCCAGTGGGCCAATTCGTCGAGCTTCACCACATTGCCGGGCGCCGCCGAAAAGCTTTCCGCGGCGATCATCTTCCTCGGCGGGACGCGTTGCAGCAGGCAATCCGCCGTGGCCGTCACGATGCGCGGGCGCTCGGCCGAGGAGCTGGCGCGGGCGAGTCGGGACAGCGCCGTCATGCGGCGCGCGACAATGCCGGCGTGGGGCGAGACGCGGTCGTAGGGCTGGCAGTCCCAGCCCGGGACGTCGAGGACCTCGACCTCGGGATTGGCGAAGCGCAGCGCTTCGCGGAAGGCGGCGGAGCGGGCGGCGTCGCGCGCGACATGGACGAAGACGGCCGGGCGCCCCTCCGCCTCGCGCGCCAGCGCCCGGGCGAGATCGGCGCAGAGAAAGGCGTCGAACCCCTCCGGCGCGCGGGAGAACAGCAGCCGCTCGCCCCCGGCGAGGCGCGCGCGCGCCGTCTCAAGCGCGCCGGCCGCGCCTTTCGTCTTCGCTGCCGCCTTGTTCAATGGAGGGGTCCGTCGTGGGTGTGGAAGGCGATAATGGCTCTAAGTAGGGCCGTGTCCCGCTCGGGCGGCGGCGGCGCACCGCCGGCGAGCCAGCTCAAGAGCTCGGCGTCGGGCAGATCGAGCAGCGCCTCCAGTTCGACGAGTTCCGGCTCCGCCAGCGCGTCGACCCGGGCGTCGACGAAGCCGCCCATCAAAATGTCGAGTTCGCGCATGCCGCGCCGCCAGGCGCGAACCCTGATGCGCCGGCGGCGGATGTCGAGATCGTCCAAGCGACAAAGCCTTTCGCGGGTTGAGCGGCCTGAAAGGCCTTGGATGGTCCCGGAGCCCCGCCCTGCGTCTGGACCCGAAACGCGTTCCTTGTCTTATGTCGCGGTCGGAGAGCGTTCAACTTTTTTGGCTTCCGGCCGGTTCGCGCGGCCCGTCCGATGGCCCGCTCCGAAGGGACGGCGCGCACGCCCGGGCGAGTCGGGCGCCCGGCCTTTCCCACGATTTTCAGGCATGGCCGGGCTCGTGGCGGTTGACCTGCCCGCGCGTTCACGACCCCCGCCGCATCCGAGTCGAACCGCCTTGACATTGGTCTGCGGCTGCCCTATCCCGCAGTCCTCGCGCGAACAACGCGCCGCGCGGGGGAGTAGCTCAGTTGGTTAGAGCGCCGGCCTGTCACGCCGGAGGTCGCGGGTTCGAGCCCCGTCTCTCTCGCCATGAAATCAGACACTTATCCGTTGAAAAAATTCCTCGCCTCGGACCCTTCCGGCGAAATCTCGGAATTTGTTCCGAGTTTGTGCCTCTTACAAGGTGATCGGCCGCGCGAGTTTTGGCGCTGAATCACGATATTGGTCACTCTTCGCTTTTTGTCTTGGTGTCGCGCTGGGTGACTTCTTCGGCCAATCCGATGAGAAGCCCTTCAGGCCCACGGATGTAGCAGAGCCGATACGCGTCTTTATACTGGACGACTTCGCCTACGAGCTGCGCGCCGCGAACGCGGAGCCGTTCGAGCGTCTCGTCAATGTCGTCCACGGCGAACATGACGCGGAGGTAGCCTAGGGCGTTGACCGGGGCGTTTCGGTGATCTGCGACGACAGGCGGCCTGAGGAAGCGGGAGAGCTCGAGCCGGCTGTGGCCGTCCGGTGTACGCATCATCGCAATCTCAACACGCTGGTCGCCCAATCCAGTGACACGTCCGGCCCATTCTCCTTCGATTGTTGCCCGCCCTTCGAACTCGAAGCCGAGCTCTTGAAAGAAATCAGTCGCCCCTCCGAGATCTTCAACGACGATTCCTACGTTGTCCATCCGCAGCGCCATATTCCAATCTCCAAGGTGCTCGTTCCAAGATGCCAGACCGTTTCTGACGCCGCGCTGGCGTTGGTCTTATTCTTCGCGATTTAGAGGGCGGCGGTTTTGAGCTCTCGCAGGCACAAGCAAGCAAGCGTGACACTGAAAATGCAGAGAGTTCGACCAACAGCTTGAGAATCGATTTTTGCGGTTAGTTGGATCAAACCCACGATCATCGGCGTTCGGGAATTGCCACAACGGTGTGTCATGCAAACAATCCTCGCGCGTGAAGACAAAGCCCTTATCCAGCGTGAAGTTGGGAACGGTCTTCGCCTATATTACGGCCCGGTCGCTCGAGAGCCACTGCCGGATGAGTTCGAAGCGCTGCTGAAGCAACTCGAAGAGACGGAGAGGCATTGTAGGAACGCACACAACCACGGGCTCTCCGGCAGCTAAACCGCAAATGGAAGAATGAACGGCTCGCCCGGAGGGCGAAGCAGGCGAGCCGCCAATTGCCTTGATATGCCCTCTTAAGAATACAAAATTCCCATGTCGCCACGGCTCCGGTGCGTTGGTTTTCGGCGAAGCGAAGCGGCGTCATCCCTTATAGTATCCGACCCCGCAAATTTGATCGCCTACTTTTGTGTAGAACGTGGTTTTCTCTAACGGCGTGTCTGTGCCGGGACGCGGCCACCAATAAGTCACTTCCTTTGTCGTTCCCTCGGTTGCATTCCGCAACATTTCCTGACCAAGGGGAAAGCCCTTCTTGCCCTTGATGTCCTGCAGGTGTTCGCCCTTCATGGTAGGATGCGCAGTTAAAGCGCCATCCGAGGCGTTGGCGCAGAATACATACAAATCACGATCTCTGAAGCCGCCTCCGCTTTTGTTGAACATATCAAGTGCTGCCTTCTTGTCTTCTTTTACGGCCACAACCGCCTTCTTCAGCAAGGCTTTGGCCTCCTCTGCCGTACCATGTTGAGCCGCTAGGCCGATAGGACTGACAAACGACAGAGCAGTCGAGCAGGCAATGATAAAAGCGAGGTTGCGTGACATCACGTTCACTCCCCAATGAGTTCAAGAGCGGCAATTAATGAGCTCCCGAAAGGCTTCAAGACCACGCCATCTGAGCGTCCTCAAACGGTATTAGGGCAGCGCGACCGAAAGTAAAAAAGAAACAATAGATTTCTGCAATGGCAGATAGCACAAATGCGTTAGCTAAGCCGTCTTGTCGGCGTTATCTGAATTCTCGCAGATTGGCAGAGTAACTACGAAGGCGCTCCCAAGGCCGACCCCCTCACTCTGTGCCTCTACAGCGCCACCATGCAATTCGACCAAGGTCTTGACTAGCGTGAGACCGATCCCAAGCCCTTCGTGAGCGTCCTTGAGTCTGTTCTCAGCCTGGGAAAACGGTTCGAAGATTTGCCACAGCATTCCCTCGGGTATTCCAACCCCGGTATCTCTCACGGATACGATCGCAACACCTTGGCGCTGCTCCACTGTGAGCCAGATGCGGCCGCCAGGTTCCGTATAGCTGGCCGCGTTATTGAGGAGATTGATAAATACCTGTTCAAGGCGGACCGGGTCGCCCTCAAGCACAAGAGGTCCTTCAGGCACATGTATATCGAAGTCATGCCCTGCGCGCTCGATGGTCGACCGCACTGTCTCCACGGAGTGCCTCAACGCTTCCACGAGATCAACGCGCGCTTTCTTGATCTCGAACTTCCCGTTGCTGATTCTAGAAATATCTAAAAGGTCAGCGACTAATCGAATCAAGTGATTCAACTGCCTGTCAATGATTGGGAATGCCCTGGATTCACGCTTTGCGGCTCCTCCCAAAGCGGCTTCGTGGCGTAGAACGTGCGTGGCGTTGCGTATAGCCGCCAAGGGGTTCCGCAGCTCGTGAGCCAGCGTTGCGATAAATTCGTCTTTTCGCCGCCCTTCCTCCTTCAAAATGTGTTCGGCGCGCTTTCGGTCGGAGATATCGCGAACGAAGGCCCGCATTCCAACCACTTCGCCCATTGCACCGCGTACCGGCCACGCTCTAATGCTGATAGGGATGACTGAGCCGTCTTTTCGGACATACTCCTTTTCATATTCACCCGAGTCGCCGAGACGTAGAATGCGGTCCGCGACTATCGCCGCTTCCATTTGTTGCCATCGAGCGGGGGTGAGCTGGTGATAAGACATCGTTTGCAATTCACCTAGCGAATAGCCTACCATGTCCTGAAAGGCCATGTTTACCTCAAGAAACTGACCTTCCATGTTTACCAGGGCGATCCCGTCTCGACTTGTCTCAAATAATCTCCGGTAACGCTTCTCGGACCGCCGCAATTCCTCCATGGCGTCGTCGCGCAATTGATCCGATGCGGCGCGCGCGTTAGCGTCACGGCGGCGACGGATCGATTCCGCAGCGAGGCTCACGATAAGACCGAGTGAGACAAAAATAGCCAAGCGGATTTGATCGTCACGCGCTTGAATGTAAAGCGAACGAGTAGGTTCCGCGACGAAGATCGCCACTGTCAATGCCGACGAGATCGTCGCGACCACGCCGGGCCCCCGGCCCGCGAAAACGGCGACAATAAGAACTATCAGGAAAAACGGGATGAATGGGCGAGACGCTAGAAGACCGTCCAGCCAGTACCTGACGAGTGCGGCCAACGCGACAGCAACAATCGCGGCACCGTATCTCAATAGCACGCGCAGGCCGCTGGCATTTCCTGAATTCGTGGTCATCGATGAAGGCTCTAACCGTGCCGCGGAGGTCTAATAGCCTTTTTTTTGACACCCTGGCGACCCGAATTTTGGCCGGCGCAACGACTCTTGCTTGATAATCGTCAGGGATGCCTATTCCCGCCTGCCCTTTTTCCTCGCCTCGTCCACCTTTCGGACCGTCTGGAGATCAACCGGCGCGTAAGTTTTCTGGAGGAAAGCGGATCGCGCAAAATCATTTGCTAGCTTCGTCCCGACGCCCTCCGCTTGGGCACCGCCCCGGAGCGCCTCGACGGCGCCCGAGCGTCGAAAATCCGCTAGCGTTCGGCGCTCGCCCTGACCGAACACGGCCGCGCGCACCCGGCGGAAATCATCTCCTAGAGTATCCTTGCTATAAGGAGCCCCGCTGCGATTGCGAAACATAGGTGACGTTGGCCCCGGGTCAGCCCCCAATCGATCGAGATAGGCGTCAAGAACTCTGGTGGCAGTCCGCGATAGTGTGGCAACCGCTGACCTGCCGGTTTTCGCTCTCGCTACGTCGAACCAATCCCCATGGACATCCTTGCGGCGCTGCGCCGGAGTAAGGGTGCGAGCGTCCACAGGGGAAAGGGAGGAGTCCCAAGCGACCGCGATCAGGGCCGCGAGGCCACGATATCCAGCCCGCCAAGCCCCCTTTACCAGGGCGACCGCGTCGGGATAAGCCCAAAGCTCTTCTCGGCGTTTGGGCTCTCGATTGCGGATCCCAAGAGAAGGGTCGGAATCGCGCTGGTAATAACCTTGCGCGGCCGCGACACGCCACAGCGCACGCCAAATCTTGATAGTGCGGTGCGCTTCGCGGGTTGATACCTCCCGCTCTATTTTCAACCTAAAATCGGAGATGTGCTCGAGTCGAACGGTCGATGGCGCAACGTCCCCGAAGAACGGTCTGATGCGATTCCAGGCTCGCTCCCATTCCTCGCGGGTGCGTTCCGCCTTCAACGACCATTCTGCAGTGGCACGATAGCGGCGGAACGCTTCATCCAGAGAGCCGCGCAGGGCCGGCTTTGGCGCGACCGTGTTTTTCAGCAGCTTACGTTTTGCGTCCCATTCCCGGCTAAGCGCCTCGGCCTTTGCCCACGCCTCCGGGCCATCCGGACCGCATGGTTGAGTCTTGATCCCGAGTTCCCGCATCTCCGGGGAGGGATCCCAGAATCCCCTGCCTCTCTTCACGCGGTAATATCGAATCCTGATCCTGACCATGGCCAATACGCCCCAACCTCTGCGCAAACACTTCCGACGCATCGAGCGCCTCGCCGGGCGCTGGCCTACCTGAAATTGGAGGACCTTTAGTCAAGACGGTGAAGCCGCTCGCGTCAACTCGCACGCCGGCGACGGGCAGGCCGGCCGCGATCATGGCTCGCAACGTGCGGGTCAAATCGACTTGCTTGAATGGTGCGGGACGGTTGGCCATCTACCGGTCTCTGCGGGTTTCCGCCGGGCGAGCATCGTCGCTCGCCCTCACTTCAATGCTTTAACGCGCTATTTCTTCTTGCCTCTACCCTGCGCGGACACAGCACCCTTCGCCGCATCCCAGCCGCTCTGCCACTCCTCGGCCTCGTCGGGGCCGAGATCGCCCGGCGGCCGCTCCCGCGGGACGCCCTGCCCAGCTGCCTCATATCCGAAGCGGTAAGCGAGCGACCTGCCCCCGAAGAGATGGGGCTCAGCTGCGGCGGACCTGGGCTCACCTCTTGCCTCTTCGCCCGCCGCAGCTTCGCCGGTCGCCTCGGACGTCGACTGACCATCCGCTGCGGCCTGGGAGGCGGCGGGATCGGGGCCCGCCGTCTCCGTTCCGGTGTTCTCTTCTTCGATAACCTCGCCCGTGTCGGGGTCGTGGTCGATCGCCGCGCCGTCGGCGAGCTGGTCGAGGCGCTCATCAAGGGCTTTCGTCTTTGCGATCGTCACTTCCCCGGTCGGCGACACGGCGCCCTCGAGGACCTTCCCTTCCATTTCCTCCGCCGAGTATTCGTTTCCGACCTCCTCGGGGAAAGCCGCGCGCAGCGCCGCCGCCTCGGCGCATTTGTCGATCTGCCCGAAAGACCGTCGACGCCACATGGAATTGGGAGACGGATCGTCTTTCCCGGCCGTCGCGTAGGTTTCGAGCCACCAGACGCGCGGGCCCGGGAACGGCATCCGCTCCCCGTTCAGGAGGCGATAGACGGTGACTTGGCACCATTCAGGATAGGTCACAACGGCGCTGCCGATTTTCTCGGTCTTTGTCGGTCCGTATTTGGCTTCGTCACGACCTGCGTATTGCCCAGTGCGGAACGCCGTCGTGCGGAGCTCGCCAATGCCCGGCCACACGGTCTCCACCATGCGCTTCAGCTGCGCATTCCACATGGGCACGATATGAACAGGTCGCTTGAAAGGATCGAGCTTCCTCGCCTTGCAATAAGAGAGGGCGAGAATCACGCTCGAGGGGTCTTTCGCGAGCGGGAACACCGCGTCGACAAGCGCACGCCACTCCGTGATGTTGACCCCGAACCTTTCTTCGATCGCCGGGTGATATGGAAGGCGCGGCGGCGCAATTGCGGGGGCCGGTGCGCGGGTTTTCTGTTCGACGACTTCCGTGTTGCTCATTTGCAGTTGCTCGCTTCTTGGTTTCGCCTCGGCTGGATCCGGTTAACGCGTCTCACCGAAACGCCGCTTTCACATCCTCGAAGATCCGCACGCCCTTGAGCTCCCGGACGCCGTTCTTGACGACGAGCCTGATCGCCTTCTCGATGTCCTCTCGCTTGAAGCACATGCGCAACGCGTTCAAATCGATGGCCGCGTAGTCAGTAATCTCGAACGACCACTCCGTTTTCGCCGTCGCCAGGATGCCCGAGTCCGTACGCTGGCGGGTCAAATCGGCGGCGCTGGCCTTCGCCACCTCTTCGGCGGCGTGCGCGCGTTCAGCCGCGGCTTCCGCTTTGGCGGCGTGGTTCTCGGCGTGCCTGGCCCGGTTCTCGGCCTCCGCCTTCTGCACGGCCGCCAGGCGGACAGCTTCCTCCTCGCGCGCTTTCCGCGCCTCCTCCTCGGCCTTCCGGCGCGCCTCTGCGGCCACTTTCCGCTGGTAATCCGTAGCGACCGCGCTGAAGGCGGTATAGATGCGCTCCACTCGGCTGATGGGCCCCCTGAAGAAGGCGTCCACGTCGCGCCCTGCATCCAGGAACGGTTGCTTCTCCCGCTTACGGGCATCCTCCGCCTGGCGCATGAGCGCAGAGGCGTCCTTGACGAGTACGCCGCAGGCGTCGAGGTCCTTTTCTGATTTGATCTCTCGGGGGCCAGCGTTCGCGCGGAGGGCGAGAGCCTCGACCTTCCCGACGAGGTCCTTGTTCTGCTCAGAAAGACGTTCGGAAATGCTCGACGGTGGGCCCTGATTGTGGCCGATCCCCGCTGCGACGGCTGCTTGCGCTTCCACTTGCATAGTCCTTGATCCTCATACTGCGAAACGAGGTGGCCTCGACGGAAAAAGCCTTGCGGCGGACAGTCTTGGCTTCGATGACCTGGCCATCCGCCATAACCCCGCGGGCGGCGTTGCCGAGCAGGTTGATGATTTCCGCGTCGAGGGCCTTGCGCTCCTTCTCGGCCGCCGAGCCGGTGGACTCGATTTCCTTCAGGCGCGTGCGCTGGGCGAGGATCTCGAGAGCGCGGTCATCCCCGGAGAGATCGATCTCGGCGCCGTTGTCGTCTGCATAGAGGGCGGCGATCGCGCGCGAGTCGCGGCCGTAGTCCGGCGCCGGCGGATCGTCGTGCTCGACTCGGCGCCAGAAACCCTCCGCAGCTGCATAGATGCGGGCGACGAGCTTCTTATTCAGGGGAACGTCGATGATATGCAGATCGAGACCGTTCCCTACCACCATGACGGCTACCGCCGCCCACTCGGCCCCAGTCAGGTGCGCCTCGAGGATGGCCTGGCAGGCGATCCAGAGCGGCAGCATTACCTCGCGCGTCTCCTGGTCCAGCCACTTCTTGCGGAAGATGTTCGCCTCCGCTGTTTTGACCTGGAGAATTCCCCTCCCCCGCTCGGGGCAGAAGGCGAACGCGTCAGGCGTTCCACCGATGCGCGCGGTAGGATCGCGGAAATAGAGGCCCGGCTGCTCGATCTTCCACCCGGGGCGGTGCTCCTGCGCCAGTTGGAGCGCATCGTCCTCGAGGAGGCGCCCGCGCTTCATGGCCGGGGTCTCCTCGGGATCCTCGGAAATCTTGCCGGACTTGAGGGCCCAATACTCGAAGGCGGTCACGTAATCATGGACCCCGAGGAGACAGCCGACCGCGGACGCTGTGACATCTCGCTCGCGCATCTGGAGCCATTTCGCCCGGTCGGTGGCGTCGAAAGTCTCGATGCCAGAAGGGACTGGCCAGCTAGGAGAAGGTTTGCTTACGGCGCCGCCGATCGACGTCAGTGGGAGAGTTTCGACCTTCCCCTTGGACCTACTCATCACGCGGTCTCCTTCGGAACGATATCCATCGCCTTCGCGATATCTGCTACCTGGCGCGTGACGTCGTCGAGGAGCTGCTTGACGTAGTCATCGCCCTCCTCCTCGATCATGCGAGCAATGAGTGGCTGCGGCATCGCAATTAGCTTCACAGCGCGTTCCAGCCGGTGGATCGGGCTACCGGCGACTTCGTGCGCCAGCGCGCGCTTAGCTGCTTCCAAGTCGTCATAGACTAGAGAGAGTTTCGTCAGCGTGGACGCGATCGAGGGAAAGACCCCCGGCAACAGCAGATCTGCGACTTCGGCTTCATTCTCAATGCGCGTGATGCGCTCAGCATGGGTCTCGGGGTGGGCCATTTAAATCACCCTTGCAGAAAATAGAGGGTGAGCGCCTGAGCCTCGATGGCGATCAGGCCGAAGCCGAGAAGCGCGAGACACGCGAACTTGTTTGCACAGGTCTTTGCCCCGCGAAGCGCCTGACGCGTCTGGTCAAGCGAGGTTGCCTGCTGGTTGATGACGTTGCGCAGATCCTTGTTCGCGTCGGCGAAGAAGCCGAGAGCCTCGAGCAGCTCTGAATCTATGGGTGAGGGCGGGAGCAGCGCCAACAGCCTCTCTAAAATCGACATTTGCTTTCCCTTTTCTACCTTCAGAGCTTCGAAACTTTGAAACCAAAGACGAAAGCGCTCACCGCGCCTATGAAGAAGACCCACGCGGCGACCAGGAAGATGGCGGCGGTTCTTGCAAACCCCTGACCGTAGGAGGCTCTCGCGCGCTGAACCGCGATGTAGGAAAGAGCGGCGAGCGGAAGGGCAAGCATCGCGGTCACTTCAAAACTGCGCGACCGTTGCCGCTACCGCGACGATAGGATTGCGTGGCTTATCGGAGGTCGCCAGCATTGCCCGCTTGATGTCGATTATGACAGGCAGGTCGTCGCCGATGTCCGCGCCGCGGTAGCCCCTGTGAATGAGGGCCAGCGCCACGGCGGCGCGGTCATTGAGGTCGATGAAGTCGGGGATGGCGTCAGCCATTGCGGATAAAACGCCTTCGCGATTGCGCATCTCTGATCTCCCGGGATTAAAGTTGGCGGCGGGCGCGTTGGTCGGGGAACGCCCGCCGCCTATCACCTGCGACGCATGACCTTGCGCAGGCGGTGTTTGATTAAGCAGCGATGGGAAATGGCACGTCGGACGCCCAACCGGTCCGGGGCTTTCGGTGGTATGCGGCGATCTCGTCACGGCGCTGGCGCGCCGCGGCCCAGGCGAGCTTCAAGCAGCGCGCCCACGTCCAGCGGTCTTCAGCACAGCGATGCCAGCTGCGGCGCTTGGCGTAGCGCCAGCGGGTCCAGGCGTCGGTCATGACCCTGCGTCGTTCGATCTTTGCCTTTTGCGGCAGCCGTGGGGAATCTTCTTCTGACCGCCCTGCCATGCTGCCCTCCATCGCCGCCGCAGCGATGAAATAGAATTGCCATATGGCAAATCACTTTGCAAGTTAAATTTGCTATTTGGCAACTTTAGCCCGAATGGCCAGATCCGATACTGTGGCTTGTGAATGTTCGCGAAGTTCTGAAAGCGTTTCAGGAGCCGCCCGGAGGTCTGGAAGTGATTGCTTAACGTCGAGAAAGTCCGGCGGTCCTCTCCCATGACGGTCGAGTTGGCGATATATTCATTGCCTCTATCGGAGGTGAAAACGTCGCCGGACTCCAAATCGTCGGCGAGCGATCCGGCGATCCCTACGACAACTACGATTGTAGGCCTCAGCTTTTCGATCAGCGACGAAAAGTCAGTTTCTTTGCTGCAGGCGATCCCCGAGCATCTCCAGCACCTAATCCGCTTCTTCGCTCAGCGATATGTCGACGTCATCAGTCATGGCGTCCCCAGATACCGCGCTAGAAGGGTCCGCGCGATTGGTGTTCTGGCCGGCGTCGCAGAGCGCGTGTTTCGTCTCGCCGTTCCGAATTTCTCGTCCGTATTCACGATTGTCATACGTCCGTATTCACAATTGTCATCAGTTCGCTGGCGCACCAGGACGCTGCTGGCGGCACGTAGCCCTTGGTTTTCGATTGCTTTGCTTCAAAAACAGACGTGCGGCGACCCCCCTGCCGGATGCAGCGGAAACTCTCCACAAGCTCAAAAGCGGTTTGCTGGCTCAGGGCAGACTAGATCCTGTCGCCTTTGCAGAATGGCCACGTCGGCGAAATCTACGGGCGGGTACAGAAAAACGTAGTTCGCCGCATCAGGCGATTTGATCGACCCATAGCAAATTGCGTCGAACCCGGCGGAGCGAGCGCAGTCGGCGACAAACCGCGAGAATACATACTGCCGCTTGACCCAGCCTTCGTCGGTCCTGGGCGCGGCCAACAGAGCAGAAGCTGCGGCCGCCCCCAAGATATCGAATCCGGGATTGCGAGCATCGATGGCATTCAGATCCAGCACCTTTATCGCCTTCAATAGCTGCAACTCCGCGATGTGACAAAGCTTTCCAGGCTCCCCCATCTCAGCGGCGGCGGTTTCCGCCGAATCGGCCATGTAGATCATTGGCACGCCGGCATGGTTGAAACGGCCTTCACCGACAACGCGGGCAGGCGCGGGACCGAAGGTCGCAAGATCGTCGGGATTTTGCTTGCAGCTGACAACATCCGCCGCAAACCGTGCCCGGTAAAGTGGAGCGCGGATGGTTGTAGCCTTTACCAACGTTGCTTGACGGCGGATCTCCTCAAGCACCGCGACAGCAAACGGGTGAGTGAGAAGGAGGAAAGGCGTCTCGTGAGCGATTTGGAGGAGCGCATCGATGTCCTCTTCGATGGTATCGACATCGCTAAAACGATGCTCGTAAAGCCAGATATTCGGCGCGCCGTATGCTAGGCATCGTGGGCAGCGCACCAAGTGTTTGAGGGTTGAAATTTCCGCCGCGCTGTAGATGTTGGGCAAGCGTGAGGCTTCGACAGCCCAGCGTGATTCCATTGAATTGCTTTGGAACTCCATGTCACGGAAGGTGACATTTGGCCACAGGGCCTTAAATCGATCATAGCAAAAATCGCAGCAACAAATGCTTGATGTGAACCGCGAGTCGAGTTCGTCGGACAGGATGTCGTTGAAGACTTCGACGTCGTCCGTCGTCACAGGAAGGAACGGACCCCACTCATTCTCAGGCATCATGGCCTCCTGCGGCTCGCAGGGCGAAGTCATGTTGCGCAAAGGAGCACCTCGTTTCAGTATCGGGCCCGGAATGCTATGCCAGCGCAATCTGTGGCGCAAGCAGCTGTGTATCGCCGCACTTTCAAAAGTCGGCTTTGGGTCAGGGGCAGCCCTCTGCGTGCGGCTGCTTTGCGCCACCGACGTTGGCCTGCGGCCAATTAACGGTTCGTCAGTCCAAGCCGAATTGATCATCGCACTACAATCCGTTCCACTTACGGCACTCGCTCGCTGCAACGGACGAAAGCAGCCCTGATCTACAAGAAAACCGGGAAACCTTCGAGCAGTCCAACTTCCTGCTGGTCATACAACGCTGGAAAGCACAGTGAGATATCTCGGAATCGAAGTAGACGACGCTCTTAATATCTTTGGGCAAGTCGAGCTTCAATGACACGAAATGGCGTCGCGCTTCCCGCGACGTCATGCTTCAAGGCGGCATATGTCTCAAGCGCGCCATTTTAAGCCATTCCTCGATTTAGGTGGTGAACGACCGCTCCTGCCAGAATCTGCCGTCTACCATTGGACTTCCGGGCAGCACGCGCACTAGCGACGGTGTATTTTATCCTCGAGCGATCGGGTGATGGCATCGAGCATGCTACTCGCCCAATCGCCCAGAACGCGGTCGTGAACCCATGCCGCCAACGGCGCTTTGAATCTCGTGAGATGCGAGTTGAGGGAGCCACCCCAGGAGCTGGGATAGATGCGCAGGCGCAGAGCCTCCCGGAACCTTTTGGAGCCGCCGTACAATTTGGCAAGGCGCTCCAGCGCCGAATGCCAAACCCAGGTCTCCCCGTCTTGCTCAAGGATCGGAAAGAAGCTCAGCAGGAACCCGATCCGGGCATCCGGCTCGACGGCGACCCATTCGAGCATGAGCTTGAGCGGCGTTTCAAACAACGCGCCGGGGCCCGTGCGCGAGACGTCGTAGGCGAAGAGCTTGGTCGCCGAGGTGATCGAATTAAGGCGCTCGCGCTCGACGCGCGTCGCAATTTCATAGAAGCCAGCGAGCACCTGCCAGACTTCTTCCGGCGCGCGCTTAACGACAATCGCGAGCGCGACACGCAGGGCTTCCGAAGGACGGCCATGTCGCCCGCCCGTCGTGCGACAGGCCTGTTCAATCCGTAGGGCAAAATTCCGAACGAAGTCGCCATCGACGGTACCGGATGCGTCGAGAAGCCGGAGCATACGGTCGTAGTTGAAATCAGCATTGGGCGCGTTACCCTCAGCGTCGTCAGCGATCGACGTCGAGAGAATGGCGAGCTTTACAAGGTCGATGAGCTCCGGGGTGAGCGCGTTGCGATCCAGCGTAACCATCGAGAGGATTTCGAGTGCAGCCCAGGGACCACCCTCTTCTCCGCGCTCGATTAGCGTGGTGATTAATCTCCCGAGCGCGGCCGGTGACACATCGTTGAGCCCCCTTCCATAGGAAATGACGACGGCCTGCCGGGGTGTGACGTTCCCGTCGCGGATGTCCTTTGTGAAGTCGTCTAGCCGCTCGTCCGTGACCCGGAGCGACGTCACGATGTACATCAAGTTCGCCGAAAGTATTTCGGATTTCCTTGCGATCGCGACGAGCGTGTTGAGGTCGTCGGCTCGATCGGCAAGCCTGCGGTCGAGTGCATAGAGGAGCGAGCTGACGAAATTCACGCCGGCACAGGTGCCACTCGCATCTAGCGCCTCGACGGCCAGTTTGAAAGCAGCGAGCGGATCGGGCAACTCAACAGCCAGAGCGTGGGCAAAGGCCTGAGGGGCGTTCATCTCTTGGCTCGCCATAGTGCGGATGGCGCGTGCAAGCTGGTCCGGATTGCGCGCGATGCCGGGTGCCAGAGACTGCGCGTGCCGGGCCGAATATTCGAAGTCCGGATTGTCCTGATCTTGCCCATAGCGCCTGTCGGGATCGTGAATGTCCGACGGCCAAAAGCGGCTGTAGAGCAGCGCCTTGTCGACCGGGTCCGTAGGGAGTGTCGCGTCATAAAGGGAGCGAACCGCTCGCAAGAACTTGGTCGGTTTTTCAGTCCGATCGAAATAGAGCCAGTCGCCGATACTCTTCGTCGCGCCGAAATAGTGGCCCGAGGCCCCGACGACTTCCCTGACGAAGGCATCGATGGTCGGGAGAAGCTCGGGCATCAGCAGATTGCGGAGGTCACCGGCAAGATGGTCCTCGATGG
Source organism: Methylocystis sp. NC52PC (assembly GCF_055698645.1). Classification (NCBI taxonomy): domain Bacteria; kingdom Pseudomonadati; phylum Pseudomonadota; class Alphaproteobacteria; order Hyphomicrobiales; family Methylocystaceae; genus Methylocystis; species Methylocystis sp. NC52PC. The sequence continues at coordinate 2,283,716 of NZ_CP170127.1, read as the reverse complement.
CGGGACGAAGCTCAGGATCCTTGCGCCAGACTTCGTGCAGCCGGTCGAGCGCCCAGCTGAAATAAGCATGGATTGTGCCGTTGTCGGCCGGTACCCATTCGGGGCGATAAGGTTCAGTACCCACCTGCTCGAACTCGCCGGAGCGCGCGATATAAGTCTGGATCATCGCGCCCAGCGCCTCGACCCCGGCCCGCCTGATCCGGGGCTCGTCCTCCTCGAACGCTTGCGCGAGCGCCTCGCGGCGACGGCGATCGTCGGCCTGCGTTCCAGCAAACGCGACCTGGAAAAGCGACCGCAAAAGCTTGACGATCGGGTGCTCGCGCTCGGTGCTCGCGACGGCCGCAAGGCGCAGGATCATCTGCGCAGCCGGCCTGAAGCTTTCTTGGCGGCCTGCGAGCAGCCGCAGGGTCTCGACCATTTCATGGGTCAACGGGATCGTGGCCAGTTCGTCGAGCGATATACGGCCGATGACGAAGAAAAGAGCGGTCGCCATCTGGTCGGGTTCGACCCGAGCGAAGGCCACGAGATAAGGCGCGGCAACCGGATCGAGGATTCCGGCTCCTGCGAATGGCCCACGCAGGAGGGCGTAGACGACTTCGCTCAGCGTCCGCGACCGGGCGAGGAACCGCCATCGCGAGAGCATCGCATCCCGATGCTGAGGCAAGGCGCGGCCGAGAAAGTTGATGAGGGTGGAAGGACGTATATAGTCGAGCCGCCGCAGCGCGAGAAAGTCCGCGATCGGCCGGGGCTGAGTATTCATCGCGCCGTAGTTGCGATCGACCAGATGCTGACCGGCGGCAATGACGAGATTCTCGTACATAAGCTCGCCCTTCATATGGACGAGCGTCTCGGCAATGTCGTTGAACTCTTTTGGATTTTCGTCGGGCGACAGCTTTTCGAACAGTGACAGGCACTCAAGTGAGCGCACGGTCTCACGCTCGGCGCCGACCGCGTGGAGGATCTGCTGAGCGACGTCGTCGACAGACTTTAGAATGCCCCTTTTTTCGTGACCCTCACTCGCAAGCACGGCGATTCGAGGGAAACCATCGCAAAGGTCGGCGATATAATCGAGTTCGCCCGCCTTCGCCTTCGGCAGGCCCGCCTTGAGGATGCCTCTGATGGTCGCTCGGTCGGCCTTGGTAAGGCGGATCATCACGCAATGGTCGTCATGGTGTATGCCGTCGGGACCGATCGTGATGACGCGGAGCTGGCTATCTTCGGTGAGGGCAAGCGCGTTGAGCCGACGGGCTTCAGGGAGCGGACATCCGTCGACCACGAGGATCGCGCAGCATCCTTCTTTCACGATCTGATTTGCGACGTCCCAAAGCCTCGATTTGACCTCCCGATAATCGCAGAAAATGAAGCTGGAGGTGGTCAGCCCACCGAGTAGGCCCGAGCTGGAACTGAGGGCATGATAGAGAGCACGAGTCTTTCCGATGCCCGACGCCCCCCAGATACGGGCGGATGAGCCGGGCTCGTCCAGCTCATCGGCTAGACGCGCGGCGAGCTGAGAGAAATCGATCGCATCAGCGTCATAGGGACCTAGCGAAAATTTACGGTCGGGGCTATCGACGAATGCCGGCACCGCGATATCGACGCGTTTGGCCCACTGCTCGAGGGTCGAGAAGCCAGCGAGGTCGATTGCGGCGTGCATCTCCTTTATCCAGACGGAGACAGCCGGATGGGCGCTTGCCCAAGCTGCAAGCTTGTTGCCTTCATAGATGTGGACCCCAGCGAGCTTGGTCGGGTCGCCGCCGGCAGTCGTTATGCCCCTTAGGATGGCGGCGACGCGATCAGCAGGCTTGGCGCCGACTAGCGGCTTGGCGGTGATGCCGATATAAGTTCCGCCGCGATCAAGCACACCTTTGACCGCGTCGTTGAGCGCCTTCTTCTTGATTCCTTTTGTTTGAGTTCCCTTGGTCCAGACCTCCTTCTCCCATTGGGCGTTACCGTAATCCTTTGCCTTGCACTGGAAGACGATGTCGCGACTGGGGAAGTAATCGGTCGAGGACTCGCCACCCTTCCAAAAGACGGTTCCATCCTGGCCGCCGTCGGCGACCGTGATCTGGAGAGGCACGTCGACACCGCGCAGCGGAACGCCGGCTTTGCGGGCTTCGGCAAAGAGCAGCCGGCGCAACAACTCGACGAGCTGGTCGCCGGTGAAGTCTTGGATTTCGTCGGGGTGGACGGTGAACATCAGCCCTTGTAGCGGAAGAGTGCCGTAGGCGGAACGGGATTGCCGGACCGATCTACGGGAAGCCCTCGCGGCGCGAACGGACGGTTTCCCCGCCATTTGCAAAGCAGAACAGGAAACGCGCCTAGGCTTGCATTCGGCGCCACCGGACCTCTTTCTGGCCAAGTTTGCTCATTTCGAAGTGCGACGCCAGCGAAGATCGGAACGTCGAATCCTGCTGCAAGCGGTCATCCGTCAACGACGGGGGAATGGCAGCAAAGGGTCAGAAGCGGTTCACAACCCGTGTTCAATCAGGAATCAAATCGGTGTATAAACGCCGATAACTAGGGCTACAATTTCTATCTCGGTACCATCGCTGGCGTGGGGCTCTCTTCTATCAGGGATGACGATTGGCTTTTGAAAACGCGGGTCGGTAGATCGCGGCCATAGCTCTATGGCCCCGTCCGTGACCTTGATTTCTTTGCAAGTTCGCTCGATCAGATGGCCTCGCCTACGCTCGATTATCCCTATATCCCCATCTCGGAGCTCGGCGCGTGCGTCGAAGTAAGGAACACAAATAACGAAATTACCTGAAAATATCCTTTTTTTATCCATTGACGGCCCTACTACTCTGTAAGCGAATTGCTCAAGCGCAGCATATCGACCGGGAATTGTCGGCACATCCTCGGAAATTGCCTCGTCCAGCAAATCGTCATGCTCGAACCAGCGCCCGGCGGCTGTTTCTCCGCGAACATGTACCCTGGATATCGATCTCGCCTCGACTAGCGAAACCTCTACCTTAGCCCCGGTCGTCTTTGAGATTTTCGATATTTTCTCGTTATCTTCGATCGCTCCAAATTCGGGATAGAGATCTTTCACGCTGACGTTGAGCACTTCCGCCGCTCGCGAGATCTCATCGACACGGGGGCGCCGAAGTCCCCTTTCGATGCGCGAAAGCTGAGAAACCGAGACACCCATCGCCTCGGCGAGCCTTTCGAGGGTCATGCCCGGGGTGCTTTTCCTGATCCGACGAAGGTCCTGGCCGCTCATTCGCCCACTTTGGCCAGCTGGCAAAGAACGTCCAGAGCCATATGGCAAATTTGCTTGACCAATAAATTGCCATATGGCAAGTCTAACCTCCATGACGCTCTCAGAATATTTAGGTCGGCACTCGGTAAGTGTTTCCGCCTTTGCGGCGAAGGTCGGTGTTCCGCCATCGACGATTTGGCGAGTTATCAAGCGTCAGCGCGATCCAGGTCTCGACCTACTCGGAAAGATAATGAAAGCCACCGACGGCGCAGTGACGCCAAACGACTTCCTCTCTTTGCCCCAGCCTGCACCCTCTTTCACCCCCGAGGCGGCGGAATGACCCTCGCCCCCCGCCCTGGCCCAGATCGTGTCGGTGACGAAGATCGATCAGAGCGATCGCTACGATCTCTTCGTGGAAATCGACGGGCGCCAGGAGGTCATGAGCGTTTCCGCGTCGGCGCTGGAGATGCTCGCGGAGACATGGCCCACGCTGAAGAGCGGAGCGGTTCGATCCATGAACATGCGAGGTGAGACCCAGGCATGAAACCAGCCGCCCCTGCATTTGTGGTTCGCGGTGCTGTTCCTGGCGCTGGCGCCCTACGCCATCGTCGCCGCCGTCTCAATCCTGGGCGGCGGCCCATGAACGAGGCGCCTCGCTCAGATCCAAAGACCCTCGCGCTTCTGATGGCCTACGCCGCGGCAATGTATCTGCTCGCCGCCGGCGCCGCCCTCGCGGTCTTCTGGAGACCGCACTGACGGTCGAAGCTTTCGCGCGGCTTACTCCCGTGCGGACGACGTAGCGAGAAAGTGGTCGAAGACTTTCCCGCTCCGTAGCCCTCCTTGGGCGTTTCCTCCTTCAAGCGCAGGGGCTCCGGCCCCTGCCCTTTCGGGAGCAGCCTTGGCGGGCCCGCGTTGTCACAGGCAATCGGGCCCTTGGTTGAGGTGTAGCGCGTAGCGTTTCTGCATGCCCTCTCCGTGTCCAGCAATGTGACACGGAGTTTTTCGGAAATGTCCGAAAAGTTATCGGAGACGAAAATTGTGAGCGCGTTGTTGCAGGCTCAGGAGTGCGTAAGGGCCATCGCCGGCTCGGAGCCCGGCGACACGGTCATGCGTCAGCTCGAACGGGCGGCCCGGCGCATTCCGTTCTGGCGATGGTCGCGCGTCAAAGACGCTTGGTACGCAGAAAAACGAATGCGGGTTGACGCCGACGAACTGGCGCGGCTGCGCGAACTGGCGGTAAAATATGGCGGGAAGAACCATGTCGAAGCGATCGACGCCCAATCCCTCGAAGACCGACTCCGCCGAATCGAAGCTGCCCTTTGCCTTCCGCCTCAGGACGCATATCGGGCACTGGTTGATGAAAGCCGCCCTGCGGAGAGTTAAGGCTGCGCGCCTGATCGCGCCGTGGGTGGTGGGCCTATGAGCGTTCGCCGTCGCCTCCATAATCGCCGCTCGCACGAGCTGGTGAGCACGGAATTCCGCGGCGCGCCGTACACGATCGGCGTTGGCCGCTTCGAAGACGGCGACCTCGCCGAGATCTTCATCGATTGCCAGGCCAAAGGGGCGACGCCGTTAAACGACGACGCCAAGGATGCCGCAGTCTGCCTAAGCATCGCGCTTCAATACGGCGCACCCGCCCACGTCATCCGTGAGGCTGTGACGCGCACCACGGACGGCGCCGCCGTCGGCGTCATCGGACATGTGCTCGACCTTATGGCTGAAAAGGAGACATCGACGTGAGCGAAGGATCAGCGAAGAGGATCGTCAACACGAAGCAGTTCGTCGCTTTGTTGAAGGACGCGGATCAAAAAAAGACCCGGGTCGCCTCGATCAACGGCGAGCTCGGCGAGCGCATCAAGGACGCCTGCGAGAACGGGCATCTGCACCGTCAGCTTTTCGGCCTGATGCTGAAGTTGTCACGCCAGGACGAATTGAAGCGGGAAGACTTCATCTCACAGTTTCCGGTCTACGTGGACATGTGCCGGGAGGCGGGGATCTTCGGCCAGGAGCACGTCGGCGACCTCCTCGACGGCGCCGCCTCCGAGGAAGAACCGGAGCAAGACCGGAACGAAGCCGCCGCCGAGGCGAATACGAAGGCGCTGGAGAAGGGCATCAAGCCCCTGACCGAAGAAGAGCGCGAGTTCGACGATTCCACTGCGCGGAAGCCTTCCAGGCGGCGCCAAGCCGTGAGCGGCGAGGGCGAGGGAAATTACAAGGTTCATTAAGGGCGCGCAGATGCTGGTGTGGTCGATTGATCCAGGCAAGAGGATGGGCGTGGCGTCCGGCATAGCGGGCCAGATGCCGCGCATCGAGGCCGTGACGCTGCGGGGGACGAAAGACCCAACAGAAGTGCAAGCTCGCAATCTGGGTTGCTTCCTGCGCGACCGCTGGGCGATTGATAAACCAGACCTCGTCGTGGTCGAGTCGACGGACAATCCAGCCGCCTATCCGTCCGCCGACTCGGCGCTCTCTCAAATCTACTGCCACGGGGCCCTGCAGGCGCTTGCCGGATGCTACGGGGTCCGCGTCGAGAAGGTCGCGGCCTCGACGGCTCGAGTTCATTTTTGCGGCAAAGCGTCGGCCGCCGCGCGCGGCAAAGGCCCACGTACGCCGCAGCAGCGCCGCGAGGACCGGGAAGCGACCAATAACATGGTGCTCCGGCGGGCGATTGCGCTGCGATATCTGCCGCATGGAACGAATGATTGGGAGAAATCTTCAGCGGCGTGCTTGTTCGATTACGCCGTACGGCACTTCTGCCGCGTCCCTCCGCACGAGCTTGTGATGTTCGGCGAGGCTGCGGAGGCGCGCTCATGAGCAACGGCCGCGCAATCGACGTCCAAGCGAGAGTGAAGGCGCTCGAGGAGGAGAATGCGGTGCTCCAGGAGCACGTCGCTTACCTCAAGGACGCCCTCTGCAGCTCGGAATGCATTGTGCCGCTCGAATGGGGGCTGTCGCCGAGCGAGACGATAATCGTGCGGGTTCTGCTCACACGGGAATTCGCTGCCAAGGAGACCTTGATGGCCGCGCTCTATTCGACACGCCCGGACATTTCGCCGGACATCAGAATTATCTCAGTCTTTCTGTGCAAGGTGAGAAAAAAGCTGGCGCAGGTCGGCATTCAAACCGAGACGGTCTGGGGCCAGGGCTACCAGCTCCCCGCGGAGGTGCGTCAGAAGTATGGGCCCAAGAAAGGTGGGCGCTAATGATCGTCTGGCCATTCGGCAATTTGCGCCCCTTTTCCTACGATCTACTTATGGTCGACCCTCCTTGGGCCTTTTCCAACTGGTCGGAGAAAGGCGAGCGGAAAAATGCCAAGGCCCACTATAGCTGCATGTCGGTGGACGACATTAAGGCGCTTCCTGTTGGGCACCTTGCGTCCCCGGACGCCGTTTGCATCCTATGGGCGACAAACCCTCTGCTTCGGCAGGCCTTTGAGGTCCTCGATGCGTGGGGCTTCGCCTTCAAGACCGCCGCGCATTGGGTCAAGCGCACCAGCACCGGCAAGCTGGCGTTTGGTACCGGCTACCTCCTGCGTTGCGCCGGCGAGCCCATCCTGATCGGCGCCGTTGGCGAGCCAAAGACCTCAAAGAGAGTGCGCTCGATCATCGAGGGGCCTGTGCGCGAGCATTCCCGCAAACCTGATGAAGCGTTCGCCTGGGCCGAGGCTCTCATGCCGGAGGCCCGCCGCGTCGAGCTCTTCTCGAGGCAGTCGCGCGCCGGCTGGGACTCCTGGGGAAACGAAACCGGGAAGTTCGACGCGGAGGCGGCCGAATGAGCAACACCATGATCACTCTGGCGGAATTCGAGGTGCTGGTCGCCCGGCATGATCTCGCGTTCGAATTCGCGGAGAACACTGCGGTTTGGCGGGAAGGCCACGCCTCTCTCGCACGCATCAACGAAGCGGCGAAATATCTCAACCGCACCGACGTCGTGCGGGTCTGGAACGCGAACGTCGACCGCAAGCTCGCCGAGAGCGCTCGCGAGCAGTTCTACTGGAGGTCCTGACATGGGCGGTGACAAAATGCGCGACGCCCTCCTCCGCGCGGAGGAGTTCATAGCCAACGAGCTCGAGCAGCGCGAAGCCGGAGGCGAGAGCGCCTATGTGCAAGAGGCGCGCGAGATCCTCGCCGTGGTGCGTGAGGCGCTCAAATGAGCTGGACCAAGGAACGAACAGAGCTTTTGCGCAAGCTGTGGACCGACGGCCGGAGCGCGAGCCAGGTGGCGGCCGAGCTGGGCGGCGGCCTGACGTGCAATGCAGTAATCGGGAAGATTCACCGCCTTGGAATTCAAGACCGCCGGTTGGAGAAGACGAGCGGCACGCAGAGATCCGCCAAAATCCAGCACAAGGAAGTGGCGACGCTGGCGAAGAAAGCGAAGATCGTCGCGGTCGCGATCCCTCCAGCGCCACCACCCGTCTTGCAACGGGCACACGAGATCGAGCCGACTCCCGCACCAGACGGCCGCGGCGTGACCCTCATGGACTTGCGCTTCACCTCATGCCGATTCCCATTGGGAGATCCGCGGGAGCAGGGTTTCCGCTTCTGCGGAGCCCCGCGCGAGTCACTCTCGGAGAACCGCCAATACTGCGCACATCACAATGGCGTCGCTTACGAGACGCGGAAGGAACGGACGGAGCGAAACAAGGCCGCCGATGAGGCGCGGCGCCTGGCGGCATTAAAGAGCGGCGCGCACGCCTTCCGGGCTGGCCCGGGGCATACAAGGGCGGTTGCGAAATGAGAGACATGCAGCACTCCGACCGGACCCAGCTCGCTGCTCTCGACGCGGCGATCGCCGCGCTGCGCCGCCGCATGCTCCCGCCGACACGGGAATGCGACCTCCTGGCAGACCAGCTGGGCACGGTTCGGGACCGTGTGGCGAAGGCAATGGCCCTGGCCGAGGAGAAGCGCATACGGCTCTACGGGAACGGACGGAGATGACGATTCACGCCCCGCCAATCACCGACCCCCTTCCCTGCAGCCTGGAGGCTGAGCAGGCGCTGCTGGGCGCGGTGATCGTCTATCCGGAGTGCCTTGACGGATTGCGGCTCTTGCTCGAGCCAAGGCACTTCAGCGAGGACTTGCACGCCCGCATCTACGGCGCAGCGCTCGAGTTGAACGCCGCCGGGAAGTCCGTGTCGCTCATAACGCTCGGGTCCGCGTTGGCGGGGGTGGAGATGCCCGAACGCGCCGGGAAGCTCTCCGCTTATCTCGCGCGCCTCGCCGTCTCGGCGACGACGATTCACGGGGCCAGCGGCTACGCGGAAATGATCGTCGAGACCTGGCGGCGTCGGGAGCTCATAAGAATCGCGGGAGACGCCCAGGAAGCCGCCCGGGCCCCGGCCGGACCCGCTGCAGCTCGAATAGTCGCCGAGTTCGCCGAGGCGACGGGCGAGATCGTCGCCGCGGAGATCGCCTCAACGCGCAAGACGATCGGCGCCGGCGCGGATGCGCTGCTCGATCATGCAGAGAAGATCCGCCGCGGAGAGATCACCTCCCAGGGCGTCACCACCGGGTTTAAGGATGTCGACGACATCTCCCCCTATGAGGCTGGCGCGCTCTGGATCGTCGGCGCTCGCCCTGGCGTCGGAAAGACGATCTGGCAAGTAACCTCGTCTCTGAAGGTCGCTCAGGCGGGAGCGCGCGCCGGCAGGGATGGAGGCGAGCCTTTTGGCTGCTTGGGGTTCTCATTTGAGGTTCCGGAGAAGCAACTGATCGCGCGCTACCTGTCGGACCTCTCCTATGTCCACGACCGGCCGCTAGAGTTCAACCGCATCTTCAGGGGCCAGTATAACGACGAGGAGCTCTGGCGCCTCGAGGACGCTACGCGCCGGATGCGCAACCTGCCGCTGACGATCGACTTCGCGTCGCGCGCAACTATCGTGGAAATCGCGGCAAAGGTGCGCTCTGAAAAGAAGGCGATGGCAAAGCAGGGCGTGCGCCTGGCCGTCGTCTTCCTCGATTACCTGAAATTCATCAAGGCCAGCGATCGCTATAAGGGCCAGCGCCACTACGAGGTCGGCGAAATTTCCGCTGCGCTCAAAGAGCTCGCCAAGGACGAGGGCCTCTGCATAGTCCTTCTTGCCCAGCTTAATCGCGCGCTCGAGAGTCGAGAAGACAAGCGGCCGAACCTCGCCGATCTCAGAGAATCAGGCGACCTCGAGGCTGACGCCGACGTCGTGGCTTTCATTCATCGCGAGGCCTATCACATTCAAAAGTCCTCGGACTATCGACAGGAGAAGCCAGAGGCGAAGGACGCCTTCGAGCTCCTGAAGCACGACGCCGAGCTCATCATCGGTAAAAACCGCGCCGGGCTGGAGGGGACGGCTCGCCTGTGGGTCGATCCCTCCTGCTCGACCATGGCGAACGCGGCGAGGTTGTGAGAAAATGAAGGCTCAGGAAAACCTTCCCGATCCGTTCGTCCCGGCTGAGGCGAACTTGCGCGACTTTCCGTTCATGCCGATCGACATCGCGCGTCTCTTCGGATCTGGATTTCACGCGACCGCGAGCGATTCAGAGTGGCGCGCCGGGGTGACGCTGTGGCTGAAGAGCTTTCACCAGGTTCCGGCGGGCAGCCTGCCGGATGACGACGTGGAGTTGTGCAGGCTGGCTGAGTTCGGCCGCGACATGAAGACGTGGAAGAAGGTTAAGGTGGGCGCTCTGCGCGGCTGGGTGCTTTGTTCGGATGGTCGCCTTTATCATGCGACCGTTGCCGAAAAGGTCAACGAGGCATGGAAAAAGAAGGAGATGCAGCGTGAGCGATCGAAGCGCGGCAACGAGGCGAGATGGGGGAATCGAGACGCTACATCAAATGAACCTCCGCGCGGCAATGGCGCAAAGGGACGCAGGAAGGATCATGTGGGCGATCATGATGCGATCCCAAAGGGATTGCCGGAAGGAGTCCAAGAAGCAATCCCACAAGGAATGCAAGAAGGAGTCCCTGAGCCGTCCTTTAACGATCCCAAGGGACAGGGACAGGGAGAGGGAGAGGGAGAAGAATTAATCCGACAGGCTCGGAGTCTTCCCCAATCTGGGGCCCCGCCGAGCCGGCCGGGAGGCGAATTGCACGCGAAATGCATCAAGCTCGTCGCGAAGGAACCCGTTGCTTGCGCACAGGATTTCCACGTTATCGAGGCCATGATTGGCGATCTCATCACCCCGGCCGACGTGCTCGAAGGGATCCGAACCGGACTGCGTCGATCGACGTATCGGTTCAGGGCGTGGGGAAAATTCGAGGGCTGGATACGCGGTGCGGCGCAGGACCGGCTGGGCCGAATTCCGCGGACAGCGGCGCCGGCTGAAGACCCTGAGCGGCCGCGGGAGAACGAGGCTGACCCGGAGATTGCGCTCGTCGACTCGCTCGGAAAGCCTACGAGCTCGAAGTGGCGGAAGAGCCAGATCGTTGCGATGCTCGAGCGCTGGAAGGAGACCGGCGAGTGGCGCGCGCAATGCCCGCCTCCCGATCGGCATGGGTGCCAATTTCCGCGTTGGATCATCGAGGAGTGCGGGATCGCGGTGCGCGGCAAACTCGAGGCGGCGCAATGACCCGCCGCCCGCGCCCCTTCACCGTTGAGCGCAGGCGCCTGCCAAAGCGCGCTGAGAACGAGTTGGCGCCGCTGCCCGCGGCCGTGCGCCAGCCTGATGCCGATTCCATCGCCCTCGGCCCCATCGCGCAAGAGGTCGCCTTCACGCTGCGCACCGCGCCAATTCGCTTCCCGCGCTCCTGGATCGAGGCCTGAATGAGCGACCAGCTCGAGATCTTCAAGGACGCCGGTTCGGACCAACGGCGAACCCCGCTGTGGTCCTTGCGCGCCAGGCGCCCATACCGGCCACCCTACCAGAAGGCCCGCATCGCGCGCATGGCCTACCTCGCGGGCCTCGGCTGCTCAGCGCGCGAGATCGCTGACGAAATGGGAATGAGCGAGCAACACGTCTATCGAATGCTCTCGGATTATCGCATCGCGCTTGCGCCCAAAGCTCATGGGCAAAAATCAGTCTGTCTGGCGATCTGCTCAAAGGCCCTCACCGACGCCTATGAGCTGGCTGGCGGTCTCGGGATGCAGCCTAACTGGATGATGGCGAGGGCGCTGGAGGCGCTCATCGCCGAGCGGACGGTCCTTCTGAATCTCCTCGACGGGGTGAAAGCGCCCAAATGACCGACTCCGACTGTGACGGCGATGGTCGTTACTCTGACCACGCGGCCGCGAGGCTGCTTGCCGGGGCGTCATTTGCGCCCTCCGAACGGCGGTGGACCACCCAGGAGGTCGAGAGCCGCCTCATCGAGGCAGCGCGCAATCACGAGCGCTTTGTCGCCCGCACCGGGCCATCGCAGAAGATCACGCATTGGATCGACTGGCGGCTTTTCAGGAACATTTCGTCCTTCGATCGGAACGCGCAAGCCGAGGGACTTAGAGAGAAAACCCGGATGCCGGACCGCAGATCCGACGGCGCGCCCAGCGGGCAAGAGATCAGCCGTATCCTCGAAGCGATAGAATGGCCGATGCGATACCTGCGTGGTCACGACGACGAGCGCGCTATCGTGTCGATCTGGTTTTGGTGCGAGACGAGAAATCAGCCGTTCTCAAGGTGGCACAAGCAGGCGTGCGCGCACCGCTCTACCGCGTATCGCCGCCTTGATCGCGGCTTCCAACTGATCGCCAATGGGTTGCTGACGGACGGTGTTAGACTATAGTGCAGAAAATTTGCAGTCAGGGTAGTCCCGATCCGAAAGCATAACGTTTCTGCGATTATTTCGCGCTTGGCCTCGATGTACAATCAGTCACTGAGGTCGGTGTCCCCTTGCACAGTGGGACAAAATCAGGCTCACTTCGCGCCCAAGGTATTCGCCGAAGTTCGTCGCTGGCGTCGCACCGCGCAGGAACCAGCTGTAACCGAGCATCAGCCAGTGGATTAAACTCTATCCGTCATATAAGCTGAAAGCATTGTAGATAGGACTCACGCCGACCTTTAGGATCGGAAATCATGCTCGATACAGACACGTTCGGCCGCACCTATTTGGAGGCCCGCGAAAAATTTCTCGGAGCAGCTACCGGTCTCGTGACCGAGAGTTATGTGAATCCCGCCTCTGGTCCAGACGGAGAGCAGCTTGCCACCGACGTTGCCTGGTTCGGTCCTCCTGACGCAAGCAATGTTCTTTTGCTGATTAGCGGCACTCATGGGGTCGAGGGCTATTGCGGCTCTGGCGCTCAAGTCGATTGGCTGCGGCGCGAAGAATTTAGAAATCTTCTTCCTGACGCCGGCGCTTTGCTAATCCACGCCATAAATCCATTCGGCTTCGCCTGGACCCGACGGGTTAACGAGGACAACGTCGACCTGAATCGCAATTGGATCGACTTTACCGCGCCCCTTCCGCCGAACCCGGGCTATGACGAGCTTGCCGACGATCTTGTGCCCACAGAATGGACTGAAGAGGCACAGCGGCGGACCGCCGACAAGTTCTCGGACTGGCAAGCGGCACGAGGGGCCAACGGGGCCTCAGTGACTGGCGGGCAATATAAGCATCCGCTTGGATTGTTTTTCGGCGGCAGCGGCGTCTCGTGGTCCCGGCGCACACAGACCGCAATATTTCAGAAGTATCTGGCGCGTGCAAAGCGGGTGGCTGTCATTGACTACCACACGGGGCTCGGACCTTGTGGCTATGCCGAGCGCATAAGCGTCTTTCCACCGCAAACCGCCGAATACGACCGTGCTGCGTCTTGGTTGGGTGCAGGTATTACTTCTACAAAGGCTGGCACGTCGGCGTCCAAGGATATCAGCGGCGATAACCTCAGTGGATCACTCGCGCTCCTCCCTGAGACTGAATTCACTGCCATCGCGTTCGAGGTCGGCACGGTCGAGTTAGCGCAAGTCTTACAGGCGCTTCGCGCCGACGCCTGGCTACATGCTTATGACGAACCGCTTTCAGAAAGGGGTCGAGAAATAAAGGTTCAAATGCGCGCAGCGTTTTATTGCGACAATGATTGGTGGAAAGGCATGGTTGCCGGGCAATCACTCCTCACGACTCGGCAGGCCATCGCCGGCCTCACACGTTAACCGAGGCATACTAAACACGCAGCGGTCTTCGCCTATAGTAACGCGCTTCGAGCGGACGTGGTTTGATCCCTCCCGCTCGACCGGGCAAGTGGGTACGCGACCTGTTTGCCCAAAGCCCGGCGGTTCATCGTCTTGGTCGACCACAATGCGACCGCCGGGCGCCAACCTGATACAGGCGGAGGCGTTTATTCTCTTCGATCGTCGTGCTCGCCTCCATCTCGATCCATCTGTCCCATGCCCATATGACCCATGTGACCGTGCATTCGCATGGCTGCGTGGAAGATAATGTTCAGGCGACGCTTCTGGGCATCATCTAAGCTGTCATAAAGGGGCTTCGCAGCTTCTGCGATTTTATCGAGTTCGCCGGCGCGCGCCGACATAATCTTGGCACGATCGTGGAGACGCTCGATCAGATTGGAAGGCTTGTCGCCCTCCTTAGCCTTCTCATGCCACTTCTCCATGCGTTCCGAGCGCGCCTTGGCTACGTCACGAAGTACTGTTTCGAGCGCCGGCCAATTCTTCTCCTGCGCAGGGGTGAGCTTTAAACCCGCCCTCAACGCAGCGATGCGCGCGTCCGTGAACGCTGCCTTGTCCTCGGCTGAGAACTCATAATCATGTCCAGCACGCGCGGGCGGCGCAGCCAAGTTCCCGAAGGCGGCTGCAAACGCGACGAACGATGCCCCCGCCGCAGCCAGATGAAAGCGCTTGCTCATGACACCTCCTCCGATGCGCAGCACGGATGGCCCGCGCCAGAGAAAGCGCGGGGCTCCTTCGCTCCAAAAAAGCTAGTCCTCGTCAACATCGTCGTCATCCGGTGCGGGCAGCACCGGAGGAGGCGGCGTTGCCGGAACATCCACAGATCCGCCCCGGTCATCCGGTATTGGCGTCGCCTGCGCGGGAGGGCCAGCCGGAGGAACGGGTTGGGCATGGGCAAGCAACGCGCCGGCGAAAATCGCCGCGCCTGCGAGGCTCGTTTGAAGCATCAGGCGGATCATGAGGGATCTCCTGTCGCCGCACAACCGGCAACAGCGCCTCACATGGCGCGGCCACGATCTCTGTCAACGAGACACTGGGAAAGACGACGCGGCGTTGTGTCCTGTGCAATCTGCGCGGCAGTGATCGTCTACGGGTGACTGCATGAAACGGGCGGCAATGGGCTCGAATAGCACGGGCCAGAAAAGAACCGACGCCTTCTACCTTACCCCTGCTTGGCGCGCCTTGCGCTCCCAGATCATCGAAGAGCGAGGCAGACGCTGCGAGGAATGCGGCAAGACGCTCGAGGACGACGCGTCGCCCGTCAAGCTGACCCTCGACCACACGGTTGAGCGGCGGGACGGCGGCGAAGATTGGTCCAAGGCGAACCTGCGTCTCCTGTGCACCAGATCTGGCGGCAATGGAGCTGGAGGACTTGGAGGCTGCAACAATAGGAAGACGGTACGCAACAGGCGCGAGCGCAATGGGGCGCGCCCTCTGGTCGAAACAGGGGTAGACGGCTGGCCGTTCGAATAGGCGGGGGGGAGGGACCAAAAGTAGCGCCGGAAGGGGCGTCTACCGGCTAGGGTCCGACGCGCGCAACTCCGCGAATTGCGCAGTGCCTATCTGGGGCCAGCATGCAGTTGCGTTCGTTGCGCGAAATTCCCCTTCGGGCCCGCACGTCGCCGGGAGATCGGAAAACGCATCCACGGACTCCGCAGGCCGCTCTGGATCAGAAATGGAATTTATGGCGCCCAGAGGAAAAAAGCCGAAGCCAAGCCATTTAAAGCTCGTTACGGGCAACCCGGGAAAGCGCCCGCTGCCAAAGAACGAACCGCAGCCGGAGATCCTGGTCCCTTCTGTCCCGAAGGAACTCTGCGACGACGGCAAATTGGAATGGGGGCGCGTCTCACTGGAGTTATACCGGTTGGGCCTGCTCTCGGAGATCGATCGTGCGGCGCTCGTTGCCTACTGCGCATCGTACGGCCTTTGGGTCCGCACGACCCGCAAGCTCAGGGAAATGGAGGCGGTTGATGAGGTTTTCCGCGGCCTGATGATCAGGAGCGCGAAAGGGAATCTAATCTCTAACCCACTGATTGGAATTGCAAACAAAGCGGCGGCGGACGTCGTCAGATATGCCGAGCAGTTCGGCATGACACCCTCCGCCCGCGCGAGGGTGAATGGCGAGCAAGGCAACTCGACGAAGAACAACCCGCTCGACAAGTTCACGAAAGATTGACCCGGTCTCCGCCTACGCGGTGGCCGTCTTGTCAGGGTCGATCGTCGCCGGGCCCCATGTCAGGAACGCCTGCCGGCGCCACTTCGACGACCTGGAGCGAGGCGCCGATCGCGGGCTCTGGTTCGATATTGCGGCTGCACAGCGAGCGCTGGACTTTTTCCCCGAGATCCTCCGGCTGAACGGCGGACAGTTCGAAGGCAAGCCTTTCGCGCTGGATCCAAGTCAGGAATTCCGTATCGGGTCGCTGTTCGGATGGAAGCGCGTCGACGGGACCAGGCGCTTTCGCCGATTTTACGACGAGGAGGGCAAGGGGAACGGCAAAAGCCCGATGGCGGCAGGGATCGGCCTTTACGGGCTGATCGCCGACGCTGAGGACCGGGCCGAGATTTACGCCGCCGGCAAGGACAAAGATCAAGCGATGGTCCTCTTCCGGGACGCGGTCGCGATGGTCGAGCAGTCCCCTGCCCTAGCAGCTCGGGTGAAGACGTCCGGACAGGCGCCGATGGTCTGGAACCTCGCCTATCTCGAGCGCGGGTCCTTCTTTCGGCCGATCTCGAAGGAAGGCGGTAAGTCGGGTCCGCGCCCTCACTTCGCGCTTTGCGACGAGGTCCATGAGCATCCTGATGGATCCGTGATCGAGATGCTCGAGCGCGGGTTCAAGTTTCGGCGCCAGCCCTTGCTCGCGATGACGACGAACAGCGGCACAGATCGCAACTCTGTCTGCTGGGAGGAGCATGTCCACGCCATCCGTGCCGCCTCCGGGAACCCACTCCTCGAGGGCCTCGCCGGCGAGGACCTGTCTTACGTGGGTGATGACAACTGCCTCGAAATTTATGACGACACGTTCGCCTATGTCTGCGCGCTCGACAATGGCGACGATCCACTTGAGGACCAGTCGTGTTGGCCGAAGGTGAACCCGCTCTTGGGCAGGATCCTGAAGAAGGATTACCTGGAGGGTGTAGTGCGCCAGGCCAAGGCGATCCCCGGCAAGGCGAACAATATCCTACGCCTACACTTCTGCGTCTGGACGGATGCCGACAAGGCGTGGATGGCGCGCGGAACGCTTGAGCAATGCCTCGAGGAGTTCGACCCAAACCAGTTCGCCGGCGAGCGCGTTTGCGCAGGTGCCGATTTGTCAGGGTCGCAGGATCTTACTTCACTCGCATATGTTTGCCAGACCGGTGAGGTCGATCTGCCGCGCGAGCGGAAGCTTGAAGATGGCTCGACAACCACCGAGATGGTTCGACTGCCGACGTTCCACGCCTGGTGCGATACATGGACGCCGGGCGACACGCTCGCGGAGCGAGCGCTACGCGACAAGGCTCCTTACGAGGTCTGGCGCGATCAGAAATGGCTCAGGGCGCCGCCCGGCCGGCAAATCCGGCTGGACTTTGTCGCAGCACGAATTGTCGAGGTCGAGACTGAGTTCCGGCTCGATTGGCTAGCTTATGACCGCTACGCCTATCGCAAGCTCGAGGAACACCTTGACGACCTCGGGTCGGTCTCCAGGAAGATCGAGCACCCGCAGGGGGGCAAGCGCCGCGCGGCCGCGCCAGACGAGATTGTGAATGGGGCGCGCGCCGCCGGCAAGGAGCCGCCGCAAGGCCTTTGGATGCCCGGCTCGCTCGCGATGCTCGAGACGTTGATCCTCGAGCGCCGCATTACGATCCAGAAGAATCCGGTTCTGATATCCGCCTTCGCCTCGGCGACGACGGAGGAGGACCCTTTTGGGAACCGCTGGTTCTCGAAGCGCAAGGCAGTCAAGCGCATCGACCCGCTCGTCTCGCTGACCATGGCGACCGGCGCGGCGACGGCGAATTTTGAGTGTGAAGCGGCCTTCGACGTTGCGGCAATGATCGGCTGATACGGGTAAGAGCAAATGACACAAATCTTCAAAGAGTCCGTATCCGAGGTGGGGCCGAACCACGAGTTCGTTTTATCGGATGGAACTGTCGATAGTTATGGCGATACAGTCGATCCGAACGGCTGGGATCTTAAGCGATTTAAGAGAAATCCTATCGCCCTCTTCGGTCATTCCTCCTATCAACCCATTGGCAAGTGGGACAATGTCCGCGTCGAGGCTGGGCGTCTGGTTGGGCGCCTAATCTTCGCGAAGGAAGGGACGTCGCCGCGCATCGACGAGCTGCGGCGGCTTGTCGAGCAAGGAATTTTGCGAGCGGTGTCGGTAGGCTTCAAGCCCATTGAGGCGGAGCCGAAAGACCCAGATCGCCCCTGGGGTCCGCAGACCTATAAAAAGCAGGAGCTTCTAGAGACCAGCCTTGTGTCTGTCCCGGCAAATCCGGCGGCGCTGTCTCTCATGAAGTCGCTCAATATTTCCGACGAAACGCGAAGGCTGGTCTTTGGCGAGCATGCCGAGGATGGACCGGGCTTTGTGCGACGTCAGGCCACCGGCGAGCATCCCCAGCCGGACAGCCGGCGGCGCCGGCGGCGGCTTCGTGGCGGAAGGCGATCCGATCCGCGTTGGTCGGATCACCACGGCGGCAACGACCATGACGCCGAAGAAGCTCGGCGTGATCGTCCCGTTCACTCGGGAACTGGCGAAGCGCTCTACGCCGACGATCGAAGCCCTCGTGCGCCAGGCGATCCTCGAGGACACCGCGTCAGTTCTCGACGCGGCGATCCTAGACGCCACGGCAGCGAGCACTGCGCGTCCGGCGGGCCTCCTCAACGGCGTTGCCGCCGCTGCGGTCGGTTACGGCGGTGGCGACTTCACGGCGGTTGTCGAGGACTTCAAGGCTCTCTTGGCGCCCTTCTATACCGCCAATGCGGCCGACAATATCACCGTGGTTATGCACCCGTCGCAGGGCCTTGCGCTCTCGATGATGCCCGGTCCCGGAGACGGCCGCTTTGGCTGGGCCGACCCGCTCATGAGCCGTTTGACCGTTGTCGAGTCGACGCACGCGACTGCCAATCGCCTGATCGCAATTCGCAATAGCGATTTTGCGACCGCGCTCGGCGACGCGCCGGAGTTCGACATCTCCGAGCAGGCGACTGTCCACATGGAGGACACGAGCCCGGCCGAGATCGTTTCCGGCTCCGGTCCCACGGCCGCGGACCCTGTCCGCAGCTTCTTCCAGACCGCGACCATCGGCGTTCGTATGCTGATGGACGTGTCTTGGAAGATGCGCCGCAGCGGCGTGGTGCAGTGGATCGACACCACGACTTGGTGATCTGATTTCTGACTACTCGGCGCGCGCCGGGCTGGCGTGCGCCGTATCCTGCAATCACGAATACCCCAACAGATAAGGATTAACGTCCATGATCCGCAGGTTCTCTGTTCCTGTGACCACGAACGCCGGTGGCGCGGCTACCGCCTATACCCCCTTCCTTTCGGGCTATATCCACTCGATCGAATACCTGAAAACCGACTTCGCCGATGGCGTCGACTTCACGATCACCGGCGAGGCGACTGGGCGCACCATCTGGGCGGAAAGCGACGTCAACGCCGCGAAGGTTTGCAATCCGCGGGCGCCGACGCATTCGACGGCTGGCGTTGCGGCGCTCTTCGCGTCGGGCGGCACCGCGGTCAACGATCGCGTCGCGCTGAGCCGCGATCGCGTGAAGATTGTCATCGCGCAAGGCGGCAACACCAAGAGCGGCGCGTTCGTCGTGACCGTCGACGACGGCAAGTAATTTCTTCGGGGGCGGCTCTGGTCGCCCTTGAATGCCGCGAGGAAAAGCAAATGCGAGAGACTTGGTATGTTCTCGAAAACGGCGCGGCCGCCGATCCGAATGAATGCGCGCCGGATGAAGCGGGCTTGCTGCGCCACAATAGCGGCGTCGCGGTCGCGATCAATAATCAGACCCCGATGAGCCGAGGCGTCGATGTCGAAGCCGAGCGCGCAAAGCAGGCCGTCCTTAGAGAGGCGAAGGAAAAGAACGAGGCGAAGCAGCAGGCCTCGAAAGGCTCGGCCGCCAACAAGGAAGCGAAGCCCACCGCCGATCAAAAACCGCAGGGCTATGTGACTCGCGAGCAGAAATCGGAGTGAGCCGGTGGGCCTTCTCACGCGCCTATTGCACCCGTTCAGGAAGAAGTCGTCCGGCTGGGGCGGCTATTTCCTGAGCAGCGGATGGCTCCCGCCAGGGACGCCAATGAACTGGTGGCAGATGGGGAAGAACCCGATCCCATATGCATCAGCATCCGCCATGGTCGAGGCGTGCGTAGGGGCCTATTCTCAGACCGTCGCGATGTGTCCCGGCGATCACTGGCGCTTGGGCGCAAACGGCGGGCGCGAGCGCGTTCCCAATTCTGCCCTGGCGCGTGTCTTGCGGAAGCCGAATTCGTACCAGTCGATTTCGGACTTCATGCTCAATCTGACGCGCGGCCTCTACAGCGACGGGAACGCCTACGCGCTGGCGCTGAGGAATGACCGCTACGAGATATCAGAGCTGCACCTGATGCACCCGCGCGCATGCTACGCGCGCGTAGCCGAGGAAGGCGAAATCTTCTACGCCCTCGGCGGGAACGAGATCATCGATCGCCGCTTCGGGAGCCTCGCGGCGGTCCCGGCGCGCGATGTGCTTCACGTCCGCTTGCATACGCCGCGCGACCCCCTCAGGGGCGACAGTCCGATCATGGCCGCGGCGCTGGATATCGCGGCTGGCAACGCGGCCCTTCAGCAACAGGTCGCATTCTTTACGAACCAGGCGCGGCCATCCTTCGTGCTCTCTTCAGATCAGCTTCTGAATCGCGAGCAGGTCGCCTTGCTCCGAGAGAAGTGGAACGAGCAAACGCAGGGGGCCAACGCCGGCGGGACGCCTATTCTGAGCGGTGGCCTGAAGCCGCATTTGATCTCGACAAGCGCGCATGACGCGCAGCTCGCTGAGACCATGAAAATGAGCGACCAAAATGTCGCCCTCGCGTTTCGGGTCCCCTTGCAGGTGCTGGGGCTTGGAGGAACAACCTACGCGTCCACGGAGCTGCTCATGCAGTCTTGGATCGCTTCCGGTCTTGGGTTTGCGCTCAATCATATCGAGGAGGCGTTGGGGCGTCTTTTCGCGCTGCGCGGCGTCCCCGACGAATACGTGGAGTTTTCCACGAAGGCGCTGCTGCGGTCTTCGTTCAAAGAAATGCTCGAAGGCCTCGCGCGTGGCGTGCAAGGCGGCATTTATGCGCCGGACGAAGCCCGCGGCGAGATCGAATTGCCGGCTGTCCCCGGCGGCTACGGAGCCGAGCCGCGTGTCCAGCAACAGGTCGTGCCTTTGAGCGCGTGGGAAAAGGGACAGACCGCCAATCCGGCTCCCTCGCCTGACCCGGCGCCGCCGGCCAATCCAGGGGAAGGCGAAGAGGATGCAGAGCGAAGCGCAGAGGATTGGCTCGACGCGGTCTGCAGAGAAGCGAGAAACTTGCGGGAACTCCATGAACAAGCCCGCCGCTGACGCGTTGGCAAAGGCGCTTGGCCGCATCGCTTTCGATGCGGAGCGCCAGACAGAGTCTATTCTTGCTCGCAGCGAATCCGCGCTGATCGCTTTGCAGGCGCGCGCTGACGTCGTCGAGGCGCGGGACCAAGCAAGGATTGTCGCGAACGACGTGCGCATCGATAAGGCGCTTGCGGGGGTAAGGGCGGACACGGCGGCGGCGCTTGCAGAGATCCGGTCCGGCGTCACGGTCCTCCTCGAGGAGATCCGGGCCAGCGCGGGCGCGATCGGCGCCGCGATCGAAGCGCGTTACGCCGAGAGCGAGGCCCGGTGGAATGCCGCGATCGCGGATCGCCTTGCTTCGGTGAAGGACGGCAAGGACGGCCGCGACGGCGAGGACGGCCGGGACGGGGTTGACGGCAACGACGGCGCGCCTGGCGCGCCTGGCGAGCGCGGCCCGGAGGGGCCGCCAGGGCGCGACGGCAAGGACGGTATTGACGGGAAGGACGGCCTCCAGGGCGAACGTGGCCCCGAAGGCCTCCAGGGGCCGCCCGGGCGCGATGGAGCGGATGGAAGGGATGGCGCGAACGGCAGGGACGGCGAACGCGGCCCTGAAGGCCCTGCGGGCCACGACGGCGCTGACGGCGCGCCTGGCCGGGACGGGATCGACGGGAAGGACGGCGCCTCCGGCCGCGACGGGATCGACGGGAAGGACGGACGGTACGGCGTGGATGGGAAGGACGGCGCCCCCGGCGAGCGAGGTGCGCCCGGGCGTGACGGCGTCGATGGTCTTAATGGCAAAGACGGAAAGGACGGGGCTGACGGCAAGGATGGCGCGCCGGGCCGCGATGGCAAGGATGGGCGCGACGGGGTCGACGGGAAAGACGGTGCTCCCGGCGGGCGCGGGCCTGAAGGGCCGCCTGGGAAGCTGTCGGTTGCGAAGGCGTGGATCGACCGTGTGCATTATGAAGGCGAGGTTGCTGTGCATAACGGTGCGACATGGCAGGCGACCCGCGACACGGGCCGCGAGCCGCCGCACGGCGATTGGATATTGCTCGCCGCAGCCGGGGCCGATGGTGCCGACGGCCGCTCCTTCGTCGTCCGCGGCACATGGAACGAAGTCGAGCGCTATCAGCGCCACGACGTCGCCATGCGCGACGGCAGCTCGTTCGTGGCCCTTGTCGACGAGCCAGGTCCATGCCCCGGTGCCGGGTGGCAGCTCTGGGCCGGCCGAGGCAAGACCGGCAAGCCCGGCGATCGCGGACCGAAGGGCGACAAGGGCGAGCCCGGTCAAGACGCGCCGAGCGTCGTCGGCTTCTATGACGAGAACGGCCAGAAGGTTTTGACCTTCGCGGATGGCACGGAGATGCGCGCATGACGTTCACCATCCCCGTGCAAGCGGAGGATCGCCGGCTCGTCACTCAAGCAGATGTCGTGGCGCATCTAGGGACCGGCGTTGCGTCGCGCATCCCCATGCTGGACGTAATGATCCGCCAGGTCTCAGACCTGATCGCGACCGAGTGCGGCGTCGCGCGCTCTGGCGCGCTGCCCCCGACGCTTAGGCGCGAGACCATTCTGGAGACCTTCAATCTCGCGCGTCCCGCGAAGAAGCTGATCCTATCACGCCGCTTCGTCGACCAATTGTCGAGCATTACGGAGGATGGGTCAGCGCTTGGCGCGTCGCATTATCGTGTCGACCAAACCGCCGGTATCGTTGAGCGCCTCGACTCTTCAGGCCGCCCTGCTGAATGGTGCGCTACCGAAATCGTCGCTCTCTATACGGCCGGCTTCGATGAGGTTCCGGGGGGTCTGAAGCTTGCGGCGATCCGCGCCATTCACGAACAAGTATCCGCTTCGTCTCGCGACCCGCTTCTTAAGTCGGAGTCGGTTGATGGGATCTCGCGGTTCGATTACTGGGTCAATGGAGCTTCAGGCGGGTCCGCGTCTGGCGGGGCCTTCTCTCCCGGCGTGCTGGCGCTGCTGAACGACTATCGGTCCTACGCTCTATGACCCCGTAGCAAGCCCGCGACGCGCTCGATCGCCATTGAGAGCGCATGGTCTTGATGTGACCTTGCAGCGCCTGTCCTCGCCCTCCCTATCATAGCCGAAATGAGTGCGGACGCATGTGGTCGATTTTAGGCCGCACGAAGTCGACCAGACGGACGGCCTGCAGATTGGCGTCTCCAAGCTGGTCATGTCGCCAACCGAAGTGAATGCGGCAGGGTGGCCGGCCGCCGACGAAGCGCGCGTCCCTGAAAAGGGGGGATCGTGTGATCATCGACGGCAGGACGCGAGCGGTCCTGAATGGCTGGGGCCGATACATCGCTGGCGAGCTGGTCCGCATAGAACTCGCAATCCAGTAAAGGAGCTCCCAAAATGGAAAAGATGAACGTCGCCGACCTGGTCGGCGCGGGCATGATCGTGCGCCCCGGTCTTGCCGAGGAAATGCTCGTCAAGGGAAAATACATCGTCGAGTGCCGCGGCGAGGATGGCGAGCTGAAGTGGACGGACGAGATCAAAAACCTCGTCACCACGGCCGGCAAGAACGACATGCTCGAGAAGTATCTCGAGGGTTCGTCGTGGTCGACCGGCACCGTCTACATGGGCCTGAAGGGCGCCGGTTCCGCGGCCGCCGGCGACACGATGTCTTCGCACGGCGGCTGGTCGGAGCTGAATATCTCCGCGTCGTCGGGCGTGCGCCAGTCGGTCTCTTTCGGCGCGGCGTCGAGTGGATCGAAAGCGACTGACGCGGCGAGCTCGTTCTCGATCACGACGGCCGGCCCCACGACCGTGGCGGGCGTCTTCATCGTCATCGGCGGCACCAGTGCCAACGGCAATACGACAGGCGTTCTCTTCTCCGCTGGCGACTTCGCCTCGTCTCGCTCGGTGATTGCCGGCGACACGCTGAATGTGACTTACACGGCTTCGCTGTAAGGCGCGCAGAGCGGGCCGCACACGCGGCCCGCAAATTTGGAGGCGAGAGAATGCATATCGAAGCCGCGAAGCGCGCGGGCGAGCTGGCGCGCGGGATTGAGCAGCGCCAGCCCATGCTCGCGCTTCTCGACAAGGCCATTTCCGAGGGATGGCTGATTAAAGAGGTTGTGGCGGTCAATCCGTCGAGGACCGAGGAAAGGTCGCTTGTTCTGGATGTGCTGAGCCCCGAAATCAGCGCGTCGGGGCTCGCTTTTATCCGACAGGTTTACGAAGCCCAAACGGCGGCGCTGCAAAGCGATTTGGATGCGGCGGAAACCTGGACCCCTCCCCAGACCGACCCCTGACGCTGGATTGTAAATCTCGATGGCCGCGATTGTTCACACCTCGACCTCGTCCTCGATCCAAACGGGCACGGTCCCGGCCGGCTGGAATAGCAACAGCAATACGGTTCACGGGATCGGGCCTGGGGGCAATGGCTCAGCCCGTCAATCTGCGTCGATCGGCGGCGTAGGCGGCGGCGGCGGCTCCTATGGCCGCCGCGCCAATGTGGCTCTCGTCGCTGGGGAGACCTATTACTATTTTCTGCCGGCTGGCGGGTCTGGGTTGGATGCGTGGTTCAATGATCTGAACCTGCTTTTGCAATCAAATGCGATGGATCAATTCCCGGCGTGGGATGATGACGGCGGCGCGGGCGTCACGGGTGGCGAGACCGCGCCGGATGGCGCCAGCACCGCTTGGAAATTCATGGAGGATGGAACTTTCGGGTCGCATCGCTACTTCACGCAATTTACGAAGCCGAACCAAACGCTTCAAATGTCGTGGGTGGTTTATGCGAAGAAGGTTAGCGATCGCCTTCTCCGCTTCATTGTCTACGACTACGGCAGCGAATGGATCGAGATCAGCATTGATTTATCCACGCTGACGGCGTCGCTCGAAGCGACCAATGGGACACAGTTTACATATTCGAGCCTGACGGCGAGCACGGACGATCTTGCGACGGGTTCTGGGGGCAATGGATATTATCGGCTGCACCTGAAATTCACCGCAGATGCGGCGGCGGACGATATCAAGTTGATCTACGCGCTTCAGCACCCGGTTGATGGTGACGATTATCAAGGCGACGGCGCGTCGCATGTAATGCTGTGGCACAATCAACTCTATTACGGATGGGGGTCTAAGCCGCGAGCGCCGAGCACGACCGAGCGCCTTTATTCGGTGCTCGCGAAGGCTGGCACGAATGCGACGATCAGCGTTGCGGGCGTCGGCCAGTCGGGCTCCCAGGGCGATGTGACCTATCAGGGCGGCAATGGCGTTAAGCCTGCCTCGGGCGCCAATGGCGGCGGCGGCGGCGGCGCTGCGGGGCCGAGCGGCGCGGGAGGCAATGCCTCTACGACGACGGGCGGCACTGCGAACAATGGCACGACGGCCGGCGGAACTGGGAATAATAATGGCGTCGCCGGTACAGAATTCAGCTCGTCGCCCGCATATGGTTCCGGGTCTGGAGCCGGCGGGCGGACCTCGACGGGCAATGGCATGACGGGCGGAAGTTATGGCGGCGCGGGCGGCGGCTCTTATACGGGAGCCGCAAACACAGGCGGCGCCGGCGCCGCCCCGATCATTTACATCGCCTACAACCCCGCATCGTTGGTCTGGAGTCCGTTCCAGCAAATTCAACACATCATGGTGAGGTAGTTATGGCTGGCAGGCTTTATACGGCCGTCTTCAAGGCGGTTGCTGTGACGGCGCTTCAGGATCTCTTCGAGATCAAAGGGCCGTCCGACGCCGTGACTGTGATCCATAGTTGGACCTTGACGCAGACAACCGAAGTCGGCGACGCGCAAGAGGAGATGCTCCTGTTGACGGCAAACCGCGGCGTTGGCGCGGTGACCTCAGGCTCCGGCGGCGCCAGCGTGACGCCGCAACCGATCGCGGATGGCGATCCTGCTTATGGTGGCACGGTCGAGCGCAATAACACGACGCAAGTTGCGGCCGGTTCGGGCTCTCTGGAAACCGACCTCGAGGTCTACGGGTGGAACATCCGAATGCCGTTCGTGAAGGTTTATACTCCGGAAGAGCGGCCTGTGATCTCGCCCGGCAATACGTGGACGCTTGAGCTGGAAACCGCGCCGGCCGATAGCGTGACGATCAGCGGAACGATCACTTTCGAGGAAATCGGCGGCTAACTTATGGGTCATTTTTTCCGCCCGCCCTGGATTGCCCCGCCCTCTATCCAAAGCCCTGTTCTGGCCCTGTCTAAGGGGCAGTCGGTCTTCAATGAAAGCCTTACGGAAACCGCGTCTGCGAGCGATTCCCAAAGTGCTGCGGCGGTGTTCCCTTGCGCGCAGGCGGAAGCGGCGGCGGCTTCCGAGGCTGAGGTTTGCGTAGCTACCTTTGTCGGCGCGCAGAGCGAGGCCGCGACGGCCTCCGAGGCTCAAAGTAGTTCCGCCGCGTTTGTCGGCGCGCTGACGGAAGCCGCGTCGGCGGCTGATAGCGAAAGCAGCTCGGCCGCCCTGGTCGGCGCGCTGACGGAAGCGGGATCTGCAGCCGATACGCCAAGCGGCGCGACTGTGGTCGCGCTCGCGCGGACGGAAGCGGGTTTCGCGGGGGCTGCGGAGAGTGCGGCCGCGGTGTTCGTTGGCGCGCTGACAGAGGCGGCGACCGCGGCCGAGGCCGAAAGCGGCCTTGCCGCTTTCGTGTCCTCGCTGACCGAAAGCGGGTCGGCCGCAGATACGAAGGTCGGAACCGCGGTCTTTCCGTGCGCGCTTTCCGAAAGCGGGTCTGCGAGCGAAAGCCAGTCGGGGGCGAAGGTTCATGCGCCTTCCCTGGTCGAGAGTGGAACCGCTGCGGAGACGCAGATGGCCGTTGCGGCCTTCGTCGGCGCTGATGCTGAGGCCGCAACGGCGGCCGACGCCCAGGCGGGCACTGGGGCGCTTGTGGCGACCGCGGCCGAGTCGGGCGCGGCGTCGGATGGCAATACCGGGACGATGGTTGCCTCGCCGTCTCGAACTGAGGCGGCGACGGCGAGCGAGACTGAAAGCGCCACGGGCGCCTTTGGGGTCGCAGAGACCGAGTCCGGGGCGGCGAATTCGACGCAGAGCGGGACGGCGGTTATGGCCGCCTCCGCGAGCGAAGCTGGGTCGGCCTCGGATAGCGACGCCGGCGCGCTGGTTATGGCGCCTAGCCTCACTGAGGCCGCGAGCGCTGCGGACGCGCAGACCGGCGATATCGGCGGGGTGACCTATAGCAAGTCGCTAGACGAGGCTGCGTCGGCCCAGGACGCGCCAAGCGCCCAGGCGGCTTTGGTCGGGGCCGGGACTGGCGCGGCGACCGCCAGCGACGCCCCTGCGGCGACTGGCGCGCTTGTGGGAAGCCAGTCGGAAGCCGGGACGGCCAATTCGACGCAATCCGGGGGCGGAGCCCTTGTCGGCGCGATAGCCGAGGGCGGAAGCGCCAATGGCGTGGGCTCCTGCGTCCTTGGGGGCGTGGGGGCGTGCTCGGAGTCCGCGAGCGCGTCCGACGCGTGTAGCGCGCAGCTGGTGACCGCGGCTTCGCGGACTGAGACCGCGAGCGCGTCCGATGCGCCGTCTCTGCTCGCCGTGCTGGCCGCGACGATCGCCGAAAGCGGGATCGTCGTTGCCAACCAGACGGGCCAAGTCGCGATGCCTGTTTCCTGCGCGGAAGCGGGCTCGGGCGCGGATGCGCCGGCGGCGCTGCTCGTTCTGGCCGCGTCTGTGGCCGAGGACTGCGATGCGGCCGACGCTGCGGCCTATGACCAGCTTCGCAGGACGAAAACCCTGCAAGGCGTATTCTCGACGCAAAAGACGCTGGTCGGGTCGATAAGCACGACGCCGAAATCACTGCAAGGCGAGTTCTGATAATGGCGAAAGAGAACCAGAATGCTCGCATCTCCGCAGGCGATGAGGTGTCGCTGCGGATATTGATCCTCGATGAGGCGGGGGCGCCGGCGAACCTGTCGACGCCTTCCGCGGTCTGGGCGCTGGGATCGTTCCCCGAGGCGATCGACGAAGAGACGCCGCTGGTCACGAAGACGACGGACGTAGGCGGCGGCGCGCGCCTTGTGCAAGAGACCGTCGACGCGGAACTGACCTGGGTTCTTTATGTGGACCTCGAGCCGGCCGATACTTGGGATATTCCCTCGGGCCTTCACTATCACGAGGCGCGCGTGACCTCGGGCGGCGCGCCCGCGACGGTGACGCGCGGCGTGCTTACGATCAAATCCACGATTATTCGGGATTGACGCTATGACGCCTGGGCAAGCTATTTCGGCGCTGGATCGCCATCTTTTGGCGCACGGGCAGGATGTGACGCTTCAGCGATTGACGCCCGGCACGACGACCGTGGCGTCGGAGGTGAGCCTTCGGGCCTTTGTGAGTGAGTTTCGCCTCCAGGATATCGATGGGATGGAGGGCCTTCAGCCTGGGGACTCGAAGGCAGTCATTTCGCCGACCGAAATGCTGGCGGCCGATTGGCCTGCGATCGGCGCTGATCCTTTGCCGCGCCATGGCGATCGCCTCGTGGTTAGCGGGCGCACCAGAACCGTTCTTTTCGCGGTTCCTCATAGGATCGCCGGCGAGATTGTTCGTGTCGACTTGAGGATAAGATAGCGGGGGGCTGCAATGCCGGTTAGCGGGTTAATCAAGGTCCACTTCAATATCGCGCTTGCGGGCTCGAGCATCCTTGGCAATGCGCCGCACTGGAATGTGCTGATCGAGATCGCGAATAACTTCTCGGATGGCGTCGCCGCCAACCAAGCCGACAAGGTCTACGTGGCTGAGCGGACCGTCGCGAGCAATACAAACGACGATATCGACCTAACGGGTTCGCTTTCGGATGCTCTGGGCGCGACGATCACGGCCGCCGAGCTGGCCGCGCTGCTGATCTACAATAAGCCGATGGACCCGGCGGCCGACAATACGACGAACCTGACGATCGGCGGCGGATCGAGCCCGATGCTCGGCTTCCTCGGCGGCACGACGCCGACGATCGGCCCGATCCGGCCGGGATGTTTTATCCTGCTCGGAGGCGTGGGCAATGTCGGCGGCTTTGGTGCGATTGCCGCCGGCACAGGCGATATCCTGCGCGTCGGCAATAGCTCTGGCGCCCAGGCGAAATATCAGATTGGCGTTGTGGCGCGGTCGTCGTAATGGCGCGCCTCGGAAACTTTCGGCAAGAGATCGCGAACTTCGTAAACGAGAACCTTTCGCCTGCCGCGCGTCAAAAGCTGATGGCGCGTAAGGCTCAAGAGGTGATCGATAAGACCGCGGCCAACAATGAGGCCGCGCTCGGGCGAAAGGTGCCTTACGATCAGTTCGTGGATGGTCGAGAGGGCGCCCCGCTCGAGACGATCAATCCGAACGGCGGTGTGATCGCCGTTCGGTTCCACTTGATCGGCGATGTGCTGAGCTGGATCTCCGGACAGCTGGAAATGCACTCTCCCGTGCGAAGCGGGCGTTACAAAAAATCGCACATACTGCTCGCGGATGGTGTCGAGGTGGATGCTGCGGGAGAGGTTCCGCCGGCGGAGGAATATCTCTTCGTGAGCCCCCTTCCCTATGCGCGCAAGATCGAGCGCGGCCTTTCGAAGCAGGCGCCGGACGGTGTTTACGATGTCGTCGCCGACATGGCGCGCCGGCGCTATGGCAACATGGCGATGATTAAATTCACCTACCGCTCTGTGCTGTTGCCCTATGTCGGCCTCGGCGGGAAGAAGGGCGGCAAGACAGCGTCGCGCGCCAAGCGCGCCGCGAATTCTATGGAGCGCGAGACGCGCTATCCCGCGATCCAGGTCAATCCGAGGTAGGGATGGCAAAGAAAGCACTTGCTGACGCCGTTGTTGCAAAACTGGCGGCGGAATTTTCGCTCGCGACGATCCTCAATCAGAACGAGGATATGGAAGAACCGGAAGACGGGACGCCATGGGTGCGCGTCGATTTTCCGGTGTCGCAAAACGAGCGCGCGGCGCTGTGCCGGCGCTATCGCGAAATAGGATCGTTCCGCGTTGTCGTGGCGACGCAGATTGCCTCTGGCATGTCCGAAAGCCGGACGTTGTGTGAGGCGATCGACGCGATTTTTCGCGCAAAGAGCTTCGGTGACGTCGAGACCGAGGCGCCATCGATCAGGGATGGAATTGACCAGGGGAATTATCTGCTGGCCGCCGTCATCGTGCCCTATCGGTTCGAATATTCCGACTAATCACGGGGGAAGCCATGTCTATTCCGTATGCCGCAGCCGGCGCGAAAGTCTTCATCTGCACGACGGTTCAATTCAGTGAGCCGGCCGATGCCGCCGCTTATGCGGGGCTGTCCTATACCGAGATCGGGGATGTTTCCGAGATCGGCGAATATGGCGACGAGGCGCGCATCCTGACCGCCGAGACGCTTCAGGATAATCGCGTCTTCAAGGCGAAGGGCACCCGAGACGCCGGCACCGTGCCGCTGATCTGCCTCGATCGCCCCGACGATACGGGTCAGCAAGCTCTGATCACGGCCGAGGCCGCGAACGCCGGCATGTATGCCTTCAAGGTGACCTTGCCCAATAAGCTGACCTCCGGCGGAACCGATCAGATCGACTACTTCTGCGCGCTGGTTTCATCGAAGAAGCTCAACGTGGGCGGCGCCAACAATATCGTGAAGCGCGGATGGAACCTCGCGATCAATACGAAGATCACCACGACGGCGGCGACCTAGTCGCCGCCTTCAAACCAAGTAGGGAGTGAGTATGGATAATATTTTCGACTTGGAGACCGAACAGTCGGCGGTAATGACTGTTCGGCATTTCGCGAGCGGCAATCCGCTTCTGGATAAGAGCGGGAAGCCGATGACGCTGACCCTGGCGGGCAAGGATAGCGATCGCTTTCGCATGGCCCAGGAAGAGCAGCGCGAGTTTCGCTTGCGCAAGGCAATCCAGACCGGCCAGGAAAGGCCGACCTTGGCCGACATGCGCGCCGAGACCATCGACCTGATCGCCGCTTGCACGATCTCGTGGTCGATCATGGTGGATGGCGAGCCCTATCCTTGCACGCGTGAGAATGTGCGCGAGGTCTACCGCCGCTTGCCGTGGCTGGTTGAACAGGCCGACGAATTCATTACCGGGCGCGCAAATTTCTTGAAGGCCTCGGCCGGCGCCTGATCGCCTACGCTGCCGAGGCCTCAGTCGCCGAAAGCCATTTCGAGATTACGGGCGAGCTGCCGGAGCAGCTCGCCTATCTCTGGGGATGGTTTCAAGAATTGGCGATCGGGCGATCGTATGGACCAGCCGGTCCGAATCCTATTTCGTTGCAGGATATAAGGGACTGGGCCGCCCTTATGCGGGTTTCGCCAAAGCCTTGGGAGGTGAAGCTGCTTCGCTATATCGATGCGGCTGTCATGAAAAAGCAGTCAGAAGCGGCCGCGCGAGCGGAAGAGGAACGAAAATCGCGCGCTGAAGGGCTGATCCCGGTTCGCGACGTGAAGGGCATTCAGGGAATGCTCGCCCGCGCGCGCGCAAGGCAGAACGCAAAGATGGAAGGGAGCTAAAGGGGCATGGCAACCGAAAAGGTCGTCTCCGAAATCGAAATCCTGTTCCGCACGCAAAATGCGGAAGGGGCGATCGCGTCGACCGAGAGGTTCACCAAGGCCCAGGAAAGCGCCGCGCGCTCGCTGAACGTGGTCGCGCGCGCCCATGACGAAAATTACAAGCTGACGCAGGAAATCGTTAAGCAGGAGCGATTGCTCGAGCGCGCGCGCGCCCAGGGCTTGGAAAAGACGACCGCATATGCGGCGGCCGTCGAGCGCCTCGATGCGATGCATCGCCGGCTCAATGGCGCCATGAACGACAATGCGAAGGCGACTGGGCTCGCGCGCCACGAGCTGATCAACCTCGGGCGCCAGGCGCAGGACGTAGCGGTTTCGCTCGCCGGAGGGCAATCCCCCTTCACCGTCCTGGCGCAACAGGGCTCCCAGGTTTTCGATGTGCTCTCGACGCACAAGGGCGGCGTGGGCGGCGCGCTGAAAAGCCTGGGCGAGAACATGCTCGGGCTTTTGACCCCTGGGCGCGTTTTGACGGGCGGCCTGATCGCGGGCTTCGCGGCCGTGGAATATGGCATCAGCCGCGCCCAGAACGCGCTTGCTGACCTGGGGCGGGCTCAAGAGACGAGCGGCCTCGGCGCGTCCCGCGTGCTGGCCGCGCGCGGGGTCGGTGCGGGCGTTGGGCTGGACAGCAAGGGCGTTCAAGGCGCTCTGGATCAGGCCAACCAGCAATTCGAAAAATTCAAGCTCGGGTCCGGCGAGGTCCGATCGGCGCTGGAAAAGATCGACGGGCGTTTCGTGCTGCTCGGGGAGCGCGCGAAGACCGCTGGCGAGTTCATTGAATTTGTCGGTGAGAAAATCCGCGAGCTGCCCCGCGAAGAGGGTATGGATCTCGCGAAGCGTCTGTTCGGCGATGACGCCGGCGCGAAGTTTTACGAGAGCTTGCGCAACGGCGAGCTGGCCATGAAGGCGCTTGACGAGGCCGCGCAAAAGACCGGGGTTTCGTTCGCGGATGGGCCGGCGAAGGCCGCCCTGGATATGCAGCGCGAGATTGAGAAGGCGGCCGAGCTGTCCGATCAGAAGCTGTTCGCTGCGTTCGGGCGCTTGTCGAGCCCTCTGCAGGGTGTGTCGCTTCTCTGGCAGGAGATCAAGGGCGGGATCGCAGACGCGGCGATCGCGGCCACTGAATTCTACAACGCGATCCGCGACGGCGGAAAGATGGCCGGGCCCGTCGCCGGCGCGCAGGGTCGGTCGATTGACCAGTATATGAGGGACAACAATCTGAACGGCCCGGCGCTGCCAGAGTGGCAGCCGGGGTCGGTCGGAATGCCGGGCGTGCCCAACACAATGGGCGCGACGCAGCGCGCCTTCACGGCCTGGAATAACGACGGCCTGGGCCCGATGGAGAAGAAGAAGGCGCGCGGCGGATCGGGACGCCATGCGAAGACCGACACGGAGCGCGCGGCCGATAATTACGCCAATGTGACGCGCGACCTCGAGCACCAGCTGTCGCTCGCCCAGGCGATCGGCGACGCGCACGACGCCGTCGCCCTGAAGGTGAAAATCGAGAACGAGCAACACAAGATCGGCGTCGCCGCGACCAAAGAGCAAAAGGACAATGTCGCCGCGCTTGTGACGAAGATCGATGAGGCCGAGAAAGCGCAAAAGAAGCTGAACGAGCAGGCCAAAGCCTTCAATGAGGCTTACGGGTCTGTGGCGGGTTCGGTCTCCGGCGGGCTGAAGGAAATCCTCAAGGGCGGAAAGCCAGGGGATGCCCTAAAGAAGGGACTGGACTCGGCCGGCGATCACATCCTTGACGCGGCGCTGACCGGCTCGGGCCCGATGGCGAAAATGATGGGGATGGAGGGCAAGGACGGGTCTGTAGGCGGGATCTTCGGGATGATCGCCAAGCAGCTCGGGTTCGGGCCGGATGGCGCGAAGACGCAGCAAATGAACGTGACCGCGGCCAACGTGGTGGTGAATGGGGAGGGGGGAATGCTTGGAGGGCTCCTGGGCGGCGGGAAGGATAAGGGCGGCGGCGGGATGCTTGGCGGCCTGATCGATATCTTCGCCAGCCTTTGGCCGTTTGCTGATGGCGGCGTCATGACGTCGAAGGGGTCTGTCCCCTTGAACCGCTATGCCGGGGGCGGCGTGGCGAACAAGCCGCAGCTGGCATTGTTCGGGGAGGGCGCTGGCGCCGAGGCGTTCGTTCCGCTGCCCGACGGGCGCTCTATCCCGGTCTCGATGCAGGGCGGGTCGCAGAGCGGCGGCAATGTCTATATCTCCAATTATTCCGGCGTCGATGTGCAGGCCGAGCAAAAACCTAATGGCGATTGGGAAATCATGATTGACCGTAAAATCGCGGAGAACAATGCGCGGCTTCCGTCGATGATGCGCGATCACACTCGGAGAGAGAATTGAGCGAGCGCCTTGCGAGCGTGAAAAAATGGCCGCGCGAGTTGAGCCCCAACCGCGTGCGGCCGATCATCGAACGTCCGGCCTTGACTGGCCCGAAGCCGCTGCGCGGCCGCGCGCAGACGGTTCTCTCAAGCGCTGGCGGCTGGCGCTTCATTTACGGTGAGGTTGCCTTTACCGGACGCCGCTACCTTCAGTTCCGCGCCCTAGTGGCCTATCTGAAGGGTCGCCAAGCGCCGATCTATGTCGGGCCGTTTGATTATCCGTATGCTCCCCACCTGGTGGCAGGCGTGAGCCGGCCGACGCTGACCAAGTTTTCGGACAATACGGGCTTCAGCGATGGGACCGATTTTTCGGAGTCGAGCAGCCACATTTTGTTGAGCGACTCCATCGGGCCAAATGTGACGACGCTTCTCGCCTATTATGCCTCGACGCCGTTCGTGCTGCGCGCTGGAAATTATTTTGAGCTTGCCGGGCGCTTGCACATCCTCGACCAGGTGAAAGACTTGGGCGGCGGTGATTGGGAGTGGCGCTTTTGGCCGCCGACGCGCGCGGCCTATGAGGAGACTCAAAAGATCGAGGTCGATGACCCTCGCTGCCTTTGCTATCTCGATCCCGACTCTGATGCGCCCGATCCCGATTTGCAGTTCGGGCATTTGGGGCACGGGACTTTCGATTTTATCGAGGCGGACTGGTAATGCCGCAGCCTGAACCTTTCTTCTCGGCCGCCGCGCGCGAAATGCTCGCCGGACAAGTGATCCGCGCCGCCTATGGCGTGGAAATGGAGCTGGAAAGCGAGACGATCCGGCTTTGCAATGGCGACACGGTGACCGACAATGTCGGGCAGCAATGGCGCGGCCTGGGCGTGCTCGGCAGCATTTCGGGAATCCAGTGCGGCGCCGAGGCGGTGACCGCGCCTCTGCAAATGGCGATCTCGGGTCGGCTCTTGACCATGAAAAGCCAGAAGGCGGCGAACTTCCGCGCGACGCTGTCGCGCGCCGTTGCGGATAGCAATGCGGAGATCCTCGGGCGCACGGTTCGCGTGTTCTGGTTGCTGTTCAATGCGAGGACCGCGGCCGCTGTCGATCTGCCTTACCTTCTGCAGACGTATCAAATGGGGAGCGCGAGCCTTTCGTTTGATGGCGCAAAAATCGTTTTGTCGATCCCGGCCGATCCCCTGTTCGGCGGGAAGCATATCCCGCCGCTCAATCTTGTGAGCGACGCCGATCAGCAAGCGAAATATCCGGGGGATCGCATCTTCGAGCGCATCGGATGGAAAAAGACCGTCGTCACGCAATGAGCCGCGACCTAATCAAGTTCGCGTTTGATTGCGGGACGCGCGGGCCTTGCGCGCAGTTCGTGAGCGAATGGCTGGCCTTGCATGGCGTCGATGGGGTTCCCTCGAGGCGTGCGATCGCGCGCGCATGGCGCGCGCATGGCGTCGAGAGTGGCGTAGAGCTTTGGTGCGCTCGCCTGGGCCTCGCGCCGTGCGATCCGGTTCCTGGAGCCGTGGCGCTGATGCGCCCGGCTGTTGGTGGACTTTTGCTAGGTGTGATCGCAATCGATGGGGCATTCGTGACGCGCAGCTTTTCGAAGGTGCAAATCGACTGGCGGCCGGAAATCGTAAGGGCTTGGCGTGTCTAAAATCCTGTCGCCGATCTTTGGAATTTTTGGGCAGATCGCCGCCTATATCCCAGGGATGCAGCCCGTCGCGCTGGCCATGACCATGGCGCGCATGGGCGTCGAGTTCGTGGCTGGCAGCGATAAGAAGCGCGGCGGCGAAGCGCCGATCTCGATCCAGGCGCCGCCCCCGACCTACAAGGTTGTGGTGAGCCATCCGACCGCGCCGCGTCTGATCTCCTATGGCCGCGTGCAAAACCCTGGAATTGAATTCTGGAAGGAAGCCGGAACCGCAAAGATCAATCTGACCTACGGCCTCTATATGTGCGAGGGGCCGATCTCTGGCATTGAGTCGATTACCTGCGACGACGAGCTGATCGACTGGGTTAAATCGAACTTGCTGGTCGGCCCGACGCCGCCTGATACTGACGCCATTTGGGGGCCGAATGGCGGGACCAAGTATGTGGTCTGGGCTGCGGGCCCAGTCTTCGGCCCGCTTGTTCTGGTCGAAATTTGCAATGCGAGGCCTGAAGGAACGACCTCTTACTTGCTGAAGACCTTTCAGTCATCAGGCACGATTTGGGGTGTTAATTCTTACGATATCAGCATGCTCAATTATTGGGATGATTCCCATAAGGGCAAAGGCTGCACGATCTTCTATACCTGGGCCTATTTCGCCTCGACCTACAATGGGGCGAGCCGTCAGCAATATTATCCGAACAACTGGCCCATGTTTAACTTCGTCTACCGCGGCGCGCCGCTTTACGACCCGCGCGACCCTGGCCAGACCGAGCTCGAGGGCGGGGCTTATTCGCTCTACAACACGAGCTGGAAATGGAGCGAAAATCCCGCGCTGATCGCCGCCGATTATGTGAATCGCCTAATTCAGATGGGCGCGACGGCAATCCGGGGGATCAACTGGAAGACGATCGCCGAGGCCGCTGCTGATTGCGATCGCCTTGTGCCTTGTTTCATCCGCAACTTCGGAAATGGCGGGATCTGTTACGAGCCTTTCGCGCGCATGTCGGCGAACGTGTCTTTGGAGCTCGAGCCGCGCGACGTCCTCGCGAAAATTATGGCGGTCTGCGATGGGTCTTATGGGATCGACCAAAATGGGCTCTTTTGCATGTGGATCGGCAAAGAAGAGGCGACGCATGTCACGATCGATGATGGGGATATAACCGGCGCTCAGGTTGGTTTCGGCCTGCCTCTGAATGAAGAGACCAATTATATCCACATCACTTATACGGAGCCGCGCCAGCGTTACTCGCCGGTTGAGGCGCCGATCTATGAGGATGCGGAGTCGATCGCGAAGATCGGCCGGCGGACGGACTCGATTCAGTTGGAATATTGCCCCTCGCCGTCACAGGCGTGGCGCATGGTCCGCCGCTATCTGAAGCGACGGAACCGGCGGCGCACGCTGTCGCTGCGCACGGGCCCGCGAGGCATTTTGTGCGCGGGCCAGCGCTATATCTCTGTGAGCTCGGAAATGCTCGGGATCGTTGGTGCGTTCCGAGTGCTTGCCGTTGCGCAGGGGGAGAGTATTGCCGAATGGAACCTCGAGCTGGCCGAGGTCGCGCACGATATCTACACGGACGAGGCCCCGCCCCCCGATCCCGTTCGGAACTTCGAGATCGTGAAGGCGCCGACGCTTCCGACGCCGGTTCCCTTCCTCTCGGTGGTTTATGACGAAACGAACGGCGGGTATGCGGTTCGGATCGACTATGCTCAACAGCGCTCCTACGGGAATTTGGTTGCGATCGCCAATATCGTTTATCTGGTGGTCGATCCTAACCTGATGTGGGATGCGCAATATTCGCTCGATGCTGGCCAGACTTGGAAACAGGTCAATACGCTGATCTCGCAATTCACGGTGCAAACGCCCGTGCTGCCAAATGGAACGACGGTCACCGTGCAAGCGCGCTGGATTCCCAATAACGGGACGCCCGGCGCTTGGGGCTCGTCTGTCTCAATCACGATTTAACAATCTGGGGGCTTAAATGGGCGCGCTTGCTGACGCCTTTGTAGACGCATTTCCTGACGCCACGACGATCGACAAAAGCGATTGTCGCGCGCTTGGGCAGGCGATCGAGGACTACCTTGCCGCGCCCTATACGCTGAATGACAATGCGGCGCCGTCGCCGACCTCCGCGCCGACCGGAACGGTTCAGCGCCTAATCGGCGCAGATGCGACGGCCGCCCTTGGGGTCATTGACGCCTTTGGAGCCCTTCCTGCCCTGCGCGTTCGCCGCGCGCAGGGGACGGGCGCTTCTCCTACGCAGATTACGAGCGGCGTCTATCTCGGGGCGATCCAGTTCGCCGGCTATTACACGAGCGGCGGATCGGCCTATTCGGATGATGCGGCGATCCTTTACGCCAAGTCGACCGAGACGCATACGAGCACCGCCCAGGGGACGCAATTGGAGCTCTGGACGACGCCAAATGGCACGACGACCCGCTCCTTGGCGCTGGTGATCGGGCAGGATCAATCTGTGCTTGCGAAGGGCGCGCTCGGATATGTGACGGGCCAGGGCGCCGGCGGGACCGTTTCGCAGGCGACGAGCCGCACGACGGGCGTCACCCTCAATGCCGTGACGGGGCAGATCACGCTCTTTGGCGCAGCCGGTTTGACGACGCTATCGACCTCCTCGAGGTTCACCCTGACGAATAACAAGATCGCGGCGAACGATACTCTCGCAATTAGCCTTGTGAGTTCGCCGAACAATCTGGTTTATCTGTTCGGGTCCAAGTGCGCCGCCGGCTCCGCTGATATCTGGGTCATGGCGAGCGCGACGACTTCAGAAGCGCCCGTTTTGCAATTCGCGGTGATCAAGGGCGCGACCAACTAAGTGGTAATGCGTATGAAGCTCGAGTTGAAAGCGATCGATGCGATCAATCTTTCGACGGCGATCGTCGCGGCGCAGATGAACCTGAAGGGGATTGCGCCGGCGCTGGCCTTGCGCCTCGCCTACAATCACAAGCGGCTTCAGGAAATCGTCGTGCCGTTCCAGGAACGCGAGCGCGCGTTGCTCGAGGAATGCGCCGATCGAGACGAGAATGGCAACTTCGTCGAGGACGCGCATCGCGGCGGCGTGAAGGTGAAGGACAATAGGCGCTGGAACGAAGATCGCCGGAAGATGCTGGCCGAGGTGTTCCCAATCGAGCTGCGCGAGCTGCCGATTGATCTTTTCCCCACGGCGGTCGACGCCGACGTGATCGGCGGGCTTTATCCGATCATCATCGATCCGGAGAATGTGCTCGCCGCCGGCGCGGAAGATGGGTCAGAAGAAGACTAGGGCCTCGCGCGCGCCGCCGGCGCTTTTCTTTCGGGTTGCATTTGCAATCAGCGTTACACGGATCTTGCTTTCGCTGCTCGTCGGTCTTCGTAGAAGGTAAGGGGCGGATCATGGATGCAAACGATCTAGGCATGTTGCAGCTATTCGCGACCTGCGTTCTGGCCGTGATTGTCGTCGTGGTGTTTGAATTTAGGCTCGCCGTGGCGTGACCCAAGAAACCGCCACGCGCCGAGTGATCGAGCGCGTGGTGATCTCCCTTTGGCGCGAGGAGACGACTTTCCGCGCCATCGACCGGCACTTGAGGACGATCCGGGTCAAGGTTTCAGAAGACGAAATCCGTCGCATCGTTCGCCGGTATATCTGCGCGAAATCCGAAAATGCATCGCTCGGCCGGAGGCGTCTGCTGCCGGCGAAGCTGCGCGCCTATAAGCCGCGCGAACTGGCGGAAAGCTCCGCGGCATGCCTCGCGCTGATATGCGCCATGCTGATGGCGACGCTGAACGATTGGGTCGCGAGCATCTACGAAGACGAGGATTAACTGACATGGTTTCTTTTTCAGGAGCTGCTCGCCCGCTCTCTGCTCGCGATGTCGAAGAGGTCGCCGGCGAGCTGGGGTGCGAGGTCGCGGCGCTGCGCGCCGTGCTGGACGTCGAGAGCAAGAACCGCGGCTTCGACGCCAAGGGGCGGCCGACGATCCTTTTCGAACCGCATGTCTTCTATCGGAACTTGCATGGCGACGAACAGCGAAAGGCCGTCTCGCAGGGCCTCGCCTATCCCGCGTGGAAGAAGAATTATCCCAAGGGCAAAACCCTCGAGATCAGGCAGGACAAGAATTACGAACGACTCGCGCTTGCCGCGCGGATCAATCAAGAGGCCGCGTTCCGCTCGATCTCGGTTGGCCGAGGACAGGTGCTTGGCGAGAATTACCGCATCGTCGGCTATGAAAGCGCCGTCGCCATGTTCGAAGCCGCCCTGGAAAGCGAGAGGGTCCACCTCGAGCAAATGGCCGCCTTCATCCGGTCGAAGCGGATCGATGACGATCTTCGGAATCGGACCTGGGCGACCTTCGCCCGCGTCTACAACGGGCCCGGCCAAGTGGACTTTTACGCGGGCGAGCTGGCCAAGGCTTACGCCAAGTGGCGAAAGATCGTGTCGAAGCCCCGCGAGGAATTGACGGCCGCCGATCTGAAGGAAGGCGGATCGCAGACGATCGCCGCGACGGAAGCGGCCAAGGGAGGCCTCTTGAAGGCGGGCGTCGGCCTTGTGGGCGCCGGCGGGCTGTCGGAGACCGTGCAGAGCGTGACCGCGCCGATCGAAGAGGCCGCCGAGCATGTCCGCACGGCGCACGGCGCCCTCGCCTGGCTGCAGGACAATTGGCGCGTGGTTGGCGTCGTTCTGCTGGCGCTGCTGGCCGCCTATGGCGTGTGGTCAATCTGGCGCGGCATCAAGGCGGCCGAGGATGAGCGCGTGCGCAATGCCCGCGAGGGCGTGAACGAAAGGATCTGAGCCAATGGCCGCCGTTCCCGCCGTCTTGGTCACTTCCATCTTCGATGAGCCCTTGCCCCCGGCGGGGTCGTTTCGGTTCTGGGCCGATCCCAGGACCGGGGATGTCGGCGGCATGAACTTTCGATGCGCCTGCGGGTGTGGCCAGCTCTTTGGAGTGCGGTTCTCGCCGCCGGCGCCGAAGGGTTGGGTGCGGACAGGGGCCGATGACGCGATAACCCTCCGGCCGAGCATTCAGTGCTTGAATGCGGACGGGTCGAGCCATTGGCACGGCTTCCTGACCGAGGGGCTGTTCGTTCCATGCTGACAAAAGGCGCGGGCCTTTCAAATTTGCGCAATTTCGCAAACTGACCGGAGTGCTTGTCTTGCTTATTCCCCCTCTGGGCCCCCTGATCGAGTTCGCCCTCGCCGCGCTGCGCTTCGCCTTATCGCAAGTCGGGCTTCCCATCGTCGCCGGCGTCGTGGGAATCGCCGTCGGCTACTACAACGCCGACGGCGCGTGTGACGCGCGCCAGGCGGCCGCCAGGGCCGCTGAGACGGCCGCAAAGGCCGAAGACAGCGCCCGGCGGGTCAAAGACGCCCAGGAAGCCGCGCGGCGCGATTTACCGCGGCTTGCGGCGGACGCGGAAGCGCAACTCGCAATGTGGGGCGTGATCGAGGATGCGGCGAAGGAAGCCGCTGGCAAAAGGGAAACTGGCAATGCGGGGACTGCTTCTGATCGGCGCTGCGCTGTGGACGGCGCTTTCGCTCGCCGGGTGCTTCAGCACGACCGAGCGGGCGGTGCCCGTTAGGCCTCATATCCCGCCGCTGCCCCCTTCATGCGCGAAGCAGAAGGCCTCACTGCCCCCCGTTGTGATCGGGGAGGATAAGGGTGTCTTTGGGCTTAAGAACCGCGCCGTTGCCGCGCTGCGCGGCCGGCAGATCGACAATTGCGTGACGGCATATAGGGAGGCCGAGCGGCTTAATGAGCAGCTGCCCCAGGCCCAGGAAGAGGCCCAGGAATGATCGCCGCCGCCTGCGGGCGCCTCGCCGCGCTGGCCCGGCGGCTCAACGTGCTCGCGCGCCTGGATGCGCTCGAGGTGGAGGCCTTCGAGCGCCTATGTGCGCTCAAGACGCAGGAGACGGAGAACATGGCACAGATTGACGACCTGAAGGCGGCGAA
The DNA here is from genome assembly GCF_055698645.1 of Methylocystis sp. NC52PC. Taxonomy (NCBI): domain Bacteria; kingdom Pseudomonadati; phylum Pseudomonadota; class Alphaproteobacteria; order Hyphomicrobiales; family Methylocystaceae; genus Methylocystis; species Methylocystis sp. NC52PC. The sequence goes on along the minus strand of NZ_CP170127.1, from coordinate 2,242,418 downwards.
TAGTCGACTGACCGACGTGGTGACGAAGCTTCTCGCCGTGGTCCGGGAAATGAAAAGTCAGCGCGACGCCGCGGTCGGCCTCAACGCAGATATGCAGGCCAAGCTAACCGCCCTCGAGGCGGCCGAGGATCTTCAGGGCGTCATCGACAACACGAACGCCCTGGCAGATCAAATCGAGGCGGAACTGCCGAGCGTCGTCTGACATTTGCGAGGCGCGTAGAGCGATGCAACGCCGGGCGCGCCTCTGGCCACCCTTCGATCCAGTCATAGGACGGTTGAGCCGAGCCTCAACAGTTCCCCTTCAATTTTGGTGTGGGGCGTCGCGATGAGCGAGCAGGTCACAAAAGAAGATGTTCAAGAGATCGTCGACGCGGCGTTCGACAAGTTCAAATCGGCGTTCCCCGCCATGACGCATGAGGCCATGTCAGGAAAGATCGAGCTGACCTTTGGCTTCGACTGCAAAGACTCCAAAGAGCGAGACGCAGTGCGCGAGGACATGAAGTTCTTGCGCTCATTGCGCGGTCACGCCCGAAAAGGCGGGGAGAAGATCTTCTTGATCGCCGTCGGCGTCCTCGGGACCGGGTTCCTCTATTGGGCGGTCGCGAAGGTTTGGCCAGAAGGAACGAAATATATCCCGCATCCCTGAGCGCTGACGACCCGCTCAGGCCCTATCCCGCCCGGCTCCGGCCGGCGCGGGGCCTTTTGTTCCCTAACCTCTACAGGCGTTCAGCTATCGTAAGATGGCTGGGCGGGTGCGGCAGTGTTTCGAGTGCGAGTTGTAACCGCCGCGCTTCTTGGCCCGGTGAGCGGCCTTATTTACGCGTTAGCCTTCGATACATTGTGAAAGGAGACGGTTCTCCGCCGCAGCAGGCGATGTCCCGAACGATGTTGAAATAGGAGGAGCGGCGTTGCTGACCTTGAGCTTGTAGGCTCGGGGTGCTGATTCCACAGAAGGAAAGCAACGCCATGAACCAAGCTATCACATCGACAGCGATTCCCGCGAGCGCCTGGAAGGCGCAGGCGCTGGCCAACATGACGGCGAGTTTCGAGAGCTTCTGCCTTGTCTCGGGCATGGAGGCGCTGGCCGAGATGATGGAGAGCGACGCGACGGCGGCCTGCGGCCCTCGGCATGGGCGCGGCAAAGGGCGACGGGCGCATCGCTGGGGTAAGACGAGGGGCCAGATCGGTTTCCATGGCGGCAAGGTGGAGATCGACCGTCCGCGTCTGCGCGGATTTGACGGCAAGGAGTTGGCGCTACCCAGTTGGGAGGCGGCGCAAGCCGAGGATTGGCTTGGCAAATGGGCGATGAACCAGATGCTGATCAATGTCTCGACGCGCAGGTTCAAGCGTTCGGTCCGGCTGCCCGAGGGCGACGTTCCGGCGCGTAACGGGTCCGGCCTGTCGAAATCGGCGGCGTCGCGGCGGTTCGTGGCGCTGTCGGCGGCGCGGCTGCGGGAATGGATGGCGCGGGACCTCTCCGCCCTGGATTTGTTGGTGATCCAGATCGACGGCGTGCGCATGGTCGAGGACATGACCCTCGTGGCGGCGCTCGGCGTTGACGCAAGCGGCGACAAACATCCGCTCGGGCTGGTGGAGGGCGCGACGGAAAACGCAGCGACCGTGCAGGCCTTGATCGACAATCTCGTCGAGCGCGGGCTCGATCCCGCTGTTCCTCGCCTGTTCATCATCGACGGCTCCAAAGCGCTCGCCAAGGCGATCCGGGCGACCTTCGGGCGCGAGGCGGCCATTCAGCGCTGCCAGATCCACAAGGCGCGCAACATCCTGGACCGGCTGCCGAAATCCATGCATGCGTCCGTTCGCCGGGTGCTGCGTCAGGCATGGGAGATGAATGACGCCTCGAAGGCCGAGAAGCTATTGCGCAACCTCGCCCGGCGCCTTGAAAAGGACTGGCAAGGCGTTTCCGCCTCGATCCTCGAGGGGCTCGACGAGATGCTGACCGTCACGAGGCTGGGTCTGCCGCCTGAGCTGCGGCGATCGCTCGCGTGCACGAACATGATCGAAAACGTGATGGGGACGTTGCGGCGCGTCTGCCGGAACGTGAAATACTGGCGATCCCCGTCGATGGCTCTCCGTTGGGCGGGCGCAGCCATGCAAGAAGCCGCCAAGGGCTTTCGGCGGCTCAAGGCTCACAAGCAGCTCCCGATCCTGAGGGCGGCGCTCTCCGCCCGAAAGCTGAACGTCACTTCAGCCAGCTCAACTCTTGCTGATGCCGCGAGGGCAGCATAGTCTTTCAACCAGCGACGCCCGCTGCTCGCTTTTCAACAGCAAGCGGGACATCCCCCCGCAGCATTCCACAAGGGCTTATTCCTTGTGAGTAAGAATATTTTGGCCTATAAATCAGGCCTGTCAGGGACGACGAAATGAAGTCGATTGACGTTAGCTTGATCGAGACCGCTGGGGCGAAGGAAGACGACGTCGCCAGCCAGGCGGGTCCAAGTGAGAACGCCCCTCCCCCTGTTGTGGAACAAAGGCCTGCCACAGACGACGATGCGCTCAGCAAGTCGATGCTGAATGCCGTTCTTGACGCGCTGCCTGTGGGCGTGATCATCGCAGACGCCCACGGAAAGATCATTCGGGACAATGCGGCAAGCCGAAAGCTTTGGGGCACGCCACCAGTAACGACGAATTGGGAGGGATACTCAAATTGGGTCGGCTACTGGCCCGACTCGGGAAAGCGACTAAAGGCCGACGAGTGGGCTATGGCCCGCACTCTGCGCATGGGCGAGGTAGTTCGCAACGAACTCGTTGAGAGCGAGCACTTCCAGACCGGCGAGCGACGTTATTTTTTCGGTAACTCAGCCCCGATTTACGACGAACAGGGCCGGATTGTTGCTGGCGTCGTGGTGGAGGTGGACGTAACCGAACATCGCAAGGTCGAGGATCAACTGCGAGAAAGCCAAGAGCGACTCCGCAAGCTAAATGCTGATTTGACTAATCAGGTCGAGGAGCGAACAGCGCAAGCAAGAGAGGCCATGGCGACACTCTTTGAAGCGCAGAAAATGGAGAGCATCGGACAGTTTACCAGCACCGTCGTTCACGACTTCAATAACATGATCACTGTCATTATGGCGAACCTGCGCGTGCTGCAAAGGCAACTAAGGGGGCAGGCCCACATGCAGGCCATCGATGGCGCCATAGCTACGGCGGAACGGGCCGCGAATCTTGCGGGCCGGCTTCTTCTCTATGCACGCCGCAAGGAAGCCGAACCTGAGCCTGTTTGCCTCCCCAGGTTACTGGATGACATGCGCCAGCTGCTGCAATACTCACTCGGGCCGCACATTATATTCGCCTTAAATGCGCCGATTGCGCTGCCCACCATCATAGCTGAGCCGCACCTGCTCGAGCTGGCGTTAGTGAACCTCGCCACTAATGCGCGGGACGCAATGCCGCGGGGCGGCACTTTTACGATAGACGTCGAGGAAGAACGAGTAGAGGCGCGCCAGGACGCGCCTGCTCTGAGAACTGGCCACTACGTCCGGCTGTCGGCCTCAGATACTGGCTGCGGCATGAACAAAGAAACGCTCGCTCGCGCGGCTGAGCCACTATTCACCACAAAACCGGGCCAGTGCGGCACGGGACTTGGTCTTTCGATGATCCGCGACTTCGTGGTGCAGCTGGGCGGAGCCATGCAGCTAAGGAGCGTTGAAGGAAAAGGCACATCTGTCGATCTTTGGCTGCCAACGGTTGGCTCGACCGGGCTGTAGTGGCATGCGGCTCGTCCGGGCTTAGACGGGCCACCTCTTGGATTTGGCGTATGGCGCCTCCCCTATCCTCCACTCTTATCGCCGCGCGTCTCGGGTCAAGGACAGTTGCCAGATCCCTGGATCCCTTTCCCTTGCGGACCTCAGTAGTAACCGCGGCATTAGTCCATCTGGCCCGACTTCCTCCATCGCGCCTTACTTAGGGCTACTCAATGATCCTGCAGGAGAGTAGCCCTTGCCAGCGCCTGCGGCGCGCACTCGCCCAGCTCGACGGCCTCAGAGCTGATCGCGGGTTGCTACGCTTGTTCGCGGAAACGCAGAGCCTGTTAAACGCTCTGCTGATCTTGTCGCGTTATTATCAGCCTGAACGGCCTGAGTGCCCTGGCCCTCGCTCCGGCCCAATGCTTGTCGAGTTCTACGGGAGCCGTACGACTCATGTCGACCTTACGTCTCGCTGCTTCGTGATTAGCGGCTGCTCTCACCGCTTCTTGACGTCAGAAATTCTTCGAGTTGTCTCGGGTCGGCGGCGACGGCCATTTTGATCAATCCTGTAAGCCCTTTGGCCCCGGTCTTCGCCATGATATTCGCACGATGCACCTCCACGGTCCGTGCGCTAATGCCAAGATGGTGAGCGATCTCTTTGTTGCCCATTCCGGCTAGCAGCTTATGAAGAACGTCTACTTCTCTGTCAGTCAGCGTCGCTAGGCGCTCCCTTACTGTTTGGAGATGATCCTGCTGGCTCTCCTTTTGATTGGAAGCGGCTTCCAGCGCCGCGAGCAGAGCTTTAACGTCGAAGGGTTTCACGAGGAGGTCATTTGCGCCCAGCTTCATGGCTTGAACTGCGAGCGGCACATCTGCATGGGCGGTGACGACAATCACTGGCAGGGGTACGGATTTCTTGCGCATCTCGGCGATCAGCTCGACCCCATCCATCTCCGGCATGCGGATATCAGTGATAACGCAGCCATTATAGGGAACTGACAGGCTTTCCAGAAATGAGCGCGCGGAAGCAAAGGCTTCGACTTCATATCCTTCGAGCTTTAACAACAACGCCGTCGTATCACGGACGTCGTCGTCATCGTCTACGACGTAAACGTGTTTGATTGCTGGCATCACGCCTACCCCGCCGCCCGGTAGCGAGAGCGCCACCACGTGTGCAGATAAGGACCAAGTTCCAGTGACCGCCGGAAGGTTTCGGCCCAACCGTAAGGCAATGATTCAGGCTCGGCTTCTTGAGCTTCTAACTCGGCGGCGTTCTTCAGGACCTCGGCAAAGGCCAACCTCAGAGCCAACAGGCCCATTTCCGCGGGCAATGGCTCAGTTTGCGTCGTTTCCAATGAAAGGCGGAGAGCGGCTCCGAGATGTTGAAGGACTAGCGACGTATCGCGGGAGTCGTCTGTACTAATGCGCTCCATCTGTCCGTCCCTTCCAAAGCTTTACACTCGAACTGCTCAGCGTCTAAGTAGTTCCAACAATTTCTGAATTCCTTGATTACTTAGGCTCTGCGGGATTGCCTGGGAACCGGATACGAAGCCGGTGCATTGTCTTAGCGCCAGCGCGAGAGGCGGATGCAAGGGGGCTCATGGAAAAACAGGAAATGGTGCTGTTCGTGCTTGCGCTGTTGTGCGTCGGCGCGATCTCGACTTTGTTGCCGATCTGAAGAGGCAGGAAGGTGAACGTCCCTCCGTCCATAAGGCGAAGCGGATATTCAGGGCTAAGCGTGCTGGAGAAGCGCTCGTCACTTACCAGATGGGCGTAGTCCTTGGGTGAGGAGGCCGTGATGGTTAAGTTCGGAATTTTGGCGACGCTGGAAGCGAAGGTCGGCAAGGAGCATGAAGTCGCTGCATTTTTGAAATCTGCGCTGCCGCTCGTTGAAGCGGAGCCGGACACGATGGCGTGGTTCGCGATCAGGCTCTCGCCAACCACCTTCGGTATTTTCGACGTCGTTCGCGACGAAGCAGGCAGAGACGCCCATCTTGCCGGCGAAGTGGCGAAGGCTCTTATGGCAAAGGCTCCGGACCTTTTCTCTCTGCCGCCTAAGATCGAGAAGGTTGAGGTGCTGGGGTCAAAGTTCAGCTGACTTACTAAAACAACCGTCTACTCGGGCGTCGGGGCCTTCCGTAATGCAGACTTGCCGGTCCTTGGCGGCGCACTACCTTCGTGCTCGGGTAACCTTTCCCAGGGATCCCCTATTTCGAGCCCGGTAGCCCAACCGGGCTTTTTCTTTACCCTCAGCCTGTTAACGAGCCCAAACGGGATCGAATTGATAAACAGAACAAAAAGCGCGGCTTGGAGTTTTTACTGTTTGGGCGGTCGTCGCGAAGCGGCGCCTCTCCAAGAGCAAAAAAGGCCATGCGCAAGAAAGCGTTAGAGAAGCTTTTCTACGATCTTTTGGACGAAAAGATCGGCAGCGAAGAATTGCTATCTGAGTTGGACGAGTTGATCAAAGGCTGCTCTAACGTCGGCCAGATGCAGAGTCTTTACAGCGCGATCGATTGGGCCAGCATCTATGCCAATCCCCGGCGGTCACATTTGTGGGGAGGTAGGGCTACCGTCAGAGCCTGCTTGCTCAAACAGATAAGCGAGGCGATCCTGGCTCAGCCCGATTGCGACTAAGTAGACGCACGGCGGGTGTAAGCGCGTGAGGAAGCGCATCGCGTCCCGATGGCGGCGCGGATCTACCCCTACCGACGATCCTTAGAGCGCCGCCGTCGAGTTCATTCACGAAAGCGGGGCGCTTGAGGAAACCCAAAGCCTCAGCTAGTAGATTTTGTCAGAGTAAATTAAGTAGTTTCCCCAATGTTGAACTGCCAAGATTTTTTGCAAAAGAAATCAGCGGCATCGAGCGGTCTTGGCAGTTGGATTTCATCGGAATGTATAGCATTAACGGCTTCGCCTCGGCATCGCTTCTAGTTTCCCTAATTAGCGGCTTGGTGTTTACGGCTTAATGAAAGGCGCCGAAGGTAAAAACAGCAATACTCGCCGGTATGACAGAGATGGCGAGGGAGTCGCATCTTGCGCGAGAGACTCCAGTTGCAACCCGACGTGCTCCGGCCGTCGAGTTCCCGTAGCGGTCTCGAGGCGGGCGCAATGAGTTCCGCGAACGAGAAGCGTGGTTTGGGTCCAGGCGGCGACAGGAAAACGACGCAATGAATGAGCCGCTCAGCGCTATAGCAGTCTTTGAACAGCTCCAATTGATGGGGCTTTCGAAACTAGAGATGAGCCGCGATGAAATCTGGCCTGGTTGGCGCATTCGCGCTGATGGCGGCCTCATCATCCACATCCACGAGAAGGGGAAGCTGCTGATTTCGGGCCGGAACGCCCGCACGCTGCGGAAAGCGCTCGGGCTGACGGGTCGACGCGAGGCTCTTTGCTCTAGCCCCGCGGATATCGAGGCGCCCGTCTGCCAAGCACGGGCTGGCAGCGAGGCTGACGGCCATCTCGAAGCTTGAGGGGCTGAAATGGCCGCCAGGCCCGCGCCTGTCGGCAGAGGCGCGCACGAAGAGTCCTGCCCGGCCTCCTTCGCGCCGTCAAAACTTACCTCGCACAGCATCGGCGGATAGCTGTGGAAAATACGGGAGAACGCAGATCAGCGGCGCCGAGACCGACCGTTGCGCCGATGCCCTAGGCGGCGGGCCATGCGAAAAAAGCCCGGCGGTGAGCCGGGCTAAGTAAGGAAAGTTTCAAGACAGTGAATATAACCGCTGGCGGGGACTTTCGTTCCAACGGCCGGGCCGGGGTTGCGCGACTGGACGCAATGCCAGAAGCAGCACGGGGGCTGCTTGGCTTCCACTACAGAGGTTGAGTGTGACTAGTCCAAGGCCGCGCCGTGCTACCGTATGACTAACGCATGGCGGCGTGAGCGCGTTCCAGTAAGCGCAGGAAAGCCAAAGCGGCGAATAGCAAGCCGGCAGCGAGGGTGACGGCCGCCTTGAAGCGCGCATGATCTTGGCCAGTTTCCCTCGCGCGCCGAGGCTTGTCCCAAGCTTTAGAGCGCAGGAACGCATCACAAAGCGGTAGACGCTCGCCCGGCCGACGCCTAGCGCCTTGGCGATCTCCGTCGGCCTTCACGTCGCAACAAACATGGGTGCGGGAGCGACATGGCTTGGCCAGGAAAGGCGGCCACAAGAAAAAGCCCGCCGAGGGCGCCCTCAGGCGGGCCCGACGTTGCGTCGGTCTTCGCATGGCGTTGGGGCTGCGGACAGCCGCTGCGACGCGAGGCGTCTCGCAACGTGCAAGGGTAGGTTAAAACTTTCGCCTTCGCTTCGCAACGGCGAAAAACTTACTCCGGCTAAGAAGCAGGCGGGGCAAGAGAAGGGCGGCCCACTCGCCTGTCAAGGCGATGAGCCGCCTTCTTCGCCAGCATATCGCGTGTCTTCGCGCGTTAATAAGTTGCGACTATCGGCTGTGGCGCGGCGGCGTAGGTGCGGCGGCAGCTAAACATGTTGTCCAAGGTGGCAAATATACCGCCGTCCGCAGGCGTGGCTCCATAATAGGCATACGCTGCAGCTTGGCCATAATAGGCAGGAGCAGGTGCGCCTCGGACTACGCGCATCGGCTGAGCGGCGGCGACGCTTACCGACGCGACGAGTGCTGTGGCGGTCAGGAGAAGAGTAAGTTTCGAGCGCATGGCATTTTCCCTAAGCATCACCCAGCCATCCAAACGACATAGGGCGTAGGCTCGCAAATGCTCGCAGAAATCGCAGGATTGGTTGTAACTCAACCTCCGCGGTTTCAGCAATAGCCGCTGGAGGCCGTGGGGAAGGGGATGTCCCGCTTGCTGTTGAAAAGCGAGCAGCGGGCGTCGCTGGTTGAAAGACTATGCTGCCCTCGCGGCATCAGCAAGAGTTGAGCTGGCTGAAGTGACGTTCAGCTTTCGGGCGGAGAGCGCCGCCCTCAGGATCGGGAGCTGCTTGTGAGCCTTGAGCCGCCGAAAGCCCTTGGCGGCTTCTTGCATGGCTGCGCCCGCCCAACGGAGAGCCATCGACGGGGATCGCCAGTATTTCACGTTCCGGCAGACGCGCCGCAACGTCCCCATCACGTTTTCGATCATGTTCGTGCACGCGAGCGATCGCCGCAGCTCAGGCGGCAGACCCAGCCTCGTGACGGTCAGCATCTCGTCGAGCCCCTCGAGGATCGAGGCGGAAACGCCTTGCCAGTCCTTTTCAAGGCGCCGGGCGAGGTTGCGCAATAGCTTCTCGGCCTTCGAGGCGTCATTCATCTCCCATGCCTGACGCAGCACCCGGCGAACGGACGCATGCATGGATTTCGGCAGCCGGTCCAGGATGTTGCGCGCCTTGTGGATCTGGCAGCGCTGAATGGCCGCCTCGCGCCCGAAGGTCGCCCGGATCGCCTTGGCGAGCGCTTTGGAGCCGTCGATGATGAACAGGCGAGGAACAGCGGGATCGAGCCCGCGCTCGACGAGATTGTCGATCAAGGCCTGCACGGTCGCTGCGTTTTCCGTCGCGCCCTCCACCAGCCCGAGCGGATGTTTGTCGCCGCTTGCGTCAACGCCGAGCGCCGCCACGAGGGTCATGTCCTCGACCATGCGCACGCCGTCGATCTGGATCACCAACAAATCCAGGGCGGAGAGGTCCCGCGCCATCCATTCCCGCAGCCGCGCCGCCGACAGCGCCACGAACCGCCGCGACGCCGCCGATTTCGACAGGCCGGACCCGTTACGCGCCGGAACGTCGCCCTCGGGCAGCCGGACCGAACGCTTGAACCTGCGCGTCGAGACATTGATCAGCATCTGGTTCATCGCCCATTTGCCAAGCCAATCCTCGGCTTGCGCCGCCTCCCAACTGGGTAGCGCCAACTCCTTGCCGTCAAATCCGCGCAGACGCGGACGGTCGATCTCCACCTTGCCGCCATGGAAACCGATCTGGCCCCTCGTCTTACCCCAGCGATACGCCCGTCGCCCTTTGCCGCGCCCATGCCGAGGGCCGCAGGCCGCCGTCGCGTCGCTCTCCATCATCTCGGCCAGCGCCTCCATGCCCGAGACAAGGCAGAAGCTCTCGAAACTCGCCGTCATGTTGGCCAGCGCCTGCGCCTTCCAGGCGCTCGCGGGAATCGCCGTCGATGTGATAGCTTGGTTCATGGCGTTGCTTTCCTTCTGTGGAATCAGCACCCCGAGCCTACAAGCTCAAGGTCAGCAACGCCGCTCCTCCTATTTCAACATCGTTCGGGACATCGCCGTGGGGAAGCAGAGCAACGATTAAGCATTTCATTTTGATGGACATAGCGGCTGCCAAGATGAACGAACCCTAGAAGCTCGTCGGAACAGCTGGACGGAAGCCCCGTTGTGGCGGGCCACCATAAAGAAGCCCAGCGCGGGGCTGGGCTGAGGCGAAGAACGGATAGGAAAGCAACCGCCCGACTGGGGCGGTCGTTCCAAGCCAAGCAGAGCGGCTGAAAAATCGGCTTGAACCGGGACGGTTGCGCGACAGGGGCGCTCACTCCTTGAGTAGTAACTGCCCATCCCCACTTCAATCGCAGACGCGACAAGCGTTCGCTCGCTCGCATATTTGCTTGATAAAATTATGCAAAACTAAGGAACGGCTCGGAGCAGTATCGGTTCATTTCAGAACAAAGACAGAATATCTTGTGGCAAGGAACGTAAGATGCGGCCCGCTGAACAGAATATCTTGCAAGAGACGCGGGATGCGATCCTGGTCATGCATGAACTGGGCAACGCCTTGCGACGGTCGTTGGGGCCGACGGAGAATGAATCCCTGCCGCCAAGCATGGCGTTGCTGCTAATGCAGCTAGCTTTGGCAGAGGTTGTGCGAACAGCCTCTGAAGAGGAATGCGATTCGCATCTTCCTTGAGCACGTCATTGGAACGCAGAGCATCGCTTCGCCCTTGAAATTACGGGGCGGGATCAAGCATCGCTGCTACGGTGGGAAGTTGCGAGCTCTCCGCATTCAAAGCAGCACGGGGGCTGCTTGGCTTCCACTTCAAAGGGTGAGTGTGACTAGTCCAAGGCCGCGCCGTGCTACCGCGTAGATAACCTGAGCACCTTCAGGGCGTTCCAATCCGCCCGATAACGTCGCCAGAGACTGGCGGCCATCGCAAGGTAGGAAGAGCTGAAACGGCCGAAGCCTAGCGCCCGTCGGCATACGCGCCGCGCAAAGGATCTCTCCCAAGTCACTCGGGATAGCTGTGGAAACTACGGCCGATCGTAACTGGCGGTCAGAGCAATGCGGGGTGCCCCGGCCGCCAGCCAAGCAGGCGGCGCGCGGCAAGGACTTCCGCGACCGCCGCGCGTCTAGAACCTATCGCGGGAAATCAAGCTGACAAGCCACGGTTGCTCAAGAGCACGCACGCTCAGCCATCGGCATCACTATAGCACTATCTCCTCAAGCTCATGGGAACTACCTACGCTAATCGCAGTTCGGTAGAGGCATGCGCTTTGAGGGGAGGATTTCATGCAGCCTTCCGTAGACGAGTGCGACACTGATGTAGTCCTTCATGCGCTTGGTTCGTCGATGAAGCGCTCGCTTGAAAATACGATTACTCAACAGCTGCCCGCTGAAATTGGACTGCTTCTTCTGCGCTTAGCTTTGGTCGAAGTACTTAAGAACGCGGCTGAGGAAGAAGCGCGTGAGACGAGCCCAGAATCATTTTCGGAAGAGATGATCAGGGCCTTACAGCAATCGATAGGGTTCGGCTTTGCCTCCATCATAGGGTGATAAACTGCTATGGGCTGCGATGCGGGTGAAAGGGCCGGCCATTCGGCACACATCGCGAGATCTACTGGAGCCGCACAATCGACTACACGTCGCGGTTCGGCCGCGCTACGATCAATCATGAGCACCACGCGCGTCAGGTTGACGGTGGGCATCGAGCGCATGGATTGCGACGGGATCATCGCCCTCGCCCAGGTCGAGATCGACGTTCACGGCATCATCATAGCAATACGCGGGCTCGAAGTGCGCAGAGACCGGTCGGGCAAGGTCCGGATGGACGTTCCCCGCGTCTCGCATGGGGGCGGATCGCGCCCCGTCGTCGACCTTCCGCCAGACCTCAACGCAGCGATCCGGCGCGAGATCACGACCCTGCTGGCATAGGCAGCAACTGATACGGACGGCAGGCCTCTGATACTTAGAGATCAGGGCGTTTCGGGGCCCCGATTGACGAGGGGCGCTGTGCCAACGAATCAAAAAAAGGCGTTTGTGCGAGACGCTAATGAATTTGCGCGGCGAGGTCGCCTCACCCATTTGGACAGTTTTGATGGCCACATTGGTGCCTATTCGTGACTCCTACCCGAAGGTAGACAGGTTTCGAAGCTCAAATCAACGCTTCACCTTCGGAGAGATAGATATGAAGAAGCTGCTTCTCGTTTCGGCCGCGCTGGCCCTTTCCACCACCTACGCTCTGGCTGGCGGCCTCGATATCGCCCAGTCGCTGAAGCTCAACCAGACGATCGGCGACACCTCCAAGGGAGGCTTCGCCCTCAACAAGGCGTTCGTCCTGCAGGCGCAGGTTCCGGTCAACGCCAACGGCGACGTTTCGCAGAAGTTGGAGCTCGGGCAGTCGATCGGCGACACCTCGAAGGGTGGCGCGGCCATCAACAAGGCGACCGTGATCCAGGCTCAGGTTCCGCTGAACTTCGGCGCTCCGTGATCCATGCGCTAAGCCGGGTGGTTTAGACAGATCGCGGCCGTCATCGGCCGCGATCTTATCTCGGGCCATAGCGTCCGTTGTTGACAAAGCCTCTAAAGATCGGAGCCGACAAATGAAATATTGGCTTATCCCAGTTCTGGTCTGCATTGGCGGCGCTCAGGCGCAGGCGCAAGCGCTCGGAGGCTTCATCAGCGTCAGCCCGAGCTTCATCGGCGTCAACATTAATAACCCGCTGCTGAGCGCCGTCGCGGGCGTGCAATTCGGCCAGCACAACGATCTCGACGTCAAGCAGAACAGCCTGACAAATTTTGTCGGCGTGCAGCAGGTCTCGATCGGCAAGGCCGGCAGCTCGCAGTCGAACAACGCCGGCGTCACCCAGGTCGGCAATCAGAGTTATACGGGTCTCGGCCAGCACATCGAATCCTTGCCGCCCATGCCGGGCCTCGGCCAGCCCTGACGGGTTGGACGACGCGGGCGATCGCCACAACCACATAATTGAATGGCGGCGTGCGGGATGAGCCGTGACTAGAATTGATTGGCTTCGAATCGACAGTGAATGGCGCAGCTCCAAACGCGCCATCTTAGCTTATCATGTTGGCGGATGGCGCAGGGGCGAGTCGCCGCTCGACGCCCTTGCGCGCGCTCTTGGCGTCGGAGCGGAAAACACCGTCTTGGAATTGACCGACGGGACCGCCGAGCGTGAAGAGCTCGACCAGCTGTCAGCCTGCCTGGATACAGACTGGATTGATCGGCCCGGGCTCAACATCGAGGAAAGCGTCGCGCTCGCGCTTTCGCTGCTCAGCGAGAAACTCGCGGAAGTTCCCCCAGAAGTTCGCGCCTTTTTCGACGCGCCGCGCAAGCTCGAGATGTTGCAAAGCTGGGCCCCTGCCGAGCCTCGCCGCTTCAATTAGCAAGAACAATCCTATTTGGTCGCGGCTGGCGATCCTCGAACCCGCCGCCTATCTCGGTGGCCAGATACTTGCCCCGCCCAAGACCACGATGATGACGTCGGAGTTGAGCACCGCGACTGCGATGGAGCTTCGGATCATTGACGCCCCCTTGGCCTGCGAGTGGCAGACGAAACCTAGCCAATTTGACGTTTTGACATTCGCCGCTAGTATCGGCCCTAGACTTGTACTCAGCCAGAAGACGTCGTCCGGCCTCTGGCAAGGGGGTTTGGCATGTCCAGTAAGATTGTCTCAACGGCGACTCGCATCTCAGCTTGTTGCGGAGCAGCCCTTTCGATGGGCATGGCCCTCACTGAGGCGCGGGCTGAGACCAGGGTGTTTGGTTGCAATTTTGTGGAAAGCTATAGCTCTTATCAGGTCGCCTCAGCGTTCTCCGAGGCACGATCTGTGCTCGGGTCTGAGGCAGTAGAGCTTTACCGCCAATACCTCAGTTTGAAGAACGAGTGCCGCACCAACCCAGAGGCTAGGCGCGTGGTAAATCTATCGGCCAAAATGGCTGAGTTGGCGAGCAGATATTGATCATCCCAGCGCGCTCCTGCGTTGACGACCGCCGACCGGCCTGATCGATTGCACCAAAGCGAAACGCCTCCCTGCATTCAGTTCAGGTTGGCGACGGTCCAAAGGGGACGGAAGGCTATGCGAGCCCGCTGGCGCACTTTCGAAAAACAGAAAATTTGCAGTGTTCCGAATGGCCTCGGCAGCAACGCGCCCCTGCTCGCAGCGCATCTCCAGAAACGTCGCGCAGAAGCGAAGTTGAGCGAATGCGCCACTCTTGGTTCGCGCTCTCATCGCCAATATCGCATCGGACTTCGCCACTAGAGCGGCATATGCCGTGAGCTCGGCCCCAGTCTCGCAGTTGGATTTCGCGATGTTATACAGCGACTCTAGTCGTGCCCATTCCCGCAAAGCGGAGAAGATATGTTCATCCATTCGAGGCCCCTACCCCGCGTGAAAGGCGCGGTGACCGCTGCTGTGACATAGAACTCTCGTGAGGGTGTCGAAACATCGGCACACACACACGACTTAGCTTAAAGCTGGACTGTGATCGGGCGCATTGTCAAGGTTCAAGGAGTGGAAAGCTTCCAAATCGTAATCAAACCGGAACCGGCGCCAGCCTCCCAGCCTTAGGGCGCGAGCATGGCTGCGATCAGACCCTTGATTGCCGCGGCCGGCGTTGAGCCTTCCCCATGAAATTCGCCGGGGCCTCGCTAAGCTTTGGCGACGCGGGGGAAACCGATGGCTAATGAATTAGTTGGCTGGCCGGAAGATCGGAAGCAACTATTCTTCTGTCAGGTGCCTGGTGGAGGCTTTCCAATCGGCATGGCTCGCGTTAGCCGGAGAAAGCGGCTGCCGGGCATTGCTCAAGGAGCGGGTGGTGACCCTGTCACTTGTAAAGGCAGCCCAGCGACGACTAGTGAAGCCTGCACAAGTAAGGATGGCTCGTGTAGCTCTTAATTGGTCCTCGGCCGATCTCGCGAAAGCGTCCGGCGTTCACCGCAACACCATTTCAAATATTGAAACGGGCAAATGTGCGGGCAACGATGCTTCGCTTGCCTCCATCCGCTCAGCGCTAGAAGCGGCTGGCGTCGAGTTCATTCCAGAGAACGGCGGGGGCGCGGGAGTACGGCTCAGGGAACCCGACAAGGCTGTCTGATCGCCACCAGACCGATAGCTTGGCGCTTCTTCCTTTTCCAGGTCTAGAGCCGATACTGATCTTCCCTTGAAGCCAGACAGCGCCTCCCCGCGGAACACATTGAAACCAGCTTGGTTTGAAGCATAGAGCCATACGTAGCTTAGCCATGGAGTTGGTCCATGCCTTGGGTGCATCAACTCAACAGGTTTTCAATCAAGCGCCAAGGCCTCTTGTCTTGGACGGTTACCCTCGGCCTTTTCACCACAAGCGTCACAGTCCATGCGCTGTTCAACCCGGCTATGGCCGGGATGAAATTCATGACCTTCTGGCCCTCGATAATCATCGCCACCCTGATATGCGGCTGGCGACAGGGAGGGGCTGTCCTAATCCTGTCGGCTCTCACGGCTAAGTATTTTTTCCTAGAGCCCGCGAATAGTGCTTCAATCGCGAGCTTTCTTGTCGTTGGCGGATTCTTGGTCCTTGTGATGGCGGCGTTGAGGGAGACAGTCAGGCGAGTTGAGTTGGCTAAAGCCGTTCAGGAACTCATGTTCGCTGAGCTTCAGCACCGAGTTGCCAACAATCTGCAGCTGGTTGTGGCCTTGCTTCGACACGCTCAGCGCAACCTTCGCAACCCGGTTCTGGCTGCCGAGACCCTCAACGACGCCGAGGAACGCATTTTGGCGATGGCCCAACTGCACCGTCGATTGAATGACGGAACAGCCTTTGAAAAGGGACTTGAGCCGCTTTTACGAGAGATGGTCGCCAATGCCTTTAGGGACTTGCCGGTCAGTGTACGCATCGATGTTAATGCAGCCTCAAACCTGACCATCGACCAGATGACCGCCATGACCCTCTTGGTGAACGAGGCGGCGCTCAATGCGGCCAAACATGTCTTCTCAAGAGGGCTCGGCACACGCTTCGACGTTTGTTTAGCCAAGGATGAGGAAGGACGCCTACACCTCAACGTGAGCGACGACGGGCCCGGCATGGCTGCTCAAGGAGCCGAGGCGGACGCAGACTCGATGGGTATGGGCATCATGGAGGCGTTTGCGACCCAGCTCGGTGGTTCTTTGGAGGTAGGCCGCAGCGGCGGCATGTCACTGACCGTGGATTTCAAGACTCATTGAGCCGCATCCCGGTAGCCCCCTGGAACCTTGCTGATTTAGCACGTTTCAGGCAGGCCAGTTCGTGGATCCGAATCAGAAAAGCTAGTGAGCCTGTCGCTCGCCGATGGTGACGCTTGCTACCCCCCCCCTCTGATTCTTCGTTTGCGGCGGAAGGGTTATGATGAAGGTTTCCAGCAACAAGGGAATGTCTCTGTTGAGATGGTTTCTTATCGTCTTAGTCTTCATCATCGACATGATGACACCCGCAAACGTGATCATCCCATTCTTTTACATATTCGTCTTGCTCCTGTTCCTCGGCCATGATGGGCGGCGGGAGATGTGGCTGATGGCTCTCGCCAGCGTAGCTCTTGCGTTGCTTGCCGCTGCTATTGGCCCTCCGCCGACAACAGTGGGGCTACATTCTGTCATGTGGCTGAACAGGGCCCTCGTATGCATGAGCATATTGGCCGCCACCTTCGTAATTGATAGGCAGCAACGGACCGACCGACAATTGCGGGAAGCGATACGAGCCAGAGAGATATTCCTTATGACGCTTGCTCATGAACTTCGAAACCCGCTTTCGACTCTCCACAATGGCCTCGCCGTCATGCTGAGGACCGGGGTCAATGCACCCGGAAACTTGCTCGAAATCATGAATCGGCAGGCAAGCCATCTCGTGAGATTGGTCGGTGACTTACTCGACGTCTCTCGCATCAGAGGCGGAAAGATACAGTTGCACCCAGAGCAAGTTGACCTGTCGCAGATTATGCGTACTGCCTTGGAAGGAAATAAGCCCTCAATTGAACGGGCGCGTCAAAGCGTTACATTCACCACCCAGCCAGATACGCCCACGATTCAAGCAGACCCAGTTCGTATGGCCCAAGTCTTCGTCAATCTTCTCGACAACGCCTCGAAGTTCACGCCGGCGGGCGGCGCCATCGCAGTTTCTATCAAGCGCCAAGGTGATTGCCTTGTGACTTCGGTGCGAGACAATGGGCGTGGGATTTCTCCAGAGGATTTGCCAACAATCTTCGAGCTATTCAAGCAGGCGGAAGGCGGTCCTACGGGTTTGGGAATCGGTCTGGCCCTTGCGAAGCAGATTGTCGAACTTCACGATGGAACCGTCGAAGCCCGGAGTGACGGCGTCGATAAAGGCAGTGAGTTTATCGTGCGGCTCCCGATTTTGTGACCTTGCGTTCTCGCCTTTAGGGTCAAGCGGATTATGATCAAGTCTGGACACAAGCCTGTCGCGTTAGCGTTGGTGAACCGTTCCAATTTTAGCAATCGAACAAACCTTTGGGAGCGGCGGGTTTGTCCGTTGCGTCGGCATCGGGGCGGGCTCGGGGATCCGAGCCGTACTCGAAGGCTGCTCTCGCGGCCGCGGCGTTGTCGTCGACGCCACCCTCCCCGGTAGAGCGTGCCACCCGCCTCCGTCTCAATTTGGACCGTTGTTTGGGACCAGATGTTTGTTAGTGGATGTAGATATTGCCGGCTAGTGCTGGGGTGCGGCACGGTTAGGTGAGACAGCCGGCTGCGGTAATTTGAACCGCAACCGGAGATTTGAAAGTGACCAAGGAAGAGAAG
Source organism: Methylocystis sp. NC52PC (assembly GCF_055698645.1). Taxonomy (NCBI): domain Bacteria; kingdom Pseudomonadati; phylum Pseudomonadota; class Alphaproteobacteria; order Hyphomicrobiales; family Methylocystaceae; genus Methylocystis; species Methylocystis sp. NC52PC. Next base: position 2,224,777 of record NZ_CP170127.1, on the reverse strand, counting down.
GTTAGCGCCAGGGGCCGGCGTTTTTCCGTTCAGCGCAAGATGGCGGTCGTGGCCCGCCTCCTACGCGGAGAGCCGTTGGAACTGGTGGCTCGCGAGACCAATGTCACCATCCAGAAGCTGACCGAATGGCGGGATCGGGCTCTGGCGGGGGCCGCCTCGGCTCTGAAAGAGCGCGAGCGGGATGACCGCGACGATGAGATCGCCCGGCTGAAGGCCAAGGTGGGCGAGATCACCATGGATAACGAGCTTCTCTACGCCAAGATTGACGTCCTGGAAAACAAACGCCCTTTGGCCCGCCGGAGGCCGAGGAAATGAGCCGGGCTCGTTCTCTGTCTTTCGGTCGCATCTATGGATTGTCGCGCGTGACGCGGGTGTGGGGCCTGTCGCGGGCAACCGTGTATCGATCTCGCGTGGAGACGCCTGAAGACACTCCCCGACGTCGACCCGGCCCCATTGGGGCATGTTCGGATGCCGAACTGGCGGATCACATCCGTCGCGAAATCGAGGCCTCTGAATTCCATGGCGAAGGCTACCGGAAGATATGGGCGCGGCTACGAGTCTCCAGCGTGCGCGCCAGTCCCCGACGGGTGCGGCGCGTGATGCGCGAACATGGATTGCTTGCGCCGCATCGAGTGGTGTCGGCGTCGGCCAAGACGCATGACGGCACGATCGTCACCGATCGTGTCAACGAAATGTGGGGAACCGACATGACACAAACGGTTACGACCGATGAAGGCAAGGCTTATGTGTTCGTCGCCGTCGAACACGCCAACTCGGAGGTCGTCGGCGTTCACGCCGCAAAATCAGCCAATCGGTTCGAGGCGCTGGAGCCTGTTCGACAGGGCGTGAAACGCTGCTTCGGCGCGATCGCTCCAGAAATCGCCTGCGGATTGAGACTGCGTCACGATCACGGGTCCAATTACATGTCGGAAGATTTTCAGTCCGAGGTCAAATGCCTGGGAATTGAAGCCTCGCCCTCTTTCGTGCGAGAGCCCGAGGGCAATGGCGTCGCCGAGCGCTTCATCCGGACGCTGAAGGAGAACCTGTTGTGGGTCAGGGCCTTCCGCACGATCGAGGACCTCAGGGTGGCGCTCATCGAATTCGCCGCGCGTTACAACAAAACTTGGCTCGTCGCCAGGCACGGCTACAAAACGCCCGATCAGGTGAGAGCCGAACAGCTTTCGGTTGCCAAGGCAAACATCGCAGAGCTACCCTTGGCCGCCTGAATAAGCGCAGTCGGTTGTCTCAAAACCGGGCCGCAGTACAATTGCCGGCTAGTGCGAGGGCGGCCAGTGCAAAAGCGATTTTCCAAATCGTTGCGGAGCGCTAAGACAAGGCGGTGCCGCAATTTTGCCGGCGTCCGCATTGGGAGAGCTAGCGGTCCGACTTCCGGAAAGAAGTCCGAATGAATTCAAAGGCAGCGTTGAGGGCGGTTCGACTTGCAGGGCATTGATTTCACATGGCCTTCCCCGGCCTGTCACGCCGGAGGTCGCGGGTTCGAGCCCCGTCTCTCTCGCCATAGAAATCAAGCGCGTCCCGTCTGATAATGTCCCAGAGCCGGAGCGGCCCGGCTGAACGTCGGAATTTGTTGCGCACTCGGGCGCCCATTTCCCGCTCTTCGGGGATCCTCTCGCGCTCTGACGGCTCGGCCCCGGCGTGTTTCCATCCGACCCGACATCCAAGCCAAACCTTTTATGCGTTCGGCTGATTCACTCGTTCGCGTTCACGAAACAGGTTTCTCCAAAACCATTCTATGCAGCTTGGCTTCTTCCAGCTGAAAAAACAGCCATGAAACCGGGAAAAAGATCATATAGCGGTTATACGTTCGCAGATCGACCAACTTCAGCGCTTCTTCTTGTTTTCCAGTAAGCCGTTCGTACCACGCTCTCAGGGTGGGTCTATAATCATGAATTGAGTCGCGCCTCACCGTGAAACCGGCCTTCTCTGCGGCTTTGACATGGACGTCGTGCATAACAAGGAGAGATCCTGGAAAAAATAGCTGTGACGCCACCATTGCACTGGGGTATGGCTCGAGCTCCAGCGAGAAGAATTGATGCACCGAGAGACCTCCTGGCCTAAGAGCGTCATAAATCTTCTGATACAAGCCCTCCAGCTCGTCAGGCTTTACATGTTCAATAGCGCCGATCGAGTAGATTCGGTCGTAAGGCGCACCTTCAAATGGATCTGTAACAAAATCCGACAAAGACGCATCAAGGCCGAGCGTGTCTTTGACGTAACTCAGCTGTTCCTTGGATAGTGTGACGCCCTTCAAGTGGCCTCGATGCCCACGGTCGCGCAAGAATTTGAGCATCGAGCCCCAACCACACCCCAGCTCCAGAATTTTTTCGTCTCCTTCCAGATCGAGAAGTGAGCGAATATGTTCAGCTTTTCTCTCTTGCGCCTTCTCTAGCGTGTCTTCACCGTTTTGAAACTCGGCGCAGGTGTAGAACCTGTATTTCTTATCGAGGAATAAAGCGTAAAAATCATTCGAAACATCGTAATGCGCTTCGATTCCCGATGCACGGTCCGCCTTAAGCATCGACGTTAGATATTTCTCTCGTGTGGATTTCAGTGGATAGGAACGAGCGAACCGAAGCCCGACCGGCGACTGTTTCGTCCAAAAATTCCAGTTGGCTTCTCCTCCCAATGGAGCGGCAGAGTCGATCGAATAGGCAATTTGCGCGTAAATCGGTCCGCGAGCTGCGAGATTCGCTGCGAACCGGGACAATCGTTGCAGATTGATCATTGATTTTCCTCTTCTCTTCAAACGATCTTTGTTTCCTGCCACGATATTCATCAAAAATAGTTTTTGCATGACGTTCGATGAGCCGACGCTGGCGTTGCAATATTTTCAATCACGGTGCAATCCCCAGCAAAGGAAGACTCAGCTGCACCAGCCGCAACCACATTCGCAATATGGATACAACGATTGCATCAAAAGACCATTTTGCAAATACCCTGAGAAGACAATATTTCGCTGTTCTCTTGACCGTCAGTATATTGCAATCGTTCAACAGCGACGATCTCTGTATCAAATCGAGCAGAAGCAAACGGCCGATGAGCCACGTCGTCTCGATATTGCGAGCGCCCTCGCGCAGGAGCCGCCGGCTGGACTGCACACCGTTCAGGCAGTCGTAGATGCCGAATGGCAGCTCGGGAGGGAGGGGTCTGATCGGCATCAGTAGCCCAGTCGTCCGGATGGTCGAGGCGGCGGCGAACAAGACGCTGCGGCGTGTTGCTTCGCTCTTCGTTCGCTTCTATTCCTCGAGGTCGAGATGGTCCCCGAACGGGGCAAGCGGCGGTTTGAATCTTGAAAAGAAGCCCGAATGCACTCAAGGCGGAGTTAGAGCGGCTCGCCTTGCTAAAACAGTGGTGGCGCATGGCCGTCTCCGGCCTGTCGCGCCGGTCGCCGCTTCTAGCTCATCTCTCTCGCCATCAGCGAGCCCCGACACGCCGACGTCATTGCACCGCCGGTTTCAAACCCTGAAAGTAAGCGAAGGATGTTCACTTCCAAGAAGCATCAGCATGGCCGCTCGAGCATCAAAGCTCGCCTCTGCTCCCTACTCGCCTTTGCTGCTTTGATCGGCGCCTCCATTCCGGCTCGCGCGGAAGATCAAACGCAGGTCGGCGAACGAATTTTGGTTGTGGGGCGTAGATTGTTCGACGGAGTCGACTTTCAGTCCGAAAAAGCTATTTTGATCGAGGGTCCCGTCATTGTCGATGTCGGCCCCCGCGAAGTTCTCAAAGAGCGCGCGAGCAGGATTATCGATCTCGGCGATGCGACAATCCTGCCGGGGTTCATCGAGCTCCACGCCCATTCCCTCGTCCGAAACCTGCCGCAGGAGGTCATACTCCGGCATGGGATCACAACCTTGCGGGACGTTGGCGGACCGCTCTCGCCGCCTACGGGCGGAACAGGCAGACTTCGAGTCCTGACAGCCGGCCCGATCATCACGGTTCAACAGGGCTATCCTCTCTCCGTGTTCGGGAAGGGCTATCTTGCCGAGACCGTTCAAACGGCTGAGGACGCGAAAGCGCTCGTTCGAAAGCTCGTCCAAGGAGGCGCCGCGGTCATTAAAGTCGCGCTGGAGCCAGGAGGCGAGCCTGGCGCGCCTTGGAGTCACGAACATGATGGAGCCGTCCCGCCTCCCTGGCCCATCGCGTCCGTCGACATCATTGCCGCTGTCGTCGAGGAGGCGCACCGACTCCACAGGATCGTCACGGCTCATGTCAGCGAAAATAAAGGCGCGTCGATTGCACTCGCGGCAGGCGTGGACGAATGGGCGCATGTGCCCTGCTCAGAGCTCGATGAGGCGCTTGTTCGGCAGGCGGTAAAGCAGAAAGTGAAGATCGTCACGACTCTCGACACGCTGTCCTCGTGCCAGGGCGCGTTCGCCAACGCCCGCAAGCTCGCAAAAGCCGGCGCGTCTTTCCTTTACGGCGCCGAAATCGCGCATCTGGAAATTCCCTGGGGCATCGACGCCCGGGAATTGCAGCTCATGCGACATATGGCCGAAATGTCCGATGTGGACATATTGAGGTCCGCCACCTCGGAAGCCGGGAAGGAACTGGGCCTGGCGCCGCTTGGCGCCTTGCGCGCGGGGGCGCCAGCCGATCTCATTGCAGTCAAGGGCGATCCCCGGACGAATTTCAAAGTCCTGGAATATCCCGATCTCGTCATTTCCGGCGGAAGGACAGTCGTCGACAATTTTGCCAGCCCTCGGTCGCCTGCGGATTTGCCGCCGCCTTGAGCGGCGGCGGCTTTGTCTCTCATGGGCTAAAAGCGGTATTTCAGGCCTGAATAGATCGACGCGCCATTCCCCGGATAAAAGGCCTGCGGATTTCCCGCGGGAAAAGCGTTGTCGACCGGCCTCTGGGCGTTCGCCACGCTGATGACGTCGCTGACGTAGTGAACATTGCCGAGATTTCGCGCATCGACATAGACCTCCAGACCGTTGGGGGTCTTTATGCCCGCCTGGAGGCCAATCAACGCATAGCCTGGCGCCCGCAGCGTATTGGCGTAATCCACATATGCCCCCGTGGGAACCCAGTCCACCTGCGGCCCGATATAGAATCCATCGTTGGAGTTATAGCTCACGATGGTGCGCAAGACGTTGCGCGGAATCGCCGGGAGCCAGTTGCCGCCATAGACCCTGTCTCCAAGGAAGGAGAAGAGATTGAGATCCCAGATCTGGGAGATCTTGACATAGTCCCCGGCGTCCGGTCCTCGCAGATTGCGGAGGACCTCGACGCCGCCGCCCAGCTCGACGCCCTGATGAACGGTGTTGGGCGCGTTGAAGGTGGTCGAGAAAACGCCGGACGCAGGATCGACGTTGAACTTCAACAGTTCGTCCCAAATACGGGAATAGTAGTAAGTGATATCCCAGGTGAAGCGGTCCCATGTCCCGCGCGAGCCCACTTCCCAGGTCCATGCCTTTTGCGCCTTGAGCGGGTTCATCTGGTAGCCGAACGTCCCGTTCGGATTTGCGATCCACGGCGGCCGGGGCGGGAAGATCGTTTGAGTGAGGTCGATCAGGTCAGGCACGTCCCTGGCGAAGGTCAGATCGGTAAAGGCCTGGATATCGGGTGCGGCCTCGAGCATCAGGCCGACCTTCGGCATCACGCCATGATACGTGCGCGACGCGTTGCCCGGTATCGGCTCGAACGGGATCCCGCCCAGCGCCGCCGAACTTCTGCGGTCGCTCATATATTTGAGCCCGACCATGCCGACGAGGTTCGGCAGGATATGAAAGCGATCTTCAAAATAAGCCTCGGCGTTGAACGCCCCGAAGACGTTGTTACGCAGCTGCGGATTTTGGCCGACGTTTACAAATCCCGGACAGACCTGATTTCCCGACGGGAACTGGAATGCGCCGGGAATACACGTGTTCAAGACGCCAAGTTGCGACAGGGCGTTCCAGGAAAAAGGCGGAAAACCCAATTGAAAGGGGGTGAAGCCCGGCGGGCCGAAGAGATTGGCGACGCCGCTTGGGCCAAGCGGATTCGCCATAACGCCGTTGATATTCGTCCACCATTTGTCCGTGCCGCTCTCGCCCCAGAATCGGGCGCCGGCGATCAGTTCATTCTTGTGGCCCAGAATGTCGTGCGTCGAGGTGAATCTCGGCGTCACGCCCCAGTTGTCGGTATTTTGCTGAAGCACCACGAAAATGGGGTGATAGAGATACTGTCCGACGTACCAGCTGTTGACGTCGAGTCGGCCGAAGTCGAAATCGAAAGTGGTCTTGTTGGCGATTCGATAGTTTTGCTGATAGCGGCCTTGATTACCGGAAAAGCCGCCTTGCCATGGGCTGGCGATGAAGGGCGGCAGGCTCGTCCAGGGCGCTGTGAGAGTCTGGTTGAGATCGAGCGTTCCCGGGATCTGCTGGCTCGTGTCATACACACCGAAATAAAAGCGCGTTTCGATCCTGTTTCCGAACCGGTAGCCGACATTGCCGTTTACATGAAGGTAATTCGAGCTCGAGTGACCTCGAAATCCAGTCGAATGGGCGTAAGACCCGTTCAAAAGAACGTCGAAGTCGCCAAAAATGCGCGACGCCTGAGCTTGTCCGCGTATCGTATCGAAACTGCCGCCCTCGACATTCAGATAATTGGGCGAAATCGCCGTGTAGGCGGTCGGCGATATGAAATTGATGGCGCCGCCCAAGGTCGAAGATCCATAGGCGAGGCCGTTGCCGCCCTTGTAGATTTCGATTGCGCGATAATAGTGGGGGTCGATGGAATAAGTATCGCCGCCGCCGTCGGCGAAAGTCATCGGAATGCCGTCCTGCAGAAGCTCCAGCCCGCGCATATGGTAGTCGCGCGTGAGATTCGAGCCGCGGATCGACAGACGAAGCTCTTGCCCATAGCGCGACTCAGCGAAAACGCCGGGAGCGTCCTTCAGAGCGTCGCGCAGATCGGAGATGTAGCGCGTCTGCTGTTCCGGGGTATTTGCGTCGATAAAGCCGATCGAGCCGACGTTGCGTCGCAGCTCTGCACGCACTTTCGGGATTGAAGGCGCGACAAGGGAGCCGCCGCCTCTCGTGAAAAGCGGCGCGCCTTCCAGATTGGAGCCCTGCAGTCCGGAGCCCGGTTCCGCCGTGACGCTGGGCGTGGAGGCGGGCGCGTCTCCGGGGCGAGCCGATCGACCGGCCCTCTGTTTCTGTTTTCCAATCTCGATCGTCGGAAGGGTCTCTTGGGCGTCGGCGTGAGACGCTTGGGCAAGGACAAGGGCGATGACGGAGGCGCCGAGCGCCAGGCGATTACGGGGCATCTCATGTTCCAGTGCGAAAAGAATGGACGCGCGCCAAGGCTCGTTCGAGCTACCGGGCCGAATTCGAGCGGACTCGCAAGAGTCCTGCTGCACAATCAGCGCTCGACCGATGCATCGGCTATTGCGGCGATAATCGAGAAAAGCGTCTCAGATCTTTGAGCGCGGCGGCGATGTCGCCGACCAATTTGCGATTAATCCCGGGGCCGGGGCTCTGGCCGTCGCGTCGACGGACCACGCTGGCAGGCTAATGTGCGTTTCTGGAAAGAGATCGAGAATGCGGGCGGCGATGACGACATCGAGAAGCACAGCGTCTCGCGCCCAGGCGCATGAGACGCAGCATGTCGAATGATCTCGCCGCGCCGGGTCCGTCTTTTTGTCGTCGCTGTGACACTTCTCGCCGGCGGTCATTGCGAGAAACGATGCTTTCGCGGATCCGGCTGGACCGGCGGCCAGAGACGCGACCATTTCAATGAAGCCGACGCCCCGCAAAACGAACAGGCACAGCGCGACAACTGCAATGCTCTTGACGAGCAGCGAGCGTCTATGAGCCTTAACGTTGAGCATCGCACTTCGCTTTTCGTCCACGAGCGACGAGGAATCGGCCTCATCCGCCCTTGCTTGACAGGAATGATTGGTAGGTCACCAATTCATCGAATGCAATGGTTCGCTCGGGCGGGAGCTCCGCCTTCGGCATAATTTCGCGCATTGTTGCAAGCATGACACGCTTTGAAGGCTTGGCTGTTCGGCCGTGGCGAAAGCCGGCGGATTTTGTTACTCGTGGCGACGCGGCGGGTGAGGAGAGCCCTTGCGAGAGCCAATGATTGTGCGCGACGAAGTCAACACGGAACAGCGCATCCTGGATGCGGCGATCGAGATCGCGACCAAGAGCGGCATCAAATCGCTGACCCAACCCAAGGTCGCCAAGGCGGCGGGCGTTACGCAATCACACCTGACATATTACTTCCCGCGAAAAGCCGATCTGTTGGCGGCGGTGCTGGAGGCTTCTCACCAACACGGGCAAGCGACCCCTCCGAAAAGCCTCGATGAAGCGTTCGCGTTTCTGGAGGCGCTGATCTTCGACGCCCACCGGATGCGCTTCTTCCTCGCAGCCGTCATCGAAGCTGGAGACGAAGACGAGTTGCGCCGGGTGCTCGCCCGGCACGCCAGCACATTGGCGGATCAAATCGCGCCCTTTTTCGGCAAGAGCCGCGACGATCCAACCGTCTCGTCTTTCATCGATCGACTCCGGGGCTTGGGTATCCGCTTTCTGCTCGAGCCTGAACAACGCGGACGGCGCGGGAAGGACTTGAGGAAGATTGCAAAGGAATGTGGGCTGTTGTGACCGGAGGAGGCGTCCACGGCGCTGTTTCCGGAGCGGGCGACGTCCGTAAACGTCTCGTGGAGAAAAGGCGACGCCAAGGCGCCGCCTCCCATGATCGCCATCAAAACTTGACCGTCAGACCGGCATAAAAATTCCGGCCCATTCCAGGTACGCCAGAGTTGGCGCCAGCTCGCTTGTACCCGGAATAGTAGAAGCCGCCCAAGGGAAGCGTATAGAGCGTATTCGTTACGTTCTGTACCCCGAGGTCGATGCGCAGATTCGACCATTCATAACCGGTGCGCAGATTGAGCAGCACATACCCATTGGTGATCTGCTCATAGCGCGGGATGCTCACGACATTTTTGCCGGCGACGACCTGAACGTCGGCCCCGCTGAACCATCCGCCATACTTATGTTCGAGTCCGACGCGGGTATTGAACGGCATGATATGATAGATGCCGGTATGGCCTTTGACGAACAGGTTCGCATAGGCGTAGCAGGCGTTGTCGAAGAAGGCGCAGTTCTGTACCTGCCCCATCTCCAGGTTCTGGCCATAGGTGTAATTCGCGACGATCGTGCCATCGAAGCGGCCGAACATCGGGTCTTCGAGCAGCTTCAACCGACCGGAGAGGTCGGCGCCGTAGATGATCGCTTTGTAGTTGCGAAATTGCAGCATCTGGAAGACGTAGGGCTGCGTCGGCGTGGGGGTCGGCGAATTGTAGAGACGCGCCGCGTCGATGAAATTCTCGATGTAGCTGAAGTAGGGCGCGATCCGCGCCTCCCAGTCGCCTTTCGGATCCGCGTAGAGCGCAGTCAGGCCGACCGTGTGAGCGACTTCCGGCTTGAGATTGAGGTTGCCGACGTAGCCGTTGGCGTCCCCAAACCAATTGTTCATGAACATCGCCATCGGGGTCGGCGCCCAGGCGTAGAGTTCGTAGAGGTTGGGCGACCGCGTCTTCCGGGAGTAGCCGAACTCATATTTGCTGAAATCGTTCGGCTGATAGCGCACCAGGGCCGTCATATCGAAGTTGACGTTGGTGCGAGACCGGTTCTGGGCGTTGAAGGCGTTGGCCGCGGGCACGTCGGGGTTATTCATCGCCATCATGGCGCTCGGGCCGCAGGGCAGGATTTGTCCCATCATGACGGGACAGATCGTCATCGGCGTCGGGTCTCGCCAATCGTAAGGCGATACGGTCCCGGTGTTGAACCAGACAGTGTCGTTGCGGACGCCGAGCAGCGAGGACCACCGGTCATTCCATTGCGCGTCCCACTCCGCATAATGGCCGAGGCGGTTGCGCTTGCCGTTATTGATGTTCCAGAACGCCCCCGGCCCCATCATGTTCATCGAGGGCATATACGAAACCATGCCCATCATGGACATGAATCGTCCGGGCTGCCAATTGGCCGGCACCGGCTCCCACCAGTCATTCAGTTGGAAGCCGTGGAACTCGCTGCCGATGCGCAGAATGTCCCTTTGAGAGAATTTCTGGAAAGGAATCTCGGCCTTGACCGCATAGCCGTAGTCCGTGCCAATCGTCGCCATCGGCATGTTGGCCGGCTGCTTGTCCTGCAGAAATCCCATCTTGTGGTTGACATTGTTCCAGTAGATGCGCGCGTCGACGGCGCCCCAGTCGAGCAGGCCTTTGTACCTGCCTTCGAAGCTGTAGGCCTGGTTGCGCGTCATATCCATGCGCTGGTTCGGGAACCCCTGATAGGGAATGTTCTGAACGGCGCCCCGCAGCGAGAGGTACTGCCCGTTGTTTTGAAAGGCCAGGGTCGCCGAGTGGTTCTCTGAGATGAAATTGGTCGAAAGGATTTTCTCGCCGACCCCGCCCGCATGGTAGTTGGTCGCGCGCTGCCAGTCGCCGCTATAGAGCAGGCTCCAATTCTTGGTCGCCACATTGGCGACGCCTGAAACGCTGATCCCGTTGTTGTTGCCGCGAAAGAAGCTCGAGATCATGCCCGTGACGAGAACGGCGCCGTTTTCTCCGAAACGGAGTTGTTCGGGCCCGGGCAGATTCAGAATGGGAAGCGGGATAAGCGCTCCTTGCGGGATCGCCAGCTGAGAAGACGGCGGCGCATCCGGCGCGAAGACCGGTCCGCGTGGCTCGGCGATGATCGTGCCGCCGATCGAGTCGCCGCCGCGGCTGACGGGCATGACGCCGGAGTAGACTTCGATCCGCTCGACATTGCTGGGGCCGAGATAGGAAAGTGGCGGATTCATGTGGTTGGCGCAAGCGGACGTCGTCTGGACGCCGCCAACGAGAATCTTGATCCGGTCGTCCGCCATTCCATGGATCGCTGGCAGACTGGAAACGCCGCCAGCCTCGTAGGTGCTGACGCCGGGCACGTCGCGAAGAAGCCGCGCCGTATCGGCCGTTGGCGGCAGTTCGCGAACGATTTGCTTTTCGTCGACGACCTCGGCTTCCTTTTCCGGCGTCGGAACGTCGGTCGGATTTAACGTTTCGCTCGTCCTTTGAGCGGAGATGGTGATCGGTGGCAAGGCCACCTGAGCGTTCGCGCTCGAAAGTACGACCAAGCTCATTGCGCCGGCGCTCGCGCCGCGCATCAGATAAGTGCGAATCATGATTCTCCCCCTCGCGGCGACGAATGCGCGCGCGTTTGGTGACGGTCAGACGTGTCGTTAAGGCTTAGGCTGAGACGTCAGGAGGAAAAGGGAGGCGCCCGCGGCGAATGCGAGGAGAACCATTCGACGCCCGCCATAGGGACCGGCAGGGGCAGATCGAATGTCAGGCTCTTGGGCGCCTGCAGCCGCAGTAGGACTGTGGTCGGCGGATGGCTGATCCATTGCTGAGCGACGGCGAACAGGCAATCCACGCAGGCTGGAATATGCAGCCGCTTTACCGGAAACCCGTCTTCATCGACGTGAAATGATAAGCAATTTTGTAGGGTGAACGCCTGATCGCCCGACAGGAAGACCTGCGTCGGCGCGTGAACCTCATGGGACGCGCGGGCGACGCTCGCCAAGCCAAGCACCGTCGCCAACGCCAAGGCCAGAGAGAGTCTTGCGAGCTTGAAGGACATGCCCATGCGGTCGCCGCTTTGTTCGTCTTCTTATTTTGCGAGTATGAAGGCGGGCTTGCGATAAACAAGGGCTCAGCCTGTCGCACCTCTCTGATTTCGCTTAACCTGTTGCTCCGCCGCAACTTCCTTGATCAAAATTAAAAACCGGCGTCGCGCCCGCCATGCGACATTATCCCTGGCGGGCCTGAACAGAGGGACGCCGCGGCTGACGCCGTGCTTCCAACGCCTTGGCGAGAAAGCGCATGAAAATATGCCTGCTGTGTCCGCCTGGAAACACCAGTTCGATCCGCTCTGTCGAGGTGAGGTAGAACAAGGCGGCCCGCTCGCCTAAGGCGTCGATGCGCGAGATGTCGCGCAAGGCGATTCGCCGTCGCCAAAGCGTCGGAAAGCCTATTCGGGGCAAAAGCCGGCGGGGGAATGAGATGCTGGCGGAGTCGCAGCGAAACCCCAACAACTCGGCGACACAAGCCTGCCCGCAGAAAAGCGCGATCAGACCAGCCAGATCGCGCGCGGCCTCAGCGCCTCGAAACACATAGAGGCTAGCGAGCGCCCCCGCCAGACCGAGCCCCCAGAGGCCTACAGCAAGTAAAGACCGAACCGCGATCGAGGCGCGTTGCGCCCTACCCCCCTGCCCATCCATAACAACCCCAAGGCGAATCCCCAAATATTTCTGCCTCATTACAAGTCAGTGGCCGGAAAATGCAAGCGCCTCGGCGCTCGGCGCTAATTTGGCCCCAGTCTTAATGTAAATGAGCAAGACCCGCCTTAACCGGAGGCGTTTCTTTCGCCCGAGATGCTGCGACGCGCCGCAAAATGCGACGCGTCACGAGAGGGAGTCGAGCATGCGCTGCAGATCCTCGAATGCGGCCGGCTTGGTCAGCTGGAAATCGAAGCCGGCGTCACGCGCGCGGTCGCTGATCTGATCCTGTCCCCATCCCGTGAGCGCCACAAGCTTGACTGTGCGTCCCTCAGGCATGTCGCGCAGCCGCCGTGCGGTTTCGTATCCGTCCATTTTCGGCATGCCGAGATCGAGAAAGACGAGTTCGGGCTTGAATTGACTCAAGGCGTTGAGACCGGCTTCCCCGCCATAGGCCACGCGCACGTCCACGCCGAACGTCTCGAGGAGCATCACCAGACTGTCCGCGACGTCGTGATCGTCGTCGATGACCAGAATGCGATGAGCCGTGGTTTCGGAAGCGGTCATTGAGAGGGGCGCTCCATTTCGACTATCCGCCTCGCATCGAGCCCGTCCTTCGTCCGCGCAAGGCGACGCCCATGCGCACGTCCTGTACGATAACGACCCCCTGAACGCCGGCAAGCATAGCCGTCAAACTCATCGCCCGATGATTCGGACCCTGGCGACGATCTGACGGGTTTATCTCACCCGAATCGGCAGCTCAGCCAAAAACCCACGCGTCCTCACGGCCCCTGCCGCAATGCGCTCAAATACTGCAATAAATCTTCGAGAGATCCCGACGGGTTGCTCTCTAGGGGATTTCACTTAATTTCCTCAAGATCTCTGATCGAACTCGCTTCAGGAGCCGGGGCTTATGCAGGGTCACGCGAACAGGCGGGCCTTTTCGAAGACATTGCGGTCGACTCTTTACTTTTCCTGCGGCAAAATGTCGCTTGACAGGTGAAGCAAGAGCGAGGCCAAAGGGGTCGGCTCGAGGCCAGCAGTGACAATCCCGTTTGCGGCGACGCGGGAAGACGACAAGAACTCCCTAAGGGAGCCGAGGCTTCCCGCCGCGGGAACAGGATGGGATTCGAGTATCGTGTGTAGCGGGCGCCCACCGGTCAAGCTTGCAAACCTCGATGAGGAGCGCCTCCGCCACCGCCTCGAGGCGTTCAGCTATGGCGCTGCGGCTTTCGCCCATGAGATCAACCAACCCCTGGCTGCGACCGCCACCTATCTCAGCGTCGCAGGCCGCATGCTGGGTAAGTCGGGCGACCGGGAGATCGCCCAAATCTTGGAAAAGGCGACGGCCCAGACGCAACGGGCCAGCCGGCTCGTGGCGAACCTGCGCGATCTCCTGCCGTGCGGAGAAGCAGACAAGACGCTGGCGAGCCTGCACGCTTTGCTTGAGGAAAGCCTGGAGTCGCTTCGCGCCGACGGCGCGCCGGACGCGGTCGGCTTCCGCCTGAAGCCCGCCGCCCTGCGCGACAATGTCATGGCCGACAGGTTGCAGATCAGGCTGGCCCTGTGCAATCTGCTACGCGCCGCCGCCGCAGCGACGCGGGCGGCCGGCGGGCGGGACCTTGCCATCCGGACATCCAACCTCGACACGGACGCTATCCGAGTGGAAATGAGTGACGCAGGCTCCAACCACCCGGAACCATTCAGAGAGCCAGATTTTGAAGTGTTGACGCTAAAGAAGGCCAAAGACATCGGGCTCGGGGTATTGTCGAGCCTCATCATACTCGAAGATCACGACGGACGGATTTGGACCGCGCAGACGCGCCAGGGCGGCGCTCTATTTAGTCTCATATTGCCGCTTGAGCACTTGGACGTTACTTCATGAATGATCAGCGCGTTGTGCACCTCATCGACGATGACGCAGCCTTGCGCGACGCGGTCGGGCTCCTGCTGCGCACCGAGGGGTTCAAGGTTAACGCCTACGAATCAGCTTTGTCCTTTTTGAAGGCTGTGTCTCCGAGCGCGGAAGGCTGCGTCGTCACCGACGTGCGCATGCCGGAAATGAACGGGATCGAGCTGATCGCCAAAATGAAGGAGGAGCGCATTTCCATTCCCGTCGTGGTTCTGACCGCCCATGCGGACGTGCCGCTCGCGGTCGAGGCCATGAAGCTCGGGGCCGTCGATCTTCTTGAAAAACCCTTCGAGGACGAAGCGCTCATCACGGCGGTCGGCGCCGCGCTGGATCGCCGCAACGCCGAGGTTCATCGCAGCCGTGAATCACAGGCGATCAAAAGCCGGCTTGCGACCTTGACACGACGCGAAAACGAAATTCTCGCGGGCCTGCTCAAGGGCTTGTCGAACAAGGTGATCGCACACGATCTTGGCATCAGCATTCGCACGGCCGAGGTGCATCGCGCGAATATTATGGCCAAGATGCGGGCGGGCAATCTCGCGGAGCTGGTAAAGATGGCGCTCGCCGCCGAAGCGCCGAGCGCTACCGAAGATAAATAGCGCCCGTCGCCTCGCCAATTTCGACGCGAGGCTGATGGCGGAACATCTTCATCGCCCCCCGGTTCATCCACCGCCCATGGACTCGGTCCATCGGGCGACGCTTTCTGCGCAAGGAAAGAGCCAAGCGATGAACCCGCGTCCTCTCGCCGTGGTGACCGGCGCCTCCACTGGAATCGGCTTCGAACTCGCCAAGCTCTGCGCCGAGCGGGGCTATGACCTCGTCATCGCCGCCGACGAACCAGAGATTGAACAGGCCGCGAACTCCCTGCGCAAGGGCGAAACGCGCGTCGTCGAGATCGAAGCGGATCTCGCAACGGCGGCCGGCGTGGAAGCGCTTTATGACTGTGTAAAACGTGTCGCGCGCCCTGTCGATATCCTCATCGCCAATGCGGGCCGCGGACTCGGCGGCGCTTTCCTCGACCAGGAATTCGAGGGGATCCGGCGCGTGCTCGACACGAATGTTACGGGCACAGTGTATCTCACGCATCTGATCGGCCGCGACATGCGGGCGCGGGGAAGCGGAAAAATCCTTATCGTTGGATCGATCGCCGGCTTCATTTCAGGCTCGTTTCAAGCCGTCTACCATGGCGCGAAGGCGTTTATCTATAATTTCTCCACGGCGCTCGCCGACGAGCTGAAGGGGACGGGCGTCACCATCACCTGCTTGATGCCCGGCGCCACGGAGACCGAGTTTTTCCGCCGGGCGAATATGCTCGACACAGAAGCGGGCCGATCCAAAAAGGCCGACCCCGCCGAAGTGGCGCGCGACGGCTTCGACGCCCTCATGGAAGGCCGCCAGGAGATCGTCAGCGGCTGGCAAAACAAGCTGCTCGCGCTCGTTTCCCATGTCACGCCGGCGTCCATTCTCGCCTGGCGAAATCGCCAATTCTCGGCGCCCGACAAGCGAATGTAGGAGCGCTCGAGATGAATGTCACAGCCGAGCGAACCACACCGATCTGGGGCGCGCCCGCCATCGCTGCGGAACCCTTGCAAGGCGACCTTGAAACCGAGGTCGTCGTCATCGGCTCGGGGATCGCCGGCATGTCCGTCGCTTATGAACTGGCGAGCGCCGGCACGCAGGTGACGGTGCTCGATCGTGGCGTGATTGGCGGCGGGATGACGGCGCGAACGACCGCCCATCTCTCCTCCTATAGTGACGACGGCTTCCAGGAACTCATCAAGATGCGCGGGCTCGATAATGCGAGAGGCTGGCAATACAGCCAGGCCGCGGCGATCTCCCGTATCGAGGCTATTCAACGCGATCTCGGGGCAAACTGTGACTTCCGCCGCATCGACGGCTACCTTTTTCTTGCGCCGGAGACGGACCCCTCCGTGATCGACGCCGAGCTGGTGGCGAGCGCGCAAGTTGGCATGCTCGCCGTACGCCAAGAAGGCCTGCCTTTCGTCGGGGAGGAAGCCACGCCGGCGCTGCGCTTTCCCGATCAGGCGACTTTTCATCCATTGAAATATCTTGCCGCCCTCTCGACCGCAATCAGCAAGGCTGGGGGACGCTTCTTCGCCTTTACGCCCGTTGTGTCCGTGGAAGAAAAGAACGGCGGCGTCGACGTCGCCACGGTTGGCGGCGCGCATATCAAGGCACAGTCCGCCGTTGTGGCCACCAATGCGCCCGTCAACGATCGCTTCTCGATCCACACCAAGCAGGCGCCGTATCGCACCTATGCGGTCGCATTCGAGATTCCGCGGGGCAGCGTTCCAGACGCGCTCTACTGGGATACGCTCGACCCCTACCACTATGTCAGATTGCAGCCCGGCGAGGGCGGCGTCGACCTGCTGATCGTCGGCGGCGAGGACCACAAATCCGGTGAAAGCGACAATGGTCAGGAGCGCATCCTCTCGCTTGCGCGTTGGATGCGGGAGCGCGTGCCCTCTTTGGGCCAGGAAGTGACCCGCTGGTCGGGCCAGGTGCTGGAGCCGATCGATTACATTGGCTTCATCGGGCGCAATCCGGGCGAGAAGAATGTCTATGTCGCCACTGGGGACTCGGGCCAGGGCATGACCCATGGGGCTGTGGCCGGCATGCTGATCGCCGATCTTATTTTGCGTGGCGACAGCGCCTGGGCGCCGATCTACGAGCCGGGCCGCAAGCCGCTCCGCGCCATGGGCGAGTTCCTCAAAGAAAACGCCACGGCTGCGAAGAACTACGCTCAATATCTGACCGGCGCCGGAGAGCGATCCTCTGTCGACGATTTGCTGCCGGGGGAAGGCGCGATCATCCGAAACGGCCTTGCAAAGATCGCCGCCTATCGCGACGAGGACGGCACGCTTTGCCAGCGCTCCGCCGCTTGCACCCATCTCGGATGCCAGGTCCATTGGAACAGCTTCGAGCGATGCTGGGACTGTCCCTGCCATGGCTCGCAGTTCTCACCCCAAGGCGAAGTGCTCAACGGACCCGCAATTTCTCCCCTCGGGAAGATTGAAAGCTAGCATGCCGCAGGACCCGACCGCACTGATACTGATGTATTTCGTCGTGCCCTTATGGCTCTTGGCTGGGCTTTGCGACTACCTTTGCCATCGCGCCACCCACATTGCGTCGACGAGCGGATCGAAGGAGTCCTTTATTCATCTGCTCATGTTCGTCGAACTCGGACTGCCCCTGCTCGCGGCAATCTTTCTCGAGGTGAACGCTCTCATCATCGCCTTCATGATCATCATGTTTTTGCTACACGAAGTTACGGCCTTCTGGGACGTCAGCTACGCGGTTTCTCGGCGACGCGTGACGCCGCTCGAACAGCATGTGCATAGTTTTCTGGAGATCGTCCCGCTGCTCGGCCTGACTCTTATCGCTGCGCGCCACTGGCCGCAGTTTCTCGCTCTGTTCGGCGTTGGCGCCGAATCCGCCAGACTGAGTCTCGGATGGAAGTCGGAGCCGCTGCCGCCTGCCTACGTCGTCGCCGTCCTGACCAGCGCCGCTTTGTTGGGAGCTTTGTACCTCGAGGAACTGGCGCGGTGCCTCCGAGCGGAACGCAAGGCGCCGCTGGCCTTGCATCCATGAAGGTGTCAGGCCGCGCTACATTCGCGCGGCCCCTGGAATTCAAGCCGAGCCCGACTGGCCGAGATCAACGCCCGTCGTCGGATTGGCCGTCGGATTTGACATGGTGCGGGCCGTAAAGCTCGATAAATCGCTTTGCTCAGAGGTCGTCAAGCCCACACTCGCGTCACCCTCGCCGCCATCGACCGGAATGCCGCCGATGACGTCGTCCATCCGCCGCCACTGATCGCCGGAGTTCCACGGGCCCTCCGCATCGCCCTCTCCTTGCGAGGTGTTGACGTAAAGATTGGCGTATTCCGGCATGCCGCGCAGCTTGCCGGGCGGGAAATTCGCTTCGATGGAGTAGAGCGCCTTTTCGAAGGATTTCTGATGCGCGATTTCGCGGGTCATCAAGAAGCCGAGCGCTTCCTTTACGCCCGCGTCGTCCGTGACGTTGATGAGACGTTCGTAGATGATCTTCGCCCGCGCCTCTGCGGCGATGTTGGACCGCAGATCGCAAACCGGATCTCCGATCGTGTCGATATAGGCCGCGGTCCAGGGCACGCCTGAGGAGTTGGTCAGGGCCGGCCCGCCGCCATAAAGAATAGCCTGCGTATGGCTGTCGCCCCCCTGGGTCAGAGAGCGGTAAAGATCCGCCTCCGTCTGGGACGCCTCGGCAAGCTCGCCTTTCACGCCCTTGTTGAGCATGGCGACAATGCTGCCGATCACTTCGAGATGACTTAACTCCTCCGTTGCAATGTCGAGCAGCATGTCCTTGCGGCCCGGGTCGTCTTCGGCAAGCGCCTGGGTGAAATAACGCATGGCGGCGGCGAGCTCGCCCTGCGGCCCGCCGAATTGCTCGAGGATCAGGCTCGCCAGCACGGGGTTGGGTTCGGAGACGCGAACGGTGTATTGAAGCTTCTTGTTGTGGGTGAACATCCTCGACTCCTGTCGTCAAGCGTTAGTCGCTAACGCTTGACGACAGGCGAGGTTCCTCATCGGGCGCGCGGCGCGTTACTCTGCGGCGACCTGCGGCAGGCCCGCGACTTCAGGAAGCGGAACCTCGTGACAGATGCGCCTGAAGGTCGCGAGCGCTTGTCCGACGACCTGATCCATATTGTAATAGCGGTAGGTCGCCAGCCTGCCGACGAACCAGACATTCTCCTGCGCCAGCGCCAATCTTTCGTATTTTTTGTAAAGCTCCATATTTTCCGCACGGGGCACCGGGTAATAAGGATCGCCCGCATCGCTGGGGAATTCATAGGTCACGCTGGTCTTCTCGTGACTCTGGCCGGTAAGATGTTTGTATTCGGTAATCCGCGTGTAGGCTTCTGTCTGCGGATAATTGACGACCGCGACCGGTTGCAGCCATTGCTGGTCGAAGGTCTCGTGTTTGAATTGCAGCGAGCGATATGGCAACTTGCCGAACCGGAATTTGAAGAACTCGTCGATCGGGCCGGTATAGATTACGCGCCGAAAGGCGATTTCCTTGCGGATGTCCTGAAAGCTGGTCTGCAACATCACCCTTATGTTGGGATGCGCCAACATCCGCTCGAAGAGCCGCGTATAGCCGCCCTCGGGCATATATTGGAACGAGTCGGTAAAGTATCGGTCGTCTCTGTCTATGCGCGTCGGAACGCGGGCGGTCACAGACTTGTCGAGTTGAGACGGATCGACCCCCCACTGCTTCCTGGTGTAACCCTTGAAAAACTTCTCGTAGAGTTCGCGACCCACCGCGCTCACGACAACGTCTTCGGACGTTCGAATTTCATCTCTTTTCTCCGCGCGCGCGGCAAACCACGTGGCGAGCTCCTCGGAAGTGAGGTTCAGCCCGAACAGGCGGTTGACCGTATCGAGATTGATCGGGATCGGCACCAGCATGCCGTCGACATCCGCCAGCACGCGGTGTTCATAGGGACGCCAGCGGGTGAATTTCGACAGATAGTCGAATATCGCCTGCGAATTCGTGTGAAAGATGTGCGGGCCGTATTGATGGATTAGGATCCCCGCATCGTCGTAGCGATCATAGGCGTTCCCACCAATATGGGGCCGCTTGTCGATGACGAGGACCCGTTCACCGCGCTGCGACGCGAGTCGCTCCGCGAGCACGCTTCCGGCAAATCCGGCGCCGACAATCAGCCAGTCAAACACGACGCGCCTCCGCATTCATCTGACGAACAGGCATCTTTCGGTCAGGGATGAAGGCGTCCAACTGTCGTCTCATGCCGGCCCAGGTTTCGTCCCACGACATTCCCTCGATGAATGCGTCGACGCGCTTGATCCAGGGCGCCCGCTTGCGGCGCAAAATCATCTCGACGCGCGCGATCACGGCGTTCGCATCGTCGGCGATTTCGACCAGCCCCTGCGCGCCGTATGGCTGCTCGACGTCCCTAATCGGCGTCGAGACGACCGGAACGCCGGCGGCCAAAAACTCCGGGGTCTTTGTGGGGCTGATGAAGCGCGTCGCCTCATTGATCGCAAAGGGCATGAATCCGATGTCCCAGCCCGCCAGATAATGCGGAAGTTCGCGATAATCCTTGCAGCCGAGCCAATGAATGTTATCTGCGCGCGGCAGAGACGCCGGGTCGATCTTCGCCGTCGGGCCGATCATCACCAAATGCCACTGCGGCCTGAGAGCGGCGATACGGCGCACGAGCTCGAGGTTCATGCGTTCGTCGATGACGCCGAAAAATCCCAGTCTCGGGTGAGGAATGCCCGCCTGGTCGGCCGGATCCTCCAAGATCGTCCGCGCCTGGCGGAAGTGCGCGGCGTCGACGCTGCTCGGAAAGACGTGGACGTTTTCGTGCCTGTTGCGTTTGGCCTGATAGAGCGAATGGCCTCCGACATAAACGACGTCGCATCTCGACAGCAGTTGTCGCTCCATTTCCAGGATGCCCGGCGGCGCGCCGACGAAAGTCGAGAGCTCGTCCATATTGTCATAGACGCAACGATGCGGATTGAGGTCGTCCGTGAACCGCAGCGCCATCGGGGTATAGTACCAGGCGATCAGCCGCTTCGGCTCCACTTTCGCCACGAGCCGCGTTAGCATCGACTTAAGCTGCGCAGCCGTGTCGACGTCTTGTCCGCGTGGCAACATTGGCGTCACGACCGAAACGCCGGACTCGTCGCGTTCTATTCTGAGAACGGGCGGGCCTTCGAAATATTCAGGCTCCTCGACGTACCAAGTTCTGAATTCGCGCGCCGCGCGGCTCATGAGATGCTGAGGACGCTGGTAAACGAAGCTCCATCGTAGATGTGAAAAACAGAATAGATGCGTTGAAAACTCGGAACTCCTATTTGCAACATACGCCATCTGCTTACTCCCGGCCGCGTCTTGCTCGCGCCCACGGCTTTTCCCCTTGGCGTAACGGGAATGAACGCGCTTTGTTCCAGCTGTGCTTTTCTGTGTCGCTGGCGCAAGGCAGGTCGGGCCTGCGTTAGGCGGCGCGTTCGAGATCCGCGACGACTGCGGCAAGGAATCTGCCGGCTTCGCCTCCCGAGACGATGCGATGGTCGAAGGTCAAGCTGAGCGGAATGACACGGCCAACGCGAATTTCCCGGTTCTTGACGACGGGCTCTTCGCGCATGCGTCCTGCGCCGAGAATAGCGACCGTCGGCGGCAGGACCACCGGCGCCGCGTAGCGCCCGGAAATCGTGCCGAAATTCGAAAGCGTTATCGTTGCGCCGCGCATTTCCTCCGGAGGGATGCGCCGCGCCGCGACGTCTGCGCGCATGCGGTTGAGCCCGTCTCGAAGATCGGCTGGGCTGCGGTTGGCCACGTCGCGCAGGACGGGGACGAAAAGCCCGTCCGGCGTGTCCACGGCTATGCCGAGATCAATCTTGCTGAGAACCCGACGCGACAGCGTGGCGCTTTCGAACCAGCAATTCAGCACGGGCTCGGCCCGGCATCCTCTCACGAGAGCCTGCACGAGGCGTATCGTGATGTCCTCCCCCGCCGCCCATGCGTCCACAACAGCGTCGTCCATGATGGTTGCGGCCGCGACCTCCGCCTGTGCGAACGCCATGTTCTGCGCCATTGCGCGTCGGAAGCCGCGCAGCGGCTCCGCCGGCTCGGCCTCGCTCAGGACGCGCGCGACGCGTTGAACGTCTTCCGCCGTAATGACGCCGTCCGCGCCCGAGGGCGTGACCATCGACAGATCGACGTTCAATTTGCGGGCGAGCGCGCGAACCGCAGGGACGGCCCGAATGGCGGCGCCGCCGCGCGCAACCGTCGCCGGCGCGTCGCTGACGACGCTCGCCCCCGTTTCCATTGCGCCGACCACCGTGCCGGCGTCATCTTCCTTCTCGCCTTCAAAGGCGAGGAGCGGCGCTCCGACTCGGATGATGTCGCCCGCCTTGCCGAACATGCGCTCGATGACGCCCGCCTGCGGCGAGGGTATTTCCACGACGGCTTTCGCGGTTTCAACCGCCAGAAGCGGCTGATCGGCTGAAACCTCGTCGCCTGGCTTCACACGCCATTCGACGAGCTCGGCTTCCTGAAGACCCTCTCCGAGATCCGGCAAACGAAAGGTTTTCATGCTCCCTCCATCAGCCCCCGCACCGCGTCGACCATGCGCTCCACGCTCGGAATGTATTGCTTCTCGAGTCGTGACAGCGGCACCACCACATCATAAGCCGTGACGCGCTTTACCGGCGCGAGCAGGGAATAAAGCGCGCGCTCGGCGATTTCCGCGGCGATTTCCGCGCCGAATCCAGCCGTGCGCGGGGCCTCGTGGACAATGACGCAGCGTCCCGTCTTTTCGACGGATTGCAAAATCGTTTCGATATCGTAGGGCTTCAAAGTCGCAACATCGACGACTTCGACGTCGATCCCCTCCAGGGCGAGCGCATCGGCCGCACGCATGGCTTCCGGAATCATCGCGCCCCATGCGATCAACGTCGCGTCGCGTCCTTCCCGGCAGATGAAGCACGTGTCGAGCGGCAGGCTTTCGCCATTATCGGCGACCTCCTGCTTGAACAGACGATAGAGTCGCGTCGGCTCGAGGAAGACGACGGGGTCGGGATCGCGGATCGCCGCCAGCAACAGCCCATAGGCGCGCGCCGGCGAAGAAGGGATCACGACGCGCAACCCCGGCATGTGTGCGAAAATCGCCTCGGGACTTTCCGAATGATGTTCGGGCGCATGAATGCCGGCGCCATAGGGCGAACGCAGCACCATCGGGCAGGTAAGTCTACCGCGCGTCCGATTGCGAAGCCGAGACGCATGATTGATCATCTGATCGATTGTCGGGTAGATGAACCCCGTGAACTGTATCTCGGCGATGGGCTTCAAACCCATGGCCGCCATGCCGACTGCAACGCCCGCAATTCCGCCTTCGGCGAGCGGCGTGTCGATCACCCGGCCGCGGCCAAAGCGCGCCTGCAGCCCGATGGTGGCGCGGAAGACGCCGCCGTTGGCGCCAATGTCTTCGCCGAGGAGAAGCACGTTGTCGTCGCGCGCCATCTCGCAAGCGAGGGCGGCGTTAATCGACTCGACGAGATTGAGTTCTGCCATTTGGAAAGCTCTATTTTGCGGGAGCGAAGCGCCGCGCGATTTCGCGCTGATCTTTAAGCAACTGCGGCGGTTCTTCATAAAGATAATCGAACATGGCGTCGCTCGAGGCGACGGGGGTAGAGGTATAGATCGCCACCGCTTCGGCGACTTCCGCCCCGCATTGCTTCAGGAGTTCAGCCTCCTGTTCCTTCGACCAGAGGCCCTTGCAAAGAAGATAGGCGCGCAGACGGGCGATGGGCTCACGCGTCCATTCACGCTGGACGACTTCCGGATCGCGATAGCGCGTCGCGTCGTCGGCCGTCGTATGATCGCCGAGGCGATAGGTCAGCGCCTCGATCAATGTCGGCCCGTCGCCTCCTCGCGCCTTTGCAATAGCCCGTCGGGCGGCTTCAAAAACCGCGACGACGTCATTGCCGTCGACCTGCTGGCAGGCGACGCCGGCCGCGACTCCCTTTTGCGCCAGAGTGGCGGCGGCGCTTTCGAGCGCACGCGGCGTCGAGATGGCCCAGCCGTTGTTGTTGATGACCATGACGACCGGCGCGTTCCAGACGCCCGCCATGTTCAGCGCTTCGTAAAAGGCTCCATTGGAGGTGCCGCCGTCGCCAATGAAGGTCACGGCGACGCGCTCCTCTTTGCGCAGTGAGAAAGCATAGGCCGCGCCGACGGCGTGGGCGACTTGCGTGGCGACCGGGACGCAATTCGGAAAGTCGTCCCTCGAATTCGTGAAATCACTGCCGCGCTCGTCGCCGCCCCAATAGAGCAAGCATTCAGCCATGCTCATGCCTCGCAGAAACTGCGCTGCATGGTCGCGATAAGAAGGAACGAGAACGTCGCGCGCCTCCATGGCGCAAGCCACGCCCACGCCGACTGCTTCCTGGCCAAGCGCCGAGGCAAAGGTTCCGAGCTGCCCGGTCCGCTGCAGCGCGATCGCTTTTCCGTCGAAAGCGCGCGTGCGGGTCATGGCGCGGTAAAAGTGCAGCAAGGCCTCGTCGCTCACCGGCAATGGCGTGTTCTCGCAAAGCTCGCCGTCCGGGGTGAGAAAGCGGATCAGATCAATCCTTGAGTCGATGATGGTGTGCAATCCCATGGAGATACTCCGCGGTCCCGCCGCATGCGGACGCGTCATCAGCGTAGCGAGGCAGTTGGCAGGTAGCGCGCCGTTACCGGAAGTCACGCGGGCGCACCTAAATTAAGCCACGCGCGCTTAAGCCCCGAACGGGCGGCAATCTGGCTGCAGAGAGACTTGAAAGAACGCGAGCGCGTCCAACGTAGCTCTCATGGTCGCTCTGACTTCCTCTGACCCACTCGCTTTTGGCGACGACATCGGCCCCGAGAAAATCGTCTATCTGCGGACCCACTCGGTCGGCCTTCGCGCAATCGTCGTCATCGACAACACAGCCGCAGGACCCGCGATCGGCGGAACGCGTATGGCGCCTGACGTGAGCGCCATCGAATGCTTCCGGCTGGCGCGCGCCATGACTTTGAAAAACGCCACCTGCGGACTGCGTCATGGCGGCGCCAAGTCCGTGATCTTTGGCGAACCCGGAATGCCGGCGGAACAAAAGGAGCAATTGATCCGCGCCTTCGCGACGGCGATTGCGCCGCTTCACGATTATATTCCAGGCCCCGACATGGGCACGGACGAAACGGCGATGGGCTACGTCCACGACGAAATCGGCCGCGCCGTTGGATTGCCGGCGGAAATTGGCGGCATCCCGCTCGACCAGATCGGCGCGACCGGCTTCGGCGTCGCTATCGCCGCAGAGGTCGCTGCGCCTTTCGCCGGGCTGTCGCTTGATGGCGCGAGAATTGTGCTGCAAGGCTTTGGCGCAGTCGGGGAGCACACGGCGCGCTTTCTCGAACGCAGGGGCGCCCGACTCGTCGGCGTCGCCGATATTTCCGGCGCTATTGCAAATCCCGAGGGGCTCGACATAGAGGCGCTTGCGCGGCTCAAGAGAGCTGGAAAAAGCGTCGTTGAATACCCTTATGGGCGCGTCCTCCCCAATGAGGCGCTCGTCGCCGTGCCATGCGATATTTGGATACCGGCGGCAAGACCAGACGCCTTGCGCGCGGACAATGTCGAGCGATTGAATTGCAGGTTAGTGGTCCAGGGCGCGAATGTCCCGGTTACGCCGGAAGCTGAACGCTACATGTTCGAGCGCGGGATCATCAGCGTCCCGGATTTCATCGCGAACGCCGGGGGCGTCATCACGGCCGCTGTGGAATATGACGGCGGCGTCAAAGCCACCGCGTTCGCGGCAATCGAGGAGAAAGTGGGCGGCAATACGCGCCTGACCCTCGAGCGCGCCCGCGATATGAAGGTTTCGCCTCTCGACGCCGCCATGACGTTGGCGACCGACCGGCTGCAAAAGATCATGCAGTTGAGACGCTGGCGCTAATCGAGACGCTCTACGGCGATCGCCGTCGCTTCCCCGCCGCCGATGCAAAGCGATGCGACGCCGCGTTTGAGGTCGTGTTTCCTGAGCGCGGAGAGCAACGTCACGACGATGCGGGCTCCGGATGCGCCAATTGGATGGCCAAGGGCGCAAGCGCCGCCGTGGATATTCACCTTTTCGTGCGGAAGCGAAAGCTCCCGCTCCGCGGCCAAAACAACGACGGCGAAGGCCTCGTTGATTTCGAACAGGTCAACATCCGTTAGTTCCCAGCCGACCTTTTCCATCAGTTTGTTGATGGCGGCGATCGGGGCGGTCGAAAATTTTGCCGGGGCGGCGGCGTGCGTCGCATGGCCGACGATCCTCGCGAGCGGTTGCGAGCCGAGCGCCTCAGCCTTCGAGAGGGTCGCCACCACGAGGGCGGCCGCGCCGTCGGAAATGGCGCTCGAATTGGCCGCGGTGAGCGTCCCGTCTTCACGGAATGCCGGACGCAGCCTCGGAATAGCTTCCGCCTTCGCCTTGCGCGGAAGCTCATCCGCGGAGGCAAGACGTTCTTCTTTTCCTTGCTTTACCTTCACGGGAACGATCTCGGCTGCGAAACTTCCGTCCTGCGTCGCTTGCTGTGCGCGCCGTAGCGACTCGAGGGCGAATTCATCCTGCCGGTCGCGCGTGAACTGGTAGGCTTCGGCGCAATCCTCCGCAAAGGATCCCATCAAGCGACCGTGCTCATAGGCGTCCTCGAGACCGTCTAAAAACATGTGGTCGACGATGCGCCCATGACCGAGGCGATAGCCCGCCCGCGCGCGGTCCAGGAGATAAGGCGCATTGCTCATGCTCTCCATTCCCCCCGCAACGACCACGCCCGACATCTCGGCGCGCAGGCGGTCATGCGCGTCCATAAGGGCCTTCATGCCGGAGCCGCACATTTTATTGACCGTGACGCAGCCGGTCGCCTCGCTCAAGCCGCCGCGGAGCGCCGCCTGACGCGCCGGCGCCTGGCCGAGACCGGCGCTCAACACACAGCCCATGATGCACTCGTCGACATTGTCGACAGGCACGCCGCTTTGCGCCACCGCGGCCTCTATCGCCCATGCGCCCAAGGACGGCGCCGACATCTCTTTCATTTCGCCCAGAAATGCGCCGATCGGGGTCCGCGCGGCGCCGACGATCACCACTTGGTCTTGCATGCGGGCGCCCTTTTGAAATGAATTCTGATTCACTAACTGGCGCAGCGGTGAGAGAGGAAAAGCAGCTATCCCGATCCGGGGAACGCGGGCTCGGGCGACCCGTCGCCGGCGAGAATCTCCGCGACCGCAGTCTGGGAGACCTCCTCGAGCGTCGCCGGCGACCATTTTGGCGACCGATCCTTATCAATGATCGCGGCGCGAATGCCCTCATAGAGATCATGGCCTTCCAAGAGGCGACAGGCCGCGCGATATTCGTTGACGAGGCACGCCTCCAGGCAACTCTCGCGCGATGCGCGCTGCAACAGGGCATGCGTCACCTTCAGGCTCGTGGGCGAATTTTTTCTTATCTCTGTCGCGGCCGAGCGCAGGAACGGCGAGCCGCTCGCGTCGAGCCTCTGCAGCATCTCTTCAACGTCGCCGACGTCTGCGGCTTCATCAAGTTCCCTTCTGTACTGCTCGAGCTGGCCTGGCCCCGGCGAATGATGAAGACTGCCGAGAATTGCAGCGACGTCCGCCGCAACGTCGATGGCGCACAGACGCTCGACGAGCTCCGGGAAACGGCGCGAATCGATCCAGACATCAGCCAAACCAAGGCTCAGAGCGTCGGCGCCTGTCACGGTCGCGCCCGAAAGCGCCATATAGACGCCAGGGCCTTTCGCGCGTGAGAGCAGCCACGTGCCCCCCACGTCTGGAATGAAGCCAATGGCGGTCTCGGGCATCGCAAGCCGTGTTCGCTCGGTGACGACGCGGCAATCGCCATGCGCCGACACCCCAACGCCGCCGCCCATCACGAGTCCATCCATGAGCACGACGTAGGGCTTGCCGAAGGACGCAATGAGAGCGTTGAGCTGATACTCCTCGCGCCAGAACGTCCTGTAATAGCTCTTGTCCCCATCGCGCATTCGATAAAGCGTGCGAATGTCTCCGCCTGCACAAAGCCCGCGCTCCCCCTCTCCGGTCGCCAGAACCGCGGCGATCTCCGGATCGGCCGCAAACTCTTCCAGCGCCCGCGTGAAGCGCCGCACCATGTCGAGCGTCAGGCTGTTCAACGCTTTCGGTCGGTTGAGCCGAATGCATCCAAGCCGCCCAACGCGAGAAACGAGAAGCTCTTCTTCCTCGATCATGCTCTCTGATCCCTGAGGAGTTCACGGGCGACGATGACGCGCATGATTTCATTCGTGCCCTCGAGAATCCGATGCACGCGCAGGTCCCTGAGAAGCTTCTCGATTCCATAGTCGGAGAGATAGCCGTAGCCGCCGAAGAGTTGGAGCGCATTGTCGACGATGGAAAAGCCTGTATCGGTCGCGATGCGCTTCGCCATGGCGCAGAGTCGCGTTGCATCCTGTTCGCCTCGATCCAAGGCGGCGGCGGCGCGCCAAAGCAAGGCGCGCGCCGCCTCCAATTCGGTCGCCATATCAGCCAGGCGAAATTGCAGGGCCTGATATTCAGCGAGCGCGCGGCCGAAGGCCTGGCGTTCGCGCACATAGTCGAGCGCCGCCTCCAGCGCTCGCGCGGCGCCGCCAAGCGAACAGGCCCCGATGTTGAGCCGGCCTCCGTCGAGCGCCGCCATCGCGATCTTGAACCCCTCGCCTTCCCTCCCGAGGAGATTCTCGGCCGGCACCTCGCAGTCGTCGAAGCTCACCGTGCGCGTGGGCTGGGCGTTCCAGCCCATTTTTCTCTCATTGGCGCCAAACGCGACGCCCCTGGCGGCGCCCTCCACGAGAAAGGCCGAAATCCCGCCCGCGCCGCTTTCGCCCGTCCGCGCCATGACGATGTAGAGATGCGCGTCGCCGCCGGCGCCGGCGCCGGATATGAACTGCTTCTGACCGGTCAAATAAAAGCAGTCGCCGCGCCTCGCCGCGCGCGTGCGCAACGCGGCGGCGTCGGAGCCGCAGCCGGGCTCGGTGAGGCAATAACTCGTCAGCCTTTCCATCGTGACGAGGTCCGGCAGCCAGCGCTGCTGTTGAGTCTTTGACCCGAACGCGCCGATCATCCAGCCGCACATATTGTGAATCGAGAGATAAGCGGCGACCGTCGGACATCCGGTCGCCAGCGCCTCGAAGATCAATGCAGCATCGACGCGGGATAGCCCTGAGCCTCCAAGCTCTTCTCCAACGTAGATCGCCGCCATGCCGAGGGCCGCGGCCGACCGGAGGGTGTCGACAGGAAAGATTTTGTCCCTGTCCCAATCGAGGGCATGAGGAGCAAGCGCTTCGCGCGAGAATTTGCTCGCCATGTCTCGAATGGCGATTTGCTCCTCGCTCAACCCGGCATTCGAGCAGACCGACATGACGTCCCCTATCGTTGCCCTGGGACACAGGCGCGCAAAGCGCCTTCCCGCGCCGCACGCGCGAGCGCAACCCTGCCCCGCGGCGGCTGACCCAGAAACTTGCAGATGAAGTCGCCCGCGTCCAGCAAACGGTCGAGGTCGACGCCTGTCTCGACCCCGCAACCATTCAGCATGTAAACGACATCCTCAGTCGAGACATTGCCAGTGGCGCCTGGCGCAAAGGGACAACCCCCGAGCCCCGCGACCGAGCAATCGAAGACGGCGAGACCAGTCTCCAGACAAGCGAAGACATTCGCCAGAGCCTGACCGTAGGTGTCGTGAAAATGCCCCGCGAGCCGCGGCAAGGGAACGTCTTTCGCGACGCGCTCCACAAGTGCGCGCGCCGCGAGCGGCGTTCCCACCCCAATCGTATCGCCAAGCGAAATCTCGTCGCATCCCAGCCTGTGCAGTTCAACCGCGATCTCCGCCACGCGTTCGGCCTCGACATGTCCCTCGAACGGACAACCGAGGACGCAGGAAATGTAGCCGCGCAGGCGAATGTCCGACATACGCGCTGCGGAGGCCAGCGCGCGGGCGCGCTCGAGGCTTTCAGCAATCCCACAATTCATGTTCCGTTGGGAAAAACTCTCGGAAGCAGCGGTCAGCATCGCGATCTCCTTCGCGCCTGCCGCGACCGCGTCTGTGAAGCCGCGCGAGTTGGGCGCAAGAACGGAAATGCGCGCGCGGACGTGCGGCTTTAGGGCCGCCAGAACCGCCCCGGTTTGCGCCATTTGCGGGATGAGCTTTTCGGGAACGAAGCTCCCGGCTTCGATATTTTGTAGTCCGGCTTCCGCCAGCATTTCGATCAACCGCACGCGCACTGCGACAGGCGCCGCAACCGCCTCATTCTGCAAGCCGTCTCGCGGTCCGACTTCGACCAAGCGAACGCGTTGCGGAATCGTCATGCCCCCTCCGCCATCGCGACGAGCCTTTCGCCTTCACGCACGGATTGGCCCTCGCTGCAAAGCACTCTCTCGATGACGCCATTGTGGGGCGCACTCATGGGGATTTCCATCTTCATGGCCTCCAGCAAAAGGATCGGCGCCCCTTTTATCACGCGCTCGCCGCCCTTCACGAAGATCCGCGTGACGCGGGCCGGCAGAGGGGCGAGAAAGCTCCTTTCCTTGTCCGCGGTCCGCGGTGGCGGCGCGAGCGGATCAATCCATTCGAATGCGAAATTGCGTCCTTTGTCGATGATGACAAAGCCGATCGGCCGGCGAATGAGCGAAAACTCCCGCCGTTCGTCATCGACGCAGAGCGCGAGCCTGTGTTCTTCGACGTCCGCCGACACGACCGAGCGCCGGCCCGAGGCCTCCATCCAGAACTGACGAGGGTCGAGAAGACCCATGCGACACGACAGAAGCTCTCCGTCGTGACGGAAGGCAAGCTGCATTTCATGACGCCCCGCCAGTCGCCAGGCGTCGGACGTCGCCCATGGCGACCACTGCTCTCCGAGCTCCGCCGCCGTCGCCCGCGCTTTTTGAGACGCCTGCGCACGCCAGGCGGAAACCGCCGCTGCGAGAAGCCATCGCGTCATTTCCTTGTCCGCAGGCGGCGTTGTCCTCGCTATCGTTTGCACGAGTCGCGTGTCCAGCTGGCCGGATACGAAATGCGGATCAGAGACGATATTGCGCAGGAAGTCGAGATTGGAGGCGACGCCGACGAGCGCCACCTCTTCAAGCGCGCGTTGCATCTTCCGCACGGCGCCCTCCCGCGCCTCGTCCCAGACGATAAGCTTGGCGATAAGAGAGTCGTAGTAAGGCGGGATCTCGTCGCCCGTCCTGACGCCTGTCTCGACTCGCAGCGACCGGCTCTCCGGCGGGAAGGCGAGATGTAAGAGCGATCCCGAGGACGGACGGAAATTTTCCGCGGGATCCTCCGCGCAGATGCGCGCCTCTATCGACGATCCGCGCATGCCGATCTCATCCTGTGTCATTGGAAGCGCTTCGCCAGCGGCGACGCGGAACTGCCACTCGACAAGATCGACCCCGGCGATCATCTCGGTTACAGGATGCTCGACCTGCAAGCGCGCGTTGACTTCCAGGAAATAGAAGACGCCGTCCTTCACCAGGAACTCGACTGTGCCGGCGTTTGCATAGCCAGAAGCGCGCGCGATCTCCGCCGCCGCCATGCGCAGGTCGCGTCGCAAGTCAGGCGAGAGATCCGGCGCCGGCGTCTCTTCGACGAGCTTTTGATGATTTCGCTGAAGCGAGCAATCACGCTCCGGGAAGGTGACGACGTTTCCGAAGCCGTCGGCGATCAGTTGCACCTCGACATGCCGAGGGCGGTCGAGATATTTTTCGATCAGCAAGCGACCGTCGCCAAAGGCGAGCAACGCCTCGCGCGAGGCGCTTTCCATTGCAAGCGGCAGCTCGTCTGCGTTCCAAACAAGCCGCATTCCGCGGCCGCCGCCTCCGGCTGAGGCCTTGACGACGACTGGAAAACCGACGTGCTCGGCGGCGCTCAGAAAAGTCTGCGCATCCTGCGCATCGCCATGGAAGCCAGCAAGCGTTGGAACGCCAATCTGCCCCACGAGTTTCTTGGCGCCCGACTTACTCCCGACCAAGCGCATCGCGTCGGCCGACGGCCCGATAAATACAAGGCCAGCTTCTGCGCATCTTGCCGAGAACTCGGCGGCTTCAGAGAGGAATCCATAGCCTGGATGGATCGCTTCGGCGCCGCTCCGCCGTGCAGCCTCGAGCAGCCGGTCAATCGAAAGATAACTCTCCGACGGTGGGGCCGCCCCGATCGCAAAGGCTTCGTCGGCTAGTCGCACATGCAGGGAGTCTCGATCGGCCTCCGAATAAACCGCAACGGTCTTTACGCCCATCCTCTTTGCCGTTCGGATGATCCGGCAGGCGATCTCGCCACGGTTCGCAATAAGGACCTTGCGGAACATGTCAGGAGGTCCGCAGCGATCGCCAGTCCGGCGGGCGCTTTTCCAGAAACCCGTTCAGCCCCGCGGCGCCTTCGGCAGACGCGCGGCGCTCGGCGAGAAGACGCGCAGTTTCCTTTATCAGCGCCGCGTCGATCTTCCGCTCTTCACATAGCGCGACGAGGCGCTTCGCCTGCGCCTGCGCGCCGGGCGCCCCGAGAAGAAGCGCCTCGACGAGACGATCGCGCACGGCGGTCAACCCGCCGTTGGCCGCGACCTCGTGAACGAGCCCGATTTGCAACGCGCAATCCGCGCCGACGATTTCGGCCGAGAGAAACAGAGCCCTGGCGCGGCGTGCGCCCACGGCCTTGACGACATAGGGTCCGACCACTGCGGGAATGAGTCCCAGCCTGACCTCACTGAGGCAGAATTTCGCGCTTCTCGCGGCAATGGCGATATCGCAGCAGGCGACGAGCCCGACGCCGCCGCCGAACGCAGCGCCCTGAACAAGCGCCATTGTTGGCTTTGAGATCGTGTCGAGCGCCTCGAACATGGCGCCGAGCGCTAGTGCGTCGCGCTCATTGCTTTCCGGCGCCGCGCTCGCCGCTTCGCGCATCCAGTCGATGTCGCCGCCCGCGCAGAAATTCTCCCCCGCCCCGGTCAAAATGACGAGACGCGCGTCGGCGTCCGCATCCAGGCGACGCAATGTTTTGGTCAACAATGCAACCAGCGCGGCGTCGAAGGCGTTGCGCTTATGAGGGCGGTTCAGGGTCAGCGTCACCACGCCGCGCTCGTCCCGGAATTCCATCAGATCCATCGCGCCCTCACATGCGAAAGAGGCCGAAGCGCGTCTGTTGGACAGGCGCATTGAGGCTTGTAGATATGGCGAGCGCCAGCGTGCGGCGCGTATCCAGCGGGTCGATGACTCCGTCGTCCCAGAGCCGCGCGCTCGAATAAAGAGCGCTTCCCTGACGGTCATATTGCGCGCGCATCTCGGCGGCGAAAGCCTGCTCCTCTTCCGCAGACCAGGATTGTCCCCGCGCCGCAATCGCGCTTGCGCGCACGCGGGTCAGCACCGTCGCCGCCTGCTCTCCGCCCATGACGCTGATCCGGGCGTTCGGCCACATCCACAGGAAACGCGGCGAATAGGCGCGCCCGCACATGGCGTAGTTTCCGGCGCCGAAACTTCCACCGATCACAACAGTGAACTTTGGCACCGCGGCGGTGGCCACCGCCGTCACCATCTTTGCGCCCTCCTTGGCGACGCCTTGCGCCTCATATTTCTTGCCAACCATGAAGCCCGTCGTATTCTGCAAAAACACAATCGGCGTCTCGCGCTGGGCGCAAAGCTCTATGAAATGTGCGGCCTTCAAGGCGCTTTCGGGGAAGATGACGCCGTTATTGGCGATAATTCCCACTTCATGGCCCCAGATCCGCGCAAAGCCGGTCACCAGCGTCTGCCCGTAGAGCGCTTTGAATTCGTGGAAATCGCTCGCGTCGACGAGCCGCGCGATGATCTCGCGGACGTCGAACTGCTTACGCAGATCGACGGGAATGATCCCATAAAGTTCTGATTCTGCGAACAGCGGCGCAACAGGCTCTCTCGCCGCGACGTTGCGCGTGCGGGGAAGCGCAAGACGGCCAACGGCGTCTCGCGCAAGCGCCAGCGCATGGGCGTCATTCTCCGCCATATGGTCCGCCACGCCGGAATTCGCGCAATGAACTTGCGCGCCGCCAAGCTCTTCCGCCGATACACGCTCGCCCGTCGCCGCTTCCACGAGGGGCGGACCGGCGAGAAAGATCGTTCCTTGATTGCGAACGATAATCGTTTCGTCGCACATCGCCGGCACATAGGCGCCGCCCGCCGTGCAGGAACCCATAACGACGGCAATTTGAGCGACGCCGTCGGCGGACATCTTCGCCTGATTATAGAAGATGCGGCCGAAATGATCCCGGTCCGGAAACACTTCGTCCTGAGTCGGGAGATTGGCGCCGCCGGAATCTACGAGATAGATGCAAGGGAGGCGATTCTGCGCGGCGATTTCCTGCGCGCGCAGATGCTTTTTCACGGTCATCGGAAAGTAGACGCCGCCCTTCACAGTCGCGTCATTGGCGACGATCATGCACGCGCGGCCATGGATCCGGCCGACGCCAGCGACGACGCCAGCGGAAGCAAGGGCCCCGTCGTACATTCCATGCGCGGCGAAATGCCCAATCTCCAGGAAAGGCGAGAGCGGGTCGACGAGCGCCTCGATGCGCTCACGGGCCAGCATCTTGCCGCGCGACAGATGGCGCGCCCGCGCGGTTTCTCCACCGCCCTGGCGAACGGCGGCCGACGTCTCGCGCAAATTGTCGACAAGCGCCTGCATCGCCTCGCTGTTCTGGCCGAAGGCTACGGCGTGCGCGTCAACCGACGATTCCAAAATCGTCATTCATCCTCACACAAAACTAACGGGTCTCCATGAAAAGCTCTCGCCCGATCAGCATCCGTCTGATTTCGCTCGTGCCGGCGCCGATCTCATAGAGCTTGGCGTCGCGCAGCAGCCGCCCTGCCGGATAGTCGTTGGTGTAACCATTGCCGCCGAGGCACTGGATCGCCTCGAGGGCCATCCATGTCGCGCGTTCGGCTGCGAATAGGATGGCCGCGGCGGCGTCCTTGCGCGTGCTTCGTCCCTGATCGCAGGCCCTGGCCACGGCATAGACATAAGCCCGTGCGGCGTTCAGCGCCGTATACATGTCCGCGAGCTTGCCCTGCATCAGTTCGAATTCGCCGATAGGTCGGCCGAACTGCTTGCGGTCGTGGACATAGGGCAAAACGACATCCATGCAGGCGCGCATGATCCCGATCGGACCGCCGGCGAGCACGGCCCGTTCGTAATCGAGGCCGCTCATCAGAACGGCCACGCCGAGCTCCGGCTGTCCGAGGACGTTCTCCGCGGGAACGACACAGTCTTCGAAAACGAGTTCGCTCGTATTGGAGCCGCGCATGCCGAGCTTGTCGAGCTTTGCGCCCGCCCGAAAGCCCGGAAAGCCGCGCTCGACAAGGAAGGCCGTAATGCCATGCGCGCCCGCCTGTGGGTCCGTCTTGGCGTAGACGATGACGACGTCAGCGTCCGGTCCATTGGTGATCCACATTTTCGCGCCGTTGAGAACATAGGCGTTCCCGCGCTTCTGCGCCGTAAGTCGCATGCTGGTCACATCCGACCCAGCCCCCGGCTCGGACATCGCCAGCGCGCCGACATGTTCCCCGGAAACGAGCTTCGGGAGATAACGGCGCTTCTGTTCAGGCGCGCCGTTACGGTGGATCTGATTGACGCAGAGATTGGAATGTGCGCCGTAAGAAAGGCCGACCGAAGCGGAGGCGCGGCTCAGTTCCTCCATCACAATGACATGCTCGAGATAACCGAGCCCTGCGCCGCCATACTCTTCCGCGACCGTGACGCCGAGCAATCCGAGCGCGCCCATCTTGGCCCAGAGATCGCTCGGAAAGGCGCTGGCCGCGTCCATCTGCGCGGCGCGCGGCGCGATCTCCCTGGCGGCGAAACTCTCGACCTGCTGACGCAGAAGAGTCGCTGTTTCGCCGAGATCGAAGTCCATCACAGGCGTAAAGTGGCGCATCGCGCGCGCTCCAAAACGCCGCAGAGCGGCACAAGCGGCTATATTTGCCAGCGCTTGAGCGTTTCAAGGTCCCGCCGCCGCCTCGGCGGCGTCCGGCTGCGCGGCAGGATGCGCCGCCTGAAAGGCCGGGTGCTCGGCGCAAACGGCGGCGACCGCGCGGATGTTCGGGTAGGGATCAAGACTGACGCCGAAACGCTCTGCGTAGAAAACGTGCGGGGCAAGACAGACGTCGGCGATCGTCGGCGTCACACAGAAGCAGAAGGGCGCGGGTCGTATCAGGGCTTCGACGGCCTCGAGCCCCAAACTTGCCCAATGGCGGCGCCAATCGAGAACGGCGCGCTCGCTCTGACCGAGCTGCTGCTGGAGATAAGAGACAACGCGGAGATTGCCGAGCGGATGCGCGTCGCAAGCGATGGCGAGCGCAGCCGCCCGCGCGCGGGCGGCGCGGATCGGGTCTGCCGGAATGAGCCGCGGCTCGGGCTGGAGCGCTTCCAGATAATCGATAATGGCGAGCGACTGGGTCAGGACCGTCCCATCGTCGAGCTCGAGCGCGGGCACGAGGCCCTGCGGGTTCTTCGCGAGATACGCCGGCTGCTTCTGTTCGCCGCCGTCGCGCAGGAGATGCACGAAGCGACGTTCGACGGGGACGCCCTTGAGCGCCAGCGCAATTCGAACGCGGTAGGCCGCCGACGAACGAAAATAATCGTAAAGCAGCATGACGTCCTCCTGATGCAAAAGTTTTGCGCGCTGAAGATTGAGATAGGGCTACCCGCAGGGCTCGGCCGCAATATCTTCCGCCTAACGACAAGGTAGATCGGCGATGACGGCGCTTGTTTCCGACCCTGCCGCCCATGGGTCGCTCGACAACCCGATGGGAACGGACGGCTTTGAGTTTGTCGAGTTCGCGCATCCCGAGCCGGCGCGGCTCGCCGACCTCTTTGGGACCATGGGCTTCGCCGCTGTTGCGCGTCACCGCTCGAAGGATGTGACGCTCTATCGGCAGGGCGACATCAACTATGTCCTCAACGCCGAGCCCGACAGTTTCGCGGCGCAATTCGCGCGTGAGCACGGGCCCTCGGTTTGCGCCCTGGGTTTCCGCGTGAAAGACTCGGGCGTGGCTTTCCGCCGTGCGGAAGAGTTCGGTGCGAGGCTCGTTCCGTCGCGCGCGGGCCCCATGGAATTGCATATCCCCGCGATCGAGGGCGTGGGCGGCGCGCTGATCTATCTCGTCGATCGCTATGGCGAGAAGGGCTCCATCTGGGATATCGACTTCCGTTGGACAGGCGCGCCAGATCCGCGGCCGGAGGGCGTGGGGCTCACCACGATCGACCATTTGACCCATAATGTTCGGCGCGGCCGCATGGACGCGCTCGCGGACTGGTATGCGCGCCTCTTCAACTTCCGCCAAATCCGCTATTTCGACATCGAAGGCCGATTCACCGGTCTCTATTCCCGGGCAATGACGAGCCCGTGCGGGAAAATTCGTATTCCGATCAATGAAAGCGCCGACGAGACGAGCCAGATAGAGGAATTTCTCGAGGCCTATAACGGCGAGGGCGTCCAGCACATCGCCTGCGCCTGCGGCGATATTTACGCGACTGTCCGAAGGCTGCGCGAACGCGGCCTCGACTTCATGCCGGCGCCGCCCGACAGTTATTATGACGCCATCGAGAAACGCCTCCCTGGCAATGGCGAGCCTGTCGACAGGCTGAAAGACCTCGGCGTTCTTATCGACGGCGCGAGCGACGGCGGCAAGCCGCGGCTGTTGCTACAGATATTTTCAAAGACCGTGGTCGGTCCGATCTTCTTCGAATTCATCCAACGCAAGGGCGACGAAGGCTTCGGAGAGGGCAATTTCCGCGCTCTCTTCGAGTCGATCGAAGAGGATCAGCTGAGGCGCGGCGTTCTGAAGCCGGCAGGTTGACATGACAGGGTACATGAGCGGCTTCGGCAATGAGTTCGAGACCGAAGCCTTGCCGGGCGCGCTGCCCAAAGGACGCAACTCGCCGCAACGCTGTCCCTATGGCCTCTATGCCGAACAGCTTTCGGGATCGGCTTTCACCGCGCCCCCCGGCGCCAACAAAAGGTCCTGGCTTTACCGTATCCGCCCGTCCGTGCTGCACGCGCGGCGCTTCTCTCTCGCGGACGCGCCCTTGTGGAAAACCGCGCCCGCGCGGGCGGAGACGGAACGGCCCCTCGCGCCGTTGAGATGGGGAGCGATTCCGCTGACCGAGGAAAGGCTCTGTTTTGTCGATGGCGTGAGGACCATGACGACTTGCGGCGACGCGGACGCCCGCGTCGGCATGTCGGCAGGGGTCTTTGTCGTTACAGAATCGAAAGGCGACCAGTATTTCTACGACGCTGACGGCGAACTTCTCATCCTTCCCCAGCAGGGCGCGGTCCTCTTCGAAACCGAGTTCGGCGCAATCGATCTCGCGCCGGGAGAAATCGGCGTCATCCCGCGCGGGGTGAAGTTCAGGACGCGACTTCGCGACAGCCCCGCACGTGGATATTATTGTGAAAACTACGGCGCGCCCTTTACTTTGCCGAACCGCGGCGTCATCGGCGCGAACGGCCTCGCCAATCCGAGGGATTTCCTTACGCCGACGGCCGCCTTCGAGGATGACGCCCACCCCTGCCGCCTCACGGTGAAATGGGGCGGACGCTTCTACGACTGCGATCTCGATCATTCGCCGCTTGACGTTGTCGCCTGGCACGGCAATTACGCGCCCTACAAATATGATCTCCGCCGCTTCTCGCCGATGGGCGCCCTCCTCTTCGATCATCCGGACCCGTCGATCTTCTGCGTGCTCACCTCGCCTTCGACACAGCCGGGCGTTGGCGACATCGACTTCGTTATCTTCCCTGAGCGCTGGCAGGTCGCCGAGGACACGTTTCGGCCGCCCTGGTTTCATCTGAATGTGATGAGCGAGTTCATGGGACTGATCTTCGGCGCCTATGACGCCAAGCCCGAAGGCTTCGCTCCCGGCGGCGTGTCGCTTCATAACGCCATGCTGCCGCACGGCCCGGACGCGGACGCTGTCGCAGCCGCGACGCAGACCCCCTCGACTCCCGCCAAAATGGAGAACACCCTCGCTTTCATGTTCGAGACGCGCCTGCCGCAGCACCCCACGGATTATGCGCTCACCCTCGATGCGCTCGATGAAGATTATGCCGAGTGCTGGTCGGCGTTGCCGAAACGCTTCGATGGGACGCCCGGAGGCGCATCATGAAACTTGCATCGCTGAAGGGCGGCCGCGACGGGCGGCTCGCGGTCGTTTCGCGGGATCTCACGCGCGCGGCTTACGCAGACGATATTGCGCCGACGTTGCAGGCGGCGCTCGACGACTGGGCGAAGGCCGCGCCGCAACTCGAACTGCTCGCCGAACGGGTGGAAGCCGAGACGACGACGACGTTCCGGTTTCGCGAAAGGGATTGCGGCTCTCCCCTGCCCCGCGCCTTTCAGTGGGCGGACGGCTCCGCCTATGTCAATCACGTTGCGCTGGTGCGGCGCGCACGCGGCGCCGAGGCGCCGGCGTCGTTTTGGAGCGATCCGCTGATGTATCAGGGCGGCTCCGACAATTTCCTGGGGCCACGCGATCCGATCCCCCTGCACGACCCGGCCCATGGGCTGGACCTCGAAGCAGAGGTCGCCGTGATCACGGACGACGTGCCGATGAATGTCACGCCGCAGGCCGCGCGCCAGCACATCAAGCTTGTGATGCTGGCAAACGACGTGACGCTGCGCGGGCTCGTTCCTGACGAGCTTGCAAAAGGCTTTGGATTCTTTCAGTCCAAGCCCGCCTCCGCTTTCTCGCCGGTCGCGGCGACGCCCGATGAGCTGGGCTCCGCCTGGGACGGGGCGAAACTGTCGCTGCCGCTGCTCTCGTCGATCAACGGCGCCCCGCTCGGCCGTCCCGACGCCGGCATAGACATGACGTTCGACTTCGGCCAACTCGTCGCTCATGCTGCGCGCACGCGGCGGCTCGCGGCCGGAACGATCATCGGCTCGGGCACAGTCTCCAATCGCTCGGCCGACGGCGGGCCCGGTCTGCCCGTTGCGCAAGGCGGCGTCGGCTATTCCTGCATCGCCGAACAGCGAACGGTCGAGACGCTTGTCAGCGGCGAACCCCGTACTCGCTTTCTCGAAGCTGGCGACGTCGTGCGCATCGAAATGCTCGACGTCAATCGGCATTCGATCTTCGGCGCCATCGAACAGACCGTAAGGTCTGGTTGAGGGTCAGGCCGCAAGGCCCTTGGCGCGGAAATAATGCAGGTCTCCCCTGGTAAGGATCCGATCGCCAGGACGAAGCTGGTGCGCCTCGATATCGGGTTGCGTCAGCAGATCGTCATAGAGCGCGCCGAAGTCCTGATAACACTCCTCAAGCAGTTGCTCGAAATTCTCGATGACGAAATACGTCTGCTGATAATCGCTGATGATGTATTTGGTTTGCATGATGCGCTCGAGATCGAAGGCGACGCGGTTCGGAGACGAATCCTCGAGCGCAAAGACGCTCTCGCCGGGCGAGGACAAAATGCCAGCCCCGAAGATGCGAAGACCCTCGGGCGTCTCGATAAGCCCGAATTCCACCGTATACCAATAGAGCCGCGCGAGATTGTGAAGCTGGTTCCTGTGCAGCGCCCGCTGACCGCCCTTGCCGTACGCTTCGAGAAATTGCGCGTAGATGGGGTCTGCAAGAAGCGGCACATGCCCGAAAACATCGTGGAAAACATCCGGCTCGGAGAGATAATCGAGCTCATGCTCGGGCCGGATGAAGGCTCCGGCGGGAAAGCGGCGATTGGCCAGATGATCGAAGAAGGCGTCGTCAGGGATCAGGCCCGCCACGGGAACGACGCGCCAGCCGGTGAGGCCGGACAGGCGTTCGCTCAATTCGGCGAAATCGGGAATGCCGCCGCGCGACAATTCGAGCTTCTGCTTCGCCGCAAGGAAAGCTTCACAGGCGCGACCCGGCAGAACCTTCGCTTGCCGAGCATAAAGCCTGTTCCATCGGTCGTGCTCTTCGGGCGTATAAGAAGGCCAATCCTGGTCAATCGTCCAATCCGCATTGCGGCGCGCATGGGCGTAGCGGTTCTTCTCCAAAGCTTCGGTCATAACGGACCTCGCTTGCAACCCCCATCCACCGTTTGCGGTCTCCCCTGAGATCGCGCGTTGCGCCAGCGGGGGCCGGATGAGGGCGATGCTCGTCTGATATTATAAGTCACGCCGTCACCGCTTGAAGGCGCGCCGGGAGGCCGCGCCAGCCTGTGCCGCGCGGCGCCGCGCCCTAGATGGGAAATCATGTCTGAGCTCGCCCATTTCATCGGCGGCCGGCGCGTGCAGGGCGCCGGGCGCCACGTCGACGTTTATGAGCCCATGACCGGCGCGATGGCCGGGCGCGCGCCAATGGCCACTCCCGCGGAAGTTCGCGCCGCGGTCGAGAATGCTCGCGACGCGCAGCCCGCCTGGGCCGCGACCAATCCGCAGCGGCGCGCGCGTGTGTTCTTGAAGTTTCTCGAACTGGCGTCGCGCGAGATGGACGAGCTCGCGACGATTCTCGCGCGCGAGCATGGCAAGACTGTCGCCGACGCGCGCGGCGATCTTCAGCGCGGTCTCGAAGTCGTCGAGTTTTGCGTCGGCGCGCCTTATCTGCTGCGCGGCGGATTCACCGACTCGGCGGGACCGGGAATAGACACCTATTCCATGCGGCAGCCGCTCGGCGTCGCCGCCGGAATCACCCCGTTCAATTTCCCCGCGATGATTCCGCTCTGGATGTCGGCCCCGGCCATCGCCTGTGGCAACGCCTTCGTGCTCAAGCCGTCGGAACGCGATCCTTCGACGCCGCTGCGTCTCGCCGAGCTGATGATCGAGGCTGGACTGCCGCCCGGCGTCTTCAATGTCGTCAATGGCGACAAGGAAGCGGTCGACGCGCTGCTCGACGACGGCGACGTGAAGTCGATCGCCTTCGTCGGGTCGAGCCAGATCGCCGAATATGTTTACGCCCGCGCCTGCGCCCACGGAAAGCGCGCGCAATGTTTTGGCGCTGCAAAGAACCACATGGTCATCATGCCCGACGCCGACATGGGCCAGGCGGTCGATGCGCTGGTCGGCGCGGGATACGGCTCGGCGGGCGAACGCTGCATGGCGGTTTCCGTCGCGGTTCCGGTCGGCGAGGGGACCGCGCAAAAACTCATGGAGCAGCTCGTCCCGCGGGTCGAAAGCCTGAAAATCGGCCTCTCTACCGATCCTTCGGCGGATTTCGGGCCGTTGATCTCCAAGGCGCATCTCGCGCGCGTCAACGATTACGTCGCTCTCGGCGTCGAGGAAGGGGCGAAGCTTCTCGTCGACGGCCGCGGTTTCAAGATGCAGGGCTATGAGGAAGGCTTCTTCATGGGCGGCTGCCTGTTCGACGAAGTGACGCCCCAGATGCGCATCTACCGGGAGGAAATTTTCGGCCCTGTCCTGAGCGTCGTGCGGACGAACGCTTATGAAGAGGCGCTCGGCCTGGTCGATTCCCATGAATATGGCAATGGCGTCGCGATCTTCACCCGCGACGGCGACGCGGCGCGCGACTTTGCGTCACGCGTTCAGGTCGGCATGGTCGGCGTCAACGTGCCCATCCCAACGCCGCTCGCCTATTACACATTCGGCGGCTGGAAGCGCTCGGCCTTTGGCGATCTCAACCAGCACGGCGACGACGCCTTCCGCTTCTACACGAAGACCAAGACCGTCACCTCCCGATGGCCGAGCGGCGTAAAGGAAGGGGCGAGTTTCGTCATCCCGACGATGTCCTGACGCGAAAGGAAGCCGCAATGGCCCGCATCGCCTTCATCGGATTGGGCGCGATGGGCGCTCCCATGGCCGCCAGTCTCGCCGCCGCCGGCGAAGCGGTGATGGGCTTCGACCGGCTTGATGGAGCGGGCGCCGCCGCGGCGGCGCTGGGCGTGCCCGTCGCCGCCGCGGCGGAAGAGGCGGCGACGCAGGCTGAGGTCGTCGTCACCATGCTGCAAACCGGCGAGCAGGTGCTCGACGTCTGGCGCACGCTGCTGCCGGTCGCAGCCAAGGGGGCGCTCTTCGTGGATTGCTCGACGATCGATCTGGAAAGCGCCCGCAGCGCCCATCTGATTGCCCGAGCATCGCAGGCGATGGCGATCGACGCGCCAGTTTCCGGCGGCGTCGTGGGCGCGCGCGGGCGCAGCCTCACCTTCATGTGCGGCGCGGAGGCTGACGCCTACGCACGGGCTAAACCCTTGCTCGAAACGATGGGCGCGCGGATTTTCCATTGCGGCGGGCCTGGCCTGGGCCAGGCGGCCAAGCTTTGCAATAATCTGATGCTGGGCGTGACGATGATCGCCACTGCGGAAGCCTTTGGGCT
Source organism: Methylocystis sp. NC52PC (assembly GCF_055698645.1). Taxonomy (NCBI): domain Bacteria; kingdom Pseudomonadati; phylum Pseudomonadota; class Alphaproteobacteria; order Hyphomicrobiales; family Methylocystaceae; genus Methylocystis; species Methylocystis sp. NC52PC. The sequence goes on along the minus strand of NZ_CP170127.1, from coordinate 2,181,714 downwards.
GGCGTCGCGGATTGGTTTACAGCCCGAAGCGCTGTTCGAAGTCGCCGCCGTGTCTTCCGGACAATCCTGGTCGTTGACGAGCTACTGCCCCGTCCCGGGGCCCGTGCCGAGCGCGCCCGCCAACAGAGATTACCGGCCCGGCTTCGCCACCAGGCTCATGCTGAAGGATTTGCGTCTCGCCGAAGCCGCCGCCGGAAAAGCCGGGGCCGTCACGCCGCTCTGCGCGGCCGCCGCGCAGCTTTACGCGCTTTACGAAGCACAGGGCGGCGGCGCAAACGACTTTTCAGGCGTGTACGAAATGATCGCCGGCGCGCATGGAGAAAGAGGCGCGGGCCCACGCCCGCGCCGCTCTGTTCCGGCTTAGTGCTTACGCTTCTTGCCGCCGGTCGGAGGGGTTTCGGCCGAGGCGGCGGTCGCCATGCCGAGCTCGGCGCGGCACGCCGGCGAAATGGAGGCCACGCTGGCCCTCAGGCATTTTTCAATGGCGATCGCGTCCGGCACCTGAGCCTGACAGAAACGATAGGCGTCGTCCTCGCAGGCGGCGCGTTGGGCGGCGGTGCCCTGAGCCATGGCCGGCGCGGCGACACACAACGCCAGCAGAGCCGAGAGGCGGATAAAGATGCGCATTCACACGTCCCTTCATAAATGGCCGTCGATTTCCTGCGAGATTTGCGCGCAGGCTCAGAGGAGCATACGCGATCGCCGCGCGCCGAAAAACCGCCGGGATTACGGTTTGCCTCTAATCCGCCTCGCAGAACAGTGTTTTAGGCAAGTTCTCCACAGGCCAAAACACCAGCGCCCGCGCGCGGACAAAAAAGGAGCCGCTGGTTGGCCAGCGGCCCAAGTTCAGGGAGGAAATGCCCAAGGAGAGCACGCATGAATTGGAGGCGCGAGCTGTGGCAAAACTGTGTTCAACCATCGGATGAGGACACGAAGCGCCGCAGCTGTGGCGCCCAGGACACAACCGAGGGTGTGGATCAGCGCGCCTTATTCCCTTCGATACTCCTCAATTCGGCCGTCGACGGGGCCTTGATGCTGGCGTTCAGCTTGCGCAGCATCGTGAGGCACAGGTCCTTCACCGCCTCGTCCTGAACCGTGTCGGTGAGTCGGGCGACATGGTAGAAGGCCATCGCCCGCTGGGAGACGAGATCCTCGTAGCTAAAGGGGTCGGACAGGCCGTCCATGTCGTCATTTGTGTTGTCTGTCATCAAGGAACCCCTTCCGTCGTGGCCTGCATATCGGGTCTAGGGCCCGAGAATTAAAGCCCTTCGCGCGGCGCCCGCCGCGCTCAAGGCTCCCCGCCGTAGACCGTCTGTCGCGCTTGCTCATGGGGGCTTACAGCATAGAGGAAAAATGACCCGAGCGCGGCGACGCTCGCCGCGACAATAAGTCCCGCGAGAGCGCCCCTCATCGTGGTGGAGCCGCGGGCCTGCGGGCTGGCGAAAGCCAGGAACGCCACAATGCCGATAAAGGCGCTCAGCAGGGCGGTCAGAAAAAGCGTCTCGACGGCGACGATCATCTCACTCCCTCCTGCCCCCGGCGGCGCGGGGGTCGCGAGCCAACAGCAAATAAACGCTGGGGACGAAAAGAAGGTCCGCGCGCCGGGACCCTCCGAGAAGGTCGTCAGCTGCGACGGCGCGGTCGGACGGCCTCCTCCTCCTCTTCGTCACCCGCGGCCCTGCCGGGCCGCTGCTGAGCAAGGGGCAACATGGCCCTGAAGAAATCCGTGTACAGATCGCCGACTCTGGCCGCTTGGTCGAAGATTTCGCGGTAGGAGGCAAGGACGGGGTTGGATGCGATGACCCGATCGTCCAGCCTCTGCCTTTCGCGCTCCTCCAGCCGCGTTTTCACCCCTGCCCAGAGGGTCGCCATCTCTCGCGCGGCCGCCCCTCTGGGTCTCAACTCGCAGGCCCCGAGACCCAGCAGAACAGCCTCCTGGTAATCGACGCGCGTCGAGATCATCGGCGCGAGCAGGGCGCCCAACTCTTGCAGCACCTGCGCGCCGCGCGCGACGCGCCCGCTCTGTTGGGCGGGCGGACATTGGTTGAGCAGAAAGGCGAAGTCCTTGCGGGCGGCCTTGATCGTGGCGACGGTTTCCTCGCTCGCCCAGATATCGAGAATATTCGGCCGCGCCGGGACGATGCAAAAATCGGCCACGCGAACGGCTCGCAGCGACCCCTCAGAATGGGCGCCCGGCGTGTCGATCACGGCGACGGTCACGCCGTCCCTGCCGAGGGAATGAAGCGCGAGCTCGAGCTTGTGAGCGGGAATGTGCTCGACAGGAATATCGACGGCCTTGCGCAGCCTCGACCATTTCACCAGAGACTGGAGCGGATCCAGATCGCAAATGAAGACGCGCTCGCCCGCGAGATGGGCCGCGACGGCGAGATTGCTCGCGAGCGTGCTTTTTCCCGCTCCGCCCTTCTGCGTCACGAATGCGACGATATGCATGCTTTCGCCTGCCTGGCTCGGACCCGAATTCGCGCACGCGCGGATAATGAACGGCCGTCGACGAGACGCGGCCGTTGGCATTTGAAAAAACATACAGGCGCAGCCGCCCGCTCGGAAGGCAAAAAACGGTAGAGCAAGCTCGCTTGCAGCGCAGTGGCGCGGCCGTAGCCAGAGCGAACGGGGACAGCCCGGCCTCATTTTCGGGGACGCCGGATGCTCGCAAACCGGCGTCCCGTTTTTTGACGCTCAGAAAAGCGGCCCCTCGGAGATCGCGCGCAGGCCCAGCGCCAGTGCGATGATGGACCAGCTCTTAAAGAGCAGATCAATCCCCACGAAGGTCCCGATCGCCCAGTCGCCCGTAAACGGCCATCCGGTCAGGAGGAGCAGGCCGAGGAGCAGATCCACGCCGCCCTGCAGCAAATAAACCCACAGCCCGTCGAGATGCGCTGAAAAGGCGTAGCCGATCGTCGAGAAGCCGCTGATGAGGAAATAAAAGGCGATCATCAGCGTGAGCGCCTCGGCGCTGAGCATCGGCCGCGTCAGCAGAATGACGCCGACGACGCCGACGAGAACGCCCCAAAGGACGTGCACGAAGAAGTCGCTCCACAGGCCGGCGACGGAAACGCTGAACAGCAGAATGGCGGCCGCGGAGGTGATGAGCAGAATGCCTAGAAAACCGACCGCGATCTTGGTCGCTGCGGTCGCCCGAATGATCGCCAGAATGCCGAGGACCCCGATGGCGACGCCCAGCGCGAGCGCCCAACCCCAATGCACGGCGAGCGCGTCAGGCGCTTCCAAGACAAAAACATCAAAAGGCTTCTGCATATCCTGAACTCCTTCATGCCCAGCGTGGGCACGGGCGAGGCTATAACGCAAGCGCCTCGGCTTCGAGAAGTTTTTATCCGGACAGGCCTTTGCGCTCTTCCAACTGCCTGTGGCGAGAACTCTGCCAACCAAACGCGACGGTTTTTTTGCCGCTTCGCTTGACATGACGGCAGGCAGCCCAACTTGCCCGCGATATCGACCGCCTGTCAGTCGCGGCGCCAAGCGAAAGGCAGACCGATTGCGGGGGCGCTGGCCGCGGTCTTTTCAAGCAGGAGGGCACTATGAATCTCAAATGCATCAAGACGATCGCTTTGGCGACCGCCATCGCCGCGGGCGCGGGGCTCACTTTCACCAGTACAGCCCAGGCGGGTCATCGGCACTTTGGCTGGCACGCAGGATGGCACAAGGATTGGCATCGTCACGCCGGCATCCATCGCCATTGGGGCTACGCAGGCCGGGCCGTTTATGGTTATGCCGCTCCCGCCGTTTATGGTTACGGGGCGCCGGCGGCCTATGGCTACGGCGGAGGATGCTGCGCCGGTTGCGGCACTTATGGCTATGCCGGCGACGTCTACGGGGCGGCTTCGCCTTGCGGAACTTATGGCTATGGCGGCGGCGGCCTGTTCGGGCTCGGATTCGCTGGCGGCGGCTTGTTAGGGCTGGGCCTTGGTCCGTTCTGAGCAGGTTCCTGACACTCTGGAACGCCCCACGCGGTCGCCGCGTGGGGCGTCTTACTATAGGATTAGTTCAATCGGCGTCATGGCGTCTTCGAGTGCAAGCGTCTCTCCGTCAACCACGAATCGACCGCGGCTTTGACCGCTTCCAGACCGAAAAGACAGTAGTCGACATCGCGTCCGGAGCAATTGTCGATTGCAACGACGCTCTCAGCGAGCCTGACGTCGGGTATCGCGCTGACGCACTCTTTCTCGTCCGTAGCGCTGTAACGCTGTGATCGCGGTCGCTCACGACGCAGGCGATCAGGGCCGGCTCGAATTCAGAATCGCGCGCGTCGTTGCGCCAAAATCTGGCGCCTCGCAACGGGAGGCCCCGTTTCGAGCAGGGGCGGGCGTCGCCGCCGCTCCGCTTGAAGCGCCAACCGCCCGCGAGAATTAGCGCAGAAGCGACATGTTCAAGATGACAACAAGAAAGACGGGCGAATGACGCCATGCGCAGCGAGGACCTTTGCGGCCGCCCTCGTTTTCACAGGCGCCGCCGCCTCGCAGCCATTGCCGCCCAGGGCGCCGAACGATTTGTATTCCCCACCCTCCAAGCCTGAGGGAGCCGATGAGGATCGAAGGGCCTGCCTTGCGCGACTGACCGCGTTGGGGGTCGAGTATGAGTCTTTGACGCGGCATGAGGAGGGTGCTTGCGTCATCGACGCCCCGATCCGGTTAGAGGCCGTAGCCGCCGGCCGCGGCGCCGGGACGCCAATAACTTTTCCGCAACGCCCCATGATCGAGTGTCGGCTTGCTGAGCGCTTGGCCGATTGGCTGCGAGACGCCGTGGCGCCCCTGTTTCACGCCGAATTCGGCGCCGCCCTGACGTCTGTCGTCACCGGTCCGGGCTATGAGTGCCGCACCCGCAATCGCGCGCCCGACTCCAAAATGAGTGCGCACGCTCTTGGTCTGGCGCTGGACATTTCCGCTTTCAAACTCTCCAATAGACGCAGCGTCTACGCCGACGAGCCAGACGATCAGCGGTCAAAAAACATCTTCGACGTTGTCCGTCGCACAGCCTGTGGCTGGTTTACGACTGTGCTGGGGCCCGGCTCCCCCGATGGGTTTCATGAAGACCACCTGCACGTCGATCTGCAGCCGCACGGCGCTCGCGATAGCTACAGAATCTGTCAGTAGCGCCCCGCCGCGTCGCGGCCGAACTCCCACGCGCTCCGCGCGATCTCCACCTCTTCGTCTGTGGGAATGACCAGCACGGCGACCGCAGAGCCCTCAGTGGAAATGCGCAACGCATGGCGCCTGTTGGCCTCATCGTCCAAAGAGACGCCCAGCCAAGCGCAGCCGGCCGCGACCGCCGCCCGAGTCTCCTGATCGTTTTCACCAATTCCACCGGTAAACACGAGGGCGTCGAGGCCGCCGAGCGCCGCCGCAAGCGAGCCGATCTCGCGCAAAATCCGATAGACAAAAAGTGCGATCGCCTCCTTCGCCTCGGGTGCGCCGGCGGCGCGCAAGCTTCGCATATCCGATGAAAGGCCCGATACGCCGAGCAGGCCGGATTGTCGATAGATCAAATCCTCGAGATCGCGAGCGCCCATCCGATAATGATCCATCATATAAATAAGGACGCCCGGGTCCAGCGCGCCGCAACGCGTGCCCATCATCAGGCCGTCGACGGCCGTAAAACCCATCGTGCTTGCGACGCTGCGGCCGGCGCTGAGCGCACAAAGACTCGCGCCATTGCCAAGATGGCCGACGATGACCCGGCCCATCGCGAGATCCGGGGCCGCCTCCTTCAAGCGTCTGGCGACATACCGATAGGAAATGCCGTGGAACCCGTAGCGCCTGACGCCTTCTTCTGAATATTTCCGCGGGATGGCGAAAGCTTGCGCGATTTGCGGCTGGCTGCGGTGAAAAGCCGTATCGAAACAGGCGATCTGCGGCAGGTCAGGATAGGCGGCGAACATGGCGCGGATCACCGCGAGGTTGTGAGGCTGGTGGAGCGGCGCGAGCGGAATGAACGTCATGAGACGGTCGACGATGTCCGGCGTGAGCCGCAGCGGCGCCGAGAATTCGGGGCCGCCGTGAACGACGCGATGACCGACGGCGACGATGTCTCCTTCGTCGAGCCAGGGCGCCGCCATGCGCATCATCGCCTGCGTCGCGGCGGCGTGATCGAAGCCCTCCGGCGGCGGCTCCTCTCTCAGCAGCGTCTCCCCTTTGGCGTCGGAGAGACTCGCGCGCGGCGTCGCGCCAATTCCCTCGATCAGCCCTCTCAGCCTCAAATTGGGGGTCGGCGCAGCGCCGAAAACAGCGAATTTGATGCTGGAGGAGCCCGCATTGACGACGGCGATGCTGGTCATGTCGAGATTCCGTCTGGCGAGGTTAGGCTTGGGCTCTGTCTGTCATATTCTGGGAGAGCCGGCCGCTCAAGTTCGGCGCGGCCGAAGGTGATTTTGGAAAAACGCCGCTTGCATGGCTGCGATTTCGCCATGCAAGCGCCCTATTGCGGGTCGATCGTGCCTTCCAGTTCGTTTGCGCGTGAGCCGGGGTCTCTTAATGCGTTTCAGTCAAACATCTCCGCGGCGGCAGATTGAACCCGGCGTCGCTGTGAGGACTTGGCCCGACCCCGCGTTTAGCCTCTCCACAAGCTTGCGCGCCCAGACCGCCGCCTATGGCGGTTTCGCCCTTGCGGAGATCAGCAAGGGGATCATCATCCTCTGGATCGGCGACTTCGCAACCGCGGACGCGGTGGGCGATCTGGTGGGCGCGCTCGCTTATCCCACTGTGGCGTTATGTCAGGCAGCTTCGACGATCTGACGCTTCAATTTTTTCGGTCTGTCAGGGTTAGCGATGCGCATAATGCGCATGCGTCGCATGCACCGCTTCTTCGAGTTTCGCAAGCGCGCTTCGCTTGCTCTTCGACAGATCGGCGGCTCCAGGCGTGATGAAATCTCGCGCCGTATGCGGGCAGGCCCCGTGGCCTTCGAAGACCAATATCCCCGCCTCCGTTACGACAATGTCGCCGGAACGCAGCGTCTTGTCGTTCAGCAATTGGCGAGACCTCGGCGCGTCTTTGAGCATGCGACCGCAAAACGCCGGCCTGACGGGGCTGCTTCCCGTCGCGGCCTCGCCGCCGGGCTCGCCATTGCGGCGATTTGGCTCATAGGCGATTTGAGGTTTTCTCAGCCGCTCGTGAAAGATCGGCGCATAGCTGACACGGGATTTTATCCGAGAGCTTTGCCAATGGCCGAGCGACCTTGGCGGACGCCGAGCCATTCGCGGGGCGATCGGCTGACGCACATAAGCGTCGAAGCCAAAAAGCTCATCGAAGAAATCAGCCCTGGTCGGCGGCGCGCACAAAACAGCGCCCATGAGCGAGCCCGCGAAGGAGGCCAGCAGTAAAAGCCGGTTGCCCAAGACATCGCAAGGCATCTGAGTGACTCGTCACGCACGAAAGGGCTAACTTGCTCACATGTTGAGCCCCGTCCGTTCGTCAAGCCCTCCCGCGCGCTCTTGCTCCAGCAAAGCTACGCCGGATCAAGCCACCGCTTGCAGCGGGCGTGGCGTCTTTGGAGAGGGCGAGCGACGGTCGCAAGCGTCGATCGCCTCGGCAAGCTGGGGGGCGATGCGGCGCAAACTCAACTTGGCTCGGTCGCTGTCGAAGCGAAGCGTCCGGTCGCCCTTGAGCGCCTTGGCTAACCCCATCGACCGAATAAAGGCGGCGAGCGTCGCATAGCTCTCGTCGACCTTGCTGTGCGGCGTCGGCGACGCGACGAGCCTCGCCTGCAACTCCGTCAAACGACCTTCGACGTAGCCGACGAGTTGCCTTCGGGGCACGTCGTGGAGCGCCTGGCAGGCGACGAGCGCAGCAAGAGCGTAGCGCTTATCCTGGCTGAGACCATACCGCAGAACGCATATGACCAGAATGTCAAACAGCCTTCGCCTCTGCTCGGTCATATGCTGACGCCCCTATGGATGGTCGGCGGTTCGAATGAGGCGGCAAGGATCGGTCGTTATGGTTAATGAAAACTAAAAATTATGACCGCGGCCTCGCAGATGGAGCATCGTTTCGCGCACGGATGAATATCGGGCGGATGTCGCCGTCACGTAAGATCGCAGCAGTTAAGCGCGGCATTATGCGAAGGGCTCTGCATCGTCTCGGGCGACAACAAGGACCGCAGACCTCTCGATCCCACACGCGAGCGATCGGCGAGGCGTTGAGCCGACGAATCACCAAAGGGAGCGCGGAAGGCTAGCGACTTTGCCCAAAGAGGTCTCCTCACCCATTTGGACAGATTCGATGGCCAAACTGGCGTCTATTCCGGACGCAGCTTCCGAAGGTAGACAGGTTTCGAAGCTGAAATCAACGCTTCACCTTCGGAGAATAGATATGAAGAAGCTGCTTCTCGTTTCGGCCGCTCTGGCCCTTTCCACCACCTACGCTCTGGCTGGCGGCCTCGATATCGCCCAGTCGCTGAAGCTCAACCAGACGATCGGCGACACCTCCAAGGGCGGCTTCGCTCTCAACAAGGCTTTCGTCCTGCAGGCGCAGGTTCCGGTCAACGCCAACGGCGACGTTTCGCAGAAGTTGGAGCTCGGGCAGACGATCGGCGACACCTCGAAGGGTGGCGCGGCCATCAACAAGGCGACCGTGATCCAGGCTCAGGTTCCGCTGAACTTCGGCGCTCCGTGATCCTTGCGCTAAGCCGGATGGTTTAGACAGATCGCGGCCGTCATCGGCCGCGATCTTATCTCGGGCCATAGCGTCCGTTGTTGACAAAGCCTCTAAAGATCGGAGCCGACAAATGAAATATTGGCTTATCCCAGTTCTGGTCTGCATTGGCGGCGCTCAGGCGCAGGCGCAAGCGCTCGGAGGCTTCATCAGCGTCAGCCCGAGCTTCATCGGCGTCAACATTAATAACCCGCTGCTGAGCGCCGTCGCGGGCGTGCAGTTCGGCCAGCATAACGACCTCGACGTCAAGCAGAACAGCCTGACCAATTTTGTCGGCGTGCAGCAGGTCTCCATCGGCAAGGCCGGCAGCTCGCAGTCGAACAACGCCGGCGTCACCCAGGTCGGCAATCAAAGCTACACGGGTCTGGGCCAGCACATCGAATCCCTGCCGCCCATGCCGGGCTTGGGCCAGCCCTGACGGGCTGAACATAGGCGGTCGACGCCACGAAAAGACAGCGTGCTGACGGCGTGTGGGATGAGCCGTGTTTAGATCTTACTGGGGTCGCAACGACCGAGAATGGCGCAGTTCCAAGCACGCCATTTTGGCCTACCACGTTGGGGGCTGGCGTAAGGGCGAGTCGCCGCTTGACGCCCTTGCCAGAGCGCTCGGCGTAGAATCGGAAAAAACTCTGTTGGAAGACGGCGTCGCTGAGCGGGACGAACTTGATCAGCTTTCAGCCTGTCTGGACGCAGACTGGTTTGACCGGCCCGGGCTGAACATAGAGGAAAGCGTCGCGCTCGCCATTTCGCTGCTCAGCGAAAAACTCGCGGAAGTGCCGCCAGAAGTTCGCGCTTTCTTTGACGCGCCGCGCAAGCTGGAAATTCTGCGTAGCGCCCGCTCCGCCGAGGCGCAGAACGATCCTCGCCACTTCAATTAGCGAGCGCGCCTTCGTCGCAGGCTTCGCGCCAAAGAATATTGCTCTGGTTGGATGGTTGGCTCGACGGGGCCGTAGTTGGCAGGCGGCTCGTCCACGCGTAAAAACGGGCCGCCCCGTTGATTTGGCGAATAAGCGGCTCCCCTATCCTCCAACTCCTAACGCCGCGCGTCTCAGGTCTAGGATCTGGATCGGATGGACGCTTCCTTGCCGGCCTCAGTAGTAACCGCGGCGGATGGCGCGGCGTTCGGCGCGATGAGCGTAACGCTCCGAGCGGCGCTCATAGCGGTGGACTTGCCTCTCAGCTCGACGCGCCGCACGACGTTCCATTCCGACCGTAGCGTGAACAGTGGCGGCGGAAAGTCCAACAGTTGGCGGCATCGCGGCAATAGGGGCTGCGTTTGCCTCTAAGCCCAAGATCATCACCGCTCCCAGGGCCAAGCCCAAAAATCCAGATTGGGTCATCGCAGTCTCTCCGGTTTGAGGAAGCCAGCTAACTAATTTTGCGCCTTCGTTTCGCAACCCTTCCGAGATCTGTTTCCGCCTATTCTGTCCACCGCGGCCATCGCTTCACCCAATTGATTCAATCGGGCGCGGAAGGTTGCCGCTGGTCGTTCGACAAGCCGGCGTTCGGCTTTCTGGATCGCTAGCTTCTTGTCGCTCGATCTGAGCCCGCAGCGCCTCTGCTTTCGCTCACACGACAGTCAAATCTGTAGCGACTTGACAACTTCGTAGTAGCGCTCCCTTCTGCCTCGCGCACTTGAGGCCACGAGTTTCCCGGAACGGATACGAGGCCGGCGCATTGTCTAAGCGCCAGCCCGAGAGGCGGATGCAAGGGGGCGTCAGGGAAAAGGAGGAAATGGTGCTGTTCGTGCTTGCGCTGTTGTGCATCGGCGCGATCTCGACTTTGTTGCCCATCTGAAGAGAAGCTGAACGTCCATAAGGCGAAGCTGATATTCAGGGCTGAGCGTGCTGGAGACGCGCTCGCCCCTTACCAGATGGGCGTAGTTGTGAAGGAGGGCGTGATGGTTAAGTTCGGAATTTTGGCGACGCTGGAAGCAAAGGTCGGCAAGGAGCATGAAGTCGCTGCATTTTTGAAATCTGCGCTGCCGCTCGTCGAAGCGGAGCCGGAAACGATGGCGTGGTTCGCGATCAGGCTATCGCCAACCACCTTCGGTATTTTCGACGTCTTCCGCGACGAAGCAGGCAGAGACGCCCATCTTGCCGGCGAAGTGGCGAAGGCTCTCATGGCGAAGGCTCCGGACCTTTTCTCTCTGCCGCCCAAGATTGAGAAGGTTGAGGTCCTGGCGTCCAAGTTCAGCTGACTTGCTGGAACAACCGTCTACTCGGGCGTCGGGGCCTTCTGCTACAGCGAAGGTAATGCCGCTTTTGCTGCGCCCGCCGCCGCGGCCTTGGTTTCCCAAGGGTCGAAATAGCGGAATGGAGGCATAGTTACTACCCTCTCTACTTTTGGAGGGGGCCATGAAACGCAAAGCTGCGGTTGTGATCATTGGCGTTGCTATCGCCACCGGTAGTTCGCTTGGCTCGATCGCTCGCTCAGAGACAGACACCCGAGCGATTATCTCGCCCAAGGATGTTAAATGGGCGCCAGCTCCAGCCTCACTCCCTGCAGGCGCCGAGGCGGCGCTCTTATATGGAGACCCCACGAAGGAGGGCTTGTTCGCGCTTCGGGTGAAGGTTCCAAAAGACTATTACATCCCGCCGCACACGCACCCGAAGGCTGAAGTCGTAACTGTTCTAACCGGCAAATTCAGCCTGGGAATGGGTCCGAAGGCGGATCGGGCCTCCGCTAAGCCCATTGACGCGGGCGGCTTCATGGCCATGCCGCCTCAGGCCGCGCATTATGTCTTTGCAGACGAAGAGACCGTCCTGCAAATAACCTCAGTCGGGCCCTGGAGCATTGATTATATCGACCCGAGGGACGATCCTCGTCTCAACATAGCGCCGGATGGAAGACGCGGCGCGGCGCAACGGGAAGATTAACTTCTCACAGGACAGCAAGTAGCGGTCTGCAGCGAGGCTGGCGGCCATCTCGAAGCTTGAGGGGCTGAAATGGCCGCCAGGCCCGCGCCTGTCGGCAGAGGCGCGCACGAGGAGCCCCGCCGGTCTCTCTCGCCATCAGAGCTTACCTCGCACAGCATCAGCGGATAGCTGTGGAAAATACTGGAGAGCCCCCTTCAGTATACGCCGCGACCCCGACCGCCGCGCCGAAGACTGATAAGTCTCCAACGCGAGGCCATCTTGTTTCGCTGCTTGTGCCTAGCGCGCTCAGTTAGCGAGACGCGCCCGAAGTCTGATCGGCAATTTCTGCCGGCGGCTGCCAAATCAAATCTGACAAGGCGCTCGGGCTCAATCCTTTAACCACCTTGCCCGTCTTACGATAAGCGTTAACAGCCGCGGTCGCGAGCCGCCATTCTTCTTCCGTCCAGTTCTTCGCTTCAGTCGGACCTGTCTTATCCGCCTGTTTCAGCGAAGGCGACACCGCGCTCGCGCCGCTCTGAGTGTTTCGCTGAATCGGCTCAGGCTGCGCGGATCCGTAGGCGTTCGGAGGCACTCGGCGCAACTCAGCCAGGAAGTTAGTATTGGAATCGGGGTTGGCTGCCTGTTGATCGGCAGGATTGACCCACGATTGTGTAGTCCGGGCGCTGTCGATCTCGGACAGGTTCCGCGCGGTACGCTCGAACCAAATATTTCCGGCAACCGCGACCCCAACGATCGCTAGCGCCAGAGACGGAATAGCAATCATGTGGCGGTTGAGTTCGGGGAACTTAAACATGCGCATACTCCTGGCTTGCACAGGTGGTAGCCTTTGACTTTTCCGAGGAAGTGGCGCGGGACACCGGGACGACTTACGCTTTGGGAAGAAGCCGCCCCGGATTGGCATGAGGCGACCACCCTCGGGCCGTATCCCATAATTCCCTGAGCGGACGTATGTTTCTGTAACGCACCGAAAATTCACATGGTGGAGACAAGGGCATATGCGCCCAGACTACCTTGAAGGCCTAAACGACCATACGAAAGCGAAGCTTTTCATCGCCAGATAGATCGCCTTCCGCGGACCTAACCCGTGGAATTGCGAGCGCCCATGAAGAGCCCAGATCAGTCGGCGACGGCGGCCCCCGAGAAAAAGGCCGGCTGATGTGACATCGCCATGATGAGAGGATCGCCCGGAAGGGGTGTTTCCAACGGATAAAAAATAAGCTTGAAATGCGATGACCGTTGTCTTCATCGAAGACAAGTCGTCTGCGCGGCGAAAGCGCTCTTTCGCGGATTGGCCACCGCTCGTTGCGAGGTCTAATGGGTTTGGTCTCAGGAATTGCGAACTTCTCGTTGCTTGGCGGCCCGCTGCACCGACTGAGCGCGCGGTGCGCTCTTGTGCGCGGCGACACGAATACGATCCCGCTGGGATTGACGCTGGGCTGGGTTTCCTGGCTCATTCTTGTCGCTCTCGCCTTGGCTCAGGGTACGACGAAAATTTTTGCTCTGCCCGTCATAGCGGTTCATGCGCGGCTCCTTCTGGCTCTGCCGCTGCTCTTTGTCGCGGAAACGGCGCTAGACGCCCAGTTCCGGAAGTTCATCGTGCTATTGGTGCGCTCGGGAGTTGTCGGCGAGCGCGCTTTGCCAGAACTGGAGACGGCCGCCGGCCGGCTCTTGCGTTGGACGAACTCATGGGCGCCGGACGCGACGAGCCTCGTCGCAGCCGCCGCTCTGTCCCTGCTTTGGGTGCGGATGCGGCTGACAGAGGAGAGCGCGCATGAATTCATCCAGGCGCTCGGCGCCACTCCTCTCGCCGCGGCCTGGTATTGGTTCGTCTGTCTACCGCTCTTTCGTTTCTTGATGTTCCGCTGGGCCTGGCGGCTCGCTTTCTGGTATGTGCTCCTGTGGCGGCTGAGCAGGATGGACCTCCAATTGGCGCCCGACCATCCTGATCGCGCCGGGGGGCTCGGCTATCTCGAGATCGTGCACACGCATTTCGCGACTCTCGTTCTCGTGATTTCAATCATCGTTTCAGCGACCTTCGCCGGGGACATTGCTTCCGGCACAACCAGTCTGAACGCTATCTTTCCCGCGTTGTTCATGACGCTGCTTATCGACGTGGCGTTATTCATCGCCCCTCTCTCCGTCTTCGCCTTCAAGCTGCGGGCGTGTCTGGAAAAAGGACTGCTCGACTATACTGCGCTTTCGTCTCGCTATGTCGGCGCGTTCGAACGGAAATGGATCAGGGGCGAGGGCCCGCAGGAGGAGCTGCTCGGAACGCCCGATCTTCAATCCCTTGCAGATCTTTCGAACAGCGTCACAGTGGTGCGCAACATGCGCCTTGCCCCAATGAGCCTGCGCCTTTTCGTGATTATTGGAGCGGCAGCTCTAGCGCCAATGGCGCCGCTTCTTCTTTTCGACTATCCTTTCGCGCAGTTGGTTCAGATGCTTCTGCGCAAGCTCGCCGGCATATAACCGACTAACTGAAATAGCCAATCCGCGACGGGAAGATCATTTTTCGGCTTGTTTTCACGGGCCTGCAAGAAAGGCGTGGCCGCGGCGAAGATCGAAACTATTGGAGTCCGGACGAGCTCGCGGCGGGCGCGAGGTCCACGCAACTGGCGCGGGCGTAACCTCGGGCGCCACCGTACGACGCGTGAACGGCGAGGGGGCGGCGGCAGAAGACGCTGAGGGCGAGCATTGGCAAGGTCGTAGATTCCGCAAGTAGAATTTATCGCCCGTCCTCGTATAGTGCTTCGTCGCCGCGCATGCATCGCCGGCCTTTCTTCCTAAGACCCACGAGCAACCTGGGAGAAAATCATGGATTTTCATCCTTCGCCCCATCGTGTCCTCGGTTTTTGCCGCGCTGGAGAAGGATCCTTGCGGCCTAGAGCGGCGCTTGTCGTGAGCGCCGATAGTTTCGCCTCTCAGCCACGGGTGCGCCGGTTGATAAACCTCGAGCGGCGAGCGTCGTTTGGGACGCTAGAGGCCTCTGTTGGCGACGTCCGCGCGCAGCGCCTCCCCGAGCTGCGCAAGTAACCTTCCTGCGAGCCAGCGCCGGTCGCAAATCCGTCTCCAGCATCTCCGGATAACAACGACGCCGTCGGAGCGGTTTCCGCAACGCGCGGCTTCTTTGGCGCCCCCTTAGACCAGCAAGATCCCGGCGGCGAAAATGACGCAGATAGCGGTGAGCGCTAAGCCGATCAGCGCCGCCGGCCAATCCCTGTCCTTCGCCGCCTTGTAAGTCGAAACGGCCAGGATGAGGCCTGATACCGAAAACGCCGCTACGCCCAGGATTGGCAATGCGGAGATCACGCGCGCCGAGACAGGGCGAGCGACTGGAGTAAGCGCTACGAAGGACATGGATTGGACTCACAGGAACGTGTGCACCCCTTTCACCGAAGCTGTCGCTGTCGGCTCCAGCGGTTGATCGCAGCAAAAAAGCGGAAGGGCCTGTCCGGGTCCGTATGGCGGCGCATCGCATAGGTCGCTCGGGCGCGGTAGAGTCCCGGGGGCGGTCCGTCCCCCTCTTCTGGCGCATGGAAACATCGCCGATAGCCGCCTGCATCCGCACGGCCCACACAGGTTTCCGCAACGCGCGGCCGAATAGCCCTCTTTCGCCGAGGGAACAACCCGACGGGCCTCGCGTTGCATGGGCTGGCCGAGGGGCTTTGTCAGGCAAGGACCCGGAGACGCGGCAATGAGAAACTCACACAAACTGCTCACGACGGCGCTCGCCGCAGTTACGCTGGTCGGAGCGTTCTCGATTTCCACTCCCGCTTCCGCATGGGGTCGATACGGTTGGGGCGGCGGATGGGGCCGCCACATTGGATATGGCGGCGGATGGGGCCGTCATTGGGGATATGGCGGCGGATGGGGGCGCCATTGGGGCTATGCGAGACCTGGCTGGGGTTACGCCCGCTGGGGGTATGCGAGGCCTGGCTGGGGCCGCTGGGGATACGGCGGTTTGGGGTTAGGAGCCGGCCTGGCGACCGGCTTGGCTCTCGGCGCCGCGCCGTTTGGTTACTGGGGCGCCGCAAGTCCGGGTTATTGGGGCTCGGCGGGCTGTGGCGCTTACGGCGCCGCTTACCCGGTCACCTACGGCTACGGCGGCGGTTGCACCTGCTTCTAGCCCACTTTGCTCGGCTCAGTTCCACATCTCCGCTGAGTTGAGTCAAAGGCATGCAACCGCTCCAAGGCGGTTGCATGCCGAGCTCTTGCAATCAGAAGCCGGGCCTTCGGGGTGGGAAAGCTGGGCCGCCTGGCCAGCCCAAACGCCCTTCTTCCTCGCCTCCGAGCTTCAGGGCTTGCGCGAGGGCTAGCTGTATAAGCAAGTTGGCAATCCGCTCCGGGAGCGGCTCCTCAACCACTGCCTCGAACGAGCGGCGAAGTTCCTGCCCAAGCCTCTCATGAATAGCGAATTCCTCTTGCGACGGCTTGGCCGCGCCCGCTTTGTCGTCTACCGCCATTGCGCGGCGCCCCCTCCCGCTTGGTCTCCGCTCCTATTTAGTTTTGCTCGCGGGATTTCCGGTCTTTGCCAGGCCAAGTCGTCTAATCGCGACGGCGACGGCCGCGGGCGCGCCGGAAGCGTCGATCGACCCGGACTCGGCGGGGAAGAGGCACGTTGTATTGCGGGGAGCCGGCTTAAACCCTAAGTGTAACGTCGCACGTTGCGAAACGCCTCGCATCGCAGCGGCTGTCCGCAGCCCAAACGCCACGCGAAAACCGGCGCAACGTGGGGCCCGCCTGAGGGCGCCCTCGGCGGGCCTTCTTACTGCCATCTCTGTTTACCACCGACCCGCGTACGTTCCGTAGCCTTGCAGGGTGATTGGCGCGCGACGGCCCCCCGTGGCTGAGGTCGTCGCCCTGATCAAGCAGATCGCGGCGGAAAAATAGAGCGTCGAAGTCGTGCGGAGCGCGTCAGCGGGGCGGACTCGTTGATCCGATAAAATCTCCTCGCGACCGCCTTGTGCACACGGGGAGCTATTGAAACGGCGGGAGTACGGCGCGGGGACCCCGACAAGCCTATCTGATCGCCATCTGTCAGGATCTTCGACGCCACCGGCTACGCCGTTTCGTGGACGACGTGGGTTGCGGCTTTCAGGGTTTTCTCGCGGCCGCTCAATCAAAAACGCCGGCCTCGCGACGAGGCCGGCTCTGCAAGCGACGATGGAAATTAACGGGCGCGCAATTGCCTCAATGAGGCGACGGACATTTTCTGCTGTGATCGCATCCTGGAGGCGGCGGAGGATGGTTGGGATGTTCAGGATGGACGGGATGCGATGGAGGTTTAGGCGGTTGAGCCGCTTGGGCGAGCGCCGGCGTCATCATCGATGCAACCAAAAAAGCTAACGTCAATTTTCTCATTCGTTACTCCAAGTATGTCCGCCGCTGTGCAGGTTTCATCTCGGCGGGGCAACCCTTAGAGCAAAAGCTGCGCAACTTCCAGCGCAGGGACGAGCGGCGAACGGCGCGGCATTTTTTACCTTTCCTAGGCGCTAAAGGCGGCGCGCGAGTCTGGCGCAGTCCAATGAACTTGTCGGAGGTTCTTTCTTCCTCATCAATGTTTGAAAGCCGGCGCCAGCGACACTGTTTTGCGATCAGTTCGAAGTGATGATGGCGACCACAGTTCGTCAATTGGCGCCGCAAGTTTTGAAAAGCGCGTGATGTCCAAAGGGCCCTGACAATTTTGTCGCCTGACCTCCCGCGGGTGTGTTTTATTAACAACGACCCAACGCCACCCTTTATTTATTCATAAGTAAGAGTGCGGTAAAGCGCCGAAACCGGCAAGGCTCCTGCGATGGATCGGCCGTTACAGGGAGAATACAGACGCGGCTTTCTGAATCGCCTCGCAATCGGCATCCAATAGCCGGCATGTCAATTCGTCGGCGCCATCGTGACGCCCTTGCGCCTTCTCGGCCTTCGTGGGGCTTGCTATCCCGACCGCACCCGTCCGATCGGACGATCCGGGCGACTTTCCTCGCTCGTCTAGGGTCATCAACCAGGCGCTCCCGTTCTAAGGAGCCAAGCAGTCATACTCGCGCGCGAGTAATCCAAGGTTAAGTGTCGGAGCAGGAAGACTTCGCACGGATTTTCCGCGGATAGAAAGCACACGTTCGTGGGCCGTTCTGCGCCGAGGCGCCCAAGTCCTGAAATCAGGATTTTTCAAGCCTGATGGTTTTCAAGAAGCTTAATGGTGGGCGGCACAGGGATTGAACCTGTGACCCCTCCCGTGTGAAGGGAGTGCTCTCCCGCTGAGCTAGCCGCCCGTCGCGATCGACGCGGAACGCTTCCCTGTAAGAGACGCGCCGCCCTCCCGTCAAGTGCGCCGGAAACAAGAGGGGTCGAGCAGGGCCGTCGCGGCCGTCCACAGATCGTCGAAATGCGAGATGACCCGGTCGGGCGCAAACGCCGCCACCGGCGTGTCCGTATAGCCGAAATCCACCGCCACGACCGGGGCGCCGGCGGCCCTGGCGGTGTCGATGTCGGTTTTCGAATCCCCCACCATCACCACGCGGCGAGGGTCGCCCTGCGCCGCCTCGATCGTCAGCGTCAGGGTGCGAGGGTCCGGCTTGTGCATGGGGAAGGTTCCCCGCCCGCAGATCGCCGCGAAACAGTCGGCGGCGTCGAGCTTTTCGAGCAGCAGCCGCGCCAGACGCTCCGGTTTGTTGGTGCAGACGGCCAGGCGGAAGCCGGCCTGCGAAAATCGCTCGAGCGCGGGGCGCGCGCCGGGAAAAAGCGCGCTTTCGTCCGCGATGTGCGCTTCATAATGGACCAGAAACTCCTCGACCAGCGGGTCGATTCGCTCTGGCGGAAGCGGGGCGCCGGTCAGGGCGAAGCCGCGCTCGATCAAGGCCCGCGCGCCGGCGCCGACGAGGCTGCGGGCCGCCGAAGGCGCAACCGTCGGCAGGCCCTCGCGGGCCAGCAGGACGTTGAGGGTCGCGATGAGGTCTTGGGCGGTGTCCGCCAAAGTGCCGTCGAGATCGAAAACAAGGATGGGCGGGCGCTGAATCATGTGACATCGGCGTAAAGGCCCGGGCCTTCGAGATCAAGCATGCGCGGCTGTATGTTTGGCGCGGCGCGCAGGCGCCGCGTATAAACGACGCAACCGATTCGCGGACGAGGAGGGACCAATGCGTCTTTCGCAGTATTGCCATGGCTGGCGACGCCTTGCGCTGGCGACGCCCCTGCTGGGGGCGGGCGTCGCCGCCACGGCCTCGGCGGCGGGCAACTACGAATTTCTGGCCGCGCCGCAGACCGACCTCAACCGCGTCTTCCGCCTGGATAAAGCGACGGGCGAGGTCGGCGCCTGCCAATATGGGCTGAAGGAGGGCTCGTCCATCGGCGTCACTCTGTGCTATCCGCCGGGCGAAGGCGCCAAGGCCGGGACCTTCAGCGAATACGCGCTCGTCGCCTCGCGCCACACGGGAGAGGGCGGCGTCTTCCGCGTCGATCTGCGCTCGGGCATGATGTCGATCTGCTTCGTTCTCAACGAAAGCTCCGTCGTCTGCACCCCCCAGGCCAAATAGGAATTCGCTCCGCCTTGACCGCAACTCTTTCCGCCGACGCCATGAAGCGGGCCGCCGCACAGGCCGCGCTCGAGTCTGTCGCCCCTGGCATGCGCCTCGGCCTCGGGACCGGCTCGACCGCAGCGCATTTCGTCGATCTTCTCGGGGCGCGGGTGCGGGACGGGCTGGACGTCGTCGGCGTGCCGACATCGGAGCGCACGCGGGTTCAGGCCGAAGGGCTCGGCATCCCGCTGTCGACCCTCGACGAGACGCCGGAGCTGGACCTGACCGTCGACGGGGCCGACGAGTTCGACGCCTCTTTGCGGCTCATCAAGGGCGGCGGCGGCGCGCTGTTGCGCGAGAAAATCGTCGCTGCGGCGTCCAAGCGCATGTTCGTGATCGCCGACGCGACCAAGGAAGTCGGCACGCTCGGGGCCTTTCCCCTGCCCGTTGAAGTCGACCGATTCGGCGCGCGCTCGACGCGGCTACATATCGAGCGCGCAGCGCGCGGGCTGGGGCTCATCGGCGCCATCTCTCAAAGAATGAGCGCGCCGGACGCACCCTATCTCACAGACGGCGGACATTATATCTTTGACTGCGCCTTCGGCGCCATCGACGCTCCGGAGGCGCTTGCCGAGCGCCTCTCGACGATACCGGGCGTTGTCGATCACGGTCTCTTCATCGGCCTCGCCACTGCGATCTTCATCGCCGGCGCGACGGGCGTGCGCATTCTCGGCGACGTAGCAGGCGGCGCGGCATGAGCGATTACGACTACGACCTCATCGTCATCGGCGCAGGCTCCGGCGGCGTCCGGGCCGCCCGCGTCGCGGCGAGCCATGGGGCCAAGGTCGCCGTCGCCGAGGGGTTTCGCGTCGGCGGCACCTGCGTGATCCGCGGCTGCGTGCCGAAGAAGCTTTACGTGCTGGCCAGCCGCTTCAAAGACGACTTCGAAGACGCGAAAGGCTTCGGCTGGCGCGTCGGCGAGACCGCCTTCGACTGGTCGGCGCTGGTTTCCGCCAAGGAGAAGGAGATCACCCGCCTCTCCGGGCTTTATGAGCAGACGCTCGGCAACGCCAATGTCGAACTGATCCGCGCCCGCGCCACGATCGCCGGCCCCAACGCCGTGCATTTCTCGGACGGCCGCACGGCGCGCGCCCGTTACATTCTCGTCGCGACCGGCGGCGCCCCGGTGCTCGCGCCGCATATTCCGGGCCTCGAATGGGGCGTCTCGTCCAATGAGATCTTCGACCTGCCGTCCTTCCCGCGGCGGCTCCTCGTCGTCGGCGCCGGCTATATCGCCGTCGAATTCGCGAGCATTTTCACGCGCCTGGGCGCAGAGGTCGCGCTCGCCTATCGCGCCGATCTGCCGCTGCGCGGCTTCGACGCGGACCTGCGCCAACGCGTCTCCGAGGCCCTGACGGCCGCGGGCGTCGTTCACCGCGCCGGCGCCCTGCCGACCCGCGTCGACAAGAGCGCTCACGGCTATAAAGTCGCCATGAGCGACGGCGAAACCCGCGAGGTGGACGCCGTGCTGGTGGCGACCGGCCGTCGCCCGCTCACCCAGAATCTCGGCTTGGAGCGCGCCGGCGTCGCCACCCGCGAGAATGGCGCGATCGTCGTCGACTCCCAGTCCCGGACCAATGTGCCGTCGATCTACGCGGTCGGCGACGTAACCGACCGGATCAATCTGACCCCGGTCGCGATACGGGAAGGCCACGCTTTCGCCGACACGGTCTTCGGCGGCGCGCCTACGACGGTCGACTACGATTGCGTGGCGAGCGCCGTCTTCACCACGCCGGAAGTCGGCACGGTGGGGCTCACCGAAGAAGCCGCGCAACAGAAGTTTGCGTCGGTCGACGTCTACGAAACTTCCTTCCGGCCGATGCGCGCGACTTTGTCTGGCCGCGCCGAGCGAATTTATATGAAGCTTCTGGTCGACGGCGACAGCCAGCGCGTGCTCGGCGCCCATATTTTCGGACCCGAAGCCGGCGAGATGGCGCAGCTCATCGCCATCCCGATGCGCATGGGGGCGACAAAACACGATTTCGACGCCACCATGGCCGTGCATCCGACGGCGGCTGAGGAGCTGGTGACGATGCGCACGCCGGCGCGCAGGCTCAGGCGCGAGGGCTAGCGCCTCCGGGCTGCGCCCGTCGCGCCCGGGCTCGTCGCGGGCGTCCCCGACGCGGCCTGGAGCAGCCAGGCGAAGGGGTCGCGCCCGCAGCAATTTTCCTCTATAAGCGCCTCTCGCGCCGAGCTGCGGCGTCGGGGCCCGTCCATCTGGGCTGCATTTTCGCGGAGTTTGAGAAGTGGAACGCTGGACGCCAGGCAGTTGGAGAACCTTGCCGATCGAGCAGACGCCGGTCTATCGCGACCAGAAGGCGCTCGCCGATGTGGAGGCCCAGCTCGCCGGCTTTCCGCCGCTGGTTTTCGCCGGCGAGGCGCGCAACCTGAAACGCCAGCTCGCCGATGTGGCCGCCGGCAAGGCTTTCCTGCTCCAGGGGGGCGACTGCGCGGAGAGCTTCAGCGAGCACTCGGCCGACAACATCCGCGATTTTTTCCGGGTATTCCTGCAAATGGCGGTGGTGCTGACCTATGCGGCGGGTTCGCCCGTGGTCAAGGTCGGCCGCATCGCCGGCCAGTTCGCCAAACCGCGCTCCTCGCCGGTCGAGAAGAAGGGCGACCAGGAGCTGCCGAGCTATCGCGGCGACATCATCAATGACATCGACTTCACCGAGAAGTCGCGCGAGCCGGACCCGCAGCGCCAGCTCCTGGCCTATCGGCAGTCGGCGGCGACGCTGAACCTGATCCGCGCCTTCGCGGCCGGCGGCTTCGCCAATCTCGAAAACGCGCATCGCTGGATGCTCGGCTTCGTCAAGAGCAGCCCGCAGTCGGAGCGCTATCAAAAGCTCGCCGACCAGATCACCCAGACGCTTTCCTTCATGCGCGCCATCGGGCTCGACCCCGAGCACCATCCCGAGCTGCGCCAGACGGATTTCTATACGTCGCACGAGGCGCTGCTCTTGTGCTACGAGCAGGCGCTCACCCGCGTCGACTCGACGACGGGCGACTATTACGCGACCTCCGGCCATATGTTGTGGATCGGCGACCGCACCCGCCAGGAGAACGGCGCGCATGTCGAGTTCATGCGCGGCATCCGCAACCCGATCGGCCTGAAATGCGGCCCGAGCCTGACGCCCGACGGGCTCATGCGCTTGATCGACGCGCTCGATCCCGAGAACGAGCCGGGCCGGCTCACGCTCATCTGCCGCTTCGGCGCCGACAAGATCGGCGATTCGCTGCCCGCGCTCGTGCGCGCCGTGGCGCGCGAGGGCCGCAATGTCGTCTGGTCCTGCGATCCGATGCATGGCAACACGATCAGCGCGGCGGGCTACAAGACCCGGCCCTTCGACCGCATCATGTCGGAGATTCGCGGCTTCTTCGGCGTGCATCAGGCGGAGGGGACCTATGCGGGCGGCATCCATCTCGAGATGACCGGCAAGGACGTCACCGAATGCACGGGCGGCGCCCGCGCCATCTCGGAAGACAATCTGCGCGACCGCTACCACACCTATTGCGATCCGCGCCTCAACGCCGAGCAGGCGATCGAAGTGGCCTTTTTGGTCGCGGAGCTGCTCAAGGCGGAACGCGTCGCTCGCGGCCTGCCGGAGCAGCACGCGGCGGAGTGAGCGGCTGAGGTCATGAGTTTCGAGAAGCGCGGCGCCGGAAATCGCCGCGCTTCTTGTTTGTTGGGGACCGAAGATGGGCGACGCTTGTGACCCGTTCAACCTCCAACGCTTCGTCGAGGCGCAGACGGCCAGCTACGCGCGAGCGCTCGCCGAACTGCGCGCCGGTCGCAAGACCAGCCATTGGATCTGGTATGTCTTTCCGCAACTGAAGGGGCTGGGCTTCAGTGAGGCCAGCCGGTTCTATGGCCTCTCCGGGCTCGACGAAGCCCGCGCCTATCTCGCGCATCCGGTTCTCGGCCCGCGCCTGCGCGAATGTGTCGAGGCGTTTCTGGACAGCGGCGCGGCTTCGGCGAGAGAGGGGCTGGGCGCCACCGACGCCTTGAAATTTCGCTCGTCGCTGACGCTCTTCTCCTGCGCGGCGCCCGACGATCCGCTGTTCGCGCGCGCGCTCGCACTTTACTTTCCGGAAGGAGCGGATGCGGACACGCTCGCGCGGCTGAGAAATGATTAGAGGTCGCGGGCGCCCCGCTGTTGCAGAAAGCGATCACGCCCCTCGTGCTTCGAGACGCCTGCTGCGCAGGCTCCTCAGCATGAGGGGCTTCTGCATTTCGCGTCGCTCACTGATGGCTTACGCCCGGCCTCAGCCCGCCGTATCCTCGACTTCGCGCACCGTCATGGCGTTGCCGTGCCAGACGAAGTCGTCGAAGAGCAGCGCGTCGACGAACATCACCGGCAGCAGCAGGTCGCGCATCAGCAGCGCCAAGGGCTTGCGCCAGTCGAGCGGAAAGCCGCAGACTTTCGCGAGCCACAATTCGCCGCCATGCAGCGCGCCGACGATTGCCGCCGCCGTCAGGCCCGCGATCGTTGGGTCGCCGCCGAATTCCAGCGCGGCATAGGCGCCGAGCACGACGGCGACGAAGCTGCCGTTCATGAATTCCGGCGCATAATGGGCGGGGAAAGTCACGCGACGCAGCCGCGCCCAGCGCACATGACGCGAATAGACCTCATGCGCCGTGCGTTTGCCGAGCGGCTGCTCGAAGGGCATGTCGACGAGCCGAACCTTCATGTTCTGGGCGCGGATGATTTTGGTCGAGGCGGCGTCCTCCGCGATCTCCGCGCCGAGCGCGCGAATGCCGCCGGCGCGATCGAGCACCTCGCGCCGCCACATCATATTCTTGCCCTGCGCGAAGCCGACGCCGATCGCCTCGGCGCCATACTGCCAGCGCGCCTGGAACGTATTGAGGATGGCGCATTCGACCATCGCCCAGAAGCCGGTGGGGCGCGATCCGATCGGCATGGAGACGGTCATCGCCGTATCGGGCCCGAAGGCGGCGAGCATGGTCTGCACGTAATCGCGCGGCGGCAGGGCGTTGGAGTCGGCGAGAATGACGTAGTCGTAACGCGCCGCCTCCCAGCCCTTGACGCAATTATTGAGCTTGGGATTGGCGCTGACGTAATCGTCGCCGACCAGCAGCCGCGCCTCGCGCGCCGGATGTGTCGCGATCAGCCGCTCGACGAGCGGAATGATCGGATCGCTCGGGGACTGGACGCAGAAGATGATCTCGTAATGCGGATAGTCGAGATCGAAAGTGGCGCCGAGGGTTTCTTCCGAGAAAGGTTCGAGACCGCGCAGCGGTCGGACGATGCTCACGGGCGGCGTGTCCGCCGGCGCCGGCAGGGTCCGCGGCCGGGCGCGGCATTTGCGTCCCATCAGCCACATGCTGGCGAAGTTCATGACGAGGATGAAGGCGCACCAGCCGGCGCAGATATAGGCAAGGATCATGGAAGCCTTTAGGTCAGGCGCCGTGGGAGAGCGAGTCGCGGCGCAGCCGGAGGCTCGCCGCGACGTGCCGGTCGCGGCGGCGCGCGAGGCCCGGACGCGGCCAATTCGATATTCCACCTGACAAGCACGCCGACACTTGGCAAAAGGGCTGCGGCGCGAGAATCTTTTCGCGACGTTCGTTTTGCGAAAACTCCTGACGAAGCTTCCTCATGACCTCTCCGATCGTTCGTTTCGCGCCATCGCCCACGGGCCGCATCCATATCGGCAACGCGCGCGTGGCGCTCTTCAACTATCTCTTCGCCGCAACGCACCATGGACGATTCATACTGCGGTTCGATGACACTGATTTCGCCCGCTCCAGCGAGGAGTTTGCGGCTGCGATCGAGGTGGACCTCGCCTGGCTCGGGATCACGCCGGACGCGACCTTCCGGCAATCCCAGCGCGTGGCGCTCTATGAGGCGGCGGCGGCGAAACTGCGCGGCGCCGAACGCCTCTACCCCTGCTACGAGACGCCCGAAGAGCTCGAAAAGCGCCGCAAGATGCAGCAGGCGCGGGGGCTCCCGCCCGTCTACGACCGCGCCGCGTTGCGCCTGACCGAGGCCGACCGCTCGAGGTTCGAAGCCGAAGGCCGGCGCCCGCACTGGCGTTTCAGGCTCGACCCTGGCGTTGTGGAATGGAACGACCTCATTCGCGGCCCGGCGCATATCGATTGCGCCGCCCTGTCCGATCCGGTGCTCATCCGCGAGGACGGGAGCTTCCTCTACACCTTGCCCTCCGTCGCCGACGACATCGACATGAGCGTCACCCATGTGATTCGGGGCGAGGATCATGTGACGAATACGGCGGTGCAACTGCAGCTCTACGCTGCGCTCGCGCCACAGGCCGCGCCGCCGCTCTTTGCGCACCACAATCTGCTGATCGGCGCGGGCGGCGAAGGCCTCTCCAAGCGCACCGGCTCGCTCTCCATCGCCTCCTTGCGCGAGGAAGGTTACGAAGCCATGGCCGTCGCCGCGCTGGCGACGCTCACCGGCTCCTCCGACAACGTCCACGCCGTTCGCTCGCTCGCCGAATTGGCGCAAAGCTTTGACATTGCGCATGTGTCCCGCAATCCGGCGCGTTTCGATCCGGACGATCTCGAGACGCTTACGCATCGCACTCTGGCGCTCTTCGACTTCGAGGACGTGCGCGACCGGCTCGCGGCCCTCGACGTCGTCGGCCACAAGGCCGAACCGCTGTGGCGCGCGGCGCGCGGCAATCTCGCGCGCTTCGACGATATTCTGGAGTGGTGGCGCGTCGTCGAAGCCGAGATCGAGCCGACCCGCGAAGATCCGGCCTTCCTGAAGGAAGCCGCCGAGCTTCTCCCCGCCGAACCCTGGGACGAAGCGAGCTGGGCCGCCTGGACAGCCGACGTGAAGACTGCGACCGGGCGCAAGGGCAAGGCGCTGTTTCACCCGCTCCGTTTGGCGCTGACCGCGAAGGAAAGCGGGCCGGAGCTCGCGGCGCTGCTGCCGCTCATCGGGCGCTTCAGGGCCTTGTCTCGGTTGACCGGCGAGAGCCGGATCGCTTGACGCGCCTGCGCGATGGCGGCGCCAAGCCTTGCGCGCGGAGGACGCATCGTGTCGTCTGTCTCCATGCCTGATGAGTTTCAGACGACGCCGACGATGACGCTCGCGGCGGCGAGCCGGGTCTGGGCGCGCGTCGCGCTATTGAGCTTCGGCGGACCCGCCGGGCAGATCGCGCTGATGCACCGTGTGCTCGTCGACGAGGAGAAGTGGATTTCTGAGCGCCGCTTTCTGCATGCGCTCAATTTCTGCATGCTGCTGCCCGGCCCCGAGGCGCAGCAACTCGCGACCTATATCGGCTGGTTGATGCATGGCGTTCCCGGCGGCTTGATCGCGGGCGGGCTCTTCATCCTGCCCGGCGTCGTCGCCATCATGGCGTTGAGCGTCATCTACGCCGCCTATGGCGAGACGCCGGCGCTCGACGGGGCCTTCTTCGGACTGAAGGCCGCCGTTCTGGCGCTTGTGTTTTCGGCAGTCTGGCGGCTCGGCAAGAGAGCCCTGCAGACTCGCGCGCAAAAAATCATCGCCGCAGGCGCCTTCCTTGCGCTCTTCTTCCTCGACGCCCCCTTCCCGCTCATTGTCCTTGGCGCTGGGATCGTCGGCTTCCTTGGGAGACGCTTAGGCCTCCCCACGGCCGCCGCTGCGATGTCGACGTCCGAAGGCGAAGCGCGCGCAGAGCCGGACTCGCGCTCGGCGTTCTTCGCCGCAGCAGTCCTTGCGGCGCTCTGGCTCGTGCCGGTCGCCGGGCTCGTGGCGGCCTTTGGACGCGATGACGTCTATGCGCGGATCGCGGTGTTTTTTTCCAAAATGTCGGTTGTCACCTTCGGCGGCGCCTATGCGGCGCTCTCCTATGTCGCGCAAGAGGCGGAGCGTTTTCACTGGCTGACGCCGCCGGAAATGCTCGATGGCCTCGGCATGGCGGAGACGACGCCGGGCCCGCTGATCATGGTGCTGCAATTCGTGGGCTTCATGGCCGCCTTCCGCGAACCCGGCGCAACGGCGCCGCTGGCGGCCGGCGCGCTCGGCGGCTTGTTGGCCACCTATGTGACCTTCGTTCCCTGCTTCTTATGGATTTTCGCCGGCGCGCCTTTCGTCGAGCGGCTGCGCGGCGACAGGGCGCTGGCCGAGGCCCTGGCCGCCATCGCCGCGGCGGTGGTCGGCGTCATCGCCAATCTGGCGCTGTGGTTTGCAACGCACTTTCTGTTCCGGGGGCAATGGACGCTCGCGCCCCTGCCCGCGCAATTGCCGGATATCGCCACGCTCGACGCGACGTCGCTGGCGCTCTCCCTTGCCGCCGGCGGGCTTCTCCGCTTTGGCCTCGCGCCGGCGCTCGGCGCGAGCGTCGGCGCCGGACTGCTGCTCAAACTGCTGTAAATTACCCGCCGAGCGCCGGCACGCCGAAGAGATAAGGGTGCAGCACGAGGAAGAGCGCATAGAGCGCCGTGCCGGCGCCAAGCGCAATGGCGTCGCCCCTGGTGAAGGCGCCGAGCCGGGGCGCGCCGAGATCGCCCCGCCGCTTGACCGCGATACGGTCATAAACTCCAAAACCCAGCAAGGAGCCGAAGAGCAGCATCCCGCCGAGGTCGCCATTGACCAGGAGATGCCCGAGGGCCCAGCTCTTGAGCGCGACGAGCGTCGGATGGCGCAGCCATCCCCTGATGCGCGACGCGGGCGCGCGGCGGCTCGCCAGCGCGACGAAGGCGACCCAAACGAGCGGCATGGTGAGATGGCGCGTCCAATGCGGCGGCTCCCAGACCGGGATCAGGCCCTCCGCCCGATAGCGGGAAAAGCCCCAGATGATGAAAACCAGCCCCAGCAGCGCCACTGCTGAATAGGCGCCCTTATAGGCGTTGGCGCCATATTTCTCGACGAGCGCGGCGCGCGGGCCGCGCAGGGTCGAAAAGACATGGACGCCGACGAAAAGCACAATCCCAAGAATAAGAATAAGCATGCCTGCCTCGCCGCCGGTCGAATCGTCCTCGAAGGGACGCTTGCTGACCTATAGCACAGGCATGACGCGAGGCCGCGCTCGCCAAGCAAGGCTAGAAGCAGCGGACCTGCGCTTCCGCCTGGGCGCGGCGAAGCGTCTCCAGCATGTCGCGCGCGGCGCCGGTGTTGCGCATCAGCGAGCCGACCTGCCCCGCCTGCTGATTGAGGCTCGCCACCGTCTCCGCGGAAACGTAGCTTTCATAGGGCAGGATGCTCGCGATCACGTCGACGGAGCAGGAACATTGCTCGAGCGACAAACGCGTGTCGCCGTTGGCCTTCATGCAACCGAAGACATAATCGGCGCGGGCCGAGGTCGGATAGTCGTTGACGTCGGCCGCGGCCGCGGGCGCAGCGGCCAGCAGCAGGGCGACGAGCATGAGGCGCATGGCGCTCCCCTTGTTGAAAAATCGGCGACTTGAGCCACTCTACCCTCTCGCGGCGCAGGCGTGAACCATCCCTCCCGCCCCGCTTGATCTTTGACGAGCAGGCCGCAATTTCAATCGGGACGCCGCGCGACGGCGGTCCGCTCGGCGTCCACCGGAGAGTTGAGCGTGCGCCCTCTGTTCGTCGCCCTGTCCGCATTTCTCATCGTCATGGCGACCGTGGTCGGCGCCCCGGCGGCGCGGGCCCACGGCGCGATGCAGCGAACCCAGAGCGCGTGCATTTTGAAGATCGGCCCCGACCTTATGTATTTTTCCGGCTACCAGCCGGCCGCCTCGCATCGCAAATTCTGCGAAGACGCGCCGGTGACCGGCAAGACGATCTTCGTGCTGGACTACGCCCAACCAGAAATGCGCGAGATGACGGCGGATTTCCGCATCGTTCGCGACACGGGGCGCGAAGAGGACCCGGCGCAGCTCGCGGATATCACGGTCGCCTATCTGCCGCCGAAGGTCTATCCGCACGGCACGCTGAGTTTCGAGCATAATTTTCGCGAAGCCGGCTATTTCGTCGGCATTATCACCCTCGACGGTCCGCGCGGCGAGCGCTGGGTGTCGCGCTTTCCTTTTGGCGTGGGGCGACTCTTTCCGGCGCGGGCCCCCTATTACCTCCTTGCCGCGGCCGCGGCGCTCGCCCTGCTCGTGCTTCTGTGGGGCAAGGAAGAAAATGTCACGACGCCGCGCTGACCGAGCGCGACGCCGCCCGAAATGGGCGACGCACAACCAACCTGGGCGGCGAGATTCTCGCGTGGCGCGAAGTCCAAAAGATTTGTCATTCTAAGGGCTTGCGCAGGGGAAAAGGAAACATCATTGTGCGCTCATGAACGATCTCGGCTGGCGCTTTGCAGGATTCGAATACTCGCCTCATACCGGGTTGCGGCGCGGTGGAGTCCAAATCCCAGTTGGCCCTCAGGCCCGACAACTCTTGGAGCTGCTGCTCGAGGCCAAGGGCGGCGTCGTTTCGAAAGCTGAGATCGGCGCGAGACTTTGGCCCGGTCGTCCGCCTTCGGATGATTCGATCGACCGCTGCGCCTATCTGCTGCGCAAGCCCCTCAGAGAAGCCGGTTACGGCGATCTCATCGCCACGGCTTACGGACGCGGCCTCTCCCTGCGGGCCAAAGTCGAGGTCGTCGATTCCGACCTCGAGACGGCGCGACCGCCGGAAGAATGCCTCAGCAGCCGCACGCTGGATCTGTGGCAAGCAACCTATGAGCTCGCCGGCAACTGCACGCGGGACGGTTTCGAACGCGCGCAGGAAGCCGTGGCCGCCGCTGCGCAGCGCGACGAAACCTCGCCGGCGGTCTGGTCGCTGTCCGCCATCATCGCCGCGAGCCGCGTCTCCGCCGGCTATCTGAGGCCGGCCGAGGCCGCGGAGATCATCGAGAAGGACGCGGGCCGCGCGCTCGTCCTGGCGCCGGGCTTCCCGGCGGCCCTGGCGGTTCTCGGCTGGGCGCGGGCGACATTGCTGGCTCGGCCCGCGGACGGTCTCGCGATGCTGGACCGGGCGGTGGCGCGGGACCCTCGCTATGGCAGGGCGCGCGCCTTTCGCAGTTGGGCCTTCGTCAGCCTCGACCGTCTCACCGACGCCATCGACGAAATCGAGGCGGGTCTTCACGTCTCCCCGCACGACCGCGCCCATCTGAACATGCGCGCTTGGCTCGAGCTTTGTAATGGCAATCTCGACGGCAGCGCGACGCTCGCGGACCAGGGGCTTCGGACGCGGCCCGACGCAACCTATCTGACGAGCGTGCTGGCGATTGTGGCGAGCCTTTCCGGTCGTCACCAAGAGGCCGAGAGAACGGCGCGCGACGCCCTCATGCTTTCTCCAGGCCACCCCATCTTGATGGCGGTTCTCGCCTATGTCCTGGCCGTGGCGGGAGATAGGAGCGCCGCCGAGGCGACGCTCGCCGCCGCGCATGACGGCGAGCAGGTGGCCCCGCCGCATCTCTTCACGGCGGCAGCGCAGTTGGCGCTCGGCAAGCCTGACGACGCGGCGCAGACGTTGCGCCGCGGCCGCGACGAGGGCTGTCCCTGGTTCGCCTTCGCTCCTTACGATCCGCGCCTCGCCGCCCTGCAGGAGGACATCGGTCGGCTGCGGGCGGAGCGGAACAGCTTTGCCGGTTGAAATTGCCGGCGGCATGGCCTTAATGCCCCATTGAATCGCGGATCGCCGCATGCACATGGGGAAAGCCTAAAATGATCGGTCGTCTCAACCACGTCGCCATCGCCGTCGACAGCGTCGAAAAAGCGTCGCAGGTCTATCGCGGCGCCTTGGGCGCGAAGGTGTCCGCCCCCGAGACCGTCGCCGAGCATGGGGTCACCGTGGTTTTTGTCGAGCTGCCGAACACCAAGATCGAGCTTCTCGAGCCCTATGGCGAGAATTCGCCGATCGCCGCCTTCGTCGCGAAAAATCCGTCGGGCGGCATCCACCATGTCTGCTACGAGGTGGACGACATCCTTGCCGCCCGCGACAGGCTGAAAGCCTCCGGCGCGCGCGTGCTGGGCGACGGCGAGCCCAAGATCGGCGCACATGGCAAGCCCGTGCTCTTCCTGCACCCAAAGGATTTCTGCGGGACCCTCGTCGAACTCGAGCAGGCCTGAGCCGATGCCCTTCCCCCTCCCCCTCGCCCTGGCGATCTATGTGACGATCTGGTGGATTGTCCTGTTCGCGGTCCTGCCGCTCGGGGTCCGCTCGGCGGAGGAGGCGGGCGAGGAGCGTCCGGAGGGAACCGATCCCGGCGCCCCGGTCGCCCCGCAGCTGGGCAAGAAGGCGGCGCTCACGACGGTGATCGCGGCGATTGTCTTCGCCCTCGTGGCGGTCGCCGCCAAATACCTCATCCCATAGGAAAGCGGCTCCGCTCCGCGATCGGGGTTGACCAGGGGGACGAGGGCCGGTAGTTGATCGAAGCCCGCGCGAGCGAAGAAGCGAGCGGACCGACCCGCCCGATTCTTCGCCTCGCCAAGCGGCGGGCATGGAACGAGCGCGTAGCTCAGTCGGTAGAGCATCTGACTTTTAATCAGGGGGTCCTGGGTTCGAGTCCCAGCGCGCTCACCAACAAAATCAAAGGCTTGTGTAATCCAAGCGCAGCCTTCGCTCTCTTCCACGTAACCATTCACGTAACGGGCGGCGTTGCCTATGCCCCTCAAGGTTCGCGGCGGACCCAGTGGCTTCCCGTCAAGCGTAATGGGCATCGCGCAGGGACGTCGGCGATCAAGTAGCCAGCCGGACGGGCGATACTCTCTATAGGCCTCCGTAGGCCCCCTAGAAGCGATACATCCCTTGTGCTCGCTTGGACCCAACCGACGGACCTCCATTGGGGGGTGCCGCATTGAAGATAATCTGACGGCCAGCGTGGACGAATCGGGCAGGGGGAGCAAGACTGATGCGACCCCGCGACTAATGCGGCTGGATGAACAAAATGATTTCACTGACGTGGGACTTAATGTGACGGGACAGAAAGACTTACCGGAGATGTTGGCAGGACGGTACGTTCTGACCAACGACGTACGGAAAGGGGCGCAGGCTACGGTCACCCGGGCTTACGACACACACACAGCGCGAATTGTAGCGGTCAAACGGGTTAAGTTTGGTCCTGACGACCAGAGAGCGCGTGAAGGGTTTCAGCGCGAGGCCGGGATATTGCAAACGCTGACCCACGAAAACATCGTGGAGCTGATCGAGGTCGAGCGAGACGGCGACGGTAACTGGTTCCTAGTTCTGGAATGGATCCCCGATAATCTTGAAGACATCATTGCTCGCGATGGTCCAATGCCGTGGGCGATCTTCTGGGATAGGTTCGGGAGTCCGCTTCTGAACGGCATTGCTTTTGCCCAGAAGAAACGCATTGCACACCGGGACATCAAGCCAAAGAACGTGCTCGTTACCGAGGCTGGAGTCGCCAAGCTTGCTGACTACGGCATTGCTAAGCTGCTGGATAACGGGGGGGCCTGGAAGGCAGTGTCAGGCGTGACATTCCGCTTCGACTATACCCCAGGCTATACGCCCGCGAAGCCGGAGGATGAGCAGTTTGTCTTCAGCCGCGATTGCTTCGCTTTCGCTGCCTTAGCCATCTCCTGCGTCGCCGGTAGGGCGATTGAAAACGAGGTTGACCAGAAGGTTGCCTTCCAAGAGGCCCCACTACCCCCACCCATAAGGGCCATACTAGAGCGGTGCCTAAGCGATGATCCCAGTGCTCGGCCCCAGCTGGCCTCGCTTCTTAGGGAACAACTCGGACAGGCAGAGGCGGAAGCCCAACAAGGTCTTGTCGCTTCGATTTTAATTCATCTTCAACTCAGTGGTGGCGTGTGCGGCGTACTGGAACGGCGCCTGGAGGTCGATGGGCAGGTTGCGGTCGAGCGGTTCATCATTGCTGAGCTTACGGAAATCTGCGGCGTGTTAGCCAGAGCGGGCCAGTCGGAGAGCGATCCTGATCACCTTGAACTTGTAGGAGCAACTTGGAAGTTCGAGTGCATCATCACTGGTCGTTGGCAAGAAACATTGCACATGATGCGTGCCAGCGAGATTGGAGCTGGACTAGCGGCCAGCCTGCGGGAGACGGGAGCTTCACACCCAATCAAGTTCGCGTTCGTCAGGCCGAAGGATCCCGAGAGGGCCGGCCGCGAACTTCAGCTTCTATTCAGCGAGGCGCTAGCGGCCCAACATGAATATAACGCGGAGCGCCTGGCGCGAGCTACGCAACGTATCTTCCGTATCTGGCGAGGCTACCTTCGTGATCGCGCCGATCTAGAAGCGAAGCGAGGCAGCGCGATTCGCTACCTAAATCGGAGTGTCATCGGCGAGCGTGTGGTCTTCACTACTGAGATCGCAGAAAGCGACGAGATCATAGGTCAGGAGCGAGTTATCCAGTTCAAAGGGGGACGAGTAGGCGGCAAAATCACGCTTGTCTCGTTCAACAAGCTAATGATGGAAATCAACTTCGGAGACCCCCGTTCGCTGCCGCTCCGAGGCGAGATCGCGATAAATACCATTGCCGCACAGAAGGCGCTTACGCATCAAACACAAGCGCTCGATGCGATTTTATTCGACCGCGCCGTGAGCCCGCGACTCAAACAAATTGTGTTGGATCCCTGTAGCGCTACACCGCCTGTGCCAGTCTATGGACTGACGCCAACAGATCGTGACTTTGACGATGAAAAAGCGGAGATCCTAGCGCGGGCAATGGGGGTACAAGACATCTTAGCGATCGAGGGGCCGCCGGGTACAGGCAAGACCAAGCTCATTACTGAAATTGTCGTCCAGTGGTTGAGGAGCAACCCTGAAGACCGCATCCTCTTGTCCTCCCAAACGCACATCGCATTAGACAATGTCCTCGAGGGGGTCGCAGAGCTCGATCCTTCGATTGAGTTGGTCCGGATCGGCCGCTCGGACGAGCCAAAGATATCTGAGCAAAGCAAAAGGCTGCTGTTGGAACGTCGTGTCGAGGCATGGATCGCTGAGGTTCGGAAAGCCTCAGAAGCGGAGATGGTTCGGTGGGCCGCGGCAAACGGCGTCGATCGCGAGACTGTTGCCACTGGAATGAAGGTCGAGCAACTGCTTCAAGTCCTCAAGCGCCAGTTAGATGTGCGCGAGGCCATCGCCCAAATGAGAAGTGAACGAAGAGAGGTGGAGAATGCATCGCAGTCGAGCTCTCAGGATATCATCGACGAGGAGGAGCTTGACGAGGAAACGACTCAGCTGGATAGCGAGATAGGTTCGCTGCAGCACGAGTTGCATACGCTCCGGGACATGGAGAAAAAGATACGGGATGCGATGAGTGCAATGGGGGGCTACGCTGCCGAGTTAGCCAGTTCGGAAGACACGAGAGACCTCGCAGACTGGGCCGCCCATTTCCTCAAATCAGACCCGGGCGCCGAGGCCTGCCGTGAACGTCTTGCTCTGCTAGAAGACTGGCAGCTGCGGGTCGGAAGGTCGCCGGACTTTAACGCAGCCCTGCTCTCATCCGCACAGGTCATTGCCGGCACCTGCGTGGGCATTGCGAGTGTGAGGGGGATGGAGGAGGTAAGTTACGACCTTTGCATAGTTGATGAGGCGTCTAAGGCGACGCCAACGGAAATATTGATCCCAATGGTTCGTAGCCGACGCTGGATCATCGTGGGGGACCCTAAGCAGCTTCCGCCCTTCTTCGAGGAACTCGGGGACGCGCTTTTGTCAGAGTTTGACGACAAGGAGGTTAAGGCAACTATACTTGACCGCCTCCTTAACCAACATGACGGCCTACCGCCAGGATGCCGCGCGGAGCTGCGTAATCAGTACCGTATGATTAGGCCAATCGGGGACCTGGTGAGCGAGTGTTTTTACGATAAACGACTGGAAAGCCCCATCGCCACGCATGGTCTAAAATTGGGGATGGTATTCTCAAAGCCAGTCACTTGGTTCTCGACTCATGCACTTACCAATCGAACTGAGCGGAGCGAGGGTCAAACTTTCCATAACCCGGCCGAGGTCCGCATTGTGCGGCAACTGCTACAACGACTTCAGTTTGTTGCTAAAGCGCAGAAGCGGCGCATCACTGTCGCGGTGATTGCTGGTTATACAGCCCAGGTCGCACTTCTTCGTGAAATGGCCTCACAAGGTGTAGCCGAGTGGCCGGATCTCGAAGTGGTTTGCAACAGCGTAGACGCGTTT
The DNA here is from genome assembly GCF_055698645.1 of Methylocystis sp. NC52PC. Classification (NCBI taxonomy): domain Bacteria; kingdom Pseudomonadati; phylum Pseudomonadota; class Alphaproteobacteria; order Hyphomicrobiales; family Methylocystaceae; genus Methylocystis; species Methylocystis sp. NC52PC. Next base: position 2,146,542 of record NZ_CP170127.1, on the reverse strand, counting down.
CAGGGTAGGCAGGCTGACGTATGCATCTACTCAGTAGTACGATCTAACTCGCGCGGACAGCTCGGCTTTCTCCGAGAGCAGCCTAGGCTGAATGTGGCCCTCTCGCGAGGCAAGAGCGCACTCGCTATCGTCGGGGACCAGATGTTCTGTCGCATGGCAGGTGGACGCAATCCATTCAAGCCAGTAATTGATTACATAGACCGCAACCCAGACTCTTGCGGACTGGAGACGGTAGAATGACGCCAGAAGAGGTAGCAAGGGCCAACCAGTTCCGTGAAGGCTTTAGCCTGGTTGACTACGCCGAGGTCGGCTTGCCAATTTTTAGGCTAACGATTGAGGCCGTTACCACTTCTAGCCGATCGCTTCCCACAATCCACGAGTTCGTGATGCGATGTCTTTCACTGGGTGAGGCCCGAGAAGACAAAATTGCGTGCATGCTCGGATTGAAATGCGACATTGTCGTAGCCGCGGTCAACATCCTTGTATCCGATGGCTACGTCGCTCGCCAGTCGGAAAATGGAGACCTTCAGTCGTTCCGACTGACGGAGGCTGGAGAAGCACGCCTTAAATTAGAGCGACTTGAGGTGCCGCAAGAGGAGATGTTGGTTATTGACTATGATGGAATCAGGCGTACCCCAATCCGAATAGCTGGAACGAGCGTAATGCGGGCAGCGGACCTCAGGGCCGCAGGCGCCATCGAGGTAAGACCCTACCCAGCTGAGCCTCCCCGCGTCTCCGAGTTACAGATTCCAGACGTAACCCGTGTTATTAGGCGGCAGGGCGGCGAAGACTTCCGCCGCACAGTGCTGGCGCTCAAGCGCATCGTTCGCCGCAGCAACGTTTTTAGAGAAGCCGTGGCTCTTGTCTTTGCTGCAGATCGAGGGAACGAAATTCAAGTTGCCTTCGCTATTGACGGAAAGATTTCCGAGACCCACGAGCGCGCCTTCGCGGAAAACGGTGGCCCAAGGAAGATGGGCTTTGTGAAGTCACTCAGCGAGAATGACGCCCGAAGGCGGCTCGAGAGAATAGCCGGCAGCGAGATGCTGCGCGCGCTACCGCAGAGCAAGGATCTCACCTCTCTACGCCAAGAAGAAGCGCAGGCAGAAGCAGAAGTGCGCTCGCTTCGCCCAGCGGCCGATGGCGCGGCCAGGGGCAGCCCAGTGATTTTGGCGCTTTCCACGGCCAAAGAGCGACTCAAACTAGCCCAGCACGCCTTGGAGTCACTACCGATACGCCAGCTCGCGTGCTACGAGCAGGCGGACCTGCTCCATGAGGCGCTTGAAAATACTCGGACGCAATTGCTGATAACAAGCGCCGGCTTGCAAGCCAGCATCGTCAATGCACATATTATTCGACAGCTAGATCAGATCGCTGCAAACCGCGTCCAGGTGACCATCGAAACGCTGCTGAAGCCCCAGCTCAAGCCACGGGGTGGCGATTTTTTCGATCCTCTCTCGGAACTTACGCAGCGAAGTGAAAAGGGAATCTTGAAGTTAATAAAAGGAGCACCGCGCGAGCTGTATTTCCTCGTACAAGATGATGATTTGGCTGTTATTTCTAGCCGGCCTTTCCTAGGCGAAGTCACGCGACGTAGCGGCTTCATTAGGCTCTCAGGATTAGTGACCCGTCGCGCCGAGCAAGTGAGGCGCATTCGCGAAAAATTATTCACGGCGGGAAGAGAGGCAAAGCGCATTGGCTAATTCACGGCAAGTCTGGGCGGCGACACACGTGGGTCATGTAAGGCCAGTGAATGAGGACCGCTGCTGCGTTGGAGACTGGATCAGTAATGGCCACAACACTTCCTGGCGAGGGATAGTGGATGGCTCCTCTGGCTCGGCGGTTATTGCGGACGGTATGGGTGGCCATGATGCCGGCGAACTGGCGAGTGAATCGACAGTACGGACAATCATGAGTCTTGTGAAAAGCACGCAATCGGAACTTGATATTTTGCAGATGCTTGAGGTAGCGAATGAACGCATTTACGAGGAAATGTTTGGCGGCAGGGGTCGCCCTGGCATGGGCAGCACAGTAGTTGGCGTCGTGTTTCGCGGCGTAGATACGTTCATATATAACGTCGGCGACAGCCGCCTTTATGTGACTCGAGGCAAAAGTTTGAGCCAAGAAAGCGTAGATGACACGCTGCCACGAGTGTTTCCAAACCGGGCAGTCCGTAGCCACGCTCTAACCCAGTCCCTTGGCGGAAGCTACAGCCGTATGCCTCTCATCCCGCATATCAAGCACAGGGTCTTATCGAGGTGCGAAGGGCTGCTCCTGTGCTCCGACGGACTAACCGACATGCTTTCGGACGATGAGATCGCGAGCATCCTATCACGTAAATTGAGCCACCCCGCACAGGCGCTAGTCTCGGCGGCGCTCGATGCTGGAGGTTCTGACAACGTCACCGTTGTCGTCGTAGGAAATCAAGCCTAGTCGGCGCGAAGCTGTTCGTCCCCTAGCTTTTCCCGGACCTCGGCCCATTCCGGTTCGCGCCTGTTGGACTCGAACAACCCAGTTGCCAAGAGCTGATCCTCGAAGGCAAGTTGGCGCTCACGCTCCGTCTCGTCCAGCGCCATAAACCGTGACTTGAAGTAAATTGGCGTAGATTCCGGCTCGCGGCGGTCCGTAGAAACCTTCAATCTCCCGAGGTCAACAAACGTCCTTTCCACAACGAAAGGCACACGCCTTTTGATGTCATCGCAAGTGATCATGATGAGGCGTGGACCCTCCAGATCGATATCCACAAAATCACACGACTCGACGCCACCCTGGAGTACCTCCGCCGATCCAACAAGCACCCTGAGTCGGGGCGGCAATCTCGAGAGAACGGCAGAACGAAATCGGAAATAATGCGTTCCACGTAATCCCCCGAGACCTTCGAGGACCGCCTCCCCCACATCAGCGCGGACGCCCTCTCGATCGCCGGCGTCAAAGAGAAGCCGCCTGCCTTCATCCATCGCCGCCGAGTGGCTTCTGAAAAACGCCCTTAAGTCCGACTGGATTGACTTCGGCAAATTCCGGTGTTTGAGCGCGCCTGGGAATTGCATGAGCGCGAGATGCACAAGAAGATCCTCCCGCCGAAACCGTTCGGCGGCCGCGAACACCTCATCCGCGGCGAGATCCTCACGCAACATATTGAGCGCCCGCTGCCATGAAACCCTATTGTCCGAGATGCACAGCAACGCCTCTGCTGGCGCTTCCTCCTGAGTCGGAAAGCGCCCTAGGTGTATGGCGCGACCCCGGAGCGCTTCGATTGCCGCGCTAATGCGTTCTCTGAGTGCGGGTTGTACATCGACTCCGCGCTCGCGCAGCGGCGGCTTTGGGAGGGCACCTTCAACAAAGGATCTCGAACGGCGCCGAAACAAGACCTCCTGCTCAAGGTCCTTGTCGCGGTAGACAGTGACGATGCCCGGCGCGAAGGCGAGTGGCTTCTCCCCAGTCACATCTGTAATGAAGGACTGTAGTTCCTGCTGCTCATAATACTTTTGGAAGGTACCGCGCGAAGTGAGGTAGCCATCGCCATAGGGCCTGTGTCCGGCCGTAGACGTCTTGCCGTGCAGCATCACTGAGACGCAGAGAGCCCGTCGCGTGAAGGACCAAGCAGCCTTCAGTGTTTCGACCCTCTCATGCGGGTCTTCGATTACGTTAATTACAAATCCTAGATTGACGATGTCCGCAGCTGCACGTGGCCCCTCTGGGGCGTGGTGGGGATCCCAGCCAAAGGCGCTGAAGCCCTGCGACGCTAGGGCTGCCACATCCTCGCCCTGCCCGCAGCCATAATCGAAGATCGATCGATCCTTCTGGACGACCCCGAACCGCATCATCAATTGCATTGGTTGTGAAAGGTCGCGACGCACGATTGCTGTCCTATGCCGAACAACATTCACATGTTCCTCGCCACTCTCGAGAAGACGGTGGCCACGAAGGACCAGGCCAGCTTCCGCGATCCGGGACTCCCATGCTTTACGCGTTCCAATCCTGTTCGACTCCCGGAACAGACCGCGCTTCTCTGCCGCAGCGGTAAGCGCGTGAAAAGTGGGCAATCGTGGGTCATCTGGTGGGAGGAGTAATTCCTTACGATGTAGAATCGGCGGATTGGCGCGTTTTCGATAGTCCGTCGCGGTTACCTTGCCTGATACAAGGTCGATTTTGGTTGATCTAAGAAGAGCAGGAAATGGAGCCTCATCGAAGGACTCGTAAAGCAGGAGGGAAACCGACTTCCTCTCGATCTTGGCGACGTTCCATTCCAAGTCACCAACAACGGATAGGACGTGAGAAATGGAGTTCGCATCGCTTTCGTCCAGCAGCGCGACGGCGACCCGATGCACATAAAGCGCCTTGCCTATTCGTTTACCCATCGCCCGCATGACTGCTACTTCAAGGGAACCGCCCAAGTGAGATAGGATGTTAAGGCCGATCCAAACTCCAAGCCAAGCAGCAAATCAATAGAGTACTTTCCCCGTCCGAAATACCTCCGTCTTGGCTTCCCGGCGATAACGGTCTGGAAAGAAGTACATCAGCCAAGCTCTAAGAATTTCCCACATCTCGGAGACAGCGTAGGGCATCGTGGCGGCGTCTCCTTTAGCCTCTAGCATCGCGATAGCCGCATCGTCTGATAATCCGAGAGACGCGCCTAGTTCAATGTCTTTGATTAGCGGCATTGCCTCCAGAATACCGCCTATCCTGCTTCTGAACTGATCCAATGTTAGCCCAGGTTCCAACGAAAGGGCCTTGAGGTCACTTTCAGCTGCCTCGAAGGCTGATTGGATAATACGGCTCCTCATGCCTTCTCCTTTTGAATATACCTGCCAAACTCTATCAGGCTCTCGGCAGGAAGGGAGCCAGCTGCTTGGCAAAGCACCCACGTCTTCATCAAAAATGAGCTCATCTCCAAGGCTTGGCGTAGCCTCCTTTAGTTTATTCACGTGATTGCGGATCGCGTCTCGGAAGGCTTCGTCTGGCGAAAATGAGGTTTTCAGTACTTTTTGCTCGAAAGCTATAAGCATTTCATCGAGCCCGGGCACACTTGGAAGCAGTTCAATGTTTGAAGGGAACGCCCAGCCCAATGCACGTGAGGTGAGGTTTGCCGAGCCGAAAAGAAACCTGTCATCAAACCTGTAAAGCTTCGAGTGATTCAACTGATTGAGATACAACCTCGAATTCTTTCGCTTTTGAAGTAAGTCATATATTTCTAAATCACACACACCGGCGGCTACTTCTTTAGGGATCCATCTAGCGACGACCCGCACGATTACCGTGGGGGGCGTCTCTTCCAACACTCTTGCCAAGACCGCACATTTTATGAAGGGCGCTATAAGGGTCATCTCCCGCTGGCATGCCTTGGCTGCCGTTAGAATGTTTTCGCCGGGCGTGCTCATTAGGCATCCTCGTCATCGTCCGTCAGAAAATCCCTCGCCATTCGACCCCAGTCCTGTCTCATACGACGGAGCCTCTCGCGATTCGGGACATCCTCTATCTCCAGTCGCGCCCATGCAGCGAGGAGCATTTCAAGTGTTTCGGCGGCGTTTTCAATTCGCACGACCAGCTCACGTTCCGTCGCCCCTGTCGTTTCAGCATTCAGAGTATCTATAAGATGCTTAAAGGTCGGATGAGTCCTATTGAAGATGATTTCCGTAAGTCCACCGGCCTTTCCGAGCTCTACTCCAAAGAAGGCTTCCATTTCGCTATCAGCCTCAATGAAAATAACTTTTCTCTTTCTCTTTAATGTTGCATTTGCGATCTCGGTCGCTGCCGGCTCAGTGTAATTCTTGTTTTTGACGAGATCCTCAACGAGGCTATCCTTCGCCTTCTCGTCGAAAACTTCTTCATCTGATGGAGCCCCCTTTCCGGCTTTTGCGCGCTCTTTAAATTTAGTCGTAGCCCGGTCTTCAGCGGACGTATCCTCGTGTCGCTTGCCTCCTCCCGAACGCCGTCCTTTTGTCTGGTTGCCCAAAGATTCACGGAGACGCGGGAGGATTGTTCTTATGTGATTGACGATATCGATCAGCTGCGCGCGATGATCGCCATCATCCGTGATCCGTCGCTTGTAGTCTAAATATTCTTCGCCCGGCTCGGCCTCTAGCTTCCAGTCGAAATTTGCCAAATGGGAAAATACCGTCGCCGCTTGCTTATTGTTTGTGACCCCAAAAACCTCGTCGAGCGCGGGAGGAAAATCCACTTCGATTCCCCACCAACGTTCTCTCGGGTCGTTGATCGTCCAAGTGGTATCAAGCTCAAGTTCGCGGTCGGCTCTGACGATGGAGACTCCAATATTTTTTGCAGCATGCTTCCCATAGAGCTTATTACCGCGATCGGTTCCATCGTCAGGCAGTGTTTCCAGTCGTGCCCATGCAGCTCTTACGGTCACGTAATGTGTGGTTCCTTGAAACGTTACCGGGAAACGAGCGTCTTTTTCGCCCCACATTTGAAACATCGGTTCCTTGCCAAATGGTTCGGGCGTCGAAGAAGGCGTCATCAAATATAGCGGGTCGTTCACCCTTGCGTTCTGATCGAAGAGGATATTTTCTCCGTCAATAGCCCGCAGTTGAATACGCAGTTCTCCCCTATGGATGAATTTGCGATACATCCTACCTACTAACGTCTCCGTATTTTCGAGCGTCGCCTTTCCGCCTTTCCAAGACAGCCTTTCCTCGTCGAGTTTGCTCCAAACGACCAACGTACCCGTTGTGCCGAAGGATGTCCCACGTTTCCTCCAGTCGAGGGGCACAGGATCGGGCTTTGGAGTAGGGACGACCCTCATCTTGCCCGCTTCGATTTCGTCTATGTCTAAATAGCTATGGAGCGCATTGTCTGGTCCGCTTTGCCACGTCCAGACATCAACCCGCTTTCCCTGTGAGATGGAGGCGTTTGGCAGTCCCATGCCAAAACGGCCGATCCCCGAGCGATCATGCAAATGAGTGCCGTTGCCAAATTGCAGCGCCACTCGAAGAACGTCCGCTGACATTCCTGAACCATCGTCAAGAACGGCTATAGATTTCACTCGGCGCCGACTACGTAGGCTGACGAGTACAGCCTCCTCCAAACAAAACACTTCGACGTGCTTCGCTCCGGCTTGCGCCGCGTTATCGATCAGCTCCGCCAGCGCGTAGGCCGTGTTTCTGTAGCCACTATCTCGCATTGCACGAATAGCAAGTTCAGTCGGAATAATATCGTTTTCGACTCGGCCCTCAACGGTCTCAACGCTTGACATCTGCATTTTCTCCTACCTGAATTGTGTGCTTAGAAAGAGGATCCTCTGAGCGATCAGAAATTGTTCCAAACGTCTTCCCAATTAGTGAAAGCCTGTGCCAGGTCTCCGAAGCCAGGAAGCTGCGGATCGACCACTGTGACGATTTCAGCTGACACATTACCGCCGGCTTTTACACCCCGAATCGAGCGCCCGACCATCTGACTATAAAGGACTAAGGAGCGTGTCGGGCGCGCAATAACGGCGGCGCTAGTTTTGGGCGCGTCAAACCCGGTTGTGAGCACCCCAAAGTTCGTCATAACGATCGGCTCTGGATCAGCGCTTTTAAACTTAAACAAAGCCCGATCCCTATTGTGTTTTTCCGTTTTTCCAGTTACCACAAGCGCCTTTATCCCCCGAAGGTTTAGTATAGAGGTTATCAGGTGCGCATGCCAAACAGTCGCTGCAAACAGGATTATGCGGTCGTGACGGCTTGATAGATCCTCAACACATTTAATTATTTGAATATTTCTTTGCTCGTCAACGGCGAGCCGTGAAATTAGATCTTCGGAAATATCATAGTGGCTGGAAAGATCATTTAAGTCTTCCTTCGAAGGATTAATGCCACCTGATATGTTCAGCGTCCTAAAAGTTGGTCTCGCGATATATCCCTCATCTATAAGATATTCGACCGGATTAGAATAGCCGTCAATTTTCAGCATTATTTTCTTATTGCAAAACATCTCAGATAGCTCGGCGTCCTCACTGATGTTTGCCCAGGTTCTGCCCGGGGTTGCTGTCAAACCTAAGAGGGCATTCGATGGCTGCTTGTCGCAAATTAAATCGATCAACCTCCGGTAAGTCGGAGCCACGGCTTGATGAGCCTCGTCAACTATGAGTAATGCGATCCGATCTCCAAATCGCATGATCATGTTGGCGTCACGCTTCCACAGCCCATGAAGCTTGCCAAACCCTGCGACAAAAAATCCGCTACGGGCCTCTTCGAGATTTGGTTCATGATCGCCCCAGAAGCGATAAATTTTTGTTGGGTGCGAGCCTAATGATGACCAAGCCCTTTCGAACTCCTCTGCCGCTTGTTCGAGTAGTTCCGCCGTTTGGGCGAGCCAAATCACCAACCGGTTGGGGTGGCGGTTAAGAATTCGTGCCACTATGTGCATGGCGGTCCGGGTTTTTCCGGCTCCGGTAGGCATGTGGATAATGGCTGTGTGCGGCTCTTGTTGAAGAACGTCGAGGGCACGGTCTGCGACGTTCAACTGATGAGGAAAAAGACTGTACTTCGGCGTTAAATTTTTCTCAGAAGAGGAGTCAAGCTCCAGAGCCCGCTCCTGCTCAACTACCCCGAAGAAACTGAGGAGGTCTGAATCCAGACCACGTGCTTCTATTTCAAATTTCAGGCGGCGGTAAATATTTGACCCTTGGCTTTCGATGCCTAAGCGGCCAGCCAACTCCTCGGCTTTTGTCAACGGGAGAAGATCGATGATGCGAGAACGAAGCTCTTTGCTTCGCAATACCTCCATCGGAGAATAAGCTTGCTCTGCAAGCTTGACGAGATTGGCATGGGTTAAAAGGCTGGGAGAAAGGGCCGAGACAATATTCGTTGTCGCGGTGCCGATATAAGATTTTAAAGCAGTATCCGGAGCTCCGCTTAGTATGCTGCTCAACGATATTCCAGGCGCTGTCGTCATCTTCGTAATTCTTATTTGTGACAAGCTAGGCAAGCCTTCGCTTGCCCGTAAATGTCGTCGATATCCATCATCTCGGGCACTGTGCGCAACGGGTTAGGCTTAACCCTGCTTTTGAGGCGATCGATCCGTCGTTGATGCTCAGCCCGAATCTGGGCCACGCGTTCAGGCCGTGACATCTCCTCCAGGGACTCGCCTTGCGACCAGGTAAATGGTGAGCCGTGCTCCACTGCATTCTTCTCGTAAGTCTTGGCGTCCTCGAAAGCGTCCGGATGCTCCTCCATCAGTCGCACCCACTCAATCTTCTGCTGATAAAAGCAAAATGTGCAGCCGCTTCGCGAACGCCATCGATAGTAATCCGGCAAGCCGACACCCGAAGACTCTAGAATCTCGACGACACCGGACTTATCGACTCCTGATTCCCGAAAAGGTAAACGAACTCGGAGGTTCGCGTGTGTTGAAGAATACCCCTCGCGGTAATCCTCGTCCGCACGGATTGCGACGTAGCTTGTCACGCTATCACCGGCGTTCAAAGATGGCCGAAGCCATTCCTCGAACGGCCGGATCTTGAGCTGCCTTGTGCACCACCGAGTCTTTGGGGAGGGAAGGAAGCTCTTGTACTGCGTCAACCAAAAGTCGAAGTCTCGGTCCGGGTTTAAGCGGATCACCGGCTTGCCCAGAAACCCCTCAAGTCGCCCCAGGAACTCATAGACCTCCGGTAATTCCTTCCCGGTGTCGGTGAAGAAATATTCAATGTCAATTTCAGGATGATGCTGTCGCATGAAAATCGCAAGCGCGGCGCTATCGCGCCCACCGGACAAGCCCAATACGTGCCGATCTGTCATGCGGTCTTCCTCTTCGCCTTCCCCTGCTGCGCAACGTCATAAGAGCTTGCTAACTTAGTGCCCACCTCAGCGATGACGCCGAGCTTCGCATCGCGGCTAATCCCTTTCTTCTCTAAAAGAGCAAGGATCTCTTCGGCCAACGCCATGACCTCGGGACCTTCCTCTGTCGTGATGTCGGCTTCGGCGGTCACTGGAGAGTTCTTACTTGGGTCGGAGGAGTAAATGGCGAGACTTAGCCGGCGGTCCGTTCGGCCCTTAACGTGCGCAAAGCCCTCGCTCTTAACGAACTCCTGCGCTAACGCCGCTAGTTCAATACGGGCGTGATCGACGTCGCGATCGTGCCAGTCTCGGGTAGGCTTATTGGCCGCAAGCGTAGCAACGCCTTCGATAGATTCGAGATTGCTTGCTGATGGCTCGTAGCTAATCAGTCGAGTGGCGAAAGCGTCTAGACGCAAATTTCCTGTAAGCCCGAGAACTGTCTTGGCCCGGCTTCGAATGTCAGCGACCGCATCCGGCGTCAGCTCCTTTACACGCAGTTCTTTTAGCATGTCTTTTTCCAGACCACCCATCAAAGACGGGTAGGCGGTCACGAGCGCCTTGATGCCGTCCTTCACGAAGGTAGTTAGCTTTGTGGGGTCGTCGCGGCCCTCTCCCATCACCGACGGAAGGTCATCTAAGAGAAACTTATTGGGGTCGTTCGCCGTCTTGCCTAGGTTCCGGATCCGTGTTGCGGCATGTGGGAGGGTAGCAGTCCTTAGGACCCATGGGGGCAAGTCGTTCACAATACGCACTAGCCCCTTTGCAATATCCAAGGGCGTTGGTGCACGACAGCCCGGCTCCAGATCAAAACCGTTGTTCTTGGCCACGACATCAGCCAAACGATCCAGGGCGGAACGCTGTGCGTCTGAAAGTTCGCTCCAGCGGATCTTGACCGCATCCCAGTCCTGTATGAGTCGGTCCGTGACCATTGTAGTCACACGGACCTGGTAAACGCCGTCGAGATAGACCGATAAATGTTCAAGTCTGGACATCAGGAAGGCGACGCCGAGCACCGGTAAGAGACCGTCACGCACTCCGAAGGGGCGCGCCTTCCACTTCGAGAAAATGTCGGCCATGGACACTTGCCCGCCGGCGGCGCCACGTACTAGCTTTTCCGCGCATTTCCATAATCCGGAGAGCCTACCTGGGTTGTTCACGGGCGGCGGGAGGAACCGAAATGCGGTTGGATCAAGGGGATCTTTACGGTGCAATCCTGGGCGTTCGAGCAGAGCTGCGTAGAGGCCGCCTTCGGCGGGGTAGCCGTCGATGCCGAGCCGAGCCTCGGCAGGGTGTTCTATCATCGCCCGCAGTAGAGCCTTTTGCGCTGCGTTAGCGTTGCTCGAAGGCTTTAAACGGTTGAGGAGCTCATTGTGGATAACAGGACTTTGATCAAACCAAGCGTCTGCCAGCAGGGAGGCCAGGATGTTCAAGCTTGCCGCGCCGGCGACCGGCGGTTCGACGGCGGCTACGTTGGACTTCCATCGAGCCGAGACGAAAGCTTCGCGAAGCCTGTCTTCGAGCTCGGCGGCAATACGGGCTATCCGGGCACCGACCTCGCGGCGCGCAACCGCGTCGCCATTCAACTCGGAGCGCCCCGCGCGAACCATTTCCAAGGCTAATAGTTCGGCCGCAGTTTCCCTAATAGAGTAATTATCACGGGACCAGCCGACCGCAAAAGGGAAGTCCCGCTCTACTTCAGATGCAGCATTCAGAACGCGCCTCGCCTTCGCGTCGCTTTCGGATTCACTCCCAATAAGAAGCAGGAACAGCCCGGTCGAGCCGTTCATCGGTTTATAGTCTCGGATTGTTTCGACCGCTGATGCGAGCGGCGCAATGTCTACGTCGAACCAGAGCAGCGAACCCATGCGGTGATAAAATCGCTTTGCCAGGATAGGCTGGAGCATCGCGATCGAGCGTAGACGACCGAAGTCCAACCCAGCCATCTTGGCGCGCGCTTCCAGCACCGCACCCTCAATGTCGAAGTCACTCCCGGCGTAGATCGCATAGGCGCCGAGATGTTTCTTGAAGATGACTATTGACCACTCTGCGAGTGCGTCTAAAACCTCACCCAACCGCTTCGCTTTGATCCATGGCAGGCTCGCCTCCAAGAGTGCGGGCGACGCGGTCAAGCCGGATCGCTCTTTAAACAAGTCGATAAGGGCTATGCTTTTAGCGACAGCGATGTGCTCGGCATCTCCTCCACGCGCCTCACATCGTTCCAAGGCATCCACCGCCAAGGCCCACCTGTGGCCATCCGGCGAGGCCAGGATGGACGGCTCAAGATTAACCCTGAGGTAGTCCCACAAGCGAGGTAGCTCAAAGGAGCCACCCCTCTCTGGGGTATCTTGCAAAAACGACTGGAAGCCGAAAGGCTCCCCTGAGTTCAGGAAACCAAAGATGCTGCGCTGGCTTTGACCAAACCGCCGGCGGGAAAGCGGTCCGAGCAGGCTCGCCACTGCGGGACTAAGCGGCCAGCATTTGTTAATCCGGTTCGCTAGGGCTTGGGAACTCTCCCCCTGAGAACGCCGCATGGCGGAGGCGAACACTTGCGCCAGCTTGGCGTCAGGCCTCTTCCTCTCAGGCACCTCGATCGCTCGGGAAATCAGCTCGATTTGTTCTTCGATGTCGATGCTCAGCGGGATGTCAGCGAAGCGCCCCTGCACCTTCGCCCATTCATCCCTGGTTTCCCGAGCCAGTTTGTTTGCATAGTCGTCAAACGCCTGATGCAGGATCCCCACGACTAGGAGACGACCTCTAGAACGTGAGGCTTCTTCGGCAAGCTGTTGGAAGAAGTGGACGTCCCCCTCCCCCTTGGCTGCATATTCGAGGAACTTGCCCATTTCATCGATAAGGAGGAGCACACCCCCCGACTGGCACGCGAGTTCCTTAAGAACATCTATGGCGCCCTTACCGCGCCCGCGCTTCAAAGACGGAGCAACTTGGGCGACGGCCTCCAGGATCGAGGTCTCTACATCAGCCCTTCGCCCTGTCACAGCCACGACGGCGCGGCCCTTCCCTCCAACCTGGAGGTTCGTTGCGACCCGCGCCGCAGTATCGGCATCGACGATGGCGCGTGCTGCCTTCCGGTTCCTGGCGTCCTGGCCAATGAGAGCCGCAAGCAAGAGAGCAAGGCTGGATTTACCTCCACCGTATGGGCCCGTCCAAGTAAAGGCGCCTTGACCCGTCTCCGCGATTTGCGCCGCCATGTGCTTCAAAATCTGTGCTGCTGACGGAGAGAAGACGTAACCTTCAAGGGCCCCGTTGCTGGCGTCGTCGGCGTCAACGCGAACGGCCTTCTGGAAGCGGCGGCCAACGCGGACGAAATCTGAAAGGGTCTGCATCAGGCGGCTTTCTCAAGGCTGGCAGTTCGGTACATGCTACGGATAGCGTCTAGCGGATCGATTGCGGAAGGCTCGGCAGCATACGCCTGCCTGAGGCCCGTGCTTTCGTCCCAGCGAATTCCTCCGTCCGTCAGGTCAGACATCTCCGCGAGCCGCTCAGCTACAGACTCCTCGTCGAGCAGGAAGACACGCCCGGGCGAGCCGGGTTCGTGGGTCAGGGACTCAACAGAGAACTCGCGGCGGGTCCTATAGAGTTCGTTCCAGAAACGGGCTAAGCCGTAGAGGAAGACCTCACTGGGCAATGTCGGCTTGGGACCGCGACGGAATTGAAATCCACCGCCGACGCCCATCGGCTGGACAAGGGCAAGTTCGGATAGAGGCGACTCGAAGTTCTCTTCGTGCAATCCCTTCCCCGCTGGGGACTTGACTAGGTAAGTCCTCACAAAACACTCCACGTCTCGCCGCACAGTCATTTCGGTAAGCCTGGACTCTTTCATTCGCCCAGCCTCCCGCAGCAAAACAATTCTGGTCATAAGCCTCGAGACGAGCAGGTCGCGATCGAAGGTTGGTTCGTTGAATTCATTGAACGCCCAATGCCAGGTTGTGGAGCGTCCGGGGAGAGCGGCAAGATGCCAATGCAGGATCCACAGTGATCCAGGGTGCTCAAGGTAGGGGTCCCCATCTGAGCCAAATACGATTCGTCCGAGGGCAGACGGGAACAGCTTCTCTTCGTCGATGACGCCAGTAGAAATTGCCCAGTGGCGCATCGATTGCACCATGTTCTTGCCGACTCCGAAATCGGCGATGCTCTTGCTGTCGCTGAACACTGAAGACGCGTCAGCAGATCCAGCGTCTTCTACTTTCATGGAGGCATCAAATACTTTCTTCAGCCATCCATACCTTAGCGTGAATGTTTCGTGTCCGGCGAATTGAAGCCGGTAATCCTTTATATCTAAAAGGCTCCTCACGGTGCCAACCTCACTGGTGATTTGCTCCAGTTGAGCCTAATTTGGGGTCAGGGAAGAATCAAGGACTGGCGGAGGCCGCCAGTGGGAACGAACACAAATGGCCGATTGGAACTCCGGGAGAGCGATCTACCTCGACTATCAGGCCACGACGCCGGTGGATCCGCGAGTGGTGGAGGCTATGTCTCCCTTTTGGGAGATCGAGTTTGGGAACCCGCACTCGGTAAGGCACGCCTTCGGGTGGCGTGCAGATGAGGCTGTTCAAGAGGCCCGGCAATCTGTCGCGGACTTTGTCGGCGCGGACGTGAATGAAATCATTTTCACGTCCGGTGCTACCGAAGCCAACAATCTTGCTATCCTTGGGCTGTTAGGCCACGCCGAGGGCCGCGGAAGGAGGGTAATCGTCAGCACGATCGAGCATAAATGCGTATTACAGTCAGCGCGGCAGCTTGCGCGCCTCGGATACGAGATCGTCCATGTCCCGGTGGAGCGGACCGGTGCAGTCGATCTCCGTGCACTCGCGAATCTGATCGACGAAAGAACTGCGTTGGTCTCGATTATGACAGTGAATAATGAGATCGGTACAATCCAGCCAATATATGAGATCTCGGCGCTGTGCAAACAAGCCGACGTAATATTCCATAGTGATGCTGCGCAGGCGGGCGTGGCAATGAACCTTGATGTCGACCTTTTCGGCGTACACATGATGAGCCTTTCGGCCCACAAGCTCTATGGCCCCAAAGGCATCGGCGCCCTCTATGTCTCCCATACACTGCGCAATCTTTTGCGCCCTATTATTCACGGCGGCGGCCAAGAAGATGGTTTGCGTTCGGGGACACTTCCTACCCCGCTGTGCGTTGGATTCGGCGTGGCGGCCGCAATTGCAAAAGAGCAGCTCCCTCAGGACCTATTGTCCTATCAAACAAGCCGCAGGGCGTTCCTGCAAACGCTTAACTCCTTTCCTCTTAACTTTAGCATCAACGGCTCGGAGACCGGCCATCCCGGCAATCTGAACCTAAGCCTGCCTGGAGTCGATGCGGAGATTCTCACGACAAATTTGCAGCCTCGCCTTGCCATCTCGACGGGGGCTGCGTGCTCCTCTGGGATTCCTGAACCCTCGCATGTGCTTCGCGCGATTGGGCTGACTGCGGAGGAGGCTAATGAGTGCGTGCGCGTCAGCTTTGGACGGTACACCACCAAGGAGCAGGTACGCGACGCCGCGAAGCTTCTTGCGGAGATGGCGCTGTCCTCGAATTCTGCAACCTAGCGCGTCACTAAGACTTTCAGAGCCCATGTCTTTTGCCAGGCGCGATAGCAGGAAGTACCGACAAAGCGTGGAGTTAGCTGTTAATAACCACTGCTCGGCGCCATTCCTTCGACGCCCCCCTTGATACGTCCGCGTTACGCTGAGACGCTCCAAACAAACTTTACCCTTATTTTCGTACGGATGCGCTCGCAAGAGCGACTGATTGAGGATCAGGAGGCCGCTAACAATCCACGAAGACAGCTAATTGGCACGGATGGGGCCGTTGACACATAACTGTTTAGGGAGACGGGAGGCGCGACACTAAAGGAGGCGCGGGCTGTGTGTGGGATTTGTGGCGGGTTTGGATCGCTTCACTTGGACCTCCACCCGAGGGGAATCGACACCTTAAACTTAGTAGCAACCGCTTAACAGACCGCTTCTGACCCAGAGCGGATAGTCCCCCCGGGGACATGCGTTTCCCTAGAAGCAATTGAGGCGCGCCGGCGGTCGAGTTGTTTCAATTCCGAACCTGCATTATCCCTCGCATTCACATCCGTCTGAGACCGATGGAGCTATGACGAGAGCGCCCCGACCACCAAAAGTAAGCGCCGCGAAGGTTGCGTATCACACGAATCAACTAGGCAAGATGCTCGCGCGCGCTGACGACATCCCCTTCCTTCAGCTCATCTGGGCTACCGACGCACTCCAGTCGGGGCGGGATGAAGTGGCGCGTGCGTTCCTCACCTATCCGACAAAGGCCGCAGATTCAAGCATTGCCTCGCCATTTGCGATTCATCGCTGGGAACTAGAGACGCTGATTATACAGTTGTTTCTGATGCCAAAGCAGGAATCGAGGAGCGAGGGAGCCATCGTCCTCGATTGCTCCAAATTTGATACTATCCGTGACGCGGTTAACCGCCTTCGCTCACTGGAGAACGTCGAGGCCGCGCTCTATTTAGCGGGCGAAACTTTCGACATTTTCAGCGAGATGCACCGCATCGCGCAGCGCACGTTCCACTGGCAGCGTGGCTACCTGAATATGCCGCAGTTTTACCGGTATCTCTTTATTTACGGGCAAGGCCAATGCGCGGAGTACTTCCTGCAACAAAATGGTCTCACAATATCTGATTTCGTTCTCACCGCCTTTGCATATTTTGGGTATTTTCAGCGCACAGCGTGGTTCGGCCGAATTGAAGCCCCAGAGGTAGGGCTCACGCACGCGATCCTTCAACGCGCCCTCCCGATGATGTCCATAGAGCTCGCAGATGCACGTACGCGTACAGCTGACGACGTAGCACGTATCAACGACCAACACGGTCGTCTGGTACCGACGGCCTATCTCCCGAGCGTGCTGCGGCGTTCGCCACTCATATTTCAGGAGGGGAATCCGAATCTTTTCATCGCCCCCATACCCGAGATTATTCTTATGCGTGCAACTTCTGGTCTCTACTACGACCTCATCAATGAGGGACAGGCGCTGCTGAACGAGGCTAATGACCGCTTCGAGCAGTATTGCGTGCAATACATTTCGACTATGATGCCACGCTTCGACGTTTGCCGCGCTTTCCGCTATGGCCCGCACGGTGCGCAAATCGACAGTCCGGACGTGCTGGTGAAGGATGATGGTCGGGTAGTAATTGTGGCGGAGTGCAAGGCAACAAAACTGACGTATTTCGCCCAATTCGCTGAAGATCCTTTCCAGGCCCAGAAAAAACAGTATCAACAGATTTCCCGAGGCATCTTTCAGCTGTGGCGTTTCTTCTCGCACATCCGCCGAGGTATCATTGACCTCCCGCTCGCGCCGAGCGCGTACGCAATGATCCTTACCCTCGACACATTTGCGGTATTGAGCCGCTCGCTTCGTGCCACCATCCTTAAGGAAGCGCACCGCCTTGCCAACGAAGAGAAAAACATAGTCGCAGAAGACCGGCGGCACGTAATCATATGCCCCATTGCAGAATTGGAGCTGGTATTGCACACCTCGAACGAGGAGATTTTCCTCGAGTCTCTCCAAGCCGCTCAACAGGAGCAATATCTTGAATGGCAGTTCCGTGAAATCCATCGCGAAAAGGAGGGGCAACGTAGTTTTGGACCACAGCGCCGGTTTCCTTTCGATCTAGGCGAACTTCTTCCATGGTGGAGTGCAACGCACCAGCTTGCAAACGAATGAAGGGCACAACAAGCAATGGTCTAGGCGCCGAGATGCTTCCTGCACACCCCTTATGCCCAAGCGGCTGTCAGCTGCGATCCAGCGAACGAACGCTCTTCGCGCAAGGCGGACCTCGCCAGTTTTTCCCTTTAAGCTTGAGAATTTGGCTCCGCGCCAGACTTCGTAGCACAACGCAGAAGTATCTTGCCGCCTTCTGCGCACCTGGCTGCTTGTTCCGCCACCATCCTAGCCCATTCTATTCGCGCAGCCTGCCAGCTTTGCTGAGTTTTTTTCGCGGCATGATCGCGGACGCGCGTCCGCGTTGCGTTTGACCGCTGAGTAATTCTGCACTTTTGGAACGCGTTGGAGTTGGTAGGACGGGCTCTCTGGGGCTTGCGGATGCGGTCTCTGCCCCGTTTGTTCACGGTCCTGCCGGTTGCAATGCGCCGGCCAGACATCGGAATAGCCCGGCTTGTGGGCAAGCGCTGGCCAGCGCAAGCCGAATGCGGCTTGCGGTCTCGACGATACGCGCGCCAATTTTGAGCAGCTTCTCGCGCAAGGTGGCAAATTCGGCGACGGCGAGCGGATGGAGTTTGGGAATGGCGTCGCGTAGTTCGAGCATCAGCCAATAGGCGGCTGTATGCAGGAAGAGGCGCATCTGATTGGCGAGCGGCGCCCGGCAAGAGGTGCGATCCGACGCCAGCTGGCTCTTGTGCAATTTAATCAGATTTTCCATCTGGCCACGCGCGCAATAGAGCGTGTCGTAGATATGTTCGGCTGAGTGCGTCGTAATGTTGGTGACGACGTAGCGAATATCGAGCCCCAGTTCCGTCGCTTCGATGCGGGCGCAGACGCGGCGCTCGGTCCGCCAGGATTTGGCCGCGTAGTTCGTTTGCGCGTAGCCACGCAGGACGAGCATCTGTTCTAATGCGCGACGGGTGCGGACGTCGTCAGCCTTGTCTTCGACGGCGGCGGCGAGAAGCTTGTTGCCAGACAGGCCGAAAACATAATCGAGTCCATTGTCGTCGCACCAATCCATCACCTCGCGGCGGCCATAATGGCTGTCGCCCCGGATGGTGATCCTGGTCGTCGGCCAATGCGCGCGGATGCGGCGGACAACCCGGCGCAAATGACCGCGCACTTCCTTGCCGGTCGGCGTCTTTCCCGGGCGTAGAATGATCGCGACAGGGCGTCCGGTCGCGGTGTCGTAGATATGGATCGGCAGGAAGCAGCGCTCGTCATAATGCGCATTGAACAGCGACAACTGCTGATGCCCATGCACGACGTCACAGGTGTCGTCGATATCGAGCGTGACAGCTCGCGGAGGCGCAGCGTAGCTAGCGCAATAATGATCGATCAGCACGCCGCCGAGTTTCACGATTTCGCGCAAAGACGGCGCATTCTCCCAACGCGACATGGTCGGCTGCGAGCACAAATCGTTCCCCGTATCGGGCAAGCGCCCGCAGGCGATCTTGAAGGCCGGGTCCTTGCGGAGATGATCGAGATCATCCGCATCCTCGTAACCGCAGGCGATAGCGAGAATGCGCGCACGAAAAATGCTGGCGAGCGAATGGGTGATCAACAAAGGATTGCGCGGATCGGCGATGACGGCGGCGAGCTTGTCCGCTAGGCCCAGACGACGTTCAGCTTGCCCCAACAGCATCACGCCGGCGTCCGACGTGATGCGTCCGCCGTCGAAGGCGGCGGTGATCTTCTTGCGGCCAACGGCTGGAAACGAGAACGGGAGGGGAGTATCTTCGGTGTACTGCGGCCCGGTTTTGAGACAACCGACTGCGCTTATTCAGGCGGCCAAGGGTAGCTCTGCGATGTTTGCCTTGGCAACCGAAAGCTGTTCGGCTCTCACCTGATCGGGCGTTTTGTAGCCGTGCCTGGCGACGAGCCAAGTTTTGTTGTAACGCGCGGCGAATTCGATGAGCGCCACCCTGAGGTCCTCGATCGTGCGGAAGGCCCTGACCCACAACAGGTTCTCCTTCAGCGTCCGGATGAAGCGCTCGGCGACGCCATTGCCCTCGGGCTCTCGCACGAAAGAGGGCGAGGCTTCAATTCCCAGGCATTTGACCTCGGACTGAAAATCTTCCGACATGTAATTGGACCCGTGATCGTGACGCAGTCTCAATCCGCAGGCGATTTCTGGAGCGATCGCGCCGAAGCAGCGTTTCACGCCCTGTCGAACAGGCTCCAGCGCCTCGAACCGATTGGCTGATTTTGCGGCGTGAACGCCGACGACCTCCGAGTTGGCGTGTTCGACGGCGACGAACACATAAGCCTTGCCTTCATCGGTCGTAACCGTTTGTGTCATGTCGGTTCCCCACATTTCGTTGACACGATCGGTGACGATCGTGCCGTCATGCGTCTTGGCCGACGCCGACACCACTCGATGCGGCGCAAGCAATCCATGTTCGCGCATCACGCGCCGCACCCGTCGGGGACTGGCGCGCACGCTGGAGACTCGTAGCCGCGCCCATATCTTCCGGTAGCCTTCGCCATGGAATTCAGAGGCCTCGATTTCGCGACGGATGTGATCCGCCAGTTCGGCATCCGAACATGCCCCAATGGGGCCGGGTCGACGTCGGGGAGTGTCTTCAGGCGTCTCCACGCGAGATCGATACACGGTTGCCCGCGACAGGCCCCACACCCGCGTCACGCGCGACAATCCATAGATGCGACCGAAAGACAGAGAACGAGCCCGGCTCATTTCCTCGGCCTCCGGCGGGCCAAAGGGCGTTTGTTTTCCAGGACGTCAATCTTGGCGTAGAGAAGCTCGTTATCCATGGTGATCTCGCCCACCTTGGCCTTCAGCCGGGCGATCTCATCGTCGCGGTCATCCCGCTCGCGCTCTTTCAGAGCCGAGGCGGCCCCCGCCAGAGCCCGATCCCGCCATTCGGTCAGCTTCTGGATGGTGACATTGGTCTCGCGAGCCACCAGTTCCAACGGCTCTCCGCGTAGGAGGCGGGCCACGACCGCCATCTTGCGCTGAACGGAAAAACGCCGGCCCCTGGCGCTAACCTTCTCTTCCTTGGTCACTTTCAAATCTCCGGTTGCGGTTCAAATTACCGCAGCCGGCTGTCTCACCTAACCGTGCCGCACCCCAGGGAGTATCTTCGGTCATGGCGCGCGTGGCGTCGATGGGATGGCGTGAAGGATCGGCATAGACAACCAATCCATACACTAAATCAACATTTTGCGCTACGCTCGCCAACCAATAATCACCCCATCGCTGAATAAGGCGGGCTAGTAGTTTCTCAATCGTGTGTTGGGACGTTTCGATGACGAGAAGGAAAACCCGCTTGAACAAGGCAAGGTTGCAGTTAGTTTCGCCGATCGAGATAACGGACGGCGTGCCCTTGTACATTCCCCTCCGCTCTCTCAATTCGTGCAACGAGACGACCGAAAGTTCGCCAATGCATGCATTTGGGCTTGACGATATAGCTGCCGATCCCCCCATCGTTGCCGAGCCTCTGGCGTAGCGCGAAGGCGCGGGACAAAGCGCGATCGCGTCGCGTTTGACGCTGCGATAGATAGCCCAGCTGGTAGGCCATGCGACAAGCGAAGTTATGCGCCCCATCCGGCAAATGCAGCCGACAGGCCAGTCGCCCGGTGCGCGGGCGCGGGCTGTTGTCGCAGACAAGGGCTATGACGCCCGGGCGAACCGTGAAGTCGCGAGAGCACGCGGAATTGCGCCTGCTATTCCCTTTCGAAAGACAACGAAGTCGCAGCCGGCGTTCTTTCCGAAGATCCTCTACAACGCGAGAGCTCGCATCGAAATATTGATCGGCAAGCTAAAGCGCTTCAAGCACATCGCTTTACGTTGCGAAAAGACCTTGCCCAGTAGAGGAGTCGTTTCGCCGAGGCCCGCCTGAACGAGCAATAGGGTGGGAGGCGAGTCATGTAGCCGCTCGACAGCAAACTTGACAGTACAATCATTTGCAATCGTCAGGGTATAGCTTGCCTCCAGCGCGAGCGTGATGCGGCGGGCAAGGGCAAGGCACCCGCCCCCACCGCCCGCCCGAGCTTCGAGGCCACCCACCGGCGCTAAAATCGCTTTGCAGGGCATACTCAAAGCCGAAGGCACGTAGCAAATGAACCAACCGTTACACTGACATTAAGCCATGCCCAACGTCGTCGGCCGCGGCTTTATATTTTACCCAGCGCTGTCACGGTCGCCAAACCTGCAACGTAGTTCGCGATTTCGTCCACCGGTAATGGCAGTTCACATAAGATAACGGGACCTTCCCCTGCCGTATCCGGAGTCGGGCCCACCAACTTAGTGAAGACAAGCCAAACATAGATCGATGAATCGGGCGCGCATACATCAGCTCGAAATACTCTATGGTGCGTAGCAACGACCGTCCGATGCTCGATTTGCACCTTTGGTAAGACTGAGTCCTTGAGTGTTCGCTCGAAATCAGCCGGATTAACGCCGGGGAGCAGTGTCAATTGCAGAATCTGAGCGCTCATCGTGACCTTCCTCCGGTTGCCGCTTACCCTTACGGCTTCGCATTGTTTGAACCAATTTTTTTCGAAAATTCGATCAGGCATGCACCTTGTCGTGGACAGCATCAGAACATAGTAGCCGCTCGCCTCATCTCTTCAAGGTACTGCCTGTAAGCCCGCTCGCCAAGCCCTTCACTTGACCGTGTCTGTGAATACTGGATCGTTGTAATCTGCCGGTTAGGTCACCGCCCGTTCGAGAGATTATCAATGGCTGAAGGCGAGGTGGAGGGAGCGAAAATGCGACTAGAGGTCGATTTGCCGCAGTGACTTTTCGTCAAAATCGGCTTTCGCTCCTAAGTGAGGCGATGCCTCTCTTATAGCCCCTTGGTAAAGATGAGTTGCCATGTTAACGCGCCCACTTTCGCTCCATTTGGAGGTCACCGAGGTTTGTAACAATGCCTGTCCTCATTGTTACGCCGGCAATTGGATTGACATGCCGGGCAAGAAACGCCGGCCTCGAAGCAACAGAGCAAAGCCGAGCATCCTAGAAGTTACGGAACGAGTGGCAGAATGCGATCCGTTCGACGTCACCATCACAGGAGGCGAACCGCTTGTTATTAGGCCTGATCGATTAAAGGACGTGTTTTCCTGTTTTAGCAGGCGTAACATTGACTATTCTCTCAATACCAACGGACGCTTGTTACACGAAAGTGCTTGTAAGGAACTGAAAAAAGCGGGCCTAGAATCTGTTCTGGTTAGCCTACATTCCTGGGACGATGCTTTGCACAACGAAATCGTGGGCACTAAGAAGGCCGCCTGCGAAACAAAAATTGGGATTCGGAATGCATTGGAGGCAGGCCTACGCGTGGCCGTGAATCAAGTTATCGACAGCAGAAATATATCGACGATGTACAGCTCAGCTATTGAGCTCGAACGGATGGGCGTACATCAAATATGTCTCACACGGGCTCTTTCACCATTGGAGGTTGGTTACGAGGTAGAGCCAATTTCTGCTGGGCAATTCCTTGATGAATTCATAAGGTGCCGAGAGAGTTTATCTATTCCCGTTAAAAGCCTACTGCCGATTCCGTTCTGTGCCGATGATCGTGTCAGAGATCTTGGTTTAGAAATGAGCTGCAGCGGTGGATTGTCCTCGGCAGTAGTTTCATGTTTTGGAGACGTTCGCTTCTGTCCCCACGATTCACGCGTGTGGGGCAATATCTTTGAAGATGACATTGCGGACATTTGGAAGAATATTACGCAGTGGCGTTCCGAAACCTCTGTTCCTGGCAAATGTAAAGATTGCTCCTTCATAACGGACTGTGGAGGGGGGTGTCGTGTGGCATCGAAACTACAATGTGAAAACGACGATTATTCTGCTATGGATCCATGGTCGCGCGGTCCATCCAACAATTTTAGCCGAAAAGTTATTGAAAAAAGTTTTGATCCGAATCTTGAATATAAACTTCGGTCAAACATGCGCTGGCGAAAGGAAGGCGAATCTTATTTGTTATTTTACGAGGGCCGTCATTCACTATTAAATTGGGATGGTGTCGAGTTCATACAAAATCTACCGAGCGAGTTCGTGCCTTCTGCGCTCTTGCAGTCAGAGGCTGATAACGTGACCCGCTCCTTTTTTGAACTACTGTATCATAATGGAATAATGCTAAAGAGTCCCGATAAGCGCTCAGACGTTGCGGCAATGACTCTGGAGACGACCGATGGTTGAAAAAGTTCAACAGACCGGAAAACTCAACATATCGGCTCTCACGCCAGAGCTGATAAGGCTTCTAAATGCGTTGCAGGCGGGAACGGAGTGCCAGCGTTGTGAGGCATGTCAGTCCTGCCAACGCTGCCAGGCCTGTCAGCGCGCTGCGGCTACTGCAAGCGAAGAAACCGCAAGGACTGTCATTTATGAAATGATTCAGGATGCTCTCACCCTCAAGTCGGAAGGGATGTAGGTTCAAGTATAGAGACGGCTAATCTTTCCATCGAGTATTAGCGCAGTCTTTGATCCCGAACCGCCCCCCTTCAGTGTGGCCATCCAGACACTATGCACACAACCTACCTTGTGATCGCCGATCTGGTTCTCGACGGAGACAATTAATGGTGGAGAAAGTTCGACCAACTGGAAAACTCAACACATCTGCTCTCACGCCAGAGTTGGTAAGACTCTTAAGCGCGCTGGAAGTTGCGGGGAGTTGTCATCGTTGTGAGGCCTGCCAGTCCTGCCAGTCTTGCCAATCCTGCCAGCGTGCTGTGGTCAGTGCAGGCGAAGAAACTGCGAGGTCTGTCGTTTATGAAATGATTCAGGGTGCTCTTACGCCCGAGGCAGGAGAGGGTTAGCGCCAGTCATACGTCCTCGCTTTTGTCAGACGTTAAAGCGAGGGCGTAACCTTAGTAGGTAGCACGGCCGCGCACATGGCCAACTGCGAAGGTCCACCGCGCACGACCTCATCGGGCCCTTTGTCTTGGTGCCCAACGAGTGGCGCATGGAAAAATCACAGTCCAGCCAAGGGAATGAGCGTGTTACGCCGACCCATTACAGTTGAGTACACCCCGTTTGACGGGACGGCTGGTGGGGCTGGTTAAGTACTGAGGCGGATGAACTCCCGAGGGGATTGGAACTTCAGGCCCGAGTGCGGTTGAAACTCGCAATAATCCTTGATCCAGCCGGGCAGCTTGGCAAGGATGGTTTCAGCGTCCGGCAATGAGCTGCTGGTTTCGTGGGCGCCGAGTTAAGTTACTCCCACCTTCTTTTCGAACTCAACCGGGCTGACGTAGCCGATCGTCGAGTGCCTGCGGACGGGGTTGTAGAACCGCTCGACGTAATCGAAGACGTCCGCCCGGGCGTCGTCACGCGTGCGGTAGAGTTTCTTCCCTATCCACTCCGTCTTCAGTGAAGAGAAGAAGCTTTCCATCGCCGCATTGTCCCAGACATTGTCGGATCGGCTCATCGAGCAAACGACGCCATTGTCGGCCATGAGGTGCTGGAACTGCTCGCTCCGTTCCGGAAAGACTGACGCCGACGCTCTCGCGACCGCCTTCAATTATCCTTTCATATTTTGCTCGCGGGTTCTGCTGCCGCCCTTCCTGCGCGGCTCTTTTGGGCGGGCCGGGACTAAGGACCTGCCCATGATCCGTCGATATGCTTCATCGCGCATCTGATCTAATCCCTTTAGCCGTCGTAAGGCCCCCCACAGAAAGTAAGCAGAAGTCTTCAGGAATTGCACATCGATGGAATCGCTTTCTTGCAATCATGGAGCGCAACGAGTGGGCACCACCATGCAGATTACGCAGACGCAGCCAGGCGGTCAAAAATTTCCATGATCGCCGGAACTGAACACGTTCATGGCAGTTCGGTGGAGACACAGGCGTCTTGGCGGGAGGATTACATGGAGCCTTCCATAGACGAGCAGCAACCTTCAAGCGCAATGGATATTGTCCTTAGTGAGCTAGGTTCATCCGTAAAGTTTTCACTCCGATCCACGACCACCGAACCGCTCCCTTCGGAAATGGGGCTGCTTCTTTTGCGCTTAGCTTTGGCGGATGTTCTCAAAAAGGCTGCTGAGGACCAAGGGCGCGAGAGCGGGTTTGAGACCCTATCTGGTGAGTTGATTAGGGCCTTGCGGCAATCCATAGGAGTCGGCTTCGCTTCCGTCACAGGGTGACGTAGTGTGATTTTTCGTAGTTTCCACAGCTATTCCAAAGCGTGAGGGGCCGTAATCTACCGGCGCGCGATGGAAACTGGGTGGGTCCCTTGCGTGCGCCTATGCCGACCGGCGCGGGCTGGCGGCCGTTTCAGCCCCTCAAGCTTTGAGATGGCCGCCAGCCTCGATATCGAAGGGTTTCGCGCAAAAAGCCTCGCGTCGGCCGGTGAGCCCAAGCGCCTTGCGAAGCGTTCGCGCATTCCGTCCAGAAATTAGCAGCTTCCCATTCTCGTGAACGTGGATAATGAGGCCGCCGTCCGCGCGAATGCGCCATCCAGGCCATGTTTCTTCCCGGCTCAATTCAACATTTGAAAGCCCCAGGCTTTGGAGCTGTTCGAGGACAGCAGTAACGCTGAGCGGCTCATGCATTAAGTCTCATCCGATTGACTTGGCCAACTCGACGCAACTTGCCATCTTCGTCACAGAACTCCAAACTGGCCGCGCATGTCGCCTTCTCCGCCAGTGTTTTCACGTCGGTAAACATCCTTTGATCAGGTTTCGCTGGAATGCTGCTTTGCAGCAAGCGTTTCGACAGTTCCTACTCGCCGATGTTCGTTCTCAGCCCAGAAGACGCAATCGGCCTGGAACGCGCTCAAGCCGCCCTGCGTTATCAGCATGGCAGCACGGCGCGGCCTTGGACTAGTCACACTCACCCCTGTAGTGGAAGCCAAGCAGCCCCCGTGCTGCTTCCTCAGATGAGATCGTCCGCCGCTTCCAGGGCGGCGCGCCTGTCGGCGCAGATGGGCGGTCCGTCGCTCTGGTCGGACGGGGCCGCCCCTGTCTTTTTGCTCCCTGCTATTGTGGGGTTGACGCCACGACCACCCAGACGCCTGCCACCGCTAGAATCATCGCTGCCGATAGCAATAGACGAACGCGCCCATTCGCGACGATGTGGCTCCTAGGGTAATCAGCATAGCAACAGCGCCGATCCCTAAGAACCCGAGAAGCGTGAGCAAGAAGGAATACTTTTCCATCGGAACCTCCCTCAAAGCCGCCGCTTAGCGCGGGCGGACAGCAGGTAAATGTATCGAACACGGTTTGGTTCCGTCTCAGCTATTTCCTCATTGTTGCTAGTTTTCAACCACTTATGAACGCTTTGGCTTCTTTGCGAGCCTCGGTTGCACCCGCGACTTACTCGGGCATACTCGCTGCTGCGGGGCAGTACAGACAAATAGGCGCTTGTTAATCGGCTCCTTATGCTGAGATTCCCTGGCCCAACCAGACGAAAATGCCCGCCAAGCAGACCGGCAGTTTTAGTGCTTATGCATCTTTTGATGGGCCCAGCGAGCCGCGTCGTTGAACGAGGCCTGACGTCCGCGCTTTGCGAGCTGCCCGCACGCGCGGTCATTGAGGGGGCTATGCGTGCGTGCGAAAAAGGAGTTTAGTTCGCCCCGCTCCACCTTCGAGGTCGAGGGTCCTTCGGAAGGAGAAACAGACTTCGCCTTATAACTCTTGGAAGGCAAGTCTCTCTTCGCGCGGCGGCTTACACTGCAATTCTTCCGTATGTGCGCGGCTCCAAACACAAGGCCCAGCCGGCTTTTTCGCGACGGCCGCGAAATCAGCCACATTCTGCATGAGACTTGGCGCAGACGCGGGCGCTGGCGCTGGCGTCAAAAGGCCTCGCAGCAGAGCGTAGCCGTGCGCTTCTAAAGGATGGATGCATGAACGCAAACGACAGCGAAGATGAGCGCCGCCGCATCATCGCCCAGCTGCAGGAAGTGGTGCGCCGCCGACACGTCGCCAGCGAATCTGGCAAAGATCCCGGAGCCGAGTTCGCCCTCCGCGCAAAGCGCGCCGATGCTCCCGCAGGGCCGGCCGATCTGGCGAGGAGGCAGAGGAACTTGCACGAGGCTGTTCCCGACAGACGGGTCGCAAGGCCGACTGCTCCGCTGCAGGGGCGGCCGGACCCTGAAATCACGCATTTTCGGTCACCAGGGCGCGGTCGGGAGATTGCTTCAGCGGAGATCCTCACGGAGAGAGCGGAGATGGCGCCATCGCCTGGAGCTGCTCGATCGGACGCTTTGCGCGATCGTCGCAATTATGTCGGCCATCCGGGAGATTTCCCTCAACACGTGGAAGAGGTTTCGACTCCTGCAGCCGCCTCCGCCGACGTCGGATCGCGTCGTTATCTTTTGGGAGCAGCGGCGATCATCCTTGGACTTGCGGGGCTCGCCGCAAGCTTCATTTTTCAGAGCTCGGAGCCTAACGAGGGCGAGACGGCTAGGGTCGCTGAGCTAGAGATGCCAAAGCTAGAGCAGGAGGAAATGCAAACCGAGGCGGCGCCCCAGGACGCAGCCGCCGAGGCGCAACAATCTTCGGCGCTCAGGGACAAAGTCGAAGACACAAGCGAGGCGCCGCGCCCCAGCGAGAGTGGCCCGGCGGCGAGCGAGGACAGCGGATCCGCGACGGAAGCGCACAACCTTCCAATAGCTTCGCCGAGGATGCAAGTGCAGGATCCGCTCGCGCAGCGGATCGAGAGCTTTAACGCGCCAGCTCTACCGACGGGGGCTTTCTCGACGCAGGAGCCGCCGCAAGCTCCTGCAGCGGAGCCGACAAAAGAGACGCCCGGAGGACCAGGCAAGATCGCTCACGCTCGCGACGAGACGCCGGTCGAACCTCTCACTGTTTCCCCACAATCGGTGCCCAAGACAGCGCCTCTGCCGCCGCGCCGCGCGGTCAACGCGTCAGCGGAGCGCCTGCGTTCGAAGGCTGCAGAGGGAAAGCAGGAAGGAGGCCCCCCTCCCCATGAAGCGCTAGGCGCCAGAGG
Source organism: Methylocystis sp. NC52PC (assembly GCF_055698645.1). NCBI lineage: Bacteria > Pseudomonadati > Pseudomonadota > Alphaproteobacteria > Hyphomicrobiales > Methylocystaceae > Methylocystis > Methylocystis sp. NC52PC. The sequence goes on along the minus strand of NZ_CP170127.1, from coordinate 2,118,139 downwards.
CGGCGCGGAAACCACCCCGCCGAGCGAGGACATCGTGCAACGCGCGCTCGACTCGCTTTTCAATGGCTGGGAACGGGCCCCTTGATTGCGGCGCCATATTACAAAGCGGGGGCGCGATAACGGGGCTAGCGGCGGCCCATGGCGCTGGCGAGTTATGGCCGCGAATGGCTCGTCTCACGGAGTAGGCAAGGGATGGAGACGCCAAGCAGATTTGCGAGCGGCGGCATAGTTGACATAGTCAATGGACTATGTATTATTATCTGGACAACTCGCCGCCCTTCCTCTGCAGGCGACTTGCCGGCTGACCCCAACTTGGCCAATGACGGCCCGTCCGCCCCTATCTCAGGCGAACTTCCTCAAAGGCGGGTCGTCATCCCCTTGTTGGTCTTTGTCGCCTCAAGTCAGGGGATGGGCAGTCTAAGGCCCCTAAAGGATCCATCTCGCGGAGCAAATATGACCAATCTTGAAAGTAAAATTGTCCCGGTCGCCTTTTGGATTGGCTTCTTCGCGCTCGGCGTCATCACCCATGTCGGCAATCACCCGTTCTAGCCAGGCCTCAACAAAGTGAAAAAGCCGCCCGCATCATGCAGGCGGCCTTCCCGATGCGAAGAAATCTGCATCACATTGCAAGCGGCGCAACCAGCATAATCCAGCAAAGCGCCGCCATCGCCACCGCCATCACCGAAGCGATCTTCGCTTCATAATCGAATTCGCTGGTCATCGTCGGCTCCCTCCCCCCGGGCGTCTCTATGGTTTGGACGATAGCCCGAAGCGACGGGTTTGGATGTGCGCTGGCGCACTTGCGGCGCATCGGCAATCCATCGAGAGGCTGCAAAGCCAATAGCAAAAGGCCGCCCGCATCATGCAGGCGGCCCTACCCTTGGGCATAGTAGCTTGAGAAGCTAATCACGGATCGACGCAGTAGCAGGCCGCGCTGCCATCAAAATTATTGAAGCCCTCAGGAGCCGCAGAGGCCGTGGTAGCGAAGCTGATGCTTAGGGTCAGAGCAAAGGCGGCGATGATGGTGGTCAGCTTGGTCATGGTCGGCTCCCACTTGGTTTTCTTTACTTTCGATGGTCCAACGGTAGCGGAAGGCGCTCCGGTTGTAGGTGCGACGGCGCACGTCTGGTGCGCGCGCCCAGGAGGTGGGTATCAAGCCTGCCGCTTGAGCCGCTCTTTCTTGGCAATCGTTTTCTCGACCTGATTCTGAAGGTCAGTCAGGCTCTCTGGCTGATTTTGGAGGGCGTCAAGGCTCAGCAAGGTCTTTTCGAGCATCAAAACCGGAAGGTTTGCGAAGTCTTCTTTGTGGGTCGCCAGATAGAAGCACAGGGCCTCGCGCAGAACGTGCTGCATCCTCGCCGTTGAGTTTTGCCCAGCGGCTTTTAACGCCTCCCATTCGTCGGAAGTGAAGGCGACCGGGAATTCAGCCATCTCCTGCCGCCAGGGCGCTAATTTCTTGGGCCTACCCACGTTACTCTCCCTTGCATCGCGGTTCTTAGCTTGCTGATAGAACTCTCCAACTCTGGCAATAGCAGCGTGACCCGGTCGTTTTGTGGCCTCGGCTTATCGAATGAATGGGCTTTTCGTGGTTCCTGACCGCCTTTCGGCGGCCTCTGCAATGCGCTCATACCACCGCGGTCGTCTCCTCCTACCTCAGCCCGGCCCCTGGCCATTCCGGCCGGGCTTCTTTAGGGACGAGTCGAATGGACCGGCCCGAAACGCTCCTTTAAGAAATTGAGCGTCGCATGGTCCTGCAACGTCAGGCGCGCTGCTCCTTCCTATGCCGCCGCATTCGTAGAGGGTGTTTCCACGCTTGGCGTTGCACCGACACCCAACGCCGCCACCAATCGCTCGGACCGGCAGCTAGTGTTGCGGCACCCATGTTGAGCTTAGGGAGGGCGCGCGATGCCCGAACAGCCACGCGAAAAACTGCAGAAGTTGCTCGCGGCCCTCTACAGCGCCATTGCTCGCAAGAGGGTGACGCCAGAGGAGATCGCGGAAATAAGGGCGAGGTTGTCAGTCAAGCCGCACGGGCCGCGCCGCAGGCGTTCCTTTTAAGAATCACTAGAAAGGCGCGACGACCTCTTACCGTTAACCGATTGTTAACCATTCGAGCCTTGCATGCCCGTGCAGCGTCGGGCGCACGCCCCAAGCACGCTGGGGCTCCGAAAATTCCGGTGGCGAGACAACCCGTCGCTGCACCAAGCTTTACATTCCTCGGATCGAAGCGCCTTTCGCGCGGCGCGCTGGCCACAATAGTTTCAGCGATGACCAACTGGAACGCTGAAAGCGCTGGGGGTGTTCTTTGGGGAGATTGCTCAGTTCGTGCGGGTTGTCCGCGAGCGGTCCGTCAAATGACCTTTACCCTGGCTTGCGGGTCTTGGCGCCTTAAGGGGCAGCTTAGGATCGAAACTGTCTTGCGCCGTTGGTCTCGATTGGCGCACAACTCAACGGTTTTTGCACTACTCTGGAGCGACATCCAGTTCGCTACGAAGCCAGTCTCGGCGAGCGACGTGCTCCGCTCGAATCTGCTCAAACAGCCCCAGCAAAGCTCTTACTCAGCGGAGTCATGACCGTACCACTCCAGCTTCAGTATGAGGGTTTTTTGCTGCTCAACATGGCGCGCGCCGAGAGCAAGGCGCTTCGGACTCGGCCAAATGCTGCTCAAGCATCGCCCGCGCCAATTGCTGCGAGGGGCCCCCGCGACCGGACGTTCACTCTCGTCGATCGCGGCCGTGCCGCTTTGAAACCGACGCCGGTTATCGATGGGGGCGAGTGAGAAGCCCTGGAGTAAGTCGGACAGCAGAGGCACGCACTCCCTCGGTGAAGTGAGTCCAGACGAAGGCGACGCCGAAAGGCAAGCCTTCATGACGAAGCTTTCCCAACTAGCGGCCCCTGAAAAGCGAGCAAATGGTCGATGACCGCATCCGGCCTGTCGAGCGGCAGGAAGTGCCCACCGTCCTCGACGGTCGCCATTTTTGCGCCGGGCGCGATCTGACGATCATGTTCGCGTTCGTCTGGCCTCGACCAGTCGCGACCACCCCAGAGCAGCAGCACGGGAATCTTGATGTTCGAATAGGCCTTCGTCGCCGTCTCCCAACTCTCAGCGTTGCGGAGCAGACTGAGGAAGGCGCGATAATGACCGGGTCGGTTGCCGACCAGGTACATCTCCTTCAACAGCTCCGGCCGAATATGCCGCGGGTCGGCAACGCCGCCGTCGAGCACCGATTTCATGATGAAGAACTGGCGCAGGCGCATCACTGTGTCGCCGAGGATCGGCAAATCCGCCAAGGTAACGAAAAGGCGCGCGAGAAAGGAGCTGCGCGCCATTCCGCGTCCCGTGGCGTAATCATAAGGATTGATCGCCACGACGCGTGAAACCCGCGGATTGTTGCGCGCCGCGAGAATAAGCGCGATCGAGGCGCCGATCGAAACGCCAGCGAGCGTCACCTCGCGCAGATCCAAGGCTTCGAGAAAGCTCTCGATCGTCTCAACGAAATAATTCGCGTCGTATTTCGCCGGCGGTATGTCGGAATAGCCGTGGCCGGGATAATCAACCGCATACACGGTGAAACTCTTCGCGAGTTCGGGGATGACCTTCCCGAAGAGGTCGAGTTGCGTCCTCAGCGTGTGCAAAAGAACCAGCGCAGGGCCTTCGCCCGTCTTGATGTAGCGAAGGCGGACGCCGTGAAGGCTGACATATCGGATCGGGATGTCGGGCGCCCAGGAGACGCGCTCCGGTGTTGGCGGGACAGGCCGCATCGCCTCGACCAGGAATGAAAGGAGCACCATCGCTGCCGCCACGCCAACGAAACCGACGAGGCCGAAGATCACAACATTTAACATGGCGTCCTCCTATGACTCGACGACGAGGTCGCTCTCGGCGAGCGCTTGGCAAGCGAGAATGTAGCCGCGGGCCTTCTCTCCCTGCGTCAGGGAGTCCTCGACCGGCATACGCACCTTGCCCGAGAGCAGCTTGACGCGGCAGGCGCCGCATGTGCCCGATCGACAGGCATTGTCGATAAAGACATGCGACTTGTCGGCGACGTCGAGAATGGTGTCATTCTCGGCGATCGGGGCCGAGACCTGCGACATCTGAAAGGTGACGCGCCCGACGGTCCTTCCGGCCGAAGCCGCCTTGTGGGTTGGATCGCGCGTCTCGGTTCCGAACGCTTCCTTCTTGATCCGCTCGGCAGGCACGCCGAGATCGAGCAGTGCGGCCGTGACGGCGCTCATCATCGCGAGAGGGCCGCAGAGATGGACGCGCTGCGCGGCGATATTCGGAACCGCCGAGGCGAGGAATGCCTTGTCGATGCGGCCCCGGGCCCCCGTCCACTCTTCGACGTTGGGATCGCTCATCGTGGCCGCGACCCGCAGGCGGCTGTTGCGCGCTTGCAGCGCCGCGATTTCCTCCTGGAACGGGTAATCGTGCGGGCTGCGGAAGCCTAGGAGCAGATGGATGTCGCCCGGCCAATTTGTGTCAGTGAGATAGCGCGTCACGCTCATCAGCGGCGTCAAGCCGACGCCGCCGCCGATCAGGACGATGCTTTGTTCCTCCTCGCCCGTGAAAGTGAAGGTTCCGTTCGGAGCCATGACTTCGAGGAGGTCGCCCGGCGTGACCGCGTCATGGAGCCACCGTGAAACGAGGCCATTCGTTTCCCGTTTCACCGTGATCTCGATAGAGTCCCGACAAGTCGGCGAAGACGCGATGGTGTAGGAGCGCCTGGTTGGAATGCCGAAAGGCTCGATTGCGAATGTCAGGAACTGCCCTGGCAGGAATTCGAAAGGAATCCTTCCTCCCACCGGTTCGACGAGTCGGAAGGTTTTGATGTTTTGCGCAACCTCGGTGATCTCGGCCAATCGAAGGGAGCCCGCCCATTTGATTTTTCCGGTCGCCGGGTCGTTTTGGCGATAGGGAGCCGCTTTCGGCCGCAGCTTTGACGCCACCGGAGGGACGGGCGTCGCATCATGGCGAACCGCGGGGCTCGGGAAGCATCTACCGAAAGCGAGAAGGAGCTTGGGCGAGCCGCCGACGCGGATTTTTCTTCGCAGCAGCGCCCACACCAAACTGTGCTCCCTCGCCAGAAAGCCGAGCCAGGTCAGGCTATCCGCGGTGACCCGAAGGTCGGCAGAGCCGACGTGCCCCTCGCGGACGCGGATAACGCCATCGTGAATAACAATCGTCGCCTTGCGCTGCTCGGCGCCGGTGAATTCGAAATGATAGGTTGCGCGCAGGTCGCGCGCCTGGTTGGGCTGAAACGCGACAGGCAAGAGTTGCAGCATCGCGTCGATGCTCCGCGGTCGTAACGCGTTGCCGACGGTCTTGACGGTCTTGTTCTTCCATCTCTTCTTGGCGTACGCCTCGGCGTCCGAGCCTTTTACGACATAAACGGGTTCTTCTTTCTCTTGGAGCGGCTTGAGGATTTCCTGAATGTGGCGCGCGCGATCCGCCAGATACGTCCCGATGACGTCTTCGCCGGCGGGACACACCGCCATGCAATAGGCCGCCTTGTAGTTCGCCCCATGGGAGAGGCTCTGCCACATCGAGGCGGTTTCGGGTTCGCTCATGCGGCTGCGATAGTCGAGCGCGTTCTTGCTGTCCGCGATCTGCTCGACCCAATCGGTGAAGCCCCCCATGAATTCGCGATAGTTGTGGGTAAAGCAGGCCGAAAAATTGAACCCTCCGTCGGGGGCGATGGCTCCAACTGGACAGGCCGTCACGCACAGCCGACACTCCAGACAAGGATTGTAGTCAATGGGCGCGTCGTACTCGGTGGCGTCCGCCCCGATCAGCACGGTTCCTAACAGGATGAAGTTGCCAAACTTAGGGTGAATCAAATTTCGGTGGACGCCCATGTGGCCGAGCCCGGCAGCGATGGCGACGAGCTTGTGGGATACGATCCATATGGCGCTAGGAAACTGATACATCTCCATAGGAAAGCCCATCGCCGGGCTGACGGCGCGAATGCCTTTCGCCTCGAGCCGCTGCACCACCCGACGACCAACCTCGTCAACCTCGAGTCCCGAATGGTGAAACTCGATGTTGGCGACAGAGCGCGCCGCGCTGCGGATCGGCTCCCGGTTCATGCGGACGACGAAACCCAGCAGTGTCCTGGTCCAAGGATAGAGATGCAGAATCCCGTCCCTCTGGGAGTCGAGCGCGGGCCGCTTGATCTCCACCAAGCCGACGTCATCGGCGCCGCAGTCGCGGGCCAGTTGGCGGAGCCAAGCGGCGTCGATCCCGCCCTTCTCGTTCTCGATCCGAGCGTCGGCAATGGCGCGCATACGCTTGACGGTCGGATGGTCCTCGATGTTCATGGCGTTATCCTCGCGAAATTGCGGTCGGCATAACTTGATGGCCGCTACTAGCGACCATCGAATGCAGGCTCGACGTCCGTCATTTGCAGGTCGATTTGCTCGCGCGAAGAAGCGTGCGCATGGACGTCGTCCGCCGTTGGTTTGATCCGGAACCACGTGGCGTAGAGCGCAGGAAGGAACAGCAGGATCAGCACCGTGCCGACCGCCGTGCCGCCAATCAGCGTATAAGCCATCGATCCCCAGAAGACGGAGTGCGTGAGGGGGATGAAGGCCAGCACGGCGGCAAGCGCGGTCAGGACCACGGGCCTCGTGCGTTGCACCGTGGCTTCGATGACCGCGTGATAGTCGTCGAGGCCGGCGGCGCGGTTCTCCTTGATTTGCTCGGTCAGGATCAGCGTGTTGCGCATCAGGATGCCAGCCAGTCCGATCAGGCCGAGAATGGCGTTGAATCCGAAGGGCTGGTTGAAGGCGAGCAACATAGGCACGACGCCGACGAGACCGAGCGGCGCCGTCAACATGACCATGCCCATTGTCGAGAAGGATCGCACCTGGAGCATGATGACGATCAGCATGGCGGCGATCATGGCCGGGAAGATCTTGACCAGCGCGACATTGGCCTTGGTCGCCTCCTCGATCGAACCGCCTGTATCGATACGGTAGCCGGACGGAAGGGACGCGATCAGCGGCTGAAGGGCCGTCATGATCTCTTTGGAGACTTCTGGGGGCTGGGTCGCCTCATTGACGTCAGAGCGGATCGTGATAGCGGGTGTGCGATCGCGGCGCTTCAGGATCGGCTCTTCCAGACGGACTTCCGAATGCCCGATCTGGTCGAGCGGAATTTGGCGGCCGTCCCGGCTCATTAGCGAGAAATCCGCCAGACGCGTTGGGTCCAAACGCTCGCCGCCCGCGCTGCGCGCCACGATGGGAACATTGCGGATGTCCTCGCGGACCTGCGTGACGGCGATGCCGGTGAGGAGGAATTGGAGCTGCTGGCCCACCTCCGCTGGCGAGAGGCCGATGAGGTTCAGCCGATCCTGATCCGGGATGAAGCGAAGCACGGGCGTGCGATTGCCCCAATCGCGGTTCGCTTGCCGCACGTCGGGCACGTCGCGCATGTTATCGAGCGCTTTTTCGGAGATATCGTACAATTGCGAGGGATCAGGCCCCATCACCCGAAACTCGACCGGGAAGGGCGTGTAGGGTCCGAACACGAGCTGCGTGACGCGCACATAGGCCTCCGGCGTCAGCCCCTGTGACACCGCTGCTCGGAGCCGACGCTTCAGCGCCTCGCGCGCCTCCGCATCCGGGGTCAGCACGACGATCTTGGCGAAGGCAGGATCTGGCAGTTCCGGCGACATCGCAAAGAAGAAGCGAGGAGCGCCCTGACCGACATAGCTCGTGACGATCTTGGCCTCGGGCTGGCTCGTCAGCCAATGTTCGAGCTTCTCGACCGCGGCTGTCGTCGTCTCAATGCTGGCGCCTTCCGGCAGGCGAACCTCGACCAGCACTTCGGGGCGATCGGATGTCGGGAAGAACTGCTGTTTGAGCGCGCCCATGCCGGCGCCACATAGCGCGAAGGCGATGCCGACGACGCCGCAGGTTACGAACTTGTGGCGCACGGCGAATGCGATGAGCCGCCGCAGACGCTGGTAGTTCGGTGTGTCGTAGATCGCCTGGGAGCCGCCTTGGATTGGTTTGAACGCTGGCAGCATCTTGACGCCGAGATAGGGCGTGAAGACCACCGCGACGATCCAGGAAACAATAAGGGCGAACCCCACGACCCAGAAGATGTTGCCGGCATATTCGCCGGCCGACGAGCGCGCAAAGCCCACCGGCAGGAATCCGGCGATCGTCACGAGCGTGCCGGACAGCATCGGCGCCGCAGTGTGGCTCCACGCATAGGCCGCCGCCTTGATGCGGTCCATGCCCTCTTCCATTTTCACCACCATCACTTCGATGGCGATGATGGCGTCATCGACGAGAAGGCCGAGCGCCAGGATGAGGGCGCCGAGCGTGATGCGGTCGAAGAAGCGGCCGGTTTCCAGCATGATCAGGAACACGACGGCGAGCGTCAGAGGCACGGCGGCCGCCACGACGATGCCGACGCGCCAGCCGAGGCTGACGAGGCTCACCAGCAGCACCACGCCGAGCGCCATCGCGAACTTCATCATGAATTCGTCAACCGCCGAGGTGATGTTGACCGCCTGGTCGCTGACCTTGGCGAGCGTCATCCCGAGCGGCAGGGTCTGTGCGATGGCTGCGGACCTCTCCTCCAGCGCCTTGCCGAGCGCGAGACCATCCCAGCCCTCCTGCATAACCGCCGCGAGCATGATGGTGGGCTCGCCCTGGTGTCGGATGAGGTAGGTGGGAGGGTCCTCATAGCCGCGGCGGACCTCGGCGACGTCGGAGAGCTTCAGCGTGTGCCCCGCAGCCACGATTGGCGTGTCGGCGATCGCCTCGGCGCTGTCATAGGCCCCGTCGATCCGAATGAAGAGCTGCGGCCCCTTTGTGTCGATCGAGCCTGCCGGCGTGACGGTGTTTTGCCTCTGCAAGGCGGCGACAATATCCTGTGCCGACACGCCGAGGGTCGCCAGTTTGGCGTAGGAAAACTCAACAAATATCTGTTCGGGACGTTCGCCGAGGATATTGATCTTCTTGACGCCGGGCACGTGCAGGAGATCCTGGCGAATGATCTCGGCTTGCCTCGCGAGCTCCCGCATCGGCATGCCCTTCGCCTTGAGGGCATAGAGGCCGAAGCTCACGTCCGAATACTCGTCATTGACGAAAGGGCCAAGCACGCTGGACGGCAGCTTACGGGCTTCATCCCCGAGCTTTTTACGGGCCTGGTAGAACTCCTCCTGCACGACTGACGGCGGCGTGCTGTCCTTCAGCGTGACCGTCATATAGGCATAACCTGGCCGTGTGGTCGTCTCCACGCGGTCGTACCAGGTCAGCTCCTGAATCCGCTTCTCTAACGGTTCGGCGACGAGGTCCTGCATCTCGCGCGCCGTCGCGCCCGGCCATACCGTCGTCACCGTCAGGGTCTTGATGGTGAAGGAGGGGTCCTCCGCCCGCCCGAGCATGAAAAAGGCGTAGGCGCCCGCGGCCGCCAGCAGGAGGATGAAGAAGAGGGTGACCGCCCGTTCGCGAACGGCGATCGCGGAAAGATTGAAGTTCATTGGGCGCCCCTGCTTTCAGACGCAGTCCTGACGCGCGCGCCGTCTTGCAACAGATGCGCGCCGAGCGAAACAACCGGGTCGCCAGAGCTCAGTCCGGAGATCACGGCGGTTTCGCTGGCCACACGCACAAGCTTGACGGGCCGAAAGTGGACGGTCGAGGTGGCGCTGTCGAAGGCCCAAACGCCGGTCTTCCGGCCGTCATCGAGCACGGCTCCGAGCGGCACTTGGACTTCCGGCCCACTCGCCTTGCTCGGCAATCGAATGGTCACCGTGGCGCCGAGGGGCGCCGCCGAAGCCGCGCCGTCGAGCACGTAGCGCGCTTCGTAAGTGCGGGTCCGACCATCGGCGGAATCCGACAGTTGCCGCAGATGCGCGGCATAGCGGCGCCCATCGCCCCCATACACGCTGGCCTCGGCCGCCGAGCCGATCGCCGGTCGGATCGTTTCCGGAAGCGCGACCACCGCTTCGCGAGGACCGGCTTGTGCAAGCCGAACCACTGTCTGGCCGGCGGACACGACCTGTCCCGGTTCGCCGAGCGTTTCCATCACCGTTCCATCGGCGTCCGCCACCAGCACGGAATAGGCCGCCTCATTCTCCGAGACCCGCGCCTCGGCTTCGGCGGCCGCGAGTTGCGCCTTGGCCGAATCCGATGCGGCTTTCGCCTGCTCGTAGCGCTGCCGGGTAACCCATCCTTCGCTTAGCAATTTGGCGTATCGTCGCTCATCCGGGACCAGCTGGGTGACGGAGGCGCGGGCCGCTGCGACGGCGTTACGCTTCGCGGTGAGCGCATGGCGTAGGTCGGTTTCGTCGATCCTTAACAGCGGTTGACCTGCTTTGACCTGCTGCCCGGCATTCACAAGCCGCTCCACGATCTTACCGGCGACGCGAAAGCCGAGATCGCACTGCACCCTCGCCCCTATGACGCCCGTGAAGCCGCGTTCGGATCCGGTCACTCGCGTAGCCGTCGCAAGTCTGACGATCGGACGCTCCAGCCTCGGGTCGTTCATTGCGGAGGCTTCCTTCGTGCGCATGAAAACTGTGGCGAGCGCGACCGCCGCAGACACCGTGAGAAGGCCCCCCAGCACAACAGCGGGTCTCTTTTTCATGGCCGTCTCCTCTAACAAAGATTTAGATTGCGCTCGAACTCTATCTCGGATAGATTTCGAACGCAATCTAAAAAAGGAGGTCGGGGATGCGGGTCAGTCGCACTCAGGCAGCGGAAAACCGCGAGACGGTAATCAATGTGGCAAGTCGTCTCTTTCGGGAGCGCGGCTTTGATGGCATCGGCCTTAAGGATCTGATGAAAGGCGCCGGGCTGACCCAAGGCGGCTTTTACAAGCAGTTCGCGTCAAAGGAGGACTTGGCCGCACAGGCGTCCAGGCGAGCCTTGGAGAGCGCCTTCAACCGATGGTCGGCCGCGATTGCGGCCAAACCCGAGGATCCGCTTGGCGCGGTGATGGCGTTCTACCTCAGCATGGGCCATCGCCAAGAAAAAAAGGACGGCTGCCCACTCGTGGCGCTCGCCTCAGACGCCGCCAGACAGGGCGGTGAGGTGAGAGCGTCATTCGAAGCCGGCATCAAGGCGCATCTCGAAGTCCTTGGCCGCTTGATTGCCGAAACCCATGACTCGGAGGCCAAGGGCAAGGCCATGGCCGTTCTCTCGATGATGGTTGGCGCGGTGACGCTATCGCGCGCCGTCAACGACCCCGACCTCGCTCAGGCCTTTCTGGATGCGGCAGCCAAACAGATTCGTGAAGTCGTCGCCGCTTGAATTGATGGAGCCACGTTTTCCCCATTAGCCTTCTTCACCTGCGGAGATAGGAGGGCGAGGCCGCTATACCCGAACAGGTTGAAAGACCGATTGTCTGCTCCCGCCGGGGCAGTACCATGGGGTGGATTTGGCGACCAGGAGCGCGCGATCTCCCAACGCCAGCTTAGTAGTTTCCACAGTTCTCGGGCCTTGAAGTTGAAGTTATCGTGAATTCAAATAGGCCCATAGAAAAAACCAATCACGGCCTTTATGGGTGGAAACATGCGCGACTTCGATTTCGGCCGTGTTCGAAATCCGATCAGAACAAATCGAGCTAACAGGTTACTTAGCTCGTACCGCCTCAACACGGATCGCGACTGTTTCGAAGTCAGAGATATGATTCTCGAAGACATTCGCCGGTTCTCTGAATTGGGCGCGGAAGCCTACGTTGCTGATTTAATGGAAGCGCTTTTCCAATTTGATGATGAGGAGTTCGAGGCTGCTCGCCCGAAAGCAGCTCACCGTAGCTTAAGCCCCGAAGCGCTTAAGGTTGCGATTTAGTCTCCTTGCGGGAACGCAAGGTGCGCCTTGGGTCAAAAGCGGCCACGCGCCGTGGAGAACTTGGCCCATAGCGCATCCTTCCAGTCCTTGGATGAGATTGCACTATCAAACCCTGGGATCAAATATCTAGGCGCGCCTTACAAGCCTGCAGAGTAGACCGGCTACATCTTGTTATTTGGTGGTCGCCCTATATCCCCAGGGACAAGTTGGAGCCAAAAACATGAGCACTACCGACAGCTTAGACCCAGATGCACCCGAGGGCATGGGCCTTTTCCTGCACGCAATGGCCGACCTGATCGAGGCCCGCCCCGGCCAGATTCTCCGCCGTGATGATGTCGTCTCCTTAATCGCGAAGCATATTGATGCGCCAAGTGAACGTGCGCGATGGGAAAGGGCGCAGGAAATCTATGGGAGTTGCTCAAAATATGTTTCCAGTAACGTTGTTGCGGGACCGACAAAGGCCCCGCCAGAGCCGCCAAAGGCTGCATGACCCTGAGAACGTTCTTCGTATCGCTCGACGGCACTGGGGTCGTTGCCCCCGATGTCTGGCTTATCCTCCAAGATTGAGCGACCAACGAGAGTTTCGAATAGGATCGCGGCATCATCTGTGTCGAACGACGCCAAACGGACGCCGACCTCGAGTAGCCGAAGCCCATCTTTGATGACATGCGCGCCCGCTTGGCGCAGCCCCCCTCGACGAGAAGGACGGCAGATCGAGATGACGGGGGAAAGGGGGGGAAGATAGCGATGAGCTTATGGTTGACATATCATCGCGCAAAAATCAAACGATAGAGGCTAAGATGTGCAGAGTCCTCTATCGTTTTGCCGGTGGCCTACTTCGGCGACAGCGCCGGCTCCCGTTCGGCCGCTGCCAGAAAGGCGTGCAGGATGGCCACGACCTGAGCCCCCTCGCCAACCGCGGCCGCGACCCGTTTGACCGAACCTGAGCGGACGTCGCCTATGGCGAAGACGCCTCGGCGACTGGTCTCCAACGGTTCGCGCGTGTCGCCTGCGGCGGCGCCGGTCAGCACAAAGCCTTTTGCATCCAAGGCCACGCCCGATCCGGACAACCAGTCCGTGTTCGGGTCTGCTCCAACAAAGAGAAACAGATGACGAATTGGCCTGCGTACCTCTTCCGTTGACCCGCGGCTACGCCAGCGCACGGCTTTCAGCAGGCCTCCTTCGCCTTCTAGACCGCTGACCTCGGTCTGTGTCGCCACCTCCACGTTCGAAAGGCCGCCGATGCGGTCAATCAGATAGCGCGACATACTCGCCTCGAGATCTTCCCCGCGCGCCAAGATCCATACCTTCGCTGCTTGGCTTGCGAGATACACTGCCCCCTGTCCCGCCGAATTTCCAGCGCCCACGATCGCGACCTCCTGGCCGGCGCAGAGCTTCCCCTCGAGGGGCGATGCCCAGTAATGCACACTCGCCCCCTCAAAGAGGCCTAAGTCTTCGATAGCCGGACGTCTGTAACGGGCGCCGCTGGCGATTACGACGGATCGTGCTTTGGCATATTCATTATCTGATAGCTTCAAGACGAAGCTGCGATCTGCGCCGACGCCATTCGTTGTCGCAAGGCCAGTCACTTCGTTTGGAATCGCCATCTCGGCCCCAAACTTCTGCGCCTGGCTGTAGGCGCGCGCCATAAGGGCCATGCCGGAGATGCCCGTGGGAAACCCGAGGTAGTTCTCGATTCGAGCTGAGGCGCCCGCTTGTCCGCCAAACGCCTGGCAGTCGATGACAAGTATGGAGAGCCCTTCGGAGGCCGCATAGACTGCGGCAGCGAGGCCCGCAGGCCCCGCCCCCACGACCGCCACGTCATAAACGCGATGAGGATCAATCGGCCTGAGAAGGCCGATGCAGCGGGCGAGCTCTGTTTCACTGGGATTACGCAAGAGCTGCCCGCCCGGGCAGAGCACAATCGGCGCCTCATTGGGGCTGATGTGAAAGCGTTCGACCAACGCCTTCGCCTCTAAATCCGTGGCGGGATTCAACCGTTGAAACGGGTGACCATTGCGTGAGAGAAAGCCTTCGAGCCTAAGCACGTCGGCGTTCTCCGCGGGGCTTATGATCACAGGGCCTCCCGCCCCAGTCTCAAGCAGGCCGACGCGACGCAGGATCAACGCGCGCATAATCCTTTCGCCGAGTTCAGCTTCGGCCACAAGTAAAGCCCGTAACTGATCCGGCGGGATGACCAAGGCCTCAACCGAATCTTGTGCGTGCGCGTCGATAAGACTTGGCCGTCCGGCGAGCTGAGCTAATTCGCCCATGAACCCTCCGGGTCCATGGGTGACGATCAACTGGCGGCGACCGGTTTCGTCGTGTTGGGTAATATCGACCTTGCCCGCTAGAATGATGGTCAATCCATGGCCCGCTTCGCCCACTTTCGCCAGCGCCGAGCCCGCCTCATAGGTGCGGATCTCACCAAACCGTCGCAGCCGCTCGATCTCCGCCGGCGCTAGGCGGGGGAACATTTGATCGCTTCGGGTCGCGATGATTGATTGAGCCGGAGCAGGCATTGCTTAAACTCCTTGGCGACCGAGGGGGAGGTACCCTGTCTAACGCATGCTCCCGAGGGCCTTGTCGCTGCGCAGGCCTGGCGCCAGCGCGCTGAGGGCCTCGAGGTCGAGCGCTTACGCGAAAGCAAGAGCGGCCCATTGCGCGCGGCCTTGGTTAGCACTCGCGTGAACACCTCACGCTAAACTAGATATGAGGACAGAGGGTTGCCATGCGGACACGACACTGGGGATAAGAGCCGCCGAAATCAGCGCCGCACTCTCCGACTTGGAGTTGGCCTATCGAGAGGCCGGTGGACAGAAAGCGAAGGGTCCAGGTGCGCTTACAGCCGAGCAGGAGATGCAAAGGCGTTAGAACACAGCTCCGAGTTCAAGGAATCCGTAAGCCGGTTGTCGGCTACGAATTAATCCAGACGCCCGCTCGGCGAGCGTGGACGTGCTCGTGCGCCTGCGAAAGCCGCTTGGAGGTCCCAAATAGTCAGCTATCAAGGCGGATGTGCTGGAGGTTATCAGAGTAGCGCGCGAACGTCGCCATTTTGACCAATTTTTTCTAAAGAATGAGCCCCTGCCCAATGCGCAGCTGAGCAGCAGGTCGTTCCTGAAGCGCGCAGCCTGATCCCAGCTAACTTCGTATCCTTCGAACCGGCCTCTGATGAAGAAAAAGATCGAGGGCGGTCCAAGAAAGGGGGCAAAAATGTTTCCAGCGCGCCGATTCGCTGCATCTTTGCATATTGCATCCGCATTTTTTGCCCTCGTTTTTTCGCTGTCGGAGGCCCAGGCCCGAGATTCGTCCAGCGCCTGCGAAGAAGTTACTGAGATTGCAGTCCTGGCGTCGCCGATGGCGCCGTGGAAGGGCGCGCCTTTGCGCGTCGTCGTCGCCGCAGAAAAGCCGCTCGACGGCGAGCTCTTGTTGATTGCGCCTGATGGAAGCGTCGCAGCGAAATCGCGCGAACGGCGCGGCGGACCGCCGTATGTCTGGTTCGCCGAGGCTGGGTCGCCCGCCGTCGGCACGTGGCATGCGACGCTCGCGCTCGACGCCGCCTCGTCCCCTTGCGGCGGGATCACCAAGGAAATCGCCGTGAGCTCGAGCAAGTCGCCCGCACCGCACGCGGCGGAAGGCAGCGTCTGGGGGCTACGCAACACATGGAACCGCGAGACCGAAAATTTGTATTCGGCCTGGATCGCCAAGCTTTTTGACGCGCCGCTCGAGGCGGAGCCGTCATGGAAGGCGTGGCACGAAGTGCTACGCGATCCGTCGCGCAATGTCCTATTCAATTATCTCGGGCTCGACGAAGACAGAGTCTCGCTATCGGTCCGCCCCGACTGCGCCGACTTCCTCTACTTCTTGCGCGCCTATTTCGCCTTCAAAATGGGGCTGCCGTTCGCCTATTCGAATTGCTCGCGCGGCGGTGGCGGGCCGGCGCGATGCAATGAATGGTTCGACATTCTGCATCCCCAAGTGACCCGCCCCGCGCGGCCGCCGGAGCAAGCTGCGGCCTCCGCCGTCGCTTTGCCGGCCCCCACTCAAGCAGCGGCTCCTCCTTCGAATTTCTTGCAGCAGCTATTTTCACAGCCTAAGCCGGTCCAACAGGCTCAGCCGGCGGCGCCTGCTAAGCCGGTCGCCGCCGCAAAACCGCCTGTCCAGAAGCATCTGGGATTGGTCGGAGGGTTTGGTGACTATTTGCGGACCGTGGGCGACGTCGTCCATTCCGGTTCGGTGCGAACAGCGGCGCACAGCGACAAGACCGACTTTTACACCATCCCGCTGACGCAGGAGGCGCTGCGTCCCGGCACAGTCTACGCCGATCCCTACGGGCATGTGCTAATGCTGGTGCAACGCGTTCCGCAGACGTCGGACGCTGCGGGCGTCTTTCTTGCCGTGGATGCCGAGCCAGATGGCACCGTCACCCGCAAGCGCTTCTGGCGCGGCAATTTCCTGTTCGCGCACGATCCTTCGCTCGGCAGCCCCGGATTCAAGCATTTCCGGCCGATCGTGCGCGAGAAGAACGGCGCGTTGCGAGCGCTCACCAATGGCGAAATCACCAAGAGTCCAGAGTACGGCGATTTTTCGCTGGAGCAATCGCAGCTTAGGGAAGAGGATTTCTACGATCGCATGGATGAGGTGATGTCGCCTGAGCCGCTCGATCCGATGCACGCGATGATGGGGGTCATCAGGGCGCTCGAAGAGCAGTTGAAGACGCGCGTGACGGCCGTCGAAAATGGCCGAAAGTTCCAGAACGGCGGGCGCGGTGAGGCGTCGATGCCGGAAGGTTCAGCCATCTTCCAGACCAACGGCGCGTGGGAGGATTTCTCGACGCCCGCGCGCGATCTCCGCCTGCTGATTGCGATCGACGTGGTGCGCGGATATCCCGACCACGTAGCGCGGCGCAGCGAGCGCTACGCGATACCTTATGGCAGGAGTCCGGCGGAGGTGAAGGCCGAATTGCAAAGCGCGCTGGCGAGCGAGCTCGCGGTCCGCAAGTTTTCCTATGCGCGCAGCGACGGATCCGCCTGGACGCTCTCGCTTAAAGACGTCATCGACCGCGCGACGGACCTCGAGATGGGCTACAACCCCAACGACTGCGTCGAACTGCGATGGGGGGCGCCGGACGGGACCGCCGAGGCGGCGACGTGCAGGCGGCACGCTTCGGCCGCGCAGCACGCGAAGATGACGGAGTATCGCTCCTGGTTCCGCGAACGCCACTGGCCGCACGCTTAGCGCGAGAGGGACATCAAAGCAAAAGCCAGGGATTCTCGGTTGTGAGCGAGCTGTCGCTCCTACCAACCTGCCCGTGACGATCGCCGACCCTTGCGCGAAATCAGCATTTTGGCGTTATGCCCTTCGCGGCGGTGGCGGTGCCCTTCAAGCTCACTTCCATCAATCGGCCGAAGACAGGGAGCTTCTTGCTCGCCTTCTTGAACTCCTTGGAACGCCTTCTTCTCGGCCATCTGCATCCCAGCCGCCCTCGCCTTCAATCTAAATCAATGAATCCTGAGCCTAAAACACCGACCGACAGGATCCTTTGGATGTGCTCCCGCGCTGCTGCGTGATCAGGAGATCTCCTCTGCCCCCTACTCTCGCAGTGATTTTGTCTTGCCATGGCAAGTTGAAAGGCCCTAATTCCGCTGCCCTCGCTCCACTGATGCGGATCGATCCATTCCGAGACCGGCGCGCTGACCCCCAAAGGTGCATTGTTAGCCCTTGCACTACGCCGTTCTTCCTGACCTCGAAAACTTCACCTCGATCCTTATCGACGCACCAGATGGGAAGCTTCAACCCTCCCAGCATCTCATCGCTTCTGGACACTTGCCGCACGATATCAATGGGACGGACTACCGTGGCCAAATCTGCTTTCGGCCGACTCGAGCTCGGGCTTACGCTCGGCGGAACGACGTCGATTCTTGCCCAATCCTGAGTTCGGCCCTTATCGTCCGTGATAGTGGTTACGCTTGTTACGCTGACCAAGGTCTTCTCTTTCAATAAGGCGGGCTCGCTTGCCCAGTCCGCGGGCGCTGGACGGACTTTAACGTCCCTGTTCGATCTCAATACATCGCCGACGGCGATAGAGCCATTCTTCCCGACAGGAAAGACTCTCTCAAAAAAAGGCAAAGAAGTGTTTGTACCATGTAACGGTACCCATGCCGCAGCAACCGCGAGAATTTGTTCCCCGCCTAGATCACCACGCGCTTGAATTGGTGTGGATACGGTCGCAGAACTCGCGGCCCAAGCCTTCAAATCTTGAACCTTCTCGTCGAATGGCGAACCTGGCCCAGTGTATGTTAGAACCACGGCAGGAGTAATCGCAGATTGGCTGGTAAATGAGTTTTTATCCCAACTGATAGCCCACTGATTATCTTTCGTATAAATTTGGTCGGATCCTAGGGTTGCCTTAACAGCTTCCTGGCCGGACACCTCGACCTTCTTTATCCATGACCCAACTTGTGTTCGCTCGGGGATAGTGATCGTCGTGTCGACCTTGGGGTGCCCAGATTCGTCCATGAGGACGTTGCCATCGGCGTCGCGCTGCAACTTCGGCAAAACTATCGAGCATTTGGTTCCAACCGCAGACATGCAATAGGCATCGGCCTTCGCCACAGCTGGATCAACGTATTCTTTGGTGACATACGACTGCCCGGACTGAACGACAACCATTCCTCCCGACTTCAGAAAGGCCTCACGAACGGCGACGTCGTCCCCTCCAGCTGCGGCGACGGCTAGTCCGCCCATCGCGCCCGTGGCGAGAGATTTTCTTGCGACATCACCTACAGTCCCGGTCGGCATTGCCGAGGTGTTGGCGTAGCCGGCGCTCGTCACTCCAGTTATGATACCAACTCGCAGCGCCATTTCAAGGTCGTTCGTTTCCCTATATGCGTACCAAGCCGCATAGGCTGCAGCACCTGCTGGTCCGCCGTAGAAAGACGCGGCGGCTTGTCCTGCTGCATTGATGAGTTGGCTTTCCTGAGCGGCTTTGGCTGCGCCTTCCTCGGTATTCTTTAGGCGGTCTGTGCCGAGGTGCCACACCGCGTCAACGACCTTGCCCTCGCGAGCGCGCTTTTCGAAATCTGACAAGCCATCTTTCATGCCTTGAATCTCGTGCTCGACGAATCTGGCTGCAGCTTTACCTGCATCGACTATATCGTTTGCACCCTTCACGGCGTTCCAAGCGACATCGTCCACGGCTTTCTTGGCATTTTTAACGATATCATCGAGAGCCTTCTTCCCCGTGTTAAGGGTGTCGTCTACCGCTTTCCGACCGGCGTTCGCTGTATCTTCGAATGCTTTTTCCCCAGTCTTAGCCACATCATCTATGGCCTTTTTTCCCGTATTCGCTGTGTCGTCGATGGCCTTTTTTCCTGTGTCAACAGTGTCATCGATCGCCTTCTTAGAGCTCTCGACGACGTTGCAAGCAACATCCCATGGTCCTCCGCAGGACCTCGCTGAGCTGTGCGTAAGAACGGCGAGGAGAAAGGCGACTGACCCGCCTCTGATCAGCGACCAACGTCTGTTCGCCATGGCTCATCCCCAAGTGCTAATTAAATATGGCGCGTCACGAGTTTCGATTATAGACGCTCTTCAGAACTTAGGCTGCCTTAAACTGTTTGAAAAGCACCCTGTGCTGCCTACACATGACCCCATGTTGAGCCCGTCCCGAGCGTTTTCGGCAGCACGCAATCTCCTCTCAAGTAGATGCTCTGCAGGTCGCGCTCGTCTGACAACCCCTTGTTGCAATTCTCAGTTTGGACAAGATTAGGCTCAGGACCTCTACAATCGCTTCAATCCGCGGGAGGCGGCTTGGCGTTTTCGACCGCATCTTCGCTGCGCTCGCAGCAGACGGGCCTAAGCCGGCGGATCATGACCGCTCCACCCATGTGAAAGCGCATCGGAGGGCGGCGAGTCCCCAAGGCTTTTTTTGCTGCATCGGCCGTACGAAAGGCGGGCTGAACTCCAGGCTACACGTTACCTACGACGGCGCCGGCAAGCCGCTCGTCATACTGCTGATCGACAGATGAGCAACCACACGGGCGCGCGGTTTATGCTGAAAACGCTACCGGCAGCCAAGACCATGATCGCGGACCGCGGGTATGACAGCGACTGGCTTCGCGAGGCGCTCGCGGCGCGGGGGACCAAGCCCTGCACCCCGCCCACCAAAAGCCGAAAGACGCCTCTCGGCTACGACAAGACGCTCTATCGCCAGCGCCACCAGATCGAGAACCAAGACCGCCGGCGCGTCGCCACACGCTACGATCGATGCGGCACGCCTTCTTCTCGGCCATCTGCATCGCAGCCGCCCTCGCCTTCTATGAGTTCTGAGTCTAGAGTTGCATTGGCTGCGAGATTGACGAGGATTCAGCGTCAATCGACGATGGTTGATCGGGTGGAGTCGATTGTGCTGCTTCGAGTTCGGGTTGAGGCTCGGCTTCTCTCTTTCGTCTTTCGGCTTCTTCGCGCTCGCGCTGTTCTTTCTCACGCATTGCTTTTTCTTCGTAAAGCGAAGGAAGCCCGCCGTAAGCCCGCAAAAACATCTCCATATCGAAGTCGCCAATGCCGGAGGCGAGCACCATGCTGAGCGCGGCGGCGTTGCAGCAATCGTCATGACCGCCTTTGCCATGGTCGATCCTATCTTTCCCCAGGGGCGACGTGCGCCGCTCCAGACCGACGAATTGAGTGACGAGGCGTTGATTATCCAAGAGCCGGGCGCGTCCGCTCGTAAACAGCGGCAGACAATCAAGATAGATTTGTGAGCGATCCCGTTCACTCACTTCATAAGTGACGCCACACTTTGAGAATGCGGATGCGACCCATTCGGCGCCATAACGGTCGCCAACTGCTTTCGTCACGCCATATTGGAGCATAGCGTCAACGATTTGTTGGGTCGCGGCGGTTGGATTGAACGGCGGGCGTATCTCGACCAGGCAGTCTAGCACGACCGTTCCATCGTATTCACGATGCGAGATTGCGGCGCAGTAGGAGTCGTGCACGCCCCCCGATGGATCGACCCCACAATGATAGACACAGCGACCATAACCAAGTGGCGGCCGCACCACGACGCCATTATCAACGGCGGCGTCAATCATTTCGTAAGACAACCAACCTGCAATGTCGTCGCGCCATTCCGCTAACCACTCGGCGCGCGCAGCGACGGGGTCTTCTTTGATGCGGCGATCAATGTCGGCTTGGTCGAGAGTCGGATTGAGCACAATGCTCGGCGCCTGAATTACCAGAACGTCGTCATCGTCCTGGCCATAGAATTCCTGATATTTGCGGTAAAGCAAACCGCTTTTTTTGTAGGGGCTCGATATGCCGATCAGTAATGAACCGGGCACGCGTGCCAAGCCAGGAAGGACGGCGCGATAAACCTCTTCATCTGGCGCAGCAAAGTTTTCATCGCGGAAGAAGGCGCATTCGTCCAGCACACAGCACAAGATCGAGCGCCCGCGCACTGAGCGGTGAGAGTTGGTCTGAACTGCTATGTCCACGCGGTTGCTAAGCTCGAACCCGGTCGCGGTCTCGCGCGTCACAAGGCTTTTGAGGGCGGGACATTCGGCGAAGAATGAGCGCGTGTAGTTGAGCGCAATCTTAGCTTGCTCCTTATCTACAGCTAAACAACTGACGATTGCGCGCTCGCCGGGGCGCAAGGTCGATGGATCGAATGTGGCGGCGATATAAGCGACGATGCCAGATGTTACGCTATCCTTGCCCGCTCCGCGTCCGCATACGCACCACAGTTCACGCACACGATGGCGCGGTGGATCACGCCCGCCTGAGACTTCGTGAAAGAACGTCAATTCCTCGGGGCCGAGAGGGATGGCGTAGGCGGCTTTCAAAATGACCTTCCAGCCCCACCAGGATATGCCCCGATACCAGGGCTCGAAGAGCGCCGGACTCTCGAAGGCGCCGACAATATCGAGGCGAGGACGACGGGCTGTCATTGCGCCGACTCCATATCGAGGAGACAGACGCCGAGAATATCGGCGAGCCGGTTGAGGGCGATGCGTCGTCGCGCTCGCCAAATGCGCCGGCGACGAAGCGTTTCACGGTCGAGGGGATGGCCTTCGCGCTGCCAGGGCCGGCAATTCGAGCTATGCTGATACATCGCCTATTCCAAAGCGTGGTTTCGACAGA
Source organism: Methylocystis sp. NC52PC (assembly GCF_055698645.1). Classification (NCBI taxonomy): domain Bacteria; kingdom Pseudomonadati; phylum Pseudomonadota; class Alphaproteobacteria; order Hyphomicrobiales; family Methylocystaceae; genus Methylocystis; species Methylocystis sp. NC52PC. Next base: position 2,096,188 of record NZ_CP170127.1, on the reverse strand, counting down.
AGCCTCGATATCGGGGCGATGGCAGGATCTGAGGCGCCGATTATTCTAGGCCTCCTAGACAGCCCCAGGATCCTCACTGGCGCCTTCGGATTGATTGGCAGATGTAGCGTGCTCATCGTCCCGCTCATCCTCAACCCTCCCGGCGAGAATATCGGCGAGCGACGGTCCGACGTCCTTCATCCGGCGCTCGAGGCCAAGGGATATGAGATCCAACCGCAACGAATTGAGCCAGGCGAGGGCGTGGTGGTCCGAGGCCTCGGCCATGTCGCCGCCGTGGAGAAGCTTCTCGCTCAGGAGATAGAGCCGGCAGGCTTTCAGGGCGGCGCTTTGGATGATGAGGCTTTGCGCAGGCGTAGGTTTCCCACCAACCTGATCGGACAGATCGGCGATCGTCGTGCGAAAGAGGCGCCCAACCTTGCTGCGCCGATCAACCGACGCTTGGATGATCCTCCGGTCCTTTGAGAACGGCCCGAGCGGCATATTGGATCGCTTCTTCTGTATCTGTCTCGCCATGGCTCAACAACGTTATAACATAACGTTATGTATGACATTGCGCTTGGAGATCAAGCGAATAAGGGCGATGAATTGCCCTTCCCCGCCTTCCCGGCGGAAATTTGCCAATCCAGCGCGCGCGAGGACTGCCGCGCGCTACGTCCGCGTTACGTAGAAACCGCGAGCGTGCTCTTTAACTACGCTAAGCTATGGATTTAAAAGGCGTCTGCTTTGCGCGACTCCTGATCACAGATCAGAGGACAACTGGCGACCGGGCGCGGGACAGGAGCGCCTACGGGAAGCTGCGTGCCGGTGGTGGTGGAAATTGTAACTGCTGAATCTCGGCGATGAAGCGGGTGCCGACGCCATGGAAGCACTGGAAGCATGACTTAGGCGTGAGCGTCTGTGTCTTTAGTCACGTCCTTGGCCATAAAGTCCGCCGGCAACGCCGCGCCGCCGTTGCGGGCGGTTCGCAATTTCAGACGCTTCATGCTGACACAGACGGCGGCGGTCGCCAGACTAGAGGCCGGTGCTGCAAGGAAACAGACACCCGCTCGCGGCTGACCGAAGTGCTGGCCGCATCCACCACGTCAGGGTGGTCAGGGTGGCGAAAATTAACCCTGACCGCCGAAACGCCCGGAAAACAAGGCGGAGTCAGGGTGGTCAGGGTGGTCAGGGTAGAAAGTATATACGTGCGCGAGGAAGCCGATATATAGCAACACTCTAGTGCACGCCTTCGCGAGTATATGCATTCCCGCGCGCAGTAGCGATTTATGCAAAACAGCCCTGCCCACCCTGACCGGCCCAGCAAAATCAAGGGTTATACGGCCAAGCAACCCTGACCGCGGTCAGGATGGCGCCCTGACCGAGCCTTGCGCAGTGCTTTTGAACGCTTTTTAACCATTGGCGTGGCTTTGTCAGACCGGTCGGCCCGGTCAGGGCACCCGTCTCGTCGTCAGCCCGGGAGTCGCCCGAAAATCGCTGGCGAGCCTTATTACGGCCGAGTCAAAGAACAATCGGCAATCCCCCACCCTGACCGCTCACGCGTCATCTGACGTCATCACCGCTCCATTTGACGCGTGGTCCGGCCGGCGCAGCGCGGCGCCAAAGAGCGCCTTCGTCGCTTCGAGCGCGCTGAGGGCAGGACGATCGACCGGCCATATGTCGTCCGCCGGGACGGGGACTTTCTTGCGCGGAGCTCCGCGGGACGCTTCGCCTTTGTCGCTGGCCTTGGAGGCTTTCGCCCCTTTGACATATCCTTGCCCAGCTGGACGACGCGGGCTGTGGTGCCACGCGCGATACGCCCAATCATTGGCCGTGACGCGGGCCTCGGCGCCTTCGATCGCCGCAAGCCAGCTTTCGGGATCAACCTGCTCGAAGAGGCGCTGATAGACCGCCTCGGCGATAGCGGGATCGTTCTCAAGGCGTTTCAAGATCTCCGGCGTCAGATGCACAATGCCCGTCACTATGATGCGGTTACAATCCAGGTCGAGCCGGATGACGGCGCCGACGGCCTCCGCCGCGGCGAGAAGGTCCGCGGGCGGTAGGTGCAGGGCCGCCGGGTCAATCGCGCCGCTTTTACTCATCGTCGCCGTCATCTTGCCAGTTAATGTCGAGGCCGAGCGCGGTCGAGACGTTGTCGCGGGCGTCTTCGAGGCTCCCCAACTGATAGGCGGGCGCCCGTCTCGTGTTCAGCAGGGCGCGCCACCCTCTTCGGTCGTTGTCGTAGACTTCGCCATCCAACGCGCCGGCCGACCTCTTTGGTCTGAACCCGGCCTCATGCAGGAAGCGGCCGAATTCCTCTCGGCTGATTGGGTAACGGTCGCCGATGGCCGCGATGAATGGCTTGTAGCTTTTCTCGTAGAGAACGTCGGTCGTTACGCACTCATGCCAGCACTCGACATCTGGCAGACGCCCTTCGGACGGCATGACATATCCGCGCATCAGCACGTCCACGAGCCATTTATGCTCATTGCGAAGCGAGAGCTTTTTCTGCTCCTGCAGCGCCTCCGTCTTTGGAAACGCCGTGACGTCGAAGCCATCCAGATTCATGTTTTGAAGCTCATGCAGCATCGCCTCGTAACCGCCGTTCTCGAGCTCCTCGATAATGGCGGCGAAATATTCGTGGTCGCCCGCCTTGTCGGCTCGAACAAAGAACACGCAGAAGCGTCGGGCGTCGAGCGAGGCGGGCACGACCCATTTCTCGTTGCTCGCCATCATCAGATGAATGTAGTTGGGGCTTTGCACGGTATTGCGAAATTTACCCTCGATCGCCAGCGTGGGCTCGGTTACGATGCCCTTCAGAACGCCGGTATGTGATCGATCGCCGGCAAAAAACGCTTCATCCGCGAATAGCAACACGCAGTCCTGAAGATGCGCATTGAAGTTGCCGGTCAGATGTTTCGCATGCGTAATATGCAGGCCGTGCTGTCCGAGCAGATATACCATCGCTCGCGCAAGGATGCCCTTTCCAACGCCTTCGCCGCCCTGCATTACGATTGCGACGCCGCCCGGCGTCGCCGGATGCTGGATCACGCGGGCCATCCATCGTTTGAGGTATTTATAGTAGCTGCGATTGCCGCCGCAGATGATTTTCAACATATGCTGCTTCATCCGGCGCCAGGATCCGCCGCGCTTCGCGACGACGGCAAAGCCTTTCCAGAGATTAAGCTGATTGTTGCGGTGACGGTTGCTCGGATCAAAGACAACGCCGCCCAAAAACTCGCGACGTCGCGGGCTCGTTAGCCAATAGGCGCCCAACGGGGTTTGAACCGCGCCGGCCGGCGTCTGAATGGTGATGAAGCGGTTGGCGTATGTGGTCTTAAAGTCGTAGGGTGTGAGGCGATCGTAGTAGTGCCGCTTCAGCCTCTCGTCGAAGTTATCCTTGAAGATCGTCGCCTTTCCGCCTTCCAGCACGAAGGAGTGCTCCCCATTGAGTTCGGCTATGGCGTCGTCGCCTGGCGGATGGGGTGGGCGCGGCCTCTTCGAGCCTTCTTCCGCTTCCTGTCTTTGCTCTTCCGCGTCGATCAGCTTGCCGAGAGGGCCAAGGGTCACGCCCTTAACTGCCTTAAGCTTAGCCAAAAGGCGCTGGAAGTCTGCTGGGCTGTTCCGCCTCATCAGCGCCAGCGTCGTAACCGCCTCGTAAGGCGCGCCAGCATCAGCGGCGCTGCGCGCAATCAGGTCTTCGCTGAAGCGGTCGCCCGCCAGCTTCATCAACTCGGCGCGCTCGGCCGGATCGATCTCGGCTTGCGGCAGGAGTTCGCACAGCGCCCGCACGGCCTGAGCCGCGCCCGCCGCCTCGACCGCCGCCCGGAGTGACGCATAGTCGTGGCGTAGCCTGTAGATCGTCTCCAAACCATGGGCGAAGCTCAGGACAAAGGCGCCGTCCCGCACCTGCCGTAGGACCGCGCTTGAGCGACTGTAAGAGGCGCCCTCGACAGGGTCAGGAATCCATAGGCCCTCGTAACGCGCCGGGTCGGCCAGCACGTCGCGCACGCTGACAAAGCCCGACCCGTAGTTCGAGAAATCGAGAACGGCGTCGGGTAGAAGGACGCCATCTGACCAATTACGCGCCATGCGCTCCGCGGTCTCGTGCGGGACGCCGCGCTCCACGGCCTCGCCGATGCGCTTCGCAATCCAGTCCGCCCGGATGCGGTCGGCTTCGGGCTTTAGCGCCTTCTCTGACGCGTCGAGCGCAGCCTGGCGGGCGTTCTGCTCATCGACGGTCAGGCCGAGGCACTGGGCGATACTGTCGAACGGCGCGGCGTCTTGGAGCTCGGGCGCCGGTCGATGCTGCGTAAGAGGCGCCTCGAGCTGTGGCGTCGCCTCGAAGCATAGGCGCTCGGGAGCAAATACGCTGCGATCAACGATCGACCGCTCAAGCAGCGCGCCGTTCTGGCTGATGATGTGCCAGCCCAAGCCAAGCGCCCAAGCGCGGTCGTGCATCGTATAGAGCAAACGCTGCGAGTCGGCGGCGTCGAGGACGAGCACATAGTCGTGCTCGCCGGCCTTCTGGAACTCCTCGCACGTATCGGCGCGATAGAGTCCGCTGGAGGTCGAGAGGCGCCGGACGCGGCCCGCGGCGGTGATGCCAGGGCAAATGTGCTCCAGCGCGCCCAGAAAGCCGCCGAGGGCGTCGATTTTCGCCCGGACGGCAGGTGGCATGCCCTTCGTGTCGTGGTCGATCAACACGAGACCAGGCGCGCCGGCCGTATAGGTGAAGCTCTCACGGCTGCGCGGCACGCCCTTGGTGGGATCAGCGCCTGCCTTACCCTTCACGGCGAGCGGCACGCTATCGGGCAGGTCTGGGCGTAGGCGCCCGAGGGTATAGGCGACGTCGGGCGGAGTCTGCTCGAGGATCTCTGCGAACTGGCGCCAATCGTCGAGCGGCATGCGCTCCATGCTGCCGCGAACCATATTCGCGGCTGGCGTGGACACGAGCTTGCCGTCTGGCCCGAGCTTGATGCGCTTCGACAAGGCGCCGTCGGCGTTTCGACAGCGGGTTAGTTCGATCGCCGTCAACGTCTCGTGCGGCACCCGCGTCGCGGACGGGCCGCTATGGCCATTGGTGGCCTTGTGGGCGGGGCTAGGCGTTTTCACCGGCGCCCCGCCCATCCGAAGGCGCGACCGCGCGCAACCGCCGGCAGAACGAGCGTCAGTTCGCGTTGCGCACGCGTGACGGCGGTGTAGAGCCAACGCCTGGCGTCGCCGCGGAAGCGAGCCGACTCGTCTTTGACCAGAACGCGGGGCCACTGCGAACCTTGCGCCAGATGGCAAGTCAGAGCGTAGCCGTAATGAAGATCATCACAACCGTCGGGCGCATGCGCGTCCGGGACGTCGCCATCGGAGGCGGCGGCTGAGGCGCGCAGGAGTTTCATATCGGCCTCGATCTCGACCAAATCGTCGAGCCCCTCGTGCCGGACCACGCCGCTCCAACGCTCTTCGTCGAAGTCGTCGGGCGCGACGCCGTAGCTCACCTCGACGATCAAGATCTCGCCATTGCACAATTCACGGCTGTCTGTGCGTGAATTCGATCTGCAGACGAGACGCTCGCCTTCCTGCGGCGCGTCGCCCGTGAAGTCCCGCAGGCGGCGCAAGCGCGCGTTGGTGATGATGCGAAGCTTGTTGGTGCCGACAATTATTTGATCGACGCCAAGGACGGCCTCGTCGGTCATGCCGCGCACGACGCGCACCACACCGGCTTCGTTCTGCTCGGCGAACTGTTGGATGTCGCGCCCCTCGCGGATGCTCTGCGAAAGGCGAATGATCGGGGAGCCTGCCGCCTGGCGGTGGATCTCGGACAGCATCGCGTTGGGCGCGCCAGTCACGAACAGCGACGGCCTTGCTTTAACTGGCGGCAGTTGGAAAGCATCGCCGATCGCCAAAACCTTAATGCCGAAGCTCATGATGCGCTCGGCATGGTCGTGCCGGACCATTGACGACTCGTCGATGATGATCAGCGACGGCCTCTGCTCGAGGTCGCGTTCCGAGAAAAAGTGCTCGCCGGTCGGCCGGAGGCCGCGATTCTCGGCCTCGTCGAGCAGCGCATCGAGGCGCGCTTGCAGCGCCGCGAGCTCCGCCCGATTTTCAGCCGGCGCTTTCATCAGCGCGTCGATATTCTCGCGCAGACGATCGACTTCGTGGCCGTTGAAGGAGTAGGCGAAGGAGTGGATCGTCTGGGCCGCGATGCCCTTGCTCTTCAAGACCGACGCGGCCTTGTTCGTTGGGGTCAGAACAACGGCGCCAGGGATCTCGCGCGCAAGGTGGGCGAGCAGCGTGCTCTTGCCCGTGCCCGCGTAGCCGAGGAGCCGGAACAAAAGCTCATCGCCGCTACACAGCCATCTCTTAATTTTGATCAGCGCGGCGTCCTGGTCGGCGGACCAAATTAGCGGCGGCTCTTTTGCGGCGCCTTGGCTTTCCGCGCCGTCAGCGTTATATTCGTTCTCGGTGTTTTCTGTTGAGCCGCCACGCCCAGAGAACCTTTTAGAGGGGTCCGTCTCCACCACGTGGAGGCTCGGGCCCCTCGCCGTATTCGACCCTGTCATAATGGAACCCCAAATTTTCCTCCGCAGTTTCGATTGATCGGGGGGCGCAGCCGTTGCTGCCCGCGCCCCTGACCTGGTGAATTTCCGCCCGCCTGGGCGGATAGAGATCAGGCCGGCGCTTCGTCGGCCTCGATCTCTTGCGCAAGGGGCGCGGCACGCTTCGACTCCGAAGTCTTGCGTCGGCGCCGTTCGACAGACCGCCGCTCCGCCTCGATCTCTTCCAGCTCCCTCGCCAGCCGGCCGCGCGGCGCGATGCGCAGCAAGCCCTCGTTGGCGATCCAAACGTCTCCGACGAGCGCGCCCGGAAGCTTTCCCTCCTCAAGCAACGCGTTAGTGTGACCCGGGCACAGCTTCACCACCGCGGATATTTCTGTAATGCCGGAAATCAGGCGCCCAACGTGCGAACGATCCCTATGACGCATGGTAGGGTCCTCCTTTGGAGTTAGCTCATTAGTATGTAGAAGCATGCTTTTCTTAAGCAAATAGACAGCAAGTGTGCAGCTAATAACTTCAGCTTCATTTGTCTGCTCGCGTCCGGTTATGGCCGGTTGTTTTTTACGAAAAAATCTTTTTCTTTAGAGTGGTTTTTTATACGCGCGGTTCCTGACGCCGTTGTTTTGGGCGATGCGGGATTACCAGCCGCCCTTTCGAAAAGAGCGTTAGCGGCCTTCCCTGGGGTGGTGGCTGTTTATGCGAGAGTTCGGGAGCTACGCGGCTCTCTTTAGCCGGAGGCTGCAACTGGGTTAGAAGCGGTTCCAGCACATTCGTCGTCAAGAACCGCACGACGGGCACGGCGACGCCATCGCCGACAAGATCATGCGCCGCGGCCTTGCCTGCCGGCAGGCGATAGTCCTCTGGCAACCCCTGCAGCCGCGCCGCCTCGCGCGGCAGGATCTTCCGCGCGTGCGCGCCGGCGTCATCAACGATCAGCAAGGTTTGGATCGAAGAGCCGCCCTTCGCGCAGCGTAGCGCATTGGCGAAACCATCGAGACGGATCTCGGCGCGCTGTTCCCCGTCGCGCATTCTGCGATTGACGGCGCCGATGATCGTCTCGCCTGGACGGCGGGCCGCCATCGCGGCTTCGAGCTTGGCTCGATGCGTCGGCGCCACGATCGCCAGCAGCCCGGCGAGACAGCGCGGATCTCCCCGCACGGGCTCTAGGACGTCGCTGAGCTCGATTGAGCGCGGCGGCGGTAATGGGAGCCGCCACCACACCCACGCCGCGCGTAAGAGCTGCGGAAGCCGTTCATACGCCTGCATAACCCCGACCGTGTGAAAAGGCGCGGTCGGGCCACGCTGCGCCACGTCGGCGGCGATAATGTCCGGCGCTCGCGCGCATATGATAAACAAGCGTCGTCGTGACTGTGGCGTAAATAGCGCGGCGTCGATCTCCAAGGCGCCGGTCATGAATCCGATCGATGCAAAGGCTTCGACAATAGCGACGAAGTCCGCGCCGCCGTTCGAGGTCAAAAGAGCCGGGACGTTTTCGATGCAGATGACGCGCGGCGCCCTGCCCTCGGCGACGAGCTCGCGCATCAGCCGGAAGAATGGCCAGAATACCCCGCTGCGCTCCGCATTGAGTCCGGCGCGGCGGCCGGCGAGAGATAGATCGACGCACGGCGGAGAAGCCCACGCGAGCGCCGCATGGCCCGGAAGATCGGCCGCGGTCAGCGTCCCGATGTCGGCCAGGCGGAAGCCCGCGGCGCCATGGTTGGCGACGTAGGCCGCCGCTTTGGCCGGGTCGTGATCATTGGCGAAGGCGCAATCCATCGCGTCGCCGAGCGCCAGGCGCGCCATGCCGGCCCCGGCGAAAAATTCATAGAACGCGGGCCGCATTTTACATAGGCTCCGTCAGCCAGCGTATCTCTTCCAAATATTCTTCCTCAGTCTCGAATATTATTGTTTCCCAGCGATCGAAAACTTTCGCCATGGCAAAACGTTTGCCGACCGGAATTTCTAGGTCTATATGCGGTCGGACTAACCACGTCCGATTGCCGACATGGACGATCACCTGGCCAGTATATTCCTCATCCGAGAGCTTTTTGATATGCGAATAATATGGTTCGCTGCGCCATATGTCTGGAAAGTCGGGGTCAACATACATCGCTAATCCATATGCGCCATCGGGGTCATAGGTCGCAACCATTTTACATACGCTCGGTTTCCATTCCTCGCCGAAAAAGTCACAGTAGCCGATCAACCAGAAGCACTGGAATTTTTTACAATAGTCTGGTCGATCGGCGTGATAGACCGCGCATCCATTGCCAGGCCGGCAATGCGGACACCAACCAAACCCCGGTGAAATCTCAATGTCGAAAACCCTACAACACAATGAGCAATCGCCGCATGTTCGAGCTAGAAACTCGGTTTCGATTGCGTCGCTTTGCATTTGATTTCCTCTCTTGAGGGAGGCCGCGTGACCGGCCGCGCCCGTCCTGTGTTTATGCCGTGGCGGAGTTACGTTAACTGGCGCGCGCGCTCGATCTGAACGTCGCCGGTCGAGCGAGGAGAAAACAGGACGATCTCGGATTCCATCCGATCGTCATAAAATCCCGCGACGGCGGGCTTCGCGACCGTCGCCTCGATCACGATCGGTTTAGGAACTGCGATACCCCTGTGACCGTGTGCGAAACCCTCGGCAACTTTTCGGTTAAGCGTCCAAGACAACCCAATCGGGGCATCGCCTGATTGTCCGCGATAGACGATCATCCTCTCGGGGAGTGAGTGATACCTGGCGCAGTCTTCGGCGCTCATATATTCAGAGCGCCAAAACTTCTTATGCAGATGGAGACGCTCCTCAAACGCCCTGTGCGGAATGCGGTCGAAGCCGTTCCATTCCTGATGGAACGCCCGCCAGAAAAGCCTCGGCTCCATGCTGTCTGCCAATTCCAGAAAGGCCCAAGATCGACTCTGCGACGAGACCATGCCCATCCAGGCGCGCAGAGTCTTGAGGGCGTTGTCTTCATCTCCTATCCTTGCCGCCGCAAGGAATTCGCTCTGTCGGCGGGAGCGGAGTCCTCCAAATGTTAGATGATTGTTTGCTTGCATAACTTTCTCCTATCGAAGCGCCAGCCGCTTCGCGGAAAGCGCCAGCACGGGCGCGCTCGACGAAACGCCCCTCGATCAGCGGTCAGCGGTCGTCGCCTTGCCGGAAGCGATCGGGTTTCACTCGGCGGCCTCCTGATCCGGCGGGAATTCGCGGCGGAGTCGTCCAAGCAGCACCTCGCCAAGCAAGTCAGCTTTCTTGTCGCCCAGGGCGGCGCGGATTGTATTGGCCATTGTCAGCGCGTCGGCGGTTGGATCGAAGACCACGCCATCGCTGTCCTGATACAGTTTGAGCTGCGCTTCCACGCGGGCGAGCTCTGCACGCAGTTCCGCATTCTCGGCGCGTAGCGCCTCGGCGTCGCCGTGGGTATCATTGGCGCCGCGATGACCGTCGGCAGCGGGTTTCTCGTCGCGTTGCTTCGCGCTCTTCCTAGACTCGGCTTTAACTTTTTTCGGCGCAGCTTGTGGCGGGCGGCAGGCTGAACGGGTCTCCCGGTCCGCAGCCTCGGCGACCGGCGCGGGTCCCGGTGGCGGCTCTGTGGCGTCGGCACCCGTCTCGGCAGGGACCCTATGCGCGGTCCCATGCGTAGCCTTTTCCGCCGCTTTCTCTGCATAATTGCAGGCGCTCCGGGCAGGATCCTTTATCAGCGTTATTGCGAAAGTGACAGCCATTCTGCCCGCGTCGATTTCAGCCAGCATCTGAGCTGTGCCGTGGTGGAGAATCTTCACCGCGTCAGTTACGAGGCGTCTTGAGACGCGGCACATCTTTGCAGCTTCGTCCTGTGAGATTTTTTTGCGCAGATCTGCGCAATCTTGCAGTTTAGCTGCTGCCATGGCGCGCTGGCTTTCGTTAAGGTGGCGGCGATGAAGGTTCGCCGACAGCACAAAGCCAAGCGGATCGTCGCCTTCATATTCCCCAAAGTGCGGTTCCACGCCCGCAGCGTCACAGCCGCGAAGCCGGTTCCTGCCCTCAAGGACGATCCATTCGCTATCCTCGCCTTTCATGCGTATGATCGGCTCCCGAAGCCCATTGGCGCGAATGTCGGCGACGAGCGCTGCGAACGCCTCCCCCTCGATCAATGGGAACAGGTTCGCTGCCCAGTGGAATTTATATTGATCCGTCATGGCCGTTTCCTCACTTTCCTCGGCCGCGACAGCCGCTTGGTGAAACGCACTACGATGCCGCTCTGCGAAATCATGGGATTTGGTAATCTCCTGTCTGCTCCAGCGATGCGCGGCATGGCTGGATATGCTTCAGGAGGGTTTGCGGTGGGACCGGCTCGGCCAGCCGCCAAACGAACCAGGCGTAGTCCATCGTCGTTGAGGCGGTGGCGTCGAATCGGCACGCGCTCTACGAAAGGCGCGACGATGTGGGGCGGATTTGCCGCGAAAAGCCGGCGATAGCGTCCGACCGCGTGCAAAAACTGACCGCGGGCAAAGATGGCGACGCCGATGCTCGCGCGTAGCAAGGCGCAAGCTGCGAACTTTTCGGCAAATCTGAAGGGCGGGTTGGTGATAATCCAATCCGGGACCGCGCAGGCGGGATGGCGATAGTCAGCGCGCAGAAAATCCAGCCTCGCGGCCGAGGCGTCGGCGCCTTCATATTCTGCGATGTCGGACTGATGGACGGTCCCAAAATACTCCGTCAAGGCGCGCGCCATGTGGCCGCCGCCACACGCCGGCTCCAGCGCGGAGCGGGCGGTGCAGTCGCCCAGCACATGCTCACACAAAGCCCGCGTCGCCCAGGGCGGCGTTGGGAAAAAACCGAGCGACTTCCGCGGCTCATGGCGAATGGCGCCGCCGTCATACATGCGGCGAGGATTTTTGCGGAGACCGTCAGACATCGGCCGCCCTCCGCGGCCGGCCAGGACGCCGTCGCTCTCCTGAAGCGGACGGGGCGGGTTTTGGCGGGAGTTGGGGCTTCGATGACGCCGCCGGCGCTGCTGCTGGCGCCTCCTCCGCGGCGGCGGCCTTAGCGACCTTGCTGATTACCCAAGCATCGAGTTCAGCGCGCCCGCGATATTTTCTGCGGTTGATCACGGTCGGCCGAGGGAACCCGAGTTTCGGGTTGGCGTCCCAACGCGCGAGCGTGCGCAGACTCACGCCTAGAAATTTAGCGACCTGGGGATTCGGGATAAGGTCTAGATTGCTCGCCCGATTGAGAAGCGACGGGTTGTCGAGTTCGGGTTTTACCATTGTCGCAACGCTCCAAAAGCACCCATAAAGGGCGCTTCGATTTTGATGGAGAGTTGCGTTTTCGCCCTTAAAAGGGGACCTGGAGCCGGAGCCGCAAGGACTCTTTCAAGCTAGCATGACCAGGCGCTTTGTTGAATCACGACGCCCGTGGGCGGCGGATGTTGGCGGCTCTATTAAAGAGCAAAAATCGAAGGTCGATCGGTTCGTGTCTTTCTTTTTTGGGCGATTGCGGGCGAGCCGCCACCAACAAGGGAAAAACTAGGACCGGCCGTGTCCAGTGGCAAGGGGCGTTTGTGACCGCAAAAACTATTCGGTGAAAGCCGCCTCAGCATCGCACATCGCCGCCGTGCTCGTGATGGTCGCCTCGACATGCGCCGCCCATTTGTGCAGAGCCGTGCGCTTCTCGGCGGCGTAAGTGTAAACGTTGTAAGTCGCCGCCACGCCTTTGATGACGCCGCTACGGTGATTCAACACGGCCTCGACGATATGTGGCTGAACCTCAAGTGAGGCCATGCCGCTGGCTGCTGTGCGGCGAAGGTCGTGGTAGGTCCAGTGCGGGATCGGCCCGGCGTCGGGGTCTTCGCGGCGCTTGATCGCCGCCATCGCCGCGTCGAGGCGGGACTTGGCGCGGCTGAAACCGTCTACAGGCCCGGCGCCCGTGGTCGTGAACACGAAACCCTTGGCGCTGGCGATGCGCGGGAGGGCTTCGAGCATGCGCAGCGCCGGCGCAGCGAGGGGGATCAAATGCTCGGCGTCGTTCTTCACCCGGTCGCCGGCCAGGAGCCACGTCGCCGACGCGGTGTCGATCTCGGCCCTGGTCATCGCGCGAACCTCGTCGCGACGGGCGGCCGTCAACAAGAGAAGCTGCGCCAGCGGCCCGAAGGGCCATCCAATCTCGTCGCAGGCGGCCCAAAACCAGCGAATTTCATCGGAAGTCAGGATGCGCCGACGGGCGCGCTCCTTTGCCGGCGGCTCGAGGCCATCGACGGGCGACGTCTCGATCAGGTCCTGTTTGCGCGCCCAGTTGAAGAACAGGCGCAGCAGGCTCAATGTTCGGTTGGCGACTATCGGCGCGCCGCGGTCGGCGATGTCCTCGACCATGCCGCGGATCTCGGCGCGGGTGACCTCAGCGAGCTCTCGACTGCCGAGCTTTGGCAGAACCTCGACCCGCAGCAACCGCTCGGTCTCACGCTGCGACGCCGGGCGCATATTGGGCCGGACGTGCTTGGTGACGAATCGATTGGCGATGGCCGCAACATTCCCGACGCCTGGCGCCCTTGCGGCAGCCCTCTGTGCGTTTTTGAGAGCGCAAGGATCTTCGCCGCGGGCGACCGCGACAAGCGCCGCACGCGCCAATTCTCGGGCCGTGCCGAGTCCAATGGCGATGGGGCCGAGGGTGAGATTTCTCGGGCGGCCTTCGAACCGGTAACGCAAGTTGAAGCTCTTGCTGCCGGTCGGCCGTACGGTCAAAAACAGGCCATCGCCATCGGGGACCTCATAGGGTTTGGCCTTCGGCTTCAGGTTCTCAATCGCCTTGACGGTAAGCTGCTTTGATTTCTTCCCGCTCGCCCGCTTGTCCACCTTGTTCCCCATCACGTAACCCCCACGTAACCCACGGGGGCTGGCTGGCCATGTCCGCTTGCGATGCTGACATAAGCCGATAATCATTGAATAACAAGGAGGAAGTGGCGATATATAAGGTAGAGGGATGCAGCCACGACCGGCTATAACCGGTCACTGCTACTGTCTTTTAATCAGGGGGTCCTGGGTTCGAGTCCCAGCGCGCTCACCAACAACCCCACATATAGGCATTGTGAGAACGGTTCTCGGAGCGGTTCAACGACCGAGGACGTGTTCAAAAAGGCGCTTTCGCTATCGGTCGAGTTCGGCATAGTGGCGGAATATGCCGCTCTCGTTGAAAGCGATGCGCCGGTCGCTCTCGAGATAACTGCGAATGCGCGGGCGTTGCGCAACCGCTTGGCGCAGAGCGGCCACTCCCGGGCAATCCGCGAGCACGGCGTTGGCGGCTCGTGGAAATGCATAGAGTAAGCCCTCTGTGACCTGGAACAGCGAAAGATCCGCATAGGTCACACGATCACCGACAAGATAGGGCCCGTCTTCTCGCTTACGTGCGGTAATTTCCTCGAACCAGCGGAGGTATTTTTCGATCCTGTTTTCTCGAAAGTCGCGCGCCCGGCGCAGCGCCTCGGGCTTTTGTTCTTCATAATATAAATGAGCGCCCAGGGGATGGTGCGCGTCGTGAGCCTCGCTGACGAGATCGGCGATCGTGAGCTGGATTTGATGCACCCAAAGCCTCTCCGCCTGGTCTGTCGGCGCCAAGCCATGACGCTCGCCGAGGTAGAGAAGGATCGCCGCCGTCTGGCCAATGAGGACATTCCCATGTTTCAGGAAGGGCGGCGCAAAGGGCGGGTGGAGGAGATCCGACCGCTCGAGCAAAGCAAGGAGGGTTTCTTCAGCGCCGGGCTCACGCGCCTTGTCGACGTAAGCGACCCCCGCCTCTTCCAGAGCCAGCCGGACAAACTCTCCGCGGCCCGCAATGCCCGGCCAATAATAAAGCTCATAACTCATCGCTCGACGCGCCGACGATTGCGAACCCACCAATAAACGCGGCGCGCCCGCCCTCCGTTCCTGCGAGCGGTTAGTGAGAACGCGCTCGAACAATTGCTGCGCCTAATCATCCGCTTGCGGTCGAACGTAGGGCGATTGGAAGGGTTAAATTAGACACGCGCCGACGATGAATAAGGGGCAACGTCGCGGTAGAGCAGCGCCGCACCAAGCGCGGGATGCTGTGATCAGGTTAGCAAAAATCAGATTTTGGACATAACCTTGGCGTAAGAGGGTCGGCGCTCCGCTGCAAGCTACTGAAAATGACCCTCGAAAAAGACAATCGCTCGCCTCTTTCCGCCTCCCACCAAATCGAGCGTTTGCGTGCGGAGCAATTTTCTCACATTGCCCGGCACACGCCCGGGGTGATGCTGGCGAATATTTGCAACGCCACTGTCTTTATGGCGGCCTCGTGGGATCGACCCTACCGCATTGCCGCCTTGTGCTGGGGCGCGCTTGTCATCGCGATTGCGTCCTTCGTCTTCCTGCGCCGCAAGACCCGGCGGACCTCGACTTACAGGCCGGCCGCTTCATCATCCCGACGTGGCGTCTACCGGGCCGTAGGCTACGCGGCGGCGCTCGGCTCTTGTTGGGGGGCCCTTCCCTTACTGTTTTTGGACCAGGCAAGCGTGGGCGGCAAGCTGCTGATTGCTTGTCTGTGTTCCGGGATGTTGGGCGGCGGAGCCTTTGTTCTGGCAAGCATACCTCCAGCAGCGGCGGCGTTCTCCGGGCCCATTGCGCTCGGATCGTTCGCAGCCTTGCTCGCTAGCGGCGACAGAGACTATCTGCTCACCACCATCGTTCTTGCCGTTTACAGTGCGGTCTTGATGCGGGCCGTCTGGAATTATGCAGAGGGGCTCGAGCGTCGGGTGAAGACTCAGGTCGAGGCGGAGAGCAAGGCAAGCGAACGATTGGCGAGGCTGCATGCGTCTGGCTTGCATGCGCTCGGAGGCATGGCCAGCGGCTTGGCGCATGAAATCGCGCAGCCTCTGGCGGCCGCCTCCGCCTACGTCGAAACCTCCAAACGCCTCCTGCGCGAGCCCACCTCCGAGGCGCTGCCTTTAGTCGAGCGCAATCTTCAAGGCGCTTCGGAGCAAATTGGACATGTTGGCGACATCGTCGACCGCCTTCGTCACTTTCTCTTGGAGGGAAAGCCCTCTTCGAGCCTTGTCCACCTGCGCTCGCTCATCGAGGAGGCGTGCAGAGCCAATCGTCGCGCCCTGGAAAACGCCAATGTGCGCGTGCATCTCCGGCTCGAGGCGACCAAGGACGCCGTACAGGCCGACCGCGTCCAGATCACGCAGGTCTTGGCAAACCTTCTCAGAAACGCCATCGACGCAATGGAGGGCGTCTCGGACCGCTCGATCATGATCGCCTGCGTCAACGAGGACGACTGGGTGCGAGTCGACGTTGCTGATTCAGGAGCGGGCGTCGACGAGGGCGTGCGAGAAAGCCTTTTTGAACCGTTTATGACGACGAAGCCTAAGGGGATGGGCGTCGGCCTCGCCATGAGTCGCTCTATTGTCGAGGCGCACGGAGGCCGCATCTGGATGGAGCCGAATGCAAAAGCGGGATCAACCTTCAGTTTCGTCCTGCCGTGCGATCGTTGTGCAGAAGCGTCGATAACGACTTAACAAGCAGACATCGTGCGGCGGCCTCCAGAAGATGACAGAAAATCGTTACTCTGTCGTTCCGCTGACTTCCATGATGCAAAGGCTTGCAAAGAAAGTGTCTCTTTCAGAAGCCTGCTTCGAGAGGGCCCACCAAGTATCGGCGTCGTCCTGCGTCATCATGCCTGCGGCCGCGCACTGGTCTCTGACTTTGTTAAGATCGAAAATGACGTCGGCGTCATTTAATTTGCTGGTCCAGAAAGTATGGACGTGGGCGTCAAGATGTTTGACGCCGCATTCGTTCATCAGCGACGCCAGCTCGCGCCCGATAAACGGGTTTCGAATCGAGCGCTTGAATAAACCGGCGATTTTGCTGCTATCGTCAAATTCGCCGTTGAACAGAACAAAGGTCTCCCAGTCGGGCTCGCAGGCGACAATGCGACCGCCCCTCTTGGTGACGCGGACCATTTCCGCCAATACGGCCTCGGGATTTTCCATATGTTGCAGCGAACGATCAATTCGCGCAGCGTCTACCGATTGATCGACGAGCGGCAACCGATGGCCGTCGCCAAGCAGAAACTTGAGATTAGCGGCGGACGCCGCACGCTCTCTGGCAATGGCCAGGAACTTCTCGCTGTTATCGACGCCGACAAAATTTGTGTTTCGATACGCCTCGGCGAGGTGGATCAGGTCCGAGCCCGTTCCGCATGCGACATCCAGGATGACCTGCTCGGGGGCAATGAGCAGTGATCGCCACGAATGGGATTTATACGCTTTGAAAAACGCCAGCTCGTTCATGAAGTCCAAACAGTGGAGAAGCTTGCTGAACAGCTTCCCATCCACGCTACGAAACCCGCTGCCTATGTTTCCGGTCATGAGCTGATGTGCTGATTGTCTCGACGAGCTCGATGGTCGAACAGTATCAGCGCCGCCGCAAGAAGATTGGCGTAGGCGGTGGCGCCCATTTCAAGAAAACGGTCTATGTCCTGAGTCATGAGCCGGCGAAGCGTCGCTGTGTCTCGGTCGATGAGGAGATAGCTCGCAAGCAACTTACGGCACTGCGACGAATCCAAGATTCTGGGGTTTGAACTCGCAAAAGCCTTCATCTTTAAAATTCCAGTATAAAAAAACAATATGCAGTAATGACAGTCTCGTTTACAGCTTGCCTCGTCCGGCGTCAATCGCGATGTCGCCGGGGCGAGGTTGAGCCGCCTCTTCTTGCGGGATAGAGGCAGGTCGTTTCCGAAACACCTTGGTCCGGTCGATCCGCGGGCCCCTGGAACGGTCGTCGGTTGCGGCATGCTCCGCACCCCGCCGCAGCTGTCGGATCGATCGCGTCCTCGATCAGGACGGCCTGCCGCTGATCACCTTCGCCGAGGCTGCGTCGGCCTAAACCAATGAAGCAAGGAAAGTCCGGCCGAGAGCAGGCCCGAACCATATACCAGCCTGCCGAGGCTTTCATCCTTGATCGCATAGCTAAGAACGGCCAGGAGCATCCCTAAGATTGCTATGGCCAAAGGCGTCGAACTGCGCTCGCTCATCCTTCCGATCTTTCATTATGATTTCGTTTTAAGCCGCCGAGGAGAACGGCGGCCGCGCCAAGCGAGCGACGATGTTGCCGATCAAGTTGGCGCTATTGCGGCGCCTCGCGGCGGAAAGCCTCTTCGAACGGTTTTCACCGAATTGATTTATGGATCGCCGCCTGAGAACGGCTCATGCTGCGGGGTTCAGCGGCGCCGAACGCTCCTGTGCGCCCCGGATAAAGTGTCGGATCCGGCGCGGCCCAGCTATGCTGCGAGCGGCGACGGGCGCGTCGGCGCCGAACGCGCTACCTCAGTCGTATGCTCAAGAGCGACATCCGCTTGCAAGCCGCAGGGAGAAGAGACAATGCCGAACACCGTTCGCCTCCATAGGGTCCTCGCCACGACGCCGGAGAAGCTCTATCGCGCATTTATCGAACCGGATGCGCTCGCAAAGTGGCTGCCGCCGAATGGCTTTGTATGCACCGTGCATCGCTTGGAACCCAAGGTCGGCGGCGCCCATCGCGCATCCTTCCGAAACTTTACTACGGGAGAAAGCCACGCCTTCGGCGGGGAATTTCTCGAGCTGTCGCCGAACGAGCGCCTGAGGTATACGGATAGGTTCGACGACCCCAACATGCCGGGCGAAATCCACGTCACGGTGATGATCAAGAAAGTCTCGGTCGGCGCCGAACTGAGCATTGTCCAGGAGGGCGTTCCAGACGTCATCCCGCCGGAAGCCTGCTACCTCGGCTGGCAGGAATCGCTCGAAAACCTCGCAAGGCTCGTTGAGCCCGAGATCAGCGGGTAAGTCGCACGGCGGCGCGCTCGAACGGAGAAGCCCGCCTCACGGCGTCGAGCTGCTTCGTTTCGAGCTCGAACATGACCGTCAACGGCCACACCCCGCTCGGTCTCGCGAGACCGGGGTTGGACAAGGGCGCCTGGGCATCCCTCGCGAATGGGGCCAACTCGAGCGATTCAGCCCTATTTGAACCGAAAGTTCGTTCCTGAAGCAAACTGCCAAGGCTCCAGCTGAATGAGGGTGCCATGCCGTCCGAGCCGCCCAACAGGATTAGTCTGAAGACGGCGCTGTTCATCGCAAACGTTTTCGGTCCCGCGACGGCGACGCATTACCTCTTGCGGGGCCAACTTCACGAGGAAAGCCTGAAGGATCCGCTTCCCGAAGAGTTTTTCACGCTCCTCGCCAAATTGAGCGCCGCCTCGGAGAAGAACCAATCGACCGACGACGAAGAAGGACAAAGCGACGAACCGAACGCTTAACCGGTGGATCGACGACTGCGAACAGGGCCAGACGCAAATCGGCGGCGCTCCACGGCGGCCGGAGGACGGCGCCCGGCCGGGCGCCTTCGTCTAGAGGCGGACGTTACTCCCAGAACTTTATAAGCTGGAACGGCTCCGTCAGATCGGGCCCTCTGCTCGTCGCAGGGTCGAAATCAAGCGGCCCGCCGAAGGTCAGGCGCCATGACGGCCGCTCGACCGGATGGCCGACGACGCCCATCTGGCCGACGCCGCACACCGCGTCGGTGGTCGGAGCGATAATGGTTCCGGTGCAGGCGCGAAAGAGCGGATCCTGCGGAATGAACGATCCATAGCCATAGGCGATCTGCTGCGACCTGGAATTGAACATATTGAAGACATCGAGCTGAAGCTTCCAGCCCTCCTTCCAGCGATAGCCGACGCGCGCATTCACCGTCCCGATCGCCGGGCTTTTTAGGAAACCGTCCTCGGTGAGCGCGCGGGGCGCAATGTAACGGTATTTGAAGTTGCCGAACCAGCCGGTCGCCTCGCCCAGCTCGAGGACGGCCGTCGCAATGATCGGCGTGGCGTTGACCAGATAATTGCCCGGCGCGTTGCTCTGCCACGCGCCCCATTCGAAGGCCCCTGGCTGAAGCAACTCGCTGTAGAGGTCGGCCTGTTCCTGGTTGAAGCCCCTGAAGCGAGCGCGGACGGCGGTCAGATCGCCCTCGAAAGCGAGCCAGGAGAGGGGGCGATAGTGGTTGGTGAATTCGACGCCGATGCGATCGGCGCCCCGCGCGATCACGGTGTTGCCGCTGTCGCCCTCGAAGATGTTCTCTTGCGCGGTCTGGATGAAGAACAGCGTCGCGGCGCTCTCGAGCTTGTCGATCGCTTTGGTCTTCACCCCGACCTCCGCTCCGGTCGAGGGCGAGAGAAGTCCCTGCCTGCGGACACCGACGTAGCCGAGATCATCCGTCGCTTCCGTGGCGGCGACGCGCTGCGTGGTGGCGCGGAAGTCGTTGGAATGAAAACCACGCCCGAAGTTGAGGTAAAAGTCGGTCTTATCGTCCCATGGGTTGATGATGACCGACGCCTTCGGGCTTAGGAGCTGCGCGTTGGACGTTCCGCTGTTGATGGGCCCGGTCCATAGGCGAAACGGATTGGTGGGATCGAAACCAGGGGCGTCGAGGGCGGGAATCAAGGGCGAATCCCAATAGGCCTGGAGGCCCGTGTTGCTGCCCCAGTAGTAATCCCAGCGGGCGCCGACGATGGTCTTGAGCCACGGCGCCCATCTCGTCTTCACGTCGGCGAGCAGCGCAATGCTGCCTTCGCCGACATGGTCGTTGCGGGTCGTGGCGTAAGGCACGCGAAGGAAGCTGTCCTGCAGGCCGAGCCTTATGTCGTCGTAGCGCGACTGGAAGCCGACCTTGATCTCGCTTTCCCTGTCGAGCAGGCTGAACTTGATCGCATGATAGGCGTTGCCGCCGATCATCGTGCGGCGGTCGAACTGGCGGAACTGGTCGCCGATGACCGGGTGCGCCAGGAAGTAAGTGAAGTCGTTGAAGAGATTGAGCGTCGAATGCATGGCGAAGGCTTCGACCTTCGACCAGTAATTCGCGGTCTCCTGCGCCCAGCGACCCGAAAGGCTGAACCGAGTCGTGTCGCCGCCGTCTGTCGGGTTGATGCTTCCCCAGCGGGAAAAGCCCCAATCCAATATACGCAGCGGGATTTGGTCGGTCGAGTTCCAGCGGTTGGCGTAGGCCATGCCGGTAATCGACATTCCGTCGTTCTCTTCTCCACGCGACCACCGCAGCACCGCATTAATCTTGCGGGCGTTGTTGGGAATGAGCCAGGGGCCGTCGTAGGTCGAAATTTCGCCGCCGCCCAGAATGTCGCCGCCGGCGAACTCCCATGATTTCATGCCAAAGACGCGGCCATAGTTGAACGCGCCCCCGGTCGTCGAAAAAACGCCTTGCGGGACCTTCCGCAAATATTGCATCCGGATCGTGCCGGCGTTCGAAAAATCGCCATCCTCGACGTTGTAGGGCCCCTTGCGGGCGTCGATATAGGCGAGCATCTCGGGAATTACGAAATTGGCGTCGGCGTAGCCCTGCCCGTGCCCGTGGGTGCGCATATTGAGCGGTATGCCGTCGAGATAAAGGGCGAGGTCGGTGCCGTGGTCGAGGTCGAAACCGCGCAGGTAATACTGATTGGCTTTGCCTTCGCCGCTGTGCTGCGTGACCGCAAGTCCGGGCACGATCTCGAGCGCTTCGCCGGGCCGGAAGGCAGGGATCGTGTTGACTTGACCGCCAGTGAAGAAGCGCTGGCTCGAGGAGGGCATCTCTTTCGGAGGCGCCGGATAAACAATTCTCGGACCGAGCGCCGTGTTCTGCTGCGCGGAGGAATCGAAGCCGTCGCTGGCGTCCGCCACGAAGGTGGACGGCGGCGCAACAAGAGGCGTCGCACGGACGGCGCGCGGAGCACGCGCGACCTGTCGACTCGCCGTGCGCCTCGTTTGTTGTCCGCCGACGTTGATCGTCGGCAACCTGGCCTGAGCTGCGGCGTCGCCGGCAATCATCGCCGCAAGCATTGCACTCGCGGAAACTTTCAAGAACCGATCCGATGACATCTCGCCAACCCCGGGACGACCGCATTGATCGCCGATTTTTAACGAAAGTCACAGGATGAGCCACCTCCTAGTATGATGTAGGTGTAGTTTCTGCATATCTGTGGCTTTTGAGTGACAGTCGGCTTCGCAGGCGCGGCCCGGCACGCGGAGACCAACCCCGCTCGAGCCAAGCGAAAACCTGTCCCAGGGCCAAAAGCGCCGCTCCCGAGTCTGCCGGCTTTCGAGGAGAGACACCGGACTCAAGAACGCCGATAGGGGGCGTCCGCGGCGCGCCCCGCTGCCGCAAACCGAGCGCTCAATCTTCCACTTCTCGAACAAGCTCCTTTATTCTGACGACCGCTTCGGTGCGTGATCGGACATGGAGCTTCCGCATGACGCTGCGGACATGCGACTTGACCGTGCTTTCGCTCAGGTCGAGCTCGTAAGCGATCGTCTTGTTGGGTTTGCCTTTCAACAAGGCTTCGACAATGTGATGCTCACGCTTCGAGAAGCTGCTGAGCGGATTTTTGCGGCCAGCTTCCGGCTCGACCTGCGACATCACGACGTTTGCCGGAACGAAGACGCCGCCGGTCAGGACAAGTCGGATCGCCTCAGCGGCGACTGTGAGCGGCGTCGCGCTCGGAATATACCCGTGCGCCCCCGAGCGCAGGTAATTTCTGATATGGCTCGCGCTCAGATCGTCCGAGCAAATGATGATGGGGATCGCCTTGTGGTCCTGGCGAAGCTCACGCAGGATCCTCGGTTGTTCGTCATCTGTATCGGCGCAACCGCTCAGGATAAGCACCCCGGCAGAGGCGCTCGCGCCGTGCTCTCTCCAGCTTTCCAGGTCTGGAAAGGTCAACACTGGACGCGCCAGACTTTTCTGCAGGCACAACGCCAGGCACTCGCGAATGAGAGTCCTCTTTTCGATAACGACGACCAATTCTGAAAATGTTTCCGGTCGGCTCATTTCGAGATCTGCAATTGGAGTCGAGCGACGACTCTGCTCCGAAGCTTCGGCGATCATTTCCATCCCCCGATCTTTTCACGGATTTACGACGCGGCGCGCGTGTGTTCGCTCAGGGGTCCCATGCCTGCGCCGGCGCGCCTGTGGAGGTTGTCGGCCTCCGGCAGGAGCAGTCGTCGGTACGACGGCGCTGTTGAGGGTTGCTGAAATAGCTGCGACGATGGCGGTCATTGTCGGCTCCTGCCCGTTCTTGGCGCTTCGAATAAACCGTAGCGGAGGCCGCATGAGGCGTACGTGCGCCAGCGCACGCACAGGCATGCGCGCTCGCATTTCTGACGGGTAGATCGCTCAACGTTCTCGCTTGATGTGCCCAACCCGCGTCGCCAGCTCGACGAAAGACTGGCCGCCCCCCTCTTCGGAGGAGTGCAGCGCTTGCCTGAGGTATCTTGCGGGGAAGCAAATCGCATCGACGTTGGCGTCGCGCAGCTGCGCGTTTCGCTCGGGATCGGACGCTAACCGTCTTTCCGTCTCGACGAGAATCGACTCAAGCTCGCGGCTCTCGAAAACGCCTTTGTCCCGCAGCGAGACCAGAAGCGCCGAGAGAACGACATAAAGACCCTCTAGTTGGAGATTTGCGGTGTTCATCTTGCAAACGCTTTCCCTTGGATCAACGCGCCGAGAGCCCCCCGACGTTACCTAGGGTGACGCATATCCGTCGTCGCGCGCGAAAAGGAGAGAAACAGGGGCGCTGCGGCAAGACGATGTGAGAAGCAAGTGCAGGCGGCCTCAAGCGTGAAAGTAAAGGCGTGAGCATGCGCGCCGAAGCGTGACAGCCTTTGCCGAGGAGGCTTGGCCCGAGCAGTCCGCTCTCTCTCTCTCTCTCTCTCTCTCAATGCATGGGCCGGCGTCGCGCGGTTCCGGCGCGGGTCTTCTCTGAAAGCCCCGGGCGCAAGCGGGCAGGCATGCCGCACTTGCCCGTCTCCGCCTGCAAGAATCCGGTCGTCGGAACCAGGCTCTCGAGAAACTTGCGGATGGGATCTCGAACTTCCGAAACCTTTTTCATCGTGCGTCTCCTCGACAGCGACGGCGGTGCAATCAAGTAAGCTAAGCGTCACCCCAACTCGCGGGCGGATCAAGATCTGGGCCTGCAAAGATGCCCCTTCGCCGCGAGATTTCGCCACGACGTTGCCGATGGGTGACAGCACGCCGCGTTCGCTGCAATGCAGCGTCAGATTTTTGCAGAAGCTAATGAAAACGCGCCTAAATGCGAATTATCTCTTGTTCCGCCAACGCGCCGACATGACGCGCTGCGATGAATTCGGATTTGCATTCTGGCGCCTGCCCCTATCCACCGCAGGCGACGACTATCTGGCGCAAGTAACGAGATGCGCGCGTTTCGATGAAGCGCGGCTCAATGAATAGCGGGACGATCGCCTTTTATGAACGACACGAGCTCTCTCGCCCGATCGGTGTAGAGTTGCAATTTGTCCAGGTCCAAAGGGTCGCTCAGAAATTGGAGCATCAGAATATCCCTGTCGTCGAAAAAGGCAGGCCCGACGCCGCAAAAGAAAAAGCCGCGTTTGCGCGCTTCCTCCGCCAGAAGCGGCAGACCCGGATCGTCGACGGGCGCAGAAAGTTGCACCGCGCGCGCGCCAAGGCCGAGAATATCCTGAAAGGCCTGGTTGAGCTCGATTGCTGCCTTTGCGCCCACCTGCTCGAAGTGGATTTTCCCGTAGCCGCGCGTGTCGATCGATACTTTGGTTTTCGAATTCTCGGCGGCCGGGGCGCCAGACTGAGACGCGGCCGCCTTGGCCCCCAGGCTCTCGTAGATCCCGAGCATGACGGCGCGATAAGGTTCAGGCGCATAAATCCTGCGTTCGGGCGGCTCCTTGAGGAAACGGAAGGTCATCAGGTAACTCTGGCGCTGTCCATGCGTCGGATAATTTGCGTCCTTCGGATGAGAGGTTTCCGGAGCCGCGCCAAGCAGGACGGCGCAGACCGGCATGCCCGCCCGCTCATCGTTGCGCTGAGAGAATGTGTGGATCGTGACTGGTAAGGCATAGATCCCCGTCAAGCCGAGCTTCTGCGCCTCTTCGGATAAGCGCTCTGTCATCTGCTCGAGCAGATGGCGCCCGCGGTAGGCGTTCACCACAACAGCCTCGCCGCGTTCGGCTATAATCGCGCCCGGTTCGCGCTCGAGCGCGACATGGCCGATGACTTCGTCCTTTTCATTTCGAGCCACGACGGGGATCAGCGCGCCGTCCTCAACTTTGCTCCAGTAGCGCTGCGGCGAGAAGACTTCCGTGTGCACGTAATTGTGGCCATAGACGTCCAAAAAGCATCGCGCAATCGCCGCGGTGTCTTTTCGACTCGGCAGATCGATACGAACCTTCGCGGACGCCGCTGTGGCGGCCTCTTGCGGAATCGCCAAGTCGAACCTCTCGAGTTGCTCGACTTCTTCCGCGATCTTTCTGTGAAAGCTCAACTCCCATCCATCGATCCCATGTTCACGAATGGAGAACCCGGCGTCAGGCCGAACAAGATCGCCCAGCGACTGCGCAAGCCGAGAGAATCTCGCATGGCCTTTGACGAGGATTCGACAATGAACGTCTCGACGCCAGGACGAGACAATCAGGCTGGCGTTGTCCGAGCCGTTCGCGAGAGCGCAGAGCACCGCCCAAGCACGGAGCGAATCTTCGGCGATTTGAGTGGCGATCGAGGGAAGCGCCCCTTCCAACAGCGCCGCTTCGCGCACGAAGGCGCGGACGAGCTCGCTGCGGCTCAGCTCGAGCGGCAATCTGATTTCACTGAAGCGGGTCTGCTTCTTTTCCACGTGAGATCCCTCCTGCGGCGCGCGTGATTCGGCCAAAGCTTAGAGCGGCGAAGCTGACCGAGAAAGACGCGCCCTCACGCCGCCGGCGCCAATGCGCTCGCCTGACGCGTGGCGAACGCTATCAGCCGCCTTCGAGACGGAGGGAATCTGCCTCGTTTCAGGGGAAGCAGCCTGGCGCAGCGCAGGAAACTTTCACGACGACTGGCGTTTGCCGGCGACGGCGCCACGCGACATTGGAGCCTGTTTACAAAGTTGCGCGCTACGCTGGCGATTCACCGTCTCGCCACCTCGGCGCGCAGCACGACGACCCGGGTCCCGGCCGGAGTCTTTTGATAGAGATCCATCACGTCCTGATTGATCATGCGAATGCAGCCCGACGATTGGCTTTGTCCGATCGTCCATGGCTCATTCGTGCCATGTATCCGAAACAATGTGTCTTTATCGCCTTGCCAAAGATACATGGCGCGCGCGCCAAGCGGATTGGCTGGGCCGCCGTGCATGCCGAGACCGCTTTGCAGTTCGACGAGTTGCTTTTTGAGATCCGGCCGGCGTTCGACCATTTCCTTTGGCGGATACCAATCCGGCCACTCTTGCTTACTCTTGATCGTCGCTTCTCCGGCCCAGGCGAATCCCTCCCGGCCAACGCCCACGCCATAACGCGTCGCTCGTCCGCCTTCCTCTATATGATAGAGGTAGTGATTGGCCGGATCGATGACGATTGTTCCCGGAGGCTCCTTCGTCGCATAGGCCACGTTCTTGCGAAGAAATGCCGAATCCACTTGTCCGGCTTTGACGGCTGCGACGGTGAAACCGGCGTCCTTGACTTCGGCGTAAAGATTGCCTTCAGGAGGATCGCCAGGCTCCCTCGGCCGGACGCTCTCGGCCGGCGGATTCTGCGGCGCCGCGGCGATCGTGGGGACGTTCGAGACGTGAGTAGACTGCGTGCTGGCGCATCCGGCAAGGGACACGCCCGCCGCTGACGCGAGCAACAGGCCGATACGGCGCGCGACGAGAGACATCAGGCAACAACCCTTTCGGTAAGGAGAGCGGCGCGCGTCGCTGGACACGGGCAGCTGTCGACAAAACCATCTCCGAACCATGGCGCTCGACGACGACCCCTTCGTTCAGCGCCACGCATCAGGCTCCAAATAGACGCCTGTTTATGTGTTGGAAACGCACGTTTACCATATCATCGAAAAGGGAGCCGGCAAATACGTCGGCAAAACGAAACCCCAGGCTCAGGAGAAATGCATGGCGACCGTTGAATTGCTTTCGGATAGCGAGCTCTCGGCCGAGGCAAGAGCCGTGTTCGACGATATCCGCGCCACGCGGAACAGCGACTACGTCAACAATTTTTGGCGCGCCCTCGCTCATGACCCCGCGACTCTCAAGCGGACATGGGAGAATCTCAAGGCGATCATGGGACCCGGCGCGATCGACCCCAAGGTCAAAGAAATGATCTATATCGCCGTGTCAGTCGCCCATGGTTGCCCCTACTGCGTCCATTCGCACACGGCCGCCGCCCGGACAAAAGGCATGTCGGAGGCTGAATATCACGAGCTCCTCGCCGTCATTGGGATGGCCTCGATGACGAACAGACTGGTCACGGCTCTCGGGGTTTCCATCGACGACGCATATCAGGTCCCGTGACGGCCTCGCCGCGGCCGCCATGGTCGAGGTAAACAAAAATTTAACCGCGTGCACTGCAATATCGATCTTCCCCTAGCGGTGGAGCGTGACCCATGACCCAGGAAATGCAAATCGACGTCGCCTTGGCCAATCTGGAAGCAGGGAAATTCTCATTCCGCACTGCTGACGCCATCAGGACCCATATTGAGAAATTGGAAAGGGAGCTGGCGACCGCTCGGGACTCCGAGCTCGATCTTGGCAGAAAACTCCAGCTCAGAGAATACGCCAACGCCAGGCTGGAGGCGGAGCTGAGAAAATCGAACGCGACAATTCACGCGCTTCTGCGCGCCAATAAACTTACCGAAACGGCTTGCACATATACCGCCGTGCTGGCGGAGGAGGCCAAAAAAAGTCTGGAGGCCTTTGCGCAATACGCCGCCCAATCCTCGAAGCGGGCCGCAATACTGTTGAGCGACGAGAAATTCTGGCTCGGCATGCGCCAGCGCGCTGAGCGCGCGGGAGAGAAGATTGCGGCCGCCGTTCGGGACCTTCAAGCAAGCGATGTCTGGCAGGGCCGCCATCGCGGCATGCAAGTGAACTGGGGCCTCGACGACGTCAAGAAGTTCGTTGCAAAGCTCCAAGCCCGGTAGGCTCATGTCTCGTTGTCGCGCGAGAACCTAAAGATCGATCGTGTGTGGTCCAATCGGTCGCGCGGCGACGCCGGCCTCGACGCTTAGGGTCACGGGAGCCGGCGCGAGCGTTTGGCGCAGCGGCCTGCTGCCTCCGTGGCCCGCCGTTTCCGGGCCCTGACGGCCTTTCTTGGCGCTTCCTTACCCGGCTTCGAGACATAGATGCCGCCGCATCCGCGCGCTCGTCGTAAGGGAGCTTGAGCGATGCCTTATCACTCCACAAACAGGCGCGTTTGGGTTGGACCCCGCCGCCTGCCCGGAACTTTGTATTGCCCGCAACGGCCGTCGGGGCTGATCATCTTCGCCCACGGCAGCGGCTCATCCCGCTTAAGTCCGCGCAATATTTACGTTGCAGAACAACTTGTCGCGCGGGATCTCGCCTGCCTGCTGTTCGATCTTATGCAAGAGGAGGAGGCGCGAGATCGGCGCAATGTCTTCGATATAGCCCTGCTGGCCGAAAGAGTTATCGAGGCTATTGCTTGGGCGCCGCAGGAAGAAGGGATTGGCGGCCTTCCGCTTGGGCTGTTTGGCGCGAGCACCGGAGCCGCAGCGGCTCTGGTCGCGGCCGCCGAGCAGCCCAACGCAGTCGCCGCCGTCGTCTCGCGTGGCGGGCGCCCGGACCTCGCCGGCGCGGCCCTGCCACGCGTCCGGGCGCCGACGCTGTTGCTTGTCGGCGGTGAGGATTGGGACGTGCTCGAACTTAACCGTGAAGCGCTCGCTCTCATGGCCTGCGAGGCGCGTCTCGAAATCGTGCCCGGCGCGACGCACCTTTTCGAGGAGGCCGGCGCGCTGGAGGAGGTTGTCGTCCGAGCCGGCGCATGGTTTCTCGATCATCTTACGGGTTAAGCGGCTCGCGGCGCTAGATGGGCGCCAAACGCCTTTTCGTGATTTCGTCGAACGCCAAGAGGGTTTCAATAAGCTCTGGCATGGCGCGCAGGGGCAGCATGCTCGGACCGTCGGACGGCGCATGGTCCGGATCGGGATGCGTTTCAACGAAGACGCCGGCGACGCCGATTGCGACAGCGGCTCTCGCAAGAACCGGCGCCATCCGTCGATCGCCGCCCGACGCGCTTCCCTGCCCACCCGGCTGCTGCACTGAATGGGTCGCGTCGAAAATGATCGGATATCCGGTCTGCGCCATGATCGGCAAGCCGCGCATGTCGACGACGAGCGTGTTGTAACCAAAACTTGCGCCGCGCTCGGTTAGCAGAATGCGCTGGTTGCCGACGCTGGCGACTTTTTCCGCCGCGTGGCCAATATCCCAGGGAGCCATGAACTGGCCCTTCTTGATGTTGACGGCGGCGCCCGTCGCGCCCGCGGCCAGAAGCAGATCGGTCTGCCGCGAAAGAAAAGCGGGAATTTGCACTATATCGACGACCTCAGCGACCGGTTTGCACTGAGCTTCGCAATGGACATCGGTCAGCAAGGGAATATTGAAACGCGCCTTGACATCGGCGAACACGGGCAGCGCCTTTTCGAGGCCGAGCCCGCGCGGCGCCCGCGCCGACGTCCTGTTCGCCTTGTCGAAAGACGTTTTATAAACAAGCCCCACGCCCGCCGCGGCGGCCATTTCCACGAGAGCCGCGGCGCATTCGAAAGCGTGGTCCCGCGACTCGAGCTGACAGGGTCCGGCAATGAGCGTCAAAGGCAAGTCATTGCCGAGAACGATGTTTCCGACGGTCACGTGGCGCTGCATGCGGGTCCGGGCCTCTTCATCGATCTACCAATCAGTCGACAAAGACTTGAAAATCGACACGCCCGCCGTTCCGCCAGAACCCATGCAAGCGTCGCGTTGCACGCTAGCGTCGCGCTCGGAAGGCGTCAACAAAGCTTGTCCGCGCCTGCGCCCGCCCTTCGGTTCTTTGTGTATGCGACAACTGCAAGCGAAAGGATTTATAAAGACGCCGGCGCGAACGGCGGAGGTTTATCTTCGCAACCTTGTTTGTTCTTGGGCTGAATGCTACTAGCAGGCTGGCAGCCTTGGCTTTTCGCGGCTTCACGAGCCGCCTGGGGAGAAGCGACGTTATGGAAGCGACGTTATGAATGTGCTGATTACGGGCGGCGCTGGTTTCATCGGGTCTGCGGTCGCCCGGCGCTTCATCACGCAATCCAAGGATAATATTCTTGTTTTCGATAAGCTGACCTATGCCGGCAATTTGGATTCGCTCGCGCCCATTGCTGAAAATCCCCGTTACGCCTTCCGGCGCGCCGATATTTGCGATCGCGCCGAAGTGGCCCGCGCCTTTGCCGAGTTCAAGCCCGACGTGGTCATGCATCTTGCCGCGGAGAGCCATGTCGACCGTTCGATCGACGGACCGGCCGCGTTCATAGAGACCAACGTCGTCGGCACTTTCACGATGCTTGACGCGGCGCTCGAATATTGGCGCGCCCTACCGCAGGCGCAAGCAGACCGCTTCCGCTTCATGCATATTTCGACCGACGAGGTTTTCGGCACGTTGGGCTCGGAAGGGCTATTTCGCGAAGACACGCCTTATGCCCCGAATTCGCCCTATTCGGCTTCCAAGGCAGGGTCAGATCATCTGGTGCGCGCTTGGCGTGAAACCTACGGGCTGCCGACCATCGTCACCAATTGCTCGAACAATTACGGCCCCTATCACTTCCCCGAAAAGCTCATTCCGCTCATGATTCTCAACGCCGTCGAGGGTAAGCCGCTGCCAGTTTACGGGCGCGGCGAGAATATCCGTGACTGGCTCTATGTGGAGGATCACGCCGCGGCCTTGATGCTCGTCGCGCGCAAGGGCGTCGTCGGCGAATCCTATAATGTCGGCGGACGCAATGAAAAACGTAACATCGACGTTGTTCACGCCATTTGCGACATTCTCGACGAACTGTGTCCCAGCGCCGAGGGCTCTTTCCGCCGACTGATTGCTTTTGTCGACGATCGCCCCGGCCACGATCTGCGCTACGCCATCGACTGCTCGAAGATCGAGCGCGAGTTGGGATGGCGGCCCGAGCAGACCTTTGAAACCGGCCTGCGTCGCACAGTGCAATGGTATCTCGACAATCCAGCCTGGTGGCAGGCCATTCGTTCGGGCAAATATCGCGGCGAACGACTCGGGCGCATCGCTTAGCCCCTTCCATTTACGCGAGTTCTTCTCATGCAGTTCGAAGACGCTGAAATAAGCGGGGTTAAGATCGTCACGCCGAAAAAACATGGCGACGCCCGCGGTTTCTTCTCAGAGGTCTACAAACAATCCGAGTGGCGGGCAGCGGGTCTGGATTACACTTTCGTCCAGGACAATCATTCGCTTTCGGGGCCCGTTGGCACCCTGCGCGGCCTGCACTTCCAGACGCCTCCTTTCGCGCAGGACAAGCTCGTGCGCGTCGTGCGCGGGCGTATTTTGGACGTCGCCGTCGACATCCGCCGATCGTCGCCGACCTTCGGCAAGCACGTGGCCGTCGAACTCTCCGCACAAAACTGGCGCCAGCTTTTCATCCCGGCCGGATTCGCCCATGGCTTCGTTACGCTCGAGCCAGATACGGAAGTGCTTTACAAAGTGACGGCATTTTATTCCGGGGCGCATGACAGAGGCCTCGCTTTCGACGATCCGGAACTCGGCGTCACCTGGCCAACGCCGCCCGGCGGTCTCCTGCTGTCCGAAAAGGACAAGCATTGGCCGCGCCTGCGCGATCTCGCTGAGGCCTTCGCGTGAACGCGATGGGTAGCCAGGACGCGCGGCGCGGGTCAGTCTGACAGCCTAATTGTTGAGGAACACCGAATATGCGCGGCATCGTTCTCGCCGGAGGGTCCGGCACCAGATTGCATCCGATGACGCTTGCGGCGTCAAAACAGCTGCTGCCTGTCTACGACAAGCCGATGGTCTATTATCCTCTGTCGGCGTTGATGCTCGCGGGCGCGCGCGAAATCCTCATCATCTCGACGCCGGAGGATTTGCCATCCTTCAAGCGTCTGCTTGGCTCCGGCGCGCAATGGGGCATTGCGCTTTCTTACGCGGAGCAGCCGCGCCCCGAGGGGCTCGCGCAGGCCTATACTATCGGGGCGCCCTTCGTCGAAGGCCACAATTCCGCGCTGGTGCTCGGCGACAATATTTTTTACGGCCATGGGCTGACCGAGGCGCTGAAGTCGGCGCGCAGGCGCGAGAAGGGCGCGACAATTTTCGCCTATCATGTCCGTGACCCCGAGCGATACGGCGTCGTCCAATTCGACGCCGACGGCAAAGCGGCGTCGCTCGAGGAAAAGCCCGCCAAACCCAAATCGAACTGGGCGGTGACGGGCCTCTATTTTTACGACGGGCGCGCGCCGGAATACGCAGCCTCGTTGAGGCCCTCGCATCGCGGCGAACTCGAGATCACCGACCTCAACCGCATCTACCTCGAGGCTGGCGCGCTCAACGTCGAGCGCCTCGGACGCGGCTTCGCCTGGCTCGATACGGGCACGCCCGCGTCTCTGCTGGAGGCTGCGCAATATGTGCAGGCGATCGAACAGCGCCAGGGGCAACGCGTCGCCTGCCTCGAAGAGATCGCCTTTACGCAAGGCTGGATCGACGCAGGCGCGATGCGCGAAGCCGCGGCCCGTCTCGCGAAGAGCGGGTATGGCGCGTATCTGTTGCAGATTCTCAACGAGCGCGAAGATTGAAAACTTAACCGAATCTGTGGCGGCGCCATGAACAGTCGCGGCCATTGTAATGGCGCAAAGCTCTGGTTTGCGTGGCGATGCGCGTAGGGGCGTCGCCCCGACGCGACTTCATCACGAAACAAAGGTCTCCCATGCAAAGCATCGCGCTCAGCCGCCCGGCAAAGAAAGCATTTCTCGTCGCCGCCGTCCTTACCGCCGCCTTGCCGCTCTATGGCTGCTATACGCCGGGCGAACGCGCCGTCGGCGGCGGCATCATCGGCGGTCTCGGGGGCGCAGGCATTGGCGCTCTTGCCTCTGGCGGCCTGGCGGGTCCGACCCTGGCTGGCGCCGCCATTGGCGCCGCGGGCGGCGCGCTGGTCGGGGCCGCCACCGCGCCGGCGCCGCGTTATTATCGCCGCCGCTACTATTATTAAGAGCGGCCGCCTGCGGTTCGGCGTCGCATGCGCCGAACCGCGCTCGCGCGCTGAAGCTCCGCTTCAGCATTCTCGATTGCGAGCTCGGACTGAACCTTAAGGCCCGAAAACCGCCAGGCGCGCGGCCGAAGAGCCTGCCGACCTTCTGACTTATCGCTCCCGATATTGAAATCAGTTCGCGCTTGCTCAGGTACCTCTTGTTAGAACGCGCGTCGCCGCGTTCGGAGGAGAGGCCTTAACCTATGGCGAACACCGACGTCTTCGCTGACTTTGTCCAGTTTTACCGTGAGCGGCAGGCGAGCGAGATGTCGCTCGATTCCTACCTCGAACTGTGCCGTGAGGATCAGAAAACTTACGCGAGCGCAGCCGAACGAATCCTTGCCGCAATTGGCGAGCCTGAACTTGTCGATACTTCTCGGGACCCGCGTCTCGGCCGCATTTTCATGAACCGGACCATCCGGGTCTACCCGGCCTTTGCGGAATTTTACGGCATGGAAGAGACGATCGAGCGCATCGTCAGTTTCTTCCGGCATGCGGCGCAGGGCCTCGAGGAGCGAAAACAGATCCTTTATCTGCTGGGCCCGGTCGGCGGGGGCAAGTCGTCACTGGCGGAGCGGCTCAAGGCGCTGATGGAGGCCAATCCGATTTATGTGCTCAAAGCGGGCAATGAGCTCAGCCCGGTTTTCGAGAGCCCTTTGTGCCTTTTCGACCCCGTGGAAGCCGGACCAATTCTGGAGACCCGCTACAATATCCCCCGGCGCAGGCTGAGCAGCATCATGAGCCCGTGGTGCCTCAAGCGGCTCGATGAGTTTGGCGGCGACATCACGCGGTTCAAGGTCGCGAAAATCTCCCCGTCGCGGCTGCGCCAGATCGCCATAGCCAAGACAGAGCCGGGTGACGAGAACAACCAGGACATCTCCTCGCTCGTCGGCAAAGTCGATATCCGCAAGCTGGAGGCGCATGCGCAAGCCGATCCGGACGCGTATAATTACTCGGGCGGGCTCAACCGCGCCAACCAGGGTCTTCTCGAATTTGTCGAGATGTTCAAGGCGCCGATCAAAATGCTGCATCCGCTGCTCACGGCGACGCAGGAAGGCAATTATATCGGCACCGAGAACATCGGGGCGATCCCATTTTCTGGCATCGTCCTTGCTCACTCGAACGAGGCGGAGTGGCAGACCTTCAAGTCCAATCGCAACAATGAAGCCTTCATCGACCGCATCTATGTCATCAAGGTGCCCTATTGCCTGCGCGTGACGGAGGAGCAGCGCATCTACGAGAAGCTTCTCAGAGAATCCGAGCTCGCCAACGCGAGCTGCGCGCCAAATACGCTAGAAATGCTGGCGCGTTTCATTGTGCTCTCGCGGTTGGCGCCGCATGAGAATTCCAACCTGTTTTCGAAGATGCGGGTTTACGACGGCGAGAGTTTGCGCGAGGTCGATCCCCGCGCCCGCAGCATTCTCGAATATCGTGAAGCCGCCGGCGTCGATGAGGGGATGACGGGCCTGTCCACCCGCTTTGCCTTCAAAGTGCTCGCGGCGACGTTCAACCACGACACTGTGGAAGTCGCCGCCGATCCGGTGCATCTGATGTATGTCCTCGAACAGTCGCTGCGCCGGGAACAACTGCCGCCCGAGATCGAGAAACGCTACATTGAATTCATCAAGGCCGAGCTTGCGCCCCGCTACGCCGAATTCATCGGGAAGGAGATCCAGAAAGCCTATCTCGAATCCTACCAGGACTATGGCCAGAACCTCTTCGACCGCTACATCGATTATGCGGACGCATGGATCGAGGACCAAGACTTCAAGGATCCCGATACGGGCCAGATGCTCGACCGGGAACTGCTCAATCAGGAATTGACCAAGATCGAGAAGCCGGCGGGCATCGCCAATCCAAAAGACTTCCGCAACGAGGTCGTAAAGTTTGCGCTGCGCTGGCGCGCTTCCAACAAGGGACGCAACCCCTCCTGGGCAAGCTACGAGAAGATCCGCGACGTGATCGAGAAGCGGATGTTCTCTCAGGTGGAGGATCTTCTGCCGGTTATCAGCTTCGGCACCAAGAAGGACACCGAAACCGAGAGCAAGCACGGGGAATTCGTCAGCCGCATGGTTGCACGCGGCTATACCGAGCGGCAGGTTCGCCGCCTGGTCGAATGGTATATGCGCGTGAAGCAGGCGGGATAACGCTGGGAGCGACGCGCGCGCAAGGATAGCGAAGGGGACCATGCGTATCGTCGATCGCCGGCTCAATCCCGGAGGCAAGAGCTTCTCAAATCGGCAGCGCTTCCTTCGCCGCGTGAGGGATACGGTGGAGCGCGCCGTTCGCGAGGCGAGCCGCGAGCGCGCCATTGAGGACCTGGAAAACGCGCAGGAGGTCACCGTCCCGGCCGACGGCGCGCGCGAGCCCGTGTTCCGCCACACGGCGGGAGAGCGGCGCGATTTCATCCTCCCCGGAAACCGCGAATATGTAGAGGGCGATCTCATCGACCGTCCGAGCGGCGATGGCGGCGGCGGCGGAACCGAACCAGGCAGAGGCCACGGACAGGAGGACGCTTTCCGCTTCGTGCTGACGCGAGAAGAGTTTTTGAGCATCTTCCTCGACGACCTCGAGCTTCCCGATTTCGCCAAGCGCGGACTTGTCGATGCGCAAAAGCTTGGATCGCGGCGCGCCGGCTATACGGTGAGCGGCACGCCCGCCAATCTCTCGCTGGGCCGCACGATGCGTATGTCGCTCGCGCGGCGGATCGCCATGGGACGACCGAAGCAGCAAATCGTGGAGCGGCTCGAACGGGAGACCGCCGGCGCGACCGAGAAGGACATCGCCGATCTCCTCGAGCAGGAACTCAAGTCGGCGCGCGCGCGTCGTCTGCGCATCCCCTTCCTCGACCCCGTCGATCTGCGTTATCGCCGTTTCGAACGTTTTCCGCGGCCCGTCGCTCAGGCTGTCATGTTCTGTCTGATGGACGTGTCCGGTTCGATGACGGAGCATATGAAAGATCTCGCAAAGCGCTTCTTCATGCTCTTGCACGTGTTTCTTACGCGCCGATACCAGCGCGTCGAAATCGTGTTCATTCGTCACACCGACGAGGCTCAGGAAGTAGACGAAGAAACGTTTTTCCGCTCGACGGAAACCGGCGGCACGACGGTTTCGTCGGCGCTCGTCGAAATGGATCGCATCATCACCGACCGCTATGATCCGGCGAACTGGAATATCTATGGCGCGCAGGCGTCCGATGGCGACAACATGCTGAGCGACAACGACAGGACGCGAATGTTGCTTCAGGAGAAGATCCTGCCGCGCTGCCAGTATTTCGCCTATCTCGAGGTCGCCAACTCGAACGAGACGTCCCCGATCTCCTACATCGGCGGCAGCTCCTTGTGGAACGCCTACGCGCCCCTCGCGACAAGCGCGCGCAATTTCCAGATGCGCCGCGTCTCGCGACGGGACCACATCTATCCCGTCTTCCGCGAATTGTTCCAGCGCCGCGAGGGCGCCAATGCGGAGGCGGCGAAATGAGCGGGGAGCTGCTCTTCGAAGGCAAGGACTGGAGCTTCGAAACCCTGCAGATGATTCATGACGCCGCGGAGGTGGTGGCCAAGCAGGAGCTCGGGCTCGACACTTTTCCCAATCAGATCGAGGTGATCACGACGGAGCAGATGCTCGACGCCTATTCCTCGACCGGAATGCCCCTGCTCTACCGCCATTGGTCTTTCGGCAAGCGCTTTGCGCAATATGAAGGGGTTTATCGCGCCGGTCTTCAGGGGCTCGCCTATGAGATCGTCATCAACTCCAATCCCTGCATCAGTTATGTGATGGAGGAAAACAGCGCGACGATGCAGGCGCTGGTGATCGCTCACGCTGCGTTTGGGCATAACCATTTTTTCAAGAACAATTACCAGTTTCGTCAATGGACGGACCCCGCTGGGATTTTGGACTACCTCGCTTACGCAAAGAACTATATCGCCGCCTGCGAAGAGCGTTACGGCTATGCTGAGGTCGAGCGCCTGCTCGACGCCGCCCATGCGTTGTCGGCGCAAGGCGTTGATCGCTATCCGCGCAAACGGCCGATGAGTCTCGCGGATGAGGAAAAGCGCGATCGCGAGCGCAGAGAAGAACGCGAACGACTCTACGACGACCTCTGGCGCACCGTGCCGCGCTCGGGCGAGAGCGCGCGCAAGGCTGTCGACCACCAGCGCGCGCTGCTGCGTCTTCCTCAAGAGAACGTTCTTTATTTCCTCGAGAAGGCGGCCCCGAAGCTTCATGCCTGGCAACGCGAAGTCTTGCGGATCGTACGCCTCATTGCGCAATATTTTTATCCCCAACAGCAAACAAAGGTAATGAACGAAGGGTGCGCAACCTATTGCCACTATCGCATCATGAGCCGGCTGCACGAAAAGGGGCAGATCAGCGACGGCAGCTACCTCGAGTTTCTTCAGTCTCACACCAACGCGATCCGCCAGCCCACTGCTCATGATCCAAGCTATAGCGGAATCAATCCTTATGCGCTCGGCTTCGACATCATGCGCGATATCGCCCGGATCGTCAGGGAGCCGACGGAGGAAGACCGGCACTGGTTCCCGCAAATTGCGGGAACAGGCGACGAAATGGCGGCGCTAAGGGACGTCTGGGCGAATTACCGCGACGATAGTTTCATCGCCCAGTTTCTCAGTCCGCATCTTATGCGCAATTGGCGGCTGTTCCACATCGTCGACAAGGAGGACGCGCCGAAGCTACGCGTCGAGGCGATCCACAATGAGCGTGGCTACCACGATCTGCGGCGCAGCCTTGCCAGCGATTACGAAGTGGGCCGCCATACTCCCGACATTCAGGTCGTCGACGTCGACCTGGCCGGCACGCGCCGACTCGTGCTCCATCATCGCGTCTTCGAAGGTAAGATCCTGGACGTGGTCGACACGGCGCTGGTGCTGCGCCACCTGACGGCGCTCTGGGGCTACGACGTCGTGCTCGAGGAGGTCGACGCCGTGACGAATGAAGTGCTAAAGGCCCATATGGCGTCGCCCGAGGCGTGAGTCGGCGCCGTCGAGAGGCACGATGTCGAGTTTCAGCGCTGAGCTTCCGGGCGATCTTTGGCGTAACTGGATTATTCATTCCACCGCCCTGCTCAACTCCTACCGTGACCGCACTGGCCGCGAGTTAATCGAGCGCGGGGGCGACTCCAAGCTCGACGCCGAGCGGCTCCTTGGCGCGCCCTTCGTGGTCGTCTCGCACGGCGTGGAAGCCGACCCGATCCTCAATTATGGCAATCGCGTCGCGCTCGCGCTGTGGGAAATGAGCGCGGCGGAGCTCATCCGCACGCCCTCGCGATTGACGGCCGAGCCGATGCTCCGCGAGGCGCGTGAAAAGCTCCTTGCCCAAACGACGCGGGAGGGCTTCGTCAGCGGTTATGAAGGGGTGCGCATCAGCGCAAAAGGCCGGCGCTTTCATATTTCCAACGCGACGATTTGGAACGTCACGGACGACGCCGGCAAACCCGCCGGGCAAGCCGCGACATTCGCCCGATGGACGTTCCTCTAGTCAGTCTTTCGGCGGATCGAAGCGCGCGCAACTGACTGCTTTGAGGCGCTCGCGCGCGCGCGCCTGATCCGCCGGACGCTTGGCAAGGGAGCGAATGAGAACGAACCCGCGCTTGGTTGGCGAGGTGAGCCTTACTTCCTGCGGCGGCGCCTCGTCTGCTGCGCTCTGCAGCGCGTCCATCTGTTTTTCGTCGC
Organism: Methylocystis sp. NC52PC; assembly: GCF_055698645.1. Taxonomy (NCBI): domain Bacteria; kingdom Pseudomonadati; phylum Pseudomonadota; class Alphaproteobacteria; order Hyphomicrobiales; family Methylocystaceae; genus Methylocystis; species Methylocystis sp. NC52PC. The sequence continues at coordinate 2,057,910 of NZ_CP170127.1, read as the reverse complement.
CGATCACAATATCGATCTTGCCTTTGATCGCCGCGCGGTCGGTGATGGCGTGATAGAGCCGGCCGCCGCCGGAGTGAAAGGAAAAGGCCAGGAAATCCTCTCCATCCGCGGCGGTCGACACGTGCAAGAGGCCCTTGGACAAATCGTAGACGCACACGCCCTCTGCAAAGGCCGGATCCTCGAAGGGCAATGTCTCGCCGCCCGGCGCGGCAGGCGGGAGCGCAATCAGCGTTTCGGACGGCGCCTTGCCCACCGCGTCCAGCACCCGCGCATAGGCGGTGCGCGGGGCGACAGCCGGCATCAACAGCACCGAGACGATATGGACGACGCCGGCGACGAGCAGCATCGCGGCCGCCCAGGGGAGATAATCGAAAATGCGGTCGGGGAGCGTCAGGCGCACTTCAGTTTCACAATCTTGGGAAAGTTCGTCGGATCGGGACGAGCGTCAGTGTCGAACGGCGTGTCGTAGAGACGCAACAACAGCACAAATCTGCGGGCGTCGCCCGGCGACAGCCAATTCCCGGCGCGGGCGTTGCGCGAAATGGAAATCGTAAAGGCCCCGCCTTCACGCCGCAGCAATTCGGCTGAGGAGAAACCGTATCGGCCGGTCGAATTGTCGATGAGCCCGCCATTCGGAGTCGCAAGCGACAAGGTCCAAAAACGCGCCGTCGGGACCGGATCGACGATCGAATATTCGCAGGCGCCGTCGAGCGGCGCGCCGCTCGCATCCTCCGCCGCGGTGAACGCCAGCCCTTGATCGCGCGCCAGCGGCGCCTCGCCGGAGCGTGCGATGACGGCCCGCGCATAAGGATCGACGTCGGACCCGCCGATATTGGGCCAGGCGATCCAGGACCCGGCGCGCAGGGCCCCGAATCCGTAGCCCGAGTTCAAGGAGATCAACGTCGCCAGCAGGCCGATGACAAGCCCGCCGATCATCACGGCGGCGGCGCGAAGATATTTTGCGTAAGGCCGGTTCAAGCGGAACACCCTTATTGCGCGGCGCCAATGGTCGGGAAGTCGACGCCGCGCGTTTCGGCGACCGTCGCCGGCGCGGCCATGCTTTGTTTGCCTACGCCAGTGGCCTTGGCCTTCTTCTCGATCGACTCCAGCGCCTGCACGGCGCCCTTGGTCAGCGTAGCGGGGCGCTGCGGGCCGCCGAGTTCGAGCGGTTTCACGGCGCCGCCCTCAGTCGAGGCGACGGCGGGCTTGGCTTCCGGCTTCAATCCGACAATGGGTTTCAGGGGGATGCCCTGGTGCGCATAAGCCATGACGTCGTGCCAGGTGCCGGCGGGCAGCGTTCCGCCGGTCATATTGTTCATCGGTTCGTTGTCATCGTTGCCATACCAGACGCAGCCGCCCATCGTGCCCGAATAGCCGCAGAACCAGGCGTCCTTGTAGCCGTTGGTGGTGCCGGTCTTGCCGATAACGTCGATGCCCTCGCCGAGAATGGCGCGCTTGCCTGTGCCTTCCTCCACCACTTTTTTCATCATGGTGGCGAGATCGACGACTTTGTCGAGCGGCAGCACCTGCCGCTGGGGCGGCGCGTCGCGGTCGTGACGGTAGAGAAGATCCCCCTGCCGGTTGCGAATCTCGACGGCCGCATAAGGAATGGTGCGCTTGCCGCCATTCACAAAGGCGGCATAGGCGGCGGAATGTTCCAGCAGGATCACATCGCTCTGGCCGACCGGCAGAGAGGGGGTGTCCTCGAGCGGCGTGCTGATGCCGAGCTTGCGGCAGGTTTCGATGATCTTGGCGCGGCCTTCCCTCGCATTGCCATTGCCGATCGCAATCGACAATTGGATCGCCACGGTATTGAGCGACCGCGCCAGCGCCATGGCGAGCGGCATCGAGCCCGCATAGCCGCCGCTGTAATTGTGGACGCAATAATTGCCGATGCAGGTCGGCCTGTCGGTGACGATGGTCGTCGGCTTGAATTTGCCGCTCATCAGCGCGGTCAGATAAACATAAGGCTTGAAGGACGAGCCCGGCTGGCGCGAGCCGTCCGTCGCGCGGTTGAACTGGCTAGCGCCATAATCCCGTCCGCCGATAATGGCGCGCAGAGCGCCGTCGGGCTCCATCACGACCATCGCCGATTGCTTGACGTGGAAAGACCGTCCCTGCTCCCGCAGATTCCGTTCGACCACTTCCTCGGCGCGTTTCTGCACGTTGGAGTCGAGCGAGGTGCGCACGGTCAGCACGCGGTTATCGCCGAGCTTGCCGCTCGCTGAAAGCTTCCTGATCTCCCCATAGGCATAGTCGAGGAACCAGTCCGGGCTCTCCTCGCGCTGGCGGTCCACCGGCGTCGCCGGGCTCCTCTGCGCGGCGATGATCTGGCTCTCGCTCATGAAGCCCGCGTCGACGAGATTGTTGAGCACGTCATTGGCGCGCGCGCGCGCGGCGGGAAGATTATTGTGCGGGGCGTATTTCGTCGGCGCCTTGAACAGACCCGCGAGCATCGCCGCTTCCGCGAGCGTGACGTCCTTTACCGACTTGCCGAAATAGAACTCCGCCGCCGCCTGGATGCCGAAGGCGCCGCCGCCCATATAGACGCGGTCGAGATAGAGCTGGAGAATCTCCCGCTTGGTGAGATGGTGCTCCAGCCAGAGCGCCAGAAAGGCTTCGTTGATCTTTCGCGTGATGGTGCGCTCATTCGACAGGAACAGATTCTTGGCGAGCTGCTGCGTGATGGAGGAGCCGCCCTGCACCACGCCCGATGAGCGGGCGTTCACGGTCACAGCGCGCAGCGTGCCGATCACGTCGATGCCGAAATGTTCGTAGAAGCGCCGGTCTTCGGTGGCGAGCACCGCCTTGATGAGATAGTCGGGATATTGTTCGAGCGGCACGGCGTCGTCGTGCTTGATGCCGCGTTGGCCGACTTCGTTTCCGTAGCGGTCGAGGAACGTGACGGCGAGGTCGGTTTGCTTCAACCAGTCGCCCTCGCTGGTCATCTGGAAGGCGTTGCCAGCCAGCGCAACCATGACAATAAGACCGCCGAGACCGAGAGTGAGACCCTCGCAGGCGATCTCCACCGCCACCCGCGCGAAGCCGGAGACGTGGAACCTCTGCATGAAGGCGGAGTAATTCTCGTAAAGCTCGCGCGTGCGGCGTCCGCTGTCGAAGACGCTCGAATCGATGAGCGCGTCGGCGGACAGAAGGATGCGCTTGATGCGCTTGACGAAAGGCGAGGACCAGAAACGCTCGAACAAGGCTCGTGAACCCCCCGGCCGCCGGGAACGATGCGGCAAGTTTAGCACCTTTTAAACCATCTTGACGACGCCCGACGACGCGCGCATTGCGGTTATGGTTTCCATCGCGCGGCGGGACAGCCGTATGGACAGAAAATGGCGGAAAAAAAAGGCGAAAGCGGCGCGGCTCCGTTCTGGCAGAAGCCCCTCTCGGAACTGACCCGGTCTGAATGGGAGAAGCTCTGCGACGGCTGCGGCCGCTGCTGTCTGGTCAAGCTCGAGGACGAAGACACGGGCGCGATTCATCACACGAGCATCGCCTGCAAGATGCTGGACCACGAAAGCTGCCTGTGCAGCGACTATCGGAACCGCCGCGCGCATGTGCCGGACTGCATCCGCCTGACCTTGACGAAATTGCAGGAGATCGCCTGGCTGCCGCCGACCTGCGCCTATGTGCTGCGAAATGACGGCAAGCCGCTGCCACCCTGGCATCCGCTGATCTCAGGCGATCCCGAAAGCGTCCATCGCGCCGGCGTCTCGGTGCGGGGCAAGGTCGAAGCGAGCGAGGAAGAGGTCGAGGACGAGGACACGCCCGACTTCATCCGGATCTGGCCGAAGCGTTGGCCGAAGAAGGCGCGCTTCTAGACGGGGCGCGCGGCGCTGAATTTTTTCCGGCCAGCGGGGAATATATTCCTTGACAGCCGCACGCTGCTCAGCTAGATAAAGGCCATGCTCCACAATTGCGCTTGGGCGGCGGGGCAAATCCACCGAAGCTGAAGGGACGCGCCAGTCTCTCGCCGCGAGAGAAGAACGGTTCGCCGCGAAAAAAGCGCGGCCGCCTTTCGTCGGCTTTGCCGCACCTGAGACGGCGCAACAGCGTCATGGCTGTCATGCACAAAAAGACATCTCCGGCGTCGCGCGCGAAAATCACGCAGGCGAAACTTCTCTATGACGCAGGCGCGCCCATCGCCGAGATTCTCGCTCTTCTCTCGATGAGCGCCCCGCAATTCCGCCGCTTTCGCGAAGCGAACGGCTGGCCGCTGCGCGCCTCCGCCTGCAAGCGGAAGGCCGACCCGCCCGACGCGCCGACCGCTGGCCCCGCCGCTGACCCGGGGCGTCTCATCCTGCGGCTCGAAGACGCCGTCGAACGGGAGTTCGCCCGCGCCGAGGCGGCGCTGGAAAAGCACGCGCCCAAAACGCTCGAAGCCAGCGCCCGCACGATCGCGACGCTGGTGAAAGCGCTCGCCGAATTGAAACGCATGCGGCGCGAAGCCGATGCGCCAAGGGAGACTGCGACCAGCGCCGATGACCATCCAGACGCCGACGCCGAGCCGCCCCGCGAATTGGCCGAACTCCGCGCGGAGCTTGCTCGACGGCTTGAGCGACTGCGCGGCGAAAGGCCTTCTCAATGAGGCGCTGGAAACTATCAGCGCGCGCGAGCTCGCGCGGCTTCTGAGCGACTGGGAGCTTGTGGCCCGCAAAGATCAGTGGCCGCCGGATTTCGCGCCGAACGGCCTGCCCTGGCGGGTGTGGCTCATTCTCGGCGGACGCGGCGCGGGCAAGACCCGCGCCGGCGCCGAATGGGTGAAGGCGCTGGCGCTCGGGCGCGCACAATTCACCGCCGCTCCGGTCGCGCGCATCGCCCTCGTCGGCGAAACCGCGGCCGACGTGCGCGACGTGATGATCGAAGGCGTCTCCGGCCTTCTCGCCGTGCACGACAAGCGCGACCGCCCGCGCTGGGAAAGTTCGCGCCGAAGGCTCACATGGGAAACGGGCGTCGTCGCCCAGGCCTTTTCCGCCGAAGATCCGGAAAGCCTTCGGGGGCCGCAATTTCACGCCGCCTGGTGCGACGAACTCGCCAAATGGCGCTACGCCAGGGAGACTTGGGACATGCTGCAATTCGGCTTGCGTCTCGGCGACTGGCCGCGTCAGCTCGTCACGACGACGCCGCGCCCGACGCCGCTTCTCAAGGAATTGCTCGCGCATCCGGCGACGGCGCTGACCCGCGCGCTGACGCGCGAGAACGCGGCCAATCTCGCGCCCTCCTTTCTGGAAAGCGTCGTGGCGCAATATGCCGGCACGCGGCTCGGGCGACAGGAGCTCGATGGCGAAATGGTCGAAGCGCGCAAAGACGCGCTGTGGACGCGCGAGATGATGGAGACGGCGCGCGTCGCCGCCGCGCCGGCGCTGTCGCGCATCGTCGTCGCCGTCGATCCGCCCGCGACCTCGGGCAAGCGCGCCGATCAATGCGGCATCGTCGCCGCCGGCGAGGACGCGGCCGGCCTCGTCTACGTGCTCGACGATCAGACCCTCGCGGCCGCGCGGCCGGCGCAATGGGCCCGCGCGGCGATCGCGTTGTATCACAGGCTTTCCGCCGACTCGCTCATCGCCGAAGTCAACCAGGGCGGCGAAATGGTGCGCGCCGTGCTCAATGAAGCGGATCCCGCGGCGCCGGTGACCATGGTGCGCGCCACGCGCGGCAAATATCTGCGCGCCGCGCCGGTCGCGCAGCTTTACGAACAAGGCCGCGTAAGACATGTCGGCGCCCTTCCGGCGCTCGAAGACGAAATGTGCGATTTCGGGCTCGACGGCCTCTCCTCGGGCCGCTCGCCCGATCGCCTCGACGCGCTGGTCTGGGCGGTGACCGCGCTGGCGCTGACGCCGAGATCGCCCGAACCGCGCATGCGGCGCGTGTAAACAGCAAGCAAGCCCGCCGTTTCAGCGCCGCGCCCAGATGGGCGCGGCCGCGTCTCATCTCTTCATTTCAGGGCCAACGCATGACTTCACTTTTCACGCGCCTCTTCGGCGCGACGGCGCCGGCGCGCGATCTCAAAGCGTCGCGCGCGGCAAAACTTCTCGCCATGCACGCCATCGGCATGCCGCATTGGACGTCGCGCAACAGCGCGGCGATGACGCGCGAAGGCTATGAGCGCAACGCCGTCTGCCATCGCTGCGTGCGTATGGTGGCGGAAGCGGCCGCCTCCGTGCCCTGGCTCGTTTACGAAGGCCGTGAGGAAGTCCCCGAGCATCCGCTGCTCGCGCTGATCGAGCGGCCCAACCCAACAAACACCAGCGTCTCCTTCATCGAGACGATCTGCGCCAATCTCTTGCTCTATGGCAACGCCTATATCGAGTCCGTCGCGCTCGACGGGCAGTTGCGCGAGCTTTACGCGTTGCGTCCGGACCGCATGAGCGTCGAGCCCGGCCGCAACGGCTGGCCCGCGGCCTTCGTCTATCGCGCGCAGGGCGCCGACGCCCGCTACGAGATGCAGGGCGAAGGGATCGAGCCGATTCTGCACATCAAATTCTTCAACCCGCTCGATGATTATTATGGCTTCGCGCCGCTCGCCGCCGCGCAAGTCGCCCTCGACACGCATAACGCCGCGAGCTTCTGGAACAAGGCGCTGCTCGACAATTCGGCGCGACCTTCCGGCGCGCTCGTCTACGCCGGGCCGGACAACGCCCATCTGACCGACGAACAGTTCACGCGGCTGAAGCAGGAACTGGAGGAAAACTTCTCGGGCGCCGATAACGCCGGACGGCCGCTGCTGCTCGAAGGCGGACTCGACTGGAAGGCCCTGTCGCTCTCCCCAAAAGACATGGATTTCGCCGAGTCGAAGGCGGGAGCCGCGCGCGAAATCGCCCTCGCCTTCGGCGTGCCGCCGCTGCTCCTGGGCCTGCCCGGCGACAATACGTTTTCGAATTACAGCGAAGCGAACCGCGCCTTCTGGCGCCAGACCGTGCTGCCGCTCGTCACCCGAGTCCAGAAGAGCTTTCAGGCCTGGCTGCAACCGGGCTTCACGCCTTTTCGCTTCGACTACAACGCCGACCGGCTGGAGGCGCTGGCGGCGGAACGGGCGAGCGAATGGGAGCGTGTCGGCAAGGCGGCTTTCCTCACGCTGGACGAACAACGCGAGGCCGTCGGCTACGGCCCGGCCCCGAAGGATGGGCCATTCGCGAAGGGCTTCGAGGCCCGCTACGCACCCGACCAGCCGCGCGTGCCGGCGGGGTCGTCGACGGGTGGGCAGTGGACGGGGGGTGGGGTTGGAGGAGGTGGTAGCGTGACTGGATCTGTCTCGCTGCTCGACGCCCCGGAACAGGTTGCAGTCAACGTCGACGCGAATGTCGCGGACGATCTCGGGATCGGGAGACTCTTCGAGCGAATTGGCGAGCTCGTTATTAACCTGTTGGATGAAGAGGGTGGCGCGCACGAAGGTCATGCCATTCGCGACCATATAGGAAAGAGTGACGCGCAGCTAAAGAATGCAACTCGAAACACTGTCAAGAAAATATTGGGTATTTGGGTTTGGAAGGATCAAATCGGTTCGTTTAGCTCATTGACCGCAGCAAATAAACTGGTAAACGCTACGTTAGCGAATAATCGAGCTCTGATAAAAGACATTATAGAAGGACGGATCGGCGGCGGTATCGCAGAAGCATGGTTCGACGCTCCAACAGGCTATCAGTCTTATCTTTCGAAGCCCGAAGCAGAAATTGAAATCCGCACGACCTACGGCGTTCGAGTTGTTCTCGTAAGAGATGGGAGCGCCAAGCAAGGCTTTCGCATCAAGACGGCTTATCCAATCTACGAACCCGGGAAACTCTAAGCATGGTTATTCCAGAAGAATTCCTGACTTTCACGGCGTTCTTTCACCAAGACTTTGATCTGCTGTTTCCAAACGGCGAAGGCTTGATCGAGGATGCAATTTCACACACCAAACTCGAACACCAGAACATCATCAAATCGTTCATCGATGATTTGCTGAGTGGAAAATTTACCGAAGACGAGCTGAGAATGATCTGGCGGAGCACCAGGGCGGAGATATCGCCCTTTCGCGGAACAGAGGGAAGCTGCACGGAATTTCTGAAATTGATCCGTTCGTTTCTCGCATAGGCCTGACACTTGCTCCGGAGGTCCTGATCGGGCGCCCATGCGAGCGCCCACAGCCGCTGCTGCTCGAGGCTAAGTCGACTGAAAAACCCTTTTTCGCATTACGGCGAAGCGAACCGCGTCTTCTGGCGCCAGACCGTGCCGCCCCTCGTCACCCGCTTGCAGAAAAGTTTTCAGGCCTGGCTGCAACCGGGCTTCGCGCCCTTCCGCTTCGACTACAACGCCGACCGGCTGGAAGCGCTCCCATCCGGCTGGATAAATGGTTCTCTTCCCCAACCGGTTTTGAAGCATTTACGGATCGTCCTTGGGACGTTAGTGCGCCAATAGCCTTTCGCGCGATATTCGGGTTCGGATTCGAGGCATACATAGAGCGCGCAATCGACTATGGACTCAGCTGGTGTGAGCGGAGCGACCTACTCGTTCTGAGGGACTTCCTGGCCAAAACGCTGAACGAGCCGAACGCCGCGGAGAAATTGAGCACGTTGTGGGAAAATGCGCGACCCCGTACTGCGGTTTTCTCTGGGCCAGACGCGAGTCGAGATCAGCCGGCAATTGTGCAAGTTTTCGCGCGGGCGCTTGCTGCTATAGAAAAAAAGCTCGGTTAGCGCTGTTCGTGAACTCAGCGCCGCGACGAAACCCAAAGGTCCAAAGAGGATATTCGGGTAGCACCGCGTTCCCGTCTTTTTGACCTTAAGCAGTAGTAAAATGCCAATGTCTGCGCCGCGTCAGTTTGAGGGCTTCTGTGTCGCGCTCGAGGTAGGGCTTTACCGAGATGGTCCCAAATTCTCGAAGAGTGGTTTCGCTGCTTTGAGAGCGGTAGAGCAGAAATTAACCTGATCCGGTGACTGGAAAGCTTTGTCGCTTTGCTTTCGCCGAAGGAAGGTCGTGTTTATTAAAGGAACCGTCCTCGAAAAATGGATTTCGCATAAATCTCTCATAAGCCTGGCGCTTGCTCCGCAGGCCCTGACCGGACAATGCCCATCTGACCGACCCACGGCCTGGAAGGCTTTGTCGCTTCGTCAAACACACCGATCCCACTTGGGAAGGAGGTCGCTTCGCTGTCCGACATTCTCAACGCCATTCTCGAGCGCGGCGATCTCGCCCATCTCGCGCTCTTTCTATGGGCCTGCGTCGCCACGGCGCAGGCCCATCTCGCGATGCGCCAAGTAAGTGAGGCGACGCGTCGCCTCGACGCCTTTGTGCGCGAACTCGCCCGATTCAACCGACGCTGTGGGAGCGATCCTTGATACATCTGAGACTGCGTCTGCCATTTTCAGCAAATCCCCGCCGCAAGACGACGCGACGCCGCGAGGAGTCCGCGCAAGTCTTCAAGACTTTCGTGCATGTGCTCGCGCAATTACAGGCGCATTCGCGAAACCCTGCGGGCGCCGATCTGGGCAGAGGATGACAACCTTGCGAGAAACCAAGCGCATAAGCCTTCCACTCGGCCAGGCGACGTCAGCTCGCGTTATCGAGGGCTATGCTTCGCTCTTCGGCGTCGCCGATACGGGCGGCGACATTGTGATGCCCGGCGCCTTCGCGCGCACGCTCATGAAGCGGGGCGCCGCGGGCGTCAAACTGCTGTGGCAGCATAACGCCGCTGAACCGATCGGCGTCTGGACCTCGCTTATCGAAGACTCGAAGGGCCTGAAAGCCGCTGGCCACCTCGATCTCTCGGTGGCGCGGGCGCGCGAAGCGCTCTCGCTCATTCGCAGCGGGGCGGTCGATGGGCTTTCGATCGGCTTTCGCGCCAAGCAGGCGGCCATCGACAAGACGAGCGGCCTGCGCCGACTGAGCGAAATCGATCTTTGGGAAATTTCCGTCGTGACGTTTCCTATGGCGCCGCAGGCGCGCATCGACGCGGTCAAACGCACGCCTCTCGCGACGACCGACACACAACGCGCCATGCTCTGCCGGCTCAAGGCGCAGGAGGCGTCGTTGCGTCTCCAGCATCGACTGCAAAGCCTCGCGTTACGAATAGGCTGTTAAGAAAACCGTTCCGCTCACGCCGTCGACGCGGAACACGCATTGGCCAGACGGCTTTCACCCCCGCGCACAGACGAAAACCCACGGCGATCGCCGGCGGGACGTCCTTTTGCGCGCTCACCCCCGAGGCACTTCATGGCGTCCACTGAAATGAAATCTGCAAGCGACGGCGTCATCGCCGACCTGAATTGCGCCTTCTCAGCCTTCAAGGAGGCAAATGACGAGCGTCTCGCCCAACTCGAAACGCGCATGGGCGCCGATGTCGTGACCGAGGAGAAGCTTGCGCGCATCGACCGGGCGCTCGATGAAACGAAGAGCCGCCTCGATCGGCTCGCGCTCGACTTGTCGCGTCCGCGACTGGGCGGCGCAACCCCTGAGGATCAAGGCGGCCGCGAGCACAAATCGGCCTTCAATCACTATATGCGCTCGGGCGAAGCGGCCGGACTGAAGGCCCTCGAAGCCAAGGCGATGTCGCGGACTTCTGGACCGGACGGCGGCTATCTCGTGCCGGTTCCGGCCGAACGAGAAATTCTGCGTCGCCTCGCCAAGCTTTCGCCGATTCGAGCCATCGCCAGCGTGCGCGAGATTTCGACACAGTCATTACGACGCGCCTATTGCACCTCTGGCCCTGCGGCCGGCTGGGTGGCGGAGGCCGACCCCCGCCCGCAAACGGCCAACCAGCAGATCGCCGACATGAACTTCCCGGCGATGGAGCTCTACGCCATGCCGGCGGCCACTCAGGCGCTCCTCGACGACGCCGTCGTCGATATTGAGCAGTGGATCGCGGACGAAGTGCAGGTGGCTTTCGCGGAGCAGGAAGGCGCCGCCTTCGTGTCCGGTGACGGCGTGAACAAGCCGAAAGGCTTTCTCTCCTACACGAACGTCGCCGATGCGGGTTGGACTTGGGGCAATATCGGCTATGTCGTCACCGGCGTCGCTGGGGCCTTCGCGGCCACCAATCCTTCGGACGCGCTATTCAATCTCGCTTACGCTCTGCGCGCAGGCTACCGACAGAACGCAAAATTCGTCATGGGCCGGCGCGCCCAATCTCTCGTGCGCCAGTTCAAGACGACGACCGGCGATTACATCTGGGCGCCGCCCGCGACAGCCGACGCGACCGCGAGCCTGATGAACTTCCCGATCGTCGAAGTCGAGGACATGCCCGATCCCGGCGCAAACACGATGGCGATCGGCTTCGGAGATTTCGAGCGCGCCTATCTCGTCGTGGACCGCATCGGCGTTCGCGTGCTGCGCGACCCCTACTCGGCGAAGCCGTATGTGCTGTTTTACACCACGAAACGCGTCGGCGGCGGCGTGCAGAACTTCGAGGCGATCAAGCTCTTGAAGTTTGGCGTTTCCTGACCGCTCCCGGCCTGCGGCGGCGACGCCGCGGGCTTTCCCCTCCTGATCAGGACCCCGCCCATGAGACCCATGCTGATCGGCGCGCCCACGATCGAGCCCGTTTCGCTTACGGACATGAAAGCCTGGCTGCGTGAAGACGGAGGCGACGAGGACCAACTGATCCAGGCGCTCATCGTCTCGGCCCGCATGACGCTCGAAGCCTATACGCGTCGCTTCTTCGTTACCCAGAGCTGGCGGATTACGCTCAACGCCTGGCCCCTCGATGCGCTCATGCTGCCTATCCCGTTCGCGCCGTTTCAAGCCCTTTCGGCTATTCGCATCTTCGACGCCAATGACATGGCGCAGACGCTTGCGCCGATCTCCTATCGGGCCCCTCCAGCGAGCGATGGCGCCCGCGTGACCTTCAAATCGGCGCCGCCCGCGCCGGGGCGAAGCGTCGACGGGATCGAGATCGACTTCTCGGTCGGCTATGGCGCGAGCGCCAGCGGGACGCCCGAGCCACTCCGACGCGCCATGATGGTTCTTGTCGCGCACTGGCGCGAAAAGCGGGGCGACGACGCCAACGACGCTTTGCCAAAAGGCGTCATCCAACTCGCAGCGCCCTTCAGGCGCGAGCGCTTGTCGTGACCAGCGCCGCGACAATCGGCGCGTTGCGCCATCGCCTCACCTTGGAGGCCCCGGTCGACGTTCCGGACGAACTCGGCGGCTTTACGCGAAGCTTCGCGCCCGTGGCACAACTTTGGGCGCGAATCGAAGCGCTTGGCGGAAACGAGCAGTTCATCGAGCAACAGATCGTTCAGACGCGACGCTACGCGGTTAAAATTCGTTGGCGCCCCGACGTGGCGAACGAGATGAGATTCGTTTTTCGCGGACGGAAGCTTGTCATTCGCAACGTCGAGGACAGCGACGAAGGTCGGAGGTTTCTTAAATGCGTATGCGAAGAGTTTTCATGAGGCGCCGACCATGACCGCCTCGCCCGTCGTCGCCCTGCGCAAAGCAATCCGCGCTCGCTTGCTGATGGATGGCGCGCTCGTCGCCGCTCTCGGCGGCGCACGGATCTATGAAGAGGCGCCACGCGGCGCTGAAACGCCTTATGTGCTTTTCACGGATGCCGAGATGCGCGACTGGTCGACGACGCTCTCGCGCGGAAGCGAGCACTTTCTCACGCTGGCCGTCATTTCGACCGAACGCGGGCTCGGCCCCGCGTTGGACGTCGCGCAGCAGATCGTCGATCTCCTGGATAGCGCGGCGCTCACGCTCGACGACCATGAGCTGATTGATCTGCGCTTCGCTTCTCTGAACACGAAGCGCGACGCCAGCGGCCGCTTCGCGCGCGTGGCCATGCTTTTCCGCGCGACGACGGAATATCTCTAACCCGAATTCGAGAACCGACATGACTGCCCAAAAAGGCAAGGATCTTCTTCTCAAGGTCAGCGACGCCTCCGGCGCCTTCGTGACCGTCGCCGGCCTTCGCACGCGACGCCTTGCGCTCAACGCTGACAGCGTCGACGTCACCGACGCCGAGTCGGCGGGAAGATGGCGTGAATTGCTCGGCGGCGCCGGCGTGCGCCGCGCGAGCGTTTCGGGCGCCGGGATTTTCAAGGATCAAGCCTCCGATGCGCTCTTGCGCCAGATCTTCTTCGACGGCCTGCTGCGGGACTGGCAAATAATTGTTCCCGGCCTTGGAGCGCTTGCAGGGCCTTTTCAGATTTCCAATCTCGACTACCGCGGTGAGCACTCGGGTGAAGTGACTTTCGACATTTCGCTCGACTCTGCCGGCGCACTGACGTTCACGGCGATTTGAGAGAGCTTCCCATGGCCAACGCCAAACGTGGAGAAATCGACGCGCTGCTAGACGGCAAGCGCTACACGCTGTGCCTGACCCTCGGCGCGCTCGCAGAGCTCGAGAGCGGCATGGGAGCGAACGATCTCGTCGGGCTGGCGCAGCGTTTCGAGGCGAACCGGCTTTCCGCCCGTGACATTTTGCGCGTCATTGGCTGCGGGCTGCGCGGCGCGGGTCATGCGCTGAGCGACGAAGAGGTTTCAAGGATGAAAGCATCGGGGGGATTTGCAGGCTATGTGCAAATCGCGGCTGACCTCCTGGCCGCGACATTCGGCGATGAGCCGGAGCCGCACGCCGCAAACCCTCGGTCGCCGCAGGACGCCTGATCGCGAAAGGAAATTCGGCGCGCGCGCCCTCTCCGCGCCCGCCCTTTCCTTTCTCGCGCGCGATGGCCTTTGGCCTCGGCGTCCTGCGGCTTGGTCCACGTGATTTCTGGTCTATGACGCCGCGCGAGTTGTTCCACGCTGCGGAGGGCGTCTACGGGCATGGCGGAACCTGCATGAGCCGCTCCGGGCTCGACGCCCTGATGCGCGATTTCCCAGATTGAGAACTGATGAGGACAGACGATGGGCATCGACTTCCCAGACTTTGACGGCCTGAGCGCGTCGCGGCCGATTGCGACGCAGGAGCTGACGTCCGCCAAGCATCTCCTCGACCAGATCGGCGCCTCGGGCGAGAAGGTCGCGAAAATTCTGGCGAATGGCTTTGGCGCTGCGGCGACGAGCGGCAAGAGCTTCAATGAAACGCTGCTGAGCATCGGACAATCCTTGGCGAAGCTCGCCTTGCGAGACGGCGCGAAGGCAATGGTCGACGGCGTTTCAAATTCCTTGAGCGGTATGTTGAGTAACGCCTTCAGCGGCAATCAACGGATCACGCCCTTCGCTGAGGGCGGCGTCGTCGCGAGCCCTGCCTATTTTTCAAATGGCGGCGCAATCGGACTCATGGGCGAACGCGGCGCCGAGGCGATCATGCCGCTTGCGCGTGGCCCAGATGGGCGGTTGGGGGTCGTTGCGCAAGGCGCTCAGGGGCGGCCTGTCTCGGTGACTGTCAATATCGCCGCGCAGGATTTCGAGAGTTTCCGCCGCTCCGAGGCGCAGATCACCAGCGCGCTCGCGCGAGCCGTCGGGCGCGGCCAGCGGCAACTCTGATCGACGGTTTCCAGATGAGCGACTTTCACGACATCCGCTTTCCCCTGGACGTTTCCTTGCAAGGGCGCGGCGGGCCAGAACGCCGCACCGAGATCGTGACGCTCGGGTCCAACCGCGAGTCGCGCAACGCACGCTGGGCTCATTCGCGTCGCCGCTATGAAGCAGGCTATGGCGTGAAGACGCTCGCCCAGCTTTCTCAGGTCATCGCCTTTTTCGAGGAGCGGCGTGGGCGTCTCTACGGGTTTCGCTGGCGCGACCGTGCTGATTTCGCGTCCTGCGCCCCAGGCGCCGCGCCTGCGCCAACGGACCAGAATCTTGGAAAAGGCGACGGCGCAACACGGACATTCCAGCTGACCAAAGCTTATGGCGGAGTTTTCGCCGCATACGGGCGTAGCATTGCAAAACCCGTCGCCGGCAGCGTGCGCATCGCTGTCGACGGCGTTGAAAAGGCCGCGTCACAATTCTCAGCCGATGCGACGACCGGCGTCGTCACTTTCTCGCCCGGCGCGACCCCGCCGCCGGGCGCGTTCATCACTGCCGGTTTTCTCTTCGACGTGCCGGTTCGGTTCGACACGGATTTCCTCGAGATCGACTTCGAGGCCTTCGAGGCGGGCGCCATCCCGAAAATCCCCATCATCGAAATCGCCGTCTGAAAGGTTTGGGAATGCTCGATATCTCTTCGTCTTTCCAGCAAAAGCTCGACCGGCAGGCGACGACCCTTTGCCATTGCTGGCGGCTCTTGCGGCGCGACGGCGTCATCATGGGGTTCACCGACCATGACCGGGATCTTACTTTCGACGGCGTCGTCTTTCGCGCAAGCACAGGGCTGTCGGCCACTGAAGCTGAACGCAGCCTCGGCCTTTCGGTGGCGACGTCGGAGGCCGCCGGGGCGCTCTCCGATGACAGTCTATCGGAAAGCGATCTCCTCAACGGCCTGTACGATAACGCCTCCGTCGAGACATGGCTCGTCGATTGGAGCGATCCTCAACTCCGGACTCTACTGGACGTCGCAACGATTGGTGAAGTGCGGCGCGGCGAAGGCGCTTTCAGCGCTGAGCTGCGCTCGAGCGCCCATTTCTTCGATCAAACCCAGGGCCGCGCGTTCCAGCGCGGCTGTGCTGCGGATTTCGGCGACGGCCGCTGCAAACTCAGTATCGGCGCTTTCGCTTCAACTGGCGTCGTCGCGGCGTTTTCAGGCGGCGTATTGACGCTCAATCTTTCCGGCGTCTTCGAATCGGGTTTCTTCACCGGCGGCAGACTGACCTTCACGGGCGGCGTCAACGGCGGCGCCAAAGTGACGATCAAATCGCACCGGCGGGAAAGCGGGTTGCGCGCGACAATCACGCTGTGGACGCCGCCAGGCGCCGCCATCGTGAGCGGCGACGTCGTGTCGCTCACCGCGGGCTGCGACAAATCGGCGACGACGTGTCGGACCAAGTTCGGCAATATCGTCAACTTTCGCGGCTTTCCGCATATGCCCGGCAACGATCTTGTCATCGCCTACCCCAGTTCGCGCTCTCAGGCGATGGATGGCGGGAGTTTCTTTCAATGAGCGTGAAGCGCGCAACGATCGTCGCCGCCGCGCGTCGATGGATTGGAACGCCTTACCGACATCAGGGGTCGCTTGTAAACGCAGGCTGCGATTGCCTTGGCCTCATTCGTGGCGTTTGGCGCGAAGTGATCGGCGAAGAGCCTGAAGAAGCGCCGCCCTACACCCCCGATTGGGGCGAGGCTCTCGGCGTCGAGGCTTTGCTCGATGCGGCGAACCGGCATTTCCGGCCTGCGCCGCCAGACGATTTTCGCGCGGGGGACGTCCTCGTGTTCCGCTTCCGCGATAACCTCCCGGCAAAACATCTCGGGATCGCGACCTCCCCCACCCATATGGTCCACGCCCATAGCGGCGCCCGTGTCGCGGAAGTTGCGATCGGCCATTGGGGCAAGCGCATCGCCGCCGTCTTCGCCTTTCCGGGCGTCGTCGACTGACGCCTCCTCGAGCCTCCAAGAGATTTGCATGGCGACGCTGGTCCTCCAAACCATCGGCTCCGCCGTCGGCGGCGCAATCGGCGGCCCGGTTGGCGGCGCTGTCGGACGTCTCGCTGGCGCCCTGGGCGGCGCGCTCTTCGATCAGGGACAAGCCCACGGCGCGCCGCGCTACAGCGACGGGCCGCGCCTCAAGGCGATGGATGGGGTCGCCTCGACCGAGGGCGCGGGCATTCCGCGCGTCTACGGCCGGGCGCGAATTGGCGGGCAGATGATCTGGGCCACCCGCTTCCTCGAGCAGAGCAACGTGGCCATTCAAACCACCGCCCCAAGCGGGGGCAAGGGCGGCGGCGGCGGGGCCGGCGCGCCACGGGTGGATGTTACCTACGCTTACTTTGCGAACTTCGCGATCGGCCTTTGCGAAGGGCCAATCGCCTTCATCCGCAGGATTTGGGCCGACGGCGCAGAACTGGATCTGACGACGCTGCCATTGCGCATCTACAAAGGAACGGAGGACCAGGAGCCGGATCCGCTGATCGTGGTCAAGGAGGGAGCGGAGAATGCGCCCGCCTATCGCGGGCTCGCTTATGTTGTCTTTGACAATCTCCCGCTGGCGTCGTTCGGCAACCGGATTCCGCAATTCACTTTCGAGGTCGTGAAGCCCGTCGCGGGCATTGGCGAGATGATCCGAGCGATCGATCTCATTCCCGGCGCGACGGAGGCTGGGTATCTCCCCGCGTTGAAGCTCAACTTCTGGTCAGCGGGGGCGACGAGCGCCGAAAACCGCCACCAATTGACTGCGCAGACGGACTGGCAGGCGTCGATCGACGCGCTCCAGGCGCTATGCCCCAATCTCGAAAGCGTGGCGCTCGTCGTCGCCTGGTTCGGCGACGATCTGCGTGCGCAATATTGCGCAATCGAGCCGTGCGTCGACGCGCCTTTCAAAACGATCGGCCAATTCAACTATCTGCTTGGCTCCTCATGGCCGGCCGACTGGAGCGTGGGCGACCGCACCCGCGCGACGGCGCGACTCGTCACCCAGATCGACGGACGCGCCGCATTTGGCGGCACGCCGAGCGACGCCTCGGTGCTCGGGGCGATCGCGGACCTCAAGGCGCGGGGCCTTTCGGTCACCTTCTATCCGTTTCTCATGATGGACGTTCCGCCGGGGAACGACTTGCGGGATCCTTACAGCGGCGCAACCAGCCAGCCGACGTTCCCATGGCGGGGACGCATTACCTGCGACCCCGCGCCGGGGCGTCGCGGGTCGCCCGACAATAGCAGCGTCGCGGCGACGCAGATCGACGCCTTCGTCGCCCGCTATCGCAGCTTCATTTTCCACTATGTCGACCTCCTGAAGTCGGCGGGCCTCGAGGCTTTTCTGATCGGCTCCGAACTGATCGGGCTCACGCGCGTGCGCTCAAGCCCGGGAGACTATCCCTTCGTCTCCGCGCTGACGTCGCTCGCCGCCGAGGCAAAGGCGATCCTCGGCGAAACCACAAAGGTCGGCTATGCAGCGGATTGGACCGAATATGGCGCGCATGTCCCCGAAGAGGGGGAGCTGCGCTTTCCGCTCGATCCTTTGTGGGCGTCGCCGGCGGTGGACTTCATCGGCGTCGACGTCTACTGGCCGTTGTCCGACTGGCGTGACGGCGACGCGCATTTGGACGCCGCGCAAGCGGCATGCCCGCACGATCTCGACTATCTCATGTCGCGCGTCGCGGCCGGAGAGGGCTACGACTGGTATTACGCCGACGCCGAAGCGCGCAAGGCGCAGGTCCGGACGCCTATCACCGACGGCCTCGGCAAGCCCTGGGTCTATCGCACGAAAGACTTCGTCTCCTTCTGGTCGCAGCTGCATTACGAACGCGTGGCGGGCGTCGAACTCGCGCAACCGACGGCCTGGATCCCGTGTTCCAAACCGATATGGATCGTCGAGACCGGCTGTCCCGCCGTGGACCGGGGGGCGAATGCGCCAAACATTTTTCCAGATTCTCGCTCGAGCGAAGGCGGCCTGCCCTATTTCTCGCGCGATGGTCGGGACGACCTCATGCAGTCGCGCTTCATCGAAGCGATGCTCGCCTATTTTGATCCGTCTCGCCCCGGCGGGTCGTTGGCGAATCCGCGATCGGCTGTCTACGGCGGCCCAATGGTCGATCCCGCGCGCATTCATATCTGGTGCTGGGACGCACGGCCATTCCCCGCCTTTCCAACGCAAGGCGACGCCTGGAGCGACGGGCCCAATTGGGAGACGGGACACTGGCTCAACGGGCGGCTGGAGGGCGTTCCCCTCGATCGTCTCGTGACGACGCTGGCCGAGGCCGTGGAGGCCCCGGGCCTCGCGATCCAGCGGCCCAGCATCGGTGGGTTTCTGGATGGCTATGTGCTGGATCGGCCGATGTCGCCGCGCGAGGCCATCGACCCGCTTGCGGCGCTTTATGGATTCGACGCAGCCATCGGCGCCGGCAGGCTCAACTTTGTCGATCGGCGCCGCAAACCGGTGCGCGAGATCGGCGATGATGATCTTGCAGTGGGAAAGGACATGTCGCTCGTCACCCTGACGCGGGCGCAGGAAAGCGAGCTGCCGGGCGAAATTGCGCTCACCTACGCCGACTCGGAAAGTGGCTATCAGCTGGCGCGGGCTCTCTCACGTCGACTCGAGTGCCGCTCGGCCAGAAAGAGCGACGCTCAGGCTGCGGTGATCACCCATCAGGCGGAGGCGCAGAGACTTGCAGACGTCTGGCTGCAAGACCTCTGGGTCGGACGCGAAACTGCGGAGTTCGCTCTGCGGCCAGGCCTTGTCGGCCTCCAGCCGGGCGATGTGCTGCGCCTCGACGCGCGCCAATTCCAGATCCAGCGTATCGCCGACGGCGCCGCCCGACGCGTCATCGCAAGGGCGGTCGACGCATCGGTTTATGACGCGGCGGCGCCGAAGATTGAACGCGTCGCCCAGGCGACGCCACAAATCCTCGGGCCGCCGAGAGTCGTTGTGCTTGATCTTGCGATCCTGCGCGGCCCTGAAGCGCTTTCCTATGTCGCCGCCTTTGCCGATCCTTGGCCCGGCGCACTGGCGCTTGTGAAAACCATGGGCGCAGCGTCGGAAACGATCGGCGTGATCGAGAAGCGGGCGATAATCGGCGACACGCTCGACATTCTGCCTCCAGGTCCTGTCGGCCGCTTCGATCGAGGATCGAGCCTGACAATATGCTTAGGAGGGGGAGAGCTTGCCTCGGTCGACGATCTGGCGGCGCTCGCTGGCAGGACCGCCATGGCCATCAAAGGCGCGGACGGCGAGTGGGAGATCTTCGCTTTCGCGCGCGCGGAGCTCGTCGGCGAGGGAACCTATCGTCTTTCGAGGCTCATCCGCGGCCTGGGCGGCGCGGAGCATCTCGCACGCCGAGCGGCGCCGGCCGGCTCCACCGTCGTGCTGCTCGACGACGCGCTCGTTCCGCTGGCGCGCAAAGTCGAAGAAATCGGCGCCCCGATCACTTACGCCATCGGCCCCACCGATCGAGACGTCGCCGATCCGCTCTACGTTCGCGCTACCGCCACGGCGACGCGTCTGACGCTGATGCCCTATGCGCCGACGCGCCTTCGCGCGGTTCGCACCGCTGAAGGAATTGTGATCAGCTTCTTGCGTCGCGGCCGCATCGACTCGGATAGCTGGGGGATGCTCGACGTTCCGCTCGGCGAGTCCAACGAGGCCTATGAAGCGGAGATTGTCCTGCCGACGGGCAAACGCGCGCTCTCCGCGCAGACGACCTCGATTCTCTACCCCGCCGCTCAAGAGCTCGCCGATTTCGGCGCGCCGCAAAGCGCTCTCACGCTCTCCCTCTATCAGATGAGCGCCGCTGTGGGGCGCGGGTTTCCTTTCACCGGCACGGTGACCATCGAATAGGCGAACCATGACCGAGACGACGCATCTGGCGCTGCCGCTCATCGACGCGGCTCAGGCGCAGAAACATATTACCCACAATGAAGCGCTGGCGATGCTCGACGCCAGCGTGCATCTTGCTGTGAAAGCGCGCAATGTCGCCACGCCGCCGACCGCGCCCGCTGAAGGCGACCGCTTTCTCATCGGCGCGGGGGCGACAAGCGCCTTCGCGGGCAAGGAAAAGCAGATCGCCGCCTTTCTCGCCGGCGGCTGGACGTTTTTGCGCCCGAGCGCGGGATGGCGCCTTTACGTCTCCGCGGAATCACTGCTGCTGTTTTTTGACGGCCTCGATTGGGTCGATCTCGGCCGCGGCCTGCGGGAAGTGCAAAACCTCTCGCGGCTCGGCGTCGGAACCACGGCCGACGCAGGCAATCCGCTCTCGGTGAAGACGAACGCAGCGCTGTTTTCAGCCAGAACTGTCTCCGAAGGCGGCGGCGGCGATCTGAGGGTGTCGCTGAACAAGGAGGCGTCCGCCAAAACAGTCTCGCAGCTCTACCAGTCGAACTACTCGGGGCGCGCCGAGACGGGGCTCGCGGGAGACGACAACTTTCGCATCAAGGTCTCCGCCGATGGCGCATCGTGGCGAGACAGCCTTGTCATCGACCGTACGACGGGCGCCGTTTCCTATCCCAGCGGCGGGCCGACAAGAATTCTGACGTTCAGAGCGAGCGGGTTTTACACGCCCTCCTCCGGACTTCGTTTCGCTGACGTCATTCTGTTCGGCGCAGGGGGCGGCGGCGGTTCCGGGGCGCGCCAGACGCCGGGCTCTCCCGCTTCCGGCGGCGGCGGCGGCGGCGGCGGCGCGTGGATCAGAGGCTCCTTCCCCGCTTCGGTGATCGGAGCCGGACAGGCGGTGACGGTTGGCGCGGGCGGCGCGGGCGGAGCCGCTCAAACGACGAATTCGAGTCCGGGCGCCAATGGCGCAGCCGGCGGGGACAGCTCTTTCGGGTCCCTAATGAAAGCCTATGGCGGCTGCGCAGGGTCGGGCGGCGGCCTTGGGAGGGCGTCAGGCGGCGGCGGCGGTTCAGGCCTTGCGAAGGGAACCGACGCTTCCGGCGCAACAGGCGGGGCCGGCGGCGGCGGACAGGGTGGGGGCGGCTCGGGGGCGGGCGGCGGCGTCTCCCAACTTCTGGGGTTCGGCGGCGGCGGCGGCGGCGGCCCCGCCGACGGCTCGGCCGGCTTTAGCGGCGGGACCGCCTTTTTCGGCGCTTCAGGCGGGGGCGCGGGAGGCGGTCTGACCGCCTCGAACGCGGCGAGCAACGGCGCCATGGGCGGCGCTTTCTTCCCGAGCGGGTTCGACGCGCGCGGGGCGCCAGGCGTTGCAGGCGGCGCGATCGCGGGCGGCGCGGGCCCTGGCGATTTCGCGACCACGACGGGGGCGTTCACTCAAGCTGGCGGCGGCGGCGGCGGCGGCGCCTCGGGGACGGCGATTGGCGGCGGAGGCGGCGTAGGCGGCTTTCCTTCGGGCGGCGGCGGCGGCGGGGGGGCGCATCAAAACGGCGGTTCAGGCGGCGCCGGCGGGGCGGGCGCGCCCGGCCTCGCGATCATCATCGAATATTTTTGATTTTTTCTCCCTCAAAAAGAAAAGGGGAACGCCGTGCACTGGCCGAATGAACGTCATATCGAGGAGTTGATCGAATTTTACGGCGATCCAATCTTGCACAGCTCGGTCAATCCGAGTTGGGAGCGTGACAACATTGTTGATCTCGTGCCCCCCTATGCGATGAGCTACTCATGGGGCCCGCCCGTAACGAAGTTACGCTTTCATCGCAGATGCAGGGACGCGTTCGGGGACGCGCTGCTCGCAATCAAGCGCCTCTATGGGACGCAAAAAGACATCGAGGCTCACCGCTTACATCTGACGGGCGGGTCGCTCATGGTGCGGCTCATGCGAGGATCGACAAAGAGCTGGTCCATTCACAGCTACGGCGCGGCCCTCGACATCGATCCCGAGCGCAATCCCTTTCGGTCCAAGTGGCGGCCTGGCTTCATCCCGCTCGAAGCCGCGCGCGCCTTCCAAGACTGTGGGCTGATCTGGCGCGGCGCCAACGGCGACTGCGACCCCATGCATTTCCAGGCCGCCGCTCGGTGACGGGCGCGAAACTCAAACGAAGGAAGGAGCAAAAACACATGTCAGCCCTTAATCGCCTCGCCGCGATCGTCGACGACTTGCGAAGCTTGATCGGCGTCGCGGCCGACCACATCCAAAATCTGTCCCATAGCCTCGCCTATGCGCAGGCGCAGGCGGCGGACGCGGCCGCCATCGAACAGATCGCCAACGACCTCCAGGCCACCGCCGACCAGTTGCGTGGCGCGCTCACGGCAGTGGATCAAAGCCAGACGCAGGCCTGAAGCAAAGGACGGAAAATGACCGGATACCGCACTTATCTCGCCGCCGCGCTCGTCGCGATCTTTGGCGCGCTCGCCTCAACAGACTGGATCGCCTTTCTCAACGACCCCAAAGCTGGGGCCGTCGCCATTGCTTCAGCAATCCTCATGGCCTTGATGCGAACGTTGACCACGACTCCGCCCGGCAGCCTTTCCGCTGCGTTGCGCATGAAACGCTAGATTGCGAAAGCCGCCGAAGGCCGCCATGATAATGATCTTTTCACGCCTCCGGCGGCGTTCACCTGCCGTTCAGACACGAGTTTGCTAAGAAAACCATTGTAGGAAAGATGCCGACCCGTATGTTCACCTTTCGCAGCGTCCTGGCGGCCGCGACAATCGCGGCGGCGTCGCTGACTCGCGCGCACGCGGAGGAACAGGCGGAACGCGCCGTCGAACGGGCAAGCCCAAGGATACAGTGTTTCTCGACGGCGCAAACCCGGGAGAAGATTGCGGCGCACGGGCTCGTTGATCCCTTCGCTTGCATGCGGGCGGCCGCTCGCGAGAATCACGGCGAGGCTCTGGGCGCCCGTCTTTGCCGGCGTGAGGAAACCTTCATCTACGAGATCAGCGTGCTGCTGCCGGACGGACGCATCTCGAGGCTCGCATATGACGCCATAACCGGGAAGCCGCATTCTGGCCACAAGGATGATTGATTCGAAGCCGCGGGCTTTTGGGCGGGAGGAAGAAGGTGCGGCTGCTCGTCGTCGAAGACGATAAGGACCTCAACCGTCAGATTGCGCAGGCTTTGGAACAGTCCGGATACGCGGTCGACCGCGCCTTCGACGGCGAGGAGGGCCAATATCTGGGCGAGACGGAAGCTTACGATGCGGTCGTGCTGGACATTGGCCTGCCAAAAAGGGACGGCATCACAGTGCTCGAATCCTGGCGCGCGACTGGTCGCGCCATGCCCGTGCTCATACTCACCGCGCGCGATCGCTGGAGCGAAAAGGTGCAGGGCTTTGACGCCGGCGCCGACGACTACGTCGCCAAGCCGTTTCATATGGAAGAGGTTCTGGCGCGCATCCGCGCGCTGTTGCGCCGCGCGGCGGGCCACGCGACGAACGAAATCGTCTGTGGTCCCGTCTGTCTCGACACTAAGGCTGGACGCGTCGTCGTCAACGGCGCGCCAGTAAAGCTGACATCACACGAATACCGACTGCTCGCCTATCTCATGCACCACAGCGGTCGAGTGGTTTCGCGAAGCGAGATCATCGAACACATCTATGATCAGGACTTCGACCGGGACTCGAATACAATCGAGGTTTTCGTCGGCCGTCTGCGCAAGAAGCTTGGAGTAGATGTAATTCAGACCATTCGCGGCCTCGGCTATATGGCCGCCGCCGCGCCGGAGAGCCCCGGCGGAAGACGTTAGCGAACATGCGGTTGCCCCGCGTCATCTCTCGCTCCATCGCGACGCGCCTGTTTCTCACTGCGGCGGCGCTGAGTTCGGTCGTGCTGCTTGTCGCCAGCATGTTCTTTACGGCCTATTATCGGCAGGAAGCCGAAGAAATTTTCGAGCGGCGGCTTGAGGTCTATCTCCGCGCCATCGTCGCAGACGTATCGGAATCGGGCCAGGAAGGAAGAACGGGACCTGGTCAGCTTGGCGACCCTCAATTCGAACTACCGGGCTCGGGCTGGTATTGGCAAATCACTCGGATGGACGACTCGGCACATGAAATAAAGGCGTCCCGCTCTCTCTTTGCCGAAAAACTGCCGAAGCTTTCCGATCTCGGTGTGCCGGCCGGCGTCGGCGGTTCCCGACGTGGCGACGCCCAGGGGCCTGATGGGCGGCGGCTGCGGATCGTCGAACGGGTGATCGACGCAGGCGACACGGGGATCTATCTTGTCCAGGTCGCTGCAACCACCGAGGAAATGGAAGAGCAGATCGGCAGATTCCGTTTCGAATTGACGATCGCTTTCGCGGCTCTTGCAATAGCGCTTGCGGGCGTCGTCGCCTTTCAAGTGCGCTTTGGCCTACGCCCCTTACGCCTGCTGCAGCGCGAACTCGTCTCCATCCGCCGCGGCGAACGCGATCGGATCGCGAACGCCTATCCAAACGAGATCGCGCCCCTCGCGGACGAACTGAATCTTCTCATTGGGGCCAATCGCGACATTCTGGAGCGCGCACGCACGCAGGTCGGCAATCTGGCGCACGCCTTGAAAACGCCGCTCAGCGTCATGGTCAACGAAGCAGACGCCGCGCCCTCCCCGCTCGCAGTAAAGATCAACGAGCAGGCGGGAATTATGCGCGACCAGATCTCGTTCTATCTGGACCGCGCGCGCGCGGCGGCGCGTGGCGGCGCGCTGGGCGCGGCGACGCAGGTTGCGCCCTGCGTCGACGCATTGCTGCGGACATTCACGAAAATATACGGCGATCGGGGCGTGACGTTCTCGGGAAGCGTCGGCGCGGAACTGAAATTTCTTGGCGAACGACAAGACCTCGAGGAAATGATCGGCAATCTCCTGGACAACGCCGGAAAATGGGCGAAGCGGGAGGTGATCCTGACGATTTTGGTGCAACCTTCCAGGCAAGCAAATCGATCCGAACTCCTTGTCATCATTGACGACGATGGGCCAGGTCTTGCGCCTCCTCTACGAAGGCAGGCGACCGAGCGCGGGCGAAGGCTCGATGAAACCAAGCCTGGCTCCGGGCTTGGGCTCTCCATCGTGGTCGATCTGGCAGCGGCTTATGGCGGCGCTCTTGACCTTGGCGACAGTCCGCGCGGCGGATTACGCGCGCAACTCAAACTGCCAGGCTTTTGACAGCCCCCGACTGCTGCGGCATGAGAAGCACGAGATTCTCATAGGAGAATCGAGGGCAGCAAGCCGGGCACACGCGAAATTTTTCCAAAGGGGCGACCTCAGCAAGCAAAGGGCCGGGCCTTTGGCGAGAACGGAGATTGGCGGATTGCGAGCTGATTTTTCTCCCCGATGAGACTTGCCTTCGTCCTGCTTCTACCGGCAGTTGTGATCGCCGGCTTGCTACTGCTTCGCGCGCGGGACGACGCGCCGGATGCGCTGGTTCGAGCCGACGTCGCGGGCGTGAAACTCGCCTACCCAAGAGCCTATGCGCGGGATGATGCGACGGCTGCGGGCGGCCTCGCCGACCGCTTGGCTTTCATCGCGTCCTTTCCGGCTTTCGTCCCCTTGCCGGCGACATCTCAGGGCGCGGCGCCATCGATCGTCATGACCGTGACGCCAAAGGACGACAGCCTCGACCCGCAAGAGCGTCCGGCGAAGCTCTACGCGCGCTTTCTCACGCCCGAAAGCCTTGTCGGCCCAGGCGGGCTGGTGCTCCGGCGCTTCGAACGCGCCTCCCCTTACGACACGGAAGAACTATTCATTGCGCCGCCAGAGGGACGCAGCTTTTTCGCGCGCTGCGTGAGACCGCAGATCGGCGCGCCCGATGAGGGCTGTCTCTCTGTGTTTCGAGATGGCGGTCTCGATGTTGAGCTGCGGTATCCGGCAGGTCTTCTGGAACAATGGGACGCGCTTTATGAGGGCGCTCACGCCCTTTTGGCGCGGATGCGTGCGGCCAGGGCGCGCGCCGGCGTGCGGTGAGTAGGCCTCACTCTTCTTCGAGATCGAAATCGAGAATGGCGATCTGAAGGGTGAAACTGGACAGTTTTGGATCATCCGCGGAGATGACGCCGAGGAATTCCCCGTCGCTGTTGAGCTCCACGGAGTCGGTCTTACGCGCGCGCGCCACAATGCTCAGCCGGTCGTTTTCGAAGAGCTTGCGGAGATAAGATTGCAGAACTTCCCGGCCCACGGGAATTTTCATTGCGAAAGCGAATGAACGATCGCCGTCCTCGTCGTCCACAGAAATTGTCGCGATCTGGCGCTCGCCAAGATAGGCCGCGGCGTTCTCGGTGTTTTTTGGGTCGAGCGTGACGCGGATATCGTCATTGCCGAAGGAGCGGCGAAGAAACGCCTGCAGCTTTTGCAACTCGCTTTTGTCCACGCTGGGCCTCCATTGGCTCTCGAGCAGTCCTGTGGCATGAACCCGCGCCTCGAGCAAGATGGGTTCATCTAAAAAGAAACGCCCGGCGAGAGGTCGCCGGGCGTCCGGTTCGAACGAGGCGCGGACTTATTCGCCGGCGTCCTTGAGGCGCTTGTTGCAGGAGCTCCAGAACTTCGGCCAAGTCAGCTTCTTGTCGCTCTTGAGGAGTTCCGCCTTCTGCGCCTTCCATTCCGCTGCGCACTTCTTCTGGCGGGCCTGCGTCGCAGCCTTGGTGTCGGCGGCGGGCTTCGCGGCCTCGGCCGGCTTGGCGGGCTCAGCAGGCTTTGCCGCCTCGGCGGGCTTGGAGGTCTCCGCCGGCGCGGCGGTTTCAGCTGGCTTCGCCGGCTCCGCCGGCTTGGCGGACTCCGTCGGCGCCGCGGTTTCAGCGGGCTTCGCCGGTTCGGCGGGCTTGGCTTCCGCGGCCGGGGCCTCGGTCAGGCTCGCGCGGCACTCCTTCAAAAACTCTTGCCAAGTCTGTCCGCCGAGTTCGTTCGCAGCCTTCTTGGCCTGATAACGAGATCCGCATTCCTTGAGCACATTGGCCTGGGCGAAGGCTTCGCCCGACGCGGCCACGCCGAGGCCGACGGCGACGAGGCCCACCGCAGCGCGGGAAACAACGAGACGGATCACCATATAAATCTCCCCTTATGGAAGCCGCTTGAGAAGTTGGCAGCGACTTGCGACGGCGCGATCAAGCACGCCGCGCGCCACCCGGACGCGGAACGTGTCAGCGGCGGCGTAACGATAGTCCCAACAGGGTTGTGAACGCAATCTGAACGGGCGATAAAGCGCCGAAACTCGCCACGAAGGAGCTCGATGTCGTGCCCCCCGCCCGCAAACAACCTGCAAGCTGGGGGGAAGGCGTGCTCGTTCACCTCGATGGTCTGTCGCGCTGCCCTTGGCCCGGATACGACCCGCTTTACGTCGCCTATCACGACGACGAATGGGGCCGCCCCGAAAGAAACAGCCAGGCTCTCTTCGAGAAGCTAATTCTGGATGGTTTTCAGGCAGGCTTGTCCTGGATCACGATCTTGCGAAAGCGAGAGGCTTTCAGAAAGGCGTTCGACGGCTTCGACCCATCGCGAGTCGCCCGTTTCGACGCCAGGCGCGTGCATGAATTGATGCAGAACGACGGCATTGTGCGCAATCGCGCTAAGATCGAGGGCGCCGTGCTGTCGGCCCGCGCCTGGCTGGAAATCGAATCCGCGCAGGGCTTCTCCAATTATCTCTGGGACTTTGTCGACGGCCTGCCTGTCGTCAACAACCCCAAGAGCATTAGCGACGTACCGACCCAGAGCGCCACTTCCGCGCGCCTCTCCAAGGATTTGAAAGCCAGAGGCTTCAAATTCTGCGGCCCTACGATCGTTTATGCCTTTATGCAGGCGGTCGGGATGGTCGACGACCATCTGGTGGACTGCCACGTGCGGCTGATGAGGGGCTCCAAATGACTGGCGCGCGGGCAAATAAACGGCCATTCAAGGACGTCCCGCCGCGCGCATGGCAGCGCATGCTCTCGGGCCGGCGGCTCGACCTCCTGGATCCCTCGCCGCTAGATATCGAGATCGAGGACATTGCCCACGGCCTCGCCCGCGTCGCCCGCTGGAATGGCCAGACAATCGGGCCTCACATCTTTTCAGTTGCGCAGCACAGTTTGCTGGTCGAAAAAATAGCGGCCGTGATGGAGCCCTCCATCGGCCGCAGCGAGCGGTTGTTCATGCTGCTGCATGACGCCCCCGAATATGTGATCGGCGACATGATTTCGCCCTTCAAGGCAGCGATCGGGGACTCTTACAAATCCATTGAAAACAGGATTCTAGCGGCGATTATGCTACGCTTTTCGCTGCCGGCCGCGCCCGGCCAGGCGACGTTGAAGCTTGCTAAGCAGGCAGATCGGACGGCGGCTTTTTTCGAAGCTGTGTCGCTCGCAGGCTTTACACGGCGCGAAGCCGAGAGCATTTTCGGCCTCCCTGCGATCTCCCCGCAGGCTCTGACGGATGAGATGACGCCTGCCCCCGTAGAGACGACGCAGACGCGTTTTCTCGCCCGCTTTCGTGAGATCGACCGCAGCTAGCGGAAGATTAAGAGGTTTTTGATGTCGAGCGGACGACTCTACGTCTGTTCCATGACCAAAGTGGTCGACACTGTGCGCAGCAGCGGCGCGCGTTCGCTGGTGACCATCTTGACGGCCGGCGCCTCGCTGGTCCGCCCCTGCGAGATCGCTCGGGAGCGTCATTTACGCATCGCCGTGTCCGACATTGACGCGCCTGTCGACGGGCACCTCCTGCCCGGCGAGGAACATATCGATCGGCTCCTCGCCTTCATGGAGGATTGGGACCAAGCCAACCCGATGGTGATCCACTGCTATGCAGGCGTGAGCCGATCTCCAGCGGCGGCATATATCGCCGCCTGCGCGCTCGCGCCGCACCGCTGTGAATTCGAGGTGGCGCGCGAACTGCGCCGTATTTCGCCGACCGCGACCCCGAACCGGCGGATCGTCGCGCTGGCCGATCGTCGGCTCGGCCGCGAAGGGCGGATGGTCGCCGCCATCGCCGCGATTGGCCGCGGCGCGGATTGCTTCGAGGGAGCGCCATTTGCGCTCGAACTGGCCTGATCGAAACAATTGAAAGGGCCAAGAGCCCGACGCTGTCTCCGCCGGTTGCGATCGGCCTGACGGCGGCGATTGTCGCGGTTCGGGGCGAAGAACCGCTCATCCTCACCACCCGCACCGACGAAAAATGTAGTGAAGCCGCCCTGCCGTCCGGGCCCTTCGACCCGATCCGACATCGAACCTTCGAGATTGGTCTGCGCGCCTGGGTTGCCGAACAGACCGGCGCGCCGCTCGGCTACGTGGAGCAACTCTACACTTTCGGCGATCGCGGTCGGCATGCGCGCGCCGGCGACCGGGATCCTCATGTGGTTTCCGTCGGCTATCTCGCCCTGACGCGCATTGGCGACGACAGTCAGCGCCCGGCGATGGGCGGCTGGCGCAATTGGCATGATTTCTTCCCTTGGGAAGATTGGCGTAACGGCCGCCCCGCGATCATCGAGACGACTATCGCGCCAGGGCTCCGTCAATGGGTGGAGGAAGCGCCCGACGCCATTTCATCCTCCGGTCTCTCGCGCCGGCAGCGCGTGGAGCTCCTGTTCGGCGCGCGCGGCTTCAACGAGGAAAATGTCCTCGAGCGCTATGAGCTGCTCTATGAAGCGGGCATGGTGGAGGAAGCGCTGCGAGATGGGCGCGAAGCGGCCGCCCGGCGTGGGGCGCTCGAACCCCTCGGCCATCCGATGCGACATGATCATCGCCGCATTCTTGCCACGGCCATGGGGCGGTTGCGCGCCAAAATGAAGTATCGACCGGTGATCTTCGAGCTAATGCCGGCGGCGTTTACCCTCACAGAGCTTCAGCGAACAGTCGAAGCGATCGCCGGACGGCATCTTCACAAGCAGAACTTCAGAAGACTGGTCGAGTCTTCCGCCATCGTCGAGCCAACCGGCGAAATGTCTATGCAGACCGGCGGACGGCCGGCCGCTTTATTCCATTTTCGCCGCAATGTTCTGCAAGAACGGCCTTCGCCGGGCCTGCGCGTGGGCATAAAGAGCTGATTTCAGCCCTTTAAGCGACTGTTCACCCTATTTAGGCGAACCTTTCCAAGCGTCTGGCTCGTAAAGCGTAGGGGTGCGTCTTGGGATATCTTTCGCCGCCGCCGTCGCCGGCCCCCGTCATTGTCTACAAAGACGTAGGCGGGCTCGTCACCGACTATGAGGCGCAGACTGAACAATATCGGCGTGAGAATCGCGAGGTTCGTCTGCATGAATGCCGTTCCGCCTGCACGCTTGCGCTGAGCCTGCCCAACGTCTGCGTCTACCCCGACGCCCAGGTGAAATTCCACCAAGCTTATAATGCCCTCACACGAGAAGTGGACCTTGGCATCTCCGCCAAGCTTTTCGCCTCCTACCCGGCCGCCGTGCAGGCGCGGCTCGGTTATCTGACTCGCGAGTACAGGATTTTGCGCGGAAGCGAGTTGATCGCGCTCGGCGTGCGCAACTGCAACGGCGACAATCCCGTGCTCATCGCCAACCGTCGCCAGCGCGAGGGAGCGCCCACAAGAATCGCCAATGCCGGCCCAACCGTTCCGGGGCCCGCCATGAACCCCTTTGGCGATCTCGCCCGCAAGGTTCAAACCGCCGTCGCCGGGGCTTTTTCAGCATCCGAGCAGCAGCCGAACGCCTCGATCCGCATCGCCGTGGCGGACCGCGAGCACATTCCCGATGGACGACCATCTTCGGATGCGGTGGCGCGTTCCGAACCGGCGACGAGCGTCGCCCGCGGGCTCGCCGACGCGCCGCCGCTGCCGCCGCGCCGCCCGCCGTCTGAGGCCTTTACGGCCCAGGACGCCGCGCCGATAGGGATGATCCCTGGGTCTCAGCCCATACTGAGCGCAAAATTCCTACCTGTCGCGACCCGCTAGACAGAGCAGCAAGCTTGGCGCCCGGTCGGCTCTCTGGCTATTTTTTGCCATGATGCTAACCTAACCCAGACGGCGTTCAGGGAAATCTGTCTTGATGGGCGGCTTCCCGGCGTGACACGCGCGAACCAACCTGCGCCAGTTCAAAAGCGGCGCAATCAAACCCTGCGAAGAGTCGGGGTCGTCCAGAAGCTGGCCCGGCCAGTCTGACGGGCAAGGGACGGGGAACGGTCTTGGGCGGGTCCACCGACTGCCCCAAGCGAGACGGGGAAGCGACTTTTTGACGACGCCTCGCGCCTGCAATGGGAACTCGACCTCGCCGATCTCGTTTGCGCTCGGCTGCTTATGCGCCCTGGCGTCCGTCCTCGCGCCGAGCGTGACCGAGACCGCAGTCGCCAACGGCGACACGCGGACAATCTATCTCCATCATGCGCATACCGGCGAGGACATCGCCGCGACTTATCTCGTGAATGGCCAATATGACAGTCGCGTTCTGGAACAGCTGAACTGGTTCCTGCGAGACTGGCGCCGCGACGAGCCCACGAATATGGACCCCCGCCTCTTCGACGTCGTCTGGGAGGCCTATCGCAGTGCGGGCGCGGGCAATCAGGTGATCAACGTCGTCTCGGCCTATCGCTCGCCAGAGACCAACGCCATGCTGCGCGCGCGCTCGCGCGCCGTCGCCAAATATTCTCAGCACATGCTCGGCAAGGCGATGGATACCACCATGCCGGGAATGCCAATGTCGCAAATTCGCGAAATCGGCATGCGCATGCAGCGCGGCGGGGTCGGATATTACCCGAACGCCAACACGCCTTTCGTGCATCTGGACGTGGGCAATGTGCGCTCCTGGCCGCGCATGACCTACGAGCAGCTTGTCCGCCTTTTCCCCGACGGAAAGACGGTTCATCTTCCGACCAACGGCCAGCCGCTTCCTGGCTATGAGGAAGCAAAAGCCGAGATCGAAGCCCGCGCCAACGGAGCGTATGTGGCGGCTCCGCGCCGCACCTTCGGCGGCTTCCTCGCCGCCCTCTTTGGCGGCGGCGGGGGCGAGGACGAGGACGCGGAGATTGCGACGCCGCCGCCCAGCACCCGAAAGCAGTGGGCGGCGCTCGCGCCACGCAACGCCCGTGAATCGCAAGCCGATTACGAGTCGGGCGGCGACGAGGGCGCGGCTGTCGAACGGCCCGCCGGCCGTCGCGGCCGTAATCAGATCGCGCGCGCCGAGGCGGACCTGCCGCGCGGCGAGACGGTCATGACGGCGACCGGCGCCGTAGCGGTCGCCCCGGACTCCGCCCGCGCGCTCCAGGCTGCCCCCGTGCCGCCAGAGAACGTCCTCGAAGCGCCGGTCGTGGGAGAGAAGCGGCGCCATCTCGCCAATGCGCCGCTGCCGCCGCGCGGCCGCCCAGCCTCCCTGGACGAAAGAGCCGTTGAAACAGCCAGCCTGGAGACAGGGGCGCAGGATGGGCGGCCAGCTGCCGCCCAGGATGGGGAGACGTCCGAAGACGCCTCGGCGCATCACTACGTGAAGGCCCCCGTCCCGCCACGTCGGCCCGCGAGCCTGACGGCCTCCCTGGAGCCCACGCCCCGATCTGCTGAAGAACGCGGCGACGGCGCCCGTTTGGCCAATTCGGCTGAGGCGCAGCCGAGCAAGGACGACCCCGCGCTTGCTTACGCCCCGGCCAGTTCCGACGAGACGGCACAGGACCCGGAGCCGACCAAGCCCCTGCGCCGAGCCAGTTCCCAGAGGGACGATCTCGTTCCCGCGCGGCTCGATCGATCCAATTTCAACACGCTGACGGCGGCGACGCCGGCGGAACGCGCGGTCGGCCGTTCAGTTCTAGGCGCGCCAATCACGGCGGTGCGCTCGGCCGCCCGCGCCAGCGAAGCCAGCGTGCTGCTGCCCCCAGCGCGTCCCGCCCACCTCGTCGGATTCGCCGCCCCTGCTTCGCCGCCGGCTGATAAATTCTCGCCAGCGGCGGCGCACACGCGTCCGAGCAGCCAAAAGGCAGAGACGTCGAAGAAGTGACCACGGCCTCTTTGTGAAAGAGAGGACTCCTGCGCCGCTGTAAAGCGTGGGAAGTCATTGATCGGTCATAGGGGCAAGTTAAGGTCTTCCCCGTCGGCGTTAGACGCCGGCTATCGAACGCCCCGACGCCGGAGGTAAGCGCGGGGCGTTTTGCTTTCCTGCGCTATAACAGTGCAGCTGATCGCAAGAAGCAGATCCCTGCGGTCATCGGCCTGACTGTAGAGGTGAGATGGTGGGGGAAGTAGGACTCGAACCTACGAAGGCTTAGCCAGCGGATTTACAGTCCGCCCCCTTTGCCGCTCGGGACATTCCCCCATCTGCCCGCATTCAGTTCTTGGACCAAATTCCGGGCAAGGACTCGAAAGCAGGCGACTGGGCTTGCCGCCCGTTCGCCGCTTCGATTGTCCGCGACGCTGTGTAGATGAAAGAGCCAGCCCAGTCAAACCCTGCCCCATGAAGTTACAGGGAAGATTTTTGCGTCGGGATCCGCCCCCAGGACGGACAGGCTGACGCCGCGCGCCGGCGCGGCGCGCCGGCGGCTGCGGCGGCGCACTTCCTCGGGGCTGCGGCAGGCGCGTTGGCAACCTTGGAAAGGAGCCAAGCGGACGCATGGCAAAGCTGGAACATCGCGCACGGGAGGGCGTTTCGCTCAAAGGTTGGCTCGCCTGAGGGATTGCACGAAATGACGGCGCAGATGCGGGTTTTGGCCGACGGGCCGCGCGATCCTCTTACCCCCCGCGAATTGCAGCCGGCCTACCGAAATTTCGACGCGCCCCGCCTCTACGAGGAAGCGATAAAACGCGGCGAGGGCGCGGTCTCCCGCAGCGGCGCGCTCGTCGTCGAGACCGCGCCGCACACAGGTCGGTCTCCGGCTGACAAGTTCATCGTGCGCGACGCCCTGACAGAGGGCAGCGTCTGGTGGGACAATAATCAGCCGATGTCGCCTGTGGACTTCTCGACGCTCCACGCGGACATGTCCGCGCACGCCCAAGGGCTTGCGCTCTTTTCACAGGATCTTCAGGTCTGCGCCGACCGGCGCTACAGCAAGCGCGTGCGCGTCTATAGCGAATTCGCCTGGCACTCGCTGTTCATCCGCAACCTTTTGATCAGGCCATCGCAGCCAACCGACGGGCCGGCGGATTTTACCATTATCGACCTGCCCACTTTCCGGGCGGACCCAAAACGTCATGGCTGCCGTTCGCATACGGTGATCGCTCTGGACTTCACGCGTCGCGTCGCGCTGATCGGCGGCACCCGCTACGCGGGCGAGATCAAGAAATCCGTGTTCACCCTCCTCAACTTTCTGATGCCGGCTCAGGGCGTGCTGCCGATGCATTGCGCCGCAAACGACCACGCGAGCGGCGCGGCGATCTTTTTCGGTCTATCTGGCACTGGCAAAACGACGCTTTCAGCCGATCCCGAGCGCGCCCTTATTGGCGACGACGAGCATGGGTGGGGCGACGCCGGCGTGTTCAATTTCGAAGGCGGCTGCTACGCCAAGGCGATCCGTCTTTCTCGCGAATTCGAACCCGAAATCTATGCCGCGTCGCAACGCTTCGGGGCCGTGCTGGAAAATGTCGCAATGGACGCCTCAACGCGGCGCGTCGACTTCGATGACGACTCGAAGACGGAGAATACTCGGATCGCTTATCCGCTCGACTTCATTCCCAACGCCGCGCGCGATGGCTGCTCCGGACATCCAAGAAATGTGGTGCTGCTGACCTGCGACGCCTTCGGCGTGCTGCCGCCGATCGCCAGGCTGGATGCGGCCCAGGCCATGTATCATTTCCTCTCGGGATACACGGCGCGGGTCGCCGGAACCGAGACAGGCGTTCACGAGCCGCAAGCGGTTTTCTCCACCTGCTTCGGCGCCCCTTTCATGCCGCGCCACCCCTCTGAATATGGCGCGCTGCTGCGCAATCGCATCCTCAAACACCAGGCCAATTGCTGGCTTATCAATACAGGCTGGTCAGGCGGCGGCTATGGCGAAGGCAAGCGCATGCCCATCGCCTTGACGCGCGCGCTCCTGCGCGCCGCCTTGCACGACGGCTTCGCTGGCGCGCCGTTCCGGCGCGATCCGCATTTCGGATTGTCGACGCCGCTTTCGGCGCCGGGCGTCGACGCTTTCCTTCTCGACCCCGCCGCGACATGGCGGTCACGCGAAGCGTTCGAGGCCACGGCTGCGAAGGTCGCAAATATGTTTTGCGACAATTTCGCAACTTTCGCGCCCTTCGTTGATAAGGACGTGCTGGAAGCGGGCCCCCGTCGCGCGCCGTAACCTTTACGCAGACTCGAATTTCGGCGTTTGCAACGTCGGCGTCGCGCTCTTGTTGAGAGCGGCTGTCACCAGCGCATCGAACAGCGCCGTCGCGGTCGGATCGACTCCCGGGGCGTCCCGCAGCAGGCGGAATGTCGAGATGACAATATGGCCCTCGCCATAGTTGCGCTCCACTGCGAGACCGACGGGCTTGTGAATCCAGCCGACCGCCAGCGCCGCATGCACCCGGGCGTGGAAATCGAGCAGATTGCAGCCCGAAATCACATGAGTCGGAATCACGCGGTCGAAAGAATGGTCGATCAGTGGCCCGCCCGGCAGGCTGCGGAAAGCGCCGCGGCGGCGGAGCCAAGCGAAAGACGAGGCCCAGTCGCCGCGCCAGAGCGTGCCGTCCCGTGCAACGACCTTCACGTTTTGCCAGTGCGGGAAGAAGGGAGTCAGGGTCCCTTCCTCATCAGGCAGTAGGAGCGCCCGCCCGCCGCCGCGCACATAGGCGGCAAGCTCAGGCGCACTCTGCAGAGCGACGACGGCATCGGCGTCGCCGATATTCGCCGCGAGGCGGTAGCCCAGCGCCTGAAGGCGCACGCGAACGTCCGGCTCCGGTGACCAGAGCGACAGATTTGGGCTTTCCGAACGCCGAGGATGCAACGCGACCTCAATCTCGTTGCGCGCGATGACGCGGTCGCCGATCCGCAAATGGAACGAGACGCGCCGCATGCACGGCTTGTCGACCTCCGGCAAGGCGATTGAGATTTCTCCGAGATCGAGCACGCTGGCGGCCTCGAGCCGCGCGAGAGAAATCGTCTGCGGCCAGTCGGACAAAATCTCGAGCGCCGCGCCTTCAACCGCGTCGCGACCGCCATGGGCGATGCGCAAAGGCAAACGCAGAGTTTCACCCGACCAAAAGGCGGCGCGTTCGAGCCGTGGCACGATCACCGTATCGTCGTTGATCGTGTGAAAAAGCTCGTGGAAGACGCGCGGATTCGAACGCATGTCGAGGAGGCCGTTGGACTCCCAATGGCAGTCGGTCAGCTCGGTGATCACGTAGCCGGCGATTTCCGGGCGGCGGCGCATCGCCTCGATCTCGTATTTCAGCGCGCGAAACTGCTGCCATTGCGCCGCCTCGATGAAAGCCTCGAAACTGCCAAACACGCGATCGAGGCTCCAGTCGTGGAAGCGGTTCTGGACGCCATGCGGATACATGACGCCTTCGCCCCAGTCGTGTCCCGTCTCGAACCACCAGGGCTCGCGTCCGTCCGAATCGCTCAGCTTGTCGGGATGCGGCAGGCCCCAATTGCCGAATTCCGAGCACAGCAGCGGCTCCTCGCCGGTGATCACGGCATCGCCTTCCGGGCTGAACAGCCAGTCGCCACGATCCGCGAGCGCGTCGACGAAACGGTCCCAATCGTGGCGACTGTCTGGGATTGCGGCGTAGAAGTGATAATCGGCGAGATCGCTTTGCACATGGAAACTCGGCGCGAGCGGCGAATTGTCGACGACGAGGCGCGTCGGATCATAGGCCTTAAGCCACAGGTACAGGCGCCGCAGCCAGGCGCGGTGCTTTGCGTCGTGGACAAGGTCCACGCCCCAGTTCTCGTTGATGAGCGTCCAGCAGAAGATCGAGGGATGGTTGCCGTCGCGATCGATAATACCCTTGAGCGTCGTTTCCTTGCGTTCGCGTGAGCGCTCGGTTGAATAGCCGCCATTGGGCAGCTCGGCCCAGACGAGAAGACCCAGACGGTCCGCCGCCTCGTAATAACGCGGGTCGGGCGCCTTGATGTGGCAGCGCAGCGCGTTGAGGCCGAGTTCCTTGGCCTTGCGGAACCTGTCCTCGATGAACTCGAGAGAAGGAGGCGTGCAGATCGTGTCAGGGTAGTAGTCCTGATCCAACGCGGCGCGCAGATAGAAGGGCTTGCCGTTGAGAAAGAGTTTGCCAGCCCGCGTTTCGATCTTGCGAAATCCGAAACTCGTCTCCTTTTCGTCGATCGTCATCCCATCGCGCATCATGCGCAGGCGAAGCCGATAGAGATTGGGCGCGTCCGGCGACCAGGGTCGCGGATCGTCGACCCGGGCGCGCATTGTCGCATGTTCGGCGCCAACCGCGAGTTCAGCCCGGGCCGTCGCGACGCAGTCGCCGTCAGGCCCAAGCGTCTCGAGGAGCGCCTCTGTGCGATTGCACAGCGCGCGCTCGAACCTCAGCTGTGCGGAGACTTCGCCGCTGTCGAGATCCGAGCCGACGCGCAGGCAGGTGACGCGATCCGGTATGTTGAGCTCGATAAACACCGACTGCCAAATGCCGGAGAGCGGGCCATACCAGCTCTGCTTGCCGAACGGCATCTCCGCGAAAGGCGTATGCGGGAACTCTGCAGGGTCGTCGGTAGGGCTTTCGACGCGCACCTCTATCTCAGCGCGACCCGGCGACAGGCGGTCGGTGATGTCGAAGTAGAAGGGCAAAAAGCCGCCGACATGGCTGCCGATCAAGGCGCCATTCACGAACACATGCGCTATATGAAACACCGCGCCAAAATGGAGGAAGACGCGCTGCTCGAGCCAGTCCGCGGGCACGTCGACGCCGCGGCGATAAACCGCCACGCCGCCGCGCATGCTCAGATCCGGGAACTGAGCCTGCCAGGGACTTGGAACGAGGATGTTCCTCATCCCAGCGAGCGCTGAGGCGCTCGCGCCGAGATATTGGAACTCCCAAATGCCATCCAGGCTGATACGCGCTTTCTTCACCGACGTCTTCCCTGGCCAGCAATCTGGCACACTAGATAGGGTCGAATAGAAGATGATGTTCGACTGCGAATATTACGATGTGCGCGATCTGAAAACTCCTACGCGAAACTACGTAAAAGCGCCAGCATTTTTCACGACGCCGCCTTGAGCGCGGCGGCTGTTTCTGTAAAGGAAAGCTAGGCGTTTCGCCCGCAGAAGGACTAATATGCGCACCTACGTCGCCAGCGAATTGCCCGAAGTCTTCAAGAGCCGCTTCGGCGGCGAACCCCAGCTTTTCCGCGCGCCAGGGCGCGTGAACCTGATCGGGGAACATACAGACTATAACGACGGCTTCGTTCTCCCGGCGGCGCTGGACCTCGCAACCTATGTCGCGATCGCCCCGCGAAGCGACCGCTTGATCCATGTTCACTCTCTCAACCTCGACTCGGATTTGTCATTCGACCTAGACGCCGTTCAGCAGCCGGCGCGGAACTGGGGCGATTATGTGCGGGGAGTCGCGGTCGAGCTTTCGAACTCCGGCTATCGGCTCACGGGCGCGGACGTCGCTGTCTTGAGCACCGTGCCAATGGGGTCGGGCCTCTCCGCTTCGGCGGCGCTCGAGGTCGCTTTCGGCTACGCCTTGCTCAGCGTGTCGAACGACCCGATCGACCGCTTGGAGCTAGCGAAAATTTGTCAGCGCGCCGAGAACGAGTTCGTCGGCATGCGATGCGGGATCATGGATCAATTCATTTCCTGCCATGGCGTCGCAGGCGCGGCTATGCTGCTGGACTGCCGAAGCCTGGAGGCGCGGGCGATACCCGTTGATCCAGCCGTGCGCATCGTCGTTTGTAATACGATGGTCCATCACGAGCTCGCGAGCAGCGAATTCAATCTCAGACGCAAAGACTGCGAAGAGGCTGTCAGGCTGCTTGCTCAAAGGCTCGGCGGCGTCTCAGCGCTTCGTGACGTCACGATTGCGCAACTGCAGGAACATGCGTCCGCCCTGCCCGCGCTCATCTTCCGCCGCGCGCGGCATGTCGTGACAGAGAATGTGCGCGTGATCGAGGCGGTCGCCGCACTCGAGCGAAAGGACTTCATCGAGGCAGGCCGGCTGATGAACGCCTCGCACGAGAGTCTGCGCGACGATTATAATGTCAGTTGCGCGGAGCTCGATCTGATGGTCGAGCTGTCGCGCAAGACCCCGGGCGTCTATGGCGCACGGATGACCGGCGGCGGCTTCGGCGGGTGCACGGTGAGCCTGGTGGAGGCGGGCGCGGCCGAAGCCTTTGCGGACAGCGTCGGTCACGCTTATGAGAAAGCGACCGGCCTCGCGCCGATGGTTTTCTCCTGCTACCCCGGCGCGGGCGTTGGCCCAACGCGCCTATGAACGGACGCCGAGATGCTACGCCTGCAGCACGACTCACATCGCCGCCTCAATCCCCTGACAGGCGAGTGGGTTCTCGTCTCGCCCCATCGCACGAGTCGTCCCTGGCAAGGCCAGACGGAAGCAAAGGCGGAAGCCGCCATCCCTGCCTACGATCCGGGCTGTTATCTTTGTCCGGGCAATATGCGTGCGAATGGCGAACGCAATCCCGCTTATGAGGATGTCTTCGCCTTCACTAATGATTTTGCCGCGCTCCTGCCCAACTCCCCGCATGATGAAATTGATAATAACGGGCTGATCGTCGCCCGCGGCGAACCAGGCGTTTGCCGCGTCGTCTGCTTTTCGCCACGCCATGATCTCACGCTGTCGCAGATGAGCGTCGACGAGATCGAAAAAGTCGTAACCTTGTGGCGTGAGGAGTTTCAGCAGCTCGACCAGGATCCGATAGTGGGGGCAGTGCAGATTTTCGAAAACCGCGGGGCCATGATGGGCGCAAGCAACCCGCACCCGCACTGCCAGATTTGGGCGACGCATAGCGAACCCAATGAACTGGTCAAGGAGTCGGCGCGCCAGCGCGGCTATCATGCTGTGAGCGGCAACTGCCTCTTGTGCGATTATCTGACCCTCGAGCTCGAGCAGAAAGAGCGCATCATCTGCGCAAACGACGGCTTTGTCGCCTTAGTGCCCTTCTGGGCGACCTGGCCTTTTGAAACCATGTTGCTCCCGCGCCGGCATTTGAGCGCGCTCGACGCGTTCGACGCCGAGGATTCTCGCGCTCTTGCGGATATGTTGAGCCGGATCACGCGCTGTTACGACCGTCTTTTTGAAACGCCCTTCCCCTACTCGATGGGCTTTCATCAACGCCCGAGCGACGGTGACGAGCATCCGCACTGGCATTTCCATGGGCATTTCTATCCACCGCTGCTGCGCTCGGCGATCATTCGCAAATTCATGGTCGGGTTCGAGTTGCTTGGTTCGCCACAGCGCGACATCACGCCCGAGAGCGCCGCCGAGCGCCTCCGTCACGCGCTGCTGCAAGTCTGATGGCGATTCTGGTAATGAGCGTCCAACTCTTCGATCAAGGATGAAACAACATCGTCGACGGCGGCAGAAACCGTCGGCGAAACGGGCGCGCCCACGTCGAAATTGCGCCCCTCGATCGCATAAAGAACGCAACGCCTTGGCAAGGTTCCCAGGGACGAGGCGAGCGAAACCGCCTCGGCGAGGCCGAAGCCATGGGACGATACGCCATATCGCGCTTCGGGCAATATAGAACGAGTCAGGTCGACGCGGCGAATCGTCCCCGGCGGCGCGCCGGAGACGCAGGCGTCGATCAGAAAAACGACCGCCGACTTTTCCATCAAGGCGAGCAAGGTCGTCGCTTCGCCCTCGGTCTCGAGGACCTGCGTCTTCGCAAAGCGCGACAATTTGAGACGGCGCGCCACCTCTCGTCCGGCCCGGTCGTCGCCGCGTTCCGGATTGCCGATGCCGATGATCATGACTGAATCAGAGGCGCGCACGTCGCTTCAACTCCTGTCCATCTCGAGGCGCAGGAAATGCGTCGCGCAGGAGATACAGGGATCGTAATTACGCACTGTCTGCTCGCAGCGACGCCGTAGATCGTCATCGGGAAGGTGCAGGAAGCCGCCGACGAAATCGAGGAGATCCTCTTCGAGACACGCTTGGTTCTGCGACGTTGGCGGCACGATCTGCGCATCGAGAATTGTTCCCTGCGCATCGAGGCCGTAGCGGTGATACAAAAGCCCGCGCGGCGCCTCGGTCGCGGCGTAGCCGACGCCCGCACGGGTCTCCACAGGCGCAAAAGGCCGGTCCGGCTCCTGATACGTCTCAATGACGCGCAGCGCCTCGTCACAGGCGTAGATCGTCTCGATGGCGCGGACCATGATGCTGCGATACGGGTTGCGGCAGGTTGCGGCAAGGCCGATCTCGCCGGCGACCTCCCGAGCCAGCGGCGACAGCCGATCGAAATTCAGATTGAACCGCGCCAGCGGGCCCGTGAGGTAGGAGCCGCCGTCCTCCCGAAGATGAGAATGCAGCGCCGTCGAATGAGAAACGTGGGTCTCCTCGAAATGCGCGTCGTAATCGGCGGCGGAGATGTCGAGCCCACGGTTCGAAACGATGCGTCCCGCATTGAACGGATATTCGTCCGCGGGCCGCAGCGAGACGAAGATGTAGTCACGTTCGCGCTCCGGGAAATCGAAGGTTGACACCCAGCGCGCCGTCTCGATCGCGGCCTCGCGCGCCCATTTCAGCTTTTCAGCCAGCGGCCTGAGCTCGCGTTTGCGCGGCGCGCGGTGGAAGCCGCCGACCCGCACATTCACGGGGTGGATTTCACGCCCGCCGAGCAGCTGCAGAATTTCGTTGCCGACTTTCTTGAGCTGCAAGCCGCGCGTTACCGCCGCGCCGTGGTCGCGCGCCATTTGCACGCCGCCGTCATAGCCGAGGAAGTCTGGCGCATGCAGCATGTAGATATGCAGCACATGCGACTCGATCCATTCACCGCAATAGATCAGCCGGCGCAAGTCCCGCAACGGGCCGGAGACTTCGACGCGAAGCAGATTTTCAAGCGCATGCACGGCGCTCATCTGATACGCGATGGGGCAAATGCCGCAGATGCGCGCCACAATGTCGGGCGTCTCAGCGAAATGCCGGCCGCGCAAGAAAGCCTCGAAAAATCGCGGCGGCTCGAAAATGTTGAATTCGGCGCTTTTCACCTTGCCGTCGCGAACGACAATCTTCAGCGCCCCCTCGCCCTCGACGCGCGCGAGAAGATCAACCTTGATGGTCTTGCGCGTCATGGCGTTGGCTTTCGTTACGGAAGGGTTCCGCGTTGGCGTTGAAGGTGCGGTAAACGCGTTGCAGCCCCTTCTCATCCACCCCCAGGCGCTCGAACCAGCCGCTCAAGGACGGCGCGTTGGGGGTCTCCTTTGGACCGAAGCATCCATAGCAGCCCCTGTCATAGGAGGGACATAAGGCTCCGCAGCCCGCGTGCGTCACTGGCCCCAGGCAGGGAACCGCGCGCGCGACCATAACGCAGACATTGCCCTTCAACTTGCATTCGATGCAGACGCTTTGCGCGGGCGTATTCGGGCGGCGGCCGGTGAGAAAGGCCGAGACAACGTCGATCAGCTGGCCCTTGTTGATCGGGCAGCCGCGCAATTCGAAATCGACCGGCACGTGTTGTGAGATGGCCGTGGAGGTAGCGAGCGTTTCAATATATTCGGGATGCGCGTAAACAACCGATGCATATTCCCGCACATCGGCAAAGTTGCGCAGCGCCTGAATGCCGCCCGCCGTGGCGCAGGCGCCGATGGTCACGAGCTTCTTCGAGCGATGACGAACGTCCAGGATTCGCTCGGCGTCATGTGGGGTCGTAATCGACCCCTCGACGAGCGAAAGATCGTAGACGCCCGTCACGTCGCCGCGCGTAGCCTCGGGGAAATAGGCGATCTCCAGCGCCCCAGCGATCGCGAGCAGTTCATCCTCACAGTCGAGCAGGCTGAGCTGGCAGCCGTCGCAGGAGGCGAATTTCCACACGGCGAGGCGCGGCTTTCGGTGCGCCATCTTACAGCTCCTTGACGGCAAGCAGGGGGTTCAGACGTGCGAAAGTGAACACCGGCCCATCCCGGCAAATGAAGGTCGGGCCGAGCTGACAATGCCCGCAGTGGCCGATTGCGCACTTCATATTGCGCTCCATCGAGAGATAGATGCAGTCCTCGGAAAGACCCCGGTCAACGAGCGCCATCGCGACGAAACGCATCATCACTTCCGGCCCGCACACCATGGCGATTGTCGCCGAGGGGTCGAACGCCTGTCTCGAAATCAATCCAGTGACGACGCCCACATGGCCGCGCCACTCGGGGCCCGCGTGGTCGACGGTCACCTCGACTTCCATGTCGAAACGCCCGCGCCAGCTCTCGACCTCGCGGCGGAAGACAATGTCGTCCGGCCGACGGGCGCCAAAGAGAAGCGTCACCTTGCCATAGCGCGCGCGTTCGCCGAGGAGGCGGTAGAGCGCAGGACGCAGCGGCGCGAGCCCGAGGCCGCCGGCGACAAGAAGGACGTCCTTGCCCTCTGCCTGCGCCATCGGCCAGCCGACGCCGAACGGTCCGCGCACGCCGATCGGATCCCCTGGCGCAAGCTTGGTCAGGGCGCGCGAAACGGGGCCGACGGCGCGGATCGTATGGATGAGCGGGCCTATGGCGGGGTCCCCGCTCACGCTGATCGCAGCTTCGCCGACGCCGAAGGCCGTCAGCATGTTGAACTGACCGGGCGCGTAATTGAAAGGCGCGCCGTCCGCCATTTCGAGTTCGAGGGTCCAGGCGTCGGGCGCATCGTGACGGCGGCGCCGCACATGGGCGACGCGCGGCGCCATTGGGGGCGCGGCGGAGGCGGGCTTGAGAACACCTGCCGTGTCAGACATGAGCGCCGTAAAGGTCGAGGAACTGAAGCCGCGTCGCATGCAGGCGCTCGAGTAAGACGGGCATGAGACGCTTCATGATGGCGTATCCGAGGTCATGGTCGGCCTCGCATTTATTGCGCAGGCAAAGCGTGTCCATGGCGATGACGCGCGCGCCGTCGAGCGCCCTGGCGTCGCAGGTCCATCGATAGGGGGGCACAAGCCAATTAACGCCGAACACTTCGCCCGGGCCGAGCGTGAGGAAGGTGCTGGCGCCCCGCCCCGGCGCGGAAATTTGCAGCGCCACGCGCCCCTCTCGCAGCAAATAAAAATGATCCGCCGC
Organism: Methylocystis sp. NC52PC; assembly: GCF_055698645.1. Taxonomy (NCBI): domain Bacteria; kingdom Pseudomonadati; phylum Pseudomonadota; class Alphaproteobacteria; order Hyphomicrobiales; family Methylocystaceae; genus Methylocystis; species Methylocystis sp. NC52PC. Next base: position 2,013,558 of record NZ_CP170127.1, on the reverse strand, counting down.
CTCGCCTTCGTGGAAGATGAACTGCCCTGCCTCGAAACGCGCGTTTTTGGCGCAGCCGCAGGCAAGGGCGACAAAGCCCTTGTCGAGATCGGTGAAAAAGGGATGCTCGGAGAGGATGCGTTCAAGGTTCTCCAAGGCAGTGCCCTCCCGCTTTTTCGCTCGCGCTGATGGCGTGGGTCTCTTCGGTGATGTCGATGCCGACCGGGCACCAGGTGATGCAGCGGCCGCAGCCGACGCAGCCATAGGTTCCAAACTGTTCGTGCCAGGTGGCGAGCTTATGGGTCATCCATTGGCGGTAGCGGGACGACACGCTCGGCCGCACGGCTCCGCCGTGGATGTAAGAGTAATCCATAGTGAAGCAGGAGTCCCAGCGCCGATCGCGCGACGACTCGACGCCGAATAAATCATTGTGCTCCTCGACCGTCGTGCAGAAGCAGGTCGGGCAGACCATCGTGCAATTGGCGCAGGACAGGCAGCGCTGCGCCACCTCCTCCCAGCGCGGATGCTGAAGGTTGCGCATGAGAAGCGCGGGCACGTCTTCAGCCGGCATGTCGCGCCCCATGGTCGCCGCCGTATGGGCGACGACAGCCTCGGCGGCGTCAAGCTCTTCCTCGGTCGCCGCGCGGCCCGGGAGTTGCGCGAGCGCTTCCGCCCCCGCCTGGGACCCTGCTTCGACCAGGAAGAGATGGGCGCTTTCAAAAAGCAGTTCGGTGAGCACGAGATCGAAACCGCGCGTGACCTTGGGGCCTGCCTCCATCGACACGCAAAAGCAGGTTCCGCCCGCCTTGCCGCAATTCACGGCGACGAGAAAGGCGCCCTCGCGCCGCGCGGCGTAATGTGGATCGACGTAGGAGCCGCCTATTAACACCCGGTCCTGAATGGCGATGGCGGCGAGTTCGCAGGCGCGAACGCCGAGGAAGGCGACGTTCTGTGGGCTCGGGGCGTCAGCCTCGACCGTCACCTCGGTCCCTTTTCGCACGGCGCGCCAGAGGCGCAGCGCCGGGAGATGAAGAAATTTTTTCCACGAATGCGGACCGACCGCATAGCCGAACAACGCCCCGTCGTCGCGCTGCGCCAAGGCGTAGCGCCCCGGCTCCTGCTCGTCGGTAAAGCCTCTCGGCAGGTCGGCGACGCCCTCGATTTCGTCGTAGACGATCGCGCCGTCGCTCACGGCCGGGCCAATGACTCTGCGGCCCTGCTGGCGCAACAGGTCAATGAGCGCCTGTAGTCCGCCGGCGTCGATGACGCGCGGCTCCGGGCGGGGAGTGATCTCGTGCATTGGATCGGGATTCTGTGCGAAGGCGTCCTGATCGGCAAGTCGCTATCGGCGATTCGCCGCGAGAAATAAGAGGGGAGAGACCTTGCTTGCGCTTTGTTACGAAAGCTTGACGCCGGAGCGCGGCGATCGCGGAGGCGGCGACTCACAAAAAATCAGCGCCGCCGCCCAGGTTCGGGCGCCGGCGCGAAAATCTACGCCAATGCGACAAAGTCGCCCGGCGGACTGCGTTCTTACTTCGAGGCCGCCGATTTCAACTTCGAAAGCGCGCGGATCTTAACGCGCACGCTCGCGGGCTTGGCGGCGGCCTTAACCATCTCGCCCGTCGCCGGGTTGCGCACGAGCGTGCCAGCCTTGCGCGCCGGCACCTTGCGCAGCGTCACTTTCAGGAGACCCGGCAGGGTGAATTCGCCCACGCCTTTGGGATGAACCGAACCGAGGAAAACCCCTTCGAGCGTCGCATAGACGGCCGCGGCCGTCTTGCGCGGAAGGTCGTTTTGCTCGGCGATATAATTGATCAACGCCGATTTCGTCATGGTTTCCTTCACCGGACGAACGGCGGGCGCCTCGGCCTTGCTGACCTTCGTGGTCGCGGCAGCCTTGGTGGTTTTTGCCTTGGCCATCAGAATTCTCTCCTCGTCGCGATCGGCCGCCACATGCTGCGAGCCTGAGCCAACAGAGCAAATTGCTAACGATTTACATAATGATTCGCAATCGAACCGTCACATTCGCTTATGTTTTGCCCTCATTTTTGCACGGCGCCGCGGGGCGCGCCGCTCTTACGCGGCTCAAAACAGGCGGTCTCGAGAGGCCGGCGGCGCGCCCGCGCCTTGGCCCCATCCCCTTTGTTTGCTAGCCTTTCGCAGCAAATGACAGGCTCTGCGGCGGGGAGGCGGCGACAATGACAGTCCTGGTCGTCAACGGAAAATCGGTCACGTTGGACGTCGAAGAAGACACGCCGCTGCTCTGGGCGGTTCGCGAGAGTCTCGGGCTGACCGGCTCAAAATATGGCTGTGGGATCGGGGCCTGCGGCGCCTGCACGGTCCATGTCGATGGCGCGGCCGTCCGCTCGTGCGCCGTGACCGTCGGCGAGGTCGCCGGCCGTCGCGTGACGACGATCGAAGGCCTTGCCGAAAACGGCCTGTTGCATCGCGTGCAAAAGGCTTGGATCGACGTCGACGTCCCGCAGTGCGGCTATTGCCAGAGCGGCATGATCATGGCTGTCGCCGCCCTGCTCGAGGAAAAGCCGCAACCCACCGACGCCGAGATCGACGCCGCCATCACCAATATCTGCCGATGCGGGACCTTCCAACAGGTGCGCGAGGCCATCCACGCCGCGGCCAAGGCCTGAAGGAGACCGGCATGAGCAACGCCTTCCCCATGAACCGGCGCAACTTCGTCGTCGGCGGCGCAGCGCTCGGCGGCGGCCTCTCGCTGGGCCTCGCAGAGCCTTTGCGCGCCGACGCAGCCGAGGCGCCGGAGATCAACGCCTGGATCGTCGTCAAGCCGGACGACACGGTCGTCATCCGCATCGCGCGCGCCGAAATGGGACAGGGGACGCTGACCGGCCTCGCCCAGCTCGTTGCGGAGGAGCTCGATTGCGACTGGTCCAAAGTCACGACCGAATTTCCGACGCCCGGCCAGAGCGCCGCGCGGGGCCGCGTCTGGGGCGACTTCGTGACGGGTGGCAGCATGGGCGTGCGCGCGTCGCAGGACTACATGCGCAAAGGCGGCGCCGCAGCGCGACACATGCTGATTCAGGCGGCGGCCGACGCCTGGAAGGTTCCGGCGGCCGAATGCAGCGTCGACAAAGGCGTCATCGTCCATGCCGCCTCCGGCCGCTCCACGACCTATGGCAAGGTGGCGGAAGCCGCGGCCAAACTCGCGCCGCCCGCCGACGTTCCGCTCAAGGATCCTCGCGACTGGAAGATCGCCGGCAAGGCGATGAAGCGTCTCGACACGCTGGACAAGACAACCGGCAAGACGATTTACGGGATCGACGTCAAGCTGCCGGGGATGCTGAACGCGGCGATTAAGGCCTGCCCCGTCTTTGGCGGAACGCTGAAAAGCTTCGACGAAAACAAGATTGCCGGGTTTAAGGGGATCAAGAAAGTCCTGCGCGTCGGCGACAATGCGGTCGCCGTCGTCGCCGACAGCTGGTGGCGCGCCAAAACTGCGCTCGACGCGCTGCCGATGGTCTGGGACGAAGGCGCCAACGCCAAGACCTCCAGCGCCGACACGGCGAAATGGCTCGCCGAGGGGCTCGATCCCGCGCAGCCCGCGGTCGTGGGCCACAAGAAAGGCGATGCGCCGGCGGCGCTCGCCGGCGCGGCGAAGATCGTCGAAGCTGTCTACAGCTATCCGCATCAGAACCACGCCGCGATGGAGCCGCTGAACGCGACGGCGCTTTATACGCCCGAGAAATGCGAGGTCTGGACCGGCACGCAGAACGAGGAAGCCGCCCGCCAGGCGATTGCCGAGGCCACGGGGCTTCCGATCGAGAAATGCGACGTTCATCGGGTGATGATGGGCGGCGGCTTCGGCCGGCGTCTCTTCATGGACAATGTGCGTCAGGCAGCGCTGATCGCAAAGGAATTTCCGGGTACGCCGGTGAAGCTCTTGTGGTCCCGGGAAGAGGATATGACCCATGGGGCCTATCATCCGGTCACGCAATGCCGGCTCGTCGGGGCGTTCGACGCCGACAACAGGGTGACCGGCCTTCGCATGCGCATTTCGGGGCAGTCGATTTCCGCGAGCGTCAGGCCCCAATGGGTCAAGGATGGCGTCGATCCGGCCGTTTTCCAGGGGCTGGCGGCGACGGGCGAGGCGCAGTTCGGCTACGACCTGCCCAATTTGCTGATCGAACACGCCATGCGTAATCCGCCCGTGCCGCCTGGATGGTGGCGCGGCGTGAACATCAACCAGAACGCCATTTATCTTGAATGTTTCATCGACGAGCTGGCCCATGCCGCGGGCGCAGATCCGGTGGCCTTCCGCAAACAGCTCCTGGCGAAACAGCCGAAACAGCGCGCCGTCGTCGAGGCGGTCGCCGAGCGGGCCGGCTGGGAGCAGCCCGCGGCCGAAGGCGTCTATCGCGGCGTCGCCTGTTTCATGGCCTTCAACAGCTTTGTCGCCGCGGTCGCCGAGATCACGGTGTCGCCCGCCAACAAGATCAAGATCAGCCGCATCGTCGCCGCGACGGACCCGGGCCATGTCGTCAATCCGGCGCAGATCGAGCGCCAGATCGCCGGCTCCTTCGTCTTCGGCCTTTCCGCGCTCTTTTACGGCGGGATCACCGTCAAGAACGGGCGGGTCGAGCAGGAGAATTTCGATGCTTACGATTCGATGCGCCTCAAGGACATGCCGAAGGTCGAAAGCGTCTTGGCGCCGAGCGGCGGTTTTTGGGGCGGGGTCGGCGAGCCAACGATCTGCGTTGCGGCGCCGGCCGTGCTCAACGCCTATTTTGCGGCGACCGGCAAACGCATCCGATCCGCGCCGCTAAAGGACCAACAGATCAGCTTCGCCTGATCTGGCCGCGGAGACGGTCGAGATCGCTTGGGACGTCGACGTCATTCAAGACGTCGTCGTCCACTGGGAGCTCGATCACGCCGTCCAGCTCGCTCAGCAGGCGCTTGGCGCCTTCGTCGCCTTCGAGCGCCATCAGGCGCGGGAACAGGCTCTTGGCGAGCAAAGCCGGATTGCCGCGGCGGCCGCCCTGCACCGGAACGATCGCCGGGGCCTCGGGCGCTTTCTCGAAGGCAAAAATCAGCCCGTCGATCAGCCCCGACGAAACGCCCGGCATATCCGCGAGCAGCACGATGACGGCGTCTGCAGCGGCGGCCGCGGCAAGACCCTTGCGCAATGAAGAGGCGAGGCCGCTAGCGAAGTCGGGGTTATGCGCAAAGGACAGCGGGAGCCCCGCGAGCGCCGCCTCGATCTCCGGCCGGCCATGGCCCGTCACGACGATCGTGTCGCGGGCCCGCGAAGCGAGCGCCGCCTCGGCCGCGCGCCTGACGAGCGGCCGCCCATCGAAATCGGCGAGCAGCTTGTTGCTCGCCCCGCCGAAACGAGAACCACGCCCGGCCGCGAGCAGAACGACGCTGATCCACGACGTCACGCTCAAGCGCCGCAGCTTACGAGCCGGCCGGCCGGCTCCGGCGCCTGCACGCTGCGCAGCGGCTTTTGCCCGCGCGCGAGGATGAGCTCCGAGAGGATGGACACGGCGATTTCCGCCGGGCTCACGGCGGCGATGTCGAGCCCAATGGGGGCGCGGAGCCGCTCGATGGCGGCTGAGGGGACGCCGTTCGCCGTCAACCTTTGAAGTCGCCGGCCGTGCGTCGCACGCGAGCCGAGGGCCCCGACATAGAAACAGTCGGACGCGAGCGCGAGTCGCAAGGCCGAATCGTCTATTTTCGGGTCATGGGTCAGCGCTGCGACAGCGGTGTAAGCGTCCAGGCCGATCGCAGGCAACGCCTCGTCCGGCCAGCGCAGATCGAGCTGTGCGCCAGGGAACCGTTCTCGCGCCGCATAGGCGGCGCGCGGATCAACGATGACGACGTCGAAGCCCGCTATTGCCGCCATGGGGGCGAGCGCCTGCGCCACATGCACGGCGCCGATGAGGATGAGCCGGGGCCCAGGCCCGTAGAAACGCACGAAAAGCCGCCGTCCCCCCGAGTCGACCGGGCCGCTCGCGCCAGCCCGCAACATCGCGCCGAGCGCGACTTCCAAAGTGGCGTCGGCGATTTCCGCCACCCGCAGAAGGCGAGCCGCGCCGCCATCGGGCGAGACAAGCAGCGCGCAAGGCCGCCTCGCGGCGGTCTCGGTGATAATCTCGGAAAGCAAAGCGGACCGGGCGTCGTCGACGCGTTCGACATAGACGACGATCCGCCCCCCGCAAGAGAGGCCGGCGCGCCAAGCCGTCTCGTCGGCGACCCCAAATTCGAGACCGCGCGGCGCCCCGTCGGCAATGCAATCGAGGGCGGCGGCGATGACGTCCCCCTCCACGCACCCCGCGGAGACGGAGCCGCAAAACAGGCCGCCCTCCTCGACAACGAGATGCGATCCCGCCGGGCGCGGCGCGGAGCCGAAGGTCTCCGCCACTGTGGCGATGGCGACGCCGCGGCCTTCTCGCCGCCAGCTTTGCGCCTGGCGCAGGATCTCTTTTTCGTCGACAGGCGCGGACAGATTCGAGCGGGTCACGGATCGCCTCTACGGGCTGGCCAGCGGCTCTCGCCGCGGACCGTTATGGATATAGGGGATGCGCGGGACGACTCACGCCTGAAGCGTGGCGCCCGTGACCATGCCGTCCTCGAACCAGCTCGCGAGAAATTGCGCCAGCCGCTCCGGCTCGATGTCGCCGGCTTGTTGGAATGCGGCCATTTGGCAGATGTCGCCGAAGGCGCGCCCTGCCCGCGCCTCGTTCAGGGCCAAATACTCATCCGAATCAAGTTCGCGAAAAACCGACTCCTCGTCGCAACGCCAAACGGCCGCGGCTTCAAACTCCTCCCCGCCGCCGCGCTCCTGGGCCTCGGGCGCATCCTCGTCGCTCTCTCGGCTTTCCCCGTTCATCGCCTGATAAGCGGCGAATGTGCCCGGGGCGAGCTGCAGCACGAACAGGCTCGGGTGAAAACCGAAAACGAGACGGGGCGACTGCTCGGCGGGGAAGCCGGCGAGCGCCTGAATGGTCAACGGCTCGGCGTTCGGCGCGTCAAAGGCGTCGACGATGGCCCGCTCGAAGAGCGCCATGGACAAAACCCGACCATCCTCCCGCCATTGGGGATGCGCGCGAATGTAATCTGGCAGGCCGGTCGTATACCAGCGGGCGTTGCGATCCTTGGGCGGGTTAGCCGAGACATAGTCCCCGATGAGCGTCTCGAAGCGCTCCTCGCCCAAAAGGGCGCGCAGGCCAGGGTAGTCCTCGTGGAGAAAGCTTTCCAGCCGGACGCGGTAGCCCGACTGATAGACATGCAGCAGCTCGTCCCGCGCCGCGCCGCGCCGGGATTCTCGCAGCTGGGCGATGAGCGGCGCGTCGCCCTCGCCCGGCCCGGCGAGCAGGCGCGCCTGGAACAGGGTCTGAAAGTCCGAAAGCTTCATGCGGCGCTCAAGGCCCTTTCCGCCGCCAGGCGGGCGTCGATGTCGCGCATGCGCTGCAACTCGTCGAGCAACTCGGAGAAGGGCGGGAAATTGTCGTCCCGCTCGATCATTGCGGAGACGTCGCCGAAACGGCGGCGCGCCCGTTCGTATAGGGTCCAGACTTCGTCGCAGACCGGCTGGTCGTGCGTGTCGACGCGATGCGTGCCCTTGTCGGTATGGCCGGCCATATGGAACTGCACGACGCGCTCGACGGGAACGGCGTCGACAAAGGCCTCGGCGTCGAAGCCGTGATTGAAGCTGGACACGAAGATATTGTTGATGTCGAGGAGCAGCAGGCAATCGGCGCGCTCGGCCATCTCCCGCACAAACTCCTGCTCGCTCATCTCGGAAGAAACAAAAGACACATAGGTCGAGGCGTTTTCGACGACGAGCGGGCGTTTCAGATAGTCCTGCACCCGGCAGATGCGCTCGACGATATGATCGAGCGATTCGCGTGTGTAGGGGATCGGCAGCAGGTCGTGGAGGTTGAGGCCGTGCACGCCAGTCCACGCGACATGGTCGGAGACCCAGGCCGGCTCGACGCGCTCGATAAGCTCCTTGAGCCGGGCGAGATAGGCGAAATCCAGCGGATCGGTCGAGGCGAGCGACATGGAGACGCCGTGCATGACGACGGGGTAGTCGGCGCGGATACGGTCGAGCATGGACAGCGGACGGCCGCCCTCGACCATGTAATTCTCGGAAATGATTTCGAACCAGTCGACCGGCGGTCGGGTCGACATGATTTCATCGAAATAGACGGGCCTCAGCCCGAGACCATATCCCAGCGGCGCAGGCTTTTGCATGCGAATTCTCCCGCCTGAAAAACCACTTCCCCGCCTCAGGCGAGAGAGCTTGCGCCGGACCCGCGGGGGTCCGGCGCACGACCGTTACTTGGAGTGGCACTTGCTCTTCATATTGCAGTGGCCCTTGTGGTGATGGCACTGCGCCTTGTGGTGGCAGCGGGCCTTGTGATGGCAGGTGCCCTTGGCGCCGCAGTGGGACTTGGCGTGGGTGGCCGAGACATGCGCATGGGCCGGCGCGACCGCCGCGCCGTTGAGGGCGAGCGCGAAAGCGGCGGCGGCGAGCGCCGAACCGGAAACGACCTTGGTCTTCATAAGTTTCTCCTCTGCAAAACGCCCTCGTCCGGGCTGAAACGGCGCCCCTCCCGGGTCTCCGGGAAGACGTGGCGCCGAAAGGGAATTACTTGCCCTCGGCCGGCTTCGACTCCGCCGGCTTGGCGTCGGCGGGCTTCTCGGGCGCCGGGGCCTTGTCCTCAGTCTTGCTCATGGCCGGACAGCCGTTCTTGCCCCCGCATTTGTGTTTCTCGGCCGCCGCCTTGGGGGCGCGGTGCGCCTTGTGCCTGGCCTCCGCCGGGGGCGCGCCGAGCGCAAGGGCTACCGTGGCAAGGGCGGCCGCCGCGCCGCCGAATATCTTTGCCTTCATTGAGTTCTCCAGAGTGCGGCTGCATCGTTTCGCCGCTCGGGGAGATTAGCAGCTGGCGCCGCTTTCGCTAGCAGATTTTGGCCAAATGGCGAACGAGCTGGCGCGGGATGAATGCTAAGGCTTGTCGCACTGCAATAACTCATATTCTGCAATGCAGCAACAAAGCCGCGGCGGCGGCGCTTGCCGCGAGCGCCGCGCGCTGATAGATAGCAGGCGCGCGAAGGGGTTTTTCCTCCCGCGCAAACCACTTGGTTTTCGTCCTTCGGGCCGCGCCGGCCAGTTCGCGACAGCGAACTTTTCGTCTCCTCGCGCCCTGCGCGGCGCTGAGACGTTCCGATCGTCGAAAACCGACCGTAACGCAAACCTTTCGCCGGCGCCGCCCCGACCGGGGCCCCCAGGAGAAAAAATGTCCGCCACGACCGATCGCGCCCCCACGCGCGAAGATTTTGCCGCCCTGCTCGAACAGAGCTACGGCGATAACGAGGCTTTCGAGGGTTCCGTCATCAAGGGGCGCGTCGTCGCCATCGAGAAGGACGTCGCCGTCATCGACATCGGGCTGAAGACCGAAGGCCGCGTGCCCCTCAAGGAATTCACCGGCTATGGCCGCGATCCCGCGCCGCAGGTCGGCGAGGAGGTCGAGGTCTATCTGGAGCGCGTCGAGAACGCGCTCGGCGAGGCCGTCATCTCGCGCGACAAGGCGCGCCGCGAGGAGAGCTGGGTCAAGCTCGAAAAGGCCTTCGAGACCAATGAGAAGGTCGAGGGCGTCATCTTCAATCAGGTCAAGGGCGGCTTTACCGTCGATCTCGACGGCGCCGTGGCCTTCCTGCCGCGCTCGCAGGTCGACATCCGTCCGATCCGCGACGTCGGCCCGCTGATGAACGTGCCGCAGCCGTTCCACATTTTGAAGATGGATCGCCGCCGCGGCAATATCGTCGTCTCGCGCCGGACGGTGCTCGAAGAGAGCCGCGCCGAACAGCGTCACGAGATCGTCGCCAACCTCGAAGAGGGGCAGGTGATCGACGGCGTCGTGAAGAACATCACCGACTACGGCGCCTTCGTGGATCTCGGCGGCATCGACGGCCTGCTGCACGTCACCGACATCGCCTGGCGGCGCGTCAATCATCCGTCCGAGGTGCTGACCATCGGTCAGACCGTCAAGGTGAAGATCATCAAGATCAATCACGAGACGCACCGCATCTCGCTCGGCATGAAGCAGCTGCTCGAGGATCCCTGGCAGGGCATCGAGGCCAAATATCCGATCGGCGCGAAGTTCCACGGCCGCGTGACCAACATCACCGACTATGGCGCCTTCGTCGAGCTGGAGCCGGGCATCGAGGGTCTGGTCCACGTCTCCGAGATGAGCTGGACCAAGAAGAACGTCCATCCCGGCAAGATCGTTTCGACCAGCCAGGAAGTCGACGTTCAGGTGCTCGAGGTCGATCCGGTCAAGCGCCGCATCTCGCTGGGCCTCAAGCAGACGCTGCAGAACCCGTGGGAGGCCTTCGCCGAGAAGCATCCGGTGGGCTCGACCGTCTCGGGCGAGGTCAAGAACAAGACCGAGTTCGGCCTCTTCATCGGCCTCGATGGCGATGTGGACGGCATGGTCCATCTCTCCGACCTCGACTGGAACCGTCCGGGCGAGCAGGTCATCGAGGAATATAAGAAGGGCGACGTGATCAACGCTCAGGTTCTCGACGTCGACGTCGAGAAGGAGCGCATCTCGCTCGGCGTCAAGCAGCTTGCGGGCGATCCCTTCGCCTCCGTGGGCGGCGGCGAAGAAGGCGGCGACGTCAAGAAGGGCGCCGTCGTCACCTGCGAAGTGATTGAGGTCAAGGATTCGGGCATCGACGTGAAGATCGCCGGCACTGATCTGACGACCTTCATCAAGCGCAGCGAACTCGCCCGTGACCGCGCCGACCAGCGCCCCGAGCGTTTCGCCGTCGGGGAAAAGGTCGACGCCCGCGTCACCCTCTTCGACCGCAAGGCGCGCAAGGTCGCCGTCTCGATCAAGGCGCTCGAAGTCGCGGAGGAGAAGGAAGCCATCGCTCAATATGGCTCGGCCGATTCCGGCGCGTCGCTCGGCGACATTCTCGGCGCGGCCCTGAAGGCCCGCGAAGAGGGACCGAAGAAGGGCAAGAAGGGCGAGGAATAATCCTCTCCGTCAGCGAGACCACAGAAAGCCTGCGCGGACCACGCGCAGGCTTTTTTTCTGCCTTGGCGCGATTTTACCTTGCGTTAACCACGAGGCGAGGCGGCGCCGCTCGTTAACCTTAGTTTTCTGAAAAGCACGCAACATACGGTTGTTGTAAACATGCGCTTGAACGCGCGACGCCGGAGTAGCGTGATGCGTGCGAACACTTTCGACCAAGACGACGCCACGGCGGCCCTCGGCCCGATCCGCGCGCGACCCAGGGGCGTTCGCGCCGCGCTTGGCATGGGCGTCGGGGCCTCTCTCATTCTCGCCATGGCGGCGCTTTTTGCGCGCCACCCCGTCCCTTCCTCGCCTCTGGCCGACGCCGGCGCGCCCGCCACGGCGGAAGCGCCGGCCAAAATTTCGGCCAAGGCGAGCGTCGAGCCGGAGCCGGCCGCGGCGAGCGCCGTCGCCAGCCTCGATATCGAGGCCCCCGAATTCGCGCGGGAGAAAAAGATGGCCACGGTCGGCGACGCCAAGGACGGCGGGCCGCGAATCGACCGGCTGACCGTGGGCCAGTTCGCCATGGGCGCCCCCTTCCTGCGCGTCGACGTCCACCCTGAGCTCGATCCCGCGGCGACGCATACCGATTTCTTCCTCGACATGACCCGCCACGCCCGCGACGCGGGCCTCAATGTCGCGAAGATCGGTCAGCGCGCGACGCTTTCGACGCGCTTCGGCGCTTTCGAAGCCGCCGACATCCGCCTCTCGCAGCCCGGCGGCGAGGGCGTCGAGGCGGCCGAACGCGCCTGCCTTGCGGCGCGGCTCGTGGACGCCAAGGTTCCCCTGGAGATCGCGGGCGTCGTCTGCGGCTCGGCGGCGAAGCCGATCGACCGGGTCGCCTTCGCCTGCATCCTCGACGGGCTGAATTATTCCTCGGGAAGCGACAACAAGGCGCTGAACGACTTCTTTCTCAACGCCGAGATCGCGCGCGGCAAGGGCTGTAACGTGTCACGCGACGACATGACCGCCTCGATCCCGCGTAAGGCCGCCGTAAGCCGCGCAAAGCCGGCGAAGCCCGCGGCGCAGGCGAGAAAGGCCCGCCCCGTGGCGCAGGCGGGGGCCGCGCAAGCTGAAACCGTAAATAACTAAACCAAGGCCGAAGGCGTATCGCTTTGCCGTCCGATCCTATATGATGAGATCGAAGCGTTTGAGCCTGAAGAGGATGGAGATGCGCAAGGGACTTAAGCTTTCGGTGGGCCTCGCCTGCCTGGTCGCAATGGCCGCGGGCGGAGACGCGCTCGCCAAATCGCGCTATCGCCCGCCGGCCTACTCGGTTTCGAACGACGCTTTGCTCGCCTCGAACGGGCGCACGATCGACGTCGAGCGCCGCAGCTGGCTCGATCCGGGCACGAAGGTGCCGGTCGGCAGCACCAATCGCTACATGCTGCAGCAGACTTATTACAACAAGGATCCTGTCCAGACGGCGCAGCGCAGCTGGTACATGCAGGAGACCCTGCCGCAGCGTCCGCCTTACAACGCCGATATGATCGTCCCCTACGACGAAGGCTTTCCGATCGATTGGCTGCCATAAGACGGCGGATCTTCAGGGAATCGCTTGACTCGGGGAGCGCCTTCGTTTAGCTCCCCGGTCAGCCTGACGCGAAATATTCGCGCCGGGCGAGCACCCGTGGCGCTCCTACCGAGCGCCTGTCGGCCGGATATCCGGCAGAGGAGGGCGCGTTCCCAACCCCGGCGCAGCCGGGACCAGCGGGAGACGCGGTTCGATGAGGCGCCAGGGCAAAGGCCCTGACCGCGCGCTTTCGTCTTTTCGCCTCTCGCCGCTGGACGCGACCATGAGAGGACAAGAGTAAAGTGACGAAGCGCGCAGAAGCCAAATATAAGCTCGACCGCCGCCTGGGGCAGAACATCTGGGGCCGCCCGAAGAGCCCGGTGAACCGCCGTGAATACGGCCCCGGCCAGCATGGCCAGCGCCGCAAGGGCAAGCTCTCCGACTACGGCACGCAGCTGAAGGCGAAGCAGAAGCTGAAAGGCTACTACGGCAATATTTCCGAGAAGCAGTTCCGCAAATATTACGCCGAAGCGATCCGCATGAAGGGCGACTCGGGCGACAATCTGATCGGCCTCCTGGAGCGCCGCCTCGACGCGATCGTCTATCGCGCCAAATTCGTGCCGACGGTCTTCGCGGCTCGTCAGTTCGTCAACCACGGGCACATCCGCGTCAACGGCCGCCGCGTCAACATCCCGTCCTACCTCGTGAAGGTCGGCGATGTGATCGAAGTGAAGGAAGCCTCGAAGCAGGCGGTGACGGTGCTCGAATCGGTCGGCCTCGCCGAGCGCGACGTGCCCGAATATTACGACGTCGACCACTCCAAAATGACCGCCAAGCTTTCCCGAGTCCCCCATGCGACGGAAGTGCCCTACCCGGTCCAGATGGAGCCCAACCTCGTGATCGAATTCTATTCGCGCTGATCCTCCATCAGCGCACACAGAACGTCGGCGTCAGCATGGCGACATGCTGGCGCCTTTTCTTTTGCAGGAAGCCGCGCGCTCAGCCGTCTTGCAAGGGAAGCACGACGCGAACGATGAGCCCGTGCGGTTCGCGATCGAGAAGTTCGACCCCGCCGCCGTGATGCTCGACGAGCGCGCGAACGATCGACAGGCCGAGCCCGAAGCCGGTGTGATTGCTGATTGTCCTGCCCGGCTCGCCGCGAACGAAGGGCTCGAAGATCGCCGCCTTCTCACTGTCCGGTATGCCGGGGCCGTCATCCATCACGTCGATCTGCAGACCTTCCTCGCCGATCGGGCGCACGTCGATCTCGACGGCCCCGGCATGGTGGATGGCGTTTTCGACCAGATTGGTGAAAACACGCTGCATTTCGGTTAGAGAGCCGAGAATCATATAATGGGCGCCGCCCCGATAATTCACTTTGTAGCCCAGATCGGCGAACTGATCCGCGACTGTCTGGAGAACGCTGTCGATGTCGACGAGCGAATAGTCTGCGCGGTCGCTTTCGGCGCGCAAATGCTCGAGGTTTTTCCGAAGCATCGCGTCCATCAAGGAAATGTCGCGCATCATTCTCGCCCGCAGATCGGGTTCGGAGACGAGCTCCGTCCGCAAGTTCAACCGAGTGATGATGGTTTTGAGATCATGGCTGACGGCGGCGAGGACGCGGCTGCGCGCCGCGATCATGGAGCGGATGCGTTCCTGCATTCTGTTGACGGCGCGCGTCAGCTCCCGCACTTCCATGGGGCCGCGCTCGGCGAAGAGATCATCGCTTTCGCCACGATCCGGGAATTGTTCAGCGTGCCGCGCGAGTCTTACGAGGGGCGCGACGATTCCGTCCGACGCCCACACGACGAGAACCGTGGTGCACAGGAAAAACAGAATGGCCGACAACGCCCAAGGCGTCAGGAAGAAGGGCGTCCCAGGCTCCGGCTCCCAGAACCATCGCCACACCGATCGCGGCGGCTTGCGATGCTGATAAATTGAAATGAGCGCGTAACCCCCCTTGCGCAAGGCGGCCGCCAGCACGCCGGGCGCGCCGCCCTCTGGCGCTGACGCGGCGAAAACCTCAGCGTCGGCCCAGAGGTCCGATTTGACGGCGCGAATCTCCCTCGAGAGCTCCCGGTCGTCGAGGTCCACTGAGGCGGGACGCTCCTGCCGAATGTGAATATTGGCGAAGGGAACAGCGTGGGCGAACTCGTCCAGGAGATGGCGCCGCGCGTCGACGGGGGCGGCGTCGACCGCGAGGATGATGCTGGCGACGAAATCCGTCTGATCGACGATATGGCGACGTCCCTCGACGTCGAGCAGGTGAAAGGCGACAAGCACGATCGTCTGAAAGGTCACGATCGCGCCGAGGATCAGCAAGGTAATCTGTCCGGCGAGCCGGTCGGGACCCAAACGCGCAACCATGCTTTGCAAATTCATGAGCGCGTCACCGAAGCCGCGAACATGTAGCCCTCCGACCGCACAGTGAGAATGATCACCGGATTTTTTGGGTCTTTCTCGAGCTTTTGTCGCAGCCGGCTGATCAGAACGTCCACGCTTCGCTCGAAAGGACCGGACGTTGGTCCATGTGTGAGGTTGATCAACTGGTCTCTGGTGAGAATGCGATTAGGGTTCTCGCACAGGGCATGGAGAAGATCGAACTCCGCCCCCGTCATCGCGACTTTGATCCCCTTGGGCGAAACGACCTCGCGGGAGAGAAGCTCTATGCGCCAACCTGCGAAATGATAGGTTTGGCGCGGAAGACCGGCGCCGACGCGATTGCGCGTCTCGGCGCGACGCAAGACGGCGCGGATGCGGGCCAACAGCTCTCGGGAGTTGAAGGGCTTCACGACATAGTCGTCGGCCCCCATTTCGAGTCCCAGGATTTTATCCACGTCTTCGCCCTTGGCGGTGACGATGATGATGGGAAGGGTCTGTTGGGCTCTGACGCGCCGGCAGATTGAAAATCCATCCTCGCCTGGAAGGTTGAGATCGAGCAGCAGGAGATCAAAAGCCCGGCTCGAAAGCGCCGTATCCATGGCGTCGCTGTTGGAGACGGCGACGACGTCCATGTCGTGCTTTTCCAAATACTGCGTGATCAGTTGGTTGATTTCGGCGTCGTCCTCGACGAGCAGAATGGAGGTGCGGGTGGTCATCTCATCGTCGCGCCAATTCTACGAGCTATGCCCCGCTATACCCCTTTCTGCAGGCGCATGTCCCCAAATTGTGGCGGGCGACCACGGTCGAGACACAAAGCAGAAACTACTGAGCCCGTGCGACCTCTGGCTCCCGGTTCCACCAGCCGCCGCCCAGCGCCATGAACAGCCCGGCCGTGTCCGAAAGCCGGGTGGCCTCGGCTTGCACCAGCGACAGCGACGCCAGCAGATAGGCGCGCTGCGCGTAGAGGACCGCAATCTGCGACACCTGCCCGTATTTCATCTGCATGCGCACGATGTCGAGGTTACGCTTGGCGGCGTCCTCGGCCTTGCGGGCGGTGGTGACGGCCTTGGCGTCAGATTGCAGCGCGCGCAGCGCGTCGGTGACGTTCTGGAAGGCGTTGATGACGGTTTCGCGGTATCTCGCATCGGCCTGCTGGAGCTGCGCCTCGGCCGCTTTCTGCTTGTTGAGAAGGGTCATGCCGTCGAAAATCGGCTGGGTGACGTTCGCCGCCGCCATGTAAAGGCCGGTGCCAGGCGTGAAGAGCTCGGCGACCTTGAACGCGCTCGCGCCAAGATTGCCGGACAGCGTGAGATTGGGCAGGCGGTTGGCGACGGCGACGCCGACCGCCGCAGTGGCCGAATGGAGATTGGCCTCGGCCGCCCTGATGTCCGGCCGCTGCGCCACGAGCTGCGAGGGAACGCTGACCGGAACGGTCGCCGGCAGAGCGAAGTGAGACAGCTCAAAGCTCTCGCCCGGCCCCTCGAAGGAAAGGCGCCCCGCGAGCGCGGTAAGAAGATTGCGCTGGAGCGCGAGCTGTTTCTCAAGCGGCGGGAGCGTCTGCTCGGCCTGCGCCAGCGCGGCTTCCTGGGCGATGACGTCGGCCTTGGCGATGGATCCGAAGGAATATTGCCGGTTGAGGATCTCGAGCGACTCGCGAAGAATCGTGAGGATGTTCTTCGTCGCCTCGATCTGCCCGCGGATCGAAGCCTCCTGGATCGCGGCGACGACGACATTGCTGGTCAGGGCAAGCTGCGCCGCCTCGAACTGCCAGCGCTGCTCCTCGGTCTGCGCAACGAGCGATTCCACCGCACGCAGATTCTGGCCCCAGATATCGGGGGTGTAGCTCACGGTGAATTGCTTGAGCAGCAGCGCATAATTGGCGGTCGGCGGGTTCTGGGTGTTCACCGAGGGCGCGTTGTAAAGAACATTGGCGGGGGACGGATAGAGCTGATTGAAAATGACCTGATTGATGCTCGAAAGCGACCTGTTGTTGGACTGAAGATTGGTGCTGTCGTTGGAGTTGAAGAGAAGCTGAGGGAAGAAGCCGCCTTTTTGCGCCTCAGCCGTGAAATAAGCGAAGCGGACGGCGGTCTCGGCGGATTGCAGGCTCGGATTGTTTTGCAGCGCCTCGCGCACCAGCGCGTCGAGCGCAGGGGATTTGAACAGCCGCCACCACTCGGCCGGAATGTCCTTGCCTTCCGCGAAGCGCTGCCCGTCGCCAGGGGAAGACGGGCGTTCCGGCGTGAGATGGCGCGCCTCGGGCGACGTCGGCGAGGCGAAGTCGGGGCCGACAGGAAAGCAGGCGGAAAGAGATCCAGCGCCAAGCGCGATGGCGCTTGCGAGCGCCGCGCCGCGCATCGACAACCAACGCCTTTCGACCGGCCCCCGCCTCATCGCGCCGACGTCCCTTCCCGCACGACGAGCTTTTCGTCGCGCGTCCGGACGAAGCACTCGATCACGAAATAGAAGCTCGGCAGAATGAAAAGCGTCAGCAGCGTCGCGACGATGAGGCCGCCGACGATAACGGTCGCCAGACTGCGTTGAACGTCGCTGCCGACGCCTGTCGCCATCGCAGCCGGTAACATGCCGACGGTGGCTACTGTAGAGGTCATCAGCACGGGCCGGAACCGTTCCGCCGCCCCTTCCATCACGCCGGCTCTGATCGCCGCGACGACATCGCGCCGCATGGCGTCCGGTCCGACCTCTGTGGCCACCCAGCGCGCCCGCGCCGAGGCGATGCGAACGGCGCTCGTGCGATTGAGATTGGCGACCATGATGATGCCGTTCTGAACGGCCACGCCGAAAAGCGCAAGGAAGCCGACGCCCGTCGCGACATTGAGGCTGTCGGTCCGGATATGCAGCGAGACAAGGCCGCCGAGCGTCGCGAGCGGCACGACAGCGAGGATGAGCAACGCATGGCGCAACTTGCCGAAGCCGATGTAAAGGATCATCAGCATCAGCGCCAGAACCGCGCTCAAGATGATCCGCAGCCGCGCCTGGGCCCGCTGCTGGTTCTCGAACTTGCCGCCCCAGACCAGTTTGTAGAGCGCGGGATCGAACGACACGTTTTTGGCGATGCGCGCCTGCGCGTCCGACAGATAGGATGAGAGGTCTCGATTGTCGTAATCGACGCGAACGGTCAGGGCGCGCTTGGTCTTCTCATGAGAGATGGCGCTCTCGCCGTTCTGCAGGGAAATCTTGGCGATCTGCGAAAGCGCAATCTGGGCTCCGGAGGTCGTGTTGACGAGAAGATTGCCGAGCGCCTCGGGGCTGTTGCGCGCCTCCGGCGGAAACCGCACGGTCACATCGTAGCTTCGGTCGTTCACATAAATCTGGCCGATCGGGCTTCCGCCGACGCCAGTCTGAATGAGATTGGCGACATCCGCGACATTGATGCCATAGCGGGCCGCAGTGGTGCGATCGACGTGGAAGGCGATCTGCGGAATTGGCGGTTCCTGGACGATTGAGGCCTGGGTCGTGCCGGGCGTCTCTTTCAGCGTCGCGACGATGTCGCTGGCGATGCGTCGCATCTCTCGCAGATCTTCTCCGAAGACCTTGACGACCAGGGCGCTGTGCGCGCCGCTCACGAGTTCATTCACATTATCGATGATCGGCTGGCTGACGCCGGCGTCGATTCCAGGCAATTGCGTCAACCGCTCATTCAGACGGCGGACGAACTCCGCCTTGGTCTCCCCCGAGGGCCATTCGCCATAGGGCTTGAGGCCGACAGGCGCCTCGATATGGCTCGTGGTCCAGGGATCGGTGCGGTCGTCATTGCGCCCGATCTGCGTGACGATGAACGAGACTTCCGGGAATTCGAGGACGGCGTTTCTGAGGTCGCGCGCCATTTCCTGCGCCTTGCCCATTGAGATGCCGCTCGGCAACTGCACCTGAAGCCAAAGCGAGCCTTCGTCGAGGCTGGGCAGAAACTCCCGACCGATCGTCGCGCCCGCGACGATCACGCCGAACAAGGCGGCGCCGGCGGCCCCGTAAACGATTTTCGGCTTGTCGACGCAGGCGGCGAGCAGCTCGGCGTATTTTTGCTGCAGCCGCTCCAAAATGAAATTGTGGAAGACCTTCGACGGCTTGTGGAAGGCGATATAGGCGAGGCCAGGTACGACAAAGAGCGAGCACAGCAATGCGCCGAACAGAGCGTAGGAGATTGTATAGGCCACCGGCGAGAAGAGCTTCGCCTCCACGCGCTCGAGGCCCAAAAGCGGCAGATAGGCCGTAATGATGATGACAGTGGCGAAGAAAATCGGATTGACGACCTGCCGGACGACGAATTGAACCGCGTCCGTCTCCAAGGGGCGCGTTGGATTGAGTTCGCGCACGCGCAGGATCGCTTCGGTGACGACGATGGCGCCGTCGACGATGACGCCGAAGTCGATCGAGCCGAGCGAGAGCAGATTGGCCGGCAGCCTGGTCAGGTTCATCAAAATGAAGGTGACGCTCAGCGCGATCGGGATCGTCACCGCCACGACGAGCGCGCTGCGCGCGCTGCCGAGGAAGAGCATCAGCACGATGAAGACGAGCGCGACGCCCTCCCCTACCGTATGGCCGACCTTTTCGACGGTCGCGTCGACAAGCTCGTTGCGGTCGAGATAGGGGACGATGCGCACGCCTTGCGGCGCCAGCTCGGCCTGCAACTGCTCCAGCCGCTCATGCACCGCTTTAAGGACCTGCTGGGCGTTTTCGCCCTTGAGCATCTGGACCGTGCCCTGGATAGCGTCCGAAGTGTGGTCCTTGCCGAGAACGCCTTCCCGTTCCTGGCTGCTCATGCGCGGCGTCCCGAGGTCGCGGGTGAGAACCGGCGTGCCCTTGTGCTCGGTGACGACGATATTGCCGAGGTCCTCGAGATCTCGCACAAGCCCGATGCTGCGGATCACATAGGACTGTTCGCCGCGCGTGATGCGGCTGCCGCCGGAGCTCGCGCTGTTGCTGGTGATGGCGTTGGAGATGTCGGAGAGCCCCAGGCCATAGCGCTGAAGCGCCAAAGGATCGACCTCGAGCTGGAACTGCCGGGTGAGGCCGCCAAAGTTCGCGACGCTTGCGACGCCGGGAACCTGATTGAGCGCGGGCACGACGATCCAGCGCTGAATCTCGGACAGTTCGTCCAAGCTCTTCTCGTCGGATTCGACTGAATATCGGAGAATCTCTCCTACCGGACTTGTCAATGGGCCGAGCGTCGGCTGGAAACTCGACGGCAGCGGCGCCTGGCTGACGCGCTCGAGAACGCGCTGGCGCGCCCAGTAATCTTCGACGCCGTCCTTGAACACCAGCGTGATGAGCGAAAGCGCGAAAGTGCTGGTCGAGCGCATCGTCACGAGGCCGGGCGTGCTCGCGAGCGCACGCTCGAGCGGCACGGTGATCTGTTGCTCGATCTCTTCCGCGGCGAGACCCCTGGCCTGGGTTGTGACGATCACCGTCACGTCGCCCACGTCGGGATAGGCTTCGAGCTTGAGCTGCGTCCAGGCGTAGAGGCCGTAGATGAAGACGAGGATCGTCGCCAGAATGACGACGAGGCGTCTCTGCAGACAGAATTCGACGGCGCGCTCAATCATTGAGCAGAACTCCGCCGCGCACGACGATGCGCTGACCCGGCTCGAGTCCGCGGACGATGGTCGACCCTTCGTAATCGCTCTCGATTACCACCGGCCGCCGCTGAAAAGTCCAAGGCGCGACTTCGATGAAGACGCTCGTCGTGTCGTTGACGATGAAGAGCGCGGAACGCGGGACGACGACGCTCTGGGCGCCGGGCGCGTAGAAACGCACCGTGGCGAACATGTTCAGCTTGAACAAGCCATAGGGATTGTCGAAGGAGATGCGCACCTTGTTGCGCCGCGTATCGGCCTCCAGCAATTGGCTGATGACTTGCACGCGACCGGTGAACACCTCGCCGGGATAGGCGAGCAGCGACACCTCGACGCGTTCGTCCTTCTGGACGAACGCGAGGTCCTTCTCCTGAACGCTGGCGGTCACCCAAACTTTCTCGAGATTGGAGATGGTCATCATCGACTCGGTGGCGTTGTCGATGAAATCGCCGGGCGCGGTATCGAGCGAGGTGATGGTCCCGTCGATCGGCGAGGTCAGGACGATCTGCCGCTGGCCGGAGACCGTCCCGCTGTCGCCGATCACTTCTAGACGCGCCTCCGCGCGCTTCAGTTCAGACGTCGCCTGATGGTAGTCGTTCTGCGCCTGTTCCAGCTCTTTGAGCGCCAGGCCGCCGGCCTTATTGAGGCCGACCGCGCGCTCCAGGGCGCTCTTTGTGAGCTTGACGGTGGCGCGGGCTTTCTCGGCGTCCGCGACAGCCTGGGCGAGGTCGCCGGAGTCGATCGTGGCGAGGCGCTGCCCTTTTTTCACGGTGTCGCCGAGCGAGACGTCGAGACCCGCGACGCGACCGGCCACCGGAGCCAGAATCTTCACGGTGCGGGTCGGATCGGCCTCGACGGTCCCCGTGACCAATTTGCTGCGGCTAATGCTTTTTTGCTGCGCCGGCGCAACGGCGACGCGCGCCCGATAGGGCGAGCCCTCCGGAATAAAGATTTTCCCTTGGCTTCGAATGATCTGGGTCCGCTCGCCCATTCCGCCGGCTTGATGAGGGGCGGTGGCGTTCCCGCCGCCTCCGGACCGCGCAATCCAGAGCGCGCCGGCCAGAACCCCGGCGGCGATGGCTCCCGCCAAGACACGTTGGTAGGGCGGCAGCTGGCGAAGGATTACAGCGAGCGACATGAAGGGGCTGAGCGTTCCACAATGTGCGAGAGCCGGTCGAGCATAGGCTTCTTTTTACGGCCGAGGTCAACTCGCGCGTCGCCATTCCTGCACTTCAGCGACGGTAGCCTGATCGCCCAGCCGGCGTATTTCCGGAGTATGACGGCAAGGCGACGGTTGAACGGCCTGAAAGGATAAGGAAAACGGGGATCATCGTCTTGGAGTCAAATTCGTCCCGGGTGGTTTTCCTCGTTTCTCAAACTCTGCTCAAAATATTTCTGGAGTTTTTCCGCCATGTCGGAGAGCCCGGACACGTCCGGGCCAAAGTTTGCAAGAGCGCCGACGTCGTCCGTTCAGCGCGCCGTCTTCATGGCGTAATAGACGTCGAGCGCCGCGACGAGGCCGATCGCCAGCGCCGCTAAGCCATTCGCCTTCCGCACGCTCGCGTCGCGACTGCCTAGTTTTGGCGCGACGGTCGCCATGTCGACGACGTCGCCGAAGGCGCGCGCCCAGAGCCACGCCGCCGGCCGGCGCGACAGGAGAACGCCAAGGCCGGCGATCATTTCCCTGAGGCCGTACGTCTGCAGCAGAGTGGATTGCCGCTCCATGCCCAGCGGCCTGCCCACGCTTTTCGGGGCGAAGAATTCGAGAAATCCGAGGCCGAGCGAAAACCAGCCGAGCCCATTGACGATCGCCTCTGTCGAGGCCGTCTGCCGCATCGCTTTCCGCCGCATCATCCTGTTCCTTCCAACTGCAATGGCGAACGCCCCCTTAACTGGCGGCGTCGCGGCGCCGGGACAATCCACTGAAAAGCGAGTCGAAACGCCGAGCCGCGCTATTGCTCTGCTCGCTCCCGTGGCGGCGCGCGCTACGTCCTGCCGGAGCCCCTTTCCAAATGGCCCCATTGCTTCGTTTCAATAAGAGAGGCGGCGATGCTGGAAATTCCCTCGCTTGCGACTGTTGTGTCCGCCGCGGCGGCGCGGCTCGGCATCGCGCTTTTAGCGAGCGCGTTCGGCGCACATGCCTTCGCCCAGCAGCCCCTCGACGCGCTTTCCTCAGACGCCCGCAACTGGCCCATGGCCCCGCGCGATTACGCCAATACGCGCTTCAGCGCTCTCGATCAGATCAACGCTGGCAATGTTTCAAGATTGAAACTGGCATGGGCGTTTTCGATCGGCGCCGATCGCGGCCAGGAGGCGGCGCCGCTCGTGATCGACGGCGTCATGTATGTCGTGGGCCCTTACGATGGTCCGCGCCCCAATCAGGTGTTCGCGCTCGACGCGGCCTCCGGCGAATTGAAATGGTCCTATGCGCCAAAGCCCGATCTCGCCGCGAAAGGGGTCGCCTGCTGCGACGTCGTCAACCGCGGCCTCGCCTATGACAATGGCAAGATCTTTCTCAATACGCTCGACGACCACATGGTCGCGCTCGATGCGCAGAGCGGGAAAGAACTCTGGGTGACGAAGCTCGGCGACATCAATCTCGGCGAGACGATCACCATGGCCCCGCTCGCCGTCAAAGGAAAAGTCCTGGCGGGCAATAGCGGCGGCGAAATGGGCGTGCGCGGCTGGCTCACGGCCGTCGATCAAGCGAGCGGGAAAATTGTCTGGCGCGCCTATTCAACCGGCCCTGACGCTGAAACGCTGATCGGCGGGGATTTCAAGCCGCACTATGACTGGATGAAGGGAAAAGACCTCGGGGTGGCGACTTGGCCCGCCGACCACTGGCGCACCGGCGGCGGCACCGTGTGGGGATGGCTTTCCTATGATCCCGAGACCAATCTGGTGTTCTACGGCACGGGCAACCCAGGTCCGTGGAACGCCAACCAGCGTCCCGGCGACAACCTCTGGACAAGCACGGTCTTCGCCCGCGACGTCGACACCGGCCACGCCAAGTGGGCCTATCAGATGAGCCCGCACGATCTTTGGGACCACGACGAAGTCAATGAAAATATCCTGCTCGAACTGGAGATCGGCGGCGCCTTGCGCAAGGTTCTGATCCATCCCGGGCGCAATGGATATATGTATGTTATGGACCGGGCGACGGGCGAGGTCCTGTCGGCGGACCCTTACGATACGGTCACGGTCTATAAGGGGATCGACCTCAAGACGGGCCGCATTGCGCCCAATGACGCGTTGGCGCCTGTCCTCAACAAGACGGTTGAAAACATCTGCCCCGCGCCGCCCGGCGCCAAGGACTGGCAGCCGATGGCCTGGTCGCCGCGGACGAAGCTGCTCTACGTTCCGCATCAGCATCTATGCGCCAATTTCAATGCGAGCGAAGTGAGCTATATCGCAGGAACGCCCTTCGTCGGCGCGACCGTCGACATGTATGCCGGACCGGGCGGGCATCGCGGCGAATTCCTCGCCTGGGACCCGGTCAAACGCGCCAAGGCGTGGGCGATCACTGAAAAACTTCCTGTCTGGAGCGGCGCCCTCGCGACCGCGGGCGACGTCGTCTTCTATGGAACGATGGACCGGCTGTTCAAAGCGCTCGACGCCAAGAGCGGCCAGTTGCTCTGGCAGTTTCGCGGTCCGTCCGGCTTCATCGGTCAGCCGGTGACGTATGTGGGGCGCGACGGCGTTCAATATGTCGCCATTCTCTCCGGCGTCGGCGGCTGGCCCGGCGTTGTCGCCAACGCCGAGATTGATCCGCGCGTACGCAATGGCGCGCTCGGCTTCGTGGGCGCCACGCAGGATTTGCCCCTCTACACCGTCGGCGGCAGCACGCTGCTCGTCTTCTCGCTCAGCGACGCCGGCGCGCCGCCCCAGCAGCCCGCGCCATGAGGGCCTTGGAATGCGGCTGAAAAATCCACTGTGCGCCACATGCGCCGCACTCGTTTTAACGCTCGGCGGCCACAACGCCGCAGGCGCTGAGCCGAATGTGCTGCGCGTCTGTGCGGATCCGAATAATCTCCCCTTTTCGGACGCAAGTGGAAACGGCTTGGAGAACAGGCTCGCCGAACTCGTGGCGCGCGAGATGGGCCGGACAGTCTCTTACGTCTGGTGGGCGCAACGCCGCGGCTTCATCCGCAACACGCTCAAGGCGGGGCTCTGCGACGTCGTCATGGGCGTTCCGACACAGTATGACCCGGTCGCGACAACGCGTCCCTATTATCGCTCGAGCTATGTCTTCGTTTCGAGAGAGGACCGCAACATCGACGTCGCCTCGCTGAAGGATCCCCGGTTGCGCAAGCTGAAAATTGGGGTGCCTCTCTTTGGCGACGACGGCATGAGCGCGCCGCCCGCCCATGCCTTGGGCGACCAGGGCATCGTCGGCAACGTGATCGGCTATTCGATTTATGGCGATTATCGCGACGCCGCTCCGCCGGCGCGGTTGATTGAAGCGGTGGAAAGGGGAGACGTCGAGCTCGCGGCGGCATGGGGCCCGCTCGCGGGCTATGCGGCGCTCAATTCGCCTGTTCCGCTACGCGTCGTCTCGATCGAGAACACCGAGGACTTCGCGCCGCTGCAATTTTCCTTCGACATCTCCATGGGCGTGCGCAAAGGCGACGCCGCGTTGAGACAGCGGCTCGATGACATCATCGCGCACAAGGGGGCGGAGATCGACGCGTTGCTCAAGCGTTACGGCGTCCCCATCGCGTCCAAAGGCGCTCGCTAGGAGAACGGGCCATGCACATGCGGCGTCTCTCTCTTTTCGCCGTTGTTACAGCCCTTAGTCTCGCCGCCGCCTCGGCGCCGGCGCGTCCCGTTCGTCGCCACGCGCCGCAACCTGCGCCGCCCGCGCAACAGGCGCCTCAACCCGCCGCGCCCGTGGCGCCCTCGCCCGAGGCGGAGAAGCCGCAGCCGCCGCCGACAAGTGGCCCAGCAGCGCAAGGCGCGCCTGTTCCGCCCTACGCCAGCCCTCGTCAAATACTGGAGGCGCCCGTCTCCACGCTCCTGCCCGGAAACACCGGCCCGAGCCCGACGATCAAAAACCCGGTTGGCGGCAATCCCGAAGCAATCCAGCGCGGGATGAGCTATTTCAATACGTTCAATTGCAGTGGTTGCCACGCGCCCAATGCCGGCGGCGGCATGGGCCCTTCGCTCAGCAACAAATTCTTCGTTTACGGCGGCGAACCGCAGAATATCTACCTGAGCATTTATCAGGGACGGCCGAACGGCATGCCCGCCTGGGGCGCCATGCTGCCCGAAAACATCATCTGGGATCTCGTCGCCTATATTCACAGCATCAGCCGCGAGCCGTCTTCGACATGGGGGCAGACCTTCTCGCATGAGGCGTTCAATATCGAACAGGTCCCCGCCGAATTTGCGGACACGGCGGCGCCCTGGAAGGAAACGCAGCGTTTCAGTTTCGGCCAGAAACCCAGCGAGAAACGCTGATGCCGACGCCCGCCGACCCGGCGATGAATTATCTTGAGGCTTTCGGCGAAAAGGCGGAGGCAATCTCGCTGCTGACCTGGGCGCTGCTGATCCTCTCGATTGCGGTCGTAGCCATCATCGCGTTGCTGACGGCGGCAGGCGTAACGATGCGACGGACGTCGCTCGCAGCCGAAGACGCGAAACGCGAACCGGTCCTTCGTCCCAGCGGCGGCCTCTCGTGGATCACCGTCGGCGTCGCGCTGTCGACGCTTGCGCTCTTCGCCTCCATGGCGTGGAACGCCTATACGATGGCTGCGGTCAACAGACCGCCGCGCGCCCCGGCGCTCACCATCGAAGTCATCGGCCATCAATGGTGGTGGCAGTTCCGCTACAAGAGCGACGATCCCGCGCAAACATTCGAGACCGCCAATGAAGCGCATATTCCGATCGGCGCGCCGGTGCGCCTGGAAGTCCGTACACAGGACGTCATCCATTCCTTCTGGATTCCAGCGCTCGGCGAGAAGATCGACCTTATTCCCAGTCAGACAAACGTAACCTGGTTCGAGGCCGAAAAGCCTGGCGTCTATCGCGGGCAATGCGCGGAATATTGTGGGCAGCAACACGCCCATATGGCGATCGCCGTCGTCGCCGAGACGCCGGAGGCCTTTCAGGCATGGCGCGTGGCGCAGCTGCACCCGGCCGAAGCGCAGCAAGGCGGCCTTATTGAAGGCGAGGCCCTGTTTCAGGCCCGCTGCAGCGCCTGCCACACGGTTCGCGGCACGCTCGCCGGCGGCAAGCTCGGACCCGATCTCACGCATGTTGCAAGTCGTCTCGGCATCGCAGCAAACACGCTGCAAAACACTACGGCGACTCTGAGCGGCTGGATTGCCGATCCACAGCGGATCAAACCCGGAAACAAGATGCCGACGCTGGACTTGCAGGCCTCGGAACTCGGTGCGATCCGCCGCTACGTGCAAAGCTTGAAATAGGGAGACGCGCATGGCTGTCGCCGATTCTGACCGCTCCCTCGAGCTGCAGCAATCGGGCGCTCCGGCGCGCGAGCGGCTTGCTCGAATATGGGAAGGCGAGGCCGGTCTGCGCGGTTGGCTTTCGACCGTAGACCATAAGGAATACGGCAAGCGCTATATCGCCACCGCCTTCATCTTTCTGATCCTTGGCGGGCTCGAGGCGCTCGTCATGCGCGTCCAGCTCGCCGGCCCCAACAAGACGCTGCTCACGCCGGAGCAATATAATCAGCTCTTTTCGATGCACGGCCTCACAATGATTTTTCTCTACGCGCAGCCCGTTCTCTCCGGCTTCAGCGTTTATCTCTTCCCTTTGCTTCTCGGCGCGCGCGACATGGCGTTTCCGAGACTGAACGCCTTCTCCTACTGGATCTATCTCTTCTCGGGACTTTTCATCTACGCCGGCTTCGTTATGGGTTACGGGCCCAACGACGGCTGGTTCAATTACCCGCCTTATGCTTCGATGCGTTACAATCCTGGCCCAAACATGGATTTTTACGCCATCGGCATGATCCTGTTCGGGGTCTCCTCCACGGCGGGCGCGGCGAATTTCGTCGTCACCTTCCTGCGCGCCCGTGCGCCTGGCATGTCGATCAACCGCGTTCCCATCCTTACGTGGGGAACGGTGACGGCCTCCTTCGGGATTCTCTTTTCCGTTCCCGCGGTCAGCCTCGCCTTCTTTCTCTTGTGGACGGATCGCCAGTTTGGGACGGATTTCTTCAACCCCGGACAAGGCCAGCCGCTTCTGTGGCAGCATCTTTTCTGGATATTCGCGCATCCGTGGGTCTATGTCGTCGTTCTTCCGGCGATGGGCATCGTCTCCGACGCGCTGCCAATCTTTTGTCGTCGCCCGCTCGTCGGCTATACGGTCGTCGTCCTCGCCACTGTCGCGACCATGGTGATGGGGTTCGGCGTCTGGCTGCACCATATGTTCGCGACCGGCATTCCTTACCTCGCGCTTTCCTTCTTCAGCGCCGCCTCCTTCGTGATCACCGTTCCGAGCGCGGTGGCGGTTTTCGCCTGGATCGCCACCATCTGGACCGGGCGGCCGGTGCTCTCCACCGCCTTTCTCTTCTTCGCAGGATTCATCGTGATGTTTACGCTCGGCGGCGTCTCGGGCGTGATGACGGCGGCCGCGCCTGCCGATCAGCAGCTCACCGACACTTATTTCGTCGTCGCCCATATTCACTACGTTCTAATTGGCATCAATGTGCTTGCCGTCATGGGCGGGCTCTATGTCTGGTTCCCGAAAATGACCGGACGTCTTCTCGACGAACGCCTCGGCCGCTGGAATTTCTGGACCGTCTTTCTCGGCTTCAATATCGCCTTCTTGCCCATGCACTGGACGGGCCTCGCGGGCATGCCGCGGCGGATTTACACTTACCCCGAAGGTCTCGGCTGGACGGCTGTCAATGTGGTGACGACCATCGGCGCCTTCATTTTGGCGGCGGGCGTTTTGCTGCTTTTGGTGAATATGTATGTAAGCCGCCGTCATGGCGCCGCGGCGGGACCCGATCCCTGGGGCGGGCCGACGCTCGAATGGGCGACGACTTCTCCGCCGCCGACTTATAATTTCGCCGTCATTCCGGCCGTCGCGAGCCGCCATCCGCTTTGGGAAGGCAGCCTCGACGAGAGCGGTGAGCGTTCTTCCCTCCAGCGCGGCATGATTCTCGACGACGGCAAGGAGATGCTCACGACGACGGCGCTCGACGCCGAGCCGGACGCCATCCAGAAAATGCCGCCCGATACGCTGGCGCCGCTTCTTGCCGCGCTCGCGGCGACGGCGCTCGGAGCGGCGGCGCTTCTTCACGCCTGGATCGGCGCGACGATCTTTACGCTCCTGCTCTTCGCCACCCTTCTCGTCTGGCTGTGGCCGCAACGCGCGATGGGACAAATCTCGGAGCAGGCGCATGTCTGACGAAGCGCTTCGGCGACTCCCGGTCGGCAGCGTCGGTCACAAACCCTTCGGCTGGTGGGGCATGCTGACCGTCGTGATGACGGAAGGCTCTCTCTTCGCTTATCTGCTCTTCACCTACTACTACTTCGTCGTACAATACGGCCGCATATGGATTCCCGAGGCGCCGAGCCTGCGTCTTGCGGGACCGAACACGGTCGTCCTGCTGTTGAGCAGCGCCTTCGTCTGGTGGGCGGAGAACAGCGCGGCGCGCGGCAAAACCAAGGCGCAATCGCTGGGGCTCGCGATCGCCCTTCTCCTTGGCGTCGTCTTTCTCGCCATCCAATTCCTCGAATGGCGCGACAAGCCCTTCACGCTTGGATCCGGCTCCTACGGCTCCGCCTATTTTATCACGACGGGCTTCCACATGGCCCATGTCGTCGTTGGCGCGCTCATGCTCGCGGCCGTTCTGCTGTGGTCTTTGCTCGGCTATTTTGATCGGGAAAGGCACGCGGCTTTGTCGATCGCTGCGCTCTACTGGCATTTCGTCGATCTGATCTGGCTGACGATCTTCTTCACCTTTTATGTCACGCCTTACATAGGATGAGCCAATGCCCAGAGAGATCATGGAAGCTTATGGAGTCGAGCATCCGGCGCCGCATCGGAGCCGCGTCTCCGACTCTGTGCTTTTTTCGGCGCTTCTCGCCGCGCCGCTCGCCTGGTCCGCACAGCTCCTCATAAACTATGGTCTCGCGAGTGAGGCTTGTTTTCCACGCGAGGCGCCGAAATCCGCGCCGATCTGGGGATCGCTGCACGCTGAACTCCTCGCCATCAATTTGCTCGCCTTGGCGATCGCGATCGCGGCGACCATCGTATCTTATGTGATCTGGCGGCGCGTGAGCGAAGAGGCGGCCGGGGGCCATGCGCATTTGGTCGAGGCCGGAGAGGGCCGAACGCGCTTCTTCGCTATTTGGGGCGTGTGGTCGGGGGTGTGGTTCATCCTTCAAATAGTTTTTGGAACCATTGCGGCGGTGGGAGTTCCGGGATGCGGAAGCTAGCCGCGCTCCTTTTCCTCGTCGCCTTGGCGGCGCCCGGAGAAGTCCTCGCAGATCCCGGGCACGAAGCTGCGCCCGCGTTTCCCCATCCGCTCGCGCTTTTGATCCTTGCCCTTGTCGCTCTCGTCTACGGTCGCGGCGTCCAAAGAATCGCTGCAAAAGGCGCCTTCGGACGCGTCATTACGGCCCGGCACATCGGATATTGCGCAGTCGCGCTTCTCTTGTCTTACGCCGTCGTCGCTTCGCCAGCCAGCGCATGGGGCGAGCGTCTGTTTTCGACGCATATGGCGCAGCATCTCGCGTTAATGCTGGTCTGCGCGCCGCTGTTCGTCGCGGCAAAAACGTCACAGGCGGCTGTCTACGCCTTGTCGCCGACGCTTCCCGCCCCGGCGCTGTCCTCCGCCCTGAAAATATCGGCGGTCGTCGCAGCGCCCGTAGCTCTCTGGCTGTGGTTCACGGGACTCTTTTTGCTGTGGCATTTGCCGACCCTCTACGCCTGGGGGCTGCGCAACGAGGCGGCTCATGCGCTGGAGCACGCCAGCTTCTTTCTTGGCGCCTATGGCTTTTGGTCCGTCGTTCTCGCGCCCGCGCGCGCACATGCGCTGGGCCATGGCGCGCGGTTGCTGTTCGTTGCGAGCGCGGCGCTGCTGAGCGGCCTGCCAGGCGCCCTCATCGCCCTGTCGTCGCGGCCGCTCTATCAGATCGACGCGGCGCAGGCCGCACGCCTCGGACTGACGCCGCTCGAAGACCAGCAGCTCGCTGGACTCGTCATGTGGATTCCGGGCGGGCTCGCCTATCTTATCGCTGTTCTGGCGCTGCTTTCGGGCTGGATCAGCGAAGCGGAACGACGCGCGTCTCGTAGAAGCAGAGGCGGAGGGGCGGCCCTCGTCTTTGTCTTATGTTCCCTGTCGCTCGCCGGATGCGACGACGTCACGCCGAAGCGCTTCGCGGCCACGGCGGCGGCGAGCGAAGCAACGGGCGGCGACCCGCAAAAAGGCGCGCAGGAGATTGCGGCGATTGGCTGCGGCGCCTGTCACACCATTCCCGGCGTCAATGGCGCGAACGGGCTTGTCGGCCCGCCGCTCAACCGCATTGGACGGCGGGTATACATTGCTGGCGTCTTGCGAAACACGCCGGAAAATCTCGAGGCCTGGCTGCAGGACCCGCAGAAAATCGTTCCTGGCAATGTGATGCCCAATATGGGCGTTTCCCCCGAGCAGAGCCGCGACATCGCCGCCTATCTTTATACGCTGAAATAATGTCAGCGCATGGGTTTCCGGCCTCGCCACATTAGTTGAGTGAGGGCGAGGCGCCTTATCCATGACAGAAACAAGAGCGATTGACGCCAGGCGTTCAGGCGACGCCGTCGATGTGACGGCGGAGGCCCCCGCGCAACGCACGCGGCGGCGCGCATTGCTCATCATCCTGTCGACCATTCTGGCCCTCGCGCTCGTCGGAGCGGGCTATCTCTATTGGGAGCACACGTCTCACTTCGAAAGCACGGACGACGCCTTCATCGACGCACGGCAATTCCCTTCGGAAGCAAATGTCGCGCAATCTGCAGCGGCGCTGCGCTTTGCGCAGCAGGAAGCCGAGCGCTCGCAGACCCTCGTGCAACGCGGCACAGGCACGGTGCAGCGCCAGCAGCAAGCATCCTCGACGCTCCAGCAGGAACAGGCGCGGCGCAAGAGCGCCGTCGACGGCGTCGAAGCTACATGAGCAGACTTGCCGACGCCGCAATCCCCTCAAATTTGCACTATCAGCAGACGCTGCAGCGCCTCATCGACTATTTCCTCTCGCTCGGCGGTTCGGCGTCGCTCGCGCAGCGGCAGGCGACACAATGGATCGGGCGGCAGCTCGAGATGCAGTCGTCGCTGCTGCCTATATCGACGTCTTCCACACCTTGATGCTGCTCGCCGCCCTCGTTATTCCGCTCGCCACGATCCTGCGGCGCGCGCCGCTCGGCGCCGCCCCGCCGATGGCGCATTGATCCCGTCTTTCGCGCAGGACAGCCGCGAGGCCTTCTTCGTGGGCGGCGTAAAGCCGCCGAAGGCGCGTTCGAGCAGCGTCGCGAAGGCGATGGCGGTTCGATCCTCGTAAGACGGACCAATGATCTGCACGCCGATCGGCAGGCCGGAGCCGTCCTGCGCGATCGGCGCCACGGTCGCCGGCAGCCCCCCGATGGTCGCCGGCGCCGCCCAGATCGTATGAGCGTCGAGATAGGAGACAGGCTTGCCGTCGACCCGCACGCGTCGCGCCTCGAGCGGCGTCGAATGGTCGTGCGGAAGAGCGGTCGTTGGAGCGGCGGGGCAAAGCACGACGTCGACGTCGCGAAAGAGTTCGCGCCATTTTTGCTGCAGTTCAGCGCGCTCGGCCTCGAGGCCGCGCCATTCGCGAAAGCTCAAGACCGCGCCGCGTGCGCGTTCGGCCGCGAGGCTGCGATCGGTTGGGGAAACGGCGTCGGCGGCGCCATAAAGCCTATGGTAGGCCGCGACAGGAAGACCCGCGCCCCAATAGGCGGAGAGCAGACGCACGTGAAGACGCGTCGCCTGCGCAAGGTCGGGCGCCAAGGCGCGCCTGTCGGCGACGCCTGCGCCGGCACGCCCGAGACGTTCGGCCAATGTCGCGAGCGCCAGACCGATGTCGCTTCCCGTTGGGCCAAGGGGATGACGATCGATGATGAGCACGCGAAAGTCGCTGAGCTTCTCATGGCGCGGCGGCGGCAAGGCGAGCCTGTAGCCGACGCCCGCGCCGATCTCGTCCGGCCCGGCGACAATGTCGAGCGCCAGCGCCAAATCGGCGGCGCAGCGCGCCATCGGGCCGATAACGGCGAGATCGTGCTCAACCGGCAAAGGGGGTGTATCGGGAAACGCATGGCCCCGGCGCGGAACGAGGCCCGGCGTCGGCCTATGGGCGTAGATCCCGCAATCATGCGCCGGTTCGCGCAGGGAGCCGCCCATGTCGGAGCCAAGCGACAGCGCGCCAAAACCCGCCGCCAGCGCCGCCGCCGAACCGCCCGACGATCCGCCCGGCGTGCGGCAGAGATGGAAAGGATTGTTGGTCGTTCCATAGACGCTGTTGTCGCTCTGCCAATCGCTCAGCCATTGCGACACATTGGTCTTGCCGAGGATGACGGCGCCGGCCTTTTTCAACCTTGCAACGGCGAGAGCGTCTTCCTTCGGCGTGAAGCGTCTGAAGCGCGGATCCCCCCAGCAGGTGGGCAGGCCGGCGACATTGAAGGACTCCTTTACAGTAACAGGAACGCCGAGCAAAGCGCCGGTCTCGCCCCGCGCCAGCGCCGCATCCGCCGCTCGCGCCGCTGCGCGAGCGCGATCGAAGTCGCGCACCGGCACGGCGTTGATGGACGCGTCCAGCGCCTCGATCCGCGCGATGGCGCCGTCGACGAGCTCCAGCGCCGAGATGCGCCGATCGCGCAGCGCCGCGGCGAGTTCGCCGGCGCAGCGGTAATCCCATTGCGACGAAGCCGTCTCGCTGGCCGCGGCCCGCGCAGGACCGCCAAGAGTCGCCGACGCCGCGCAGGCGCCGGCGTTGAGAAGAAAGCCGCGCCGCGTCGGGGCGTCCACGGCGCCCTGCGCAGATTGAGCCTTGTCTCGATTACCCATCTTCGCGCGTCATGGCGGGCCCTGGGCGGCGGCGCGGCCGATCGCCATCTGACCCACCGCGCCTTCCACATGGAACGGCAGCGCGGTCATCCGCGCGAAGAGGTCGATGTCGCCGACGCCGATGGCGCAGGCCCCGAGCTCCATCTCCGTGGCCATCAGATAAAGCGTCTGCATGACGACGCCCACATGCTTCAAGACCAGAGAATAGGCGAAGCCGCTATATTTCCATGACACGCGCCCGAAGCGCGCCGCCATCGTGATCATGATCTGCGGCCGCCCGGGCGCGCCCATCGCAAATTGTCCATCATCGATCATCGCGTCGAGCTGGCGTTCGGTCACCTCGATCGAGACCAACGCGTGTCGATCCGCGTCGTAGTGATAGAAACCCCGCGGCAGCCCCTCGCATGTGTCGACGGCGAGATAAAGCTCGAGCTCATAGCTGGCGCCGCCTGAAGGATACGGCCGCGCGGCGATCTCCATCTCCTCGCCGTACGCCTCGCTCAGCTTCTGCCGTGCAACGATGCGCGCCGCGCCGTCGAGAAAGCGCGCGACTTCGGCGAGCGTGATGGGATGCGCGTTATCGAAGACGCGTTCGGACCGCCGCTGGCGCAGCAGCGCCGTAACGGCGGAGCCTTTCGCATCCGCAATCGCCTCGAGGGCGATCGCCTGACCTGGCCATGCCGGTCGCACCGCAGGCGGCTGCGGGGCGAGATTCGCATGGGCGTAGAGGCCGCCCGTTGGATTGGCGTGGCGGCCGTTGGTGCTGCGCATATGAAAGAGGAGATCGTGGAATTCCCACAAAGCGAGATCGCCGTCGCCTTCGCTCCTGCGTAAGCCTTTGGCGGGATCAGGCGCGAAAGCCATCGCGCTGTGGACGAGCAGCGCGAGGAACTCTTCTCCAAAAAATTCCGGCGCGCCGCGAAGGTCGGCGAGCGTCTGTGGCGTCGCGAGGCGCGCAAGGGCGGTCGCGACGCGCGGGTCGCACAATCGAATCACAGCGCCGGCAAGAGGCGATTCCAGCACAATATCCTCGCCCCGCCGCCGCAGGAAGGCAAAGCGCGACAGAACGTAGGAACGCGCCGCGTCGAGCTTCTGAAGGCTCGGCTGGTAATCGCGCATCTGCGGTTCGATCACGACAATGTCCGGCGCCTCGGGACCGCGGGCGAGACGATATTCGACAAGGCCGTAGAGGGCGAGCCGCTGGATGAGCCCCCGCAGCTCTCTTTCCTCGGGAGTGTCAGTCTCGTGAAGGCGAGAGAGCGAGACGCCCGTGGCAAGCTGCCCGGCGCAGCGCGCAGCGTTGGCGCTGAACTTGCCTAAAAGCAGCGACTCGCGGTCGAAACGCGCCTTTAGAACGCCGCCCGCCGCCTCCTCCAAGGAAACGCCGGGACCCAATTTGGCAAGGAGCAATGCGGGCGCTGGCGGCTGATCGTCGCTCAAGTTCAGGTCCGTGGATACAAAGGATTGAGGTCCCGTTCCCGCGTCGGCCGCTTTCGTAGCCCGAGCGCGACCGGCGTGTCATAGAGCCGGCCCGGTCCGAAGCGACGATAGAAATGCCGCAAGCCCGGCGCGATCACCCGCACCACCGGAACCTCGATATCGGGCCGCGTCTGATCGAGGACGAGAAAGTCGAAGCCCTTCTTTGCCATATGCGCGACGCAGGCGCGCACCTGCTCGCGTCGGTCGTGCGTCACGAAATCCTTGAACGGCGAACGCTCAAAACCCGCTGTCCCCTCCGGGCGCAGATAGGCGTGCTTGCGCAGGGGCAGCGGATCGTTTCCGTAATCGTCGCCCGTCTCTTCCGGCCGGCCGCGCAGCCGCTCGATCGCGAGAAACTGGTTGAGTTCCGTCATCGCCCGCAGCGTCGCAATGCGCGGATCGAAATGCGCCCCCGCGGCGACTTCGATGAACTCGCGCCCGTCTTCCGTCCAATGCGCCACCGCGATGACGACCGGAATCCCGATGTCGTTTGTGACGTCCAGCGCCCAGACGTCACGACCCATCGCCGCAAAAGCGGCGCGCAGGTCGCAGACGTAGCTGTCGCCGAGCGCGTCGAGATCGATCCCGGGACGCCGCAAGCGGTTGTACCACCAGATGGCGTACGCGTCCCGCTCCACGAGCTCCAAAAACCCCTGGAGGATCGCCTCTTCGATCGTATTGCCGGCCGCGCAGCCATTCGAGTCGGCGCTGAACTGGCTGGCGCAGCCAGATTCATGGAAGAAGTACAAAAGCCCGGTCGGGACATGCTTGAAGCGTTGGTCGCGCAGCGACCAGACGGGCGACCATTCCGTCTCGGCCAAGGGATCGAAACGGCGCGGCGCCCCGTCGCCGGAACAGCATCCTTGCGCGCTCTCCTCATATTGCGCGTCGCTATAGTGAATGATCTCTTCGGGATGGATCGCCTCGCCGGCGTTAAAATCCACGAAGCGGCGCGTTAGTCTGATCTCGTCGCCCTGGAAGATCCCACAATAGCGTTCGATCGCCTCCATGAGCGCGCTGGCTTCGCCCTGCTCCGCCGTGCTGCCCTTGCCATAGCTGTCGCCGCTCAATCCCGCTTGTAATGCGTCGACGGTCTCCGGACAAGGCGAGAAATTATGGCGCGCGACGAAACTCGCGTCGAGCGGCTGGTCGCTTCTGATCCGCTCGAGATGCGACACGACGCCCGTGAGCGGGCTGACATGCTTGCGATGGCGAGCGACCGTCTCCACCGGCGTCATGGATCGGTAGCCGCCGCTCGTCACGATGATCCTGCCGCCGGCGCGCAGCCGAATGGGAACGGGCGTGCGTTCCGGATCACGCAGCGCCGCGCCGCCGCAGACCGGACATTGCGGGCGCGCCGGCACATAATGGCGCGCCACTTCGGAGCCCAGCATGTCGAGGCTCACAATATGCTCGCCAAGGTCGGTGCGAAAACCGCTGGCGATGGCCTTGCCGATTTCGGCGGCCGCGAGCGAGACGCCGCTTCGCCCGAGCGACGCTGCGCCAAGCGGCGACGCCGAGACGCAGCGCGCCGCCTTGCGATCCAGAAACGCCTTGACCTGACGGTTCCATTTCATCCGGTCGGAGAGGCATCTCCAGCAGGCGCTTTTACCAGGACTGAAAATCGGGCCGACGAGCGGAAACAGTCCTGTCGGCTGAACGGGCAGCCAGTCCCTCTTTTCCTCGAGCCGCCGGCGATTGAATTCGGCGAGCCGCTCGTCGAGATAATCGCCGACGAGCGCAACCGTCAGATCGCCCTCGCCGTCAGCCACCCTGACGCCGAAGCCGCGCAACGCCTCTGCGAGTTCGTCTTTTCCATCGACGCCCAGCGGTTCGATCGCAACCCCGACATTCTGGAGATTCTCAACCGCAGCGGCCGGATTGAGACCCATGCTCGCCCAATAGGCGGCTGTTGCGTCCTGCGCGACATCGGAAGCGACGACGAAGCGACGATCGATGAGCCGCCGAAGCGCTTCCTCGATCTTGGCGACCGGAAAGTCCGCGGCAAGCGCATGAACGATCGAGGCCTCATCCTCGCCCGCCCCGATCCGCTCCGCGAGCGCGCAATACAGCGCGCCGCGCAGAAAGAACTTCCTGTTCTCGGAATAGAGGCAGACGACGTCGGGCGGAAGGATATAGACCGAGTAATTCGGCGAAAACCTGAACGCTCCGCCGACACGTCCCTCGAATTGCCGCGCGGGCGCTTCCATCGTCATCTGTCGACCGCCAGCCCCCATTTGTTTCGCGACGCTTGGACCGAAAAAGCCTGGACCGGAAAAGCCTGTACTGAAAAAGTTCAGCGGCGAACGCGCGCCTTCTGAAGCCCCGCCCGTCAACGATGAGACGCGCCTGCCCGCCGCGCCGAGTCATTCCCAGCGCGACGCAGCTCTAGCCAACGGCGATCTCGGTCTATCCTGAGGCCGACCTCAGCCCGCGCAGCCCCTGCAGCCTCTGCAGCCCCCGCATCCCCTGCAGCCGCGACAGCCTCTGCAACCCCAGCATCCCCTGCAGCCGCGACAGCCCCATCCCCACCAGGCGACGGTTTCGGGCTTGGCTTCCTTGACGTCTTCGCGATCGAACAGACGGAAAGAGCTCAAGCCGACGTCGAAGACCTCCTGCTCGTGAAGATCCATGTCCATGAGGCGCGTATTGCTGGTCGTCGGCTCGGTCGCGGCCTCCGCCGGGCTGCTCTCGGCGCAGGCCGCCCCTGCGAGGGAGAAGGATACGCCGATGACGCCAAGGGCCTTTTTTCCTCGATGCGGGTTCCGAGAGTGGTCCGATGAACGCGCCATTGCCCTACCTCCGCAAAAAGATAAAAACCCGCGACCCCAACGAAGTTAGTCTAGCACCCGACCCCGCGCCGTCAATGCCCCTGCTCGGCTGGTTGACCAGGTTACGCTAGCGAATCAATATTTTGGGCGCAGCGACTTTCCGCAGCCCGAACCGCTTGCCGCTCAACTCTCGGACGTCACGCAAACGTCGCCGATGAACAGGGCGTCGAGACCCGCGCCCCGAAAAGTCGCGACGGCGTGCGCCGGCGTGCAGACGATCGGTTCGCTGTCGTTAAAGGAGGTGTTGAGCACGAGCGGCACGCCGGTGCGCTCGTAGAATCGTGAGATCAACGCGTGATAACGCGGGTTCGCCGCCCGCCGCACGATCTGAACGCGCGCAGTGCCGTCTTCGTGGACGACGGCCGGGATGCGCGCCGCGCGACCTGGCTTCGTCGGGCAGGCGAAGAGCATGAATTCGTGACTGGGCGACGGCGGGCCGATCTCGAACCAGTCGTCGGCGTGTTCGGCGAGGACGCTCGGGGCGAAGGGACGGAAGTCCTCACGGTGCTTGACCCGCTGATTGAGGGTCGCCCGCGTATCCGGCCGGCGGGGATCCGCGAGCAGCGAGCGGTTGCCGAGCGCGCGCGGCCCGAACTCCATACGCCCCTGAAACCAGCCGACGATATTGCCGTCGGCGATCATTTCTGCAGCCTCCAGCGGCGCATCCTTGCATTTGCGGGGCTTCAGTCCGGCGGCGCGGATCGCCGCCAGCGCATCGCGTTCGTCGTATTCGGGGCCCAGATAAGGCGTCGCGCCGCCGATCGGGCGCTTCGCCCCGGGTGCAGCGCAATGGGCGACAAGCGCCGCGCCAATCGCCGTCCCTGCGTCATGCGGCGCCGAGGGGATGAAGATGTCGCTGAACACGCCGGCGCGCGCGAGACGCGCATTCGTCACGCAGTTGAGCGCGACGCCGCCGGCAAGGCATAAGGCGCCGCCGCCTGATTCGCGCGCCAGACGGCGCGCCAGCGCGAGCATCGCAAGGTCCGTCGCGTCCTGCAGCGCGGCGGCGACGTTCATATGATGGGGGAGAAAGTCGCCGTCCGGCGCCCGCCTCGGCCCGAACAGCGCATCGAGGCCGCGGGGCTCGAGCGAATGGAATCCGATCGCCTCGCGATCCACGGCGTAGCCTTGCTCGCCAATCTGGATGATTGACGCAAAGGCGCGCCGAAAGACCGCCGGGTCGCCATAGGCGGCCAAGCCCATGACCTTTGCGGCGTCGTGAGGCGAAAAGCCGAGATAGACGCTTACATGCTCCCATACGAAGCCGAGCGAGTGGGGATAGGAGAGGCTCGCGATGACGCCGATATGATTGCCCTCGCCGCGCGCGAGCATCGAGCAATCGGCCTCGCCGATGCCGTCGACGACCAAAATGGCTGCCTTGTCGAAGCCCGACGGATAATATGCCGAGGCGGCGTGCGCGAGGTGATGAGGCACGAATTTGAGCGCCTTGCCGAGGCGCCGCCCCATCAACCGGGCGACGGCGTCGTCGATCTGGTCGAGCCCGCGAAGGAACGCCGCTTCGAGGCCGACGTCGGGCCACCATTCGGGATGAAACTTCCGGCGCCTCAGTCCAGGCTCGAAGGAATAGGCGACGATATCGACGTCGCAAGGACGCAGGCCCGCAGAATCGAGACAAGAGCGCACCGCCTGCTCGGGCATCTCATGCGGATTGTCGACCCGGGCCTCCTTAGCGTGCTTGATGCGCGAAAAGCGCTCCTCTTCGCACGCCGCCACAACCTTCCCGTCGACCACAAGCGCGGCCGCGGATTCGTGAAAGACGGAATTGATTCCGAGAATGTTCATTATGGCGGCAGGCTCTCTTTGCTCGCCTCGCCGTACGAAGCTCGAGCTTGTTCTTCTTGCAAGCCTGGGACGAGACCGCACCCTCGCGCCCTGGAGCGCCATCATGCCAAAAACCTGATGGGAAAGGAAAGGCGCAGACGCGCGCCGCCGAGGCCCGCCGCATGGGGCCAAGACGAGCGAAGGCAGCCTATCGGCGCGAGAGTCGGGACATGGCGGAGGGGGCGGGATTCGAACCCGCGATACGGTTTCCCGTATACACACTTTCCAGGCGTGCGCCTTCAACCACTCGGCCACCCCTCCAGTGGCGCGCACTATATTCATGACGGCCAAGAACGCAAATGCTGTTTCGAGGTCTTCAAAAAAAGCTTTAGGCTTTGGAAAAAAAGGCTGTTCGCCGGGCCTCGCCGCGACGCTGCGCGCCATCGGGGGAGCTTGATTGCGGGCGCCCCCGCATGCTATTGGCAGCGCACCACACAGGATCCCGCCGGTCACGCGGGATCGGGCCGCGGAGAGGTGGCTGAGTGGTTGAAAGCACCGCACTCGAAATGCGGCATACGGGCAACTGTATCGGGGGTTCGAATCCCTCCCTCTCCGCCACTAGCCTTAGCGCGAGGTCTTGTCCTTCGCCTCCTTTGCTGCAGCTTCCCGCAGCCCCTGGGCGATCATGACGCCGAAGGCTTCATGCTCCTCGTCTGTCAGGTCCTCGAGTTTTTTCCCGAGCGACTTCGCGAATTGGTCTTCGAGTTCAGAGATAGACACTTTGCCGCCTCCGGTATGTCGGGCGGGCCCTCCAAAGCACGCGCCGAAGGCAGAAAGCAAGTAAATTCAATAAGGTTACGGTTATTTTCAACCCGGCCGACGCCGCCGAGGCGGCGGTCATTTGTGCAGCGCGAGCACGGCCGACGCCAGGGAATTGGGCTCGCTGGGTTTCGACAGGAAGGGGGCCTGCGCGAGCGCGCCCGTCATGTGGTCGGGCGCATAGCCGGACATCACGACAAAGGGAACGCCCCGCTGCCGCAAGCGCGCCGCCACAGGCTCGGCGCTCACGCCGTTGAGATTTGCGTCGACGACGGCGGCGTCCCATCCGTTCCCGTCGATGAGGCGCTGCGCCTCCTGCACGGTCGCCGCGACGCCGCCGACCTCGCAGCCGGCGTCTTCCAGCACGGCCTCCGTGTCCATGGCGATCAGAAACTCGTCTTCCACAATCAAGACGCGCATGCGAGCGCTCGATTTTCGGGGGGCTGCGGATCTGTCTGTGAGGATTGTCGCCGGCAAACGCGGTCGACGGGAGCGACCATCGTCCACGTCAGGCCCGCGTCTGCGAAGCAAAGCGAAACCTGCGCGCCGAGCGTATGCTTGATCATGTCGACGATGACCGTTCGGCCAAAACCGTTTCGCTCTGGCGGCGTGACCTTAGGGCCGCCACGCTCCGACCAGCTCATCTGGAACGTTTCTTGACCGCTAACCTCGGCCTCGCGCCAGTCCACGTCGAT
This sequence comes from Methylocystis sp. NC52PC, assembly GCF_055698645.1. Classification (NCBI taxonomy): domain Bacteria; kingdom Pseudomonadati; phylum Pseudomonadota; class Alphaproteobacteria; order Hyphomicrobiales; family Methylocystaceae; genus Methylocystis; species Methylocystis sp. NC52PC. The sequence continues at coordinate 1,972,385 of NZ_CP170127.1, read as the reverse complement.
CGACCCCTGGGCATTGGACAACGCCCCGTGTTTGCTCGCATTGGTGGCCAGCTCATGCAACGCCATCCCGATCGCTTGCGCCGCGGCAGGCGTCACCTGCACTTTGGGACCATTCAGGCGCACACGTTTGCCGATGACGTCGGCGAAATGCGTGAGTTGTGACGCGGCCAGGTCGCCCACGTCGACGCCCGCCCATTCGGATCTCACCAGCAGATCGTGGCTTGCCGCCAAACCCGCAATGCGTTCGCCAAAGGCTTTGGCGAACAGGCTCGGCTCCGATTTTTTCGCCGTCTGCCGCGCCACCGCCTGAACAACGGCGAGCAGGTTCTTGGCGCGATGATTGACCTCGGCCAGAAGGAGCTTGGCGCGCTGGTCCGCCTGCTTTCTCTCCGTAATGTCGCGCACGACGCCGATGAAGATGCGATTATTCGCGACCCTGACCTCGCTGATTCCGAGATCCATCGGGAAAGTGGAGCCGTCCTTACGCTGCCCGACCACCTCTCGCCCGATGCCAATGATCTTGGCCTCTCCCGTTTCGCGGTAACGCTTGATGTATTCGTCGTGGCTGCCGCGGTAGGGCTCCGGCATCAGCATCTTGACGTTTTGTCCGACCACCTGGTCGCTCGGATAGCCGAATAATCGGATCGCCGCGGGGTTTATTGATTGAACGATCCCGGCTTCGTCGATCGCGATGATGCCGTCGAGGGCGCCGTCGAGCACGGCTTTCAGGCGGGCGGCGGTGTCGCGCAATTCCTGCTGGTCGTCGCGCATGGCGAATCCCTGCAACGCGGTAAAGATGGAGACCTAGATAGTTCTACTTATAGTCTCGGCCAGTCATCCCCGCTGAACGCTGCGCGGCGCTCGGGAGAGAAGCAGGTTATCGCAAGGCGGGGTCGCAAGAAAGCAGCCCGGCGCAAAAGCGCCAGACTGCCGGTCTGCGAGCGGCGCCGCGCTCACCGCGCGTCGTTACGACTCGCAATTTCCTCGGGCGGCTGCCACACAATGCCGGAGGCGCTGGCGTGGGCGGCTTGTTTGTTCGCGGGCTGGCCTTTGGCCCCCGAGCGCGCCCGCGCGACGGCGTCCGCCGCAACGCGCCATTCGTCTGGCGTCCAGTCCCCCGAGCTCGAGACGGACTTGTCCGTATTTCCGCCAGACGCAGCCGATCCGAATGCGTTGGGCGGAATGTTCTTGAGCATGGAGAGGAAGTTCGTTTCGGAGGGCGAAGTCTCAGTAACCGGCATGGACGCGCCTCGGTCTAAGAGGCTCGCGACCCGACGATTGTCGCCCGCCATATTGGCAAGATAACCTAAGCCAAGCAGCGCCAACGCGATCGCCGAAACGCCCACCATGTGGCGGTTGAGTTCGGGTAGCTTCACCATGGCTCGCTCCTGCGTTTTCCAAGGTGCGGCCTTAACGCCGGCGAGGGAGCGTTGGTTTCGCCGGACGCGCGTAAGAAATGCCTTGACGCGCCAAATGCTCGTTTTTTGTCGCCTGTCAAGCGGCGTAAGCCGGCGCTTCGAGTTCCCGCGCGGCGAGTTGCCGATAGCGCGAGAGAACGGCGTCGACGTCCATCTCGGCGTCCTGTTTCCAGAAGGAGAGATGCGCGGCGACGAAGCGAGGGTAAATGCAATTTAGTTTCCGGGCCCGCTTGCGCACCCCGTAACAAAGGTCATGCTCGTCATCGGTCATGATGTCTGGAATGTGAACGAGATCGGCGCCGAGCCAGGAAACGAAGTTGATGCTGATCCTTTCTCGCCAAGGAATGGCCGCGCGGGCCGCGTCGCGAAAAGCGCAAGGATTGCTCAAGAAGAGGTCGTGAAGCCGCTGCGCTTTCGCCCCACATGCCGCCCGGCGGCATCTCGAAGGCATCGAAATCTTGCGGGACGGCGCCGCTCATCTGCTGGAAATAGGCGCAGACGCCATTGTTGACGACATTGGCGCTGACCAGGAAAAACTGCGGATTGCGGCGGCGAAATTCAATGAACTCCCGAAGCCGCGCGAGGTCCATGTAGACGACGTCGTCATCGCATTTCAAAAATATGTCGCCGCCGTAGCGATCGCGATTGGCGCCATAATATTGATAGGCGTTCGTGTAGAACATGGCCCCGGGCGGATAATCGGCGGTCGGACCTCTGACAAAGAGACGCGCGGGCGACCTTTCTGTTTCGTTGAAGAGCCACTCGCCGTTCGAGCCGAAGCCGGTGCGATAGAGCAGCTCATAATCTCCCGGCGCGATCGCGATCTTGGCGCGCAAAGCTTCCTTTTCCTGCACCGTAACCCTGACTTCGTCGGCGTGGAGATCCAGTTCAGCGGCGGCGAATCCAAATTCCGGCAAGAGGCCCGGCGTCGCCGAGACCACGAGCGGCCGATGCAAGGGATCGCGCCTCGCCACATCGACGAGTTGCGCCGCATCGTCGAAAAGCCGCAGGGCGCTCGCCTGATTGTTCCAGCCGCCGAGCACGAATTCATAGCTTGCGCCGTCCCCGCCCAGGGGGCGCAAGCCTACGTGGACGTCGCTTTGGGCGTAGACAGAAAAACGCAAGGCGCATTGCTTTCCGGCAAGCGTGACCCGTTCGGGACGACGAAAATACTCCAAGCTATTGCTGGGCGTCGCCTGCGTCATCGGAAATTGCTGACGGAGCCACAGGCGGTCGGCCGCGTTGCGGCTGAAATCCCAGACATGCCATTCGTCGATCAGACCCTCGGCGATCGCGCGATCGACATAGCGCGTCAAGAGCGACATGCGGTCCCGCCTGCCGGCGAATGTTACGAGAATCGTCTTCGGCGGGCGCGGTGCAAGCGTCTCCAACATGCGAATCGTCCTTTTCTAGATGCTGGGATTTTTTTAAAGGATCAGCGCCTCCACAGCCGCGCATCCGGCGACAAAGGCGCGCGGCGCGACCATTCTTCGAGCTTTTCATGATAGGCGGCGAAATAAGCGGCGTCGTCGAGCAGATTCGCCCGCTCGATCTCGAGTTCGGCGCCGATCTCGTAATAGACGTCGAGATTGGCGAGGTCCGGGACGGGAAGCGCATCGGCGTCACGCGCGTCCCGCATGTCGCAATAGAGCTCCTCGAGGCGCCGCGCGGCGGCGTTCATGTCGCGCAGCACGCTCGCATCCCGGCCTTGCGCCAATTGTGCGCGATAACGCTGGGCGAGGCCTCGATCAGAGCCGATGGCGATCGCCTTTTGCACGTATTCGTCGAAGGTCGCGCACACCAGCGCGTCGAGGCCGGCCGCACGCGTGACGCTGGCGCAAAAGCGCGCAGCGAAACTGCGACCCGGGCGCGTCAGAACCGGCACGCCGGCGGTGAGCGCGTCGGCCGCCGTGGAATGCGCGCCATAGGGAAAACTATCGAGAAAGAGATCGGCAAGAGCCATGCGAGCCAGATGCTGCGCATTGGGCCGCTTTTGCGCAAACAGCAGGCGTTCAGGCGCCACCCCGCTTTGCGCAGCGAGCTCGCGCAACCTGTCGTCGACCGCCTGCGCGCCCGTGAGCAGCCACAACACCGACTCCGGCGTTTCGCGCAGGATCGTCATCCAGAGCGAAAACATTTCCGGCGTGATCTTCTGCATGCCGTTGAGGCAGCAGAAGACGAAGGCGTCCTGCGGCAATCCTTCGTCAGCGCGCGTCAACGCGTCCCATGCAATCTTCCGCTTGCGGTCGAGCGGCTGATTGCAGGCGAGCCGCAAGACTTTTTCCGAATAGTAGAGCTCGTTCTCCGGCGGAACGATATGCGCGTCGGCAATGAGATAATGGTGATAGGGGCTTCCCATCGTGCCGGGATAGCCGCACCAGTTCACGATAACAGGCGCCGGCCGCCGCGCGAAGACGCCGGCGCGCGCATGTTTGGTGTAGCCGTTGAGATCCACCAGAATGTCGATCCGGTCCTCAGCGATCTCCATCGCCGCGCGGTCGTCATCGAGTTTGGCGATGTCGGTCCAGTGATCCACGGCCGCCTTGAAACGCGCCTGCGTTTCATCGGCCGGCCTGTCGTCGCCGAAGTAATAGGCAAAAATTTCAAACTTGCTTCGATCATGTAATTCGAAAAGCTCCACCAGCGCGAAGCCGACGGCGTGCTCTCGGAGATCGGAAGAGACATAGCCGATGCGCAGCCGTTCCCCCGCGGTTTCTCTGCATTCCGCGGGCGAGCGCAGCGGGCGGATCGTCGGGCGTCCCACGAGCGTCTTATTATAACGATAGGCCTTGGCGAGCTGAAACAACGGATCGTCGGCGAAAAGCGCCAGCGAAATGGGCGACATGCCGTCGAGGAGCTGGCGCTTCGTGACATATTCGGACGGCGCGGCGACCGGCCATTTGCACTGCCGCTGACGCAGCGCCAGCCAGTGCTGGGTCGATTCGGTCAGATCGGGTCGAAGCTCCATCGCCTGTTTGAGCATGTGTTCCGCCGCGTCGAACCTTTCCGCCGCCTCGAGCACCCGACCCGACTGCTGGAGCGCGAGAAGTTTCAGCTTCAGCGTCTCGGCGGTCACGCCGGAGAGGCCGGCGACGGCGAGATTCCACTGTTCCAGCGCCTTGACGAGGAAGCCGCTGTCTTCGAAGACGCGGCCGAGATTTATGCGCGCCTGCCAGAACTTCGGCTCGAGACGCGCGCATTCGGCAAGCGCATTGATGGCGCCGGCGTGATCGTCGAGGCGGCGCAGAAGAATGGCGAGGTTGAAATAGGCCATATATGCGAGCGGATTGGCGTCGCTGAATGCGATCCAAATCTTGTAAAGCTCGACGGCGAGCCGAGGCTGGTTGGCCGAAGACAGGGTCTCGGCGGCGCCAAACAGCTCGGCGAGCGGCTGCTGGCCCGACCGCGCCTTTTCGGTTTCCTGCTGGAAGAATTGCGCGATAGCTTCGGGAGACGTTGCGGGCGCGAGCATGCGGTTCCCATCGTTTGGCGAAAGACGACCAACGCGACGCACGACGCTACAAGAGGCGCCGGCGGATCGCCGGTGCTCCGCCGGCGCTGCGATCTTCGCTAGAGGCGCGTCAGCCGTTGTAGAGCCTAAACAGCGCGTTCAGTATGTCGCCGTTCAGCGCCTGCAGCTGAGAAGACGTAAAGCCGTCGGCTTGCGCGGTGCTTAAGGCGCCGATGTCGTCCGTCGTGAGACCGGAGAGGCCCGAGGTGCTGATCGCGCCGAGCTGACTCGACGTCAGCGCGGCGAAATCCGCGGTTTCCAAAGCGCCGATCTGTCTGGACGACAGCGCCGCGAGGTCGGTCGTCTCCAGCGCGGCGGCCTGGTCGGTCGAGAGGGCCTCGACCTGCTCGGTGGTCAGCGCCGCCGCCTGAGCCGTGGTCAGGGCCACGACCTGGGAGGTGGTGACCGCCGCGATCTGGGTCGTCAGCAAGGAGGCGACGTCGGCTGCGCTGAAGGCGGCGAACTGAGCCGTCGACAGCGCCGCGATGTCGTCCGTCGTCAGGGCGGCCGCCTGCGCCGTGGAGAGCGCCCCAACCTGACCCGTGGTGAGCGCCGCGGCCTGAGCGGTCGAGAGCGCGCCGATCTGGTCGGTCGTCAGGCCGCCCACCGCCGCGGTGGTGACGGCGGCGATCTGGCCCGTCGAGAGAGCGGCGAGGCTCGCCGTCGACAGCCCGGCGATCTGCGCCGAGGACAATGTGGCGACCTGCGACGTGGACAACGCCGCGGACTGATCGGTGGAGAGCGCCCCGAGCTGGGTCGTCGTCAACGCGCCGATCTGGCTCGTCTTGAACGCCGCGAGCTCTGTCGTCGTCAGGGCGCCGATCTGATCCGTCGAGAGGATCGCCACCGCTCTTGTGCTCAGCGCGGAGACCTGCGCCGTTGACAGGACGGCGAGGTCGGCCGTTTCGATTGCCGCGGCCTGGGCCGTCGAGAGGGCGGCGATCTGCGCCGTGCCGAGCGCGGCGGCCTGATCGGTCGACAGCGCGACGACTTGATTCGTCGTCAATCCGGCAAGCGCCGAAACCGACACGGCGGCGACCTGGCTCGTCGACAGCGCCGCGACGTCGTCCGTCTCCAGCGCGCCGAGCTGGGTCGAGGACAGAGCGGCGACCTGCGCGGTCGTCAGCGCGGCGGCCTGGCCGGTCGACAGCGCGCCAACCTGATTGGCGTTGAGGCCGGAGAGCGAGGCGACCTTGACGGCGGCGACCTGGCTGGTCGAGAGCGCGGCCAGATTGTCGGTCGTCAGGGAGCCGAGCTGCGCGGAGGAGAACGTCGCGACCTGGGTCGTCGTCAGCGCCGCGGCCTGATCGGTCGAGAGCACGGCGATCTGCGCCGTCGTCAACGCGCCGGTCTGGCCGGAGCTCAGCGCGGCGACCTCAGCGGTCGACAGAGCGGCGACCTGATCCGTCGTCAGCGCCGCGACGCTCCTGCTGCTCAAGGCGGCGATCTGGGACGTCGACAGCGCCACGAGGTCGGTCGTCTCGATCGCCGCAGCCTGCGCCGTCGAGAGGCCTGCGATCTGGGCGGTGGTCAACGCCGCCGCCTGGTCGGTCGAGAGGGCGACCACTTGATCGCTGGTCAGGCCCGGGAGAGCGCGCGTGCTCAGCGCGGCGACCTGCGCCGTAGAGAGCGCCGCGACGTCCGCCGTCGTCAGCGCGGCGAGCTGGCCCGACGACAAGGCGGCGATCTGGCTGGTCGTCAATGCGACAACCTGGTCGGTCGAGAGCGCGGCGACTTGAGTCGTGGTGAGCGCGGCCACCTGCGACGTCGACAGCGCAGTCGCGTCGGCGGTTTCGAGCGCGAGGATCTGCAGCGCCGAGAGCGCCGCGAGGCCCTTCGTCGTCAACGCCCCGATCTGGCTGGTGGAGAGGGCCGCGAGGTCGGCCGTTTCGATCGCAGCCGCCTGAGCCGTCGTCAGCGCGGCGATCTGGGCCGTCGTCAAGGCGGCGACCTGATCCGTCGAGATGGCGACAATCTGATCCGTCGTCAGGGCGGCGAAAGCCTTGACGCCGACCGCCGCCAGCTGGGCGGTCGACAGCGCGGCGACGTCGTCAGTGGACAAAGCGCCAATCTGTGTCGACGACAGGGAGGCGACCTGCGCCGTGGTGAGCGCGGCGGCCTGCGCCGTCGAAATCACGCCGACCTGCGCCGTGGTGAGACCGGCCAGCGACTTGGAGTTGACTGCCGCGAGTTGATCCGTCGACAGCGCGACGACGTCGTCGGTCTTCAGCGCGCCGAGCTGCTTCGACGAAAGCGTCGAAACCTGCGTGGTGGTCAGCGCGGCTGTCTGATCGGTCGAGAGCGCAGCGATCTGCACGGTGGTCAGGGAGCCGATTTGCGCAGTGGTGAGCGCCGCGACCTCCGCCGTGGTGAGCGCGGCGACCTGATCCGTGGTCAGCACCGAGACGCCCTTGGAGGAGAGCGCGGCGATCTGGCCGGTCGAGAGCGCGGCGATGTCGGCCGTTTCAATAGCGGCCGCCTGGCTCGTCGACAGGGCGCCGATCTGGGCGGTGCTCAGGGCGGCGATCTGATCGGTGGAGAAGCTTGCGACCTGAGCCGTCGTCAAGCCGGCGAAGGCCTTTGAGCTGAGCGCGGCGACCTGACCCGTCGACAGCGCGCCGACGCCGTCAGTGGTCAAGGCGCCGAGCTGCTTAGAGGACAGGGCGCTAAGCTGCGTCGTGGTCAGGGCGGCGGCCTGATCCGTGGACAAAGCGGCGACCTGCGCGCTTGTCAGCGCGCCGATCTGGCCCGTCGACAGAACCGCGAGATCGGCGGTCTCCATGGCCGCGACCTGGTCGGTCGTCAACGCTGCGACGCCCTTGCTGGAGAGCGACGCAATCTGCGTCGTGGAGAGCGCCGCGAGGTCGGCCGTCTCGAGCGCGGCGGCCTGCTTGGTCGACAGCGCGGCCACTTGCGCAGTCGTGAGCGCGGCGGCCTGATCCGTGGTGAGGGCGGCGATCTGCGCCGTGGTCAGGCCAGCCACGGATTTGGCGTTCACGGCGGCGATCTGGGCCGTCGACAGCGCGGCGATGTCGTCGGTGGTCAGCGCGCCGACCTGCGTGGAGGAAAACGCTGCGATCTGCGCCGTTGTCAGGGCCGCAGCCTGGCTGGTGGACAGATTGGCGATCTGCGCCGTGGTGAAGGCGGCGATCTGCGTGCTGGACAGCGCGGCGAGGTCCGTCGTTTCGATGGCGGCGATTTGCGACGAAACGAGCGCGGCGAGATCCTTGGCGGTCATGGCCGCGAACTGGCCCGTCGACAAAGCGACGATGCTGTCGGTCGAGAGCGCGGCGGCCTGGCTCGTCGACAGCACGGAGACCTGCGCAGTCGAGAGCGCCGCCGCCTGATCGGTCGAGATGGAGCCCACCTGCGCGGTGGTGAGACCGGCGATTGCGGCGGTCTTGATCGCGGCGATCTGGGCGGTCGAAAGCGCGGCGAGGTCCGTCGTCGTCAGGGCGGCGATCTGCTTGGACGACAGAGCGCTCATCTGGGTCGTCGTCAGCGCCGCGACCTGATCGGTCGAGAGCACGGCGATCTGCGCCGTCGTGAGCGCGCCGATCTGACCCGTCGAGAGGGCGGCGAGGTCAGCCGTTTCAATCGCGGAGACCTGATCCGTCGAGAGAACCGCAATGTCCTTACTGGACAGGGCCGCGGTCTGCGCGGTGGAGAGCGCCGCGAGGTCCGCCGTCTCGAGCGCGGCGGCCTGAGCCGTCGTGAGAGAAGCGACCTGCGCGGTCGTCAGCGCCGCCGCCTGATCGGTCGAGATCGCGACGATCTGCGCGGACGTCAGACCGGAGACGGTCTTTGACGCAAGCGCCGCGATCTGCCCGGTCGAAAGGGCCGCGACGCTGTCCGTCGTCAGGCCGCCGATCTGAGAGGAGGCGAAGGCGGCGATCTGGGTCGTCGTCAGCGCCGCCGCCTGGTCGGTGGAGAGCGCGCTGATCTGGGTCGAGGTCAGGGCCTTGATCTGCGTCGTTGTCAGACCCGCGATGGCGGCGGTCGTCAAAGCGACGACCTGGTCGGTCGACAGAGCCGCAAGGCTCTTGGCGCTGAAAGCGGCGGCCTGCGCCCCGGTCAAGACGGCGACGTCCGCCGTCTCCATGGCGGCGGCCTGCGACGTCGACAGGGCGGCGATCTGCGCCGTCGTCATCACGGCGACCTGATCGGTGGAGAGGTCGTCAATGTAAGAGGCGACGATCTTCGCGAGCTGCGCGGTCGAGAGCGCGGCCACCTCCGCGGTGGTCATGGCGCTGATGTGAACGCTGGTGAGCCCCGCGATCGCGCTGGCGCTTATCGCCGAGAACTGCTGGGTCGTGAAGGCGCGCAAATCATCCGTCGACAGCGCCGCCAGCTGCGTCGACGACAAGGCGGCGACCTGAGCGGTCTTCATTGCGGCGATGTCGTCGGTCGTCAGCTTAGAGACCGTGTCGGTCGAAAGAAGCGCGATCTGTTTGGCGGAAAGCGAGTTGATGATCGAGGTCATTGGCCAGCCCCTGAAAGGTTTGGATCTGCTCGTGTCGCAGCCCGGCCAGCCCATGCGGACGCGCGTCCGTCAGGCGGCATGGTCGGTCCGGCGCGAAGGGCCCCGCCGGAAACCGTTGCGGTGAGGGCTTCGAGCCACGAGTGCGGGTTTTGCGAAAACAACGTCGTGCGGAGCGGCGCCTTGTTTCGCTGTCGGGGGAAAAGCATCCCGACAGCGTCACGGGCCGAAAGGAGCAGATCATCTGCCCCGCCAACACGAGAGCCAGGCCGCCAATTAGCGGTCAATAGGAGCTGGTTTAAATCGAGCGCCTTAAGAGAAGATGAACACGTCGCGGTTCTACCGGATGATTACTTTCCTCCGCCTTGCACCTCCTGAATGTATACTTACTTATGTGCGCGCTTCTTCTTGAAAAATTACCCCCACGACAGATCAGCCTCGCGCCAGCCTTGCGCGTCTAAGGTGGTTAAGAGGGCGTTGTCGCGCCCCATGCGCATTGCGCGCTGCAATCCGAAGGAGGCTGTTCTTGGCGCGATATTGTGTTGTCGGAGCCGGGCTCAGCGGCGCCGTGGTCGCCCGCGCCCTGGGCGAAGCCGGGCATGCCGTGCTCGTCGTGGACGAACGGACGCGCATCGGCGGGAATTGCGCAACCGAGCGCGACGCCGCGACCGGAATCATGGCGCATCTCTACGGACCGCATATCTTTCATACTTCCGACGAGGCGGTCTGGCGCTATGTGCAGCGCTTCTGCACGATGATGCCCTATGCGCACCGGGTTCAAGCGGTGGCCCGCGGGCGCGTCTATTCCCTGCCGATCAATCTCCTGACCATCAACCAGTTTTTCCAAACGACGATGAGCCCTTCGCAGGCGCGCGCTTTTATTCAGGAGAGGGCCGTCAACAACGAAACGCCGCGCAATTTCCAAGAGCAGGCGCACGCCATGATTGGCAAGGAGCTCTACGAGGCGTTCTTCGAAGGATATACACGCAAGCAATGGGGACTCGAGCCCGTCGACTTGCCGGCCTCGGTTCTCAAGCGTCTGCCCTTGCGCTTCGATTACGACGACAGCTATTTCGCGCATCGCTATCAGGGCATGCCGAAGGACGGCTACACCCCGTTGATCGCCGCGATTCTGAATGCGCCGAATGTCGAACTGCGCCGGGAGACGACCTTCGAGTCCCTGTCCGAAACCTTCGAACACGTTCTTTACAGCGGCCCCATCGACCGCTTTTTCGACTTTCGTCTCGGCCGGCTCAACTACCGCACCTTGGACTTCGAGAAATTTCACTCACCGGGAGACTTTCAGGGAACGGCGGTGATGAATTATTGCGACGCCGGCGTCCCTTTCACGCGCATCACCGAACACAAGCATTTCGCGCCCTGGGAGAAGCAGAATTTCGAAAACACGATTTGCTACCGCGAATATAGTCGCGACTGCAGGCCGACCGACATTCCCTATTACCCGATCCGGCAGGCGAAGGAGCAACGACTGCTGCAGGATTATATCAGCCTGGCGCGGGAAACCCGCGGCGTCAGCTTCATCGGCCGTCTCGGGACCTATCGCTATCTCGACATGGACGTGACGATCGGAGAAGCCTTGTCGGCCGCGGGGGTGGTGCTGGAATGCATTGCCGGGGGCGCCGCTCCGCCATCGTTTTTCATCGATCCGGAGCATTGAGACGACGCCGGCGCGCCGGCGGCTTCGTCACGAAGCAGCAGCATTGCGGCTTTGCATCGCGCCTCTCACCTCGGCGTAAATCTTGGCGAGATCGCTCTCGCCGAAGGTTTCCTGATCGAGCAGGCGCTCGGCCCAATCGACATGTACCGTCGCGCAGCCCGCGAGGATCTCCATCGCGCGACGGAAGGCTTGTTCGACGAGACTGTTGATGGCGCCGTCGATCCGCGCATTGGTCTCGTCGCTCATTTCGGATTGCTGCGGGCCAAGGCCCTGGAGATCGAGGTAACGCGGGCGCTCGACGACGAACGACGCCTGGCCGATCTCCTGTTCCATGCCGTAGCGCGTGACCATGGCGCGCGCCATCTCCGTTGCGCGCTGCAAATCGTCGGCGGCGCCCGTCGTCGCCTCCTTGAAGACGAGCATTTCCGCCGCCCGCCCGCCGAGCAGCACGGTCATGCGATTCACGAGTTCGCTGCGCGTCATCAGATAGCGGTCTTCGGTCGGCATTTGCATGGTGTAGCCGAGCGCTCCGATTCCGCGCGGCACGATGGAGACCTTCTTGATCGGATCGACGTCCGGCAGCGCCATGGCGACGATGGCGTGGCCCATCTCGTGATAGGCGACGATGCGCTTTTCACGGGGATTGAGAATACGCTTGCGCTTCTCCGGCCCCGCGAGCAGACGCTCGATCGCCGCCGTGAAGTCTTCGAGCGTGACGGCGCCGGCCTTGCGCCGCGTCGCGAGCATCGCCGCCTCATTGACGAGATTGGCGATGTCGGCGCCCGTAAAGCCCGGGGTCATGGCTGCGATTTTCGCCGGATCGACGTCTGGCGCGAGCTTGATGCGCGTCAGATGCACCCCGAGGATGGCGAGACGGCCGTTCTTGTCGGGTCGATCAACCGAAATCTGACGGTCGAAACGGCCCGCCCTCAAGAGCGCCGGGTCGAGCACTTCCGGGCGGTTTGTGGCGGCGAGGAGGACGACGCCGACCGTCGGGTCGAATCCGTCGAGTTCGCTCAACAGCTGATTGAGCGTCTGCTCCTTTTCGTCGTGCCCGCCGCTCAGCCCGGAAATGCCGCGGGCGCGGCCCAGCGCGTCGAGTTCGTCGATGAAGATGATGCAAGGCGCCGCCCCGCGCGCCTGATTGAACAGATCACGCACGCGCGCGGCGCCGACACCGACGAACATCTCCACGAATTCTGAGCCGTTGATCGAGAAGAACGGGACGCCCGCCTCTCCGGCGACGGCGCGCGCGAGCAAAGTCTTGCCGGTACCCGGCGGCCCGACGAGCAGGATGCCTTTGGGCACATGGGCGCCGAGACGCCCATAAGTGACGGGATCTTTCAGGAAGGCGACGATTTCCTGAAGTTCTTCCTTGGCTTCGTCGACGCCGGCGACGTCCTTGAAACCGACTTTGATGTCGGTCTCCACGAAGATCTTGGCGCGGCTCTGGCCGACCGACATCACCGAGCCGAGGCCCTGCCCGACCCGCCGAGCGAGATAACTCCAGATGAAAAAGAAAATGGCGGCCGGGACGACCCACGACAGAAGCGTCGAGATCCAGCCTTGCTGGACCTGTCCCGAATAGACGACTTTGGCGGCCTCGAGCTCCTGCGCGAAATTCGGATCGACCCGGACCGCAACCACTTGTTTCTTGCCATCGGGCAGCGGCGCTTTTAGCGTCGCGCGCACGGCTCGGTCGCCGACCTGGACGTCGGCGAGCTTGCCCTCCCGCAGGAGATCGTAAAATTCGCTGTAGGGGACGACGTTGGTTTCCCCATAGGTCTCCCAGAGTTGCTGAAAGACCAAAATGGCGATCGCGGCCAGGAGGAAATAGCCGAGATCGAAGCGCCACTCCCTTTTATTGTTCGCCTCCGCCATGGCCAGCGCCCTTTCTCCAGGAAGAAGGGCCGGAGCCGCTCGATCCTCTCAAATGCTCGCCCGCATGTTTTATTTGAAACAAGGGACGGCGTCCAAGGGACGGTCTCGTCGTCGCGCGGGGGGCGCGCGAAGCAAGCCGCGCCGCTCCGGCCGCGGATTGCCTCGCTGCGCTTGCAGGAAGGGCGGAGCGCCCGGCGCGCGTCAGGCCCTGGCCGCCTCGCCGAGCGCGAGGAGAACGGCGGCCATGGCCTCGCCGTTCTTCAACTCCTCGTAAACGTAGCCGCAATCGATCATGGCTTTGCGGGTGGCTTCGCGCATCTTGGGCAGATTGCGGCGGGCCATCGTGGGGTACATGTGATGTTCGATCTGGCTGTTGAGGCCGCCGGTCAGCCAGTCCAGAAAAGCGGAGGTCGGCGTGTTGCGCGTCGAGCGCGCCTGCCGGTCATAAAAGCCTTTCGCCTCTGTCGCGTCATAGACCTCCATCCCGGTGTGATTGAGGACGAAGACGAAGGCGAGGATAAATCCGCCGAGGAGCTGCGCGCAGAGAAACCAGAGCCAGCCCGTCCAGGCCGGGCCCGGCGTCAGAAAGCCCGCGAGCGTCAGTCCGAGCGCCCAATGGGCGACGCAAAGCGCCGCCTCGAGGTTCAGTCCCCGGCGCGCAGCCGTCTCGATGCTCTGCCAGCTCCAATTGAAACGGGCGAGCGAGAGCAGCGGGAAGAACAGCGGCACCTGAAAGCGCGGCATCACATAGGAGAGAAGCCGTTGCCAGGTCGATTTGCACGCCTTGCTGTTATAGTCGACGAGCGCTTTGTCCCAGACGATCCACGGCACGGAATCGATGTCGCCGTCGATCGGGACCAGCACGCCGTCTTCGCCCACGCGGCAGCCGTTGGGGAAAGAATGGTGCAATTCATGCTTCTCGATCCACCAGGCGGAGCCGAACCCCTGAAATAGCGCCACGACGCCGAGCATGAAGCGCGGCTTCGCGTCGTCTCGCGGTCCCCAGTGATTATGGGCGAGGTCGTGGCCGAGATAGGCGGTGCGCGGGTAATGCATCCCCAGGAGAAGCGCGCCGGCGAGGGCGAAGGCGCCGCCCTTCGACAGCAGAAAAAAGGCAAGCGCCGGGACGGCCACGACTTCAACGCAACGGAGCGCCTGCTCCCATGCGGGCACTTTAAAATAACCCTTTTCCTTCGCCTGAGTTTTCAGTATTGCCATGCGCTGGGCCAGCGCTCTCGCGTCCGGACTGCTCTGGCGTCCGGCCGTTATGTCGATTGTCTCGGTCAATGTTTCCCCGCAGCGCCTGCTTCGGCTTGTTTTGATTTTTTGCCGCGCATTTCCATTCGGCTATAGCTCTGCGATTGTCAAATGCTTTACCCGAGAAACGATGGATGAAAGTAGGTTTTTTCGGTATCGAGCCGCTCTGCAGCCAGGTCGTCTCCGAAGAGGCGCGGCATAACGGCATTACTTCGCTCGCTTCACCCGCGAAGTCGCAAGTCGACGTCGCCGCCGCGCGCCCGCTTTTATTCTGCGTTGCAGCAAGACAGGATGGACGGCGCCGGGGAGAGACTGTCACGATCTCCGATTTAGTCTTACGCAAGTCTTGAGGAACGCTTTCGCTCATGCGTGGTCATAAAAGCGTTGTGAACGACGCGCACTCCCTCGCCGAAACGATGAATGAACGCCCTCCCGCCCAAATGAGAAGACAAGCTCTACTGAAAAAGCGCCAACCGAGACTTTGCGCGCCAAAGGCCCGGCCCGGATAAGCTTGCCGAACGCCTGCGGCTTTCGTCGGAACATTGACAAAAAACGCGGCAGAAACAATGACTATGCACGGCTTCCAACGGTTTTCCGTGCGCTCTCGAGAGGACCATTCCTAAATGAACATTACGATGATCGGCTCCGGCTATGTGGGACTCGTTTCCGGGGCATGCTTTGCGGACTTTGGCCACAATGTGATTTGCGTCGATTCCGACGCCGGCAAAATCGAGCGGTTGAAGCGTAACGAGATTCCGATTTACGAACCGGGCCTCGACGAACTCGTCGCCAATAACGTCAAACAGGGCCGCCTCGCCTTCACGACCGAACTCGCGCCCGCCGTGAAAGGCGCCGATGCGGTGTTCATCGCCGTCGGCACGCCATCGCGCCGCGGCGACGGGCACGCCGATCTTTCTTACGTTTACGCCGCCGCCAAAACGATCGCCTCGGCGCTCGACGGGTTTACCGTCGTCGTCAACAAATCGACCGTGCCGGTCGGCACCGGCGACGAGGTGGAGCGCATCATTCGCGAGGTGAATCCGAAAGCCGACTTCGCGGTCGTCTCCAACCCGGAATTCCTGCGCGAGGGCGCCGCCATCGAGGACTTCAAACGCCCCGACCGCGTGGTGATCGGGGTCGAGGAGCCGCGCGCCCGCGAGGTCATGGAGGAGATCTATCGGCCGCTGTCGCTCAACGCGCCGCCGCTCGTCTTCGTCGGCCGCCGCACTTCGGAACTCACCAAATACGCCGCCAACGCCTTTCTGGCGACCAAGATCACCTTCATCAACGAGATTGCGGACCTTTGCGAGAAGGTCGGCGCCGACGTTCAAGAGGTCGCCCGCGGCATCGGCCTCGACAAGCGCATCGGCTCGAAGTTTCTGCACGCCGGGCCGGGCTACGGCGGCTCCTGCTTCCCCAAGGACACGCTGGCGCTCATCAAGACGGGACAGGACGAGGGATCGAGCCTGCGCATTGTCGAGACGGTCGTCGCCGTCAACGACTCGCGCAAGCGCGCCATGGCGCGCAAGATCATCCATGCGCTCGGAGGCTCGGTGCGCGGCAAGCGCATCGCGCTCTTGGGACTCGCCTTCAAGCCCAACACCGACGACATGCGCGACGCGCCGTCCCTGGCGATCGTCGCCTCGCTCGCCGGCGACGGCGCCGAGGTGCACGCCTATGATCCCGAGAGCATGGCGCAGGCGCGGCCGCTGATGCCGGAGGTGATCTTCCACGAGGACGCCTATTCGGCGATCGAGGGCGCCGACGCGCTGGCGATCGTGACGGAATGGGACGCGTTCCGCGCGCTCGATCTCGAGCGCGTCAAGCGCCTGCTCAAGCAGCCCATCCTCGTCGATCTGCGCAACGTTTACCGCCCGGCGGACGCCCGCAAGCATGGCTTCGCCTATGTGAGCGTCGGACGCAGGTGAGGTAGGGCTCCGGCGCGAGGGCTCGGAAGACATGTTCGTACGGATCGCCGGACGCGTCTGCCTCGCCGCCGCCCTGCTCAGCCTGCCCTACGGTTTTCTGGCGTTCGACTCCTTCAGCGCGCCGCCGGCCCAGTCCATCGAGTCTGTGGCGGCGGCCGTTGTTTTCACGGGCGCTCACGAGCGCATCGACGCCGGACTCCAACTCGCCGCGGCCGGCGCGGCGCCGCGTCTGTTCATTTCCGGCGCAAACAGCCGCGCCGGCATTTTTCCCGGGCGATTCGCGCCGCTCTTCGCCGAGCGCAACCCCAATATCAAAGACCTGCCGCGGCTCCTGGCCTGCTGCGTCGAGTTGGGCGAAATGGCCGACAACACCGCCGCCAACGCTCTTGAAACGCGGACCTGGCTGCAGCAGCGGAAAATCGAGGGTCCCGTGCTGCTGATTACGTCCCGCCTTCACATGGCGCGCGCGCTGGCGCTCTTATCGGCGACGCTGGGACAGCAGCGAATTATCCCCTATCCGGTCGAGGATGCGCTCAACGGCGATCCCCTGCGGGAGAGGGCCGAAGAATATGCAAAGTATCTGGCGACGCTTGTGCTGGTGAAGCTGCCCTGGATCTTCGACGCGAAGCGGCTTGCGAGCGTTTCCGCTTAAGCCGCGCCCTCGCGGAGGCCCTGCGGCGCGACGCGCTTGCGGCGCCGCGCGCCGTCTTTAGTTGTTCGGCTGCTGTTGTCCCGTCGACGTCGCAGGGTACGGCTGGTTGATCCGCGGCGGGAAGGTCAGCGGCGAGTTGTTGTTCTGCCCGGCCAATCCGCCCCCGATTCCGCCGCCGATCGCTGCGGCGGCGGCGGCGGGCGCGAGGATCGAGCCCAAACCCTCGCCGGGGATCCCCAGTTGCTGGGCCTCAGCAAAGGTCTCGGCCGTGCACATGGCCCCGGCGCAATCGATCATCTGGTTGGGCGGCCCGAATTGCGCGGCCGTCAGCGAACAGACGTGAACGACGCCATCGAGGACGTTGATCACCGACCTGCCCTCTTTGCCCTGAATGGTCGCGCTTTGTCCGGCGCCAATGTCCGAGCATTTCGATTTGCAGTTCTTGCCGCCGGCGCAGGTCTCTCCGACCGTTTCTCTGCGGCCGGAGCCGGAATAGGAGAATTCGAAGACGGTGCCGCGCACGCCGATGGTGGCGACCGGGGACTTTATCTCATAGGCGTGCTTGTCTGAACTGCCGGTCGTGAAGCGCAGCGCGCCCTTGGCGATATTGATCGTCGCCTTCTGGTAGCTCGACTCTCCCGAAAAGACGAATTTATCCAGCTTCACCACCGAACTCGGCCCGATGGACAGATTGGTGTTGTCGGTGAAAACGACCTTCGCCGCGCTGTCGGGGGTCGTCTTGATGATCTCGTCCCGGACGATGCCCTCGCCGACGTTGATCAGCGCCGTCCGGGTTGGCAGCACGCCATTGACGTCATTGCGCACATAGGAAGCGACGCCGATGCTGTCATAAGCCCAGGCGCCGCAAGCCATGACCGCGGCCGCGGCCGCGACGCTGGCGAAAAGCAATTTCTCACGAATATTTTTGAACATTGCAGCGCCCCTGCCCAAGGCGACGAACCAGGAACGCCGCTCATTGGGGCTGGGCGGCGCTTGCGCGAACTTTGCGTTAAATTGGTCTCGGATCAAGTAAAAATGTGTTCAAGCGCCGCCTAAAATACGTTTTGTCTGCAGTTTTTTTCAGCAAAGCTCAAAATTAGGCTCGGCTGGATCCGTCGGGAGCCCACAGCGGCGCTTTCCATGAGCGAGGCTGGCGCCGCTGGGACAAGCTTCGCGGCCCAACATCTTAAAAATTGGAAAACGCAAGGCTAAGCCATGCAACCGGCCTTTTACGTCACGCTCTCCTCCCAGGTCGCATTGGACAAACGGTTGACGACCATCGCCGAAAATGTCGCCAACGCCGCGACCATCGGCTACCGCGCCACGGGCGTGAGCTTCGACACCGTGCTGTCCAAGGCGTCGCCGACGCCGACCGCCTACGCCACGGCCGGCGCAGATTTCATCTCCCGCGCCCCCGGCGCATTATCGAAGACCGACAATCCCTTGGACCTCGCCGTTGTCGGCGACGCCTGGTTTGCGATCCAGACGCCCCAAGGGGTCGCCTATACGCGAGACGGCCGCTTCAAAATGCTGGAGACGGGCGACGTCCAGACCCTCCTGGGCCATCCGGTGCTCGACGCAGGCAACGCGCCCATTGTGCTCGATCCGACCGCTGGCGCGCCAATGATCTTTCGCGACGGCATGATCCAGCAAGGCGACCGCCAGTTCGGCGCCGTCGGCCTGTTCCAGATCGACGGGGCGGCGACTCTGCGGCGCGGCGAAAATTCGAGCGTCGTTCCGTCGATTCCGGCGACGCCGATCGTGAACTTCACGCTCAACGGCGTGGCGCAGGGCCATCTCGAGAACGCCAATATCAGCCCGGTGAGCGAGTTGACGAAGTTGATTTTGGCGCATCGCAGCTTCGATAACGCCGCCGCGGCCTACGACATGCTCGACGCCTCGCAGCGCGCCGCCGTCCGCACGCTCGGCGGCGCCTGAGCCTTTGGCGGACGCGCTCACGCGGCTCGGCGACGCCGTCGCCTCTTTCGCCCGCAGGGGCGCGCGGCTTTCCGTCAGCGGCGTCGTCACGGAAGTCTCGCCGTCGCATTTCCGCGTCGAGGGATTGTCGAAATTTCTGCGCCTCGACGATTGCGTGCTGCTAGAAGGCGCCGGACGCTCCTGCCACGGCCAGGCGATTCGCATCGACCGCGCCGGGGTGCTGGTGAAATCCTTCGAAAGCAACGCCGGGGTCGGCCTCGGCGCCCGGGTCACGCGGCTGGGGCCCATCGAAATCGCGCCGCACCTGGACTGGAAGGGCCGCGTCATCGACGCGCTCGGCCGCCCCATCGACGGGCTCGGCCCGTTGAACCAGGGGCCGACGCGCGGGCTCGATGCGCCCCCGCCCAACCCGATGTCCCGCGCGCGAGTCGACGCGCCGGCGCCGACAGGCGTCGCCGCCATCGACGCATTCACGCCCCTCTGCCGCGGCCAGCGGGTCGGCGTCTTCGCCGGTTCCGGCGTGGGCAAATCCACGCTTTTGTCGATGATGACCCGCTCTGCGGCTTTCGACTCGGCGGTGATCTGCCTCGTCGGCGAGCGCGGACGCGAGGTGCGCGACTTTCTCGCCGAGGCGCTCGGCCAAAGTGCGGCCAATGCGGTCGTCGTCGTCGCGACGGGCGACGAAAGCCCGATGATGCGACGGCTGGCGCCGCTGGCCGCGACGGCCATTGCCGAAAGTTACCGCGACCAGGGCCAGTCCGTCCTGCTGATCATGGACTCCGTCACGCGCTACGCCCATGCGCTGCGCGAGATCGCGCTGGCCGCCGGCGAGCCGCCCGCGGCCAATGGCTTCGCGCCGAGCGTCTTCGCCGATATCCCCCGCCTCCTCGAACGGGCCGGCCCCGGCCTCGACGGCGGCGGCTCGATCACTGCGATCTTTTCGGTGCTGGTCGACGGCGACAATCACAATGATCCGATCGCCGACTGCATCCGCGGCACGCTCGACGGCCACATCGTTCTGGAGCGCGAGATCGCCGAACAGGGCCGCTATCCCGCGATCAATATATTGAAATCGATTTCGCGCCTCGCGGACCGCGTCTGGAGCCCGCCGGAGCGCGAGATCGTGGCGAAGGCGCGCGCGCTCGTGGCGCGCTTCGAGGATACGCGGGACCTGCGGCTGCTCGGCGGCTATCAGCCGGGTGGCGACGCGGAGCTCGACCGGGCCGTGCAGCTGACCCCGGCGATCTACAAGGCGCTGCAGCAAGCGCCGGACGCGCCGCCCAAGCCCAATGTCATTCAGGAACTCGCCGCCGTCCTCTCCTGACACGCGCACCCGCCAGTCACGCGTAAGCTTGGGTCGTCAATGCTTTTCAAACCATGACAAGTCGACTCGGACTAAAGCGAATCAAGCGCGTGGGCGCGCTGCGGCGCCAGGCGATCGCCAGCGCCATGATCCCCCTGCTCTTCTGGCTAGCTCGCGTGACGGACGCAGAAGCCGGTCCGGGCGCGGGCGTCCGTGACGAACAACATTATTGCGCCGACATCGCCGCTTCCGTCGAGACCCTGCGTCTGGAGCGGCGCCGCCACGAGCTCGCGCGGCTCGAGACCGAAGTGACCGCGCGGCTGCAGGCGCTCGAGACCCGCCAGAATGAATTGCGCGTCATTGTCGACCGCCTTGACTCCTTCGAGCGCAATGCGAGCGAGGCGCTCGTTGGCCTTTACGCGCGCATGAAGCCGGAAGCAGCCGCCGCGCAACTGTCTGAACTCGATGACGACGTCGCGGCGGCGCTGCTGCTGCAGCTCAAAGGAAAGGTTTCGAGCGCGATCCTGAATGAAATATCGGTCGCCCGCGGCGCGGCCCTCGTCAAGAAAATCTCGGATTTGCGCAAGTCCAGCGCCGCGAGACAGCCATGACCCGCTTGACGCTCGCCTGCGCGCTCTCTCTTGCGGCCGCAGGCTGCGCGACCGACCCCCGCGACTTTGCGCGCGAGCCGCTGATGTCGCCGGTCGGCTCCGGCCTCAATTTCTACGATGATCAATTGCCTGTCGGAACGCTGCGCGGCGCCTCGCTCGGGCCCGGCATGCAGCTCGACGAAAACCGCGTCAACCTTTTCAAGGACGTCAAGGCGATGAGCGTTGGCGACGTCGTCACGGTGGTCATTTCAATGGACGACCGCGCAGTGCTCGGCAATTCGACCGACCGCTCACGGGAGGCCAAGATCAAATCCAAATGGACGTTCCTGCTCGATCTCGTTCCGGCGCTCGGCGGCCTCGCGTCGTCTCAGACGAAGCAGACGGGCGCCTGGCAAAACGATATCGACAACAAGTCCGAGACGCAGGGCCAAGGCACCATCAATCGCTCGGAGCAGATCAAATTCACTTTGGCCGCGGTGGTCACGGCCGTCATGCCGAACGGCAATCTCGTCTTGCACGGATCTCAGGAAATTCGCGTCAACAGCGAATTGCGCATCCTCACGATCGGCGGGATCGCGCGTCCGCGCGACATCAACAAGGACAATTCCATCTCCTACGACAAGATCGCCGAGGCGCGCGTCTCCTATGGCGGACGCGGGCGGCTGAGCGAAGTCCAGCAGCCCGCCTGGGGTCAGCAGCTCTACGACACTTTCGTTCCGTTCTGAGGAGGCGCGTCACAATGGCGGAGACCGATCGACAGTCGACAGACGCGCCAGGCGGATGGCGGCAATTGCTGATCCCACTCATCGCCGTCACCGTCGTGGGCGGCGGCGGCGGCGGCTTTCTCGGCTATGCGCTCTTGGCCTCGAAAGACTCCGCGAAGGCGGAACTGCCCGAGGCGGGCGGGCGCGCGCCCGCAAAGGAGTCGGCAGAGGCTGGAGCGGACGGACACGGCGCCCCCAAAGAAAGCGCCCAGGGCGAGCACGCTGGCAAGGCCCATGGCCACGACGCGGCGAAAGGCAAGGAAGCAGCGCAGCCAGCCGCGCCGGCGCAGCTGAAGGTGAGGGAGTTGCCTCCCGTCGTCGCCAATCTGGGCGGCGAGAAGCGCGCATTGGTGCGCATCCAATCCGCCATCGTCTACGACGCGGGCGAGCTGGAACATCTCGATACGCTCATCCCCATGCTGATGTCGGACATCACAGCCTTCATCGGCACCTTGGACCTCCCGGCCATCGAAGGTCCCGACGGCTTACGGCGGCTGCAGGAAGAATTGACGGAGCGCGCCGCCACGCGTTCGGAACGCCGCATCCGGGAGCTGATCATCGAGGCTTTGGTCGTCCAATGAGAGCGGCGCTTCTCTTCGCCCTTCTGCTTGCGCCGAACGCTGGCCTCGCCGCCGACGGCTTCGATCTGAACGCGCTTCTGCCAAATCCCGGCGGCGCGACGAGCGGGCGCCTCATTCAGCTCATGGGCGCGCTGACGGTTCTGTCCATCGCCCCGGGCCTGCTGGTGATGGTGACGAGTTTCACGCGCTTCGCCATCGCCCTCTCCTTTCTGCGCGCCGGTCTCGGGTTGCAAAGCACGCCGGCCAATCTCGTGATGATCAGCCTCGCCCTGTTCATGACGTTTTACGTGATGGCGCCGAGCGGCGAGAAGGCCTGGGAAACGGGGGTCCGGCCCCTCATCGAGGGCAAGATCGGAGAAGCTGAGGCGTTCAACCGCATATCGCAGCCGTTTCGGCAATTCATGCTCGCGAATGTTCGGGAGAAGGA
Source organism: Methylocystis sp. NC52PC (assembly GCF_055698645.1). NCBI lineage: Bacteria > Pseudomonadati > Pseudomonadota > Alphaproteobacteria > Hyphomicrobiales > Methylocystaceae > Methylocystis > Methylocystis sp. NC52PC. The sequence goes on along the minus strand of NZ_CP170127.1, from coordinate 1,949,956 downwards.
CCTTCGTCTATTCGCGGATCTGCGAAGGCCCGACGCCGCCGCGGCCAAGGATGGGCCGCGCCTGGATGTGCTCGTGCCGGCCTTCATGACCTCGGAACTGCGGCGCGGCTTCGAGATCGGCTTCCTGATTGTCGTTCCCTTCCTGGCGATCGACGTCATCGTCGCGATCATCACGATGTCGATGGGCATGATGATGTTGCCGCCGACAACGATCGCCCTGCCGGCGAAGGTGCTGTTCTTCATTCTGATCGATGGGTGGAATCTGCTTATCGGAAGCCTGATCCGCTCCTTCGGCTGAGTCGAGACCAGTCGGCAAGCGCACCCTTTTCGCGGGCCGAAACGCCTGTGTTTTTCTCCGCCGAGGGAAGTTGCGGCGTGCGCCCCTCGAGGCTCTCCGCGTTTTCTTGAGGCCAGTTTTTGCTTGCGCAGGGCAGAGGTCGATTCGCGGCTTTGGCCGGGCCGACGCTTTTCGATGCAGATCGCGAAAGGATCGAGGCGTCCTTCGCGGCGGGCCCGAGCCGCTGGACTTTCTTCTGCCGGGCAAAAAGCGAAACCGGCCGGATCTTTCGATCCGGCCGGCTTTTTCAGGTTAGCGATCGTTGTTCGCTCAGGGCATGTCGCCGGCGACGAACTTCGGAATCACCGGGCCGCCGATTTCAGCCGCGAAGCGCTTGCCGTCGGGCGTGAAGAAGAACAGCAGGCCGCCGATCTGGCTGTCGGTGTCGTAAGCCAGGTCAGACAGACGCTCGATGTCCCAACGCGCGTCCTGGATCTTCACCGTGATCTCCTTCGACTCGCCGGGCGCGATCGTGTCGTCGTTCGACAGGCCGCGGTCGGCAAGCAGGTAGTCCGGGAAGTCAGGCTTCGAGGTGAACACCGACGGGTTCAGGAAGCGCAGGCCAGCGGCGGTGTATTCGCCGAGGCGCACCGGCTGAGACGTGCCGTTCTTCACCTTCACGTTGATCGTCAGCTCACGGCCCGGAACCTTGTAGACGCCGCCGTTCAGCTCGGTCGTCACCTGCTCCTTGCCCACGCCAGCCGTGCCTTCCGTCTCGATCGGCGTCAGCGGCTTCTGCAAGCCGGCCTGAAGCGGGATCGTGCGCGGGAAGGTCGAGTTCGTCACGGCGTAGCCGACGATGGTCGCCAGGATCGTCAAAGCGAGAACGATCGCGCCGATACGACGGTCGTCATCGCCGATGACGTCATCAGGACGGCCTTCCGCGACCTTGACGTAGGACGCGATGATGCCCTTCCGGATGAACCAGAACAGGATCCAGGCGGCGCCAACCGCCATCCACGGCAGATGCCACGCATAAACGCGGCTGATGCCGTAGTGCTCGAGGTCAATGGTCGACCCGTCGAGGAGCGTCACCGGGTCGGTGAAGTCCTTCATGTCGCCCTTGATCTCAATCCACTGGCCGGGGCCGATGATCGGGCCGCCGCCTTCAACGTTGATCTGGGCGTGGACGTGCCAACGGCCCGCGCGACGGCCGCGCAGGTTGATCGAGAAGGCGTAATCCTTGCCGATCTCCAGCGACACCGAACGCGGCGCAAACTGCTCGCCGATGAACTGCGCCGTGCGAACCAGAACCGGGCCGGGCTCGCCGGCGTTCAGGAACGACACGCGCGGATTGGCGACCGCCTGCGGCCACGCCGAGAAGACGTGGACCTTGCCGGACAGAACCATGTCCTCGTTGACGTTGACCGTCGTCTTCGACCACTGAACGTCATACCAGTTCAGCGTGCGCATGCGAAGGAACGCCTGCTGCGACTTCTCGCCGTGCGCCGAAGCCGGAGCAACCGCTCCAAGCGTCGCCGCCACAGCAGCCGCCGCGCCAATGGCGGCGAGCTTGACTAGCTTTTTCATGAACAAACCTCCCAGGTTCCTCTTCCGGCCGGCGCCTCGCGCGCCAGCCGACTTTTTTCCTCGCAAGCCGTGAAGCCAAATCATCGACCCGGCCGCATGCGGACCTGCGTTCTTTTCCTCTTCGAGACAGGCCGCGACCCGTTTCAAAACCGCGGCCCAGCCCGCATTAGATGGAGTCGATGACCTTGGTCGTGGAATACCAGCGACCCATGAACCACCACAGGAAATACACCATCATCGAGACGAAGCCCGAGAAGAACGCCGCAACCGGCACAACGTCCTTACCGAACGTGCGCAGCGTGCCGCGCTCGACCATGCGGATGTATTCCGGCATCGACGTGCGGACGTAGTGGAGGCCGATCAGGTCGGCGAGGGTCATCAGCTGACCATGCTGCTCGGTCGCCTGGTGGAAGGCGGCGATCGCCGGCCAGTTGTTCGGGTAGAACAGCAGACCCCAGCCCAGCGAACCGACAACCGCCGTGATCACATAGGAGCCCGACAGAAGCAGGATCACGTCGAGCCAGATCGCCGGAACGATCAGAGCGGACGGGAACACAAGGCTGATCGGGAAGTAGGTCCAGCCCCAGAAGTTGACGTAGCGGTTGATCCACTCGCCAATCAGGAGGCCGAGAGCCGCGAACACCGCGCCGAACGGCAGACGGAAGTTCACCCACCAGAAAGCCTGCGACGCCGCGCAGAAGGTCACGCCCAGAATCGGCACGACCGTCGGCCACATACGACGATCCTTCCAGTCAACCCAGAAGTCCCAGTCGCCCGCCGTCAGCATGAAGTGGACGTGATAGCCGCCCAGAACGGCGAAAAACAGCAACACAAGAAGCATCCAGTCCGTCGTCTGAACGCAACCCGCCGCCTCGGCGACGGAGTTGAACGGACCGACCGCCCCCCCGCTTTTCGATTGTGACATCACTCTTCTCCTTGGTGTTTCTCGGAAAGCCATCGTGGGCTCCGAGCTTTCTTTTTGCCGCAGGACGGAACGAAAGCCCCGGACCCGCGTCCAAACCCGATGCGCCCTCTCGAAACGCCCGCGTTCGGTTTTCTTTTGCGCAACGCGAAACGTGCGCCGCGAAACCTTCCCCTTCCCGAGCCGGGGGCGAACCCCCCGAGCCGCGACACGAAAAACCAGCCCCCGCCGAAAGTCACGGCAGATCAAAAGCCTTCTCGTGTCAGTGGTGTAAGCGAAAATCCCGCCGGAACCGTCCGCCCGCGCCAACCGGGCGCGGGCGGCCTTTGTCCGATTACTCGGTCAGGAGGGCGACGCCTTCCTTGCCGATCAGCGCATGAATGCGCATCAGGATCTGCAGCACGACGCCGAAGACGCCCAGGGCCATCCAGCCGAAGAACACGAAGCCCCAGTGCAGCGGAGCGACGAACAGCTCTTCCATGAACCAGAAGGTGTGGCCCCACTCGTTCAGGCCGACGTTCGGGATGATCATGAACGGGCCGATGGCGACGATCAGGAACGCCAGCGAGTAGCCATGAGCAAAATACGGAATGCGGGTCTTCGCATAGAAGAACGCGCCAACCGCGATCACCGAATAGATCGGATAGCTCATGTAGAACTCGATGATGTGCGACGGCGTGAAGTCCGTGTCGCGAATCACCGTCATGTGCCAGGTGCCGTCCTGCTCCGTGAAGAACGACGCGCCCCAGTAAATGGCGATGCCGTAAACGACAAGCCACTGAACCAGAACCACCAGGCGGCGCATCTCTTCGCGCGGCGTCACCGCGTCGACGTTGCGGTCGCGGGTCTTCCAGAGATAGCCCGCAAGGCCCAGACCAGAGACCAGCTCCAGCGGGATCTCGGTCCAAAGGATCGACATCCAGTAGGTCTGGAACTCCGGCGCGAACGAATCCAGGCCAGCGCGCCAGCCGTAGACCTGCTCGTAAATGCGCACGATCAGATAGAAGATGTTGAGGACCGCAAGGCCGATCCACATTCCGCGAAGATCGACTATTTGTACCTCAGCAGCTGCGCCAGCAGCTGCGCTCGTCGTCGAAGCCATATTAACTCCTCCTATGTGCTCCCAGGGATATGCGCGTGACCGGTATCGCTCCGCCTCCCAGAACAGAGCTGCTTCGTCCTCGTTTGTCTTAAAACGTTAGGCAGGGCCCCCTAAAGGTCGCCCCACGCCATACCGCCCTTTCTTGACGCGGCCATCGGACATGCAGCCTTCAGAAAAATTTCCCGAAAGACCGAACATCCAATCCTGCCGCTTGTTGTTATCGGACGAACACCGACGTCGCCGCCTAAACAAAGCCCACTAGGCCACCCTAAGGGACCAGCCCAGAAAACCCCGTTTAGCGTGGCCCAACCATTCCCCCTCACCAGCATAATGACAATATCCCTTGGTATAGCAAAATGCTGTCTATCGAATAGTAATAACAACCCCAGTGGATGGCTTTTTACCTACCCTATTCGGCGCGGCAACGGGCCTTCGGCCGTTTCCTTAGACAGCGCAATAAGCCAAAAAACGCCGGGTTTTACAGCGGTTTGGCAAGACTTGAGGCGAGCCGCCGGCCTTTGCATGCTGCGCTGCGGCAATACCACCATCGGGGGTAGGCGAATTAACCTTCCGTCCAGGGTCTGACCCCGGCGACGTCGACCGCCGTCAGCGCCTCTGCGACGGGCGCGCCGTCGAGCACCAGGTCTGGCGCGATCTCCGCCAGCGGCAGCAGCACGAATCCACGCCCGAAAAGCTCCTTGTGCGGCAGCGTCAATTCGGGGTCGTCGAGCGTGTGGTCGCCCAAGAAAAGAATGTCGACGTCAATGAGCCGCGGCCCCCAGCGGCGGGTCGGCTCCCGGCCCATGTCGGCCTCGATCGTCTTGACCGCCGCCAGCAGTTCATAGGGCGAAAGACTCGTCTCGCCGATGGCGCAGGCGTTGGCGAAATCGCCCTGGTCGAGCACGCCCCAGGGCGGCGTCCGGTAGATGCGGGAGACGGCGCTCAGCCGCGCGATTCCGCGTTCTTCCAGCAGCGCCAGAGCCTTGCGAATATTCTCGGGCTTGTCGCCGATATTGCTGCCTAGTCCAAACCCCACGCGCATGGTTCACCCTTTCGCGCCGCCCAAGGCCGTGAACACCTCGAAGGCCGCGCGATGCTCGGCGACGTCGTGAACGCGGAAAATCTGCGCCCCGGCGCCGGCGGCGATCAGATTCGCGGCGAGCGTGCCGACCAGACGCCCTTCAATCAATCCATCCGGCAGTCCCTTGAAGATCGACTTTCGCGAGACGCCGATCAGCAGCGGAAAGCCGAGCTCAAGCAGCCTCGAAGTGGCCCGCAGCGCGTCGAAATTCTGACTCCGGCTCTTGCCGAAGCCAATGCCGGGGTCGAGCGCCAGATGGGCCTCGCTCACGCCCGCGCGCCGGGCGATATCGAGCGAGCGCTCGAAAAAGCGCAGCATGTCCGAGACGATGTCGATTCCGGGATCCGTCTCGGAGCGGTTGTGCATCACGACGACCCCCGCCCCCGCCTCGGCGATGGCCGGCGCCATGTCGGGATCGCGCTGCAGGCCCCAGACGTCGTTAACGACCGCGACGCCGACCGACAGCGCGCGCCGCGCGGTGATCGCCTTATAAGTGTCAATCGAAACCGGAACGCCCGCCTCTCGCACCAGCGCGGAGAGCAGCGGCTCGAGCCGCGCCCATTCCTCCTCCGCCGGGACCGGCGTGTGTCCGGGCCGGGTCGATTCGGCCCCGACGTCGACAATGTCGGCCCCGTCGGCGGCGAGCTTCGTCGCCTGGGCCAGCGCCGCCGCCCTCGAGACGAACAGTCCCCCGTCCGAGAAGGAATCGGGGGTGACGTTGACGATGCCCATGATGACGGGACGCCGACCGATGGGCTCGAAAAATCGATCCCGGGCGGCGGCGATCGCGGCCCAGTCGAACGACAAAGGCTCAGTCATATTTAATGTAGGCGAAGCGCTGATCGGTCTCCGGGGTGCCTTCGAGCGGGCCGCCCTCCTTGCCGGGCCGCCAGCCGACGACTTCCTCGATCTTCTTTGCGAGGTCGAAGTCCTTGTCGGTGATGCCCTTTGCGGTATGGGTCATCAGCTTGACCTCGACCCAGGCGTAAGAGGCGGCAATATCGGGATGATGCCAGGCGGCCTCGGCGAGATGGCCCACGGTATTGATGACCATCAGCGTGCCCTTCCAGCTGTGGGTCTTGTAGCGTCGGCGAATCCAGCCGTTTTCATAGCGCCAATGCGGCAGCTCCCGGCCCAGCCGCTCGACCACCTCATTCTCCGGCAGCGCTTTTTCTTCCTTGCTCATGAAAGCTTTCCTCCCCGGCGCCCGCGGTCGGCGGGCGGCTTCTTTCGCCAAAGGCAGATATAGCCTAAACGAGCGTGAAGTCTTGCGCGATCGACGGACAGGGAGCCCCATGTCGGCACAAGTGAGCGTCACGGCGACGGCCCGGCTGCATCTGGGTTTTCTCGACATGAACGGCGGCGTCGGGCGCAAATTCGGCAGCCTCGGCCTGTCGCTCGACGCGCCTGCGACCCGACTCACTCTCTCCCCAGCGCCGCAGAACAGCGTTGCTGGGCCGGAACAGGCGCGGGCGGCGCAGCTTTTGGCCAAGGCCGAGGCGGCGCTTGCCCCGGGAGACTGTCACGAGCTGACGATCGAGGAAGCCATTCCGGCCCATTCGGGCTTCGGCTCCGGCACTCAGCTCGCGCTCGCCATCGCGGCTGCGATGCGGCGGCTTCACGACCTGCCGCATGACGCCGCCGCCGACGCCGCGCTCATGTCGCGAGGCGCCCGCTCGGGGCTCGGCGCCGGGCTCTTCGTCACCGGGGGCCTCGTTGTGGACGGCGGGCGCGGGCCACAGACGCAGACGCCCCCCGTCATCGCGCGCGCCGAATTTCCGGAGGACTGGCGCGTCTTGCTCGTCTGCGACCCGACGGCCGTCGGCCTCCATGGGCCGGATGAAAAGGAGGCTTTCGTCGCTTTGCCTCCGTCGAGCGCCGCCGAAAGCGGCGAACTGTGCCGGCTGGTGCTGATGCAGGCGCTCCCGGCGCTGGCCGAGCGGGACCTCGGCCCCTTCGGCGCCGCCGTGACGCGCATCCAGGAAATCGTCGGCGATTATTTCGCCCCGCGCCAGGGCGGGCGGCGCTTCGCGAGCGCGAAAGTCGAGGCGGCGATCGGCGGCTTGACCCGCGCGGGCGCAACGGGCGGCGGCCAGACCTCCTGGGGGCCGACAGGCTTCGCCTTTGTGGAGAGCGAAGCCGCGGCGCGGCGGCTGCTAACGCAGATTGAGCCAGAGGCGCGCGCGGCGGGGCTGGAAATATCGATCCGCAAGGGGCTCAACCGCGGCGCGAGGATCGACGCAGTTTATGCGCAAGTGGCTTAGCCGCCGATCTCCCGCATCAACCCCGCTAAAGGCCTGAACACAAACCGCACCTCATGGCGCCCCTCGGGGATCGGGACCGCGCGAAACATCGCATTCGCCCGCAAGATTTCGGCCTCCTCCCCGTCCCGTGTCGCGAACCACCAGGGATGCCAGACATCATACAGGACGAGCCAGCCGCCGCCCGACGGCGCTTGGGCTTCGACCAAGATCTCCGTATTGCCATAAGAAAGAATCCGCGCCCGCGCGGCGTCGGGCGGCAGGCCCTTGCGCGAATGGCAGATCGGCGGCTCTTCGAGCAGAACCGTTTCGCGGTAGTCGGCCTCGGGCCATTCGCCGCTTTTCTCCAAAGCCGCGAAATCGACGTGCAGGGCGCAGGTTGCCACCATCACGCGCGGGAAGGCGCTCTTGTTCTCGTAGATGCGCACCTTGCCGATGCGGGTCAGCTCGGCGAAGTCGCCGGGCCGGTAGCGCTTGTCGATTGCTTCGATCGGAACCCCGGTCGCGACGTACCGCAGACCGAGCATGTCGGAGAGCGGCGAGCGGTAGCTGGGATAAAGCTTGGTGAATTCGCGCTGCTCGGGCAGCGCCAGATGGTCGCCGGCGCCGGTCGCGTCCTCCAGCACCTTCAGGCGGATCGGATTATAGCCGAGATCGTGCTCGAGCCCATGGACGAGCGTCGCGTTCGGCCAGTGGAAGTCGATCGCGGCGAGTTCGACGCGATCGCGCCGGTCGGGCGCGGCGGTCTCGGCGAGCTTGCCCTCGAGAAACTGGATGACAGGGTCCTTCGAGTTGGCGCGAAGCGCCTCGAATTGCTCGGGCGGCAAGGCGGTTGATTCGTTCGGGCCGTTGTTGAAGGCGAGATCCCCCGTCACCAGGGCGGCGACGGCGAGGACGCGCGCGGCGCCGTTGAGCTTGCCCATGCGCGTGAGAATGATCAGCGCGCCCGCGGCGGCGGCGAACACCGCGCTTGTCGCGAGAGGGACCGCCGCTTGCGCGAGATGGTCCCTCGAGGCGGCGTAGAAGGCGGCGAGCCCGAAGAGGCAAGCGAAAATCAGCGTCAGCCAGCCGGCGCGCGGCTGCGCCTCGCCACGCTCGATGAGGGTGAAGGAATAGCCGGCGAGGATCGCGAGCGCGATGTCGAAGAGGAAGGTGGCGTCGGCCGGTCGGCGCCACAGGTCGACGCCGGGGATATGATAGAAAAGCGCGAAGGCGGGCGTGTAGCGCCCGAGCGCGTAAAGCGTGAAAAAGACGAGGGCGCCGAAGAAGAAGCGCGCTTCCCTTTGCGCGAGACAGCGGCGCCCCATCGCGCCGACGATCGCCGCGACGGCGAGCGCGCTCGCGTAAACGTCCGTCATGTTGCGCGCGAGATAGAGGTCGGGCTCGCCGACGGGCGGGCCCCAATAGTCGGCAAGCGGGCCGTCCGTGCCGAAGATATTGGCCGAAAGCAGCGTGAAAAAGGAGGCCGGCGGCAACGATCCCTTATGCGCGCCGTCGAGGCTGATCTCCGGACGGTTGGAATGAGCGGCGAGTTCGAGGGTGAAAGCAAGCGGCAGCGCGACGATCGCCCCGCCGACCACGCCGCCGGCGAGGAGCGGCGCGACGGCGCTCTTGAGGGGCCTCGCGTCGGTGGCGACGCGATACACAGCGTAAGCGGCGAGCAGCAGCGCGCCGAGAAAAGCGACCTGATCGCGCCCGAGGACCATGAACGCCGCGACCGCCCCGGCCGCGGCGCCATAGGCGGCCGAGCGCCGATCGAGCGCGCGCGCCAGCAGCCACAAAGCGACGGGGAGCCAGGAGAAGCTCATGACCTGCCCGGTGTGCTGAATGCGCCAGGCCGCCGAACCCCCGAAAGCGAAAGCCAGCGCCGCCAGAAGCCCTCCCGCCGCGCTCCAGCCTCGGTCGCGGACATAGGCCATGAGCGCGAGGCCGCCCATGATGAGCATGCCGAAGACGATGGCGTCCTCGAGCATGAAGGAGGGTTCGGGAACGAGCGCCGCGGCGATCAGGAAGAAGGGCGCGAAGATGAGCGACTGCGGGTCGGCGATCTGCGGCATGCCGGCGAAGACGTTCGGCGTCCAGAAGGGCGACTGGCCGGAATGCAGCGCATGGGCGAGAAAAGCGAACTGCGGCTGGAAATGCGCCTTGGCGTCCCAGGGGATCGTCACGCGGCCCGAAAGCCAGGGAAAGGCGAGCAAGAGTCCGCAGGCGACAAAGAGCGCGGCGGCGAGCGCATAGGGCTCCTCGCGTGTTTCGGTCGCTGGCTTTCGCGAAAGGGTCGTCGTCATGCGCGGCTTCTTAGCGCCTTCGCGCCGCCGCGCAAAATGTGGCGGCCCCTAGGTGGGAAGCGCGAAGACGCGCGTTCCGGTCGTCACCACGAGCTGGCCCCAGTCGCGCGGATCAACCGCATGGCCGCCGGTGAATTCGCCAAAGCAGGGCAGAACGATCTCACGTCCACGCAGGCAGAATACGGGCAGCCGCAGCCTGTCCCGGCCCGGCCCGGAGAGCCGCGCGACCGGGTGGATGTGGCCGGACAGGAGCGTCGGACCTTCGATCTGGCCGGACGGCGGCGCATCATGCCACCCTTCGACGCCGTTAAGGGCAAAAGGCTCGTCGACGCTCGTGAAGCCGCAATCCTCGGGGGGGTCGCCGGCGCGCGCGTCGTGATTGCCGCGCACGACGATGCAATCGAGATCGCCGCGCGCCGCGCGCCAGTCCCGCAATTGCGCGAAAAGGCCTGACGAGCGCGCCAGCCGCCCGTGCAGGAAATCGCCGAGCACGACGAGACGGCGCGCGGCGTGGGCGTCGATGAGCGCGCCGAGCCGGCGCAGGTTCTCCTGCGTGGTGCCGCGCGGCACGGGCTGGCCGAGCGCGCGAAAGCTTGCGGCCTTGCCGAGATGCAAATCGGCGATCCACAGCGTGCGCGTCTCCGCCTGCCATGCCGCGCGCTGCGGCAGCAGCGCGAGACCGCGATGGTTATAAGACAATGCGCCTGAGGTCATGCGTCGGCGGCGGAATTGAGCTGCGCGAGCAGGCGCTCGATGCGGGCGTTGAAGCTTTCCGTGCTCAGGCTCTCGCGGAAGCGCTCGGCGATGAGCGGAAAGGCGAGGGGCGAGCAGCGCCTCAAAGCGACGCAGTCCAGACGCCGCGCGTTCATTCTCGTCAACGCCTCATGCAGCCGCCGCACGTCGAGCTCGTCTTCCAAAAGCTCCCGCTCGGCCTGTTGCAGCAAGCCGTTCTCGGGATCGTATTTGCGAAAGACGTCGTAGAACAGGCTGGACGAGGCTTGCAACTGCCGTGCGCTTTTGCGTTCGCCCGGATAGCCCGTGATCACGAGCCCAGCGATTTGTGCGATATCGCGGAACCGGCGGCGGGCGAGTTCGGCGGCGTTGAGGCTCTGGACGACCTCGTCGCGCGTCGCGCCGAGACTGTGGGCGGCGATGAGGCGCGGCAGATCAGCCGCCCAGTCGCGCGCGCCGGCGCTCAGCAATTCGAAGCCGTAATCATTGACGGCGATGGAGAACGTGCCGGGCGCGATCTGCGCGGCGCGCCAGGCGATGAGGCTCGCGAGACCCAGATGCGCATTGCGCCCCGCGAAGGGATAGAGAAAGAGATGCCAGCCTTCGCGCGATTTCAGCGTCTCGGCGAGCAGCGTCTGCGGGGTCGGCAAGGCGGACCAGCGCTGCTGCAATTTGATGAGCGGCGCCGCCGCGCGCATTTCCGGAGAGGCGATGTCGCCTTCGGCGGCGCGCGCGAGGGTTTCGACCATTTCGTCGGCGAGCGTCGTCGACAGCGGCATGCGCCCGCCCATCCAGCGCGGCGTCGCGCCGCCGCCCGCCCCCTTCTTCACAAAAGCGGTAAGGTCGCGCACGCTCACGAGTTCGAGCAACCGGCCGGCGAACCAGAACTTGTCGCCGGGCTTCATGCGCGCAACGAAGCTTTCCTCGACGGTCCCGAGCTTCTGCCCGCGCGGCGCATATTGCACCATGACGCTCGCGTCGGAGACGATGGCCCCGATGTTAAGGCGATGGCGCAGCGCGAGCCGTTTGTCGCGCACCCGCCAAACGCCATTCGCGTCGGGGGTGACGCGGCGGTAATCGGGATAGGCCCGCAGCGTCGGGCCGCCCTGCCGCACGAAATCGAGGCACCAGCGCCAGCTCTCGTCCGAGAGAGTTTCGTAAGCGACGGTCTCGCGCACTTCCGACAGGAGATCGTCAGGCAGGAAGCCGCCGCCCAATCCAATCGTCACGAGATGCTGCGCCAGCACGTCGAGCGGCGCGACCGGCGAGACGCGGCTTTCGACGCGGCCCCTGCGGATCGCCGCCTGCGCCGCGGCGGATTCGACGAGTTCGAGACTGTGGCTCGGGACCATCGTCACGCGCGAGACGCGGCCCGGCGCATGGCCGCTGCGGCCGGCGCGTTGAAGCAGACGCGCCACGCCCTTCGGCGAGCCGATTTGCAGCACGCGCTCGACGGGAAGAAAATCGACGCCGAGATCGAGACTGGAGGTGCAGACGACCGCCTTGAGGTCGCCGATCTTCAGGGCTCGCTCCACCGCGTCGCGCTCCTCCTGCGCAAGCGAGCCGTGGTGAATAGCGACGCAATTTTCCCACTCGGGACGCAGCCGCAACAGATGTTGCCGCCACAGCTCCGCCTGCGAGCGCGTGTTGGTGAAGACGAGGGTGCTTTTGTGCGCCTCGATCTCGGCGACGACCTGCGGGGCCATTTTGACGCCGAGATGGCCGGCCCACGGAAAACGCTCCGGCGCGTCGGGGATGAGCGTGTCGATGATGAGCTTCTTCTTCAATCGCGCCTCGACGAGCGCCCCCGCGCCGCGCGGCCCGAGCAGCGTGCGTTTTGCCGCTTGAAGATCGCCAAGCGTCGCCGACATGCCCCAGGTCACGAGGCCGGGACGCCAGCGGCGCAGGCGCGCCAGCGCCAACTGAGTCTGCACGCCGCGCTTGTTGCCCAGGAGCTCGTGCCATTCGTCGACGACGACAAAGCGAAGATGTGAAAAATAGTCCTGCGCATTCTCGCGCGAGAGCAGAAGCGACAGGCTTTCGGGCGTCGTGACGAGGAGCGTCGGGGGCTTGCGGCTTTGCGCGGCGCGCTGACTGGACGAGGTGTCGCCGGTGCGCAGGCCCCGGGTCCAGGGCGGGCTCGTCGGATCAAGCGTCTCCAAAGCGTCGAGCGCCTCGCCGAGCGCGCGCATCGTGTCGGCGGCGAGCGCGCGCATCGGCGTGACCCAGAGCAATGTCAGGCCCTGGACCTCTTCCTGAAGCAGCGCCTGCCAGGCGCCGAGCGCGACGGCGAGGGTCTTGCCGGAGCCGGTCGTGGCGTGCAGCAGGCCGCTCTCACCCGCCGCCATGCGCGCCCAGACGTCTTTCTGAAAGTCGAAGGGCCGCCAGCCCCGCGCCTTGAACAATTGCGCAACCGCGCCCGCCGCGTCGATCCGCTCAAGCATCTTGCGCCGGCAAGAGTTCGCGCAGCGTCTGCAGCGTGTCGGCTTCTTCAACCGGCTTGTCGAGCCGCCAGCGCAGCATGCGCGGGAAACGCACGGCGACGCCGCTTCTGTGACGCTTGCTCTCGGCGATGCCTTCGAAGCCGAGTTCGAAGACGAGCGTGGGTTTCACGCTGCGCACCGGGCCGAAAGTTTCAACCGTCGTCTTGCGAATGATGGCGTCGACCGCGCGCATCTCTTCATCTGTCAGCCCCGAATAGGCCTTGGCGAAGGGAATGAGCATGCGCTCGCGCGCCTCCGGTGAATCGCTCCATACGGCGAACGTGTAATCGCTATAAACGCCGGAGCGCCGCCCGTGGCCGCGCTGGGCGTAGATCAGCACCGCGTCCACGCTCATCGGATCGAGCTTCCATTTCCACCACACATTGTCGCGATCGGAGCCCTTGCGACGCCCGACGCCATAAGCGCCGGCGCGCGCTTTCAAGATCATGCCCTCGACGCCGAGCGCGCGCGCGTCCTCGCGCCGCGCATAAAGCGACGGCCAGTCCGGCGCTGTCAGGAGAGGGCTCAATCGCAGCGGCAGAGCGACGCCGAAATCGCAGGCGCGCGACAAGGCGCCGGCGACGAAGGTCTCGAGTAGCCGTCGCCGTTCGATCTGCGGAGACGGTCGCAGATCCGCGTTATCCTGTTCGAGAAGATCGTAAGCGATGAAGGCGACCGGCAGTTCGCGCAAGATTTTCGCGGTGACGACCTTGCGCCCCAAACGCTGCTGCAAGAGCGCGAAGGGTCGCAGCCCTGCAAGATCCTGCGGCGAGGCGGCTCCCTCCGTGCGCATCACGACGAGTTCGCCGTCGAGCGCGACGCCGTCTGGAAGCCAGCGGGAAAGTTCGGCCAGCTCGGGATAGGAGTCCGTGACAAGCTCCTCGCCGCGCGACCACAGCGCGAAGCGCCCGCCGCGCTGGACGTATTGGGCGCGGACGCCATCAAATTTCCATTCGACGATCCAGTCGTCGACGGGCCCCAGGACCTCGGCCATCTCCTCGACCGGCCGCTGGAAAGGATGCGCGAGATAAAAGGGATAGGGCTGGCCTTCCTTTAACGCCGCGTCTTCGTCGGCGCTTGCGGGCGCGGTCAACGCCGCGAAATCCGTGGCGGTCGGCGCGCGCCCCGCCTGCGTATAGCCCATCATGCGTTGCGCCATGCGCGTCTGATCGACGCCGGCGGCGAGCGCCAGCGCCTGGGTCACCTGCAGCCGGGAAACCCCGACCCGCAGTTCGCCGGTAATGAGCTTGAAGAACACGAGCCGCTGCGGCTGCGGCAGCGCGCGGGTCCATTCACAGAGCTGCGCGTATTTCTCCTCTTCCGGCACTAGCCGCAGCGGCAGAAGGCGGACGCGCATCCACGCGTCGAGCGAGACCTCCTCGATCGCGCCGCCGAGCGGCAAGAGCAGCGCCAGGGTCTCGGCAAGATCGCCGACCGCGTGATAGCATTCGTCGAAAAGCCATTCGGGAAGCTCGGCCTCCTCCTGCGCGAGGCGGCGCAGCAACTTTGTCGGCGCGAGCTGGCGCGGCTTGCCGCCGGCGAGAAAATAAACCGCCCAGGCGGCGCTCGCATGTTCGGTCGGGTCATCCATGGCGGCGCGCAGATAGTCTCCGAGCGCCTGCTGCTTGCGCTTGATGGCGGTCGCGGCGTCAAGCGCGCGATAGAGCGCGGCGAAGGCCTTCACGACGCCTCCTGCGCATCCTGCGCCCCGCTCTCCGCTTCCTCCTCGCCATATTCGGTATGCATCGTGCGCGCGTCGAGGCCGGTTTCGCGCAGGTAGCGCGTCAGCGCGCCGGCGGCGCCATGGGTGACGTAAACACGCGTTGCGCCGGTCGCGTGGATCGCGTCGAGAAGGCCGGGCCAGTCGGCGTGATCGGACAGGGGAAACCCCTGGTCGAGGCCGCGCCGGCGCCGGTTCCCGCGGATCTGCATCCAGCCGCTCGCGAAGGCGTCCGAATAATCGCCGAAGCGACGCATCCAGGCGGTCCCAGCGGCGGAGGGCGGCGCAACAATAAGGGCGCGGGCGAAGGCGTCCTTGCCGCTCATCTGAGAAACGAGCGTCGTTGGCGGCAGCGCGACGCCTTGGGCGCGGTAGATGTCGGTGATCGGCTCGATGGCGCCGTGAGAGACGATCGGGCCGATGGCGGGATCGAGGTGGGCGAGGAGCCGCTGCGCCTTGCCGAGCCCATAGGCGAAAATGACGCTGGCGCGGCCAGCTTCCGCGTTTTCCCGCCACCAATCATTGATCTCGGTCATGATATCCGCCTGCGGACGCCAGCGATAGATTGGCAGGCCGAAGGTCGATTCCGTGATGAAAACGTCGCAACGCAGCGCCTCGAAGGGCGCGCTCACCCCGTCGGGCTCGGTCTTGTAGTCGCCGGAGGCGACCCAGACCTCCCCGCCATGGTCGACGCGCACTTGCGCCGAGCCCAGCACATGGCCGGCCGGATGAAGCGAGACGGCCACGCCATTGATATCGATCCGCTGACCATAATCGACCGCCTCGACGGAAATATCGCCCAGGCGCTTACGCAGGATCGGCGCGCAGTCACGCTGGCAGAGGTAGCGCTCCGAACCCCAGCGCGCATGATCCGAATGGCCATGGGTGATGACGGCGCGCGCGACCGGCCGCCAGGGGTCGATGTAGAAGTCGCCTCGCGGGCAGTAGAGGCCCTGCGGCGTCGCGGTGATCAGATCCATCCAGTCGCTGCGCTATGATGATCGACTGTCAAAATGGGTTTTGCGGAGAAGTCCGGCAAGGCGTCGTCAAGGCGTCGTCGAGGCTTCGCCGTTTGGGCGCGACAAAGTAAGCTTCGCGCCAGATTGCTGGCGCCATGTTTGCGTGCCGTCTCATCGGGAAACACCTTGGACGGATTGCAACCAACATGGATATTTTTCGCGAAGCCGAAGGCGTCGATTTTGGCGGCCTGCCCGGCCCGGTCGATACGCTCCTGCAACAGGGCGTCGTGGCGTATCGAAGCGACAGGCTGCGCGCCGATCGCCTCTTCCGACAGGCGCTCGACCTCGCGCCGGAGGCCCTTCCCGCCTATTTCTGCCTTTATAAAATCCACACTTACATGGGCAATCTCGAGACCGCCAAAGCCGCGGCCCTGGAAGGCCTGCGGGAAGCGGCGCGGCAGGCGGGCTGGCCCGGCGATCCCAAGCTCTGGCCGAAGGGCCAATCCCATGCGGACGGGCCGGCGCGTTTCGCGCTCTTCACCCTCAAGGCGTTGAGCTTCATCGAACTGAAGCGCGGCGATCGGTCGGCCGCCGACGCGCTCCTGAGAATTCTCGCGGACGTCGATCCGGCGGGGAGCGTCGGCTGGCCTGTGATCGCGGCGCTCGCCGAGGGCGCTCATTGACCGGGTTTTTGACGTAAATGTCCTAAAGCCGACGGGCGCCGCGCGAGGCTTTCGCCTATATCAGGATGCGGACCTGCCGGGCAGGTTCGCGTCCTGAACCGCCAGCCAGAAGGCCCGCCGCTTGAACGCCTGTACGGCAAACGCCGAATCCGCTGCGCGCAATCCGATATCTCCTTTGCTCAGCGTCGTCGGTCTGCGCAAATCCTATGCAACGCCGCAGGGGCCCCTGCCCGTGCTCGCGGGCGTCGACCTGTCGCTTGCCGCAGGCGGAACCCTGGCGTTGATGGGCGAGTCGGGGAGCGGCAAGAGCACCCTGCTCCACCTCATCGGGGCGCTGGACGACGCCGACGGCGGCGCGATTTTCATCGACGGCGTCGATATTTGCCGCCTGTCCGAGGCGGCGCGCGCGGGACTTCGGCGCGAGACGGTCGGCTTCGTCTTCCAGCAGTTCAACCTCATCGCCAGCCTCACGGTCGCGGAAAATCTCGCATTTCAAGCGCGGCTCGCCGGTCGCTTCGATCCGCTCTGGCAAGAGCGCCTGACCGATCGGCTCGGCCTCGCGGCGCTCGAGTCGCGCTATCCCGAGGAGTTGTCGGGCGGCCAGCAGCAGCGCGTCGCCGTCGGCCGGGCGCTCGCCGTGCGGCCGAAGCTTCTGCTCGCCGACGAGCCGACGGGCAATCTCGACGAGGCGGCGGGGGACGCGGTGCTGGCGTTGACGCTCGACCTCGTCGCCGAGACGGGCTGCGCTTTTCTCATGGTGACGCATAGCGCGCGGCTCGCGGCGCGGCTCGAGCGCCGCGTGGTTCTGGAAGCGGGGGCGCTCGCGTCGGCATGAGAGAGGCGCTCTATACCTTTCTTGCGCTCATGAGCCATTGGCGCCGCCACAAGGCCAATCTGGCGACGCTCGTGATCGGACTCGCCATCGCCACCGCGCTGTGGAGCGGCGTGCAGGCGCTCAACGCCCAGGCGCGCAAGAGCTATGACAGCGCGGCCCGCGTCTTCTCCGGCGGCGAGACGCAAAACCTCGTCGGGGCGCGCGGCGGCCCGTTCGCGCAGGAGGTTTTCGTCAAGCTCAGACGCGCGGGCGTGAAGGTCTCGCCGGCGCTCGAAGGCGCCCTGCGCATTGGCGACAAGAACGCCCGGCTCATTGGCGTCGAGCCGCTCACGCTTCCGCGCTCGACGCCGCTTGGGCCCCTGCGCGACAACGACGAGGCCGAGAAAATTCTCATTGGCGCGGGCCGCGCTTTCGCCAGCCCAGAGACGTTGAGCGCGCTGCAGTTGGCGGAAGGCGCGCAGGCGACGACGGAGCGCGGCTTCCGACTGCCGCCTGTCGCCGCTTTGGAGGCGGCGCCGCCGGGGACGCTTATCGTCGATATCGGCGTCGCGCAGAAAGCGCTCGACAAGCCCGAGCGGCTCTCGCGGCTGCTCGTCTCGCCCGAGACGCCGCTCGACGCGGCGCGGCTGCGCGACCTCGCGGGCGAGGATCTGCGACTCGTTGAACCCGACGAGGAAAGCGACCTGTCGCGTCTCACCGACAGCTTTCACCTCAATTTGACCGCCTTCGGCCTGCTCGCCTTTCTGGTCGGCTTCTTCATCGTCTCGGCCTCCTTCGGCCTCGCCTTCGAGCAGCGCCTGCCCATGGTGCGCACGTTGCGCGCGCTCGGCGTCTCAGCGCCGACGCTCGCCGTCGCGCTGTTCTGCGAGCTTCTCCTCTTCACGCTGGTTGCTGGCGGATTGGGCGTCGCCGGCGGCTATCTCATCGCCGCCGCGCTGCTGCCCGACGTCGCGGCCAGTCTCGAAGGGCTCTATGGCGCGGCGCTCTCCGGCGAACTCGCGCTCGGCGCGCGATTCTGGCTGTCGGGCCTCGCGATGGCGGGCGCCGGCGCGCTGTTCGCCGCCGGCGGCGGCCTCGCAAAAACATTGCGCCTGCCGGTGCTGTCGGTTGCGCGGCCGATTGCCTGGCGCGCGGCGCATTACCGCTATTTGTGGCGCCAAGCCGCGTTGGCGACGCTGGCGCTGACCGCCGCAGCAGTCTTCTATCGCGCGGCGGATGGGCTGCTCATGGGCTTTCTCGTCATCGCGGCCGTCCTGCTCGCGGCGGCGCTCTTCCTGCCGATCGCCCTCGCCGCGCTCCTCGCCCTTGGCGAGCGCTTTGCGCGGCGGCCGCTCGCGCGCTGGTTTTTCGCGGATGGCCGCCAGGAAATCGCCGGCCTGTCGCTCGCCCTCAAGGCGCTTTTGCTGGCGCTCGCCACGAATATCGGCGTCGGCGGCATGGTCGAAGGCTTCCGCCAGACCTTCACCGGCTGGCTCGACGCACGGCTGATCGCAGAGATTTACTACGAGGCGGCGACGCCGGCGGACGCCGCCGACATTGAGGCCTGGGCGCAGAAGCGGCCAGAGATCACAGCAATTCTTCCCGTCTGGCGGGCGAAGACGCGCCTGTCCAACTGGCCGGTCGAAATCATCGGCCTCGCGCCGCATGAAACCTATTCCGCGCATTTCACGCTGCTC
Source organism: Methylocystis sp. NC52PC (assembly GCF_055698645.1). Classification (NCBI taxonomy): domain Bacteria; kingdom Pseudomonadati; phylum Pseudomonadota; class Alphaproteobacteria; order Hyphomicrobiales; family Methylocystaceae; genus Methylocystis; species Methylocystis sp. NC52PC. The sequence goes on along the minus strand of NZ_CP170127.1, from coordinate 1,931,347 downwards.
GACGGCGGCGCAGGGGCCTGGCGCGCGCTTCACGAGGAAGACGCCATCCTGATCAGCGAGCAGCTCGCGCGCCGTCTCGGCGTCGGCGTTGGATCGACGATCGACGTCCCAACGCAAAGGGACGCGTGGCGCGCGCGGGTCGTCGGGGTTTTTCCCGACTACGGCAATCCGCGCGGACAAATGCGCCTCGATCACGCGCGACTCGCGCAGCATTTCAGCGACGCGTCGCGCGTGCATTATTCGCTGCGCGTGGCGCGGGACGACGTCGACCGCGTGATGGAGGAGATGCGCAGCCGCTTCGGCGCGCGGATCGCGCGGCTCATCGACAATTCCGAAGTGAAGAGAATCTCGACGGACATTTTCGAGCGCACCTTCACGGTGACGGCGGCGCTCGATACGTTAACGCTCATCGTCGCCGCCATCGCCTTGTTCTCGAGCCTGCTGACGCTGAGCAATCTGCGCATCGCCCATATTGCGCCGGTCTGGGCGATCGGCGTGACGCGTCGCCGCCTGGCCGGCCTGGAGCTTTTGCGCATTTTGCTCTTTTCCGGAGGCGCGGCGCTCGTCGCCATTCCGCTCGGGCTCTTCATGACATGGGCGCTCGTCGCCATCGTCAATGTCGCAGCCTTCGGCTGGCGCCTGCCGATGCACGTCTTTCCCGCGCAATGGGCGGAAGTTGTCGTCGTCGCATTGCTCACCGCGCTCTGCGCCGCGCTCGTCCCGGCGCTGCGGCTTGCGCGCAGCGCGCCCGTCGATCTCTTGAAGGTTTTCGCCAATGAAAGGTAAGAAGCTCGCCTTTCTCGGCCTGCTGCTGCCGGCGCTCGCGCAGGCGCAAGGCTATGGCGGTCTTTCTTCGCCCGCGCCGGGCTTCGACGCGCCGAAGCCCGGAACGCCCATCGTCTTTCCCAAAGACCACGGGCCGCATCCGACCTTTCGCACCGAGTGGTGGTATCTCACCGCCAATCTGCAAGGCGCCGATGGCGCGACATACGGCGTGCAATGGACGCTTTTTCGCCATGCGCTGGAGCCCGGCCCCGGCGCGGGCTGGGACGACCGCAACGTTTTCATGGGCCACGCCGCCGCGACGAGCGCGACGCGACATGAATTCGCCCAGACCATGGCGCGGGGCGGCGTCGGGCAGGCCGGCGTCGCGGCCGCGCCCTTCTCGGCCTTTATCGACGACTGGGCGTTCGAGGCGAAGGACGACGGCTTCACCCAGGCCCGCGTCACGGCGCGCGGCCCGCATTTCTCGTACAATCTCGATCTGACGCGCCACGGCCCATTCGTTCTGCAGGGCGACGTGGGCTTCAGCCTGAAAGCGAGCACGGGTCAGGCCTCGCATTACTACAGCGCGCCCTTCCTCTCCGTTGACGGCGCGCTTTCCTTCGACGGGCGTGAGATAAAGGTCACCGGCCGCGCCTGGATGGACCGCGAGTGGAGCAGCCAGTCGCTCGCGCCGGACCAGAAAGGCTGGGACTGGTTTTCGCTGCATCTGGCGAGCGGCGAGAAAGTCATGGTCTATCGCTTTCGCGGCGCCGACACGCATTGCTCAGGCAATTGGATCGCAGCGGACGGAACGACGCGCCTGTTGGCCGATGACGATATCTCGCTGACGCCGCGCGCCGAGACGGCGATGAACGGGAAAAACCTGCCGACGCGCTGGCGCCTGCAGGTAAAAAGCCACGGGCTCGATGTCGAGACCTCGCCGCTCAATCCGAAAAGCTGGATGGGAACGACCTTCTCTTATTGGGAAGGGCCGATCTCCATCGCCGGCTCACAAAGCGGCGAGGGCTATCTCGAGATGACAGGCTACTGATCCTCCATCCTCCGGCGTCAAAGCGCGCCCGGGTCGACGATAACTATAAAAGCCGAAATCGATTGAAAATCCCTGACTTGAGCTTAAGCATATGGTTGCGAAAAGCTCACAGGGCGAACGACGATGAACACACCCGATCTGCAAACCGTGATATCCGATCTCATCGAGATCATCCGCAAACATACGCAGAACGCCGGAGAGAGCTGGAACGGCGCGACGAAGGTTCAGGATGCCGGGCTCGACTCGTTCGACGTTGTCGAACTCGTGTTTCAGGTTGAGGATAAATATGGGATTGTCGTCAGCCTCAACGCGAACACCAGTCTGACGTCGGACACGACGATTCAGGAACTCGGCAGCCTGATCGTCGGTCAGATCGACAACGGCGCCGGCGCTCTCAAATGACGCGCGTCGTCGTCACGGGCATGGGCGTCGTTTCTCCCTGCGGCGCGACTCTCGACGACTATTGGCAAGCGCTGCTGACCGGGAAGGACATTTTCTCGGTCACAGACGCCGCCCCGGGGTTCGCGCTCCGCGTCGGCGCAATCGGGGAAAGCGTCGCCTTCGACAGGCTTTCGCCTTCCTCGCTCGCCGCCTGCGACCGCACGGCGCTTTTCGCATTGAGCGCGGCGGAGAAAGCGCTGGCGTCCGCCGGTCTTCTGACGGAAGGCTGCGCTGCGGAGCGCATCGCCGTCGTCACCGGCACAGCCGCCGGGGGGATGAATAGCATCGAGGCGCAGTATGAGCGCCTTTTCCGCCAGGGCGTGCCGCGCGCGCATCCCCTGACGATCGTGCGCTCGATGATCAGCTCGACGGCAAGTTGGGTGGCGCTCGCCTTCGGACTGAAGGGGCCGGCGTTCACCGTCTCCAGCGCCTGCGCCTCCTCGGCGCACGCCATCGGATTCGCGGCGCAGCTGATACGCGGCGGCCTCGCCGACGTCGCCGTCGCCGTCGGAACCGAAGCGCCTTTGTCTCAAGGAACGGTGCTCGCGTGGCACGCTTTGAAAGTCATGAGCTTCGTGAAGTGTCGGCCGTTCTCGCGCACACGCGACGGCTTGATGATTTCGGAAGGCGCCGCCGCGCTCGTTCTCGAATCCGAAGCGCATGCGCGCGCTCGAGGACTCAGGCCGGATGTCGCGGTCGCGGGCTTCGCCTGCAACTCAGACGCCGGAGACATTGTGGCGCCGACGCGTGACGGCATGGCGCGCGCGATGCGCGACGCTTTGGCCGACGCCCGGATCGAACCGGGCCGCGTCGATTACGTCAACGCGCACGGCACCGGCACCCGCTCGAACGACGCAACGGAGACGCAAGCGCTGAAACTGCTCTTCGGCGCGGAGCGGACGCCGCCCGTCTCCTCCACGAAAGGCGTCACCGGCCATCCGCTCGGCGCCGCCGGGGCTTTCGAAGCGGTCGCCACGATATTGGCGATGCAGCGAAGCGTTGCGCCCCCCACCGCCAATTTCGACGAGCCGGATCCCGCCTGCGGGATCGACGTGATCCCAGATCAGCCGCGCGCCATGGAGATCGACGTCGCCTTGTCGAACTCTTTCGCCTTCGGCGGTCTGAACGCCGCCTTGGCCTTCGAGAAGATCTAAAGCGCGCGCCTCCGCTGGAAGCGCCGGCCGGCGGGCGGGCGCCGGATTTCTGCGACCTCCATCGAGCAGCCGCCAACAGACGCGATTGCGCGCCCAACGCGGGCCTTGCGCCTGTGACGCGCTCGACTTTCACGCGTGAACGCAGCGCGACCGTCCCGAACACTCCCCTCACGACTGCCGATGCGGCGGCGCCAGGAAGGCGCGTTGAGGAAAAGCTGTACCAGGTCCGTAAAGAGAATTGCACGCTTATTTTGACACAAGAATAGAATTAACAAGAATCGTAAATGTATCGCACTGACATACTAGCTGTAAGACCTCGAAACAGCGAATTTTTTCAGGTATTTATGGATTTTTTTATTGCAAAGTCTAAGTAGTGTTGCAATACTGCTGAAGGGTTGGATTAAGCCTTCCCCGGCGGCGGATGCCGCTGCCAAGCTCAAAGGGAGTTATCAAATGAAGAAGCTCGACACCAAAGACCTCAAGCAGGTCATCGGCGGCTGCGGCGGCGGCAACGGTTGCTCGGATGGCTGCAATCAGCCGAAGCACAAAAAGAAGAGATGCTGATTTTTGACCAGGCGCACCCGCGCGCGCTCCTTTCCGCCCGAGTTGCACGGACTCGGGCGGGGTCTGATCGTTGACCCGGCTCAATGGGAGCCGGGCGTCGTCCGGCGCGGCTCCGCTGACCCGCCGGTGGCGACGCGCCGAACCCGGCGCGCGCGAAAGCGCCCTCCTGAAATCCCTTCATGACGCAGTTGCGGCGGCGCCAGAAACGCGCCGAACAAGTCTTGCGCTGCGCGTTAACCTTAACACTGAGTTTATTCTCATGTGTAATTGACACGAAGACTGGCGCCAACTGTATCAAAAAGGCACATATGCTTGTAACGCATTGAAACAATGCAATTTTCTAGAGCTTTTTACTAATTTTTTATTGCAGCGCTGAAGTAGTTCTGCCATACTATTGAAGGGTTGGATTAAGCCTTCCCCAGACGGCCCGTTACAGGCCGTCGAATTCGAAGGGAGTTGCCAGATGAAGAAGCTCGACACCAAGGAACTGCAGCAGATCGTTGGCGGTGGCGGCGGCGGCAATGGCGGCGGCTGCTGCGATCAGCCCAAGCACAAGAAGAAGAAGTGCTAATTCGGATTGAATGCTCTTGCGTTCCATCCCGCCCGCCCGAGCCGCTGGACTCGGGCGGGCTTTTTCTTGAGCTTGGCCGTTAACCAGACTCAAACGATGGCCGACTTAATTCTCTGAGGATGAGAGTCGACTCGCCCGTAATCGAATCGGTCGCACGCCTGCCATTGTGGGCGCGACGGCGCGCGTTGCGGCTGGCGTGGCGATACCAGCAATTGGCGAAGCGGCCCGTCGGATTCGGTTACAATCGCTATTTCCGCGACGTGCTGAGGCTGTCGCACGCCGAAGCGCAAAGACTCGACAGGGAGTCGATCTATCACGACGATCTGCTCAGTCTCGAATGGCTTGCGATGCTCTTGCGCAGCACGGAGCAGGTCTCGCAAGACGCGAGCTGCGTCGATATCGTCGACCCCAACCTTCTTGCGCAACTGTCTCAATCGCAAAAGTCGGTCGTGCTCGCTCCCGTGCATACGGGGTTTTTTGCATTGGCCTTTGCACGCCTCATGCGCGACTACTTCCCGGGCCGGCGCATGCTCATTCTGCGCGCGAGCGACGACAGCGAGATCGAAACGCGAGTCATCAAGCGCATCTGCGAGATCGGCGTGGACATTCGTTTTTTGAATATCGCGCACAAAAATAACTACATCGACGCCGCCCGTTACGGCCGAGAAGGCGCCGTCATCGTGTTTTTCATCGACCTGCCCGGCACCTTCGGGGGCGCGTATGACACTGAACTTTTCGGCGCGCCCGCGCAGCTTGCACTCGGGGTCGTCTCCTTCGCGCGGATGATCGAGGCGACGGTCGCGCCGCTCGCCATCCATTCCTCGCTCGACGGCGACACGCTGTCGCTGGGGCAACCGTTCGAATGCGTCGATGTCGGCGAACGGGAGAAGGCCCGTGTTTGCGCCATCCTGCGCCGCCACATCGAACGCTCCGTTCTCGCCGCTCCGGACCAATGGATCATGTGGAGCCGCTTTTCTGAATATGCCCCTCCCGGAGCCGCCGCGTGAGCATCGACGAATTCGCCACAGTCGGGGGCCGGTCGCCAACGGAGAGCGTCCGCGCGCCGGCGGTGAGCGCGGATCCGATCAACGATCGGCAGAGCTTTTCGCGCGTCTGGTTGGGACGCTTCTCGAAATTCGAAACCGTGCGGGGTTACGTCGCAACCAGCGGCGGCTTTTCACGCCTCGATGCGCCGCAGGCTGGCGTCATACGTGAGATCTTCGTCAAGCAAGGCGACACGGTGACAGTCGGCCAGCCGGTTTACGCGCTGCGGCTGCGCGAGGCGACGTCGGGCGGCGAGACGACCGTCGCGGCCGAGATGCGCAATCTCGAACAGACCCGGCTGCGCCATGTCGCCGAGGTCGCCAGGCTCGAGGCCTTTCTCACGCAGGCCGAGATAGAAAAACACGACCAGTTGCGCGAGGAAAAAGCCTTGCTGGAAGCGCTCGATCGACAGGAAGCCTCGATCCAGCGCGCGCTCGGCAACGCCCAGTCAGTCGTTCAACGATTGCGCCGCTACGTCGAGACCGGCTATGCGACGCGCGACAATCTCGAAAGCCATGAACGCGTCAGCTTCGATTACGAACGGCAGCTCTCTGAAATTCATCTGAAGCGCATCGAATATAAACGGCTGAAGATGGAGAAGGAGCGACAGCTCGCCAGCCTTATCGCCGACAAGCTCAGTCAGAAGACCGCCGCCGAGAACGCGATTTCGTCGATCGACAGCAAGCTTGCCTCGGTGAGAGCCGATAGCGCGCTCGTCGTCCAAGCGCAGTCGGACGGAACCGTTCTGGCGCTCATGAACAAAGTCGGCGACTCCGTGCAACCGGGACAATTCATCGCCGGGATCGGCGCCCCCGACTCCGATCTGATCGTCATCCTCGACGCTCCGGCGCGCGCCGTCGGTCTTGCCAGGATCGGCCAGCGGGTCGTGCTCAAATACGACGCTTTTCCTTTCAAGACCTTCGGAGTGTATCACGGCACGATCAAATATATTTCGTCGGCCGCGTTCAACATCCCGACGTCGCTACGCTCGGCTGAGGGCGCCGATCCGCGGCCCCTGCCCCTTCAATCCGAATATCGCATCGAAGTGCAGCCAGACGAACCTTCGGTCATCGCCTATGGCCAGAAACGTGCGTTGACCGTGGGCGCCACGCTGACCGCGGAAATCGTCGTCGAAAACCGGCGGCTGATCGACTGGGTCCTCGATCCGATCCGGGCGATGCGGGGGCGTGGATGAGCCTGCAAATTCTGCAGATGCGGAAACGCGTCAAGACGATTCTTCAAAATGAAGCGATGGAGTGTGGTCTCGCCTGCGTCGCGATGATCGCCAATTACCACAAGCACGATATCAGCGTCTCTTACTTGCGCTCTCTCGTGTCGGTTTCCATGCGCGGGCTGAGCCTTGCCGATATCGTCGAACTGGCGGGACGGCTCGATCTCGACGCGCAGGGCTTCGCCGTATCGAATGTCGGCGAGCTGAAGAATCTCAGATGCCCGGCGCTGCTTCATTGGAACGGCGACCACTTCGTCGTGCTCGAAGAGGTCTCGCGCGGCGGCGTCTTCAAAATCCATGATCCCGCCTTTGGTCTGAGGATTTACACCCGCGACGACGTCGAGCGTCACTTCAGCGGCGTGGCGCTCGAATTCGAGCCGAGAGTCGATTTCAGCAGCGTCAAGGCCAAGGACAATTCCGTCTTCTGGGAAGTCTTCCGCTCCTGTCGCGGCCTGGAACACGTCATCGCGATCATCACGGTCCTTTCCTTTGCCGCGAGTCTATTCTCTCTGGCGACTCCCATCCTGCTGGAGATCGCGCTCGACGTCGTCATTCCTCAATTCGATCTCGACCTGCTCACCATCGTGATGTTGGGCCTCGGGCTGTTCATGTCGTTCGAGGCGCTGAGCAGATGGCTGCGGGACGTCGTGACGGCGCGCGCCGCGACGATGTTTGAAATCCACTTCACGCGCAATATCATCGGGCACGCCTTCCGGCTGCCGCTCCGCTATTTCGAGGCGCGCCACACTGGCGACTTCGTTACGAGGCTGTCATCGATCGACCACATCAAGACCTTCATCGTCTCCGGATTTATCGACACGATCGCGGACGGCGTCATGTCTTTCATGGTCGTTCTGCTCATGTTTTATTATTCGCCATCCATGGCCTTCGTCTCCATCCTGACGCTGGCCGCGGCGATTGTCTTGCGCCTCGTCACCTATCCGAAAATCGCCATGCGCACCCTCGAAACGCTCGAGGCGCGCAGCGAGGAACAGGCGCTCCTGCTCGACGGGCTTCGGCGCATCGACTCGCTCAAGGCGCACAACACGGCGGAGTTCTTCGGGCTGAAATGGTTCGAGAATTTCGCGCGTTTTGCAAATAAGAGCTATGCCTCGAAAAAACTGTCGATCGACACAGATCTCCTGTTGCATCTGATTTTCATGATCGGGACCGTCGTCACTTTGTATATGGGCGTCAGCGACACGATGAAGAGCACGATTTCGCTCGGCGTCCTCTATGCCTTTTTCACCTTGCGCAATTCGTTCTTTTTCAACATGAACGCCATGATCCTCAGCCTTTTGAACCTGTCGATCATGCGGGTTCATTTCAATTGTACTGCGGCCCGGTTTTGAGACAACCGACTGCGCTTATTCAGGCGGCCAAGGGTAGCTCTGCGATGTTTGCCTTGGCAACCGAAAGCTGTTCGGCTCTCACCTGATCGGGCGTTTTGTAGCCGTGCCTGGCGACGAGCCAAGTTTTGTTGTAACGCGCGGCGAATTCGATGAGCGCCACCCTGAGGTCCTCGATCGTGCGGAAGGCCCTGACCCACAACAGGTTCTCCTTCAGCGTCCGGATGAAGCGCTCGGCGACGCCATTGCCCTCGGGCTCTCGCACGAAAGAGGGCGAGGCTTCAATTCCCAGGCATTTGACCTCGGACTGAAAATCTTCCGACATGTAATTGGACCCGTGATCGTGACGCAGTCTCAATCCGCAGGCGATTTCTGGAGCGATCGCGCCGAAGCAGCGTTTCACGCCCTGTCGAACAGGCTCCAGCGCCTCGAACCGATTGGCTGATTTTGCGGCGTGAACGCCGACGACCTCCGAGTTGGCGTGTTCGACGGCGACGAACACATAAGCCTTGCCTTCATCGGTCGTAACCGTTTGTGTCATGTCGGTTCCCCACATTTCGTTGACACGATCGGTGACGATCGTGCCGTCATGCGTCTTGGCCGACGCCGACACCACTCGATGCGGCGCAAGCAATCCATGTTCGCGCATCACGCGCCGCACCCGTCGGGGACTGGCGCGCACGCTGGAGACTCGTAGCCGCGCCCATATCTTCCGGTAGCCTTCGCCATGGAATTCAGAGGCCTCGATTTCGCGACGGATGTGATCCGCCAGTTCGGCATCCGAACATGCCCCAATGGGGCCGGGTCGACGTCGGGGAGTGTCTTCAGGCGTCTCCACGCGAGATCGATACACGGTTGCCCGCGACAGGCCCCACACCCGCGTCACGCGCGACAATCCATAGATGCGACCGAAAGACAGAGAACGAGCCCGGCTCATTTCCTCGGCCTCCGGCGGGCCAAAGGGCGTTTGTTTTCCAGGACGTCAATCTTGGCGTAGAGAAGCTCGTTATCCATGGTGATCTCGCCCACCTTGGCCTTCAGCCGGGCGATCTCATCGTCGCGGTCATCCCGCTCGCGCTCTTTCAGAGCCGAGGCGGCCCCCGCCAGAGCCCGATCCCGCCATTCGGTCAGCTTCTGGATGGTGACATTGGTCTCGCGAGCCACCAGTTCCAACGGCTCTCCGCGTAGGAGGCGGGCCACGACCGCCATCTTGCGCTGAACGGAAAAACGCCGGCCCCTGGCGCTAACCTTCTCTTCCTTGGTCACTTTCAAATCTCCGGTTGCGGTTCAAATTACCGCAGCCGGCTGTCTCACCTAACCGTGCCGCACCCCACGGGTTCATTTCAATCGGCTCGACGACATTCTCAGCGAAAAGACCGAAACTCATACGACCGGCGCGACCATCGCCCGCCCGATCCGACGCAAGGTCAGCCTGCGCGGCGTGTCGGTGGCGTTTGGGCAGAATACGAAACCGTTGCTTTCCAACGTCGATTTCGACATCGACATCGCAAGGGGCGAGTCGCTCGCCATTGTCGGCCCTTCAGGATGCGGCAAATCTTCGCTTCTCAAAATCGTCGCCAGCCTCCACCACGCCGAAAAAGGCCAGTTTCTGGTGGACGACCGGCCGCTGGAAGAATTCGGCCTCTATCCGTATCGGATGAACGTTGGAGCCGTTTTCGCGGATGACGGCGTCATCGCCGGAAGCGTTCTGGACAATCTGAGCATGTTTTCTCCCTCGATCGCCATGTCGACGATCGAGGAGGCGCTCGAAACCGTCGGGCTTCTCGACGACGTGCTCCGGTTGCCGCAGGGACTTGCGACGCGCGTGACGAATGAAAGCGCGATCCTCTCAACCGGACAACGGCGTCGTCTGCTGCTCGCACGCGCGCTCTGCCGTCGGCCGCGGCTGCTCCTTCTCGACGAGGTCACCGCGAATCTCGACGCGGCGTCCGAAGAACGGCTGGTGAAGTCGCTGATGGCCTTTCCGGCGGCCAAATTATTCGTCACGCACAGTGAAAAACTGCTGCCGATGGTGGACCGGGTCTACAGGATCGAAAACGGCGGGCTCAGCGCGCTCACCGCGAAAGCGGCGTAAGTCGGGGGCTTACTCGAATACGAAAGCGGCGACGTTTTGCGCCGCTTTCGCTCGTGCGCTTACCAGCCGTAATAGCCGTATCCGGGATAGGCGTAGTACCCCGGATAATTATAATAATAGTTGTTTTGCGCGGCCGCCGCGGCGGCGGCGGCGCCCGCGATGCCGAGAACGGCTCCGGCGGCGACGGCGGCGCCCGGGTTATAGCTGTAGCCCCTGCGGTAATAGCCGGGATAATAGCCGCGACGGTAATAGCCGCCGCCTCGATACCAGACCTGCTCCGTCGACCCCTGCAGTCCGACTGTCGCAGGGCTCGTTATCGACAGGGGGCCGGCGAAAGCGTCTGTCGTCAGCGCCGGGAAGGCGGTCGCAGCGGCAAGAACGGCGGTAAGCACACTCTTGGATGATATGGTCATGCGAATTCCTCCTCCGTGACAGCGCGGATTGGCGGCGCTTACGCCTTTTTGATCTTGTCGTTTTTTTCCGTCCGACGTCCGAATGGGACGACAGAGCTCTGCGCACGGTGGCGCGCGGTGAGGCGGCCTCGGCCCGTGCCGGTCAGCACGTAACGGCCCCGCGCGTCGTCCCAGCGCATCAGATCCGCCAGCAGGGCCCGCTGCCGAAGCACCATGGTCATCGGATCCTGCACATGGGCCGGCGCAATGTCGCCATAATCGTCGACCTTGGCCAAGGCCTCGATAAGAATTTGTTCCTGTCGATCCATGTGTCCTCTTGGTCGTTCCGGGCCTCGATCCGAGGCGCATTGGCGTGCGCGTCCCGAGTTCAGGAAGTCTTAGCAGATTTTCGCGCCGTCCGCTCGAACCGCGTTTACCTCTCCATATTCGACTTGCCTTCGGTGGCGTTCATCAGAGCGGTAGGGGGGCCAAAGCCTTTTTGCTGCGCTGCGGAAGGAGCGCCTGACGCGTTCGGGGCCGCGGGCGGCGGCGTGCGGGCGGCTGAGGAGACCGCGGGCGGCGGCGGGCGGGCGGCTGAGGAGACCGCCGGCGCCGCCGCTTTCGCCCGTTTCGCCGGCGGAGGCGAGACGGCGCGAGGCGCTGGCGACGCAATCACAGCGGCCTTCCGGGCGACGGGGGCGGCTCGGACCTCACGCGATGGCCGCGTCGCCCGAGGCGCCGCGCGCGGGGGGCCCGCTTTCACCAAGCTTCTCCCTGCTCGGGGGCCTGGCGAAGGCGGCTCCCAATGACGCGGGCGGCGCCAATCCGGCTCGTCGAATTCTGGAGCGACAACCAGACCGCGGCGCCTGTGATACATCATCTCCTCTGGATCGAGCTCCGGCGCGTCGAAATCGTCGTCATCCGGGCCGTCGATCGGATGCGAATGGGGAGCGATCGGGGCCGGCGGCACGGGATCGTCATAGGGAGAAGGCGGCGGGCCATAGATCTGCGCCAGAGCGTCGCCTGAGCAAGAAAGCACGAAGAAGGCGGCGCCGCCCATGGCGCGCCATAAGGCGTCGAGCCTCTTTGATCCGCCGGCTTTCACCTGGAACTCCTCTTCACAGGCGTCATATATGCGGCGCCTTCGGCTTTTTTTAGCGTCTTGCCGGCAAGGGCGGCTCGAGGGCCGCCATCGTCGCCTTGATCTGGGTCATCCACTTGCGCTTATCCTCGCTCAAATGCCCGGAATCCGCCAGAGGTTGCAGGATCGCGAGGGCTGCGGCGAGATGTTCGCGCGTCTTGGCCTTGTCCAAATCGGCGAGCCACCAATGCGGGACGACCGCATAGGCGGCGGTTTGCGCGTCGCCGGGGTTGGCGTGCGCAAGCGTCCGGTAAATTTCCAGCGCCCCCTCGAAAGCGGCGATCGCCTGGGGAACTTCGCGCCGTTTCGCGAGCGTCACGCCAAGCTTTTCATAGCTGACGGCAAGGCCGCGCCGCCAGGCTTCATTCTCGGGATTTGCGGCCGTCAGCGCCTCCCGGATCGCCCGGTCGTTTCCATAGGACTCGAGCGCGCCGTCGACGTCCCCTTGCGCGAGCTGAACGTCGCCCAGTTTTTCGTAGCTTACCGACATGTCCCAGCGTCTTTGCGGATTCTCGGGCGCAGCCGACAGGAGCTTTTTCGCGATCGCAAGATCGTCCGCATAGGATTTCCGGGCCCCCGCCAAATCTCCCGACGCAGCCTGGGCGTCGCCGAGCTTCTCGTAACTGACCGACAGATCGCGCCGCCATCCGTCATCCGCAGGACGAGACTCGGACAGCGCTTGCATTAAGGCGACCGAGCGACCCGCCGCGGCGCGCGCGCCTTCAATATCGCCCTTAGCGAGGCGCACCTCCGAAATATGGTTGAGCGCGACCGACTGACTGCGGCGAAGCTCGACGGCGTTTGCCGGGTAGGCCCCGAGCTTCTCTTGCAAGGAGTTGAGCTGGTTGAAAACATCCACGACGAGCGACGCCTGGCTTTCCGGCTGGCCGGCGAGTTTTCGCGCAAGACCGTCCATGCTTCGATTTATCGAGCCGACCGCAGCCGCAAGCGCCGCTTCCGATTCCTCGAGCCTGGCCGCCGCCTGCCGCTCACTTTTGGCCAGTGATTGCCAGAGCCAGGCGGCGACCGCGACGGAAGCGAGCGTCGTTGCGAGGCCAGCCCAAGCAAGGATTTTCAAGCGTCGAACGCTTTGCGCGTCGCGTTGGGCATAGGCGCTCGTCTTGGCGGCCCGCTCCTCTTCCGGGATCCGCAGCCGATCGGACTTCTGGAGAGATTTTTCCTTTTCCCGACAGGCGAGCAGATAGGCGCGGTCCGTGGCCTCGAGGCGCGACAGGAACTCCGGTTGCGCGTAGAGACTTTCCGCTCCCTGGAGCTCACTTCCGGCATGCTTCGCCCAGTCATGCGCGCGCCCATGCGCGTCCCAATCGCGCGCTGCGCGCTGCAGGGTCTCCAGCGTCGCGTCGAGGCGGCGTTCAGCGGCGATCCAGTCCCTCAGGAGCGTCCAGCGATCGAGCAACACATCATGTGCAAGTTCGTAGGTCGCTTCCCCCGAAACCGCATCGACGCCCCGCGTCGCCAGCCGCTCTTCGACGAGAAGCTCGATTATGGGAATCGAGTCGAGCGGGATTTCCCTGGCGCGCGCGCGGCGCCGCTTCGCGGTCGACGATCCCGGAACGCTGCACGCCAGCCAAGGAACGAGTCCCCTGCGCAACAAGGACAGGCGGGCGTCGCGGTCTCTCGGCAAGTCGGGATCGGCGCCAGCTATCGCAAGGACGCGACCTGCCGCAGCGTCGATTGCTCCCTGCAGCCGTCCGCATCTTTGATAATCCGCCGCCATGACGAGCTTTGCGTCCGAGCAAAGGCGGTAGAGCGCCTGTAAGGCGAAAGCGAGAAGCGGCAAGGCGGCGGCGCCGGTCTTGTCGAGGTCGGCGAGGAGAGTCTCCACCAAAGAGGGCTCGATCTCCCAGCGCCCAGGCGAAGGAAGCCGTTGCAACGGGCCCTCGATCGCCGCTCTATAGGCGTCTTTGGACATGTCCGGCAGCATAAAAAGACGGGGCCGGAAGCGGCTGAAAGGCCCGCTGCGCCAAAGCGCGCCGAACTCCCCGGGGCGAATCGTGAGGATCACGATTGCGGCAGGACGATCTTCGCTGGCGAGGCCAGCCAATAACGTCAGAAATTGCCCGGTCTCTTCATCGTCGCGAAGCAGCTGTTCCGCGTCGTCGACAGCGAGGACGAGCGTGGGGGGAGCCTCCTGCCTCGAGAAATCCGCAAGCAAGTCTCGACAAGATTCCGGCCCGCCAGCAATTGCGTCGCGGATGCGGGTCTCGGAAAGCTCGCGCCCGCTGTGACGGGCCGCCTCTGAGAGCGCTGCAGACAATCCCTTCGGCCCGAACAGCGGTCCTCCGTCGGGTCGGATGACCGGAAGAGGGAAGAAATGTTCGCCATCGCGAGCCAGCCGAGGCCAGAGGCCCGCACTTAGAAACGAGGTTTTCCCGACGCCCCCTTCGCCGATGAGCGCAAGAAACCGCCCCGGCCCCGCCTGCGCCAGGCTGCGAAGCCTATCGAGCGCTTCGAGCAGCTCGGCGTCCCGGCCGAAGAAAATGCCGGCGTCCGCCGCCTCCAAAGGCTCGAGCCCGCGATAAGGCGTGCGATCGGGTTCGTCCTGAGGCGGCCAGGCGAAAACGTGCGCCGTCAACCGGGCCTCGCCGAGCGCGGCCTTGAAAGCGTCGAGCCCCTTGGACGAAAGGACGACCTCAAAGGCGTCGCCGTGCTCCGTTTTGCCGCAAAGAACCGCGCGATCGTCGGCGTCGCTCGGAGCCAATGGGAAAATCTGCCCGCGCTTGGCGACCCATTTGGGCAGGTCATCGAGCGAGAGAGGCTCGACCAGAGCGCAGAATATCCGCTTGCCAAGACTGCTCGAGAGCCAATAGGCGAACCGACAGCGATCGTCCGCCAGCCAACTTCGCGTCACGAGGAACACAACGGCTTCGCAGCGGACGAGTCGTTCATCAGATCGGCGATCGCCGCCCTGATCATCAGGCGTCCAGGCGGTTTTTGTGTAGACGCCGGTCCATCCGCTTTCTTCGAGCCAGGCGCGGACCGCGTTTCCTTCCCGGCGGTTATCCTCTGAATACGACAGGCACACGGGCAGCATCATTGGTCCCCAGACGGGCGTCCGACCCAGTGTGACGGTACGACGCAAGAATGGCGAAGCGGGGGCAGATCGACGGAAAGACCGCCTCTACTTTGGCCCAATGCAAGGAGGAGTAAAGCCGCGCTCGCGTCTCTCGCGCGTGACGCGGGCGGCGGCGCCAACCTTGTGGAAAACCTCATATCCGGGCATGTTGAAGCCTAAAATGCGTCGCAGGCCTCACATTGCCTGCAAGCGCTGCAATTTCGAGCGACGAAGGCTACGGAGAATAGGTAGGATGGGCGATATTCTGGCGCGATTACTGCTTCCAATCTTGAGCAGCCTCAACCTTTATTCATCGTGGCTGTACAAAAGGTGTCTGGCTGCGAGGGTGAAGCATCGCAAGGAGTTGAAGGCGGCGTCGCCGTTCAAATATACCGACTCTCCGAATTTGTCCTTGGTGCTCTTGTCGTTCAACCACCGAGGGAACATCGTTCCGATTACGTCGCGTCTCAGACAGACTCAGGCGGAAGAAATCATCATCTGCGAGGATGGCTCAATCGATGGGTCCGAGAGAGAATGGCTGCGGCGGCTGACCCGTCCCAACGATTTTGTGATCAGATCAAATGATATCCACGAGATCCGGTCCTATAATCGCGCCATCGATTATGCGCGAGGGGATATCGTCTGCGTGCTGCAAGACGACGATCTTCCAGATCCAAGCGGTAAATGGGTCAGCGAGGCGCTTGCGCTCTTCGAGCGTTATCCCAAGCTCGCGATCCTGGGAAGCTGGATTGGAATCATGTGGGATCTCTCCGCGCCCGATCCGAGCGCCGCGACAAAGCTCTTCGGACATCAAGCGCTACCGCTCGCCGCGCATTGGAATGTCCGGCCCATTCCATTCGTTGAGCCAGATTTGAACATGCGCTTCATGTTTGTCCATAGCGTGGGGATCGGGCCGATTTTCTTCAGGCGAGACGTGTTTCGATCTCTCGGAGGCTTCGATCAGAGCTTCAGTAAGCCCGGCCAGCCGGGCGTCCATCTCGACCATGACATATGCTTCAAAGCATGGCTTGCAGGCCACCATGTGGGGTTACATGACGCCCCCGACTTTGAGATCGGCGTAGGCGGGCAAGGAACGCTGATGTTCGGCGCTCAAGCGAGAAGCGCGAACGACAAGCGCAATTTCGAAACAATAAAAGAAAGATATGCCGACAAAACGGAAGCGATCGAGCGCGTGATCGAGCGCTTGAACGGCGACTTGCGCAGTTGCGCGGACGTTCCGGTCGCTCGGGAGCTTTCTTAGCCCAAGCCACGCCTCAAAAAGCGTAGGTCGAGGCTCTGAAGGCGGCGCCTCGGCCTTGTCGAAACGACCGGATAAGGGCATGCTGGCGTCGCCAACCCGCGAATTCTTCACCGATGCTTTTTGCCAACTTCAAGTCGTTTCGACTCTCGATCGGATTGATCCTCTTTCTGCCCGTCCTGCTCGCGGCCTGCTCTTTGCTGGACAGACAGGCCGCCGTCCCACCCGGGGAGAGGCGGGCGGCGACTGTGCTCGGGATCCCGGACGCCCGCTTTTTCGGCGATGAGCTGGGGTCGATCGAGCGCGTGCAGGAACAGGCGCTCCTTCGCGAGGCCAGACATCTGGGCGTCAAGAGAGGGGGCGTGCTGCCGACCGCTCATCTGCTCGCTTTATCAGGCGGCGGAGATAATGGCGCATTTGGCGCAGGGCTGCTCGTGGGGTGGACAGCGCGTGGCGACCGGCCGGCCTTCAAATTGGTGACGGGCGTCAGCACGGGCGCTCTCATCGCCATCTATGCCTTTCTGGGACCGGAATATGATCCTCTGCTGACTGAAGTTTACACCCAAATGGACGCGTCGCGCGTTTTCGAAGAGAGGTTTTTGCCCGTCGCCGCCGTTGCGCAGGACGCGTTGTCAGATACGACCCCGCTCTATCAAACCATTTCACATTACTTCACCGAAGCGCTGATGGAGAAAGTCGCGGCCGAGTATCAGAAGGGCCGGTTGCTCGCGATCCAGACCACCGATCTCGACGCGGGGCGGCCCGTATTCTGGAATATCGGGGCCATAGCGGCGAGCGGGCGCCCGGAGGCCCTCGAGCTGATTAGACACATCCTCCTCGCATCGGCGGCGATCCCCGCCGCGTTCCCGCCCGTCCTCTTCGACGTCGAGGTCAACGGCAAGCGCTATCAGGAACTTCACGTGGATGGCGGCGCGGTCAGCCAGTCGTTCATCGCCCCTTCCGCGTATAATCCCGAGAAGGCGCGGGAAGCCGAGGGCTTTAGAAGAAAAGTCGAGACCTACGTCATCAGAAATGGGAAGCTGAGAGCGGATTGGAGCGACGTTGATCGCCAGACGCTGTCTGTAGCGCAGAAGGCCGTCTCTGTTCTCACGAGTTACAGCGGCGCCGGTGACTTGTATAAAATGTACATGATCGCCAAGCGGGGCGGCAGCTCCTTCAGACTCGCCTATATCGGCGAGGATTTCAACGCCCCGCATCCGGCGGACTTTGATCGCGGTTATATGACGGCTCTCTATCGCTACGCATTCGACAAGGCGAAGAACGGCTACCCATGGGAGAATGCTCCCCCCGGCTTCCAAACAAAATAATTATTGGCCCGCCAAGATCTCGTGATGGCGTTCGGGAAGGCCGTGGGCCAACGCTGAGTTATGGGCGCGGGAGCCGCACGCGCGCCCGCCCGCGTGGCGCTTTATAGGCGTCCCTTGAGCCGCAAGCGCTGCGCGAATTAATTGGCCGCCTTGCGGCGAAGTACGAACCGTACGGACGCCAGAAAAGTTTGCTCCGCGCAACGTCGGAGGGACCCATGCCTTTTAATCCACTCGCAGAGCACGGCTTGCCGCTGGAACTTCCGCTCCGCTCCTGGTCCGAGCTGAATGTCGAGCCGTATTCGGCTTTTTGGAGGATTTTGACCATCTCTACCGCTACGCCAATCTGATGGACCTCGTGGGCAATGGGCGTAAGTGTCGCTGCGCGCTTACCCGGCGGGTTGCGGGGTCTGACAGGAGGATCTAGCCAATGACCATTCGTCTCAACCACACGATCGTTTCTGCTCACAACAAGCAGGATGCGGCGCGCTGGTTTGCTGACGTCTTTGGTCTAGCCTTCGCAGAAGCGGATGCCGACCACTTTGCGCCAGTGCGGGTGAATGACACTTTGACGCTTTTGTTCGCCGACGCGGCGTCATTCGACGCTCAGCATTATGCTTTCCATGTCAGCGACGCTGAATTCGACGCTATTCTCGGACGAGTCAAGGATAAGGGGTTGGCCTTCGGCAGCGCGCCCTGGAGCCGAAGCGACCGAAAGCTGAATGACTGGGGCGGAGGCCGGGGAGTGTATTTCGAGACGCCAGACAGCCACCTCATGGAGCTCATGACGGTTCCACAGTGACGGACCAGCGCGAGCGGCCTTGCAATCCTCGTCGAGAAAAACGCTAGAACGACAGTCCTACGCATCCGACATGGCGGCGACGCGCTCCGCCTTTTGCGGCGCGGGGGCCGTCGCGAGGCTGGGCTCCCAATAATTGCCTTTCTCGAACATGTAGCGCGCTTGGGCGTATTGGAACATGATGCGGCCAACGATGGTCATCGTCTCGGGCTTACGTACGGCTGCGCCCCAGATTTTGTTCCACATCCGGCCCTCTGACTCGCCATAATTACGCACTTGCATGGCGACCTGCATTGACTGCCTTTCGATTTCGCGCAGCGCGTTCGAATCGGTCGGCTCGGGCGCCGGTCCATTGCGACGTCGCCCGAAGCTGTCGATCAGACGGAGCATGCGCGCGGTGAAGGCCGGCGGCGAATAAAGCGCATTACAGAGGTTCTGCATTCCCTCATGCAGCTCTTCCATGCTCATGGTTTTGCACTTGATATTGGAGCTCCATGGCACGGCCTGGGTCTCGATGCCGCCCGTGAGGAGTCGTCCCTCCCGCAAGATGCGATCGTATAGGGGCGTCGCCTCGGAAGCCATCAGACCGCCAAGGCTGAATATGGGAATGGGCGTCGCCATCGCGAATTCATATTGTTCGCGGAAGATGTCGGGCCCGTCATGGTCGAAACCGACGATCATTCCTCCCATGACCGAGATCCCGCGCTCGACGAGCTTTTGAACCTCCTCGATGAGGCTGATCTTGAGGTTCTGCCTTTTTCCCGTTTCACGAAGGCTTTCCAGGTTCGGCGTCTCAATGCCGATGAACACTTGCGTCAACCCTGCGGCCACACACAGATCGATCAATTCGTCGTCACGCGTCGCGTCGATGGAGATCTGGGTGACGAACTCCATCGGGTGGTCGCGACGCCACTTTGCGATTGCCGCAAGCAGCTCCTTGCAATGCGCCCGATAGGCGGTGAAATTATCATCGGCCAGAAAGGTCGTGCGATAGCCCAGGGCCCAGAGCGCCTCGAGCTCGCTGATGACATTGGCGATGGGTTTGTGCCGCTGCTTGCGCCCGAGATATTGGATAACGTCGCAGAATTCGCATTCGAACGGGCATCCGCGGGAAGTTTGCACGGCGCCAAGCATGGCGCGGTCGTTGCGATAGAGGTCCCAGCGGGGCGCGGGAGACAGCGCTAAAGACGGCTTGTCGCCAAAATAAGCGTCCTTAGGCTTTCCGGCCCGCAAATCTGAAAACAGGGCGCTGGCGATCTCCTCTGCTTCTCCGCACACCATGACGTCACAATGGCCGCGCAGCCGTTCCGGGGAGAGACTTGCATAAGGACCGCCGATAATGACGCGTTTGCCGCGCCTGCGGAATTCGTCAGCGATCGCCGTCATGCGCTGGCGCTGGCTGACCTTGCCCGTGATCGCGATCCAGTCGGCTGGATGATCGAAGTCGACGCGGGAGGCGCTCTCGTCGTAAATCTCGACCTTGAAATCCGAAGGGGCCATCGCCGCAACAGTCGAACAGGCGAGATCCGCCATCATCACGCCGCCCGGCCCGCCTCGAGCCGCGAGCGCCTCGGCGCCAAAGTAAGTGGGAAAATCGGCCATTGGATTAATAAGATAAACCGTAGTCATGACCGAACCCGCCGCCATTAATTACTCCAATATCTCACTTCGAAATTGGGGAGACAAGCTGAAGCGTTTCCTCGCTGGAGGCTATGAATCCCTTAAATCTTCTGCTCCTGCTCTTTCCTGTTGAGATGACTGCCGCGATCCCGCCGAGCTCGGATCGTGCGACGGCGCACGCCGCTGCGGACGGACGGCAGCTACGTTCTTTCCACTAAAACATCGACTTCCTTGGAGAGAACAATGAACATTCGCAAAGTCGTCGCCGGCGCCGCCGCCGCCGCCATCTTCACATTCACCGCTGCGGCGTCCACGACGCCCGCCTCTGCCGCCATCTCATCCGAGCACACCAGATCACATCGCACAGCGGTCTTCGAAAACGTGGCCCCGGGCACGATTGTCGTCAGCGTCTCCCAGCGCCGCCTCTTCCTGGTGCAGAATGACGGCAGCACGATCAGCTACCCGGTCGCAGTGCCGAAGCACGGCAAGGAGTGGTTCGGGGTCACTTCGATCCGCGAGAAGTTCACCAATCCCGACTGGACGCCGCCGACCGATGTCCGCGCCGACCACCCCGAGTTGCCCGATGTGATCCCCGGCGGGGCGCCGAACAATCCGATGGGGACCCGCGCGATGCTGCTCGATGGCGATCAGGTCGCGATCCACGGTACGACCAACAAGATGCGCGCTTCGATCGGCACGGCCGCGTCTTATGGCTGCATCCGCATGCGGAACGAGGACGTGACCGATTTGTTCGAGCGCGTGAGCGTGGGGACGACTGTCATCATGCAGCCCTGATTGAGCGTCGCCCCTCATGAGATGGCCACTGCCCTCTTCACGGAAGACCTCGGCGAGCAGCAGCTACGTTACGGCCAAGATGGACCATGGAGAAGGGGCGCTCGTCAGGGCATGTGCACAAGGCGCAATCGAGTTGAGCGGCGTCGCGCTACGCATCCAAGAAACGTCTCCCCCGCATGCATGTGTACGGCGAAAGAATATTGCGCCCCTGCCAATAGGCGCTTCGATCCTCTGCAAGCGCCGGGTGCGCGCCACGAGCCCCGTTAGAAGAGAACCGCATCACGAGCGCCTTACTGCTCAATGAAGGTCGGAACCGAAATCGACGACCGGATTCGGTTTGTCTCGGCTTCAAAGGCGTCGAGCGCGTCCTCCTCGAACATGGACCTCAGCTTGCCATGCCCCAGATGCATTTCGTCTGCGGCAAGATCGCGCTGGGTCTCGAAATCCTCGATCTCGGTCGGGCATAGTCGCTCGAATTCCTGCGGCGGCGTCGTCAGCGCGAGCAGCGTCAAGCGCCGCGCCGCAGACAAGGCGAGTTCTTTGGCGGTCTGGCTGTGTAGACGGCTGTAGCGCATTGCGATGTTCCTCTCCGTTTAGCTGGGGCAAAAACCCCCGGCGGGAAGCGGCGGGCGCTAAGCTGCAGGCCATATTGGCGGCTGCCGCCAGCTGGAGCGTCACGCCACAGTCGGTGGCAGACATGTTGAAAACAATTGAGATCATCGATGGTTTCTCGAGGCGAAGCGCGTCGGGAGGGAAATGTTGCGGATATAATACTCCTCAAGCGGAGGTCGCGCCGGCTCTTTGGCTTCAGCTTTGTTTTGCGCGCGTCTTCGCTTGCGAATGATTAGTCGTTGGAATGCACGCGCAAAAACTAGAACTTGCAAATAACGCTCCCCGACACGGACCTGGGCTCGCCGTGATAGAGCGCGCCATTGGAGGTCCAATTTTGCTGGTTGGTGAGATTTGCGGCGTTGACCTCGAATTTGAAATTGTCGCTGAGCTTATAGCCAAGCGACGCGCCGAGCATTTGCTGGGGCGGGAGGGTGAAGCCGGGGGTGTTCGGCAGGGTCGCTTCGGCGCGGCTGGCGTAATAATAGCTCGCGCCGAGTTCGAGGCCGTCGAGGAGGCCGAAATCCAGCGTATAGGCGAGCGAGACATTGTAGACGCGGCGCGGCGCGCCCAGAAGATCGCTGCCTTGCTGGGAGGGGACGTTGTCGTCTTTGGTGACGAGCGCATGCAGAAAGGTCGCGCCGGCGGTCAGACGCAGATTGGGCGTAAACTGCGCCGTTACATTCGCCTCGATCCCATGGCTGTGCTGCTGGCCGGTCACGACCGAATAGAAGCCCGAGGGATTGGCCGGATTGGGGATGGCGACATTGTCGCGAGTGATGTCGAACAGGCCGATCTCGACGATCGCGCGGCGGTCGAAGAGCTCGCGCCGCACGCCAAGCTCATATTGCGTATCCTGCTGCGGCGGCGGCGTCTCGCCGCCTTGAACCCGCACGCCGGTATTGGGAATGAGCGACTTGCCATAGGCGGCGAAGATCTGCGTCTCGGCGTCGGGCCGAAACAACAGGCCGGCGCGCGGCGAGAAATAGCCGTCGATTCCCTTGCTCAGGCTCGCCGTCGGCTCTCCCGTGAGCGCGCCCGAGGGATCGAACACGCGCTCGCGCTGTGAAAGACGATCGTAGCGTCGCCCAGAAGAATGCGCCAGTTTTCGTTGAGGTCGATGAGGTCCTGGCCGTAGACCGATCGGCTGATCGCGCGGGCGACGCCGTTCGACCAATAGGCGCCTGCATAATCGACGCCCGGCGGATAGACGGGGAAGAATATGTTGAGCGGCGCCGCTTCATAGCGGGAAATGTCATTGGAATAGCCGAAAAAATAATCCCAGTGCTCGGCGGCCATAAACACCGTGTGGGAAAGAAAGCCCGTCTCGAACCGGCCGTTGAGCCGCAGTTGCGCGTCGAAGCTGCGGTTGGCGGTGCGGCTGCGCGCCGGATTGCCGAAGACGACGGACTGAAAGCCGTCATAGCCCCAGCCGGTGCACCAGCCCCAGCGACTGGCGTAGAGAAAATAATCCACGACAGCGGAAACGCTCCAGTTCGGGCCGAGCGCATGCTCATAGGTGAAGGTTAGATCGTCGAAGAAGGGCGTTTCATGTTCATTGGCGGGAATGCCGGCGTAGAATTCGCGCGAAATTCCAAAGAAGATCGGATCGGCCGGCACGCCGTCCCGCCACACGAGCCGCGCGCCATTGTGCTCGGCGCGCAGCGTGGCGCGGTCGCCATTGTCAGCGGTGAAAGCGAGCATCGGCGCGACGTCGAAGCTGCGCGTGCGCACGAAGTCGACGAAGCTGCCCAGACTCTGCGCCGAGCCGGTCAGCCGGAACAATAGGTTCTTGTCGTCGGTGAGCGGGACGTTGATGTCGACGGTGAGACGCTTGAGGCCGAAGGAGCCGAGGCTCGTCGCCGCGCGGCTGAAAGTCTCCAGCGTCGGCGCCTTGCGAATATAATTGGCGGCCCCGCCATAGCCGCCGAGAGCCTTGCCGAACAGCATGGCGCTCGGCCCTTTGAAGAACTCGACGTGGTCGACGGTCGAGAGATCGACGTCCTGCGCGGTGAAGCCATGCGCAGCGCCCTCGAAGAGCGTAACGCCGGAAGGAAAGCCGCGCATGACGAAGCTTGGCGAATAGGCGGCGTTGGAAGCCGACTCGTTGACGAAGACGCCGCTCTGATCGCGTCCGAGGGTTTGCGCGCGCGGCGCGGCTTTTGGTTTGTCGTCGGCCGTCTCCCGGCGCTGCGTACGAGATCTGTCCTGGTCCCGGCCCTCGCCTGTCTCCTGCGGGTCGCGGTCGCGTCGGTCGCGCGACTCCGCACGCGGCCGCTGTTTGTGTGCGCGCCGCTCGTCGCGCGCGCGCGGACCTTGTGCGGCGGCAATCTCTTCGCTGGCGTCGCGGCGCTCGTCCCCGCCTTCGGCGGCGGACGCGGGGAGGCCGCCGCAGAGAAGCAGGACGAGAACGAGGCGCGCCGCCCTCATGCAGCGGTCGGCGCGCCGTCGCAGACGAGCCGCACGAGCGCGCGCGCCGCCGGATATTTGCGGTCGACGGCGATGTGCTTCAACGGCGCGACAAAGCTCTGCGCGCGCGTGTCGCCGCAAATCGAGAAGCGGCACATCGGCCCATGCGCGCCGCCGCCGTCGAAGACGTCGATCACCAACAGGCGCGGCGTACGCCGTCCAGCGGCGCCCTGGGCGCAAAGATAGGCGAGCAGCGCTTGCCGCGGATAGGCTCCGATCGGGCCGGCGCGGCGCAGGCGGTCGATAAGGCGGGAAAGGCCTTCGTGATCAAAAATCATGCTGATCTCCACGCGCAATTGCAGAGTTCAAATCAAGGGGTGCGTCGGCTTGAAAAAACTCAACAAGCGGCCTCCTCCCGTTCACGCGCCCGGCCAGGCGCCGGGCGCCGACCGCGCTCCCGCCGCGCCGAACGCTTCTTCCACCAGATGTAAACGCCGGTCACGGAGAGCATGATTATCAGCAAGCCGAAAAGGCTCACGAAAATTCTGTAGGTCAAACCAAAGACATTGGCTTTGTGCAATTCGTAAAGCCACGTCGTGATCGTATTGCCGGCGCGATGCCCTGTTGGCAGCGAGACGTCACGCAGCGCCCCCGATGAGGCGTCGAACCACACCGACGTCTGCCCGTATTTGTCGCCGATGTCCCGCGACGACCGCACGCGATATTCCCACACGCCTTTGTCGCGGAGAATATAGAGCGCGAGGTCGCGTTCGATCTCGAACCCATGCGCGCGAGCCTGCTCCGCCATAAGTTGACGCCCTCGAGATTGCGCCCGTTCCCAGGACAGCGGTTCGATATCGCGCGGCGGCGATACAGTTGGCGCGAAATAATAGGGTTGCTCGTAAGCGAAGACGAGCGACATGACGCGCGAATAAAACCCGTTGAGATTCATGTAGACGCTCGACCAGGCGAAAATCAGCAAGAACGCCCAGAGCCATAGGCCTCCGGCCCTGTGCAGGTCGAAGTTGACTCTGTAGAACGACCCCGCGACCTTGACCAGCCATGCAGGCTTCCAGCGTGCAAGAAAGCTCTTGCGGCTGCGTTCGCCGGCCGCTGGCAGCGTCAAATAGAAGGCCACGAAGCAATCGAGCGTCCAAACGAGCGCGGTGAGCCCGAGTAGCCAAGCCCCGATTTCACCGGCGGCAAGCGTCATATGAAGGCGATAGACAAAAGGCATGACGCCCGCCCGCGTCGTCGGGAAGGCGCCCCAAAACAGGCGTCCGAGTTCTGCGCCCGTCCGCCGGTCGAGATAAATGTAGTCGAAACCGAGCGGCGCTGCGCCGCTCTTCGACTCCATGCTCATCTCGACGAGAGAATCATAGCCGAAATAGACCGTATTGACCTGCCCGTTGGGCGCGAGCGCTTCGGCGCGCTGCGCGAGCGCGGCGGCGTCGAGGCCTGCCGTCCCCGGCAGGTCGGCGTAGAGTTCAGGCGCTAACAGATGGTTCAATTCTCCGTAGAATGCGAGGAGGCTCCCCGTCCCGCCAACGATGATGAGGAAGCCCGCCATCGCCAAGCCGGTCCATCGATGAAGCAAAACCAGGAGCGCGCGCGCCATGACTAAAACTCCATTCTTACCGTCCCCGTCGCGGTGAAGGGCTTGGCGGGAATGCTGGAGTACGGCGCGGAAAAGTTGTTGAAGAAGTTGTCCGGCCCAACGAAATACTGCGCATTATTGATATTCTTCAAATTCAACTGCGCGGTTAGTTTGTGGCCTTCGAACAAGGTCGCATAACTTGCAAAGGCGTCTAGCCGCGCCCACCCAGGCAGCAGGAACGTATTCTGGATGTCGCCCCACGCGCGCGTCGCGGCGGTGACGCCTCCGCCTACTCGGAAACCAAGGCCGTTGTCGCCAAAATCATACGTCAGGAAGACTTTGCCGGAGTGACGCGGGACATTGTCTCTGTGACGTCCGAGCAGACCGCCCTGTTGCCCGAAAATCAAAGGATCGAGAATGCCGAAGGGATTGAGCGGGTTGAAGGGATTGTCCGCAATAACCTTGGCGTCGATATAGGCGTAGTTCGCGGTAACCGCGAGCCGGTCGGTGATCGCGCCGAGGACGTCGAGTTCGACGCCGCGGCTGCGCTGCAGGCCAGCCAGGATGAAAGCCCCAGGACCACCCGCGAAATCGCGGGTCGGCACGCCCGACTTGGTGATCTGATAGAAAGCGAGGGTCGCATTAAGGCCGGGAAGAGGTTCGGCTTTCAGTCCAGCCTCCCACTGCAGGCCCCTTTGTGGTCCAAGCGGCGCGCCGGTGGCGGAGAAGCCATTTCCGACGCCGAAGGAGCGCGAGTAGTTCGCATAGACGCTCACCTGCGGAAGGACATCGAGGACGAAACCGGCGCGCGGGCTCCAGGCTGTGTCAACGGCGGTGTCCGCCGCAAGGCGCGCGTCGATCGCCGCCTGCTGAGTCGCTGTGTAATCGCCGCAACAGCTGCTAGAGAAGCCGGCCGTCTGATCGGCGACGTCATAGCGGGCCCCCAGCAAAATGTGCAGACGCTCAAAATAGGTGACCAGATCCTGAACGTAAAAGCCTTTCTGACGCGTCAGGGTCGAGGAATGATATTTGAAGCCTGAGCCTGCAATCGCGTCCCAATAGGCGTAGTCGGGCACGCCGCCGTAGACGGGGTTGACTATATTGATCGGGTAAAGCCCCGCGCCACCGCCGGCGTAATAGGAGAAGTTATTGTTGTAATAGTCGAGGCCCATCAGAAAATTATGTCTTCCGCCGAGCGCGAGGAATTTTCCTTCGAGGTCGATGTTGGTCGAAAATGTCTGGCCGCTGACCGTTTGGGTTTGGGTGAGACGTTGGAGAGTCTGCCAGTCGGGGTCGACACAGAATGGCGTCGAGCAGGACGCCGACAGGTTGACCCCTTGCAGACTACTATGGGCGTAAAGAAACCTGTTCGTGACCTTCCAGTCCTCGTTCAGGTTTTGTCGAAAGCGATAGCTAACGGTTACGTTATCGCTCGAATCAATGGGATCGGTCGGCTCCTGAAAGGAGCGGCTGAGCGGAACGGGAGCGGGAGCGGGGCCGATTGTGGGTATCCCGATGTCGGACTGCGCCCTTTGGCCGAAATATTGCGTGTCTAGTGTAAAATCTGTCCATTCCGTCGGCCGGTAGGCGATGACAGGCGCGACGAGAACGCGTTCGCCGCCCTGGAAGGTTCGGAACGAGCCGTTATTCTGATAAGCGCCCGACACGCGGTAAGCGAGGCCCTCCACCTGGTCGATCGGCGCGGACAGATCCCATTGCGTGCGATAATAGTTGAATGAACCGAACTGCTGCTCCAAAACGTAACGCGGGGCGCCAAGCGGCTCTTTGGTAATCAGATTGATGATGCCGCCAGGCTCGGAGCGTCCGTAAAGCACCGACGCG
Organism: Methylocystis sp. NC52PC; assembly: GCF_055698645.1. Lineage (NCBI taxonomy): Bacteria > Pseudomonadati > Pseudomonadota > Alphaproteobacteria > Hyphomicrobiales > Methylocystaceae > Methylocystis > Methylocystis sp. NC52PC. The sequence goes on along the minus strand of NZ_CP170127.1, from coordinate 1,904,219 downwards.
GGACCCTTGAGCACTTCGATACGCTCGATATTGGCGGTATCAAAGTTGAAGCCGTCGGCCTTCAGATTGTTGCGGAAGAAATTCAGAACCTGGAAGCCGCGAATGTTGAAATTATATCCGGCCGTGTCGGTGTTGTTGGACTGGACGCCCGAAACGTTCTCGAGCGCTTCCTGGACCAGCGTCGTGTTCTGGTCGACGATGACCTGCCGCGGAACGACGCCAACCGAGACGGGCAATTCTCTCAGCGGGACGTCCATCTTCGCGCCGGTGGTCACGTTGTGGACGACATATCCCTCAGTCGGCGTTCTGGGCACGCTCGCGAAGCGCGATGCGACGGATGATCCCGAACCGGCATTGGGACCGGGCGACGCGGCGCCCGTGGCGGCGCCGCCGCTGCCGCCGTTTTGGCCGGGAACGGGCTTCGGCTTCCCTCGCACGCCGCCGATCTCGATCGTCGGGAGGGTTTGCTGAGCCATCGCCAGGGAAGAAGGGGCAAGGGCAAGCGCGCCGGCGCAGACGCCGCGCGAAAGAAGCAAGCGTAACATTTGTTATCTCCTGCGGCGCGTCGGCGCCCGATCGTCGGATGTGAGCGAGGGGGATCGATCAGGAGACAACAGGCGGCGCTTGGGCCGACCAGACGCTCCCCCAGCCTGACGGCCGCTTGCAGGAGAGCGAGACGGAGACATTTATTGGCGCGAGATGGACAAAGAGGGCGCGGCTGCTGATGTCGCGTTCGGGGGAGAGCGGCGCTTTCGCGTAGGCCGCGGCGCCGCAAAGGATGCAGCAGACAGACGCCTTCCCGGAAGGCGCTCCCGATCCGTCGGCGCCGGACGAACTCTTGCACGGGATATCCAGCAACGAAGTTACGGCGTCGCCGTCTGCGAAACGGGACTGCGGTCCCCCGGAATGAGCGGCAATGACGCCTTGAGCGAAGAGAGCGATCGCGATCAGCAAAGCCAGCAGGAAGCGACGCGCGAACCGCTCCGTCTCCCGGCTGGTTCCTGATCTCGTCACGTCGCCTCGCATCTCGATCGCTTTGCCTTCTGGTCCACGCCGTCCGTCGAAACCGCTTCATTCGGTTGGAAGCAGAGCCGCGATTCAGGGATAACGAAGAAAGATCGCAGGAACCTCGCAAGCGGAGCCTCCGCGCGGGAAATTGCATCCTGTTGCAAGAATGCAACAGCTGCAGCGATGTCGTCACAGCCCGGTCTTGGCGATCGACAGGCTTTGCAGCGATAATGGCGGTTGCGTCGGCGTCCGCTGCCGCAAATCCAGCTTGGGAGCGGCGCCCATGCGTATCCTTCTGGTCGAGGATCACCCCGACCTATCGCGCCAAGTGGCCGAAAAAATCCATCGCGCCGGCTACAATGTCGATAGCGTCTACACGATCGAGGATGCGGATCGCGCACTCGAGCGCTGCGCCTATGCGCTCGCGCTGATTGATCGCAGATTGCCGGATGGCGACGGCATCGCGCTGGTCCCGCGGATGCGCAGAAAGAGACCCGACATAAGAATCTTGCTGCTGACTGCGCTCGACGCCGTCGACAACAGGATCGAAGGGCTCGAGGCAGGGGCCGATGATTATCTTACCAAGCCTTTCAATCTCGACGAGCTCGTTGCACGCATTCGCGCGAATCTGAGAAAGCATAGCAGCGGACCGACCCCGCCGGTTCAAGTCGGCGCTCTCAGATTCGATCTCGAAAACCGGGCCGTCCACATTAGCGGAACGCAGGCGCTTCTGTCGCGCGGGGAGCTTGTCCTGCTCGAGACCCTTGTCAGGCGGGCCAATTGCGTCGTCTCACGCGAGACCCTTCACGCCGAGCTTTACGGATATGGCGAGGAAGTGCAGGATCATGCGCTCACGTCGCTCGTCTCGCGTTTGCGAGCGCGTCTTGCCGCAATGAACGCCGGCGCTGAAATCTTTTCTGCGCGCTCGCTCGGCTACATTCTGCGTGAAACTAGGGAGCGCGAGGAGCGACGGTGAAGGCTCACTCATCGCTCGCCCGGCGCACCGTCGGCTATCTGGTCATCGCCCAGTTCACCGCATTTTTCCTCGCCTGGGCGGCGACGCTCGGCTTGGGTCTCGCCGGCGTCGAGAGGTTCACGCAGTCTTGGGACGAACTTGCCGCTTATAGAACGGCCAGCCTTGTCGTCGACTCGTTGAAACGGGGCGCGGACGGCCATATTGAAATCGAGCCATCGTCCGGGTTGCAGGCTGAAGTTGCGCGTATTCCAAAACTGAAATTTGCCGCCTTCGAATCGAAAAGCAAAACGCCGGTCGACGGCTCGTCGCCTGAGCTCGTCGCGAGACTCGAAAAGGTCATCGAGGTCAATTCCTCTCACACGCATTTCGTTTTGCCTAGCGACCCCGAAACGCCCGCGCTTGGCTTCATGGGACCGGCGCGCACGCCCTATGGGCGATTCCACATCGCGACGTATCACGCCACATTTCGACTCGAAGACCTCTTTCATTCAATGCGCGAAGATCTGCTGACTTATGCAGCCTATTTCGTCTTTGCCGTGCTGCTCTCTGGGGCGACGGCCTGGTTTGCTGTTCGACAGGGACTCGCGCCGCTGCGAGACGCGGCTGCAGAGGTGGCCAAAATTGAACTGGACAGCTTGTCGAAGCCGCTGCTGCCGACCGACGTCCCCGTCGAGGTAAGCCCCTTCGTGGATGCGGTCAACGAAGCGCTCCGGCGCCTCGATGCATGGGCCATTCGGCAGCGTCGCATTACCGCGAACGCCGCTCACGAACTGCGTACGCCGCTCGCTGTCATGCGGGCCCGGCTGGAAAACGCCAAAGCTAGCGCTCTTGCTTCCGAACTCCTTAGCGACGCCAGTCAGTTGCGCTCTATCGTCGAGCAGATGCTCGTGGCGTCGCGTCTGTTCGAGGGGCAAGTAAGCATGGATCAGGAAGTCAATTTATCGAATCTGACTGGCGGCGTCGTGGCTGGTCTTCTCCCCTTGGCGATGGATTGCAACAGGTTTCTCGATTTCGAAGCCAATCCCCCGCACGCGATCATTAAAGGAAACCAGCGAGCGATTGAATGCGTTCTTACGAATCTTCTCGATAATGCAATTCGCGCGGAGCCTAAGAATGGAACGATTTTTGTCGAAGTAAACGCCGAAGGCTTGATATCGATCGTCGATCATGGAGAGGGTGTTTCTCCAGGCCACACAGACATGATTTTCGAGCCCTTCTGGCGGAAGAGCGAAAAGCTCCCCGGAACAGGCCTTGGCCTGGCTATTGCCAAAGAGATTGTCGATACCCACGGGGGCAAAATCTGGGTCGAGGAGACCCCGGGCGGCGGCGCGACTTTCAAGCTGGTTTTTCCGAAAGTCTCCGATGTCGGGGACGCCGTGGCGTAGGGGCCCTTCCGATTGGCGTCGATGGCCTGGAAACACTTCCTTGGCTTCTTGTCGGGCGGGATGGAGAGGAGCCATCAGACAACGAGACCCACTCCACCTTGCGCGCAAGCTTTTCCTTTGGAATGAGCGGGCTGTCTTTGCCTTGGAGAAAAGGCGCCAGCCCGTCGCGTCGCTGCCCTATTCGGGCTTAAACTATACTTGGTCAAAGTTAATCTCTGCAAGACCGGAGGAACCTCTATCCGAGGCGCCTGTCGTGCCTTAGATGTCCTCTGGGAGGCGGAGGTCGTCATGGGGTCTGATCAAGCTCGTGCGTCGCCTGAGCCCGGCGATTTCGTAGCTATGGTTGAACACTTGCCTGTCCTTTGTTGGATGGCTGACGCTCAGGGCTATATTTTCTATTATAATAAGAAATGGTACGAATATACTGGAACCGCGCCTGCCCAAATGGAGGGCTGGGGCTGGCAATCCGTGCACGATCCTGTTGAACTTCCGATCGTCATGGAGAGATGGCGGAGGGCGCTCGTAACGGGGCAGGTCTTCGAGATGACGTTCCCCTTGCGGGGGGCCGACGGCGTGTTGCGGCCTTTCCTTACCCGCGCCGTTCCGCATCGCGCGCCGGACGGCTCAATTCTGCACTGGTTCGGCACAAACACCGATATAACGGAACTGGAGAACGCCGAGGCGAAAGCGCGGGAAAGCGCGCGCACCCTCCAAAGCGTGATCGATGAGGTCCCGGCTCTTGTCTACGTAAAAGACCTGGAAGGACGCCTCAAGCTCGCCAATGCAGCCGTCTTCCGTCTACTCGCCCAGGACGGGGGGAGGACGGGGCAGCAGGCGCAGTGGTTCAGCGAGGCGCAGGCCAAGAGCATTGCCGACAGCGACCGACGAGCGATTGACCTTGGCCAGACCCAGGAAGTCGAGGAGCAGGCGGGGTACGACGAACGGGGCCCGCGTGTTCTTCTCACGCGCAAGAGTCCGTTCCGTGATGAGACGGGCCGCGTCGTTGGCGTGATTGGGACGTCGATCGACATAACGGAACGAAAGCGGGCCGAACAGGCTGTAGCCGAGAGCGAGGCTCTGCTTCGCCAAGTTCTCGATCAACTCTTCGCCTTCGTCGGCCTGATGACGCTGGATGGCGTCCTCATTGCCGCAAACGAGGCTCCGCTCAAGGCTGCGGGGCTTTCGTCCAATGACGTCTTGGGAAAGCATTTCTGGGAGACTTACTGGTGGAGCTATTGCGAGAAGGTCCAGGCGCGAATCAAGGCTGCGACGATCGCCGCCGCTAAGGGAGAAACGAGCCGGTTCGATGTGGACGCTCGCATCGCAGGCGGAGCGCTTCTCACCATCGATTTTCAGCTGGCGCCGCTGAGAAACGCGGAAGGCGTGATCACTCACCTGGTGCCGTCCGCAGTCGTCATTGAGGAGCGCGTGCGTCTCGAAAAAGCGCGCCTCTTACTCATTCGCGAGCTCCACCACCGCGTCAAAAATCTTTTTGCAGTCGCAGTAAGCATGGTCAATATGGGCGCCCGATCCGCCAGCGATGTGCGAGCATTTGCCGATACGCTGATTGACCGTCTTATGGCGCTTGCTCGAGCCCATGAGCTCATCGCACCTTCCTGGGACAGGGAATGCGATGCGACGGATGCAAAGACGACGATTGACCGCGTGGTCAGCACAGTGCTTGAGCCGCATATAAAAGATCCCGCTCAGGCCAGGATCTCGGGGCCGCCCGTCCTTGTCGGACCGAGTTCCCTCACCAGCCTGTGCCTCATTCTGCATGAGCTCGCGACAAACGCTTCGAAGTATGGGGCGCTATCGGCGCCTCAAGGGCGCGTTACGATCCGCTGGGAACAGGCCGACGAAAAAATTCTGCGCTTGAGCTGGAGAGAGGAGGGCGGCCCGGCAATATCCAGAACAACCGAGAAGAAAGGCTTTGGAAGCCAACTGATGGAATTGAGCGCGAAAGGCCAACTCGGCGGCGAGTTGAGGACAGAGTGGCGCCCCGGCGGAGTGCAGGTGACGCTCACCGCCTTGCTCGACCGCCTTCCCCGTTAGGAATTTGCCGCATGCCCGCAGCCAATGCTCTCGCCGATCGGCTCGTCCTCGTTGTTGAGGACGAGGCTGTGATCGCCATGGATCTTTGCCTGACCATCGAGGAATGGAGCGGCAAGCCGGTCGGGCCCGCGTCTTCCGTGCGGGAAGCGCTCGATCTGTTGTCTGATACGCCCGAATGCAGGGCTGCGATTGTCGATGTCAATTTGCCGGACGGTGATATCGGACCCGTGCTCGACGTTCTCAAGGAACGGGGCGCTGCTGTCGTCGTCAGCACGGGCTTCGCTCTTCCGCCCGACGTTCAGGCCCGGCACCCGGACACGATGCTCTTAAGAAAGCCAACGCCTTCAAAGCGAGCGGTTGAAACTCTCATCGCGCTGATGGCCGGCCCCTAGAACGAGGGCCTCAATGCTCCTGAGCTGCAACTTGTCTGTTAGTGCGACGCCCGCATAAGAGGCACACCGGCGCTTTGGTCGTGGAGCGAAATTCGGGAATGAATCTCGCATTGTGACTTTCATGCCATTTCCCAGTGAACGGGAATCACCAAACTGAAGCAGCCGGCCGAAGGGGGCAAGCAGCACGCCTGCGACATTTTCCACTTCTAGCCCGGATCGCAATGCTATTGTCTCTCGCTCAAACTGGACCAGTACTTGCGGCAAGAGCGCCGTGACGGCAAGGATGAAAGCACATTCTTCGCAAGGACCGCAACATCAGCCGCCCGCCTGCCGCTTCGGAGCCGGGGAGCGCGATCACGAGAAGCTTTAATCCAAGAGAAGCCCGAAGGCGAAGCAAGGAAAGACCGCGGCTCTGACGAAGGCTGTCAGCCCTGCGGGCGCTTACGATCGATCCGCGTCGCTACCCAGACGACATGCCGGGCGCCGCCTCTCTTGGCGTTGGCCCGCACCTTGATTTCCTCGACGCCGAACCCGGCCCTGTGAAGCCGCTGAGTGAAGCTGCGGTCGGGGCCGGAGGACCAGACGGCCAGGACGCCGCCGGGGCGCAAAGCTACGCGGGCTGCGGCCAGTCCCGCCATCTGATAGAGACCGTCATTGGCTTCGCGCGACAGCCCCTCGGGGCCATTATCGACGTCGAGCAGGATTGCGTCATAGGACGCGCGCGCCGCGTGAATGAGCCGGCCCACATCCGTTTCATGAATCGTGACGCGTGGATCGGTCAGACTCGCGCCGTGCAGGTCAACCATTGGGCCGCGCGCCCACGCCACCACCGCTGGAACGAGCTCCGCGACGACGACGCGCGCCTCTGCATCGAGGACCGCAAGCATGGCGCGCAAAGTAAAACCCATTCCGAGCCCGCCGATGAGGATTCGCGGCTCCGGCCTGCAACCGAGTCTCTCATGTGTGAGCGTTGCCAGCGCTTGCTCGGATCCACTGAGGCGGCTGTTCATCAGCTCGTTATTGCCGAGCATGATCGAGAATTCTGCGCCCCGCCGCATGAGCCGCAGCGCGCCTTCGCCGCCCGGTATCGGCGCCGTGTCGAGCAGGACCCACGGAATCATGCGGGCCTCTTCAACTTGTCGTCCATGTCTTCGCCTTCATTCATCGATCGACCCGAGGACGACCGCCGACGGAATGTCAGACTGAGATTATTCGCCGGCATTTCTACGATCTCGGGCTTTTCGAAACCGCTCCGGCAACCAAGATCGGCCATTGCTTCAAGATCACGGACGCCCCAAGAGGAGTCCTGAGCCCGAAGCCCGGCGTCGAATGCGGCGTTGCTCGGGGCGGTATGGGCGCCGCCCCGCTTGTAGGGACCATAAAGATAGAGCGGCGCGCCGGGGGGCAGAATCTCCCCCGCATGATTGAAGAGGCCTTCCGTCGCCGCCCACGGCGAAATATGGACCATGTTGATACAGATGACGGCGTCGGCTCGATCGATTGGCCAGGGCGCCGTCGCCGCATCGAGAGCGAGCGGCGCCTGCACATTGCGAACGCCCGTCGACGCGATCCACGCCAGGATGCTCTTGCGAGCCTTTGCGCTGGGATCCGACGGTGCGAATGTCAGCTTTGCAAGCTCTGCGGCGAAGTGCACCGCATGTTCGCCGGAGCCGCTCGCCACCTCCAGCACGAGCCCTCGTTCCGGCAGAACCGCGCGCAGGACGTCCAGGATGGGTCCGCGGTTGCGCGCGGCCGCGGCAGAGAAAAGGCGATCATCGCTCATGAACTTACCCTTACTCCCAAAAACGAGCTCGACCGAACCGTCATCGCCTTATCCGACTCCTCAACGGTTGGCCTTCCCGGCCAAGCGCGCCACCATCCCCCAGATCGCCTGAATCTGCGTCCCGTTTTTCGTGTGGTATTCGCCTCCGTCATAACCCCACCAGTCCCAGCAGGCGTTTGGATTCCATCTGAAATTGAAAGTATAGAACGGCCATCCCCATCCCCAGCGGCTGATCGTCTGAGGGTAGAGCACGATGATGTGGTTCGTATCGGCCCAGCGGTTATAGCCGGCGTGTTTGTAAAAGCGGTCGCCGATTGCGTCTCCCTGCTGGCGGCAGCCATGGAAGGCGACGTGCACGCGGCAGGATTCTTCAGCGCAGGCCGTCGGGACATAGGCGTAACCCGCATCGCTCAGACTATGTCCGCGCGCGTCGCCGTCGGGCAGAAATTCTTTCTGGTCGAACTGAATGTAGCGGCCGCTTTCCTGCGCATTGCGCGGATTGAGCTTGCCGTAAATCTGCGCGAGGATGGCCCCGGCGGCGTCGAGGTTGCAATCATCGATGAAAGGCTCGCCAGTAACGTCGCAGGCGTCTCCATAATCCTCAGTGATCATGGCGTGGCCCGCGTCCAAGTCTTTTCGGTAGACGATTTGCTCGGCGGTCGGCAGGTAGAGCGCGTAATAGTCCCGCACGACGTCCATGACCGGCGTCAAGACAACCTTGTCGGCCCGGCCTGAAAACAGCCATACGCGAGAATTGTTGAGGTTGGCCACGTCGTCCACTGCGCGGGAACGCACGAGGCCGTCCGTCATTGCCTTGAGATGCGCCAGATCGGGGGCGGGATGGTCGGCGTCGGGCTTCATGCAATTTCGAGTCGCTCGGGTCGCGCTATTCTCGGCGCAGCCATAAGGGACGCCGGCGATCACGCCAGCTCCTTTCACCGTACTGGAATGCGCGACGTGGAACTGCACCGCCATGGCGGCGCCGGATGAAATGCCGGAGACTGAAGTCTCAGAGATACTCGCGCCATAGGCCGGCAGAGGATCTGCGGCAAAGGCTGGCCCTGAGCCCCCGCAAGCCAGAACCGGGGCGATGATCGCTGATCGAAAAATTTTGTCCCCAAACATTGGCCTTCTCCAAAAATGTTATGAACCCGAAGCCGCCGCAGATATGGAAGTAAGATCGTAAAGCGCGCCCGCGACGGTCGCGCTCGTACAGGTGGCCATCGTTCCAGACAGGATCGACCGCAGGCCGAGACGCGCGATTTCGGCGCGCCGTTCTGGCAACATGGCGTTGAGGCCGCCCACGAGAATGCCCATACTGCCGAAATTTGCGAAACCGCATAGCGCATAGGTGAGGAGCAAGCGGCTTTTCGGGGAAAGCGCGTCGACGCTCAACTCGCTCATTGCGCGATAGGCGACAAATTCATTCACGACCGTCTTCGTCGCCATCAACGACGCGGCGACGGGGGTTTCTTCCCAAGGCACGCCGATGAGCCATGCGACAGGCCGAAACGGCCAAGCGAAAATCCACTGGAGACTCACGACCTGACCGCCGAGCGGCGGCAATTGCGCGAGCGCAATGTTGACGAGCGTCACCAGAGCGATTGTCGTCAACAGGACGCTGACAATGCCGACGAGCGGGCCGACGCCCTCCGCGACCCCTCTGATGATCGCGTCAAAGGGCCCCGCGGGCGGATGATCGACCATCAACGAAGCATCGTCTGCATCTTCGTCCAGCCGCCACGGCGACATGATGGCGGCGATGGAGATCGCGGCTGGCGTAGCGATGACGGACGCGATGAGAATATGGCCCAGGGCGTCCGGAATGAAGGGCGCGAGAAAGCCCGCATAGATCACCATGACCGTGCCGGCGACGCCAGCCATGCCGCAACTCATCAAGGCAAAAAGCTCGCCCCGCTGCATGTGCGCAAGATAGGGGCGAATTAAGAGCGGCGCCTCGATCATGCCCACAAAAACATGGACGGCCGCGCCCAGCGCCAAAGGTCCGTTCAAGCCCATCGAACGCCGCAACAGCCAGGCGAGCGCGCCGGCGACGCGCTGCAGGACACCCCAGTAAAAAAACAGGGACGCCAGCGCAGAAATCGTGAGCACCATCGGCAGGGCCCGGAAGGCGAGGATAAAACCGGCGCTCGGCTTCTGCACGGCGAAGGGCGTTTCGCCGCCGCCGAGATAGCCGAACACAAAGCTCGACCCGGCGTCGGTCGCCGTCTGCAGCGCATGGGCGGACTCGCTCATGAACAGCAAAATTCTCTTTACAGGCGAAAAGCCGCTCAGGACAACCGCGAGGCCGATTGAGAGGGCCAGTCCTGCAAAAACGACCCGCCAGGGAATCTTGCATCGATTGTCGCTGAGAGCGTAGGCGATAAGCAGAAAGCAAGGTAAGGCGAGCAAGGGGCGAGCGGCGTCTGCCATATGCGCGAGTCTCTGAGCTGGATAGCCAGGGAGAATTTTGCGCCGCAGCTTAGGCCAGGGCGCCGCCGCGGTCCAGGCGGGCGAGGTCCCTTCGGCGCGCGTGAATCATTTCGACGCCCGCATGCGGCCCGCTTTCTGCGGTCATGCGTTTGGCGCGCCGTCAAACACGCGATTTGAACGCGACACCTACAGAATCCGCAGCGTAGAGCGCATCCATGACAGCCTCGGCGGTGACTTCGAAAGGCTCGTTATGCGCGCTCTCTCCGGGAGCGATGGCGCGTTCCGCAATGGCGCGCGCCTTTTCCTTCGTCAACCTGTCGAGACCAAGCTCGGCGAGCGTCACTGGCAAGCCGACAGACAGGCAGAAGCCCATGACCTCCTCCATGACCGAACTGTGCTTTCCTTCCAGAACAAGCTGAACGAGCGTTCCGAATGCGACTTTTTCGCCATGCAGGCGATCATGCGTTTCGCGAGCGGCGGTCAATCCATTGTGAACGGAATGGGCGACGGCCAGGCCGCCCGACTCGAAGCCGACGCCGGAGAGAAGTGTGTTTGCTTCTATGATGCGCTCGAGCGCGGGCGTGATCGCCCCAACACGCGCCGCAGCCACAGCCGATGTCCCGTCGTTCAGGAGCGTCTCGTAACAGAGTTCGGCGATTGCGCCCGCGGCCAATGTGCCCACGCCGCCGACCACATTCTTTCGATGGGCGCGCATTGACGCCTCCGCCTCAAAATATGTCGCGAGCGCGTCGCCCATGCCCGAGATCAGTTGCCGCACCGGCGCGCGCGCAATGACGGCGCTATCGACGAGGACCAGATCGGGGTTTCGCTTGTAATAGAGGCATCGCTCGAACACGCCGTCTTCCGTATAAACAACGGAAAGTGCGCTGCAGGGCGCGTCGCTCGACGCGGTCGTCGGGCAACAGGCGACCGGCAGATTGAGTTCCGAGGCGACCGCCCGCGCCGTATCCAAGGTCTTGCCGCCCCCAGCGCCGATGATCACCGAGGCCGACGCCCGCCGCGCGGCTTCCTTTCCGCGCAAGATCTCCGGAAAGCTACATTCGCCGGCAAAATCCTGAACGGTGAATTGCAGCCCTGCGGAAGGAAAGGTCTCCGCCCAGGCTGCTTCGGCAATGCGCCGAGCAGTGCGGCTTGCAATGATCAGCGCCATGCCCGAAAGGCCGAGTCGCTGAAGCTCCGCCGCCAAAGATCGAGTAGCGTTGCGACCTTGAACATATCTGGAAGGCGAACAGAAAACTTGCAGCATGACGTCGGCCCCGTATCCATTCCCCGGGCCACAAGGAAACACGACGGCAGCGTTCATGTCGAGGACATAGGCCGATGGAAAAGCAATAGCCGAACAGAGGTGTAAACTTTGAACGGTGATGTCCCGACCGCCTTCGCGCCGTTCTGCGGTCCGACCTGGGTCCCCGAGCATTTTGAAAGGCGCGTCAAAGTGTCTGAGACGCCAGCCCGCCCCCGTTGACGACCACCTGATCGCCCGCGTCGATCGCCCCGGCCTTGATCTCGACAAATACGCCGTCATCGAGGCCCGGCTGGATGACGACCGGAACCGCGACCCCGTTGCGCCACGCCCACACGCGCGCCCATCCGGCGGGCGGCGGCTCCAGCGACGCGCTGCCTGCGGGCGCGTATTGCAGGGCATGGCGCGGAACGCGCAGGACATCTTTTCTGCGGTCGAGCTCTATGTGCAGCAACGCCGTCGCGCCGGGTTGCGCACTGGAAGGGGAGGGTCGGGGTCTCAATGACGATCCTCGGGCCGTCCTTTCCTTGAAGGGTTGCGAGCACCTCGCCTTTGACGCGCTGAGACGGATCCCTAGTAAAACTCACCGTCGCCGGGGCGCCGAGCGGCGGCGGCGCGCCCGCGTCGGGGGCGACAGCTTCAATGCGCAAGGTTCTTTCCGCTGGCGTGACCTGAAAAAGCCGCTCGCCCACATGCGTTGCGCGGCGGGTCTCCAGGCGGCTCTCGCCAATGGTCCCGCCGATCGGCGCGACGACCGGCGCGCCCTTCTCCTGCGCCGCGCGCAACGCCGCTTCGCGCTGGACCGTCACGGTCTGCGCTTGCGCCAGACGGGCCTTTGCGCGGGCGATCGCGGCGCTGGCGCGCGCCCTCGCCGCACGGTCGACCGCGGTGGCGCTCTTGCGCTGCGCCGCCTGCGCGGCAGAGAGGGCCCTGCGGGCGCGGTCGATTTCGGCTTGGCGGTCAGGCGGAATGATCCTGGCGCAGACCCGCCCCGCTTCGACGCGCTCGCCGTTGTTGCAGGCGACAGCCTCGATCTTCCCGGCGACAGGCGCAGCCGCCTCGGCCGGCGGCGCGGAAACGACGACGCCCGCCACTTCGGCAACGCCGACGATCTCGCCGCGCTCGACTGTCGCAAGTTCATGAGGCGCGCCTTGCCGAATCGTTCGCCAATAAAGCGCTCCGCCCACGACCGCCGTCACGAAAATCGCGACGCTCGCCGCGACGGCCGCGTAGCCGCGAAGGCGGGCGGACGCGGCGGTCACAGCCGCGGGCCCTCGCCGCGACTTCGGCCGCTTGTGGCGCTCCGTCCACCATTTTTCCAGCTCCATCACGAGGAGGAGCGACGAGCCCGCGGCGAGCAACGCGCCCCATTCCGCGACCGTCGGCGGCCAGATTTGCAGCGTATCGGCGAGGCCGGGGACATGCGACGCCGCTAGATGAAGCGCCTGCGCGCCGAAGACGCTCGCAACCAACAGCGGACTGGAGAAAAGCCCCCTGTGGAAGAGCGAATGACGTTCCGAACGCGCATTCAGCGCCTGGAAGTTTTCAAAGATGACGAAAAGCAGAAGCAGCAGGTTCCGCGCGTGATCGGCGTCGGCGCCCTGAGCGATCAGCCAGTAAAACAGGCCGAAGCCGACTCCGGCCATGACGAGCGCCGAATAGGCGTTGCGCGTGATCATCACCCGGTCGAAGATCGGCTCCTCCGGCTTGCGCGGCGGATAGGTTAGCTCGTCGCCCTCCGGCTTTTCGGCGGCCAGCGCGACATGCTGAACGCCATTGGTGACGAGGTTGAGCCACAGCAATTGCACGGGCAACAGGGGCATGGGCATGCCGGCCGGGATCGCGAGCAGGAAGAGAAGCAGCTCGGCTGCGCCGGTCGAAACCAGAAGGAAGATGACCTTGCGGATATTGGCGTAGGCGACGCGGCCTTCGAAAACGCCGCGCACGATCGATGCGAAATTATCGTCGGCGATGATGATGTCTGCGCTTTCCTTTGCGACGTCCGTCCCCTGCTTGCCCATTGCGACGCCGACATGCGCATGTTTGAGCGCCGGCGCGTCATTCACCCCATCGCCCGTGACGGCGACGAAATGGCCGTTGCGCGTCAGCGACAGGACGATTGCGAGCTTCTGGATCGGCTCGACGCGGGCGTAGATCCGCGCGCGGCGGGTCAACGCGTCGAGCGCGCTTTCTCCCGCTTCCTCTGCGCGCTTCACCGCGTCGCCCGTCACGATCTGGTCCGGGGAAAAAGCCATGCCCGCCTCTTTGGCGATGGCCGCGGCCGTGCCGGGGGCGTCGCCGGTCACCATCGTCACAACGACGCCGGCGTCATGACACGCGCCGATGGCGCGCCGCACGTCCGGCCGCAGCGGATCATGCATGCCGACGAGGCCGAGAAATACGAGGTTTTCGAGATGGCGCGGGCCATAGCCATGGTCCGGCTCCGGCGCGATCTCGCCCTCGGCGAAGGCCAGAACGCGCAGCCCTCGGGCCGAAAGCGCGTCCTTCTGTCGAGAGAGGGCGTCGCGGTCGATTGGCGCCAGCGCGCCGCCGACATCCATCCGGCCGGCCATGGCGATCAACGTCTCCGGGGCGCCCTTCACGAAGACGCGCACGGCGTCCTTCTCTTCGTGGAGATGGAAGGACGCCGCATATTTGAGGTCTGGCTCGTAGGGGATGCGCTTCACCAGCGGATAGCGCGCTCTGAGCTCCTCATGCCCGACGCCGCTTCGGTGCGCGGCGACGAGCAGGGCGACGTCGACGGTGTCGCCTACGCCCCGAACCTCTTCCCTCTCGCGCCGGATCTCTGCTTCATTGGGGAGCGCTGCCGCACGCAGCAGCGCCGCGAGCAGGAGATCGGCCTGTTCATTGGGCGCTGCGCCGCGGAAGCAATAGGATTCGACGCCCTCGTCCGGCTGAAGGGAGAGAGCCGATCCGTCGGCCAAGACGATTTCGGTGACGGTGAGCTCATTGCGGGTGAGCGTGCCGGTCTTGTCGGTGGCGATGAGGGTGCAGGAGCCGAGCGACTCGACCGCCGCCATCTTCCGCACGATCACATTGGCTTTGGCCATGCGCCGCATGCCGATCGCCAGCGCCACGGCGATCGCGACCGGAAGTCCTTCCGGAATGGCCGAGACGGCGAGTCCGACCGCCATCATGAAAAGGTCCACGAGGCCGATATGGCGCAAATAACCGACGATCATCAGAATCGCGACGGCCACGGCGACCAGAATGGCGATGAGCTTGGAGAAGCGCTCCATTCGGATGATCAGCGGCGGCTGAGACGCAGACGGCTTGATGAGCTCTCCGGCGATTTTGCCAACCTCCGTCGCGCGACCCGTCGCCGTCGCTTCGCCGACGCCGCGCCCACGGATGACCATCGACCCGGCGAAGGCCATCCCGTCGCGCGGCGCCGGCTTCACATCGGCCGCGGCGCGCTTTTTCACTGGGAGAGATTCGCCTGTGAGCAGCGATTCATCGCAGCGCAGATCAACCGTCTCGATGAGGCGCATGTCCGCAGGCACGCGGCGTCCGGCCTCGAGGAAGACGATGTCGCTCGGCACGAGATCGCGCGCGTCAATCTCCTGCTGGACGCCGTCGCGCAACACGAGCGCGTGGGGCTGATCCTTCTGGCGCAGCGCGGCCGCCGCCTGACCCGCCGAATATTCCTGAACCGCGCCGATAAGCCCGTTGACGATCAATACGACGCCGATGAAAGCGGCGTCTTTTGCGTCGCCGATCGTCATCGCAACGGCGGCCGCGGCGACGAGAATGTAAATCAGCGGACTGAGAAACTGTCTGAGGAAAACCGCTGCGAAGGAGGGCGGTCGCGCTTCTGGCAGTGTGTTCGGGCCGAATTCGGCGAGGCGCGCGCGCGCCTCGAGGGTCGTCAGTCCCTGCATCATGCTCCTGTTTCGCCCAATGTTTGGCTTTCGCTCGCGCCGCTCCACAGCGGGCGCAACTGGCCGTTGCGCGACATCCTCGCCTCGTCCGTAGCGCTGGCGCATTCCCCGGGCGCTTGCGCCCAGCAAAGCTGGCCTCTGCGCCGTGCGACTTGCTTCGGTCAAGACGTTCAAACAAGAGATAGAGTGGCGGGCTGCTCAGGCAAACGGCTGAACAGAAGGACAAGAGGAGACGCCGTCCCGACCGGCCGCCGACCGCTTTGGATCATTGGCCGCTGCTGAAGCCGCGCCAGGCAAACGCGCGCCTCGTGAAGCGTCACGCTCTCGAGCGCTTTAGTAATACACGCGTGGCGGCACGCGCCTTGCGTCACGCGTCCCAAGGAAACGAAGCGGAGCGCGCAGTGCTCGATGTCGCAATAGTGGGCGCTGGGATTTGCGGCCTCGCGCTCGCCCGGCGCCTTGCAAAGGCAGGCGCCGCCGTCGCGCTGTTCGAGGCGCGCGACAGGTTGGGCGGCCGCGCTTTTTCTGTAGAAAACCCGCCAAGCGGACAAAAGCTCGATCTTGGGCCGACCTGGTTTTGGCCGGACAGCCAGCCGGCAATGGTCGCGCTCATTGG
Source organism: Methylocystis sp. NC52PC (assembly GCF_055698645.1). Classification (NCBI taxonomy): domain Bacteria; kingdom Pseudomonadati; phylum Pseudomonadota; class Alphaproteobacteria; order Hyphomicrobiales; family Methylocystaceae; genus Methylocystis; species Methylocystis sp. NC52PC. The sequence continues at coordinate 1,888,405 of NZ_CP170127.1, read as the reverse complement.
CGAGCTCGGCCTCAAGGCTTTCGATCAGCACGACCCCGGCGACGTCTTGCTGATGAGCGATGCGGAAGCGCCCCCAGCCGTCCAATTTTCGCCTCGCCTGCACGGCGGGGCTCGCCGGTTGCACGGCGGCATGGCGGCGCTCGTCGAGCGTTTGGCCGCCGAGGTTCCCGGCGCGAAGGCGCATCTCCAACATGTTCTGTTGCAGGCGCGCAATTGTCACGAATATGTCGAACTCCGGTTCGATCGCCGCGGCGAGACGGTGATCACATGCGCCCGCAAGGTCGTTCTCGCCCTCCCGCCGCGCCTTATGGTCGAACGGATACACTTTGCCCCGCCCCTGCCCGCCGACCTTACGGCGACAATGCAAGACACGCCCACCTGGATGGCGGCGCAAGCCAAAGCGGTCATCGGCTTTTCCGACCCGCCGGCCTGGCGCGCGCGCGGACTTTCCGGAAACGCCTTCGTGCCTCACGGGCAGGCCGTGCTCGGCGAAGTTTTCGACGCCTGCGACGCTTCAGGCGAGAGGGCCGCGCTCGGCGGCTTTTTCGCACTGCCGCCCAACGCGCGCGAGCGGTTTCGCAAGGGCCTTCCGATGCTCGCGGCCAGCCAATTCGTCCAGCTCTTCGGCAAGGCGCTCGAAAATGGGGAGCTGCATCTCCTGGATTGGGCGCGGGAGCCCTTCACCTGTTCGGAAGAGGACCGGGCCGGGTCGGGCGCGCATCCCGACTATGGCGCGCCGCTCCTTGGCGCGCCGCTCTGGGACGGCAAGCTCTATATCGGCGGGACGGAGACGGCGCGCGACGGGGGCGGCTATGTCGAGGGCGCCCTCAACGCCGCCCGGCGCATCGAAGGGCAACTGGCGCCCGCCCGACGCGCCGAAACGCGACGCGCGTCGTATGACTCCCTTGACGTCAACCAGCGCTCGCTCGAGCGCTTTGCGCAATGGGTCGCTTCGAAGCGCACGGCGACTTTCGCGAGCTATCGGGAAAGACTGAAAGACGCTCTGTCACGTGGACAAAGGGAGCAACTCACGCAGCGGGCGATGCTCGGCGCGATGGAGGCCCTGTTCGCCGAGGCGCTGGCGGTGATCGAAGACTTGCCTTTCGATCTCACCGACGTCGCAGTCGAACGCGGACGCTGCGATCTCTCGCCGCAAGTGCAGGCCGCATTCAACGGCGCCATCCAGGCCCTGCTGGACGCGGCGATCGACTTCAACCAGACGTCCTGTGCGCTTTCGAATTTTCCGCTGGAGCACAGGCCGTCGAAAGAATATGTCTCGACTACGTTGCGCGACATCGCGGCCGCTTGGCGGGAATTCTCTATCGCGGCGAACAGCCGGCTGCTGGCCAAGCGCGCCGCGTGACGGGCGATCCCTCAGCTGATCGAGGAAATGCGGATCGGCGCCTCGAGGTCCGCGTAAGCGATCTTGATGCCGGCCTTCGCAACGGCGGCCTCGTCCGGGTACCAGGTGGATTCGTGGTCCAAGCCACCATATTTGTTGAAAACCATTACATATTTTGCTTTGAGATCCACTTCGCAACGCAGGCCTTTGCCGGGCTGGTCGATTGGGCGAAGCTTGCCGTCCCAGTCGATAAAATAACCATTAGTTGATGTTTGCGCCTCGGACATGTCCGCTTCCCGACTTTGTTTGACACCAAGCGCAGGGAAGCATTTTGCGCGCCAGACAGGAGATGGTCGGAGCCGTTTCCTTCAAGACTTCGGGGGCGCCGCCCTAACGAAAAAGAAAGACGCCCGCCCCCGCCGCCAGCAACATGAGCGGCAAGGGATTCATATGCGTGAGCATTAAAACGGCGAACACGGCGGCGGCGATCGCGCCGCCAGTCCATCCCGCGACCGCCGCCTTCGCAATGCTGATGACGCCGGCGAGCAGCAGACCAATCGACACCGCGCCAAGCGCGCGCTGGATCGAGGCGCGCCAGGGCCAGTCAGCGAGATTCGTCCAGAGTCGGCCAACCCACCACGTCAACATTCCGGCCGGAAGGAAAAAAGCAATGGTTACAAGCAACGCGCCGCTCGGTCCGGCGACCCACTCGCCGATGGCGGCGATCATCATCATATTGGGACCCGGAGCCATTTGGCCGAGGCTGTAAAGATGCACGAGCTCCGAATCCGTCAGCCAATGAAAGACTCGAACAGTAAGGTCCTTCATTTCCGGGAAGGCCGCCATGCCGCCGCCGACCGTGAGCAGCGACAGATAAGCGGAAACGCCCACCAAACCGATCATCTCTTTCATGGATCACGCCTAGGACGATAGCAGATTGTCGCCACCGCGCCGACCGCAACCAGCGCCAGCAGGACGGATTGGTGAAGCCCCGCAACAATGAAAAGGGCGACGGCGGCAAAGAAGATTTCAGAGGGGCGACGGATGGTCTTGGCGCCGAGTTGGATAGCCACGTAGAGCACCATGCCGACGGCCGCCGCCGACACCCCATGAAGCACCGCCGTGACGATGGGGTAGTCCCGATGCGTTGCATGATACGCGGCGGCCGCAGCCGCCATAATGAGCCCGCCGGGCAGACAGATTCCAATAAGCGCGCAAAGGGCCCCGGCGCCGCCGCGCAACCGGTCGCCGACGAGAATGGCCATATTGGAGGCGTTGAGGCCGGGAAGGCACTGGCTGATGGAGAGCAGTTCGACGAAAGTCTCGTCGTCGACCCATTTGAGCGATCCGACCAGACTCGAGCGCAGATAGCCGACCACGCCGCCGCCGAAACTGGTTGCGCCGATCGTCAAGAACGCCAGAAAAATCCTTCCGAGCGACACCTCTGTCTCGGGATGCAATTCTTTACTCATGGCTTTGCGGAGGATTGCCTTTGAGCCGATATACCGCGGCTGTTTTGGTGACGCCAAGGCTGACCCAGTCCTGCGCCTCGTGTTGCAGCAAAGCAAAAAACGCGGCGCATTTTTCGAGCGCCTTGGCGCTCAAATCCTCCCGCCGCTGGAACTTGCTCTGAAAAGAAAATTCACCCACGAGTTGGCGATGGTCTCCCCGTGCGCGCCATACAGAGACATTGCTAGCCGCCTCGAATCCCTTGCCAAAATCCAGGGCGCCGAGCTGTTGCAGCACCTCCTCGACCGCCGTGTGATTGACGAGTTGCAAGTGTCGTCTCGTGCGACTGAGCAACGGCTGCAGGGCGGGAAAGACCTCGGCAAGCGTCTCGCTCGACGTGAGATCGTTAGCGAAATGCAAGGGATTCAATTTGAATTCGACGTTATGGGAGAATAGCGAACGCGAACCGCCAATACGGTCCTTTCGTGGCAGCCATTCTTCCTTGAACTTGATGCGATAGGCTCCCTGTATGCTCGGCCGCACATCCAGCGCCGACGCGGCGTCGAGATCAGGATGCCGAAACTTGAAGACGATTTCCGGTTCGCCCGCGGGAAACCCGTCTTCATACGACGTGCGGCGGCGCAGAATGAAGAAGTTATTATAAAGTGCGAAGTCCTTGGTGTCGAGAAACAGCACCTCTCGAATTTGAGGACGCAGGCCCTCGCAAGACTCCGTCTCGAAATCGACGCCGGCGCGCTTGGCCGCCTTGCGCACGATCTTGGCAAAATCCTTGAAACTCTGGACCGAGGTGAAGCGGAGCCCATTCAAGATGATCTTGGCTTCAATGTAATGGACTTCATCGAGCGGATGGCCGTCAGCGTAGAAGCGCTCCCCTGATAAATGACCGTCCCCTATGCTTCTGTGTTCAGCCAAGCGCAATTCCTCCGGCCCCGGGGAGTCGATTCCGGCGCGAGTATAAGGCTGACGCGCTCTGGTTTCAATTTGAAACCTATGGACTCCGGTCGCCAAATGAAGCGGAAGCCGGCCGGAAAGCCGAGCTTCTCGCCGCCGACGGTCGACAACGCTTTTCTCGAGTCGCAGCGGCTGACCGAAGGGTCGTCTCAGAGTTTGACTGACGCGGTTGCGCAAGCGCGGCTGCTTCGACGACGCGCATCAGCAATTGTCTGACTGGGCCAGCTATGTTTGTCTTGTCGCGACGGGACGAGGGAGAGCTGAATGAATGCGCAAAAAGCAGACCTGCGCAAGCTGCAAAAGATATGGCTATCAATCTTTGCGATGTTTCTACTCAGTTCTCAGGTCTCGGCGCAAAGCCAAACGATCGCGTCTGATCTGGCGATCGCTCGGCCTGTGACGTCACGACACGCTATGGTCGTTAGTCAGGAGGCGGCGGCTTCTCGGGTTGGGATAGACATTTTGAAGAAGGGAGGCAACGCCGTGGACGCCGCGGTCGCTGTAGGATTTTCGCTTGCGGTAACCTTGCCGCGCGCCGGCAATCTCGGCGGCGGCGGGTTTATGTTGATTCATCTGTCGGAGAGCAAGACAACAACCTGCGTCGATTACCGCGAGACGGCGCCGGCGCGGACCACAAAGGACATGTTTCTCAACGAGAAAGGCCAACCGGACCGCGTGAAGTCACTTTTCAGCGGCCTATCGATCGGCGTGCCAGGGACAGTAGCCGGGTTGGAGCTCGCTTGGCGCAAATATGGATCGGGCCGATTTACCTTCGCCGAATTGATCGCCCCGGCGGCGGCTCTGGCGCGCCAAGGCCTGATGGTCGATGACGATCTCGCGGATTCGCTTCCCTTCGCCGCGGCGGCGCTCGCGCGCCACCCTTCTTCCGCAAAGATCTATCTGAGGCCTGATAAAACGGCGCCGCGCCCAGGCGATCATCTTGCCCTCAACGACCTCGTAGCGACGTTGGAGACGATCGCGTCCCGGGGAGCGGCTGGCTTCTATACCGGCCCGGTGGCCGAGAAGATCGTCGCCGCAGTCCAGGAGGCGGGAGGGCGCATGACTTTGGAGGATTTGGCGGGCTACCATGCTGTTGAGCGCGAGCCGGTGCGTGGAAACTATCGAGGGCATGGGATCGTCTCGATGCCGCCACCTTCCTCCGGCGGCGTGCACATCATCGAGATCGCCAATATTCTCGAAGGCTTTCCGCTGGGGGCGCAGGGCTTCAATTCCGCGGCGACCATCCACGCGATGGCGGAGGCGGAGAAACTCGCCTTCGCCGACCGCTCCCTCTATCTGGGCGATCCCGACTTTGTGCAAATTCCCGTAAGCAGCCTCATCTCGAAAATCTACGCCGATGATTTGCGGAAAAAAATCGTCAGCGATCACGCCCGGCCCGCCATCGAGGTCTCGCCTGGCCGCCCTGAGCGCTACGAAAGCGACCAGACGACTCATTTTTCGATCGTCGACGAAAATGGAAACGCGGTCGCAAATACCTATACCCTCAACCTCCCCTACGGCTCCGGGCTCGTTGCTGAAGGGACGGGCGTCCTGCTGAATGACGAACTCGACGATTTTTCCGCGAAGCCGGGCGCTCCGAACAATTACGGATTGCTCGGCGGCGACGCCAACGCGCCTGCGCCCGCAAAGCGCCCGCTCTCCTCCATGAGTCCAACGATGGTTTTCAAGGACGGGATGCTGGAATTGGTGACAGGAGGCGCGGGGGGCTCGCGCATCATTTCCATCGTGCTTCAAATTATTCTGGACACCGTCGACCACGGTCTAAACGTTGCGGAGGCCGCGCAGGCGCCCCGCGTCCACCATCAGTGGCAGCCCGACGAATTGCGCATCGAACGCGGCGTTTCACCAGACACCATCCGTATCCTCGAGGCCTTCGGGCACCGAGTGGTCGTGCGCGAAGCGATGGGGTCCGCGTATACGATCGCTCGCAAGGATGGTCTTCTGACTGGCGCCGCCGATCCGAGGCATCGCGGAGCGCTCGCGGCAGGTTATTAAGGTCTGCGCTCCTATTGACGCTCTGTCAGACCGTAGCGTCCGAGTTGTGGTGGCGAAAGCCGACCTCTCGCTATTTATAGTTAGCCGCGCTCGTTTCTCTGTTCGACTAGATATTGTGATTGTTACTGGCTTATCTATCCTGCGTTCATCCTGGGCGCTACAACCATCACACTGTGTGGCTGCATTGATTCGCCGTGGGAGGCCAATTCATCGGCCTTCGACTGGATGACGGTCTGTACGAAGCCCAGCTTTTCGGAGACGGTCGGAGAAATAACGAAGGGGTAGAGATCCGCCTGTCCCATCGCACGCGCGATGTTGTTGAGCGCAAAGGCCAGATCGAGCCAATGGTCGAGCATGTCCGCCATTTTTGGAAACCGATAGGGATCGAATGCAACGGCGGCCGCCTTGCCATCTGCTCGTCTCAGAGTGAGGCCCGCGGCTCTTCCCGTTTCGAGCGTGTCGACAATATGTAGATAGTGCGCGAATGTTTCTGCGAAGTCCTCCCATGGATGGGTAGAGGCATAGGCGCTGATGTAGCGATCCTGCCAATCGGCTGGAGGACCCGCCTCGTAATGTCGTTTCAGGGAGGCTTCGTAGTCTACGCGCTCGTCGCCAAACATGCTCCTGAACTGCTGGATTGCGTTGTCGTCCCGAACCAGCCTGTCCCAGTAGTAATGGCCGATCTCATGCCTGAAATGCCCCAGAAGCGTTCGGTAAGGTTCGCCCATGTCCTGTCGCGTCTTCTCCCTCGCTGCATCATCGGCTTCAGCGAGAGAGATTGTAATGACGCCGCAATCGTGCCCCGTGAAAACTGGCCTGGAATGTTCGGGCTCCAGGAAGTCAAAGATAAGCGGCTCCGGATCTTCGTCCGCCGCAGACGGATGCGGGAGTCCGAGCTTGATCAAGCTGTACAAAAGCCGCCGCTTCGCCAGCTCGATCTTCTGCCACGCCACAGCGGAGGCGGGATCTGATATATTTGGAATGGTCCGATTGTGGCGGCACGCTTCGCAAAATTCTTCCTTGGAGTCGAGCGCGATCAGCCAATTGCATCCGCGCATCTCCCAGTTCTTGCAAAAGCGATACCGCTCTGGAGCCGCATCATGGGTGCGCCATCCCCCGCCGTCGGCTTCGACAGACACCATTCGATCGCGCGTGGGATCGTACCCGAGATGGCGGTCGCAACTTATGCAGATTGTATTCTCGAATACGACCGTGTGTCCGCAATTCTGACAGTAGAACGCTTTCATAGTTGGTCCTTATGCCTGAGCCGAACAATTATATATTACGGAGCATGGATCGTCGCTTCACGTGCATAGTAGCGTTTTGCTGCGGCCTTCACGAAGGCGGCGGCCTTGGAGGCGTCTACGACGCCCTCGTCTGCCTTGACGTCGGCCTTGTCCAGAATAGCCCTGGCTTCTGGCGTGACCGCAATCGCCTTCAAATGGGCATAGGCGTCGCTCACGAAATTAATGGCGGCGCGATCCGCGAGCAGCGCTGAAGCGCCTTCTTTGGCGACGAGCAGGACCACAGCGTCAAATATCGCCGACGGGCTTCCCTGAAGTTGCGCATCTGCTGGAAGGGTCGAACCGTCCTTCAGCATCACTCCACCGATCCTCGAGGAGACGATTTTAGCGTTCGCGCGGGCTTTTGTGACGGCGCTTATCAACGCCTCCAGCAGCTTCCCGTCTGCGCCGTCCGTAACGAGGATTCCAATACAGCGACCCTCCAACGTCGGCGGATATTTATCAATCAGACGCAACGCCGGCGACGGCGTCATGTCGACGATTTCGGCGGCGCGCGGCGCGGGTTCGGTCGGGGCCTTTATGCCGAGCCCCCTCGATACCCGCTCGACGAGAGTTACATCGACATTGAGCAGGTTTTGTAGGATCCGGCCTCTGATAGAGGGAATCTGAACCTTCGAAAGTTCGAAGACGATTGCGGATGCAATGTGTTGCTGCTCAACATTTGACTGTGAGCGGTAAAAGAGCCGGGCCTGGGAGTAATGATCGGCGAAAGTCTCCGAACGCACCCGCGCCTTGACGCCCTCGATCGGGACAGGGTGTGTCCGGTATCCTGACGGCGTCTCACGCGGCCCACCCGGTTCGCCCGCTTCCGCAAGGCTGTTTGGTTCATAGTTGGCCCGGCCCATGGGAACCATCGTCTGCATGTGGCCGTCTCGCTGCATATTGTGAAACGGGCACCCCTTTGGGCGATTGACCGGGATCTGATGAAAATTCGTGCTTCCCAGACGCGAGAGTTGCGTATCCTGATAGGAAAAGAATCGACCTTGAAGCAATGGGTCTTCGGACGCTTCGATCCCGGGCGGCATGTTTGATGGCAGAAACGCCACCTGTTCTGTTTCGGCGAAAAAATTGTCCGGATTCTCGTTCAAAACCAAGCGTCCAACCACCTGGACCGGAACGATTTCTTCGGGCACGAGTTTTGTCGCGTCGAGCACGTCAAAAGGAAACTGCAGAGCTTGCTCTTCAGTGAAGATCTGCACCCCGAGATCCCACCCGGGGAAATTGCCGCTCGCGATCGCTTCATACAAATCGCGGCGATGAAAATCCGGGTCTGCGCCTGCAATCTTCACCGCCTCATCCCAGCAGGTCGACTGCAATCCAAGCTTGGGCCGCCAATGAAATTTGACGAAGTGGGATTCGCCGCCGTCCAGCGTCAAACGAAATGTGTGAACGCCAAACCCTTCGATCATGCGCAGCGATCGTGGGATTGCGCGGTCGGACATTGCCCACAGCAGCATATGAGTGGTTTCCGGCGAAAGACTAATGAAATCCCAGAATGTATCGTGAGCGGACGCCGCCTGCGGATACCCTCTGTCGGCCTCCATTTTTACAGAGTGAATGAGATCCGGAAACTTGATGGCATCCTGGATGAAAAAGACGGGAATGTTGTTTCCAACAAGATCCCAGTTTCCTTCCTTCGTGTAGAACTTGACGGCGAAGCCCCTGACGTCGCGCGGGGTGTCGACGGAGCCCGCTCCGCCGGCGACGGTCGAGAATCGCACAAACACTTGGGTCTTTTGCCCAACTTCAGTCAAAACTTTCGCGCGGGTATAATTCGCGAGCGACTTCGTGAGTTCGAAATATCCACGAGCGCCCGAGCCGCGGGCATGGACGATCCGTTCAGGAATACGCTCGTGGTCGAAATGGAAGATCTTCTCACGGAATGCGAAATCCTCCAGCAGCGTCGGGCCTCTCCGCCCTGCTCGGAGCGAATTCTGATTATCAGAGATAGCAACGCCGTGATTGGTTGTCAGTCGTTCCATGGACGCCGAGGCCGTCTGGTGGGTCTCTCCGCCGCTTCCAACAAAATCGATATCAGCTCGCCTATTCGTCATTTTAGGCTCCCCAGGAGGCTTAATTAAGTCGCGCAGCGGCCTTTGGGACGCGTCTGTGAGGTAAATGGAGTTTTGGCCGAACGCGCGGGTTAATTGCAGCGTTTTACTCTAAACTTGGCTTTTGCTTTTTTGTTCCGCAGACCCTTCAGATTCGCTCGCCCTGGCGAGGCGTTTGAAGAAGGAGTGAAGTTGTCGTTCGTCTGATGTGTTTTGACGGCCCTTCGTTGGACCGTGCGAAGCGAAGGTGGACGCAGACGGCGTTTCGCGGTTGTGCAGTACGCTGCAGTAACGCAGCGCCGGCTACGAAAGCGGACGTCGGCAGTTCGGCTATGAATTTCGCAGATGCGGCTGTGATTGTCTCGCGCCCGCCGACTGCCGAGGGGATGTCGCGCGGAGAATGACCTTCCCGCCGGTCGAACGTCGAAGATGTTAGCGTAAGCGTTTGTCGTTATTAGATAATCCGAGCTCGAGTTTGAGGGCTGGTCCCGGCGCGAGGAACAGCTTAGTCTCGATCGGCGTTACTGTTTGTTTCGCGTCTACAGACCCTGGATCGCCGCAATGTCTGTTACCATCCTGGAAACGCCCCGGTTTCGCTCCGGCGTCCCTGGTCTCGACGAGGTCCTGAAGGGCGGGCTTCCGCGAGGCGCGCTATTGCTGGTCGAGGGGCCTCCGGGTAGCGGAAAGACCACGATTGCGCTGCAATTCCTGCTCGAGGCGCTCAGGCGTGGCGAGACCTCTCTGCTCGCATCGAATGCAGAGACGCCTGAGCAACTCGGATCAATCGCGGCTTCGCACGGTTGGAGCCTGGACGGCGTCCAAACCACTCACTTAGCGGACGACGCCCGCGAAGGGGACGGCGCCTCTGATTACACGCTCTTTCCGGAGGCCGAGGTAGAGGTCGGAGAGACGCTTTCGCATCTTTTCGCTGAGGTCGAGCGGCTACGGCCGACTCTGCTCGTCCTCGACACGGTTTCGAGCCTTCGGGTTTTGGCGCCGACGCCGGCCTTTTATCGCCGGCAACTGAAGCGTATTCGCGACTTTATGGCCGCACGCGCGTGTACGACCGTGATGCTGGACGAAGCCTCCATGACCGAGAAGGACCTGCGCAGCCAGACCCTCGCCGATGGAATAATTGAACTGCATCAGGCGGATTATACTTATGGCGCGGACCGAAGACGGCTGCGTGTGAGGAAGATGCGCGGCTGCAGATATCTCAGCGGCGCGCATGATTTCGTCATCGCAACGGGCGGGATTGTCGTCTACCCGCGCCTCATCGCCCAAAGCTATGTGAGCTTGGCCAGCACTGAACCCCTGCAGTGTGGAATTGGGCAGATTGACGCCCTCACCGGCGGCGGGCTTCCACGTGGCTCCAGCACCCTCGTTGTCGGACCTGCGGGCATCGGCAAGTCAACAATCACGACGCTCTACGCGTTTGCAGCCGCCACGCACGCCGAAAAGAGTTCTCTTCTCCTCTTCGACGAGAGCGTCGAGACTCATTTGACGCGGAGCCACGGTCTGGGGCTCGACTTGGCGGCGGCGCGGGACGCGGGACGACTTTACATAGACCATTTGGACCCCGCTGAGCTTAGCGCTGGCCAAATTGCCCATCTTCTTGTCCGGCAGGTCGAGGAGGAGAATGTCAAGGTCGTGGTGATTGACACCTTGAACGGCTACCTTCAGTCGGCAATGGAGGAGCCCACGGTTCTTCTGCACATCCGTGAGCTCGTCTCCTACTTAAACCGCCGACAGGTTGTGACGCTCCTGACCTTAACCCAGCACGGCATACTCGGTCCCGAGATGACCGCGCCGATTTGAGCTTTCTGGCCGACAATGTCTTTTTGCTGCGCTATTTTGAAACGGAAGGGACGATCCGAAAGGCGCTGTCCGTGGTCAAGAAGCGTAGTGGGAAGCACGAGCACACCATCCGTGAGTTCATTCTGCAACCGGGCAGCGTCCGAGTGAGCGAACCCTTGACCGGCTTTACTGGAGTGCTCACGGGCACGCCGGTTTATAGCAGCGCGACCGGGGACACGGGGGCTTGAATGAATCCAGTTGCCGTCGCTGCCCACGACAGTCACGACGCCACGGACTTTCGCATCCTCATTCTCACGCCGCAGGGGCGCGACGCCGCCCTTGCAGAGCAAACGCTCTTGCGCAGCGGTCTTCGTCCCCATGTCTGCGCTGACCTCGAATCGCTTCGCCGCGAGATCGCAATCGGCGCTGGCGCGGTGCTCATCGCGGAAGAAGCGCTCGCCGGCAAGGACGCCGCAAAACAGGACGCTTTGATCGATTCAGAGCCGCCCTGGTCGTCAATGCCAATCGTCATGCTCCTTGGCAGATCAGCTGCTTCGAGAGATTTCATTGCGCTGCATTGGCTCGAACGTCGTCCGAACGTGAACTTCCTCGAACGTCCCGTCCCCAAACGCACGTTGGTCAGCACCCTGCGCGCCGCCATTGAAGCCCGGCGCCTTCAGTACATCATCCGCGATGCGCTCGAGACCGCCGAATCAGCCGGCCGTAAGAAGGACGAGTTTCTCGCTACGCTGGCGCATGAACTGCGCAATCCACTGGCTCCCATTCGCAGCGCCGTCTACGTCCTGCGCAGGTTGAACGGCGACGATGCGGCCTCCAGAGAGAAAGCCAGCTCGCTCATCTCGATGGTTGAACGTCAGGTTGACCACCTGGTCCGGCTCGTCGACGATCTTCTCGAAGTGTCTCGCATCAGCACGGGAAAAATCACACTGCAGCGGCGGGTCGTGAACCTCGCGGACATCATCGAACGGGCGGTCGAGATCAGCGAGCCTTTAATCAAGTCTGAGCAGCACGAACTCGTCGTATCGCTGGGCGACGAACGCCTCGCGGTCAACGGCGATCCTGTGCGTCTCGCGCAGGTCTTCGCCAATCTCATCAATAACGCAGCGAAATACACCCCACGCGGCGGACGCATAGAAATTTCACTGCGGCGCGAAAGGCAAACCGCCGTCGTCAGCGTGCGCGACAATGGGATGGGCATTCTTCCAGGAATGCTGCCGCGCGTCTTCGAACTTTTCTCCCAATCCTATCGCGCCAGGGGCCGCGATCAGGGCGGTCTCGGCATCGGCTTGGCCCTCGTCCGCAGCCTAACTGAAATGCACGAAGGCCGCGTGGAAGCTCGCAGCGGCGGCGCCGGTCAAGGCAGCGAGTTTGTCATATCTCTGCCCGTGGTCGTCACGCGGGGCGAGCGCGCAAAGGTCGAGTCGAGCGTCTACACGCCATCGACCTCGCGTCGGGTGTTGGTTGTCGACGATGACAAAGACGTGGCCGACAGTTTCGTCGTATTGTTGCAATCGCTCGGCGCCGAGACGCGCGTTGCTTACAGCGGCGCCGAAGCGCTGGACGGCATGGCTGCATTCAAGCCCCACTTGGCGTTCCTCGACATTGGAATGCCAGAGATGGACGGCTATGAAATCTCGCGTCGAATACGCTTGTCCCCCGGGGGAGAAGACATCGTTCTCGTCGCGCTGAGCGGATGGGGCAGCGAAAAGGACCGCCAGCTTACCCTGGAGGCCGGGTTCGATTGCCACTATGTGAAGCCAATTAGCTTTGAGACGTTGGCAAAAATTCTCGCGTCCAACGCCCTCGATAATCTGTCGCCGGGACGGATTTGTCCGGAGGAGAGCGGCGCGCTGCCTTAGTCCGGCGGTCACGCTGCTGCGAGATTGACCGCTACCGCCCGGAACCGCTGACGCCGGCGGCGCTCCTCACAGCCTGTCCGAGCGACGTGGGACTCATATCGCTCAGCGCATCGTGAGGTAAGACCGTAACGCTTCCAGGAATGTCCATGATCGGCTGCTTTTGCCCCGTGGGTCCAGTCGCGCATGTTGCTGTATAGCCGCGCTCACTGGCTTGGCATGCATCCTGGCGCACGATTTTCCGTCCAGCGTCATGTGGACCCGCGAGCGCGCCAGGAATCAACGCGACGGCTGCTGCAACGCTTATGCATGTGGTCGCGAGACGCGGCATGCGAGCACCCAGGTTGACACGCCGCCACCCTATCGGCGGCCAATGAGTCCAGTATCCGCGCACCTGCTTTCCGCGTCAAACGTGGATCCTCAACTCTTCGGTTGCGCTAGCAGCCGCACCTGCAACCCGTACGGCTTTGTCGAGAAGGCTGGCTTAAACTCTGATCGACTCTTTGGATTGACGCTTCCGACGCGAGACCTTCTATTGAAAGCAACTCTTCGTCGGGGAGAGGTCGATCGCACGAGCGAATTCTGCGCCGTGGCGGACAGTGAGCCGCCCCCTGTGCAAGGGATGCCTCGGCGGGAGGACGTCGAAGAGCGGAAGGACAATGCAATGACAGTTGCGAAGAATACGATCTGCCTGTGGTACGATAGGGACGCAGAGGCTGCAGCCCGCTTCTACGCCGCGACGTTCCCCGACAGCGCCGTGAGCGCAGTCCATCATGCCCCGAGCGACTACCCGTCCGGCAAGGCCGGCGACGTCCTGACGGTTGAATTCACGGTCGCCGGCATCCCTTGTCTGGGCCTCAATGGCGGGCCCGCGTTCAAACACAGCGAAGCCTTCTCGTTTCAGATCGCCACCGACGATCAGGAAGAGACCGACCGCTACTGGAACGCTATTGTCGGCAATGGCGGCCAGGAGAGTGCGTGCGGCTGGTGCAGAGACAAATGGGGCGTCTCATGGCAAATCACGCCCCGCGTGCTGACCGAGGCGCTCGCGGCCGGCGGCGCGGAAGCAAAGCGCGCGTTTGATGCGATGATGCATATGACAAAAATCGACGTCGCGGCGATCGAGGCGGCTCGGCGAGGCTGACCACGCCGGTTCGCGCATTACTCGGGCTGCCTCAGCAGTGCGGAATGCGCGGTCGAAGATGTTGGAAATGGTGAAGGTCAGTATGTGCGGGAAAGATAGTCGACGATGAGTTCAACATCCGATTCAGGAATTGGCGCATTATGCGCTTTCACCATTCTCGAAACGACGCCTTGCCAGAAATTTCGACCAAGCTGCGGCGGCTGCGTGGTCACATAGTCTGCCGAGTGACATGACAAGCAGTTGTTCTGCACAGCCTCGACACCGAGGCCTGGCTGAAAGGCCGCGGTCTCCTCAGGGAGAACGTAACGGCTTGGCTCCGCCAGAGCAATTGTCGGAACGAGCGAGGCATAGAGAGCAGTTCGGAGCAGCGTCCACATTCAAAGTCTCCATCACTGCGCAGTTACACGCACGGTCTCCACTACGTTCCGCATGTAGCCCGCAGGGCTCCACAATGGCTCCAAGGGCTGCGCATGGCCGATTGCATTGAGTGCGCAAACTTTCAAGAAATGCTCCCCTGCGGGAAGCTGCGCCAGCACATTCCACTCGCGGAAAGAGTAGCGGCCGAGGTCCGGGCCGAGTTTCGCCTCAATCCAATCCCGCCCCCCATTGCTCGAAAACAAAACGGATTTGACCCCGTATCCGCCGTCGAAGGCGATACCTTTTATCGCAGTGTCGGCATTTGCCTTCACAATAGCGCCATCCGCAAGATTAGTGATAAAGGAGCGGACGTTCAATCGTTTGATTGGCACAGTCGCTTTTGCCGGTCGCCCCGGCTCCGTGCATGCGCAAGCGTTGTCTGGGATGCGATAGGCCGTGGTCATCCAGAAACCCGGGAAGGTTTCGTCCACGACTGCAATATCGCTCAAGTGTTTTATCCAGTATGTGCCGTAATAGCCGGGCACGACCAGCCGCGCGGGATATCCATTGAGCCACGGCAGGTCCTCTCCGTTCATGGCGTAAGCGATCAGGACTTCCCCATCGCGCGCGTGATCAATGTCCAAGGATTTGACGAAGTCGGCCGTTCCCGGCCAAACAGGTTGATCCAGTCCATTGAAAACGACTTGACGCGCGCCGGCCTGAATGCCTGCCTTGTCGAGCACTTCTTTTAAAGACGCGCCGCGCCACCGGGCGTTCCCCATCGCGCCATTTCCAAGCTGCCCCCCGCCGACACGCGGCTCCAAAAATCCGCGGCTGTTACCTGAACACTGGTTGACCGCGACAAGTTCGACCGGCTCAAAGGCTGTCTTGAGGTCGGTGAGCGACAAGGACAGGGTTCGGTCTATCTTGCCGCGGACATCGATACGATAGGCCTCTGGATCGATAGCGAGCGGAATGTCGGCCAAATGGTAACGGACAAAGAAGGCGTCGTTCGGCGTGATTGGTCCCTCGTCAAAGACAGCGAACGGCGTTTCCAGCTGTGGCGGTCGTGTCGTAAGCCGTATTAATGGGCGTTTCCCGGGATAGCGTATAAGCGGGCGCTCACCATTGGCGAACGGAAGTTGCCGGCTTTCTTCCGCCAGTGCGTATTGACGAAAAGACGCCTGGCTCAATGGCGGGCCAATCAAGGCGCCACACGCGGCCTGTAGGAGAGCGCGCCGATCAATCATGTTCATCCCTCTTCGAGGTGGACGCAAGCTTGATGGATCGAGGGCCGCGTCAATTCAAGATGTGCGTGGAAAATGCATCGAACTGCGATCCATTCAACGGGCCAAAGGCCCTTGGGCCTTTTTCCAGGCGTCGATACCTCCTTCAACATGGCGCGTCGCCTTAATGCCCGCATTCTGCGCGGCCTCCACCGCCATTGCGGAGCGCTCGCCGAAAGCGCAATAAAACAGAATATTCTTGCCAGTCGTCTCCGCCAGTTCGTGCAACAGGCCGCCATCGGCGAGGTTCTCTTGCAGATCGGTATAAGGCATATGCAGCGAGCCCGGGATGCTTCCGTGTCTGTCGCGTTCGCTCTTCTCCCGCAGGTCCACAAACGCCGTGTCCGAACGACTGCGCAGAGCCAACGCGTCCGTCGCCGAAACGGCCCACCCCTTGCGCGCAATCTCATCCTGGCGAAGGCCAATGTGCATATTGGCCGGCACCGCCACGTCCATCATCTTGGGATTCGCCAGCTTCAGACTGCTCATAAGCTCGACATATTCTTCAGGCGATCCGACCTGGAGGCGCGGATTGTATCGCCTCTCCTCGTCGACCGTCGAGACGGTGTCGCCTTTGTAGTCGTGGGCGGGATAAACAAAGGTTTCGCCGGGAAGTTTCAGCAGCTTGTTGAAGATCGAGTCATATTGCGCTCTGGCGTCGCCATTCTGGAAATCGGTACGTCCTGTGCCGCGGATAAGCAGCGTATCGCCCGTAAAAACTCGATCGCCCATGACGAATGAATAGGAGTCATCGGTGTGCCCCGGCGTGTAAAGCACGTCGAGGCTCACGCCTTCAATTTCGATCCGATCGCCTTCAGCAACACGCATGGCGACGACATCCGCTTGCGTCTGCTCCCCCATCACCGTGATGCAATGGGTTCGGTCGCGTAGCGCGGCCGAGCCTGTGATGTGATCGGCGTGCAGGTGAGTGTCTACCGCCTTGACGAGCCGTAAATCGAGTTCGCGCGCGAGAAGCAGGTAGCGATCGACCTTCTCCAGCACAGGATCGATGATCAGCGCCTCGCCGCCGCGCCGGCTGGCGATCAAGTAGGTGTAGGTGCTCGAAGCAGCGTCAAAAAGCTGGCGGAAGATCACAACGCATGCTCCTTCACGACGAGACCCCGTGCAGCCTCCCGGCTCGTCGAAGAAGCTGCGTGGCAGGAACGTTAGTTAGGTGGGACAACCCTTGTGTCAAGGTAACGCCGGAACGTGGCGCCGAACCAGCGCCAGGCTTGCCGTTTGCGCGCTTCTATTTGTGCGAGTGACGAAGTCACCATGATCACTCAATGGTCTTGGGCGCCTTCGCGCCCGTGCGAGACGCCTTCGAGGCTTCTTGTTCGCGGTAGGCCTGCCAGCTTTTGTCGATGATATAGGCGTGGATGTTGTCCACGTCCCTTTCGCTCAAGATGTCCCCGAAAGCCTCCATTCCCATTGGGGCAAGGGCGCCGCCGAGCAGGATGTCCTTGAAGAGGTTGTGGGTTTCCTGCGACATCTTCCGCAGATCGGGCGTAATGTTGGGTCCGAGAGCGTGGCAGCGCGAGCATTGCGCAATGAATGCGATCTCACCAGACTGGATGTCGGCAGGCGTCGCATTATTCGCGGGCGGTCTCCGAAAGGGCTCATCTCGACGGAGCGCCGGCGTTGGGACGAGACCGCCGTCGAGCTTGAACGCGATAATTCGATTCGAATTCTGGAATTTCCGCGCGGCGCTCGACGGGGGAATTTCACCGACGCCGAATGCAGTTCCTCCGTAACCTGTTTGCACTGCGACATATTGAACGCCGTCGACCGCATAGGTGACGGGGGCGGCCATGATATGGCTCCCGGTCTGAATGGTCTTCAGGAGCTTTCCAGTGTCCGCGGCATAGACCCGGAACTCGCCATTGCCACAGCCTTGAAAGACGAGATTGCCAGCGGTGCTCATCGCGCCGCCGTCATATCCGCGCATGCCCGAACTCGTCTCCTGCTCCCACACAATTTCTTGGGCTACCGGGTCCCAGGCCCTCATGAGCTCACGGACAAGCTTAACCTTACGGGCAGCCTGGAGCGTCCTGCGGTCGGGCAGCGGCCCGAATAACGGCTTCAACGCCGCCGCGTCGTAAGAGTCGTCGGGGAAAATGCCCAGCGCGGAGAGAAAGCTGTTGACGAAGCGAATTCGCCCGCCGCTCTGCTGCAGATCAATCCAAACGCTCGATGCGTCTATGACGGGGATATAGATCAGGCCGGTCATCGGGTTGAACGACATCGGCTGCCAACTGTGCCCGCCTGCCCAGGATGGATAGACGTTTTTCGGCCCAGAGTACCAGTCGGCGTCGTCGGAGGGGCGCGGCCGCCCGGTTCTGCTGTCGAGGCCAGACGTCCAATTTACAAACGTATAAGGCTTCGCCGAGATAAATTCGCCCGTGCGACGGTCAAGGACGTAGAAAAAGCCATTCTTGTTCGCCTGCATGATAACGGAGCGCGTCACGCCGCGGAGTCGCAAATCGGCCAGAACGAGTTTCTGGGTTGCGTCGAAATCCCAGTGATCCCCCGGCGTTGTCTGATAATGCCAGGCGAGCCGGCCCGTATCCGCGTGCAAGGCCACAATAGAGGCCGTATACAACGCGTCCTTCGACGGTCCAGCGACGAGCCTGAGATCATAGGGGGCTGGGTTGGCCGTTCCAAAGAACACCAGCCTGAGATCCGGGTCATAGGCGAACCCATCCCAGGCTGTCCCGCCGCCCTGATAATCGGGAGAGCGATCGGGATTCCATGTCGTGGCTGCAAGCGCCATAGCCTCGTCTTCCGGCGGCTGCCCTGGCGCGCCCGGCACTGTGTAAAAGCGCCATGCAAGCCTGCCCGTCTCGATCTCATAGGCGGAGACGTAACCGCGCACGCCCCCCTTATCCATGTCAGCGCCGCTATTTCCGATGACCGCGAGATCTCCGGCGATATAAACCGCGCCCGTGCTGGAGTAGGGAAGCTTGTGGTCGACGATCGTATCCGCGCTCCAGAGCTCCTTGCCGGTTCCCGCGTCAAGGGCGTGCAAGCGACCATCGACGGAGGCGACAAGCACTCTGCCCTTCCAAAACGCGACGCCACGGTTGACGAGGTCACAGCATGGGTTGCGCGCGGCGCGCGGATCAGCCTTGGGGTCGAACCGCCAGATCTCGCGCCCCGTCGACGCGTCTATGGCGTAGACGTAACCCCATGCGCCCGAGGTGAACATAACGCCATTGACCACAAGCGGGGTCGCTTCCTGACCCCGCGTCGTCCCGAGATCATAGGCCCAGGCGAACCCGAGACGGGTGACGTTGCCGGCGTCGATCGACGCGAGAGGAGAATAATAGCTTTGGTTCTGGTCGCGCCCGACAGTGAGCCAATTTTTGGGCGCAGGAGTCGCGCCTTCCGCCTTGAAGGACTCAAGGTCTCCGGCGGCGTACGATAAGAGCGGCGCAAGTGCGAACGCCAAGGCCGTGAAACAGGCCCACAGCAGGCGACCTGTGCAGCTCGTCATGCGCATGGTTGAGACCCTTGCCTCTGCTGCAACAATTTATTTCCTCGTTCGAGGCGCCGCGGCGCAGGAGGCCAGCGCTCATACCCTCTCCCTCTTAGCACACGCCCACGACTGGCGCCGCCAGTATAGTCCAAGAGGCGCGATGGAAGACCTGCCGCGCAGCGGCGCGCCTCCCCTCATCGGCCGCGCCTCATTCCGACCTCTTTCCAATTGCGACGTCGCCAGCCTCGCCTAGTTATGCCTTCAGGACAATCGTTGGTTCTGGAGGCCAGCGAACGTCGCCCGAGGTCGAAACGCGCGGAACCGGCATGACCCCGCCCCAAATAGCCATGTTCATCATCAAGCGGTGGCGTCTCGAGCACTCCATCGACGCGATCATGGTCGCCCTTTATCGGGCGGGCCATCCACTGGCCAAGACAACCATCCTGAAAGTCATCCGCACCTACGTGAACGCAAGTTCAGAAAATAACGGCTACCGCGGGAAAGCCTCGCGTTCCGCCGATCGACGAAAGCTTAACCGTCGAGACCAAGCCGGCGAGATCGGAGGCCTGTGATGGCGAATCAAATCACAAAATCACCGATGCAATATCTCGATCGCGCGGCGGACGCGCTGCGCGACCTTCACGTCGCGCCGGCGCGGCCCGACTTCGCGCCCATCAATGCTCTGCTGGAGAAAATTTCAGATCTGGACAAAGACCGCATCGCCGTCATCTCCCGCACGCTTGCACAAACCGAGACCTTCAACCAGGTCGTTCGCGAGCAGACGGAGGGCATGGAGATCGGCAATCGTTACGATGAGATCGCCAAAGCCTTCAACTCCATCCGCGACGACGCCAAGAAGATGGTCGATCAGCTCGGCGACGGCAGGGTAGGCCTTTTCGAGCGGGTGACGAACATATGGATGAAACTCACGCGCGGGGATATCGCCGACAGGTTCGACAGGATACGCGAGACCTATCTCGACGTGACGCGGGCGACCAAGGACCAGATCGAGCGCGAAGGGCTCATTTTGGAGGCCTATCACAATTTTCGGGGCGCATTGAAGCAGGCGGAAGTGCTGGCCGCCGAAATATTGAAAAAGGCCGAGGCGCGGCTGCAGACGTCGAAGGACGATCTCAAGCGGGCGGCGGATGCGCTCGCGGCGTATAGCGGTGCGGATATTGCGGAGCGCGCGCGTTTCGAGCTCGAACGCGACGAGCGCTTGCGCGATCTCCAGGACGAAGACAAGCGCTATCAGATCTCAAAGGACCTCTCGGATAATCTCAAGGTTAGTTACAACACGTCTGAAGTCATCATGGCGCGCCTCAACCAGACGACCGGCGCCAAGGAGCGCGTCTATGCCCAGGCCGTGAGCTTCTTCTCGACGAATGATTCCGTGCTGACGGCGCTGAAGGCCTCCTTCACCGGACTCGTGGGCCTGCATGAATCAACGCAGACGTTGGAGACGATGAAGGAAGGCGTGTCGCGCAGCATCGAAATACTGGCTGAGCTCGGGGACAAGGTTCAGGAGGCTGCGATCCGCGCGGGCTATGGCCCGACGATTCGCGCCGACGCCGTGATAAAACTCGTGGAATCGATCACTAATTTCCAGGAAAAGACTCTTGGTATCGTCGCCGAGATGCGAAGCCTTGCGACACGAAATTCGGAGGAAATCCGGTCGGCGGTCGAAAGCGGTCGAAAGCGTATCCAAACGTTGATTCTCGAAGGCAAGTCGCTCGGCGTCGATGTCTGAGGCTTCCGCAGCGCCACGGCCCGCCGAGCACAAACTCGACGACCTCATGCTGGCTATGGACGTCGTGGACACGATTCGCCATGACCAGCGCCTGGCGGAACGGGAGCTGTCCTTACAGCTGTCGGACGACGCGCTGATTGGGCGCCTGCGCAAAATTTACAGTGATCAGGGGATCGACGTCTCCGACGCGATTTTGCAGGAGGGCGTCAAGGCGCTACGCGAGAGGCGGTTCGCCTATGCGTCGCCAAAGCCTGGCGTTCCCCGCAGCCTTGCGCTCGCCTGGGTGAATCGCGCCCGGTTCGACCGGGCGCTCGCAGTCTTTCTCATATCCGTCGCGGCGCTTGCGGGCGGTTATTACCTTGCCGTCGAGAGACCGCAAAAACTGGCGCAAACCGAGATTTCCGAACGGCTGCCGCAATCCCTCAAGTACGCATATTCGCAGGCTCTAAACGAATCCAGAACAGCGGCCGCGAGGGAACGCGCGCAGCAATTGCTGGCGAACGGCGAAGCCGCCTTGGCGCGCGGCGATGCGGAAGGAGCGCGCAAGGCGATCGCCGAAACGACAGCGCTGCTGAGCACGTTGCGTGAGGAATATAAGCTGCGCGTCGTCAATCGCCCCACAAGCGGCGTATGGCGACGACCGCGCATCAATCCGCTGGCCCGCAACTATTATCTGATTGTCGAGGCTGTCGACGAAAACGGCCGAGTGCTTGCAAAGACCATTCGCAGCGAGGAAACCGGCGAGACCGCAACCGTTGAGAAATGGGGCGTTCGCGTCGGCGAGGACGTATACAAGAAAATAATGGCTGACAAGCTTGATGACGGAATCATCCAGCAGAGCGTGATCGGCGAAAAGAAGCGCGGCTATCTGGAGCCGGATTATACGACGCCCGTCACGAGCGGCGCGATAACGCAATGGTAGGATCACGATGATTACGGGGCTCGAGACGCTGCGGTTCATCGAGAACGCCTACGCGGAGGCGCGTGAAGAGGAAATGCGCATTGGCGCCGCGTTGAGCGAAGCGTCGCAACGCGCCGCGAAGCTGCGACGCGATCGCCTCACGCAGCTTAACGCGCTGGCGCAGGTCAAATTCGAGCTCATCCGCGGCGGAGAGCTTGTCGAGGACCTCGACGCAGCCGAGAAGCAGGCGAAAGCGGCGTTGGACCAGATCAATCGCAACCTGGAAGACGCGTCCCGGCGACGCGACGCGTCGGCCGAGGCTCTCCGCAAAGCAGAGGCGGAGAAGGACGACCGGGCGCGCGACGATGAGGCGGCGGCGCTGGCCTTGCAAAACTTCGAGCACGATGTAGCCGCTCGCCTCGGCGAGGACGCGAAATGGCGCGGCCTCAACGAAAGGATCGCGTCGCTGCAAGGGACCCTTGCGCAGGCGCAAAGAAAGGCGTCGCAGGCCGAGGCCGACCGTGAGCGCAAAAAAATTCCTTATGAAGGAGATCCGCTTTTCATGTATCTGTGGAGCCGCAAATTTGGCGAGCCGGACTATAAAGCCTCCGCACTCGTCCGATACATCGACGGGCTCGTCGCGAAACTGGTCGACTTCAAGACGGCGCGTGGCAATTACCAGTTGCTCAATGACATCCCGGGCAGATTGCAGGCCCATGCGCATGAAATCGCCGCGACCCTGCAAACCGAGCAGCGGCGCATGAGCTTATTGCTCCAGAGCAGGATCGAAGAGGCGGGTGGGGCCGCGTTGCAGCAGAAGGCGCGAGAGAAGAGAGAAGCTCTCGAGGCGAGCGAGGCGGCGCGCGCCGCGGCGGCGCGCGCGTTCGAGGAGGCGAACCGGCAGTATTATTTGCTCATCGGGCGAAACAATGAGGGAGCCTTCGCCGAGGCCGTAACGATGATGCGCGAGAATGACGAGCGCGACGAGGTGTTGACGCTCTTTCGCGAGGCCGAGCGCACCAAAACTGAAAAGGATCAACGCATCGTCGAAACGATTGATGCGCTAACCAAGGCTCTCGGCAAAACAGAGGCCGACATCTCGCAGCTGAGGACGATGCTCGACGCCGCAGCCGCGAAACGGACGGAAATAGAACGCGCGCGCGCGGAGTTTCAGCGGCGTCGCTATGACTATCCGGGAACGACGTTCCGCAATGAAAGCGCCATCGGCGACGTGATCGGCGGCATTCTCAAAGGCGCGCTCGCGGGCGCTGTTCTCGGCCAAATTCTCCGCCAGGGCTATCAGCGGCCGCCTTTACCGCCTTGGGGCGGGACCATCGATCCGGGCCCGTTCTTTCCGCCCGGCGGGGCGTTCGGCGGCGCGCCGGACGATGAATTCACCACCGGGGGCGGGTTTTAGCGCGCTGTATCCTCGCGTCGCTCAGGTCGCGTTCGCGGAGCGCCACGCCTTTTGCTCGAAGAGGCGGTGCAATATGTCCCGGTCGAGATGCACCCGCCCGCCCGCGGCTTCGTGATTTTCGCCCCAGTCCATGAGCATCGTCAGACAGGCGTGATCGATATAGGTGAGGCCGCGCAGATGGATGTGCGCATCGTAGCCGGCCGGAATCCTCTCGAGCGCCGCGGCGAATCTCGGCAGGCGGATGAACGTCGCCGCGCCGTCGAGAAACACATGCGCCGCGCCCGAGGCTTCGTTCTTCTCGACCGTAACCGCGAGATGGGAGAAAGTGTAGATCAGCCGCGCCAGCGATACGACAAGGCCGAGCAGAATGCCTGTCAGGAGATCGAAGCCCACGACGCCTGCGAAGGTGACGCCGAAGACCAGCGCTTCGATGCGGTCCTGTCGCCACAGATCCTTTGCGAAATCAAGCTTAACGAGCTTCGCCCCGGTATACACCAGGATCGCGGCGAGGGCGGCGATCGGGATCATGGTCAACAATTGGGGGAGCAGCAGCACGAAGAGCAGTATCCAGGCGCCGTGCAAAAAGGCGGAAAGCCGCGTGCGCGCGCCAGCCATGACATTTGCGGAGGTGCGCACGATCACGCCCGTGAGCGGCAAGACGTTCATCACGCCGCACAGAATGTTCCCGATCCCCTGCGCGACCAGTTCCCGGCTGTACGCCGTACGCTCGGCATGGCGCTGCAGCGAGTCCGCCGCCGTCGCGGTGAGCAGCGACTCGGCGCTGGCGACGAAGGCGAGCGACAGCCCGGCAAGCCAGACGCCGACGTCGCGCAAAGCGTCGAGATCGGCCAGGCTTGGGGGGCGTGCGGCGTCGAGCAGGCGCTCCGGCACCGGCACGCGCCTGACGTCCAGATCGAAAGCCCAGGCGGCTAATGTCGCGGCGACGACTCCAAGCAGGGCGGCGGGCACGAGCCTCAGCGCTTTCGGCGCCAGGACGGCCCATGAAGCGACGATCGAGACGGCCAGGAGCCCGATGAGCGCTGCGGGGCGGTGTTCCGGCTCGGCGACGCCTTTCACAATCGCCCCCGGCAAAAGCCAGAGATTGATGACGCCGCCGAATTCCTTGCCCGTGCCGGGCGGGACGTCGTCCACCATGACGTGAAACTGTGAGGCGAAGATCAGCACGCCGATGCCGGCGAGCATGCCCTGAATGAGCGCCGGAGATACGGCCCGAAACACGGGCCCGAGACGACAGACCCCGGCAAGAACCTGGATGAGGCCGCCGATCGCTACGATGATCCCCAGCGTCTCGAAGCCATATTTCTGGATGAAGGCCGCGACCATCACCGTGAGGCCGGCGGCCGGGCCGCTCACCTGCAACGGACTGCCAGAGAGGGGCCCGACAACGAGGCCGCCGATGATCGCCGTCGCCAGGCCAACCGCGGCGGCCTTTTCGATGGGCACGCCGGAGGCGATCGCAATGCCCATCGAAAGCGGCAGCGCGACCAGGAAGACGACGACGGAGGCAAAGACGTCATGTCCGAAGGACCGCGCGCGCGGCGCCTTTAGCGGATTCATGGGACGTCTCCTCTCATGCTCGACGGCTGCTGCGTCAGATATGGAGAGTGGCCCATTCTACCAGCCTGCCGTCGGCCAAAAGCGAAGCGTCCTATTGGATCGTCAGGGAGCCGGTCATGCAGAAGCGTCGCATATGAAAGCCGGGTTTTTCCAGCTAAGGTGCAAGCGTAAAGGGAATCGCGCTCGCGCCTATCGGCCGGCGGCGCAACAAATGATTTGGAAGGCCTCGATGGTTAGATATGGCTTGCTTCGCAATTTCAGCGCCCTGCTGCTCGTCCTCAGCTTAACCCCGGCAGCTTCGGCTCAAACCGCAAAGGTTGGCACGCTGGTCTGCCATATTTCCGGCGGCGTCGGGATGATCCTGATGGAAAATCAGGCCCTCGATTGCGTGTTTACCGATAAAGGCGGGGCGACGTCGCATTATATCGGCCGCCTGACCAATGTCGGCCTGAACATCGGCGTCAGCGGCTCGGGCCAATTGGTCTGGGGCGTGCTGGCGGCGACGGCTACGGTCGGCCCCGGCGCGCTTGCCGGAGATTATGCCGGCGCTCAGGGGTCCGTGGCGGTTGGCGCCGGCGTCGGCGGCGCCGTGCTCGTCGGCGGCTCCGGCAAGACCATCTCCCTGCAACCGATCTCGGTGTCGGCCGGAACCGGCCTCAATCTGTCTGCGGGCATCGGCAACGTCAGTCTGCAGTATATGCCAGTGACGCCACCGCCCCCCGCCGCGGAGCCGGCCCCGACGCCGGCGCCAAAGAAAGCGCGCGCCCGGGGCCACTGAGCGACGACGAAAAATGGGCGGTTCGTCCTTTCCGGGAGAACCGCCCGACGGCTTCGGCGCCCGGCCGCGCGCCGATCGCGGCCTATCGCGAGGTCTCGGCCCCCGGACGATCATCTGACCTTGCCCCAGCGACCCAGACGGCGGAGACAGAGATATCTCTCGGATCGAAGGCCGCCATGTCGGCCCGATATCCCGGTGCCAGGCGGCCGAGCGAATGTCCGAGGCCGAGAAAATCGGCGGGGTGAAGCGAAGCGCAGCGCAAGGCGCGCTCCAGGGAGAGCCCGAGAAGCCTGACGCAATTGCGAACCGCGGTGGCCATATCGATGGACGAGCCCGCGAGCGCGCCGTCCGGCGTGCGGCAACTGCCGTCGCGGACTGTAATCCGCCGGCCCAGGAGATCGAACTCCGAAGACGTTCCGCCGACCGGCGGCATGGCGTCGCTGACCAGCATGGGCCGACCGACGCCGCGCATCGCCAACGCAAGCATGGCGGGGGCGACATGCTCGCCGTCGACGATGAGGCCATAGTATGCGTTGGGCGACTCGAGCGCCGCCGCGACGGGTCCGGGCTCGCGCGCGGAAAGCGGGCGCATCGCGTTGAAGAGATGGGTGAAGCCCGTCAGCCCTTCGGCCATTGCGGCGCGCGTTTGCTCATAGGTCGCCATCGAATGGCCGAGCGAGACCTTCGCGCCGGCGGCGACGAGTTCGGCGATGAAGCCCTTTGGCGCCTCCTCGGGCGCAAGGGTCACGAGCAAGACGCCGCCATGGAAAGCGCCGAGCATTCGGCGATCCTCTGCTCGCGGACGGCGGATGAAGTCACGCCGATGAACGCCTGGCTTCTGAGGAGATAGAAACGGGCCCTCGAGATGGATTCCCAGAACGCCCGGCTCCGCGGGCATGATGGCGCTTACGGCCGCGAGCGCCGCAGCGATCGTCTCGTCATCGTCGGTGATGAGCGTGGGCATAAGCCCCGTCACTCCGAATTTGCGATGAGCCGAGACGATTTTGGCGAGAGCCGCCGGCGTCGGATCGGCGTTGAACAGAACGTCTCCGCCGCCGTTCGCCTGAATGTCGATAAAGCCCGGCGCGAGCCACGCGCCCGGGGGCGCGTTGTAGACGCCGATGGTGGAGGAGAGGGCCGACCGCGCCGTCAGCGCGGCGATTCGTCCGTCTTCAATCACGACGGCGACGTCGCCGTGCCGCGTTTCGCCGTCGAAGACGACGTCCGCGGCGACCGCATGCGTCGAGGAGCGGCTCATCGCGTGCGGGTAATTTTGTGTAGGTGGCGCGGGCGATCGGCGTTCTTTCCGCGTCTTGCCGCCAAGCGAACGACCATGGCGTAGAAGCTTTGGATGAGACAGATCGCGTCGGTTTCAGGATGATGGGAGGGCAGCGCGGGAAGCCGGTTCAGCGTCGATTCCTGCGAGGAGGTGACGAAGACCGCCGCGCCCTTCGCCGTCAGATCGGCGGCGAGCGCCGTCATGCCAGCGGCGGCGGCGTCCGTCGGCGCAAACATGAGCACGGGATAACGAGGCGAAACCAAAGCGATTGGACCGTGGCGAAATTCGGCTGCGGAGAAGGCCTCGGCATGAATATCCGACGCTTCCTTCAGTTTCAACGCCGCCTCGCGCGCGATGGCGAGCGTCGGACCGCGCCCGATCGTCACGAGGCTTTCTGCGTCTGCAAGAACCTCCAGGAGGCAGCCCCAGTCGAGGGCGCTGGCGGCGGCGAGACGATCCGGCAATGACCGCAACGCGCCCGCGAGCGCCGCGTCTTGCGCCCAGAGGGCCGCTAATCGCGCCAGAGCCGACAAGGATGCGACGAAGGTCTTGGTCGCGGGGATGCTGTGTTCAGGGCCGGCCGCCATTGGCAAGACGAATTCGCAGGCCTGCGCCAGCTGGCTTTCCGGACTATTCGTAATGCAGGCGGTCACCGCTCCGCAGGAACGCGCCGCGACCGCCTGTTCAATGATATCGTTGCTTTCTCCCGACTGCGAAATCGCCAGAAGGAACTGATCGGACAGGCGCAGACGCTGATGGTAGATCGTCGCGATGTTTGGCGCCGCGGCCGCGACGACAATGCCGAGGTATCGCTCGATGAGATGCTTGCCGAAGGTGGCCGCATGGGCGGAGCTGCCGCGCGCACAGGTAACGACAACCTGTGGAGGCCTGCGCCGCAACCTCTCGACAAGGACCGGAAGAACGCCGGCGAGCGCCTCCTCCTGTCGCTCCACGGCGGCCGGAGCCGCTCGCATGTCCTCGCTCATCTGCGCGTCGATAACGCTCATTATCTTCATCTTTCGCTCGGGCCCAACGTAGAGGAAATTGCCGCAGACCAGCTGGAAGGCAAGTTCCGTCAATGCGTCGTCGGACACTTGAACGAAGCTTCGCTTGAACTTCTCCAGGCGCTGGCCATATGCGGCATGTCAGCTGGAATTACGCCGATGAGTCCGACTGAGACGGAACGCCAGAGCCCGCGCTACGCAAAAATCGATCTTTGGGAGCCGGCGGAAATACTGGAGTCCATGATCGAGGGTCATTTTTCCGCAGTCGCGGCCGTGCGCGCCGCGCGGCCGGCGATCGAGCGCGCCGGGCTTGCGATCGAGCGCCGGCTACGCGGACCCGGGCGGCTCGTTTACGTCGGGGCCGGCACGTCCGGTCGTTTGGCGGCTCAGGACGGGGCCGAGCTCATGCCGACCTTCGGGTGGCCGCAAGATAGACTTCTGCTCCTCATTGCGGGCGGGCAAACCGCCCTCCTCCGCGCCGTCGAAGGCGCCGAAGATCAGGACCAGCAAGCGATCGAACTCGTCCGGCGTCATGAGATCGGCGCGTCGGATGTGATCATAGCGGTCGCCGCTAGCGGCACGACGCCTTTCACGCTCGCCTGCTTACGCGAGGCCAAGAAAAGAGGCGCCTTGACGATCGGCGTCGCCAATAACCGGGGGACGCCGCTTCTTCAGGAGGCGGATCATGCGATCTTTCTCGAAACGGGCCCGGAGCCGATCGCCGGCTCAACCCGAATGAAGGCCGGAACCGCCCAGCGCATCACGCTCATTCTGCTGTCGTCTCTCGTCATGATCCTGCTTGGTCGGGTTTACGACGGCCTCATGGTGGACGTGCAGGCCTCGAACAGGAAGCTGATCAAAAGGAGCGAGAAAATCCTCTCACGCCTGACGGGCCGCGATGAAGAGGAGATCCACGCGGCGCTGCAGCAAGCCGGCGGAAGCGTGAAACTTGCTTTCCTGCTGCTGCAGGGTAACGGGCGCGACGCGGCGGAAGCGGCGCTCAACCAGGCCGAAGGTCATTTGCGGCGCGCCATGAGCCTGATCGTCGAAGCGCCCCAAGGGACGAACCTTCGAGAGACGCAGCCATCCTTTCACGAGGACGCGACGCACGAGTAGCGTCGTTCTCGCGCCTTTGGCCTCGCCGCAGCTTTGGATCCGAGCGAAAACGCCCTCGACGCAGATTCAGTAACGAAATCGACCTTCAGACCGGCGCTCGCTGGCTCGGCGTGGCGGGCGGCGCTTGAAAGACATCCTGCCCGCGCCACTATCTTCCATGACGCGCGCCGGCGCGGCGAGAAGATGCAGGCCTAGAGTTATGGAACGTTTTTCGGATGGCGCGGGCGCGGCCGCGGTCTGGTCGCGTAATGACCTTGCCGCCTTCCTGATGGAGCTGCACGACGTCGTGCGCGCCCATGCCCGTCGATTGGTCGTTGGACACCCGGAGTTAGGCCACAGCCGGCAAGCATGGCTCGACGCCAGGGCAGAAGCCCTCGCAGACGAGCTGGCGTATTTGGACGAGCGGTATGGCGAAGACATCTCCTATTCTCGTCACCTTCGCGCGCAGCAAGCTCTGCTCGCGTCCCTCGCCGAGAGATACGGATTGCGGCGACCGACGCAGGAGACTTCTCGAACCCGTCGCAAGGCGACCCGCTGGTGGTCGCGCCCAGCGCAACGCGAGATCAATCCGCGGTATGGCGCCATCATCAATCTCGAAGACATTCCGCTGAGCTGCCCAACCATCCATGCCGACGAATTGAAGCCCGGCGTGGCGCTGGTGAAACCGGTCCCCTGCTGGAATGGGCAGTGCTGTCGCGTCGAGGTCGTGTCGATCGAAATGCGTCCGAGCGAAGACGCCGTCCGTATCGACCTGCGCTATCACGATGGCTCGCGCCGCGTCGCCCCATTTTTTAATAAATTGCATTTGATCTGGCCAGAGTAGCTTTGAAACTCCTAAAGGAAGCCAATCAGGGATGCCGAGATGAAGCGGGTCGCAGCGTTTTTGGCGTTCACGCTCTGGGCGGCTCCCGCCTGCGCCGTGGAGCAACGGAGCCACTATGGTCACTTGCCTATCCACGTTCGCGGCATATTGCATGGCTGGCAGGCGCATGAAGACGTTTTTCATGGCCGCGCCGGTCAGCGCATTCAAATAAGATATCGGTCGACCCGGCCCAAATGGCTGGAGATTGTTCTGACGCCGCTTTCCGCGAGAGCGCCAATCTATCGCTCAACCTCGACGAAGGGGTGGAGCGGCGATGTGACTTTGCCAAAGGAGGGCGCCTATCGGCTGCGCGTTACGATCCGTCACGATGAAGCGCGGCGCGGCGGGCGTGTCGACTTCAAGATTGACGTCACCGAGTTGTCGCGTCTCGCTGAGTCTCAGCTTGGCCTGCTGTAACGCCCGCAGCCGCGAAACTAGGGATCCATACAGTAGCAGGCGCTGCCGTCAAAATTGTTGAAGCTTTCAGGAGCCGCAGAGGCCGTGTTGGCGAGACCGACGCTCAAGACCAGAACGACTGCGGCGACGATGGTGGACAGCTTGGTCATGATCGGCTCCCGCCTGAATCTCTTCCGTCTCTCGATGATCAAACGTAAATGAACGCGCGCGGCTCGAACGTGCGTTGGCGCACGTTGGCATATGAGAAGAACCGAGGATCATAAGCCTCGACCTCGGCCAGACTTGACGGCGATCCGCTATCTCCTGCCGCCCGTCCCGGCGACATAGGCATTGTCGTCCGGGCGTGTGTTGTTCGGGGCGGCGAAGGACGTCAAGAATCCAAGAGCTACGAAGCCGATCCAGAATAAGACGGGAATGAGTTTGCTCCTGGACGGAAGCATCCGATCGACCCTTCTGAAATGGCTCGCCCTGACCGCTCTTCCGCCCGCATCGCCGAGAGGCCTTGCGAATAATTAGCGCATGGCCCAGCGGCTGCACGACCAGAGCCGCGAAATCCTCATGGCGGCGTGGCGGCGGGTCAGGGCTAAATAATCCTCGCGGCCGGAGCTGACGCTCCGACTCAGCTTGCGCCAAAGCTGCGCACACGCCAAACTTTGCACTTGGCGCGGCGAACGTCAGGAAGGCGCCGCAGGCGAATGCTTACGACCTGCCCTCTAGAACACGAACATCGACGCTGCGACGAAATAAGTGAGCAGCGAGAAGGAATCCTGCACGAC
This sequence comes from Methylocystis sp. NC52PC, assembly GCF_055698645.1. Taxonomy (NCBI): domain Bacteria; kingdom Pseudomonadati; phylum Pseudomonadota; class Alphaproteobacteria; order Hyphomicrobiales; family Methylocystaceae; genus Methylocystis; species Methylocystis sp. NC52PC. The sequence goes on along the minus strand of NZ_CP170127.1, from coordinate 1,857,454 downwards.
CGTTGCGACCGGCCCCGAGCCAAGCGCTGCGTCATACCCAAGCCGGGCGAAAAGCCAGGGCATCATAAAGCCGAAGGCGGTTGCGATTGTGCTGGCGACGGCGAGGGCCACTGCGACCGCCGCGGCGAGGCCGAGGCTCGAGAAAGCGAACCAGATGACAGGAAAGGCCAGGCATCCAAGTATCAAGCCGAGCAATGCGCCCGTGCCGAGCTCTCCGAAAAACAGCGGCAGCAGGGCGGAGTCGGTCAAGGACAGGCCGCGCACCACGACCACTTCCGACTGGGTTCCAACCGAGTCCGCCAGATAGACGATCGCCGGTATGAAAAAGGCGACGGCGACATGCGCGCTGAGCGATGTCTCATAGCGCGAGATCAGCCCGGTCGAAACCGCCATGCCAGCCATGCCGACGAGAAGCCAGGGCAGCCGATAGATCGCGCGCCGGTGCGGCGGCGCGGTGAGCGCCTCTTTCGCGGCCTCCGACTTGTTCAAAATCCCGGCCATATGGTGGAGATCTTCAATGTGCGCGTTTCGAAGAATGGTCATCAAGGCCCGCGCCGGTATCGCGCCGAGCAGCCGGCGTTGCGCGTCGCAGACCGCGAGAATGGACAAGCCTGCATGAATGGCCTGCCCCGCGGCGTCGACGGGATCATCGTCGAGACAGACGCGATAGGGATCGGCGTCTCGCGCAATGGCGAGGAGCGGCGTCGTCTCCGCGGCCGCGAGCAGGTCTCTCATGGCGACGATGCCGGCGAGACGATTCTCCTTCGTGAGCAGAAAGACATGCGAGGCGTCTTCATATCGCTCGCCGAGAAACCGCAGCCGGGCCTGTCCGGCGGTCTCCCAGTCGGCGCCCAGCGGGATGACCGACACGAGGTAATCCGAGATATTGTTCGAGGAGAGGTGAGAAGCAGGCGATGCGTCGCTCATGTCTTGTCGTTCTATCTGAAGCCCCGCGTCTTTTCCCACAGCATTCGACATTTTCCATTAAAAAAGCGCGGCTCGGCGAAAGTGAGCGTCGTCGGGGAAATTGAAAACTGTCAAAAAACCTTCATAATCCCATCGGACGGTGCGCCCTCCTCTCGCGGCGCGGCGGGAAGCCCGCGCCAAAGGTCTGTATCCTCGCCTCTAACGAACGACACTCGCCTCCTTTGGAGATTCTCACTCATGAAGCCCTGGGGATTTGCATTGGGCGCGTTGACTGGCGCCGCCGCGACCATCTTGTTGACGCGCCAGGGCAGCCGCGCGCGGCCCGCAGCCAAAGCCGCACTCAAGGCGGCCATCATGGCTTATCATGAGGCGCGAACCCAGGGCGCGGAGTTGATGGAGGCGGCAGAGGATCTTTTCGCCGAAGCAAAGAGCGAGGCCGCCGCCGATATTTTTGCAGCGACCATGGCGGGGGCCGCGAAGAGAGCGCCAAACGGCGCGCAAAAGGCGGAAGAAAAGCCAAAGGCCGAGACGCCTGCGCAAGAAGCTGAGGACGCCGCCGCAGGCCGCGCGGAAGGGGCCTCACCATGAACATGGAATTGCCTGCCGCCCAAATTGCGCACGCCATGCCTGGTCGCACGCGACTCCGCCTCCCCGATCGTCGGGGCGACGCCGACTTTCTTGCCTCCGTCGCAAGCGGCTTGGCCTCATTGCCGGGCGTCTTCGACGTTGAAACGCGACCTCTGACCGGCAGCGTTCTAATCGCCCATTTCAGCCCGCTCGATGAACTCGCCGACGCCGCGCGCAACGCGGGGCTTTTCGACCTGCGCTCAGCGCCCGCCGCGCCCGGCCCGGAACCGAAGGTCGAATTCGATCCCAAGCTCGTCGTCGCGCTTGCGCTCGCCGGCCTTGCTCTATGGCAGATGTCCCGGGAAAAGATTGTCCCGCCTGCTTTGACATTGCTCTGGTATGCAAGCAACCTCGGCGGCCTCTGGCGCTACGACGCCACGACGGACGGCGAGTAGCCTGTCTGCGCAAGGTCCGTCGACCTATGGCGGACGTCTCCTTCGCATTTGTCATCCGCATGTCATCTTGCAAGCGCGAAATTCCCAGCTCCTTTCCGCGCCGAGTCAGGTTGACCGGGAGGCACGACAATGCCGAAGGCCTTCGCCATCTTCATCGACATGATTGTCGGCTATCTGAACGGCGCGGGCCTCGGCGCGCTTTCACTCGAGTTCCTGTCCAATCGTATCGATAGCCAACCGCAAACGGCGCTGCTCGCCTTGTTGGTGGTTGGTCCGCTCGGCGCCTTTTTCAGCCTGCTGCTCGCAGCCGGCAAAAAAGAAGAAGCAGAGACACCGCAAGGGGCGTGAGAAAATGGAAATCCTCCTGCGTTTAATCGGAACGGCGTTGCTGATCCATGGCCTTGCGAGCGAGGGAGCGACGGGTCAATTTCTGCTCGTCGCGGGCGGTCTGATCATCCTGTTCGGCATATACGGGCGCCTCACGCGGCGACATGTCATCGTGGCGTCGGCGCCATAGAAAGGCTGCGCGATGGGCTGGTCCCGCTCGAGAGTTGGCGCGCGCTTTGGCGACAAGGTCGTCCATGGCCATCGCCTGCTTTCGCCCTTATCTCCAGAAACAGCGCGCGCTTTTGAACGCGAGCCATTGATCGTTCAGGTACGGCTCGGGGCTGGTGATTTCGCGGGCGCACCAGCCCATGACGATCCCGGCGGCCGGCGACGTCGACGGCGCGGCTGCTTGCGCCACCAATCTCGCGGCGGAGACCGAATCGTTGTGGGCGCCGAGCGCGTCCTGAAGCGCGCCCGCAGCTTTGGCGAATTTCCTGACGCCCGCCGCTTCATATAGCGAGGCCAAAAACTCCGACGCGTAGCGCAAATTTTTTAGGATGATCCTCAGACGGTGGCGCTGGTCGGGTTCGGCCGCCATCAACTCTTTCCCAAGCTTGCGCGCGCGCCTGTAGAGTTGTTCGAGCGCTTCGTCCGCAAGGCTTCGCGCGGGGCGCCCGAGTTTCTTGAGATCATCCGTTCCGAGCTGATTGCGCCAGCCCCTCGACGCCAAAAAGGCTTGCAGCTCGAGCACGAAGCGCGAGGTTTCGGGGGCGCAGATCGTTTCCCTGGCCTTTCGATAGGCGTCGAGACGTTCTGCCGAGGACGCCGCAAGAAGCGCCTGGAAAGAGGGCTCGGCGGGAAACGCTTTGAACGGCCCCTCCGAAACAAGCGCGATGAACACATCCTGATCGCGCGCCGGCCCGAGCGCATTCGCCGCGCGTTTGGCGTCTTCGCGGAACCTTTTGAAACCGGCGCCGGGGAACGCCTTCTCGAACAGCCCGAGCGCTGCGCGCAGGCGCCTGAGAGCGACCCGCATCTGATGAACCGCCTCGGGGAGGTCGCCGTCGAGCAACGCCGGCCAGTTTTCGACAAATTGCGTGAGACAGTCTTGGATTACGGCGCGCATGGCGTCTTCGATCGACACCGCCGTCTCCAACTGCAGCCCAGTGGCTCTGACTTCCGCCGGCTTTTCTCCCCGGGCCAGAAGGAAGCCGCGCCGCGACTTCGACGACGGGTTGAGCCTCAACCCCGCGCGCATCGTCAGCTGCGCCGCGAAGGAAAAGAGCGTCGCCGGGTCGCCGTCCTTGAGCTCCAATTCGCACTCCGAAATTTTGACGCGGCTTTCGGACGCGACGATTTCGCCCTCGTCGATTACGATCTCCAGGACCGAGGAGCTGAGACGCAGTTCGGCCGTGCGGCGGCGCACGCGAGTTTCGAAACGCGGAACCAGCGCTTCGCCGCCGGTCGCCCGCATCACTCTCTCGGAGATTTTCGGTCCGAAAATGCTTACGTCAGGTTGATCGTCGTGGAAAGGCGCTTCTACTTCTCCTCGCGAGAAGCCGTCGCTCTTCTGCAGCGTCCACTTCAAGTTCATGTGGCAACGCGCGCCGTTCTTGCGCAGGCGCAAGGAGATCCCGGCGCGATCGAGCGCATCGTCCCGCGTGTCGAAATAGGCGGCGACCAGCCGTTGCGCGCGCGGCCGAACGGTCGCCGTGGCCAGCAACTCGAGATCAAAGAGCGATGCTAAAAGATCGGGCGAACCTTCCAGTTTGACTTCCACCTCCCGATCGGATTTCTCAAGCGGGGAAGGCGTCGACACATTCCTCTCCATGGCGCCCTGATCCCAGTATCGCCCGTCACGCGCTCGTCGGCCGGTTTGCGAGCTTGTCCTTCTTCTTGTTCTTTTTCACGACAAGCGTGAGCTTGTTGCCTTTCTTGGATATTTTAACCGACTTGAGTTTCCCCTCCCCGACGAAAATATGGCCACCGACGCCCTCGAGCCATGCGCGCATGCGCGCAACGTCAGGGGTTTCGAGACCTTTTTCGTCTTGCATGATCGTCTCCAGCTCGTTTGAATTTTTCAGCGCCGCCGTAAGCGGGCGTCATCTATTCCACATGAGACTGTCACAATGAATTACTTTCTGAAGCGCCGCCAAGCGGCGTCCCAATAAGCGACAACGGCGGCGTTTCCACGTCTCTTCAGCTGCGCAGGGCCCCGGCCAGGTCGGTCGTCTCCCAGGGAAGATCGAGGTCGGCGCGGCCGAAATGGCCATAGGTCGCGAGCGGCAGATAGAAGCCTTTCGGCCCCGCGGCGGCCGCCCGCCGCCGCAAGCCGAAGCGCCGCACGATCGCAGCGGGTCGGAAGTCGAAGACCGCAGCCAGGCGTCGCGCAATCGCCTCGTCGCTCGTCTTTCCTGTGTTGAAAGTCTCGACGCTGAGGCTCAGCGGCTCCGCCTGGCCGATGGCGTAGGCCAGATGCACCTCACAGCGATCTGCGAGACCCGCCGCGACGATGTTCTTCGCCGCGTGACGCGCGGCATAGGCGCCGGCGCGGTCGATGCGCGAGGGGTCCTTGCCGGAGAGCGCGGAGCCGCTCTGACGCGCAATCTCGCCGTAGGAGTCGATGCCGATCTTGCGGCCGGTCAGGCCGGCGTGGCGCGCGGGTCCGCCGATTTCGAGCGGGCCGCCGGCATTGATGACGACGCGGGTCTGGGCGTCCGGCATTATGTCCCCCGTCGAGAGAGCGTCGAGCGCGATGGCGCGCAGCCGGTCCTGGGCCTCCGACCCTGCAGAGCCGTCGAGGGCGACGGTGAGCGACAGGCTGTGCAGGCGCGTCGGGCGACCGTCGCGATAGTGCACGGAAACCTGCGTCTTGGCGTCGGGCGACAGCGCGGAGAAACCGTGGCGACGCGCCGCGTCCAGCGCCCTCGCCACCTTGTGCGCGAAATAGATGGGCGCGGGCATGAGCTCCGCCGTGTCGCGGCACGCGTATCCGAACGCATTCGCCTGTTCATGCGCGACGCGCCGCGCGATCGCCTCCTCGTCGTCTTCCGCGAGCTCCGGCTCCCGGCTTTCCAGCGGAAGTTCGGCGAGACTGGTCAGGATCGAGCAGCTCCGCGCGTCGAAGCCTTCGGACGTATAACCGGCGTCCTGGATCGCCTTGCGCGCCAGAGCGGGCAGGTCCACCCGCGCGTCCGCGGCATAGCGCGCGGCGAGAAACAGGACCCCGGTCGCCAGCGCGCATTCGACGACCACCCGCGCGCTTTCGTCCTCCCGCATCAGGGCGTCGACCGCCGCGTCGCTGATCTGGTCGCAGAGCTTGTCGGGATGGCCGGGGGTGACCGACTCCGAAGTGAAAATCATGTCAGGAGACACGCCGTCCTCCATCGTGGCGCACAGGCCGCGCGTCGCCCGGACGGGGGTTCGAAGCCCGGCCGATCACGTCGTTCAGGAGCGAGCTGCCGATCGCAATCGCGCCGATGCGGAGCAGATCGCCGGGCCCGAGCGGCGCGAGCCCCAAGAGGCGCTGCGCGGGCGGCAAGAATTGCGCCGCGCCCTGAAAAAGCAGGGACAGAGCGACGCCGCCATAGAGTCGCGGGTTTGGCCGGCGGCGAATCTCGCTCGAGACGCCCCGCGTTTCCGAACGGCAGGAGATAGCGTGCAGCAACTGGCCGACGGTCAGTCCATGGAAGGTGACGGCGCTGGCCCGCGCCCCGCCGGCGAGGCCGTTAACGCTGAGATAGCCCATGAGCGCCGCGCTCGCCATCACTGCGCCTTCGCGCAGCGTGCGGCGGAAATCGTCGGCCCCGAGGATCGGCGCGGCAGGGTCGTGCGGGGGCTGCTCGAGAACGTCGCCTTCGGGCGGCTCGAGCCCGAGCGCGAGAGCCGGCAGGGCGTCGGTCGCCAGATTGAGCCAAAGGAGCTGCATAGGGGTCAGCGGCTCGCGGAGATTGAAAAGCCCCGCGCCCAGCATGACGAACGTTTCCGAGGCGTTGGTCGAGACGAGATAGCGCAGCACCTTGCGGATATTGGCGTAGGTCGCGCGGCCGAGGCGGATCGCCTCGACGACGCCGTCGAGGTCGTCGCTCGCGAGCACGATGTCCGCCACCTGTCGCGCAACGTCCGTTCCTTCGCCGCCCATGGCGATCCCGACGTCGGCCGCGCGCAGCGCCGGCCCGTCGTTGACGCCGTCGCCAGTCATGGCGACGATCCGGCCGCTCGCCTGCAGCGCCTTGACGATGTTGAGCTTGTCGACCGGGCTCACGCGCGCGAAGACGTCCGGCTGCGCCGCCAGCGCTTCGAACAGCTCGGGACGAAGATTGGCGATCTGTCCCGCCTCCAGCACGCGCAATTCGCCGCCGTCATTGAGATCGAGCCTGCGCGCGATGGCGAAGGCCGTGGCGCTCTGGTCGCCGGTGATCATCACCGTCCGGACGCCGGCGCGATGCAGTCGCTGCAGCGCCGGACGCACGCTGGCCCGGATGGGATTGGCGATGCCGGCGAGGCCGAGCCAGACGAGATCGCTTTCGTCGCGGAGATCTCCGCCGCCCTCGCAATATGCGACGCCGAGGACCCGCAGCGCGTCGCCCGCCATGCGCTCATTGGCTCTGAGCGCTGCGGCGCGCGCCGGCTCGTCGAGCGTGACGACGCCCGCGGCGGAAAGGCGCCGCGTGCAGCGCGCCAGCACTTCCACGGGATCTCCCTTGACGCAAAGGAGACGCGCGCCCTCCGCCGTCTCGCGCAAGGCGCTCATTCGCTTGCGTCCGTCGCCGCGGGCGGCGGTCGAGAGGACCCGCGCCGAGAGACGCAGCGCCACCGGATCGACGCCGAGCGCGACGCCGGCCGCCAGCAGGGCGGTTTCAGTTGGCGTGCCGTCGAACTCGAAGCTGTCGTCGCCGTACGTCGCGACGGCGTCGCTGCAAAGGACCGCAATTTCGAACAGACGTCGCGCCTGAGCGCGCAGCGCGCCGTCCATCTCCGCGCCGTCGCGCAGCAACCGTCCCTCACGCAATTCGAGGGCCGCGCCGTCGACGTGGACCGCGACCGCCGCCATACGGTTTTCGGTGAGCGTGCCCGTCTTGTCGAGGCCGACGATCTCGACGGCCCCGAGCGTCTCGACCGCGTCGATCTTGCGAACCAGCACCTTGCGCCGGCGCATGTCCTGGACGCCGACGGCTAACGTCGTCGTCGCAACGGCTGGGAGGCCTTCGGGTATCGCGGCGACGGCGAGCGAAATTGCGCTGCGCAACGTCTGCAGGAGAGGGTGACCGCGAATCAGGCCCAGAGAGAAAACACAGGCGCAGATCAGGCCGTTGATCGCCACGAGCTCCCGCCCGACCTCCCCCAGTTCGCGCTGGATCGGCGTTTCCGGCGGGCGCACGGCCCCGAGCAGTTCCTGCACCCGGCCGATCTCGGTGCGCCGCCCGACCGCCGTGACGACGGCGGCGCCCGAGCCGCCGGTGACCGCCGTGCCCCGGAAAACCATGTTGCGGCGGTCCGAGACGACCGTATCCGGGGGCAGCAGGGCCAGCGCATCCTTGACCGCAGGCTGCGCTTCGCCCGTCAAGGGCGACTCGTTGACGCTCAGTCCATCGCTCTCGACCAGTCGCGCATCCGCAGGAATCATCGCGCCGCGCTCGATGAGGATGAGATCGCCCACCGTCAGCTCGGCAGGGTCGATCAGGCTTCGCGATCCGTCGCGAATGACCACGGCCTGCTGCGCCGCGTCGCCCATGAGGTTGACGATCGTGCGGTCCGCTTCCCGTTCGGTCGCCGTGGCGATGCCGGCGTTGACCAGCACCACGGCGGCGATCATCACGGCGTCGGCCACGCCGCCCGTGGCGACCGACAACGCCGCCGAGGCGGCGAGCAGCGCAATCGGCAGGCTGGTCATCTGCTCGGCCAAAATGGCGGCGGCCGAGCGGGGTTTTGCCCGCGGCAATTCGTTCCGGCCCCAATTGGCGACGCGCGCCGCCGCTTCTCGCAGCGTCAATCCCTCGACCAGCCGCGTTTCCAGCCGCGCGACGAGCTCCAGGACCGGGGCGGCGTGGGCCACAACGTCGTCCGAAGGGAAATCGAGCGCGCGAACGCCTGGCAGCGGCGACGAGGCCGTCTCCGCGGCCGTGACGGCGGAATCAAGCGTGGAAAGAATCTGGCGCTCCGTCGCCGGAAACGCATATCTCACGAGAGCGGAACCGGTCAGCGCGTTCGTCCTGACCGCAAAGACGCCAGGAACCCGCTTCAAGGCTTCCGCGGCCCGCCCGCAGAGTTCGTCACGCCTCCATAGGCCCGGATGTCGCAGCCGCAGGCGACCGGGCACGGCGTCGTGAACGACAAAGGCGCCCGCCGGCGCATCTGATCTCTCTTCTGCGCGGCTGAAATAATTCATGAGGCTGCCGTTGGCGTCCGGTCGTCGGGCTTCCCTCGACGGATCACCTTCGTATGAAGCAACAATGACACGCCGGCGGCAAGGGTCTCACTGCCTTCGACCCGGCCCGTAGCCGCGCGCGGCGGCGGGCCCCGCGCGAACGAAGTTCGCGCAAGGAAGTTGGCGCTTTTTGGTGCTTCCTATTGAAATGGTTAGTTGAATTTCTCAAAAGAAAAGCGTCATCTCGTCGGTTGTGGGCAAGTGGGGTTGACGTGCTCGCCTGTGCAAAAAACGCGCAGGCTTCGTTGCATTCGGCACGGAGACGCATATGACGACCCACTTAATAAAGGTAGCCCTGGCCACTGGCGCACTGGCGGCCGCGCTGGTGGCGCATACGGGCGCAGCGGATGCGCAGGTCAGAGGCGGCCGCATGGGCGGGGGGTTTAGAGCCGGGGGCTTTGGCGGCGGGGGATTTGGCGGATTTCGGAGCGGGGGCTTTGGCGGCGGCGGATTTAGCGGATTTCGCAGCGGGGGCCTTGGCGGCGGCTTTAGCGGATTCCGTAGCGGGGGCTTGGGCGGGGGCTTGGGCGGCGGTTTTCGCGGCGGGCTGCAAGGCGGGGGCCTGGGCGGCTTCCCAAGCGCAATGACGCCAGGCGGCGGCTTCCGTGGAGCGGTCATTCCCGGCGGCTTCCGCACGGGGTTGGACGGGCGCGGCCTGATCGGACGCCCCCCTGGCGGGCAGGGGTGGAACGGGCGTCCCGTCGGCTGGCCGAATACAGGCTGGCGGAACCCTGGGCATGTCGGGCCGGGCGGCTGGGCCTGGCGGCGGAATCGGGGGTATCGTCACTGGCCGTTTTACGCCGGGCTTGGTTGGGGCGGGCTTGGCTGGCCCTATTATTACGCCGACTTCGGCTACGACAGCTGCTACCGGCCTCGACTTATTCACACTAGGTGGGGCTTGCGCAGGGTTTGGGTCAACGTCTGCGATCCCTACAATGGCTGGGATTACACTTGGGGCGCGCCCTCGGTCAGGGTCGGCTGGGGCTGGTGATCTAAGACTGCTGCAACTGCGTCCTCCCGCAACAGGGAGGGCGCGCACGCGGCGGCGCCCCTGTGGACTTTTCCTAGCAACCGGCCGATTGCCCGCTCTAGGCCCGATCACGCATGAGGCGACGCCTATCCGTGTCGCTGACGTTCTTTGCGGCGCATGCGAACGACTAATAGTAATAGTGACGCCGATAAATGCGTCTACCGACTCGACGGTAGTGGCGCCGGTAGACCCGGCGACCAACTCGACGGTAGTGTCGCCGACCGACGCGGCGCCAGTGCCCATATTGCGCATCCTCGACCTGCACGCGTTCGACATCGTCTTGCGTAGCGACCGCTGACTCCACCTCCGAACGATGATCGTGACCGGAGCTAGCAGGCGGAATGAATGCATGGGCGGGCATGGCTGTAACGGCCCCGATCCCCACGCAAAGCATTTGCAAAAAAGCGCGCCGTTCCATCGAAGCCTCCTGATCCCTTGCTTGCGCTAGCCCCGTCTGGGAACTTGCGAGGGCTAGAGCCGGTTCCTCTCCCACTGAGAACAAGGTGGCAAAGCACGCGTCATTGTGGGGGGCTCAATCCTGCCGCCGATATCCGCAAGGCGGGCAGACACGGCTATTTATGGGCGATCGCCCGGAACCCAAAGCGTCGACGTGAGATGGTTAGTGAAGGTTGGCGAGGAGCGCGATTGCCCGTCTTTGTGGCCGACGTGCTCCACTGCATCTACCAGCTCATCACGTTCCATTTCCTTTATCCCCTGGAGTTGCTGTTTACGGCGCGCGCTGCTTGCGCTTGTCCCGTATGCGCTCGTGCGGTGGCCCTTCAATCGCCTCGCGCGCTTGCTGTTTGCTCTTTTCCTAACCGCGGACAATTCGATCGAAGAAGCAAGACCGGCGGAGAAGAAGCCTATGCCAAACGAACCCCAAGCGACGCAGGATTGGTCGAAGCCCGCTGCAATGGCGATCCCAAAGGGCGGCTTTTTCTCCGAAAAGGTCGAGCAAGGGCGATACGGCCCCATCTTTCCCAAGACTCCCGCTTGTTACGGCTTTTCGATCCTCGCCAAGGTCATTCCGGGTCGCGAGGAAGGCTTCTACCAGCACGCTAAAGACATCGAGAAAGCAGTGGCGGAACAGCCGGACTGTCTTGCTATCTTGCAGCTGCATTACCGTCGATGACGCCAGATGGAATACGAGTTCTGGCGCGCCAGCCGATCGACCTTGAGCGCCCGCATCCCTTTACAGCTGCGGGGAACAGGGAGTTCAACTGTCCTCTCTGGATGCCGCCCAAGGAAGATCGGGCCGGCGACATCGTCTTGGCGGACTCAACCAACTTCACCACGCTGTTCGGTGGCGACGAGAGCCTGAAGCACTTTTGGAACAACCTCGCCGCCATGAGATAGCGCCCAGCCAAGAGAAGAAGCCCCCGGCGGCCTAGCTAATACCGACCGGATGGCGCGGTGAAACCGTGTCGGCGCCCGTTACGGGTATTGGCGACGTCTGCTTCTGGCAAGCGACGGCGACTCGAAAAGGCGTGGGGTCGCTGTGAGATTGGCTCGGACCAGCGTTCGCAACCCTTTTGCGCCGCCACAATTCTAACATCAATCACGGTCCACCTTGGCTCACGGCGCAAAAGCCAGGTCTGGGTCTTCGCGCTTCCAGTTTGGATTGGCAGGGTAGGTATTTTCAACCGTTTGCCGTTTTTTCGCCATGTCCTTCTTCATCAGATCGCCGGAATGGCTGCCCGGATCCCAAAGGCCAGCGCATAACAAGAAACGAAGAACAGGAGCGAGGTATGGCAGAGGTTCTTTTCAGCGACTGGACTCTCACAGCGTTCATGCAAAGAGAAGAAGAGCGCCGGAGGAAGGAGCAAACTGAAGCGGCTGTTATCTCCCCTAATCGGGAGACGCCACGCAGCGCGGAACCTCTCCGCAACGAATGGACGATCGCGGCTTTGCAACAAAGATTCGCTGCGCTGGAGCAACGGATTAACAATTTGGAACAAGTAGTGGGAGAACAGAGCAGGAAAGAGCAGGCCGAGGCGGCTAGCGTTGCGCCAAGAGAAATGACGCCGGGCGGAGAGAAACTCCTTCTCACCAACCCTACGCTCGTCGAGCCTGACGTAGTAGACCAACAGGCTCAATATGCCGCAGCCAGAATCGACAATTTACGAGTGGAAAGCGCCGGCGCCGCTGGCGAGCAAAGGCTGGATCGAAACGAGGCCAAGATCGCAAGGCTCGATGCGGGAGGCCGGCTGGATAGACATCCGATCGACGTCCGCCCGGACAAGACCGAGCATGTCGAACGGGTCCAAAAAAAGGCGACGCGCGGATTTGTCTCGTTCGCCATCATCGCTCTCACCGCGGGAGCAACAGGTTTTGGAGCGGCGATTCACGTAGTGCCGATCGAGAAGGCCGTTCATTTTCGGGATCTGACAAACCGCGGCCTCGCCTCTATTTTTGAGGGCCGTTCACTTCCAATAAAACGTTAGTTCAAATTGTGATGCTCGCCCTTGGCGTGTCGAAAGGCGAGCATATCAAGAGGCTCCATACGGGGCATGAAAATGGCGGAGGGGCCGGCCTTGAACGAGCGTGAGCCGGCGTGGACGAATACGGGCGTGGAGCGACGAAGCTGTAACCACGAGGTAACCACGGGTTTGGGGCGGCAAGACAAGCTGAACCGTGAAAAGACGCGCCCAAAGAAACAAAAGCCTTGCTGGACTAAACTCTTGGACGAGCCAGGCCAGCTTGACACGATCAATTAATTTCATAATATTGGAAATATGGAAAAACAGGAAGTGATTGCGGCCCTCGTCGCGCTCGGTAACGAGACCCGTTTGGATATTTTCAGGCTGCTCATGCAGGCCGGACCTGAAGGGCTCCCCGCGGGACAAATTGGCGTGCGACTGGGGCTCCCGCCCGCGACGCTGTCCTTTCACCTCAACCAACTCAAACACGCGGACCTAATAACCTTCCGCCGTGAGAGCCGGTCGCTAATCTACTCGGCGGCTTATCCGGTCATGAACGCGCTGCTCGCCTACATGACCGCGAATTGCTGCCAAGGCGCAGCCGCGTCGTGCGAAGCCGCTTTTCCTTCAACTTGCCAGCCAAAGGAAATCCATGAAACGCCTGCACGTGCACGTGTCCGTTGATGACCTTCAGGGGTCGATCCGCTTCTACAGCGGGCTTTTCGGGACTCAGCCGACCGTCGCCAAGCCAGACTATGCAAAATGGATGCTTGATGACCCACGCGTGAACTTCGCGATTTCGGCCCGATGCGAAAAAGCGGGCGTCGATCATCTCGGGATTCAGGTCGAGACGCCCGATGAGTTGCGGGAAGTCCATGGCCGCCTGCAACAGGCTGAACGGCCTGTGCTGGAAGAAGGCGCGACAACTTGCTGCTACGCCGAGTCCGAAAAAGCGTGGACCTCCGACCCACAAGGGCTTTTGTGGGAGTCTTTCATGACGACCGGCGAAAGCACGGTTTTTGGTGACGACACCAGGTTGGCGGGATTCCGCACAAGCGGCGGGAAGGCGGAGTCCTCTCCCTGCTGCGGCGCGAAACCTGCGCCGGTCATTGAAGCCGCTTGTTGTTCTGGAACGGGAGCCAATAAATGACCGAGCGCGTCTATAATGTCCTCTTTCTTTGCACCGGCAACACGGCGCGCTCGGTGCTCGCGGAGGGCATCCTCCGCAAGGACGGCGCGGGCCGCTTCAACGCCTTCTCGGCGGGACGCCAGCCTAAGGGCGTGGTCAATCCTTACGCCCTCAAGACGCTAGAGGCCTACGACTATCGAACCGACGGCTTCCGCTCGAAGAGCTGGGATGAATTCGCCGGCCCCGGCGCGCCGAAGATGGATTTCGTTTTCACAGTGTGTGACAGCGCGGCGGGCGAAGCCTGCCCGGTCTGGCCGGGGATCCAATGACGGCCGCCGCCACAAAGCAGAAGCCTGACCGCCTTACGCATTCCGAAAGCACTCTCATGACCACCATCCAAGTTTTCGATCCCGCCCTTTGTTGCAGCACCGGCGTCTGCGGCGTCGAGGCCGACCAGGCGCTTGTCACCTTCGCGGCGGATGTAGACTGGGCGAAAAAGAACGGCGCGCAAATCGAGCGCTTCAACCTTGCGCAGCAACCCATGGCCTTTGCCGACAACGCCACGGTGAAAGGCTTTCTTGAGCGTTCGGGTCAAGAGGCGCTGCCGCTGATCCTCGTCAATGGCGACATTGCGCTTGCCGGACGCTACCCGAACCGCGCTGAGCTGGCGCGCTGGGCTGGCGTCAAGGAAGCCGAAGCGCAACAGGGCTCATGCTGCAGCGGCAAGACCTCCTGCTGCTGAAGGAACGCCATGAGATTCCTCGAAAGCGCGCCGCGTTTCCTGTTCTTCACCGGCAAGGGTGGCGTCGGCAAAACCTCGATTGCCTGCGCTACGGCGATCCAGCTCGCAGAAGCGGGACGCCGCGTGCTGCTGGTTAGCACCGATCCGGCGTCGAATGTCGGCCAAGTTTTCGGGGTTTCGATCGGGAATAAGATCACCCCGATTAGCGACGTTCCACGGCTGTTTGCCCTCGAAATCGATCCGGAAATGGCGGCGCAAGCCTATCGCGACCGCATTGTTGGCCCGGTGCGCGGCAAGCTGCCGGACCCCGTGGTGAAGGGCATCGAGGAGCAACTGTCGGGAGCCTGCACGACGGAAATCGCGGCCTTCGACGAATTCACCGCGCTGCTGACTGATACGGAAATCACTTCGGCTTACGACCATATTGTTTTCGACACCGCGCCCACTGGTCACACCATCCGCCTGCTGCAACTGCCCGTCGCTTGGTCTGGCTTCCTTGAGGCCGGGAAAGGCGATCCCTCATGCCTGGGGCCGCTCGCGGGCCTTGGGAAGCAGCGCGCGCAATATAACGCCGCAGTGCAGGCGCTCGCGGATGGACAGCGCACCCGGCTCGTCCTTGTTGCCCGCGCCCAGAATTCGGCCCTACGTGAAGCGGCGCGCACCCATGGCGAGCTCGCGGCAATCGGCCTCTCCCAGCAATTCCTCATCGTCAACGGGCTGTTGCCCAAGGACGAAGCGGCGCTCGACCCTCTCGCCAAGGCAATTTACGGACGCGAGCAAGCGGCCTTGGCCGCGATGCCGGACGAACTGCGCGCTTTGCCCCGCGATGATGTGCCTTTAAAGCCGTTCAACCTCGTCGGGCTCAATGCGCTGCGTCAGCTGCTCGTTGAAGCCACCCCTCAACCGGAAGCGACGGGGGAGCCGGTCGCGCTGCACGCGTCAAGCCTCTCCGATCTCGTGGATGACATCGCCGCCGAAGGCCATGGGCTCGTCATGCTGATGGGCAAGGGCGGGGTCGGCAAGACGACGCTGGCGGCGGCAGTCGCCGTCCACCTGGCGCGGCGCGGGCTGCCAGTTCACCTCACCACCTCCGACCCTGCCGCGCATCTCACTGAGACGCTGCATGGCTCCATGGCGCATCTGACGGTCAGCCGTATCGATCCGCACGCCGAGACCGAACGCTACCGGCAGGAAGTGCTGCGAACGAAAGGCGCGAAGCTCGATGCCCAAGGGCGCGCTTTGCTCGAAGAGGATTTGCGTTCGCCATGCACCGAGGAAATCGCCGTCTTTCAGGCCTTCTCACGCATCATCCGCGAGGCGGGCGAAAAATTCGTGGTCATGGACACCGCGCCAACCGGTCATACCCTGCTGCATCTGGACGCGACAGGCGCCTACCACCGCGAGGTCGCGCGCATGCTCGATGCCAAAGGCGCGCATTACACGACCCCGATGATGCAGCTTCAGGATCCGAAGCGCACCAAGGTCCTTCTCGTTACCTTGGCCGAAACCACACCCGTCCTCGAAGCCGCCAACCTGCAAGCCGATCTGCGGCGCGCCGGGATCGAGCCATGGGCATGGGTCATCAATAACAGCGTCGCGGCAGCGCGTCCGCGCGCGCGCCTCTTACGCAAGCGCGCGCAAAGCGAGCTGGCTGAAGTGGAGAAGGTGGCGACGGTCCATGCCCGCCGCTACGCCGCCGTGCCGCTTCTTGCGGAAGAGCCCGTCGGCGTGGAACGCCTTCTGAAACTGGCCGCAGCTGTCAGGGAACCGGCCTAAGCCTGCTTTACAGGAAGAGTAACGATCATGAGTGAAGCCACGACCCTCCCGCGCCCGCCTCAAACCCGCCAAGCGCCAGCCATGGGCGTCTTCGAGCGTTACCTGACGCTCTGGGTCGCGCTCTGCATCGTCGCCGGGGTTGTCCTCGGCCAGGCCATGCCTGCCGTCTTCCATGCCGTTGGCGGGGCGACGGTCGCCGCGCTTGTCTGGCTCATGATTATCCCCATGCTCCTGAAAATCGACCTCGCCGCTCTCGGGCACGTCAAGGAGCATTGGCGCGGGATTACCGTCACGGCCGGCATCAACTGGCTGGTGAAGCCCTTCTCCCTGGCGCTGCACTTCTTCGAGCTGGCCGTCGCGACGGCAATCGCGCTGTTTGGCTTTCAATCGGGCGCGGCGCTAGCGAGGGTCGTCGGTGTGCTCGTCGAGGTGCCGGTCATGCTCTCGGTCGTCCATATCGTCCGCCGCACGCGCGGATGGTATGAACATAAAGCGGCGGCTTAACTCATAGCTCGAACGGAGCAGTCTGAATGTCAAAAAATCCGCTTCGCCACCACACGCCTGAGGACGACCCGGAATCTGGCGCTCCCGGTACGGGGGAGGATGTTTGCCCGGAATGCCATGGGACCGGCAAACAGGTAGATAAGAAGACCGGCCAATCCACGGAGGAGGCCTGCGAACGCTGCGACGGAACCGGGCGGATCATCGAGGGAATTGGCTAGGCCCCATGGGTGAATTGGAAGAAGCGAAGGCCAAGGCCGCCGCCGCTTACAACGCGGCGGCGGATTATTTCGACCATCCCGTCAGCTCCTTCTGGCACCGCTTCGGACGGCGGACCGTCGAGCGCCTCGGCCTGCGTGCGGGTGAGACGGTTCTCGATGTTTGCTGCGGAAGTGGCGGATCGGCCTTGCCTGCCGCCGAAGCCGTCGGATCGCAGGGGAAGGTTGTCGCCGTGGATTTGGCCGAACGCCTCGTTAAGCTGGGCGAAACGAAAGCGCGCGCCAGGGGCCTCCGCAATATCGAGTTCAAGACAGGGGACATGCTTGCGCTCGGCTATCCCGACGCCAGCTTCGACGCCATCGTGTGCGTCTTCGGGATTTTCTTCGTCCCGGACATGGTGGCGGCTGCCAAGGAACTCTGGCGCATGCTGCGCCCCGGCGGGCGGCTGGCCGTCACGACATGGGGACCGGACCTCTTCGAGCCCGCTAATAGCGCCTTTTGGGAAGCTATTGGCGCCGAGCGCCCCGACCTCATGAAGGGCTTCAACCCATGGGAGCGGATTTCGACGCCTACGGGGCTACGAAAGATGCTCGGCGAGGCAGGTATCGAAAACGCAGAGATTGTCGCTGAAGCGAGAAACCACCCGCTCAATTCACCCGAGGATTGGTGGTTGATCGCCATGGGCAGCGGCTATCGCGGCGCCATTGCCCAGATCGATGCCGAAACACTCGCAAGGGTCCGCGACAGGAATCTCGCCCTTCTAGGGCAATGCGACGCGATTACGACGAACATCGTATACAGCGTAGCTGTGAAATAGAATCGCATCACCTTGCGATAGGGCCCGCGGTGACCACCCCAGCTCCACCTCCTGACTGGCGGCTTTTCCACCGCCCGGGGGCCAGAAATTACACCACGCCCGTGCACGCTATCCGCTGTGCCCGGTGGTGAACGACGTTATTGCGCGCGCTCAACCGCTTTGCGACACTGCCGCAACATTTCTATCGGCAGCTGAGATTCTTCGAACAGAATCGGAAAGCAGCACCGCCGCCTTTTTGACTCGCCGACAGCCCGCGCTGTCACGCCAGTGCGACAGCACCGCGCGGCTAAGATTATGGGCTGTTGTTAAATGCTGCAAGTCCCGACGCTTGGCCTTGAAGGCGACGGCGGGTGCGCCCAAACTGCCTTAATTTCTCCAACCAAACTCGGTTTAGTTGGGCTCGATAGGCTATTCAAGCCCCAAACGCGGAGCGCTTGCTATGTCCAAAGAAGCCATGTCAACCGCGTCGAAGAAGACGGACGTGAGCGAACACGCCAAGCTGTTGAAGCAGTTGCACGATAAAATCTTAGAGCAACTTAATTCGACGAGCGCAATAAAATCCGACGACTTAATAGCAAAAATGTCTTCCGTTACGTCTTCTTAACGGGGCAACGCCGCGCCAATCCGGCTATCGCAGTAAGACATCAAGTCTTTATTAACAAATTGGGCGTCGCATTAATCCCGCAACGTCAGGCAATTTTGATCCGCCAGCGTCAGCAAACCTTGGCGACACCAAGCTTGGCGTTGCACCATCTGAGAGCCAACGGTCCGCCAGAGCGAGCTCGGAGAAAGCGGCCTGCCCCCAAAGGGTCTAAGGACGGGCCGCTCGCTGACACCAAATAATCCTTGAGACAGCCTGGACCTAGCCTCACTTCATCGATGGTTAAAGCTAAGAAATTGATTTGAAAATCTGTTCCTGGAAGCATGCGCCTATTTGGCAACACAGCAACTTGGGAGACGTGCGCCCCTGCCCTAATCCATCAACAGCCGCCCCTCCCAATTTCATGCCTGACCGGTGCAAGACGGGGTTCCTCTTCTCCTCCGCGGGCGCAACAAATGTCATTTCATCGCGTATCAGGCCAAGAATACAGGAGGGTCTTCTTCAGCCACTCCAAGCCGAAGCGCCTCGATAACCGACGCCGCAGGCGATGAGCGCGATCGGAGAGGTTGTTCCAAGAAAACAGCTTTTCCTCAGCTGCCTCCAGCAGGCCCTGGTAATAGATAGCGTTGTATTTTGCCATAGCCTGGATTTTCTGCTTTTTCCCGATCAAGTAATTAAAATGCAAGACGTAAGCCGAATCGAACGGAAACGGCGTCGAGGGCCGGTCAATACGTTCGGGAGTGTCCAACATATCTCGACCTAGGAACTGATTTGCGCACGCGAACAGCTCTACATTCAGCGCGTGGACCTTGATGTCTCGTTCGCGGCCCAATCGGTTAAGGCATTCCTGATCGCTGAAATCTGTTTTGATCTCGACGAGGTGCGATTGGATATCTCGAAAAAGCTCCAAAACTACCGGGTCAGGCCTGGCGAGCCAAAATCCTGCACAGTACACGCCTTTCGGACTTTCAAATTGCATAATGAGCGGAGCTGTGGTGGTCTCCAAGATCAATTTGAGATGTTCGCCAGGATTTCGTAAGAAAACAATATCGCCATCAACAAAAAAAACTTTCTTACCGGTCTTCAATATTTCAGCCGCCACGGCGTACTTGTACGCCATCGTTTCGCACCATCCGCTTTCGCCGAAATTTGTCCATTTGTTATAGGAATTACGCCCGAAGACCTCTGCCCGAATTCCCCTAGCCGATAACATTTGCTGCACGGAGGGATCAGGCGTGTAAACGACGAGTTCGCCACCCAATCCGATTTGCTCGAGAGATGCATGCAAATTCAAGATAAAGGGCAAATATCCAGCTGTGCAGACTGTGATCAAGGTAGTATCGGGGAGGATTGAGTCGGTTTTGACGATGTCCATCGGAAGCATCTGCGCGTGTGGGGAAGACCAATCGCGGTCCGATTTGAAGACTTACCCCAGTCGTCCGCCTTTCTCAATCCGAAGGAACTGGCCCAATGACGCTTAGGGGGCAGCTCGACCCCCGCCCAGGGGAAGGCATGTTTGAACCGTCCAGAGCATGGCCGCACCCCAAAGCCTCAAAAATACCTATATTCTAAATTCTTGGGACCTTCCATCTGCCAAAAGCCGTGTTCGGGGGCTTTTGGCTAAAACCTGAAACCCAAGAATTGAAGGCAAAATCCATATGGGCGCGAACGAAACGAATTTCACACCCTATGGCTCTCGATTTGCTACGCACATCGGTGACTACATAAGCCTTGCCACTCAATTTCTGTACTGCGGCCCGGTTTTGAGACAACCGACTGCGCTTATTCAGGCGGCCAAGGGTAGCTCTGCGATGTTTGCCTTGGCAACCGAAAGCTGTTCGGCTCTCACCTGATCGGGCGTTTTGTAGCCGTGCCTGGCGACGAGCCAAGTTTTGTTGTAACGCGCGGCGAATTCGATGAGCGCCACCCTGAGGTCCTCGATCGTGCGGAAGGCCCTGACCCACAACAGGTTCTCCTTCAGCGTCCGGATGAAGCGCTCGGCGACGCCATTGCCCTCGGGCTCTCGCACGAAAGAGGGCGAGGCTTCAATTCCCAGGCATTTGACCTCGGACTGAAAATCTTCCGACATGTAATTGGACCCGTGATCGTGACGCAGTCTCAATCCGCAGGCGATTTCTGGAGCGATCGCGCCGAAGCAGCGTTTCACGCCCTGTCGAACAGGCTCCAGCGCCTCGAACCGATTGGCTGATTTTGCGGCGTGAACGCCGACGACCTCCGAGTTGGCGTGTTCGACGGCGACGAACACATAAGCCTTGCCTTCATCGGTCGTAACCGTTTGTGTCATGTCGGTTCCCCACATTTCGTTGACACGATCGGTGACGATCGTGCCGTCATGCGTCTTGGCCGACGCCGACACCACTCGATGCGGCGCAAGCAATCCATGTTCGCGCATCACGCGCCGCACCCGTCGGGGACTGGCGCGCACGCTGGAGACTCGTAGCCGCGCCCATATCTTCCGGTAGCCTTCGCCATGGAATTCAGAGGCCTCGATTTCGCGACGGATGTGATCCGCCAGTTCGGCATCCGAACATGCCCCAATGGGGCCGGGTCGACGTCGGGGAGTGTCTTCAGGCGTCTCCACGCGAGATCGATACACGGTTGCCCGCGACAGGCCCCACACCCGCGTCACGCGCGACAATCCATAGATGCGACCGAAAGACAGAGAACGAGCCCGGCTCATTTCCTCGGCCTCCGGCGGGCCAAAGGGCGTTTGTTTTCCAGGACGTCAATCTTGGCGTAGAGAAGCTCGTTATCCATGGTGATCTCGCCCACCTTGGCCTTCAGCCGGGCGATCTCATCGTCGCGGTCATCCCGCTCGCGCTCTTTCAGAGCCGAGGCGGCCCCCGCCAGAGCCCGATCCCGCCATTCGGTCAGCTTCTGGATGGTGACATTGGTCTCGCGAGCCACCAGTTCCAACGGCTCTCCGCGTAGGAGGCGGGCCACGACCGCCATCTTGCGCTGAACGGAAAAACGCCGGCCCCTGGCGCTAACCTTCTCTTCCTTGGTCACTTTCAAATCTCCGGTTGCGGTTCAAATTACCGCAGCCGGCTGTCTCACCTAACCGTGCCGCACCCCATTGCCACTCAATTTCCTACGATCCGTGCGCGTGAATTCGAAGCTCTCGTGAACTTCGCCGACCTGCGACGTCCAAAATCTGTTCTGGAGGCGCCAGCGGAGGGCCGCATCATCGAACGGTTCCTGCCAAAAACCAACGTAGTTAGGGCCGACATGATGGAGGTGAAATCCGCGGATGCTGGACATATCGATCTGACAAACTGGACTCTTGCAAATTTTGAAAACGATCGGTTCGACGCGGTGCTCTCCATCGTGCCGATACATCATGCCGGCGAAGAAGAAAAGAGAGCCTACGTCGATGGCGCGTTTCGCGTTTTGCGGGCAAACGGGGTACTTGCTTTTGGAGAAGTGCAGCGCAACTCCAAAGTCCATATCTTTCTTGACGAGTTTGTGAATACGTATAGCAAGACTGGCCATGTCGGAGCATACGTCGAAAGGGACTTTCTGACGACACTGGATGATGTCGGCTTCGAGCAAACGTCAAGCGAACTTCTTAATTGTGACTGGATATTCGATTCGTATGATGCCGTTTTCTTCTACGTAACCAGACTATTTGACCTTGAAGGACTGACGCATGATGTTTTAATTGAAATTCTGGCTACACAGTTCGGCTTGAAAAGAGATAGAGACAAGATAGTCATGCCATGGGAGTTGCTTTTCTTTCGTGGGGTCAAGCCCTCTAGCTGAAATGCAAGAAACAACTTCGGGGGCGCGCCGCGCCGCTTGCCCGGAATGTAGCCAAGCAAATCGAGCGACAGCCAAACTCACCCTATGCGCTCCAAGGGGTACCTCAGTGAGGCCTAAACTTCTATGAGAAATATGAATGAAGAAAAGCTTTGACCGTTTCGATCTCCAAAAATACAGGTTCACATGAACGCGGGCATCAAAGTCTTTTTGAAAGCATTTCTACCCGCGCCCCTGCTGAAGACGGGACAGGTCGGGCAGGATTTCATCCGAAAGCGTTACGCCAGGATCACTTCACAGCGTTTGGTTAGGCGCTTGGAAAGGCAGCCTGGATCAATTTTCAAGAAACCGCCCCGGGCTGGCTATTCGCGCGGAATCAATTTTTATGCGAGGCGCGATCTCATAGATGCAATCGCAAAAGCCATCTACGACTACAAATTGTACCATGGCGTCTATCCAAAGCTCATGACCCCACAGCGCCTGAATGAAAAAATCACTTGGGCGAAGTTTTTCTCCGAGTTACGCGTGCCGGAAAGCGGGGATAAGCTCTCAACGGAAAAGTTCATACCTCCAGAACTTGAGGGCGCGATTTCGTGCCCGACAGTGGTTTGGCGTTCGGCTTTCTTTCAATTGCCCAACAATGGTGAAGTTGCAGCCGGCGATTATTATTTGAAGGCTAATCACGGCAGCGGCTTTGTCAAACGACTATCCTACCCTTTGTCGGACCAAGATCGGTCGGCGGCAGAGGAATGTACTAAGAAATGGCTAGAGAGCGCCTACGGGCTTCAACACGGGGAATGGTGGTATAGCTGCTTCAAAAAAGAAATCTTCCTCGAAGAATCGGTTTGCGACGAGGAGAATTCAGTTGCCGTCATGTTTCATGTTTTCCATGGGACCGTGCACATGATTACGGCGTGTAAGAAAAGCCGCTCGGGAACCGTGGAAAAATCACTCTGGCTTGATTCCGACTTCGTTCCCCTTCCTCAGTGCAGCGAGGCGCCCAGGTTGGATATTTCATTTGCCTTCGAAACCAAACGGACCCTAAAGCACCTCGCGTCATGCATCGGCAGTCAATTTCGATATGTGAGAGTTGACTTTCTTCTGGATCATGCAGAGCGGCCATTTCTAGGTGAACTAACCTTCGCGCCAAACAATGGACTCATGTGTTGGCCGGAGCAATTGGACTTCTGGCTCGGGGGAAAGTGGATTTTAGATGACGCTGTCGGCTCAAACGCACCTTGGCTCGAAACGTGAAATAAGCTTGTAAAGCAAACTTCGATCGAGAGAGGAAGACTTGCGTTGTCAGTGCGCTATCACTCGATGCGGCCACGCCCGGGCAGCATCGAAACGAGACGCTTTCAATATCCATCGCAGGGGCGTAACGCATATAGCGACTGCTTCGCCAGCCATATCGGCGACTTTGCCGCATCCAATAGAGTTCCGCTCTCCAACAAGTCGACGGCGCGCCGAATCATCGCATCGTAAATGGGAACTTCCTTGGGAGGACACGGTGAGGATGGAGTTCGCCCCACTCTATTAATCAGCATCACATTCCTGAAACGCCTTTCATGATTTCGTCAGCCTTTTTCTTCTGCTCTGGACTCAAAATGGCGTAGAGTGGCGCGATCGCCGCCTGCATAGCCCGTACGGAGTCCAGCCGCGCCGTCAAACGATCAGCCATGATCCCCATTGAAGCGGGAAGAGGGGCAGTCGCCATTGAACGGGCCTGTTCTTGCGCCGCTGCGCAAAGCTGAGCTTGCTTTTCTTTATCCGCGCGGAAAGCGCCAGCGAAGACATTCCACTGGGGGACCTGCGCCTCTGATATTTTAAGCTCCGCTTGTATAAAGCCGAGTTGACCGTCGACGTGTTCGTTCATGCGGCACGTCGCGCCTTGGTCGGCAGAATCTTGATTACTTGATCTCGCCCCGCGTGCTTGTGCACTGATCGTGCAAAAAGCCATGCTGATGGCTAAAGCCACTGAGGCAACTGTGAACTTGTTCATCCTGCTGTTGTTCCTCTTGTGAGATCGGCGGCCGAGAGGGGCCGCATACGGCGTTCTTTCAGCGACCATGCTGAAACCTTACCAAAGCGGCACTCCGTAAACTGCGTAGGATGCCGGGGAGTCGAAAGCAGGCTCGGGATAGTCAGCCAGGGGATACCCAAAACCATAGAGAGGATACTCATAGGCGGGAACGGGATATGCATAGGGTGCATAGGCCACGTCCCACGCATAGGCGCTGGCCAGGGTCAGACCGGCCCAAAGAGGCCATAAATCCCAGCCCCAAATGCCAGGCCAGACACCCCAGGCGTCATATGCGATTGGCCAGCCGCCCCAGGGCCCGCTCCAAAAGCCAGGCCAAGCCACCCACCCATCGTAGGCAACCCAACTATACGGCCAACCACCCCAGCCCCAAGCGCCAGGCCAAACAGCCCAACCAGCGTAACCGCCCCAACCATCGAAACTATTCCAGCCGCGCCAGCCGTAGCCGCCCCAACCATCACGGCCACCCCAGCCTACCGACCAACCGCCCCAGCCACCATGGTCCCAACCGCTGCGAAAACCATTCCAGCCGCCGTAACCGGCCAGGCGCGCCAAACCGCCGTGGCCTGCCCAGCCACCGAACCCGCCGCTCCCCAGGAAGCCAGCGCGACTCGGGCCCAAACCGCCATGAAGGCCGGCAAGACCCCTAGCGCTTAGGCCGCCGGAGTAACCGCCTGCGCGCCTTCCTCCTCCCCAGCCGCCACCTCCAAAGTCACCAAAGCCGCGGCCATGGGGGCCGCCGAAGCCCCCTCTTCCGCCAGAGAAGCCAGGAAACCCGCCGCCGCCGCCATGAGGGCCACCAAAGCCTCCGCCGCCATGGGGGCCACCGAACCCGCCGCCCCTCCCTCCGAAACCACCAAGCAAGCCGCCAAGGCCGCCGCCATGGGGGCCACCGAAGCCTCCTCTTCCGCCAGAGAAGCCAGGAAACCCGCCGCCTCCACCATGAGGGCCACCAAAGCCCCCGCCGCCATGGGGGCCCCCCCTCCCTCCGAAACCGCCAAGCAAGCCGCCAAGGCCGCCGCCATGGGGGCCACCGAAGCCTCCTCTTCCGCCAGAGAAGCCAGGAAACCCGCCGCCTCCACCATGAGGACCACCAAAGCCTCCGCCGCCGCCGCCACCACCGTGGCCACCTGCAACTCCCGGCTTAGACTGACCGACGCCCATCGCTACGACGATCGCTGCAGTGCAAAGGAATTTGATTAAGCGCTTCACAAAGGGCCTCGTTCTCGAATGGGAACGCGGCGTGCAATCGCATCTGGATGAGGCGTAATTTCGACGGCTTTCGCAGGGTCCCCTGTGAACGCGAAAGTTGCGCGCTCGACCACCAAAAATCTGCCAAAAAGTCCAATCCGTCCTCCGACGATTCTGGCGAATGGAGAAGCGGGGCGTCCGCTTTTGTTGGCGGCGTCAGAGCGTCCAGACGAGAAGCGAAGTTTTTCCCAGAACCCTGAACTTGCTGCGCGCGCAAGGCAAAAGAATGGGCAGAGCGTAGACCCCTGCAAGCGCTGCTTCTCGGTGAACCACACGCTCGCGTCGGAAGCCGGCCTCACAGCCATCGTGAGCCCAGATAAGAATTCGGCCCGAGCGCTAGCCAGTGCACTCAGGCCGTTTTCGTCGACAAAGAGGCAACCTTGTCAATTGGCGGTTATCGTCGCTCTTCGTTAGTCGGCTGGCAAGCTGAGCGGAGATGGGGCGAAACGTCGTCGAATGAAGTGGCCCGAAAGCGAGCTTGCAGGTGACGCTCGCCTCAGGGCATAGTCTCAAGCCGCGACCCTGTGCTGGCATATGCTCCGACCAGAAACGTCATTGCCGACTCGCTTCTTATCTCGATGATATGGAGATGGTTGATGGCCTTAGCCGACGCGCCCGCAATTCAATGCAATATAGATGTGGAGCATCAAAAAGGCAGCGTGTCCCTTCGCGGCCGCATTGTTAGCGCCAGGGCAACGAGCGGGGATTATCGACTGGAAATCCAGTCCCGGAGTCGCTCTAGCAGTTCGAACATCAGCCAAGCCGGACAATTCAAGGCGGAGCCCCAAGCGCCGGTCTTCGTCGGACTTGCAAACTTGAGTATGGAGGCGGGAACCCGATTGGTGGCGCGGCTGACGGTACAGGCTGCTGATGCGCGGCGGTGCAGTTCTGAAAGAGAGATTTCTGACGAGTGAGAGCACTATGGGCGCTCGGCCCAAACTTATGGTCTCAATGTTGCGCGCGTCACAAATGACGAGTGTGTCACCCGGGCCGCCGACGTGGGCGTGACCAAGTTTGAAGCTGTTCCACAGGGCGAAACGCAAGAGATTGACGAGATGGTCGATCTCACGCACAAGCTGCTCGCACAGCGCTACGGCGACGCGACTGGCGAGACTATGGCGCGGCGCGCGGTGCATCCCAAAGCGCATGGCTGCGTCAAGGCGGACTTCACGGTCAACGCCGACTCCCCGAGAAATATCGCGTCGGTCTCTTTGCGACGCCGGGCAAGCGTTACAAGGCCTGGGTGCGTTACTCTAACGCGACGGCGATCATTCGGCCGGACGAAACAAAAACGCTAATGATGAATGGAAGCCGAAAGGCGACGGATTGGCAGCCTATCAGAATGTCGCGACCATCACCATTCGTCAGCAGGATTTCGATTCGCCGCTGCAAAGCACCGAGTGCGAACATCTCGTCTTCACGCCCTGGCACGGTCTCTGCCTACTCCCACTGGGACGCGAGGCAGGGCGCCGTTGGTGCTGTGATCGGCCTCCTGGGAGCTTGCGTCTACCCTGGCCTCTGCCTGCATATCGGTGGGGACCTGCGCAAAGCTGGCCCAGCCCGTCCTCGTTTTTCGAACTTGTAACCGCGCGGCAACCACGCGGCCCCGCTCGCGCTTAACGCTCTCGCGCCAATAGCCGCGCTTGCGTCTCCCGGTTGCACGCGAGTGCATCCGAGTGCGCGTCGGTCTATCGGAAATTGTAGGAGAGAATGGTACCGCCACCCCGGCTCGAACGGGGGACCCCCAGATCCACAATCTGGTGCTCTAACCAACTGAGCTATGGCGGCCCGACGCGGCGCGAAACTATTCGCAAGCGGTCTGGATTGCAAGCGTTCTGACGCAGGGTTCCGCGCCGCTGGCTTTCCCGCCTTTCTATGGCCGGTCGTCCTTTCGTTTACCGGCCAAGGCTCGTTCGCCGAGCTTCACCAGCGCCGCCCGCAGCGCCGGTTCGGTCACGCCCTCGGTCGCGGCTTCGGCGGCGGCGCGCCGGGCGGGGTCGGGCGGGGCGGGGCGCGCCGGCGGTGCGGACGCCCGAATGTCCAGCGCCTGTTGACGCAGCGCCACACGGTCGACGCACCGCCAGCCCAGATGGGCGTTCACGCGATCCAGAATCGCCGGCGCCATATGCTGAATTTCGAGGCCGAAGCCGGGCTCGACCCGCAGGACGAGGGTCGCAGGCTCCTGCGGCCGCCCCGGCGCCGCCTTGCGGCCGCGAGCAGGCCATTGCAGCCGCTCGGGCGAACATAAATTGGCGACGCGAGCGCCGACGATCTCTCGCCACCGGATCAGCAGGGACGCTTCCCCAAAGCCTTGCCGCGCCGCGAGGGGGTCGATCTGCCGTTGCACATATTCGGCGAGCGAACGGGTGATTGGTTTTTTCCCGCGCGGCGGGGCGCCCATGCGGTTCCCTTCCCTTGCCTTGGCGCCGGCGCGCCGCCTATTGCTGCGGCGATGATAGAGCCTTTCCAAACCCCGAGAAAGCGCGCCGCCGCGCTCCTCGCCTGGTACGACGCCCACCGGCGCGATCTGCCGTGGCGGGCGGGGCCCGGTGAGCGCGCGGACCCTTACGCGGTCTGGCTCTCCGAAATCATGCTGCAACAGACCACTGTCGCGACGGTCCGGGGCTATTACGAAGCCTTTCTGGCGCGATGGCCCACGGTCGAGGCGCTGGCGGCGGCGCCGCTGGAGGAGGTGCTCGCGGCCTGGGCGGGTCTCGGCTATTACGCCCGCGCCCGCAATCTTCACGCCTGCGCGGGCCGTGTCGCCCGCGAGCTGGGCGGCCGCTTTCCTCAAAGCGAAGCCGCGCTCCGAGGCTTGCCCGGCGTCGGGCCTTATACGGCGGGAGCGATCGCGGCGATCGCCTTTGACGCGCCCTCAGCGGCGATCGACGGCAATGTCGAGCGGGTGATGGCGCGGCTCCACGCCATCGCCGCCCCTTTGCGGCAGGCGAAGCCGCTCGTGCGCGAAAAAGTCGAGGAGATGCTTCCCGCCGCACGGGCGGGAGATTTCGCGCAGGCGCTGATGGACCTCGGCGCCACGGTCTGCACGCCGCGCGCGCCGAATTGCGGCGCCTGCCCGCTCGCCGCCGACTGCGTCGCCTATCGGCGCGGCGGGGCGGAGGCATATCCGATCAAGGGTAAGAAAGCCGAAAAGCCGAAGCGGCGCGGCGCCATTTTTGTCCTGCAGCGCGGCGATTTCGCGCTTCTCGCCCGCCGCCCGCCCAAGGGGCTTCTCGGCGGCATGAGCGCATTCCCGGCGACCCCCTTCGACCGCGACGTGCCTCCCGACGACTGGCTCGGCTTCGCGCCCTGCCCCGCGGCCTGGCGGGCGCTGCCCGAATCCGTCGCTCATGTGTTTACCCATTTTGCGCTGAGCGCCACGGTCTTCGTGGCGAGGACGACATCGCCGCGGCCGCTCGGCTCCGCCGGCCGCTGGGCGGCGCTAAGCGATCTCGATAAGGAAGGCCTGCCGACGCTGATGCGCAAGGCGGCGGCGGCGGCGGGGCTGCTTTAGACTGGGGCTGCGGGAGGAGCGACGATGGCGCGGATGAAGATCAAGGTCGAGATGACAGAGGGCGCGATCAGGGTGCGCCACGACAGCCGCACGCTGACGATCCACGCCGAAGCCCCCGACGCTGAGTCGGGGGACGAGACGGACTTCGTGGTGCGCCTCGATGAGATCGATCACTGGGACGCGCCTGACCAGGACAAAGAAATCGACATCGTCGAACTGCAACAAATATTGGACGCGGTCGAAAAGGAACTGGCCAAGCACGGCCTCACAGTCGATTTCGACTGAAGCGGCCGCTTCACGCTGACCAGCCGAGCGACCTCTCGACGGCCTTCTCCCACGACGCCACCAGCCGGGCGCGCTCCACGTCCCCCATGCCGGGCTCGTAGCGGCGCTCCGCCCGCCAATGGGCGGCGATGTCGTCGACGCCTTTGAAGAAACCAACCGCGAGCCCGGCGGCGTAGGCGGCGCCGAGGGCCGTGGTTTCGAGATGGCGCGGCCGCACCACCGGGGCCCCCAAAATGTCGGCCTGGAACTGCATCAGCAGATCGTTCGCCGCCATGCCGCCGTCGACCTTGAGTTCGGAGAGCGCGACGCCGGAATCGGCGCTCATGGCGGCCATCACCTCGCGCGTCTGATACGCGGCCGCCTCCAGAGCGGCGCGGGCGATATGGCCCTTGTTGGAAAATCTTGTCAGCCCGGCGATGATCCCCCGCGCGTCGCCACGCCAGCGCGGCGCGTAGAGCCCCGAAAAAGCGGGCACGAAATAGACGTCGCCATTATCGGGGACCGACCGCGCCAGCGCCTCGACGTCGGCGCTTTTTTCGATAAGCCCGAGATTGTCGCGCAGCCATTGAATCAGCGCGCCGGCGATGGCGATCGAGCCCTCGAGCGCATAGACGGCGGGCGCGGCGCCGAGCTTGTAGCCGAGCGTCGTGAGCAGGCCGCTTTGCGAAGGGCGCGGCGTCTCGCCCGTGTTCATCAACAGAAAGCAGCCCGTGCCATAGGTGTTCTTGGCGTCGCCCGCTCTGACGCAGGCCTGCCCGAGCAAAGCGGCGTGCTGATCGCCGAGCGCGCCGGCGAGCGGGACGCCCGCGAGCGGATCGCGACAGACGCCGTAAAGCTCGCTCGAAGAGCGGATTTCGGGCAGGCAGGCGCGCGGGATGTCGAAGAGCGTCAGCAATTCGTCGTCCCAGTCGAGCGTCGAGAGATTCATGAGCTGCGTGCGCGACGCGTTTGTGGCGTCGGTGACATGACGGCCGCCCGTCATGTTCCAAATGAGCCAGCTGTCCATAGTTCCGAACAGCGCCTCGCCGCGCTCGGCCTTCCCGCGCGCGCCGGGAAGAGAGTCGAGAAGCCAGGCGAGCTTCAGGCCCGAGAAATAGGCCGCGGGCGGCAGACCGGTTTTCGCGCGAAGGAGACCGCCGGCGCCCTTTGCGGCGAGACGCTCGGCCGCCGCCTGTGTGCGCATGTCCATCCAGACGAGCGCATTGTGCAGCGGCCTTCCGGTCGCGCGGTCCCACAAGAGGCTCGTTTCACGCTGATTCGTGACGCCGACGGCGGCGAGGTCGCCCGGCGTCAGACGCGCGCTGGCGAGCGCGCCGGCGATGGCCGCTCGCGCATTTTGGAGAATCTCGGCCGCGTCATGCTCGACCCAGCCGGGGCGCGGGTAGATTTGCGCATGCTCGCGCTGATCGACCGCGCGGATCTCGCCCGCCTCATCGACGACAATGAAGCGCGTGCTTGTCGTTCCCTGGTCGATCGCGCCGATAAAACGCGCCATGGCGAGCCCTTCCTTGACAGTCGATGAACGGCGGCTTCAGCGCCCGTTCAAGGCGGACCGGCCATTCTTTTGGGGTGAACTCGGACAGAGCCCCTTCGGCTCTCGTGGAGAATGCGTCATGAAAATCGTCATGGTCAAAAGCATCGCGGCGCTGGTCGCGGCCGGCGGGATGTCGCTCGCCGTCTTTCCCGCCTCTGCGACGCCCGGCCTCGACCGCGGCCTCGCCGCCGGCCTGCAGGTGGAAAAGGCGGGGTGCGGGCCCTGGGGCTGCGCGCCCGGATGGCGCGGCCCCGGCTACGGCTATGGGTATGGCCACCGACCCTATTGGCCCCATCGCTATGGCTGGCGTCCGGGTCCGTGGAGCTGGCGTCATCGCTACGGCTGGGGGGGACCCGGCTGGGGTCCGCGCTGGTGAGTCTTCGAAATGACCTGTCCGCGCCGCGGCTCCCGTTGGGGCCGCGGCAGTTTTTCCACAGCATTTTCACATTTTTCTCGGCGGCTGATTGTCCTCACTGGAAGGCTTCCAAATTCTATTTGGTCGGCATGTCCCTTGCGACGCCACGGGGGACAGCCGCGCTCGTGTCGGAAAACCGACACAGGCTGGTTGCAAAAGACGGGAAATTTTGTAACCTACTGATGTAAAAGGTAGTTTGCAATCTTTCCAAACTAGGCGAAACGGATGATCGTCTGTTCCTGTAACGTCCTCTCCGACCGTGATGTCCGTGAAACGCTCCATTCGCGCAGCGACCGACCCTCGGTCGCGTCGGTTTTCCGCAACATGGGCTGTGAGGCCAAGTGCGGGCGCTGCGTTCGCAGCATCGTCGCGATCGTGGATCAGCATGCGGCGGCTAGACTGGACGAATGCGGCGGAAGCGGCGATTGTGACAGCTGCCGCGCCGACGGACTGGCGGCGTGACCATGATCATGGAAAGGAATTGCACATGCGCGGCGACGCGAAGGTTATCGAATATCTCAATCGCGGACTGCGCGCGGAACTGACCGCCGTCAACCAATACTGGCTGCATTATCGCTTCTTCGACAATTGGGGCTATCTCGAACTCGCCAAGAAGTGGCGCGAGGAATCGATCGAGGAAATGCGCCACGCCGACGACTTCACCAAGCGCATCCTTTTTCTCGAAGGCTTTCCCAATATGCAGGTGCTCGACCCGCTGCGCATCGGCCAGACGGTCGAGGAAATCATCGCCGCGGATCTCGCGACGGAAATCGCGGCGCGCGAAGCCTATATCGAGGCCGCGGTCTATTGCGATTCAGTCAACGACCGCGTCTCGATGGAGCTCTTCGAGCGCATCATCAAGAGCGAAGAGGGTCACATCGACTTCCTCGAGACCCAGCAGGAGCTGATCAAGCAGCTGGGCGTGCAGCTCTACGCGCAAAAGCACGTCGGCGGGCTGTCGTAAGGGACAAGCTAGCCAAGAAGCGAAGGAGGACGATCCTCCAACGGCGCTTCGCAGGGTCGCCTTCTCCCTCAAGGGGAGAAGGCGCAACGGGAATCGCGTTCCACGGCCCGGGAGGGTCGGAGAGGGGCGTCCCCTACTCCATCACCGCCGCCTTCAGCATGCAGATCATCGTCGCCTGAGCCGGCGTCTTGCCCGGATTGCGGATCACGTGGCGCCGGTCGCAGCGGTAGCGCAGCGTCTCTCCCGCCTTGACGGTCTCCCGCACGCCCCCGACCTCGACTTCGAGCTCGCCCTCGCGCACCGACAGGCTCTCGACCGAGCCGCGCTGGTGGGCCTCGGATTCGAGGACGCCGCCCGGATCGGCTGACAGCTCATAAGCCTGAAGCCATTCTACGGTCTTGATCCAGCCGATGATGGCGAGGCGACACTTGCCGTCGTCCGAAAGCAGAATCGGCGTGTCGGCCTTGCTCGTCTTTTCGAGAAAAGGCTCGTCCTCCGTCGTCTGCAGCACGCGCTCGATCGAGACGTCGAGCGCCTGGGCGAGGCGCCAGATGGTCGCCAGCGTGGGATTGGTCTCATTGCGCTCGATCTGGCTGATGATCGACTTGGCGACGCCGGATTGTTGCGAAAGTTCCGACAGCGACAGATTATAGGCCTTGCGCAGCCGCTGGATCGTCGCGCCGAGCTGCCCCGAGAGCGCGAGCGCCCCCGCCTCCAGAATCTTGTGCTTTTCCTTCCCTTCGACGCCCATTCTGTCCGCGCCGGACCTTTGGCCCGGCCGCCCTCCCTGTCTCCCAGATTCGTGCGGAACAATACCCGGTTTTGTTCGAAATATCGAACGCCGGGCCGTTGCGTCAATGCGGCCGCCGTTTCGCTGTCATCGGATTGTGACCTCGCTCTGTTGAAACGACGTCTGAACGTCACAACCGGCGGGAGGCGCAGGCGCTCATGGCCGAAGACAAAAATATGCATTTGCCGGGCGGGCCGGAGCCGGACCCCAGACGCTATCGGACCCTCTTCCTCTCGGACTTGCATCTCGGCGCGAAGGCGGCGCAGGCGCATCTCCTCCTCGACTTTCTTCGGCATAATGACGCGGACACGATCTATCTCGTCGGGGACATCGTCGACGGCTGGAAGCTGCGCAAGGGCTGGCACTGGCCGCAGGCCCACAACGACGTGGTGCAGAAGCTGCTTCGCAAGGCCCGCAAGGGCGCGCGCGTCATCTACGTGCCCGGCAATCATGACGAGTTCGCCCGCGACTACACGGGTCTCACCTTTGGCGGAATCGACGTCGTCGACCACGCCGTGCACGAGACGGCGGCGGGTAAGAAAATGCTCGTGATCCATGGCGACCAGTTCGACATCGTCGTGCGCAATGCGCGCTGGCTCGCCCATCTCGGCGACTGGGCCTATGACGTCGCCATCGCCGCCAACACATGGTTCAACCGCGCCCGCAGGCTCTTCGGCGTCGGCTACTGGTCGCTCTCCGCCTGGGCCAAATACAAGGTCAAGAACGCTGTCAATTTCATCGGCGACTATGAGAAGACGCTCGCAGCCGAAGCTGAGCGCCGCGGCGTCGACGGCGTCGTCTGCGGCCATATTCATCACGCGACGATCAAGACGATCGACGGAATCTTATACGTGAACACCGGCGACTTCGTCGAAAGCTGCACGGCGGTCGCCGAGCATGACGACGGCAGTTTCGAAGTGCTCGACTGGCGCATGACGGCGGCCGAGCGCGCAGCCGCCTCCATTGAGGTGAAAGCGCTGCCCGCGCCGAGAGCGGCGGCTGCGTAAATGCGCATACTGGTCGCGACTGACGCCTGGCGTCCGCAGGTCAATGGGGTCGTACGTTCGCTCGAATCGCTCGCCGAGGCGGCGGTCCCGCTTGGCGCCACGCTCGATTTCCTGACGCCGCAGGACTTCTGCTGCGTCCCCATGCCCACCTATCGCGAGATTTCCCTCGCGCTCGCTTCGCCCCGGGCCGTGCGCCGCCGTCTCGCCGCGGGCTACGACCATATCCACATCGCCACCGAAGGTCCGATCGGACTGGCGACGCGCGCGGTCTGCCTGCGCGACGAACGGGTTTTCACGACATCCTTCCACACGCGCTTTCCCGAATATATCCATGCGCGTACGGGGCTGCCGGTGGACTGGTCCTATGCGGCGCTGCGCCGCTTCCATAATGCCGGCGCAGGCGTCATGGTCGCCACGCCGAGCCTCGCGCGGGAGCTCGACGCGCGCGGCTTCCGCCGCCTCCTACGCTGGTCCCGCGGCGTCGACCACGACGTCTTCACCCCCGCGGCCAAAGTCCCGGTCGATTTCCCCCGGCCGATTTTTCTCTACGCCGGCCGCGTCGCAGTCGAGAAGAACATCGAGGCCTTTCTTGCGCTCGATCTGCCGGGAACGAAGCTCGTGGCGGGGGACGGGCCGGCGCGGGCGGCGCTTCAGGCGCGCTTTCCGCAGGCGCGCTTTCTCGGCTTCAAAACGCCGGCGGAACTCGCCGGCCTTTACGCGGCCTCGGACGTTTTTGTCTTTCCCAGCCGCACGGACACCTTCGGCGTCGTCCTCATCGAGGCTCTGGCCTGCGGCCTTCCCGTCGCAGCCTTCCCCGTCATGGGGCCGCTCGACGTCATCGGATCGAGCGGCGCCGGCGTCTTGAGCGAGGACCTGCGCGCCGCGGCGCTCATGGCGCTCGACATGCCGCGCGCGGCGGCGCGCGCCCACGCCCTGACCTTCACCTGGGAGAATTGCGCGCGGCAATTTCTCGACAATATCGCCTATGCGCGCGGGGCGGCCTCGCTCGGCGGCGTTGGCGTGGCGGCGCTGAGGGAATCGGGGGAAAAGCGCCAGGCGGTGGACAAGGGCCAGGCCGTCCAGCCTTGATGGCCGGGGCTCTCTCAGCGCATCTCTCAACTGGAGGCCGGGCGGCGGAGCGGCTATATGCTCCTTCGCGGCGAGCGGCGTGCGTCAGCTCGCGCTGAAGCGCCGCCTGCGCCTGGAGCCCGTATGAGTCTCACGCCCGAGGAGATCGAACGCTACGCCCGCCATCTCGTGCTGCGCGAAATCGGCGGGCCGGGGCAGCAGAAACTCAAGAACGCGCGCGTGCTGGCGATCGGCGCCGGGGGGCTGGGCGCGCCGCTCCTGCAATATCTCGCCGCCGCCGGAACGGGCGTTCTCGGCATTGTCGACGATGACGCCGTTACGCTCTCCAATCTGCAACGCCAGGTGATTCACGACACGCCGGACGTCGGCCGGGCGAAGGTCGAAAGCGCTCGCGACGCCATCGCGCGACTCAACCCGCATGTTAGAGTCGAGCCCCATGCGCTGCGGCTCACAGAAGGAAACGCGCGTGCGCTGATTGCGGACTATGACGTCGTCGCGGACGGGTCGGATAATTTCGCCACGCGCTATCTCGTCTCCGACGCGTGTTTCTTCGAAAGAAAGCCGCTCGTGACCGCCGCCGTCGGCGGTTTCGACGCCTCACTTACGACCCTGCGGCCGTTCGAAACCGGGCCGGACGGCAAGCCTAATCCCACCTATCGCTGCCTCTTCCCCGAGCCCCCGCCGCCCGGAACCGTCCCGAGCTGCGAGGAGGCGGGCGTTCTGGGCGCGTTGACCGGGATCGTCGGCGCGATGATGGCGCTGGAAGTCATTCGCGAGATCGTGGGCTTCGGCGAGGCTCTCGTCGGCCGCCTGCTGCTGATCGACACGCTGGCGATGCGCTTCGAGACGCTGCGCTACGCCTATGATCCGGAGAATCCGCTGACTGGCGTCACTTCGCCGCGATGACGGCGATTTCGACCTTGTAGTCGGGGGCGACGAGCTTCGCCTCGACGGTTGCGCGGGCGGGCGGGTTCTGCTTGTCCACCCAGACGTCCCAGACGCCGTTCATCTCGGCGAAGGTCGAAATGTCGGAAAGATAGATGGTGGCGGACAGGATTTTCGACTTCTCGGTTCCCGCCTCGACGAGCAAGGCGTCGATGAGGCCCAGAATCTCGCGGGTCTGGTCGGCGACCGAGCCGCCCTTGGTCTGTTCCGCGACCTGCCCGGCCGTGTAAACGGCGTTGCCGCGCACGACCGCCTTGCTCATGCGCGGACCCGCGCCAATTCGCCTGATGTCGCTCATTTCGCCTCCACTCTACCCGGGGCGGTTTAGGGGAAGCGGCGCCGTCCCGCAAGGGCGTCGAAAAAGTGTGCGAACCCGCTGGACAAGTGGCCAAGCCCTTTCTATAAGCCCCTCCACGCGCCGAGCGCGGGCCCAGGTAGCTCAGTTGGTAGAGCATGCGACTGAAAATCGCAGTGTCGGTGGTTCGATTCCGCCCCTGGGCACCAGAAAACAACATAAACTCAATTAATTACGGCAGTGTCGACGGCGCCGAGATCTGCCGAAGTTTTCCGAATTAAAGAAAAACAGCGATGCAAGGCTCGAGATGTAAGGCGCTACATCGCGAAAAACGCGTCGCGTGCTCTTTGCGACGGCTTTGATATCTGGAAGCCGCCGGGTTGCGACACCAAGAGCGGTTGGCTGACGGCGGCCGCCCATGGCGCGGATTCCAAACCTGCATGTGATGTGCGCGTCGGTATTGGACCTACGTTGCTTCTGGCGCCATTATTGTTCGCAATACAACTTGCATCTGGCGGCGGCGCTGTTGACTAGCCGAACGTGGTTCGGCGGGTCGGGCGAAGCAATTTTAAGTGCGGGGTATTGTCATGGCTGGGTTCAGGGTAGCCGTCGTTATGCTGGCCGCCATCACATCGGGCCTCGTCTCTTCTGCGCCGCGTGCGCAACAGCAGAGAGAGAGGAAGCCGCACATCGTCGTGATCTGGGGCGACGATATCGGGCAGTCGAACATCAGCGCCTACACCAACGGCTTAATGGGTTACCGCACGCCCAACATCGACTCCATCGCCAGGCAGGGCATGATCTTCACTGACTATTACGGCGAGCAAAGCTGCACCGCGGGCCGCGCCTCTTTTATCACTGGGCAGAGTGGCCTGCGCACCGGTTTGACAAAAGTCGGCTTGCCTGGCGCGGACCTCGGCTTGCGCAAGGAAGACCCGACCATCGCCGAGCTTCTCAAGACGCAGGGCTATGCAACGGGTCAGTTCGGCAAAAACCATCTGGGCGACAAGGACGAGTTTCTTCCAACAGCCCACGGCTTCGACGAATTCTATGGCAATCTCTACCACTTGAATGCCGAGGAAGAGCCGGAGCTTCCGGATTATCCAAAGGCGAACGACCCGGAGTTTCCGAACTTTCGCAAAGACTTCGGCCCGCGTGGCGTGATCCACAGCTTTGCGAGTCCCGATGGCAAGCAAAAGATCGAGGACACGGGCCCGCTGACCAAGAAGCGGATGGAGACCATTGACGACGACATCGCCGCGCGGGCGGCGGAATTTCTCGAAAAGCAGGTGAAGGCCGAGAAGCCGGTGTTTCTGTGGGTGAACTTCACTCACATGCATTTCCGCACCCATCCCAAGCCGGAGAGCGTCGGCCAATCAGGGCGCTGGATGGGGCCTTATGCAGATACGATGATCGATCACGACAAGAACGTCGGGACCATTCTGCAAAAGATAAAAGAGCTCGGGATAGAAGACGACACCATTGTTTTCTATTCCACCGACAACGGGCCGCACATGAATTCCTGGCCGGATGCGGCAATGACGCCCTTCCGCAACGAGAAAAATTCCAACTGGGAAGGCGCTTATCGTGTGCCGGCCATGGTTCGCTGGCCGGGTAAAATCAAACCGGCTTCGGTTTCCAACGGCATCGTCTCGCATCTCGACTGGATGCCGACCCTTCTCGCAGCGGCAGGCGCGCCCGACGTCAAAGAGAAGCTCCTGAAGGGCTACAAGGTCGGAAAGACGAACTTCAAAGTCCATCTCGACGGCTACAATCTGCTGCCGCTTCTGACCGGACAGGAAGAACGATCCCCTCGCAAGGAGTTCTTTTATTTCTCCGATGACGGCGATTTGACAGGGCTGCGGTTCGACAACTGGAAGTTCGTCTTCGCCGAACAAAGAGCGCCGGGCACGTTGAAAGTCTGGTCCGAACCTTTCACGACTCTTCGCGTGCCGCTGATCTTCAACCTTCGTCTCGATCCCTATGAGCGCGCCGACATCACGTCGAACACCTATTACGACTGGCTCTTGGACCACGCATTCATGTTGGTTCCGGCCCAGACCTATGTCGGCACATATCTGGCGTCGTTCAAGGATTACCCGCCGCGACAGAAGGCGGCTAGCTTCTCGATCGATCAGGTCATGGAGGTTCTAAAGAAACCCGCTGGTGGTAAGTGATCGCCGCAGTGGAGGGGCTGTGAGGTTCCCTCAGCCCAACGCCCGTTGAAACCGTTGGCTGGATTAGGCGGGCCGAGCGCCCTTGTAAAATACATAGAGGCGCTCCTTACATGCTCTTCAAAGTGGCTTCGTTCGTATTCTGGTCCGGTGTTTATAACGGAGCGCTTGCCTTTTCCTTGGTTTTCCCGCCGCTTTATCGTTCCATCGGCCTCAATGTCTGTTCGCCCGTCTGGGGCTGGCTGATTGCGGGATTTTTAGCTTACACGAGCGCCGTCCTGATTTTCGCCTCCCGCGATCTGGTTCGACGAGGACATTTAGTCTACTGGGAATCGCTACTTCGCTATGTTGCGGCCGCCGTTCTTATCCCGGCGGGGCTGTTTGGCGACATCGGGTCGATTGCCGCCTTGCTGGGTTTGGGCGACCTCGTTATCGGTGTGGTGTACGCGCTCGGTTTAACAAGAGAACTTGGTGTGACGCACAAGGCCCTGTTGTTTGACCGCCTCGGTTAAGCTCAGCCGCGGCCGGCTTGAACGTCGAAGAAGTGGCGTGTGGGCTTCCGGTTGACGGCCGTTGCTACACCGGCGTAGCTCTCATCGAAGGGCGTGCCGGTTTTCCGCGATGAACGTATCTTATGGACGCATATAAGGCGGTTCTCGCGCGCTTGTCATGACTCTGAGAGAGAGCGATAGCGACTCCTCGGCTTCTCGCGTGTCCTAAAATCACAGAGTCTCGCTGCTGCTCGGTAACGCTTATCGTCCCGTCGCGCACCAAGGACCGACTCTCCTTCGAAGCGGGGTCACTTCGGGGATGTGCGGCACATGCAGTGGGCAGCCTGCAAGGCTGCCCTATCTAAAACGCCAGTATGACAAAATCTGGCGGCCCAGAAGCGCCGACCAACGAGGGAGGAACACATGATCCGCAGACTATCCCTTATCCTCGCTCTCGCAGGCGCACTGGCGCTTCCGGCGGCGGCGCTGGCTGGGCATGGCGGCGGACACGGCGGGGGCAGGGGCGGCGGCCACGGTGGCGGCCACGGCGGCGGCTGGGGTGGACACGGCGGGGGCTGGGGCGGCCACGGCGGCGGTTGGGGACGCCCGGGTTGGGGTGGTCACGGCGGCGGATGGGGCCGCCCAGGTTGGCATGGAGGCGGGTGGGGTCGTCCCGGCTGGCATGGAGGCGGAAGATATTGGCACGGCCGCTGGTGGCCCTACGGCGTCGGCTCATGCTGGCGGTGGAACCCCTACTACGCGCGCTGGGTGTGGCGCTGCTATTAACAAAGCAAGCTCGAGCAATGAGCCGCGACTGGCGAGCGCGCCGGGCGTCTATCTTTTTGTCATTGAAAAAATGAGCGTCCGCGGAACAACGTAGGGCGAGGCGCGTTTTTCTGATGCAGCGTGACGCTGTCCCCGTAAAGGGGCGCGGGCGGGATCGCTCGGAGAGCCTCTTGCCCCTTCAGCGCCACGCTGGCGCGCGAAGTGATTGCCCAATCGTCGCGCGTGCCGGTGTCGCAGGACACGGGCGAAGATCGGCGGTCCATCGCCCTGAACAGGCGAGCGGGCCGCCTTTCTTTTATCTAGCCCACGATCACGCCCGGCCAAAGGTGGCGCCGCCCCGGCGGCTCGGTGGATTTTTCGACCGGCCCCTCCGCAGGACTGAACTTTTCGCTGAAGATTCGATCCTGGGCGATCCCGGCTGCGGCGGCGACGGAGTTGGTCGCCGCAATGAGCGCGGGCGGTCCGCACACATATAAATCGGGCCGAGGCCCTTCCTCCTCGAGGCTCTTGGCGAGCGCCTCGGACGGCGTGCCGGCGAAGCCCGACCACGCGACCTCCGGCCTCCAGACGCAGACCGTCGCCTGTAACTGCGGAAGCCCGGCGCGAAGCGCCTCGATGGCGTCCAGCGCGAACAGCTCCTCGACGCGGTTGACGCCGAAGAACAAGCGGCATGGGTGCGGGTCGGCAAATTCCGCCATTTGCCGTAACATCGACAAAGCCGGGGCCAAGCCTGTCCCCCCCGCCACAAACCAGCGCGGCGCTAGGGCCGACTCGTCGAGCGTAAACTGGCCCTTCGGCCCATGAACGATCAATTCGGCGCCGGCGGTCGCCGTCTCCTGCAAATATCCCGAAAAGGCGCCGCCGGGCTGAATGCGGATCAGAAATTCAAGCAGGCCGTCCCAGTTGGGCGTGTTGGCGAGAGAATAGGAGCGCTTGATTGGCGCGCCGGGAACGGCGAGTTCAGCGTATTGGCCGGCGACGAATTGAGCGGCTTGGCCGAAGGTGGGGTCGTCGGAATAGCGCAGCACGAGCCGCAGAGTCGTGGACCCTTGGGGCGCGATCTCGACAATGCGCGCGGTCCGCACCGGCTCCGGCGCCGAGCCGACGGCAGTTTGATCGAACGTCGCCGTCAACTGAAGATCGCTTCTGGCGCGGCTGCGGCACAAAAGAATGTCGCCCGCCGCCCGCTCCTTTTCACTGAGCGCGGCGCTGCTGCAGGACAGAAGTTCGGCGTCTCCCGAAACCTTCGTCACACGGCACACCCCGCAACCGCCCTCGCGGCAGGACGAGGGCGGATAGACGCTCGCGCGTTCCGCGGCTTCGAGGAGCGTCTGCGTCGCATCGGCCTCGAAGGCGATGGAGGCGCCGTCGCGGGTGAGAAGCTCAACTTTGAACATGGACATGTTCCGCATGAAGGACTGCGGACGTCCGTCGGGACGTCCGCGATTTCTTGTCAGGCCGCGCGTGCGAGCGCGGCGGCGATGTCGGCCTTCGCCTCGCCGATCGGCTGAATCCCGAACTTCTCGACGAGCACGTTGACGAGCGCGGGCGTGAGGAAGGCGGGAAGCGTCGGGCCGAGCCTCACATTGCGAACGCCAAGGGCGAGAAGCGTCAGCAGCACCGCGGCCGCTTTCTGCTCGAACCAGGAAACGATCAGCGACAGCGGCAGCTCGTTGACGCCGACGCCGAAGGCCTCGGCGAGCTTGGTGGCGACGACCAGCGCCGAATAGGCGTCGTTGCACTGCCCCATGTCGAGCAGGCGCGGCAACTCGCCGATCGTGCCGAAGTCATGTTTGTTGAAGCGGTATTTTCCGCAGCCGATCGTGAGGATGACCGTGTCGTCAGGCGCTTCATCGGCGAAGTCGGAGTAATAGTTGCGGCCGGGCGCGGCGCCGTCGCAACCGCCCACGAGGAAGAAGTGCCGGATTTGGCCGGCCTTGACGGCCTCGATGACCTTGTCGGCGACGCCGAGCACCGCCGTGCGGCCGAAGCCGATGGTGATCGTTTTCTCTTCCACGTCTTCTGGAAAGCCCGGCAGCGCGAGGGCGGCCTGAACCACTTGCGAGAAATCCCCCTCGGCGATGTGGCGAAGGCCCGCCCAGCCCACTGGCCCCGCGGTGAAAATGCGTCCGCGATAGCGCGCCTGCGGCTCGATCAGGCAATTCGACGTCATGACGATGGGACCGGGGAAGTCGGCGAATTCCTTTTGCTGGTCCTGCCAGGCGCCGCCGTAATTCCCGGCGAGATGCGGATAGGCCTTGAGTTTGGGATAGGCATGAGCCGGCAGCAGCTCGCCATGCGTATAGACGTTGATCCCCTTGTCCTTGGTGGCTTCGAGAATCTCGTGCAGGTCTTTGAGATCATGGCCGGAGACGAGGATCGCTTTGCCCTTCACGGGCGTGACGCGCACCTGCGTCGGCTGCGGCGTTCCGAAGGCGCCGGTGTTTGCGGCGTCGAGCGCCTCCATGGCGACGAAATTCGCCCGGCCTAGCGCCAGCGCCTCTTCGAGGAGCGGCTCGATGTCTTTCGGTTCACGAGCGAGAAGATCGAGCGCATGTTCGACCGCCGCGTAAATCTCCGGGCGCTCCTCGCCAAGCACACGCGCATGATGCGCATAGGCGCAGACGCCCTTAAGGCCGTAGAGAACCAGCGAACGCAGGCCAATGACGTCTTCGCCGACGATGGCCGCATCCTTGCGGATCGCCGCCTCCCCGGCTTGCGCCAAAAGGCCGTTCATGTCGCTCGCCGGAACGAAAACGGCGGCGCCCGGAAGATTTTCGGGAATCTTGGCCGCGGCGCGGGCGGCGCGCTCATAAAGCGCCCGGGCGCGATCGCGCAAGCGCGCCGCTTCCGCGATGAGCTGGACGAATCGCGCGGCGTTGAAGTTCACATTCGTCAGCGTGGTGAAAAAGGCGAAGAGAAGAAACCGGTCGCCCTCAGCGTCCGTCGCGCCGAGTGCGCGGGCGTGGTGAAGATATTGGCCAAGGCCCTCGCAAACATGGAGCAATACGTCCTGCAGATCGGCGGTCGCGGCGTCCTTCCCGCACATGCCTTTAGTCCCTGCACAGCCCGCTCCTTCATCCGACCGGAAGGTCTGCTCGCATTGATAACAGAACATCGAATGCTCCCTTTGTTCGCCTATTTCGGTATTTAGGATGCGTATTTATCGGCGCGTAAGTCAACCCCCTGTTTGTCGCAGGGCGCAGGGCCCGGCGCGCCGCCGTCAGATGTCGAGCGGCGTCGGCGACTTAGATTTTTCCAGGCAATCGCTGAGCGTGAAGCGGTCCAATTCGCGCAAGAAGCCTTGCTGGGCGCGGGCGAGCATGGCCTTGAGCCGGCAGCGCGGCAAAAGCGCGCAGTCGCTGCCCGCGCCGAAACATTCGACGAGCGGCTGGTCGTCGAGCCTGCGGACGACGTCGCCGATGCGAATGTCGCGCGGATCGCGGGCAAGCCGGACGCCCCCCTGCGCGCCGCGGGTGGCGACGACGTAGCCGGCGGCGGCAAGCTCCTGGAGCACCTTCGCCATATGGTGGCGAGACACGTGGAAATGATCGGCGATCTGGGCGGCGCTCAGAA
Organism: Methylocystis sp. NC52PC; assembly: GCF_055698645.1. Lineage (NCBI taxonomy): Bacteria > Pseudomonadati > Pseudomonadota > Alphaproteobacteria > Hyphomicrobiales > Methylocystaceae > Methylocystis > Methylocystis sp. NC52PC. Next base: position 1,814,579 of record NZ_CP170127.1, on the reverse strand, counting down.
CCTCGTCCTTCCGGTCGGCGAGCAAAATGAGCGCGCGCAGGCCGAAGTCGGTGAAACTCGTCAATTTCATAGCGTCACACTATCACGCCATTTCGGAATATAGAATACTTCTTTAAGCGGGTTGGCTAGGTCTCGCCGACGCAAAGCCGGGTTTCGGGCGACGGCGGCTCAGCGCGACGATCGGAGCAGGAGAGAGTAGTCAGTATGACCGCGCCCATGATAATGCATACGAGTTGTGAGACAGTTTCGAGCGCGTGAAGCGAGGCCATCGCAGGCGGCTAAACTGAGAACCAGCTGGGGATCGGCCCGATGATCGACCCAATCGGCGACATTGACGCCACCCGATTGACGCGCGCTGTGCGCTCGCAAAGTCTGGGACGCGACATAATTCTACACATTCATCGGACCATCGGTCTCTTCGCCGGCGCCGTCTTCGTCCTCATCGGCCTGAGCGGCGGTCTTCTGGCCTTCCGCGAGGACATCGACGAACAGTTGAACGCGCCTCTGATGCGCGTCGAGACGCCAACGCACATGGCTCGCCGGTCGCCGGACGACATGCTCGCAGCCGCCGTCGCGGCCATGCCGCCGGACGCGAAACTGGAGCGGCTGACAATGCCGCGCCATCCTGGGGCCGCGGCGACGGTCAGCTATCTGGCCGAAACGGACGATCTCGACAGCACTTTCTATGAGATGTTCGTCGATCCTTATACTGCGACGGTCAAGGGTCAGCGCGTGAGCCTTCATGGCGACGACGCCTTTTCCCAGCCTGTGATCAAAATTCTGATGGCGTTTCACTGGACGCTGCTGCTTGGCGTCAACAATGCCTACATCATCGGGGGCCTGGGGATCGTCCTTCTCCTCTCCGTCGTCCTCGGCGCTTGGCTCTGGCGGCCGCGCGGCGGCGACTGGCGGCTCGGATTGAAGGTCAAATGGGGCGCCAGTCGAGAGCGCATCGTCTACGATCTGCACAGAAGCGTCGGCATCTTCATGGCGGCCATCTTGCTGGTCATGCTGGCGACCGGCGCCGCCATGATCTTCAAGCCGGCGACGCGCGCCGCGGTAACCTTTTTTTCCGTTGTGCGCGGCGAGCCCGATTTTGGAAAATCCACGCCGGCGGCCGGCCAGGCGCCGATTGGCGTCGGCGAGGCGATCGCCTCGGCCGACGCGATCTTTCCCGACGGCAGGGTTCTTTGGGTTCTTCTTCCGAACGCCCCGAACGGCGTCTATGTCATCGGCAAACAGGCTTTGGATGAGCCGAGCCGATCAAGAACGTTCCGCAACGTCGGGGTCGATCAATATAGCGGCCGCGTGCTGCACGTGCAGGATCGCAACAGCTTTACGGCTGGCGAAACGTTTCTGGAGTGGCTGTACCCCTTGCACAGCGGCGAGGCCTTCGGCGATCTTGGCCGCCCCTTTACCCTGCTGATCGGGGTGACGCCGCTCATCCTTTACATAACGGGCTTGATGCGGTGGCGTGGCAAGCGCCGGGCGCGCCGACGGGGGCTCTGAAAAGGCACGACGGCCTCACTGCCCCGCGGCGATGGGCATTTCGATCGTGTCTTCCTTGTTCTTCGCCTCGCCGAAGGCGAGCTTGAGAACATATTTCCCCTTGTGAGCGACTGTCGCGTCGAGAGTGAGCATGCCGCTGCCGTGAATCTTGGACGGCAGCGCGGCGAGTTCCTTCAGCGTCCCATCGGCTTGATAGGCGTGGAACGACAGCGCAACAGGCTCGCTCCGCGCGTCCTTTTCCATAAGCGTGATTGCGAAAATGATTTTTCCGGTCCCCGGAACCCGGTCGCAATATTCGTCATATTTGCTCATGTCGTCGGTCGCGCCGCCCGCGCTCTCGGAAGAGTCGGGCAAGAAATAGGTGGTGAGATGCGCCGAGTAAAAGTCGCTGACGCCGAGACATTCCGAGATCGTGCGATCGCCGGCCTTGACGGCCGGTTGAAGCACATGCGCTTTCCAAAAGTCGCTGGCGTATTGCGTGAGCGCCGGGCCCCATAACTGGTATGTGAAGGCAACCCCGTTGAAACCGACGAGAAGCACAGCGCACGCTGCGAGCAACAAATTCAGGCGAGCGTTCGGACTCACGCGCATTTCCTTCTTGCAGTTCCGCTCAGGGAGTAATTTCGAAGTCCCATGAGCCGCTGACAATGTGACCGTCGGCGGAGAGCGCGCGGTAGCGCGCGGTATATTTGCCGGGCGTCAACTGATTGACGCCGACCGACACATGGCTCGGATCAGAGCCGTCGATCGCGGCGTCGCGCTTGTCGACCCTTTCACCGGAGGCGCTGACGACGGCGAGCGCGACAAAGGCGTCCCGAATGCCGGCGTCGTACCAGACTTCGACTTTCGCGATCGCGCCGGCGGCGGCGCCGCCCTGCGCGGGAGAGGTGCGGACCACGATCGCATGCGCCAGCGCCCCCGTCGCCCACGAGGCGGCGAGCAACAACGGCAGACAGAAGCCGGTCATTATGCGCGCACCCAAACGTATAAATCGGGGCGCTTTCGGCGCGGCGCCGCTGATAATGGCGTGAGACATGGCGTTCGACTCTCCGCGAAGATGTCTCGCAATTTGCCGGATTTCCGCCTTTGCTCCAATAGTTTCTCGGGCCGCGAAGACCCCCGGCGCGCTTGGAAGATCTGGCAGTTGAAACGCCACGCGACGCGACCTTGTCTTTCCAGAACCGGTATGCAGTATTAACGATCAATGCATACGCCGCGCGATCGCGTCGCGTCAAGGGAGGCGCTGCAAATGGCGCGATGGTGGATCTTCGTGGCCGCACTCACCGCGCTTGCCGCTTTCAGCGCAGGGACGGCGCGCGCACACACCGCCGATATTTCCAGCAGCCGCATCGTGCCCGAAGGCGATGGTCGCTATCGCGTGGACGTCGGATTTCTCGGAGCCGACATCGAACGCATGTTCGCCGCAAACAAATCGTCCCTCGGCGACGTCGACCTCACCGAGCCCGGCGTGATCGAGGCGATGATCGGCAAATTCATCCAGCAGCGCGTCGATCTGCAAAATGCGGAAGGCCGGATCTGCCCGAGCACGGTGATTTCGGTGGGCGAAGACCCCACCAACCCCTACGACCAGAAGGCGGTCTTGCGCATGGATTGCAGCGGCGTCGCCGGACAGATTTTCTATAATCCCTTCGCGCTGCTGACGGCGCAAGGCCCGCGCGCCAAACACCTGGTCAGCATCGGCGAGAAGGACGACGAGGGGCAGCTCACCGAGGCGCAGAAGATGGGCCGGGAGCCCGCGCCCGGCCAGGTCATGATCTATCCCGGCGATCCGATCATCGATCTTTCCAAGCCGCTGCTGACCCCCTGGCAGCTCGCGCCGAAGTTCTTCGCCGCCGGCATCGAGCATATTGTCACCGGCTACGACCATATCTGCTTTCTGATCGCCGTGGTGCTATGGGCGTCGCGCGCCTGGCCGGTCGTGAAAATCGTCACGGCCTTTACAATCTCGCATTCCGTCACGCTGTCGCTGGCGGCGCTGCAAGTCGTCGACCTTCCGAGCCGATGGACTGAAATCGCCATCGCCCTCTCCATCATCTACGTCGCGATCGAAAATTTTTTCACGCGCAAGGTCGACGGGCGCTGGCGCGACACGTTCTTTTTCGGCTTCGTGCACGGTTTCGGCTTCGCAAGCGGCCTGATCGAAATGGGCGTCCCGCAGCGCGCGATCGTGCCGGCTCTGGCGAGTTTCAACATCGGCGTCGAAATCGGCCAGATCGGCGTCGTGCTGGTCGTGGTTCCGCTTCTCGTTCTGATCGACAAGAGCTTTTTCAATGGCGAGCGTAACCTGCGCCTGGTGCAATTCTGTTCCGCGGCTGTCGCCTGCGCGGGCGTTTATTGGCTGTTCTTCCCAATGGCGTGACGCTGGGGGGAGAGGCTTCTCGCAAGACGCCGACGGGCGTTGGAGGGCTTTGAGCGTTGATCTTCTCCTCGAAATCCGAGGCTAAGATTGTCACGTCGACGGTGTAGCGTCCGAGCGCGCCCCGACAAGCCCCAGCGCGAGGATCTGCGCTTCCTGTCGACGCCGTTGTCGCCAGCGTGGCCAAATCGCCGCATCGCTCCAAATAGAGCGAAGGCACCGGAGCCTCTCCAATGACCGATGGCATTCACTTCACTGGCGCATACCAACCTGCGCCGTTACCGAACCTGATCCCCGGGAGCTGGTATATCGGGTTCGCCTGCAAGCGCTGCCGCCAGCATTTCGCGATTCTGAACGCACTGACGGCCGCCGGCACGCTCGACCTTACGGGACCCGCGTCCTTCACGGCCACCTGCCCGGCCTGCAATCACAGCAGCGACTATCAGGCGAGCGACCTTGTTCAGTTCCAGGCCGCTCAGGGGGGCTCGTCATCGACGGCGTGAGCGCGCGCTCAGTCAATGAAGCCTTCGCGGCAACGGGCGCTTGGTCCCCTCCTTGGCGACCTCAGAAGCCCGCTGCGTCATTTCGTCGATTTTCCGCACAGAAGGGCTTTCAACTTCCCGTAATAGGATCCAGGCATTTCGTCCGGGAGCAGGACGTCGTTCTCTACGACCTCGATCGGCTGGCCCTTGCCCATGGGTTCGGGGTAGTTCACGATCATTTTAACCGTCGTCGCGTCCTTCGCGCAGTCGAGCGCGTGTTTGACCGTATAGGACAAGACTTTTCCGTCTGGTTTCCGGGAGTTGAAAAGCAGCCAGAACGTAATTGCGCCCTGCTTGTTTTCGTAATTGTTTTGGTCGAAATAAATTTCGTCGTCTGCGGCGCTCCCGGACAGTTTCCAATCGGGGTCCTTCGCGTAAGCCAAGTTGGATGACAGAAAGAAAACGCCAGCAACAATCAGCATCTTTCTCATCGCCATTTTCCTTTCTGACCAGCTTGCGGCCTCACTGGCCAAATTTTGGCACGAACCGGCGCCACCAAGTTCGAGTCGCGGGATCCTTGTAAGCGAAAACCGCACGACAGCCCATATCGACCCACACGCCATCCGCATCGACGCCCCAAGTGTCTCCCCGCTTGCAGCCGCCCTCGCGATCGAGCTTCAATTTGACTTTCATCTTATGTGCGTCTCGCAGCGCACAACGCGTGAATTCGCCGTCGATCGAGTTGCAGGAAAACTCTCCCGCCTCGCAGCGCTGAGCGGAGAATAAAAAAGCCAACCCAAGGATGGATGCGACGAGCGGTCTCATACAAACGCTCACATTCGACAATTGTGGCGGGTTGAAAGCCTCGATTTCGTCCGCGTCGCAGACGCCGCGCTCAAACAGCTGGCGCCAGAGTTAAAACGAAAGAAGCCCGGCGTTTGCCGAGCTTCTTCCACGCGATTGATGCCGACGAGGCTGGATGTCGGTTATCAATACTTCGCGACGACCGGAGCGGGAGCGCCCCAGTTGAAGTGATAGTTCACGCCGGCGCGAACGATGTTGCCGTTGATGCGGGCGCGAACCTGGCCGCCGAAGATCGCCGAGTCGGCGGGAACGGCGAAGCCGAGAGCCTGCAGCGTGCTGTCGGTCGAGCCCAGCGCGAAGTTCTGGCGCACGGTGCCGAGGTCATAATACAGATACTCGACCTTGGCGGACCAGTTCGGCCAGAACATCCACTCGAGACCGCCGCCGGCCGTCCAGCCGACCTGCGTATTGGAGAAGTTCACGCCGCCGAAGCTCGGGCCCATGAACAGGCCGGTGATGCCGCCCGGAACGACCGACGACGCATAGTTCAGCGTCACGCCGCCGTAAGCGAGACCGCCCGTGCCGTAGACCAGCAGGGTGGGCGTGAACAGCCAGCCGAGGCGGCCGCGCACCGTGCCCAGATAGTCGAGGCTGCCGCGCACCGAGTGAATGCCCGCGAAGCTGTCGCCGAGGGCCGTGCCGACCACGCCAGGAACCGCGGCGCCGGTCGCGAAGGTGCGCGAGGCGTTGGTGCCGGCGATGCCCTGGATGTCGGCCTCGAGGCCCACAACGAAGCTGTTGTAGAACTGCCAGTTGTAGCCGATCTGGCCGCCGCCGATGAAGCCGCCGTTGTTGCCGGAGTTGAAGCCGGAGCCGGAGGCCGCCAGGGTGAAGGCGCCGAGATAGCTGGCCTGCTCGAGGTTCAGGATGCCGGGCGACCAGAACGGACCGGCGCCGACCGGGCCGACGGCCACGACCTGCTGGTTGCTGTTGGCCCAGGTGCCGCCAGCGTTCAGACCGACGTAGAAGCCGGTCCACATGGGCGGCGGCGGCGGCGGCGGCGGCAGGACCGGCGGGCCCTTGCGGTAGGGGAGGTCGGCGGCGAGCGCGGAGCCGGCGCTCAAGGCCAGCGCGGCGAGCGAAAGAGCGATCTTTTTCATTCAAGCCTCTTTGAACAATTTTTTGTTGGAATCGCGCCCAAGCGCACGCCCCCAACTTTTTGGCCAGGCCTGGCCGGAGAAACGATTCTTCCCCTGCTCAGCCATGGCCCTATCGACCAGTACGACGTTCGCACAGTCAACGAAATCTGCTGAACAGGCATAAGCTTAGCCGATATTTGAGAGCTTCGTGTTGCGCAAAGGATACAAAATGCTCCGCCAAACGGAGCGCGCGTCGGACGCAAAGCTTGAACATAGCAATTCCTTAACCATGGACGCCTATAGATTTGTTCACTTCGGACGCTCAACTGACTAGCGGGCGCTCAGGGACTAGAAGTGCGGTAGATAATGCGCGTTGCCCGCAGCTCTCTTCAGATCCGGTGCTGCCTCGCGGTTATCGTCGCCCTGACAAATCCATGGTCGCGGGCGCGGGCGCAGTCGCTGAACGACGCGGGGGCCTGGGCGCTTCGCGCCAGCCTGTCCCTCCAAGGCGACGACGAGCGGCAGAACGCCGTCAGAGCAAAGCTTCGCGGGGCCTATGAAGCCTTTCTGCCGCGCGTCACCTGGGAGCACGATCTGATCCTCGGCGGCAGGATCGATTATCTGCCGGACTATTCGTCGATCACCAATTCCTACTATGGCGGCATCGACACGATGGCGCGGCGGGATCCCAATGTTTACGGCGTCCAGCTCTCGTTTCCGATCCTCGACGGGCTGAAGCGCTTCAACGATCTGCAGGCTGCCAAGAGCGCCTTGCGCGAAGGCGCATATCTCAACATCGACAAGCGACAGCAAGTCCTTCTCGACACGGCCAACGCCTATCTCGCCGTTCTGAGAGACCGCAAGACCGTCGCGCTCCGTCGAGAGCTCGTGAACGACCTCACGGCGATTTCGAAGCGTGTCGGCGTGCAATACGCCGTGCGCGATGCGACGCGCGCTGATTTCGCGCTTGCGGAATCGCGCGTCCAGGCCGGCCTTGTCGCGCTCGAAGGCGCGAGAGCGGCGCTTTCGGCCTCGGAGATAGAGCTGCAGCGCTTGACGCAAGCGAATATCGCGAGCCTCGAGCGACCTCTAATTCCCAGCGGCGCCCTTCCCGACACGGCGGATTCCCTGCGCCAGGCGACGCTCGCCCAAAGCCCGAAGATACGCGCGGCCCAACTCGGCGCAGAAGCGGCGGAGTATCTCGCCAAGACCGCTTACGCCCCGCTGCTGCCGCAACTCAATCTCATTGCCTCGCGCACCGACCAAACCAATCTTTCGCAAATCCAAAACCGAATCCGCGACACGTCCGTCAGACTTCAACTCTTGATCCCGATCTATGAACCGGGCGCCTTCTCCGGCGTCAGCGCAGCAAAGGCTCTCGCCACGAGAAAGCGCTTCGAAAGTCTCGATCTCGAGCGTCAGCTCGTCGCGGCCAATCAGGCCCTGTTTCAAGCGCGCCGAGCAACGACCGCCCAAATCGCGCAGGCGCGGCAACGCGCGTCCGAAATCAAGCGCGTCGTCGACGGCTACAAGGTCGAACGGGACGCAGGACTGCGCACAGTCATCGACGTGCTCAACGTACAGGCGGAATGGACGGAGGCGCGCGTCGCCCAGGTCAATCTCGAATATGAGCGAGACCGTTTGACCTACACGATTGCTGCGACGCTCGGTCGTCTCGATACAGGAGAGAGGCCGCCGCCGTAAGGGGGCGGCAGGACGCCCCAGCGTCGCGCGACCTTTACGTTATCGCATTGGGAAGCCGGCAGATCGCTACCCCGCAGGGCTCCAGAACGACGTCTCCCAAAAGGAGGTCCCGACCTTGCAACAGTGACCCGATATCCACCGCTTCGGGTCCATAATTGAAGATGTGGCGCAAGGGTCCGTTATCCCGGACGCGGATATCGGGATGCGAAAGCGCCCCGTCCACCGACGCGCAGTCGAGACAGCGCCGCAAGACCTCATCGAGCAAAGCCGCGTCCGGCCAGCCCGCGAGATAAAAACGGTTCCCGCGTCTCGCCAGAACCGCTCGTCCATCGACCCCGCGCAGCTCAACGCTGGCCTCGTTCCCGAGGACGAGCGCTTCCGACCAGCGGATGAGCGCGCCCGCCCCGTTCTCGACGGCGACAAACGCGCCGGGACGCAAGCTTTCGACGCGCTCGACCGTGACGTCGACAAGTTGTCCAAACGCTCCTGGTGGAAGGTTCGCGGGGATCTGGAAATCGACCGTCTTGGAGCCCGACCGCGGACCGACAAGACAGACGGCGTCAGATCGCATCAAGGCGCGCACAAGCGCGTCGTCTGCACAAAAAAGCCCCGGGGCCAACACGAATTTGCGATCTGCGACCGCGTCCGCGCAAGGCGGAACCACGTCGAGGGAAAGCCCGGCCCTCCGCAGCCCGCGGTAAAAGGCGAACACCAGCTCCGAGTAAGAAAAGTCCTGCCCCTGCGGCTCGATATCCCAGGCCCAGGCGCTCTCGTAATCGAATATGAGGGCGACATCCGCGCGGGGCGTTTGCAGGATCAATCCTAACTTTCGAATATCTTCCGCGACGCGTTTGACTTCTGCGAAGGCCGGCGCCGGGGCGCTGTTCGGCAACAATAGCCCCTCGTGCATTTGTTCCTGGGCGAAAGGCGCCTGCCGCCAACGGAAATAGCTGACCACCTCCGCGCCCGCCGCAAAGGCCTCGTGTGACCAGAGCCGGACCGCGCCTTCCGCCGGCGCGGGATTCCACGGAGCCCAGTTCACAGCGCCCGGCTGCTGTTCCATGACCCAAAAGCGGCCGCATCCACAACCACGATAGAGATCATGATGGAACGCCTGGTAATCCGGATCGCCGACGCGCATGTAGCGCAGCTTGAAATCCTCATCGTTGAGGCTGCGTTCCAGGAAGCCGAGAGGATAACTGTCCCAGGCCGCCGCATCGAGATCTCGGGCGACCTTGTAGTGATCGAAGGCGGTGAAGGAGCCCATGAAATTATGTAAAACCAGACGTCCCGGCGAATATTTTCGAACGATCTCGACTTGCCGTTTGTTGAACGCCGCCACCTGATCCGACGAGAAGCGTTGGAAATCCATGCGATGCGCCGGGTTCGCGTCGGTCACCGTCAGATTCGGCAGGTCGACGTCATCGAAGCTCGAGAGCTCCATCGACCAGAACACATTTCCCCACGCCTGATTGAGCGCTTCGATCGTTTGGTGCTTGCGTCGACACCATTTACGGAAGGCGGCGCGCGCCGCCGCCGAATAGCTTTCGACGGTATCGTGGCAGCCGAACTCATTGTCGATCTGCCAGGCGACGATCGCCGGATGTCGGCCGAATTTTTCGGCAAGAGCGGTCACGATGCGGGCGCATGATTCCAAATAGCCCGCGTGACTGAAACAATAATGGCGTCGCGAACCGAATTTTCGCGGTCTACCGTCGCGATCGACGGCGAGCATGTCCGGCATTTTCTCGACGAGCCATCGGGGCGGGGTCGCCGTGGGCGTGCCCAACGCCACTTTCAGGCCCGCTTCTTGAAGAACTTCGATGGCGCGTTCCAGCCAGCCGAAGTCATAGGCTCCTTCGCTCGGCTCGAGACGCGTCCAGGCGAACTCGCCGATCCTCACGATATCGATCCCAAGATCCTTCATCTTGCGCGCATCGGCGCGCCAATAGGTTTCAGGCCAGTGCTCAGGATAATAACAGACGCCGAGTCGGGGATGTGTCATATTGCCTAGTCAAGCGAGCTGCATGCGGGCGTCGAGTCCTGGTTGAAAAGCATTCATTGGTCGACGCCGCCGTTTCGGGCGCGGCAACTTAGATGCGCCTCATGAAGTCTCGATGACACCGCGCGCCAGCGGGACGAAGGAGACCGGGCTCGAGCGATCAACCTTCTGCAACCGGTAACGAAACTGTCGTACAAATGCAATTGATGGCTCCTGTGACGAAAGAACAAGATCGAGCTCGATGACGCCCTTATGCGATGAGTCCGCGGCGGACCTGCGCCGGCTGCGAGATGAGGTGGCGGCTTTGCGCCAGGACGTCTCGCGCGGAGCGACGACGCGGCTGGCGCAATGGAGCCAAACCACGTCGCCATGCGACCGGCTGGAGAATTTGGCGCATTATCTCGCCTTGCGCAGCCATGATCTCGGCGAGCTGCAGGTGCGGCTCTCTGCCTATGGCCTTTCATCGCTCGGCCGCAGCGAAGCGGATGTGTTGCTCGCCCTGGATTCGTTGCTGACGACATTGCGGCGCCTCAGCGGCGAGGACGCCGCCTACCCGCCGGCCGCCGCGCGGCGCATGGGCGAAGACGCGCTCAGCCGCGCTTGCGCGGCGGTCTTTGGAGGGGCGGGCGATCCGCGCCGCACGCGCATCATGGCCACCTTGCCGCGCGAGGCCGCGAAGGATCGCCATCTCGTTGAAAGTCTGCTGCAAGCGGGGATGGATTGCGCCAGGATCAACTGCGCCCACGACGACGAGCCGGCATGGGAGCGGATGATCGAAAATGTGCGCACAGCCTCACAACGTCTTGCCCGCCCCTGCCGGACTTTGATGGACATTGCTGGGCCGAAGCTGCGGGTCGCGCAGGTGCGGGCGCCCGAAAAATACCGCTTGCGCCCGGGCGAGCGGCTCCGCCTGGTCCGACGCATCGAAAGCGGCCGCGGCCCTGTTTCATTCTCCATCAACATGCCGGAAGTCATTTCGCAGCTCAGGCCCGGCTCGGAAATCGCGTTCGACGACGGAAAGGCGGTCGGCCAGGTCATTGCCGTCGAGGGCGCCGATGGCGTCGAACTCGAGATTGTCGCCGCCAGGGCGAAAGGTCTCAGACTGAAACAGGACAAGGGAGTAAACTTCCCCGCCACCGATTTGAACCTTGGGCCGCTGACGGCGAAGGACGTCGCCGATCTGCCATTCGTGGCGCGTCATGCAGATCTCGTCGGCTTGTCTTTTGTTCAGCGGCCGGAAGACGTGAAGCTGTTCCAGATGCAGCTTGCTGCGCGCCGTGGCGAAGAACCGCCGCAAGCGCTCGTGCTGAAGATCGAGACGCCGCTTGCTGTGCGCAATCTTCCACAGCTCATCGCCCAAGCCGCGGCGACCCACCCGACCGCCGTGATGATCGCGCGGGGGGATCTGGCCGTTGAAGTCGGCTTCGCGCGTCTTTCCGAGATGCAGGAAGAGATCGTCTGGCTGTGCGAAGCGGCGCACGTTCCCGTAATTTGGGCCACTCAGGTTCTCGATCAGCTGGTGCACGAAGGCGTGACGAGCCGCGCCGAGACAACCGACGCCGCCATGTCGCAGCAGGCCGATTGCGTCATGCTCAACAAGGGCGACTACCTGCCCGAGGGCGTCCGCTTTCTTCGCGGGATCCTCGACCGCATGGAACGCCATCATACGAAGAAGTTTCCCTGGCTCGCGAGGCTCCGCGCCTGGTCCTGAAGGCGCGTCGCTCGATTCGCGCCTCGCCTCCGCAGAAGAGAGCGGCGTCATCAAACTGTCATCCTGACCATTTTCAGTAGACCGGTCTATGCCTCGCAGGCCTGCGGAGAGAGACGGCGGAACGCCGTGATCGATTTTCGGGATCGACGGCTTTGAGGCCTTGTCCGCCTTTTGAGGCCCTTTGAACGCGCCATATCCCCTGCCTCTGGTCTCCGGCGCTCCGGAGAAGCTCTTTTTGCGTGGCTTGGGTTCCTGTGGAATTAAAGCCCAATGAAAGATACGACAGCTATCCTTTCGGATTCACTCATCCCCGGCGCCTTGTGGATGATGCGCTTCGACGAGCAAGGCTTCCTGATTCGCCGGGCGGACGAGCCGGCGGCGTTTCACGTCCCGACTGAAGGTTTCGTCTGGCTGCATATGGACCTCGCGGATGTCCGCGCGAGGCCCTGCATCAACCAGATTGCGTCGCTATCGGATAACGCTCGTGCGGCGCTTTGCGCAGCGGTCGACCACCAATATCTCGAATACGCGGACGGCTTGGTCAGCGGGGCTTTGCTCGATCATGAGCGCACGCTGGCGGGACCCGCTTCTCGCACGGATTTTCTTCGCTTCGCGTTCGGCGAAAGATGGATCGTCACCGCCCGCCGTCGACCGATGAACTGCGTCGAGCACACCCGCATCGCCGTTCAACGCGGCGCGCGGGTTGAAACGCCGCTCGCGCTGTTCGAATTGATGACCGGCGCAGTCATGTCGGAACTTGGTCGCATGATTAAAGAGATCGATCTGAATTTCGACCGCATCGAAGATCATCTAATTGATGGACGGGGCCGCGAGGCCCGTTCCTCGCTGGGGTCGGTACGGCGCGACGCGGTGCGGATTTCCCGCCAGATCGGCGGCCTGGCGTCGACCCTGGCGCGGCTGGAGGACATTGAAGACGATCTGAATGATACGCGGGACGATGCGTTGCGGGAGGCCGCGGCGCGGCTCGTCCAGCATACGGAATCGCTCGTCAGGGAGGTCTCCAACGTGCAAGAACGCGCGCGACTTCTGCAGGACGAGCTGAACGCCATTCTCAACCTCGAGACCAACGACAGGCTCTTCGTTCTGACCCTCGTCACAACGCTGCTCCTGCCCGCCACATTCGTCACGGGCTATTTTGGGATGAACACGAAGAACCTGCTGTTTTCGGAAAATGACAATGCAAGTCTCTATGCGACGCTCATGTGCCTTGCCGCCTCCGCGATCGTTCTCTTTTTCATGAGACGCTCCGGTCTCACGCAGCGACCCGGTTCGGAAGCGGAGAGGCAGCGCAGTTCGACCGAAACGACCCCATCGGAGCGTAGTTTCTAAAGCGTCGCGACGCGCCTTGCCTGCGGCGTCCCTGTCGAAGAGAAAGTTCGTCACAAAAGCTTCGCCCGGAGATGCTTTCTCTGGCGCGTGCCGTGAGGGAACACCGGGATGTGGATGTTGGACGCTCGCCTTGGCCAAAGCATAGCAAGCCTGACCGGATTTCAAACGCCAGAGCCCACCAAGCAAGCGCTCGAAGACAGTCTCGGTCGACTCGGGTCTTTGGAAGTTCGGCTGGCCCGCGGAAAGAAGGAAATCCGCAAGGCTCAGCGTCTGCGCTTTGAAGTGTTTTACAAGGAAGGCGGCGCGATCCCCGACGCAAGAACCGCTTTTACGCGACGAGACGCGGATCGATTCGACAAATATTGCGACCATTTGATCGTCATTGACCACGCTTTCAAGACGCGATTCGGCAAAACCAAGTCGAGGATCGTGGGCGTCTATCGGCTTTTGCGCGGCGACATGGCTGAGAAGGCCGGGGGCTTCTACTCCGAGGCGGAGTACGATCTGTCTCCCTTGCTGGCGCGCCATAAGGGGAAGCGCATTCTCGAGCTCGGACGCTCATGTGTCCGCTCGTCGCACCGATCGAAGCGCACGATCGAGATTCTGTGGCGCGGGCTTCTCGCCTATATTCGCCTTCACCGCATCGACGTCATGATCGGCTGCGCAAGCTTTCCGGGCGCGAGCCCTTTTGCGCATGCGCAGGCGTTGAGCTATCTTGCGCATTACGCGAGCGCCGAGGGCGAGTGGGCGGTGAGAGCCCGTAACGATCTCTACAGGCCCATGGCGATGGCGCCGAAGGAGTTGATCGACGCGGATAAGGCGCGAGACGCGCTTTCGCCCTTGATCAAAGGCTATCTGCGCCTTGGCGCCCGTTTCGGCGACGGCGCAGTCGTCGACGTCGACTTCAACACGACGGATGTATTCGTCGTCATGCCGGTTGCTGAAATCGGCGCCCGTTACATCGACTATTTCAGCGGCGCCGGGCGACGGGCGGCATAAGCGCCATAAATTTAGAATTCGGTCGAGGCCGTCTCCAGCCGGCGGACCGGGGCCCTGCCCGGCGCTCCACGCATTTGCGGCGGGAGCATGCCGCTCACCTGCGCCTGCGCTTCGGCCGCCAGCGCCTTTCGGTCTTTGCCGCGCGCTTCGATGCCGTGACCGAATACCACGTGACAGCATACGCCTCCGCGCTTCATCAGGCGCCACAGATGCGGAAGAAACGTCATCGCGCCGTACCAGCCGACATCGACCGGGGCTTGGCCGTCGGTGTAATAGAGCGCGACGGGCGCGACGATGGCTCCTGTTGCACAGGCTGCGTCGAAATGCGCCGATTTGAAGCGCGGCGGCGTTGCGCCATCGGTCGAGGTTCCCTCCGCAAAAATGACGAGGTCGCGCTTGTCCCGCAGCGCGGTCACAAGCGCCCCGTTGACGCCGGGGATTTCCTGTCGCGCGCCGCGCGCCACGAACACCGTGCCTTGGAGTTGAGCCAGCAGCCCGAGCACCGGCCAATGGGCCACCTCCTTTTTCGCCAGAAAGACGAAGGGATGCAGGCTCGCAAGCGCGATGATATCCGTCCATGAAAGATGGTTCGCCACGACGAAGCGCGGCCGGTGCGCAGGCAGGGCCCCCGCGGGCGTCACTTCTATTCCTATGACGCCGCACATCAGTCGGCAAAAGGCTTTCGGTATCGCATGCTGCATCGCCCAGCCGCGACGCCGCGCCAGCGCCTGAACCGGGGCGGCAATCAGGAGAGCGGCGACCATGGCGAGCACGAAGACGGCGGCGCGAAGATAGGGCATGGCGCGTAGATGTGAGGCTTCTACGACGCCCATGTGACAAATCCGCAGAGCCGAAACGGAACGACGTCCGGCCCGTCGTGTTGATCTCGCATGACCGTCTTGCCTCGCCCGCGGCCGCTTGTCGCGTTACTGGTCTACGCTCTCCTACTGCTTGGGCCTTCCGCCGCGATGAGCGCAGGGGTGCTGCCCTTTGAGCTGCGCTTCCATGTCCTCGTCGTGGCCTCGAGCTTCTGTATCGTCCAGTGCGTCGCTTCCGGCTATTCTTTGGCCGACTTGGGCCTCGCCGAACGCGGCGACCGACGCCACTGGGTCAGCGGCGGACTCCTGTCCGTTTTTCTCATCGCTGTCGTGTATCTCGAGGCAAGAATGCTTGCTTCTTCCCATTCCTCGCCCGATTGGCGGCTTTTCGCGCCGTTTTACGTCTTCATATCGAGTCCCTGCCAGGAAATCGTCTGTCGAGCGGCGCCGAGACTGCTCGCCGAGCAAGTCGGCGCCAGCGGGCCGACTTATGTCCTGTTCTCCTCCGTCGCCTTTTCCCTCATGCATGCCGCTTACGGCGATCCCCTGCTGCTCATCAATACCTTTCTGGCAGGCGTCGCCTGGTCGACCGATTATCTGCTCACGCGAAACCTTTGGCCGCTGATCGCCTCGCACGCCGCTGTCGGAACCTTCGCATTCTGGATTGGCGTCGCCTGACCAAGAGCACAAGCTCAACGCATTGGACGCGCCCGCGCCGGAGCGGCCGATCGGGCCCTTGGATCGTCGAGATCCGCGCGCATATAATTGGAGATAGGCTGGAGGCTTCGAGCGACTCCGCTCCGGAGCTGAAAAGAAGGGAGCGCATTGTCATGATGCGAGTTCCACACGAGCTGAGCGACGACTTCTCGCAAGAAATCGACCTTATCGAGCGCATGAAAGAAACCGACCATCGCTTCGCTCGGCTTGCAACCAACTATGAAGACGTGAACCGCGAAATCTTCAGCATAGAGTCCGAGGAACATCCGACGACCGACGAGGTTCTCGAGACCCTGAAGAAACGCCGGCTCCTTCTCAAAGACGAAATTGCCGAAGTTCTCAGGAATCTGCATCGCAGGATGTAGCTCCGCGGCATAAGCGCGAGACCCGATCGAAAAGCCGAACCTTCGGCGCGTCATCCTGCGCGCCGGCCGGCTTTCAATGAAAGACGCCGGCGACGCCAGGATCGAAAGCGGCCCACCCTCACGGCTGTACGAGCGGGATTGATGGCGACAAATCCCGGGGTCCCGCTCGCGGGCCTGCATTCCAAGTCACCTGGCGAATTTGCCTGCCGGAACGGCTGAGCCGCTGTGCTCACGATGGCTGCGCTCTTCGGCGCCGCAAAACCGACGCCCGTGAGCGGTTCACGACAATTTTGTCTAATAGTGCACAGGCTTGTCGCTTTTCCGCGAACGGCGCCTCGGTTAGCCGCAGCGCGCTGCGCCGTAAAATAGTTCGGGGTGCGGCGAAGCTTCGCATTGGCTCAGTCCTTGCAGCGTGTTTAGCTGCACAGAAGCGGACTCCGCCCCAAAAAAAACGGAGCCGCCTGAGGAAACCTTTTCCGGGGAAGGGCATGCCCGCCATCGAATCCTTTTACGACGTCATCCGGCGTCAAGGTGTCACCCGTCGCAGTTTCACAAAATTCTGCTCCCTGACGGCCGCGAGCCTCGGTTTCGGGCCCGTGGCGGCGTCGAAGATGGCGCACGCGCTCGAGAATAATCCGCGCGTGCCCGTAATATGGATGCACGGACTGGAGTGCACCTGCTGCTCGGAAAGCTTCATCCGTTCGGCGCATCCCCTGGTGAAGGACGTCGTCTTGTCGATGATTTCGCTTGACTACGACGATACGATCATGGCGGCGGCGGGCCATCAGGCGGAGGCGATCCTCGAGGAAACCAAAGAGAAATATAAGGGCAAATATATACTTGCCGTGGAAGGCAATCCGCCCCTGAACGAAGGCGGCATGTTCTGCATCGACGGCGGCAAGCCCTTTGTCGAAAAGCTGAAATGGATGGCGCAGGACGCCATGGCCATCATCGCCTGGGGAGCTTGCGCCTCCTGGGGCTGCGTTCAGGCGGCGGCGCCTAATCCCACTCAGGCTACTCCTATCGATAAAGTGATCAGGGACAAGCCGATCATCAAGGTTCCCGGCTGCCCGCCAATTGCGGAAGTGATGACGGGCGTCGTGACCTATATCACCACCTTCGGCCGGCTGCCGGAGCTCGACCGCCAGGGGCGGCCGAAAATGTTCTATTCCCAGCGCATTCACGACAAGTGTTATCGCCGCCCGCATTTCGACGCCGGCCAGTTCGTCGAGGAATGGGACGACGAAGCCGCGCGAAAGGGCTATTGCCTTTATAAGATGGGCTGCAAGGGCCCGACGACCTACAACGCCTGCTCGACGGTTCGCTGGAATGGCGGCGTCTCCTTCCCCATTCAGTCGGGCCACGGCTGCATCGGCTGTTCGGAAGAGGGCTTCTGGGACAAGGGGCCGTTCTACGAGCGCCTGTCGACGATCCGCCAGTTCGGCGTCGAGAAGAACGCCGACGAGATCGGCATGGCCGCCGCCGGCGTCGTCGGCGCGGCCGTCGCGACGCATGCGGCGATCACCGCCGTCAAGCGCGTCGTCGCCAAGCGTCCCGACAAAGAGACCGTCTGATCCCGTTTCTCTCCTCGCGGCGCCCGACAGGCGCTTCGCGGACCTCTAGGATTTCGTCATGGGCGTCCAGACTCCGAACGGCTTCAATCTCGACAATTCCGGCAAGCGCGTCGTCGTCGATCCCGTCACCCGCATCGAAGGCCATTTGCGCCTGGAGGTGAATGTCGACGAGAACAATGTCATTCGCAACGCCGTCTCGACCGGCACGATGTGGCGCGGCATCGAGGTCATTCTCAAGAATCGCGACCCCCGCGACGCCTGGGCCTTCACCGAACGGATCTGTGGCGTCTGCACCGGCACCCATGCGTTGACCTCGGTGCGGGCGGTCGAGAACGCGCTCTCTATCAACATACCCGAGAACGCCAATTCGATCCGCAACATCATGCAGCTGACCCTGCAGGTGCATGATCACCTGGTGCATTTCTATCATTTGCACGCGCTCGACTGGGTCGACGTGGTGTCCGCGCTGTCGGCGGATCCCAAGGCGACGTCCGCCCTGGCGCAGTCGATCTCCCCCTGGCCCCTCTCCTCTCCCGGCCACTTCAAGGACCTTCAGACGCGGCTCAAGAAGTTTGTCGAATCCGGCCAGCTCGGGCCGTTCAAGAACGGCTACTGGGGGCACCCCGCCTATAAGCTGCCGCCGGAGGCCAATCTCATGGCCGTGGCGCATTATCTGGAGGCGCTCGATTTCCAGAAGGACATCGTCAAGATCCACACGGTCTACGGCGGCAAGAATCCGCATCCCAACTGGCTGGTGGGCGGCGCGCCCTGCGCCATCAATGTCGATGGCGTGGGCGCGGTCGGCGCGGTCAATATGGAGCGGCTGAATCTCGTCTCCGAGATCATCGACCGCTCGATTGAATTCGTCGAGCAGGTTTATATCCCGGACCTCGTCGCCATCGCAGGTTTCTACAAGGACTGGCTCTATGGCGGCGGACTCTCCGGCAAGAGCGTGATGAGCTATGGCGACATTCCCGAGCACGCCAATGACTATTCCGCCAATAACCTGCTCTTGCCGCGCGGCGTGATCCTCAACGGCAATCTCAACGAGGTCTTGCCGATCGACCAGGCGGATCCGGACCAGATCCAGGAGTTCGTGACGCATTCCTGGTACAAATATCCCGACGAAACCAAGGGACTGCATCCCTTCGACGGCGTCACCGAGCCTAATTACAAACTCGGCCCCAACGCCAAGGGCACGCCGACCAATATCGAGGCGGTCGACGAGGGGGGGAAATACAGCTGGATCAAATCGCCGCGCTGGCGCGGCAACGCCGTGGAGGTGGGGCCGCTCGCCCGCTACATCATCGGCTATGCGCAGGGCAAGCCCGAGTTCAAGGAGCCGGCCGACAAGCTGCTCCAGACGCTCGGCGTTCCGGTCACCGCGCTGTTCTCGACGCTCGGCCGCACGGCCGCGCGCGGCCTCGAGTGCCAGTGGGCGGCGCATAAGCTCCGCTACTTCCAGGACAAGCTCGTTGCCAACATCAAGGCGGGCGATTCATCGACCGCGAATGTGGACAAATGGGAGCCGAAGACCTGGCCGACGGAGGCCAAGGGCTATGGCTTCACCGAGGCGCCGCGCGGCGCGCTCGGCCACTGGATCAAGATCAAGGACGGCAAGATCGACAATTACCAGTGCATCGTGCCAACCACGTGGAACGGCAGTCCGCGCGATCCCAAGGGAAATATCGGCGCGTTCGAAGCGGCGCTGATGGACACGCCCATGGCGGATCCGGGAAAGCCGCTCGAGATCCTGCGCACGATCCATTCCTTCGACCCCTGCCTCGCCTGCTCCACGCATGTGATGAGTCCTGACGGGCAGGAAATGGCGTCGGTGAAGGTTCGCTAGGGGAGGCGCTCATGTTCGACAGCGTCCATGTCTCGGGGGTCGGCGACGCGCATGGCGCGCGCGCCGTTCAACGCCAGACCGTTTATGTCTATGAGGCGCCGGTGCGCATCTGGCACTGGGTCAATGCGCTGTGCATCGTCGTCCTGTTCGTCACGGGCTATTTCATCGCGAGCCCGCCGCCGAGCGCGCCCGGCGAGGCCAGCGCCCATTTCCTCATGGGCTACATTCGCTTCGCGCATTTCTCGGCGGGACAGATCCTTGCCGTCGCCTTTCTCTTGCGGCTCTACTGGGTTTTCGCTGGCAGTCCGCACTGCCGGCAGATCTTTTACGTGCCCTTCTGGAGCAAAGACTATTGGTGGGAAGTGCTGCACGAGGCGAAATGGTATCTCTTCCTCGCCAAGGCGCCGAAGAAATATGTCGGCCATAATCCGCTGGCGCAGTTGATGATGTTTTCCCTGTTCACCGTGCCGATCGTTTTCATGATCGTGACCGGCTTCGCGCTCTATTCGGAAGGCGAAGGGATCGACTCCTGGCAGCACAAGGCTTTCGGCTGGGTCTTCCTAATCTGGCCGAACAGCCAAGAGGTGCACACTTTCCATCATCTCGGCATGTGGGCGCTCGTCGTTTTCGCCATTATCCACATCTACGCCGCGGTGCGTGAGGACATTGTGAGCCGCCAAAGCATCATCTCCTCGATGGTCACCGGCGAGCGCATCTTCAGAGATGAAGAAGCAGCGTGACCAGCATGAGCGCGCCACGAATCCTCGTTCTCGGAATCGGGAACATCCTGTGGGGAGACGAAGGCTTTGGCGTGCGCGCCGCAGAGGCCTTTCATCGGCGGTTCTCAGCGCCGGAGAACGTTACGATCCTCGACGGCGGCACGCAGGGTCTTTATCTCGTCCATTTCGTGGAGGAGGCCGATTGCCTTCTCGTTTTCGACGCCGTCGATTACGGCCTGGCGCCGGGCGCGCTGAAAATCGTGCGTGACGACGAGGTTCCGAAGTTCACGGGCTCGAAGAAGATGAGCCTGCATCAGACCGGATTCCAGGAGGTGCTCAGCGCCGCCGATCTTCTTGGCCGCTACCCGGAGAAAATCGCGCTCGTCGGCTGCCAGCCCCTCGACCTCGAGAACTGGGGCGGGCCGCTCACCGAACCCGTGCACGCCGCCATCGCGCCAGCGATCGACGCCGCCGTTGCGTTGCTCGCCGAATGGGGCGTCGCTTTGACGCCGCGCCCGCCGTCCGAATGCGCGCCGGCGCTGCTCGCAAATGACATCGACCATCGAAGCTATGAAAGGCGCCTCTGAAGGACGGAGGAGAGGATATGAATCTATTCTCAAGAACTGGCGCGGCGATGTTGCTCCTGGCCGCCGCAATGTGTGGCGCCCAGGCGCATGAGGGCCCCCACCTTCATCCTCATGTCGTCGCCGACGCGGCGGCGCAGCCATTGCATCCGGCGCTCGTTCTCGCGCTGGTCGCAGCGCTGTGGCGGGTGGGCCTTTTCGCCACTGAGGCCGCCGGCCGGGCTCGGCGCCGGCGACGCGGCTGATATCCATGTGCCTCGGTTTTCCAATGACGGTTCTCTCGGGCGACGCCGCGCAGGCGCTCTGCGCGCGCAAGGGCGAGACGGCGGTCGTCTCGATGCTGCTCGTCGGCGCCCAACCACCGGGCGCGCGCGTGCTCGTTCATCTTAGCGCCGCCATGCGCGTTCTCGACTCGGCGGAGGCGGCGGCGATCGACGCGGCGCTCGACGGGTTGGAGGCCGCGTTGAACGGCGAGGATTTCGAACACTTTTTCGCTGATCTCGTCGATCGTGAACCACAACTCCCGGCCTTCCTGCACAAACCGAGAGACTAGGAGAGCGTGATGCAAGCATCCGGCGTTTTGGAGCGCGCCGGCGTTCCGATCATCGACGAGAGGAGCGCCGCGGATGCGCTCGGCGGCGGCCGCAACGAAGCAGTGCTTCTGTTCTTCCCCGGCGATCCGGCGCAGCGGCCCGAGGCCGCCGACGTCGCGGTGATTTTCCCCGAGCTTCTGGGTGCCTTTCAGGGACGTTTGCGGGGCGCGGTCGTCGCCTTGGGGGCCGAGCGCGCGCTCGGACAAGTCTATCACGTCGACGTCTTCCCCTCTCTCGCCGTCATCCGCGCCGGCGTGACGATCGGCGTCATTCCGCGGGTCCGCGACTGGGCGGATTATCTGCAAAAGATCGAGGCGTTCCTCGATCCGGCGGCGCAACCGCTCGCACAAGCTGCGCCACGGGTCGCCATCACCTCCGCTTACAAGGGAGCGACAGCGTGAAAGTCGGTTTCTGGGTCGCGCCGGAAGGCGCCGAGGAAGCGGTGACGCTTGCAAAGATCGGCGGCGACGATGCGCTTGCGGATACGCGGCGCATCAATTTTCTCGCGACGCGCTCGGCCGAGGAGCTGATCGCGCGCTGTCCTTCCGTCGCCGGCCTCCTGCCCCGGGTCGCCGACGCGCTCGCCGCGCAGAAGGCGTCGGCGCCGGCGCGCCTCTTCGACATCACCGACCTCCCGGCGGATGATCGGGAATTGCTCTCGCAATTGCTCGGGGCGGGCGAGGTCGCCGGCGTCGCCGCGCTGACGGACGGCGTCGTGGCGCAAATTCAGGAGTCGGTTTTGGCCGGCTTGTGGCGCGTGCGCTTCACCGACGAAGGGGGCGCGTGCATCGCCGATTATCTGGAAATCGCGGCCATACCACAGGCGGTGCGCAAAGCGGCCGAACTCGCCAGGACAAAAATCGACATCGGCGTCCCGCCCGCCGACGCGATGAACGTCATGCCTCTCCTCGCTGAAATCCGCGCCCGCGGCGCTGCGCATCGGCCAGGCGATCCGCCGCATGTCATCAATTTCTCGCTGCTGCCGGTCAATGACGCCGATATGCAGTTTCTGCAGCAGACGCTCGGCGACGGGCCTGTCCGCCTCGTCTCGCGGGGCTACGGAAGCTGCCGGGTGCATGCGACGGGCGTTCGCAACGTCTGGTCGGTGCAGTTTTTCAACGCGATGGACGCGATTATTCTCGATACGCTGGAAATCGGCGACCCGCCGCTCGCGGCCTGCGCGGCGGACGAGGATTTTCACGACTCGGCCGAGCGTCTGCGCGAAATTCACGAGGCCTATTTTCAATGAGCGTCGACCCCTCCCGCTCCGAAGACGCCGCCGCGACCGAGCGCATGGAGTGCGGCGTGTGCTGGAGCGTCTATGATCCGGCGGAAGGCGATCCCGTCTGGCAGATCCCGCCGGGCACGCCTTTTTCACGATTGCCGGAGGAGTGGCGCTGTCCGACATGCGACGCGCCGCGCGACAAATTTCTGCGATTCCGCCATGAGGGATGAGGCGGCGCAGGCGATCGGCGCGCGACTCGCGTCCCTTTACGCCGAGATTCGTTCGGGACCCATGCAGGGCGTCTCGATCTGCAACGCGGCGCTCGACGTGGAGGCGGTCGGTTTTCGCGGCTTCGGCGAGAGAGCCCTCGGCGTGATCGTGACGCCCTGGTTCATGAATCTTGTTTTGGCGGCGGCGCCGGACTCTCCGCAGGAGGGGCGTCCTGGCGGCCGTCTGTCCATCACCCTGCCCGCCGGGGACGTCGAATTCATCTGCGGCGCCCTCGAGGGCTTCGGCGTGATATATTCCTGCTCGCTGTTTTCGCCCATGTTCGGATTCGCAGACATGGCGGCGGCGCGGGAGACGGCGGCCGCGGCCATTTCGGCGCTGTTCAATCCAGCCATGCTGGAAGAGCTCGGGCCGGCGCCCGCCAGCGTGGATCGCCGCGCCCTCCTGCGCGGGCAATTGGTCAGCGCCAAGGAGGCGCCGCCGTGAACGCGCCCGTTGGGACAGGCCTGATCCAGATCGGCCTCGACATCGACGCCGACGGGCGCGCGGCTTCCGTCATGATCCAGTCGACGCGACCGGCGGAACTGGCCCCCCGCCTGTTTGCCGGTCGTAACGACGAGGAAATTTTCGCGCTTGCGGGTCAGCTCTTCACCCTCTGCGGCTTTTCGCACCAAATCGCGGCGCGGCGCGCCATCGCCGCCGCGAGAGGAGCCGAGACAGCGTCTACCCAGTGCGACGTCATCGGGCTCGCCGCTGAGCGCCTGTCGGAATCGCTGCGCGCGACGGCGCTGGGCTGGGCGTCGGATGTGACCGCCATCGCCACGCCCCTGCGCGAGGCCATGTCGGCCTCACGCGTCCTCGCGAACCAATGCCGGCGCCAGGCGCCGCTCGCGGAACTGGCGCCCGCCGTCGACCAGCTCTCGAATGCGGCCAAAGCCTTTGGCGTGGTCGCTGAGGGCCGGCCAGCGCCAAAGCGCGGAAGCTTTCTTGCGGCTCTTCTTGACGACGCGCAGCGCCAAACCTTTCTTCGCACAAAGGCGCCCGACGCGCTTTCGTCGTCGGACGACTTCGCCGTCGCGCAGGCGCTCGCGAAAGGCGGGGCGCGCTTCGCCGCCCTGCCGGCGCTGCCGGGGCGCCGCATCGAAACAGGCGCCTTCGCGCGCCATTGGCGCGAAGCCCAGACCGACGCCGGCTCGGGGCTGGCGGCGCGGCTGGCCGCGCGCATCGTTGCAATGCAGTCGGCGCTTTCATCGATGCAGGAGGCGCTCACCGGGCTGTGGCGCGACGACGCCGGCGAATGGATGGCCGCCGGCGCGCTTGGCGCGGGAGAGGGATTCGCCGCGGTGGAGACGGCGCGCGGAAGATTGTATCATTGGGCGAGGCTCGACGCGGACGGCCGGGTCGGAGAATATGCAGTGGTCGCGCCGACCGAATGGAACTTTCATCCTGCCGGCCCTTTCGCAGAGGCGCTTCTCGGGGCGCGCATCAGCTCGGGCGCCGCGGCGCGCCGCCGCATCGGCCAGCTTGCGAACGTCTTCGACCCTTGCGTCGCCTTCGAGATCGACCTTCGGGAAGTGGCCCATGCATGAGATGGCGCTGACCGAGAGCATCGTCGACATCCTCAGCGAGGAGGCGCGCCGACAGGGCTTCGGGCGGGTGCGCGTCGTTCGGCTCGAGATCGGGGCGCTCGCGCATGTCGAGCCGGCGGCGTTGAGCTTTTGCTTCGACGCGGTCGCGCGCGGCACGGTGGCGGAAGGCGCCGCGCTGGACATCATTCGCGCGCCGGGCGAAGGTTGGTGCCTCGATTGCGGGAAGACGGTTCCGCTCACTGAGCGCTTCGGCGCTTGTCCCGATTGCGGCGGGCGACGTGTGCAGATGACGGCGGGCGACGAGCTGCGCATTCAAGAACTGGAGGTCGACTGATGTGCACGGTATGCGGCTGCGGAACGACGTCGATCGAAGCGGGCGAGAGGCAGGCCGGACGGACGGAGAGTGCGGAGGGTCCTCACCGCCACGTCCACGACCATACCCACCCTGATCATGAGCACGACCATCGCCATCATCATGACGCCCATGGCGATCGTCATGATCACGATGGGCGCGCCCCTGCCCACTCGCATGCCCACTCGCATGCCCACTCCCACGCCCCTGGCGCCGATGTCGTCGACTTCGGCGCGGGATTGGCCGGCGTGCATGTTCCGGGGCTGAGCCAGGACCGGATCGTCCGAATCGAACGCGACATCCTGTCGAAGAACGACGCCTATGCGCGGGACAACCGCGCCTTCTTCGCCGCGCGCGGCGTGCTCGCGCTCAATCTCGTCTCGAGCCCCGGCTCGGGCAAGACCACCCTGCTCGTGCGGACGATCGACGACGTGAAGCTGAAGATCCCTGTCGCGGTCATCGAAGGCGATCAACAGACGTCGAACGACGCCGAACGCATCCGCGCGACCGGCGCGCCCGCGATTCAGATCAACACCGGCAAGGGGTGCCATCTCGACGCCCATATGGTCGGCCACGCGCTCGAGACGCTCGACCTCTCCAAGGGCGGCGTTCTCTTCATCGAAAATGTCGGCAATCTCGTTTGTCCGGCCGCATTCGATCTCGGCGAGGCGCACAAGATCGTCGTTCTCTCCGTCACGGAAGGGGAGGACAAGCCGCTCAAATATCCGGACATGTTCGCCGCCGCCGATCTGATGCTCTTGAACAAGGCCGATCTGCTGCCGCATCTTTCCTTCGACGTCGGGGCCTGTCTCGCAAACGCCTTGAGGGTCAATCCGCGCCTGCAGACGCTCGTGGTCTCCGCCCAGACCGGCGAGGGCATGGCGGCATTCTATGCCTGGATCGAGGCGCGGACCGGCATCGCGGCGTCGCGCGCGAGCGCCGCGAGAGCCGGGTGACGCATGGCGCGCGCAGGGACCCGCCAGGCCCGGCCCGACTCGGCGGCGCGCCTGCGCCTGCGCCTGCGCGTGCGGGGGGCCGTGCAGGGGGTCGGCTTCCGGCCCTTCGCGCAACGGATCGCCGCGCGCTACGGTTTGACCGGCTTTGTGCAGAATGACGCCAACGGCGTGCTCCTGGAAATCGAAGGCGCGCAGTGTGGGGCCTTTCTTGCGGCCCTAGAGGCCGAAGCGCCGCCTCTCGCCACCATTGAGTCCGTCGACGTCGAGCAAATCGACGCGCGCGGCGACTGCGCCTTCTCGATCCTTCAGAGCGCCGGCGGCAAGACCAAGACTCGCATCGTCGCCGACGCTGCGACCTGCCCCGACTGCCTCGAGGAGCTCTTCGACGCGTCGAGCCGGTTTCACCTCTACCCTTTCGTCACCTGCACCCATTGCGGGCCGCGCTTCACGATCGCCTCGTCCCTGCCTTATGACCGCGCGCGGACCTCGATGGCCAGTTTTCCTCTCTGCCCGCGCTGCGAGGCGGATTATCACGACCCGCACAGCCGCCGCTTTCATGCCGAGGCGATCGCCTGCCCCGCCTGCGGGCCACGGCTCGACGCCGATATCTCGACGATCGTCGAGGCGCTGCGCCAGGGCGCGGTCGTCGCGCTGAAAGGAATCGGCGGCTATCACCTGATGTGCGACGCGCGAAATGAAGGCGCCGTCGCCTCGCTGCGCCAGCGCAAGGCGCGGGACGCCAAACCCTTTGCGGTGATGGCCGCGAATTTGGCCTCAATCGAACGCATCGCCGCGCCGACGCCGGCCGAGCGCGCGCTGCTCGCCCATCGGGCCACGCCGATTGTGCTGATGCGTTCCACTGACGCCCTCGCGCCTTCGGTCGCTCCGGGCCTCGGTCGCATCGGCGTCATGCTGCCCTATGCGCCGCTGCACCATCTGCTGTTTTACGCGGCGGCCGGCTACCCGTCGTCCAATGACTGGCGCGGCGCAGCTCAGGGCTTCGTGCTGGTGGCGACGAGCGCCAATCGCGGCGGCGAGCCTCTCGTCGTCGATGATCACGACGCGCGGCGTCGTCTCTCGGGGATTGCCGACCTGATCGTCGGGCATGACCGCGCCATCGTCGCCCGCGTCGACGATTCCGTCATGCGCATCATCGACGGCGCCCCGGCCTTTCTGCGTCGCGCGCGCGGCTTCGTTCCGGACCCTGTCGATCTGAAGACAGAGGGGCCTTGTGTCGTCGCGGTCGGCGGCCATCTGAAATCGACCGTGACAGTGGCTCGCGGCCGCGAGGCTTTTATCTCGCCGCATATCGGCGATCTCGACGACGCCGAAAGCATTCGCTTCTTCGAGGAAAGCTTGCGCCGCCTCCTGTCGCTCCTCGATGTCGAACCCGACGTCGCCGCCTGCGACCTTCATCCGGACTTTTTTTCGACGCGATTTGCGGAAGAGACGAATTTGCCCCTCCAGCGCGTTCAGCATCATGCGGCGCATGTCGGCGCGATCGCCGCGGAGCACGGGGTCGACGGGCCGCTGCTCGGCGTCGCGCTCGACGGCTATGGGATGGGCGACGACGGCGGCGCCTGGGGCGGCGAACTCATCCTGCTCGATGGCGCGCGGTGGACGCGGCTCGGCCATCTTGCGCCCCTCCCCCTGCCTGGGGGCGACCGCGCCGCGCGCGAGCCCTGGCGCATGGGCGTCGCCGCCTTGGCGGCGACCGGGCGCCTCCACCGGGCGCGAGATCTCTTTCCCGACGCGCCGCTTGCCGGGCAACTTGCGGAACGGTTGCGTCGCGACGCCGGGCCCACGACAACCAGCATGGGGCGGCTGTTCGATGCGGCTGCGGCGCTCGCCGGAGTCTGTCGCGAACAACGCTACGAAGGACAGGCGGCCATGGAGCTGGAGGCCCTCGTCCGCACGCCGCGTCGCATGGCTGAGAGCTTCCAGCTCAGCGGCGGCCTCCTCGATTTCTCCCCGCTCCTCGCCTTTCTCGCTGACGAACGGCCGGGGCCCCGGGAGGCAGCCGAATATTTCCACGGCGCGCTCATCGAGGGCTGCGCCGCCTGGATTGAACAGGAAGCGCGCGCGCGAGGCCTCGCCCGCATTGCGCTCGGCGGCGGCTGCATGATGAATATGATACTGGCGGAAGGGCTGAGCGACGCCTTGCGGACGCGTGGCCTCAGCCCGATGCTCGCGCGCGCCGCGCCTTGCAACGATGGCGGCCTTTCGCTCGGCCAAGCGGCGATCGCGCGGGCGGCTTTCGAGACGGGCGGCGTAAGGAAAGAGAACGCGGCATGTGTTTAGCCATCCCCGTGCGCGTCATCGAGCTCCTGCCGGAGCAGATGGCCAAAGTCTCGCTCGACGGCGTCTCCAAGACGATTTCCACCGCGCTCGTCGACAATGTCGCAGTGGGCGATTATGTGATCTTGCATGTCGGCTTTGCGCTGTCGAAGGTCGACGCCGAGGAGGCGGAGCGAACGCTCGCGATGATCCGGAACATCGCCGAGGACGCGCCATGAAATATGTCGACGAATTCCGCGACGGAGAACTCGCGCGCGGCATGGCGCGGCGGCTGGCCAAAATTGCGCGACCCGACCGCGACTATCGGTTCATGGAGTTTTGCGGCGGCCATACGCATGCGATTTCGCGCTACGGCCTCGAGGACCTGCTGCCGACCAATGTGCGCATGATCCATGGCCCGGGTTGCCCCGTCTGCGTCCTGCCGATCGGGCGAATCGACGCGGCGATCGAACTTGCCCGCAAGCCCGAGATCATCCTGTGCACCTATGCAGATCTCATGCGCGTGCCAGCGTCAGGCGGCGACAGCCTCTTGAAAGCGAAGGCGGCCGGCGCCGATATTCGGATGGTTTACTCCACGCTCGACGCGCTTCGCATCGCCGAGACGGAGCCGCAACGGCAAGTCGTGTTTTTTGCGATCGGGTTCGAGACGACGACGACGCCGACGGCGCTCGCAATCCGTCTCGCCGCGCGAAAGCAGCTTTCGAACTTCTCCGTCTTCTGCAATCACGTGCTCACGCCCGCCGCGATGCGCGCCATCCTGACAAGTAAGGATGACCGCGTCGAACTCGACGGCTTTGTCGGCCCGTCGCATGTCTCCGCCGTCATCGGAGTCACGCCCTACCGCTTCGTCGCGACGGAGTTCGAGAAGCCGCTCGTCGTCACGGGCTTCGAGCCGCTCGACGTCATGCAGGCGATCGTCATGCTGACGACGCAGGTGAACGAAGGGCGCTGCGAGATCGAGAACCAATATGGCCGCGCCGTGTCGCCACAGGGCAATCTGAAAGCGCAGGCCGAGACCGCCGACATCTTCGACCTGCGCGAGAGCTTCGAGTGGCGCGGGCTCGGCGAAGTCCCGGCGAGCGCCCTGCGTTTGCGCGAGACTTACGCCCAGTTCGACGCCGAGCGTCGCTTCGCCGTTGAGACGCCGGTCGCCCGCGATAACCCCGCCTGCGAATGCGGCGCGATCCTGCGAGGCGCCAAGCGCCCCCACGACTGCAAGCTCTTCGGGACGGTCTGCACGCCGGAAACGCCGATCGGCTCCTGCATGGTGTCGTCGGAAGGCGCCTGCGCCGCGCAATGGACCTATCGGCGCTTCGATGAGCCGACGCGCGAGGAGAGGATGGCCTCGTGACGAGCGTCAAAGCCTATCGCCGCAAGCTCGATCTCAAGAGCGGGCGCGTCGATCTCTCGCATGGCGCGGGCGGCCGGGCGATGTCGCAGCTCATTGCCGAGATTTTCCATGCGGCGCTCGACAATGAATGGCTGCGACAGGGAAACGATCAGTCGATCTTCGACGCGCCCAAGGGCCGCATGGCGATGACGACCGACGCTTTTGTCGTCTCGCCGCTGTTCTTTCCGGGCGGCGACATCGGCTCGCTCGCGGTGCATGGCGCGATCAACGACGTCGCCATGTCGGGCGCCAGGCCGCTCTATCTCTCGGCGAGTTTCATCATCGAAGAAGGCTTTGCGCTCGCCGATCTGGCGCGCATCGCAGAGAGCATGGGCGCGGCCTCGCGCGCCGCCGGCGTTCCGGTCATCACCGGCGACACCAAAGTGGTGGAGCGCGGCAAGGCCGATGGCGTCTTCATCTCGACCGCCGCCGTCGGCGTCGCGCCCGAAGGGCTCGAACTGTCCGGCGACAGGGCGCGGCCGGGCGATCTCGTACTGCTCTCGGGCTCAATCGGCGATCATGGCGTCGCCATCATGTCGAAGCGCGAAAATCTCGAATTCGAGTGCGAAATTCTTTCCGACTCGGCGCCGCTGCACGGCCTCGTCGCTGAGATGGTCGCCGCGGCCGCATCGTCGCTGCGTCTCATGCGCGATCCGACGCGCGGCGGCCTCGCCGCGACATTGAACGAGATCGCGCAACAGTCGGGCGTGGGCTTCCGCATCGACGAGACCGCGATCCCGGTCAAACCCGAGGTCGCGGCCGCCTGTGAACTGCTCGGCCTCGATCCGCTCAATGTGGCGAACGAAGGCAAGCTCGTCGCCGTCGTCGCGCCGGAAGCGGCGCAGGCGCTGCTCGACGCCATGCGCGCGCACCCTCTGGGCCGTGACGCCGCCATCATCGGCGCCACGGTCGCTGACGATCGGCGCTTCGTTCAGATGAGGTCGTCCTTCGGCGGCTCGCGGATCGTCGATTGGCTTGCGGGCGAGCAGCTGCCGCGGATTTGCTGATCTGCGCTACTTCTTGGCCTGGAAGCCCGGCGGCGCATGTTCCCAGGGATAGCCCGCGACGGCCTTTTCATAGGCGTAGTGATAAAGCGCGCGCATATAGGCCTGGCTGAATTCTTCCGGATGGGGCGCGTGAAAATCAGTGCCGATATAGGCGACGTTGAATCCTGCGCCGGCCCTCTGGGTGACGAGATACATGCGGTAGAGATCGCCCACGCCGTTATAATTGATCATCGTCGAGACGGCCTTTTCGGCGATCGGCAGCGTGGCCTGTTCGACGTCGGTATATTCTGTCGTCAAGCGTGAATTGCGGACGATGTAGGCGACTACGCCTTTTCGTTTATATCCAGAGCGGTTGAGCGTGTCCCGGGTGTTCAGCGACGGGGGCACGAGAAAGGCCTGGCTTACGGCGCCGCCGTCGACATGGAGTTCCTGATAGGATCGGCCATCCGCCTCCACATCGAACAACACGGGCGGAAAGGCGGCCGGAATCGAAGCCGAAGCGAGGAGAATATGGCGAATGAGATTGGGCGCGCCGGGGTGGCCGCTCGCCGCGATGGCGCCAATATTCCAGATCGACGGCCGCCCGGCGTCGAGATCGGTGGTCTGGATCAGCAGCAGCCGGCCCTTCTGATATTCCGCGGCGATGCGGGCGAGCATCGCATCGTCGAGATAATGCGCGATCGTGTCATAGAGCGGAGTTGAGTCCGAGAGGGCGTCCTGCGCGAGCGCCGCATAGGGAACGAAGCGCTTTTCGTAAACGCGCGAAGGATTGATGTTCGTGTAAACATCCGTGAGCGCTGCGTCATAGTCCGGCCCGAGAAAGGCGAAGGGCGCGATCAGCGCGCCGGTGCTCACGCCCGTGACAAGCTTGAATTGCGGCCTGTCGCCGCGCTTCGTCCAACCGGTGAGGAGGCCCGCGCCGAAAGCGCCATTGTCGCCGCCGCCGGAAAGCGAGAGAAGATGCGCCGGCGGGAGCACGCCGCCCTTGGACACGCCGAGCGCCCGCGCCTCACGCTCCAGCGCGCGCTCCTGCTCGGCCGCCATGGCGACGGGATCATCTACGAAAAAGCGCGCATTCGGCAGACCGAGAACGACCGTGCGGCCTCTCTCCGACGCCGGAACGACAGCGCGCGGCGCTAGAGAGCCGCAGGCGGAGACCGCCAGCGCGGCGAGACAGATGCAAACGGGCGCCAGCAGGCTGCGACGCGAACTCACACGAACCATCAACCGCCCATTCTGCTTCAAATACACGCAACTGCTTGTGACGACGGCGTAACCAGGCGACCCGGCCCACGACGGCCATCAGCCCGGGTCGATAAGCGGCGTGATCTTCACAATTTTGCTGTTTCGGGTCAAGGGCGGAGGCGCAAGCTTAGTCCTCCCCAGCCTGGACGAAGCGGGTCAGGGCGCAGTCCCCTTCATTGCTCAGCTTGTGCAAAAAAGGCGCTGGCCTAAAGCCGCCCCTTGTCGCACGGGCGCTGGGCACAATTCTAACGGCTAGGCTGGCGGACTCAGGCTCGGCGAGTCCCGGTCGTCGCAATGCGTCGGAGGAGCCACGGCGCAGCTGGTTCGGACGGCTCCTGCAACGGAGGTCGAGATGTCTTTCCAGATAGGCGACACCGCCCCTGACTTCGAAGCGGAAACGACACAGGGACGCATCCGGTTTCACGAGTGGATCGACGGCTCTTGGGTCGTCTTTTTTTCCCATCCGAAGGATTTCACCCCGGTTTGCACGACGGAGCTCGGCTATGTCGCGAGGATCAAGCCAGAGTTCGACAAACGCAACGTCAAGCTCATCGGGTTGAGCGTCGATCCCGTCGACAACCATGCCAAGTGGGCCGCTGATATCGAAGAGACGCAGGGCATCGCCCCAAATTATCCAATGATCGGCGATCCCGACCTGCGCATCTCGAAGCTCTACGGAATGCTCCCGGCGAGCGCGTCGGGCGATGCGAGCCAACGCACGCCAGCCGACAACCAAACCGTGCGCAATGTGTTCGTGATCGGGCCGGACAAGAAGATCAAGCTTGTGTTCGTCTATCCGATGACGACGGGCCGCAACTTCGATGAAGTATTGCGCGTGATTGACTCGCTTCAGCTGACCGCGAGCCATCGGGTCGCGACGCCGGTCAATTGGCGGCCCGGCGAGAACGTGATCATCGCTGGCTCGGTTTCTGACGAGGAAGCCAAGAAACTCTACCCGGACGGGTGGCAAGCGCCGAAGCCCTATCTTCGCATTGTGCCTCAGCCGCGCTGACGTCGAATACAGGGGCGCCGGCCGATGACGTCCGGCGCTCCATCCGCTCTCGTCGCAACGGACGCGGCGCCCGTGCGGCGCTCACTCGCCAGGATGAATGCGCCCGCGAGGCTCGGCGCCGCGATCTCTGCGCGCCGGTCTTATTTATCCGAGTCTTGCAGACCCCCGTTGTTTGGATCGCGCGCCTTTTGCCGACGCGCGGCGTCCGCGCGCACAAGAACTCCTAAAATCCGTCTCCGCGCATGTCCCGTGGAGCGCTCGGCAAGACGTTTCCCAAGAACCTTTTCCCGCGCCTCCGCGTTAGGTGAAGCAATGGCTTGCGGGTCCAGCAAAAACGGAGACTGAGCAATGATCGCCGTCGAAATGCTTTATCTTACCGCGCTTCTGAGTGGATTCATCGGGCTGATTGCGCTTATGGCGCTTACGCGCCCGGCGGCTAAATCGCTGGGGACATTTCCGGGCATGCTGAGCAATCTCATCGTGATCATGGCTGTTGTTTCCGTCTCCGCCTTCTTCATCTATGCGCTGAGCCCTCGAAACGCCGCGCGGGCGGTGTATGGCGCCAATGTCAGCGATAGTCTGCGCGGGTGAGCGGATCGTTGCCTGGGCGTCTGCCTGCTCTACTTTCATGAGGCGGCTGCTGAGAGGTGAACCCGCATGCTCGTCGCTCTGATGATGGTGCTCGTTGTGGCGGGGTCGTTGCTGTTCCATGTGCTGAGCCCCTGGCGCGCGACGCCGATCGCGTCGAACTGGGGGTTTATCGATGGCACCATGGCCCTGACGTTCTGGATCACCAGCGCGGGCTTTGTCGGCGTCATTTTGTTCATGGCTTACTGTCTTTATCGCTTTCGTAGCGAGCCAGGACGCCTTGCGACCTATGAGCCAGAGAACCGCAGGCTGGAGCTGTTGCTCGGCGCCGTGACCAGCGTAGCCGTGGTCATTCTGCTCGCTCCGGGCCTCGCCGTTTGGGGCCGGTTCATCACGCCCCCGGAAGACGCGATGGAGCTCGAGGCTGTCGGGGTTCAGTGGAACTGGAGCTTCAGACTTCCGGGCAAGGACAGGAAATTCGGCGCGAGCGACGTCCGCTTCATCGAGGGAGCCAACACCCTCGGCGTCAGCCCCGCCGATCCGCGCGGAGAGGACGATCTCATCGTGACAACTGGAGAAATTCACGTGCCGCAAGGTAGGCCCGTCAAGGTTCTCTTGCGTTCGATCGACGTCTTGCACGATTTTTACGTTCCGGAAATCCGCGCCAAGATGGATCTCGTTCCGGGAATGGAAACCTATTTCTGGTTCACGGGGACGAAAGCGGGTCAGTATGAAATTCTCTGCGTCGCCTATTGCGGCACGGGCCATCCGCAAATGCGGGGAACGCTCGTTGTCGACACGGATGCGGACTACGAGCAATGGTTGGATAAGCAACAGACTTTTGCACAGACCCGCAGAAGCGAAGCTGCACGGGAGCGGCGGGCGTCGAGCCCGTGACGTT
Source organism: Methylocystis sp. NC52PC (assembly GCF_055698645.1). NCBI lineage: Bacteria > Pseudomonadati > Pseudomonadota > Alphaproteobacteria > Hyphomicrobiales > Methylocystaceae > Methylocystis > Methylocystis sp. NC52PC. Next base: position 1,780,492 of record NZ_CP170127.1, on the reverse strand, counting down.
GCGTCCCGAGCGAGCAGCCTGTCGGCAGCGCAAACACGCGTCAGGAGCTGATTTCGATGGCAGACGTTTCGGTAGAGCAAGGCGCCGTTTCGCCGCAGGAAGTCGAAGACGTCGAACTCTATCATCCTAGAACATGGCTGACGAAATACGTCTTTTCACAAGACGCCAAAGTGATCGCCATCCAATACGCCGGCACTGCAATTGCAATCGGCTTGCTGGCGCTCGTCCTTTCCTGGGTGATCCGGCTTCAACTCGCCTTTCCAGGCGCCATCCCGTTCATCGATGCGACCGTCTATTACCAATCCGTGACCATGCACGGCATGATTATGGTCGTCTATATGCTCACGGCGATCTTTCTGGGCGGCTTCGGCAATTATCTCATTCCCCTGATGGTCGGCGCGCGGGACATGGTCTTTCCTTTCGTCAATATGCTCAGCTACTGGGCGTATTTGCTCGCGACGCTCGTCCTCGCCGCAAGCTATTTCGTGCCTGGAGGGCCGACTGGAGCGGGGTGGACGCTTTACCCGCCGCAATCCATCCTGACCGGCACGCCCGGACATGAATGGGGCATCATATTGATGCTCGTGTCGCTCATCATCTTCATCATCGGCTTCACGATGGGCGGCCTCAATTACGTCGTCACCGTCTTGCAGGGCCGCACGCGCGGGATGACGCTCATGCGGATGCCGCTCACCGTCTGGGGCATCTTCACCGCGGCCGTGATGGCGCTGCTGGCGTTCCCCGGCTTATTCGTGGCCTGCGTCATGCTGTTGCTTGACCGCACCCTGGGAACGAGCTTTTTCGTGCCGGCGATCGTAGAGATGGGCGAGCGTCGCAATTACAGCGGCGGCAGCCCCATTCTCTTTCAGCATCTTTTCTGGTTCTTCGGCCACCCGGAGGTCTATATCGTCGCGCTTCCGGCATTCGGCATGGTCTCGGATCTTATCAGCGTGCACGCAAGAAAGAATATCTTTGGCTACCGCATGATGGTCTGGGCCATTCTTGCCATTGGCGTGCTGAGCATGGTCGTCTGGGGCCACCACATGTATGTCAGCGGAATGGATCCCATTTTTGGATTCTTTTTCGCCATTACAACGCTCGCGATCGCCGTCCCGACCGCCTTGAAGGTCTATAATTGGGTGCTGACGCTCTGGCGCGCGAATTTGCGTTTTGATACGCCCATGCTTTTCGCGCTGGGCTTTCTCGTCACCTTCGTCAACGGCGGCATAACCGGGCTCTATCTTGGCAACGTGATCGTCGACGTGCCGCTCTCCGGCACGCTTTTTGTCGTCGCACATTTCCACATGGTCATGGGCATCGCGCCTGTTCTGGTTATTTTCGGCGCGATCTACCACTGGTACCCGAAGATCACGGGGCGAATGATGGACGAACGCCTCGGCAAAATCCATTTCTGGATCACCTTCCTCGGCGCTTACGCCGTCTTCTTTCCCATGCATTACCTCGGCCTCATCGGAGTTCCGCGCCGGTTCTACGACATGAACGATGTGTCCTTTGTCCCGAGTTCGGTGGTCGATCTCAATATTTTCATCACCGTCATGGCGATCTTCGTCGGGTTCTCACAAGGATTGTTTTTCTACAACGCGCTTCGCAGTCTGAGGCGCGGCGCGCTGGCGGGGGGAAACCCCTGGAGGGCCGCCTCGCTCGAGTGGCAAACGCCCGAGACGCCGCCGGGCCACGGCAATTGGGGAAAGGATTTGCCGATCGTTTATCGCTGGCCATACGCCTACAGCGTTCCCGGGGCGCCGGACGACTTCATTCCTCAAAACGCCCCCCCATCGCAGGGAGAGCGCGAATGAGCCTCATGGGGCCATTTTTCATCCTGATCGCTTCGCTTGCCGCGCTGTGGCTGTGGCGGGAGGGCGTGACCGAAGCCCCTTGGCTTCATGAAGGAGAACTGCCGTCCTATCGCAGCAGACGACCAGGCTCGACGCCGGCACGGACTGGTCTCATTATCTTTATGACGGTCGCAACATGTCTGTTTTTATTGCTGACGGCTTCCTTCTTCATGCGCATGGAGTCGCTCGACTGGCAATTGCCGCCGCCGCCGCGCATCCTTTGGCTCAACACCGTCGCGCTCGTCGCCAGCTCCGCGTCCTTGCACATCGCGCAGTCCGCAGCGAGGACACGTCAAGCCTTGCGGATGAAGCGTGCGCTCGCGGCCTGCGCAGCAACGAGCTTTCTTTTCCTGATCGGCCAGCTTTGGGCTTGGCGCGACATGGCGGCGAATGGCTACTTTGTCTCGACGAATCCGGCGAACGCCTTCTTCTACCTCCTGACCGCGGCCCATGGGCTTCACCTTCTCGGAGGCCTTGTCGCCCTCGCCACGCTCATCAATCGCGCCCAGCGCGCCAACCCCAAGGAATTGACGAGCGCAATCCGGCTTTGCGCCACTTACTGGCACTTTCTTCTGGGGGTCTGGCTCGTGCTGTTGACCCTCCTGTTCGGCTGGGCGGATAATTTCGGCGTCATCTGCCGCCGGCTGCTGACTTGAGATTGGGAGAAGCGCATGACCGTCGATCCTTCCACTCTGCCGCTGGGCGCCAACGCCTCCCGTCCGACCCGGCTCGACGGCCTGGTCGCTGACTGGTCCTCGGATCAGCGCTCCTTCAAGAGCGCCTCCTGGGGAAAGGCGATGATGTGGATCTTCCTGGTCAGCGACACCTTCGTTTTCAGTTGCTTCCTCATTTCTTACATGACCGTAAGAATGTCCACGACCGTCGACTGGCCCAACCCGAGCGAAATCTTTGCCCTCAACATCGGCGGAAAGAGCATCCCCCTCATCCTCATCGCGATCATGACCTTCGATCTGATCACCAGCTCCGGCACGATGGCGATGGCCGTCAACTATGCCTATGCGCGGCAGAGGCGGAAGGCGGCGCTGCTCATGTTGATCACCGCGGTCTTTGGCGCGGCTTTCGTTGGCATGCAAGCCTTCGAATGGACGAAACTCATCCATGAAGGCGTCCGCCCTTGGGGCAATCCCTTCGGCGCGGCGCAATTTGGCGCCAGTTTCTTCATGATAACCGGCTTTCACGGCTTTCACGTATCGGTGGGCGTCATCTTCCTGCTCATCATCGCGCGCGCGGTCTGGCGCGGCGACTACGACCGCGAAAAACGCGGCTTTTTCACCAGTCGAAAAGGACGTTACGAGATCGTCGAAATCATGGGCCTCTACTGGCATTTCGTCGATCTCGTCTGGGTGTTCATCTTTGCGTTCTTCTACCTCTGGTGAGGGCGATCATGACCTACGATGCAAAACGGAGCGCACGGCTCATGAATGAACCTCATCCGCCGACGGAGGGGGAGGCCGCAGTTCCACAGAGCGTTGCCGCGGCGCATGGCGAGCAACATCCGATCGCGCTTTACCTTCTCGTTTGGGTGCTCCTGTTTGTTCTGAGCGCCTGTTCGTACATGGTCGATTATTTCAACTTCCATGGCTATTTGAGATGGGGGTTGATTATATTCTTCATGCTGTTGAAGGCTGGACTGATCGTCGCCGTGTTCATGCACATGGCGTGGGAGCGCCTCGCCTTGGTAAGCGCCATACTGATTCCGCCGCTTGCCGTTCTCGTTTTTGTCGGCACGATGGCGTTTGAGGGGGACTATACGAATCTTACCCGCCTCATGTTTTTCGTAGCAGGCTGACTATCGTATCGACGCGCGCCTCGACGGATGGTCGCTGTCCTTGCTATCAGGGCGCGCCGCTGTGATCCGTACATAGACGAATGGGTGTTCCTGTCGCCGCCGCTATTTGGTCGGGCTCTCGGACCGATCCGACGAGGAGGCGAGCATGGCCAATAGACTGCGACTTCTCACCATGGCGGTTGCGCTGGCCGCTAGCGTGTCATTTGCAGTCGCCCAGGGCGGCGGGGGCTCAGGCGGCGGCGCGGCAGGCGGCGGCGCAGGGGGCGGCGGAACAGGCGGAAGCGGAACGCCAGGAATGGGAAGCGGGACCGGCGGAAGCGGGAACCTCGGGACCGGCTCCGGAACCGGCGGCAGCGGAACCTGGGGGAGTGGAAGCGGGACCAGCGGCGGCGCCCTCGGAACCGGAACCGGCGCTGGCAGGAGCGGGACAGGCGGCGGCTCCGGCGCCGGAAGGTAGATCGCGACGCGTAGTTGGAGTCACTGAGAGCGCGCCAAGCTGCGCGCTTCCTCGTTCATGCGGATTGCGGCGGTCCCTCTGAAATGACAGGCCCTAAACGAACGGTTGCTTGGCGAGGCGATCCACGCGCCCGTCGCGGCAAAGCCGAGGAATGCATTCGCGCTATTCTCGCCGGGTCTCTCCGTCGCTCCAGCCGGCTCAAGCCGCGCATTGCTGAATCACACTGCCGCACTCATAGTACGCCGAGGAAGAGTTACAGACTCGCAAATCGGTGCGATTATGACGTCATCCCTGCAAGCGCTCATCCTGTTGCTGGCCGTCGTTGCGGTAATCGCAATAATCGCTGACCGCATGAGGATTCCCTCGGCGATACTTCTGGTGCTGACGGGCGTATTGCTTGCGCTCATGCCCGGGCTTCCTGCGATCGAACTTGCTCCGGAGTTCGTGTTGCTGTTTGTTTTGCCGCCCATTATCTACACTTCCGCCTTCAATATGAGCTGGCGGGAGTTTCGGTTCAATTTGAGGCCGATTGCGTTCTTGGCCGTAGGGGGCGTCGTCTTCACCACAGTTGTCGTCGCCGCGGCGGCGCATTGGATGATGGGCCTCGACTGGCCCGTGAGCTTCGTGCTGGGAGCCATTGTCTCGCCGCCCGACGCCATCGCGCCGCTCTCCATCGCGCGCCGGATGGAATTGCCGCGACAGATTCTCGTCATTCTGGAAGGCGAAGGCCTCGCGAACGACGCCACCGCGCTCATCCTCTATCGTTTCACCATCGCAGCCGTAAGCGCGGGCGCCTTTTCTTTCGGTCACGCCGCCGAAACATTCGCGGCGATCGTCGTCGGCGAAATTGTCTGGGGCGTCGGCGTCGGATGGACGACGCTGCGACTGAGACGGTGGGTCAGAAATCCGCTCATTGAAATATTGCTTTCCCTTCTAACGCCCTTTGTCGCCTTCTGGCCGCCTGAGCGGCTCGGCGGCTCGGGCGTTCTCGCGACGGTGACGGCCGGGCTTTATGTCAGCTGGAATGGCCCCCAGCTCATCAGCTCGGCCACGAGATTGCAGGGCGTGTTTTTTTGGGAGTTTTTCGTTTACGTGATCGAAGGAATGGTGTTCCTCATCACGGGACTTCAAGCGCGCGCGGTGCTCGATCGAATCGGCGACTATGAGACCGCGCAGTTGGCGATCTCCGCCGGCGTCATCGCCAGCGTCCTGATTGCGGCGCGATTCATCGGCATCTTCCCCGCGACCTATATTCCACGATGGCTGTTTCCCGCGTTCAAAAGAAAGAGCCCCGCGCCACCATGGCAATGGTCCGTCGTGTTGGCTTTCACCGGCGTGCGCGGCATCGTCTCCCTCGCGGCGGCGCTCGCGATTCCTCTTACAACTGCCGCCGGACAGCCGTTTCCGTTTCGCAGCCTGATTCTGTTTTTGACATTTTCGGTCATCCTGCTGACGCTGGTCGGGCAAGGGCTCATGTTGCCTTGGCTCATCCGCGCGCTCGGCCTCTCTCATGCCGGACGCGCGGAGCGCGACGTCGAGAGAAGCGAGGAGCATGAGGCGCGCGCGGCGGGCGTGAAAGCCGCAATCGAGCGGCTGGACGCGCTCGCGGCCGAACGCAACCTCTCAGCGCAAATGGTCGACGCCGTGCGCCATCAGCATCGAGAGCGGCTCAAACATTTGGAAAGCAGGAACGCCCGCGACGCCGTCGCAAGCCGCCTCGGCGCGACCTGTGATGAGGTGGAAAGCCTTCTGATCGACGCCGAGCGGATACGCGTCAACGAACTCTTCCGCAGCGGCGCGTTGCGCGACGAGGCGCGGCGACGCATCGAGCGGGATCTCGACATGCGTGAGGCCCATCTTGCGCAACAACAGCGCCCGGAGACTTAAGCCCGCCACGGGCGCGCCAGCACGGCTGCCCCCCGGCCGTCGTCTAAACAAGAAGCTTGAGCAGCGACCATGCCGAGCGATCGATGAGATGCTTGACCGCGGCGGATGCGAGGGCCTCGCCAAGAGCGGAGGCGGCCTTTGTGACGGTCGCTTCCTTCAGCCTGCAAGGGACGCCGGATTCAGCGCTCGACGGGTCACCGAGATAATCGAGCTCACGTAACCTCTCCCAGAACGTGCCAATTTCAAAGACGTCACGTTGGTAGTAGATCGTGACGCTGCCGGTACGCGGGTTGAGCGAGGCGGAGTCGACCCCCGGGATCGACAAAAGCTCGGCATTTAGCGGCGCGACGGCGCTCAAATCGCCCCGGAGCCTTTCGAGACAAACGCGAAGGCGCCCCGGGACATGGTGCAAGTGAAGAAGCATTGACCTGCGCATCTCGATGGTTAGCGAACGCCCCCCGTAGCCTCGCTATATTGCAATTGGATGACTGGCGCTTTACGGTCGCGTTCACGCTGAAGATCACCTCGATCCGGCGATGGCTCTACAGCTAAAAAGAACGACTTCGGCTTCCCGTTTCTCCGCTCCCGCGTAAAAGCCGGCGACAGCGGCCTTGGGCGCTCTCGCCTCGATGAAGAAGTCTTCTTTGTGGCGCCGCTCGCCCAAAGGCTCGCTCACCTTCCAGGACAGTGCGACCCGGGTCTGATCGTCCCGGCCCCTATAGAGGCTGAGTATTTCAGGCAGGGCGATCAACGCCGCTGCATCGTCATGCGTCATGTAATCGATGCGCCAATCCGGGCGTCGTCGGCCAAGCGTCCAAAGGTAACGTCCGTGAGGCGGCTGTTCGAAGCTTCTCCAATGGAGGTGAAAGGCGCGCCAAAAAACCGCAGCCGGCAGCAGCGCCTCGATCGAGAGAAAACACCAGGGCTTTTCCATCGACGTGTAACAGCCCAGCATGCGTCCCAGTTCTTCCAGGATATGTGCGTCATCGGCCTTCAGCGCGCACAGCCTGGCCAAAGTTTTCTGGCGCTCGCTCAGCCCCTCGAGCCAAGCCGCGCTGGTTCTGGTCCCGCCTGCCGCGCCTGTGCCTGGCATCGCCGCATTTCTCTCTCGTTGAGCACGTCCCATCTATTCGGCTCACATGACGAAATGCCGAATCTCGCGAGATTATTTCGTCATGAGAATCACGAAGACTGCGGCTGTGTCGAAAAACGCCGTCGGAGACCACCGTCGATGATGAAAGCGTTCAATAGACTGACTTGCGAGGCATCGTCCGAGCTCATCGGAATCATTCTCGGTGCTCCCGCGGGGCTCTTGAGCGCCTTGTATCAGCGCTACTTTCGCGGCCCTTAGGGGACGCAGTGCGCCCAGGACCCTTGTTCGTTTGATCTCGAGAAGAAAAGAGTTGGCGCGAGATGGGCGGTCCAACGACAATAGGCCTTCACACCGTCACCTTGCTTGCCTTGGCGTCCGAATCGGCCAAAAGAGGGATTTTGGGAGAACGGACGCGTTCCGCTTATGCCAGGCTCAGAGAGAAAGTTGCGGCTTGGGCAAACAGCGACGCGGCGGCGTTGGAGGAAGTCCATATCCCCGATTTGCTAAGGAGCCGGATCATCGACACGATTGAGGTGCGGCCGAAAGATGATCGCCTGGCGATCAGGAACATGGCGAGCGCCTTGGCGCAGTCGCTCCGTGACGACGTGCGTCGCGGTTCGCTGGGAATTAGCCTTCGCAGATTGGAAGAGATAGACGGTCAACTCAAGACGTTCACTTGAGGGGGCCGAGGGTTTGGGCCAATTAACAAGCCGATCCGCAAACCAGGCTCAGCTATCGCAGCACCAGGACTGAACAGGTTGCATGGCGAACGATGGCGCTCGCGTTGGAACCGATGAGGAAGCGCTCCATTCCTGGACGATGGGAGCACAAGACGATCGCGTCACTCCCCCAACTTTCTGCCTCGTTGAGGATCGTCTGATAGATCGGGCCGAAGCGAAGAACCGTCGATATGCGCTCTGGAGGCCGGTCGATATCAGCCGCGATGGCGGCCAGTTCATTCTCGAGAGCCCGGCGCGTCGCCTCGTCGAAATCTCGGGGGATGTAATCCAGAAACGTCACAGGCACCAGCGACTGAACATTCACGAGCCTTAGATCGGAATCAAAAGCTTTGCCGAGAGCCTCCGCGTAGCGGACGGCGTGGTTGCTCATCTGAGGTTCGGAGAGATCGAGAGGAACAAGTATTTTCGTGAACATTTCGCGCGTCCGGTTTGAGCATTGCCGAAGCCTGGTCGTCTCATCAACTCCTTTTAACACGGAGCCGAAGCCTGATGTTCCGACAGAACGTCCGCGTCGATATGCCTCCGCCTCAGCATCGCCACCCGAGGCGAGACCGTCTCACTTGACCTCCAGGACCACCATGGCCAAGTCGTCACTCAGTTGCGCACGACCGCAAAAGCTGCTGACGTCGCTCAGCAGCGCCTCGATAATTGCCTGAGGTTCGAGTAATCTGCTTGTTTCAAAGCTTTCGCAGAGGCGCTCCAGACCAAAAAACGCGCCGGATGCGTCTTGCGCCTCCGTCAAGCCATCCGTGTAAAAAAGAAGCTTGTCGCCCGGCGCAAGCATGAGGGTCTTCTCTTCAAAAGAAACAGTGCGCCGCGCTCCGAGAACAAGGCCGTCGGCATCCAGCGTTCGACACGCACGCTCTCCCTCGCGCAGCCACAGAGCGGGATTATGGCCTGCATCGGCGAATTTAAGCGTGCGCGTCTCCGGATCGAACCGACAGAAAAACATGGTTATGAATAGCTCAGAGCGCGTGAGGTCTTCATGCAGAAGACCGTTGAGGTCCTGCATGATCTCACTTGGACCAGCGTATGCGCTTTGCCGGCAACGCGCGCGCACCATGCTGCGGACCTCTGTCATGATCAACGCGGCTCCGACGCTATGTCCAGAGACATCGGCGATAACGAGGTCGATTCCGCCCGCATTCTCAAAATAGTCGAAATAATCCCCGCCAACGTGCGTGGCCGGCAGACAGACCCCGATCACTTCGGCGCGGGCTGCATGCAAGGGACCGCTTGGCAAGAGCGATAATTGGATCTGCTTGGCGATTTCGAGGTCGCGCCGATTTTGTTCGGCGCGCCGCCGCTCCGTTACGTCGGTCTGCACGCCGATATAGTGCGTAACTTCACCTTTTTCGTCGGGCACGGGAGAAAGGAGAAGTTCATTCCAGAAAGCCTCTCCACTCTTGCGGTAGTTTTGGAGCGTGACTTCACAACTCTGACCGGTCGCCAGGGCGTCTCTGATTTTGACGAGAGCGGCAGGATCGGTGCCGGGCCCCTGCAGCATATGCATGCCGCCTTTCAGCAGCTCTTCCTGGCTATATCCTGTAATGTTGGAAAGCGCCGGGTTCACGTAAATATTTGGGTTCCCGGGCGCTCGAGCGTCGGATATTACAATGCCGACATGCACGGACTCCATGGCGCGATTTCGAACACGGAGTTCATCCTCGGCCTTTTTTCGCGCCGTTACGTCCCGATCTACCCCGCGCCATTTCACGAGGCGTCCTCTCCTATCAAAAATTGGCGCTCCGCTGGACTCCGTAAAGACGCGCCGCCCGGCCTGATTACGATAGCAGTTGACGACGCGATAGAAAGGTTGCGGCAAAGCCTTGGAAAGAAAACTCGCGCTGGCTTCGTCGGCGAACAAGTCCAGGTAGCGCTTTCCGATGATCTGCTGCGGCTCCAGACCAAGTATGTCTCGCACCGCGTCACTGCTATAAATATAGCGTCCGTCCGGGTCCTGCTCCCAGAGCCATTCCCCAACCATCTCCGCGACTTTACGAAAGCGCTCCTCGCTCAAAAGAAGCGCCTCCTTGTCCCGTCGCTGTTCAGTGACGTCCTGCTGAAGCGCCAGGTAGTGTATGATGTCTCCCCGGGGGTTGCGAATGGGCGTGATTATTTCAAACGCCCAATACGTTTCTCCCCCCTTTTTCCGATCCTGGATCTCCCCTCGCCACTCTCCACCGCTTCTTATTGTCTCCCAGAGACGCTCATACTGCCGCTTTGGCGTATCGGGACTCTGCAACATCCTGGGATTTTTGCCGATCACCTCCTCCTCGGCGTAGCCGGTCAACTGCACAAACCGGCTATTCACGTATTGAATGTTCCCCTCCGGGCTCGCGATCATGACAGCGACCGGGCTTTGCTCGACCGCGGCCGACAGCATCCATAGGCGTCCCTCGACCATCTTTGCGCGCGTGAGGTCATGCGTAACGCCGACAAAGAAGCGACGGCCCTCGAGCCAGACTTCGCCAACGGAGAGGTACATTGGAAAAACGGACCCATCCTTTCGCCGTCCTGAGACCTCACGACCCACGCCGATGATTTTCCGCTTCCCGGTCTGTCGATAGGCTGAGAGGTAACCATCGTGCTCCTCCCGGTACGGAGAAGGCATCAGAACGTTCACATTTGCCCCGAGCACCTCCGCGGCTTCAAAGCCAAACAACGCCTCTGCGCCTGCGCTGAAAAACAGAACCTTTCCACTTTCATCAATGAGAACCAAACCGTCGGCCATCGAATCGAATATGGCGCCGAGCTTTGTCTTCATATCGTCTAAAGCTGCCTTCTCCGTCGCCGAGACGTCTTCCGGTCGCAACTTCAATAGCATTCCCGCCTCGCCGTTCGGGCCGAGGCGATAGATGGCGCATAAGGCGTCCACCTGCGTTTCATCCTTGCGCGTAATGCGAATGCCGATCCACTGGCGACTTGGCGCCAGTCGCCAGGCGAGCGAGCCATTCCCTTGGCTCGCGCGTGTTTTCGGCTTACCGGGAAAGGGACGCCCCAACAGCTCATCCCGGCGATAGCCAGTCATTCGTTCTGCTTGCTCGTTCATGGCTTGAACGCACCCGGCCGCGTCCATTAAGCAAGCCCCCTCGGTGCTGACGCCAAGGAGAAGATGAACAAGCGAGTGATCGTCCACGAGCGCGCCTCCATCCGATCTACGCGTAAGCTCTCGTCTTCAGCCTATCGAAGGCCTCGGCAAAGGACTCGAGTTCAACAAGGAATAGGGCAAAAGGCGCGATCGTCGTCGGGGCCGCGCTGAGGACTTCCTCGCGCAGCCGAACATGCCGCAGGAAGCTCGAACGCAGGTCGGGAATTTCCAGAAGCGTCTCCAATTCATTGGCGCCAAAATGCAACACAACCGAAGCAATTCGAGCTGGGACCGCGCGGAGGCGTTCTTCGAGGGTCTGCTGCAACTGTCCTTCCCACGCATCCCGCGCCGTGAGCTTTGCGAGAAGAACAGCAATCTGCGCGAGCCCCAGGCGCTCGACGATACGGTCGAAAACCTGCGTCGCCACGGCAATGTCTTTGCCTGCTCGTCGCGCAAGATCCACCATGAAGGGAAATTCGCGCATTCGGGCGCCAAAGATTTCGGCTTCGACGTCGCCGCTCTCATCTTTCCAAACCGCGGCTTCGACGACGCTTTGAAAGCCGACAAAGAATTCTTTCAAATAGTCTCGCCATTCCGCAACGACGTCCTCCTGCGGCCGAAGGATGTAGCCGCGCTGAAGCGCCCAACGACACATATAGATCAATGTGTCTTCTAATTGTTGAAGACAAACATATTGACGCTCAGAGGTCATCCGATCGCTCAAGTCGCGTATCGCTCTGCGCCACCGCGCTCCCTCGAGGATCTTGTCAAACGTCAGGTAGATGCCCACTGCGTCCACAAGCACCCCAGGAGCGGCCGTTTCATCGAACAATAGGAAGCGCGCGCCCGACTGGTCGATAACCTTGTTACAAATCACCGTAACGGCAATCTCTCGTCCGAGGGGATGCGAGTGAATTTCCTTCTCCCACATCCGCCGCATCGACAGGGGAAAGTAGGCTAACAGGAAGGCGCTTGCCCAATTCTCATCGAGAAAATCGGGCGCCTCCAGAAGAGCGCGCTTCAGCGACAGTTTCGCATGCGCCATCAACAAAGCCAGTTCCGGCCTGGTAAGCCCCTTCTCCGCCCTCGCCTGAATCTCCTTGAGGCGTGGGATTCTCCCGTCCTGACGATCGAGTCGGCCCGCAGCTTCGAGCCTGTCGGCAAGATCCATATAGGAGGAGACATCTGCCGCAGAGCGTCTGCGCTCCAGCGACAGGCAAAGGCTTTGATGATCGCTGTCGTCGAGTACGTCGGAACAGACCTCGTCCGTTGTGTCCGCGAGGCGGCGATGCGCTTGGTTCGGCTCGGCGTCCGACGAGGCGCCTCCCGACGCCAAGACGATCTTGAGATTCACCTCGTGATCCGAGAGATCCACTCCCGCGGAATTGTCGATCGCGTCGCTGTTGATTTGGCCGCCCTTCAACGCAAATTCTACCCGCGCCTGCGGCGTAAATGCGAGATTTGCGCCTTCGCCCGCCACTTTCGCGCGTAGCTGATTAGCATCCACTCGAGCGCCGTCATTCGCCTTGTCGCCGACGCTCTCATCCGTCTCAAAACTTGCCTTCACATAGGTGCCAATCCCGCCCATCCACAAAAGGTCGACCGGGGCGGTCAGCAGGAGTCTGATCAAGGCCTCGCCATCGACAAGGCGATTTCTGGCCTGCAGGAGGGCTCGCGCTTCCGGACTGAGTTCGATGTCCTTGGCGTCGCGCCGATACACGCCGCCGCCCATGGAAATCTTGGTTCTGTCGTAATCATTCCAGCTGGAGCGCGGCGTTTCGTAGAGCCGGCGTCGCTCGGCGTATGAAATCAAAGGGTCCGGGTTGGGATCGATGAAGACATGCTCGCCGCTAAAGGCGCCCAGCAGCCGGATGTTGGTTGTTTCCAGCATTCCATTTCCGAAGACGTCTCCATCCATCGAACCTACGCCGACCACGGTGAAGGGCTGGTCGTCGATATTGCGGTTGAGTTCTCGAAAGTGACGACGCACGCAGACCCAGGCCCCACGGGCGGTAATTCCCAGGCGCTTGTGGTGAAAACCGTTCGAGCCCCCCGTCGCAAAAGCGTCGCCGAGCCAGAATCCGCGCGCTAAGGAGATTTCGTTTGCAATATCGGACCAGGTCGCCGTCCCCTTGTCAGCTGCGACGACGAGATAGGGGTCCCAGTCGTCATAGACGACCATTCCAGCCGCTTGCCGATCGTTCCGATAATCCGTGTTGTCGGTCAAATCCAGGAGGGCGCTGATAAACTCTCGATAGGCGGCCTTTCCCGAAACCTCCCGTTCCGGACCATCGCCCACCGTGCGCTTCAAGACGAAGCCGCCCTTCGCGCCCTGCGGGACGATCAACGCGTTCTTGACCATCTGCGTTTGCATGAGATCGAGGATTTCCGTGCGGAAATCATGCGTCCGGTCCGACCAGCGAATCCCGCCGCGCGCGACTTTCGCCCCCCGCAAATGTATCCCCTCGAATGACGTCGAGTGGACGTAAATTTCCAGCGCAGGCTTTGGATGGGGCGCGCTGATCACGCCCAAACTGTCTATCTTCAACGCTATTGTTTTTTCCGTAATATAAAAGTTCGTCCGCAGCGTCGAGTCGATCAGATTGAAGACATCGCGCAGGATCCGGTCGTCCGTAACATTGACCACTTGATCGAAGGCGTCGACGAGGCTCTGCCGGATGTCAGCCAAAGCGTCCAGCGATCCTCTCATGGGCCCATCCGGCCGAAAACGCGCCTCGAAATAGGAAAGCAACAGCCTGGTGATGGCGCTTTGGCCAATCAGCGCTTCATAGAAGCGGGATCGGCCAATTCTGCCCTCGAGCTGAAGGTAATAGTTACAATAGGCGCGGAGAAGATCGACTTCCCGCCAGCCTGCTCCTGCACGCACGACGAGTTGATTCAAGGAGTCGTCCTCGGCGTCTCCGCGCAGAAGGGCGCCGAAGGCGGCGAGAATTGCTTTCTTGTATTCTCGCACTTTCTCATCGCCGGTCGGCTGGATGCGGAAACTTCGAATGTATCGGCGGCTTGCCCCGACCATGACAGTAAACTGGTTTTGATCCAGAACGGGAAGACCGAGGTTGCGCAGCAGCGGCATGAGCGCGTCAAGGGCGCGGGGCTTTGCGCTGAAGATTCGCAGATCAAACGATCGGCCCCCGTCTTCCTGCGGGGAAGCGGGAGTCAAGTCGCAGAGATCAGGCCGCGCCGATCCGTCGACAAGGCCCAACAAGACCAGATCCCTGGCGGCGCGCCGGGGAGGCGTAATGGCGGCGTAGCTGCTTGGGAAGCAAACATCCGACGGAACAAGGCGAGCGGTGAGACCGACTCTTTCAGCGGCTCTGGCGATGAATTTCTGCAGATAGATTTCCCGATTCATCGAGAGCGCTTTCCGCGGTCCGTTCAACGGGACGTTTCACTTCAGCGTCTTGTGCATTTCGAGAACGTTGCCGTCTTCGCTTGGGTGATACACCACCGAATCCATGATATTTTTTATAAAAAATATGCCTCTGCCGCGCTCGTTGAGCTGGTCGATCGCGGGCGTCGGCAGACTCGAGATGTCGAAACCCTGCCCATGATCGTAGACCCGTATCCGCAACTCCTTGTCTTCGATCGATAGACAGACCTTCACGGTTTTGTCCGGTCCCTCATCGCCTCCATATTCGATGGCGTTCGCCACGGCCTCCGTCAGGACGAGGTTGAGGTGATAGGCGAGCATATCGGGATCGTGGTCGTTCGTGTCCAACTCTTTGGCGATTTGCTCGGCGATATTTCCAATCAAGCGCAGATAGCGCGTTTGATTTGGAACAACGATGTCGACGTTCATGTTGGTCTCGGACATGGCCGCATCGCTAAGTCACGCTGTGGCTGCTGATCGCCTCCTGGAGGCGCGGATAGATTTCGAAGACGCGGTTAAGTCTCGTCAGCTCGAACATCGAGCGCACACGAGGTTGCAGGCCCGAAAGAATAAACGATCCCGAGCGCTGACTGGCGTTTTTATAGCCGGAGAGCAACGCGCCGAGTCCAGAGCTGTCGATGAATTTGACGTCCGCCAGATCGACAACGAGACGACGACCGCCTTCTTCGAGCACTCGCAGGATGCGGTCCTTCAGCTCGCTTGAGTTATGAGCGTCGAGGCGCTCCTCCTTGACAGCGATGACGACTTGGCCACTGTGCGTCTGGGTTTCAAGTTTCATGGTTTCAGCCGAGGGAGCGGTTTTCCGGACGGTATTTGCTTAGCTAGTTCGGCCTTCGAAGAGGTCAATGCCGAACCCTTGCGGGCGTCGCCCGCGCTTATGCGCGCCAAAGACGCGCACAGGCGCGTCGCTGGGCTCTCGGTCGGCAAAAAATCTTGCGTTGGGAATCGATCAGGGGTCAACTTTGCCGTATGGTGGCGCGAATGAATGGTCCTTCCCCGCCGCGCAGCATGAACTTGCCCGTTTTTCTCGATTGTGACGAAGTCAAGCGAAGATTGGACGCTCGGCTCGGGCCCGTGCACGCCAGACAGCGGCTCGGCATCGAAAGAGACCATGAGGCGCAAGCGTTCGGACAGGGTCTGACGCTGCTTCACATGGAGAACCTGCCGTTCTCGCATGCCGTAATCGAGGGCGTGCTCCGCCTTACGGGCATGTTTTGGGTGGGGCGTCACAATGCCGCCAGGGTTCGCGTCCTGACGCACGAAGTCGTCTCGGATCGTCTCCCTGCGTCGTTCGACGGGTACACGATTCTTCACCTGACGGATCTTCACTGCGACATGAACCCGCGCGCCATGGCCAATATCGCGCGGTTGATCGACGGTCTCGATTACGATCTCTGTGTCTGGACAGGCGACTACCGTGGTCAGACGTACGGCGATTATAAGCCCTGCCTTCAGGGTTTGCTTCGCCTCCGGGAGGCGATCACGACGGATGTCTATGCGGTGCTCGGGAACCATGACACAATATGCATGGCGCCCGACATGGAGCGGATGGGCGTGAGGGTGCTGCTCAACGAATATGTGAGCATCGAACGTCGTGGCGCACGCGTTTATCTGGCGGGCGTCGACGACGCGCACTTCTACCGGGTGGACAACATCGAAAAGGCCGCCGCCGACCTTCCCGACGAAGATTTCTCGATCCTGTTGTCACACACGCCGGAGATCTACAGGCAGGCGGCGCATGCCGGATTCAGGCTGATGCTGTGCGGCCACACCCACGGTGGACAAATATGTCTGCCGGGTGGCATACCGCTGACGCTCGACGCAGCTATCCCCAGACGCCTCGGTCGCGGCGCATGGAAGTTCGGCGCGATGACGGGCTACACGAGCGTCGGGGCGGGCTCCTCGATCGTGCCAGTGCGCTTCAACTGTCCGCCGGAAATTACCCTGCACCGTCTCCTGCGACGGAACGTTTCGCCATCTCAATAGGGGCGGTCCTTGATGTTGAGGGCGTAGAGCAGGCGTGAACCAGCGAGTTCCGCAACGAAAAACAGACCGACCACCGCCACAACGTCCGCGAAGGACAGGGTGATCGCCGGCGGGGCGAAAAGAGCAGGCAGCAGGGCTTCCGGAATCTGGTCCAGGCCCAGCATCTGGTCGCTCGGCGCCGCGCCTCGACGCCGCTTGATGAAGCTCGAGAGAAGATCTCCCAACATGGCGAGCGTGGCGATGAGCGCGCCATCGCCTCCGCTCAGACCAATCAATTCAGCGGCCGCTACCGTCGCCAGAAGACTCGTGGCCAAGCCGCGAAAGGTCTTCGAGGAGCCGAAGATCGAGCGGCCGTCGGAAAAACGCGAGTGGCCGTCGACGGGCCAGGCGAAACGCTCTCCGATCAACCGTTTCGCCAAAACTGGCGCGCCATTGGCGACGGCCAGCAGGAACAGCATTTGAGCGATGGCGGCGAAGTTCATGCGATCTTCTCGGACTGCTTGTTTCCGGCGCCCGACTGCTCTCGGCTCATGGCTTTCTGGGTCGGGCGATCCAGCTAGCCTGCGTCGGCTTCGTAAAGTCGAGCGCCCAGTTGAACCTGCTCAATATATTGACCCCTAGCACGAACGCCGTCTGCGGGCCGAGCGCCTCGCGCAGCGCGCCAAAATCATAAACAAGGGCGTGGACGTTGCGCAAAACGCGCCCGTCGCCGAGATCGAGCGTCTTGATTTTGTAAATTCGAGATACGGCTCCGCCGCCACTCGCCTCGCTCGCTTTGAACTTGCTCTCCACCGGCGCGAAAAGGCCCCTGTGCCGTTCGACGAATTGCTGGTCGACGGCTGAAATTTCCGCGCCTGTATCAAAGAGGCCGAGCGATTTGGCGGTCCCTGCGCGGATCGAAATTCCGACGAGCCGCTGGTCGGGGCCGAGCGGCTGAAAGAGAACCGGTCGTCCATCCATTTGAGGACCGAAGAAGACCATTTCGCGACGCTCGAAATCCAGCGTAAAGCGGGCGCCTTTGAAGAAGTCGAGCCCCAGCAGATCGTCGCCGTCGCTGGCGGCGCAGCGCGTGACGTCGTATTTGGCTCTCGCGATGTTGTTTCCCTGCTCGGCCTTGAGCGCTACATTGGTCGCCTGCACATCGTCGCAACGCGTCACTTTTCCCAAGGCGCCAGTCGAGTCGCTTTGACCCAGGATCGGCAGGTCCTTATTCCACGGCGCAAGCTTGATGCGGCTCGTCGACGCGCCGGTGTCGAGCCGCATTGCGCCCATGACGTTGCCGAAGCGGACGGGGACATAGACGCGGCCGCCGCCATAGGCAGCCTGCGTGAGCGTGATTGTGACAGTCGATGAGCCTTCGCCGGCGCGCGCCGGCGGCGCGGCGGCGGCGACAAGCAGAAGAAGGGCAAGACGTTTGAGGGCTGTCATCTTTGCTTGCAAGCTCCTGGTAGGCGCGCCGAGTGAGTCTGGCGGCCGAGGCGCCGCGTCGCAAGCTCGAAAGTCGCTGGAGTTACGCAAATATGGGGGGCAGCCGTGATGAATGTGCAAGAGGGCCAACGCCGGCCGATGTGGCGGCCAATGTCGCCATCCGACCTTCCCGCCGTCTTTCGCATCGCCGATGCGTTGCATCCCGACGCGCGTGAGCAGCAGGCGGTCTTCGAGGAAAAGCTGCGCCTTTTCCCCGGCGGCTGCTTCGCTTTGGAGGACGACGGCGCCGTGCTCGGATACGCCATCTCTCACCCATGGCTGCGCGATGAGGTCCCGCCGTTGGACGCCTTTCTGGGCAAGCTCCCCGACGCGTCGGATTGTCTCTTTTTGCATGATGTCGCGATTGTCGCCCGCGCGAGGGGCTATGGCTCCGCAGCCGACTTAATCGAGCGTTTGACCGCGATCGCGCAACGCGCGCAACTGGGCGCCCTCGCTCTCGTGGCTTTATATGGGTCGGATAAATTATGGGGACGGCTAGGCTTTTGCGCGCGTCGGCCCGCTGGGCTTTGTCGCACATTGGCGAGCTATGGGGTCGCTGCGGTCTACATGATGAAACGGCTTTGATCGACCACGCGTCGAATGTTCAGTGCGACGCAGTTGTATCCGAACGCGTTGCAGCGCCGCTGATGAACAGGCAACCGAACAGCGCCAGGGCGCCCCACGCCGCCAAAAACGGGTGTCCCATCTCGAAAAGCGCCAAAAAGCCCATCGCCGCCGCCACAAGAATTGCAATGGCGTAGATTTGCTTCGTGCGCCGGGAAATGAAGCTTGGGGTAAATTCGTTTTGAGAACTGTTTACAATATAAGCCATCTCGCTCCCCTACGCGCCGCCAAGCTCGAGCGTGCTTTAGCAGGCTCCTGTTAACGCCTTACTTTCAAAATCGTTCCGCCGACCCGACTCGGCGCAGTCAAGCGTCGTCGGTCGGGTTCCCCGTCGAGACGGCGGCTTTGAGATATTTTGAAGCCCTGAAACTCACGACCTTGCGGGGCTTCACAAGCGCGAAGTCGCCGGTCCGGGGATTGCGGCCTTTCCGCTCCTTTTTCTCGACAATCACGAATTTGCCGAAGTTGCACAGAGTGACGCTCTCGCCCTTGATTAAGGTCTCCGCGATTTCATCGAGGACCTGGTCTACGAGCGCGGCGGCCTGACGATGGGCCAGCCTGTCGCACGCCAGGAAAAGCGACCGCGCGAGTTCACGCCTTGTCACCGTATGGGCGATCATCGCCTGGCTGCTCGGGATCGTCCGGGGCGGCCGGCAGGCGATCATACATCCGCTGCACATCATTGAGCATCCACGTCAACCCTATCTGAGCCCCATCCTTTTGAATGGCGCATACCAACGATTCTGCCTGCCCTGATGATAGGATAGCTCATAAAATTCAGGGTCGTCCTTATCCATTTTGCGTAAAGCACAGCTTACGCTGATAAGCCGCCCGATAGTTTGATATGCAACCATCCTTACGGATGGGCATGTTGCGCCTTTCTTAGGCGGAGCCGGGGGAAAGTTCGACAGACGGCAACACCCCGAACATGTCCCGGTAATGACCGGCAAATCGTCCGAGGTGATTGAATTCGTAGGCTTTAGCGACACGCCCGACGCCGCGGCCGGCGGGCCGCCGCCGCAGAATGGCGTGAACCTGCTGCAGACGGATCAGCCGCTTCAGCGCCGTGAAGCCGAGACCGAATTCGTCCTGCAAGGCGAGCTGTATGCTGCGACGCGAACATCGCAGCCGGACGGCCGCGTCATCCAGCGAAAGCCGGCGAAGACCGTCGTCGAAGGGCGTCTCCCAAAGCAGATTTTCGACCATGAGCGCAAGCTCGCGCCGGCGTTTTACGCTGGTTTGCGCCGCCGAGCGGTCGTCGCCGAGGATGTCGCGGATCAGGGCGGCGCTCGTCTCGACGACCGCCTCCGCCTCCAGCGCAGGCGGCCAGGCGCGCGTCCACGCCCCCTTTTGTCTGGCCTGCTCGAGCAGACCCCGCGCGCTGCGTGCGAGCGCGCGCCCCCTTTGCGTAACCGGAGAAAGCAGCGTCTCGAGGCCGAGCGGGCCCTCCATGCGCCGCCGCAGCGCTGGCAGCGCCTCTTCCGTGACGACGCATCGCGCGACCGCGGGACTGAAATACAGCGCAACGGCCGAGCCAGGCCGATTCGCCGCCACATCGAGTCGGCTGCCGCCATAAGCAATCGCCATGGCCTCGCCACTGACGCGATTGCCCAGGACCCTGATCTCTTCGGCCCTCAGGAAGACGATCTTCAGCGCGCCGGGGCTGATGCGCCCGTCAATCCGGACCCCTCCGGCGCGCAGGCGTATTTCCTGAACCGAGACGCCGCGCGAGAGCGCCAGATAGGCGCGCGTCAGATCCAACGCGCCGGCGTGGAGGCGATAAATTCGCGGACGCCCCTCTTTCACGAGAGGCGCCGCCGCCGTCTCCCGATGCGCCACGGAGGTCGGCTCGACCGCTCTGTTCACTGCCCGAAATCCGCCTGAAGCTATATCTTGGCCATGGTAGTCGGGAACAAGCGTTAGCGCAACAATAAGCGCCGCGCCGCAACGCTGGGTTTTGGCGTCCGGGCGCGCCAGATGGCTTCTGAGCCCCTCGAACCGGGAGGATGGCCATGCCTCGGCCTCGGGTTTGGCGGAACGCCTTTCTGACGCTCATCGGGATCGCACTCGCCTTCGCCGCCTGGACCAACCGCTACGAGCCGGCGGCGTCGCCCTATCTCCACCGCAACCGCTTCACGGGGGCGGAGTGCCACCGCGGACTGGAGTGCTGGACGCCGCGTCCCGCGCGCATTTGGGTCGAGCCCGGCAAATAGCCGAAGCCTGCGCGCTCAAGAGGAGGAGAGAAGGCGCGCCAGGCCCTCCAGAATGCCTCGCTGGCCCTTGACGACCTTTTCCAAGGCCTCCGCGAGACCGAACCACGCCGCCCGGTCGACCTCGGGGATGTCGATCAGCCGCCCGCTCTTTAGCGGCCATTCGATCTGGCACGCGTTGCTGCGCAGTTGCGACGGATCGACGTCGCCCTCCAGGGCGAAGGCCAGCACGCGCTTGCCGCTCGGCTGTTTGAACTCCCCCAGCGCCGTCAATTCGCCGGCGACGGAAAAGCCCGTCTCCTCGACGAATTCGCGCCTTGCCGCCGCCTCCGCGGCCTCCCCCTCGCCGATCTCCCCTTTCGGGATGGACCAGGCGCCCGAGTCCTTGCGCGCCCAGAAGGGTCCGCCGGGATGCACGAGCAGAACTTCGGGTCCGCCGGCGGCGCGGCGATAGAGCAGGACGCCGGCGCTTCGTTTCGCCATCGCTGGAGCTTCCTTGTTTCTGATGCGTCCCCGTCGGACTGCGGCCGCAATTCTTTCCGCAAAGTGACATCGGGGGGTAGCGGCGCATTGAAAGGCGAACGAATGGCGCAAGCGCGCGTGATTTTCCTGCTCGGTTCTCTCGTATTCTCGGCGGGCGTGCCGGCGACGGCCCTCTGCGGTCCACTGGATCGCGGACCCATCGCCGATTTCCTCACGATTTTTCGCCAGCAGTCGATCCCCAAGCAACTCGTCGTCTGGCGCCATCCAGACTTTAAGGCGGGCACGGTCGTGGTCTCGACCAAAGAGCGGCGGCTTTACTACGTGCTCGGCGGCGGGCGGGCGATCGAATATGGCGTCGGCGTCGGCCGCGAGGGCTTCACCTGGTCGGGCGTAAAGACGGTCTCGCGCAAGCGCGAGTGGCCCGATTGGCGGCCGCCGGCGCCCATGCTGAAGCGGCGCCCCGATCTGCCCCGCCACATGGCCGGCGGCATTGAGAATCCGCTCGGCGCCCGGGCGCTTTATCTCGGCTCCAGCGATTATCGCATCCATGGCTCGAACGAGCCGGACACCATCGGCGCCGCCGTCTCGTCCGGCTGCATCCGTATGACCAACAATGACGTCATCGACCTTTATTCGAGGGTCAAGGTCGGAACAAAGGTCGTCGTGCTCAAATAAGGCTCGAACTCTTAGCGGGTTCGCGTGACGTCCGTTTCCGCCGCTTTCTGGCGCGCCGCCTCGATCCGCAGTCGCGCCTGCATCGCCGCGTCGCGGCGGCGGAAGCGGACGTCGATTTCCGTCCCAGCCGGCGTGACGGCGAGCAGCGTGCGCAACTGTGCGGGCGACGCGATCGTCCGGCCGTCGACGGCGCCGATGACGTCGCCTTTGGCGAGCCCCGCGATGGCCGCGGGCGACGCGGGTTCGACGGCGACGATCTCGGCGCCGGGACGGCCGCCCGCCGGCGCGCGGATCGACACGCCGATCTGGCCGCGGCGCACTTCGCCGGTCTCGACAAGCTGGGTCATGATCCGGCGCGCCATCTCGATGGGAATGGCGAAGCCGATGCCGTGGCTCGCGCCGGACTTGGACAGGATCGCCGTATTTAGTCCGACGAGCCGCCCGTCGAGCGTCACCAGCGCGCCGCCGGAATTGCCCGGATTGATGGAGGCGTCCGTCTGGATGAAATCCTCATAGCCTTCGATGCCGAGGCCGGTGCGGCCCATGGCGGAAACAATGCCGGAGGTGACGGTCTGGCCGAGGCCGAAGGGGTTGCCGACCGCGAGGACGAAATCCCCGACCTCCAGGGCGCGGCTATCTCCGATCGGCACGGCGGTGAGATTGTCCGCCTTGATCCGCAACACCGCAACGTCTGTCGCTTTGTCGCGCCCGACGAGCTGCGCGCGGAAGCGGCGGTCGTCTTTCGTCGTGACCTCGATCACTGAGGCGCCCCGAACCACGTGTTCGTTGGTGAGAATGAGGCCGCGGTCCGCGTCGACGATAACGCCAGAGCCGGCCGAAGTGGTCTCCCGTTTCAGACGCGTGTTGGGGATATCGAAAAACTCTTCCAGCACCGGATCGACGACGGTCGGAACCTCGACGGATTCGATCCGCTTCGTAGCGATATTGACCACCCCAGGGGTCACCGCGCGCACGACGGCGGCGACGGAGGCCTTCTGGGTCGGCGGCAGGGCCCCGGCGAAGGCGGGCGCGGAACAGATCAGCAGGAACAAGGAAAAGAGACGCAGAATCATAGGCGTCAGGCTTTCGGGGCGCCTTGGCCAAAAGATGGCGCCCGTCGACGCGCGGCGTCTGAGTTTGCGCATGGTTATTAAATCCGTTCCGGCTCCAGAGAAGCAAAGCGAAAGAGTGTGCAAAAACCGTCACCAGGCGCCCCCTGTTCGCAACTCGCGGCGGGAAGGAAAGCTTTGGGACGCGCGATCGAGGTAGGCGGGCGCGCACGCGGGTTCAAGGACCAAGGCTGGCGGGAAAAATCATCACTCATCCGTCTGTGCTGCTAACAGTTTGTATTATTAAGGATTTCTTGGCGCGGGAGTTGCTTCTCCAACGCAACGGCCACAAAATTTGCCGAGGCGTTCGAAGAGAAAGGAGACCGGCACATGGCGTCCCGCGCGTTCCGTTTGCAGATGCAGGGCTACGGGCTCACCACAGCCAATATTTTCTATCGCTTGCCCGATCATCCAAACATCATTCAGTCCTACATCTGGCAGGAGTACGATCTCCATCCGCTTTTTCCGGAGCTGAAGAAGTTCCTCGATTTCTGGGCGCGCAGCCTCGACGGGCCGCTGCACGGCGTGACAGTGGCGCACGCGCAATTAATCAGGCCCGCGGAGATGCGGCTGATCAACGGCGAGTTTAGCCTGCATTGATTCGCAGATAGGGTTGAGCAGCGGTTAAATGCGGCGTTCCACGGCCTGTCCCGCACCGGGACCGGCGGGACGGGACCAAGACAAATGCGGCACGAATCAGGGACGGACAAAATGCCGCGTCGATTCGTTAAGAAAAGCCTAGCTTCCCGCGCTGGCGGAAGCGACGCCTCTGCGCCAGAATGCCTCGCCATTTTTGGCCCAGGGAAGGACAAGAATGAAAAAGGAAACGATCAACGGGGCGACCCTCGCCGTCGCCGCGGTCTCCATCGCGCTCGCCGGCGCGGCGCCGGCGGCGAAAGCCGAGACGACAGCCGCGCGCGTGCACTGCCTCGGCGCCAATGGCTGTCAGGGCAAGAGCGACTGTCACACGCCGAAAAACGCCTGCAAGGGCAAGAACGCCTGCAAGGGACAGGGCTGGCTCTACAAGGAATCGGCGCAGGCCTGCGCCGACGCCGGCGGCAAGGTCATGGATTAGCGATTTTGCAGAAATACGGAGCGGCCGTCAAAGGGCCGCTCCGTAGCTTTCCTATCCCGCCGCCGCTTCGCATGCGGGTCCTTAAAAATCGTGCGGCGCGCCGGACCCGACGCCGCCCCCGCCAACGGCGATCGTCTCGCGCGCGCGCGTTCACCCTCCGCGCGGAAAACGCTTTACCGGCAGAGCGCGCGATAGCGTTGGCAATTGCCGCGGCCGACTTCGCCGAGCTCGTCTTTATACAGGCAGGCGCGCCTGAGCTCTCGACAGTCCGGTCCGTAGCCCCAGCGGCCCCTGCCATAATCGCCGCCACGCGCCGGGAAGACCGTCGCGCCAATCCCTGTGTCGATCGGAGTCGTCGCGGCGGCAGGCAACGTGAAAACGGCGGCGAGACACGCCGCAAGGATGTAAGCACGCATCGGTTCCTCCATGTTCCCCCGCCCCGAAGGCTTCGGGCGAGGCAAGGACCGCTTGCCTGCGCCAAAGATGTCCGGTCTTCGCCCAAGTGGTCGAAGTCAGCGACGCGCCCTGAACTGGCGCTGACAAGCTTTGGAGAGCGCGCCCATGTGCTGCTTCAGGCACTTCTCGACCGCGATGGCGTCGGGCTCGGCGGCGGCGCAGAGCCTGTGGGAGTCACGTTCGCAGGCCGCCCTCTGCTTGGCCGTGCCTTGCGCGATCGCCGGCGTGATCGCCGCAAGGCCGACCACGGTCGAAACGACGAGGAAGAGCTTACCCATGACGACTCTCCAAGAGACGGGCGCGGCCGCGTCGGGGCCGCGCGACGAATCGCAACTGGATCGGCGTGGGAGGAGATCAAGCGCAGCGGCGAGCCCCTGAAAAGGTTCAGGCCGGCGCGAGCAACAGGCTCGTCTCGCTCCGCTCGATGCCCTCGATCTGACGCACCTTGGACAACACGCTGTCGAACTCTGTCAGGCTCGCCGTCTCGATTTCGGCGATGAGGTCGAAGGCGCCGTTGGTGCTGTGCAGGGCGTGAATCTGCGGCAGGCCGCGAAGCGCCTGAACCACGCGGCGCGTGTTCTTGCCGGAGACCTCGATCATCATGATGGCGCGAATCCGGTCGCTTTCGGCGCCGGTCTTCACGCGCACCGTGAAGCCGAGGATCACTTGCGACTCGATCAGCCGGTTGAGCCTGTTCTGCACCGTGCCGCGCGAGACGCCGAGCCGCTTCGCCAGGTCGGAAAGCGACGCCCGCGCGTCGGTTCTGAGGGCGGAGATCAGCTGATGGTCGAGATCGTCCATGGCGCCGGCTCTGTCATATCGGCAGAAAAATAGCGCAATTCGTCCAAAAAACTACCGTTTTTCCGACAGCTTTGCGATTTCAGTCAGCGGCGCGCAGCCCTAGATTGCTGAGAGGTCAACAAGCTGGGAAGCGGGAAATGGTTGCCTTTCTGAGCGCGCGAGACGTCGCCCAAGCCGTCAATCGACTGGGGGCGAAGGCGTTTTGGCCGCGCCTCGTCGATTATCTGCGCGAGGATTTCAAAGCCTGGAGCGCCTTCGACAAGTCGCCGCGCTTCGCCAGCCATTCGCCGGGCGGCGTCATTGAACTCATGCCCGCCGGCGACAGCCGGACCTTCGCCTTCAAATATGTCAACGGCCATCCGGGGAATACGCAGCTCTGCCTGCAAACCGTCGTCGCCTTCGGCGCGCTCGCCGACGTCGCGACGGGTTATCCGATCTTCCTGTCCGACATGACCCTGGCGACCGCGCTGCGCACGGCTGCGACGTCCGCGCTCGCCGCCAGCCATCTGGCGCGCCCCGAGAGCCGCACGATGGCTCTCATCGGTCTGGGCGCGCAATCCGAGTTTCAGGCTCATGCGTTTCACGCCATTCTCGGCGTCGATCGCCTGCGCATATTCGACATCGACCCGGAAGCCTTCGAAAAATTCGAGCGCAACATGGCGGGCTCCGGCGTCGCCCTTACGCGTTGCGACAGCGCGCGTGACGCCGCGCGCGGCGCTGACATCGTGACGACCGTCACCGCCGACAAAAGGCGCGCGACGATCCTGACCGCGGACATGATCGCGCCGGGCGCGCACGTCAATGGGGTCGGCGGCGACTGTCCCGGCAAGACCGAACTCGCGCGCGACCTGCTGCTGCGCGGCGAGATCTTCGTTGAATATGCGCCGCAGACCCGCATCGAGGGCGACATACAGCAGCTGCCCCCCGATCATCCGGTGACGGAGCTTCATGACGTCGTCGCCGGGCGCAGGAGCGGCCGCACCTCGCCGGACGCGATCACGATCTTCGACAGCGTCGGCTTTGCGATCGAGGATTTCTCCGTGCTGCGGCTCCTGCGCGACCTCGCGCGCGAAACCGGCGTCGGAAGCGAAATCGAGCTGATCGCCGCGCCGGTCAACCCGAAAGATCTCTTCTCACTTCTGCGGCCGGAACCGGCGCCGGCCGTTCGCCGCGAAGCCGCACGGCAGGGACACTGAGCTTAGAGGGGCAGTAAACAAAATGAACGTCCACATCAAAACGCTCGAAAATGACGCGCGGCGGCGGCGCGCGGCCCATGCGTCGATCTTGATGTGCGCGCCGCATCACTTCGGCGTCGATTACATTATCAATCCGTGGATGGAGAACCAGATCGGCCGCACGGACGTCTCGCGCGCGCGCGACCAGTGGGACAATCTGCGCCGCCATCTCTCCGGTTGCGCCAATCTCGCCTTCGTGACCGCGGAATCTGGTCTGCCGGACATGGTCTTCACGGCCAACGCCGGACTCGTGCTGGACGGCGTCGCGGTCGTATCGCGTTTCCACGCCAAGGAGCGTCGGCCGGAGGAAGGCCTGTTTCGTCAATGGTTCGACCGCCAGGGCTTCGAGATTGCGGCCTGGCCCGAGGATGTGGCTTTTGAAGGCGCCGGCGATGCGCTGCCGGACCGCGCCCGGCGGCTGATCTGGTGCGGCCATGGGTGGCGTTCGAGCGATCTGGCGCCGCGCCTGATCGAGACGATCTTCGATTGGCGCACGGTCGGCCTTAAGCTCGTCGACCCGCGCTTCTACCATCTCGACACGTGCTTTTGCCCGCTGCCGGACGGATCGCTGATGTATTATCCCGCGGCCTTCGACGAGGCGTCGCTCGCCGCCATCCGCGCCGTCGCGCCAGCTGAAAAGCGCATCGAAGTAAGCGAGACGGACGCGCTTGGCTTTGCCTGCAACGCGGTCGAGGTCAGTGGGCGGATCTTCTTGAACGCCTGCTCGGACGCGCTCAAGACGCGCCTAGCGGCGGCGGGATTTGCTCCGATCGTGACGCCGCTTTCGGAGTTTCTGAAAGCCGGCGGCGCAGCCAAATGCCTCACGCTCGAGCTGAACGGCGGCGCACTGTCCTGAGCATAGCCTCCCGAGCGCCGAACCGCCCGCCGCCCCGCGTCTTGCGGCGGCGGGCGTATCCTTGCTCATATGCCGACGTGAGATTGACGCGCCGCTTTCCAGAAACCGTCCAGACACGACGGGGAAAAGATCGGGCGGTTTAGTGGCGGTTTCCCACGGAAGCCATCTGGCTTGCGTCGACACGACCTTACCGAGAGAGCGCCTTGCCGACCGAATCGCGCATCGAGGCGGCGAACGAAGAGATGGCCGCCATTGCCGACGTCGACGCCCCGCCCAGCGATCGACGTGAGCGGCTGCGTGCGATATGGCAGCCAATCATCCAGGGCCTTGTCGATCTTTCCGAGCCGCCGTCGGCCCGGGACGGAGCAGACCCCACTTACGTCGGCTTCACATCGGATACGCATCGGCAGGTGTTCTTGGAAAAGGCGACGTCGTCGAACGGACTGGTCTATCGCAAGTTCGTCGTGCGCCGATCCGAGCCTCGCGGACCGCTCGCCCAGCGCGCGCCTTTGGACCATAAGAAAATTTAAATCCACTCGGTGTTACCGTACGGATGGTTTGATGCGGCCGGCGCGATGAGCCGGGGCATGAGGCATGACGCCGCCAGACCAAATGCCGACATGACGTCGCTTCCTCCCAAGAAAGGTATCGCCACGCGTTCGCCCGGATGCGCGCGCGGCGCCTTTTTCAACATTTCGCCGTTGCCACGGAAGCCGCCATGCGACTCGTCCTCGATGATATGAAACTCGGCGCCAAGACGTTGATCCCTCTTGCCGTCGTCACAGCCTTGTTTACGATCGTTCTCGGCCTCGGCGTCTACCGCGGCCATCAAACGAACGGCGACTACGGCGCTCTGGTCGAGCAGTCGAACGTCGCTTTGCTCAAGGTCATGCGCGCCAATCGCCTTGCGGTCGGCATTGCCTATGCGGCGCATGTCATGCTCGATTTTCATGCGAATGACCCGGCTTCGCTCGCCGCACAGGACTCCTTCCGCACTTCCCCTGCAGTGGCGCAATCGCTCCTCAAGGAAGCGGCCGGCCTCCTGCCGCACTATTCGAAGGAGCTTCAGGCTTTCGCCGAGAAGATCCGGACGATCGCAGAAGACGCGAAGCGCGCCAATGCGCTTGGCCTCGACGCTTCCGGCGTCGATACGGGCGCGGGCCCGAAGCCCGCGGAGCTCGAGCAAAAGGCCAAGACGGCGAAGGCCCTGGAACCCATCGACGCCAAGGTGCAAAAGCTCTCCGCCGACATGGCGGCCTTCGCCGATCTTCGCTTTGCGGAGATGGCGCAGACGAGCATGGATCTGCGCACGAGCGCCGACAACACCATCCTGCTCACCGTCGCCGCCTTTGTCGTCGCGGTTGGCGCAGGCCTCGTCGTTTCGCGGTGGCTGACCAGAACGGCGATCGTCCTGCCGATTCTCGAGCTTTCCGCGCAGATGAAACAGATCGCCGACAATAATCTCGCGGTTTCGGTCGCCGGGCTCGAGCGCGCCGACGAAGTCGGCGACATGGCGCGCGCGCTGCAAGACTTCAAGAAAAAAGGCCTCGAACAGAGGGCGGCGGAAGATCGTGCGGCGGAGGAGCGCAAGCACATCGAAGCGGAATACCGCGGGAAGGAGGAAAGCAGCTTGCGCAAGGAGCGTGACGCCGTCGCGCACTCGATCGGCCACGGCCTCGAGCGCCTGTCGGCGAAGGATCTGACCCATCGCATCAACGACAATCTGCCCGACGCTTATCACCGGCTTCAGAAGGATTTCAACGCCGCGCTGAGCCAACTTGAAGGCGCGATCGGGCATGTCGCAGGCGGCGCCAATCTCATCGGCACCGCGACGATGGAAATCGCCAGCGCCGCCGACGATCTCTCGCGCCGAACGGAACAGCAGGCCGCGAGCCTCGAAGAAACAGTGGCGGCGATCTCTGAAATCGCCACGACGGTCGCGAAGACGGCGAGCGGCGCGAAACACGCGAGCGAAGTCGTCTCCGCGACGAAGTCGGACGCCCAGAAGAGCGGCGTCGTCGTGCAGCAGGCCGTGGAGGCGATCAACCGCATCGAGAAGTCCTCGAACAATATCGCCCAAATCATCGGCGTTATCGACGAGATCGCCTTCCAGACCAATCTGCTCGCACTCAACGCCGGGGTCGAGGCGGCGCGCGCCGGCGAGGCCGGCAAGGGCTTTGCGGTCGTCGCCTCCGAAGTGCGCGCCCTAGCGCAGCGCAGCGCCGAGGCGGCGAAGGAGATCAAGGGTCTGATTTCCGCCTCGACTGACGAGGTCGGCGAAGGCGTGACGCTGGTCGTCGAAGCCGGCAAGGCGCTCGCCCGCATCGTCGAGGCGGTCGCGGAAATCGACGGCATCGTTGCGGGAATCGCCGTCGGCGCGAGCGAACAGTCGACCTCGCTGCAGCAGATCAACGCCGCGATTTCCCAGATGGATCAGGACGTCCAGAAAAACGCCGCGATGGTCGAGGAGACGACGGCCGCGACGCATAACCTCAAGCGCGAAACCGAGGCGCTGATCGCCTCCATCTCCAGCTTCCAACTCTCTGACGCGACCGCAGCGGCCGGGCCGCGGCAACGACAGGCGCCCCGCCCCCGTCGCCCGCTGAAAGCGTTGGCCGGCGGCGAGGCGACGGCGCGAAAATTGGAGGTCGAAGGCGACTGGATGGAATTTTGAGCCCAAGGGTTGCGTGAGCCGCTGCTTGACCAGCCAAGCTCACTTTTGGGACTGCGCCAGAAGCTTGGCGGGCAGGAAGATCGCCGCCGCCCATTTTCTTCGAGGGCGCCTTCCGCTATTGGTCGGCCTCAGGGCAGACAAAGCGCGACGCCCCGGCGGTCCCTGCCGGGGCGGTCGTCATTCGAAAGGGCGGTCAAAAGTGCAGTCCTCCGAAGAGAAGCACATCGAGGGGGGCCCGCGCTGGCTCGTCTCATGGCGCGCGACGCCGCTTTACGCGCGCATCCTCGCTGGCGTTGTTCTCGGCGTTGTGGCGGGCGTCGCGCTCGGAGACAACGCCGCGGCGCTCGCCATACCGGCGAAACTCGTTCTGCGCATTCTGGGCGCCCTCGCGCCGCCCCTCATCCTCTTCGCCATTGTGCAGGCGCTGATGAGCGCCCCGCTCGGGGGGCGGCAATCCCTTCGGCTGGTCGCGCTGCTACTGACGAACACGCTCGTCGCCATCTGCATCGGCCTTGGCGTGGCCAATCTCCTGCGACCCGGCGAGTGGGTGAAGGTCGGGCCGCCGCCGGAACTGGCGAAGGCCGCCGCCACGACGGACCCGCTCGCGCAGTTCCTCGACAGCGTGCCGCGCAGCGTCGCCGGCCCTTTCGCGGATGACGGCAAGGTCCTCGGCGTCATTCTGCTGGCGGTCGCCTTTGGCGTCGCCCTGAGGCGGGTGCGGCGCCATCCGATTCGCACGGTCGAGGATCTGGTCCATGTCGGGCTGACGAGCTTCGTCGTCATTTTGGAGGCGATTGTGGAGGTCGTGCCGATCGCAGTGTTCGGCGTCGTCGCCAGCATTGTCGGCGTGAAAGGCTTCGGCGACTTCGCGGCGCTGGGCGGCTTCGTCATCGCCGTCATCCTCGCGCTCCTGCTGCAGTCTAGCTATTACATGCTGCGCGTGCGGTTCGAGTCCTGGGTGCGTCCAGCGGAGCTGCTGCGCGGCGTTCGCGACGCCCTGGTGATGGCCTTTTCGACCGCAAGCTCCACCGCCACGATGCCCGTCACCTATCGGTGCCTGCGCAACAATGTGAAATTGCGGGAGCAATCAGCCAGTCTCGGCGCGCTGGTCGGAGCCAATTTCAACAATGACGGCACCGCCCTTTACGAGGCCATGTCCGCGCTCTTCGTCGCGCAGCTTCTCGGCTTGCAACTGACGCTCGGCCAACAATTCGCCGTCGTCCTGACTTCCATCGTCGCCTCGGTCGGCGCGGCGGGCATTCCGGAGGCGGGCCTCGTCACCATGACTTTGGTCTTCAAATCAGTTGGCCTGCCGACCGAATATATCGCCATGCTGCTGACCGTGGACTGGTTCCTCGATCGCTGTCGAACCGCAATCAATGTCATGGGCGACGTCACCGTGAGCTGTCTGCTGGACGGCCGGACCCGCGAGCGCGAGGAAAATCCCAAGGAACTCGCCGGCGTTTGACGCCTTTGGGCGCTCAGGACTTGCCGCCGTCGGCGGGGCGGCTCAGCGCTGAAGCCCGGCGACCTCGCGGTTGGCGAAATCGAGCCGCGAGGCGAGCGTTCGCACCACGAATCGATGGAAGGCGTGGGCGAGCGCCGGCTCCTCGCGCTCCATGCGCGCAATCGCCTCTTGCGAGAAACGATAAACGACGGTCGGCTCGTCGACGAGGACCGAGGCGCCGCGCGGCATGTCCCGATAAAGCCCCATCTCGCCGAGCATGGTGTGGCCAACCATGCTGCGCAGGCGCACGTCCTGTCCGTCGGGCGCGGTGAAGAGGATCGTGACGCGGCCCGAGGACAGCAGGAAAAGACTCTCCCCCGACTCGCCCTGCCTGAACACGAAGTCGCCGGGCTGCAGCTCGAGCACGGCGAAATACGCCTTCAATTGCTCGAACAGGGCGTCAGAGCCGAGCTCCGCCTTCAGCCATTCCTGCGTCGAGCGCCGGCCTTCTTCGATCGCCGCCGAATTGGCGAGCAGCCGGTCCTCGCACCATTCCAGCGCCGCGTCGAGGTTGGGAAAGACGTGGCAGATGGCGTCGCCTTCCGCGGCGATCAAGCCGCCCTTCGAAAGCGAGCGCGCGACATTTTGCGGCAGATCGGCGAAGACGAGGTCGAAGCCCTCCCGCTCGGCAAAATGACGAAGTTTATGAAGCGTCATGACGGCCGAATAATCGATCCCCAGCACCTGCCGGAAATCGAGGATGAGGCTGCGGCACGCCGCTTCTTCGCGCCGCAGCGCCTCCTTGATATGCATGAGAAGGTTATGCGCGCTGCCGAAGAAGATGAAGCCATGCAGCCACATGATCTGAATGCCCGCGCCCTGGCGGCGCAGCGCCTCGGCGTGATAATTGGGCCGGTCGACGCGGCTCGCGAAATTGCTGCGATCCATGCCGTGCTTGACGAGGCGGATGCGGCTCGTATTGACGGCGAACGTGATGCAGGCGGCGACGACGCCGACGCCGACGCCGGCCACGAAATCGAACCAGGCGATGGTGAGGAAGATCGCGACGAGTTGCACATAATCCGCGCGCTGCATGGCGCGCCAACCGCGGATCAGCCATTCATCGAGCATGCTGACGCCGAGCTGCAGCAGAAGCCCCGCCAGGATCGGCACGGGCACGAAGCCGAGTGGGCCCGGGCCGAGCGCGAGAGGGAAAAGGCAGAGCAGCCCGGCGAGCGCGCCGCCGCCACGGGAGCGGGCGCCCGTCTTGAAGCCGAAAAGCGTGCGGCTGACCGAAAGGGTCGTCGCCGCGCCGCCGCTCACGGCCGCAACCATATTGGCGGCCCCGTTGACCTTGAGTTCGTAGTCGAGATCGACCTCGGCTTGGCTCTCGACCTCGAGCGCCATGATGCTGAGCAGCAACGTCGCCACGACCACGGTGATCAGCGCGACATAGTCGCCCGAATAGCGCAGGATTTCCCGCCACTCGACCTGCCCGATCGCGGTGGCGAGCCATGACGCGGGCAGCGACACGGAAGACGACGCCGGCAAGTCCAGCAGCCAGCCTGCCGCGCGCGCCTCGCCCGCGGGGACGCCGGCGAGGAAAAGCCCGAGCGGGAGGACCATTGTCCCGAGAACCAGAAAGGCCGGAAAGGCGAGCGGATTCCGGGAGCGTTGCGCCTTGGCCAGCGCGGCCGCGAAAAGGACGCCGCAGGCGAGTTGCGCGACATGCCGCCCGGCGGCGACGTCGGAAAGAAGTTTGAGCGAAAGCGGCTCGTGCGCCAGGATGCGAATCGCGCCGCTCGTCAGAAACCAGCCGGAAGCGGCCATGAAGCCGCCGATCACCGGATAGGGAAGGAAGCGGATCCATCGCCCGAGTTTCAGCACGCCAAAAAGAAAAGACGTGACGCCCACGATCGCCGAGCCGAGGACGACCGCGGCAAGCGCTGTCGGACCGGCCTGGTCGGCGTGGCCCTGCCGAAAAAGATTATTTGCGATGAGCCCGGCCATGGAGGCCAGCACGGCGATCGCCTTGGAGTCCGGCGCGGCGACGGCGAAGGGCAGACCGCTCAAGGCCGCAAAGACGATCGCGCCAAGCCCTGCGCCAATGAGGCCGGAGCCGATGCCAATCGGCAGATAATCGGCGAGCGGCCCGGAAAAGATCAGCGCCGAGTAACTCAAGGAGGTGGCGATGATCACCACCGGCGCCACCAGGCCGGAGACGAGGTCGTTCGGCGTCATGCGCACAAAGCCCGCGAAGGGGCGCAGGCGGCTCGATGCGGGAGGCGGGCGGACAGGCCGGTTCATTCCCCCTGTCTAGTCGATTCACGCACAGGCGTCGCTGATGGATTCGCGGATGCCGGGCTCAACGCCGGCATGACCCAGGGAGAGAGGAGCGACCGCCGCCAACGCGTCATGGCCGGGCCTGTCCCGGCCATCCACATCCCGAGCGCGCCTGGCGATGGACCAATGCGCCGCCGTCAGGCCTCCTCCATCGCCTCCAATTCGCTGATCAGCCCGTCGATCATGTCCAAACCGATGTTCCAGAAGGCCGGATCGCGGGCGTCGAGGCCGAAGGGCTGGAGCAACTCATTGTAGGGTTTCGCCCCGCCAGCTTCGAGCAGCGCGAAATAGCGCTCGGCGAAGCCTTCATGCGCCTGGCTGTAGACCCCATAGAGCGAATTCACCAGGCAGTCGCCGAAGGCGTAGGCGTAAACATAGAACGGCGAATGAATGAAGTGGGGGATATACGCCCAGAACGTTTCATACCCCTGCCCGAGCCGGATCGACGGGCCAAGGCTGTCGCCCTGCACGCTCATCCAGATGTCGCAGATCTGGTCGGCGGTGAGCTCGCCGTTGCGGCGCTCGGCGTGGACCTTGCGCTCGAAGGCGTAGAAAGCCATCTGGCGCACGACCGTATTGATCATGTCCTCGACCTTCGAGGCGAGCAACGCCCGGCGCTGGACCTTATCCGGCGCCTGCGCAAGCAGCGCGCGGAAGGTCAGCATCTCCCCGAAAACCGACGCGGTTTCGGCGAGCGTCAGCGGCGTCGGCGCCATCAGCGCGCCCTGCCGCGCGGCGAGCACCTGATGGACGCCATGTCCCAGCTCATGCGCGAGGGTCATCACGTCGCGCGTCTTGCCCTGATAATTGAGCAGCACGTACGGGTGGGCGGAGGGCACGGTCGGATGCGAGAAGGCGCCCGGCGCCTTGCCGGGACGAACCGGCGCGTCGATCCAGCGCTTGTCGAAGAAATCGCCCGCGATCTCCGCCATGCGCGGCGCGAAGCCCTGATAGGCGGACAGCACAATCCCCCGCGCCTCCTCCCAGGAATAGCGCTTGGACGGCGTTTCGGGCAGCGGCGCGCTGCGGTCCCAGTAATCGAGCGCGTCCTTGCCGAACCATTTGGCTTTCAATTTGTAATAGCGGTGCGAGAGGCGCGGATGGGCGTCGGCGACGGCCTTGGCCAGCGCCTCGACCACCTCGCGTTCGACGCGGTTCGAGAGATGCCGCGAATCGGCGACGTCCTGAAACCCGCGCCAGCGGTCGGAGATTTCCTTGTCCTTGGCGAGCGTGTTGGTGATGAGCGAAAAAGTCCGAAGATTGGCCTTGAGCGTGACGCCGATCGCCTGCGCCGCCTCGCGGCGCTTCTCTTCCTTCGAATCCTGCATCAGATTGAGGACCGGCTCGATCGCAAGGTCCTGGCCGCCGACCTTGAAGCGCAGCGAAGCGATCGTCTCGTCGAAGAGACGGTTCCACGCGGCGGCGCCGGAAATATATTTCTCGTGGAACAGCTCCTCGAGCTTGTCGTCGAGCTCATAGGGCTTTTCCTTGCGGATATCTTCGAGCCAGGGCTTCCAGCGCGAGAGCGGCGGGGTCGACGCCGCCGCCATCAGCGCCGCGTCGTCGAGCCGATTGAGCTCGAGCTGGAAGAAGAGCAGTTGCGCCGAGGCGTTGGTGACCTTCTCCTGCACATCGCCGTAGAATTTCGCCCGCGCCGGATCGGTGGTGTCGCCGCTGTAGAGCAGCCCGGCGTAGGACATCAGCCGGCCGAGAAGATCCTGCAAGGCCTCATAGCGCGCGACGGCCTCGCCGATTTTTGCGCTGGCGTCCGGCATGCCGGCGAGCTCCGCGAGCTTGCCGCGATAATCGGCGCCAAAGCGCGCGACGTCCTCCGCCATGCGGGCGAGATCCGCCTTCAGCCGGTCGGAATCAGTCCCTTCGTAAAGGTCGGCGAGATTCCATTCGGGGAGGCTTTCGGCGTGACCCGCCGCAGCTTCGGCCGGCGAATGGGCAATGAGAAATAAGCGCATGGCGAAGACCATTCGAGTTGCGGGCGCCGCTTGCGGCGGTCGCCTTTCATATGGGCAAAGCCCAAGGGCGATCAACCCGACGAGCGGTGCGCCAAGGCGGCCGCCGGTAAAGCTAAAGCTTAAAATTTTACAGGCGCCGAAAAGGCTTGCGTTTCATATTGAGGCAAAATTTCCGCTCCGATTAACGCGGCTTTTACCCTGCCGGGGGAACCATGAGGGCCTCACATCCAACCCGGGCGGCTTCGCCGGACCGGGCCCCGGGAGCGCCATGACCCCCACGATACTGATTGCCGACGACGATCCGGTGCAACGCCGCCTGCTCGAAACCATGGTGAGGCGATTCGGCTACCACGCCGAAACCGTGGAGGGCGGCGAAGAGGCGCTGGCGCGGCTGACGCGGCCGGGCGTCGCGCCGATTGCGCTGCTCATTCTCGATCTCGTGATGCCGGACCTCGACGGCATGGGCGTCTTGACCCGCATGCGCGACCGCAAGATCGGGACGCCCGTCATCGTGCAGACCGCGCATGGCTCGATCGAGGCGGTCATCTCCGCCATGCGCGCCGGCGCCCATGATTTCGTGGTGAAGCCGGTCGGCGCCGAACGGCTGCAAATTTCAATCAAAAACGCTCTGTCCGCCGACGCCCTTGCGGGCGAAGTGCGCCGGATCAACCGCCGCGCCCAGGGCCATCTCACCTTCAAGGATCTGGTTTCCCGCAGCCCCGACATGGCGCGCGTCATTCGGCTCGGCGAGCGTGCGGCGCATTCCAGCATTCCGGTTCTGATCGAGGGCGAGTCGGGCGTCGGCAAGGAACTCGTCGCGCGCGCCATACAGGGAGGCTCCGACCGCAAGGGCAAATCCTTCGTCACGGTGAATTGCGGCGCGCTGCCCGCCAACCTGGTCGAATCGATTCTCTTCGGCCACGAGAAAGGCGCCTTCACCGGCGCCACTGAAAAACACACGGGCAAATTTCTCGAGGCCAACGGCGGCACGCTGTTTCTCGACGAAATCGGCGAACTGCCGCTCGACATTCAGGTGAAGCTCCTGCGCGCCCTGCAGGAAGGCGAAATCGACCCCGTGGGCGCGCGCCGCCCGGTGCGGGTCGACATCCGCCTGATCTCGGCGACAAATCAAAATCTCATCGAGCTCGTGAAGCGCGGCCAGTTCCGCGAGGACCTTTTCTACCGGCTCAACGTCTTCCCGATCAGCATTCCGCCGCTGCGCAACCGCCGCGAGGACATCGCCGATCTCGCGCGCCGCTTCGCCGCGCGCTTCGCCGCCGAGGAGGGCCGCAATATCCGCGGCTTGACCGCAGAGGCGCTGTCGCTTCTGACGAGCTACCCCTGGCCCGGCAATGTGCGTCAGCTCGAAAACGCCGTGTTCCGCGCCGTCGTTCTGGCCGACGGGGACGAACTCACCGTCGCCGAATTTCCGCAGATCGCCGCCCATGTCGACGGCTTCGACGTGCGCGTGCCGGCCGCGCCGGCGTTCGCCGCCGTCGCCGAGCCGCCGCGCGAACGCGAGATCGTTCGCGTCGAGACGCGCGACCCGCATGTTCTGCCGCTGCTCTCCGGCAATGGCGAAATGCGCAAGCTCGACGAATTGGAGAAGGAGACGATCCGCTTCGCCCTCACCCATTATCGCGGGCAAATGTCGGAGATCGCGCGCCGCCTCGGCATCGGCCGATCGACGCTTTATCGCAAGATGAAGGAGTATGGGCTCGACGAGGGGCCGCTCGAGGCCGAGGCGTCGGATACGATGGTGGCGTAGCGGGCCAATTTATGCGAGCCTTTCCGCGCGAGGGAGAGGCGCATGACGCTCTACGACATCGAAGTCCGGACCATCGACGGCGAAACGCAATCCCTGAAGGATTTCGAAGGGAAGGCCCTGCTCGTCGTGAATGTGGCGAGCAAATGCGGCTTCACGCCGCAATATAAGGGGCTCGAGGCGCTTTATCGGAAATTCGCTGACCGGGGATTCGCCGTTCTGGGTTTTCCGTGCAACCAGTTCGGCGCGCAGGAGCCGGGCTCGGAGAGCGAGATCGCGGCCTTCTGCACGACGGCCTATGACGTGAGCTTTCCCATGTTCGCCAAGATCGAGGTCAACGGCGATGGGACGCATCCGCTCTACAAGCTTCTCAAGCATGAAGCCCCCGGCCTCCTCGGCTCGGAGGCGATCAAATGGAACTTCACCAAATTCCTGGTCGATCGCAGCGGCAAGGTCGTGAAGCGCTATGCGCCCACCGACACGCCGCAATCGATCGAGAAGGACATAGAGGCCGCGCTGTGACGGCGACGATCAGCGTAACAGCGACGCGCGACGGCGATCCGCTCGCCTTCGACGTCACGGTGTTCGAGGGCGGGAGCGAGACCCGCCACGACGTGACGCTGTCTCAGGCGGATTATGTGCGGCTTGCCTGCGGCGCCACGCCGGAGCG
Organism: Methylocystis sp. NC52PC; assembly: GCF_055698645.1. NCBI lineage: Bacteria > Pseudomonadati > Pseudomonadota > Alphaproteobacteria > Hyphomicrobiales > Methylocystaceae > Methylocystis > Methylocystis sp. NC52PC. The sequence continues at coordinate 1,742,300 of NZ_CP170127.1, read as the reverse complement.
GGTGATCGAGGCGGCTTTCCGTTTCCTGCTCGATCGCGAGCCCAAGGAGTCGATCCTGCGGCGTTTCGATTTGAGCGTAATCTCGCGCTATTTTCCTGAATTCGTGGAGAAGCTGCCTTATTACCTCAGCTGATCAGAAGGCGGCGCGCAGCCTCAGGCCGAAGACGTTGACAGGTCCGCGCGCGCTGTTGTGGCCGGGATTTATCAAAAGCTGATAGTCGAAAGTCGCGTCGAGATTCTTGCCGAATCCGAGCTTGTAATAGGTCTCGAGATTCTTTTCGCCGCCGTAGGTCAAAGCGCCGTCGCCGATATAAACGCTCAAGCCCCCGAGTCCAAAATAGCGCACGCGGTCGCCATGCAGGCCGCTGAACGCGACCGCCGCCCCGATCTCGTCGTCGTCGCGGCCCCACAGCGCGCCCGCGCCGACGAGGCCGACGGCGACGCTGCGGTCGATGTCGGTGTAATCGACAGTCTCATAGCGTCCGTCCGCCATGCTGGCGCGCAGGAAGAAGCCGAGATGCGGCATGAGCTGCTGCTTGACGTTGACGCCGCCGCCCGTCTTCACCCCGCGGCGCCGCACCGACTCGACGCTGGGCGGAAATTCGCCGGTGGCGTAGGCGAAGCGAATGGCCTCGTCGACCCTGTTCAGGTAGCCGTTGTCGCCATAGACCAGGAATTTGATTGCGCCCGGCTGTCCGAGAAGCTCGTATCGCGCCTCGAATTCGGCGACGCCCATGAATTGCCGAAACAGAACCGGCTCGATGTCGAAACCGTTAGGGACCGTCGAGAGCTGAAAGACGCCGCCTCGGGCGGTCCACCAGTTCTGCTTCCATTCGACCGCGAGACCATTCGTGTAGCCCCACGCGTCGGCCGCGTAATCGAAGGCGCCCATGGTGTTGAAGGCGAAATTCAAAAAGCCCGTCGTCGGATCGTGCGCATAGACATTGTCGTCGAAGACGTCGCCGACCGCGAATTTGCCGAGCGTGACGATGATCCGATCCTTATCGACCCGCCCAGAGATCTGATTTTGCGTCGACTCCAGCACCTCGCTCCGCGAGCCTTCGTCAGAAGCCCGCTCGGTCTCCGAGCCGTCGAGGCCGAAGATCTGTCGCAGGAAGTACCGCTGGAAGCGCATATAGGGAGCCGCCCGGCCGACCTTGGCCACGGCGCCATTCACATAGGAGGCGGCGCCGACGGAATTCGCCAGCCCATAGCCCGCGTCGACCTCGGGATTGAGATAGACCGCGCCTCCGGGCCAAAGCCTGAGACCCATGAACAGATTGGACGTTGAACCGACATTCGCCTCGCCATGCGAGGGGAAGCTGTTCGGGCCGTCATAGGCGGCGGGAAACTTCGGATAGGCCTGCCCGACATTGGTCGTCTGTCCGTGGACGCTATAAAGCTCTTCCTTCACGTCTTCGTCGGAATGGCCTTTGCCGTGATCGGCTCCGTTGTGATTGGCATCGCGCTGGCCATAGACGATCGCGCCGGGGATTCTGTCCTCCTCTCCAAAATGATAATTCAAGCCGAAGCGCAGAATCTGGTTTTCATTATTGACCCGCGAGGCGTAAGCGAAACCGCCGCCGTCGTCGAAAATCTGCGTATTCAGCGCCTGGCTCAGAAAGAGATATTCAGCCCGCGCGGACCACTCTCCGGAAAGGGCGTATTCGAGACCGGCGCCAATGGCGTATTTCATCCGCGACGACTGCGACCAGCCCGCAGCAAGGTCGGCCCCTCCGATTGAAAGCGTCGCCGGCCCGCGCGCGCCGCCCGACGCGACGCCTGCAGTGAGATAGAGGAGCGTTCGGTCGAAGGCGACGCCCGCGCGGCCGCGAATGCTCGCAAAGAAATTGGCGCTTGGACCGGCGTTGAGCGAGAAGAACGGCGGATAAGGAGAGGCCGAGGAGGCTGGGTAAGTTCCGATGGGGGCGCGGCGGCCCTCGAGCAGGCTGAAATCCGTCTCGAAACCCCAGACCCAGGGACCGCTCCGCCAATTATAGCCCGCCTGCGCCCCGACGGTGACGCCGGGCCGGGCGAAGGACGGCGGATAGAGATCGTAGCCGGGCCCAGCGATCCCGCTTACCGCCTGCAGACGCTCGCCGCCATGGAGCGGCAGGCCGGCGCCGAGACTGGCTCCAATGTAAAGCCCGGCCCAGTTGAAAGACGGCGATGGATCGGCGGCGCAGGCCGGAGCCGACACGCCGAGCGCGCCGGAGAAAATCGCGACGCACGGCCAGGCGGACAACGGAGAAGCGGCAAACCGTCGCACGATCTTCATACTCGGTGGTCTAACGCAGAAACCAGCGCGCTGAAACCATTTCCTGGCAAATCCGGCTCCTCGGCGAGCTTAAAGAGCGTCACTGTGTAATGCATGTGACAGACGCCCATCCGCCCTGATCCCGCAATTGGCATGCTTCTTGTGTGGAGCCTAGGCAGCGTGTCGCCGCAGCGCCCGGAAAGAGAGGCGCGCGGCAAAGAGAGGAGCGTCGATCCGTGGACCTTCGCGTGGCGCAATTCGATGAAATGGGCGGCTCGAACGGCGCGATCCGCACCCCCTATCTCAAGCTCGCGCAGTGGCTCTCCGGCACGCCCGCGGAGCTTCTGGCCTCGCGCCGCGAACAAGCCGAACTGCTCTTTCGCCGCATCGGCATTACCTTCGCCGTTTACGGCGCGCAGGAGGCGACCGAACGCCTCATCCCCTTCGATATTCTGCCGCGCATCATCGCGCGCAGCGAATGGTCGGCGCTGGAGCGTGGGCTCAAGCAGCGCGTCACCGCTCTCAACATGTTCCTCAAAGACATTTACGGCGCGGGCGAGATCCTCAAGGCCGGCAAGGTCCCGAGCGAACTCGTCTACCGCAATCCCGGTTACTGCCCCGAGATGGCCGGCCGGCGCGCGCCGCATGACGTCTTTGTCCATATCGCCGGCGTCGACATCGTGCGCACCGACGATCACGGCTTCTATGTGCTCGAAGACAACGCCCGCACCCCTTCCGGCGTCTCCTACATGCTGGAGAACCGCGAGGTGATGATGCGGCTCTTCCCCGATCTCTTCGCGATGCATCGCGTGGCGCCGATCGAGGACTACCCCGACGAATTGCTGGCCACGTTGCGCTCCGTCGCGCCGCCGCGCGCCACGAGCGAGCCGACCATCGCATTGATGACGCCGGGCCAGTATAATTCCGCCTATTACGAGCATTCCTTCCTGGCCGACAAACTGGGCGTCGAGCTCGTCGAGGGCCGCGACCTCTTCGTCAAGGATGACGTCGTCTATATGCGCACGACCGAAGGTCCGCGTCGCGTCGACGTGATCTATCGCCGCATCGACGACGACTTCCTCGACCCGCTGACCTTCCGCCCGGATTCGGCGCTCGGGGTCGCGGGGCTCATTGGCGCCTATCACGCAGGCAATGTGACGCTCGCCAATGCAGTCGGGACCGGGGTCGCCGACGACAAGGCGATGTATACGTATATGCCCGACGTCATCCGCTTCTATCTGGGCGAAGAGCCGCTGCTTCAGAACGTCCCCACCTGGCGCTGCCGCGAGCGCGAGGCGCTCTCTTATGTGCTCGACCATCTGGACGAATTGGTCGTGAAGGAGGTAAACGGCTCGGGCGGCTACGGCATGCTGGTCGGTCCGCACGCGTCGCGCGCCCAGATCGAGGAGTTCCGCGACAAGCTGAAAGCGCATCCGGATAATTTCATCGCGCAACCGACGCTCGCGCTCTCCACCTGCCCCATTTCCGTCGCGCAGGGGATCGCGCCGCGACACGTCGATCTGCGGCCCTTCGTGCTCTCCGGCGCGAATGGCGTGCGCGTCGTGCCGGGCGGCCTCACCCGGGTCGCCATGACCGAGAAATCTCTTGTCGTGAATTCGAGCCAGGGCGGCGGCACCAAGGACACATGGGTGATCGACGATGCGATCTTGGGGGCCGCGTGATGCTGGACGGGCTGCACGCATTCGAGGATTTTGACCGGCGCAGCCACGGCGAGGCGAGCGACGCCGCGCGCCGGCTCCCCGCGCCGCTGGCGACGATCAGAAACGACATCAGGCGCGAGCGCGCCCAGACGGAACGCCCCATGCTTTCAAGCACAGCCGATAATCTCTACTGGCTCGCGCGCTACATGGAGCGCGCCGATTTCCTCGCCCGCGCCATCGAAGCCTCTCGCCGCCTCGCCGCTCTGCCGAAGACCTATGGCGGCGCCGACACCGAGTGGGAAAGCGTGCTGATCTCTGCGGGCGCGGCGGACGCTTTCGAAGCGGCCGGCAAGCCAGCCAACGAGGCCAATGTCATCGAATTCCTCACTTTCTCCCGCGACAATCCCGGCTCGATCCGCAATTGCATCGAATTCGCGCGCACCAACGCCCGCGCCGTGCGAACCGCGCTGACCGTTGAAATGTGGGAGGCGATCAACGGCGCCTATCTCGAAATGAAGGCGATGGAGGCGCGCCGCGGCGCCTATTCCTCCGATGAACTCGGCCGCTTCCTGGAGTTCGTCAAGCAGACGTCGCTCACCTATGACGGCGGCGCCTATCGCACCATGCTGCGCAACGACGCCTATTGGTTCTCGCGCGTCGGCCTCTTCATCGAACGCGCCGACAACACCGCCCGCCTGCTCGACGTCAAATATCACGTGCTCTTGCCGGAGAAGGAAGTCGTCGGCGGCTCGCTCGATTACTTCCAGTGGTCTGCGATCCTGCGCGCCGTCTCCGCGCATACCGCCTACCACTGGGTCTACCGCACCAGCATGAAGCCCTGGCTCGTCGCTGATCTACTGATCCTTCGCCCGGAGATGCCGCGCTCGCTCATCTCCTGCTACGAGAGCATCGTGCGCAATCTCGACAGTCTCGCACGCGCGCATGGGCGCCAGGGCGCTGCACAGCGTCAGGCGCGCGGCATGTATGGCAAGCTCGAGACGCTCACAATGGAAAGCGTCTTCCAGGGCGGGTTGCATGAATTCGTGCAGGGCTTCATCGGCGAGAACAACCGTCTCGGCGCGTTGATTACCGAGCAGTATCTCTTTTAAGTTGCGTCGGCGGCCGGCGCCGCCGCAGCCGACATATCCAGCGACAACGGAGTTCCAGTGCGTATCCGCATCCGGCACGAGACGACCTACCGCTATCTCGAGCCGGCAAAATCGGCGATCCAACACTTGCGGCTGACGCCTCGCAATTTCGACAGTCAGCACATCAAGGAATGGCGTATCGACGTCGACCGGGATTGCCGGCTCATTTGCGGAGAGGACGCCTTCGGCAATGTCGTGCATCGTTTCACCGCCGAGGGACCGCTCGACTCGATCACCACCATGGTCGAAGGAGACATCACCACTTTCGACACGGCGGGCGTCTCCTCGGGTGGACTGGAGCGGTTTCCGCCGGCGCTCTATCTGCGCGAGACGCCGCTGACCGCGGCCAGTCCCGAGATCGCGGACTTCGCCCGGGAGACGACCGTGGGCGAAAGCGGCCGATTGTCGCAGCTCCATGCGCTGCTTTCGGCGATCCACGAAAAAATGACCTTCGACGCCGACGCGACCCACGCCGCCACCACCGCGGCGGAAGCCTTCGCCGCGGGGAAGGGCGTCTGCCAGGATTTCGCGCATCTTTTCATCGCCTGCGCGCGCGCGATCGGCGCGCCGGCGCGTTATGTCAGCGGCTATTATCTCCGGACGGACAGCGACGAGCAGGTCGCGGGCCACGCCTGGGCGGAATCCTTCGTGGACGATCTCGGCTGGGTCGGCTTCGACCCCGCTCACAGCGTTTCCCCCAGCGAACGGCATGTGCGTCTGGCGGTTGCGCTCGACTATCTGAGCGCCGCGCCGATCCGCGGCGCCCGCGCCGGCGGCGCGGGCGAGACGATCGAGGTAAAGGTCCGCGTGGCCCCGACCTGGACCCAGAGCCAAAGCCAGTCTCAGTAGGGCCCCGCCTCAGGCGGCCGCCCGGTCGGCCTCGGCGTCGACTCGGACGACCGGAGTCGGCGCCGCCTCGGCCCAGCGCAGGCCAGCCTCATCGTAGCGCAACCCTGCGGCGCCCTGCCGCTGCAGCGCCTCGACGACGCGCGGCCAGACGCCCCGTTTTTCCCAGCGATGATATCGCGTATAGGTTGTGTACCATTTCCCGAACTCGACTGGCAGGTCGCGCCAGGGCGACCCTGTGCGCGCGATCCAGAACACGCCTTCCAGAAACAGTCGGTTATCGCGCCCGTGACAGCCAGGATCCCCCTCTTTTCCCGGGAGAATGGGCGCGACCGCGCTCCAAAGTTCGTCCGTTAGAATCCTGTCGATCACCCCAGCCTCCGTCAATGTCAGACCAGCCCCCTGGTCCGGAAAACCATGCGTCCTGCGGGACGCCAGCGTCCTCGCGGACCTCTGCGGCGCCCGCACCGCAAATCACAGCGAAACTTATGCTACCGTAGGTTGTATTCTTGTCAACATAAGCTTTGCCGTAAATTTTTGGTTAACGCAAAGGCGGCCGCGTCGCAAAGCGCCCGATGAAGATCGGGTCCAGCGCGTCCTCAGCCCGCTTGCGACTCGCGCCGGGCTGTGGCACAAGGCCGGTGTCCGCGCGCCCCTGGCCGCAGGCCCCAAAGACCCAGCGCTGCAGTAGCTCAGTGGTAGAGCACTCCCTTGGTAAGGGAGAGGTCGAGAGTTCAATCCTCTCTTGCAGCACCATTCTCTTAAAAGGCCTGGATTAGCGCCCTCGGCTCGCCGGGTGGCGGGGCTCGCGATTTGCTGCGCCATCCACGACGCCGACGCGCGCAGACGTCCCCTCGCCGCTGGACGACAGGCGCGCGCCGGTGGCGAGCTTCGCGTGCGAGCCTCTTCATGGCGGCGACTTCTCCCTCTCGTCCGCCGCCCCGACGCGTCGGGCTCGGGAGCGCAAAGAGCCGCTGCTCATCCCCATTTCTTGAGGTATATCGTCGGTTCCCGGAGAGGTCTTTAAACCATGAGCCCGTTGGTCGTCAGCCTGATCGCCCTGTTCTGCATTTTCGCCTCCGCCGTCGGCGGAATGATTGCAAAGGAATTCTTGCCTGAGCACTTCCTCAGCGAAGAATCGAAAACGATCATCAAGGCGGCGCGAAGCGTCGTCATCGGCCTCGCCGCATTGACGCTTGGCCTCCTCATCGCCACGGCGAAAGGCTCGTTCGACGGCAAAGAGCTGCAACTCAAGGAGGGCACGGCGAAAATGATCGTCCTGAACCGCTTGCTCCTCAAATATGGAAACAAATCCGACGCCGCCCGCAATGCGCTCCGACAGGTTGCGATCGCCGGCATAAGCATCATTGAAGAGACGTCCAAAGGACGTCCGGTCAAAGAAGCGAAAGGCGAGGGCATCGATGACCTCACCGTCAAACTGATGGAGCTGCCTGAGCAGAACGCGGCTCAGACATGGTTGAAGAACGCTGCGCTGTCTCTTGGCAACGAAGTAGCGATCTCGCGCTGGAAAATCTACCAGAGCACCTCCAGCACAATTTCCCCTCTCTTTTTGGCGGTCTTGGTCTTCTGGCTGATGACCATCTTTTTCAGCCTCGGTCTGATCGCCCCGGCGAACGCCGCGGTGCTGTCCGCGCTGTTCATGGCGGCGCTCTCAATGACCGGCGCGATCCTTCTCACACTCGAGTTGGATCAGCCCTACGACGGCATGATTCAAATGTCCGTCGAGCCGCTGAAGATGGCTCTCCAGCAGTTTCGCTGAAACCATTCCGTCGATTGCGACTGAAAAAGCCGGCCCGGACAGCCGGCGGCGTCCCTGACGCTCGGCTGCCGACGCCGTTCTGTCCGCCGGATCAGCCTGAAGCTGCGGGATCGCCGGCGCACGAACCAGTCAGTCACAGGGGCGGCGCCAGCAGTGGTAGGGCCCACAGGCCGCACATAGCAAAGGGGGACGCGAGCGGCCCCAGCCTGGCGAGCGGCGTCCCGCATGAGTCTCGCATGGTCCCTCTCGAAACAATAATAAGTAGCAGCAGACCCTTATTATAAAGCGCAACCGCGGTTTGGTTGCATGGCGCCGCCGGGTCGGCGCTTAAGGGATTCTCCTTGCCGCCGGGCGTAACCTGCGCGGAGTTTCACAGCGGCGGCGCCTCGTCGGACCGTCGTCCGCCGGCTGCGCAAATCCCGTGCAGGCGTCTGAATTTGCATCTCATCGTGACTGCAAAAACGCCAAGTCGTTCGTCGCTATTGCAGGCAGGCGCCGCGAAACGCCGTGAAACCGCAGGGTCGCCAGCGTCGGCGAGATTGGCGCGATCTTTGCACGATTGTTGACCACGCCACGACGCGCGTCGACGACCCAAGGGCGGGTCACAATCAGCAACGCCGCTGTTCCGAAAAGCTTGCGCAGAAATGCGCCGCTTTCGGACAGCGGCTTTTTTTTGTGCTCTCGGCCCGGCAGCCCGGCGCCGCAAGCAGGATTGGCAGGCTGACGATGAAACTGAAACGAAAGCTCATGGCGTCGTTCCCGCACGCCTATTGGAAGACGGGAGTCGCCGCCCTCGCTTTCACGCTGGCTTCTTATGGCGCAAACGCGGGAGAGGCTGCAAAGAAGCCGGCTGCGGCAAAGCTCGCCCCCGCGCCCGCCGCCGCCCCGCCGGCGCTGCCGCCCGCGCCGATGGGCGTTTTCGGCGCCGATATGCCGGCGCCAGGTCGATTCACACTTGCGGCCTCAGCCGGCTTCGCGAATTTCTCGGGCCAGCGGATCGGCTCGCAGGGCGTGTCCTCCGCCTTCGTCGCCGCAACCACGCCTTATCTCTTCAACCCGACGCAGACGCTTCGGCTCGTGCCGCAGAACATCGCGGTCGCCGTCCAGCAGCTCGGAATGGCTTACGGCGTCGCCAAGGACTTCGCCATCGTGATCACCGCCAATATGGTCGAGCGCAATCTCGACATGCTCACCTTCAAAGGGCTTACCCGCAGCATCAATCCTCTCGGCATGAGCTACACGGGAACGGCAGGCTTCGGCGATCTGATGGCGGCGGGCATTTATCGCCTGTATCAAGACGACGTCCATCGCATCCAGATCAATCTCGGCATGTCCTTCCCCACGGGGAGCAACCGCCAGATCTTTACGCTCCTGCAGCCGGACGCAAGCTATGTCACGAGCCGCGCCTTCTATGGGCTGCAGCCCGGGACCGGGACATATGACATCATGCCCGGCGTGGTTTACGCGGGACATCTGGACGCATGGTCCTGGGGGCTCTCTTATCGCGGCCGCCTCCCGCTCGGCGCAAATCCAGAAGGCTATCGCTGGGGCGATTACCATGAGTTCAACGCCTGGGGCGGCTATAACCTGCTGCCGGGCCTGACGACGACAATCCGCGCGCAGGCCTCTCTGATGGGAACGATCCGCGGCCTCGACTGGCAGATCCGCGGGCGCGCGCCCGCAGCCAACCCAAATTTCTACGGCGGGCAGCGCGTCGAAATATTCGGCGGCGCGACAATCGGCGGGAAGCTTGTCGGTCTTGACAATATGTCGCTCGCCGTGGAGGCGGGGCTCCCGGTTTACCAGAATCTGAACGGGCCGCAGATCATGAAGGACTGGCAGGCCGCCGTCTCAGTGCGCCTCAAGATCTAGTTGGTTCGCTTCGCCGTCGCCGCGCGCCGAACCGCTCGATAAGGAACCCGACAATGTCTTTCGACACAGCTCGGCGTCGCGCCCGCGCGACGCTCCGTGAGCGCAAAGCTTCTTGCTCGGACTATGTTCAGGCGGCCTTGCTCGCGGCGGCGATCTGCCTGGGAAGCGTCGCCGTCGTCAAAATCGTCGACGCGCTCTTGGACAAGCTGCATCGTTGACGTAAAGGAGACCGCTTGATCTTGCGGGCCAAGATGGATCAGTCCTTGCAACGCCATACGCCCAGAGACGCAGGGCGCAAACCTTGAAGATTGTTATCGTCGATGAAAGTCCGATCCGCGCCGCGATCCTTGAAGAAGGCTTGCGCGAAGCCGGATTCGTCGAGGTCGAGCGGATCGCCGAGACCCACAATCTGCTCAAGCGCGTTTACGCCATCGATCCGGACGTCATTCTCATCGATCTCGAGAATCCTTCCCGCGACGAACTCGAGCAGATGTTTCAGGTGAGTCGCGCCGTCCGGCGGCCCGTCGCCATGTTCGTCGATCAATCTGACGCCGCCTCCATTCAAGCTTCGGTGGACGCCGGCGTCTCCGCCTATATCGTCGGTGGGCTGAAGAAAGAGCGGATCAAGTCGATTCTCGATCTCTGCGTGTCGCGGTTCAACGCCTTCGCCAAGCTGCAAAGCGAATTGGAGCGCGCAAAGTCGGATTTACAGGAACGCAAGACGATCGACCGCGCCAAGGGCATTCTCATGAAGACGAAAAATCTCTCCGAGGAGGAGGCGTATCGCCTGCTCCGCGGCGTCGCCATGCGCGAAAGCAAAAAGATCGCCGACATTGCGCAGTCGGTGATTACGGCCTCGGAGTTGCTGAAATGACGTCGTGCAGGCCGCTCAAGATCGGATTCATGCCGCTCGTCGACGCGGCCAGCCTCTTCATTGCCGTGGACAAGGGTTTTGCGGCGGCGGAAGGCCTCGACATCGAGCTTGTGCGGGAAGTCTCCTGGTCCAACATCCGCGATCGTCTTGCCGTCGGCCATTACGACGCCGCGCATCTCCTCGCCCCAATGGCGATCGCCGCCACGCTCGGCCTCAACCAAGTCAAAGCCCCGCTCGTGGCGCCCTTTAACCTCGCGATGAACGGCAACGCCATAACTGTTTCGCGTCATCTCCACGCCCGCCTCGTCGAGGCGGCGAACGGCGATCTCGCGGACCCGTCCGTCAGCGCCCGCGCGCTGAAAACGATCATTTACGAAGACGAACGGCGCGGCGCCGAGCCTCTGACCTTCGGCATGACGTTTCCTTTTTCCCTGCATAATTATCAGTTGCGCTACTGGATGGCGGAGGCAGGAGTAAATCCGGATGAGGATTTGCGTCTTGTCGTGTTGCCGCCCCCGTTCATGGCTGAAAGCCTCGCTAAGGGACAACTCGACGGTTTTTGCGTCGGCGCTCCCTGGAATGCGGTCGCGGCCGAGGCTGGGGTTGGCGTGATCCTTCATCCGGCCTGCGACATTTTTCATCCGGCCCCGGAAAAAACGCTGGCGCTCCGCGAGAGCATGGCCAACAGCGATCCATCTGTCGTCGTGGCGCTCATCAACGCCTGTCTCAATGCGACGGACTTTATCCATGCGCCGGAAAATCGCGCAGAGGTCGCGTCGATCCTCGCCCGCCCCGACCGGGTTGGCGTCGAGGCGCGCACCATCCGCGCCATTCTCGATACGAGCTTGAACGTGACAGTTGAACGGGGCGCAAGAAGTAATCTCATCTTCGGCGACCGCGTCGTCGGCCGTCCTGAGCCCTATCAGGCGGCGTGGCTTTATGGGCAGATGGCGCGATGGGGACAGGCGCGCTTGTCACGCGAGGCCTTGGGGATTTCGAAGGACGTCTTCGACCCGGCTTTCTTCGACAAAGCCGCCGGCGTCAAGGCTGCAACGGCGCCCTCCCCCATCACGGCCTTCGCGGGCCCCGCCTTCACCGGCGACGCGCTCGAGACATATATCGCCGCCTTTGCAATAAGCTCGAGAAGCTGATGACCTTTTTCACATCGTTTGGCCTGAAGATTTGGCGCCTGACGCTCAACCCCTCGGCGCCTGCTACGATATTGCGCCGAGTCTGATCCGATTTCCTCACCACGATCGCCGACCGCGACCTGGCGCCCGTGTTGCATTTAAGAGTTGGAAACGCGCCGCGCGTGGCGCGCCTGGCCCGCCGAAGGGCTTATGCAGCAACGCCGCTGTGTCGAAAACGTCCGAGTCTCTCGGGCCTTTTCGCACAGCGGCTTTTTTATTGCGCCACCGGGCGCGGCGAGTCGACGACCGAGGGAAAATAATGTCGAAAAAATCAGACGCCTTCACTTCCAGCTTCGATCGCCGGCGCCTGCTGAAGGGCGTGGCGGCGGCGGCCGCGGCTACGATCGCGCCGCGGGGCGTATTTGCTGAAACGGCGGGCCCCGAGACGACAAAAGCGATCCTCGGCTACATCGCGCTCACCGACGCCGCGCCTCTGATCGTCGCGAAGGAAAAGGGTCTCTTTGCAAAATACGGCATGCCCGACGTCGAGGTCGTTAAACAGGCGTCGTGGGGCGCGACGCGCGACAATCTTGTCCTCGGCGGCGCGGCCAATGGCGTCGACGGCGCCCATATTCTGACGCCCATGCCCTATCTGATCGCGACAGGCAAGGTGACGCAGAATAATGCGCCGACGCCCATGTATATCCTTGCGCGCCTCAATCTCGACTGCCAGGGCATTTCCGTCTCAAACGACTACAAGGACGCGAAAGCGACCGTTAAGGCGGATGCGCTGAAAGCCGCCTTCGCGCGTAAAAAGTCCGAGGGGAAGGAGATCAAGGTCGCGATGACCTTCCCTGGCGGCACGCATGATCTGTGGCTGCGCTACTGGCTCGCGGCCGCCGGCATTGACCCCGACAAGGACGTTTCGACCATCGTCGTTCCACCGCCGCAGATGGTTGCGAATATGAAGGTCGGCAATATGGACGCCTTTTGCGTCGGCGAGCCCTGGAACGAGCAGCTCGTCAATCAGGGCGTTGGATATACTGCGTGCACGACCGGTGAAATCTGGCGGAAGCATCCCGAGAAAGCGCTCGGCATGCGCGCCGAATGGGTCGACAAGAATCCGAAGGCCGCAAGAGCCCTGGTCGCCGCGGTGATCGAGGCCCAACAATGGTGCGACAAGGACGACCATAAGGCGGAAGTCGCGGAGATCGTTGGACGCCGCCAATGGTTCAACGCGCCAGTCTCCGACATCGTCGGTCGCCTCAAAGGCGATATTAATTACGGCGCCGGCCGCACTGAAACAGGCACGAAATACGGGATGAAATTCTGGCGGGACAACGCCTCCTATCCCTTCAAGAGCCACGACGCCTGGTTCATCGCCGAGGAGATTCGCTGGGGCAAGCTCGACCCCAAGACCGATATCAAGGGCCTCGTCGCCAAGGTCAATCGCGAGGACCTCTGGCGCGAGGCGGCGAAAACCGCCGGCGTCGCCAGCAAGGATATTCCGGCGTCGACGTCGCGGGGCAAGGAAACCTTCTTCGATGGGAAGGTTTTCGACCCCGACAGGCCGTTCGACTATCTCAAGAGCCAATCCATCAAGCGCGCCGAAGTCTAAGAGAGAAGAGAGAGAGCAGCATGACGATGCCCGTCACGCGCGATGAGCGCACGACCGACTTTTACGACGCGGAGATCGAGGAAGCGTTCCGCCGCCGGCGCACGCCGTTGCTGATCAAATACAAGGGAGCGATCAAGGCCTTCTTCGCCGCCGTCCTGCCCCCGCTCATCACGCTTGCGCTGCTTCTTCTCGCCTGGCAGCTCTTGTGCGCCAAGCCGACGTCGGCGCTTCCCTCTCCGGCGCGGATCTGGAGCGAGGCGGGAGATCTCATCCTGCATCCCTTCTACGAGGCTGGCTCGCAGGATATGGGGCTCGGCTGGCGTGTGTTGACGTCCTTGCGCCGCGTCGCCGTGGGTTTCGGCCTTGCGAGCGTCGCAGGCGTTCTGCTCGGCGCCTTCGTCGGGCAATCGCAGTGGGCGACTCGGGGCCTCGATCCGATCTTTCAGATCTTGCGCACCGTGCCGCCGCTCGCCTGGTTGCCGATCTCCCTCGCCGCTTTCCGCGACAGCCAGCCTTCGGCGATCTTCGTCATCTTCATCACCTCGATCTGGCCCATCGTCATCAATACCGCGGTCGGCATCAGGAACATTCCTAAGGACTATCGCAATGTCGCGGCGGTGCTGCGCCTCAACCATATCGAGTTCTTCTGGAAGATCATGATTCCCTCCGCTGCGCCCTACATCTTCACCGGCCTGCGTATCGGCGTCGGTCTCTCCTGGCTCGCCATCGTCGCAGCGGAAATGCTCACGGGCGGCGTCGGCATTGGCTTCTTCATCTGGGACGCCTGGAACTCGTCGCGCCTGCCCGACATTTTCGTCGCGCTCGTCTACATCGGCCTCACCGGCTTCATCCTGGATCGGCTCGTCGCGCTCATCGGCTATCTGGCGACGCGCGGCGCCGCGACGAATTAAGGAGCGAAACAATGCCCGGCTACCTCAAGATTGAAGGCGTCGACAAGGTTTTCCCCGGCGGCGCGAAAGTCCTGGAAAATGTCTCGCTGCGCGTCGAAAAAAGCCAATTCATTTCCATTATTGGCCATTCCGGCTGTGGCAAGTCCACCTTGCTCAATATCGTCGCTGGATTGATTCCCGCGACGAGCGGCGTGGTCCTGCTCGAGGAACAGGAAGTCAATGCGCCGGGCCCCGACCGCGCTGTCGTCTTTCAAAACCACTCGCTGCTGCCGTGGCTCACGGCCTATGAAAATGTCCGCCTCGCCGTCGACAAGGTTTTTGGCGGCGCGTCCAGCCGCGCCGAGCGCCATGAATGGACTCTCCATAATCTGGAGCTCGTGCGGATGGCGCAGGCCAAGGACAAACGGCCAGGCGAAATCTCGGGCGGGATGAAGCAGCGCGTGGGCATTGCGCGCGCGCTGGCGATGCAGCCGAAAGTCCTGCTTCTCGACGAGCCCTTCGGCGCGCTCGACGCTTTGACCCGCGCGCATTTGCAGGACCAGGTCATGGCCCTTCAGGAGCGTCTCGGCAATACGGTCATGATGGTGACGCACGACGTCGATGAAGCGGTTCTTCTTTCCGATCGCATCGTGATGATGACCAACGGACCGCAGGCGACCATCGGCGAGGTGCTCGACGTCTCCCTGCCCCGCCCGCGCGACCGCATCGCTCTGGCGACGGACCCCGTCTATCTCGACTGCCGCCAGCGCGTGCTGCAGTTCCTCTATGAGCGTCACCGCTATGTGGAAGCGGCGTAAGGAGAGCGCAGCATGGATCGCGAGAAGCTCCTCATCATTGGCGGCGGCATGGCCGCGACGCGGCTGATCGAAGAGACGGCGGCGGCCGCGCCCGGCCGCTACAGTATGACCGTGATCGGAGAGGAGCCCCGTCTCGCCTATAATCGCGTGCTGCTCTCTTCCGTGCTCGCCGGCGAGGCTGAGCTCGCCGACATCGAATTGAGACCTGCACAATGGTGGCGCGCGGCCGGCGTCGAGTTCCTCTCCGGACGCCGGGCGGTCGACATCGACCGCGCCGGGCGCGTGGTTGCGCTCGACGACGGCGCGCGGCTTCCCTATTCCAAACTCGTGCTGGCGACCGGATCGCGCGCCCTCCGCTTGAACATAGAGGGCGCTGCGCTTCCCGGCGTTCATACGTTTCGCGACGTCGCCGACGTCGACGCGCTCTCTCGACTCGGCGCCGAAGGCAAAAACGTTCTGGTCATTGGCGGCGGCCTTCTCGGCCTCGAAGCCGCTTATGGCCTGGTCAGACGCGGCGCAAATGTGACACTCGCCCATGTCATGGACCGACTGATGGAGCGCCAGCTCGACGCCGAAGGCGGCGCGCTCTTGAAGCGCCTCGTCGAAGCAACGGGCGTCCGCGTCCGGCTCGGCGCCGATACGGCGCGCGTCGGCGGAGACGGCCGCGTGCAGTGGGCCGCGTTCGCCGATGGTTCCTTGCTCGAAGTCGACGCCGTCGTCTTCGCTGTCGGCATTCGCGCAAACGCCGAACTCGCCAACAAGTCGGGCCTCGCCGTCCAGCGTGGCGTCATGGTGGATGATGGGCTCGCAAGCAGCGATCCGAACATCTCGGCCATCGGCGAATGCGCCGAACATCGCGGCGTCTGTTACGGGCTCGTCGAACCTGCCTATGAGCAGGCGCGTATTCTCGCGGCCCGCCTCGCCGGACGCGCGGCGCAATATGAGGGAAGCACTGTTTCGACGAATTTGAAGGTCTCGGGCGTGCGGGTCTTTTCCGCCGGCGATTATCTCGCGCAAAGCGGGGCGGATATTTTGTACTGCAAGGATCCGCGCATGGGCGTTTACAGAAAGCTCGTTGTTCAGGACGACAGGCTCACGGGGGCGATTCTCATCGGCGATACGAGCGGCGCCCGCGATTGCCTGGCGTTCATCCGCTCTGGAGAACGCGTGGCGGACTTGCATGAATTGCTGTTCGGCGCGCCGCGCCTCGATAAGGCGGCCTGACATGACGGCGGATTTCACGCTTGACCAAAAGCGCTATCTCGAAGGCTTCGCCGCCGGCTTCTCGGCGCGCGGCGGTCGCGGCGCGCCGGCGGCGCCGGCCAAGCCGGTCGGACCGGACGCAGCGCATCTCGAAGCGCAGGACCGCGTCGTCGCCGCCGGCGGAAAGCTCTGCGATCAGGAAAAATGGAAGCGCGAGGAACATCCGTTCGACGCCTATCCGCGCCTCGTCGCGGAGGCGCGCGACAACGCGCCGCCGAAGCCCGCCGACAATTTTCGTTGGCGTTACTACGGGCTTTTCTATGTGGCGCCGGCCCAGGACGCCTATATGTGCCGGCTGCGCATTCCCAACGGCCTTCTCACCCATTGGCAGCTGACGGGGCTCGCCGATCTCGCTGAAACCCATGGCGGCGGCTATCTGCATGTGACCACGCGCGCAAACATTCAGATTCGCGAGATCGCGCCAGAAGACGCCGTAAGCGTAATCGAGACCGTGCAGGATCTCGGGTTATGGTCGAAGGGTTCGGGCGCCGACAATATTCGTAACGTCACCGGAACCCCGACGGCAGGCGTCGATCCGCAGGAGCTGATCGACACCCGTCCCTATGCGCGCGCCATGCACCATCATATTCTCAATGACCGCTCGCTTTCTGGTCTGCCGCGCAAGTTCAACATCGCTTTCGACGGGGCGGGCAAGATTGGCGCGCTGGAGGATACGAACGACGTCGGCTTTCAGGCCGTAGAGATTGTCGAGGGCCATGGCTCGCCGCCCCGCGTCTATTTCCGGCTCGCGCTCGGCGGCATCACCGGCCACAAGGATTTCGCGCGCGACACTGGCGTGATCGTGCCGCCTGACGAGGCGATCGAGGTCGCAGACGCAATTCTTCGTGTCTTCATCGACCACGGCGACCGAACCAATCGCGCCAAAGCGCGGCTGAAATATCTGCTGGACGCCTGGGGCTTCGAAACGTTCCTTGCGGCCGTGGAGGAGAAACTCGGGCGCAAGCTCCTGCGCGTCCCCGCGGGCGCCGCGCTTGCGCGTCCCCGGCAGGATCGCGGCGCCCATATCGGCGCGCATCGGCAAAAGCAGCCGGGTTTGAACTGGCTCGGCGTCTCCCTGCCTCTCGGCCGCCTGACGCCGGCGCAAGCGCGCGGTCTCGCAAATGTGGCGGCGCAGTACGGCGACGGCGGTCTGCGGCTCACTGTCTGGCAGAATGTCTTGTTGACAGGCGTCGCCGACGACAAGCTTGCGCAGGCCGAGGCGGCCATCGAGGCGCTTGGAGTTTCGACGCGCGCCTCGCCCCTTCGCACGGGGCTCGTCGCCTGCACCGGAAATTCAGGCTGCCGCTTCGCCGCCGCAGACACGAAACGCCACGCCCTGGAAATCGCCGACTATTGCGAGAGCGCGGCGCTCCTCGATACGCCGGTGAACATCCACGTGACCGGCTGCCATCACTCTTGCGCGCAGCATTACATCGGCGACATCGGACTCATCGGCGCGCGCGTGCCGATCAACGACGAGGGCGACACGGGCGAGGGATATCACATCCTCGTGGGCGGCGGCTTCGCCGAGGACGCCGCCATCGCGCGAGAGCTTTATCGTGACGTCCGGGCGGAGGACGCGCCGCGCGTCGTGGCCGGCGTACTCCGCGCCTATCGCAACAATCGCGCGAGCGACTCCGAGGATTTCGCCGGCTTTGCGCGCCGCCTCGAAACAGAGACGATCCGCCGTCTCGCCGACGCAGAAAAGACCGCCCCATGAATCACATTGCGCCCCCCGCCGATCTCATTCCCGAAAGCGCGCCCTTCTCGCCTGAGCAGCGCGCCTGGCTCAACGGCTTTTTCGCCGGTTTCGCTGCGCCCGACGGCGCCGCCGTCACGCCTCTCAGCCCGGCAGGCAATGCGGCGATCATGGCCGCCGCCGACGGCGACGACGCCGAGACGCCCTGGCGCGATCCAGCGCTCTCTCTCGACGAACGCATGCGGCTCGCCGAGGGGCGGCCCTTGCGGCGGCGCATGATGGCGGCGATGGCGCAGCAGGACTGCGGCCAGTGCGGCTATAATTGCGAAGCCTACGCCGAGGCCGTCGCCTCGCGAAAGGAGACCCGACTCAATCTCTGCGCTCCGGGCGGCAAGGCGACTGCGCGGATGCTGAAAGGGCTGTCGGACGAATTGCAAGCCGCGCCCGCAGGGCCCGTGGCCGCCGCCATCGCGGCGGACGAGGGGTTGTCCCGCGCCCCCGGCCGCGCGCGCGAGGCGCCCGTTCACGCGACTTTCCTGACGCGACGGCGATTGAACAAGGAGGGGTCTAAGAAGGAGACCTGGCACGTCGAATTCGACATTTCCGAGAGCGGGCTCGATTACGCTGCGGGCGACAGTTTCGGCGTTTTCGCGAAAAACGATCTTGGCCTCGTCGATCAGATCATCGCCATGCTCGGCGCCTCGCATATGACGCCCGTGCGCGGCAAGACTTTACGCGAAGCGCTGCAAGGCGACGTGTCGCTCTCGCCCGCGCCCGACGCCTTGTTCGACCTCATTTCCTTCGTCACCGGCGGGGCCGCCCGCGAAAAGGCGCGGCGTCTGGCGCAGGGCGACGACCCCGACGGCGACGCCGCGTCGCTCGACGTGCTCGCGGCGCTTCAGAAGTTTTCCGGCGCGAGGCCGCATGCCGAGGCCTTCGTCGAAGCGCTCGAGCCGCTGCAGCCGCGCCTTTATTCCATCTCTTCGTCTCCAAAGGCGGCGCCGGGGCGCCTGTCCCTCACCGTCGACGCCGTGCGTTATGTCGTCGGCAAGCGCAAGCGGCTGGGCGTCGCCTCCACCTTTCTCGCTGAACGCGTCGCGCCGGGCGAGACGCTGCCGGTCTATGTTCAGGCGGCGCACGGCTTCGCGCTCCCGGGGGACGCGTCGAAACCAATCATCATGGTGGGGCCGGGCACGGGCGTCGCGCCTTTTCGCGCCTTTTTGCAGGAACGCGCCGCGACCGGCGCGAGGGGCCGAAACTGGCTCTTCTTCGGCCATCAGCGCGCGGCTCACGATTTCTTCTACGCCGAGGAATTCGACGCCATGAAGGCCACGGGGCTGCTCACGCGCCTGTCTCTCGCCTGGTCGCGTGACGGCGAAGAAAAGTTCTACGTGCAGGATCGCATGCGCCAGGCCGGCCGCGAGCTCTGGGCCTGGCTCGCCGAAGGCGCGCATTTCTACGTCTGCGGCGACGCGCAACGCATGGCCAAGGACGTCGAGCGGGCGCTTGTCGATATCGTCGCCGAATATGGCGCGCGCAGCGTCGACGAGGCGATTGCTTTTGTCGCGGGTCTCAAGAAAGCTGGCCGTTATCAGCAGGACGTCTATTAAGGTATGGCGATGCTCGACGTTATTTCGAAGTCCGGCGCCGTTGCGGCGGTTGGCGCCGCGGCGGCGCCAGCGACGGCGACGAGGACGACATGCCCCTATTGTGGGGTCGGATGCGGCGTAATGGCTTCGGTCGATAAAGCGGGCGTCGCCCGCGTCGCCGGCGATCCGTCTCACCCCTCGAATTTCGGGCGTCTTTGCTCGAAAGGCTCGGCGCTCGGCGAGACGCTCGGCCTCGAAGGCCGATTGCTGCATCCCCTGCGCCGCAGCCAAGGGGGCGGTTTCGAACGCTTGTCGTGGGACGCCGCGCTCGACGCCGTCGCGGCGGGATTCAAGCGCATCGTCGATCGCCACGGACCGGACGCCGTCGCCTTTTATCTTTCCGGGCAGCTTCTCACCGAAGATTATTACGTCGCCAACAAGCTGATGAAGGGCTTCATCGGCTCGGCGAACGTCGACACCAATTCACGACTCTGCATGGCCTCCGCTGTGGCGGGACACAAGCGGGCTTTCGGGGCCGATGCGGTGCCGGGGTGTTACGAGGATCTCGACGCCGCCGATCTCATCGTGCTCGTCGGCTCGAACGCGGCCTGGTGCCATCCCGTCCTGTTCCAGCGCATCATGCGGAACCGGGAGGCGCGTGGCGCGCAGCTCGTCGTAATCGACACGCGCCGCACCGCAACGGCGGAGAGCGCCGATCTCTTTCTGCGGATCATGCCCGGTTCCGATCAGGCGCTGTTTTCGGGCCTCCTCGTCCATCTTGCGGAAAGCGGCGTCATCGACTCGGACCATATCGAGCGACGCACAACGGGGTTCGAGGCCGCGCTTGCGCAGGCGCGCCGCATCGCGCCGTCGATCGCCGCCGCCGCGGTGAGCGCCGGCCTGCCCGAAACCGAGGTTGCGGCGTTTTTCGATATGTTCGCGCGAACGGCGCGCGTCGTCACCGCCTTTTCCCAGGGTGTGAATCAGTCGGCCCAGGGAACCGACAAGGTCAACGCCATCATTAATTGTCATCTCGCGACGGGACGCATCGGAAAGCTCGGCTCCTCGCCCTTTTCGCTCACGGGCCAGCCCAACGCCATGGGCGGACGAGAGGTTGGCGGTCTCGCCAACAGCCTTGCCGCGCACATGGGATTCGAGCCGGAGAGCGTCGATCGCGTGGGACGTTTCTGGAACGCGCCGCGGATCGCCGAGCGGGAGGGCCTCAAGGCCGTCGCCATGTTCGAGGCTGTCGCGCGGGGCGACATCAAGGCGCTCTGGATCGTGGGCTCCAATCCGGCCGCTTCGCTCCCCGACGCGGACGCCGCCCGCGGGGCCCTGCAAAAACTCGAACTTCTCGTCGTGTCGGACAATGTGCGGTCGAACGACACCATCAACAGCGGCGCGCATCTTCTGCTCCCCGCACAGGCCTGGGGCGAAAAGAACGGGACGGTGACCAATTCGGAACGCCGGATTTCGCGGCAGCGCGCCTTTCTTTCGCCGCCGGGAGAGACGCGCCCGGATTGGGCGATCTTCAGCGACGTCGCCCGCCGGATGGGCTTTCCCGGCTTCGATTTCCGCTCGGCGGCCTGCGTCTTTCGCGAGCATGCGGCGCTCTCAGCCTTCGAGAACGCAGGAAAGCGCGACTTCGATCTGGGCGGTCTCGCCGAACTGAGCGACGACGCTTACGACGCGTTGGAGCCCACCCAGTGGCCGATCCGCCCCGGCGAAAGCGCCGGACGCTCGCGGTTGTTCGGCGAGGGCGCCTTCAACACGCCGGACGGGCGGGCGCGTTTCGTCGCGCCCGAGAAGCCGACGCTCGCCTCGGCTCTGACCGCCGACTATCCGCTGCGGCTCAATACTGGCCGCGTGCGCGATCAATGGCACAGCATGACGCGAACGGGAACAAGCCCGCGTCTCGCGCGCCACGCTCCCGAGCCTTTCGTGGAAATCAATCCGAAGGACGCGAAGGCCGCGGGCGTCGAACAGAATGGCTTCGCGCGCGTGGTCACCGCGCACGGGTCTTGCGTCTTGCGCGCGATCGTCACGGAGCGTCAGCCGACGGGACACTTGTTCGCGCCGATCCATTGGACCGACGAGACTTCGGCGCAGGCGCGGGTCGGCGCGCTCGTCCCGCCGTGCGTCGATCCGATTTCCGGCCAGCCGGAATCGAAGGCTGCGCCGGCGGCGATCGCGCCTTGCGCCTTTGCCCGCCAGGGCGTGCTGCTGGCCCGGCGGCCCCTGGCGCTGCCTCGAGGCATGTGGTGGGCGCGTCTCGCCGTGGCGGGCGGCTTTGCCTACCGGATCGCCAGCGACGCGCAAGCGTCCTTCTGGCTGGACTTCTTGCGCCGCAACGGCTCAGAGGACGTCGTTGAATTTTTTGACGAGGCTCAGGGGTTGTTGCGGGCCGCCGCTTTCCGCGCCGACCGCGCCGAGCTGTTCCTCGCGCTCGGGCGTTCGCCGCCACCTGTCGATGCGGGTCTGGATCTCTCCGCGCTCGATAAGCTCAGCGCCTCCCAGCGGCTTGAGCTCCTCTCAGGCGCGACGGCGCCGAGGGACGGCGAGAGCAGCCCTGTGGTCTGCGCCTGCTTCGGCGTCAGCGAGCGCAAAATCGACGCCGTTATTGCGTCTGGATGCACGGACGCGGCCGAGGTGGGTCGCCTGTTGCGCGCCGGAACCAATTGCGGCTCCTGCCTGCCTGAAATCAGGCGCATGATCGCCAAGCGTCGAGGCTGAAGCCCAATCGCGCAGGCGCCTGCGCGCCTTGCCGCACGCGGTCGGCAGAGGATAGACTTTGCGCCCCTCAACAGACAAAGGCGCGATCATGTCCCTCCGTCTCGCCGTTACCGGCCTTACCGGCCAGGTCGTCAGCGCCCTGATCGAGCGCGCGGCGAAGGACATCGAGATCACCGCGCTCGGGCGGCCACAGCTCGACCTTGGACTTCGCAACGCGGTGCTCGCCGGCCTGCGTCACGCGCGCTGCGATGCGATTGTGAACGCCGCCGCTTATACGGCCGTGGACAGGGCAGAGAGCGAGGCTGATCTCGCGATGCGGGTGAATGGCGAAGGCGCCGGGCATGTGGCCGAAGCGGCGGCGGAGCTGAATGTCCCGCTCCTGCACTTGTCGACAGATTACGTCTTCGACGGGACGCTGCCGCGTCCCTACCGGGAGGACGATCCCACCGGACCGACCTGCGCCTATGGACGCTCCAAGCTCGCCGGCGAGCACAACATCGCCGCGACCCATCCGAACCATGTCATTTTGCGCACCGCCTGGGTCTACAGCCCCTTCGGCGCCAATTTCGTGAAAACAATGCTGCGGCTTGGGGAGACGCGCGCGGAAGTCAGCGTCGTCGCTGATCAACTCGGTAATCCGACGAGCGCGATCGACATCGCCGACGCCATTTTCGTCATGGCGCGTCGTCTCGTCGAGGACCCGTCGCCGAGCTTGCGCGGGGTCTTCCACGTGACGGGGCAAGGCGACGCCAGTTGGGCGGATGTCGCGGAGGCGACCTTCGCCGCCGCAGAAAAGTTCGGACGCAAGCCCGTCCGCGTCCAGCGCATCTCCACCGCCGACTACCCCACCGCTGCGCGGCGGCCGGCGAATTCGCGGCTCGACAATGAAAAACTTGCAATCCGCTACGGGTTGCGGCTGCCGCCCTGGCGGCAATCGCTCGAGAGCTGCGTTGCGCGTGTTCTGATGGACAAAACCGGATCGCGCGCGGTTTGATGGGGATACGCCACGCTTTGAAAAAGGGGGTTGACGCGCCCCTGCGCTCGCGAAGCCCCGCCCTTCGGGGCAAGGGGCGTTTGGCGTTCGAGGTGGATTTTTTGTCTTGGATGCGGGGGCAGGATTTGAACCTGCGACCTTCAGGTTATGAGCCTGACGAGCTACCGGGCTGCTCCACCCCGCGCCGAGACGCTAAAAAGCGCCGCTTTTGGGCGGCGCTATGTGTGTGATCGGAAGAGGAAGGTTGATGTGTTTGGCAGGCCTGGCGACGACCTACTCTCCCAGGTCTTGAGACATAGTACCATTGGCGCTGAAGCGTTTGACGGCCGAGTTCGGGATGGGATCGGGTCTGATCGCTTCGCCGAAGGCCACCAGGCCGGCGAAACACATCGAAGCAAATGGGCGCTTTTGGCGCTTGTCTTTCTATCTCGGCCCTGACGCATACGTCCGAAAAGTGCGTAGCGGTTTTCGGATGAACGTATGCGCAAGGATTGTGATGGGCGTTGATAAATGAGAGCGATCAAGCTCAATCGAGCTATTAGTACCGGTAAGCTACGCGCGTCGCCGCGCTTCCACACCCGGCCTATCAACGTGGTCGTCTTCCACGGCTCTCGAGGGAGAACTCGTTTTGAGGTGGGTTTCCCGCTTAGATGCATTCAGCGGTTATCCCGTCCATACATAGCTACCCTGCACTGCGGCTGGCGCCACAACAGGTCCACCAGAGGTATGTTCATCCCGGTCCTCTCGTACTAGGGACAAATCCTCTCAATTCTCCTACACCCACGGCAGATAGGGACCGAACTGTCTCACGACGTTCTGAACCCAGCTCACGTACCACTTTAATCGGCGAACAGCCGAACCCTTGGGACCTTCTCCAGCCCCAGGATGTGATGAGCCGACATCGAGGTGCCAAACAACCCCGTCGATATGGACTCTTGGGGGTTATCAGCCTGTTATCCCCGGCGTACCTTTTATCCGTTGAGCGATGGCCCTTCCACGAGGGACCACCGGATCACTATGACCGACTTTCGTCTCTGCTCGACTTGTCTGTCTCGCAGTCAGGCAGGCTTATGCCATTGCACTCGACGAGCGATTTCCGACCGCTCTGAGCCCACCATCGCGCGCCTCCGTTACTCTTTGGGAGGCGACCGCCCCAGTCAAACTGCCTACCATGCATTGTCCCGGCCCCGGATGACGGAGCGCGGTTAGACATCCATGACGATAAGGGTGGTATTTCAAGGGTGGCTCCACACGAGCTGGCGCCCATGCTTCAAAGCCTACCACCTATCCTACACATGCCGACACGAATGCCAATGCAAAGTTACAGTAAAGGTGCACGGGGTCTTTCCGTCTGACCGCAGGAACCCCGCATCTTCACGGGGAATTCAATTTCACTGAGCTGACGTTGGAGACAGCGGGGAAGTCATTACGCCATTCGTGCAGGTCGGAACTTACCCGACAAGGAATTTCGCTACCTTAGGACCGTTATATTTACGGCCGCCGTTTACCGGGGCTTCAATTCAAGGCTTGCACCTCTCCTCTTAACCTTCCGGCACCGGGCAGGCGTCAGACCCTATACGTCATCTTGCGATTTCGCAGAGCCCTGTGTTTTTGTTAAACAGTTGCCA